>CAVYYY010000014.1:0-173838 GCA_963772855.1 uncultured Actinomycetes bacterium | reverse complement strand
AACTGCGGACCGAGCGAGAAGAAGAGCGCACCGATCGACCACGACGACAGGACCGCGAGGGCGGCAAGGACGAAGGGCCGGCGGACGACCGCCGGAACGCTCGGTCGCTCCACCGTCACGCGAAGGCCCGTGCGCTCGACGACCGGCTCGGGCATGAGGTACGCGCCGACGGCCGCGATCGCGATCAGGGCGAGCAGGACGAGATATGGCAGAGCCCGGGGCTCCCACCCGACCTGGACGAGCGAGGACGACACGAGCATGCCGAGGCCGATGCCGGCGGCGGCCGCAATTCCGTTCGTCAGTGCGACGCCGGTCGGATCACGCCGCGGGTGCAGGTCGAGCAGCGCCGCGCTCGCCGCGCTGAGGGCGGCACCAGTTGCCAGACCCTGGAGCCCGCGGGCGGCGAAGAGCCAGGCGGCCGAATCCGCCAAGAGATAGAGCACGGTCGAGCCCATCAGGACTGCGAGCGCCACGAGCAGGACGGGTCGGCGGCCGACGTCGTCGGACACGCGGCCCGCGAGCAGCAACGCCGCCAGCACGCCGAACGCGTACGTCGCGTAGATCAGCGTGAGCGTGAGCGACGAGAAGTGCCAGAGCACGCTGTACGTCCGATAGAGCGGGGACGGCGTCAGCGACGCGAAGAGGCCGAGGCCGATGATCCCGGCCGCGAGCCAGTACGCCAGCCGATTCGACAGGGTGTGCCGCTCGAATGTCGTCTCCATGCGCCCCTCCCTCAATAGTTGCTTCACGAAACTGATAGAGGCACGGTAGCAGAGATAGTTGCGTGATGCAACTGATAGTGCTAGATTGCACGGAATGCTGAAACGCGACTATCAGGGCCAGAACTGCTCGATCGCGCGGACGCTCGAGGTTGTCGGTGAGCGCTGGACGCTCCTGATCGTCCGCGACGTCTTCCTCGGCTTACGGCGATTCGAAGAGATCCAGTCCGATCTCGCGATCGCCCGCAACGTGCTCACCGAGCGCCTCAACCGCCTCGTCGACGAAGGCATCCTCGAGCGGGTCCGCTACAGCGAGCGGCCGGAGCGGTTCGAGTACCGGCTGACGCGGAAGGGGCGCGACCTCAACATCGCCCTCAGCGCGCTGAGGCAGTGGGGCGACACATATCTGAGCGAGAAGCCCCCGCGCCTGCTTCGACGGAGGGCGGACAAGAAGCCGGTCGTTGCCGCGCTCGTCCCCAAGGGCACTGCAGTCCTCAAGCCCGAGGACGTCGAGACGGTGCCGGGGCCCGGGATCTAGCCGGCCGCGACGCTCACGCCGCCGACGAGCTCCGCGTCGCGCGCGGCCAGCGGCGTAGCGACCGCCGGCGGCCGATCAGTTCGTCGTGCCGCCCCGACTCGACGACGCGGCCGTGGTCGAGCACGACGATCTGGTCGGCGTCGCGCACGGTCGAGAGCCGGTGCGCGATCGCGATCGTCGTGCGGCCCTCGGAGAGCCGGTCGAGCGCCTCCTGCACCAGGCGCTCGGTCTCGGTGTCGAGCGAGCTCGTCGCCTCGTCGAGCACGAGGATCGGCGGGTTGCGCAGGATCGTGCGGGCGATCGCGATGCGCTGCTTCTCGCCGCCGGAGAAGCGGTAGCCGCGCTCGCCGACGACCGTGTCGTAGCCCTCGGGCAACGCGGCGATCACGTGGTGGATGCGCGCGGCCTCGGCGGCGCCTCGATCTCCTCGTCGGTCGCGTCCGGCTTGGCGAAGCGGAGGTTCTCGCGAACGGACTCGTGGAAGAGGTACGTCTCCTGCGAGACGACGCCGACGAGATCGCCGAGAGCGCCGAAGGTCAGGTCGCGGACGTCGACGCCGTCGATCGTGACGCTGCCCCGGTCGACGTCGTAGAGCCGCGCCGCGAGGTAGCCGAGCGTCGTCTTGCCGGAGCCGGTCTCGCCGACGAGCGCGGTCGTCGTCCCGGCTGCGACCGTGAAGGAGACGTCCTGCAGCGTCCAGTCGTCGCCGTAGCGGAACCAGACGTGGTCGAAGACGACGTCGCCGGCACGGGCGGCCGTGCGCGCGTCCGGCTTCTCCTCGATGTCGATCGGCTCGTCGAGGTACTCGAAGATCCGGTCGAAGAGCGCGAGCGAGGTCTGCACGTCGAGCCCGACCCCGAGCAGCGAGCCGACCGGGAAGAAGAGCCGCGTCTGCAGGGTCGTGAACGCGACGAGCATCGGGATCGAGAGTGCCGGCGAGCCGTCCGCGAGCGGAGCCCGCCGACCCAGTAGACCGCGGCCGGCATGATCGCGAAGCTCGTCTGGATCGACGCCATCACCCAGCGGCCGGCCATGCGCTGGCGCACCTCGAGATCGGCGAGTCGGAGCGAGTCGGACTCGAAGCGGTCGGCGAGCTCGGCCCCTCGTCCCATCGTCTTGCCGAGCAGGATGCCCGGAGACGGAGAGCGACTCCTGGACGAGGCTCGAGATGTCGGCGAGCGTCTCCTGCGTCGTCTTCGCGATCCGGCGGCGCTCGTTGCCGACGCGCCGCGTCAGGATCGCGAAGAACGGGATCAGCGCGAACGCGAACAGCGCGAGCTTCCAGCTGAGGAGGAGCATGCCGACCATCGTCGCGACGACCGTCGTCACGTTCGAGGCGATCGACGTCGCGGTGTTCGTGACGACGCTCTGCACGCCGCCGATGTCGTTCGAGATCCGCGACTGCACCTCGCCCGTGCGCGTGCGCGTGAAGAACGCGAGCGAGAGCCGCTGCAGATGCCGGAAGACGGCCGCGCGCAGATCGTGCATCACGCGCTGGCCGACCTGGTTCGAGAGCAGCGTCTGGACGACGCCGAGCACGCCGTTGACGATCGCGATCGCGATCATCCCGGCGGCTGCAAACGAGAGCGCCCTCGTGTCGTTCTCCCCGATCGCCTCCAGGGCACGCTTGAGCAGGAAGGCCGGGACGACGCCGAGGCCGGCCGAGACGACGATCAGGAACAGGACCGCGCCGAGCCTGCCGCGGTAGGGCGCGAACAGCGGGCCGATGCGCCGCAGGTTGGCGCGCCGCAGCGCCGGGTCGGCCGGCCGCTCCGGGCACTTCGTCCGCGGAGTGGAAGAACATTCCCATATGGATCAACGTGCGCAGCGCACGAGCTCGCGCACCAGCGGCTCGAATCGTCGCCCTCGCCGGTCAGCCGGTACTCGACCGCCGGCGGGCGCGTGTCGAGCACGCGCCGGTCGAGCAGGCCCGCCTCGACGAGCTCGTTCAGCCGCGCCGCCAGCGTCGCCGGCGGCACGCGGCCGAGCGCGTCGAGGAACTCGTTGAAGCGCTCGGCGCCGTCGATCGACGCGTAGAGGATCGAGAGCGTCCAGCGGCGCTCGAGGAGGTCCGCCGCGCGGCGGACCTCCTCGGGCACCGGGTTACACGGCCTGCAGCGCACGGTCGGGCGCGGGCTCGAGTGCGAGCTCGAGCACCTCGTCGACGCTCATCACCGGGTGGAACGTCATCGCCTCGCGGACGTCGGCGGGGACGTCGTCGAGGTCGGCGCGGTTCCGCTCCGGGATGATCACCTCGGTCAGGCCGGCGGCGTGCGCGGCGAGCACCTTCTGCTTCAGGCCGCCGATCGGGAGGACGCGGCCCTGGAGCGTGACCTCGCCGGTCATCCCGACCGTGTGCTTCACGGGGCGGCCGGTGAGGAGCGACGCGAGCGCGGTCGTCATCGTGATGCCGGCGCTCGGGCCGTCCTTCGGGATCGCGCCCGCCGGGACGTGCACGTGGAACTGGCCGCGCAGCTCGTCCGGCCGGATCTCGAGCTCGTCGGCGTGCGCGCGCACCCACGAGAGCGCGATCTGCGCGGACTCCTTCATCACGTCGCCGAGCTGGCCGGTGAGCGTCGAGCCGCTCGTCGCCGTCCATGCGCGTCGCCTCGATGAAGAGCACGTCGCCGCCGGTGCCGGTGACGGCGAGGCCGGTCGCGACGCCGGGGACGGCGGTGCGCTCCGCGGCCTCCTGCCAGAAGCGCTGGCGGCCGAGCGCGTCGCGCACGAACTCCTCGTCGACCGCGAGCGGCGGCTCCATCGTCGCCGGACGCGATCCTCGTCGCGGCCTTGCGCAGCAGCTTGCCGAGCTCGCGCTCGAGCTGGCGGACGCCGGCCTCGCGCGTGTACTCGCTGACGATCTTCTGGAGCAGCTCGTCCGTGATCGCGACCTCGTCCTCGCGCAGGCCGTTGCGCTCGCGCTGGCGCGGCCAGAGGTAGCCGCGGGCGATCGCGACCTTCTCGTCGACCGTGTAGCCGTCGAAGCGGATGACCTCCATGCGGTCGAGCAGCGGGCCGGGGATCGTCTCGGCCACGTTCGCGGTGGCGATGAAGACGACCTGCGAGAGGTCGAGCTCGACGTCGAGGTAGTGGTCGCGGAACGAGTGGTTCTGCGCCGGGTCGAGCACCTCGAGCAGCGCCGCCGACGGGTCGCCGCGCCAGTCGGCGCCGACCTTGTCGACCTCGTCGAGCATGATCACCGGGTTCATCGTTCCGGCGTCGCGCAGCGCGCGAACGAGCCGGCCCGGCAGCGCGCCGATGTAGGTGCGCCGGTGGCCGCGGATCTCGGCCTCGTCGCGGATGCCGCCGAGCGACATGCGCACGAACTCGCGGTTGAGCGCGCGCGCGATCGACTCGCCGATCGACGTCTTGCCGGTGCCGGGCGGCCCGATCAGCGTCAGGATCGCGCCCGAGCGCTTGTCCTCGGCGATTCCGCGCTCCTGGCGCAGCTTGCGCACGGCGAGGTACTCGACGATGCGCTCCTTCACGTCCTCGAGGCCCGCGTGGTCGGCGTCGAGGATCTCGCGCGCGAGCTTCGGGTCGAGCCGCTCCTCGGACGTCTTGCCCCACGGCACGGCGAGGAGCCAGTCGAGGTAGCTGCGGATCATCGACGCCTCGCCGGAGGCGTCGCCCATGCGCTCGAGCCGGCCGAGCTCGCGCTCGGCCTGCTCGCGCACCTCGTCGGGCATCGACGCCTCTTCGATCTTCCGGCGGTACTCGTCGACGACCGAGCCGTCGTCCTCGCCGAGCTCCTTGCGGATCGAGTCCATCTGCTTGCGCAGGAAGTACTCGCGCTGCTGCTTCTGCGCGCCCGACTCGACGTCGTCGCGGATGCGGCGGCGCACCTGCAGCTCCGCGAGCCGCTCGCGCTGGAGCGAGACGGCGAGCTCGAGCCGCTCGACGACGTCGAGCGTCTCGAGCAGCTCGACGCGCTGCTCGAAGGTCAGGTCGGGCGAGTAGGCCGCGGTGTCGGCGAGCGCGCCCGGCTCGGCGACCGAGCGCAGGAACTCGCCGACGCGCGGGTCGGCCTCGCGCAGCTCGAGGATCTCCTCGACGACCGCGCGGTACTCGGTCTCGAGCTCGCGCGTCTTGATCGGGGCGGGCGTCTCGTCGGGCCGCTCCTCGACCTCGACGAACAGGCGTCCGCCGGCGCCTGTCTCGGCGGCGCCGATCAGCGCGCGATGGAGGCCGGTGAGCGTCACGACCGGAGCGCCGCCGGGCAGGCGGCCGCGCTCGACGACCTCGGCGATCGTGCCGACCTTCGCGTAGACGCCCTCGTGGCGCGGCACGAGAGCACACGGGCCTCGCCGGCCACGTCGAGCGGCAGGGTCACCGTCATGTTCGGGAAGACGACGGTGTCGTCCAGCGGTACGAGCAGGTACTTCTGCACGATTCGCTTCACACTCCTTAGCTAGTTCTGTCGCCATAGTAACTACAGAAAGTGAACCTACGCAACGCGACGAAACGACCCTTGCGTAGAGGTCATAGACCTCGAGGAGCGCACTACTATCGACGGCGTGAGCCCCGTGCGTTCAACGGTGCAGATCGTCGGTCGACGGATGGACGGCGAGCATTACCGACTCCGCGATTTCCTGACCCGTACGGCGCAGCCGTACGAGTGGCTCGAGGCGGGATCGGCGGAGGCGGAGCAGTTGCTCGAGCGCCTGGGGCTCGTCGATGCAGCGTTGCCGGTCCTGGTCGACGGCGATCAGAGCCTCACGGGGGCAACGGTCGAGACGGTCGCCGTTGCGTGGGGCGGATCTGCAGCCTCCGAGGCAGACGCATTACGACTTCGTCGTGATCGGCGCCGGGCCCGCCGGCCTCGCAGCGGCTGTCTACGCAGCATCGGACGGCCTGTCGACGATGGTGACCGATCGCGACGTGCCCGGAGGGCAGACGTCGTACACCGCCATGATCGAGAACTTCTTCGGCTTTCCGGACGGGATCGGCGGGGCGGAGCTCGCACGGCTCGCCGGTCGACAGGCGGAACGCTTCGGCGCCGAGCTGCTGGTCCTGAACGGCGTGAAGGGGAGCCGGATGAACGGCCACGACGAGCCGACCGAGCTGATCCTCGACGACGGCTCGTCGGTGACTGCGTCGGTCGTGTTGGCGGCGCCGGGGATGGAATGGCGGCGCCTCGACGTTCCGGGGATCGACGAGCTCGTGGGCCACGGCGTCTACTACGGAGCGGGTCGAAGCGAGGCGGCGCAGTGTGCGGGACAGAATGTCGTCGTCGTCGGCGCGGGCAACTCGGCGGGTCAAGCCGTGCTCAACTTCGCGAACGCAACCGCGCGCGTGACGATGCTCGTACGCGGCGACCGGCTCGAAAAGACGATGTCGGCGTACCTGATCGAGCGCATCAGGCAACACCCGCTGATCGACGTCCACCTGGAGACGCAGCTGACGGAGTTGCACGCGAACGGCGACGAGATCTCGGCGGTGACGTTCGCAGACGCCGGGGGCACATCGCAGACCCGTCCGGTCGACGGGGTCTTTCTCTGCATCGGCGGGGAGCCGCACACCGACTGGTGCTCGCGTGAGCATGTCCTCACGGACTCGGCGGGCTACATCCTCACGGGCCAGGATCTGCTGGTCGACGGCAGGCTCCCGGAGTGCTGGCCGCTGGAGCGTGACCCGTTTCCGCTCGAGACGAGCCGGGTCGGCCTCTTCGCGGCCGGTGATGTTCGCCACGGGTCGACAAAGCGTGTGGCCGCGGCGGTGGGAGAGGGCTCGATGGTCGCGTCTCTCATCTTCAGCCGCCTTGCCGAGCTCGGTGTCGCTCTCTGAGCTCGTCGCAGCGCTCGAGCACGCGCGGTCACGCACGGAGGTACTGCTCGAGCCGATCACCGACGAGCAGCTGGTCCAAACCGTCTCGCCGCTGCAGTCGCCGCTCGTCTGGGACCTGGCCCACATCGGCTACTTCGAGGAGCTCTGGCTGCTGCGGCGCGTCGGTGGGCGGCGCGCGTCGGTCCCCGGATACGACGGCCTCTACGACTCGTTCGCACATTCCCGCAGCGAGCGCGCACGCCTGCCGCTCCTGTCGCCGCACCAGGCATGGGACTACGTCGAGGTCGTGCGCGACGCGGTGATCGAGCTCCTACCGGAGCTGTCGTTCGGCGCCGGGGATCCGCTGCTCGAGCAGGGCTTCGTCGTAGGGATGGTGGTGCAGCACGAGCTCCAGCACGGCGAGACGATGGCGCAGACTCTCGCGCTCGCCGGGTTGCCGGGGGCACGTCGAGGGCGACCTCCGCGTGTGGAGCTCGCGGGCGAGATCGTCGTGAAGGGCGGCCCGTTCACCCTCGGAGCCGCGGATCCCTGGTCGTACGACAACGAGCGTCCCCGGCATGTCGTCGACGTGCCGGCTTTCCGCATCGATCGTTCGCTCGTGACGAACCGTGAGTACGCGGAGTTCGTCGAGGCCGAGAGGAGGGACAGGCCGCTCCACTGGGAGCGCGAGCAGCCGGCGCTGGAAGAGCCCGTGCAGCACGTGTCGTTTCACGACGCAGAGGCGTACGCGCACTGGGCGGGCAAGCGACTGCCGACCGAAGCCGAGTGGGAGAAGGCGGTCACGACGGTCGGCGATCGCCTCGAGCACGTGTGCGGCGCTGCATGGCAGTGGACGTCGTCCTCGTTCGACGGCTATCCAGGCTTTCGGGCCTTCCCGTATCCGGAGTACTCGGAGCCCTTTTTCGGCGGCGACTACAAGGTCCTGCGCGGCGGCTCGTGGGTCACGGATCCACTTGTCGCCAGGCCGACGTTCCGCAACTGGGATCTGCCACAGAGGCGGCAGATCTTCTCCGGGATTCGCTGTGCGCGCGATGTCTAGCTCCATCCACGAGAGACGCGCGGGCTACGAGGCGACGGTCGACGGCCTCACCGCGCGGCCGAGGCAGCTGCCGACGGTGTGGCTCTACGACGAGCGAGGCTCGCGGCTCTACGAAGCCGTCACCCGGCTGCCTGAGTACTACCTTCCCCGCCGCGAAGCGGAGATCTTGCGGCTGCGGGCGCCGGCGATCGCGCAGAGAACAGAAGCGCGGACGCTCATCGAGCTCGGCGCGGGCGGAGCGAAGAACACCCGCCATCTGCTGGACGCGCTCGGAGAGCTCGAGTCGTTCGTTCCGTTCGATGTCAGCGAGTCGATGTTGAGCGTGAGCGCCCGCGGGATCGCGGCCGCGTATCCGGCGCTCTCCGTCCGCGCGCTCGTCGGCGACTTCCAACGGGATCTCGACGTCCTCCCGCGGGGAGGGCGACGGCTGATCGCGTTTCTCGGCAGCACGATCGGGAACCTGATGCCCGACGAGCGGGCACCGTTCCTGAAGGCATTGGCCTCGTCGCTGGGCGACGATGACGCGTTCGTGGTCGGTCTCGATCTGGTCAAGGACGCTCGGAGGCTGGAGACCGCGTACAACGACACAGCCGGTGTCACCGAGGCGTTCATTCGCAACGCCTTGACCGCCGTCAACGCCGAGCTCGAGGCGACGTTCGAGCAGGAGCGCTTCTCGTACGAGGCCCGGTGGGACCCGCACCGTGAATGGATGGACATCGGCCTGCGCGCTCGAAATGGGCACACCGTCTCGATCTGCGGTCTGGGCCTCGATGTGGACTTCCCGGCGGGCGAAGCGCTTCGAGTCGAGATCAGCGCGAAGTTCCGCCGCGAGAGGTTCGAAGTGGAGCTCGCGCGCGCCGGGCTCCGGCTCGAATCGTGGTGGACCGATGCTGCCGGCGACTATGCGGTCGCGCTTGCCTTCCGGACCTAGGAGAGAGGAGATTCAGATGTCCGCAGCCCGTCCCATCTGTACCCACCTCGACCAGATCGAGGTGACGGCCCTCCCGGTCGAGATCGCGGGCTGCGAGGAGTGCCTGAAGATCGGTAGCCGCTGGGTGCACCTTCGCATGTGCATGACGTGCGGAAAGATCGGCTGCTGTGACTCGTCGCCGAACAAGCACGCGACCGTGCACGGACGCGAGAGCGGTCATCCGATCATCCGCTCGGCCGAGCCGGGCGAGGATTGGAGCTGGTGCTACGTCGACGAGGTCGCGTTCACGGTGGCGCGCGCGGTAGGCATGAGCAGTAGCGCCGCTCAGGACGGCCGCGCGTCCTTCTCGGGCCGGACGGCTTGGGCGCGCAGCCTCGAGACGCCCCTCAGAGCCTTCCTGCGCACCGAGACCGGCGGTGCGGCTGTCTTGCTCGCCGCGGCCGTCGCGGCGCTCATCTGGGCGAACGTCGACCACGCCTCGTACGACTCCTTCTGGGGGACGAACCTGTCGATCGACCTCGGCGGTCACGGCGTCTCACTCGATCTGCGCGGGTGGGTGAACACGGGACTGATGACGTTCTTCTTCTTCGTCGCGGGACTCGAGGCGCGACGGGAATTCGACCTCGGGGAGCTTCGAGAGCGGCGGCGTTTTGCGTTGCCGCTGTTGGCGGGCGCCGGCGGCATGGCCCTCGCAGTCGCGATCTACCTCGTCTTCAACGCCGGCCGCCCGTCCGCGCACGGCTGGGCGGTCGCAATGTCGACGGACACCGCCTTTGCCCTCGGGCTGCTCGCACTCGTCGGCCCGCGTTTCTCCGATCGGCTGCGGGCCTTCATGCTGACGATCGTCCTCGCGGACGACGTCATCGCGCTGGTGGTCATCGCGACGGTCTACAGCGAGACCGTCCGGGTCGCGCCGCTTCTCGCCGCACTCGGCTTCTTCGGAGCCCTGCTCGTCGTCCGGAGCATTCCGGTGCGTATCGGCGTCGTGTACTTCCTGCTCGGGGTCGGCGCGTGGGTGGGCCTGCTCAAGGCCGGCGTCGAGCCGCAGATCGTCGGTCTCGTCATAGGGCTACTCGTCTGGGCCCGGACCCCGCAACGATCGAACCTCGAGCGCGCCACCGAACGATTTCGCGAGTTCCGCGAGCAACCGACGGCCGACCTCGCGCGCCTCGCCGGGACGGAGCTCCGGAGGGCGACATCCGCGAACGAGAGGTGGCAACGGCTCTTTCATCCCTGGACGAGCTACGTCTTCGTGCCGCTGTTCGCGCTCGCGAACGCAGGGATCGTGCTCAGCCGCGACATGCTGGGGGAGGCGTTCCGCTCGCCGATCACGCTCGGGATCCTCGTGGGCTACGTCGTCGGCAAGCCGGTCGGCGTCGTCGGATCGTCGTGGCTTGCGACGCGGCTGAGCGGCGGTCGTCTACAGCCGCCGGTCGGATGGGCCGCCGTTATCGGCGGCGGCACGATCGCAGGGATCGGATTCACCGTCTCGCTGCTCGTCGCGACGCTTGCGTTCGAGGGTCCACAGCTCGAGGAGGCGAAGGTCGGCATCCTGAGCGCCGCAGTCCTTGCGGCCGTAATCACGTGGCTCGTGTTTCGCGCGACGGCCCGACTTCCTCGGCTGCTTCGAATCCGTGCGCTGCTCGGCACCGCCGAGCCGCTCGTCGATCTCTACATCGACGTCGAACCCGAGCGAGACCACATTCGAGGGCCGATCGACGCACCCGTCACGCTGGTCGAATACGGCGACTTCGAATGCCCCTATTGCGGACATGGCGGAGCCGGTCGTCCGCGAGCTCCTCTCCGACTTCGCCGACGTTCGCTACGTGTGGCGGCACCTCCCGCTGAGCGACGTCCACACGCACGCCCAACTGGCTGCCGAAGCCTCCGAAGCAGCTGCCGACCAGGGGGCGTTCTGGGAGATGCACGACCTCCTGCTCGAACATCAGGACGAGCTCGGCTTCGACGACCTGAACCGTCACGCAGAGCAGCTGGGGCTCGATGTCGAACGCTTTGCGAACGACCTCGGTGAACGGGTCGGGGCGGCGCGCGTGGCCGACGACGTGGACAGCGCCGACCTCAGCGGGGTTTCCGGCACGCCGACGTTCTTCGTCAACGGTCAGCGGCACTACGGGGCGTACGACATCGCGACGTTGTCCGCAGCAGTGAGGACAGCGGGCGCACGGGCGGTGGTCACGGCCGCGCGAGGAACATCCGCTTCTCCGCCGTGAGGTGGGATGCCCAGTCGAGGCGGTCCGCGTCTCCAAAGCGAACATAGGCACGGAGGGCGTCCCGCATCGAATCCACGAACCCGTCGGCTCGCCGCGGCGCGAAGCCGTCCTCCCACCACACGTCCAGGATCTCCACGCGGCCTTCGTCGCGGTCGATCCGCGGCTCGAACCGGCCGACGAGGCGGTCACGGAAGAGGATCGGCAGCACGTACCACCCCCAACGGCGTTTGGCAGGCGGCACAAAGAGCTCCCACACGTAGTCGAAGTCGAAGAGACTTCCGAGCAGGCGTCGGTCCCAGACGACCGGATCGAACGGGGAGAGGAACGCGACCGAGGGCGGCGGCTCCGGCGGCGCTTCCAGCAGGCCGACTTCGTCCCTGAGGACGAGGCGCTTGCCGCTCACTCCCTCGACGGCTATGGGCACGAGCTCGCCGTGGTCGACGAGCTCGTCTCGAAGGGCCATCCGTCCCGGGTAGCCCGGGAGCCGCGGGTCGGCCCTGGCGTAGCCGAGCCCGCCGAAGACGTCCGCCCCGCCACCGACGCCGAGCAAGCCGTGAGCGCGGTAGCGCGACAGGAGCTTGTGGCGCATCTGTGTTCGCAGCGGAACGTCCTGGGCGAGCACCTTGGGCTTCAGCAGCCGTTCGAGGAGGTCGTAGTGCCGGCGGTTCCCGTCGCGTCGCGCGAGCCCGAGCACCCCCATGACTGCCTGCGCCTCGAGCACTGCGCGGACCGTGTTCGTCGGCATTCCGAACCAGTCCGTCGTCGCCCCGGACTCGCGCTCGAAGTCGAGCGCCGACATCGGCCCCTCCGCGCGGATCCGGTCGAGCACGCGCTCCGCCACTTCGGCGTTCTCGGCGAGGAGCTTCCGCGACCCCACGCCGAACACCCCGCGAAACCACGGGAACTCGCTCGTCACCACGAGTGAGAGGCCCTTGTTGTACGCCTCGAAGATCTCGCGGCGCTCGTAGAGGAGGTCGCACCACGCTGGCTCGTAGCCCGCGACGCGCGCGTGCAGGAAGAGGTCGTGGCTCCGACCGGCGATCGGAATCGGGTCGTACTGGATCGAGCCGAACCTGCGGAAGATCTCGAGGACGGCGTCCGGGCCTCCCTCGACCGAGCGCGCCGGCGCGAGGAGATGCCGGGCGACGAGAAAGCGGCGTGCGGCCTCCGCCGTGACCTTCACGAGGCCGGACGCTACCTCAGAGGACTTGCAGGTACACGCAGACGCGGTCGTCGCGCGGCAGCGGGGAGGCCGCCACTTTGGTCACGAAGAGGCGAGCGTCCGGGACGTCCTCGAGCTCCACCGCCTCACCCGCTTCCGGTGCTTCTCCGCTCCTCGTCAGGAGGAGATAGCCCTGAGGCGTCGGGACGAAGACGAGGTAGTCCTGGTCGACCGCTTGCGCCGGAGGCGAGACTGGAGGCTCCTCGCCGTCGCCTCCGGCCGGGAGGGTCCGTAACCCGGTGCCGAAGCCGTGCTCCGTCTTCAGGAAGCCTCCGTGCTGCTCGGCGAGTGCGTTCGCGACGGCGGGCGCAGAGACCGTCCCGCGCTGCGACCAGGATCTCACCGAGCCGCCGGCCGGACCGCTCCTGTTCGACGAGCGCGTCCACCAGATCGCGCTCGCTGACCAGCCCGGCCTCTACCAACACCGAGCCGAGCCGACGCCAATCCGCATGTGCCGCATCCATGTTCGTACCGAAAAACCGCCGGACGGAACATATCGCTCTGGGCCGGATGTCGGCCGCCTGTTGTCGCGCTGTTAGTGGCCGCCGCCACGCTGCTTGCGATGAACGTGGGGAAGCGGATCGCAGTCGTAGCGCTCGGGCTCTTCGTCCTCGTCCCGGTGGTCGCCGCGGACGCCGGGAGCAAGCGGGCGCGGCCCAGCGACGTCCCCGGGGCGGAGACGTCCATCGCTCCCCACGACTTCCAGATCTACAACGACTACGCATCGCCGGAGCGGACCTACTCCTCACGCCGTGCCGTCGTGCACTTCGTCAGGCGCGGCATCGATGCGCCGCCGCTCAACGACGACGACGCCGACGGCGTGCCCGACTACGTCGAGCGGGTCGGTGAGGCCGCCGACCGGGCGCTCGAGTACTACGAAGGGCGCGGGTTCAAGGCTCCCTTGCCGGACGAGGCCGGGCCGGATTCGCGGCCGGACGTCTACGTTTCCCGCTTCTCACCCGGAACCCTTGGAGTGGCATTCCCGTCGAGCCGTGCCGAGGGCGGCGCCTTCGCGGTCGTGTCGAACAGTCTCGACCCGAGTCCCGAGCGCAGCTTCGCGAGCGTGTACGCGACCGTCGCGCACGAGCTCTTCCATCTCGTCCAGTTCTCCTATTTCGGAGCCGACACCGAGCCGGTGATTCCGTCCTGGATCCTCGAGGGGACGGCGACAGCGCTGGAGACTCGAGTGAGCCCGGAGCTCGACGACCTCGTCTCGACGATCCAGCTACGGCCGTGGTTCCGGGCGCCGGAGCGGAGCCTGACGACGTGGAGCTACGCGGCTCAGCTCTGGTGGCGTTGGCTCGACGCCGAGCAGCCGCGGCTCTTGCCCGCTCTCTTCTCCCGGTTGGCGGCTCATCCCGCCAACGGCGACGGGCAGCGCGCCGTCGCATCGACCTATGCCCGTGTGGCGGGGAAGCCGTTCGCGCGTGCGTTCCACCGGTTCGCGGTGTCCGTCGCCACTGACTACGCGGACGAGATTCGGCCTGTGCGTGCTCGGCAATCCGTCCTCGCGCCGCTCGGCATTCGCTACGTCCGCGTGGCGTCCGGTCGCTCGAGCTGCGTCGTCAAGGGCCGCGTCGGCGCAACGCTCGTCGTACGGATCGAGAGCGACGTCGCCGGTGAGGCGGCACGCATGCGACGGGTCGCACCGCGCGTGACCGACGGTGGACGCACGCAGATGTTCACGGTCTCGGCGGGCCCGCGAAGAAGCGCGGTGCTCGTGGTCTCGAACGGAAGCGCGCACACGGTGCGTTACGCCGTCAGCGCGCGCTGAGCCTTCTCCGCGCGCCGGCGGGCGACCACGTAGCCGAGCCGCTCCGCGATCCCGGCCGCTTCGGCGACGAGCAACGCGGCCTCGTTTTCGAGCCCCCCGGCGGCGTGGAGCGCCTCGGCCGATTCGAGCAGGGCATCCGCGTGCATGCCGCTCTCGGCCGCGGAGGCCATCTGCTCCTGCGCACCGACCACGAGCTGCTGCGCACGCGACGCAACTCCGCGGTTCCCTTCGACGCGGGCGAGCACGACGCGCGACCAGATGTCGACCCACATGTCTTTCAGGTCAACTCGCTCCGTGATCTCGGCGAAGTGGCGCGCTTCTACGTCCTTGCCCTGACGGGCCAGCGCGAGGCCGAGCCGCCACGCGGCATGCATTGCCGAATGCCCGTCACCGAATCCCGTGATCGCCTCGTAGCCGGTTCTGAGTATCCGCTCGGCAGCCGCGTCGTCTCCCGCCATCGACTCAACCTCGCTGATGGCGATCGAGTGTGCGGCGGCGGATTGGGGGCGCCCGAGCTCCTCGAGCATCGCCCGAACCTCCTCGACGAGCTTCCGAGCCTCCTCGAACTCGCCTTTCATGGCATGCAGTAGGCCGAGTGCACCTATCGCCGACGACCGTACGAAGGAGGTTGAGCCATCGCGGATCTCTGTTGCCCGTTCGATCGCGGCGTCGACGGGCAGAGTGCCGCGCGGCAGAGTGATGCAGACCCAGCTCAGCACGTAGCGCTCGAGATACCGCGCATTCGCGCGGCGTGCGTACTCGAGCGCCAGAGGAAACCTCGCAGCCGGGTCGCGAGAGCCGGCTCGAATCAGCGCATGGAACCGAAGCACTTCCGCCATGGCGAGGCCTTCGTCGTCTCTCTCCTGCTCGAGGACGGGCACGACGGCTTCGATCTCCTCGAGCATCCGGTCGGGCGGCGCGGCCGCGTCCGTCCAGAGCAAGGTCAGCGCCGTCCCGAGCCTCGCTCGCGCGGCCAGCCTGTCGTCGTCGAGCTCCGCGGCGACGGCGGACGCCTCGGCAAGGAGCGTCCGGGTGGCGGCGACTTCGCCGCGATTGAGCAACGCGGTCGCGAGCTTCGGGAGCAGCTCGATGCGCTCGGGCGCCTCGCGGGGAAACAAGGCGTTCGCCTGTCCGAGCAACACGGCACTTGCAGGCATGTCGTCGCGATCGAATGCGACGACCCCCCCGCGGGCGAGGTGGCCGGCCGCTCGGGCTGCGAGCGCATCGATTCCCGCTCCGCGCTCACCTGCCTCACGCCTGGCGTGGACGGCTTGGCCGAGGTGATAGCCGGCCGCGAGGTCGACGTCTTTGCCACGCTCGATCGCCAGCCTGGCGAGGCGCTCGTGCAGCTCGGCGCGGCGCTGTTTGGTCAGGCCGGCGTACGCGACGTCCCGGACCAGCCCGTGGCGAAACGACCAGCCGGCGCCACCCGGATCTCCGGCCTCGCCGAGGCGCACGAGCTCGCGCCGCTCGAGCGTCAGCAGAGATTGCGACGGATCTGATTCCACGAGGTCGGCGACGGCCTCGGCCGAGAACGACGTGCCGCACACCGCGGCTGCTTGTGCGACCGCACGGTCACGCTCGGACAGACGGTCGAGTCGGGCAGAGAGGAGCGTCTGGATCGAGTCCGGCACCGAGTCCGATTGGCCCTCGAGCGCGGCCGCGAGCAGCTGCTCAATGAAGAGCGGATTCCCCTCCGAAACGGTCAAGATCCGCTTGCGCGCTGCGGTGTCGACCTCCTCGCGCGGCGAGAGCCGGTCGATCAGCGCGCTGGACTGCGCCTCTGTCAGCTCGTCGAGGAGGATGGACGAGCTGCTCAGCCGGCCGCCGCCCCAGCGCGGCCTCACCTCCAGCAGGTCGGGGCGAGCGAGACAGAGCACGAGCACCGGGGCGCGGGCCAGCTCGACCAGCGACTCGACCAGGTCGAGGAAGGCAGGCGCCGCCCAATGCACGTCGTCGAGGACCAGCAGAAGCGGCCGCTTATGCGCGAGCCCGGCGAGGAGGCGACGTGCCGCCCAGGCCGTCTCCTCGGGTTGGCCCGGCTCGGTTCCGAGTCCGACGGCGGCGGCGAGCCAGCCGGTGAGCTGCACACCGTCGGGATCCGGCTCGAAACGTTCTCGGATCCAATCCTCCAGGTCACCCTCGGCGACTCCCGCCAGGAGCTCCCGCAGCGGCGCATAGGGAAACTCCTGCTCCGCCCGGCGACAGCGTGCGAACACTGGAGTCGCGGAGGCGCGAAGGCGCTGCGCGCACTCGATCGCGAGGCGCGTCTTCCCGATGCCCGGGGCGCCGAAGATCGTGACGAGGTGCGGGCGACCGTCGCCCGCCGCGCGTTCGAGGTCGGCGGCGATCTGATCGAGCTCCCCCTCGCGGCCGACGATAGGCGTCTCCAGTCGGCGCAGCAGCGGCGAGGCATCGGGATCGACCGCCTCGAGGATCCACGCGCCGGCGTGCGGCGACCCCGTCACGGCGTGGCGTACGAGCTGCCATGTTCTCGGGCCCGAGAGCACCTGTCCGGCTGTGGCCGTATCGCAGAGGCCCGTCGCCTCCTCGACCGGTGCGCCGGACACAAAGGGCTCGCCGGTCACTACCTCCCCGGTTGCGAGCCCGACCCGTGCGGAGTAACTCAGCGCGAGGGCGGCTCGAGCAGCCTGCAGCGCGTCGTCGTCGCGCACCGCGGGAACGCCGAACACTCCAAGCAGCCGGCCGTTGCCGAGACTCTGCACCGTCGCGCCGAACATCTCGACCATGCGCTCCGCGGTCGCGCTCCGCTCGCGGAGCTCCGAACGTCGCGCCTCCGGATCATCGGGCACGTCGTCGGGGGTGACGTCCGCGGCCAGCACAGTCACTGTCCGGCGCTCGTCGGGGCGGAGCGGCCGCGTGGACAGAGGCGCTGTCCGACCAGGCGCGTCGAGTGCCGGATCGGCTTGGAGCACGGCGCGTTGAAGCTCCCGAAGCTCGCGGCCGGGCTCCGTCCCGAGTTCCTCGACGAAGGCCCGCCGTGCCTGCGCATACGCCTCGAGCGCGTCGGCCTGTCGGCCTGAGCGGTAGAGCGCGACGATCAGCCGACGTCGAAAGGGCTCGCGGTAGGGCTCCCGCGCGACGATCGCCTCGAGCTCCGGCACGAGCTCGGCATGCAGTCCGAGCGCGAGGTCTGCATCGATCCGCTCCTCGACCGCGGCAAGCCTGAGCTCGTCGAGGTGCGCGGCAGCACGGCCGGCAGGATGGTCCGCGA
Source organism: uncultured Actinomycetes bacterium (assembly GCA_963772855.1). Taxonomy (GTDB): domain Bacteria; phylum Actinomycetota; class Thermoleophilia; order Gaiellales; family Gaiellaceae; genus 3-1-20CM-4-69-9. The sequence continues at coordinate 156,362 of CAVYYY010000014.1, read as the reverse complement.
GGTCCGCGAGAGGCGGGCCGCGCCACAGGGCGAGTGCGTCGGCCAGGCGCTCGGCGGCCACCGCAGGCTCTGCGCCACGTGCGTCGTCGACGAGCCGGAGGAAGCGGTCGAGGTCGAGCTCGCCGTCCGAGACGCGAAGCACGTAGCCGGGCGGCTGCGTGACGAGGCGCTCGCCGAGCTCCTTCCGCAGGCGGCCCAGGTGGTTCTGAAGCGACGCGAGGGCGGATGACGGCGGGTCCCCGCCCCAGACACCTGCGACGAGCCGGTCGACGGAGACGACGCGGTTCGCTTCGAGGAGGAGGAGCGCAAGCACCGCCCGCCGCCGCTCGCCGCCGAGCGGCAGGACACGCTCCCCGTCACGCACCTCGAGCGGGCCGAGGATTCGGAACTCCACCTTTCTCAGCTTTGCACTCGCCGTCGAACGAGGGAAGCTGGCCGCCCCTAACGGCGCAGACGGTCGCGTTCACTGGCATTCTTGGGCCGTGGGAGCCCGCCCGATCAGGTCGGTGGCCGTCTTCAAGCTCGGCGTGTGGGTCGGGATGATCACCGCAGCCGCATTCGCACGCCGGGTCATCCCCTCGCGCGGAGACGAGGAGAGCGAGGAGCTCGCGCTCATGGCCATCCTCAACGGCATCGACCTCAAGAGCCGTGCCAAGGGCTTCAAGGGAGGAGCGCTGACGGCGTGGTTCGGCGGGATCGCGCTCGATCTTCGCGACGCCGAGCTCGCTCCGGGGGCGTCTCTCTCCGTCAACACGTTGTTCGGCGGAGTTGCCGTCAAGACACCGCCGAACTGGCGCGTCGAGTCGAGCGTCAAGAGCCTCGCGGGTGGTGTCGACGTGAAGACGCCGGCCGGAGACGACCCCGACGCACCCGTGCTGAAGCTCGAGGGTCTGACCCTCTTCGGTGGCGTCGCCGTCGGTGCCGCAGAGGGCGTCCCAGTCTTCGACGCGACCTAGCGGTCCACCATCCGCTGGGCGGATTCCGGGTACCGCGCGCCCTGCGCGCTGAGCTGCGCGTCCTCGATCTCCCGGAGGTCGTCGGGCGTGAGCTCGATATCGGCGGCCGCGACGTTCTCTTCCATTCGTGCACGCTTTGTGGTGCCGGGGATGGGCACGATCCAGGGCTTCTGGACGAGCAACCATGCGAGCGCGACCTGGGCGGGAGTGGCCTTCTTCCGGTCGGCGATCCGCGCGAGCAGGTCGACGAACGCGCGGTTCGCGTTCCGCGCTTCCGGTGCGAAACGAGGGATGGTGTTGCGGAAGTCGGAGTCGTCGAGCGTCGTGCCGGCGTCGATCGTCCCGGTGAGGAATCCCTTGCCCAGCGGGCTGAAGGGCACGAACCCGATCTCGAGCTCCTCGAGCGTCGGCAGGATCGCCTCTTCCGGCTCGCGCCACCAGAGGGAGTACTCGCTCTGCAGTGCGGTGACCGGCTGAACCGCATGCGCTCGGCGGATCGTCTGCACGCCCGCCTCGGAGAGGCCGAAGTGCCTGACCTTTCCCGCCTCGATCAACTCCTTCACCGTGCCGGCGACGTCCTCGATCGGGACGTCTGGATCGACGCGGTGCTGGTAGAGGAGGTCGATCGTGTCGGTGCGAAGGCGCTGTAGCGAGGCGTCGACGCTTCGCCTGATCGTCTCAGGCAGGCTGTCGAGGCCCGCTGCCCGGTCGCCGACCTCGACGCCCTCGAGATCCCAGCCGAACTTCGTCGCGATCACGACCCGGTCTCGCACCGGCTCGAGCGCTTCGCCGACGAGCTCCTCGTTGGTGAATGGCCCGTAGACCTGGGCGGTGTCGAAGAGGGTCACGCCGCGCTCGACCGCCGCGCGGATGAGAGCGATCATCTCCAGCCTGTCGCCGGGCGGGCCGTAGCTGAAGCTCATCGACATGCAGCCGAGCCCGAGGGCCGACACTTCGAGGGCGCCGAGCCGTCGCGTCTCCATCAGAAGTCGATCATCACCTTGATCGACTCGCGATCGTTCATCGCGCGATAGCCGTCGGGCACTCCGTCGAGGGCCGTGCGGCTGTCGAACACCCGGCCCGGCTCGATCAGTCCTTCGAGGACGTCGGGCAGCAGCTCCTCGATGTAGGCGCGCGCGGGCGCGGGGCCGCCGGCGATCGTGACGTTGTCGAAGAACGCGTGCGTGCCGTGCGGAATCTCGTCCTCCTGCGGGACGCCGACACGGCCGACCGCGCCGCCGGGTCGCACGACGCCGAGCGCCGTGACGGTGGCCTGCTCGAGGCCGACGCACTCGAGGGCGGAATGGACGCCGAGACCGCCGGTCAGCTCGCGCACGCGCTCGACGGCCTCGTCGCCGCGCTCGCTGACGATGTCAGTCGCGCCGAACTCCTTCGCGAGGGCGATGCGGTCCTCGTGACGGCCGAGGAGGATCACCTGCTCGGCTCCGAGGCGCTTCGCCGCGATGACGCCGCAGAGACCGACGGCGCCGTCGCCGACGACGGCGACGCTCTTGCCGGGGCTGACGTTCGCGGCGAGCGCCGCGTGATGGCCCGTGGCCATGACGTCGGTCAATGTCAGGAGAGAGGGCATGAGCGCGTCGTCCTCTTCGACCTTCAGGGCGACGAGCGTTCCGTCGGCCTGAGGCACTCGCACGGCTTCGCCCTGTCCGCCGTCGACGCCGTCTGCGCCGTACCGTCCGCCGTGCAGACAGCATGACTGCAGTCCCTCCCGGCAGAAGACGCACGTGCCGTCAGACCAGAGAAATGGTGCGACGACGAGCTCGCCGGCCTTCAACGTGCGCACCTCGGCACCGGCTTCCTCGACGATGCCGATGAACTCGTGCCCCATCCGCCGCCCGCCGGTGGTCGGCTTCATGGACTTGTAGGGCCAGAGGTCGCTGCCGCAGATGGCGGCGCGTGTGACGCGGACGACCGCGTCGGTCGGCTCGACGAGGTGGGCATCGGGAACGGTCTCGACGCGGACGTCACCGGCGGCGTGCATGACAGCTGCTCTCATGCAGGTATAGAAGCAACAGCACGCCAACTCTGACGGGGAGACCACCTATGCAGATCACGAAGATCGGAGTCGACACCGCGGCGGGGCCGAGTGACTGGTTCACCGGCGCCGTGTTCGTCGACGCTGTCGCTTCGCCGACCGGCGGCTCGCGCCTGAGCGCGAGCAGCGTTCACTTCACACTCGGCGCGCGGACGCACTGGCACAGCATCCCAACGGCCAGACGATCTACGTCCTCGAGGGCGTCGGCCAGGCGCAGCGGCGGGGCGGTCCCGTCGAGGTCATTCGTCCCGGCGACCGCGTCTTCTTCGAGCCGGGCGAGGAGCACTCGCACGGCGCCTCGCCGACCCGGTTCATGGCCCACCTCGCGATGCTCGAGGTCGACGAGGATGGCAAAGCCGCCACGTGGGGCGAGGCTGTGAGCGACGACGAACTACGGGAGCCCGCCGTCGGACGCCTAGAGGGGAGGATCGCGATCGTCACCGGCGGCGCGAGCGGGATCGGTGAGGCGACCGCCCGGCTCATGGCGCGCGAAGGCGCGTCGGTCGTCGTCGCGGACATCAATCGAGCCGCCGCGGAGCGCGTCGCGGGAGACCTGCCCGGCGCCGTGATGGTCGAGGTCGACGTCTCGGACGAGATGAGCGTCATGCGCATGATCGAGACGGCCGTGGACGCGTTCGGCGGGCTCGACGTGCTGCACAACAACGCCTATGACGTCTCCGCGGCATATGCCGACGTGGACATCGTCACACTCGACATGGCGGTCTTCGAACGCAACATCGCCGTGAACCTCAAAGGTGTCGTCATGGGCTGCAAGCACGCAATTCCTCGCATGCTCGAGCGCGGCGGCGGATCGATCGTCAACACGGCGTCGATCGACGGGTTCATGGGACGCGGCCTCCGCGCGACATACGGCGCGTCGAAGGCCGGGATCGTGCTCCTGACGAAATCGGTGGCCTCGCAGTACGGCGCGCGGGGCATCCGGTGCAACGCGGTGGCTCCCGGGTTCGTGTCGACGCCGGCGACGGAGGACGTTTCGCCCGAACAGCGCGAGGTAGTCGCGAGGAGCTACCCGATGCCGAGGCTCTGTGAGCCAGAAGACGTGGCGAACGCCGTCGTCTTCCTCGCTTCCGACGACGCCGGATTCGTCAACGGGACGACGCTCATGGTCGACGGCGGCGCGAGCATCTACATGCCGAGCCGGAGCCTCTAATCGATTAGGCCCGTAGATCTCTTCGCCGGAACCTCGCCGTTCCCACCGCCGTCAGGCCGATCGCAACCACGCCGAGCACCGCGAGATCGCTGAGATCGATGCCGCGCGTGAGTGGATCGTGGCCGGCGTAGTAATAGAACGGGGACAGGTACTTCAACCAGTCAAGGGCATCGACCAGCGGCGCGAAGCCGTTGATCAGCCAACCGGCCAGCGCAACTCCGCCCGCCACCTCAGCGGCGAGCCCGCGTCGACCGGTGCCCGCGCCGAGCGCCAGCGCCATTGCGCCGATTGCAAAGCCGAAGAACGCGAGGTGCACGGAGTACGCGGCGAGATGTCCGATCCCGATACCCCCGCCGCCGAGCGCGACACCTACGAGCAGGCCGATCCACGTGGCGACCGCGAGCAAGATGACGACGACGGCCACCGCGCCGGCCTTCGCCGTCACGAGTCGCGAACGTCGCACGGGATGGGCGAGGACGAGAGCCGTAATCCCCGCCTCTTCCTCGCCGGCGGTGGTGCTCACGGCGGCAGTGATCGACAGCGCGGCGACGACGAGCGGCCCGTAGAAGGAAGCGATCTCGCTCCTGTACCAGCCGGTGATCGTCCCGTAGTCGGCGCCGCCGAGGAGGTCGGCAACTCCTTCGGGAAGATTGAGTTTGCCGATCGAGTCGCCGACCGCAGGGAACAGAGCGCCCACGATGAGGAGGACCGTCACGAGCCCTCCCGCCGCCGTCAGCGTCGAGCGCAAGCGAAGACGCACCGCGAGCATGAAGACCGGGCCGTTCACCTGGCCCCTTCGTCCCCGTAGTACCGCAGGAAGATCTCCTCGAGGTCGTCCTCGTGACTCCGGATCGCGAGCAGCTTGTGCGCCGCGGCAGCCTTGACTACGAGGTCGGCGGAGCCCTCGAACGCGACGGTCAGTCGCCGGTCGTCGGCCTTGACGTCCTTCACGCCGGGCAACCCCCGGAACTCCCCGGGCAGGACGTGCGTCTCGAACTCGATCTCAAGCCTTTGGACTGCGACTTTGCGGAGGTTCTCGAGCGAGTCCACGACGACGAGCCGGCCTTTTCGCAGGATGGCGACGCGGTGAGCGACCTGCTCGACCTCGGCGAGGCTGTGCGAGGAGAGGAAGACAGTCCGGCCTTGAGCCGCGACCTCCTCGAGCAGTGCGTGAAAGCTTCGCTGTACCAGGGGATCGAGCCCAGTGATCGGCTCGTCCAGGATGAGCAGCTCGGGGCCGTGCATGAACGCCTGGATGAGCCCGAGCTTCTGCCTGTTTCCCGTCGAGAGCTCGCGGATCGGCCGGTCGAGCTCCGCCTCGAAGCGCTCGGCCAGTTCGTCTCGCTCGCGATGTGCGACACCGCCGCGAAGGTCGGCCAGGTAGTCGAGGACGTCCCGTCCCCGCAGCTTCGGATAAAGGGCGGGCTCGCCGGGGAGGAAGCCGACTTGTTGGCGAAGCTCGAGGCTTCCCGATCGCGTGTCGAGGCCGAGGATCTCGGCCGAGCCCGCCGTCGGCGCAATCAGGTCGAGAAGCAGGCGCATCGTGGTCGACTTGCCGGCTCCGTTCGGGCCGAGGAAGCCGAAGATCTCGCCTCGCTCCACCTCGAGGTCGAGCTCGAAGAGACCGTGCCCGCCGCCGTAATCCTTCGACAGACCGTGCGTCGCGATGGCCGCGTCGCGGCGGCCGGCGCGACCCCTCACGGCTAGGCGACCAGCTCGGCGAGCGTTCGCAGCGCGTTCAGGTCAGGCGTCCCGACGATAAGTGTCGTGATCCCGCTCTCGCGCCAGGCGTCGAGCCGGTCGCGGATCCGTTCCGGCGGCCCGACGAGCGCCACTTCGTCGATGAGCGCGTCCGGCACCGCGGCGATCGCGTCACGCTGGTGACCGCCGAGGTAGAGCTCCTGGATGCGCTCCGCGTCCGCCTCGTAGCCGTAGCGGCGCACCAGGTCGTTGTAGAAGTTCACGCCGCGCGAGCCCATGCCTCCGACGTAGAGGGCGAGCACAGGACGGAGGAAGTCGCGCGCCGCGTCGACGTCGTCGGAGACCACCACATGCACGGTCGGCGCGATGTCGAATCCGTCGCGCGGCTCGTAGCCGAACGCGCCGCGTGCACGCTCCGGCGAGAAGAAGATCGGCAGCCAGCCGTCGGCGATCTCGAAGGCGAGGCGCACGTTCTTCGGGCTGAGCGCCGCGAGGTAGATGGGGATGTCCGCGCGCCTCGGCCGCACCATCAGCTTCAACGGCTTACCGAGGCCGGTCGCGTCCGGGCCGGCGTACGGCACGTCGTACTGGTCGCCGTGGAGCTCGACCGTCTCGCGCCGCAACGCTGCGCGCACGATCGCGACGTACTCGCGCGTCTTCGTCAGCGGCTTGCCCCAGGGCTGTCCGTGCCAGCCCTCCACTACTTGCGGCCCCGACGTACCGAGGCCGAGCAGGAAGCGGCCGCCTGAGAGGAGGTCGAGGGTCGCCGCCGTCATCGCCGTGTTCCCGGGCGTCCGGCCGGGAATCTGCATGATCGCCGAGCCGACCTTGATCGTGGACGTTGTCGCGGCGAGCCACGAGAGCACGGTGACGGCGTCCGTTCCCCAGGCTTCCGCGGCCCACGCCGAGTCGTAGCCGAGCCGTTCCGCCTCCTGCGCGAGCGCGATCAGCTCGAGCGGATTCGTCCCGGGCGGTGCATACCCCATGCCGAAGCCGAGACGCACGACCTGCGATGCTAACCACCACATGGCGACGAGTCGACGCGTCACCCTTGCCGCGCGTCCGGACGGCTTCCCGAAGGAGACCGACTTCGCGTTGGACGAGGTGAACGTTCCCGGGCCGGGCAGCGGTGAGGTGCTCGTGCGCGTGCAGTACGCCTCGGTCGACCCGTACCAACGGGGTCGCATGAGCGAGGCGAAGTCATACGCCGCGCCGCTCGAGATCGGAGACGTGATCACGTCGCAGAGCGTCGGCGAGGTCGTCGAGAGCAACGACGGCCGGTTCAATCCGGGCGAGCGCGTCGTCGGGCAGCTCGGCTGGCAGGACTACGCCGTCGCGCGGGCGGGTTCGCTTCGCCCCGTGCCGCCGATCCTCGATCCGCCCACGCTTGCCTTGCACGCCGTCGGCATGACCGGCCTCACGGCCTACTTCGGCTTCTTCGACGTCGGCGAGCCGCGGGCGGGGGACACCGTGGTCGTCTCCTGCGCTGCCGGCGCGGTCGGGCAGATCGTCGGCCAACTCGCGAGGCTCGCCGGCTGCCGCGCGATCGGGATTGCCGGCGGCCCTGAAAAGGCCCGCGATCTCACCGAGCTTTACGGCTACGACCTCGGGATCGACTACAAGAACGAGGACGTGGCGGAGGCTCTTCGCGGCGAGAAGGTCGACGTGTACTTCGACAACGTCGGCGGCGAGCTCTCACACGCCGTCCACCGCCGCCTGGTCGTCGGCGCGCGCATCGTGATCTGCGGGCAGATCTCGCAGTACAACAACGCGCGCCCGCAGCCGACGTTCCACCCCGGCTTGCTGATCGTCTACCGCGCGCGCATGCAGGGCTTCCTCGTCAGCGACTTCAGCGCGCGCTACGCCGAGGCGATCCCGCGGCTCGCACGCTGGGTGGCGAGCGGCGAGCTGAAATGGCGGGAGGACGTCACGGAGGGGCTCGAGAACGCGCCGCGCGCCTTCATCGGGATGCTGAACGGCGAGAACCGGGGCAAGGCTCTCGTCAAGGTCGCCTAGCGCTGGTCCAGGACCACCTGCGTGCACCGCGCGCTGGCAAGGTGCTTCCCGTCGGCGTCGTGGAGCTCCGCGGCGCAGAAGATCGTCCGCTTCGTCCGGTGAACGACGCGGCCGTGCGCCCGCAGTGTCCCGGGCCGCGTCGGACGCAGGAACTCCGCGTGGAGATCGGCCGTCAGGAAGGTGTCGCCCTCGTCGAGCACCGAGTGGCACGCGCCGCCCATCGCCGTGTCCAGCATCGTCGTCACCAGCCCTCCGTGGACGATCGGGCCTGTCGCGCCCACGAAGCAGTACTCGATCGGCGCGTCCCACTCGATCACAGCTTCACCCTCGCCCTGCTCGAGCCCGCGGTACCCGAGTGTCGCCCAGACGTGCGGCGGCCCCGGCGGAGATTCCACCCAGCTGCTCCGGTGGTCGGCCAACTACGTGACAGTCGGGGCGGTCGTCGCCGGCTGCCCGGCGAACTGCTCGCGAAGCGCCGTCTTCTTGAACTTGCCGACGGCCGTCTTCGGGATCTCCTCGACGAAGATGACGTGGTCGGGCAGCCACCACTTTGCAAAGTGCGGCGCGAGGAACTCGCGCAACTGCTCCGGTGTCGCTGTCGCGCCCTCTTTCAGGACGACGGCCGCCAGCGGGCGCTCCTGCCACTTCTCGTCCGGCACCGCGATCACCGCCGCCTCCGCAACCGAAGGATGGGCCATCAACGCGTTCTCGAGGTCGACGGAAGAGATCCACTCGCCCCCTGACTTGATCACGTCCTTCGAGCGGTCCTTGATCTGGATGTGCCCGTGCGCGTCGAAGGAGACGATGTCGCCCGTCCGGAACCAGCCGTCGTCGGTCCAGCGTTCCGACGTGCCGGGCGTGTCGTAGTAGGCGCCTGCAACCCATGGGCCGCGTACCTCTAGCTCGGCCATCGTCTCGCCGTCGTGCGGGATCTCGTTGCCGTTCGCGTCGCGCGCGCGCAGCTCGACGAGCGGCAGCGGGAGCCCTTGCATGGCGATGTAGTCGAACTGCGTGTCGTGATCCGCCTGCGCGAGCTCGCCCGGCAGCGACGCCATCGAGGCGACCGGCGATGTCTCGGTCATGCCCCAGCCGTGGCAGACGCGAAGTCCGTGACGCTCCTGGAAGCCGGCGATCATCGCGCGCGGCGCTGCCGAGCCGCCGACGAGCATTCCCTTCATGGCCGAGAGGTCCCATCTCTTCGGGTCGGCGTCCAGCAACTGGAGGATCGCGAGCCAGATCGTCGGCACGCCGGCCGTCCACGTGACGCGCTCCTGCTCGAAGTCCGCGAGCAGGCTCTCCGCGTCGAGGTGCGGGCCGGGGAAGACCTGCTTCGCCCCCTGCATCGCAGCGATGTAGGGATAGCCCCAGGCGTTGGCGTGGAACATCGGGACGACGGGCAGGATCACGTCCTGCTCCGAGAGACCCAGCCCGAGCGGGTTCGCGGACGCGGTCCCGAGGGTGTGGAGCATCGTCGAGCGGTGCGAGTAGACGACGCCCTTCGGCAGCCCGGTCGTGCCGCTCGTGTAGCACATCGCCGCGGCCTCGTTCTCCTCCAGCATCGGATCGGCCCAGTCCCTGGGATTCGCCGACGCGAGCAGATCCTCGTACGAGTCCTCGACGACGAAGACGTGCTCGATCTTCGTCCGCGACAGGAACTTCTCCGCAAGCGGCATGAGGCTCGCGTCCACGATCAGCGCACGGTCGTCGGCGTTCAGCGCGATGTAGCCGATGTCGTTCGGGTGCAGCCGGATGTTCAGCGTGTGCAGGACGAAGCCGCCGCACGGAATGCCGAAGTAGGCCTCCAGGTGCTGGTAGTGGTTCCAGCAGAGCGTCCCGACGCGCTCGCCCCGTTTCAGGCCGAGGTCTTCCAGCGCGACCGCGAGCTGCTTCGCCCGGTGCGCCATGTCCGCGTACGTGTAGCGGTGGAAGGACTTGTCCGGCAGGCGCGTCACGACCTCCTTGCCGCCGAAGTAGGCCTCGACGCGCCGCAGGATGGTCGGCAGCGTCAGCTGGAAGTCCATCATCAGCCCGTCCATCGTCGACCTCCTTTTAGCGCAACAAGAGCCGTTCGTACACCGAATCTCGCAGCCGGTCGGGCAAATGCTCGATGCCAGAGCGGATCTTCGCATCTCTGCCGACGAGCCTCCGCGTGCGCGGGCGTCCTTGCGTAAGGGCCTTCTCCACCGCGTGCACGACCGCCTCGACCGACGCGCCCTTCGCGCCACGCTCGGCGGCGACGCGCCCGAACGCGGCAATCCGCTCGCCGTAGAGCTCGCCCAGCTGCGGCTGCGCGCCGTTGGCGAGCGAGCCGGCCAGCTCGGCCGACTTCTCCCAGATCGGCGTCCTGATCGTCCCGGGCTCGACGAGCGAGACGTCGATTCCGAAGGGACGGAGCTCGACGCGAAGCGTGTCGGCGAGGGCCTCGAGCGCGTGTTTCGATGCGGCGTACGCGCCGAGGAACGGAAGGGCGCTGCGGCCGGCGATCGAGCCGACGAAGACGATGCGGCCGCGCGATCGCCTCAGCTGCGGCAGGAACGCCTGGGTGACGGCGACCTGCCCGACCACGTTGACCTCGAGCTGTCGGCGAAGCTCGTCGAGCGGGATGAACTCCAGCGGGATCGAGACGGCGATCCCGGCGTTGTTGACGAGCGCGTCGAGCTCTCCGATCCGCTCGGCCGCCTCGCCGATCTGGGCGGCGTCGGTGACGTCGAGGAGGATCTCTTCCGTGCCGGCCGGCGCGTCACCGGCGCGGCGCACGCCCGCGAAGACCTGCCAGCCCGTGGCGGCGAGGCGCGAGGCGCATGCTGCGCCGATTCCCGACGAGGCGCCCGTCACGAGCGCGCCACGCATCAGTCGAGCAGCCAGGCGGCGACCTTCGCGCGCTGCTCGCGCGAGTAGCCGCCGTACGCCTGGATCCACTGGGCGCGCTTGTAGTACTCGTGCAGCGGGTGCTCCCACGTGAACCCGATCCCCCCGAGGATCTGGATCGCGCGCTCGCACGCGGCCACGGCCACGTCGCCCGCGTAGCTCTTCGCCGCCGCGATCGCGATCGGAGCCTGTTCGTCGTCCTCGGCGACGCACCACGCCGCCCAGTACGCGAGCGAGCGTGCCAGCTCCGACTCGACGTAGGTGTCGGCGAGGGGATGCGACACCGCCTGGTAGACGCCGATCGGCCGGCCGAATTGCTCGCGCGTCGTCGCGTGCTCGATCCCGAACTCGAGCGCGCGCCGCGCGATGCCCGCCGCTTCGAGGGCGACGGCGGCGAGCCGCTCGTGCTCGGGTGCGTCCGCGTCGAAGAATTCGTCGCCTCGGTTGGCGCGGCCGGCCTCCTCGAACAGCACCGCACGGTCGAGGAACGCAAGGTCGACGAGCTCGTCGCGGCCCCAGCCGCCGTTTGCGAGCACGTCGCGCGCCTCGCGGCGCAGCAGCTCCTGGTCTTCCGTAAAGGCGAACTGCATCAGCGGGACCTCGGGAGGCCGAGCACGCGCTCGGCGATGATGTTGCGCAGGATCTCGCTCGTCCCGGCCTCGATCGTGTTGCCGCGGCTGCGCAGCTGCTGGTACCCCCAGTAGCCGTCGTCCTCGCCGTCGAGGATCTCCATCGCGAGCTTCGTCAGCCGCTGGTTCTGCTCCGACCAGTGCAGCTTCGAGCCGGAGCCCTCCGGGCCCGGGAATCCCGGTCTGCATCAGCGTCGTGAGCGAGCGGTAGTTCGTCAGCTTCAGCGCCTGGAGCTCGATCCACTCCTGCGCGACGCGGTCGCGGATGATCGGGTCGTCCGGCGGCGCGCTCCTTCGCAAGCGCGACAAGGCGCTGCACCTGTGAGTCGAGGACGCCCGTCAGCGCGAAGCCGAGCGTCCCGCGCTCGTGCAGCAGCGTCGTCATCGCGACCTGCCAGCCGCCGCCGACGTCGCCGAGCAGGTTCTCGCGCGGAACGTGCACGTCCGTGAAGAAGATCTCGTTGAACTCCGCCTCGCCCGTGATCTGCCGCAGGGGGCGCACCTCCACGCCGGGCGCGTGCATGTCGACGATGACGTACGTCAGGCCCGCGTGGCGCTCCGACTCCGGGTCGCTGCGGCCGACAAGGATGCAGAAGTCCGCGAGGTGCGCGAGCGACGACCAGACCTTCTGGCCGTTGACGGTGAACCCGTCGTCCCGCGGCTCGATGCGCGTGCGCACGGCGGAGAGATCGGATCCTGCTCCGGGCTCCGAGAAGCCCTGGCACCAGATCTCCTCGGACGAAAGCATCTTCGCGAGGTAGCGCTGCTTCTGCTCGTCGGTGCCGTGAACCATGATCGTCGGCCCGGCCATCCCGAGCGCGATCACGTTCATGTGGTTCGGCGCGCCCGCCTTCGCGAACTCCTCGAGCGCAATCGCCTGGTGACTGTACGGCTCTCCGCGGCCGCCGTACTCCTGCGGCCACGTCAGTCCGGCGTACCCCGCCTCGTAGAGCTTGCGGCTCCACTCGGGGCCGGGGTCGGCCGGGAGGTTGTCGGCAAGCCAGGATCGGACTTGTTCCCGGAACGCCGCCTCGTCAGGACTGTCGCGAAGGTCCACGCGCGAGGAAATCTAGAGGACGATCACCGAGCGGATCACGTCAGCGGATCCCTTGAGCCCGTCGAGCGCCGCCGGCGCCTCCTCGAGCGCGATCCGCCTCGTGACCATTCCCGCGAGGTCGAGCTTGCCGTCGAGCGCCCATTGAGCGAGGCGCGGGAAGTCCTCCGACGCGATGTGATCGCCGCCGTGGGACACGAGGATCGTCGCGCGCTTCGTGAAGAGGTACGGCAGCTCGACCTCGGCCTTCTCTCCGGCAGGAGAGAGCCCGATCAGAACGAGCGTCCCGCCGCCGCGGAGGAGGCTGAGGCCGAGCTCGAAGGTCGAGCGGCGTCCGACCACGTCGAAGGCGAAGTCGACCGGCCCGGCGCCGACGTCGGTCGCGCCAAAGCGCAGCGCCTGGTCCTGCTTCCCTTCGTCCAGGTCGATCGCTCGGATCTCCGACGCGCCGGCGAGCCGTGCGCCCTGCACGACCGAAAGGCCGACCGCGCCGCAGCCGATCACGGCGACTCGCGCGCCCTCGGGCACGTGCGCCGTCTCGAGGACGGACATCACGCCGGTCGCGACGGCACAGCCGATCAGGCAGGCCTGATCGAAGCGGCAGCTCGTCCGGGCACGCGTACCGCGGCCGTCGCCGGGACGACCGTCCGCGTCGCGTACGTCCCGGTGCGCAGGACCGGCGTGAGGTCGGAGCCGTCCGCCCGGTGCAGCCGCCCCGGTGCCGGCCGGAGGCTGCTTGCAGCGGCGCGGTTCCCCGCGACGGCAGAAGGCGCACTCCCCGCAGGCGGTCTTCCAGCCGACGACGACGCGGTCGCCCACGGCGAGGCCGTCGACCTCGGCGCCGACGGCGTCGACCGTTCCTGCGCCCTCGTGGCCGAGGAGCACGGGGAGCTCGTGATCCCAGCCGTCCTCCTCGACAACGTGCAGGTCCGTGTGGCAGACGCCGCTCGCCTCGAGGCGGACGGACACCTCGCCCGGCCTCCGGCTCGTCGACGACGATCTCCTCGAGCGCGACGGCGCCCGGCGCGCTCAGGACGACGCCGCGATCCACGACGCGTCGAGGTCCGTGATCGAGCGGCCGCCCATGAGCGCGAGCGTCAGATCCGTCTCGGCTGCGAGCTGGTTCAGCACGGCCGCCACGGCCGGCTCTCCGCCGACCGCGAGCGCATACGCATAGAGCCGACCGATCAGCACGGCGTTCGCTCCGAGCGCCATCGCCTTCACGACGTCCGCGCCGCAGCGGATTCCGCCGTCCACGAGCAGGACCGTCTCCGGGGCGACGGAGGCGCGCACGTCGACGAGGGCGTCGAGCGAGGCGATCGCGCCGTCGACCTGGCGGCCGCCATGGTTTGACACGACGATCCCGTCGACGCCCGCGTCGAGGGCGCGTCGCGCGTCTTCCGAGGTCAGCACGCCCTTGACGAGGAGCGGCAGCGACGTGAGCTCGCGCAGCCACGCGAGGTCCTCCCAGCGCAGTGCGAGGTTCGGGAACATCGCGAGCATCGTCCCGGCGGCGACGAGCGGGTCCTCGTCCGCCGGCACCGGCAGCTTGCTCGTGAAGACCGGGTCGCTCGTGAATTGCGCGATCCCCTCGCCGTCGCGGAACGGGAGGTACGCGTTGCGCAGGTCGCGCGGCCGCCAACCCAGAACGAGCGTGTCGAGCGTGACGACGATCGCGCCGTAGCCCGCCGCCTCGGCGCGGCCGACCAGGCTCGCGACCACGTCGCGGTCGCTGACCCAGTAGAGCTGGAACCACCGCGGGGCGTCTCCCATCGCCTCCGCGATCTCCTCGATCGAGTGTGAGGCCGCCGTCGACAGGATGAACGGCACTGCGGGCTGCAGCTGCCGCGCGCGCAGGAGCGATCTCGCCGTCCACGTGCGCGATGCTGAGGACGCCGACCGGCGCGAGGAAGAACGGGAACGGCGAAGGCGTCCCGAGCACCTCGACCGAGAGGTCTCGCTCGGTGTGGCCGCTCAGCATCCGCGGCCGCAGCCGGTGGCGCTCGAAGGCCGCACGGTTCGCGTGCATCGTCGACTCGGCGCCGGCGCCGCCTGCGATGTAGCCGAAGGGTCCCTCCGCGAGCTGCTCGGCCGCGCGCGCCTCCCACACGTCGGCGCCGACGGGCCACGGCGACTCGCCGCTGACGTAGATCTCGTTCTGGACCTGTGTGCCGTCGAAGTGCATTCGCGGTTCGGAGGGTCATATCATCACGCGTTCCGATGGCGCTCCTGGCGGTAGAGAACGTCACGCGGCGGTTCGGCGGCATCCTCGCCCTCGCCGACGTGTCGTTGGAGCTCGACCCCGGGGAGATCGGCGGGCTGATCGGCCCGAACGGCGCGGGCAAGACAACGCTCTTCAACCTCGTCACGCGCCTCTACCGCCCGAACGAGGGACGCATCGTGTTCGACGGCAAGGACCTGACTCGCACGCCGCCGTACCGCATCGTCCGGCTCGGCATCGCGCGCACGTTCCAGAACGTCGTCCTCTTCCAGAACATGACCGTCCTCGAGAACCTGCTCGTCGGCGCGCACACGCGCATGCGCCCGTTCTCGGAGCGGAGCGGCCGCCGTCAGGCGCTGGAGGCGCTCGACTACGTCGGGCTCGCCGACAGCGCCGACCGACTCCCCGGCGGCCTCCCGTTCGGGACGTTGAAGCGAGTCGAGCTCGCGCGAGCGCTCGTCGCGAAGCCGCGACTCCTGCTGCTCGACGAGCCCGCCGGCGGGCTGAACCACGAGGAGGTCGGAGAGCTCGGCGACGCGATCCGCACGATCCGCAAGGACTACGACCTGACGATCCTGCTCGTGGAGCACCACATGAACCTCGTCATGTCGGTGTGCGACCGCGTCCACGTGCTCAACTTCGGGCGGACGATCGCGGCCGGGACGCCGGCGGAGGTCCGGTCGGACCCGGACGTCATCGAGGCATATCTCGGAGCAGACGATTCCGCCGCTGCTTGAGCTGCGCGACGTCGAGGCGCGCTACGGGCAGATCAAGGCCCTGCACGGGGTGTCGCTCCGCGTCGAGGACGGCGAGATCGTGGCGCTGCTCGGTGCGAACGGCGCGGGCAAGACGACGACGCTCCGCTCGGTGTCCGGCACGGTGCGCCATACCGGCGAGATCGTCTTCGCGGGCAAGCAGCTCTCACGTGCGCGTCCGGATGCCGTCGCGCGTGCGGGGGTCGCGCACGTGCCGGAGGGCCGCGGCCTCTTCGCCGAGCTGACTGTCTGGGAAAACCTGCGCATGGGCGCCTACGTCCGCGGCGAGCGCAAGACGATCCGAGCGGAGGCACCTCGCATCCTCGAGTACTTCCCCTGGATGGAGAGGCGGCGCGACCAGCAGGCCGGCACGCTCAGCGGCGGCGAGCAGCAGATGCTCGCGCTCGCGCGCGCACTCGTTGCGCGTCCGCGCCTCCTTCTGCTCGACGAGCCGTCGCTCGGGCTCGCGCCGACCATCGTGCGGGAGCTCTTCCGCATCGTGAAGGAGCTCGAACGCCGAGGACGGCTTGACCGTGCTCGTGGTCGAGCAGAACGCGAACGTCGCGCTCGACGCGGCAGCGCGGGCGTACGTCCTCGAGGTGGGCCAGATCGCGATCGAGGGAGACAGCGCGGAGCTCCGCCGGCACGAGGGCGTCCGGAAGTCGTACCTCGGGTACTGATGGGGCCGCTCCTCTTCACCTGGACGGACTTCGCTCAGCAGGTGACGAGCGGTCTCGCGGCGGGCGCCATCTACGCGAGCCTCGCGCTCGCGCTCGTCTTGATCTACCAGACGACGAACGTCGTCAACTTCGCCCAGGGCGAGATGGCGACGTTCACGACCTACATCGCGTGGATGCTGATGGACCGAGGGATGCCGTACTGGCCGGCGTTTCTCCTCACGCTGCTGATCGCGTTCGGAGGGGGCATCGCGGTCGAGCGCGTGCTCATCCGTCCGGTCGAGCACGGTCCGGAGATCGTCATCGTGATCCTCACGATCGGGATGCTGATCGCGATCAACGGCCTCACGGGCTGGATCTGGGGGCCCGAGGTCAAGCTCTTCGACAGCCCGTTTCCGAACAGCTCCGTCGTCATCGGGGGCGTCTCGATCTCGGTCCGCGACATCGGGACGTTCTGCGTGTGCCTCGGAACGGTGGGCGTCCTCTGGCTCTTCTTCCGCTTCACCACGCTCGGGCTGGCCATGCGCTCGGTCGCGTTCAACCCGGACGCAAGCCGGCTCATGGGCGTGCGCGTGGGGTGGATGCTCGCGCTCGGCTGGGGCTTTGCCGCGGTCCTCGGCGCGATCGCCGGGATGATGGCGGCGCCCTCCGTGTTCCTCGACCCGGACATGATGCTCGTCGTCCTGATCTACTCGTTCGCGGCAGCCGTGCTCGGCGGCATCGACAGCCCGATCGGCGCGGTCGTGGGCGGTCTCCTGCTCGGCGTCCTCATCAACCTGCTCGGCGCGTACGTCGACTTCGTCGGGCAGGAACTGCGGCTGCCGACTGCGCTCGCGATCTTGTTGATCGTCCTCATCGTCCGGCCGACGGGCTTGTTCGGTCGCGTCCACGTGAGGCGAGTGTGATCGCGAAGCGCTGGATTCCGACGCTCCTCGGCGCGGCAGTCGTCCTTCTCGCCGGTGTCGTGATCGCGCTGCTGCCGGGGCACACGGGAGAGTTCCGGCTCGGACAGTTCACGTACGTGGCGATCTACTTCATCGCGCTGCTCGGCCTGAACGTCCTCACCGGCTACAACGGCCAGATCTCGCTCGGCCACGGAGCGTTCATGGCGATCGGGGGGTACGCGGCGACGGTAATGATCCTCGGCCAGGAGGGCTTCAAGCTCGCCGGGCAGGAGCCGTCGCAGATCATCCCCGAGCACGGCATGCGGCCGATCTGGGTGATCCCGCTCGCGGGTCTCGTGACCGGCGTGATCGGCTACCTCTTCGGCCTGCCGGCCCTCCGACTCGGCGGCGTCTCGCTCGCGCTCGCGACGTTCGCGGTCGCCGTGTCGATGCCCGCGCTGGCGAAGCGTTTCGAGCACCTGACCGGTGGGGGAGGCGGCCTCTCGCTCCCGCTGCCGCAGGCACCGTTCGGCTGGGACATCTCGCCGTCGCACTGGCTCTACTACGAGGCGTGGGCGACGGCTGCGATTCTCTTCGTCGCCGCGTGGCTGATGGTGCGCGGACGAGTCGGTCGGGCCTGGCGCGGCATTCGTGACGGTGAGGTGGCTGCAGTCTCGTCCGGGGTGAACCCGGCGGTCTACAAGACGCTCGCGTTCGGCGTGTCGTCCGCGTATGCAGGAGTCGCCGGCGCCCTCTTCGCCATCCAGAACGCGTACATCAACCCGGACACGTTCCCGGTCACGCTCTCGATTCTGCTCCTCGCCAGCGTCGTCATCGGCGGCCTGTCGTCGCTGTCGGGCGTAATCGTCGGCGCGCTCGTCCTCGAGTTCCTGCCGATCTACGCGCAGGACCCTCCAGTGATCTCGCTGGACTTCGCCAAGCAGGCCGGCCCCGTCGTCTTCGGCGTCGTGCTGATGTTGATCGTCTATCTCCTTCCCGGAGGCGCCGCCTCGCTCTTCCGCCGGATCGCGCGGCCGATTGTGGCCTTAGCGGCCAGACGCTCTTGAATCGTGGTTTGATCCAGCCAACAATGCGCCTGTGGTGGTCGTCGGAAGAGGCACAGGGGCACTCTCTGAAGGAGGGACATTCGTGAACAGAGCGCTGGTTGCGCTTGCGGCGGCGCTGGCTGCGCTGGCCGTTTGCATTCCGGGCGCCTTCGCAAAGGTCGACGTTGCTGCATCGTCGCAAGCCACGCCGGGCGTGACGAGCACGTCGATCACGATCGGGGGGACGTTCCCGCTCAGCGGGCCCGCGTCGCTGTACGCACCGATCCCGCGCGGCATGGAGGCGTATTTCAAGTGGGTCAACAACCGCAAGGGGCCCGACGGCAAGAAGGGCATCCGCGGCCGCAAGATCGTCTGGAAGTACTACGACGACGGGTACAACCCCGCACAGACCGTTCAGCTGACGAACAAGCTCGTTCTCGAGGACAAGATCTTCGCCGACGTCGGCTCGCTCGGAACGGAGCACAACCAGGCCATCCGGCCGATGCTGAACCAGCGGAAGATCCCGCAGATCCTGGTGGCGACAGGTGCGAGCTACTGGGGACTCCAGTACAAGCAGTTCCCGTGGACGATCGGCTGGCAGCCTGACTACATCGCCGAGGGACGCGCGTACGGAGAGTGGATCCTGAAGAACGCGCCCAACGCGAAGATCGCGGTCTTCTACCAGAACGACGATTACGGCAAGGACTACCTGCGTGGCCTGAACATCGGCCTCGGTGCGAAGAAGAGCCTGATCGTCTCCCAGCAGAGCTACGAGCCGACGGACACGAGCTACGCGTCGCAGATCGCACGCCAGAAGGCGTCCGGCGCGGACACGTGGGTCCTGCTGTCCATCCCGACGCCGACGGTGCGCGCGCTCGCGACGGCCAAGGCGTTGAACTGGAAGCCGGCCACGATCGTGATCAACTCGGTTTCCGCCATCGACGCCGTCATGAAGGCGGCGGCGGGAGCGGCCGGCCCGGCGTACGTGAACGGCGCGATCAGTACCGGCTACCTCAAGAACAACGACGCGCCGAAATACGCGAGCGATCCGATCGTCACGCAGTACAAGCGCCTGCTTGGCGCAGTACGGGCCGAACGGCGCCGACCCGGCGAACACGTTCTACTTCTACGGGTTCGCGAAGGGGTACGACATCGTGAAGCTGCTCTACAACGCGGGCAAGAACCCGACCCGGGCGTCGCTGATGAACGCGACCCGGAAAATGAACTGGGTCAACCCGTACATGATCAAGGGAATCCGGGTCAAGACGGGTCAGAGCGACCGATTCCCGATCTCGCAGGTGAAGCTCGTTCGCTACGAGAACGGCGTCTTCACCGAGTTCGGCTCGCTGATCAAGGGCCGCTAACGGACACGTGGGGCCGGCGCGCGCCGGCCCCACTCCTTCCATGGACTTCTCCCTCACCCAGGAGCAGGAGCTGATCCGTGCCGCGGCTCGCGATTTCTGCGACCGGGAGGTCGTGCCGCACGTGCGTGACTGGGACCGCGAGGAGGACATCGACCGCGCGCTCGTCGCCAAGCTGGCGGAGGTCGGCTACCTCGGCGCGTGGGAGCTCGACACGATCTCGTACGCGCTCGTGATGGAGGAGCTCGGCCGCGCCGACTCGTCGGTGCGCGGGATCGTCTCCGTCAACGTCGGGCTCGTCGGCAAGACGATCGCGAAGTGGGGGACGGAGGAGCAGCGGAGCGAATGGCTCCCGAAGCTCGCATCGGGCGAGGCGCTCGGGTGCTACGCCCTCACAGAGCCGGGCTCGGGTTCCGACCCCGCGAGCCTCGTGACGCGGGCGACGCGGGACGGCGCCGATTGGGTCCTGTCCGGCTCGAAGATCTTCATCACGCTCGGCTCGTGGGCGGGCCTGGCGCTCGTGTTCGCGCGCACGGGCGAGGAGGGGGCGCGCGGGCTGAGCTGCTTCCTCGTGCCGACGGGCTCGCCGGGGTTCTCGGCGACGCGAATCAAGGGCAAGCTCGGCCTCAGGGCGCAGGACACGGCGGAGCTGACGCTGGACGGCGTGCGCGTCTCCGGGTCGAGCATGCTCGGCGGCGAGGGAGACGGCTTCAAGGTCGCGATGTCCGCGCTCGACAACGGGCGGATCTCGCTGGCGGCCGGCTGCGTCGGGATCGCGCAGGGTTGTCTCGACGCGTGCGTCCGCTACGCGGCCGAGCGGGAGCAGTTCGGCAAGCCGATCGCCTCCCACCAGCTCGTGCAGGAGCTGATCGCTGACATCGGGGTCGAGTGCCAGGCGGCGCGGCTCCTCACCTGGCACGCCGCGACGCTCGCCGACGCGGGCGTGCGGCACACCCTCGAGTCGTCGCTCGCGAAGTACTACGCCAGCGAGGCGTCCGTCCGCGCGGCGAACGCGGCCGTCCAGGTGCACGGCGGTTACGGCTACATCGACGAGTATCCGGTCGGCAAGTATCTGCGTGACGCGCGCGTCACGACGCTGTACGAGGGGACGAGCCAGATCCAGAAGCTCATCATCGGCCGGGCGCTCACCGGCGAGAACGCTTTCGTCTAACGGAGGGAGAAGTTGCCGAATCTCGATGGGAAGGTTGCAATCGTCACCGGCGCTGGACGCGGCATCGGGCGCGAGCACGCGCTCGCGCTCGCGCGCGCCGGCGCGAAGATCGTCGTCAACGACCTCGGCGCCTCGCTCGCGGGCGAGGGCGACGGACACGGGCCCGGCGCACGACGTCGTGCGCGAGATCGAGGCGCTCGGCGGCTCGGCGGTCGCGAACGGAGAGAACGTCGCCGACTTCGCCGGCGCCGAAGCGGATGGTCGACGCGCGCGCTCGACGCGTTCGGCCGGCTCGACATCCTCGTCAACAACGCCGGGATCCTCCGCGACCGGATGCTCGTGAACATGGACGGAGCACGAGTGGGACGCCGTGCTCGAGGTGCATCTGAAAGGGCACTTCGCGCCGACGCGCCACGCGGCCGCGCACTGGCGGGAGCAGTCGAAGGCGGGCGAGGAGGTGCGCGCGCGCATCGTCAACACCTCGAGCCCTTCGGGCGTGTTCGGGAACGTCGGCCAGGCGAACTACGGAGCGGCGAAGGCCGGCATCGTCGGCTTCACCCTCATCGCCGCGCAGGAGCTTCAGCGCTACGGCGTCACCGTCAACGCGATCGCGCCCAACGCGCGAACGCGGATGACCGAGGCGGCCTTCGGCGAGATCCCTCCGCCCGACGAGGGATTCGACCCGCCGATCCGGCGAACAACTCTCCGATCGTCGTCGCGCTCTGCGCGGACGAGGCTCAGCACATCACCGGCCAGGTCTTCTTCGTCTACGGCGGCGTGGTGAACATGCTCGGCGGCTGGCAGGCGGGCGAGCTGTTCGCGAGCGAGGACGCGGTGGGATCCCGACGCGCTCCTCGAGGAGCTGCAGCAGCGACTGCCGGAGGGTGCGGCGCCGCCGGGGATGCTCGACTCGATGCACCGGGCCGGCGGACAGTCGATGCGCGAACAGTGAGCGCGGGGCGTCATCTCGCGCGGCTCGCCGAGGAGACGCACGAGCGGCGGGGGGACTACCCGTCACTCTGGTTCGAGGGCGAATGGCACTCGTCCGGCCAGTTGTTCGCCCGTGCCGGCCGGCTCGCCGCGGGGCTCACGGAGCACGTGCAGCCGGGCGACCGCGTCGTCGTTCTGATGGAGAACTCGCCGGACGTCCCGGTCGCCTACCACGCGATCTGGCGCGCCGGAGCCGTCGTCACGCCCGCCGTCTTCCTCCTGACCCGCGACGAGCTCGAGCGTCTCATCCGCGACGCGGGTGCAGCGCTCGTGCTGACGTCGGCGGCGTTCGCCGAGACTGCGCGCGCGGCCGCCGGCGACGTTCCTGTCGTCCAGGACCTCACAGAGCTCGAGCGGGACGACGTGCGCCCCTTCGTCGAGCGCGACGAGGCCGACCTCGCCGCGCTCGTCTACACCGGCGGGACGACGGGGCGGGCGAAGGGCGTGATGCTGACGCACGCCAACCTGTACGAGGCCGGGCGTCACGGGCACGAGGCGGGCCATGTGGACGGCGTCGACCGCTCGCTCTCGTGCCTGCCGCTGGCGCACTCCTACGGACTGCTGGTGCTGAACGTCGCGCTCCACCATCCGGGCCGGCAGCAGTCGGTGCTCATGCGCTGGTTCGACCCGGAGGGATGGCTGCGGCTCGCGCAGGAGCACGGCGCCCAGATCGCGCCGCTCGTCCCGTCGATGCTCTACCTGCTGCTCGCCCAGCCGCTGGAGGACTACGACCTGTCCGAGCTCCAGTTCGTCGCTTCCGGCGCGGCACCGCTGTCGCGGACAGCGATCGACGAGTTCGTCCGGCGCGTTCCCGGCGTCCAGATCCGCGAGGGCTACGGGCTGACGGAGACGTCGGCGCTCGTCTCCACGAACCCGCCCGGGCGCTGCAGGTACGGAACGGTCGGCCCGCCCGTCGGGGGCACCGAGGTGCGGATCGTCGACGGCGAGGTGTGCGTCCGCTCGGAGCTGGTCATGGTGGGCTACTGGAACGCGCCCGAGTTGACGGCCGAGACGATCCGCGACGGCTGGCTCTACACGGGCGACATGGGACGGATCGACGACGAGGGCTACCTCACGATCGTCGACCGCAAGAAGGACCTGATCATTCGCGGCGGATTCAACGTCTTCCCGCGTGACGTCGAGGAGGCGCTGCTCGAGCATCCGGCAATTCGCACCGCCTGCGTCCTGGGCCGCGCCGATCCGGTCTACGGCGAGGAGGTGGTCGCCTTCGTGACGCTCGCCGGCGATGCCGACGAGGAGGCGCTCGTCGCCTTCGGTCGAGAGCGTCTCGGCGGGTACAAGTACCCCCGAGAGATTCGTGTGGTGGACGCGCTGCCCGTCACGCCGGTCGGGAAGGCCGACCGGAAGGCGCTGCGCGAGCTGCTGAGGGCGGAAGAAGGAGCGAGGACATGACGACGACGATCACGCTCGCCGAGCTGGAGGACGGCTCCGGCCGTGAGCTCGGGACGAGCGACTGGCACGAGATCACGCAGGAGCAGATCAACCAGTTCGCCGAGGCGACGGGAGATCACCAGTGGATCCACGTCGATCCCGAGGCGGCGGCGGACGGGCCGTTCGGCACCACCGTCGCGCACGGCTACCTGACCCTCGCGATGCTCCCGATGCTGCTCAGCGAGGTGGTGTCGGTGAGCGACGCCGTGATGGGCGTGAACTACGGGACGGAGAAGGTCCGCTTCACGAGCCCCGTGCCGTCGGGATCGCGCGTGCGGCTCCACGCGAAGCTCGTCCGCGCCGAGCGCCGCGGTCCGAGCGTCGTCTGGAACGTCGGCGTCAGCGTCGAGATCGAGGGCAAGGAGAAGCCCGCGCTCGTCGGCGAGGTCGTCTACATGGCCGCGGGGGCCCCCGATGCCTGAGGCGGTCATCGTCTCCGCCACGCGGACGCCGATCGGACGCGCGCGAAAGGGCTCGCTCGTCGACGTGCGTCCCGACGACCTCGTCGCATTCGCGATCGACGCGGCGCTGAAGCAGGTGCCCGAGCTGCCCCGCGAGGAGATCGTCGACGTCATGGTGGGCTGCGGCTTCCCGCAGGATCGGCAGGGGATGAACCTCGCGCGCCGCGCCGCGCTGCTCGCCGGCCTCCCCGAGACCGCGGCCGGCACGACGGTGAACCGCTTCTGCGCATCGAGCCTGCAGACGATCCGCATGGCGTTTCACGCGATTCGCGCGGGCGAGGGCGACGTCTACGTCGCCGCCGGCGTGGAGTCGATCACGCAGGTCGACGGCTACCCGAAGGACGCGGAAGAACTGCATCCCAAGCTGTTCGGCGACGACGCGCCGATCGCAAACGTGTACATCCCGATGGGGATGACGGCGGAGAACGTCGCCGAGCAGTGGGACGTGTCCCGCGAGGACATGGACCGCTTCGCGCAGCAGTCGCAGGAGCGAGCGGTGGCCGCGCAGGACTCGGGTTTCTTCGCGCGCGAGATCACGCCGTGGGACGGTGTCGCGAAGGACGACGGCCCGCGACCGGAGTCGACCATGGAGAAGCTCGCGGAGCTCGAGCCCGCGTTCAGGCCCGGTGGCAAGGTGACGGCCGGCAACTCCTGCCCGCTCAACGACGGCGCGGCCGCGGTCGTCGTGATGAGCGATACGCGTGCGCGCGAGCTCGGCATCAAGCCGCGGGCGCGAATCGTCGCCTCGGCGGTGTCCGGTGTGGCGCCGGAGATCATGGGCGTCGGCCCGATCGGAGCCGTGCGGAACGTCCTGAAGCAAGCGGGAATGACGATCGACGACGTCGACGTCGTCGAGCTCAACGAGGCATTCGCCGCGCAGGTGCTTC
The DNA here is from genome assembly GCA_963772855.1 of uncultured Actinomycetes bacterium. Classification (GTDB taxonomy): domain Bacteria; phylum Actinomycetota; class Thermoleophilia; order Gaiellales; family Gaiellaceae; genus 3-1-20CM-4-69-9. Next base: position 132,006 of record CAVYYY010000014.1, on the reverse strand, counting down.
CGGTGTGCCGGGAGCTCGGGGTCGACCCGTTCAGCGACAAGCTCAACCCGCACGGCGGCGCGATCGCGCTCGGTCATCCGTACGGCATGACCGGCGCGCGGATCATGTCGACGCTCCTCAACGACCTCGAGACGGACGACCGGACGATCGGGCTGGAGACGATGTGCGTCGGTGGCGGCCAGGGGATGGCCATGATCGTGGAGCGAACGCGCTAGGTGACCGTCTCGGACGAGAGGGCGGCCTACCGCGCGTTCATCGACGCGCACATCGAGCCCGTCGAGGCCCGGCTGTTGCGCGAGGACGACGAGGCGGAGGCCTTGCTCACCGAGTTGCGCCGCCGTGCAAAGGCCGAGGGATTGTGGGCGCCGCACCTGCCGCCCGAGGCCGGCGGCACGGGCCGGGGCTTCCTGTCGTACGCCGACCTGAACGAGGAGATCGGGCGCATCAGCTGGGCCCAGTACGTCTTCAACTGCCAGGCGCCCGACGCGGGCAACGGCGAGATCCTCCACCAGTTCGGGACGCCCGACCAGCAGGAGCGATGGCTTAGGCCGCTCGTGGAGGGTGACGGGCGGTCGTTCTTCTCGATGACCGAGCCGGACGTGTCGGGCGCCGACCCGACGAGCCTGCAGACGACGGCCGTGCTCGAGGGCGACGAGTGGGTGATCGACGGCCGGAAGTGGTTCTCGTCCGGCGCAGAGGGAGCGCTGTTCGGCATCGTGATGGCGGTCACCGAACCGGATGCCGAACCCCGCCGGAGGATGAGCCAGATCATCGTCCCGGCGGACACGCCCGGTGTCGCGATCGAGCCGGTAGCGACGCTCGGACACCGTGGGCGCGGCTGGACGACGCATTGCGAGGTGACCTACAGCGGCGTGCGCGTGCCGGCGGAAAACCTCCTCGGCGAGCGCGGCGCCGGCTTCCTCATCGCACAGAAGCGGCTCGGGCCGGGCCGCATCCATCACGTCATGCGGTGGCTCGGGCAGATGCAGCGCGCGTTCGACCTGATGTGCGCGCGGGCGCTCGAGCGGGAGGCGTTCGGCGGGCCGCTCGCGGAGAAGCAGACGGTGCAGAACTGGATCGCGGACTCGGCGGCCGAGATACAGGCGTGCCGCCTGCTGACGCTCGACGCCGCGCACAAGATCGACCGCGACGAGGACGCAAGGGTCGAGATCTCGCTGCTCAAGTTCTACGCGGCGGACGTGCTCTCGCGCGTGATCGACCGCGCGGTGCAGGTGCACGGCGCACTCGGCCTGACCGACCGCTCCCCGCTCGCGCACATGTACAGCGGCGCCCGCGCTGCGCACATCTACGACGGACCGGACGAGGTCCATCGCATGGTTGTGAGCCGCCGCATCCTGAAGGCGTTCGCTGCGGGCGACGGCTGGAGTTTCAGCTAGGAGGGGGAGGGCCGACCGCGGCGCCGGACGCGTCGCGCGGCCCCGGCACGTTGGGGAAGCGGAACGGCGCCGGCTGTCGTCCGGGCTGGAGAACCCAGACCTCGCCCGTCGCCTCGCTGCGCGCGGCAGTGAGAGCGGCCTCCGCCACGTCCTCCGCCTGCAGCAGCGGGAAGCCGGCGTCCGCGAACCGCTGGCGGCCGGCGGCGAGCAGCGGCGTGTCGACGAATCCCGGTGCCACGGCGTTGATCCTGATGCCGCGTTCGGCGAGTTGCGGAGCGACGCTGCGTACGAAGCCGACGACGCCGTGCTTCGTCAGCGTGTAGAGCGGATCCTGCGGCGCCGCGACCAGGCCGGCGAGCGATGCGGTCGCGACGACGGCGCTTCCCGGCTCCATCACCTGCGCAAGCCTGCGTACGCCGTAGACCACCCCGTCGAGGTTCGCGCCGACGATGCGACGGTACGCGTCCTCGGAGAGCTCGCGGATGTCGGTCGTGCCGGTCGTGACACCGGCGTTCAGAAACGCCGCGCCCACCGCGCCGACGTCGTCCCAGGCATGAGGGTCGCCGACGTCGAAGCCGCCGGCCACGTCGAGGGGGCGGACGTCGGTCCCCTCGGCGTGGAGGAGCTGGACGAGCGCGGCGCCGATTCCCGACGCCGCTCCCGTCACCAGAGCGGTGCGCGGGAACACCGCGAGATACTGCCGTATCCGACTCGGCATGACCATCCCGTTCGACCGCGTGCCCCTGGGCGAGCTCGGGGCGCTCGCGAAGCGCACCGAGGACGCGGGCTACGACGGTCTCTGGTCGGCCGAGTCGACGCACTACGACGGGTTCACACCGCTTGCGGTGGCGGCTGAGCACACGGAACGCGTCCGCCTCGTCACGGGCATCGTCAACGTCTACACCCGCGGGCCGGCGCTGCTGGCGCAGAGCGCGCTCGCGCTTCAGGACGCGAGCAACGGCCGGTTCGTCCTCGGCCTCGGCGCATCGTCCAACGTGATCGTCGAACGGTGGAACGGCATCCCGTTCCGCCGTCCGCTGGCGAAGGTCGAGGAGACCGTTGGCTATCTCCGGACCGTGCTCGCGGGCGAGCGCGGGGAAGGCGGGTTCAGGCTCCCGGCGCCGCCGGTGGAGCCGGTGCCGATCGTCCTCGCCGCCCTGCGTGCGCCGATGCTGCGCCTTGCCGCGAGGGTCGCCGACGGGGCGTTCACGAACTTCCTGCCGCTGAGCCGTGTCGCGCAGGTCGTCGAAGCCTTCGGCGCACCCGAGAAGGAGGTGGCCTGCCGCCTCTTCTCGTTCCACGGGCCCTCAGCGCTCGATACCGCCAAGCGGACGTTCGTCGCGTACGCGACCGTTCCCGTCTACACGGAGTTCTTCCGTTGGCTCGGCTTCGGAGACGAGGTCGATCCGCTGGTCGACGCCTGGTCGGCGGGCGATCGTGCGCGTGCCGTCGAGCTCGTGCCCGAGGGGCTCGTGCGCGAGATCTTCCTGCTGGGATCCGTCGACGAGCAGCGGGAGCGCCTGGAGGCATTCGGCGCGGCCGGCATCTCGACCGGTGTGCTCGCCTTCTCGTGCGAGCCAGGCGAGCTGCCTGCGTTGATCGACGCGTTCGCGCCCGACTAGGGGCGGCCGGCGTGCGGCGTGGCGACGTGCGCCGTCAGCACGACGCCGTCGCGCGCACTCTCGTCGCCGTAGCCGGGCGCCGCGCAGATCGCGAGCGTGCGGCCGTCGTCGCCCCCGAGCATGCAGGCGAAGCAGCGCAGCTCCTCCGGAACGGTGAGGACCTCCCGGATCTCCCCGCCACGCGCAACGCGTAGGCAGCAGTTGCTGCGTGCATCGGCGAACCAGACGCATCCGTCCGCGTCGAGAGTGCAGCCGTCGGGCGCGGTGCGCGGGACGGCGGCGAACGTCTCGCGGTCGACGAGCGCGCCGTCCGCCCGGATCGTGAACTGCGTCAGCCGGGCGGCCCACGTCTCACCGACGATCAACGTGCAGCCGTCGTCCGTGACGACCGTGCCGTTGGGGAAGAGCAGGTCCTCGGCGACGCGGGCCGCCGTTCCGTCAGGGCCGACACGGACGATGCCCGTCGCGCGCGGCTCCTCCGTGCCGAGGTCAAAGCCGAAGTTGCCGACGTACGCCGCGCCCTCGGACGTGACGACCATGTCGTTTGCATGCCAGTCGCACAGCCGGGTGAGGTCTGCGTGGACGCGTACGTCGCCGTCGGCCGTCCGTCGCAGCACGCGCCGGTCGCTCATCGACACGACGAGCAGCGAGCCATCGGGCAGCCAGCCAAGCCCGGAGGGCATGCCGTCGACCTCCATGATCGTCTCGCTGTTGCCGCTTCCGTCGACCGCGACGACGACGCGGCGGTAGAAGTCCGAGAACCACCAGCGCCCGCCGTGCCACCGAGGGCTCTCGAAGAACGCGCCGCCCGTGAGCAGAGTCTCCATCGGCGGATCGTGGCACGATCGTCCTCGTGACGAACACACTCCCGCCGCTGCTGGTGCTGGATGCCGTTCGCGGGTTCCTCGACGAGCACGGGCTCGGCGCCGGCGAGCTCCTCGCGGAGCGGATCGGCGAAGGCGGCGGCTCGAATTTCTCGTTTCTGCTCAGCCGCGACGACGGCTCGCGGTTCGTGCTGCGCCGTCCGCCGCGCCCGCCGCTCCCGCCGACCGCGCATGACGTCGTGCGTGAGTCACGCCTGCAGCTCGCGCTGGCCCCGCTCGGGATCCGCGTCCCGAACATCCGCGCCGTCTGCGAGGACGACTCGCTTCTAGGCGTCCCGTTCTACGTCATGGACTACATCGACGGAGACGTGCCGACGACGGAGCTGCCTTCTGCCCGCTCGACGCCGACGTCGCCGCGTGCGGCAGGCTGGCGGAGGATCTCGTCGACACGCTCGTCGAGATCCATGCCGCGGACGTGGCGACGCCGGCGCTCGCCGCCTTCGCGCGCCCGGGCAACTACAACGAACGGCAGGTCAGGCGGTTCGCGCAGCTGTGGGAGATCAACCAGACGCGGGAGCTGCCGACCGTCGTCGACGTCGGCATGTGGTTGGCGGCGAACGTGCCGGAGCAGCTCCCGCCGACCGTGGTTCACGGCGACTACCGGCTCGGGAACATGATCGTCCAGGGCGAGCGGATCGCGGCGGTGCTCGACTGGGAGATGGGGACGATCGGCGACCCGCGCGCGGACGTCGGCTATCTCGTCGCTACGTACAGCGAGCCCGGAGGGGAGGCGAATCCGCTCGGCACCTCGCCTGTCACTGCGAGCGAAGGCTTCCTCTCTCGCGCAGGGCTCGTCGCGCGCTACGCGGAGCGGAGCGGCCGTGACGTCGAGCCTCTCGCGTGGTTCGAGGCGCTCGCGTTGTGGAAGGCGGCGGTGTTCTGCGAGGCGATCTACGGACGGTACGTCCGCGGCGAGCTCACGGCCGACGACGACCGCGCGCAGCGATTCGAGTCGGGCGTGCCGCTCCTCGCCGAGACTGCCGCGACCGTGATCGAGGCCCGCTAGGTGTCGCGGCGGACGAGGAGGACCGCGGCGACGGCGAGAGCGCCGGCCGCGTAGGCGCAGAACAGGCCCAGGCCGACCCACGGAGAAAGGTGGTTGCCGGGCGTCGTCGACATGATCGCTTCGCCCGCAGCGAGCGGCAGATACGGCGATGCCGCGTCGTTCCAGCTCGCGGGCAGCACGTTCATGAGGGGCGGAAGGACGAACATGATTCCCGCGAATGTCGCGATCCCTCCGGCGGTGTTGCGCACGATCGCGCCCAGTCCGAGGCCGAACAGGCCGACGACGGTCAGATAGAGCGCCGAGCCCACGACTGCCCGAGCGACTCCCGGGTCCGTGAACGCCACGTTGATGTGGCGGCCGGAGAAGATCCATTCGCCGACCACGAACGCGATCAGCGTGGAGGGCACCATCAGCACGAGGATCACGAGCCCGTAGACCACGATCTTCCCCCAGAGCACGGGCAGACGCCGCGGGACCGCGGTCATCGTCGCGCGGATCATCCCGGTCGAGTACTCCGCCGTGATCACGAGGACGCCGAGGACTCCGATCGCGAGCTGCGCCAGCTGAACGCCTGCGAGGTTCGGCTCGAGCGGATTGAAATCCGCGCGGTCCTGCGCGCTGAGATGCGGCCAGTGATGGGAGACCACCGCGCACGCAAGAGCGGCGAGCCCGATCGTGAAGCCGACCGCCGCGAGCAGCGACCAGCGCGTCGATCTCACGGAGCGGAGCTTCGTCCACTCCGAGAGGAAGACGCGGAGCTGCGTCACTCGGCCCGTGTGTGGGAGCGGAGGGACCGCCGTGGTCGCGGGGATGCTGCTCATGCCGCCTGCTCGCTGTCGACCGCGACCGAAAGCGGAGCCTTGAACTCGAGCTCGTCCCGCGTGAGCGTCATGAACGCCTCTTCGAGCGACGCCTGCTGTGGCGTCAACTCGTGGAGCGGGATGTCCGCCTCGTTCGCCGCGTCGCCGATCTGGGCCGCGGTCAGACCCGTGACCTCGAGGAGGTCGGGGTCGTGGCCTCGCACCGTGACGCCCGGCGTCTCGAGCACCGCGCGGAGCTCGTCGGCACGCGGTGTGCGCACGTGCACGACCTTGCCCGAGGCCTGCTGCACGAAGTCGTCGACGCTGATGTCCGTGATCAGGCGGCCGCGTCCGATGACGATCACCTGCTCGGCCGTCAGCGCCATCTCGCTCATCAGGTGCGACGACACGAAGACGGTTCGGCCCTCCGACGCCAGGCTCCTGAGGAGGTTGCGGATCCAGTGGATCCCCTCGGGATCGAGCCCGTTCACCGGCTCGTCGAGGATCAGCGTGGACGGATCACCGAGGAGCGCGGTGGCGATCCCGAGGCGCTGCCCCATGCCCAGCGAGAACTGTCCGGCTCGCTTGTGGGCGACTCCGCGCAGGCCGACGAGGTCGATCATCTCGTCGACACGGCCGCGCGGGATCCCGTGTGTCTGCGCCAACGAGAGGAGATGGCCGAACGCGGAGCGGCCGGCGTGCACGGAGCGTGCCTCCAGCAGTGCCCCCACCTCGTGAAGTGGCGCCGGATGATCGCGGTAGTGCTTCCCGTTCACCGTGGCATCGCCGGACGTCGGCGCGTCGAGTCCGAGGATCAGGCGGATCGTCGTCGACTTGCCGGAGCCGTTGGGCCCGAGGAAGCCCGTGACGACACCCGGCCGCACGGTGAACGTCAGGTCGTCGACGGCTCGCGTGTCACCGTAGTCCTTCGTTAGGTTGCGTACCTCGATCAACGCCTTCACGGTAGCTGCGTGCGCCCGACCGAAACGCGTACCCATCGACCTTGCGCGCACGTGTTCAGGTGCCGTTCAGGCGGCCAGAGGGACGATCGGCGCAAGGGTTACGCAGAACCGGATGTCACGTTCTTTTGCCACCCGCTTCTTACGGAGCGGGCCCGATCATGCGGCCTGGACTGCGCTCGCGGGCGTCCTCGCCGCGCTGCTGCTGTGGTACGGGCCGCCCGGGACTGACCTTCCCGCTCACCTCTACCAGCGCACCCTTTTCATCCACCATGGCTTCACTCTCTGGGACAACCTCTGGTACGGCGGGCGCTATGCGTTCATCACCTACAGCGTTCTCTACTATCCGCTCGCGGCACTTGTCGGGATCAAGCTGCTCGCGGTCGGGACGGTCGTTGTCGCCGTCCTCGCGTTCGAGGCGGTGGTCACGCACGAGTGGGGCTCGACAGGGCGTTGGTCGAGCCGTGCATTCGCGGTGTGCTGGGCGGCGCTCGTGCTGTCCGGCGCGTTTCCGTTCATGCTCGGAAGCGCCTGCGCGCTCCTCGCGCTCTGGGCGCTGCAGCGCGGCAGCCGCGGGCTCTTCGTCTGCTTCGCGGCGCTCACGCTCGCCCTGAGCCCGGTTGCCTTCCTGCTCCTCGCCGTCGTTCTCGTCGGCGCGGGGGTCGCGCGAAGGACAGAGACCGCGGCCGTCGTGACGATCGCGTCGATCCTCGGTGTCATCGGCATGTTCGAGGCGGTCCTCTGGCGGATGTTCCCGAGCCAGGGCCGCTACCCGTTCTCCGCGGCGGAGCTAGCGGCCGCATGCGTGTTCTGCATCCTGGGGGCCGCGCTGACGTGGAGAGTCGCCGAGGCTCGGATCCTCCGCGGGCTGTTCGTCGTGTATCTCGTTGCCTGCGTCGTCGCTTACGCCGTCCCGTCCCCGGTCGGGGAAAACATCGCGCGCCTGCGTTTCGCCGCGATTCCGATCGCCGTCCTTGCCCTCTCCCTGCGTGACTGGCGGCCGCGGTTCGCGTGTGCGGTCGCATTGGCCCTCGCCGTCTCCTGGAACGTCACGCCGCTGGTGGCGAGCTTCGTGCACGGCAAGGACGATCCGGCCGCGCACGCGTCCTACTGGTCCCCGGCGATCCGCTTCCTCGAGCACCACGCGAGCGCGTCGTACCGGGTCGAGGCCGTCGACACGGTCGGCCACTGGCCGGCCGTCTATCTCGCCCGGGCCGGGATCCCGCTCGCGCGCGGCTGGTTTCGCCAGGACGACTTTCCGCAGAACCGGGTCCTCTACGGCGACATGGCTCGCTCCGCCTATCTCGGGTGGCTCCGCCGGCTCGGCGTCCGCTATGTCGTTCTGACCGACGCGCCGCCCGACTACAGCGCCCGAGGGGAGGCACGTCTGCTGAAGAGCAGGCACTCCGGTCTGAGGGTCGTCCTGAGATCGCCCGGGACGACGATCTTCGCCGTGCCGTCGCCACAGCCGATCATCCGCGGTCCAGGCGCCGCGAAGGTCCTCGCTCTCGACCAGACGCACGTGCGACTCCGGATCGAGAGGGCGGGCGACTACGCCCTCGCCATCGGCTACTCGCCGTACTGGCGGGCATCATCGGGATGCGTCGAGCGGACGTCTTCCGGGATGATGCGACTCGAGCTCTCGCGGCGAGGAGTGGTGAGGCTCGCCTTCGTCGTTGATGCGCGAAGCGCGCTGTCGACGGTGGCTGGGCGCGACCCACGAGGTTGTCCCGACGGTGGCTGAGCTCTCGAGCCGCCTACGGCGCAGCCGGCCCGAGACCTGGATCGGAGCGGCCGCGGCAGGCGTCGGACTGATCACGCTCCTCTCCGCTTTGACGCCCAGCATCGCCTCGCGGAGTGAGACGGTCGCCGGCATCCTCCCACCGGGAGTTCCGGAGGCGGCACGGCTCGCCGCTCTGGGCTTTGGCCTCGGGCTCGTGTGGCTGTCGCGCTCGCTCACCCGCAGGAGCAGCCGCGCGTGGGCCCTCGCGGTCGTCCTCGTGATCGCCACGGCGGGCGCACATCTCGCCAAGGGCCTCGACGTCGAGGAAGCGGCAGCGAGCGTGCTCGTGTGCGGGGCGCTCATCCGCTACCGCCGTCGTTTCGACGCTCCCGGCGACCCGAACGCGGTCAAGCCCTTCCTCGCGACGACCTTCGCGCTGGCCTCAGCGGGTGGCTTCCTGCTCCTGTACGGCCTGAAGCGACTCGCGGCGCCCGAGGATCTGGAAGACCTGATGACCGCTGCGGCCGCACTCCTGGCCGCACGTTCGCTCTACCTCTGGCTCAGGCCCTGGACCGAGGCGGTGCAGGTGAGCGTCGCGCACCGCAAGCTCGCGTACAAGCTCGTCTCGCGCCACGGGCGCGACACACTTGCGTTCTTTGCGCTGCGACAGGACAAGAGCTACTTCTTCTCGCCGTCGCGCGATGCCTTCCTTGCGTATCGCATCGTGGGCGGATCGGCCCTCATCAGCGGCGATCCCATCGGCGACCGGAGCGAGTTTCGCGCCCTGGTGGAGGAGTTCCGCCGCGTCGCCCATGCACGAGGGCTCCGTCTCGGAGTGCTCGGTGCGAGCGCTGAGTTGATCCCGGTCTACCGCTCGCTCGGCCTCCGGATCGTGAAGATCGGGGACGAGGCGGTCGTCCATCCATCCTCGTTCTCGCTCGAAGGACGGGCGATTCGTAAGGTGCGGCAGTCGGTCCACCGGCTCCAACGAGCGGGCTATCGCGTTCGCGTCGTCGAGGCGCTCGACGTCGATCCGGCTCTCCGCAGCGAGCTCGAGTCGGTCTCGCACGAGTGGCTCGGGCGTTGGCCGGAGCGTGGCTTCACCATGGCGATGGACAACCTCTTCGACGCGCCCGGCCCTGTCGTTGTCGTAGCGGAAGACGCCTCCGGCTGTGTGGGCGGCTTCGTCCACCTGGTCCCGATGCCTGCGGCCGCGGGCTACTCCATCAGCGCTATGAGACGCCGGGGCTCGACGCCCAACGGCCTGATGGAGTTCCTCATCGTCGAGACCATCGGCTGGGGTCGGCGCGAGGGCATCTCGCAGATCTCGCTGAACTTCTGCGCGTTCGCGGATCAGCTCCGAGCCGGGCACCGCGACTCGCGAGCCGGTCGTGCATTCGGCGTAGCGCTCCGGAAGCTCGACCGCATCTTCCAGCTCGAGCGGCTGCTCGTCTTCAGTGCCAAGTTCCTCCCGGAGTGGGCGCCGCGCTACGTCTGCCTCGAGCGTCTGACGGACTTTCCGGGTGTCGGTTTCGCCTATCTCCGTCTCGAATCCCTGCTGACCCCGCCGCGGCCGTGGGCGAAGCGCCGTCAGCCGGCGGGAAGGCGGACGACGAACCTGCCGCCGTGAGCCGCCGGGTCTGCGAGGACGTCGCCCTGGACGCTACGGGCAAGCCGGCGCGCCAGCGGCAGCCCGAGTCCGGCACCGACGGAGCCGTTTGATCGGGCTGCCGTTCCCCGGGCGCCGGGCTCGAAGATCTGCTCCTCCTCGTTCTCGGTGACTCCGGGTCCGTCGTCCTCGACCGCGTAGAGCACGGCCGAGTCCCGCCGGACGAGGTCGATGCGAACGCGGGTCGACCCGTAGCGGCACGCGTTCTCGACGACCGGCTGCAGGATGCGCTCGGCGAGATCCGTGTCGACGCCTATTCGCAACGGTCGGACGGGCGCTCGGATCTCGATCGCAACGTTCCGCTGTTCGGCGAGCCCCGCGCAGGCGGCAGCCGCGCCGGCCGCAACCTCCGCGGCATCCGCCACACCGCGGGCGCCGCCGGCCTCGTACGCCGCAGCGGCGACAAGAGCGTCCACGATTCGCGAGAGCCGATCGGCGCTCTGTCGGATCGTCTCGAGCGCCGTCCTGTACTCGGACGGACCTCGCTCGCGGCTGAGCGCGAGCTCCGTCTCCGCGAGGACGTGGGCGAGGGGCGTGCGCAGCTCGTGTGACAGCTCGGCGGAGAAGCGCCGCTCGTGGCGCAGGCTCGCGGCAAGACGGTCGAGCAGGCCGTCGAGCGTCGCGGCCAGCTCCGTCAGCTCGTCGTTCGGTGGTCCGAGCGCAAATCGATGGTCGGGGTCGTGTTCGCTCCAGGCGGCCGCCTGTCGGGTCATCCGGACGACCGGCCGCAGCGACGCGCCGAGCAACCACCACGTCGTCCCTCCGACGAGCAATAGGACGAGCGCGCCGAAGACGACCGATGCGATGAGCGCGGTCGAGCGGGTCTCCTCGTACGGTGCGAGTGAGACGCCGGCAACCACGGTGCCGACGCGCTTGCCACGGTGGATCACGGGCACGGCGTAGAGACGGGCATCGGCCGAGCCGATGTCGAGCGTGCGGTCCGGTCCCCGAGCGACGCGACGCGCGCCCGCATCGACGACTGAACCGACCCGCGGACGCTCGAGCACGCGCCCGCCGCCGAACAGCCAGACATACGCGTCGCTCGCGTGCGCGTCGGATGCCTCGCCGGACGTGAGTCGTCCTTGCTCGATGCGCAGTGAGGTGAGCTCCGCGTTGGCGCGCGACCGGACGAGGTCGCTCGCGTCACTGTCGAGAGTTCGCGCGAGCACCTGATTGAAGCCGGCGACAAGAACGGTGACCGCCACCGCGACCGTTGCGAAGACGACGAAGAAGAGCCTCCGGCGAAGGCCGACGCTTCTCATCCCACGCGGTAGCCGACGCCGTGGACGGTCGTGATCTCGGGTGCCTGCTCGAGGTGCTTCAGCTTCCGTCGCAGCCGTGCCACGTACGCGTCGAGCGTGTTCTGCCGCACGAACGCGCCGTGCGGCCAGCCTGCGCGGAGGAGCTCTCGGCGTCGCACCGCCTCGCCGGGCCGTGCGAGGAGCGCGGCGAGGAGGCGGAACTCGGTCGGCGTCAGCGGCGCCTGCGTCTGGCCGGCGGCGACGGAGTGCGTGGCCGGGTCGAGCCGGAGCCCGCCCGCCTCGAGCGCGCCTCCGGCGCCGGCTCGCCGTAGCAGGGCCTGGAGCCTCCTGACCAGCTCGACGAGTGCGAACGGCTTGACGAGATAGTCGTCGCCACCGGCGTCGAACCCTGCAATCCGGTCGACGAGCGCGTCGCGGGCAGTAAGGAACAGCACCGGTGTCTGGATTCCGCGCGCACGCAACGCCTGGCAGAGATCCCGTCCGTCGGTGTCGGGCAGGCCGACGTCCACGACGAGCACGTCGGGCCGCGTTTCCTCGACGAGCGCGAGTGCATCCGCGCCCGTCACGGCCAGCGCGACGACGAAGCCTTCTTCGCGAAGGCTTCGCTCGATCACTCCGCGCAGTGCGCCGTCATCTTCGACGACCAGGACTCGCGGACCGATCTCGCTCATCTCCGCATCATTGCTCGCGAAGCGGCCAGGCGGCCCACCGTCCGATCCGGGTCATGCGACTCCTTCGGCCGCCTCTTCTGTCGCCCTGGGGACGAGGTGCTCCTTCGCCGTCACGACCGTCAGCGGCAGGCCGAGGTGCCCGACGCGATGCGGGAGGTCGACGTGCAGCCAGCCGGAGACGCTGTGCGGAAGGGTCGAGAGGATGATCTCGTGGAAGTCACCCTCGTGGAGCGCTTCCTCGATCGCGTCCATCGCGTCGTGCCGATAGGAGACGGACCCATCCGCGGCGCCGTGTGCGGCCTCCTGAATGAGTGGGAGCGCGAGCTCCAGCGTCCGCTCCCCATCGGCATGCCGGTGCTCGCGCTCCGCCTCGGTCAGCTCGGCGTGCTCGGCCAGGTTCGGGACGAGCAGGTGGAAGCGCGCTGGACTGCGCGCCGCACGTTCACGCACTGCGCTGACGAGGGCTGGAGTGGCTGCGGTCTCGTGTGCCACGACGAGCACGTCCGCGGTCACCGCTGCCGGCCGAGCCCGGACCTCGGTCGCATCCGTCCGCGTCAGGCTCAGGTAGGCGACGACGAGCATGATCGCCGTCAGGAAGAGCGCGCTCGTCACGGTCGTCCCGAGGCCCAGGCCGCCGTCGGCCCGGGGTTGCGAGAGGTAGTCGCCGAGCGATGCCCCGAGCGGCCGCGTCAGGATGTAGGCGATCCAGAAGGCGGCGACGGCGTTGAGTTGGAAGCGATAGTGCGCGACCGCGACAGCCCCGATGACCGCAGCGAAGATCAGCAGCGAGACCAGGTAGCCGAGATTCAGACGCTCGGCGGTCAGGTCGCCGGCGGCGGTGCCGAGCGCGAACGTGAAGAGGACGGCGAGCCAGTAGAACGACTCACGGCGCGTGGTGTAGATCGTGTGGATCGAGAGCGTCCGCTCGCTCGCCCACCAGGCGAGGAACACGGCCGCGAGAACGATCGAGAACACCGTCGTCGTCGTGACGAGCGAGACACCCGCGTTGTCCGTGAGGTTGTCGGTGATTTGCGTGCCGACGATGCTGATCAGGACGATTCCGAGCCAGTAGATCGCGGGTACGTACTTGCGCGAGCGGAACTGGAAGACGAGCGTCACGATCAGCAGTGACGCCGTGATGAAGGTCGTCTTGGTGAGGCCGAGGCCGACGTTGTCGGTGAGGTAGTCCGACGCAGTCTCGCCGACGGTCGTGCACAGGACCTTGATGAACCAGAAGTAGAGGGTGACTTCCGGGACCTTGTTCAGCATCTGCCGCAAGCCGGGGTGGAGGCGCGGCAACCTCGTCGTGGTCATTGTCCGAGAGTGCACCCAACTTTCTGAGTTGGGTCTGACTACCGCGTTCAGGCGGAGTTCAGGTCTCGTTGGCCGCTACGAGAAGAGCGGCACGAGGCCGCGGCGTTCGGCGAGCGCCTCCATTGCGTCTTCCGGCGGCGCCGCGGAGAACCGGCTCGCCGCGTCGAGCACGTGCGGCAGCAAGGTGACGTCACCTGCGGTGTTGAGGAAGACGCCCTCGCGGCCGAGCACCCAGTGCACGGCGAGGTCGATGTCCTCCTGCTCGCGCAGCGGCTCGTACCATGTCGCGGCCGTCTGCTGCCGTCCGTCCCACGGCGCCAGGCTGACGGCCTTGATCGTCTGGACCGCGACGCCGCGCTCGGCACAGACGCCGGCCAGCGCCTCGAAGTCCGCCGCATACCGTTCGTCGCGCATCTGCACGTAGCTGTACGGGAGCAGAACCGAGTCGAACGGGAAGCGCTCGAGGCTGCGGCGATGCATCCTCGCGACCGTCAGGCCGTGTCCGGTGACGCCGATGAAGCGCACCAGCCCTTCGTCGCGCGCCTCGATCGCTGCGTCGAGCGCGCCGCCCTCGCGTAGCGCGAACTCCCACTCGATGACGTCGACGAGATTGTGGAGCTGGATCAGGTCGACCCTGTCGACACCGAGACGATCCAGCGATCGCCGGATCTCTTCGCGCGCACCCTCGTAGTCGCGCTTGCCGGTCTTCGTCGCAAGGAAGAAGGCGCCCGGATTGCGAGCGAGCCACGGCGCAACGCGCAACTCCGAGTCGCCGTAGGACGCGGCGGTGTCGATGTGGTTCACGCCGTGCTCGAGGAGAACCTCGAGCGCCTGGTCGGCTTCGTTCTGCGACACCGAGCCGAGTGCAGCGGCGCCGAAGATCGTGCGCGTGCTCTCGTGGCTCGTGCTTCCGAACGGAGCTGTGGCGATCACCGTCCTACCGTACCTATCGTCGTCCGCTCGCTTCATCTGCAACGTGCAACACGTTTGACGTTCACCCGTATGGGTCATTCGATCCACGGTCACGCGCGACTACGGTGACGAACGCCTAGGGGCGCTTCAGGCGCGTTGACCGCGCTGGAGGCCTGTCGAGACGACAGCGCCTCGTCGTGCCCGCAACACCTTCCGTGATGAAACAGACGATCTCATGCATCGCCGTTGTCACTTCGCTCGCGCTCCTGTGCGCCGCGGGCAGCGGCCGCGCGTCGAACAACCGGCCGAAACACCCGAAGCCGAAGCACCACCGCGTCGTCCAGCACAGGAAGGTCTCCCGCTGGCACGAGATTCCGAAGAAGCTGAAGCTCCCGCTCGGCACGCGTGCCGCGCGCCTCGCGCTCGACTATCTCGGTATCCGCTACTCGTGGGGTGGCGCGAGCCCGCGTCAGGGCTTCGACTGTTCCGGCTTCGTCATGTACGTGTACGGGAAGCTCGGTGTCCGCCTGCCGCACTACACGGGCGGTCAGTACTCTCGCGGCCGCCGCGTGCCGTACTCGCGACTCGCGCCGGGAGACCTCGTCTTCTTCTCCGGGCTCGGCCACGTGGGCATGTACGTCGGCCGCGGCCGCTACGTCCACGCGCCGCACTCGGGAACGGTCGTGCAGGTGAACAGCCTCGGCGCCAGGCGCGCCTCGTTCGTCGGCGCCCGCCGCCTCTAGCTCCCGCCGCGACCTGCTCGCAGGCGCACGAGGTGGTATGGAAGCGCCGCGACGCACACGAGCTCCCGCGCCAGCAGGCTGACGGGAGGCCGGCCCGTGGGCGAGGAGGTCCGCACGGAGACGCCGGGCAGCGCGGCGCGGACGAGCGTCCGTGCACGAAACGCATGCCAGCGGGAGGTCACGACAGTGACCTCGGCGGCGTCGAGGCGGCGGGCGGTCTCCGCCACGCTGACCGCGTTCCCCGCGGTGCTGCGGGCGGTGTCGTCGGCGATGAGCCGCACCTCCCGGCCGTTCCACGCGGCGCGCATGAGCTCGGCCTCGGCCCTGCTTCCTCGACGGCCCCAGCCCGAGAGGAGGACGGCGTCGCGGTCCGCGACGAGCCGCTCGGCATGCCGGAGCCGGTCGGCGCAGAGCCTGTGCAGGCCGTCGGCGCGACGAGGCGAGTACCCGAGGACCGCGACGAGCCGCACGTCAGCTTCGCCGCTTCCAGCGGTCGAGCGCCAACAGAGTCGCGGCGATCGTCACCACGACCATCACGGCCTTCTTGCCCTGGAGCTTCGACTCGCCGCTCGCGCGCGGACGCATGTCGACCGGGACCTCGTCGACCCGCAGGCCAGCCTCCTGAAGCCGCAGCAGCGCCTGCACCTCGGGCGCCTGGCTCGTGTAGGGGCGAGCGAGGACGGGCAGCGCCTTCGCGTTCGCCGCGTACATACCGCTCGTCGCGTCGTGGAACGGCCGTCGCAGCGCGACGCGCATCGAGCGCCGCAGAAGCGCAGTGCCGAACCGTCGTGCCGGCGACGGCTTGTAGCGGTACGCGGCGTAGCCGTCGCCGCTGACGAAGCGGGAGCCGACCGCGACGTCGCACGCGCCGGAGCGCACGCGCTCGAGCAGGCGGGCGAGCTCCTCCACCGGATGCTGGCCGTCGGCGTCGACGCGGCCACAGAAGGCGTAGCCCGCCTTCGCCGCGTGCTCGTACCCCGCAGCGATCCCCGCGAGCAGCCCGCGGTTGACGCCGAAGGAGACCACCTCGGCGCCGTGCTCGCGCGCAACCGCCGCGGTTCCGTCGGTCGATCCGTCGTCCACGACGAGGACGTCGGCGTCCGGGAGCTCGGCCTGAAGCTCGTCGAGGACGGCGGGGAGGTTCTCCTCCTCGTTCCAGGCGGGGATGAAGACGAGCGTGTCGCTCTTTTCGGCCACGCGACCAGGGTAGTGGGCGGAGCTCGAAGTCGGCTAAGCCGTTGGAGCGGCGGGCTGCTCCCCCTTCGTCGCGCGCGTGATCAGATAACGGCCGCTCGGCACGTGCGGGCCGCTCGCATCGTCCGCCTCGCTCCAGAGCACGACGCAGCCCTCGCCTTCGACTGCGGCGACGAGGCGATCCTCCGACAGAGCTGTCGTGCGGATCGGGTCGAGGCCGAAGCGTCCGAGCAACAGCGGCGCAGGGATGCCGACCGCGCGGAGAGTGGCATACGCGCGCCGGCGCGACTGGATGCGGCGACGCGGCGGCAGCCGTGAAGGGACCTGCAGCACGAGCGCGCCGCCGGGCGCAACGCGGCGTGTCAGGGCGGCGATCGTCTGCTCGACGTCGTCGGCGGACCGAAGGTGCTGGAGCACGAGCAGGGAGAGGACGAAGTCGAAGTCCTCCGGTGGCAAGAGGTCAAGCTCCTCGAGGGCTCCCACCCTGAACCGGCCAGGCGAGTCGCGATCGAGCTGTTGCGCTCTCGCGATCATCGTCGGCGATATGTCGAGCCCGAGGACATGAGTCGAACTGCAGCGCCAGCGCTCGTGTCACGCGACCGACTCCACAGCCGAAATCGAGCGCGCTGCGCGTCCGCTGGGGCAGTCCATGCGTCGCCGCGACCGCCAGTGCTCGCTCCGCGTCGCGCACGCCCGTCGCGAGGAACTCGTCGAGGTCCCACGTCTCCTGACGGCCCGGCTCGCGCAGGATGGCGCTCCATGGATCGAACGAGGCCAGGTCCTCCCAGTCGCGCTGCTGGCGTGTCTCTTTCAAGTCATGTCTCGCTGAGCAAGCATGAAGCGGGCTCCGGCGCTCTGCCCAGTGTGCTTGCTCGTGCGCGCGACGTCGCGTCAGCGGGCGGAGCTCGAAGTCAGCTAGGCAGTTGGAGCGGCGGGTTGCTCCCCCGACGGCGTCTCGAGCGGGGTCTCATACCGCCTTGTGGGACGCCACAAGCCGTGCTCGCCCAGCTCGGGCGACTGCTGGGCGATCTCGTCCATTCTTCGCCGCAGGTCGTCGAGGTACTCCTTCGGGTCCCCACGGGAGGCGAGATAGGTCGGGTGGAGCGCCAGCATCTCGTCGATCTCGCGACGGAGTGCGGCCCACAGCTCGGCCGAGGCGCGGTGCTTCTCGGCTCGCTCGCCGAAGCGAAGGAATGTCTGGAGGCTCGCCAGGACTGCGGCCATCACGCTCACGAGGCCGACTCCAATACGGAGCCCGACGTTCACGTCCTTTTGGAGAGTCGCGAACACGGCCGTCCCGACAAAGGTCGACAGCGCAACGACCGGGATCCCAAAGCGAATGTTCAGACGGGCGAGCCGCGATGCCTGCCTGTAATGACCGGCCGACGTCGTGGTGGCGCGGTCGCGCCAATCCTCGAGCAGATCGAGCACTCTCGGTGTCCACGGCGACGGGAGCCTGCCGCCACGGCCGCCCGTCTCGGCCTGCATCTTCGGGCTGCCTTCCACGCTAGATCTTGCGTCAGGGTCGCGCTCCACTGTGCGTTTGTCAAGAACGTCACATTCGCGGGGTAAGAACGAGGCGCGACCAGACACTCACCTTCGTACCTCCAACTCCGAGAGGAAGGTGAGTACGTGAGCACAACACTCGAATCAGCATCCACCCGCCGGCCGAGGATCGCGCGGGCTGAAAGCACCGCCCAGTGGCACGACGCGCGGTACCAGGCGTACATGCTGCTCCGCATCGGCTTCGTCGTCGCCCCGATCGTCTTCGGCCTGGACAAGTTCACGAACCTGCTCGTCCACTGGCCGAAGTACCTCGCGCCGTGGATCAACGACATCGTGCCGGGGAGCGGGCAGTCGTTCATGTACGTCGTCGGCGTCGTGGAGATCGCCGCCGGCATCGCCGTGCTGCTCAAGCCGCGCTACGGCGCATACCTCGTCGCGGCCTGGCTCGCTGGCATCATCATCAACCTGTTGACGTACTCGGGCTACTACGACATCGCATTGCGCGACTTCGGGCTGATGCTCGGTGCGCTCACCCTGGCCCGGCTCGCGTCGGTCTACGACCCCCGATCCGATTGGGCCGCTGAGAGGCAGGCCAGTGCGGGCGCGGATCAAGGAAAAGCGTGAGGTGGCGGCCGGGACGCTCCTGGTCGTCTTCGACCTGCTCGGCCGGGAGGTCGACTTCCGGCCGGGCCAGTACTTCTGGGTCACGCTCCTCGATCCGCCCTACGACGACGAGAAGGGGCCGCGCCGTCACATCTCGGTCGTCACCTCGCCGAACGAGCGCGGCGTGCTCGGCCTCTGTACCCGGCTGCGGGACAGCGCATTCAAGCGTTCGCTGGCGGAGCTGCCGGTCGGCGCGGAGGTCGAGGTCGAGGAGCCGAAGGGGGACTTCGTCCTGCCGGACGAGACCGATCTGCCCTACGTCTTCGTCGCGGGCGGGATCGGCATCACCGTCTTCCGCTGCATGCTCCGGTACATCGCCGAGGAGGGGCTGCCGCACCGCGCGACGCTCGTCTACTCGAACCGGGACCGCGACGGGACGGCATTCCTCGACGAGCTGTCGGACCTCGAGCGCGAGCACGAGAACATCCGGCTGGTCCTGACGATGACCGAGGACTCGGGATGGGACGGCGAGTCGAGGCGAATCGGGCAGGAGCTCCTCCGCCACCACCTGGGCGACGACCTGAGCGGGTTCCGCTACCTGCTCGCGGGCCCGCCGCCGATGGTCGAGGCCGTGACGGCCGAGCTGCAGGCGGCCGGCGTCCCGGACGACCGCGTCCGCCCGGAGCGCTTCAGCGGCTACTAGGAGGTAAGAAGTGAGCCGCGCACGTCACCAAGTGGGTATGGGTACCGAACTGCGAGACGGGGTCGATCTGGAAGGCGTCGCCGCGTGGCGACGGGAGCAGCTGCTCCGCTCCGGATTCTCCGCTGTGCTCGCGGCCCGGCTCGCCGTCGATCCCGACTACGACCTGCACCGTCTCATCGAGCTGGTGGAGCGCGGCTGCGCACCCGAGCTGGCAGTGAGGATCCTCGCACCGCTCGACCGCGAGGCGGTGGCATGACTCATCCCCAGACGGCTACGGTCAAGCGGCACGAGATGGAGGCGACTCCTCATCTGACCGCCGCCGAGGCGCCGGTCGCAGGCGACAAGGACACTCGCGACTGGCTTCTCGGCCTGCGCGCGCGCGGCCCCGAACGCGAGGACGCCGTCGCGCGACTGCACGCACTCCTCCTTCGCGCGGCCCGCTTCGAGGTCGGGCGGCGCAGGCCAACCATGCCGCATCTCCGAGGCAACGAGCTCGACGAGATCGCGCTCGAGGCTGCCGACGACGCCCTGATGAGCGTGCTCGCCCGGCTCGACGACTTCCGCGGCGCGAGCCGCTTCACGACGTGGGCCTACAAGTTCGCGCTCCTCGAGGCCGCGGTGAAGCTGCGCAAGCGCGCGTGGCAGGGGAGAGAAGTGCCGCTCGAGCCCGAGGGGTGGAACGCGTTCACGAGCCCCGGCCTCCGACCAGAGGCGGAGCTCGAGCAGAGCGAGCTGCTCGGAACGGTGCAGCGGGCCATCACGCACGTGCTGACGCCGCACCAGCAGCGCGTGCTCGTCGCCCTCGCGATCAACGGCGTGCCCATCGACGTCCTCGCCGAGCGGCTCGGCACGACGCGGGGCGCGCTCTACAAGACCTTGCACGATGCACGCCGGAAGCTGAGGAAACATCTGGCGGAGGTCGGGCTGTCGCTCGACCCCACCGAGGAGGAAGCGTGATGGAGCGATTCGAGCTCGAAGGAGCACTCGGTCGGGTGCTTGGCCCCGCTGCACCGGAGATCGGCTGCGACCAGTGCTTCGAGCAGCTCGACGGGTACGTCGAGTCCGAGCTCGCGGGCAGGGATTCCGACGTCCAGTTCCCGGGGCTGGCCGCGCACCTCGAAGGCTGCCCGGCCTGCCGCGAGGAGCACGAGAGCCTGCGCGCGCTCGTCGAAGCGGACCGCGTCACGTAGCTTCGCGCGCTAGCGTCCGCGCGATGGCGGCGCTCGTAGACGAGATCGACACGCTCGCGGAGGGCTTCTCCGGGGTCGTACGCGTCGACCGAGGCGGTGAGACCGAGCTCGCGAAGGCGTACGGGCTCGCCAACCGCACCCACGGGATCCCGAACCGGATCGACACGCAGTTCGCGACGGCGAGCGCGACGAAGGGGCTGACCGCGCTGGCGGTCGTGAGCCTCATCGAGGACGGCACTCTCGAGCTTGCGACCACGGCGAGGTCGGTGCTCGGTGCGGACCTCCCGCTCATCCATGACGAGGTCACGGTCGAGCAGCTGCTCATGCACCGGTCCGGGATCGGCGACTACCTCGACGAGGAGACCGACCTCGACTGGGAGGACTACCTCATGCCGGTGCCCGTACAGAACCTCGCGACCACGGAGCAGTTCCTCGCCGTCCTCGACGGCTTTCCCACCAAGTTCGAGCCCGGCGAGCGATTCTCGTACTCCAACGGCGGGTACATGGTGCTGGCGTTGATCGCGGAGCGAACGAGCGGCGTGCCCTACCACGACCTCGTGCAGCAGCGGGTCACCGGCCCTGCGGGGATGGACGACACGCAGTTCCTTCGCTCGGACGAGCTGCCGGCGCGTGCGGCGCTCGGATACCTCAGCGCCGACGGCCCGAGGACGAACGTCTTCCACCTGCCCGTCCGTGGAAACGGCGACGGCGGGGTCTACACGACGGCCGGCGACGTTCGCAGGCTGTGGGACGCCCTCGTCGCCGGCGAGATCGTCTCGAAGAACTGGGTAGCGGAGATGACCCGACCGCGGACGGAGACCCCGTTCGAGCCGTTTCAGTACGGGCTCGGGTTCTGGCTTCCCCCTGGTGGAATGGTGCGGCTCGTCGGCGGCGACACCGGTGTCTCGTTCTTCAGCCTCCACGATCCCGCATCCGGCAACACGGCGACCGTGCTCTCGAACACGACGAACGGTGCGGACCCGTTCGAGCGTCTGCTCCAGGAGCGCGTGTTCGGTTGAGCGACCAGATCGTCCTCGGCGTCGACGTCGGCGGGTCGCATGTCAAGACGCTCCTATCCACGAAAGGGAGCGAACGGCGTCGATTCGACTCCAGCCCTCACCTCACCGCGCAGCAGATGGTCGACGGTGTCGCCGAGATCACGTCGGACTGGTCCTTCGATCTCGTGTCGATCGGGATTCCCGCAGCCGTCCGCGACGGTCGCGTCGTCGCCGAGCCGGTGAACCTCGGCGGCGGATGGGTCGGGTTCGCCTTCGAAGGCGCGTTCGGGAAGCCGACGAGGGTCGTCAACGACGCGGCCATGCAGGCCCTGGGCTCGTACGAGGGCGGCAAGATGCTCTTCCTCGGGCTCGGCACCGGCCTCGGCTCCGCCCTCGTCGTCGAGGGAGTCGTCGTGCCGATGGAACTTGCACACCTGCCGTTCCGGGAGTCGACCTTCGAGGAGTACGTGGGGAGCCACGGCCGCAAGCGGCTCGGGCAGAGGAGGTGGGAAAAGGCGGTCGAGGAGACGGTCGAACGGCTCACCGCCGCGCTCGGGCCGGACTACGTGGTTCTCGGAGGCGGGAATGCCAAGAAGCTCAAGGAGCTGCCACCGGGCGCGCGGCTCGGCGGGAACGACAACGCCTTCGTCGGCGCGTTCCGCCTCTGGGATCAGTCCTTCCCGTTGACGCTCGACTGATCGTCTGACGGCGTCGCCGTGATGAGCCGTGCGCCGCGGCCGTGCGTCGCGAAGCTTGCCGTCCAGCGGATGAAGACGAGGACGCGGTTCTGGAAGCCGACGAGGTACCAGAGGTGGACGAAGAGCCACGTCAGCCACGCGAGGTGGCCGCTCGAGCTTCAGGCCCTTGATGTCGGCGACCGCCGCGCCGCGGCCGATCGTGGCGAGGTTCCCCTTGTCCCGGTAGCTGGAACGGCGCGGCTCGCGCGAGCTGAGGCGTGCACGAACGACCTTCGCCGCGTAGCGGCCCTGCTGCATCGCCACCGGCGCCACGCCGGGCAGGACGACCGGCTCGCCCGCGGCATCGCGCACGCGGACCATGTCGCCGAGCGCGAAGACCTCAGGGTGTCCGGGCAGGGTGAGATCCGGGTCGACGGTCACGCGGCCCGCGCGGTCGCGTCTCGGCGCCGGTGAGCTCGGCGAGCCTTCCCGCGAGGCTCGAGGCCATCACGCCCGCGGCCCAGACGACGGTGCGGCTCGGGACGCGCTACGGGCGTGTCGCTGCCGTCGTCGATCGTCGCGCTCGTCCCGTCGACGTCGACGACCGTCCGTCCGGTGAGCACGGTCACGCCGAGCTGTGCAACGAGCGGGAGGCCTTCGCCGAGAGCGACGGCGGAAACGTCGTGAGTACGCGATCCGCCGCCTCGACGAGGAGGATGCGCGCCGTGCGCGGGTCGATCGTGCGGAAGTCGCGGCGAAGCGTGTCGCGCGCGAGCTCCCCGATCTGCCCGGCCATCTCCACGCCTGTCGGGCCGGCGCCGACGACGACGAACGTGAGCCAGGCGGCACGGCGTTCCGCGTCCGGCTCGACCTCGGCGGCTTCGAACGCGCTGAGGAGCCGGGTGCGCACCACGAGCGCGCTCTCGAGCGACTTCACCTCGGCGGCGTCCGCGCGCCAGTCGTCGTGCCCGAAGTACGAGTAGTGCGAGCCGCCGGACACGATGAGCGTGTCGTAGGCGATCGACGCCGGCGCCGGCACGTCGTCGACGGGGCGGAGATGGAGCTCGCGTTGCTCGAGGTCGAAGTCCGCGACCTCGGCGAGCAGCACGCGGACGTTGCCGTTGCGCTTGAAGATCGCGCGCAGCGGATAGGCGATCTCGCCCGGCGAGAGCGCTCCCGTCGCCACCTGGTAGGTGAGCGGCTGGAAGAGGTGGAAGTTCCGCCGGTCGACGAGCGTCACCTCGACCTGCGCGCGCCGGAGCTTCAGAACGGCCTGGAGCCCGCCGAAGCCACCGCCGACCACGACGACGCGGTAAGCCATCGGGACAGCGTAAGGCCGACCGCCTCCGCTCTGTCGTTACGCTTGCCACAGTCGTGCGGCTCGGGCTGACGCTGATCTACGCGGAGGACTTTCCGGCGATGCTCGCGTTCTACCGCGACGTGCTCGGGCTCGAGGTCACTGACACCGACCCCGGCGAGGGACACCGCGTGGGCGTCGACTGGGTGCAGTTCGCAACGGGAGAGTCCGGCGAGATCGAGATCTTCGACCACGCCGTTTTCGGTACCCAGCTCGAGCTGCCTCTCCCGCGCGCGAACGCCAACGTGATCACCTTCGAGGTCGACGACCTCGACGTCGAGACGGAACGGCTGGAGGCGAGCGGGGTCGAGTTCTTCAACAAGGGCTGGTACGGCTGGGGAGGAGCGGCGCACTTCTTCGACCCCGAGGGGAACCACCTCCAGATCTTCCAGCAGGCAAGCTCCCGTGCCGACCTGGTCTGAGAGAGTTCCTCCGTGCCCCGCCTGACCGCCGCCCAGGCGCTCGTACGCTTTCTCGCCGCGCAGCACGTGGAGCGCGACGGCGTGGAGCATCGCTTCTTCGAGGGTTGCTTCGGCATCTTCGGCCACGGCAACGTCGCGGGGATCGGCCAGGCGCTGTACCAGGACCCTCAGCTTCTGACCTACTACCAGGCGCGCAACGAGCAGGCGATGGTGCACGCCGCATCCGCCTTCGCCCGGATGCGGAACAGGCTGTCGACGCTTGCCTGCACGACGTCGATCGGGCCGGGCGCGACGAATCTCGTCACAGGCGCAGCGGTCGCGACCGTCAACCGCCTGCCCGTCTTGCTCGTTCCCGGGGACGTGTTCGCGTCCCGCCGCCCCGACCCGGTGCTCCAGCAGCTCGAGGTGCCCTCGCGCGGAGACGTCTCCGTCAACGACGCGCTCCAGCCGGTCTCCCGCTACTTCGATCGGATCGTGCGGCCCGAGCAGCTCGTGCCGGCGGCGCTGTCCGCGATGCGGGTCCTCGTCAATCAGGCCGAGACGGGCGCGGTCACGCTCGCGTTTCCCCAGGACGTCCAGGCGGAGGCCTACGACTACCCCGACGCGTTCCTCGAGCGGAGGGTCTGGCACGTTGCGCGGCAACTGCCGGACGCCGCCTCGCTCGACGAGGCCGTCGCTCGCATCCGCGCCGCGAAGCGTCCACTGATCGTGGCCGGCGGCGGCGTCATCTACTCGGAGGCGACCGAAGCCCTGCGCCGGCTCGCCGAGGAGGCGGGCATTCCCGTCGCCGAGACGCAGGCCGGAAAGGGCTCGCTGTCGTTCGACCATGCGCTCGCACTCGGCGCGGTCGGCGTCACGGGGACCTTCGCGGCGAACCGGATGGCCGCGCAGGCGGACCTCGTGATCGGGATCGGGACCCGCTGGTCCGACTTCACGACCGCGTCGAAGACGGGGTTCGCGCCGGGCGTGCAGTTCGTCAACGTGAACGTCGCGGACTTCGACGCGGCGAAGCAACAAGGCGTCGCGCTCGTGGGCGACGCGCGCGCGACGATCGAGGCACTTGCCGGCGCGCTCGAGGGCCACGCGACCGAGGATGCGTACCGCGACGAGGCGGCGCGGCTCAATCACGAGTGGGACGACGAGGTCGCTCGTTTGTACGGGCTCGGCCACGGCCCGCCGGCCGCCCAAAGCGAGGTGATCGGAGCGGTGAACCACGCCTCGGCGGCAACCGACGTCGTCGTCTGCGCCGCCGGCTCCATGCCCGGAGACCTCCACAAGCTCTGGCGTACGCGCGACCCGAAGGGCTACCACGTGGAGTACGGCTACTCGTGCATGGGCTACGAGATCGCCGGCGGTCTCGGCGTGAAGATGGCCGCGCCGGAGCGCGAGGTCTACGTCATGGTCGGCGACGGCTCGTACCTGATGATGTCGAGCGAGATCGTCACGTCGATCCAGGAAGGTGTGAAGCTGACGATCGTGCTCGTGGACAACCACGGGTTCAACTCGATCGGAAGCCTGTCGCGGTCCCTGGGGACGGACGGCTTCGGCACCCAGTACCGCTATCGCCGTAACGGCTCGCTCGGCCTCGACAGCGACGACGAACCTGCGCCGGTGCTCCCGGTCGACCTGGCCGGGAACGCGGAGTCGCTCGGGGCCAAGGTGATCCGCTGCGGGTCGGTCGAGCAGCTTCGACAGGGCCTGGAGGCGGCCAGGGAGGAGGACTCGACGGTCGTTCTGGCGATCGAGGTCGACCGCTACGAGGGCGTACCCGGCTACGAGAGCTGGTGGGACGTCCCGGTCGCCGAGGTGTCCGAGGTCGGGAGCGTCCGGGAAGCCAGGGCGGAGTACGAGCAGAGCCGCCCGGCACCTTGATTGCAAACGATTTCATGTCCAGAATGGCGGCCGGATGACGACGCCCACACGAGCCGAGAGCGACCTGAAGCTGGCCCGGGACGGTGGCTCGCCCGCCCGCACCAGGCCCGAGGCGCCGATGTTCCCCGGCGGCATGGAAGTGGGCGAGGAGGAGCTCGAAGCCCTCCGCCGCGTCATCGAGAGCAAGAACCTCTTCCGCTACTACGGCGTCGGCGACGGGCCGGACGAGGTCCTGTCATTCGAGCGCGAGTTCGCGGAGCAGATGGGCTCGAAGCACGCGCTCTGCGTCAACGCCGGCTCCTCCGCGCTGATCTGCGCGCTCATCGGCGGCGGGGTCGGCGAGGGCGACGAGGTGATCGTCCCCGCCTACACGTGGAACGCAACGCCGAACGCGGTGATCGCATCACGGGCGATCCCGGTCCTCGCCGAGGTGGACGAGTCGCTGACGCTGGATCCCGCCGACGTCGAGCGGCGCATCACCGAGAGGACGCGCGCCATCCTCCCCGTGCACATGCGCGGCGCGCCGGCGGCGATGGATGCACTGAAGGACATCGCCGACCGGCATGGGCTCGTCCTCGTCGAAGACGTCTGCCAGGCGGCCGGTGCGAGTTTCCGCGGACGGCGGCTCGGGACGTTCGGGGATGCAGCTGCGTTCAGCCTCCAGTTCAACAAGATCATCACGACCGGCGAGGGCGGCGTGCTCATCACCGACCGCGACGACCTGCTCGATGTCGCGCTCGACGTCCACGACTGCGCCAACTCCGTGCGCCGCGGCGTCGGGCTCCCGAAGTTCGCCGGCTGGAACTTCCGCGCCTCCGAGCTGACGGGTGCCATGGCGCGTGTGCAGCTCGGCCGCCTCGACGGCCTGATCGAGCGAATGCAGGAGAACCATCGCCGGCTGAGCGCGAAGGTCGAAGGACTGCCTGGGATCACGCTCCGGCGTGCGAACGACGAGGACGGCGACGCCGGCATCGCTCTGATCGCATTCGCCGACACCGCGGAGCGTGGGCGCGACGCGGTCGACGCGCTTCGAGCGGAGGGCGTCCTCGCGATGTCGATCTACGACCCGCAGACGCCTGACCTTCACGTCTACCCGTTCTGGGCGCCCGTCCTGGCCGCGATCGAGGCCGCCGGCAACGACGCGCCGGACTGTCCACGGACGCTCGAGCTGCTCGAGCGGTCGATTCACATCGACCTGTCGCCGCTCTGCGACGAGCAGGACCTGGACGAGATCGCGTTCGCCTTCGAGAAGGTGGCCAAGCAGGTCCTCGCGTGAGCCTTCGGATCGGCGTCGTCGGCGGCGGGCTCGTCGCGCAGGCGATGCATCTCCACTTTCTCGCACACATGAACGACCGGTTCGACCTTGCGGCAGTGGTCGACCCGAGCCCGACCGTGCGTGATGCGCTGGCGAGGCGGTACGGGCTCGAGTCGACGTACGCCGACTACGGGGAGCTCCTCGACGGGATGGAGCTCGACGCCGTCGTTATCTGCTCCCCGTCGCAGACGCACGCCGAGGTGGCGCTTGCAGCTCTCGACCGCGGACTGCACGTCTTCGTCGAGAAGCCGATGTGCATCACGCTCGAGGACGCGGACCGGATCATCGGGGCGAGAGACCGGACCGGCAAGGTGGTGCAGGTCGGGTACATGAAGAGGTTCGACCGGGCCTGGGAGCGGATGCTCGACGGGATGCCGGACTCGGCCGAGTCGCTCCGCTACGTCCGCGTGGTCGTCCACGATCCCGAGTTCATCCCGTACTTCGGCCCCGGTGACATCGCCCGGGGCGACGACATTCCGGCCGACGTGCTCGAAGTCGGACGGGAGCAGATGAAGACGCAGGTCCGGGCCGCGGTCGGCGCGGACAGCCCGGAGGTCGTCACAGCCCTGGAAGGAGCCTTCCTCGGCAGCCTCGTTCACGACGTCAACCTCGTCCACGGGCTGCTCGAGCGTCTCGGGGAGCCGCTTCCGGGGGAGGTCATCGACGGCGACTGGTGGAACGGAGGCCAGGCGGTGACCGGCTCGGTGCGCCTCGCGAACGGCGCGCGCTGGGACAGCGCGTGGATCCAGCTCCTGGACATCTACGAGTACCGCGAGTCGGTGTCGTTCTTCTTCGCCGAGGAGGTGCACACGCTGTCGTTCCCGTCGCCGTGGCTGAAGCAGTTCCCGACCCTCTACGAGGCGTCACGGGCCAGGGACGGCGCTCGCGTCGTCGAGTCGTTCGAGTCGTACGAAGAGAGCTTCGCCCGCGAGCTGGCGCACTTCCACGACTGCGTCATCGGCAGAGCCGAGTGCCGGAACCCGCCGGAGCAGGCGCGCCTGGACATCGACGTCCTGACGCAGATGTTCCTGAAGGCCGGCGCCGGCGGATGACCGAGCTCCGGACGGCGATCGTCGGCTCGGGGTTCGTCGCGCGGGTGCACGCCGCGGCCGTGCGTTCTCTCGGCGGCACGGTGGTCGGAGTCTGCAGCAGGACGACCGCGGGCGCCGAGGGGTTCGCGGCCGAGCTCGGAACCGCGAGCGCGCACGATTCCCTCGATGCGCTGCTCGGCGAGGGCGGTGTGGACGTCGTGCACGTGTGCACGCCGAACGCGCTCCACGTCGGGCAGACGCTGACTGCGCTCGAGCAGGGCGCACACGTCGTCTGCGAGAAGCCGCTTGCGACGAACGTCGAGGAGAGCAACCGGATGGTCGCGGCGCTCGCGGAGAGCGGGCGGATCGGCGCCGTCGCGTACCACGTGCGCGGCTATCCGCTCGTCGAGCACATGCGCGCGTCCGTCGAGACCGGCGAGCTCGGGGATCTGCGCGTCGTGCACGGCCGCTACGTCTGCGACGACGCCCTCCTCGTCTCGGAGGGCTGGCGGCTCGAACCCGAGCGGTCGGGACCGACCTACGTCACCGCCGACCTCGGCGCGCACTGGTTCGACCTCGCCGAGCATGTGACCGGAGCGCGGGTGGTCGAGGTGCTGGCCGAGTTCAGGACGTTCGTCCCCGGACGGGCGCTCGAGGACCACGCGGCGATCCTGCTGCGCTTTGACAACGGCGCAACGGGGAGCACGACGTTCAGCGCTCTCGGGCCGGGGCGCAAGAACCAGCTGCTCTTCGAGATCGAGGGGAGCTCGTCCGGCTTCACGTGGGACCAGGAATCTCCGAACGAGCTCCTGCACCGCCACGCGGACCGGGCGACGGAGATCGTCGTCAAGGACCCGGCCTCGAACGCCGGTCGCGCAGCCGAGCTCACGCGCTACCCGGCCGGTCATGCAGAGGGCTACGGCGGCGCCTTCGCTGGAATCCTGCGCGAGGCGTACTGCGCCATGGACGGCGAGCGCCACGCTCCGTTCCCGACCTTCGCGGACGGGCACCGCGGGATGCAGATCCTCGCGGCCGTCGCCGAGAGCGCCGGTGCCGGCGGCTGGGTCTCGGTCGCCGCCTAGGTCGCGGCTCGGCGCGGCACGAGCCGCGCGACCCGGCGGATGATCGCCGGCAGGACGAAGGCGAGCGCGAGCAAGCACAGCGAGGCGGCGAGCAGGAGCGCGGCAAGCGCGTTCACCTCGGGCGTGATCCCGAACTTCACCTGCGTGTAGATGTAGATCGGAAGCGTGTTGTGGCTCCCGATCAGGAACAGGGTGATGATGAACTCGTCGAGCGAGAGCGTGAACGCGAACAGCGCGCCGGCGAAGATTGCCGGCGCGAGCAGTGGCAGCACGACGTAGCGCAGCCGCTTCCATGTCGTGGCGCCGAGATCGCTCGCGGCGCGCTCGAGGCTCGGGTCGAGGCTCTGCAACCGGGCCGCGACCAGGAGCAGGACAAAGGGAGTCGTGTACACGCTCTGTCCGATCACGGCCGTCGTCGGTGAAAGCGTCTGGTGGAAGACGCTCGTGAAGAGGACGAGCAGGCTGATGCCGATCAGCAGGCCGGGGATCATGATCGGGAGGATCAGCGCGATCCGGATCCCGCTCCGGAACGGCAGTCGGGACCGTACGAGCGGGAACGCCGCGGCGGTGCCGACGACCGTGCTCACGAGCGTTACCTCGAGCGCGATCCGGATCGTGGTCGTCAGCGCGTCCCTGATCTGGTAGTCGTGGAAAACCTGGCTGTACCACTTGCCGGTCCAGCCCGTGATCGGGAACGTCCCGTACCGGTTCGCGTTGAAGCTGAAGACGACCAGGAGGACGATCGGGGCGAAGAGGAAGGCGTAGATCAGGATCGCCCAGAGACTGAGCGCCCCCCGGGTCAGGCGGCCGCGCCGCGAGACGACGTCGAGATCACGAGCCATAGGGGTCCTCGACCTCGAGCGAGCGGCGGGAGAGCGCGAGCAGGACGACGATGAGCACAGCGATCAGCAGCGCCGCCGCAGCGCCGCGCGTGTACTGGGCGCCCTGGAAGAAGTTGACGATGAGGTTCCCGATCATCACGCCTCGCGCACCGCCGACGAGCTGAGGCGTGAGGTACTCGCCGAGGATCGGGATGAAGACGAAGATGATCGCCGTGATGATCCCCGGCTTCATCTGCGGCAGCAGGATCCGCCACACAGCCGTCGCGGGCGTCGCGCCGAGGTCCATCGCCGCGCGGAACTGGTTCCAGTCGAAGCGTTCGAGCGATGCGTAGAGCGTCAGCGCCGCGAAGGGGAAGTAGAGGTACACGAGGACGAGGATGACCGCCGGCCGGTCGTAGAGGAAGAACGAGACGGGCTTCGACGTCGCGCCCGTCCAGTGCAGGAACCGGTTGATCGCGCCCTGCGGGCCGAGGATCGTCAGCCACGAGTAGACACGCAGCAGGTAGCTCGTCCAGAACGGAAGGATGACGAGGAAGAGCAGTACCTTCTGGTAGCTCTTCGGGACGTACCGCGCCAGCCAGTACGCGAACGGGAACGCGATCAGCAGCGTGAGCGCGGTCGCCGCGACCGACACCCACACCGTCGCCCACATCGTCGAGACGTAGGTCGGGACGCTGAAGAAGTAGCGGTAGTTGTCGACCGTCCAGTCGTGGACGACGTTGTAGTCGACGACCTTCCAGAAGCTGTAGCAGACGATCAGTCCGAGCGGAACGAGGAAGAAGACGCCGAAGAGGATGATGGCCGGCCCGAAGCCGGCGTACTCGCCGAGCCGGCCCGTCCAGCGACTGCGTTCGGCGCGACCCAGCGGCAGCGCAGTGTCTGCCGGCTGGGTCGCTTCGACACCCGGGCTCGAGCCGGGGGCCATCTACGCGCCGAACACCTCGTTGAATGCGTCCGTATATGCCTGCTCGTTCCCGGAAGGGCCCTTCAGCGTCATCTCGAGCGCCTTCTGCGGCTGGTTGTAAAGCAGCCTCTGGGCACGATCGCCGTGTCCCTGGTCGACGAGCATCTTGTACGCCTTCTCGTTGAACAGCGGGCGCCCGTTCGTGATGAAGTTCTGCGCGATATACGGGGCCTGCTGCATCGCGTTGATGAAGCGGGGGAAGTTGTCCTGGTTCTTCGACGCCTTCACCATCTGCTCCGAGTCGATGAACCCGATCGTTCCCTCGCTCGGGTACGACGGCTTCACAACAGGGCC
The DNA here is from genome assembly GCA_963772855.1 of uncultured Actinomycetes bacterium. Lineage (GTDB taxonomy): Bacteria > Actinomycetota > Thermoleophilia > Gaiellales > Gaiellaceae > 3-1-20CM-4-69-9. The sequence continues at coordinate 100,994 of CAVYYY010000014.1, read as the reverse complement.
ACCCGCATCCTTCACGCGATCGTCTGTACCGAGGTTCGTGATCCCGATCCAGGCCGATTCGTCGGCGAGAGCCCGGACCACCTCGTTGTTCTGCGACGCGAGCTTCAGGACGTTGGGCTTGAGTTGCTTCAGGTACGCCTTGGCATCTGCGATTTCCGCGGTCGTCATGTTGTACGGGTCTCTTGCCCCGGTGGCCCTGCCGGCGATGGCCATCATGTCCGTCGGGATGTTCTCGAGCGAGATCTTCCCTTTGTACTTGGGGTCGAGGATCGCGTGCCACGAATCGGGCACGGTCTTGACGTACTTCGGGTTCGTAGTAGATCTGCACCGTCGACCACGAGAACGGATAGCCCATGTAGTTCGAGCCGTCCTTCCAGAACGAGAAGTCCCGCGCGATCGGGTACAGCTGGGACGAGACGGGGAGCGACGACAGGTCGAACGAGGTCGTCAGCCCGTCCTTGTGGTACTTCGGAACCCAGAGCGCGTCGCCGGAGACGATGTCGAACTGGCTTCCGGTCTGCTTGATCTTGAGGTACGCGTCGGCGTTGTCGCTGAACAGCTGCGGCCGGCCCTGCACGTTCGTCTTCTGCTTCACGGCCGCGAGCTGGTCGTTCGCGTAGTGATCCGACCACGTGTACCAGTTCAGCGTCACCGGCTCGTCGGCCCTTCCGGTCGCCGATGCCGTTCCGCTGGACGAGCTCGAGGAACCGCCGCACCCGGCGGCGATGGCACCCAGAGCGCCGACCGCTCCGAGTCGCAGCACGCTGCCTCGGCTCATGCGCTCGTTGAACAAGCGCTCGTCAATTAGTCACGAACGTCCTCCTCCTTTCGGGGGTCCCCTCCAACACCACCACATCAGCCGGGTCCCAGGTCAGCACGACCTCGGTCTCCGGTTGCAGCTCGCTCGCAGCGGCACTCTCCAGTGCCGAACAGCGCGGCGGTGACGGGCACCGTGACGCCGTCGCAGTTCACCGCCACGCGCGTGTGACTGCCGAGGAACGAGGACTGGGCGATCCTTCCTCGTAGGCCTGTTCCGTTCGAATCCGCCGGTCGCCGAACCTGGATCGACTCCGGCCTGACCATGAGCGTCGCCCGGCCGCTGCCGCTCGCGCGCGGGGGCGGGAACCTCTGCACCGTTGTCGAGCGCAGCCCGGCCTTCGGCTCCGACGTCGACCTCGATGAAGTTCGACTCTCCGATGAAATCGGCGACGAAGGCGCTCGTCGGACGGTGGTAGATCTCGTGCGGAGTCCCCACCTGCTCGATGCGCCCATCGTTCATCACGGCGATGCGCGTCGCCATCGACATCGCCTCCTCCTGGTCGTGCGTGACGTAGACGAACGTCGTGCCGACGTCACGATGGATCTGCGCCAATTCGATCTGCAGCCGCTTGCGCAGCTTGAGATCGAGCGCCCCGAGCGGCTCGTCCAGCAGGAGCACCGCGGGACGGTTCACGAGCGCCCGCGCGACCGCGACCCGCTGCTGCTGGCCGCCCGAGAGCTGACGTCGGTAGGCGGTCCGCGAACTCCTCCAGGCCCACGAGCGCCAGTGCCTCGTCGATGCGCGTTCCGGCATCGCGCTTCGAGATCCGAGCCATCTTGAGGCCGAAGCCGACGTTGTCGTGGACGCTCATGTGCGGGAACAGGGCGTAGTTCTGGAAGACCGTGTTGACCGCTCGACGGTAGGGCGGGAGGCGGTTGACGTTCTGCCCGCGGATGAGGATCTCGCCCGTCGTCGGCCCGATGAACCCGCCGACGAGGTTGAGCGTCGTCGTCTTCCCGCACCCGGACGGGCCGAGGAGACAGAAGAACTCGCCCTCGAGGATCTCGAGATCCGTCGGATGGAGTGCCTCGTGCGCGCCGTAGCGCTTCGTCACGGCGCGAAAGCTGATGGCCGCGTCGCTCACGGGGCGTCTTCCTCCGTGCAGCCGCAGGACCTTCGCCGGACGAGCGTGACCGGAATGACGGAGCTCCCGCGAGACCGTGACGGTGCCGGAGCGCATCGCGTCGACGAGAAGATCGGCGGCGGTAGCCCCGATCAGCCGCGAGTCGTAGGCGACCGCGGTCAGTGGAGGCTCCAGCAGCTCGCCGAAGTACGGGTCGTCGAACGCGACGAGCGCGATGTCCTCCGGGATTCGTGCGCCACGGTCGGCAGCGGCAGCCATGAACCCCAGCGCGAGCTCCGCGCTCGAGGCGAGGACTGCGGTCGCAGGATCGGGGTCGGCGAGCAGCTCGACGCCGGCGCGGCGTCCGTCGGCGATAGCCCACTCGCAAATCTTCACGAAGCGCTCCTCGGGCGGTGACGCATGCGTCTCCATAGCCGCCCGAAACGCACGCAGCCGCGCCGCGCCTGCGCTCTCGCGTTGGGACCCGGCGAGGATGGCGATCCGCTCGTGCCCGTGTTCGACGAGGTGCTCCACGAGCAGCTCGATGCCGCTCTCGTTGTCGAGCAGGACGGCGCCGTCGCCGGTGTCATCGATGGCGCCGTCGAAGAAGATCGTCGGAGTCGCGCGCGCCGAGACGGTCTCGTCGAAGACCGCGCGGGACATCCCGGTCGCTCGCGACGAGAAGCCCGTCGACCTGATGGGACAGGAGCGTCTCGACGGCGGCGAGCTCTCGGTCGACGTCCTGATTCGCGTCCATGAGCATCACGCGATAGCCGGCCTGCTCGAGCCGCCCCTGCGCGCCCTTCAGCGCGGCGGCGTAGAACGGGGCCGAGACGTCCGGGACGACGAAGCCGACCGTGAAGGTCTGTCGAGTCCGGAGCGATCGCGCGAGCGCGGACGGCTTGAAATTGAGGCTGGCGGCGGCGTCCTCGACCGCCGCGCGCGTCGCCGGCGCGAGCCCGGCATGGCCGTTCAGGGCTCGTGAGGCGGTCGACGTGGAGACTCCTGCGCGCTCGGCGACATCGGCCAGCGTCGGCCTTGCGCCGGAGGGTCGGGGCGGCCGCGGGGACCTCGTCCAACTCGCTCGACGCCAGGCTTGTAAATCGATTGCGCAAGCGATTGCGACGCTGCCATACTCACTCTCGCAGTGTCAAGGGCGGCGCCTCCTCTCCGGCTCGGCGTCGCTGGCCTCGGCGGGATGGGCACGCTCCATGCCGAGAACGTGCGGCGGGTGCCGGGAGCCGAGCTGGTGGCCGTCGCCGCGGCCCGGCCAGGGCGCGCGGAGGAGGTCGCAGGCGCGCTCGGCGCCGCGCTACAGCACGTACGCGGAGCTCTTCGCCCGCGACGACGTCGACGCGGTCGTGCTCGCGGCTCGGTCCGTCGATCACGGGCGGCTCGCGCTCGAGGTGCTGAGGTCGGGCAAGCACCTCTTCCTCGAGAAGCCCGGAGCGACGACGATGGAGGAGCACGACGCGCTCCGCCGGGAGCGCGCCGTCCGGGCCGGCCAGATCGTGCAGGTCGGCTACATGCGCCGCTACGACGTCGCGTTCGTCGATGCGCATCGGCGCGTGCGAGGCGGAGAGGCAGGCGAGCCACTCGTCGTGCTGCTCACGAGCCGAGACACCGAGTGGCCCGAAGGCGAGGACCCGCACGACACCGGCGGATTCCTCCTCGACATGGCCTCGCACGACTACGACGCTGCGTGCTGGCTTCTCGGTGACGAGGCCGTCGACGTCACCGCCGCACGCCAGTCGCTCGTGTATCCGGAGCTCGCCGGGCTCGGTGACCTCGACAACGCGGTGGTGACGATTCGGTTCGCGCGGGGCGGCCTCGCCGTCACGCACGTGTCGCGGACCTCGCCGTTCGGCCACGACATACGGTGTGAGGTCGTGGGAACGGAGGCGTCGATCTTCGTCCGCGGCCCGGGAGACGGGGCGCTGCCCGTCGTCGGGCGCGGGCGACGCTCGCCTCCACCCCGCGGACTACGCCGCCCGGTTCGCCGACGCCTACGTCGCGGAGCTGACGGCCTTCGTCCGGGCGTGCCAGGGAGACGGCGAGACCGGCCCGACGCTGGAGGACGACCGCCGTGCGGTCGCGATCGGCATCGCGGCTCGCGCGAGCGCCGTGAACGGGCGGACGCTCGAGGTGGGGCCGGACTGGCCGTGGCCGTGAGGAGGAGGGGAACCGGAGGTCGCGTCGTCACGGCGCTGCTCCTGCTCGTCCTCGCCGGCGTCGTGGGTGCCGCCATCGCCGACTCGCTCGGAACGTCCGACTCCCGATCGGGACACGCAGTCGACGAAAGCGGTCGTGCGCGCGATCCGGCTTCCCCGGCGGGCCGAGCTCGCCACGCGGCTCCGCGACGAGCACGTGACCGGTGTTCTCTACTTCGTCGACCGCGCGTGCAAGCTGCACGCGCTCGGCCTGCCGGCGCTCGCAACGGCGCCGGCGCCGGCGAACGGCGGCTGCCGCGCGCTCGTATCGCCGGCTCCTGCACCTCCAGGCTGGTCGCTCTGGCCGCGCAATACGCCGCTGGCGGCGCAGGTGCGAGCAGGACGACGTCATCGTCACGCCGACCGTTGGCCCGTCGCTGCCGATGGTCGGAGGCTGCGCGCCGGCCTGGAGCCCCGACGGCGCGATGACGTTCGTCCGGCGCGGGGCCGTCGTCCAGTTCCCGCGCACCGGGCGTGCCGAAGTCGTCCGCAGCCGCGACGAGCTGACCCGGGCGATCGACCGGGTCCCCGGCCTGCACGGAGCGTCGGGCTGGCGCGCGAACCAGGTGGCCTGGCTCGGTCCGAGCCGCCTCGCAGTCGTCGCCGTGGCGGTGCCGTCGCGCTCCGTCGCTGGTCGTTCTCTCGGGACAGCGCGTCGTCGCGTATCGCCGGCGCATTCCGCCGACGGTGACGGAGCTGCGCGCGAGCCCGCGCGGCGGATATCTCGTGCTCGGGACATCGAGGGGCGTGCAGGTCTACGACGCACGGACGCCGGGCCTCACGCCGCTGCGCCGGCTCGGCGAGCCCGCGGCGATCGCCTGGTCGAGCGACGAGCGTTGGCTCGCCCTCGCGGGGCCTCGACGGTGTCGTCCTCCGCGGGCCCGGCTCAGCAGATTGCGCTCCCGCTGGCCGCGGTCGACCTCGCCTGGACCCGGAGGCTCTCGACTAGAGACCCGCGTGCTCCCTGAGCCAGGCGCGGTTCCGCACCTGCGACGCCGCGGCCTCGGCCGAGTCCTCGGGCGATTGCGGCACCATGTCCTGCTCGACCACGAGCCAGTCGGAGTAGTCGGATCGCGCGAGCTCCGCGAAGAACGCCGGCGAGATCGACGTCGCCCGTCCCGAGCTCGCAGAAGACGCCGCGGCGCCAGGCCTCCGGCATGTCGGCCGCCGTCTGCGATGACGCCGGCGAGCACGTCGTTGTGGACGTCCTTGATGTGGACGTGGTTGATCCGGCCGCCCCAGTCGCGAAGACCGTGACTGGGATCGCCTCCGCCGAGAGCGAGGTGCCCGGTGTCGAGCAGGAGGCCGACGTCCGTGAGCTCGAGCACCTTCTCGATCTCCCACGGCGCCTCGACGAACGTGCCGGTGTGGTGATGGAACGTCGGCTCGAAGCCGCGCGACCGTGCGAGCTCCGCAGCCCGCGCCACGCCGTCCGCGAACCGCTTCCAGCCGGCGTCGTCGAGACCGATCGACGGGTCCGAGGCGGAGCGGCCCGGAAAGCGAAGCCGCTCGGCTGAGCCCGCGTCGGCGAGCACCGGCTTCGCGTCGTCACCGCCGCCGGCGGAGAACAGGTCGAGCGTCGCCGCCATCGCACGCGAGGTCCTCGTCCCAGTGCTCCGGCTCGCTGAACCGAATCGGGATGTAGCCGCCGACGAGCGCGAGGCCGTGCTCTTCGAGGCGCGCACGGAGGTTGTCGCGGTCGCCGAGATATCCGGGCGGGCCGAGCTCGGTCCCTTCGTAGCCGGCGTCCCCGATCGAGCTGAGGACGGTCTCGGCGTCGGCAACGTCCGGAAGCACGCCGACGGTGATCTCGAACGCGCCGTAGCTGCACGGCGCGTTCGCGACGCGGATGCCCGTCACCCCCGTCGCCCCTCGAGCGTCACGAGCGGCACTCGCGGGTCGGGCTCGAGCTCGTCCCACGCAGGACGGATCCAGGCGAGCGCCGGGTCGTCGCTCGCGGCCATCGAGCGCGTGTCGCCTGCCAGCCCGTTGAGGTAGTAGAGGTCGTAGCCGTGTGCCGCGGCACTCGTGTGGTAGCCGTGCGGCACGAGCAGGATGTCGCCGTCGCGCACGGTCTCGGTCAGGTCGGTCCCGTGCTCCGGGCTGTAGAGGCGCTGCACACCGAAAGCGCCGGGCGGCTCGGCCGGGGTGCGGTAGTAGTAGACCTCCTCGAGCACGACCTCCCCGGCGGACTGATCCTCGTCGTGCTTGTGCGGTGGGTAGCTCGACCAGTTGCCGGCCGGCGTGAAGACCTCGACGACGAGCAGGCGGTGCGCGGGGAACTCAGGCTTGAGGATGTGGTTGATCTGCCGCGTCGCGTTGCCCGAGCCGCGCACCTCGACCTCGACCTCGTCGGGCGTGACGAGGCGCGGCTCGTGGCGCTCCGTCGCGACCGCTCCGCAGACCGCGATCTCGGCGTCTCCGAGCGCACGCAGCGTGTAGTCCGTGTCGAACGGGAGGTAGAGCGCCCAGGGCATGCCGTCGAAGACGCTCGCGCGGCCGCCGAGCTCCCAGGTTCGGCCCGCGCTCTCGACAGCGCAACGTCCACCGAGCGGGACGATCGCAACCTCCTCGCCCTCGTTGCGACGGGTCGCCTCGTCGCCGTCGCCGAGCCGCTCGACATGGAACGAGAGGTAACGCCAGCCCGCGGACGACGGTTCGACCGCGTCCCACTCTCCCTCGCGAAGCAGGAGGTCGGTCACGCGAGCTCCGCCTCAAGTTCTTCGAGTCGCGGCATCGCCTCCGAGCATGCCAGCTGCGACGCGACGATCGCGCCCGCGACCGAGCCGCGTTGCGCCGCTTCCTCGAGCGGAAGCCCGCGGTGCAGCGCCTGGACGAACGCGGCGATGAACGCGTCGCCCGCGCCGAGCCCGTTGACGACCTCGACGGGATGCGGAGGCACGTCGGTGCGCGTTCCGTCGTGGAAGAGGGCGACGCCGTGCTCCCCGCGCTTGAGGACGAGCGTGCGGACGCCGAGCGCGAGCAGGCCGTCCGGATCGCCGGCTGCCGCCTCCACCTCCTCCTCGTTGCCGATGACGATGTCCGCATCGGCCGCGGCGGCGTGCGCGAAACGCGCGTAGTCGTCCGAGGTCGCCCACAGCGCGGGTCGCCAGTCGAGGTCGAAGATGGTCGTGCCGCGGTGCGCGGCGAGCGCATCGAGCGTCGTCTCGCGGCTCGGAGACTGCGCGAGGCCGGTCCCCGTCGCGAGCAGGAACGGCGCGGCGGCGACCTCGTCGCGCGTCGAAATCGTCCGGCGACACCTGCCAGTCGGGTGCGGTCGGGTAACGGTAGAACGTGATCGGAAAGCGGTCGGGCGGCCAGACCTCGCAGAAGGTCGGCGGGGTCATCAAGTGCTCGTCGACGGCGAGGAACCGAACGTCGACTCCCTCACCGGCGAGGAACTCGCGCACGAACTCGCCGTGCGGGTCGGGACCCACGCGCGAGACGATCGCCGGCGTGAGCCCGAGACGCGCGAGGCCCGTCGCGACGTTTCCGGCGAACCCGCCGACGAAGCGCGTGTACGTCCGGACGTCCTTCAGCGGCGTGCGCAGCTCGTTGGGATAGAGGTCGATCCCCACGCGACCGAAGACGGCGACGTCGATCATCCGCGCGCGATCATCCCACGCGAGGAGCGGCGTAGAGTACGGGCGGTGATCCGGACGGAGCTCACGACCGCGACGTTCCGTGAGGCGCACAGGCACGTCGCCGAGCACGCGCACCGGACGCCGTTGCTTCACTCACGCTCCCTCAGCGAGGCGACCGGCTACGACGTGTGGCTCAAGGCCGAGTCGTTCCAGCGCACAGGCTCGTACAAGATCCGCGGGCCGCTGAACAAGCTCACTCATCTGAGCGACGACGAGAAGCAGGCGGGCGTCATCTGCTCGTCGGCCGGCAATCACGCGCAGGGCGTCGCTCTCGCAGCCGCGCTGCACGGGATCCGCGCCGTCGTCGTGATGGCGGAGAACGCGACGCCCGCCAAGATCGAGGCCACGAAGGCCTACGGCGCAGAGGTCGTCCTGCACGGCACGATCTGGGACGAGGCGAACGAGAAGGCGCGCGAGCTCGTCGAAGAGCAGGGACTGACCTACGTCCATCCCTTCGACGACCTCGAGCTGATCGCCGGACAGGGAACGCTCGGCCTCGAGATCCACGACGACCTGCCGGACGTCCACACTGCCGTCGTCCCGATCGGCGGCGGCGGTCTCATCTCCGGCGTGTCGTCGGCGCTCAAGTCCCTCGACCCGGACATCCGGGTGATCGGCGTCGAGTCCTCCGGCGCGCCGGCAATGGAGCGCAGCGTCGCCGAGGGGCGCATCGTCCAGCTCGACGAGGTCGACTGCGCGATCGACGGCCTCAAGGTGAAGCGCGTCGGCGAGAACACGTTCGAGATCGTCAGCCGAATGGTCGACGAGATCGTCACGCTTCCGGACGAGCGGATCTTCGAGGCGCTCCTCTGGACGCTGGCGCGGACGAAGATCGTCGTCGAGGGCGCCGCAGCCGCACCGGTCGCTGCGCTGCTCAACGGCCTCGTCGAGGCTCCGGAGGGGAGCACGGTCGTCGCGGTTCTCAGCGGCGGGAACATCGATCTCGAGCAGTTGCGCGGCCTCACCTTGAACTGACGCACAGGAGTTCGTTTCCACAGGACAAACCTGGCTGCATGACCATGCGTGGGCGGCCGTCACCGCGCTGGTTCTCGCGATGGTCAGCGCGGTTCTCAACTTCTTCTTCATCCCGTACTACGCGTGGTGGTCGGTGATCACGATCGTCCTCTGCGCCTGGGTGATCTGGTCGCTGACGCGGCCGGGCGCCATCGAGACGTAGCACGGCGCGCGGGAACAATTGACGCAAGCGGGTCAAGCCGGAGCACGGTGTCCATCTTCATGCTCTCGGTGTGGACTTCAACACCTCACTCGACGACATCGTGCTGTTCGAGCTGCTCACGCGCGACAACGCGGAAGAGCTGCTCCGGCACGTCTCGTCCACTCGTCTCGCGTGGATGCAGCCAGGCCCGAGCGCGACGGTCGTCGGCGTCCTCTTGAACCCGGGAGACACAGACCTCGCAGCGCTGATGCGCCAGGTCGAGGCCTGGGGGATGAACAAGAGCATGGCCGCCCTTCGCTACGAGGTCGACGGCAAGACGTACGTCCTCGAGCCGTTCCGCCGCGCAGAGATCGCAGCTGCGTAGCTCGACCACCGGGAGACCTCTCACCCGACCGGAGTGACGAGGTTCCACCCGGGCGGCGTCGAACCTCGAAGGATGCCGGCTCCGAGCGATCCTGAGCGAGATCCCCGCCCTCCGGCTGCGCGGTCGAAGAGGAAGGCGCCGCCGCCTCCGACCGACGTCGCAGCGGGTGTCGCGGTCATTGCGTTCAGGCTCGGAAAGGTGGCGGGACAGGTCGCGCTCCTTCCGTTCCGGCTGCTCGGCAATGGGACGCTGACGCGAGCCGAGGAAGGGTTGGCTGCCGGCGGCCGCGCCGCCGAGGATCGCCTGCGCCGCCAGGTCGAGGCGGCCGTCGACCGCGCGCTGGCGGGCCCGATGCCCGACTCGATTGCGCGCTCGATGGCGGAGCATCACGTCGCCGAGCGCATCGCGCGCGAGATCCTCTCGAGCTCCGACTTTCAGGACGCGGTGCGGGCTGCGCTCGCGAGCCCCGAGCTCGAGCGCATCGCCGTCGATGCGGCCGGGAGCCGGGTCACTGCCGAGGTCGCGGAAAGCGTGCTGCAGAGCCCGGAGGTCAGGGCGGTGCTCGCCCAGCAGACGATGGGCTTCGGCGAGGAACTCGTCGAGCGCTTGCGGACACGCCTCGACGCCCTCGACCACAGGCTCAGTCGCCGCGAAAGCGATGACTACGGAGGGCTTGCGACGCGCGGCGCCGCCCTCCTCACCGACCTCGCCCTCGCGCACCTCGTCGTCCTCTTCGCCGGGCTGGGCGTGTGGCTGCTGTTCTCGCTCGTCGGAGGTCTCCGCCCGGAGTGGCTCGCGGACACGCTCGCCGGTGTCGCGTGGTTCGTCGTCGTCACGACCTACTTCGTGGGGTTCTGGACGCTCACGGGCCAGACTCCCGGAATGAGGCTGATGGACCTGCGCGTCGTGGCGCACGAGGATCCGCCGGGCGTCCTGCGGTCCGTCGTCCGCTTCGTCGCGCTCGTCGTCTCGATCGCGATCGTCGTCGGCGTTCTGCCCGTCGTGTTCGACGAGCGACGCCGGGCGCTGCAGGACTACGTCGCCGGCACGGTCGTCCGCCGCACGCCGTGAAGAAGCGCCTTCGACGGTACGCGCCGATCGCGATCGGCGTCGCCGTCATCGTTGCGACCTTCGCGTTCGTCCTCCCGAAGATCGCGAACTACGGCGACGTCTGGGACGTCGTCCGCGAGCTCTCGTGGGAGCAGATCGCGCTGCTTCTCGGCGCGACTGTGCTCAACCTCTCCACCTACGCGCCGCCCTGGATGGCCGCGCTGCCCGGGCTCGGCTACATCCGGGCATTCCTCATGACGCAGGCGTCCACGGCATCGACCTACCTCGCGCCGGGTGGGGCGGCGGTCGGGATGGCGCTCTCGTACGGGATGCTGCGCCGCTGGGCGTTCAAGAGCCAGGACGTGGCCCTGGCGGTCGCCGTCACCGGCGTGTGGAACCAGTTCGCCATGCTCGGCTTTCCCGTCGTCGCGCTGGCGCTGCTCACGGTGAGCGGCGCGCGAAGCGCACTGCTCCAGACGGTCGCGCTCGTCGGGCTCGCGATCTTCGTCGCGGGAGTGGGGGCGTTCGCGGCAGGCCTCTCGACGCGGCGGCTCGCCCGCTGGCTCGGGGACGTGGCCGCCGATGTCGTGTCGTGGCTCTTCCGGCTCATCCGCCGCGGACCGGTCAAGTGGACCGGCGAGTCGCTCGTCGCGTTCCGCGACAAGGCGGTCGTGCTGCTCGGGCGGCGCTGGCACGTGATCACCCTGGCGACGCTTGCCGGCCAGCTGACGGTGTTCGTGCTGTTCCTCGTCTCGCTGCGCGTCCTCGACGTCAGCGCCGACGAGGTGAGCCTCGTCGAGGCATTCGCGGCCTGGTCGCTCGTGCGGTTGCTCGGCTCCATCCCGATCACACCGGGCGGCCTCGGGGTGGTGGAGGTGGGGCTGACGACCGCGCTGGTGGGATTCGGAGGGAACAACGCCGAGGTCGTCGCCGCGGTCCTCGTCTATCGGTTCCTGAGCATGGTGCCGACGCTCGTGCTCGGGCTGATCTCCGCAGCCGTCTTCCGCCGGCTCGTGCCCAAGGCGCCGGAGCCGGAGCCAGAGCCGGTCACCCTCCCGGGGTGAGGGCGCTCATCCGTCCAACCCGGGGTCTAGTCTCCGCTCATGGACAGGGCCGACCGGGCGATGCGCGACGCATCCGGCGTGTGGTGGATCTTCCTCGTGACGGCGTCCGCATGGCTGCTGTTCGCGATCATCGTCTTCAGGTTCGACTGGACGAGCGTCTCGTCCATCTCGATCCTCTTCGGGATCGTGATGCTCTTCGCCGGGATCGAGGAACTCTTCACCGTGGGGAGCGTGAGCGGCGGATGGAAGATCGCGTACGGGCTGCTCGGCCTCGCGTTCATCGTCCTAGGCATCATCTCGTTCGTTCACCCCGGCGGGACGTTCAAGGCGCTGGCTGCGGTCCTGAGCTTCTACTTCATCATCAAGGGGATGTTCACCATCGTGGTCGCGCTGATGAACCACGGTGAAGAGCTCTGGTGGCTCGTGTTCCTCATCGGTCTCGCCGAGCTCTTGCTCGGGTTCTGGGCCGCCGGCGACTTCGGGCATCGCGAGATCCTGCTGATCGTCTGGGTCGGCGCCGCGGCGCTGGCCCGCGCGCTCACGATGATCCTGCTCGCGTTCAAGCTGCGCGGCGTCAAGCACGCGACCGCCGCCGCCTGACGTCAGGTCAGTGCGCGTGCTCGCGGTCGACCGGCTCGCGCTCGCTGCCGACCCGGCGCACCTCGACGAGCTCGAGGCCGAGAGACTGGATCTGCTCGAGAACCCCGTGGAGCGCGGCCTGGTCGGCGACGTCCCCCCGCAGGATCGTCTCCACCGGCTCCACCTCCGCCTCGAATCCCTCGAAGCTCGCGAGTAACCCCTGACCGAGCCGCCCTCTCACGCGGAACTCGTACCTCGGCTGGTTCACTCGCTCACACTCCGAAGAGGTTGGGTGACGTGTCCTCACCCGGAACGAATGGCTCATTCGCAATGAGTGTTGACCAGGTTCAACGGCGGGGCCTAGCCTGTATTCACCCCGAAAGGAGTAGTTCTGGTCACCCAGACCCCGCGCCAGCCTCCTGGGTCGGGAAAGGTCTTGTCGTCCGTTGCCGCAGCGGACCTCATCGTCCCGCGCCCTCCGAGCCCCGTCGTCCTGCGGCCCCGTCTCTTCGAGACCCTGGACCGAGGGGCCGATGGTCCGCTCACGCTGATCTCCGCGCCGGCCGGCGCCGGCAAGACCGCGCTGCTCGCGTCCTGGCTGGCCGAGCGCCCGCGCGACGTGGGGTGGCTCACCCTGAGGCCTGGCCTCGCCGAGACCGCGTTCTGGGCGGAGTGGCTCGAGTCGATCCGCCGCGTTGCCCCGCGCCGCTCGCTGCTCGCGGGCCTCGCGCCGCCGCGCGTGGCGACTCCCGCCGGCTTCCTGGTCCAGCTCCTCAACGGGTTCGCCGAGCTCGATGCCCCGCTGACGCTCGTCATCGACGACTTCCACGAGCTCGGACGCCGTTCGGTCGCCGGCGCGATCGAGCAGCTCCTGCGCGCGGCGCCGGATTCCGTGAGGCTGATCATCTCCACTCGCCAGGATCCGCCGTTGCCATTGCACCTCTTGCGCGCGAGCGGTGAGCTCACGGAGCTCCGCGGGCACGATCTCGCATTCGACCAGGGAGAGGCGCGCGAGCTTCTCGAGGCGCTGGACATCTCGCTCGATGCACCCGACTTCGCCGTTCTGCTCGATCGCACCGAGGGCTGGGCCGCGGGCCTGCGTCTCTTCACGCTCGCACAGGCGCGAACCGACAACACGAACGCCGTCATCGACTTCGCGCTCGACGAGCGACCTGCGGTCGAGTACCTCACGGCGGAGACGCTCGCGCGCCAGTCGGAGGAGACGCGTGGCTTTCTCCTGACGACGTCGATCGTCGACCGGCTGACTCCCGAGCTCGCCGAGGCGTTGACCGATCGAGCAGACAGCCTCCACCTCCTCGAGCAGTTCGTGTCGGAGAACCTCTTCATCGAGCGGCTCGAGACGCGTCCGGTCTGGTACCGCTACCACGTCCTCTTCAACGCGTTGCTGCGAGCCGAGCTCCTTCATGCCCGGCGGTACGAGGTCCCCGGCCTGCACGCTCGCGCGGCGCGCTGGTACCTCGAGCAGGGAGCGTCACTGGAGGCGGTCCGGCATGCGCTCGAGGCGGGTGACTTCAAGCTCGTCACGCGCTGCATCGTCGAGGCGTGGTTCGAGCTCGTGGGCGGGATGGACGAGGCGCTCCACGGAGAGTTCCTCGCGAAGATCCCGGACCGGCGCTTGAAGAGCTCGGCCGAGCTGTCGGCCGTCGTCGCGACGATCGAGCTCATGCGGGGCAACGGCCGACGCGCCCATAAGCTCCTGGACCTCGCGCGCGTCATCGCGCCGACCAGCGAGGCGGGGGAGGCGGTCATCGCGTTCGCCTCGCTGCTCGATGCCGCTCTCGACGGCGCCTCCGGCGAGGCGAAAGCCCGCGCGAACGACGTCGTGGAGCTCGCCGTGGACGAGGCACTGCCGGCCCCGAGTTCGGCCGCGCTGCACGCGATCGCCCTCTCGCATCTCGGGATCGCCGAGCTGAACCTCGATCGGCTCGACCCGGCGGAAGACCACCTCAACGAGGCCCTCGAGCTCTCACGCAAGGACGACGTCCTCTACTCGGAGCTCATCAGCATGGGCGGGCTTGCCTGGCTCGAGCTCCTCCAGGGGCGGCTGCGGCGGGCAGCGCGGCTGGCTCGCGCCGTAGTCGAACGTGCGGAAGCCGAGGGCAGGGCATCGACGTTCCAGACCACCTACGCGCACGCCGCTCTCGCGCTCATCGAGTTGGAGTGGGACGACCTCGAGGGGGCCGAGCAGCACGCGCGCCGTCTTGCAGAGATCGCAGCCGTCACGGACGACCGCCTCGCCCGCGCCTGGTCGGCGCTCATCGGCGCGAACGTCTCGCTCGCCTCGGGCCCCGAGGGCGCGCTGCTGGGACTGCAGCAGGTCCGCGGCACGCGCGCCGCGATCGCGGCGGTCGAGTCAGGCGCGCTTCATCGCTTTGCGGAGTACGTCGAGGCGAAGCTCCTCTCCGCCGTGGGCGAGCGCACTGCGGCGGAGACGTTTCTCGAGCGCAGCCTGCGCAAGCGCCCCGGGTCCGGCGGCCTGCTCGCCGTGCGTGCGCGCATCCGGCTCGCCGAGGGAGACGGGGACGGCGCGCTCGAGGCGCTCGACCTGGACGCGGAGGAGACCGTCCCGCCCGTCGACGTCGAGCGGAACGTCCTCCGCGCGCTCGCGCTGCGGGCGATCGGCGAGGAGTCGGCCGCTTCGGTGGCGCTCGAGGAGGCGCTCGAGCTCGCGGAGCCAGAGAACGTGCGACGTCCCTTCATGGACGCCGGCCGGTCGGTGCGTGACCTGCTCGCCGACCACCTGCGCCATTCGGCGTCCCACCGCTGGTTCGCGTCTGAGCTCGTGCGCGACCTCGACGGGACAGGCGCCCGGGGCGCAGTCCCGGCCGAGCTGCTCGACCCGCTCTCTGCGCGGGAGCTCGAGGTTCTGCGCTACCTGCCGACGATGATGTCCAACGGCGACATCGCCGGCGAGCTCTTCGTCTCCGTCAACACGGTGAAGACGCACGTGAAGAGCATCTACCGCAAGCTCGACGCGACCCGCCGCCAGGACGCCGTCCGGCGGGCCCGCCAGCTCCACCTCCTCTAGGGCTGCGCCAGTCCTTCGCGGACCGCCCAGACCGCGAGCTGCGTTCGCGAGCTGAGGTCGAGCTTGCTCAGGATGTGCGACACGTGCGTCCGCGCTGTGCGCTCGCTGATGCCGAGCTCGGACGCGATCTCCTTGTTCGGCTTTCCCGCCCCGACGAGCGCCACGACATCGAGCTCGCGGGGCGTGAGCTCCGACTGCGGCTCTCGCTCGCGCGAGCGCAGCGCCGACATCAGCCGTGCCGAGACGGCCGGTGCGAGCCGGAGCGCGCCGGCGTGGGCGTCGCGGATGGCGGCAGCGACCTCGTCCGCGCTCGAATCTTTGAGGAGATAGCCCGTGGCGCCGGCCTCGAGCGCAGCGTGCACGCGCTGATCGTCCCCGAAGGACGTCAGCGCGACGATGTCGATGTCGTCGTAGCGCTCGCGGACGAGGCGGATCGACTCGATGCCGTCGAGCGGCGCCATCTGGAGGTCCATCAGCACGACATGAGGCCTGCGGCCCTCAGCGTCGAGGCCTGCGAGCAGCTCGAGCGCCTCGCTCCCGCCAGCTGCGTCCCCGACGACCTCGAGGTCGGCCTCTCCGCCGAGGAACGCCTGTAGCCCTCGCCGGACGACCTCGTGGTCGTCGACGACGAGGACGCGGATGTGCTCGTCAGTCGCGACCGGCATCGCCGTCCGTCGGGACCTCGACGCGCACGACCGTTCCTTCGCCGGTCCGGCTCCAGATCGTCAGGGCACCGTCGATCTCCGACGAACGACTTTGCATCGACTCGAGCCCGAAGTGACCCGGCCGGCTCTCGGCCTGGTCGAAGCCGACACCGTCGTCGCGGATCTCGAGCGTGACCCTCCCGTTCGGCGCGGTGACGCGGACGGCGATCGTGCCGGCCGCAGCGTGCTTCACCGCGTTCGCCATCGCCTCACAGCCGATGCCGTAGAGGTGCGTCTCGACCGGCGACGGGATGAGAAGCCGCTGCGACGGTCCGCGCACGTCGATCCGGGGGCCGCTGCTCCCGGCCAGCCGTGACCCGTGCTTCGTCAACGCGGACACGAGCCCCTCGTCGACGGCCTCGCCTCTCAGGTCGAAGATGAGCGTTCGCATCTCGCTCTGTGCCCCACGCGTGAGCTCCGCGATTGCGGTCAGCGCCTGGGGGAGCGCCGAGCGCGCGACCGGCTCATCCGTCAGTGCCTTCTGCGCCGTCCGCGTGTGGAGCGCGGTCGAGAAGAGCGTCTGCGACACGGAGTCGTGCAGGTCCCTCGCGATGCGCTGGCGTTCCTGCTCCGCGCGTCGGCCCTCGCTCAGCTTCGCCTCGGCGAGCTGGAGCGACGACTGCTGCAGCTCGCTCACGACGGCGGCGAGGAAGAGAGCGGTGGCCGATGCGACGACGATGAAGAGCTGTGTGCTCAGAGCCTGATGGTCGATCGGCTGGCTCGAGAACGGGCCGGCGTCGTGGGCCGTGAGGCCGATGACCGACCCGGCGGCGACCGCGACCGCCAGCGTTGCGCCCGGCGGGCCGAATCGGAATGCCGCCCAGATCAGTGCCGGGAAGATCATGTACGTCAGCGGCTCGTCGGTCGACACCGCGACGACGGCGAGGCCGCAGACGACGGCGAGGAGCACGGCGCCGTCCCAGCTCCGCACTCGCCGCCAGACGCCGACCGGGTCGGGAATCCAGACGAGGATCAGGGGCAGCGCGACGAGCCCGCCAGCCGTATCGCCCAGCCACCACGTCCGCCAGAACTCGGGGGCTGCCGACGGGTCGATGACGTCGCCGGCCAGCATGGAGACCGTGCCGATCGACGCGCTCACCGCGGTCGCTGCCCCGAGGGCGACGAGCAGGCCGCCGACCTGGACCACGCGGTCGAGCCGGGCGTCGCGGCCGACGAGACGCGTCAGCAACCAGGCGCCGACGAGGATCTCAAGGATATTGCCGATCCCCTGGGCGACGAGGCTCCCGAGCGGAAGGCTGTCCAGGAGCTCTGCGTTGATGACGATCTCCGCGAGGAGGACGCCCGGCCAGAGCCGGAGCCCCCAGAGATAGAGCGCCGCGATCCCGACGCCGGCCGGCGGCCAGACGGCGGAGACCGATGCCGTGTACCTCAGTGCCTGCCCGAGCTTCGCCGACCCGTAGTACGCGAACGCCAGGGCCAGGACGGCACCGACGTATCGGATCGTGCGGCTCCGCAGCGCGAGAAGAGCCGCGGAATCGCCTGTGTGGAGCGAGGTCTGGGCCTGGGTGGTCGTTTACTCCTCCTCTGGGGACAACACGAAGGAGAGACGGGAGTTTCACGTTACCGCGTCCGTCGGGTAGGCGACAAATGTCAGACGGGCCGTACGTCACATGTCCCGTGCCTGGCACCGTCGTTCGTCCGATGCCGCCGGCGGGCTTGCGGAGGGATCCTGCTGAAGTCACCACAGCCAGCCTCGGGGGGAAGTGCCGTCGGTCAGCCGGAAAACCCATTGAGCGCCGGTCATTCGGCCGGCGTCGATGTTCGCGAGCTTCGCTATTTCACGGTCCTCTGCGAGGAGCTGCACTTCGGCCGCGCCGCCGGCCGCCTTCACATCTCGCAGCCGCCGCTGTCGCAGACGATCGCGCAGCTCGAGCAGAAGCTGGGCGTGCGCCTCCTCGACCGGACGACTCGCAACGTCACGCCCACCGACGCCGGTCATGTCCTCAGCGCCTACGCGCGTCGCATCCTCGGCGAGCTCGACGACGCCGTCGGGGCCACTCGTAGGGCGGCTTCGGCGGAAGCCGGGACGCTGAAGCTCTCGGTCGGCGCGCTGATCCGCGAGACGATGCTCCCACCGCTCCAGTACGTCATCTCGAAGCACTTCCCGCTCCTCACGGTCGAAATCGCCGAGGAGCTCGGCGACGAGGTGCTGCGTCGTGTCCAGACGGGTGCCGCCGACCTCGGCGTCCTCGTCTCACCGAGCCTCGTGGACGGTCTCGAATCGCGGCCTCTGCGCCGGGAGCGGCCCGTCGCGCTGCTCCACCGCGACAATCCGCTGAGCCGCAAGCGATCGCTGACGCTCGGCGACCTCGCAGAGCAGAGACTGGTGATCTGGCCGCGTCGGGAGTCGTCCGGCTCACACGACCTCGTCCTCGAGCTCTTCAACGGCAGCGCGCCCTCATCGGTCGACGCGATCGAGATGTACGGCGCCGGGTGGTGGTCCGAGTTGCGCGACGGCGCGTTCGCCGTCCTGCCCGAAGGGACGCCGATCAGCCCCGAGTTCGCCGCCGTCCCGATCGACGACGCGCCCGAGGATTTCGTCACACGGGTTGTCTGGAGCGGCGAGACCGCGCCGAAATACCTCCCCGAGCTGCTCGATGCGCTGGAGGAGTTCGCCCGGGAACAGGCCTGGCTCTAGCCGACCGGCTCTAGCCGCCGACCACGTCCTTCCGGCCGCCGTACACGACGAGCGCGTAGATGATGAGCACGTCGATCACCAGCGCCGTCAGGGCCCAGAACGGATTTCCCCGCGCCCACGCCAGCTGCGCGATCGCGTTCCCGAATGCGCTCACGATGCCGACGATCGCGCCCCAGGCGGCGCCGCTGAAGATGGCGAAGCCGGCGCAGAGCTGCAGGATGCCCCAGATGAGGAAGAACCAGCCCCACGCGTCCATGTTGGCGAACAACAGCTGGTTCACCACGTAGTCGGAGTTCCCGATGGCGGCGATCCCCTGGATGATGTTGAAGAACCCGACGAGCACGAGCATCACGCCGGCGAAACCGACCCAGCCTGTGCCCGCAACGTCATAGTCGTACATGCCGCCGGTTCGTCCCGGATCATTCATTGACACGCGCTGCTCCTTTCGGTGTTGGTGCGGAGAGCCTACGCCGTTCCCGCGTGAACGGTGCTCACCCGCGTGGGGTGATGGACGTCAGGCCCGACGCCTGCGTGGGCCGCCGTAGCGCACGAGCCCGTAGATGCAGAGCACGTTCGCAGCAAGGATCGTCAACGACCAGAGCGGGAAGGTCGCCTCGGACGACAGTTGCGCGACCGCGTTGATGAAGCAGGTGACGATCCCGACCAGCGCCGCCCAGACCGCCTTTCGCATGACCGCGATGCCGGCCCAGATCTGGATGATGCCCCAGATGAGGAAGAACCAGCCCCAGGCGTCGAGGTTCGCAAACAGCAGGTTGTCGTCGACGTAGCTCGAGTTGCCGACCATCGCGATGCCTTCGATGATGTTGAAGGCGCCGACCAGCAGCAGGATCACGGCCGCGAACTGAAGCCAGGTCTGCTCTTCGATCTCCTGTTTGACGTCGTCGGGAAGCGCCGACGTCGGGATATGGCTTGTCATGGCGCAAGCCTGACCCCTCGACATCCCGTCGTCAACTGGCCGTCGAGAGAGGGTCGGGCGCACACGGGGCGAAATTCCGGGCGATGAGCCCGAGCTTCGACACGCGCTTCCAGAAGTGGGTCGAACGCCTGACGCTGTTCCGCGTCCTGCGGACGATCGTCGGCGTTGCAGTCTGCCTCGTGATCCTCGCCGCCACGCTCGAGAGGCTCGTGGAGCCGGACACGTTCAAGAGCTTCGGCCTGTCGCTCTGGTGGGCGGTCGTGACCGTCTCGACGGTCGGGTACGGAGATGTCGTGCCCGAGAGCCCGCTTGGACGGGTCATCGCCACGTGCCTCATGCTCACCGGCCTCGCCCTCATCCCGACGCTCACGAGTGCCACGATCACGATCTTCATGAACAAGCGCCGCATGGCCGACCGCGAGTCGGCCGAGGTGGAGCGCCGGCAATACCAGCAGGTGCTGCAGCAGATCGAGGCACAGCTCAAGAGGATCGAGGACTTGAGCTCGTGACCTGCGCGCCGTAGCGTCTCGCCATCGCGCGCATCTACGAACTGCTGCTGTCCTGGGCCGCGAACGCGATCGCCCTCGTGGTCGTGATCGGCGCGCTGCAGGGCGTGACGATCGGCTCCTTCGGCGACCTGCTCTTCGCGGCGCTGCTGTTCGGCATCCTCAATACGTTCCTGAAGCCGATCCTGAAGCTCCTCACGCTCCCGCTCGCCGTCGTGACGCTGAGGCTGATCTGGTTCGGCGTCGCGATGCTGATGTTGCTGCTCACGGCGGGAATCGTCGACAGCTTCGACATCGACGGGTTCGTGACGCTCGTGTGGGCGACCCTGATCGTCTGGGCGGTCAATCTCGGGCTCGACCTCGTCCCCGGCCCCTGGCGCGGAAGCCGCCGGTGAGCCAAGGGTCACCCGTGTCGAGTGATGGAGCGTCACCCGGTCTTCTATGGACTCTACGGAGATGGCGCAGGAGCCTGCCCTGAGCCGCCGCCGGTCCTGGCTCGTCTGGGGGCTCGTCGTGGTGGCGACGATCCTCCTACTCGTCTCCTCGCTGACGGTCTGGACGAAGCGTCAACTGCTGGACACGGACGCGTGGACGAGCGCCGCGGGCGAAATCCTGGCGGACGACGACGTGCGCTCGGCGGTTTCGACTCAGATCGCGGACCTCCTGAACCAACGGATCGACTTCAAGGCTGAGCTCGAGCAGCGCCTGCCGCCTCAAACGCGGTCGTTCGCGCCCGTCGCAGCGGCGGGTGTGCAGGCGGCCATTCCGCGGGTCCTCGAGACGTTCCTCGCAACCCCGCGCGCGCAGAAGCTGTGGGAGGACATCAACAGAAGGGCGCACGCGGCGATCGTGAACGTGCTCGAGGGCAAGGACGCCGGCCCGGTGTCAACGTCGAACGGCGACGTCGTTCTCGACCTCCGTCCGATGATCGGCGCAGTCGTCGACCGGCTCGGCCTCTCGGGCGCCCGACTGAAGCAGGGTGCCTCGGAGACCACGGGGCAGATCGTGCTTCTGCGCTCGGACCAGCTCGATGCCGCGCAGAAGACCGTCCGTGTCGTGAAGGCTCTGAGCATCTTCCTCCTGATCGTCGTGCTCGCCTTCTATGCCCTGGCCGTCTACCTCGCACACGGGAGACGCCGCACCGTGCTTCGAGGCGTTGGGATCGGCCTGTTCGTCGTCGGGCTGATCCTGCTCGTCGTCCAGCGCCTCATCGGCAACTACATCGTCGACTCGGTGGTCACGGTCGATGCCAACAGGCCGGCCGTCCACGCTTCCTGGTTCATCGAGACGGAGCTTCTCCGCGACATCGCGTGGGCCCTCGTCGCCTACGGCATCGTCACCATCATCGCCACCGTCCTGGCGGGGCCGGCCCGCCTGGCGGTCAGGCTCAGGCGCGCCGCCGCGCCCACTGTCAGAGACCACGTCTTGCTCTTCTACACGGCTGCCGCGATCGTGGTCCTCGCGTTTCTCGCCTGGGGCCCGGCGGGCAGCTCCAGGCGGCTCCTCGGCGACATCGTCCTCGGCGTCCTCTTCTTCGCCGGCCTAGAGGTCTGGCGCCGTCAAGCCGTCAGGGAGCTCGGGCCGGGGGAGCCCGCGAAGGCGCCCTAGCCCAGATCACCCGCCAGGGATGACGGACCGTCACCCAAACGGCTGATGCCGTGTCGGGCGATGGGAGAGGAGCTCGTCGTCGCAGTGTTCGACGAGGAGGGGGACGCCTGGAACGCCGTCACCGCCGCCGCCGAGGTTGCAGCGCAGCGGCGTTCCGGCATGCTCGACGCCTGCCTCGTCGTGCGAAGGGACGACGGCGCGGTTCACATCCGCGAGACGAAGGACCTGACTGCGACGGAGGGAGGCTGGTACGGCGCGGCGACCGGTCTGATCGCGGGTGTCGTGCTCGCGTTCCCGCTGGCCGGAGCGGCGGTCGGCGCCGGGCTCGGCGTGTTCGCCGCCCGTCGCCACGACGTCGGCATCACGAACGAGTTCGAGCAGGCGGTCTCCGAGCAGCTGAAGCCCGGCCACGCCGCGGCTGTGGCGCTCGTGACGACCGAGATCGCGGAACGGGTCGAGCAGGCCGCGCAGCGGCGCGGAGCGTGGACGAGGCGCCTGACGCTCGAGGACGCGGAGAAGCTGACGGCCGCATAGGAGCGCAATGGAGATCGGAAACCCACGCAGGACGTACACGATCGAGCCCCTCGAGGATCCCGTTCCGCGCGAGGTGCCTGACGATCCGGTCGAGGAAGGCGACGAGGAGCCGTCCCGCCCCGAGGAGGTCCCGGCCTGATCGCGGAGCGCGCGCCCGATTACTTCACGCCCGTCCTCGGCTGGCGCGTCTGGCTCGTCGTCCGCGGGCGCGGGTCGCTGAGGCTTCGGAGCGTCGCGTTCCAGACGTTCTGGTACCCGTGCGAGGAGCTGACGGCGACCTGCGAAGGACGTTCGCTCATGTCGCGCATCCGGCGCCGTGCCCCGCACGAGACGCCTCAGGTCCACTGCGACTGTGGGATCTACGCCGCGAAGGAGATCGGGATGGCGGCCGGATACCTCAGCACCTACGACGACGTGCTGGCCCCCGTCGTCGTCCACCGCGTCATCGGACGCGTCTCGCTCTGGGGCTCGGTCGTGGAAGGGGAGTTCGGCTTCCGCGCGGCCCACGCGTATCCCGAGCATCTCTATGTCCCGCCGCGCCGCGCGAACGGGCCGGCCGTCCCCGCCCTCGCGATTGCAGAAGGCCTCGCCGACTACGGCGTGCCGGTCGAGGTGCTCGACGAGGAGGAGCACGACGACATCGTCGGCGTGCTCGAGGAGGCCGGCCAGTGGCGGCGGCGCGTCGTGAGGACGGGGCCTCGCTTTCCCGCGCGGGTCTTCGGACGCTGAGGCGAAATTGACCTCCTCGTGTCAAGCGCCGACACGGCCTCGAGCGCCAATGTGGAGGAATGGCGCGTCCTTCCCACGAGGGTCTCACCCCCGAGAGCGGGCTGGCGCGCGCGAGGCTCTTGCACAAGCTCGAGGCGCTCGACGATGCGATCGCGCATCTGGAGCGTCCGGAGAACCGGAGGAAGACCGGAAGCCTGGAACGGCTCCGGCAGCTCCGCGAGGAAATCGTGCTTGCGCTCGGCCTCGTCGACGCGCGACCATAGTGTCGTGACGTCTCCCGCCATCGGCGGTGATCTTCAGGCCGCGCTCGAGAACGTCAAGGTTCCGAGCTACATCATCGACTCCTCGGGGATCATCCGCTGGGTCAACCAGGCCGCGATCCGGATCGTGGGGGATTGTCGTGGGCGTCAGTTCACGTCGATGGTCGCTCCAGAGGAGACGCGCAGGGCGCGCGAGGTCTTCGCGCAGAAGGTCGCCGGCACCGCGCTCGTCACGGACTCCGACGTCGTGCTCGTCGGCACGGACGGCGAGCGGGTGTTGGTCGAGGTGAGCTCGGTGCCGCTGGTCGAGGGCCACCGCGTCGTCGGCGTGTTCGGACAGGTCCCGCACGTGAGCATCGAGGAGCCTCCGCCTCCACGGCCGCATCTCACGCCGCGGCAGGCCGAGGTGCTCCGGATGCTCGAGCACGGCAAGTCGACGGATCAGATCGCGGCCGAGCTGCACCTCAGCACCGAGACGGTTCGCAACCACGTGCGCCACCTGCTCCGCGCGCTCGGCGTGCGCTCGCGCCTCGAAGCGGTCGCCGTCGCGCGCCGCGACCACATCACGGCCTGAACGACCCGAATTGACCCCTCGTCTGAGCGGGCTGCGGCGCTGAGTATCGTGGCGCCGCGTGCGCCTCCGTTCCAGCCACGACCGCGAGATCTTCCGGCTCGCGCTGCCTGCGCTCGGAGCGCTCGCGGCCGAGCCGTTGTACGTCCTCGTCGACACGGCGATCGTCGGCCACCTCGGCCGGCCTCAGCTCGCCGCGCTCGGTCTCGCGAGTGCAGTCCTCACAGGAGCCTTCGCGACGTTCAACTTCCTCACGTACGCGACGACGGCGGTCGTCGCCCGTGCGTCTGGCGCGTCGCGCGAGGACCAGGTCGGGAGGCTCGCGGCACAGGCCCTCTGGCTCTCGCTCCTCATCGGCGCCGGCCTGTTCGTCGCGGCGGAGGCACTCGCGGGACCGGTCCTCCGAGGGCTCGGCGCCGAAGGGCAGTCAGGGGACTACGCGATCACCTACCTGCGTATCGCGTCGATCGGTCTCCCCGCAGCGATCGTCGCGCTCGCCGGCCAGGGGTACCTGCGCGGGGTCGCGAGCATGCGCCGCCCGCTCGAGATCGTCGTCCTCGCCAACGCGGCCAACATCGTCCTCGAGGTCGTCTTCGTCTACGTCTTCCACTGGGGCGTCGAAGGGTCCGCGGCCGGGACAGCCGTCGCGCAGGCCGCCATGGGGATCGCGTTCGTCGTGGAGCTTCTCCGCCCGCATGCCGACACGAAGCGGCCGAGCCTCGCCGCGATGCGACCGCTCCTCCGCATCGGCAGTCAGATCTTCGTGCGCACGGCTGCGCTCACCGCGTCGTTCCTCGTGGCCGCTTCGGTGTGTGCGCGCATGGGCGACGCGCAGCTGGCCGCCCACCAGATCGCGGGCCAGCTCTACTTCTTCCTCGCGCTCGTGCTCGACTCGATCGCCATCGCAGGCCAGGTGATCGTGGGGAGGATGCTCGGTGCGGGCGACGCGGACGGCGCCTACGCGTCGGCGGTGCGCATGATCGGGTGGTCCGCGCTCGTCGGAGCGATCTTCGCGGTCGTGCTCCTGCCGCTCGACCACGCGATCCCGCGGGCGTTCACCAGCGACCCGCTCGTCCTGCACGAGGCGGCGGAGCTCTGGCCCTATTTCGCGCTGATGCAGCCGCTCGCGGGCGCGGTGTTCGCGCTCGACGGGATCCTCATCGGTGCAGGTGACACGCGCTTCCTGATGTGGTCGATGGTCGCTGCGAGCGCGATCTTCATCGTGCTCGCCTCCGAGGCGCTCGCGCAGGACTGGGGCATCGTCGGCGTGTGGATCGCGCTGGACGCGCTCATTGCCGCGCGGCTCGTAATGCTGGGCGTTCGCTTTGCGGGCCGTCGCTGGGCAGTGGTCGGCTGGGCCTGAGCGGGTACGCCGGCAATCCCGGGTCCGGCACGGCTTCGGGGTGGAGGAGATGGCCGAGTTGCTGCACCCCGTCCGCGAGCCTCGGCGCCGGCCGCGAGTAGTAGCTGTCGGCGTCCACTGCGACCGCCGGGCACGGCAGCTCGAGCTCGCCCGCTCGCGCGCACCCGTCTTCGGCGTCGAAGCCGCACGGCGCGACCACGACGAGCTCGGGCTCGAGGGCGAGAACGTCATCCCACGTCGTGGAGAGTCGCGCCCGACTGTAGCTCCGCCGCCAGACCTGTCCACCTGGTGGAACGGTCGTTCTTGGCGCTCGAACGCATGCGATATACATCGGGCCATGGCGACCCGCGGCGAGAGCGTGGCCGTTGTCGCGACGCACGAGGGAGTGGAGACGCGCTCCGGCTCGAGGGACGGGAAGCTCGCGAGCGTCGTCATCTTCGTCCTCTCGATCGCGACGGCGCTCGTGATCTGGGAGCTCCTCTCGAGGACGGGGATCATCTCGGAGAAGGATCTGCCCGCGATGAGCACGAGCTTCCAGGAGCTCTGGTCGCTGATGCAGGGGAGCGCCTTCTGGGTCGCGTTCGGGCAGACGGTTCGCGGCTGGGCTCTCGGCCTCCTCGTTGCCGCGGTGCTTGCGATCCCGATCGGGATCTTCCTCGGCTCGAGCGATTTCGCCGCGCAGCGCGTTCCGCGTCCCGGTCGAGTTCCTGCGCCCGATCCCGTCGGCCGCGCTCATCCCGCTGCTCTTCCTCACGCTCGGGACGAACATCCGAAGCGAGGTGTTCCTCGCGGCGTTCGGCGCGTTCTGGCCGCTGCTGATCCAGACGATGTACGGCGTCCGCGACGTCGACCCGATCGCGATCGACACTGCGCGCTCGTTCGGCGTCGGCCGGTTCGAGCGGCTCTACCGCATCAGGCTGCCGAGCGCCGTGCCGTACATCGCGACGGGCATACGCATCGCGTCGACCGTTGCGCTGATCCTCGCGTTCACGGCCGAGCTCTTCATGGGGATTCCCGGCCTCGGGCAAGAGGTCAACTTCGCGCAGGCCTACGGGCTCGACACGCAGCTCTACGCCTATGCGCTCGCGACCGGGTTCCTCGGCGTCGCTCATCCACCTGGTCTCGTCGGCGGCGGAGCGGAGCGTGCTGCGCTGGCATCCGTCACAGCGGCTGGCAAACCAGTGAGCCGCCGCACCTACAACACCCTGAAGATCGCCGCCGAGATCGCGGTCCCGCTCGCGCTGCTCGCCGCGTGGCAGGCCTGGACGGTGCACGCCGACTCGCCGAAGTTTCCGCGCCTGTCGACGATCCTCGTCAAGTTCCAGGAGATGTGGCTCTTCTCGCAGTTCGGCGACGAACGTCGTCCCGAGCCTCGAGCGCATCGGCCTCGGCTTCACGATCGGCGTCGTCGTCGGGATCGCCCTCGGCATCCCGATCGGCCTCTCGCGGCTAGGCGCGCCTCTGGGCGATGCCGCACATCGAGTACTGGCGCGCGATCCCGCCGCCGGCCCTCCTGCCGATCTCGATCCTCCTGCTCCACTCGATCGGCAACACGCAGAAGATCGCGTTCATCGCGTTCTTCTGCATGTTCCCGGTGCTGCTCAACACGATCGACGGCGTGCGCGGGATCGATCCGACGCTCGTCGATACGGCACGGTCCTACGGTCTCGAGCCCGTACGAGCGGATCCGCCGCATCGTGCTTCCTGCCGCCAGCCCGCAGATCGCCGCCGGGATGCGAACGAGCCTCTCGCTCGCGGTGATCACGATGGTGCTCGCGGAGTACTTCTCGAGCACGAGTGGCGTCGGCTACGTCCTGCTCATCTCGAAGAACACGTTCCAGCTCGCGCCGATGTGGGCCGCGATCGTTCTGATCGGCCTGCTCGGGTACGTGCTGAACGTCATCTTCCTCCTCGCCGAGCGGCGCATCCTCGCGTGGCACCGCGGCTGGCGCGCGGCGGTCACGGGGTAGATGCTCGAGATCGCGCATCTCGGTAAGACGTACGGCACGGGGGAGAAGGCGACGCACGGGCGATCGCCGACGTGTCGTTCTCTGTCGCCGAAAGGGAGTTCGTCTGCGTCGTCGGGCCCTCCGGCTGCGGCAAGACGACGCTCCTGAAGTGCATCGCCGGCCTGCTCGCGCCGACGCACGGCGACGTCCTGCTGCGCGGGAAGCCCGTGTCCGGCGCCGCCCGAGGAGATGGCGCTCGTGTTCCAGGAGTACGGCCGCTCGCTCATGCCGTGGGCGTCCGTGCGCAACAACGTCCTGCTGCCGCTCCGCCACAAGAAGCTGACGAGGAGGAGCGGACCAGGCTCGTCGAGGAGTCGCTCGAATCGGTCGGGCTCACGCGCTTCATCGACCACTACCCGTGGCAGCTGTCCGGCGGCATGCAGCAGCGCGTCGCGATCGCACGCGCGCTCGCCTACCAGCCGACGATCGCTGCTCATGGACGAGCCGTTCGCCTCGGTGGACGCGCAGACGCGCGGCGATCTCGAGGACCTCATCCTGCGCGTACGCGAGGAGTACGACATCACGATCCTCTTCGTCACGCACGACATCGACGAGTCCGTCTACCTGCCGGACCGCGTCGTCGTGCTGACGCAGTCTCCGACCGAGGTGAAGGAGATCGTCCCCGTCGACCTCCCGAGGCCGAGCGACCAGATCGCGACGAAGGAGCTGCCGGAATTCGCGCACCTTCGTGCGCACGTGTACCGGCTGATCAAGCGCGAGCGGGTAGAGGACACCGCCGCCGATGACGCGCCGACTGCTGTTCCAGCTACTGGAACGCCGATCTAGACGTTCGGACAGCGCGTGACATAATCGCCGCGTGCACGAGATGGTCCCGCGGCGGACGCCCGCGGCTCGAGGCGACGAAAGGACGAGGGGACACATGATGCGAACTCGAATTCGTCCGCGGACCCGGTTGCTCGGGATCGCGGTAGCCGGCGTGCTGGCGGCACTCACGCTGGCAGGCGGAACCGCCACGGGTGCCGGCGACAAGACGCTCGTGGGCATCACGGTCGACACGCTCCCGATCGCGAACGCACTACCCCTGGATCTCGGGATCAAGAAGGGCTTCTTCGCGCAGCAGGGGATCGAGATCACGAAGCGCACGCTTCAGAGCGGCAACGACGTCGTGCTCGCGCTCGCCAACCACAACGGCGAGATCGGCTACCTCGGGTACGTGCCGATGATGATCGCGAGCACGTCCGGGCATCGCGGTCAGCGCCGTCGCGCCGAGCGAGGTCGAAGGAACGTCGGTCGCCGACAACTGGCAGAACATCCTCGTCAAGGGCGACAGCTCGATCCGAACGCCCGCGGACCTGGCGGGGAAGACGATCGCGGTCAACGCGCTCAAGGGCGTCGGCGAGGTGATGATCAAGGCCGCGCTGCAGAAGGTCGGCGTCAACCCGAACTCGATCGGCTGCTTCGCGCTCACGTTCCCGACGATGCGAGCCGCCGCTGCGCAACGGCCAGGTCGACGCGATCTGGGTGCCTGAGCCGTTCCTCTCGCAGGCGTTGAACCTCGACGGCGGCGCGAATCGTGATGGCGCCCGGCCCCGTCCTCGGCAAGTTCTGGCCGATCGGCGGCTACGCGTCGCTGAGCGACTGGGCCCGCGCAGAACCCGGCGCTCGCGAAGAAGTTCCGTACGGCAATCAACAAGTCGCTCGCGTACGCGCAGGCGCACCCGGACGAGATCCGCGCGCTGCTGCCCGCCGGCACCGCGGAACGTGCGCCTGCCGATCTGGAGCACGGTCATCGACCGGGCGAAGCTGCGGCAGCTCGCGCCGTACGCGAAGGAGTTCGGCGTCATCTCCAAGCTGCCGAACTTCGCGCAGCTCGTCCCGAGGACCATCACCGGCGGCAAGACGCTGCAGGGAACGCTGACCGTCGCGCGAACGCGCCAGGCTGCTCGTCGACGGGAAGACCGTGAAGACGCTGCCCGAGGGCGAGTACACGTTCGTCGTGAGCGACCGCTCGAAGACCGCGAGCTTCCGCCTGCGCGGCCCCGGCGTGAACAAGAGCACGCCGCTGAAGGGCATCGGCCGGAGCACCTGGACGCTGTCGCTGCAGACGGGCCGCTACACGTACAGCGGCACCGGCGCGAAGCACACCTTCCGCGTCGTCTAGGTCCACTCCCCGACCCCAGAGCGAGAGGGCGCCGCGGCGCCCTCTCGTCGTTCAGGGAGCGAATGTCTCTGTCGGTGCGATGACGACGTCGAGCAGGAGCGGCGCGTCGCGCGAGCGCGAGCGTCGGGACGACGTCGTCGAGCGCGGCCGTCGAGCTCGTCGTGCGTCTCGATCGCGCCGCGCCGTCGCAGCCGAAGGCGCGCGCGACCGCCGCGACCTCGACCTCTCCGAACCCCGGCCACGGTGCGTCGCCTCCCTGGCGCTCGGCGAGGCGGTCCATGATCGCGTAGCCGCCGTTCGAGAGGATCACGAAGAGGACGCCGACGCGGTAGTGCGCCGCGCTCCAGAGCGCCTGGATCCCGTAGAGCGACGAGCCGTCGCCGACGACCGCGACGACCGGTCGCTCGGGCAGCGCCATGCGCACGCCGGTCGCGCCCGCGAGCGCGAAGCCGAGCCCGCCCATCGCGGCGCTGAGGAAGCCGAGCGGCCGGCGCGCGAGCAGCCGGTCGTGCAGCTCGGGCCGGTCGACGGGCGCCTCCTCGACGACGACGGCGTCGCGGCGGCAGCCGCTCCGCGAGCGCGGCGAGGACGTGGCCGGCGCGCAGCGGCTCGCCGTCCGCCGGCGGAGCCGGCGGCGGGCGGTGACCTGAACGGTTCCGGCGCCGCTGCGTCTCGCTGCGGCAGGCGTCGCGCGAGCTCGCGGCAGACGGCGGCAGGCGAGCCGAGCACGGCGAGCTCGGCCGGGCTGCGGTGCACCTCGTCCGCGTCGTCGCTGACGACGGCGATCCGCGTGCCCGGCTCGGTGAAGCGTCCCGGCGTGTACGGCGACTGGCGGAAGACGGGCGCGCCGACGACGAGGACCACGTCGTACGGCGCGAGCTTCTCGCGCAGCCGCGGCCGGTCGGCGGGGAGGAAGCCGGCGAACAGCGGCGTGGTCCTGCGGGAAGCCGGCGCGTGCGCCGAACGACTCCTGGAACACCGGCGCGACGAGGCGCTCCGGCCAGCTCGACGAGCGCCGCCCACGTCTCCGCGTCGTCCGCGCCCGCGCCGACGACGAGCGCCGGCGACCTCGCCTCGCCGAGGAGATGCCGCGAGCTCGTCGACACGGCCGCGTCGTCGGCGGCGGCCGGCCGCAGCACGCGGCCGGGCGCGCCGTCCTCGCGGTCCTCGTCGACGAGCGCGGACCAGTCGTCCATCGGCACGATCACGAGCGCCGGGCCCGCGGCCTGTCGACGGCCTCGTGGCACGCGCGCGTCGATCGCGCCGGGAACGTCCTGCGCGCGGACCGGCTGGTCGACCCACACCGGGTAGTCGCCGGCGAGCCGTTCGAGCTTGCCGGTGAGGAACGGCTCGAAGACGAGATGGCGGCGGTCCTGCTGCCCGACGAGCACGACGAGCGGTGCGCGGTTCACCCGCGCCGTCGCGAGCGCGCCGACCGCGTTGCCGAGCCCGGCGGTCGTGTGGAGGACGACGAGCGCCGGCTCGTCCGTCGCCGATCGCGTAGCCGGTCGCGAGCCCGACGACCGAGCCTTCGTGGAGCGCGAGCACGAACTCGAGGTCGTCCGGCAGCCCGGCGAGGAACGGGACCTCGGTCGAGCCCGGGTTCGAGAACATCGTCGTGAGGCCGCGCCGGCGGAAGACGTCGAACGTGGCGTCGCGGACGGTCCGAGTCACGGTCGGCCGCTCAGCCCCACACGTCCTGCGCGACCTCGACGATCAGCCGCAGCTTCGCCCACTGCTCCTCGCGTCGTGAGCTCGTTGCCCTCGACCGTCGACGAGAAGCCGCACTGCGGCGACAGGCAGAGCTGCTCGAGCGGCGCGTACTTCGAGGCCTCCTCGATGCGCCGCTTCAGGTCGTCCTTCGACTCGAGCTCTCCGCGCTTCGTCGTCACGAGGCCGAGCACGACCTGCTTGTCGCCCTTCGGGAGGAAGCGGAGCGGCTCGAAGCCGCCCGAGCGCTCGTCGTCCCACTCCATGAAGAAGCCGTCGACCTCGAGCTCGTTGAGCAGCGCCTCGGCGACGAAGTCGTAGCTGCCCTCCGCCGCCCACGCGGAGCGGAAGTTGCCGCGGCACACGTGCGTCGTGACGCTCATCCCCTCGGGACGCTCGGCGAGCGCCTCGTTGATGTGGCGGATGTACTCCACGTGCTGGCGCTCGGCGTCGCCGCCGATCGAGGCGATGTACTCGCGCTGGTGCGGGTCGTTCATGTACGCGAGGCTCGTGTCGTCGAACTGGAGGTACGTGCAGCCGAGCTCGCCGAGCCGGCGGACCTGCTCGCGGTACGCGGCGACGAGGTCGGCCCAGAAGGCATCGAGGTCGGCGTAGACGCTCGGGTCGATCGCCGCCTTGCCGCCGCGGTAGTGGACCATGCTCGGTGACGGGATCGTCAGCTTGGGACGGTTCTCGTTGACCGTCTCGCTGCAGGAAGCCGAAGTCGTCGCCGAAGATCGTCCGCGAGACGCCGAGCTTCCCGTCGACGTGGAGCGCGGCCGGCGTGAACTCGATCTCGCCTTTCTCGTTGTGGAAGCGTGACCGCGATCTCGCCCGGCTCCTTCGTGATCCCGTCGAGCTGGTAGATGAAGTCCATGTGCCACGACTCGCGGCGGAACTCGCCGTCGGTCGCGGACTGCAGGCCGATCTCCTCCTGCTTGCGCGACGACGCGCGGATCGCGTCGTCCTCGACCGCGCGCAGCGCGTCGGCGTCGATCGTCCCGCCGCGAAGTCCGCGCGCGCCTGCAGCAGCTCGGGCGGCCGGAGGAGGCTGCCGACGTGGTCGGCGCGGAACGGCGGTCTCGTCCGCATCGGCGGAAGCCTAAGCCGTGTCCGGGGTGCGGTGACCGATGCGCGCGGAGATGTCGTTCGCGGTCCGCCGCAGCGGGCCGCTGAGTCGTTCGACGAGCTCCTCCATCGAGACCATCGAGCTGTGCACGGCGAGGTTGATCGCCGCCGCGATCGCTCCCGACTGCGACAGCACCGGCGCCGCGATCGAGCGGAGGCCGTACGCGAGCTCCTCGTTGTTGATGGCGAGACCGGCCTCGCGCACGCGCTCGAGCTCGGCGCGGAGCGCGCGGCGGGCGGTGAGCGTGTTCGGGCCGCGCTGCCGGAGCTCGATGCGGTCGAGCAGCGCCTCGCGTTCCTCCGCGGGGAGGTACGCGAGCAGGATCTTCCCCATCGACGTGCAGTACGCCGGGAGGCGCGATCCGACGTGGAGATTCAGGTCGATCTCGCGCTGACCCGTGCGTGCGCTGCGGCAGCGCTCGATGTACACGATGTCCGCCCCGTCGAGGATCGCCATGTTCACCGTGAAGCCTGTGCTGTCGCTGAGCTGCTGAAGGTGCGGCGCGGAGATCTCGCGCAGCTCCATCGAGTGGATGGCGGAGAAGCCGAGGTCGAGGACGCGAGGGCCGAGCTGGTACCGCTTCGTCGAAGGGTCCTGCTGGAGGTAGCCGAGCGTCGCAAGCGTCGCCACGTAACGGTGCGTCGTGCTGCGGCTGAGGCCGACCTCCCGCCCCAGCTCGCTCACTCCGAGCAGCGGGCGGTCCGACTTGAAGGCCGACAGGATCGCGAGCCCGCGCTCGAGCGATTGGGAGTGACCACTCTGAAGAGTGCGCTCGCCCACCGTTCCGAATACTAGGACATCGTCTTGAAAATCAAACACCCGCGGTTTACTGTCGCGCCCTGGCGTTCTCAGGCGAGGAGGAGCGATGTCTGACCTGACCAAGGACCTCGGGACCGCGCACTCACGACGCGATTTCGTCAAGCGGACGGGCATCGGAGTCGGGGGTCTCCTGCTCGCGCCGCTGGGCGCAGACGCGGCGCTCGCGAGCGTGACCGAGGAAACCGCCCCCGAGGCGAGCACGATCAAGATCGGGTTCATCAGCCCGCGGAGTGGCCCGCTGGGGAGCTTCGGCGAGCCGGATCCATTCGCGCTGCGTCTGGCCAGGCAGAAGCTTTCGAAGGGCCTGATCATTCGCGGGAAGCACTACGCCGTCAAGATCATCGACAAGGACAACCAGTCGAGCCCTGCGCGCGCGGGGCAGCTCGCGAAGGAGCTCATCAACCAGGACAAGGTCGACCTCGTGCTCTCGACGTCGACGCCGGAGACGAACAACCCGGTGGCCGACGCGTGCGAGCAGGCCGGCGTCCCGCACGTCTCGACGATCGAGCCGTGGGAGGCGTGGTACCTCGGCCGCGGCGCGACGCCCGGCAAGCCGTCGCCGTTCAAGTGGGGCTACCACTTCAGCTTCGGCGTCGCCGAGTTCGGCAAGGAGTTCATCAACAACTGGAAGAACGGGCCGGTCAAGACGAACCGCAAGGTCGGCGTCATGTGGCCGAACGACGCCGACGGGAATGCGATTCGCGCCATCCTCGGCCCGATGCTGAAGAGTGCAGGCTTCACGGTCGTCGATCCGGGCGCCTACGAGGACGGAACGACCAACTACTCGGCGCAGATCGCGAAGTTCAAGCAGGAGAACTGCGAGATCTTCAACACGTTCCCGATCCCGCCGGACTTCACGACGTTCTGGCAGCAGGCCGCGCAGCAGGGCTACACGCGCATCGTGAAGATCGCGCAGATCGCGAAGACCGGACTGTTTCCCTCGCAGGTCGCCGCCAGCGGCACGCTCGGGTACCGGCTCGCGAGCAACGTGTACTGGCACCCATCCTTCCCGTACCGGTCGCCGCTCCTGGATCTCTCCTCGAGGCAGCTCGCTGCCGCCTACGAGAAGGCCACGCGCCGGCAGTGGAACCAGCAACTGGGCGCGACGGTCTCTCTTCTGGACGTGGGGATCGCCGCCCTGAAGGCGAGCAGGAACCCGAAGAGCAAGGCTGCGATCGCGAAGGCGCTCTCGACGCTGAGGGTGAACACGACGGTCGGCCACCTCGACTGGCGGAAGAACCCGAAGGATCCCGCCGGCCGCCGCGTCCCGAACGTCGTCACGACGCCGCTGCTCGCGTGCCAGTGGTTGAAGGCGCCGTCGGGCAGCAAGTACAAGTTGCAGTGCGTGATCGTCGAGCACGTCAACGACAGGAAGGTGCCGATCGGCGCGAAGCTGAAGCCGTACATCGGCTGAGCCGGGCGGCCCGTGGCCTCGGCCGTAGGCACAGCGATCCTCACCGCCACAGGGATCCACAAGCGTTTCGGTGCGCTCGTCGTCCTGCAGGACGTCGACTTCACGCTGGGTGTGGCGGAGGCCGTCGGCATCGTCGGCCCGAACGGCGCCGGGAAGACGACGCTGCTGAACGTCCTCGCCGGGCACCTCCAGCCGAACGCCGGCTCGATCCGCTTCCGCGAGGCGGACGTGACGACCCGGAGGGCCGCGCAGCGCTGCCGCCTCGGGATCGCGAGGGCGCACCAGGTCCCGCGGCCGTTCGGCGGCATGACGGTCTTCGAGAACGTCTTCGTCGCGGCGGCGGCGGGCGGCCGACTCAGGCGAGCTGCAGCCTACGACCGCTGCCTCGACGCCCTCGAGGCCTGCGGCATGCTCGAGCTCGCCAACCGGCGGGCCGAGACGCTGGGGCTCCTCGACCGCAAGCGGCTCGAGCTTGCGCGCGCACTCGCAACGGAGCCGGAGGTGCTGCTCCTCGACGAGATCGGCGGCGGCCTCACGGACAGCGAGGCGGAGCTCCTCGTCGAGACGATTCGCGACCTCAACCACAGCGGCCTTGCGATCGTCTGGATCGAGCACGTCGTGCATGTCCTCGTACAGGTCGTCGACCGGCTCGTCTGCATGGACGCGGGCCGCGTGATCGCCGACGGCGACCCGGAGTCGGTGATGGCGGACGCGGCGGTGGTCGACGCGTACCTCGGGAGCGCCGCGCCGTGACGCTCCTCTCGGTCGAGAGCCTCGACGTGCGGCACGGGTTCCTGCGGGCGGTCCGGGACGTGTCGATCGACATCGCCGAGGGTGAGACGCTCGCGGTCGTCGGCGCGAACGGGGCGGGGAAGACGACGTTGCTGCGGACGATCGCCGGCGCCCACAGGCCGACGTCCGGACGCATCGTCTTCGACGGCGCCGACATCACGTCGATGCCGGCGCACCGGCGCGTGCGCGAGGGGATCGCGCTCGTCCCGGAGGGACGACGCCTCTTCACGGGCCTGACGTTGGAGGAGAACCTCCTCCTCGCACGGCGCCGTGCGCGGCCCGGGCGCTGGGACCTCGACGCGGTGCTCGAAGCGTTCCCGCTGCTCGAGCCGCGGCGCAGGTCGCGTGCGGGGAACCTCTCCGGAGGTGAGCAGCAGGCGACCGCCATCGGCCGCGCGCTCATGACCAACCCGCGGCTGCTGCTCCTGGACGAGGTCTCGCTCGGACTGGCGCCCGTCGTCGTGGACGAGGTCTACCGCTCGCTGGGCCGGCTGATCGAGACCGGCGCGACGGTCGTCCTCGTCGAGCAGGACCTCACGCGCGCGCTGAGGGTCGCGACGCGCGTCGTCTGCCTGCTCGAGGGGCAGGTGGTGCTCGAAGGCCCTGCGGCGGAGATGTCGCGCGAGCAGGTCGTGCAGGCGTACTTCGGGCTGCGGCGGCCGGGCGAGCAGACGGCGGTAACCACGTGATCTGGGTCAACCAGATCGTGCAGGGAATCCTCCTCGGCGGCTACTACGCGGTCCTGGCCGCGGGCCTCTCGCTCATGTTCGGCGTGATGCGGATCATCAACCTCGCCCACGGAGACCTCGCCGTCCTCGGAGCGTTCCTCGTGTTCGTGCTCTGCAAGCACGGGCTGTCGCCCTGGGCGGCGATCGCGATCGTGCTCCCGGCGATGGCGGTCGTGGGCTGGGCGCTGCAGCGCACGATCCTCGAGCGCGCGCTGCGCGGCGGCGAGCTCACGCCGCTGCTCGCGACGTTCGGCCTGCTGATCGTGATCGAGAACCTGCTCTTCGAGAAGTTCGGCGCCGACGAGCGCTCGCTCTTCCCGTACATCGGCAAGCTCGGCTACGACAGCTGGACGATCACGAACGAGGTCATCGTCGCCAAGCTCTACGTGCTCATCCTCGTCGTGGCGATCCTGCTCCTCGGCGGCCTGCAGCTCTTCCTCGCCCGCGCTCCCGCTCGGTCGCGCGCTCCGCGCCACCGCCGAGGACCCGGACACCGCCGAGCTCGTCGGGTGTCAACTCCCGGCGGGTGTACGCCCTCGCTGCGGCGATCGCGGTTGCGACCGCCGCTCTTGCCGGCGCCTTCCTCGGGATGCGGTCGTCGTTCAACCCGTACTCGGGCTCACAGCAGCTCATCTTCGCGTTCGAGGCCGTCGTCATCGGCGGCATCGGCTCGCTCTGGGGAACGCTCACCGGAGGCATCGTCCTCGGCGTCGCGCAGAACGTCGGCGCGCAGCTGAACCCGCAGTGGTTCCTGCTCGCCGGCCACATCGCGTTCCTGACCGTCCTCGCGCTCCGCGTGCTCGAGACGAGCATCCGCGGACGCGGTGGGATCCGCGCGATCCTGGGGCACGCATGAGCGACCGCGCCGGGATCTCCGTCCGCCGCTGGAGCCGCGTCTCGCGGATCTCCATCGCGTGCGTCGCAGTCCTCGTTGCGGCGCTCGCGTTCGTCCCGGCCGTCCTCTCTGCGAACGCGACCGACAAGCTCACGACGCTCTTCGTCTACCTCATTCTCGCTGCGATGTGGAACGCGCTCGCAGGCTACGCGGGTCTCGTGTCGGTCGGCCAGCAGGCGTTCTTCGGGCTTGGTGCGTACGCGGCGATCCGGCTGACGCAGCACGGCGTCGGTCCGTACCTCGCGCTCGTGCTCGGTGCGCTCCTCGCGGGCGCGGTCTCGATCCCCATCGCCTTCTTCATGCTGCGCGTCCGCGGCGGGGAGTTCGCGATCGGCATGTGGGTCGTCGCGGAGGTCTGCTTCGGGCTCGTGATCCTCGACAAGTCCGTCGGCGGGTTGACCGGCACGTCGCTGCTCGCGCTGAACCGCTACAGCGCCGATGACCAGCGCGCGTACAACTACTGGATGGCCCTCGGCTCCGCGGTCGTCCTCCTCGCGATTCTGTTCGGGCTGCTCCGCAGCCGCACCGGCGCGTCTCTGCAGGCGATCCGCGACGACGAGGAGGCGGCGGCGTCGGTCGGAGTGCGCGTTCTCCCCGGGAAGGGCGTGATCTTCGTCCTCGCCGCCGTCGGCTGCGCCATGGCGGGGACGCTCTGGCTCGCGACCTCGATCACGTTCCAGCCAAAGGCGTACTTCGGAGTCGAGTGGACCGCGTACATGGTGTTCATGGCACTCGTCGGCGGGCTCGGCACGTTCGAGGGCCCGCTGCTCGGCGCCATTCTCTTCTTCGTCATCCAGGACCGGTTCGGCGACTACGGCGTCTGGTACCTCGTCGGTCTGGGCGCCGCCGCCGTCGCCTTCGCGCTCCTCCTGCCCCGCGGTGTGTGGGGACGGGTGGAGGAGCGGTTCGGGATCCAGCTCTTCCCCGTGGGCTATCGGCTACGTGGCCTAGACTCGGGCGCCGCACGACGGCGCGCCGCGGGCGAGGGAGCAACGCCATGACGTCTCGTGGAAGGAGGCAGCAATGAGCACCGAAGCGGGCACCGACACTGCCGTGCGCGACTGCACGCAGCTCATCGGAGGCGAGTGGGGGGCAGCCGCCGGAGGCGACACCTTCGACGACCTCGACCCGTTCACCGGCGACACCGTCGCCCGCGTCCCGGCCGGGGGCCGCGAGGACGCCCGTCGCGCGATCGACGCCGCCGCCGCGGCGTTCCCGGCCTGGGAGCAGACGCCGCCGGCCGAGCGGCAGCGCATCTTCCTCAAGGCCGCCGACCTGCTCGAGGCGAGGGGCGACGACGTCGTCTCCTGGCTCGCGCGCGAGACCGGCTGCACGTTCGGCTTCGGCATGTTCCAGCTCGGCTTCGTCGCCGGGCTGTTCCGCCAGGCCGCCGCGCTCGCGTACGCGCCGATCGGCCAGATCATCCCGTCGGACGTCGGGGCCTTCTCGATGGCGCTGCGGCGTCCCGTCGGCGTCGTCGGTGCGATTGCGCCGTGGAACGCGGCGCTGATCCTCTCGGCGCGCTCGATCTCCTCGCCGCTCGCGCTCGGGAACACGGTCGTGCTCAAGCCGTCGGAGCTGTCGCCGTACGTCGGCGGCCTGCTCTGGGGCGAGATCTTCGAGGAGGCGGGCCTGCCCGCCGGCGTCCTCAACATCGTCACGCACGCTCCCGGCGAGGCGCGGGCGAGATCGGGGACGAGCTCGTCGAGAACCCGCTCGTGCGGCGGATCAACTTCACCGGCTCGACCGCCGTCGGCCGGCAGCTGGCCGAGGCCGCTGGCCGGAACCTGAAGCGTGTGGTGCTGGAGCTCGGCGGTTACAACCCGCTCATCGTGCTCGCCGACGCCGACCTCGACTACGCGGTCGACGCGACCACGTTCGGCGCATACCTCCACCAGGGCCAGATCTGCATGTCGGCGCGGCGCATCGTCGTCGAGCGCCCGATCGCGGATGCCTTCGTGGAGAAGCTCGCCGCGAAGACGAACGGCCTCAAGGCCGGCGACCCGAAGGAGCACGACACGATCATCGGGCCGCTCATCAACGACAGCGCGCTCGAGCTCGTGAAGAGCCGGGTCGACGAGGCCGTCGCCAAGGGAGCGAAGGTGCTCGCGGGCGGCGAGGCCGACGGGCCCGTCTACCGCGCAACGCTCCTCGCCGACGTCCCGGAGGACTCGGACTTCGCGCAGAACGAGACGTTCGGCCCCGTGGCGGCGATCGAGGTCGTCGACAGCGCCGACGAGGCGGTCGAGCGTGCGAACGCGACGCCGTACGGGCTCGCGTCGGGGATCATCACGAACGACGCCGACAAGGGGCTCGCGCTCGCGCAGCGCATCGAGGCCGGCATCGTCCACATCAACGACCAGCCGGTCGGGGACGAGCCGCAGATGCCGTTCGGCGGCGTGAAGGACAGCGGTTGGGGCCGCTTCGGCGGGGCCGCGTCGATCGAGGAGTTCACCGAGCTGCGCTGGATCACGGTGAGCAGAGCCCACCCGTTCCCCTTCTGAGGTTCGGCGCGGGACGATGGCCGAGATCGTTTCTCTGAGGACGGCGCTGGCGGAGCGCGTCCGCGACGGCGACGTCGTGGCGCTCGAGGGCTTCACGCACCTCATCCCGCAGGCCGCGGGGCACGAGCTCATCCGCCAGGGTCGGCGCGACCTCTCGCTGATCCGGATGACGCCGGACGTCGTCTACGACCAGCTCATCGGTGCCGGCTGCGCGCGCAAGCTGACGTTCTCGTGGGGCGGCAATCCCGGCGTCGGCTCGCTCCACCGGTTGCGCGACGCAGTCGAGAACGAGTGGCCGACGACACTCGAGATCGAGGAGCACTCGCACGCGGGCATGGCGGCGGCGTACGCCGCCGGCGCGTCGAACCTTCCCTTCGGCCTCCTCCGCGGCTACGTCGACACCGACCTCGCCCAGCACACGGCCGTGCGGCGGGTCGTTTGCCCCTTTACCGGCGAGGACCTCGCCGCCGTCCCGGCCCATCGTCCCGACGTCGGCGTCATCCACGCTCAGCAGGCCGACAAGGAGGGGAACGTCCAGCTGTGGGGCATCCTCGGCGTGCAGAAGGAGGTCGTCCTCGCCTCAGCCCGCTCGATCGTCACGGTCGAGGAGATCGTCGACGAGCTCGAGCCGAAGCCGGGCGCGATCCTGATTCCGTCGTGGGCGGTCGACGCGGTCGCACTGGCACCCGGTGGCGCGCACCCGTCGTACGCGCACGGCTACTACTCGCGTGACAATGCCTTCTACGTGCGCTGGGACGAGGTCAGCCGCGACCGCGAGCGGTTCGCCGCTTGGATCGAGCGTCACATTCTCGAGACGAACGACATCGGCGAGTACCACCGGAGCCTCGCCGGCGCGGAGGTGGCGGTGTGAGCGTCACCGCGACCTACACCGCCGACGAGATGATGGCGGTCGAGGCCTCACGGCGGCTGCAGAACGGCAACGTCTGCTTCGTCGGGATCGGCCTGCCGAGCCTGGCGGCCAACCTCGCCCGCGCGACGCACGCGCCGGACTGCGTCCTGATCTACGAGAGCGGGACGATCGGGGCGAGGCCGGCCGAGCTGCCGCTCTCGATCGGCGACGGCGAGCTCGCCGAGACGGCGATGAGCGTCGTCTCCGTCCCGGAGATGTTCGGGTACTGGCTCCAGGGCGAGCGCATCGACGTGGGCTTCCTCGGCGCGGCGCAGATCGACAGGCACGGGAACCTCAACAGCACGGTCATCGGGGAGTACGACTCGCCGAAGGTGCGGTTGCCGGGAGGAGGAGGTGCGCCCGAGATCGCGACCTCCGTCCGCGAGGTCTTCGTCATGCTGCGGCACTCGCCGCGCTCGTTCGTCGAACGGCTCGACTTCAAGACGAGCGTGGGCGACCGCGTCCGCGTCGTCGTCACCGACCTCGGCATCCTCGAGCCGGAGGAGGACGGCGAGCTGACGCTGACGCACGTCCACGCGCGGGATCGAGCCGTCGCAGGCCGTCGAGGCGACCGGCTGGAAGCTCCGCGTCGCAGAGGACGTGCGCCAGACGGTGGCGCCGACGGACGACGAGCTGCGCGCGCTTCGCTCGCTGCGAACGAAGGGCGACGACGGATGAACGACCCGCCGCTCCTCTTTCCCGACTACCGGTCGACGGCGCTGCGCGCGCCCGACCGGCCGCTCGTCATCCTGCCCGACCGCTTCCGCGACCTCGAGAGCCCCGTCTACGGGCACGAGGACATCGGCGAGCTCGACAACGACCTCACCCGACAGCACGAGGGCGAGCCGCAGGGCGAGCGCATCGTCGTCGCCGGCCGCGTGCTCGAGGAGGACGGCCGGCCGGTGCGCAACGCGCTCGTCGAGATCTGGCAGACGAACGCCGGCGGGCGGTATCGGCACGACGGCGACCAGCATCCGACGCCGCTCGACCCGAACTTCACCGGCGCGGGCCGAACGCTCACGGACTCGGACGGCCGGTACGAGTTCATCACGATCAAGCCGGGCGCGTATCCGTGGCTGAACCATCCGAACGCCTGGCGGCCCGCCCACATCCACTTCTCGCTCTTCGGGCGTGCGTTCTCGAGCCGGCTCGTGACGCAGATGTACTTTCCCGGCGACCCGCTCTTCGGCCAGGACCCGATCTTCAACTCCGTGCGCGACGAGGCTGCTCGGCAACGGATGGTCGCGAGCTTCGACCTCCGCCTCACGCAGCCGGAGTGGGCGCTCGGCTACCGCTTCGACATCGTCCTCCGACAGACGCCGTTCGAATGAGCGGCGGCTGCACGCCCTCGCAGACCGTCGGTCCGTTCTTCACGCTCGGCATGTGCCGCTCGCCGCAGAACGAGATCGTCGCCGGCGGTGACCTGCTGCTGCGCGGGCGCGTGCTGGACGGCGCGGGCGAGCCCGTCCCGGATGCGATCGTGGAGATCTGGCAGCCGGGACCGGAGGGAACGCGCTGGGGACGGTGTGGCACCGACGCCGTCGGGCGCGTTCTCCTTCACGACCGAGAAGCCGGCTGCGGACGGCGGCGCTCCGGCACTCGACGTCATCGTCTTCGCCCGCGGGCTGCTCAGGCACCTGGTGACGCGCGTGTACTTCCCCGACGAGGCGAGCGAACGAGTCCGACCCGGTTCTCTCCGCGCTCGATCCCGAGCAGCGGCGGACGCTCGTCGCGGAGGAGGAGAGCGGAGCGCTCCGCTTCGACATCCACCTGCAGGGCGACAGGCAGACGGTGTTCTTTGCCGTTTGACGCGCTGTTCGTCCCGGCGCCCTTCAGGGAAGCGGTGTCGGACGAGACGTGGATCGCGCGCGATGCTCGACGCCGAGCGCGCGCTCGCCGCGGCTCAGCGCAAGGCCGGTCTCATCTCCGCCGAGGACGAGGCGGCCGTCGCGTCGGCGTGCGACGAGCCGATCGACCTGACGCAGATCCTCGAGGAGGCGCACGCGGTCGGCAACCCGGTCGAGCCGATCGCGCGGCGGCTGCGCGGGCGTGCTGACGCGGCGCATCGCGGCGCCACGAGCCAGGACATCCTCGACACGGCGGCGGCGCTCGTGGCGCGCACGGCGTCAGGTCTCGTCACGACCGAGCTCGCCGCCGTCGCCGACGAGTGCGCACGGCTCGCCGAGCGCTACCGCGGCGACGCCGATGGCCGCGCGCACCTTCCTCCAGCAGGCCGTGCCGACGACGTTCGGCCTCAAGGCGGCGAACTGGCTCGTCGGCGTGCTCCACGCGCGCACGCGCCTCGTCGCCGTGAACCTTCCCGCGCAGCTCGGCGGAGCGGGAGGGACGCTCGCCGCCTTCGGCGACCGCGGGACCGACGTGCTGCACCACTATGCGGAGGAGCTCGACCTGCGCGAACCCGTCCTTCCCTGGCACACGCGTCGCCTCCCGGTCGCAGAGCTCGGCGCTGCACTCTCGGTCGCGGCGGGCTTCCTCGCCAAGATCGCCACCGACGTCGAGCTGCTCGCGCAGACGGAGGTCGCGGAGGTCCGGGAGTCGATCGCGGGCGGCTCCTCGACGATGCCGCACAAGCGCAACCCCGTCGGCTCGACGCTCACGCGCGCGTGTGCGCTGCGAGCCCAGGCCGCGGCTCTCGTCCTCATGGGTGCGATCCCGCAGGAGCACGAGCGTGCGGCCGGGGCATGGCACGCGGAGTGGGGCGCCCTGTCGGACGCGCTGAGCCTCACCGGCGGCGCGGCGTCGTGGATGCGCGAGACGCTCGCGGGCCTCGAGGTCGACGCCGATCGCATGCGCGCGAACATCGGAGACGACACGCTCTCGGAGGCGCGGCGTCTCGGCATCGACGCCCAGCGGCCGGAGGACTACCTCGGCAGCGCAGAGGCGTTCGTCGACCGCGCCCTCGAGTTCCACCGGTCGCAGTGACGCTCGACTACCGGCTCGACGGGGAGGGCGACCGCGTGCTCGTGCTCGCGGGCTCCATCGGCACCACGCTCGACGTCTGGGAGCCGCAGCTGCCGGCGCTGACGCGAAGCTGCCGTGTCCTCCGCTACGACCATCCGGGACACGGAGAGTCGCCCGTCTCCGGAGCGCGAACGATGGCCGACCTCTCCACGCAGGTCCTCGACCTGCTGGACGGGCTCGGCATCGAACGCGTCTCGTTCTGCGGCCTCTCCCTGGGCGGGGCAGTCGGCATACGAACCGCGCTCGACGCGCCGGAGCGCGTCGAGCGGCTGGCCCTGCTCAGCACGTCCGCGCGCTTCAGGACGCCGCAGTACTGGGAGGACCGCGCCGCGACGGTCAGGCGCGAGGGCCTGCACGCGATCGCCGACGGCGTGCTCGACATCTGGTTCACACCGCGGTGGAAGAACTTGCGAACCTACCGCGACATGCTCACGTCGACCTCGCGCGAGGGCTATGCGCAGTGCTGTGAGGCGCTGCGGGACTGGGACGCCGCCGGAACGCTCGGAGCCGTCCGTGCGCCGACGCTCGTCGTCGCCGCGGCGGAAGACTCCGCGACGCCCCCGAGCGACCTCGAGCTCATCGCGGGGGAGATCCCCGGCGCACGGCTCGACGTCGTCGACGATGCGCGCCACCTCGTGAACGTGGAGCAGCCGGATGCGGTGAACGACCTCCTCGTCGACCATCTCGCCACATGAGCGACGAACTCCGAGACCAGGGGATGCACGTGCGGCGCGAGGTGCTCGGCGACGAGCACGTCGATCGCGCCGTCGCGAAGACGACGGACCTCACCTCCGAGTTCCAGGACTTCATCACGCGTTACGCCTGGGGTGAGATCTGGAGCCGCCCCGGCCTCGACCGGCGAACGCGCAGCTGCATCACGCTGATGGCGCTCGTTGCGCTCGGCCGCTTCGACGAGCTCGAGCTCCACGTGAGGGCGGCACGGAGGAACGGCCTTTCCCTCGACGAGATCAAGGAGGTGTTGCTCCAGAGCGCCGTCTACTGCGGCGTGCCGGCCGCCAACCAGGCGTTCGCCGTCTTCCAGCGCGTCGTCGACGAGGACGACGCGGCGCAGACGTGAAGCGGGTGCGCACGCAGGTGGGGATCGTCGGCGCCGGCCCGGCCGGGCTCACGCTCGCGCGGCTCCTCGAGCGCGAAGGGATCGAGTCGGTTGTCCTCGAGGACCGCAGCCGCCACCACGTCGAGCACCGGATCCGCGCCGGCGTCCTCGAGCAGCGCACGGTCGACCTGCTGACGGCTGCCGGCGTCGGCGCCCGCATGCAAGCGGAGGGGATCGTCCACCACGGGATCGAGCTCCAGTTCGACGGGGAGCGCCACCGCATCCCGCTGACAGAGCTCGCCGGCGGAAGGGCGATCGTCATCTACGGACAGACCGAGATCGTCAAGGACCTCGTCACCGCACGGGTAGAGAGCGGGCTCCCGCTCCACTTCGAGGTCGAGGGGGTCAGCGTCCACGATGTCGAGACCGACCGGCCGCTGCTGCGCTACCGGCACGACGGCGGAGACCGCGAGCTCGAGTGCGACCTCGTCGCGGGCTGCGACGGCTTCCACGGCGTCTGCCGTCCGAGCATCCCGGACGGCGTGCTGGCGACGTTCTCGCGCGAGTACCCGTACGGATGGCTCGGGATCCTGGCGGAAGCGGCTCCGTCGAGTGACGAGCTCATCTACACCCACCATGAACGCGGCTTCGCGCTCCTCAGCCTGCGGTCGCCGACCCTCAGCCGCCTCTACC
The DNA here is from genome assembly GCA_963772855.1 of uncultured Actinomycetes bacterium. Lineage (GTDB taxonomy): Bacteria > Actinomycetota > Thermoleophilia > Gaiellales > Gaiellaceae > 3-1-20CM-4-69-9. The sequence continues at coordinate 56,339 of CAVYYY010000014.1, read as the reverse complement.
TCCAGTGCCGCCCGGACGAGGATCTCGCCGAGTGGCCGGACGACCGTATCTGGGCGGAGCTGCACCGGCGCGTCGACCTCGACGGCTGGACGGTGAACGAGGGGCCGATCCTGGAAAAGGGCGTCACCGGGATGCGTAGCTACGTCGTCGAGCCGATGCAGCACGGGCGCCTCTACCTCGCCGGCGACGCGGCGCACATCGTCCCGCCGACCGGCGCGAAAGGCCTGAACCTCGCCATCGCGGACGTGCGCATCCTCGCCGAGGCGATCACGGCGTGGTACCGCACACAGACCACCGCGCTCCTGGATGCGTACTCGGACGCGTGCCTGCGTCGCGTCTGGCGCGCGGAGCACTTCTCCTGGTGGATGACCTCGATGCTCCACCGGCTTCCCGACGACGACCCGTTCGGCCTGAAGCTGCAGCAGTCGCAGTTGCGCTACGTCGCCAGCTCGGAGCTCGCTGCTGCGAGCCTCGCCGAGAACTACGTCGGTCTCGAGCTCTAACTCTTTTTCTGCTGCTGGCGCTGCCGGAAGCGGTGCAGCGTCTTCGACTTCGTCGCGGACTTCGGCGCCTTCGGCTCGGGCGGCGGATCGTGCTCTTCGAGCCACCGCGCGGCGTCGTCGTCCGCGTCGAGGCCCGCGCGGCGCTCGCGCGCGCCGAGGCTCTCCGCCTGCCGTCGGCTCAGCTTCCGCACGGCCACAATGCTACGCGCGCTCTTGACTCGCGGCGACGAACGAGGCACCCTGCCTGGCAATCCGTTCGTTACGAGCCGGCGCTGCGGCCACGGCTCGGAGGGGAGTCGACCATGGCCGCAGACCACACCGACACGAACCGCGTCCACCTCGTGCTCGATGGCGGGGACGTCACGGAGCTTGTACGCATGAAGGCGACGCCGGCATGACGACGACGCAGGCGATCGAGCAAGGCCACGAGCTTCTGCCCGCCGACAGCGGCGGCGTCCTGCCCAAGCTCCGCGAGAACGACAAGGTCACGTTCTCCGATCTCGTTCTCGCGCACCATCTGCGGCAGACGGCCATCTACTGCGCCGTGAGAGCGGGCGCGTCGCACGACGACCGCACGCACGCGCGTCTCGCCGACGCCGCGTACCGCGACCGGCGCGAGCGATTCGAGGGCGAGAACGGACAGATCGTCCGCGCCTACTGGTGCACGCACGAGGTCTCCGCGGTCGCGATCACTCAGCAGGACGTGCCGCTGCCGTGGTGGCGGCTCAAGCGGACGGAGAAGCGCGAGCGATACCACTCCGCCACCGATTGGGCAACGCGGAACTGCCCGGAGCTGAAGCACCAACTCCACAAGGTCGACAACCTCGGCGTGCGGGCGGACGAGATCCTCCGCGGGACGTCGGAGAACATCGCGATGCAGCTCTTGCTCACCGCGGCGAGCCACGTCCTCAGTTACGTCGACCAGGAGAAGACTCCGCGCGACCCGGCGCGGATCCGTCACATCGTCGACCAGAGCAACTCTGAGATCGCCGACATCCGCCGCTACTACGAGCGGGCCGGCGAGAACAGCTCTCGCCTCGTCTACGCGGGCGGGATGCTCCGCGGCGCGGTGCTGCTCGGAGTTCTCACGTCGCTCGCCGGTCTCGTCCTCTGGGCGGCGGGCACCTTCCACCCGCACAGAAACTTCGTGACCACGTGGACGATTCTCGCGACGATCGCGGCAGGAGGGATGGGCGCGTCGGTGAGCGTCCTGCTCCGCATGGCAAAGGACGACTTCAAGCAGGACTACGAGGTGGGCCGGAAGTCGACGCGACGCCTGGCGATGGCGAGGCCGTTCGTCGGCGCGGCCTTCGCGATGATGATCTTCCTCCTGCTGAAAAGCGGTCTCGTCGACATCGGCGACATCAACACGACGACGATCTACTTCTACGCCGCCGTCGGCTTCCTCGCCGGCTTCAGCGAGCGGTGGGCCCGCGTGATCATCGGCGGGGTCACCGGGGACGATCCCGACGACAAGCAGCCCGCCGCGGCAGCGGAACGCCGAAGGAGACTCGCCGAAGGGCGACGCCGGGGCCTCACCGAATCCCTCAGGCGGGTGACCGCCGACCCCACGTCCCTCCCGATCTGGAACGGGTGGACTGCGGCACCTCCCCGATGCTGCGCCGCCTCGTGCGGGCGATTCCGACGTTCGAGAGATCGAGCGGCGATACCGCACGCTCGTCGAGCAGCTCCCGCTCGTCGTCTACGTCGACGCGCTCGACGAGACGAGCTCGAACATCTTCACCAGCGAGCAGATCGAGCCGCTGCTCGGCTATAGCGTCGAGGAGTGGCGGGACGACCCGGACCTCTTCATCCGCACGTTGCACCCGGACGACCGCGAGCGCGTGCTCTCCGCACACGCCCGGACGCACGAGACGCACGCGCCACTGAGCCTCGAGTACCGGCTTCTCTCCCGCGACGGCCGCGTCGTGCACGTGCGCGACGAGGGCGTCGTCGTCCTGGACGAGCACGGCGACCCGCTGTACCTGCAGGGTTACCTCCTCGACGTCACCGTCGAGCGCGAGGCGCAGGAGCAGCTACGGCACCAGGCGCTCTACGACCCGCTCACCGGGCTTGCCAATCGAGCCTTCTTCCACGAGCAGCTCGAGCACGCCGTCTCGGTGCGCAAGGAAGACGACCAGGAAACCGCTCTCGTCTTTGTCGACCTCGACGAGTTCAAGCAGGTCAACGACCAGTTCGGCCACATCGTCGGCGACGAGGTGCTCGCGACGCTCGGCGCGCGCCTGAAGTCGGTCATCCGCGCAGGCGACTCGGTCGCACGCCTCGGCGGCGACGAGTTCGCCGTGCTGATCGCTTCCGTCGACGAGCCTGCCGAGGCCGCGAGCGTGGCGGAACGGCGTACTTGCCGAGATCACGAGGCCGATCGAGGTCGGCGGCCGTCACCTCCTGTTGACCGGGAGCGCCGGCATCGCGATCGGGCGACAGCGGCCCCGAGCTCCTGAAGCAGGCGGACGCGGCGATGTATCGGGCGAAGGCGAACGGCGAAGCGGACTACGCGTTCTACGACGACGAGCTCGACCAGGCCGCGCTCAACCGGTTCAAGCGGATCACCGAGCTGCGCGACGCGCTCGAGCTCGCCCAGTTCACGCTCGCCTACCAGCCCGTGATGAGCCTCGACCCGCTCGACGTCGTCGGCCTCGAGGCGCTGCTCCGCTGGCAGCACCCGACGGTCGGCGAGATAGCGCCGCTCGACTTCATCCCGCTCGCAGAGGAGTCGGGCCTCATCGTCCCGATCGGTCGCTGGGTCCTGCTCGAGGCGTGCTTCTATGCCTCACGGCTTCGCGACCTGCTCGGCCGCGACGTCGCGCATGGCCGTCAACGTCTCCGCGCGACAGCTCCAGCACCCGGACTTCGTCGAGCACGTGGACGCCGCGCTCCAGCGCGCGGGCCTGCCTCCGTCGCTCCTCACGCTCGAGCTCACCGAGAGCGTGCTCGTCGCCGCGGGCGAGCGCGTCGAGCACCAGCTCGCGGTGCTCAAGAAGCGCGGCGTGAAGCTCGCGCTGGACGACTTCGGGACCGGGTACGCGTCCCTCGCCTACCTCCAGCGCCTGCCCGTCGACACGGTGAAGATCGACCGGAGCTTCACGGCCCGGATCGACTCCGGCGACGCGGACCTCGCGCTGCTCCGCGGCATCGTCGGCCTCGGGAAGGCGCTCGGCCTCGAGCTCGTGGCCGAGGGCATCGAGCGCGACGCCCAGCAGGGCATCGTCCACGACCTCGGCTGCCACGGCGCGCAGGGGTTCCACTTCGGCCGTCCCGTGCCTGCGGCCGCGGCGACCCACGCCCTGGCGGCGCTGTCGCCGCCGGTGGCCGCGGCTCAGGCCGGCTGACCCGCCCCTACGCCGTCAGGTCCGACGCCAGCTCCTCGAAGGCCGCGACGAACGTGTCGCAGTCCTCGGCCGTGTGCGCGACGGAGAGCGTCCACTCCTCCTCGCGCCCGGGCGTCATGAAGACGCCGCGGTTCATGTTGTAGAGCCAGGCGAGGTCGGTGATCTCGACGTCCTGGTGGGCCTTGAAGGACTCGTAGTCGACGACACGTTCGGGCGCGAACGTCACGCATCCCTTCGCGCCGACGCCGACCGAGTAGCCCGGCAGCCCGTAGCGGTCGATCACGTCCTGGCACCCGGCGAGCAGCCGGTCCTCGAGCGCGTCGATCCGCTCGTACGCCTCGGGCGTCAGCACCTCGAGCAGGCTCGCGCGCGCGGCGGCCATGCTGAGCGGATTGCCGTTGTACGTGCCGACCTGGTACACCGTGCCCTTCTCGACGACCTCGAAGGCCTCCTCGGAGCCGCCGATCGCACCGGATGGGAGGCCGCCGCCGAGCGCCTTCGCCAGCGTCACGAGGTCGGGCTTCACGCCGAAGCGCTCCGTCGCGCCGCCCGGCGCGATCGTCATTCCGGTCTTGACCTCGTCGAAGATGAGGACGACGCCGTGCCGACGAGTCAGCTCGCGCACGGCCTCGAGATAGCCGGGCTCGGGGAGGACGACTCCGAGGTTCATCATCGCCGGCTCCATCAGCACGCACGCCGGCGGCCGCCCTTCGTCGACGAGCCGCTTCGATGCGCCGTTCCATCGCCTCGGCGTCGTTGAACGGAACCGCGACCGTCATCTCCGCGACCACCTCCGGGATCCCGGCGCCGTAGCGCAGCGACCGATAGTGCGCACGATCGCCGATCTGCTCGTACGGCACGCCGATCGAGACCATCACGTAGTCGTGGTGGCCGTGGTACGAGCCGAAGATCTTGATGATCGTGTCGCGTCCGGTCGTGGCGCGTGCGATCCGGATCGCATCCATCGTCGCCTCGGTGCCCGAGTTCACGTATCGCCAGCGGGGTAGCCCGAACCTGCGCACGAGCTCCTCCGCGACGACGACGCCATCCTCCGTCGGCGCGGCGAAATGCGTTCCGAACTCGACGCGCTCGCGCACGGCGTCGACGATCGCCGGATGCGCGTGGCCCTGCACCATCGAGCCGTAGCCGTTGTGGAAGTCGAGCATCTCGTTCCCGTCGACGTCCCACACATGGGAGCCGGCGCCGTGCGACAGGTAGATCGGCCACGGCTCCCGTTCCTGGTAGGCGGACGCCACGCCTCCCGACAGGGACTGCCGCGCCCGCTCGTACAGCTCGCGTGAACCGGAGGTGCGGTCGTCCAGGCGCTTCTGCTCCCGTGCGGTCAGCGCCGCGATGCGCGTGCGGTCGAGCTCGGCGGTCATGCGTGTCGTCATGCGTCCTCCTCGAGCATTCTCGTGATGGGATCATCTTCGCCGTGAATCAGGACGAGCGCGACCTGCGGCCCCTGTTCGACCCCGCTCGGTCGCGGTGATCGGCGCGTCGAACGATCCCGCGAAGTGGGGTCAGTGGCTCGCCCGCGGCGCGCTGCGGGGCGAGCACCGGCGGGCCGTCTACCTCGTCAACCGCTCCGGCGGCGAGGTCATGGGACGCCCGGCGTATCGCTCCGTCGACGAGCTGCCCGGAGGCGCCGGAGCTCGTCGTCCTCGCCGTGCCGGCGGCGGCCTTCGAGGAGACGGTCGACGCCTCGCTCGCCGCCGGCGCGCGCGCGATCGTCGCGATCGCGGCGGGCTTCGGCGAGACGAGCGACGAGGGCCGCGAGCGCGAGCGCGCGGTGGCGGAGCGCGTGCGTGCCGCCGGCGCCGTCCTGCTCGGCCCCAACTGCATGGGCGTCTACGACGGGAGCGCGGAGCTCGACCTCGGCTCCGAGGACTTCACCCCGGGGCCGATCGGGCTGATCTCGCAGAGCGGCAACTTCGCGCTCGAGATCTCCCTGCTCGCGGCGGATCTCGGGCTCGGCATCTCGCGCTTTGCGTCGATCGGCAACCAGGCCGACCTCGAGGCCGCCGACCTGCTGCGCTCCTTCGCCGCTCACGCCGAGACGGGGGTCATCGGCGTCTACTGCGAGGACTTCAGAGACGGCAGGGCGTTCGCGCGCGCCGCCCACGCGGCGACAGAGTCGGGCAAGCCGGTCCTCCTGCTGGCAGGCGGCACGAGCGCGGCGGGCGTCCGCGCCGCGCGCTCGCACACGGGCGCGCTCGTCAGCGACTCGCGCGCGATCGACGCCGCGTGCCGGGCGGCCGGGATCATCCGCGTGACGACGCCGAAGGATCTCGTCGAGATGGCGCACGTCCTGCTCTCCGGCAGCCGTCCGGCCGGGCCGCGCATCGCCGTCGTCTCCGACGGCGGCGGCTCCGCCGTGATCGCGGCGGACATCGCGTCGCGCGTCGGGCTCGAGCTGCCACAGCTCTCGCCCGAGCTCTCCGTCGCGGCTCGCGGCCGTCATGCCGTCGACCGCGTCCACGTCGAACCCCGTCGACTTCGCCGGCGCCGGCGAGCAGGACTTGCGCTCGTACGAACGCGTGCCGCGGCTCCTGCTCGAGTCGGGAGAGGTCGACACCGTCGTGCTGACCGGATACCTGGGCGGCTACAGCGCGATGTCCGACGAGCTGCGCGGGCCGGAGACCGACGCCGCCCGCGGGCTCGCCCGCGCCGCGGCCGAGACCGGGAGGCCGGCTCTCGTGCAGACGATGTACTGGCAGGAGTCGCCGGCGCGCGCGCTCCGCGAAGGAGGCGTGCCCGTCCTCCGCGACATCGACGCGGCGCTCGCGGCGCTCGGCCGCGTCGTCGAGCACGAGCGCCTGCGCGGCGGGCGGCACGTCCCGGAGCTCCCCGAGCTCGCGACGACAGTCGAGGGCGACGGCGTGGGGGACTACTTCGGCGCCCGCGCGATGCTCGCGTCGGAACACCTCCGCTTCGCCGACGCCGTTCGCGTCGATGATGCGAGGCGGTGCCGTCGCCGCCGCAGGGGAGCTCGGCTACCCCGTCGTGCTCAAGGCCCTCGGCCTCCTGCACAAGTCGGACGCCGGCGGCGTCGCGATCGGCCTCGCCGACGACGGGGAGCTCGAGCGCGCCTGCGCGGCGATGGACGAGCGGCTGTCGCCGGCCGGCTACTCCGTCGAGCGGATGGTGACGGAGCCCGGTGCGATCGAGCTCATCGCCGGCTGCGTCCGCGACGCGCGCTTCGGGCCGATCCTGCTCGTCGGCCTGGGCGGCCTCTTCGCCGAGGTTCTCCGCGACACGGTCGTCGCGCTGGCACCCGCCGATCCCGACGAGGTCGAGGCGCTCCTGCTGCAGCTCGACGGCGCCGCGCTCCTCACCGGGGCGCGCGGGCGGCAGGCGCTGGCCGTGCGCGCGGCGGCCGAGGCCGCGGCCGCGCTGTCTCAGGTCGCCGCGGAGCATCCGGAGATCGACGAGCTCGAGGTCAATCCGCTGCTCGTCACGAGCTCGGGTGCGATCGGGCTCGACGCGCGCGTGGTCTACTCCCAGCCCAGGTAGGGCGCCGCGCCCCGCTTGAGAAGGCCGCCGGAGATGATCAGCCGCTGGATCTCGCTCGTGCCCTCCCAGATGCGGTCGACGCGCAGCTCGCGGAAGAACCGCGCGGCCGGGCTCTCGACGAGGTAGCCGCGCCCGCCGAGGATCTGCAGCGCGCGGTCGGCGACGCGGCCCGCCATCTCCGACGCGTAGAGCTTCGCCATCGAGACCTTGCCGTGGACGATCTTCCGGTCCTCGAGCGTGTCGAACGCGTGCGCCGCGTGGTACGTGAGCAGCCGCGCCGCGAGGAGTTCCGTCAGCGAGTCGGCGAGCGGGAACGACACGCCCTGGTAGTCGGCGATGCGCGCCCCGAACGCCTCGCGCTCCTTCGCCCACTCCGTCGCGGTGTCGAGCAGGCGCTCGGCCGCGCCGCAGCAGCGTGCGGCGATGAAGAGCCGCTCGACGAGGATCCACTCCTTCGCGCCGGCGTCACCGCTTGCCGGAATCCGGTTCGCGTCGGGCACGCGGCAGTCGCGGAGGACGATCTCCGGATGGTGGTCGAGGTACGGGTCGTGCAGGAAGCTCGGCGTGCGCTTGATCTCGAGCCCGGCCGTGTCGGGCTCGACGAGGAAGAGCGTCTGCTCGCCGTCGGCGACGGCGGCGACGATGTAGACGCCGGGATCGCCCTCGCTCGTGACGAACCACTTCTCGCCGTTCAGCGTCCAGCCGTCGCCGTCGCGCTCGGCAGTCGCCGCGAGACCGGAGAGATCCGATCCGGCGCCGGGCTCGGTGAGCGCCCACGCCTCGCGGTACTCGCCGCGGACGACGGGGGCGACGAACCGCTCCGCCTGGTCGGGAGTGGCGATCTCAAGCAGCTCGCGGGGGCCACGGTCGACGACGGCGAAGCCGAGCCCGTTCGTCGCCTTCCCCGACTCCTCCTCGATCGCGACCTGGCCGAGCATCGAGAGGCCGATCCCGCCCTGGTCGGGGGGCATGTTCAGCATCGCGAAGCCCGCTTCGCGGGCCTTCCGGCGGATGTCGTCGACCTCGGCGGCGTCGATCGAGCCGCGCTCGGCGATCCGCTGCTCGAGGGGATAGACCTCCTCCTCGACGAAGCGGCCGATGCGCGCCTTCAGGTCGCGGATGTCTGCGGGCAGTTCGGGGACGATCACGGGGGCGGCCTCCTGCGCTTCCCTGACCGTACGGTCAGGATTTCGGAAAGAGCCTACGCCAGCGCGCGTCTCGACGCGAGCGTCCCCTCCAGGACGGCCTCCTCGAGCGACCGCGGAGAGAGGCAGTCCCCGGCCTCCTCGAAGGAGACGCCCGACGCGGCGAATGTGGCCGCGAGGGATCCTTCCGGAACGCGGCCGACTGCGAGCACGAGCGCGTCGGTGCGCAGTTCCGTCACGAGCTCGGAGGCGAACACGTTGCGAAAGCGCACGACGCCATCGCCGGACGAGTCGAGCCGCAGATGGTGCTCGATCGCGACGCCCGCGCGGTAGAGGCGGCGGAGGTAGAGGTTGCGCCGGTACTGGTGGACGAGCTCGCCGACTGCGACCGAGGCGACGACGAGCGTGACGTCCTTGCCGGCTGCGGCGAGAACCTCGGCCGCGTCGAGGCCGGAAGGGTCGCCGCCCCAGTCCGCGATCGCGACCTCCTCTCCGCCCGGGACATGTCCCGCGAGGACGTCCCATGAGCCCACGACCTCCACGCCGTCCAGCTCGAGCTCCTCGTCCCGGTATTGCCTTGCGCCGGTCGCGACAACGACCGCGTCCGCAGCGCGGGCCTCGTCGGCGTCCACCGTCGTTCCGAGCCGCACGTCGACGCCGGCGGCGGCGAGCTGCCGCTCGGCGTTGTCGAGGAACGTCGCGGCGACCGAGGCGTTCCCGGGCGCCGCGCCGGCGAGCGCGATCTGGCCGCCGAGGCGCGAGCCGCGCTCGTAGAGGACGACCTCGTGCCCTGCCGAGCCCGCGTCGACCGCAGCGGCGATTCCCGCGGGGCCGCCTCCGACGACGACGAGACGGCGCCGTCGACGAGTCCGGTCGTGTTGCGTCGAGCGTGCGCTCGCGGCCGGTGCGCGGGTTCACGGCGCACCTCAAGGGCGTCGCGGCGTGGTAGTGCGCGATGCATGCATTGCAGCCCACGCATCTCACGATCCGCCCGCGGTCGCTCTGTCCCTTCGCGGCCAGCTCCGGGTCGGCGATGAGCGCGCGCGTCATGCCGACGGCGTCGGCGATGCCCTCGCCGATCAGCCGGTCGGCGACGTCGAGGTCGGCGATGCGCCCGGTGAGGATCTTCGGCAGCCCGGTCGAAAGGGCCCTCGCGCCCTCGGCAATCCTCTCGTCGGTGCGCGGCGGGGGCGGGACGATGCCGACCGACCCGAGGTACGTCGACGAGTCGCCGAGCGCGAGTGAGAGGTAGTCGGCGCCCTCCGCGGTCGCGACCTCCACGATGCGCGGCGCGCGGGGCGAGTCCGCTGACAGCCGGACGCCGAGACAGAGCCCCGGGGCGGCACGGCGCACCGCACGCATCACCTCGACGAGAAAGCGTCCCCCGTCGCGCCATTCGTCGTCCCGCCGGTTGAGCGACGGGTCGAAGAACTGCTCCACGAGATAGCGGTGGGCCGCCGAGATCTCGATCCCGTCGAGCCCGGCCTCTGCGGCAAGCGCCGCCGCGCGCCCGAATCCGCGCACGATGTCCTCGATCTCCTCCGATCTCGCGGCGCGCGGCTCGACGCGGAAGCGCGGGCTCGGCACGGCCGACGGCCCGAGCGCCGGCGCGCGGGGCGCGGTCGCGATCTGCTCGCGCCCACCGTGCAGAAGCTGCACGAAGAGCCGCGTGCCCGTCGGTCTGGACCGCCTCGGCCACGCGCCGGTAACCGTCGACGATCTCGCGGAAGAACCCGCCGAGCGTGTGCGAGGTGAGGAGCCCCGACTCGTGGACGGCGGTCGCCTCGAGCACGATCAGCCCGACACCGCCGCGCGCCCGCGCTTCGTGGTACGCGACGAAGTCGTCCGTCGGGAGGTGGTTCTCGACGAGCGTCGTCTGGTGCGCGGTCGAGACGATCCGGTTGCGGAGCTCCACCGGCCCGAGGGTGACCGGGGTGAAGACGTGCACGAGCTCGGTCACGTGCGCGACCGTTCGAGCGCCGCGCGCTCGTCTCCGCTCAGCGGCCGCGACCCTCCGGTCGACGGGTCGCGGGCGACGAGGACGGCCTCTGCCTCCGCGGCGAGCTCGCCGCCGTTCGTGCGAATGGCTTCCCGCGTCGTCAGGCTCGAGGTTCCGATCCGCTCGAGCTCGCAGCTCACGACGACCTCGTCGTCCTCGAGCGTCAGCTCGCGGCGAAAGTCGATGGCGACCCGCGCGATGACGAAGTCCCACGCGTTCTCGCCGGCCCCGAGCACGCCGTCGAGCCACTCGTCGCGGCACTCCTCGAGATACGTGAGATAGACCGCGTTGTTGACGTGGCGGTATGCGTCCACGTCGTTCCACCGGATCTCCACCCGCTTTTCCAGCACGGGGCGATCCTAAGCGGGTCGCTTCCTCCTTGACTTCACGGTCAGGACCCCGGTTGAATCGAGGCGGCTTCGCCCATGGGCCATCCGAGAGACCGATCCGGCCTGACGCGTCGCCAGCTGCTGCGGGGAGCCGCCGGTTCCGCCGTCGGGCTGGGCGCCGCCGGCATGCTCGCGGGCTGCGAGAACACCACGACGCCCATCGGCGCCGGGGCCGGCGGCCCCACGGGGGCGGCCGCCGGGCTTGTCGTGGCCAAGCCGGTCGGACCGGGCGGCCTGCCGCTCCCGCGCCCGGACAACGCCGTCACGTGGGCGATCACCGAGGAGAACAAGCCGATCGCCGATGGGAAGCCCGCCGAAACGGGGCCGCTCCAGATCTACAACTACGCCGACTACGTCGACCCCACGGTGGTGAAGCGCTTCGAGCGCAAGTTCAACACGAAGGTGAAGCTCGCCACCTACAACTCCGCGGACGAGGCGGTCGCGAAGCTCGCCGCCGGCGCTGTCGCCTTCGACGTGATCCTCGGGCTGACCGGCGCGAACATCGTCAACCTCATCGCCCAGAAGCTGCTGCTGCCGCTCAACCACTCCTACCTGCCCAACCTGGCGAAGAACGTCTGGCCCGAGCTCCAGGACCCGTTCTACGATCGCGGCAGTCGCTACACCGTCCCGTACGTCGTCTGGATGGACGGGATCGGGTGGCGGAACGACTTGGTGCGCGAGGACATCGCGGGGATGGACGTCCCCTGGGACATCATGTGGCACTCGCAGAAGTACCGCGGCAAGGTCGGCCTGCTCGACGACAAGCGCGACGGGCTCAGCATGCCGATGCAGCGCGTGGCGATGCGCTCGGGCATACGGCCCGACCTGAACACCGAGGACCCGGCGATCATCGCCGACGCCGGGAAGCAGCTCTCCGAGCTCACGGGCATCTGCAACATCAAGGTGACGATCACCGACTACCAGACGTTGCCCGAGGCAAAGTCGGTCCTCCACCACGCGTGGTCGGGCGACCTCCTGAGTGGTGCCTTCTACTACATGCCGAAGGGTGTGAAGCCCGACGTGCTGTCGTTCTGGGGGCCGGACAGCAACGGCGTCGTGCAGAACGACTTCCTCTGCATCGGGCGCTCCGGAAAGAGCCCGGTGCTGGCGCACAACTTCCTCAACTTCCTGCTCGACGAGAAGCAGGCCTACGACAACATGGTCAACTTCGTCGGATATACGCCGCCGCAGAACGCGATCGACGCGGAGGCGCTCATCAAGCAGGGGCTGATCCCCAGGAGCCTCACCGCCGCGGTCGTGCGGCCGGACCAGTTCGCTGCCAACCAGGAGCTGCTCCAGCTCAGCGTCGAGGGCGAACGGCTCTGGGACGACGCGTGGTCGAAGTTCAGGGCGGGATAGCGTGACCTCTCGCTGGAGTTGGCGGCTGCTGGCGCTCCCCGGCGTCGCCTGGCTCTCGATCTTCTTCCTCGTCGCCTTCTACGCGGTGCTCTGCGTCGCGCTCGGAAACCAGGACACGCTGTCCCAGCCCGTCCCGTTCTGGAACCCGCTCGACTGGAACGTCGGCTACATGCTGGACGTCCTCCGGAACATCTGGCACGGAGAGCAGTACCTGACCGTCTTCCTGCGGACGGTCGCGTTCGTCGTCGTCGCGATCGCCCTCTCGCTGCTGCTCGGCTTCCCGATCGCGTACTACGCGGCGCGTCACTCCGGGAGATGGCGAGGCCTCATCCTGCTCGCGCTGATCATCCCCTTCTGGATCAACTACCTGATGCGGATGCTCGCGTGGATCAACCTGCTCTCCCCGGACGGCTGGGGGACGCGGGTCCTCCACGACGTCGGGATCGAAAAGCTCTTCATCACGCTCGGCCTGCTCTCGACGTCGGGAGGCTGGCTCGAGGGCCAGTCGACCACTGTCGTGCTCGCGCTCGTCTACGGCTACATCCCGTTCCTGATCCTGCCGCTCTATGCGGCCCTGGACCGCATCGACGAGCGGCACATCGAGGCGGCGCGCGACCTCGGCGCCAGCCGGTTCAGCGCCTTCCGGCGCGTGACGCTGCCGCTGTCGGTCCCGGGGATCCTCGCCGGCCTCGTGCTCGTTGCGCTGCCGATGTTCGGCGACTACTACACGCAGGATCTCGTGTCGGCGTCGACCAAGACGAGCATGATCGGCAACCAGATCGACCAGTTCACGCGCCAGGGCTCGCAGAAGGTGACGGGCGCGGTTCTCACCCTGCTGCTCGCGCTCGTGCTGCTCGTGATGATGTTCTACTACCTGCGCACGACACGGCGCGCGGCCGAGGAGTCCGCCGAGTGACCTGGCTGAGGAACCCGTGGGGAAAGCCGCGCTTCCTCGTCGTGCTCACGGTCGGCTACATCCTCTGGTCGATCGTGCCGGTGGCGATCGCGATCCTGTTCGCGTTCAACAACGGCCGGTCCCGCACGACCTGGCAGGGCTTCTCGACCCGCTGGTTCACCGGCGCGGTCGGCAGCGTCTTCCACGATCCCGCGCTCCAGGGCGCGCTCAAGCACACGCTCTTCCTCGCCGTGATCTGCGTTGCGGTCGCAACGCCGCTCGGCGTCGGGCTCGCGCTCGGGCTCCAGCGCTGGCGGGGGCGTGGGGGAGGGACGGTCAACTCGCTGATGCTCATCCCCCTCGTCACGCCGGAGATCGTGATGGGTGTCGCGCTGCTGCTCCTGTTCCTCCGCGTCTTCCCGGAGATCGGCCTCGGGACGAAGGCGCAGGCGATCGGCCAGATCACGTTCACGCTCTCGTACACGGTCGTGATCGTGCGCGGCCGGCTCGTCTCGATCGGTCCGGAGTACGAGGAGGCGGCCGCCGATCTCGGGGCGCCGCCGCGCGACCGACTGCTGCGCGTGCTGCTCCCTCTCCTCGCGCCGGCGATCATCGCGAGCGCGGCGATCACGTTCGCGCTGTCGATCGACGACTTCGTCGTCACGCAGTACCTCTCCGGCGACTCGAGCACGACGACCGTCTCGATGCTCCTCTACGCGAGCGCGCGCGGAGCGCCGACTCCCGCGCTCAACGCGATTGCCACGGTTGCGCTCATCATCACGCTCGGGACGCTTGCGCTTGCGTTCCTGGTCTACCGGCGGTTCTCGGGCGGCCGCGAGGCCGCAAACGTGGCGGCACTGGAGGTCTGACGCGTGCAGGGTGAAATCCACCTCGAGGAACTGACCAAGCAGTTCTCCGACACGGTCGCGGTCGACGGCATCGACCTCCACATGCCGGCCGGCGAGTTCTTCACGATGCTCGGGCCGTCGGGCTGCGGGAAGACGACGACGCTGCGCATGATCGCCGGCTTCGAGCGCCCGACGAGCGGGCGCATCCTGCTCGACGACGTCGACGTCGCGCAGGTGCCTGCACACAAGCGCAACGTGAACACCGTCTTCCAGAGCTACGCGCTTTTCCCCCATCTCGACGTCGCAAGCAACGTCGCCTTTGGGCTCAAGTACCGGCGCGTACCGAAGCAAGAGCAGCGCCTGCAGGTGAAGCAGGTGCTGGAGCTCGTGCAGCTGGGCGGCTTCGAGAACCGCAAGCCGTCGGAGCTCTCGGGCGGCCAGCAGCAGCGCGTCGCGCTCGCGCGCGCGCTCATCCTCGCACCGCGCGTCCTTCTCCTCGACGAGCCGCTCGGCGCCCTCGACGCGCGCCTGCGCAAGGACCTCCAGGTCGAGCTGAAGGCGCTTCAGGCCGACCTCGGCGTGACCTTCGTCTTCGTCACGCACGATCAGGAGGAGGCGCTGACGATGAGCGACCGGGTGGCCGTCATGCGCGGCGGCCGCGTCGACCAGGTCGGAAGCCCGCGCGAGGTCTACGAGGAGCCCAAGACGATGTTCGTCGCAAACTTCCTCGGCGTGTCGAACCTCCTCGGCGTCGAGGCAACCGGCCCCGACGGCGACGCCTGCACCCTCAGGCTCGGCGACCGGACGTTCAGAGCGGAGCAGGGCGAGACGGACGCGCGCGGCGAGCTCAAGGCGATGATCCGCCCCGAGCGGATCGGTGTCGAGCCGCACGACACGCCCGGTGACAACCGGCTGCCCGGCCTCGTCGAGCGCTCCGTCTTCCTGGGCGGCTCGTACGAGCTCCACATCCGCGTCCTCGGCGGCGAGATCCTCAAGGTCCACGTCGCCAACGAGGGCGACCAGGCAATCGCGGCGCTCGACCAGGGGACGGCGGTGACGCTGTTCCTGCCCTCCGACGCGTTGCGCGTGCTGCGGCCCGACGAGGAGCCCGAGGTCGCGGTCGAGGAGGAGGAAGAGGAGGCCGCGGAAGTCGTCTAGGCCGTGGCTGGGCGACGGACCCTCGCCTGCGCCAGCGTTCCGGAGTGACGCCTGAAGACCCGAGGCCGGATTCTGGCCGAGTCGATGAGTTTTCGATGATCTGGCGGTCTCTACCGCGTGCAGATCTCCGACCCGCCTACGAGCCTTCGCGGCTGATCCCCGAAGACAACGAAATGAAGCTTCTTCTCACCTCCGCCGGAATCAAGAACGCGAGCATCCACGACGCGCTGCTCGAACTGCTGGGCAAGCCGATCGCCGAGTCCGATGCCCTCTGCATTCCGACGGCGTTGTACGGGCATCCCATGGCCGGTCCTCGCCAGGCGTGGCGGTGCATCAGCGGGCAGGAGCCTGGCACTCCCACGGTCGGACTGGGCTGGAAGTCAATGGGAGTGCTCGAGCTCACCGCCCTGCCGAGCCTCGACGCGGAGCGCTGGGTCCCGCTGGTCCGAGAGACCGACGTCCTGCTCGTCGAGGGCGGCGATGCCGCGTACTTGTGCCACTGGATGCGAGCGTCCGGCCTCGCGGACCTCCTGCTGTCGTTGCGGAGAACGGTCTGGGTGGGCGTGAGCGCCGGGAGCATGGTGATGACCCCTCGAATCGGGGAGGACTTCGTCAACTGGCATTCGCCGGCCGGAGACAGAACGCTGGGCGTGGTCGATTTTTCGATCTTCCCGCACCTCGAAAACCCGGACTTGCCATGGAACACCATCGCCACCGCAGAACGGTGGGCGGCCGGCCTGTCGGTGCCGGCATACGCGATCGACGACGAGACGGCCATCAAGGTGGTCGACGGCAGGGTCCAAGTCGTCTCCGAGGGGCAATGGAAGCTGCTTACCCCCTAGGACGAATCGCGGCCGAGCGTCGTACCACGGATCGAAAGGAGTCCCGATGAGGCAGCCAATGACTGAGCTCGATGCGCGATTCAGCGACCGGGACGCAGTTGCGACCGACTGGGACGAGACTCGCCGCGCGCTCGAAAACGCCGAGCTGTTCTGGATCGCGACCGTTCGAGCGGACGGTCGACCGCATGTCACGCCACTCGTCGCTGTCTGGCTTGATGACGCGATCTATTTCGCGACCGGCGTCGGCGAGCAGAAGGCCGTGAACCTGAGAACCAACCAGAACGTGATCCTGACGACCGGTTGCAACGAGTGGGAGCGAGGGCTCGACGTCGTGGTCGAGGGCGAGGCCGTCCAGGTGAGAGAGGAGAACGTCCTCGAACGTCTCGCAGAGACGTGGGCGACGAAATGGGACGGGCGCTGGCACTACGAAGTGCACGAGGGCGGCTTCCGGCACCAGGCTGGGACTGGCGCGATCCTCGTGTTCTTGGTGAAGCCAACCAAGGTGCTCGCGTTCGCCAAGGGCACCTTCGCCCAGACGCGCCACCGGTTTTCGGTATCTGCGCGCGGCACCTGACGTTTCGCTGGGCGAGTCGATCCTGTTAGCGAAGGAGGACTCAGTTATGTCACTCGCACGCGTCCACAACTTCTCCATCTCGCTCGACGGCTTCGCCACGGGCGAAGGTCAGACGCGCGATGCACCGTTCGGCCACGCCGGCGAACGGCTGCACCAATGGATGTTCGCCACCCAGTGGTGGCACGAGATGGCCGGCAAGCCCGGCGGCAGCGGCGGCATCGACAATGCCTTCTCGCAGCAGTTCGATCCAGGGATCGGCGCCGAGATCATGGGTGCGAACAAGTTCGGCCATCCCGGATGGCACGAGGACCCGGAGTGGAAGGGCGCGTGGGGTCCGAACCCCCCGTTCCACACACCGACCTTCATCCTCACCCACCAGCCACGCCCGTCGATCGAGATGGAGGGCGGCACGACGTTCCACTTCATCGACGCTTCGCCCGCCGACGCGCTCGAGACCGCCCGCGAGGCCGCGGACGGCCAGGACGTCCGCATCGGCGGAGGCCCCACCATGGTCCACGACTTCCTCGCCGCCGGGCTCATCGACCACATGCACGTCGTGGTCGTGCCTATCCTGCTCGGCAGAGGCGTACGCCTCTGGGACGGCCTGGAGGGCCTCGAGAAGGACTACGAGATCGAGGCCACCTCCTCGCCAAGCGGAGTCACGCATGTGACATCCATCCGTGCGGTGTCTTAGGACTGTGTGGTCGCCGCGCCGAGCGCCGCCGTGGCGGCAGCGCGGCCGGTCCGCACCGCGCCCTCCATGTAGCCGGCGACCCACTGGTCGGAGCCGCAGACGTAGAACGGCGGAGCGTGCGTCCCGTGCAACGGTCCGACGCGCAGGACGTCCCCCGGCCACCAGTGCGTCACGTATCCCCGAGTGAAGGGGTCGGTGCCCCAGAGGCGGTAGTGGATCGCGCTCGTCTCGCGGGCGGCAGGCCCGTACATGCGCTCGAGCTCGTCGTGGACGACATGGTCGCGGTCGTCGTCAGTGAGCGCGAGCAGATACGCGAATCGCTCCGGCGGCACGAGCGCCGAGAGGACGCCGTCGCGCTGCGGCCAGGTCGAGGCAAGCAGCTGCTCCCCCTCGGACAGCCCGTTCGCGCCCACGGCCGACCAGACCGAGCGCTCGAAGCACGACACCACCTTGGCGGCGATCGCATGGCGCTGGCGTCGCAGCGAGCGCAGCCGATCCGGGTCGACGCCCTCGAGTTCGAGCCGTGCGGCGACCGTGACCGGGAGCGCGCAGACGATCGCCTCGGCGCTGACGCGCTCTCCGGTCGCGAGCAGCACGGAGCAGCCGGACGGAGAGACTTCGACACGCCGTACGACGGACTCGAGCCGCACGCGTTCGCCGAGCTCGTCCGCCATGCGTACCGCAACCTCCGCGCTCCCTTCGGCGACCTGCATCGACTCCCACAGGTCGTACGAGTAGAACGTGCGGTCGCCGAGCGCGGCGAGCTTCCGGAGCTCGGCCAGCAGCGAGCTTCGCTCGATCGAGCCGTCGGCGAGCGCGAGCGAGCCGACGTCGAGCCGTCTGATCGTCGACGGCAGTGCGTCGACGGAGCGGAGCCACGTCCCGATCGAGACGCCGTCGAGTCGCGACGCGTCGGGATGAGACCAGGGGTCGTCCGGATCGACCGTGTCGACCAGCTCTCCCCACAGCGCCTCGACGCGGTCGTAGTCCGCCGGCTCCTCGCCCGATCGGCATGGGAAGTCGTCGCCGCGCTCGACGCCCTCGAAGAGGTCGTATGTCGTCGCCCCCGGCACAGCCGTGTAGCTCGGCTCCAGGGTCAGCCCGAGCTCGTCGACGAGCTCGAGGTAGGCGGTGTGAAGGTCACCGACGACCTCGCCTCCCAGCTGCACCGGCCGTCCGTCGCCGGACAGAAGCTGCTCCACGCGGCCTCCGACGCGGTCGCGCGCCTCGAGCACGAAGACGTCGGTTCCCGCGGCGGCGAGGTCGCGGGCTGCGGAGAGCCCGGCGAGCCCCGCGCCGAGGACGAGGACGTCGGTCACCGCGGTGCGAGCTCGCCGCGGACGATCCGGAGCATGTGCTCGCGCGCCTTGCGCCGGCCGAGCAGGCGGAGGTAGAGCATCGAGTCGAAGCCGTCCGCCGCTGCTGCCAGCCGCCATGA
Organism: uncultured Actinomycetes bacterium; assembly: GCA_963772855.1. Lineage (GTDB taxonomy): Bacteria > Actinomycetota > Thermoleophilia > Gaiellales > Gaiellaceae > 3-1-20CM-4-69-9. The sequence goes on along the minus strand of CAVYYY010000014.1, from coordinate 37,629 downwards.
CGCCTCGCCGGCGTCGACGTCCGTGCGAATGGATCCGTCGCGACGGCCGTCCTCGATCAACCCGCGCAGGCGCTGAACCCAGCCGCGGTACGACGCGTCCACGAGCGGCCGCAGCTCGTCGTCGAACCGCAGGCTGCTCCACACCTCGTTCCAGAGCGCGCGCTGGTCGCTGAACGGCTGGGAGGTGTCGATGCTCATCAGGAGCACGCGCTCGACTCGCTCCGCACCCGTGTCGAGCCTCGCGATCTCGCGCTCGAGCGCGGCCTCCCACTGCTCCTCCGACCACGCGAACGCGCTGCGCATGAGTTCCTTGCGGGTCGAGAAGTAGTAGTGGACGAGCGCCTTCGAGACCTGGGCCTCATCCGCCACGCTCGCCATGCGCAGACCGTGCGCCCCCTCGCGTACGATCACTCGGCAGGCGGCCGCGAGGATCGACGCGACCCGTTCGCTCGTTGCGGGAGGAGCCTGAACCTCGGTTTCTTGACCCACCGTCGAGGGCGACGATATCCTGACTGACCGGACAGTCAGGACCGAATCATCGCACACCTCGCCAGCAGAAACGGACCGGCCCCGCTCGAACATCCCCTCGAGGACGGCTGGACGCTCCCTGCGTCGTGGTACTCGGATCCCGGCGTCCTCGGCCTGGAGCGGGAGCGCATCTTCGCCTTCTCGTGGCAGTACGCGGGCTGGACCGCGCAGCTGGCCGAGCCGGGGAGCTTCTTCACGTCGGTGGCCGGCCACATCCCGGTCGTGGTGACGAAGGCGCGCGACGGGGAGATGCGGGCGTTCGTCAACGTCTGCCGGCACCGCGGCCACCTGGTCGCCCAGGGCGCCGGTTGCCGGGAGACATTGCAGTGCCCATACCACGCGTGGACCTACGAGCTCGACGGCTCGCTGCGCCGCGCGCCGCGCTCGGAGCGCGAGCCGGGCTTCGACCCATCGGGGCTCTCGCTGCTGCCGGTGGCCGTCGACACGTGGGGGCCGTTCGTCTTCGTCAATCCCGATCCAGGCGCGGCGCCGCTCGCCGACTCACTCGAGGGTGTTCCCGCGCACGTGGCGGACGGAGGGCTCGACCTCGACGGCGTCCGCTTCCACTCGCACCACGAGTGGGAGCAGCGCGGTGAACTGGAAGGTCGCGCTCGAGAACTACCTCGAGTGCTACCACTGCCCGGTCGCGCACCCCGGCTTCAGCAAGATGATCGACGTCGATCCCGACTCCTACCGGCTGGTCGTCGGCGAAGGGACGTCGAGCCAGCTCGGCCCGGTGCGCGAGGGCGCGCTCGACGGCACGCGCAAGGTGGCGTACGACCCGCGCGGCGACGTGAGCCAGTCCCAGTACCACTTCATCTGGCCGAACACGACCATCAACATCGCGCCGGGCCCACAGAACATCTCGATTGAACGGTGGGTGCCGGTGGACGAGCGCACGACGGTCGAGGTGACCGACTACTTCTTCGGCGCAAACGTCGACGACGCGAAGATCGACGAGGTCATCGCGTTCGACACGCAGGTCGCGGAGGAGGACGTCGCCCTCGTGCAGGCCGTTCAGAAGGGTCTCGACTCACGCACCGTCCTCCAGGGGAAGCTGATGACGGAGAGCGAGCGCCTCATCGTCAGCTTCCAGCGCAACGTCCGCGACGCGATCGCGTAGTCGTGTCGGCCGAGCGTCGCGCGCGGTTCCGGGAGCTGCACGAACAGGAGCGGCTCTTCGTGATGCCGAACCCGTGGGACGTCGGCTCGGCGAAGCTCCTGGAGTCGAGCGGCTTCGAGGCGCTCGCCACGACGAGCGCCGGTTTCGCGTGGTCACTCGGCAAGCTCGACCAGCAGGTGTCGCGTGACGAGCTCGTCGCGCACGTGGCGCAGATCTCGGAGGCGAGCACGCTGCCGCTGAACGTCGACAGCGAGCGCTGCTACCCGGATGATCCGGGCGGCGTGGCCGAGACCGTGAGGCTGCTCGCGGAGGCGGGCGCGGCCGGCTGTTCGATCGAGGACTACGACCCGGCGACCGGCGCGATCGACGACGTCGGCCTCGCCGCGCAGCGCGTCGCCGACGCGGCAGAGGCCGCGCACGCTCTGCCGGAGCCGCTCGTGCTGACCGGACGCGCCGAGAACCACATCCGCGGGGTCGACGACCTCGACGACACGATCGCCCGCCTGCAGGCCTACAGGGACGCCGGCGCGGATGTCGTGTACGCGCCGGGGCTGACGGAGCTCGGCGACATCGAGGCGGTCGTCCAGGCGGTGGGCGTCCCGGTGAACGTGCTCGCGCTGCCCTCTGCCCCGCCGCTCGAGAGCCTCGCCGCGGCCGGCGTGCGGCGCATCTCGACCGGCAGCTTGCTCGCCTCGGCCGCGTACGCGGCCCTCGTGGCGGGTGCCCAGGAGCTTCTCGGCCCGGGCACCTCGAGCTACGCCGTGCCCGGCGTCCCGCACGAGCTGCTCGCGACGGCGTTCCGCTAGCTCGCGGGCCTACGCGCCTCGAGTGCCGCGACGACGGACTCGACGACCTCGTGGGCGAAGTGCGAGTCGAGCGGCGCGTGTCCCTGGAAGAGCCGGTGAAAGAGCGCGCCGTACAGCAGGTCGAGCGCGACATCGAGGTCGGCATCGGCGGGGATCTCGCCGCGGTCGATCGCGCGCTGAAAGATCTCGCGGGTCGCTTTCCGCCTCGGCTCGAGGAAGCGCTCGCGATAGAGCTCCGCGAATGCCGCGTCGCGCTGCGCGTGCGCTGCCAGGCCTGTCAGCACGCGTCCGAGCGGCCGCTTGCGCATGAGACGCCAGAAGATGCGGAAGCGCTCGTGCAGGTCGCCGCGCAGCGACCCCGTGTCCGGGCTCCGCACCGGCGAGATCGCCTCCCAGTCGGTGGCGAACGCGTCGAGCGCGAGCATCTCCTTCGACGGCCACCAGCGGTAGATGGTCGCCTTGCTCACCCCGGCGCGCTGCGCGACGACGGTGACGTTCATCGCGTTCAGGCCCTGCTCGTACAGCAAATCGCTCGCGGCGGCGAGAATCGCCAGCTGGGCGCGCTCGCTCCGCGGCCGCCCTCGCCGCTGAAGCTCTGCGCTCGGCGGCTTTGCGATCATCGAGGAGAGGCTATTCAAGCGCCGGCATTTGTGCGACTCGAAACGTGAGGTTGAACTTCCCTTTTCGAAACTGTACTTTCGGTTTTGGTGATCCCTCGCCCCGGGGGATGACGCGCAGACGGGGCCGCCGCTGGCCCCTTTGCGCCCGGAGACGTGGCACTCCGGATTTCGAGCGGAGGGGCGGACAATCCCCAGCCGCCCCTCCCGTCTCGTCGCTCCGTCGGGTCCGTCGGCTTGAATTCATCGACCACCAACGAAGGAGCCTGATGGCACTCACCCAGAGTCAGCTCGTCGGCGAGGTTGCCGACCGAGCCGGAGTCACGAAGAGCGACGCGAAGGCCGTCCTCGAAGCGCTCGAGGAGGTCGTCCTCGGTCAGCTCGCGGAGGCGGAGAAGGTCCGCATCGGCGGCGTCGTGCAGCTCAACGTCCGGGTCAAGGACGCGACCGGCCCGCGCAAGGGCCGGAACCCGGCGACCGGCGAAGAGATCACCATCTCGGCCAAGCCCGCGTCGGTGACGGTGAAGGCTCGCCCGCTGGCGAAGGCGAAGGCCGCGCTTCCTTCCGTGGATGCGGCCCGCCGGGCGCTCGCGGCGTAGCGACCGATCTCGGAGTGGGGCGGACTTAGTGGCTCGAAGCCACTAAGTCCCCTGCTCCTGCTCCCAGCCGCGCGCGTCGACGCTCCAGACGTCGGCGATCTCGCCGTCCTCGACGACATGCACGCGGTCGTGGAGGTTCGTCGTCGCGCACGAGTGGTTGGGGATGACGCGCAGACGTGACCCGAGCGAGATGTCGGTGGGCTCGGGAGACGTCACGATCGCGTGCTCCTCGTAGAGGCGCTGCACGACGAGCTCGGGATGTCCGGCGACGAGGCCGAACGCGACGGTCTTCGGCGTCAGGCGCTCCGCCGCGAGCGCCTTCGACCCGCAGTCGAGGATGAGGCGCCGCGGATCCGGGCGCGACAGGACGGTGGCGAGGACGCTCAACGCGCAGTCCGCCTCGGTTGCGACACCGAGCGCCACCTGCGTCGCGTCGTTGAAGACGTAATTCCCGGGACGGATCTCGGTGATAGGGCCGGCGTCGTCGAGCCGGCTGGACGTCGGCGTGTTCCCCGCGCTGCGCGCGCGGGCGTCGAGGCCGTGCTCCTCGAGTGCGTCGACGGTCGCGGAGAGCGCGTGCTTCTCGTCGCCGGCGGCGGATGCGATCTCCGCGTCGTCCGCTGCCGCGTATGCATGTCCGCCGAACGTCATCAACCCGTCGAAGGCGATGCTCTCGTGCGCCTCGACGGCCTGAGCGATCAGCGTTGCCGTGTCCGCTCCGGGCGCCGTGCCCGTGCGGCCGACGCCGGAGTCGACCTCCCAGAGGTAGCGGATCCGTACGCCCGCGGTCGCGGACGCGGCATCGAGTTCGGCCGCGCTCTGGAGCGAGTCGATGACGACGCGGATGTCGATCCTCCGCTGCGAGCGCCGACGAGCCGCTCGAGCCGACGTGCGCCGACGGGCGGGTAGGCGACGAGCACCCGCTCGAACCCGGCGTCGGCGAGACACTCCGCCTCGCGCAGCGTCGCGACGGTGAAGCCGGACGCGCCGTGCTCGCGCTGGAGCCCGGCGATCCGCGTCGACTTGTGCGTCTTCATGTGGGGCCAGAGCTCGACGCCGCGGGCGGTCGCTCGCGCGGCCATGCGTTCGACGTTGCGGACGAGCGTCGGCCCGTCGATGACGATCGGCCGGCGTCACGACCGTGTCGAGCGACGGGCGCCACGCTACGCCGGCACTGCTTCCGCCGCGAGCCGGTCCTCCTCGGCCTTGCGCTCGTCGACGTAGCGCTGCGCGTCTCCGAGCGCGGTGAAGAAGCGGAAGAACGCAGCGATCCCGATCGTGAGCAGGCCGATCGCTGCGTACACCAGCGCGACGTTCCCGGTCGCACTGATGACCCAGCCGCCGACGAGAGCGCCGGCGGGTATCGCCGACCACGCCAGCACGCCGGCGATCGACATGACTCGCGACAGCATCTGATTCGGCACGATTGCCTGGCGCAGGCTCCCGGTGTTGATGTTGAACAGAATCCCGAGGCCCTGCGCCGCCGCCCACACGGGCAAGGCGAGCCAGTACGAGCTCATGCCCGCGAAGACCACTGTGGCGAGACCCATCAGCATCAGCGACGTCATCGCCAGTGCCGTGAAGCTGAAGCGCTTGCGCAGGCGGCCTGCGAGCAGCCCGGTGACAACGACGCCCGCGCTGCCCGCGGCGAAGAGGACTCCGACCTTCGCGTCGCGGGCGTCGAGGCGCTCGTCGGCGAACAGCACGAGCTGAGCGTACGTCGAGGCGCCGACGAAGTTGATGAGCGCCATCATCACGGAGATGTTCCGCAGGACGGGGTGTGAGAGCACGTAGCGAAGTCCTTCTCGGACGTCGTGCAGGATCGTCGTCGCCTCCTTCGGCTCGTCGCTCACCACGTTGAAGCTGGAGCGAATCAGCGAGAGGGTCAGCCCCGAGATCGCGAATGACGCGGCATCGAAGGCGAGTACCCACGTCAGCGGCAGGACGGCGAGGGACGCGCCTGCGAGCAGCGGCCCGGCGACCTGAGCAGCTGAGTACGTGGCTTGCACTCGGCCGTTCGCGGTGACGAGGTCGTCGGATTCGACGAGGCTCGGGATCGCCGCGAACTCGCCCGCGCTGAAAGCGATGAAGATCGTCGACTGGATGAACGTGACGCCGTAGATCCACCAGACGGTCAGGTGACCGGTCTGGGCGACGATCGGTATCGACAGGATCACGAGCGCGTTGACCCAGTCGAGCGCGATCATCGCCCGCTTGCGGTCGACGCGGTCCATCCAGGCGCCGATCGGCAGGCCGAAGAGCAGGAAGGGGAGGAACGTCGCGGCCGTCGCGACACCGAGGCTCACCGCCGAATGCGTGAGCTGGTACACGAGCAGCGGCACGGCCCACTGCGTGAACGAGCTGCCGAGGTTCGAGATCGTCTGGCCGGCCCAGAACTTCAAGAAGTCCGGACTGAGCTTGTGCGGCTGATCTGTCACGCGACTTCGCGCAGGATCTCCAGCAGGAGCCGCTGGCGGTCGCGAGGGAGAGCCTGGATCGACGGGTTTCGCGCCAGACAGGCGACGAGCTTGCGGCGCAGCCGCACCCCGTCGGCGGTCAGGCGAACGATGCGAACCCGCTTGTCGTGCACGGCCGGCCGGCTCACGACGAGCTTGCGCGCCGCGAGCTGGTCGACGATTCCCGCGAGGTTCGACGGGTCGACGCCGCACCGGCGCGCGAGCTCCTTCAACGACGGTGTGTCGCCGGCCTCAAGGCGCCAGAGGAGCTTGGCCTGCGAGTACGTGAGCTCGAGCGACTCCAGGCACGTGCCCTGGTGGTTCAGCGTCTGCGCGAAGAGGTCCATCAACCGGGTGACGATCTCCTCGCGCGGTTCCGGCTCGCCAGACATAAACCGGTACTTTACCGTCTTTCTCGGCGGGAGTAACGTGCGCGCCCGTGGACGAGCCGTTCGAGGTGCGGGTCGAGGGCGGTGCGCTGCGCGGTCATCGAAGTGGGAGCGGCAGGCCGGCGCTCCTTCTCCACGGCGGCCCGGCGGTGCCCGACTACATGGCAGAGTGCGCGGCCGCGCTCGACGGGTGGTTCTCGACCGTCCGCTACACGCAGCGCGGGACTCCGCCGTCGGAGGCGCAGCCGCCTTACACGATCGAGGCGCACATGGCCGACGCGCTCGCCGTACTCGACGCATTCGAGCTCGAGCGCGCGTGGGCGATCGGCCACTCCTGGGGCGGGCACCTGGCACTGCACCTCCTCGTCGCCCACCCTGAGCGGCTCGAGGGGATCCTCTGCATCGGCGCGCCCGGTGCGTTCATCGACGCTTTCACCGATCTCGATCGGAACATGAGCGTACGTCTCACAGACGAGGAGAACCGGTCGATCGAGGAGTCGGAGCAGAAGCGACGCGACGGCGTCGAGACCGAGGCGGATCTCGTCGAGCAATGGGCGATCATCTGGCCGCATTTCTTCGTCAGGAAGGAGACGGCGATCCCGTCACCCGGCCGAGTCGGGCTGGAGGCTTCCCGGGAGGGCAACGTCTCGCTCGACGAGCACTTCGACCGCGGGACGCTCGAGTGCGACCTTCCGTCGACCAGACTGCCGGCGTTCTTCATCCACGGCGCTGAGGACCCGCTTCCCGCGAGCGCGTCGATCGACACAGCGGCGCTCGTCCCGGGCGCGCTCGTCGAGATCGTCCCGGACTGCGGCCACCTCCCGTGGCTGGAGCAGCCGAAGGCCTTCAAAGCTGCTGTGGAGCGACTCCTGCGCTCGGTCTAGCGACTAGTCGAGTCCGCCGACGTCGAGCACGACCGTCTTGAGATCGCTCATGTCGAGCATCGTGTAGCGGCCGCCGATCCGGCCCCAGCCGCTCTGCGTCCCCGGGGCCCCGCCGAACGGCTCGTGCGCCTCCCAGTAGTCCGTCGAGTCGTTCACGACGACGTTGCCGACCCGAAGGTTGTCGAGGTAGCGGAATGCGCGCTTGAGGCTCGAGGTATACACCGCCGCCTGCAGGCCGAGGTGCGAGTCGTTGGCGACGGTGAGCGCCTCGTCGTCGGAGCCGACGCGGATGAGGGGGACGATCGGGCCGAACGTCTCCTCCCGGTTGATCAGTGTGTCCACGCCCACGTCGGTGATCACGGTCGGCTCGTAGTAGAGCCGCGTGGGGCGGTCGCCCGCGCGCCCGCCGCCGAGGACGACGTTTGCGCCCTTCTCGACCGCGTCCTCGAGGTGGCGATCCATCTTGCTCGCCGTCGGCTCGTTGTTCATCGGGCCGACGAGCGTCGTCTCCTCGAACGGGTCGCCCAACGGCCACTCCGCCGCGGTCTTCAGCACCTCGTCGAGGAACGCGTCGTGGACGCGCTCGTGCACGAGCACACGCTCCGTGGCACAGCAGACCTGGCCGGCGCAGAAGAAGCCGCCGTAGACGGCGCCCTGTGCAGCGCGTGCGAGATCTGCGTCCTCGCAGACGATCACGGGCCCGTTGCCGCTCGCCTCGATGAGCGACCTTTTGAGCCCGGCGGCTCTGACGATCCGCTCCGCGGTCCCGTGCGATCCGACGAACCCGATCCCGTCGACGCCGGGATGCGTGACGAGCCGCTCGCCGACGTCCCCGCCGCCGTAGACGACGTTGACGACGCCGTCCGGCAGCCCCGCGTCGGCCATGATCTGCATGAAGTTCGCCATCGCGATCGGCGTCCACTCGGACGGCTTCATCACGATCGCGTTGCCGACCGCGATCCCGGGCGCGATGAGCTCGACCGGGATGAGGGTCGGGAAGTTCCACGGCGTGATCGCGGCGTACACGCCGTTCGGCTTCCGGAAGGTGAGGATCCGCTTGTTCACGTCCTGCGACGGGATGACGGCGGTCTCCATCCGCTTCACGTCCTCGGCCGCGATCCGGAAGTTCTCCGCCGTCTCGTCGATGTCGCCGAGCGCCTCGGCCGCGTACGGCTTGCCCTGCTCGAGCGAAAGCTCGCGAGCGAACTCCTCGCGCCGCTCGTCGATCAGGTCGGCGATCGCGTGGCAGACCTTCGCGCGCTCCCACGCGGAGAGCGCGGCCCACTTCGGCTGCGCCTCGCGTGCCGCGGCGACGGCGCGGTCGACGTCGTCGGCGCTCGCGTCGGGAACCTCGGCGAGCGTCTCGCCGGTCACCGGAGACACGATCGGCCGGACGTTCTCGCTCGTGGAGGCGGCCCACTCGCCGCCGACGAAGTTCTGGAGGGTACGGACGGTCACGGCCATGCTCGGGCTCCTCTCGAGACGGGTCGCCGACAACGCTAACTCCCCCGAAAACCGCCCGAAGGCTGAACCCGTAGCTCCAGGTGTGAAGGCGTGGGCGCTGCTGGTCGTAATTCTCGCGACGGCGAGCAGTGCAGGTGCGGCCTCGACAGCGACGTTCACCGTCGTCCCGACCGCAAACCCGAGCCCGCAGGGAAACACCCTCAACGCCGTCACCGCGATCTCGTCCTCCGACGTGTGGGCCGTCGGCTTCGCCGGCTCGAACAACCTGAACGAGTCGCGCACGCTGGTCGAGCACTGGAATGGGAGCGCCTGGAGCGTCGTCGCGAGCCCGAATCCCGGCTCGACACGCGCGTGCAACGGATTCAACAGCGGCAACATGCTCAACGCCGTATCAGGCGTCTCGACGAACGACGTCTGGGCGGTCGGTTTCTCCTTCAGTTGCAGCACGCTGCTGAAGCCGCTGATCCTTCACTGGAATGGGAAGCGCTGGAAGGCGGTTCCGAGCCCGGCACTGAACACGAACGACAACGCGGCGCTCAACGGCGTGGTAGCGCTCGCGAAGAACGACGTGTGGGCCGTCGGCTACCGGCCCGCGACGAACGGCGCGGTGCTGACGCTGGTCGAGCACTGGAACGGCACGGCCTGGAGCGTCGTACCGAGCCCGCAGCTGAGCCAGACCGGCAGCGTGCTCACCTCCGTCGCAGCCGTGTCCCCGACGGACATTTGGGCGGTCGGCGACTCCGTGGACGCGCCGACGACATCGGTGCAGACGCTCGTCGAGCACTACGACGGGCGCACCTGGAAGGTCGTGGCGAGCCCGAACCCGCTCCCGAAAGCCTTCCTCGACCAGAACGTGCTCGTCTCCGTCCACGCAGCCTCGGCGTCGAACGTGTGGGCGGTCGGCTACCAGCAGGACTTCGGCCTGCAGCGCACGCTGACGCTCATCGAGCACTGGAACGGAAGCGCGTGGAGCGTCGTCTCGAGCCCGAACGACAGCGTCGCGGCGGGCTCGACGAACCGGTTCAAGGCCGTCACCGGCTTCTCGGGCTCGAACCTCTACGCGGTCGGCCTCGTCGCTACGGCGAACACCTCGGGCCAGCAGCGCAACTTCGCGGCGCGCTTCGACGGCAGCACTTGGTCGATCATCTCGACGCCGAGGCCCGGGATGTCCTCGAACCTCAACGGCGCGGACGCAATAGCGGGGACGTCGAACCTCTGGTTCGCCGGCGCATGGTCGGTGAACGAGAGCAGTGCGGAGACCGGGCTGCTCCAGGTCCCGCAGACGGTCGCGCTGTTTTCCTCGAACGCCTAGAACGCGGCCTGGCCGGACTTCGCCGACCAGTACTCGTTCAGCGCGCCCTGCACCTTCACGAACCAGATGATCGCCGGGACGATCAGGATCCCGAAGGGGACGAGCCAGAGCCCGGTCCAGCCGGTGACCGGCGGCTCGCGGCCGTCCCGCTTGTACATCTGCCCGATTTCCGACGGGATGACGAAGGCGCTGATGAAGCTCGCGAAGATCCAGACGACGAGCCCGAGCACGCCGCCGAGACCCTGGCCGGTGTGCTGCTTCATCTCCTCCTGGGTCTTGAAGGCCCACCACCAGGCGTAGAAGCCGAACGTGACGATGAAGATCAGGATCCCGAAGCCGATCCCACGCTGCTGCCCCAGCGGGCCCGTGTTGCCCGTCGCCATGACTCCCTGTGCTTCCATGCTCGGGGCACTTGACCACCTCGTGAGGGGTGGAGTCAACCCCTCCTCCACACAATCTGCTAACCAATTGCCCGTGAAACGCGTCACAAATGGGCGTCCGGCGTCGAAGGCGACCCCCAACAATCGAGGAGGCCATGGAACCGACCGAGGTTGCTCGTCTAGAGGGGTCTGATCGATTCCAGTCCGCGGCGGCAGTCGCCGACCGCTTCCTCGACAACATCGAGACCGTCGTCCACGGCAAGCGGGACGAGGTCAAGCTCGTCTTCGCCGCCCTGATGTGCGGCGGCCACGTCCTCTTCGAGGACGTCCCGGGCACTGCGAAGACGGTGCTCGCGCGCGCGATCGCCCAGTCCATCGACGGCGCGACGCCGTCCCGGATCCAGTGCACGCCCGATCTGCAGCCGACGGACGTCACGGGCCTCTCGGTCTTCAACCAGCGCGAGCGCGACTTCGAGTTCAGGCCGGGGCCGATCTTCGCGAACGTCATCCTCGTCGACGAGATCAACCGCGCGATGCCGAAGACGCAGTCCGCGCTGCTCGAGGCCATGGCCGAGGGGCAGGTGACGGTCGACGGCCAGACGCGCGTGCTACCCGATCCGTTCCTTCTGCTCGCCACGGAGAACCCGATCGAGTACGAAGGGACGTTCCCGCTTCCGGAGGCGCAGCTCGACCGCTTCTTCCTCAAGACCGCGCTCGGCTACCCGAGCGTCGAGGAGGAGCTCCAGATCGTCGACGAGCAGCGTCACGGCCATCCGTTGCGGCTGCTGCGGCCGGTCGTCGACGTCACCGAGGTGCACACGATTCGCGAGGCCGTGACGCAGGTGTATGTCGACAAGATCCTCCAGCGCTGGATCGTGGAGCTCGTCCGCAACACGCGCGAGCTCGACGAGGTCGCGGTCGGCTCGTCCGTGCGCGGAAGCCTTGCCCTCGAGCGCGCGGCGCGTGCCTGGGCGCTCCTCGACCACCGGCCGTACGTCGTGCCCGAGGACGTCGAGCGTCTCTTCGCCGCGGTGCTCCTGCACCGCATCGTCTTCCGGCCCACGTTCCTCGCCGAGGCGCGCCGGGTCGGCTGGGACGCAGCGGTCGACGGAGTCGTGAAGAAGTGCTTCGCGGCCTCGCCGCGGCCGGCGCCCGAGCCCGCGGAGGAGCCGGCGCCCCCGGAGCAGCTTCCCGTCGCGCGCACGTAGTTCGTGCCCGTCACGGACGTCACCTTTCCGCTGGCTCCGCGCCGTCGGTTTGCGGGGCTTCCGTTCGGCGGGATGAACAGCCTGCGCCGCGGCTCGGGCTCCGACGTCGCGGGGTCGCGGCCGTATCGCCCGGGCGACGACGCGCGTAGCATCGACTGGAACGCCTCGGCACGCCTGTCCTCGGCACACGGCGCGGACGAGTTCATCGTCCGCGAGTACTTCGCGGAGGAGGCGCCGCGCGTCGTGCTGCTCGCAGACCGGCGGCCGTCGATGGCGCTCTTCCCGCGCCCGCTCCCGTGGCTCGACAAGCCGAAGGCCGCGACGGAGGCTGCCGATCTCGTGCTCCAGGCGACGCTCGCCGCGCGCGGCTTCCTCGGCTACCTCGATCACGGCGGGCCGGAGGAGGTCTGGATCCAGCCGCGGACACATCACGAGCTGCCTGAAGCGGCGCATCGCCGTGCCTTCGACGCTCCGGAGGACAGCATCGTCCGCGGCTTCGACTACCTCGTGCGCCTCCATCCGACGCTGCCGGCGGGCACATTCGTCTTCATCCTCTCGGACTTCCTCTCCCCACCGACCGAGGACCAGTGGGTCGCGGCGCTCGAGCGGCGGTGGGACATCGTCCCGGTTGTGATCCAGGACCCGGTCTGGGAGCGGAGCTTCCCGGAGGTCGGAGGCGTGGTGATGCCGTTCTACGACCAGACGACGCAGAAGTTCGTCGCCGTTCGGCTGACCGAGCGCGAGGCGGCGCGGCGCCGTGAGGAGAACGAGGCGCGGGCGGCCGAGCTGATCGCCGACCTGCGCGCGTTCGACGTCGCTCCGGTCATCGTCACGAGCACGAATCGGGACGAGATCTTCCAGGCCTTTCTCGGCTGGGCCGACGAGCGCATCGTCTCGCGGGGGCGCTGGTGGTGACGCCACGTCGCGTCTGGATCGGCTCGGGGATCGTCGTCCTCGCGATCGCCGCGACGGTCGCGATCCTCATCCTCACGCTCGACCACGAGCACACCGCCGCCAACCCGCGGCAGCCGATCAGCGGCGAGACGTCGCTCTCGAAGTCGGCCGCGCTCTTTGCGGACCCGGTGCAGGCCCGAATCGAGATCCTCGTCGACCGGGACCGCGTCGACCCCGCAAAGGTCGGGTTCAACCCGACCTGGATCCTTTACCAGCGGATCGGCATCCCTCGGGTCCAGCGGCACGACACTGGGAGGACGACGCAGCTCGTCTACACGGCGGACCTCGTCTGCCTGACGTACTCCTGCCTGCCGTCGTTCACCGGGACGCGTGTGCAGTTCCCGCAGGCCAAGGTCTTCTACACGCTGCGCAGCGACGGACGGCGCCGAACGCTCGAGCTCCCATGGAGCGCGTTCGCTCTCGGCCCGCGCACGCAGCTGTCCGACCTGAACAACGCCGATCCCTTCGTTCAGCCCGCCTGGCGCGCGACGACCGAGCCCCAGGCCGTCAGCTATGCGACCTCGCCCTCGGTGCTCCGCTCGGGCCTCTTCGTCGCGGCGGCCGTGCTGTTCCTGCTCGCGCTCGGAGCGTTCTTCCTGTTCGCGCGCGCGTTGAAGCGGCGCTGGCGCCCGAAGCCGAAGACTCCGCTCGAGCAGGCGGTCGTGCTGGTGGAGAAGGCCTCGGCGCGCGAGGACCAGCAGGCGAAGCGCAAGGCCCTGGAGCTGCTCTCCCGTGAGCTGGCCCACACCGGCGAAGGCGAGCTGGCCCTCACGGCGCGCGAGCTCGCCTGGGCCGAAGCCACCCCCGTTCCCTCGTCCACGCAGCCGCTGACGCTCGACGTCCGCCGTGTGATCGCAGAGAGGTCCAATGGACACGCTCGTTAAGCGGATCAAATCCCGCGCTCACGGGCCGTCGATCCCCCTCGCGAGCACAGCGCAGCTCGCGGGGGCGGCGCGGCGCACGCTCATCCTGCGCATCGGTCTCGCCCTCGCGCTCGTCGCGCTCGTCCTCGGCGCCGGCGCGACAGGCCGCACCGACTCGGACGCGGCGCGCGGGCTCGTGCCCAAGGGCGGCAGCGGCATGCTCATCCTCGACGTCTCGCGGAGCATCAAGCCCGACGCCGACCAGATCATCGTGAACGTGCTCGAGCGGCTGGTGGCGTCGAACACGCGCATCGGCGTCGTCGCGTTCTCGGACATCGCCTACGAGCTCATCCCGCCGGGCTCGCCCGCGCGCGAGCTGCGTACGCTGATCAGACTGTTCACGCCGCCGGCGCGGCCGCGCCCGGGCCTCGATCCGACGAACCCGACGCCGTGGTCGGCCAACTTCTCCGGCGGCACGCAGATCTCGTCCGGTCTCAGCGTCGCGCACTCCGCGCTCGTCCGCGCCGGAGACCCGAAGGGGCCGCTCCTGCTCGTCAGCGACCTCGACACGGCACCGGACGACGTCCCTCGCGTCGCGGCGACGTTCAACCAGTTCCGCAACCAGGGGGTTCCGTTCCGGATCGTGCCGTTGAAGCCGCGCGAGGACAACCTCGGCCTGTTCCACAGCCTCGCAGGCGACCGTGCGTTCGCGGCGCCGGTCACGCGCATCGGGCATAACGCCGGCGACGCGGAAGGCGCCCTCGAAGGGGTGCTTCCGTGGACGCTGATCGCAATCGCAGTCCTCGTCATGTGCGCCCTGGCCGCCAACGAGTTCTGGTGTGGCCGCCTGCCGCTCCCGAGGACGCAGACCTGATGTTCAAGTGGCTCGCAGCTACCGCAGTCGCGCTCGCCGTGGGGATCGTCGTCCTCATGCTCGCGTTCGACGTCGGTCGCTGGGACCGGACGATGGCCCGGGACGACACGCGCTTCGTCGCTGCGCCGACGCTGTCGGGGCTCTGGACGATCGACGAGCTCGTGCCGTTCCACGCCGCGCGCCGCGTGCTCGGGCTCGACGACGACATCGTCTACCGCGACACGTTGCGCAGCTTCTGGCTCTCGCGGCCCGAGATGAACCCGTTCATGCAGACGAACTCAGATGCGATCCGCAGCCGGGCGCTCGTCTCCCTCGCGAGTTACATCCGCGAGTCGCACAATCCGGTCCGGCGCGCGCAGGCGGCGAACCTCCTCGGCGTCATGGGGCTCGGCCTCGCGACGACGGATAACCAGGGACAGCGCCTCCGCTTCCTGCTCTACGCGTCGAGGGCGTTCCGCGGTGCGCTCACCTCCGACCCGAAGAACGAGGACGCGAAGTTCAACCTCGAGCTCTCGCTCCGCCTCCTCCAGCGGCTGCCGACCGGTACCGGCGGAGGGTCGGCGAACGGATTCGGGCGCTCGGGCGGCGCTGCGCTCTCGAAGCCCGGCAGCGGCTACTAGGAGCGGGATGTCCTTTCTCACACCACTCGGGGCACTCGTCGCGCTCGCCGTCGTCATCCCGCTCGGCGCGTACGCGCTCCTCGAGCTCCGGGCCCGGCGGGTCTCACGGAAGCTCACGCTCACGCCGCCGCGGCTGTCATCCAGGCTCGGCGTCCCCATCGCGATTGCAGCGGTCGCAGGGCTGCTGGCGCTGGCCGCGGCGCAGCCCGTGATCTCCGGCTCGAAGACGCGTGTCGGTCGCTCGGACGCCGAGGTGTACACGCTCTTCGACATCTCCCGCTCTATGACGGCGAGGCTGAGCTCACGGAGCCCGACGCGTCTCGAGCGGTCGAAGCAGCTCGCGCAGCAGCTGCGCGACAGCATCCCGGCGATCCCCGTCGGGATCGCCTCGCTGACCGATCGGATGCTGCCGCACGTGTTCCCGACTCTCGACGGCCAGGTCTACGGCTCGACCCTTCGCGACGCAATCGGGATCGAGCGCCCACCGCCCGTCGGAACGGGGCCGCTCGCGACCGACTTCAACTCGCTCGGAGCCTTCGCGACGAACAACTACTTCAAGCCCGGTGTCGCGAAGCGTCTCGTCGTCGTCTTCACCGACGGCGAGAGCCGGACGTTCGACGACGGTGTCCTCAACCGCTCGTTCCGTATGGGACACGTCCGCGTGCTCGTCGTGCACACCTGGGACGCCCGCGAGCACGTCTATCTCATCCGGAACGCCGAGGATCCCGGCTACCGCCCCGATGCGGAGAGCATCCGCAACGTCGAGCGTCTTGCAGCCGACGGCGGCGGCGCAGTGCTCGGCGAGGACCCGTCGGCGCTCGACAGCGCGGCGAAGGACTACCTCGGCTCGGGGCCGTCGACGCGGCTGAGAGAGCAGCGGACACGCATCTCGCTGGCGCCGTTCGTCGCGCTCGCCGCCATCATTCCGCTCGGCTTCGTGCTCGTCCGCCGTAACCTCTAGCCCGGTGCGGAGACACGCGGGCATCGCAGCGCTCGTAGCCGGGTGCGCGCTGGGGCTGCTCGCCGGGGCGAACGCCGCGCAGGGCGCGGCGCGCGACGACACGGAGGGCCTGCAGGCGAGACTCGATCGCGGCGGGCAGATCTTCCTCCCGAAGCTTCCGGACGGCGCGTGCTACCAGACGCGAGGGCTGTGGCTCTCCCGCGACGACACGACGATCACCTCGGACGGGGCGTGCATCGTCGCGCTCGGGCCGGGCGAGGCGCGGATCAGGACGGGGACCGGGCGGCCCGTGCCGGCCGGCGGCGTCTTCTTCCTCAACCACTCGAACATCCGCGCGCCGCTGCCCGTCCGCGTGGCGATCAGCGGACTGCACATCACCGTGCCCGCGTCGAAGCGCATGACCGGCATCAGCGTCTTCGCCCACGAGGTCACGCTCAGCAGGCTGACGATCGACGGCGCGCCGACGACGGACGTGCTGATCGGCGAGGGCAAGGTTGGGTTCGGCGGCGCCGCCGCGCGCGTCACGGTGGCCGACTCGACCCTGTCCGGTGCGCAGCGGAACGTCATCTCCACGTTCGGCGCGGTCGAGCTCCGCATCGAGGGCAACACGCTCCGCGGCGCTCGTGCGACACCGAAGGACCAGCTCGGAGCGGGTCTCCGCATCAGTGCCGCCGATCGCGGCCAGCCGACGCTCGGCGTCCGCGTGGCGCGCAACCGCATCATCGACAACGCCGGGCCGGGAATCCTGCTCCAGCTGGATCCGAAGAACGGCGCGCCTGTCATCGCCTCCGGCATCGAGATCAGCGGGAACCAGGTCCTGCGCAACGCGCGCCGCGCGCCGAAGGAGATCCGGGGCGGCATCGTCCTCGCCGGCGGCCAGGACGACGGGACGGGGACGGTCACGGTCGAGGACAACGTCGTCAACGGCAACCGCGGTGCCGGGCTGCTGAGGCGAAGCCTGCGGCTGAAGCTCACCCTTGCGCGCAACGACCTCCGCGGCAACGGCGCCGGCGCGACGGCGGGCCGGTCGGTGGGCGCCGTCCCGAACGCCGCCTCGGGGCGCCGCGTCAGCCCGCCGCCGTCGAGCGGGACGGCACGCGACGACACCGCCTGGCTCCAGGCGCAGCTCGACCGTGGCCCGGGAACGATCTTCCTGCCGAGGCTTCCGGGCGGACAGTGCTACGCGACGCGTGGACTCTGGGTCTCCAACGACGACACGACGATCACCTCGGACGGCGCGTGCATCGCGTCGCTCGGTCTCGGCCCCATTCGTCAGCGTTCGCCGGACGGAGACCCGATCGCTGCGAGCGCGGTGTTCTACATCAGCCGGTCGAAGGCGACGAAGCCCGCGCCCGTCCGCGTGCGCGTGAGCAACCTTCGCATCGTCGTTCCCGACGGTCAGTCCATGTACGGCGTCGCCGTCATCGGCCACGAGGTCACGCTCGACCACCTCGACGTCGACGGAGCGCCGAAAGACGACATCACCATCAGCTCGAGGGCGAACGGCAACGGGTTTGCGGGTCGCGTGTCGGTGCTGAGCTCGACGCTGAGCGGGGCGAGCCGCAACGGACTGTCGGCGACGGCGGTGATCTCGCTGCGCGTCGAGGGCAACACGATCCAGGGAGTCCGGGACCGGCCCCCGGGACAGCCGGCCGCGGGCATCGACGTCGAGCCGGACGACCGTAGCCAGCCCGCGCTCGACGTGCAGATCGTCGGCAATACGATCCGCGACAACGCCGGGCCGGGCATCCTGCTCGAGCTCGAGCACAACGAGGGGCCCGCCGTGCTCGCGGACGCGTTGCGGATCAGCGGCAACGCCGTCGTACGGAACGCGGCGAAGCGCACGCCCCCGAAGCGGGCCGGGATCGTTCTCGCCGGCGGGCAGGACGGCGGCGCCGGCACGCTCGTGCTCAGAGACAACGAGGTCCGCTCGAACGGCGGGCCCGGTCTCCTCGGCAGCAGGCTGATCCTCGTCGTCCAGGCAGGGGGGAACGTCGTCGAGGGCAACGAGAGCGGGGGCAGCGTCGGAGTGAGTCTCACGGGGTAGCCGTTTGACGGCTCCGGGGCGGCGGTTCGACAATCCCCCGGCGGCACCCGATGTCGAGCCCGCCGCGCCCCGAATGCGCGGCTCAGCGGCAGCGAGCGCTTTTGACGCGGCTCTCACGGCCGACCTGCGTCCGGCGCTCCCGAGCGCCTCGAACCACCTGCGTAAGGTCTTTCGCGGCCTCGGAGTGCGATCGCGGATCGCCGCGCTCGCAACCGCGCGCCGTCATGGGCTCGTCTAGCTCAATTGGGTCAGGCAATGGTCCTTGTTGCGGCGGCAGGATTGTTTCGGGCGGTGGACCACCCCTCCTCCGTCCATGCAGCTGCGGCACATGGACGCAGTGCGCCCCATATTGCGCCCTCTCTCCCGGGCCGGGGCGTCTGCGTCCACATTTCGTCAACATTTCCTTTGTTTATCGAGCTTTCAAGAGTCTTTACAAGGCTCTTAGTTTGTCCTTATGCATTGCGGGAACCCTGGTTGAATGGCTCCCCGAAGGAACCCAGCGAAGCGCTGCCTCGCCGCCGTCGTTCGCATCGCACCGCTGGTGATCGTCGCGGGCGCGCTCTGGTTGCCCTCGAGCGCGGCGGCCGCCGCCAATTGCGCGCACGCCGTCGTCCAGGACTGGAGTGACGGCCGGATCGACAACCAGTATCCGATCGCCTGCTACCGCACAGCGCTGAAGGATCTGCCCGAGGACCTCAGGGTCTACGGCAGCGCCGACAGCGACATCCGGCGCGCGCTCGCAGGCGCGACGAACAAGAAGGCCGCGGCATCGCCCATCCACGCGGCTTCTGCTCCCGCGCACACGGCGTCGACGCCGTGGCTGTGGTGGGTTGCGATCGCCGCGACCGTCTTCGGCATCGCGATGCCGGCCGCCGGCGCCCTGCTACGCCGCTGAGCGCTCAGCCCGCGACCGTCGCGGGCCGGTTGACGAAGACGTTGTCGAGCGCCGAGCGCAGTCCGGTCGCGAGCGCGCCCGTGAGCACGGCCGCTTCGCCGAGGGCGGAGATCTCGAGCCTCGGCGGGTAGGGCATCCAGTCGGCGAGCAGCCGGCGGACCGGCTGAAGGAGGAGGTCCCCGTTCATCCCGAGGCCGCCGCCGAGCACGACGAGCGCAGGATCGGCGACCGCGGCGACAGGCGCGACATGTGCGGCGATCCGGCGAGCGACCTCCTCGACCACGTCACGCGCGAGTGCGTCCCCGCTTCGCGCCGCGGCGAAGATGTCGCGGGCGTCGTACGGGGCGGCGAGCGGCGAATCCGGCCCGCCGTCGGCAGCAAGCCGGGCGGTCAGTGCCGCTACGCCTTCCGCCGACGGGTCGACGTCCTCTGCCAATCCCGACAGTGCCCAGTCCACCTCGCCGGCCGCCCCGTGAGTTCCGCGGTGGAGCTCGCCGCCGAGGACGAGCCCGAGCCCGAGCCCCGTCCCGACGGACAGGAAGGCGAAGTCGTCGACCCCTTCCGCGACGCCGGCCCAATGCTCGCCGACGGCGGCGAGATTGACGTCGTTCTCGAGCGTGACGTTTGTGCCGAGCAGGTCCCGGAGGTCGTCGCCGAGCGCGCGGCCCTCGAGGCCGGGGATGTTAGGCGTGGTGAGGTGAAGGGTCGACTCCGAGTCGACGACACCGGGCACGCCGAGGACGACGCCGTCGACGCGCTCGGCGGGGAGCTCCGCGGCGGTCACGAGCGTGGCGTGGAGCGAGGCAATCGCTCCGACGACTCCGTCGGCGTCCGCGCCGCGGAGCTCGACGTCCTGGCGCGTCCGGATCTCTCCCGCGAGATCGCAGACGGCGCCGCGGAGAAACCGTGCACCGAGGTCGAGCCCGAGCACGAACGCCGCGTCCGGGACGGGCTCGAAGAAGACCGCCCCGTAGCTCGGGCCACCGGGGCCGTCGAGCGCCTCGCGCACGAGTCCGGCGTCCAGCAGGGACTGGAGGGCAAGGGAGACGGTCGGCTTCGAGATGCCTGCTCGGCGTGAGATCTCGGCCCGCGAGATGGGCGCAGCCGAGCGGATGGTCTCCAGTACGGTGCGCTCGTTGAGATACTTGAGCAGCGGCGGCGTTGCACGGCCCTGTTTCGCGGAATTCGGCATCTGGTGAGGAAGGTTAACTCAAGATTGCACAAACTCCAGCGCTCTTGACTTTCTCGGCGGGACGATCGTAGAGTCTCGTTCGGAACCTTTACTAGATTCGTCGCGCGGCTCATCCGGGAGTCGCGTTGGAGAGAGAAGGGACGCGGGGTACACCACAATCACCCCCAAGGGAGGCACGGATGAGACGCGTGGCTGTTGGCTTGCTCGCGACGCTCGCCCTGAGCGCGGCCGTCGTGGGAGCGATGAGGACCTCGGCGAGCGCCGGTACGGACGCGACCAAGGCCGACAACATCACTCTGTGGGTCGGTTTCAGCGCACGAGAGCTCAAGGCAATCAAGAGCGTCGTGGCGGAGTACGACAAGAAGCATCCCGAGGTGACCGTCAAGGTCGTCGGCGGGATCAACGATGACAAGATCACCGCCGCCATCCGAAGCGGCAACGTCCCCGACGTCGTCAGCTCGTTCACGTCGGCGAACGTCGGCAAGTACTGCTCGAGCGGGGCCTGGCTCGATCTGAAGCCCTTCATGTCCAAGGACAAGATCGACGCGAGCACGTTCCCGAAGACGTCGCAGTACTACACGCAGTACAAGGGCAAGCGGTGCGCGCTGCCGATGCTCGCAGACGTCTACGGCTTCTACTACAACAAGAAGATGTTCAAGGCGGCCGGCCTCACCGGCCCGCCGAAGACGATGTCGCAGCTGACCGCGTACGCGAAGAAGCTCACGAAGCGGAGCGCCAACGGCACGATCAAGGTCGCTGGCTACAACCCGTTCCTGGGCTTCTACGCCGGCAACGCCCCCGACATGAGCGCGTACGCGCCGCTGTTCGGAGCGAAGTACGTCGACGGCAGCGGCAAGTCCGTCCTTGGGAAGGACCCCGCCTGGTCGAAGATGCTGAAGTGGCAGAAAAACCTCGTCGACTGGTACGGCTACAAGAACCTGCAGAAGTTCAACGCCGGCGCCGCCGATGAGTTCTCCGCTTCGCATGCCTTCGAGATCGGGAAGCTCGCGATGATGATCGACGGTGAGTGGCGCGTCGCCTTTATCCAGGCGGAGCACCCAGGCCTCTCGTACGGGACGGCGCCGGCGCCGGTCGACGACTCGAAGCCGAACCTCTACGGAGCCGGGTACGTCAATGGGACGATCATCGGCATCCCGAAGGGCGTCAAGCACAAGGACGAGGCATGGGCTCTTCTCAAGTATCTGACGACGAACTCGCACGCACTGGCCCTGCTCTCGAACGCGATCAGGAATGTCCCGTCGACCAAGGCGTCCTTGAACTCGCCTGAGATCAAGCCGGACGCGCACTTCAAGACGTTCCTGAAGATCTTCCCGAACCCCAACTCGACGACGACGCCGATCACTGCCGCCGGTAACGCCTATGGCTCGCTGATCCAGGCGTTCACGGTGAAGTGGCAGGCCGGCCACGCCGGCAACCTGCAGGACGGCCTGAAGAAGGTCGACAAGAACATCGACGCCCAGCTCAAGCAGGCTCAGGCGGGCGGAGTGCCGTAATGGCCTCGAGGCGCCGTCTCGCGGTGCCGTTCCAAGGGCGCGCGGGCACTGCCCGCGCGCCCCTCCCCCCTGCGGAAGCGGCGGATAGGCCGGTTCCGCTCGACCGCACCGCGGCGAGGAGGAAGGCAGCGTGGCGCAAGCGCGGCTTCGTCCTGCTGCTGATGTCGCCGTGGATCGTCGGCTTCTCGGTGTTCTTCGGCTATCCGCTGGTGATGGCCGCGTACCTCTCGTTCACGCACTACGACCTGCTCTCGTCGCCGAAGTGGATCGGGCTCGCGAACTACAAGTACCTCTTCACCGAGGACCCACAGGTCGGGACCGCGGTGAAGAACACCCTCTGGGTCATCCTGATCATGATCCCGCTTCAGGTGCTGTTCGCCTTCGGCGTGGCGACGATGGTCGCGCGCGCCCGATCCGGGATCGGCTTCTTCCGCACCGTCTTCTACCTGCCCGCGCTGGCGCCACCCGTCGCCGCGACGCTGGGATTCGTCTACATCTTCAACCCGGCGACGGGGCCGGTGAACACCCTGCTCGGCAAGCTCGGGATCGAGGGCCCGTTGTGGTTCCAGTCGCCGGCCTGGTCGAAGCCGTCCTTGACGCTCCTCGGGCTCTGGGGCGTCGGGAACATCATGATCATCTTCCTCGCGTCGATCCTCGACGTCCCGAGGCATCTCTACGAGTCCGCCGAGCTCGACGGCGCGGGAGCGTGGCAGCGGATGCGGTGGGTGACGCTGCCGACGATCAGCCCCGTGATCCTCTTCTCGGTCGTCATCGGCGTGATCGCGGGCCTTCAGTACTTCACCCAGGCGTACGTCGCGTCGAACGTCGCCTCGGGGCAGGCGTCGCAGGCAGGTGACCAGACCGTGAACAACCTGGGCTACCCGGAGGAGTCGACGCTCTTCTATCCCGTGCTGCTCTACCAGCACGGTTTCCGCTACTTCAACATGGGCTACGCCTCCGCTCTGACGATGCTGCTGCTCGTCGTCGCCTTCACGATCACGCTGGTGATCATCCGCAACTCGCGGCGGTGGGTTCACTATGCGGGAGCGGTCAGATGAGCGCCGCGAGCGTCGACGTCGCGCAGCCGCTCGTCCGCCGCAAGCCGCCGTGGAGCGTCAGGCGCCGGCGGCTGCTGCTCGCGATCGCGAACCACAGCCTGCTGATCGTCGCCGCGATCATCTTTTTGGCGCCGTTCGTGTTCATCACGCTCACGGCGCTGATGACGAACGACCAGGCGCTGTCGTCGCACGTCTGGCCGAGCCCGTTCCGCTGGGAGAACTTCGTCGACGTCTTCAGAGAGGCGCCGATCTGGCGCTGGGCGCTGAACACGATGATCTACGCCGTCCTGGCGACGCTCGGCGTCCTGGTGTCGAGCATCCCCGTGGCCTACGCGCTCTCACGGGTGCAGTGGCGAGGGCGGAACTTCGCGTTCGGAACCGTGCTGATCGCGCTGATGCTGCCGCCGGTCGTGTCGGTCGTCCCGCTCTACGTGATGTGGGCGAAGCTGCATCTCGTCGGCGGGCTGGCGCCGCTCATCATCCCGGCCTGGTTCGGGGACGCCTTCTCGATCTTCCTCCTACGCCAGTTCTTCATGACGATTCCGCAGGAATATCTCGACGCCGCGCGCGTCGACGGCTGCGGCGAGCTGCGCATCCTCGCGACGGTCGTGCTCCGGCTCGCGAAGCCCGCCATCGCCGCGGTCGCGCTTTTCTCGTTCCTCTACACGTTCAACGACTTCTTCCTCCCGCTTCTGTATCTGCGGGAGAACCCCGACCACTGGGTGCTGCAGATCGGCCTCTCCGAGTTCCGCTCGCTGCACCAGGTGCAGTGGAACCTGACCATGGCGGCAACGCTCCTCGTCATGGCGCCGGTGATCATCGTCTTCTTCCTCGCGCAGAAGGCGTTCGTCGAAGGCGTGACCCTGACGGGGGTCAAGGGATGAAGATCGCCGTCATCGGCGCGGGCTCGACGTACACGCCCGAGCTCGTCTCGGGCCTGTCGCGCGAACGCGACCGCATCGACGTCAGCGAGCTCGTCCTGCACGACATCGACGCGGAGCGGCGCGACGTCGTCGGCGGGCTCGCGCAGCGCATGCTCGAGCGCCAGGGCTTCGACGGGCGGCTCGAGGTGACAGGCGAGCTCGAGCGAGCCGTCGACGGCGCCGACTTCGTGCTCATCCAGATTCGAGTCGGCGGCCAGGCAGCTCGGTTGTCGGACGAGACGCTGCCGCTCGCGTGCGGGTGCATCGGCCAGGAGACGACGGGCGCAGGCGGGCTCGGGAAAGCCCTCCGGACCGTTCCGGTCGTGCTCGGGATCGCCGACGAAGTGCGCCGCCGCGCGGCCGACGGCGCATGGATCGTCGACTTCACGAACCCGGTGGGAATCGTCACTCGCGCGTTGCTCGACGCCGGGCACCGGGCAATCGGCCTTTGCAACGTCGCGATCAACTTTCAGCGTCATGCGGCACAGCTGCTCGGGGTCGAGCCCGGGGCGGTGGAGATCGATCAGGTCGGGCTGAACCACCTGTCATGGGTCCGGTTCGTCCGCCTGTACGGCGAGGACGTCCTGCCGGAGCTGATCGCCGAGCACGGCGACGAGCTCGCCGAAGGATCGGGTGTGCCGCGCCGCGTGCTCGAGGAGCTCGGGGTCTGGCCTTCGTACTATCTGCACTACTTCTACCGTCACGACGAGGTGTTCAACGAGCAGCTCGACGGCGTGCCGCGCGCCGCGACGGTCGCGCAGATCGAACGCGAGCTGCTGGAGATGTATCGCGATCCCGCTCTCGTCGAGAAGCCGCCGCTTCTGGAGCAGCGCGGCGGCGCCTACTACAGCGAGGCCGCGATCGGCCTCGTCGGGTCGCTGGCCGGCGACAACGGTGAGGTTCACGTCGTCGACATCCGGAACGACGGGACGGTCGGCGGGCTCGCTGCGGACGACGTCGTGGAGGTGCCCGCGCGTGTGCGCAGCGGCGGCACGACGGCGCTCCCGCAGCCTCCGGTCGCCCCCGAGCTTCTCGGGTTGATGCAGCACGTGACGGCGTACGAACGTCTCGCTGCGCGCGCCGCGATCACAGGCGACCGCGTCCTCGTGCACAAGGCGCTGCTCGCGCACCCATTGATCGGCCAGCTCTCGATGGCCGACGAGCTCGTCGACCGCCTCCTCGCGGACGGAGCCGCGCATCTCCCACAGTTCCGCCGGTCGTCCGCGCGCACGACTCCGGCCGTCCTCGCCGTCGACGGCGGGAACTCGAAGACCGACCTCGCCCTCCTCGGCCCCGACGGTGCGGTGCTCGCGCTCGTGCGCGGCCCACTCAGCTCACCGCATCACCTCGGAGTCGAGGGCAGCCTCTCGGTCCTGGCCGGCCTGCTCCAGAGCGCCCAGGAGGATGCAGGGATCAACGGCGAGGTTGCGGACGTCGCGGAGCTCTTGATGGCAGGGGTCGACTTCCCAGCCGAGGAGGAGACGCTGCGGGAGGTCGTCACGAAGCGAGGCTGGGCGCGTTCCGTTCACGTCGGCAACGACACGTTCGCGGTGTTGCGCGCCGGAACCGAGCGAGGCTGGGGCGTCGCCGTCACCTGCGGAGCGGGGATCAACTGTGTCGGCGTCGCGCCCGACGGCAGGCACGCTCGCTTCCCGGCGCTCGGCGCGATCACGGGGGACTGGGGCGGAGGCTACGACCTCGGGCTCGCCGCGGTCTCGGCCGCGGCGCGCAGCGAAGACGGACGAGGCCCGCGCACGACGCTGGAATCTGCCGTCCCCGGGCATTTCGGCCTGGCAACGCCGACCGAGCTCGCGGAGGCGATCCACGTCGGCACGATCGAGCAGCGGCGCGTCATCGAGCTCGCGCCGCTCGTCCTCGCCGAGGCGACTGCGGACACCGTGGCATCGGAGATCGTCCAGCGTCTCGTCTCGGAGGTGGTTGCACTCGTCCGCGTCGCCCTCACGCGGCTGGACCTCAAGGACCAGCCGGTGGAGGTTTTGCTCGGCGGCGGCGTGCTGCAGGATGTCGACGGCGATCTGCTCGACGCGATCGACGCAGGATTGCGGGAGTCCGCGCCGCACGTGCACGTGCGTCCGACCGCGTCGCCGGCGATCGTCGGGGCCGCGTTGCTCGGGCTCGACCAGCTCGGCCTCGACGGCCAGGCGCAGTCGCGGGCCCGGCGCGAGCTCGGGATCGCGTTCTCACAGCTGGAAGGAGTGGCGACCGTTGGCTGACGTGCGGTTCATGCAGGCGTCGCGCATCTATGCCGGCACCGACGCGCCGGCCGTCGACGCGCTCGACCTTCACATCGAGGACGGCGAGTTCATGGTCCTTGTCGGCCCGTCCGGCTCGGGGAAGACGACTGCTTTGCGGATGCTCGCGGGCCTCGAGGAGGTGGATGGGGGCGCCGTGTTCATCGGCGAGCGCGACGTCACCGACGTCTCGCCGAAGGAGCGCGACGTCTCGATGGTGTTCCAGAACTACGCGCTCTACCCTTACCTGACGGTTGCGGCGAACATCGGGTTCCCGCTGCGGATGGCGGGCGTGAAGAAGGCCGATCGCGATCTGCGCGTCACCGAGGTCGCGCGGCTGCTCGGGTTGACGGAGTTCCTCGCCCGCAAGCCGGCGCAGCTCTCCGGAGGTCAGCGCCAGCGCGTCGCCATGGGACGCGCGATCGTCCGTGTTCCGAGCGTGTTCCTGATGGACGAGCCGCTGTCGAATCTCGACGCGAAGCTCCGCGTTCAGATGCGCGCCGACATCGCCGCGCTGCAGGCCGACTTCGGGATCACGACCGTCTACGTGACACACGACCAGGCGGAGGCGATGACGCTCGGGCATCGCGTCGCCGTCCTGGACAACGGGCGCCTGCAGCAGTGCGGGCCGCCGAGGGAGCTCTACGAGCGGCCGGTGAACATGTTCGTCGCCGGCTTCATCGGCTCGCCGGCGATGAATCTCTGTACCGTCGAGGTCGGGAACAACGGCACGGCGTCGTTCGGCGGCATCGAGCTCTCGCTTCCGCAGTCGGCGGCCGCGAACGGCCGCACGAGCCTCGTGCTCGGCATGCGCCCCGAGTCGCTCGAGGTCGCGGACGACGGCATTCCCGCGCGCGTCGACGTCGTCGAGGACGTCGGCGCCGACGTCTTCGTCTTCTGCTCCACCGAGCAGGACGGCGAGTCGACACGGCTCGTCGCCCGCAGCGAGGTGCGCAGCGCGCCGAAGCAGGGTGACCGCGTCTCGCTGCGGCCACGCACGGAGGACACGCATCTGTTCGACCCGGCCACCGGGGAGCGGCTGGTGGCGTCTTGACCGCGGCGCCGGAGCCTGCCCCGCAACCAGGCGAGCTCTTCCTCTCGGAGATCAGGGAGCAACCGCAGGCGATCCTGCGGCTGCTCGAGCACGAGGAGGACTACGCCGCCGTCGCGCGCGCGATGGTCGAGCGCGCGCCGGCGATCGTCCGGCTCGTCGGCCACGGCACGTCCGACGCGGCCGCGTCCTACGGCGTCTACGCCTTCGGCCTGCTGCCCGGCTGGACGGCGATGCGCGACTCCATCTCCCTGAGCGTCTACTACGACGCGAAGGTCGACCTGTCCGGATCGGTCGTCGTGGCGCTCTCCCAGTCGGGGGAGACCCCGGACGTCGTCGAGTACGTGAGGCGTGCGCGCGCCCGCGGCGCGTTGACGGTGGCCGTCACCAACAGCCCCGCGTCCGAGCTCGGGCAGGCTGCGGATGCGACCCTGCCCCTCGCGGCTGGGCCGGAGCGCGCCGTGGCCGCGTCGAAGACCTACGTCAACCAGCTTGCGGCGCTCGCGCTGCTCGGCGGCGGCGCCGCCCTGCGCGGAGGTGAGATCGCCGACGGCCTCCGGGAGGTCTCCGCGCGCCTCGCCGACTGCCTTGACCCGCTGGAGGCGGCCGTGCCGAACGTCGCGCGCGCGTTCGCCTACGTCGGGCGGATGTACGTCATCGGCCGAGGGATCGAGTTCGCGACTGCGCGGGAGGTCGCGCTGAAGCTCACCGAGACCTGCCGCGTCGCCGCCGAGCCGGTGACTGCGACCGACCTCGTGCACGGCCCGGTCGCCGCCCTCGACGCCCTCTTTCCCGTCTGGACGATCGCATCCCGCGACGAGAGCCTCCCCGCGGTCATCGACGCGGCGAGGCGCGTCCGCGAGGCGGGCGCGACCGTCGTCGCCAGCGGCAATGCGGCGACGGAGATCGAGGGCGCGGCGTTCTCGCTGCCGGTGCCGCCGGCCCCGGCGCCGATCCTCGCCCCGCTCCTCTCCGTCGTCCCCGGCCAGCTCTTCTCCGCCTCGCTCGCCGCGGCGAAGGGACTGAACCCGGACAGCCCGGTCGGGCTGAGCAAGATCACGCGTGCCAGGTAGCCGCTGCGTGCCGCGGTAAGCTCACGCCCGAGGGAGCCAGGCCTGGCACGCACAATCATCATCGTCGACGACCATGCGCCCTTCCGCGCGACCGTCCGCCGGCTGCTCGAGAGCGAGGGCTTCGAGGTGGTGGGCGAGGCGGAGAACGGCGCCAGCGCGCTCAAGGAGGCGAAGGAGCTCCGCCCGGACGTCGTCCTGCTGGACATCCAGCTCCCCGACTTCGACGGCTTCGAGGTCGCCGACCGGCTGCGGGCGCTCGAGCCTGCACCCGAGGTCATCCTCACCTCGAGCCACGACGAGTACGCGGCCCTCGTCGGCACGAGCTCTGCCCGCGCCTTCGTGCTGAAGGACGAGCTCTCGGGCGACTCGCTGGCGTCCGCTCTGGCCTGAGCCGCGGGAGGGCGGCCTCCCCTCGAATGCGGTACCTCGTTCGGGGGTAGACGTTCCGCCCTGAACTGACGACTCTCTGCTTGGAGACTGCGGCACGATGACCATGCTTGAAACGAATCAGGCGGCGCAGGCGGCGTCGTCTATCCCCCCGTTCAGTAGCGCCGAGATGCGGAGCTACCCGCTCGGCACGCTCGTATACCGCTCGGGCCTCATGCCGCTCGAGACGGTCAACAAGGCACTTGCCGAGGCGCAGGACACGGGGCGGAGGATCGGCGAGGTGCTCGTCGAGTACGGGCTGCCGGAGCGTGAGCTCACGCGCCTGCTCGCTGCCCAGCACGGACAGGAGTTCGTCGATCTCCTCGAGTACCCCATCGACTTCAACGTCGCGAACCTCCTCACGCGCACGGCGGCGGAGATGTACTGCGCACTCCCCCTTCGGCGTGAAGGTGAGTGCACGATCGTGGCTGTCCCCGACGCCGACAACGCCAGCCACCTCACCCGGCTGCGCGAGGCGATCCAGGGCCCGATTCGGGTCGTCACCGCTGCGCGCTCCGACATCAAGGACGCGATCGTGCGCGTGCACGAGCCGTCCGGGATGATCACGCAGATGGCTCTGGCCGATGCTCAGGCGCACGCCGCCGCACAGGCCGCGGGACTCGTCGAGCCCGAGCCGGCGCCCGCTCCGGTCGCGACCTACCGTGTCGAGGTGACGCTCGCGAGCGGCTCGACGCTCCTCGTCGCCGAGACGACCGACTTCGAAGAGGCGAAGTCGATCGGCATGAGCATCATCGAGCTCGCCGAGGCCGGCGGCTCGATCGCCATCGGCGACGCGACGATCGACGGCCGTCAGGTCGCCGCGGTCGACGTGCTCGGTCGCAACGCGGCCTAGGGCCGCGACTTCTGGCGCGCGACCGCCGCGTGCTGCTTCCATCGCTTCTTCCGTGCTGCGTGCAGCCGCTTGTCGGTCCGGGCGGCGATCGACTCGAGCTCTCGCTGGAACTTCCGCCAGGAGCGGAGCCGGTCGAGCGCGAGCGTCCCGTCGTCGACGGCGCCGAGAACGGCGCAGCCCGGCTCGGTCAGGTGCGCACAGTCGCGGAAGCGGCACTCTGACGTCAGCGACTCGATGTCCTCGAAGGCCGCGCCGAGGTCGCCTTCCCAGAACTGCAGCTCACGGAGCCCCGGTGTGTCGATGACGAGCGCGCCACTGGGAAGCTGCACGAGCTCCCGGTGCGTTGTCGTGTGCCGACCCGTGCCGTCGGCCGCGATCTCGGCGGTGCGCATCACCTCGGCTCCGGCGAGCGAGTTGAGCAGGCTCGACTTGCCGACGCCGGACGACCCGAGCAGGACGACGGTGCGCCCCGGGGAGAGGTGTCCTTCGAGCTGCTCGATCCCCTCGCCGGTCACGTTCGAGACGGGATGGATCGGGACCGCGATCGCGACGCTCTCGACCTCGAGGGTCGCACCCTCGACGTCGTCGGCGAGGTCGGCCTTCGTCAACACGACAACGGGCTCGGCGCCGCTCTCCCAGGCGGTCGCGATGTAGCGCTCGAGGCGCCGGAGGCTGAAGTCGTCGTCGAGCCCGGCGAGCAGGAACGCGGCGTCGACGTTCGCGGCGAGGACCTGCTCGTTGGACTCGCGTCCCGGTTGCTTGCGGACGAACGCGCCGCGCCGCGGCAGGATCGCGGCGATCGTCGCGGCCGAGTCGTCCACTCGTTCGAGCGCGACCCAGTCGCCGACTGCGGGCAGGGGAGCGCCGATCTCGTGCTCGTAGAACATCCGGCCGGCCGCTTTCGCGCGGATCTCGCCGTCCTCGGACCACGCGACGAACACGCCGCGGTGCTGCGCGGCCACGCGGGCAGGAATCAGGTTGTCGTCTTCCAGTTGCTCGAGCGCGGAGGCCCATCCGGCATCCCACCCGAGCGCTTCCAAAGCAGGCAAAGCGAGTCTCCTTTGTGAGCGGGTGAAGCTCGAGACTCGTCTGCTGAGTGGAGTGGGTCCGGCTAGACGAAGAGTCTCGAGCTCTTCGAAAGGAGGTGGAGCGCAATCGTCATTTTTTCGAACCTCCTTGTCGCCGGGAACACGCTCACCGTAGCACGGCTATGCGACGGGCAGGCGTGCCGGGCCCGGAGGGCGGAGCACTGCGAACTGGTCTGTGATCTCGAGCTCCTTCGTGCGAAAACGGAACAGCGAGCCGGGACGGCCGCCGGTCGGGCCCGACGAGCGCTGCCGGCCGGTGGGCTCGAGGACGTTCCGGCGCAGGAGCACGCGCTGGAGGTTCGTGGGGGAGACGTCGTGACCGAGCGCCGCCGCGTAGAGCCCGCGCAGCTCGGAGATCGCAAACTCGTCCGGCGCCAGCGCGAAGCCGAGGTTCGTGTACGAGAGCTTCGCGCGCAGGCGCTCGCGTCCCGCGAGGACGATGGGCCCGTGGTCGAAGGCGACCGCCGGCAGGTCGTCCACCGCGTGCCAGCACGTGTCGTCCGGCAGGGCAGGATCGAGGTCGCTCGGGACGAGCCCGAGGTACGCCGTTGCGAGCTGCCACTCGCGCGGTGACCGGTCGGGGTCGCTGAGCGTCTCGAGCTGCTCGAGGTGCGAGAGCTCGCGCACGTCGACCTTGTCCGCGAGGTGGCGGCGGATCGATCCCTCGAGCGTCTCGCCCTGCTCGAGGTACCCGCCGGGAAGCGACCAATGCCCCTTGAACGGCTCCTTCCTGCGCTCCCAGAGAAGCACGCGGAGCGCGTCGCCGCGCACCTGGAGGACGACCGCGAGCGTGACATGCGCAGGGATGGGGTGCCCGCTGGTACTCTGAGTCACAGTTTTCGCCCCATAGTCGCAAACCTTAGCGGAAAGGTGTCGTGATGAAGAGCTCCCTCGCAGTCCTCGGCGTCGTCGTCATCCTCCTCGCGGCCGGCTGTGGAGGGGGCGGGAGCAGCTCGTCCTCAGGCACGAGTACCACCCAGACCAGCGGAGGCGGCGGGGGCCAGGGCCACAAGAAGGTCGGGCTCGTGACCGACGTCGGCGGCCTCAACGACCGCGGCTTCAACCACCTCTCGTACGTCGGGCTCCAGCGCGCTCAGAGCGAGCTCGGCGTACAGGGACGCGTCTACCAGGCGAAGTCGACGCAGGAGTACGTGCCGAACCTCTCCACGTTCGCACGGCAGGGCTACGACCTGACGATCGGAGTCGGCTTCACCGAGGCGACTGCGATCGACACGGCCGCGGTCAACTTCCCGAAGTCGAACTTCACGATCGTCGACGTCGACCAGAGCGAGGAGCCGCACAAGCCCAAGAACCTCCTCGGCCTGCTCTTCCGCGAGCAGGAGACCGGCTACCTGGTCGGCTACCTCGCGGGGCTCGAGGAGAAGCGGAAGCCGGGCAAGGACGTCATCGGCTCCGTCGGCGGCCAGAAGCAGCCGCCGGTCGACCGCTTCATCGCCGGCTACCAGGCCGGGGCGAAGGCTGCCGATCCGGGCATCAAGGTCCTGAACAACTACTCGGAGGACTTCTCCGACCAGGCGAAGTGCAAGCAGATCGCGCTGAACCAGATCGAGCTCGGCGCGGGCGTCATCTTCCAGGTCGCGGGCGGGTGCGGTCTCGGCGCGCTCGACGCCGCGAAGGAGAAGGGCGTCTGGGGGATCGGCGTCGACGCAGACCAGTCCTTCCTCGGCCCGCACATCCTCACGAGCGCCGTCAAGCGCGTCGACACGGCGGTGTTCGTCGCGATCAAGTCGGTGGTCGACGGCACGTTCAAGGGCGGCCGGAATATCGTCTTCGGCCTGAAGGACAACGGCGTCGGCGTCGGCAAGATCAGCCCGAAGGTGCCGAAGTCCGACGTCGCCAAGCTGAATCAGATTCGCGCGGACATCATCAGCGGCAAGATCAAGGACATCCCGACCGAGGTGAAGTAGGGGCTCAGGGGAACGTCGTCGTCTGGCGGCGGAGGTCGAGCGGGCCGCCGTCGTAGCACCCGCGCCGATCGGTAGTCCTCCGGTTCGTTCGGATAGCCCCGCTCGTAGACCCACGCCTGCACGCGCTCGGCGTCCTGCGTCGAGACGCCCAGCCGCTCGGCGACGAAAGCGGTGTTCTGCAGGGCGTAGCACTCGGCAACGCCCTCGTCCTGGTAGCCGCGCAGGTGGAACGCCTCGTGCGCGAGCGTGTGCGCCGCCCACGCCGACTTGAAGGTGTCGAAGCCGCAGTCGCCGCGCTCGATGCAGGAGAAGTCGACCTTGCCGAGCCCGCGGAGCGACTTGCAGGTGGACGGGGAGAGGTCGGTGTGGTCGTCGGGCCGGCCGTTCTCGTCGAACTGCACGCGGCCGGCCTCGCCGTGGACGTCGACGAGGCTCGAGAG
This sequence comes from uncultured Actinomycetes bacterium, assembly GCA_963772855.1. GTDB lineage: Bacteria > Actinomycetota > Thermoleophilia > Gaiellales > Gaiellaceae > 3-1-20CM-4-69-9. Next base: position 4,851 of record CAVYYY010000014.1, on the reverse strand, counting down.
GAAGCTGGGGCAGTGGACGCCGACGGTGCGCCCGGCGAGGTCGCCCGCGATCGCCGCGAGCCGGTCCTGCTCGTGCAGCCGATCCTCACGGCGCGCGAAGCCGAGCGCCGCGAGGACGCCCACGATGGCGAGCAGAACTGCAACGAGCCGCATCCGAAGAGAATCGGCACCGGCCCGGATGGTCTTGATCAGCCTCCGGCGACCGCCGGCCGCCGGAAGCGGCGACCATCTGGGAACACGCTAACGGTGAGGGCGTTGTGCGTCACGACAGAGGAGGAGTGATGGCGAAGATCACGCCGGAAGAGCGGCAGTTCCTGGACGAGAACCCCTTCGTGGGTGTTGCGACGACCCTGCGGGACGACGGTTCGCCGCACTCGACGATCGTGTGGGTCGACGTCGAGGACGGGAGGGTGTCGTTCAATACGGCGCTCGGCCGCGCGAAGCCGCGGCACATCGAGCGCGATCCCCGCGTCTCGATCCTCGTGGTCGACCCGGAGGACTCGTACCGCTGGGTCGCGGTCAGCGGCCACGCCGAGTTGACCGAGGAGGGCGCGGACGCCCAGATCGACAAGCTCGCCAAGAAGTACATGGACGCCGACACGTACCCATGGCGCAAGGCCACCGAAACGCGCGTCAAGGTGCTGATCGACCCGGAGCAGGTCGACTCGTACGGCTTCGACGACTGATCAGCGGACGGGGCCGGGCGGGTCGGGTCGTTCCGTAGGATCACGCGACAGTGAGCGCGGACCAGCAGGAGCGGGTCGCGGCGGCGGTCGAGCGACTGCGCGCCGAGAGCAGCGTGCCTGCGCTCCTCGCGCTGACGGCGCGGAGCTTCGTGGACGTCCTCGACGCGCAGGCCTGCACGATCTCGCGCGTCATCGGCGACCTCCTGGTCGATCTCATCCAGCACGACCGCCGCGGACAGCCCAATCAGCTCGGTCACGGCTATCTGATCTCGGACTACCCGCTCACGCGCGCGGTGATCGAGGAAGGAGAGCCGCGCACGGTCTTCCGCGGCGACCCTGATGCAGACCCGAGTGAGGCCGCTCTGCTCGGCGAGCTCGGCTTCGACTCGCTGCTGATGCTGCCGATCGGCTCGCCGAGCGGCCCGTGGGCGCTTGTGGAGGTCTACGGCGTCGACGAGCGGCGGTTCTCCGACGAGGAGGTCGCCGTGGCGCAAGACCTCGCATCCGTGGTCGGCGAGACCCTGTGGGAGCTCGGGCGTCCGGCGGCGTAGCACGGTGACGGTCACGCTCTGCGACGTCGGCCCGCGAGACGGGCTCCAGAACGAGCCGGAGACGCTCCCGGCCGCGACGCGTGCGGAGCTCGTGAACCGGCTCGCCGCCGCCGGCCTCCGCGCATCGAGGCGGCGAGCTTCGTCCGGCCCGACGCGGTGCCGCAGATGGCGGGCGCCGAGGAGGTCGTCGCCGCGATCGACCGGCATGAAGGGACGGAGTACTCGGGCCTCGCGCTGAACGAGAAGGGATACGAGCGGCTCGTGGCAAGCGGGCTCGACCGCGTGAACTTCACGCTCGCCGCGACGGAGAGCTTCAGCCGGCGCAACGCGAACCAGTCGCTCGACCAGGCGCAGGCCGCCGCCGAGCAGGTTCTCGAACGCTCGGAGGCTTCCCGTGACCGTGACGATCAGCGTGGCGTTCGGCTGCCCGTTCGAAGGGCGTGTCGACCCGGGCGTCGTCGCGGCGATCGCCGACCGCTTCTCGAGGGCGGAGATCGTCCTTGCAGACACCATCGGCGTCGCGACGCCGAGCGGAGTGAAATCGCTGGTCGAGCGGACACGCGCGCCCGGTGCCCACCTCCACAACACGCGGAACACGGGCTACGCGAACGCGCTCGCCGCGCTGGAAGCGGGCGCCACGCTGCTGGACGCATCCTGCGGCGGGCTCGGTGGTTGTCCCTACGCGCCGCGCGCGACCGGCAACATCGCCACCGAGGACCTCCTCTATCTCCTGGAGGGGGAGGGCGTCGCGACCGGCGTCGACCTCGACGCGCTCGTGCAGGTGTCGGAGTGGCTCGAGGCTGTGTTGGGAAGGCGCCTCGAGGGCCAGGTCTACCGCGCCGGCACCTGGGCAGGCGCCTGAACGGCCGCGCGGTACGCGTCGAGCGCCAGGTCGATCTCCTCGTCTCCGGTCTGCCAGTTCGAGACCGAGAGGCGGATCGCGCGGCGGCCTGACCAGGTTGTCCCGCTCATCCACACCTGACCGCCCTTCTGCACGGATGCGAGGACCTCGTCCGTGCGCGCGTCCGACTCGAACGCAAAGAGCACCTGGTTGAGCACGACCTCGTTCAGGACCTCCGCGCCCGGGAGGTCGACGATGCCGTCTGCGAAGCGGCGGGCACATGCGCACGCTCGCTCGACGAGCTCCGCCAGCCCCTGGCGACCGAGCGACCGAAGCGCGGCGTAGACGGCGAAGCCGCGCGCGCGACGTGAGAACTCCGGGACCCAGTCGACCTGGTCGCGCACGTCGCGCTTGCCGTCGTCCTGGATCAGGTACGACGCGCTCATGGTCATCGCCGCGCGGTGCGCCTCGACGTCCGAGCACAGGACGAGGGCCGAGTCGTAGGGGACGTTGAGCCACTTGTGCGTGTCGGTGATCCACGAATCGGCGCGTTCGGCGCCCTTGACGAGGTGGCGGAGCTCCGGCGACGCCGCCGCCCACAGTCCGAAGGCGCCGTCGATGTGGAGCCAGGCGCTCTGCTCGGCGGCCGCGTCCGCGATCTCGTCGAACGGGTCGAACGACCCCGTGTTCACCTCGCCGGCCTGCGCGCACACGATCGTCGGCCCGTCCGCCTGCCGCGAGCGCGTCGCGCAACGCGGGCGCCTCCATGCGGCCCTGCGAATCGGATGCGACCACCTCCGGCGCGCCGAGCCCGAGCAGGCGGAGCGAGCGGTCGATCGTGATGTGACGCTGCGACCCGACGATGACACGGATGCGGGGCGAGCCGGAGAGGCCGTCGCGCCCGACGTCCCAGCCCACGCGCTCGAGCACGCGGTAGCGCGCCGCGGCGAGTGCAGTGACGCTTCCCATCTGCGAGCCCGTGACGAAGCCGATCGACGCATGGGCAGGCAGACCGAGAAGCTCGACGACCCACTCGCGGACGATCTGCTCGATCACGGACGCGGACGGCCCGCCGACGTACAGCCCCGCGTTCTGGTCCCACGCGGTCGCCAGCCAGTCCGCGGCGACGGACGCGGGCAGCCCGCCGCCGATCACGAACCCGAAGTAGCGGCCGCTCGGGATCGCGACGAGGCCGGCGTCCGCGTTCGCGGCCAGCTGCTCCACGACCCGGGCCGGATCGGTGGGCTCGTCGGGGAGCGGGCCGCCGAGCGCTGCATGAAGCTCCTCGGCGCTTGCAGTCGGGAAGACGGGGCGCTCGTCCAGCGATTCGAGGAAGTCCGCGGCGAGGTCTGCGGTGCGGTGAAGGAGCGCGCGAACGTCCGTCATGCGCTCGACTCTACGCGCGCGCCATTACCCTGGGCCCGCGAACGATGACCGTACAGTAGGGAGCATGGGGACGGGCGGTGCGGGTATCCAGGGGCGACCGTTCGAGTCACCGGGCGACCTCAGTCTCATGCAGGCGCTGCAACAGGAGCTCTGGCCGCTCGAAGGGCCGCGCGTGCGCGCACACATCGGCGATCTGGCCTGGTGGGCGACGATGCACACCGGGCGGGAGCACGAGTGGGAGCGGCACCTGTGGCTCGAGGGCGGGCGCTGCGTCGCGTGGGCATGGTTCCGGCGTCCCGCCTCCCTCGACTATCAAGTGCACAGCGCGTATCGCGGCGGTGAGCTCCATCACGCGGTCCTGGACTGGTTCGAGACCGAGGCGGAAGGCGACGGCCCGCTGTCCACGTTCGTCATGGACGGCGACGAGCCGTCGCTCCGCGTCCTCACTGATCGCGGCTACCGCGAGCCCGACTGGATCTGCGCCAGGCGGTGCTGGCGCACAAGAGCAACGGCTCCGAGGCCAATGGCGTGATCTCTCGCTTCCAGTCGCTGTCGGACAACGAGCAGCAAGACCTGCTGAATTTCTTGCGATCGTTGTAGCGGCTGCGTAGTGGCCAGGCTGATTCAGCCCGGCGCAGGCCAACGAACGCATGCAATGCAACGCCGCCGGGCTGGGCAATGTCTTCACGCTGCCAGCGATGTTGGCGCAGCGCGAATTCGCCGCCGAGAACTCTTGCGTAGACTGGTGCCTGGCCGCTGGGCCGCACGCCAAGGAACGCCCGATGGATTCGACCCGCATTGCTCGTCATCCCCGGCAGCGCCCGCGCCGGCTCGCTCAACCGCAGGCTCGCCGGCCGTGGCCGGCCGCGGCCGCGCGCCAGGCCGGCGCCAGCGTCGCCGAACTCGACCTGCGCGCGCTCGGCCTGCCGGTCTACGACGGCGACCTCGAGGCCGCGCTCGGGCGCTGCCCGCCGCCGCCCAGGACGATGCTCGACGCGGTGCAGGCGTGCGACGCCATGCTCATCGTCACACCCTGAGTACAACGGCTTCCCGACGCCGCTCGTCATCAACGCGTTCGACTGGCTGTCGCGCGTCGCGGCGCAGCCCGCCGCGCGTCAGCGGCCTGGCGGCCACCGCCAACAGGCCGGTCGCGCTGCTTGCCGCATCGCCCGGGCCGCTGGGCGCGCTGCGCGCCATGAACTACGCTGCGCCAGTATCTGCGGGAATTGGCCTTCGCCATGCTCGTCGTGCCGCAGCAGTTTGCGCTGGCCGAAACGCAGGCGTATGGAGATCGGCCAGGCCGAAGGAGGCCAGGCGCAGTTGGTCGACAGCCGGTGCGGCCCAGGCTGGCGCGCGCGACGTGCCGGATCGCGCCATCTGCCGGCCA
>CAVYYY010000013.1:0-82633 GCA_963772855.1 uncultured Actinomycetes bacterium | reverse complement strand
ACTGGAGTGCCGGATCTAGCGCTCGAGGGCGAGTCGTCGCCTCGCCAGCGGTAGCAATTCATCCACGTTCCCGCAGATGTCGCAGTGGTAGGAGCGCAATGTTCCGTCGAGGCTCGTTGCAATGACCGTACGGCCGTCCGATCCGGCGAAGGCCACGGCGCTGACCGGACGCTCGACAGGTGCGTCCAGGAGCAGCGGCTTGGCGCCACCTCGGACGAGCCACAGGCCTACCGAAAAGGGCCCAGCCGTCGCGACCCAGCGTCCGTCCGGGCTGAAAGCCGCATCACGCACTGGACCGAAGTGACCGTGGAGCTTCTGGACGACAGCTCCGGTCTGTACGTCCCAGATGCGGCCGTCGCGGTCGTCGCTCGCCGAAACGAGCAGCTTTCCGTCAGGGCTGAATTCGACTGAGTTGACGGCATCCTTGTGACCCCGGAGCACTTGCTCGACACGATTCGTCCGAGGATCGAACAGCTGGATGGTGCCGTTGGACAACGCGAGCGCTCCGACATCGCCGTTCGGACTGATTGCGCGCAAGCCCGCGGTAGGGGCGCGGACCCCTGTTCGAATGAGCCGTCCGTCCAGCGTGCGCACGTCGACTGTGCCGTCGTCTTGACGCACGACGATCCGGCGGCCCGCATCGCGCACGGCCAGACGGGTCAACGGTCGTGGGGAACGCGCAAGAAGGGTCAGTGGCGGCTCGCTGCCGGGATCCCACACGCGTGCGGTTCCGTCCTCACTGCCGGTCAGCACCGAGCGTCCGTCAGGAGCGAACACGGCCGCAACCACCGGCGCGACATGTCCCGCGAGGACGGACAACTGGTGGCCGACGTGCCCGCCGGTCGCGCCCCATACGCGGGCAGTTCCATCGGAACTCGCTGAGACGAGCGCCGTCCCGGACGGGTTGAAGTCGACCGATGTCACCTGATTCTCGTGGCCGATCATGATCGCGATCTGCGTGCCTGTCTTCGTCTCCCAGACGCGCGCGGTCCCGTCGGCGCTGCCGCCGCCGACAAGCTTCCCGTCTTTACTGAACGCAACATCGTCGACGTGCCGTAAGGCTCCCCTGAGCTCGCGAACCAGCCGGCCGCTCCCGGTATCCCAAAGTCGCACCACTCCGGCATCCCCTGCATAGCCGCTCGTCGCGATCAAGTGGCCGTCCGGGCTGTACGCGACGTCCTCGATGAATCCATCGTGAGCGAGCGAGTGCAGGAGCCGGCCGCTCGGAAGAGCGTAGACGCGGGCCCGGCGGAAGCGATAGAGGGCCACGCCCTGGCGACCGTCCGGCGACACGACGACCTTTACCAGAGCTTTGTCCGTATGCACGGGTATCAGCGCGATTCGCCTACCATCACGCACTCGCCAAATCGCGATCACGCTGTTCGTCGCCGCCAGGACCTCGCGCCGGCGAGCGATGAGCGCAACCGTTCGCACGTCTTCGTGCAAGGAGACGGCTCGGATCCGTTTGCCGGACTCGACGTCCCACGTCCGCAAACTTCCATCCCGGCCGGCGGCGATGACAAGCCGGCCATCCGGCGCGATCGCGGCAGCCGTGACCGCGGCCCCCTGACGAAAGACCCGGTCTGGCTGCGACGAGCCAGGTCGGTAAACGCGCACGTTTCCGTCGGCGCTACCAACGATCCAGTGCCCACCCGAGGAGTCATACGCGACGCCGGAAACGGGTCCGTGAGCGCGGAGAATGCGGCGGAGACGATCCGCCGAAAGTGCCGTACGCAGCACAGATTCCTCTCGCGCCGCCGGCCGTAGCCGTGCGGCGTCGTTGGCGAGACGAAGACTCGCCGAGGGATCGATCCCGAGCTGCGTCAGCGATGAAGCGGCTAGCGCCTCGGCATGCGCGCGCCGAGCTTGTGATTCGGCGTTGCCGCGCTCAACGAGCGCGAAGACCGCGATCGCTCCGACCAGGATCAAACCAACGAGCGCCGCCACTGCGACGAATTGCGCGCGCCGGCGCCGCTGTTCTGCATCATGCAACGCCTCCTGTTCCTCGTGGCGCGCTCGCCATGCCAGGACGGCATCCGCCAGGACGTCGTGGAATATCTCGTAGCGCACGGTGGCCGGCCCGTTCTCGGAGCTTGCGCGTACGATCCGCTCGCGTGCGAGCTTGTCGAGCACGCCCGACGCCTGCGATTGGGGCAGCGAGGCGTATCCCGCCAGATCGCCGACGCGATGGGCGATCTTCGTCCCGGACGGCGTGACGAGATGGTTGTACATCGCCGCAGCAGCCCGCTTCTCGTCCGGAGTGAGCTCCGCCATCGCCTGCTCGACGTGGTTGCGAACAATTCGCTCGGCTCCGCCAAGTCGTTGCAGCGTGGCTGTCCGCATCACACGAGACCCCGACGCTTGCTCGTTGTCCCAGATGCTCTGGAGCACGAGTTGCAGATACGGCGCCTCGATCCGGTCGGACCGTGCGCCATTGACCCGCCCGCGCCCGGCACCGGCCAGGTCGACCCGTCCCGCCGTGACGTCGTCGAGGATCTGCTCCACGAGCTCGGACTCGATCTCGACGTTCTGACCCGTGAGGTCGGCATAACGGGCGACCGGTCGCACGCAGGCATCGCGCGCCGCCGGGCGGTCGAGACGGTCGAGACGCAGACGGTTGGAGAGAAGGCTTGGGAGCACACGTCGGAACGCATCCAGCTGAGCAAGCGTGTCCTGCCGGACGCCGATCAGGACGTTGACGCGCGACCCTGGATCGACGACGACGCCCGCCAGAAGACGGGGCAGCTCGAGGTCCTCTGCGTGATAGAGGAAGTACTCCTCGAATTGATCGAGCATCAGGTAGAGGTCGAAGGCATCAGGTCTCCGAGCGATGGCGGTGCGGATGGCATCGACCGGCGCGACGGCCCAGCGATCGACGATCTCGACGGCGGAGTTTGCCTCCGCGCGCAACCTTTGCGCGACGCCGGCTCGGAGTATCGAGCTCTTCCCGACTCCGGTCGGGCCGTATAAGACCGTCAGGCGGGACGCCTGCAGATTCGCTGCGACAACCTCGATCTCACGCTCGCGTCCGAAAAACAGGAGGGTGTCGAGATCCGAGTCGTCGAACGCCGCTAGGCCCTTGAACGGCGATGAAGGAACGACCAACGTCACGCCGTAGCCCTCACAGGATCGAGGCCGGCATGCCGCGAGAGAATCTCGATGTAGTCCTCGAGCGGCAACTCATGCACCTCTACGTCACGACGCCGCCAGAACTCACGCTCGAGCGGATGCGGCTCGGGCTGCACTGCCCACGATCGGTATGTCAGCGGCTGGTTGCTCCAGAGCCGATTGAGAACGACCCGCAGGTTCCAGTCAGCCATCGTGTAGCCGAGGAAGAGGAAGTGGCTGCGTCGCAGCTTCGCCGCGATCGCCACAGGTAGCGCGCCGGCGAGATCGGTCTGAGCGAGATAGTCGATGTAGTCGTCCTCGGTGACGACAAAGCTCTCCCACTCGCGCTCGGATCCTCTGTCGACCCGGCCGTGAAGGCGAAGGATGACAGTACGCTGCTCGAGCGACAGCTCGGTCGCGTATTCGTTCGGGAGGTCGATCACCCCGCCGCGGCCGTCGGGCTGGATGTGGCAGAACTTTCCACGCGACGGCCCTGACGCGATATACGAGACGACGTCGAAGTCCTCGCCGGCTGCGAGCAACGCGCTCTCGAGGGCAAGGTCGTATCGCGTCGTGACGATGAGCTGATGAGGACTACCGCGTTCCCTCAGCAGCGGCGGCAGAGCTGCGAAGAACCGGTGGACACCTGACGGGGCCACATCGACGTCGAAGGCTTCGTGGAGCTCATCGTAGAGCGGGCCGGATCCCTGCATGACCGCCACGTACTGCGCGATCCTCGGAAGTTCAACGCCACTCTCTGCGTAGTGAAAGCGGTGGGCAAGACGCTCCGCGAGCTCCGCTACATCGGTCCCTAGCACCGGCACGAGCTGACCAGACAGAAGAACTGCGAGTACGTCCCCGAAGTGATCTTCCGCCGGTTGTGCGCTTCCGGGAACGCGCAGGCCTGCGTCCTGACGCAGAATCGAACCGTGAAGACTCCGAAGTTCCTCACCCGGATCGATCCCGATCTGCTCCACAAGAAAACGCCGTGCGTCCTGGTAGACATCGAGTGCCTCCGCCTGTCGTCCCGAGCCATACAGGGCGAGCATCAGTTGCCCGCGCAACCGCTCACGCATCGGATGGCGCTCGACAAGTTGCTCGAGCTCTCCGACGAGGTCGCCGCGCCGTCCGAGAGAAAGCTCGGCGTCCATGCATTCTTCGAGCGCCGCGAGTCGCTCCTCTTCTAATGGTCCAGTAGCGGCTTCGGCGAAGCGCTCGAAGGCGAGGTCTGCGAGCGGCGGCCCACGCCACAATTGGAGGGCTTGGCGCAGTCTCTCCGCCCGTGCCTCCGGCGCTTCTTCCCTCCGGGACTCAGCCACGAGCGCGCGGAACCGCTCGAGGTCGACCTGGTCTGGACGAACGGCGAGGGCATACCCGGGCTGCTTCGTGACGACTAGCTCAGGTCCCAACGTCTTCCTGAGTTGCGAGATGAAGTTCTGCAGCGACGTCGAGGCGGTCCGCGGGGGGGTCTCACCCCAGAGCGCATTGATGAGCCGGTCGGTGGCCACTGGTTTCGGCGCGTCGAGCAGCAGCAGCGCGAGGACCGCTCGCTGCTTCTGTCCTCCGAGGAGCAGAGGGCCCGTTTCGTCCGAGACTTCCAGGGGTCCCAGCAGGCGGAACTCGAGCATGCAGCCTTTGTAACACCGCCGACCACGCTTTCCCACCTCCCGTTAGCGGGTGGTTAGCAGGCCCTGAGGAGGCCATTGGCGACGAGATCGACGTTGGGGCCATGCCCACCAACTCTCATCTCAACACCGGCGTTCGTCGCCGCACGGCCACGATGTTCCTGCTCGCAACCGCGATCGCCGGAGGCGCACTCGCAGGCAGGACGGCCCTTCCAGTAACAACCTCCTCCGCAGCATCGGCTGGACAAGATGGTGCCCGCGCCGTCCAGGCCGGCTACGGCTGGCCTGTGAAGCCGTTCGACAGCCAGCACCCTGTACGCGGCAGCTTCGGTGATCCGCGCACCGTGTTCCGAGGCACGCCCACGCTTCATGGCCTGCTCACGAGCAAGGGTGCGTTCTCGTATCACCAGGGCATCGACATCTGCGCGCCGGACGGCACCGCGGTCTACGCAGTCCGATCCGGCGTCGTCCGAACCGTCACGCCCGACTGGGTTGAAGTCGATTCCGAGAATGGCGTTGCGTTCCAGTACTGGCACATCACGTCGAACGTCCACGTCGGAGATCGCGTCGAGGCGCAGGAAGACGTCCTGGGACACATCATGCGCGCCTCGCATCACGTTCACCTCACCGAGCTCCGGAACGGGAAGGCCGTCAACCCACTTGCTCCGGGCCACATCGGGCCGTATTCCGATACGACCGTGCCGCATGTGAACCAGGTCTCGTTCCGCTCCAGCGACACCGGCCCCGACTTGATGCCTGAATACCTCCACGGCCGGGTGGAGATCGTCGCCTCAGCCGTCGACACGCACGCTGTCGCGGTGCCCGACCAGTGGGCAGGCCTGCCGATCACGCCGGCAAAGCTGACGTACCGGATCACTCATTTTCCGACCGGTCAGACAGCGATCCCCGAGACAACTGCGATCGACGTGACCGTGACGCTTCCTGCAACGAGCAACATGTGGCACACCTACGCGCGAGGCACACACATGAACATGGTTCAAGTTGGGGCGCACCGATACTGGTACAGCCCGGGCTCGTACCTCTTCAAACTGTCGCCGACCCTGTGGGATACCCACCGAGTCGCCGACGGCGTGTATCGCCTGACCGTCACCGCTTGGGACACGGCCGGCAACCACAGCTCGACCTCACAGATCTTCCAGGTGCACAACCGCGCAGACTGGTTGAGTCGCTAGCCGTGCCTCGGGCCGTCGCGATCGTCGCCGGTGGTCTCGCACTTGGACTGGGCGGAGCCGTCGGCGCATGGACAGTTGCGAGAGAGCACCACCACGGGATCGTGGACTCCCACGCTCGTGTCGAGTCGACGTCAACCACCGGCAAACGATCCTCTCTCGAGTGGCCGACCTACGGTGCGAACAACGCGCGGACCCACGCCGTCCGAGCTCGCCTCTTCCCACCCTTTCGTCGCGCGTGGTCGGTGTACGGCGATTCGAGCTTCATCGAGTTCCCTCCAGTGGTGGCAAGAGGCCGGCTGTTCTTTGCAACCGATCGGGGACGCGCGGTCGCCGTCGACGCAGAGACGGGAAGGTTGCTGTGGGACCGTTCGCTCGGTCGGTGTGTTGCGGCGTCGCCCGCGATCGCCGGAACCCGAGTGATATTCGCGACCATGGGACCAAGGCCGCCTTGCGGTCATGGACGTGGCTCGCTGATCGCAGCCGACGCGCGGACCGGACGCGTCGTCTGGCGGCTGCTGATGAGTCCGGTCGAATCATCACCTCTGGTCGTCGGAGAGATCGCGGTCGTGGGTGCGCGCGACGGCGTCATCTACGCCGTCGACGTGACGACCGGCGTCATCCGCTGGCGCTTCCCGACAGGCGCTCCGGTCAAAGGCGGCGCAAGCGCCGAGGGTGGAAGGCTCTTCATCGGTTCGTACGACGGTTACGTCTATGCGCTGCGTGTGCGCGACGGGCACCGCCTGTGGCGTGCCAGGTCGCCGGGCGGCGGCAACTTCTACGCCACACCCTCCGTTGCGTCCGGACAGATCTTCGTCGGCTCGACCGACGGGTTCATGACCGCCTTCGACGCAGCATCTGGACGGATCCGCTGGTCGCGCCGCCTGCCTGCCTTCATCTACGCGTCCGCCGCGGTTGCGGACGGCCGTGTCTTCGTCGGCTCGTACGACCACCGGCTCTACGCGCTCGACGCGAGGTCCGGTCGCAGGCTCTGGTCGGTCCGAGTCGCCGGCCCCGTCTCCGGAGCTCCCGCGGTGGTCGGGAGCCTCGTGTTCTTCTCGAGTTGCGGGTCGTGCTCTCGCTACGAGTCCAATCCGCGCGCCCGACGGACCTACGGCGTCGACGTGCGCTCGGGAGGGATCGTCTGGACGTATCCAGATGGCGAGTACAGCCCCGTCGTGACGGACGGCAGGAGGCTCTACCTGACCGGCTATACGACCGTCAGCGCATTGGTGCCACGGGAAGGCGGCCGGAGCAGGGGCTAACCTGAGCGCTTCCACTGCGTCGAATCACCTCGTGCGCCCGCCTCTTGCCGCCCTAGCCGCCGTCCTTCTCGCTGCCCTCGGAGCAACGGGCGGTGCGTCCGCGTACCCGTGGCCGCTCAGGCCGTTCGACCGCCAGCACCCGGTTCGCGCGAACTTCGGCGACCCGCGGACGCGGTTCTGGAACACGATGCTCACCGACGGGCTCCAGGGCCCAGGGCTGTTCCAGTTCCACAACGGGATCGACATCGCGGCACCGCAGGACACGCCGGTCTATCCGGTCGTCTCCGGGAAGGCACGGCTCATCGACGGCGCCGCGGTCTCGGTGAAGACGACGACCGGACGGACGTTCCAGTACTTCCACATCGTCCCGAACGTCGCCAACGGCGACCATGTCGTCGCGGGTCACACGATCCTCGGCTACGTCATGCGAGCGTACGACCACGTGCACCTGACCGAGATCCGGCACAAACGGGTGTGGAACCCGCTCGCGGTCGGGGGGATCGCCCCGTACCGCGACGGCACCGTGCCCGACGTCGACGAGATCGCCGTCCGTCCGGCCGACTCGCTGCTCACCGAGGACACGAACCACGTGTGCGGCGTCGTCTCGATCGTCGCGTCCGTGCACGACCGGCCTCCCCTCCGCGTTCCCGGCGTCTTCGCCGGCTACCCCGTCTCGGCCGCGCACATCACGTGGTCGCTCGGGAGGCTCGACGGGCCCCTCTACGTCCGCGACGTCCCGGCCGCCGACTTCCGGACGACGCTCCCGCTCGTCCGGAACTTCTGGCACGTCTACGCACGCGGGAGCTTCCAGAACGCCCCTCGCTTCTCCAACCGTCAGTTCTTCATGGCCGGCCGGTTCATCTACAACCTGACCGGGCTGCTCGACTCACGCTTCTACCCGAACGGCAAGTACCGGGTCTCCGTGGCGGCGTCCGACATGCGCGGAAACTCGACCGCGGTCGACCAGCTGATCACGATCGCGAACGACCCGACGACCGAGACCGGCTGCGAGACTCAGCCCGCCCCGCCGAGCTCGTCACCGTAAGCCCTGCGGTAGATCTTCTTCAGCTCCTCCACGCGGTCGACGTACGCGCGCGTCTCCGCGAACTGGATGCCCTGCCCCGCCTTCCGCCAACGGTCGACGTTGTCCTGGCCTGCGTTGTACGCGGCGAGCGCGACGGTCTCCGCGCGGTACTTCTGCATGAGGTGCCGGAGGTACCACGCGCCGTAGCGGACGTTGATCTCAGGGTCGTACAGGTCGTCGACGGTGAACTTCGTGCCGCCCGTGTGGATCGCGATCCCCTTGGCGGTGTCAGGCAGCAGCTGCATGAGTCCGACCGCGCCCGAGCTCGACTTCGCGTCCGCCTTGAACTTCGACTCCTGGTAGATCACCGCCGCGAGGAGCGCCGGGTCGAGGTTGTAATTCCGCGCGTGCCCGCGGACGATCTGCTTGTACTCGAGCGGGTACCAGAGCCGCTCCCACCAGCCGGGCTTCGCACTCTGGAGGCTCCAGAACGCGGCGAGCAGCCCTGCGCAGAGGACGGCCAGCGAGAGAAAGCGCTTCAAGCCGACAGACACGTCATCAGGTCGGCGACGAACACGTCCAGTTCCTCGAGCGTGCCGTCGTTCACGTACGAGTAGTCCGAGCGGCGAACCTTTTCCTCGTCCGGCAGCAGCCGTGCCTCGCGCGCGTCGGCGATGGGCCGGCGCGCGTTCCGAATCTCCGGCGAAGCCGTGATCACGACGACGGCGTCGAACCGCTGCTCCCCACCCGTCTCGTAGAGGAGCGGGATCTCGGCGGCGATCACGGCGGGCGGATCCGCCCTCCCCGCGACCTCCTCTCTCCATTCCGCCTGGGCCTGCACGACCTTCGGGTGCAGCAGCCCCTCGAGCCAGGCGAGCTCGTCGGGGTCGTTGAAGACGACCTGGCCGATCGCGCCGCGATCGGCTCCGCCCTCGCCGACGATGCCCTCCCCGAGACGCTCCACGAGCGCGCGGTGAACGTCGGCGTCCTCGCGCAGGATCCGGTGAACGATCTCGTCGGCCGAGATCGTCTCGGCGCCGTGGCGTGCGAAGGCCTCGAGGGCCGCGCTCTTTCCGGCGCCGATCCCGCCGGTCACGGCGACCGTCAGCGGTCTCGTGCGGCTAGCGCTCGTCTGGTGCAGGCTCGGCGGAGGCGACTTCGTCGGCGGCGGCAGGCTCGACGTCGCCGGCGGGCGGCGCGTCCTCCGGCTCGACGTCCTCGGCCGGAGCCGGTGGCTCCGCGCCGGCATCCTCTTCGAGTGCCGGTGCCGCAGCAGAGTCAGTGAATACGTCTTCGGACAGGTCGAGATGCGGTGTGCCCTCGATCGGCGCCTCGTTCTCGGCACGCCGGTCCGCGTCGACGCGCTTCAGCGACAGCGAGAGCCGGCGGCGCTCGGCGTCGACCTCGAGGATCAACACCGGAACCGTGTCGCCCTGCGCCACGACCTCGCGCGGGTTCTCGACGTGGTGCTGCGCGAGCTCGGAGATATGGACGAGTCCTTCGACGCCCGGAAGGATCTCGACGAAGGCGCCGAACGTGACCACCTTCGTCACCTTGCCCTCGACGACGTCGCCCTCCTTGTGCTGCTCGAGCACCTGCTGCCACGGGTCCGACTGCGTCTGCTTCAGTCCGAGCGAGATCCGCTGGCGCTCGCGGTCGATGTCGAGCACCTTGACCTGGACCGTCTGGCCGATCTCGAGAACCTCGGACGGATGATTGACGTGCGACCACGAGAGCTCCGAGATGTGGATCAGCCCGTCCATCCCGTCGAGGTCGACGAACGCGCCGAAGTCGACGATGTTCGAGATCTGGCCCTCGACGACGTCGCCCGGGTTGAGCCGGTCGAGTATCGCCTGGCGCATCTCCTTCCGCTCGTCCTCGAGGACCGCGCGACGAGAGAGTACGACGTTGTTGCGCGAACGGTTGAGCTCGATGACTTTGCAGCGAAGCTCCTTGCCCATGAACTCGTCGAGGTCCTGCACGCGACGGATGTCGACGAGCGACGCAGGCAGGAAACCGCGCACGCCGAGGTCGAGGATGAGACCGCCCTTCACGACTTCGATGACGCGCCCGTTGACCGGCTCGCCGGACTCGGCGGCCTTCTCGATCGCCTTCCACGCCATCTCGAAGCGCGCGCGCTTCTTCGACAGGATGAGCCGGCCCTCGGCGTCCTCCTTCGTCATCACGAGCGCGTCGACCTCGTCGCCGAGCGAGACCTCGTCGGCCGGGTTCACCGAGCGCCGGATGGAGAGCTCCGCGACTGGGATGACTCCTTCCGACTTGTAACCGATGTCGACGAGCACCTCGTCCTTGTCGACGCGGACGACCTTGCCGTGGACGACCTCGCCCTCGTTGATGGTCGGGAAGGTCGACTCGTAGTCGGGGATCAGCTCGCCGTCCGGACCGGTGACCCAGACGCCGTCGCCGGCGATTCTCTGCTCGGTTTGTTCGGTCGCCATAGGCGGCTAATGAGTATAGCCAGGGGGTTAAAACGCCTCTTCCGCCGAAAAGTTGGCGCCTTCGAGCGGTGGTTAGCTCTTGGCCTCGCTCCAGTCGTCCCCGACGCCGACGTCGACCGCGAGCGGCGGGTCGAGCGGGTACGCGCCGCACATCTCCTCCCGCACGAGCTCCTTGAGGGGGCCGACCTCGGCCTCGGGCACCTCCAGGAGCAACTCGTCGTGCACCTGGAGCACGAGGTGCGCGCCCCGTCCCTCCTCACGGAGGCGCCGGTGGATGGCGATCATCGCCTTCTTGATGATGTCCGCGTTCGACCCCTGCATGACGAAGTTGACGGCAAGGCGCTCGCCGAGTGAGCGCGTCTGGCGATTCGACGCTCGGATCTCGGGCGTCGGACGCCGTCGTCCCAGCAGGCTCGTGGCATAGCCGTCCCGCTTCGACTGCTCGATCGTCCGCTGGATGAAGTCCTGCACGAGCGGGAAGCGCGCGAGGTACGCGTCGATGTACTCCTGCGCCTGCTCGCGCGGAATCTCGAGATTCTCGGACAGCCCGAACGCCGAGATCCCGTAGACGATCCCGAAGTTGATCATCTTCGCGATCGAGCGGTCGCCGGACGTCAGCTCGGCCGGGTCCTTGCCGAGGACCTCGACGGCGGTCGCAGTGTGGATGTCGTCACCACGCGCGAACGCCTCGCGGAGCTTCGGCTCTCCGGACACGTGCGCGAGAATGCGAAGCTCGATCTGTGAGTAGTCGGCCGAGAGGAGCCGGTAGCCCGCCTCGGGGACGAAGGCGGAGCGGATCTCCTTCCCCAGCTCCGTCCTGATCGGAATCGCCTGCAGGTTCGGATTCGACGTCGACAGCCGGCCCGTGGAAGCGACGGTCTGGTTGAAAGTCGTGTGGAGGCGTCCATCCTGGTCGGAGATGAGTGACGGCAACGGGCCCAGGTACGTGTTGAGGAGCTTCGAGTACTCCCGCCACTCCTCGATGACGCCGACGATCTCGTGCTCGTGGCGGATCGTGCGGAGCACGCGCGTGTCGGTCGAGTAGCCCGTCTTCCCCTTGCGGCCCGGTGTGAGCCCGAGCTTCTCGAACAGGATGCGCGAGACCTGCGGCGTCGAGCCGAGGACGAAGTCCTCGCCGGCCAGCTCGTACGCCTTCGCCTCGAGCTCCTCGACGCGGTCGGCGAGCCGTGCCGTGATCTCGCCCATGCGGTACGTGTCGATCTTGACGCCGGCGTCCTCCATCGCCGAGAGGACGGCGGTCAGCGGCAGCTCGATGTTGCGGTAGAGATCCTCCGCGCCGCGCTCGCGAACGCGCTCGAGCATCACGGGCGCAAGCCGGCGTGGGATCTCGGCGTGGCGGACGAGCGCCGCCGTCTCGTCCTCGGTCACCGGTTCCGGGATCGGCTCGACGCCGTACTCCTGCGCAAGGTCGTCGAGCTCGTACTCCGCGCGGCCGGGCTCGATCAGATAGGCGAGGAGCATCGTGTCCTCCGCAGGCTCCATCGTCAGCCGCGGCAGCGCCTTGAAGTCGTGTGCGATGAGATCCGCACGATCGAGCCTCAGCTCGAGCTCGGGCGCCCATGGCCCGACGAGAACGCCGTCATCCTGCGCGAGCGCGAAGCGTCCGTCGCGGATCGCAAGCGACGCCCGGCCCGGCACCTCGGGGAACTCCCCCTCCCGCCACGACACGTGCGTGCCCTCGACGCGCATGGGCTGCGCCGGCACGGCCTCGTCGAGGATGTCGACGCGACCGAGGAGGTTGCGGAACTCGAACCGCCGGAACATCTCCCTCAGCTCGGAGCGGTCCGGCGGAAGGAGGACGAGCTCGGCCGGATCGCACTCGAGGTCGAGATCGCGCCGCATCGTCGCGAGCTGCTTCGACTGCCGAGCCTGCTCCGTGTGCTCGGTGATGTTCTTCCGCCTCGCGGGCGAGAGCTCGTCGACATGCTCGACCACCTCCTCGAGCGACCCGTACTGCGCGATGAGCTGGCCGGCGGTCTTGTCCCCGATTCCGGGAACGCCGGGGATGTTGTCCGAGCTGTCGCCCTTCAGGCCGATGAAGTCCGGGATCTGCGCGGGCCGGATCCCGTAGCGGGCCTCAACGCGGTCGGGCGTGTAGACCTGGACGTCGGAGACACCGCGCGGCGTCATCATCAGGCTCACGTTGTCCGACACGAGCTGGAAGGCGTCGCGGTCGGTCGACACGATGCACGTCCGGATCCCGGCCTCGTCGGCGCGCGTGGCGAGCGTCGCGATGACGTCGTCCGCCTCCCATCCCTCGAACTCGAGATTGCGGTAGCCGAACGCCTCGACGATGGGACGGAAATACGGGAACTGCTCGGCGAGAAGATCCGGCGTCGGCTTGCGGTCGGCCTTGTAGGTCTCCGCGAGCTCGAGCCGCTCGACCGGCCGCGTGTCCCACGCGACCGCCACGCCCTTCGGCCGGTAGTCCGACAGGAGCTTGAAGAGCATGTTCGTGAAGCCGAGCAGCGCGTTCGTCGGAAAGCCCTCGGTCGTCGCGAGCTCCTCCGGAAGCGCGAAGAATGCGCGGTAGGCGAGGTTGTTGCCGTCGACGAGGAAGAGCTCGGCGTCTCGCGCCGGCCCGTCGTCGAGCTCGAGCTCAGCCCCGGTGAGGGTCTTTGGCATCTGGTGCCCAACGCTATCGTCCGGCGCCGATGCGAGTCCCTCTCCTCTCCGGCTCCCGGCTGGTCGTCGTCACCACCGACGACGACGAGCTCGTCCTCAGGCCGCCGGCGCCTGCTCAGGGGGTCGCCGACGTGAGCGCAGCTGTCCGCGATGCGCTCCGGTTCCCGCTCGCGGGGCAGCCGCTCGAGACGCTCGTTGCGCGCGGAGCCCGCGCCACGATCGTGGTCGAGCCGCCTCAGCTTCCACTCCCCGGCTCGGAGCGCGACCCGCGCCAGGCCGCTATCGCAGCGACCGTCGGCGAGCTCGAGCGGCTTGGAATCCGCAGCGGCTATCAGACGCTGCTCGTCGCGGGCGGTCTCGCCCGCCGCGCCGGGCACTCCCAGCTCGAGACGCTCGTTTCGCCTGAGTTCGCCCGCCGCTTCCACGGCCACGTCGAGGTGCACGACGTCGAGCGCGACGACCTGGTCGAGCTGGAGCCGTCCGGGTCCGTTCCCCTACGCGTGCATCCGGCGCTCGTGAACACGGATGTCGTCGTGGTCGTGACCGCGGCGGAGACCGTGCTGCACGGCGGGCCTGCCGCATTCGTCGGAGCGAGCGGCGCGGAAACGTTGCGTGCCTCGGGGGCGGACTCTCTGCTCGAGACCTCGGGGTCTCGGGGTTGGGATCTCGCGCGAGAGCTCGAGCGCGCACTCGCACGACGCGTGCCGACGATCGGCGTGTCGCTCGTCCTCAACCATCCGCGTGTCGGCGGAATGCTCCGCGGGTATCCGTACGAGCGGGAGGCGCTCGAGCGGGTGTCGCGGTCGCCGTTCCGGCAGGTGTTCGGTGCGCTGCCGGGCAGGCTGCGCGCCTCCGTCCTCCGCTCGCTTCCGCTCGAGCGCTCGGCGGCGGCCGCCTACGCGGGACCGCCCTCGGTCGCGCACACGGAGGCGCTTCTGCGCGGCGTGGAGCTCCGCGGGATCACCCTCGACGGCCCACTCGACGCGCTCTGTGTCGGCATCCCTCACACGACGCCGTACCTGCCACGCGAGCAGCCCAATCCGCTCCTGGGCGCCTACCTCGCCCTTGGGCTGGCGCTCAGGCTCTGGCGCGACTCATTTCCGCTTGCGGAGGGAGGCTCGGCCATCCTGCTCCACCGTTTCCAGCGCCACTTCTCGCACCCGACCCAGCAGCCGTACCGCGCGTTCTTCGCCGCAACCCGCTCCGGGCCGGACGCCTCGGCGGTCGCGCAGTCCGAGCGGACCGCGGGCGTGGACGCACGGGCGCTCGAGGCCTACCGCGCGGGTCGCTCCTGCCACCCGCGGCTGCCGTTCTCCGACTGGGACGCATGCCAGCCCGCGATCGGGCGGCTCGGGCACATCCTCGTGGCCGGCTGCCGCGACCACGCGGCGGCGCGCCAACTGGGCTTCGTGCCGACTCATGGCATCGGCGCCGCACTCACGATGGTGCAGGGATGGTCGGAGCGCCCGCCACGAGTCGGCTTCCTGCTCTCCCCTCCCTACTTCCCGCTGCGCGTCGCTAGCTGATCCCGAGGTACGCCTTCTGCACCTCGGGGTTGTCGCGCAATGTCTTCGCGTCGTCCGCCAGCGCGACCTTCCCGGTCTCGAGAACGTACCCGCGATTCGCAACGTCGAGTGCCATCATCGCGTTCTGCTCGACGAGCAAGATCGTCGTGCCCTGGTTGTTGATCTCCACGATCGTCTCGAACACGCGCTCGACGAAGATCGGCGCCAGCCCCATCGACGGCTCGTCCAGCATCAGCAGCGTCGGGTGCGCCATGAGCGCCCGCCCGATCGCCACCATCTGCTGCTCGCCGCCCGAGAGGGTCCCCGCGCGCTGCTGTTTGCGCTCCGAGAGCCGCGGGAAGAGCGCGTAGACGCGCTCGAGGTCGTCGCGCAGCTCGGTCCGGTTGCTGCGCTGGAACGCGCCCATCTCGAGGTTCTCGAGTACGGACATCCGAGGAAAGAGCTTCCGCCCTTCCGGGGACTGCGAAATCCCGCGGCGGACGATGTCGTGCGCCGGGTCGCGCGTGATGTTGCGGCCGTTGAACTCGATCGTTCCCTGCCGCGGACGGTTGAGGCCGTTGATCGAACGCAGCGTCGTCGACTTGCCGGCGCCGTTCGCCCCGATCAGCGTGACGATCTCCCCGTCGTGCACCTCGATGGAGATCCCCTTGAGCGCCTCGATGGAGCCGTAGTACGTGTGGACATCGTCGAGACGGAGCATGGGGCCGTTGGACGGCGGCTTGGCGCTCATCCGAGGGCCGCCTTTCCGAGGTACGCCTCGATGACGCGCTCGTTCTTCTGGATCTCGGTGGGCGTGCCCTCGGCGATCTTCTGGCCATAGTCGAGCACCGTGACGCGCTCGGAAATGCCCATGACGACCTTCATGTCGTGCTCGATGAGCAGGATCGTGACCGGACGCTCCTGGCGGAGCCGGGAGAGGAAGTCGGTGAAGAGGGCCGTCTCCTGCGGGTTCATGCCGGCGGTCGGCTCGTCGAGGAGGAGCAGCTTCGGCTCCGTCGCGAGCGCACGCGCGAGCTCGAGGCGGCGCTGGTCGCCATAGGAGAGGTTCTCCGCGAGCTCGTCGTCGACGCGGCCGAGCCCGGAGTAGCGCAGAAGGTCGCGCGCGTTCTGCCGCGCCTCGCGCTCCTCCCTCCGCACCCTGGGCGTGCCGAAGATCGCGCCGAGGAGCCCTCCGCGCAGTCGCGAGTGCATGCCCACGAGCACGTTCTCGAGCGCCGTCATCTGCGGGAACAGGCGGATGTTCTGGAAGGTGCGCCCGATGCCGAGCTTCGTGATCGCGTGTGGCGGTTTGCCCGTGACGTCGGTGTCGTCGAAGACGATCCTCCCGGCCGTGGGCCTGTAGACCCCTGTCAGCATGTTGAAGAACGTCGTCTTCCCGGCGCCGTTCGGGCCGATAAGGCTGACGATCGACCGCGACGGGATGGTGAAGTCCAGCTCGGAGACCGCGAGCAGCCCTCCGAACTCCTTGCGGATCGCCTCGGTCTGGAGGATGTTCTCCGGCATCGCGGCTGACGTCACCTGCCCCGCTCGTCCTCCATGCGGCGGTCGTAGAGCGGATCGTCGAGCTCGCCGTGCGGCGTCCCTTCCTCGAGCTCGCGCTTGCGCCGGCGCTCGGGAATGAGGCCGACGGGGCGGAAGAGCATCATCAGCACGATGATCGTTCCGTAGATGCCGAACTCGTACTTCGCCACCTCGATGTTGAGGGGCGTGTGCTCGTTCAGCCAGGCGCCGATGTTCGCGAGCCCCTCGACGTTGAGCCACGCGAGGATCGAGCCGCCGACGACGACGCCCCACAGGCTGCCCATGCCGCCGAGGATCACCATGCAGAGCAGGAAGATGGAGATGTTGAAGTGGAACTGGCTCGGGAACGCGCCCGAGTTGAAGCTCGCGACGTAGGCGCCCGCCACGCCGCCGAAGAACGCGCCGATCGCGTAGGCCCAGGTCTTCGTCCGCATGAGCGGGATGCCCATCGCGCTGGCCGCGGTCTCGTCCTCGCGAATGGCGATCCAGGCGCGGCCGATCCGCGAGTCGCGCAGCCGCCAGCAGCAGAAGACGACGATGAGCAGGATCGTGAGGACGGCCCAGTAGAAGAGCCGTTCACGGTCGAAGGACTGTGCGAACGCGACCGGCAGTCCGACTGCGCCGTTCAGCCCCTCGCCGAACCCGGGCGAGTCGATCGGGCTGATCCCGAACGTCCCGTGCGTGAGGTCGAACCCCTTGATGCTGTCCGCGTTACGGACGAACTGCGGAATGATCTCGCCGAAGCCGAGCGTGACGATCGCGAGGTAGTCCCCGCGAAGCCGAAGTGTCGGCAGCCCGATCAGGATCCCCCCGATCGCGGTGATCGCGCCGGCGATGAGAAGCACGAGCCAGACGGAGATGTGGATGCCCTGCGCCTCGTGCGAGATCCCCACCGAGCCGAAGTGGAAGCGCACCTGCTCGAACTGCCCGGAGGCGAGCCAGCCCGCGGTGTAGGCGCCGATCGCGTAGAAGGCGACGTAGCCCAGGTCGAGCAGTCCGGCGTAGCCGACGACGACGTTGAGGCCGACGGCCATGACGACGAAGACGAGGATGGTCACGGCCGAGCCGACGTCCGGGAACGCGAGGATGATCGGGACGTCGGTCGGCAGGCTCGAGACGTAGTACGGGTACGTCGCGGCCAGCAGCGCGACCACGACAACCGGCACGAACCCGCGGATGCGCGGCGGAATGCGCCGCCACTCCGCGATCACCGGGTCGAAGAACTCGAGGCGCCCGTTGCGACGCAGGCGCTCGCGGATCATCCGCCCTCCGGCGTGCGTTCTCCGAGGAGTCCCTCGGGCCGGAAGACGAGGATCGCGATCAGCAGCCCGAACACGATCGACCGCGTCCAGTCACTCCCCGGCGCGTACCACGAGAGGCCCTCGTTGCACGCCTGGATGAGCCCGATGATCACCGCCCCGAGCACCGCGCCGCTCAGGTTGCCGATGCCGCCGAGAACCGCCGCCGTGAACGCGATCAGGCCGAGCTCGAACCCCGTGTCGTAGCGGATGTTGAACTCGATCAGGTAGAGGAGCCCGCCGACCCCGGCGAGACCCCCCGCGAGCAGGAACGTGAACGTGATCGTCCGGTTGACGTTCACGCCCATGATCGCCGCCGCATCGGGATCCTGCGACGTCGCGCGCATTGCCTTCCCGTGGCGCGTCGAGCGGACCAGCCAGGTCAGCAGAATCAGCACCGGGATCGTCGTGGCCACGGCGAACAGCTGGCTCCACTGGTACGAGACACCGCCGATCGTGAAGACGTCGCCCTCGGAGACCAGCGGCGGGATGCTGCGGAAGTTCACGCCGAACACTGCGAGAGAGATGTTCTGCACGATGAACGACATCCCGACCGCAGTGATGAGAACGGCGAGCCGCGGCGCATTCCGCAACGGACGGTAGGCGACGGTCTCGATCGTCGCGTTCACGGTCGCCCCGAAGGCGACGACGATCACAAGCGTCACGAAGATGCCGCCGACGACCGCGAAGGTCGATGACGCCTCGTCGAGCCCGAAGACGTTCACGAGAAAAACGCTGGCGACGAGCCCGGTCAGGGCGAAGACGTCACCGTGCGCAAAGTTGATCAGCTGCAGGATGCCGTAGACGAGCGTGTACCCCAGCGCGACGAGGGCGTACACCGACCCCGTGGTCAGCCCGATCAGTACGACCGTGAAGAAGTCGTTCGGGGTCTTGATCAGGTTGACGACGAGCCACACGGCGAGGACGAGCACGAAGAGCGTGCCCATGATCGACGTGGCGCTCGGCCGCCGCGCCGTACGCCACGACTGGGTCTCAGTTCCGGCGACGATTGCGGGATTCTAAGACCGTCCCGAGGGAAGACGGAAGCCCGTCTTCCCTCGGTCGGTTCGGAGACTGCTAGCCCGCTGCCTTCTGGCGAGCAGCTTCGACGAGATTGGCCGTCGGGGCCGCCGTCTTGAAGGTGACGAGCTTGTCGGTGCCCTTGTAGATCGTGAAGAGCAGCGCGGCGCCCTTCGCGCCCGTGATGTCGCCGTTCTCGTTGATCTCGAAGGAGCCGATCAGCCCGTCGTTGACCTTCGTCTTGAAGGCCTCTTTGATCACGCTCGCGCGCGAGCCGTCGGAGTTCTTGATCGCGTCGAGCACGACCTGCCCTGCCTGGCCGCCGAGGATGGCGTACGGGTCGACCGCCTTCCCGGGGATCGTCTTCTTGAACTGGTCGATGAACGTCTTCGCGGCACCGGTGTACTTGTCGATGCCGACGCCCGCGACGCTCAGGAAGGCGTCCTTGGCGTTGGGCGTTCCACCTTCGCTGCGCTGGAAGAGCGCGTCAGTCGTGAAGCCGTCCGGCAAGAAGAGCTTCACCTTGCCGTTGTTCGGGCCCAGGACCGCGACCTTGTCGTTGATCAACTGGCCGGAGTTCTCGTCCACCAGACCGCCGATGAAGATCCCGTCCGGGTTCGTGTTCTTGATCTTCGTGAAGATCGCCTGGAAGTTGGCCTGCTTCGGGTCGTAGGCCGAGAAGCCCGTGACCGTCATCCCCGCCGCCTCGGCCGCGCCCTGGAAATTCTTGGCGACTCCCAGGCCGTACGCCTCCTTGTCGTTGAGGATGTAGATCCTCTTCACGCCCTGCGACTTCGCGAATTCCGCCATGACCGCACCCTGGTTCGGGTCGCTCGGTGCGACACGCGCGTAGTTCCGCTTGCCGCTCGGGTAGTACTTCTCCGGCTCGTTGCCCGCGCACGGCTCGGTGAGGCAGCCGTACGTGTTCGCCGGCGACAACAGCAGGAGCCCACCGTCCGGTGCCTGGTTCAGCACCGGGATCTCGATCGCGGCGCAACCGGAGTTGAAGGTCCCGATGACGGCGATCAGCTTGTCGTTCTGGGCGTAGGCATGGGCATTCCGGCTGCACTTGTCCGGATCCCACTTCGCCGCCTGCGCGGTCGCGTCGTCGCACACCTGCAGTGCAACGTTGTGATCTCCGACCTTCCAGTTCTGCTGATCCAGCAGCAGCCGGATCGCTCCGACGATCTGCAGAGTCTGTGTGCGCGAGCTTCCCTGCATCGGGAAGTCCGTTGCCAGCAGCATGTCCGGATCGCCTTCACCCTTGTACTCCATGGGAGCGCACGACGACGCCGGCAGGGCCGTGACGTCGCCTCCGCTCGAACTGCTCGAGTCGCTGCCGCCGCAACCGGCGGCCAGCAGGGCAAGCGCGCCGACCAGCCCGGCGAGCAGCCCCAAAACTGCGTATCTCCTCAAGATGGACACCTCCGTCGCCCGATCATGTGGTTCCCCGAAGGGCGTCAGTATCGAGACAATCCCCGGCGCAGGCAACCCCAAACAGGTTTTCCACAGGGAGTCGGCGTGGTGAAATCCACCGCGCGCGGCGAAATCGAGTGCCGAACAGGCGTCCGGCACGGTCGCGGATCTGTCAGTCGGCGGTCTGCCGCCGACGCCGGAGCCGCACGGCGCCGCTCAGGACGACCAGGGCGGCCGGAATGCCGAGCGCGAGGGGAAGGATCCCTCCCGAGTTGAGCGTCTGACGCTTCGCGATCGAGACGTGCACGGTCGGACTGGTGATCGGCGGCACTGGCGCACCGCTCCGAGGAAGCACCGCAACGTAGACACCGATGCTGCCTGAGTTGACGGCCTGCAGCTTCCAGCTCACAGCCGCGGAGCCGCCCGGGGGGATCGGGGCGAGGAAGCGGGTCCGGTTCGACGACCAGTCCTCCGGGTCAACGTACGTGCGGCCGTCCAGGCTGAGGACGTTCAGGTGCAGAGCCAGATCAGCGGCCGGCACCGAGCCGCGATTCGCGATCGTCGTGACCAGTGCAAACTTCCTTCCGATCGACGTCGAGATTGTCGTCGGGTCGACCGCGACGCGGAGATGTGTGGATCGGGCATCCGCGGGTCCGACGAGACCGAGCACCGCGACCGCGAGAACGGCGGCCGAGACGAACCAACGACGAATCACCCGGACCCAGGTCCATTCAGCCGTACGAATCGCGCGCCCGCAATGCCCGCGAGCAGTAGGAAGACAACGGCGGCGAGGATCGGCGAAGTGAGCCACGAAAGGTCCTCGTTCCAGGCATGACCGTCGACGACGATCTTCCCGACATAGTGCTCACCTGCCGTGAGCGGGTTCGCGCGCAGGAGGAGATCACCCGCCCAACCCTGTTGCGCGCCCGTCGGGAACTGCGTCGGAGCGAAGAGCGCGAGCAGGAAGAGGAGGCTCACAGACAGACTGGCTCGATTCGAGCGCGCGAAGATGCTGACGATCAGGGCGAGGGAGACGAGAAAGCACGCAAGCAGGGTCCCGACGACGAGACCCACGAGGAGGGCCTCACCCACGACGCCGATTCCGCTGCCGAGGAACCAGACGTAGGGGATCGCGACGGCGAAGGCCGCGAACCAGAGCGACAGCGCGGCGAGCAGCTTCCCGCTCGTCAGCTGAAGCCGTGAAACGGGCGTCAGCAGCAGGCTCTCGAGCGAGCCGCGCTCGCGCTCGCCGCTGATGGCATCGGCCGCAGCGACGAGCGCAAGAAGGGCTCCCACGGCGATGGCGACCTGCAAGACGAGGTTCACCGACTCGCGCTGCTCGAGGAAGTTCAGGGCGCGGTTCGTCGCAACGAGGTAGGAGAGCACGCTGAGCAGCAGGCTGAAGGCGAGGCTGAGCAACAGTCCCCGGCCTCCCAGCCAGAGGTCGCGCAGCTCCTGCGCGGTCACCACTGCCCAGGGCCTTGGAGGCGCGGATGTTTCGGCCGTTCTGACGTGGGGGGCGGCCGTCGCCAACTCAGCCCGCCTCCGTCATCGCGAGGAACGCATCGCTCAGGCGTGCGCCCTCCAACTCGAACGACAACACCGGGATCTGTGCATCCGCAAGGGCTCGGAGGCCGTCGTTCATCTGTCCGTTCTCGAGCGTCACGGCCAGCCGACCCAGGTGGACGTCCATCCGCTCGACGGCCCGGATGCCTGGTACACCGCGCAGAACGCGCAGCGCGTCGTCCATCGATTCGGCCGGGACGCTGAGGCGGGCGCTGCGCGGTGCGGCAGCTTGCCGCGACACCTCGGCGACGGTTCCCTCGGCGGCCACGCGGCCGCGATTCAGGATCAGAACACGCGAACACGTCTCCTCGACCTCGGCGAGCAGATGAGTGCTCAGGAGCACGGTGGCGCCGCGGTCGCCTGCAATTCGGCGGATCAGCTCGAGCACCTGCCTCTGGCCCGCCGGGTCGAGGCCAAGCGTCGGCTCGTCGAGGAAGACGACCTGCGGTTCGTTGACGAGTGCACGCGCGATGCCCAACCGCTGTCTCATGCCGCGGCTGTAGCTCTGGATCAGCGAGCGGCGGCGGCCGTGGAGCCCGACCTCGGCAAGTAGGCGTTCCGCCGCCGTTCGCGCGCTGTTCCTGCCGTGGCCGAAGAGGCGTGCGTGATAACGCAGATACTCCTCTCCCGTCTGTCGCTCCGGGTAGCCGGCACTCTCGGGAAGCACCCCGATTCGCCGCCGGATGTCCGCGGAGCGCGTGTGTGGGACTCCGGCAACGTCGAACCGTCCTCGCGTGGGCGCGAGAATCGTCGTGAGGACCCGGATGGCGGTGGTCTTGCCCGCGCCGTTGGGACCGAGAACGCCGAGGATCTGCCCGGACTCGACGCTGAAGGTGAGATCCTCGACAGCGACCAGGCCCCCGTACTGCTTCCGCACCCCTTGCGCCCGGACCGCTGTGCTCACGTTGGCAACGTACGCGCCGGAGATGAGTGCGCTATGAGAGCCGCAAGAGCCCGTCGCGAGCCAGTGCCGAAGGTGGGGGTCGAACCCACACGCCCCTCTCGGGGCACCGGATTTTGAGTCCGGCGCGTCTGCCAATTCCGCCACTTCGGCGCGCAAGCCATCGTAGCCCCGGGCTGGGGATCTTTACGATCGGCCCATGAAGCTGGGCATCCTTACCGGCGGCGGCGACTGCCCCGGCCTGAACGCAGTGATCCGGGCAGTCGGCCGCCGGGTGATGACGCAGGGCGGCGACGTCGTCGGGGTGCGCGAGGGCTGGAACGGGCTGGTCGAGGGGCGCTTCATGCCGCTCGGACCGCGCGAGATCTCCGGCCTGCTCCCGCGCGGTGGGACGATCCTCGGTACCACCAGGACGAATCCGTTCAAGGTCGACGGCGGCGTCGAGCGGGTCCTCGCGAACTTCGAACGTGAGGGCCTGGACGCTCTCGTCGCGGTCGGCGGCGAGGACACGCTCGGCGTTGCGGCGCGGCTCCATGCGGAGTACGAGTTCCCGGTCGTCGGCGTGCCGAAGACGATCGACAACGACCTCTCCGCCACCGACTACACCTTCGGCTTCGACACCGCCGTGTGGATCGCGACGGAGGCGATCGACCGCCTGCACACGACGGCCGAGTCCCACAACCGCGTGATGGTCGTGGAGGTGATGGGCCGCCATACGGGCTGGATCGCCGTCGTGAGCGGCATCGCCGGCGGCGCCGACATGATCCTCATCCCGGAACAACCGGTGTCGATCGACGACGCGTGCAAGGAGCTCCAGCACCGCCACGAGCGCGGCAAGGATTTCTCCATCGTCGTCGTGTCGGAGGGGTACGAGCTCGAGGGGCTCGCGGACGCCGACGACGTGGATCAGTTCGGGCACGCCCGCTTGTCGGAACGCGGGGTCGGCGCCGCGCTCGCGCGCGAGATCGAGAAGCGAACCGGCTACGAGACGCGCGTCACCGTGCTCGGCCACGTCCAGCGCGGCGGGTCGCCGACGCCGCGCGACCGCGTCCTCGCGACGCGCTATGGCCTCAAGGCCGCGGACCTCGCCGAGAGCGGGAACTTCGGGCGCATGGCGGCGCTGCACGGCGACGAGATCGTCGACGTGCCGCTCGCCGAGGCGACCGCGACGCTGAAGACGGTCCCGCCCGACTGGTGGGCGGTGGCCCAGGCGTTCTTTGGCTGATCGGTTCGGCGGCCAGAGCATGACCCGCCCGCTCCGCCGGGTGCTGGTCCGGCCGCCGCACGCAACAGGCTTCGCCGCGTGGCAGGAGTACGGCTGGCGCGCCGAGCCCGACCTCGCCCGGATGGCTGACGAACACGAGGCCTTCTGCGAGGCGCTCGCGGCCGAGGGCGCGGAGGTCGTCCTCGCGCCGACCTCCGTCCCGGAGGACCCCGACTCCATCTACGTCTTCGACCCGGCGATCGTGTCGGACGATGGAGCGATCGTCCTGCGCTCCGGCAAGCCGGGCCGGCTGGTCGAGGCCGCCGCCATCGCCCTGGACTTCGAGCACGCCGGGGTGCCGGTCGCCGCCCGGTTGGAGCCACCGGCGCTCGTCGACGGCGGGGACACGATCTGGCTCGACGAGACGACGCTCCTCGTCGGGCGCGGGTACCGCACGAACGACGAAGGGATCATCGCGCTGCAGGAGGCGCTCCCGGGCGTCGACGTCATCCGCTTCGACCTGCCGCACCTCGAGGGCAAGGATGTGGTTCTCCACCTCCTGTCGCTGCTCAGCCCGCTCGACACCGACCTCGTCGTCGCCTACCTGCCGCTCATGCCGGTACGGCTCGTCCAGCTGCTGCATGCCCTCCACATCGAGATCGTCGAGGTGCCTGAGGAGGAGTTCGGGACGATGGGCCCGAACGTGCTCGCCCTCGCCCCGCGTGTCGCGCTCGCGCTCGAGGGCAACGACGAGACGCGGCGACGGCTCGAACGGGTCGGAGTCGACGTACGCGTCTACCGCGGGGACGAGATCTCGCGCAAGGGCGACGGAGGGCCGACCTGCCTGACGCGCCCGCTCCTACGCGGCTAGCGTGATTTCGACGTCTGCCTGCTCGATGAGGCGCTCGTCGTGCGTGGCACAAATGACGGCGGCGTTCGTCTCCCGCGCGAGCCGGGCGAGAAGCGATGCGAGGTGCCGGGCGTTCGCCTCGTCCACGCGCGCGGTGGGCTCGTCGACGAGGATCAGCTCGGGCTCCGGCGCGAAAGCCCGGGCGAGCGCGACCCTCGCCTGCTCGCCGTTCGAGAGTCGCGACACCCGCTGGGTCATGCGCTCGGCGAGCCCGACCGCGAGCAGCGCGATCGTGGCGCGCTCGTGCGCGTCGGCACGATTCCGTCCGCGCAACGTGAGCGCAAGCTCGACGTTCTCGATCGCGCTGAGGAACGGGATCAAACCGCTCTGCTGCCCCACGTAGCCGATCGAGCGCGCTCGCAGCCGGGCGCGTGCCCTCGCGTCGAGCGGGGCGAGCGCGACCTCTGTCACGGTCACGTCCCCCGACGTCGGCTCGTCGAGCCCGGCGAGCAGATGGAGCGCAGTCGTCTTGCCCGAGCCCGATGGCCCGGTCAGGGCGTACAGGCGCCCGCCGTCGAACGACGACGTGAGCCCGTCGAAGACGGCGGTCCGCGCCTCTCCGCTGCCGTAGGACTTCGACACGTCCCGCAGCTCGGCGACCGTCCTCGCATCGCGCCGCACCGTCGACGAATACCGAGTCTCGACCGCGACAGCGGGCTCGTCGTCATCGCCGGCGGGCTCCAGCACGATCTGCCCCTGCTCGATCCTGCCGTGCGCCCTGCGATCGATGCGCGCGCTCGACAGCCACTCCTCGGGCACGCGCAGCCAGCCACCGCGGCCGACGACGATCGATTCCGTCGCCCCGGCGTCGAGTGAAGCCTCCGCGGCGACGCGACCGTCGCTCAGGTGCACGACGCGTTCGGCAATGGTCGTCGACGCCGGGTCGTGGCTGACGATCAGCGCGGTGGTGCCGTTCGCCCTCGCGAGCGTCCCGATCAGCTCGTAGAGGCGGGCGGCGTTCTCGGCGTCGAGCTCGCCGGTGGGTTCGTCGGCGAGAAGGAGCCGTGGGCGGTGCGCGAGCGCACCTGCGACGACGACGCGCTGTTGCTCGCCGCCCGACAGCTGGTGCGGGAACGCGCGACGCTTCTCCTCGAGCCCGATATGCCCGAGCAGCTCGTCCACGCGCACCTTCTGCGCCGCCGCGTCGACGCCGCGCAGAGCAAGCGGCACCGCGAGGTACTCCTCCACGCGCAGCTCCGGAGCGAGCGCGCGGACGTAATGCTGCTCCGCGTAGCCGATCATGCCGGCGCGGTAGCGCGCGGCGGCGCGTGCCGACAGCCTGCCGACGTCCTGGCCGAAGACCTCTACGCGGCCTGCGGTCGGCCGGTCCAGCCCCGCGACGAGCCGGAGCAACGAGGTCTTGCCAGATCCGGACGGACCGAGCACGACGACGAGCTCGCCCTCCGCGACTGCGAGGGTCAGACCCTGCAAAGCAGCGGCGTCGCCCTCCGGGGTCGAGTGGATGCGGAAGACGTCCCGGATCTCGATCGCGGTCACGCGCCGGCCTCGGACTCTCGAACGACCAGCTTGCGCGTGCCGAGGCGGGCGCTCGCGAACGCGACCCCGACCGCGAGCCCGATGTAGAGCGCCAGGACGGCGACGAGCCCGCCCCACCCGGGCGAAAGGACGAGCGGCGGCTCGGGCGGCGCTGCCTCGGCTGTCAGTCGGACGAAGTTCACGGTGAGCGCGGCGAGGATGATCCCGGCGACGATCCCGGCGGCGACGCCGGCCGCGGTCACGAGGACTGCGCGCAGCTCGAGCTGCCGCTGCACCGTCGCAGGCTCCGCACCCTGCGCCTGGAGGTCGAAGAGCTCGCCGCGCTCGTCGCGAAGGTCGGTCACGAGCAGGAGCAAGACTCCGGCGAGCGCGAGCGCGAGCGCGGCGCCGGCGGCAACCGCGAGAGCGAGGAGGACTCCCTGGCCGAGCGGATCGGAGTCGAGCTCGGTCGCATACGCGCGGCGCGTGACGGCGGAGAGCTCGTCGAACGGCGCGCGGCGAAGCGCCGCATCGAGCCGGTCCCGGCCCGCATCGTCAGGGGCAGTGATCCAGACCTCGTTCGGGTCCGCGGCACCGGGCGACGCGCTGTTCATCGTCGTCTCGAGCGTGTCGCGATCCGCGACGACGAAGTCCCCCTGGAGGGAGGGGAAGTGGCGCGCAACTCCGACGACCTTCGCAACGAGACGCTCGCCGCTGAGGTCGACCGCCAGCTCGCCGTGCGATCCTGCCGCGGCAGCGATCGAGGGCGACGCGACGACGGGCACGGGGCGGCCATCGGTCTCTTGCCGGACGACGAATCGCGAGAGCAGCTCTGGCGTCAGGAAGTAGCGCAGGACGGCCGTCGCGCCCAGCGACCGCGGCGCGATTCCGTTCTCGCCGCGCCACCCCTCGTACGTCTCGACGATCGGCCTCCCGTCCGCGCGCAACGCTCCGAGGCTCAGGACCCCGTGCGCGACGGGTTGCGCTCCCTGCCCTGCGTTGGCGCCGCGGTGCACCCCGGCCTGCCCGTTGTCGATCGCGACCGCGAACAGCCGCCCGCCGCGCGCGGCCCGGGGCAGGTCGGCGCGAAGAACGGTGGCTCCCTGCTCCTCCACCCGTCCGAAGTCGACCGAGACAAAGCCGTTGCCACGTTTCGCGATCGTCGCGGAGATTCTCACGGGCCGGCCGTCCAGCCTGATCGGAAGCGAGAGCGTGCTCGCATCGTCTGGGATGCGCACGCCTCGGAGGCGGAGCGCGTGCGCCGGAGCGATGCTGTCCATCAGCGACGGCAGCGAGTCGTCCGCAAAGTCGCCGCGCCAGCCGTCGAGATCACCTGACCGCGCGGCCGGGACGCCGAGCACCGTCACGCCGCGGGGAAGCCCCGGAACAGCCCCAGAGGCGCGCACGACGTTGTCGGAGTCGCCCAACCGCGCGTAGTCCGCGGGCGTCGCGGTCGCATACACGGGGACGAGGCGTGCGAGGTTCTCGCTCACGACCGCGTCGCGCGGCACCGCGAATGCAGCCTGGTCGGCACGCGCTTCCTCCAGCGTCGCGCGATAGACGAGTGCGAACAGCGCAAGCCCGACGCTGACGGTCAGGAACGTGACCGCGGCGGAGGCCCGCGAAGGGCGGCGGGCGAGCGAGAGCGCGGAGAGCCTGAACGGCACAGACCTCGTCCTGCTCATCCGCTCGAGCGCACGAAGTAACGGCGACAGCAGTCGGGAGGCGCCGACGGCGACCGCGAACAGGAGCAGTCCGGGCAAGATCAGCAGGAAGACACCGGTGCCGCTTCCCGAGCCGAGCGAGTCCGCGTCCGCCGCGCCTCGCAGCAGGCCGATCACGATCGCGATGACCGCACCGATAGCCGCTGCGTCGGCGAGCGTCAGCCGAACGCCGGCGATGCGGAGGTCCGGCGTTCGCAGCGAGAGCACGAGCAACGCGGTCGCGACGAAGACGACGGCGGCGAGTGCGGCGAGACCGCCGGCAGACGTCGCGGAGTGCGCGACCACGCCCGAGACCGGAGAGCCCCAGTGCCGCGCCGCGAGCGCGCCGACGGCGAGGCCCACGACCCAGCCGAGCAGCGCCCCGACCGCCGTGACGACGAGCGCTTCTCCCAGCTCGAGCGTCAACACCTGCCCCGGCGTCGCTCCGAGCCACGTCAGCCGCCGACGTGATTCCTCCGCGTTGCGCCGGCGTGCGCTCCCGACGAGCACGACGAATGCGAGCAGGAGGGCGAGCGCCGCGCCGCCGAGCAACAGCAGGCGGCGTGCGCCGAGCCGGCCCGCGCGATCCGCGGCGGCGAGCTCCTCCTCGGGCGCGACCACGTCGAAGACCTGTCGGCCGGCCGCGAGCGTCGAGCGCATCCGTGTGACGTCGCCGAAAAACGAGCCGACGTCCCACGTGCGGACGCTCCCGCCGGAGAGCGGGACGATCCATGCGTATGTCCGGCGGAGCGATGAGATGGGAGCCGACGTGCCCAGCGCGCGCACCCCTCGCGCGAGGAAGAGTGGCGGCTGGCCGGGGTCGTGGTAGCCCGCGGCAGCGCTCAGCGTCGCGTTCGAGCTGTACCGCGAAAGCAATGACCCGAACGGCTGCGACGAGCGAACCGAGCCCTGCCCGACGAGGACGAGCTTCAGTCCCGCTATCCCCGGCACGGGCCCGGCGCCCGCGAGCTGGAGGACCTCGCAGCGCGCCGGCGTGCACGGCCCCGGAAGCCGGCCGCTACGCAGCCGGACGCGGCGCGGGACGTCGTCGAGCGCGGTCAGCACGACGGCCTGTGAGTGGAACGAGGCCTCGCGGAGCACCATCACTCCGTACGGCCTCCCGACGTGGAGGTCGCGGAGCGCTGCGCGCGCGGTGCGGTCGAGCTCGGGATACGTCGCCCCTCCCTGCGCAGGATTTCCGCCCCAGACGACACGGACGGCGGCAGACGCGGGATCGAGCCCGTCGAGCCCCCGCCCGAGAACGCGGTCGCGCGCAGAGACCGCGACGCAGAGGAGTAGCGCGAGCCCGGCCGCGGCAACGCCGACGCCGACTGCCGCAAGGCCGAGCGGCGCCTTCAGGCGCAGCAGGCGCGCACGGACGAGCGCCAGCGGCGCCAGCGCACGTCGAAGCGACGTTCGCGTCTCGCTCGGAGCTCCCATCGGGCGCCTCGAATCTACAGGCGGTAGACCGCGACCCACGGCCCGGCGCGAGCGTCGCCGGGCGCCAGGTAGTAGAGGCGTCGCGCGTTCGCACGCAGGTCGTCGTAAAAGCGGGCCTCGCGCGGATAGTGGCTGCGCGCGGCGAGTACGCGATCCGTGACGGCACCGGTCACGATGACCGTGTCGATCCCCATACGCCGGAGCCGCGCGACGCTTCGGTTCTCGTCGAAGGGGCGCTTCGGCCCCGGTAGCTCCAGCTTCAGGACGCGCAGCGAGTCGAAGCGCGGCGTCGAGGGATCGACCGCGACCCGCGTGCCCGCCGAAACGTGGTCTTCGACCCAGCGGTGAGCGATGACGCGGGTGTCCGTTCGCGTGAGCTCTTTCGCGTCGCGGATCGACCACGTCAGCGGGACCACGAGAAGGAGCAGCGTCACCGGCGCGAGCGACCGGAACCTCGCGGCGAGCGCACCGAGTGCCGGCACGAGCGGAAGCACATACCGGTCGAAGTGCGCGTGGAGCGTCATGAGGTCGAGGAAGTAGACGACGACGAACGACGCCAGGATCAGATCTGCCCGTTTGCGCACGACGAACGCCGCGACGAGCCCGACCACCGCGACGATGAGCGCGGGGCCGAGCGCCTCCCAGAGCCGGTCGACGAACGCGACCGGCGCGGAGTGGTCGTTCTCGAACCCGAGCCACCCCTCTCGCGCGAGTCGTTGCACGCGCGTGGCGTCGTCCCACGCCTGATGTGCGTGCACGACGATGAACGGGCTCGACGCGAGGAACGCCGCCCCCGCGATCCCGAAGGAAAGCGCGAGCCGTCCCCACCTGCGCCAGCCCGCGACGACCAGGGGCACGAGCAGGAAGACGCCCGGGTACTTGAATCCTGTGGCGAGGCCGACCGCGAGGCCGGCGAGCTCGAGCCTGCCCGTGATCATCAGCGTCAGCGCAACCGCGACCCCGAGGGTGAGAGGGACGTCGGTGACCGCGGCGCGCGAGTACGCGACGTGAACCGTGCTGACCGCGACCACGCATGCGGTGACCGCTCCTGCAGTCGGGCCGCCGTAAGCGCGCTCTCCCAGCCACCAACTCGCGGCGATCGCGCCGAGCGCCAGCACGACCTCCACGATGCGCGCCGTGAGGAACGACGGCTCGGACATGAGCGCCTGAAACGGAGCGTTGACGTACATGAGCAGCGACGGGTAGTCGAACCAGTGTGGATCGCCTCCGCCGCCGTGCACGATCTTCCACGCACGCGGCACGATCGACTGCTCGTCCGGATTGAGCAGGTTGCCGAACGGGAGCCCGTATCGGATCCCGACGAGGCGCAGCACCCCGGCACCGACAAGGATCGCCGCAAGCGCAGTTCCGCGACCGCCCCACTGGGTCGCGGCCCAGCGGTCGATCGCCTTATCAGACTTCTGGCGGTTCGTCCCCGACGAGCTCGGCGACGTTTCGCGCTCCGACGATGACCGCATCGACTCCCGCTCGCTCGAGCTCGTCAACCTGTTCACGACTGGACACCGGGACGTCAGCGACCGCGAGCTTTCCGGCCGGCACGTCCGGAAGCAGTTCGAGCGCGCCCCTCAGAGGATCCGCGTCCTCGGAATCGCCCGCGCCCGAGAGGAGGAAGATCTCCGGATCGAGGCGCTCGAGCGCGAGCTCGAGCTCCTCCTCGTTCCTCACCTCGACGACGCAATCGAGACCGAGGTCGAGTGCCTCGGCGTGCTGGCGCGCCAGCCAGTCGTCGTCGTCGCGCGCGTCGTGCACCGTGACGAGCCACGCGTCCGCGCCGGCGAGCGCGGCCTCGGACGGGGATCCGGATGCGCGCCAAAGGACGGGCAGCTCGGTCACCTCGCCGAGGTTGCCCAGCGAGCCGCGGACAGCGAGCGCCTCGGCGCCGTGCTCGGCCGCGGCGCGTGCCGCCTCGAGATCCGGGACGTCGACGATCACCGAGATGCCGTCGCCCTCGGAGATCGCCTGGCTGAACCGCCGCTCGCCCCTCATACGTGGGAGCCAAGGCGTCGACTCGGCGACGCCGCAGAGAGGCCGTGCGGACTGCGTCCGCGCGGCCGTCTAACCCCCACTCTCCAGCAGCAGAGCATCCTCGAAGCGGCAGCCACGCTCTAAGTATCTACTGGCCGACGGGATGCCAGACCGTCTTGAGCTCGAGGAAGGAGGCGATGTCCCAGGGGCTCTGCCCGTCGGCCTTGCCCCGCACCACGCGTTTGACGTTCTCGGCAGCGGCTCGCTCGAGCTCGGGCGAGTCTCCGTCCGCGCCGCTCAGGTCGATGGCATTCACGTCCATGTGGGACGCGAGCCAGGGTGCGAGCTCCGACTTCCGTCCCGTGAGGAGGTTGACGGTGCCGCCCGGAACGTCCGATGTCGCGAGCGCCTCCGCCAACTCGATCGCGGCGAGGGGCCGCGTCTCCGACGCGAGCGCGACGACGGCGTTCCCGCCGGTCAGCGCGGGAACGACGCGCGACACGAGCCCGAGGAGCGGAGGCTCCTCCGGCGCGACGGTTGCCACGATGCCGGTCGGCTCCGGGACGGTGAAGTTGAAGTACGGGCCGGCGACCGGGTTCGAGGAACCGAGCACCTGCGCGAGCTTGTCCGTCCAGCCCGCGTACCAGACGATCCGATCGATGGCCCGCTCGACCTCGTCGCTGCCGGTGCACAGCTCGGCGAACTCGGCGGTACGTGCTTCCACCATCTCGGCAATGCGGTAGAGCACCTGGCCGCGGTTATAGGCCGTCATGGCCGACCATTTCGGGAGCGCCGACCTCGCAGCGCGCACCGCGTCGCGGACGTCCTTCCTCGACGCGCGCGCGACGTTCTGACCTTCGGCCTCGTACGTGCGACCCGACTCCGAGCGGGGGAACGACCCGCCGATGAACAGCTTGTACGTCTTCTTGATGGGAAGCCGGTCGCTCATCGTCAATCGAACTCGAGGTACGGCTCGAGCCCGTGGCGCCCACCCTCACGGCCGAAGCCGGACTCCTTGTAGCCGCCGAACGGCGACGTGGGGTCGAAGCGGTTGTAGGTGTTCGCCCACACGACGCCGGCGCGGAGCCGCTCGGCCATCCAGAGGATGCGCGATCCCTTCTCCGTCCAGACGCCGGCGCTCAGGCCGTACGGCGTGTTGTTCGCCTTCTCGATCGCCTCTTCGGGAGTGCGGAAGGTGAGGATCGAGAGGACGGGCCCGAAGATCTCCTCCTGTGCGACCCGGTAGCTCTGCGCGACGTTCGTGAAGACGGTCGGAGCGAACCAGTAGCCCTTCTCCGGGAGGCGGCACGGCGGCTGGTAGATCTCCGCGCCCTCCTCTTCGCCCGCCGCGACGAGCTCCGTGATCTTGTCGAGCTGCTGCTTCGAGTTGATGGCGCCGACGTCGGTGTTCTTGTCGAGCGGGTCACCGACGCGGAGCGTGGTGAGACGTTCCTTCAGCTTCTCGACCACCGGCTCGTAGATGGACTCCTGGACGAGCAGGCGCGAGCCGGCGCAGCAGACGTGCCCCTGGTTGAAGTAGATGCCGTTGACGATCCCCTCGACCGCCTGGTCGAGCGCCGCGTCGTCGAAGATGATGTTCGCGGCCTTGCCGCCGAGCTCGAGCGTCAGCCGCTTTCCCGTTCCCGCGAGCTCGCGCTGGATCGCCTTGCCGACCTCGGTCGAGCCGGTGAAAGCGACCTTGTCGACGTCCGACTTGACGAGGGCGGCGCCCGTGCTGCCGTCACCGGTGACGATGTTCACGACACCGGGCGGCAGCTCCGCCTGGCGGAGGACATCGGCGAAGTGCAACGCGGACAGAGGGGTCGTCTCGGCGGGCTTGAGCACGACCGTGTTGCCGGCCGCGAGCGCAGGCGCGATCTTCCACGAGAGCATCAGCAGCGGGAAGTTCCACGGGATGATCTGCCCGGCGACGCCGATCGGGCGCGGCTTGCGGTTCGGGAAGGCGTACTCGAGCTTGTCCGCCCAGCCGGCGTAGTAGAAGAAGTGCGCGGCCGAGAGCGGGAGGTCGACGTCGCGCGACTCCTTGATCGGTTTGCCGCCGTTGAGCGACTCCAGCACTGCGAACTCGCGCGACCGCTCCTGGAGGATGCGCGCGATCCGGAACAGGTACTTCGCGCGCTCGGCGGGCGTGACCTCGGACCAGCCGTTCTCGAAGGCGCCCCGCGCAGCCGCAACCGCGCCCTCGACCTCCTCCGCGCTCGCCTGGCCGACCTCGGCGAGCGGCTCTTCGTCGGCCGGCGAGATCGTCGTGTACGCCTCCGCCGGCTCGACCCATTCGCCGCCGACGAAGAGCCCGTAGCGATCGCGCAGCGAGACGACGTCTCGCGCCTCGGGTGCCGGCGCGTAGGTCCAGTCCTTCGGAACCGGCGCGCGTTCCTGCTTTCGCTCGAGCTCAGTCAACGGTGAAGTAGTCCGGGCTTTGGTACGCGCCCGTCTTCTCCTTCCGCAGCTGCATCAGCACGTCGTTCAGCAGCGAGGACGCACCGAGCCGGTACAGGTCAGGCGTCAACCAGTCGACGCCGAGCGTCTCGTGCAGCTGCACGAGGTACTGGACGGCCTGCTTGGCCTGCCTGATGCCGCCAGCCGGCTTCATGCCGACCATGCGGCCGGTCTCGTGGTGCACGTCGCGGATCGCCTCGAGCATGCAGAGCGTGACCGGCAGCGTCGCCGCACCGGGCAGCTTCCCCGTCGACGTCTTGATGAAGTCGGCGCCGGCCGCCATCGCGAGCAGCGATGCACGACGCACGTTGTCGTACGTCCCGAGCTCGGCGACCTCGAGGATGACCTTCAGGTGCGCGGAGCCGCAGGTCTCCTTCACCTGCACGATCTCGTCGTACACCTTCGCGTAGCGGCCGGAGAGGAACGCTCCGCGGTCGATCACCATGTCGACCTCGTCCGCGCCGTGCTCGACGACCCAGCGGACCTCGTCGAGCTTCGCCTCGAGCGGCGACTGCCCCGACGGGAACGCGGTCGCAACCGATGCGACCTTGACGCTCGAGCCCTGCACTCGGGAGACCGCCGTGGGCACGAGGTTCGGATAGACGCAGATGGCGGCAACCGACGGAACGTCGAGGTTGCTCGGATCGGGGCGGACGGCCTTCGAGGCGAGCGCGGCGACCTTGCCCGGGGTGTCCTGTCCCTCGAGCGTCGTGAGATCCATCATGCGCACCGCGAGCTCGAGTGCGAACACCTTCGCCTCGCGCTTGATCGACCGGCGCGCGAGCGACGCGGCACGTTCCTCGAGCGCGACGGCGTCGACGGAGCCGATGCGAGGCAGGCGCGGCTCGAGTGGAAGCTCGAAACCGCGCGGAAGAGCAGGCGCTTGCGCCATGGCCGCCAGTCTAGCCCCGCCCGGTTGCGCTGGGCTCGCCGCGGGCCGACACCTTCTCGAGGTACACGCGCGAGATTCGGGAGCCCCTGACCCCGCCCACCAGCCGTCAGCGTACGGCCAAATTCGTCACCTGTCTGCAGCCGGTGCGTGCCGAGAGTGTGGAATCAGCCGCAGACGCCCGTCGTCGACGCGCAGCCTCAGATGCCGAGGCGTTCGAGCATCGCCTCGTCACGCCGCCAGCGCGGCTTCACCTTCACGTGCAGCTCGAGATAGACGGGACGGCCGAGCAGCTGCTCGATCTCGGGCCGGGCGCGCCGCCCGATCTCCCGCACCATCGACCCGCCCTTTCCGACGACGATCTGCTTCTGCGACTCCGTCTCGACGAGAACGTCCGCTCGAACGACGCGCTCGCCGAGCTCATCGACCTCGACGCTGATCGCGTGCGGCAGCTCCTCCTTCGTCAGCCTCAGTGCCTGCTCACGGACGAGCTCGGACACCTGCACCTCGATCGGCAGGTCCGTTCGCTGCTCGCGCGGGAAGTAGGCCGGTCCCTCCGGCAGGAGCCCGACCAACTCGCCGCGCAGGTCGTCCACGCCGTCGCCTGTCTTGGCGCTCACCGGATGGAGCGCGTGGAAGTCACCGAGCCTCGACGCGGTCTCCATCTGCGTGGCGATGTGCCCCGGTTTCAGGCGGTCGATCTTGTTGACTGCGATCACGACCGGGACGTCGAGCTCGAAGAGGCGCTTGGCGATGAAGCGGTCGCCGGCTCCGATCCGCTCGCGTGCCGAGAGGACGAAGAGGACGGCATCGACGTCCTCGAACGACTGGTCGACGGTTCGTTGCATGTGCTCGGTCAGCGGATCGAGCGGCCGCTGGAAGCCAGGGAGGTCCGCGAGCACCAGCTGGAAGTCCTCGCTGTTCGCGATGCCGAAGATTCGCCGTCTCGTCGTCTGTGGCTTGTCCGACACGATCGCGACCTTGCCGCCGCAGAGTGCGTTCACCAGCGTCGACTTGCCCACGTTCGGGCGTCCCGCGACGGAGACGAATCCCGACTTCAAGCCGGCAGATCCCACGTATCCGGCAGCAGATCGGCCGCCGAGTACGTGACGAGCTCGCCGGCCGAGCTCATGAACGTGACCTCGTCGATCTTGAACTCGTAGAGCCACTGGCGACAGCCGCCGCATGGAGAAGCGGTGATGCCGATCGCCGCGATGTCGCCCGGCCGATAGCCCTCGCTCACGGCCTTCACCAGCGCGCTCTTCTCCGCGCACACGCCGAGCGGGTACGCGGCGTTCTCGACGTTCACGCCCTCGAAGACCTTCCCGTCGCCTGTGCGAAGCGCGGCGCCCACGAGGTAGTTCGAGTACGGAGCGTACGCTCGCACGGAGATCGCAACCGCGCGGTCGTAGAGGTCGCGGCTCACAGCAGCTGGAAGATCGACAGCGTGATGAGGGCGCCGAGAGCTGCGCCGTACGCAACCTCGAGGGCGGAGTGCACTCCCGATTCCACGCGGGTCTGGGCCACGAGCAATGCCATGATGAACGTCAGCGCGCTGACGACGAAGCGGTGAGAGTCGGCGACGATATACGTCGCGGCCATCCATCCGGCGAAGGCGACGGCGGCATGACCCGACGGAAGACCTCCACGTAGCGGAGTTCCCCGCCCCGTCCATGCCTTCATCGCGATGACGATGATCACGGTGACGATCAGCGCGATGAGGGTGATCTCGGCCGGTGCGTTGCGCAGCCGGTCGAGCACGCGGGCCGTCTTGTCGGCCGCCTTGCCCGCGAAGACGAGATACGCGACGGCTACGGCGCAGAGCGAGGCGATGAGGACGGCGCCGGCGGCGATGTCCTTGGCGAGCTTCGCCATCGGGTCGAACGACGTCGTCGCGGCGTCGATCGCGCCCTCGATCGCCGTGTTGATCATCTCGGCCACGAGCACGAACGCGATCGCGATGAGCAGGACGATCAACTCGATGCGGGAGACGCCGACCGCGGCAGCGATGATGATCACGGCAACGGCGGCGACGAAGTGGATGCGCATGTTGCGCTGCGTTCGGAGGACGTGGACGATGCCCTCGATCGCGTAGTTGAAGCTCTCGATGATGGAGGGCCGCGTCTTCACGCGTGATCACGCTCCCTCGCCTGCATCACTCTGCCGTGGTCGTAGCCGACGAGATGGAGGAGCGCGTGCACAAGCGGCGCGCGCCACTTCTCACCCACGACCTGCGGACAGAGCACGACGTCGCCGAGCTGGCGCGGGACCCCGTCCGGCAGCGGGTCGACCCCGTCGATGGGGAACGCCAACGCATCGGTCTCCTCGTCGATCCCGAGATGCTCGAGCTTCAGCGAGCGGATCTCGACCGGCCCGACGAGCTGGAGCCCGAGCTCTCCCTCACGGACGCCCTCCGCGCCGAGAACCGAGCGGATGAGCTCCTTGGCGGCCCCGACGTCGACCTGCGCGCCGGAGCGATTCGCGACCTCGATCTCGATCATCCCTCGCTACTTCTGACGCTGAGTTCCCGTCTCCTCCGCGTGCAGCTTGTACGCCTCGACGATCCGCTGGACAAGCTTGTGGCGGACGACGTCCTCATGGCCGAAGCGGACGAAGGCAATCCCGTCGATCGACCCGAGGATGTCCTGCACGTGGATGAGGCCCGAGGCCTGCTCGCGTGGAAGGTCGACCTGCGTGACATCGCCGGTCACGACCACCCTCGAGCCGAACCCGAGTCGCGTGAGGAACATCTGCATCTGCTCCGGGCTCGTATTCTGCGCCTCGTCCAGAATGATGAACGAGTCGTTCAGCGTGCGGCCGCGCATGAACGCGAGCGGTGCGACCTCGATCGTCCCGCGCTCCATGTAGGTGTTGAGCCGCTCGGCGTCGAGCATGTCGTAGAGCGCGTCGAAGAGGGGACGCAGGTAGGGATCGACCTTTGCGAGCATGTCGCCGGGCAGGAAGCCGAGGCGCTCTCCGGCCTCCACCGCCGGCCTCGTGAGAATCACGCGCGCGACCTGGCGCTCCTGGAGCGCCGCGACGGCGAGTGCCATCGCGAGATACGTCTTCCCCGTTCCCGCCGGCCCGATCCCGAACGTGACGGTGCAGTTCCGGATCGCGTCGACGTAACGCTTCTGCGTCACCGTCTTGGGAGTGATCTGCTTGCCGCGATGACGCCAGACGACGTCGCCGAAGACATCCTGGACGTTCTCCGCCTGATCGAGCGCCCGGAGGACCGCGTCGACGGTCGCGGGGCCGATCTCCTGGCCGGTCTCGACGAGCTCCACGAGCTCGTCGACGACGGCGCGGGCTTCGGCCACGTGCGTGCCGTCGCCGGCGATCGTCAGCCGGTTTCCGCGCAGCAGAATCGTGCACTCGAGCCGATCGCGAAGCGCGTCGAGGATGCCGTCACCGATCGCGGCCAGCTCAGCGGCCACGTCGTTCGAGACATCCAGGGTCTGCTCGGTCTGCGCCACCGGCCTCAGTGTAGGCGCGGAACGGTGATGCTCAGGCGAGCTTTTCCTTGACGAACTGGCTGACGACCGAGCCGTCGGCGCGTCCCGACACCTGCGGCATCACATCGGCCATCACGCGGCCGAAATCGCGCATGCTCGTGGCGCCGTTCTCGGCGATCGCGTCGTCGACGATCTCCTCGATCTCGTCCTCCGAGAGCGGCTCCGGCATGAACTCCTGCAGCACCGACAGCTCGCGCTCCTCCGACTCGGCCTGGTCCTCACGGTCGCCTGCCCGGAACGCCTCCGCGGCTTCGATCCGGCGCTTCCGCTCCCGCTGGAGGACCTGGAGCTCCTCCTCATCGGAGAGCGGCCGTTGCAGCTCCTTCTCCGCCGACCGCAGGCTCGCGAGGATGAGCCGCAACGCGTCCCGCCGTTCGGCGTCGCGAGCAAGCGTCGCCTCTTTCACCTCGTCCTCCATGCGGGCGATCAGGCTCATGCCGGCAACCCCTGGACGCGGCCGCCGAGGACGTGCCAGTGAAGATGGAAGATCGTCTGCCCGCCGCCTTCGCCGACATTGACGACGACGCGGTAGTCGTCGAGCCCAGCGTCGCGCGCAGTCTTTGCGACGAAGTCGAGCATGCGCTTCGCCTCGTCGGGGGGGAACTCGTCGACCTCTCGGAAGCTCGGCACATGCCGCTCCGGCAGCACGAGCAGGTGCGTCTCGGCGCGTGGGTTGATGTCCCGGATCGCGACGAAGCCGTCGTCCTTCGCAACGTGATCGCCCTCGGTGACGAGCTTGCAGAAGAGACAGTCAGGCAGCGAGGATCCCCTCCTCCGACACGGCCGCGCCGCGGACGCTCACGAGCTCGCCCACGGGAGCGTCGACCAGCCAGGGCGAGTAGTCGTCGCCGTATCCGCGGCCGGGTCGGTCGACGAGCACGACGTCCGCGACGCCGATCTTTCGAGCCCACCGGTCGCGACACGCTGCGTCGGAGGCGGCACGCAGACGGGCGCTCCGCTGCTTCTTTACCGGCGGCGGGACGGGATCCACCGCGGCCGTCACCGTTCCGGGCCGCGGCGAGTACGGGAAGACGTGGACCTTCGTGATCCCGGCTGCGCCGACGACTCGGAGCGTCCGCTCGAACGCGGCGTCGTCCTCGGTCGGGAAGCCGACGATCGCATCGGTCGTGAGGTTGAAGTCGCCGAGCGGCTCGAGGCGACGCAGGTACGTCCCCGCCGTGTAGCGCCTTCCCATGTCACGGAGAACGCGGTCGTCGCCCGATTGCAACGGCACGTGCAGGTGCCTGCTTACGGTCGGCGTGTCGCGGATCGCGGAAACGAGCTCGTCGTCGACGTGGTTGATCTCGATCGACGAGAGCCGCAGTCGGTCGAGGCCGTCGATCCGACCCGCCTCGTGGATCAGGCGCGGAAGGCGATAGCCGCCGTCGCGGTCGCGGAAGCAGCCGAGGTTGATGCCGGTGAGGACGACCTCGCGATGACCCTGGTCAACGCGCCGACGGATCTCAGCGAGCACGGCAGGCGCGGACCGGCTCCGCGATGCGCCGCGGACGAGGGGGATGACGCAGAAGTTGCACGAGAAGCTGCAGCCGTCCTGAATCTTCACGAAGGCACGCACGCGATC
Source organism: uncultured Actinomycetes bacterium (assembly GCA_963772855.1). Lineage (GTDB taxonomy): Bacteria > Actinomycetota > Thermoleophilia > Gaiellales > Gaiellaceae > 3-1-20CM-4-69-9. The sequence goes on along the minus strand of CAVYYY010000013.1, from coordinate 42,903 downwards.
GAGTCGTGCGTCGGCCTGGACGCAGCCGATGGCGCCGACGTCTCCGGCGACGAATGCCGGCGTCTCCTCGCTGCGCCGTGCGACAACCGTGACGTTCGACGGGAGCTCGGCGAACGCGTCGGCGGTCAGGTTCGCGCCGCACCCGGTCACGTACACACGTGAATGACTCCGCGCGGCGCGCGCGGCAGCCTGCCGCGACTTTCGAACCGCCTCGTTCGTCACGCAGCAGCTGTTGACCACCGCGACGTCGGCGCCGCGGTCGTGCGGGTGTTCCTCGTGACCGTCCTCGAGCAGGCGCTCGCGAACGTCGTGGGCGTCCGTGTGCGAGACCTTGCAGCCGAGAAAACGAACGGAGAACGTAGACAAGTCGACAAGCTTACGCCTCGTACAGATCGGCTGCCCATCCGTCCCGTGCCACGCGACGCACGTGCCGGAACGGCGGACACTCGACCGGTTCGGTCGGCAGGTAACCGGAGCTGACGAGCCGTCCGCAACGGAGACGCGGCACCAATCCAGAGCGCACGGCGTGCGTGATGTTCGCGATCGCGAGCTCGGCCTCCGGCAGCTCCTCGGTGAGCACGTCGAGCCTTCGCACGTCGATCGTCACACCGTTCAGCGCGGCGTTCGACTGCGCGGCGGCGAGCGCGCTCTCGTCCAGGTCGAGCGCGACCACCGGCTCGAAGCCGCGCTTCGCCGCGACGATCGCGAGCACGCCGGACCCACAACCGAGGTCGACAACACTCGAGCGCGGCTGTTCGAGCAGCAGCTCGATGCACAGCTGGGTCGTCGGGTGGGCGCCCGTGCCGAAGGCGCGGCCCGGATCGATCACGACCGCCTCGACGCCGGGCGGGGGCTCGTGCCACGGCGGGCCTATCCAGAGCTCGCCGACCCGCACGGGCCGGTGGAAGTCCTTCCAGCGCTCGTGCCAGTCGTCGGCGACGTCTTCCCCCCTTGCGCCGCCGAAGACGTGCCAGAGCCGCTCCTCCCCGCCCGGGTCCGTGTAGGCGACGAGCTGCACGCTGTCACCGAGCTCGACCTCCTCGAACCCCTGTGGGAACAAGTCGAGCATCCGGGCCCGCGCCTCCTCGGCTCGCTCGGCGGGGACCTCGACCGAGACGCGGCGCGTGACGCTCAGCGGAACGCGCTCTTGAGCTTGTCGAGGAAGCTGTCGCCCGGCTCGTACGTCTCCTCGGACGAGAGGCGATCGAATTCCTCCAGCAGACGCCGCTGCTCTTCGGACAGTCGGCGGGGAACGACCACGTTCACGAGCACGCGCTGGCTCCCGCGGCCGAAGCCCTGGAGCACGGGCAGCCCGCGCCCGCGCAGGACCCGGATCTCCCCGGGCTGCGTGCCCGGCTCGAATGTCAGCTCCTCCTCGCCGTCAAGCGTCGGGACGGAGATCGTCGCGCCCAGGGCAGCCTGCGGCAGCGTGAGGTCGACTGTCGTGTACACGTCGCTTCCTTCCCGGACGAAACGCTCGTCGGGACGGACATGCACCTCGACGTAGACGTCGCCCGCCTGGCCGCCGAGCATGCCGACATGGCCCTCGCCGCTGAGTCGGATCCGCTGGCCGTCGTGAATGCCCGCAGGGACCTCGACCTCGAGCGTCCGCTCCTCGATCACCCGGCCCGATCCGCGACACACCTCGCAGGGCTGCTCGACGCGCTTGCCGGAGCCACTGCAGGTGGGGCAGGCGCCGGTGCGGACGAACTCGCCGAAGATGCTGCGGGAGACCTGGCTCACCCGTCCGTTGCCGCCGCAGGTCGGGCAGGTGGTGACCGGCGTGTCCGGCTCGTTGCCCTGGCCGCCGCAGCGCGCGCACGGCACCGCAACACCGAACGGAACTTCGCGCTTCGCTCCGGTCGCCACGTCGGCGAGGTCGATCTCGACGCGCGCCGCGATGTCGGCGCCACGCGCGCGGGCGCCGCGGCCGCTCATGCCAAAGAGGTCGTCGCCGAAGAACGCGGAGAAGAGGTCGGACAGGCTCCCGAGATCGAAGGAGCTCGGCTGGAATCCCCCGCTCCTCAGACCCGCGTGGCCGAACCGGTCGTAGAGGTCGCGCCGCTCGGTGTTCGACAGCACCTCGTAGGCCTCGACGACTTCGCGGAACCGATGCTCGGCGTCCGGCGCATCGGAGACGTCTGGATGCACCTCCCGGGCGAGGCGGCGGAAGGCGCGCTTGATCTCGTCCAGGCTCGCAGTCCGCGAGACGCCGAGAAGCTCGTAGTAATCGCGCTCGGTTGTCGCCACCGACGACAAGCGTAGCGCCGCCCTCAGTTGTCCTCGTACACCTCTTCGACGAAGCGAGACAGCTCTTGAGCCGCGCCCCGCACTGTGCGAATGGCCTTGTCGTAGTCCATGCGCACCGGCCCGAGGAGCCCGACCGCACCGAGCGCCCGGTGCCGCAGGCCGTACGTCGCGCCCACGAGCGCCGCATCGTGGAAGGCGGGATGCTCGAGGTCGACCCCGAGGCGGACGAATGAACGCCGGGGATCGAACGCGTCACCGAGCAGGCCGAGCAGGGCGGCGCGCCGCTCGAGCGCGACGAGCACCTGCCGGTAGAGGCCGATCTCGTCCTCGCGCGCGCTGTCGATCAAGCCGGCTGCTCCGCCCACGTAGAGGCGTTGCTCGGCCTGGAGAAGATCAGTGAACGCAGGCCGCAGCGCGTCGAGGAAGGCGAGCTCGGCCGGCGAGAGCGACGGATCCTCCAGGGCGCTTCGAAGGCGGCTCGCGCCGAGGCGGAGACCTGCGACTCGCTCGTTGAGGTAGTCGCCCGCCCACTTCGCGAGCCCTGGGTCGACGGGGCCCTCGAACGTGACGACGCGCTTCCCGACGCCGCCCGTTGACGTGATCACGACCGCCATCGCCGTGTTCGGGTTGAGAAGCAGCACCTCGACGTGCCGGACCGTCGTGGACTCGAGCGGCGGCGCCGAGACCAGGGCGAGCAGCTGCGTGACCTGCGAGAGCATCTCGCTCGTCGCCTCGAGCGCCGAGTCGATCTCCTGACGAAGGTCCGAGAAGTCGAGCGGGAACGAGCCCGGCCGCGGATCCTGGTGCGCGAGAAGCTCGTCCGTGTAGAGGCGGTAGCCCTCCTCCGTCGGGACTCGGCCCGCAGAGGTGTGCGGGTGAGTGAGGAGCCCGCGCGTCTCGAGCTCCGAGAGCTCGTTTCGAACCGTCGAGGCGGAGACGCTGAGACCGGCCCGCTCGACGAGGTTCCTCGAGCCGACGGGCTGGCCGGTCGCGACGAACTCCTCGATGACGCGCGCCAGGATCTCGCGCTGGCGAGATGAGAGGTGCGGTTGGTGATCCGGCGCCATTTGCAGGAATTTTAGTCCGGCCGCGCAGGCTCAGACGAGGAGGTCGGCAGTCACGCCGCCACCGAGCCTCCGGCCGCGCGGCGTGAGCCGCAGCGTCGCCGACCCGCCGGGATGGTTGTCCGTGCGAACAAGGCCGAGCGTGCGGAGTCGCGTCAGCGCGTCACGATCGATGACTCCGTCGAGCCCCTCGAGCTCGAGCGGCTCGTCGAGACGGAGGCCGAGCATGAGCCGCTCCCGCAGCCGGATGTCGTCCGTCAGCTCCTCGAGCTCGCGCGCCGGTGGACGGCCCGCGGCGAGCGCCTCGAGGTAGCCGCCGAGCTTCGGGGTGTTCCGCCGTCGCATCCCGGAAACCGTCGACACCGCGCCGATGCCCAGCCCGACGTAGTCGCGGCCGAGCCAGTAGGCGAGGTTGTGTCGGGAACGCAGGTCGCGTCCGGCCGCGCGATCCGCGTGGCGGCAGAAGTTCGCGGTCTCGTACCACCGATAGCCGGCGTCCGTCAGACGTTCGACGACGAGATCGAAGTAGTCCTCCATCGCCTCGGCCTGGCACTCCAGCTCCGCTCCATGTGTGTGGGTGAAGCGAGTCCCCGGCTTCGCCTCGAGCTCGTAGCACGAGAGGTGCTCCGGCCCGAGCTCGAGCGCGGCGTCGAGGTCGCTCATCAAGTCGGAGGCGCTCTGGCCGGGGATGCCGTAGATGAGGTCGAACGAGATGTTGTCAAATCCGGCATCACGAAGATGGTAGAACGCACGCCGGACGGTGTCCTTCTGGGCAACACGATCGAGCACGTCGAGCAGGCGCGGGTCGAAGGTCTGTACGCCGAGCGAGATTCGGTTCACGCCGAGCTCGCGGAGAAGGCGGGCCGACTCCTGCGTCACCGTCTCGGGATTCGCCTCGACCGTCACCTCGTCCGCCGCCGGGAGCGCCGCAAGCAGCCGCGCGAGCGCCGACGCCTCGGTGAAGGTCGGCGTGCCGCCCCCCAGGAAGACCGTCTCGACACGTGCTGCGAGAGAGGCGCGCTCGAGCTCCAGCTCGCGGAGCAGCGCGTCGACGTACGCCGCATGCTGCGGCCGCCGGCCCACAACCGTGACGAAGTCGCAATAGCCGCAGCGCTGCGCGCAGAACGGCAGGTGAACATAGAGATGCCTGACCTCGCCCGTCATTTCTTCTCTCCGCTCAGGTTGAGGACGGCGAGAAAGGCCTCCTGGGGCACCTCGACCATGCCGACCTGCTTCATCCGCTTCTTGCCGGCCTTCTGCCGCTCGAGGAGCTTCCGCTTCCGCGTGATGTCACCGCCGTAGCACTTCGCCAGCACGTCCTTGCGGCGCGCCTTCACCGTCTCGCGTGCGATCACGCGTGACCCGATCGCCGCCTGGATCGCGACGTCGAACTGCTGGCGTGGGATCTCCTCGCGGAGCCGCTCGACGAGGGCGCGTCCGCGTTCGTAGGCCGACTCGCGGTGGATGACGAGCGACAGCGCGTCGACGGGCTCCCCGCCGACAAGGACGTCCACGCGCACGAGCTTGCCCGGCAGGAAGCCGGTCACGTCGTAGTCGAAGCTCGCGTAGCCGCGGGTGCGCGACTTCAGCTGGTCGTAGTAGTCGAGCACGATCTCGGCGAGCGGGAGCTCGTAGGTCAGATGGACGCGCTCCTCCGAGAGGTACTCCATGTGGTCGAAGCGGCCGCGGCGGTCGTTGTTCAGCTCCATCACGGCGCCGACGTACTCCTTCGGGACGATGATCGAGGCCTTGATGTAGGGCTCCTCGACCTCTTCGAACTCGTTCGGCATGTCCGCCGGCGTGTGCACCTCCCGCCACTCGCCGGCCGGCGGCTTGACGCGATACGCCACGTTCGGCGCGGTGACGAGCAGGTCAAGGTCGAACTCCCGCTCGAGCCGCTCGCGGACGATCTCCATGTGCAGGAGCCCGAGGAAGCCGCAGCGGAACCCGAACCCGAGCGCCTTCGAGGTCTCCGGCTCGTAGAAGAGCGCCGCGTCATTCAGCTTGAGCCTCTCGAGCGCGTCGCGGAGCTCGGGATAGTCGTCGGAGTCCGTCGGGAACAGGCCCGCAAACACCATCGGCTTGACGTCCTTGTAGCCCGGAAGCGGGCCCGCCGCCGGCCGGCGCTCGGAGGTGAGCGTGTCGCCGACCCGAAGCCGGGAGACGTCCTTCAGGCCCGTGATGACGTAGCCGACCTCGCCGGCCTCGAGCGTCCCGGACTCGCGGCGCGTCGGCGAGAAGAAGCCGAGCTCCTCCGCCTCGAAGCGCGTGCCGAGCGCCATCGTCCGCAGCGGTTCGCGAGTCGAGAAGCTGCCGTCGACGACGCGGACGAACGCGACCACCCCGCGGTACTGGTCGTAGGAGGAGTCGAAGATGAGTGCGCGGGCAGGCGCGTCCGGATCTCCCGCGGGCGGCGGAACGCGCTCCACGATCGCGTCGAGCACCTCCTCGACGCCGGCGCCGGTCTTGGCAGAGATCCGGAGCACGTGCTCCGGATCGTCCCCGACGAGGTCCGCGATCTCGGCGGCGGCAGTATCAGGATCCGCCTGCGGGAGGTCGATCTTGTTCACCGCAGGGACGATCTCGAGGTCGTTCTCGATCGCGAGATAGGCGTTCGCCAGCGTCTGGGCCTGGGTGCCCTGCGCCGCGTCGACGACGAGCAGCGCTCCTTCGCACGCCTGCAGCGACCGCGAAACCTCGTACGTGAAGTCGACGTGCCCGGGAGTGTCGATCAGGTTGAGCTGGTGGCCCTTCCACTCGACCCGGACCGCCTGTGCCTTGATCGTGATGCCGCGCTCGCGCTCGAGCTCCATCGAGTCGAGCAACTGCTCGCGCATGTCGCGGCTCGACACGGCATGCGTCAGCTCGAGGATGCGGTCGGCAAGCGTCGACTTCCCGTGGTCGATGTGGGCGATGATCGAAAAGTTGCGGATGCGGTCCTGGGCCATCTCACTCGCTTTCGGCGCGGCGTCGCAAAGCTAGCAACGCCCCGAGCTCGCGCACCCGGAGCGCACGACAGGAGATCAGGTAGACGATCGTCCCGACGGCGAGCGCACAGCCAACCGAGACGAGCTGGCCGAGGAACCCGCGCCCCAGTGCATGGTCGAGCAGGTACCAGGTCCCGAACGACGCGCCGGCGACCGCCGCGGAGGCGATGAGGATCCGCCACATCGAGTCCGCCGTCTCGCGCAACTCGAGCCGGCCGAGCCTGCGGCGAAGCAGGAAGAAGAGCGTCCCGGTCGCGACGACGTTCGCGCAGGACGTCGCCAGCGGGATCCCCCAGGTCCCGAAGCGGTAGAAGAACGCGTCGAAGACCGCGTTTACACCGAGGTTGCCGAGCGCCACGAACGTCGGGATCCAGTTCGACTGCAGGCCGAAGAACGCGCGGTTGAGGAGCAGCATCGTCCCGTTGAAGAAGAGCCCGGCCGAGAAGGCGGCCAGCGCTGCCGCGACGACGGTCGTCTGTGCGGCGTCGAACTCGCCGCGCTGGTAGACGATCCGCGTGATCGGCGTCGCGAGGACGGCTGTCACCGCGCTCGCCGGGAAGAGCAGGAACGCGATCTGGCGGACGCCGAGGGAGACGGTCCGCCGAAAGCCGTCCTCGTCTCGACGAGCCGCGAGTCTCGAGAGCGACGGGAACAGGACGGTCGCGATCGCAACCGAGAACATCCCCTGCGGGAGCATGTACAGGCGGAACGCCCGGTCGATCGCCGTCGGCGCGAGCTCGGGATCGATCAGGCGCGACGCGAAGATGGAGTCGACGACCAGATTGAAGTTGATGAGGCCGAGGCTCAGCGTGACCGGGAACATCAGGCGCAGGACCTGCCAGACGGCCGGGTCGCGCCAGTCGAACAGGACGCGCAGACGGTCGTCGAGCCCCAGCAGCCAGGGGATCGGCAGGAGAACCTGGATCACGGTGCCGACGAGGATCGATCCCGCGTACACGTAGAGCTTCCCGTCGGTCGAGTCGGCGTTCGGGACGCCGAAGACGAGGCCGGCGATGATCGCGACGTTCCAGAAGACCGGCGACAGCGCCGGGACGGTGAACTGCTCGTAGCTGTTCAAGATCCCGACGACGACCCCGGACACTCCGAGCAGGACGACGACTGGGAAGAGCATGCGGGTCAACGCGACGGCCAGCTCGGGGTCGCCGCCCGGGTCGCCGAAGGGCTTGATGATCCAGGGGGCGATCAGGATGCAGAACGCGGTCAGCCCACCGAGGCCGAGAAGGAAGAGCCAGAACAGGGTCGACGCGACACGCCAGGCGCGGCGCTTGTCGCCCTTCTCGAGCAGCTCGGTGAAGACCGGGACGAACGCCGCCGAGAGGGCCTGGTCGGCGACGAGCGACCGGAACAGGTTCGGAACCTGGAACGCGACCGTGAAGGCGTTGATCTTGCCCGCGGCGCCGAAGTAGTAGGACGCGACGATCTCGCGGACGAGGCCGAGCACGCGCGAGAAGCCCGTGGCGGCGGAAAACAGCGCCGTCGACCTCGCGAGCCGGCGGCCGGTACGCTCGTCCACGCGGCGAGTATAGGGAGGGGGTTGAACGGCGCTACGGCGCGCCGAACGGCCTTTGGTACCATCCGCCGCGCCCGCGGATGCGGGCCTTTTCACGCGATGCCCAACATCAAGCAACAGAAAAAGCGCGTCAGGACCGCCGGCGTAGAGCGGCTGGAGAATCTCCGCTATCGCTCAACCGCGAAGACGCTCGCGAAGCGCCTCGAGGCCGCCGTTCAGGCGGGCGACCGGGAGCGCGTCGACGCCGAGCACCGAGAGCTGGTCCGGTGGCTCGACCGGGCCGCCGCCCGCGGTGCGATGCACCGCAACACCGCGGCGCGCCGCAAGGCCCAGGCCGCCCGGCTCGTCTCGGGCGCGAGCTAGCCGGCGACGGCCGCTTCGCGCGGCCGCGTGATGTCGATCAGCGCCCGCTCGAGCTCGAGGTCGACGGCGAGGCGGGATCCGCCCTTGATCGCGTGGTCCAGCTCGGCAAGACGCACGACCGCGTCCCGCAGCTCGTCAGGCCCGTAGTTGCGGGCCTGCGCGAAGAGCTTCTCCACGTAGAACGGATGGCGCTTCAGCCGCGCGGCCGCCTCCCGCGCGGTCAGGCCTTCCTCGGCCAGTAGCTGGCACGTGCGTACGCGTCCGACGTGTCCGACCATCATCCCGACGAGCATGGGCACCGCCCTCGAGACCGGATCGCCGGATCGCTCGAGCAACGTCTGGCACGCGGACAGCGTGGCCGCGAGGTCCCGTCGTCCCCACGCATCGGTGAGCTCGTAGCCGGGGACCTCGGCGCATCCTGCTGCGAGGCGTTCGATCTCCGTGACCGTGACCGACTCGCCGCCCGACCAGGTCGCGATCTTGTCGACCTCGCTCGCGAGCTCGTCGGGGCTCTCGCCGACGATCTCGACGAGCAGCCGCGCCGAGTCGGCGTCGACGTTCACGCCGCGGCCGGCGAATTGCTTCGCGACCCACTCGGGGAGCCGGCGTTTCGGAACGTCGTAGACAAGGACGTCGCCCGCCTTCGCAGACGCCTTCCCGAGGGCCGAGTCCTTCTTCAGTTCGCCGGCGACGAGCGCCAGCACGGTGTCCGGCGCAGGGCTCTCGAGATACGCCGCGACCGCCTTGACGTCGGCGGCCTTCCAGCTTTCGACGCCCTCGACGATGACGAGCCGGCCGCCGCCGCCGAGGAGGCCGAGGGAGTTGCACGCCGCGACGGCCTCCTCCCCGCTCGCGCTCTCCGCTGTGAGGAGCTCGACTGCGTCATCCCCGATCCGGTCGCGAAGCCTTCTGAGCGCACGCTGGATCTTCGGCCGGTCGGCGCCGGTGATCAGGTAGACGGGCTTGAGCTCGGTCGCCACCTCGACCGCAAGCATAGGCCGCGACAAGGAGCACCCCCGCGAGGACGGCGAGCAACGAGCTCGCCGAGCTGATCTGCGCGAATGGAAGCCCGCCGACCAGGCGCGCCACGGCGACGAGGTACGCCGCCGTCCAGCCGTTGAGCCACGCGAGGGCAGCCGCCGCGCTGCCCGAGAAGGGATCGACGGCGACCGACGCGAGCGCGAGGCCGAGCAGCGGGACGACCGCAGGCGCGGCGAGCGCGTTGGCGGGAATGCTCAACAGCTGCACGGCGTGGAACTGAAGCCAGAGGATCGGCGCGGTCGCGATCCCGCAGGCAGCGGAGACCGCGACGACAGTGCGCAGGCGGTCTCCCAGCGGATAGCCCTCCAGCGACGCGCTCGAGGCGCGGGACGAGCGACGAAGATCGCAACCACGGCGGCGAAGGAGAGCTGGAAGCCGGCGTCGAGCAGCGTGTACGGATTCCACCCGAGAAGCACGATCGCTCCGACGAGCAGGAGATGCCACCGGTCGGCGATGCGCGACGTCAGCCATGCCACGACGAGCCAGCGAGCCCGAGACGCCGGCGCGCACGACGGACGGCTGTGCTCCGACCGCAACGACGTAGGCCACGATCGCCGCGAGCGCGCCGAGCTGGCCGACGACGCGTGACAGTCCGAGCACCCAGGCGAGGATCAGCACGCCGCCGCCGACCAGCGCGACGTTCTGACCGGAGACCGCGAGCAGGTGGTAGAGGCCTGCGGCGCGAAACCGGTCCCGAACCTCTTCCGAGAGGCCGCCGTCGTCCCCGAGGACAACCCCTTCCAGGAGCGCCGCGCGCTCGCCGCGGAGACCGCGCACGACGGAGCGGCGAAGCCGGCGCCGGAGCGCGTCCGTGAAGCCGCCGAGCCCTACGCGGCGCCCGACGATCCGGTAGGAGCTCAGATGGACGACGACGTGAACGCCCTTGCGGCGCAGCCACGTGCGCTCATCGAAGCCGTCCTCCGGCCCGCGCGGCGCGTTCAGGTTGCCGATGCCCTCCAGAACCGCCCCCTCGGGAGGCGCCCGTCCGCGCGGGAGCTCGAGCAGAACGTCCTCGTGAACCTCGCGCCCGTCGAACCGGCTGACCTCCGCATCGGTCCTGATCTCGAAACGGCCGGCTCGCGGCGGTCCCGTGACGGTGACGAGGGTGCGCGCTGCCTGTCCGACGTCCGCAGCGAGCTCGCTGCGGTCGAGAACGTCGAGCCGGGCGCTTCCCCACCAGGAACCGCCCACCAACAGGGCAAACGCCACGGCAACGGGCCCGGGACGGGCGAAGCAGAGCGACGCGACGGCCGCGATACCTACGAGCACAAAGGCTTCCCGCGCGTGCACACGCATGACGTTGGAAAGCGCGAGCCCGAGGCACAGCGCCGCTGCCAGCAACTGCGGAAGCCGCCGGGCGACCAACTCGTTCACGGCGCCACCACGTCGCGCAGCTGTTCGAGCCGGGCAGGGCCGATGCCCGGAATCGCGTCGAGCGCGTCGACCGACCCGAACGCTCCATGCTCCGTGCGGTAGTCGACGATCTTCTGGGCAGTCACCGGCCCGACGCCGGGCAACGCATCGAGCTGCTCCAGGGTGGCGCTGTTGAGGTGGACGGGCCCGGTCGGCGTTGACGTGCCGCCGCTCCCGCCGGCAACCGGTTGCCCCTGCCGTACCTCGACGAGGGACGACGACCTGCTCGCCGTCCGCGACGCGCGCGGCCAGGTTCACCAGCTCGACCTGGGCTCCCCGCGTCACGCCCCCCGCACGCCGCACGGCGTCCGCAACGCGGGAACCGTCCGCGAGGCGGTACAGCCCCGGCCGCCGCACCGCTCCGACGACGTCGACGTAGACCATCTGCGCGCGCGGCGAGGACCGAGCAGGCGCGGCAACGCGCACGGGCGGCGGCACCGACGTCGCCGCCGGCCGCAGCAGCCACCGACCGGCGAGCGCCAGCAGAAGCACGGCGACGACCGCTGCGACGACGAGTCGCCGGCGATCTGGAGCGAGATCGGGCATGTCGCCAATCGTGACAACAGGATTGATACGCCAGTGGGGCGCTTCCGTGCCGAATGTGTGACGAACGCCGGCGCTAGCCGACGACGAGGTTCACGAGCTTGTGCGGCACGACGATCGTCTGACGGATCTCGCCGCCGTCGAGGTGCGCCTGCACCTTCGCCGACTCCTTCGCGCGCGCGACGAGCTCGTCCTCGGGGAGGTCGGTCGGGACTCGCAGCCGGTCGCGAACCTTGCCGTTCACCTGCACGACCAGCTCGAACGTGTCCTCGTGCAGCAACGCCGGGTCGGCCTCCGGCCACGGGTGCTCCCACAGCCGTTCATGGCCCAGCCGCTCCCACAGCTCCTCCGCGACGTGCGGCGCCCACGGCTGGATCAGCGACACGGCCGTCTCCGCCGCAAGGCGCGCCGCGGGATCCTCCGGCGCCTTGACCAGGTCGTTCACGAGCTCCATCACGGCGGCGATCGGCGTGTTGAACTGCAAGCGCCGGCCGAGGTCGTCGCTGGCACGCGCGATCGTGCGGTGCGCCTTCCGCGCCAGCTCGCCGTCGCCCGGCTGGCCGTCGGCCGGGCGCTCGGCCACCTCGTTGACGACGCGCCACAGCCTTCGCACGAAGCGGTGCATTCCCTCGACGCCGGACTGGGTCCACTCCATGTCCTGATCCGCCGGACCGATGAAGAGGACCGCCAGACGGCTTGCGTCCGCGCCGTACTCCTCGACGAGCTCGTCAGGCGTCGCCGACCCGCCCTTCCGCTTGGAGATCTTCGAGCCCCCCTGCGTGACGAACCCGTTGCCGAAGAACCGCTTGAACGGCTCCCGATGCCCCGAGAGGCCGAGCTCGTTCAGCACCTTTTGGAAGTAGCGCGCATAGATGAGGTGCACGGTCGCGTGATCGACGCCGCCCGTGTAGTGGTCGACCGGCATCCAGTAGTCGGTGAGCTCGCGGTCGTATGCCGCCTGGTCGTTGTGCGGGTCGCAGTAGCGCAGGAAGTACCAGGACGAGTCGACGAAGGTGTCCATCGTCTCGACCTCTCGGCGCCCTTCCTTCTGGCACTGAGGGCACGGAACCCGGACCCAGTCTTCGGCCTGCGCCAGTGGCGGGATCCCCTTCGGCTTGTAGTCCTCGACCTCCGGCAGCAGCACCGGCAGCTCGTCTTCGGGGACGGGCACGAGACCGCAGTCGTCGCAATAGACGATCGGGATCGGAGCGCCCCAGTAGCGCTGCCGCGAGAAGCCCCAGTCGCGAAGGCGGTAGCTGACCGCCGGCCGCCCGCAACCCCGCGTGCCGAGCCATTCGACGATCGCCTTCGCCGCCTCCCCGTGCGGCATCGCGGAGAACTGCGCGGAGTCGACGAGCTTCTCGTCCTCGCCGATCACGACCTTGATCGGGAGATCGAAGCTCTCCGCGAACGCGTGGTCGCGCTCGTCGTGGGCGGGCACGGCCATGATCGCGCCGCTGCCGTACTCCATCAGGACGTAGTCGGCGATCCAGATCGGAACGCGGGCATCGTCGACGGGGTTCGTGGCGAAGAAGCCCGTGTCGACTCCTGTCTTGTCGGTCCCCGCCGCTCGCTCCTCGGCGGGCCTCGCGGCGGCCTTGCGGGCGTAGTTGCGAATCTCCTCGCCGTTCCGCGACTGCTCGGCGAGCCGGTCGACGAGCGGGTGCTCGGGCGCGAGCACGAAGAACGTCGCGCCGAACAACGTGTCCGGCCGGGTCGTGAACACCGGGATGTCGAGGTCGAGCTCCTCCACTCGGAACAGGATCTCGGCGCCCTCGGACCGGCCGATCCAGTTCCTCTGCATCGCGAGGACGCGGCTCGGCCACTCGAGGTCCTTCATCTCGTCGAGCAGCTCGTCCGCGTACGCGGTGATGCGGAAGAACCATTGCTCGAGCTTGCGCGCCTCGACCTCGAACCCGCAGCGCTCGCAGCGCCCGTTTACCACCTGCTCGTTCGCCAGGACGGTCTGGTCGTTCGGGCACCAGTTCACGACGGCGGCCTTGCGGTACGCGTGTCCCGCCTCGTAGAACTTCAGGAACAGCCACTGCGTCCAGCGGTAGTACTCGGGATCGTGGGTCGAGAGCTCGCGAGACCAGTCGATCGCCCAGCCGAGTCGCTTCATCGTCCGCCGGATGGACTCGATGTTCCGCTCGACGATCTCGCGCGGATGGCCGCCCTCCTTCAGCGCCGCATTCTCCGCGGGCAGGCCGAACGAGTCGTAGCCCATCGGGCGCACGATGTCGGAGCCGGTGCGCCGGTAGAAGTGCGCGAGGACGTCGCCCAGCGTGTAGACGAGCAGATGGCCGATGTGCAGGTTGCCGGAGGGGTACGGCAGCATCTCGAGCACGTAGTTCTTGCGCGGATTGCGCGGAGCTCCGGGCTCGGGATTCGGGACCTCGAAAGCCTTCACGTCCTCCCAGACGCGCTGCCACTTGGTCTCGATCTTCGCTGAGTCGTACCTGTCCATGACCGTCCTCAGAAACGAAAAAGCCTCTCAGGTGAGAGGCCGCGGGAGGCTGACGCGGGTTTCGCCGCGGTGACTCCCTTTCCTACGGAAGCAGCTCCTTCATCGCGTCATAACTCTAGCAGCGTTACAGTCGCGGACATGAGCGACTACACCCACATCAACCTCAAGGACGACGTCGACGACCAGGCGCCGAACTTCGGACTGTCACCGGATCTCGAGACGCGCATGGCCCGCGTCCCGCTCGAGCTGGAGAACGCCGGGGTGAGCTACATCCGCCTTGCGCCGGGATTCCGCATCCCGTTCGCGCACAAGCACAAGCAGCAGGAGGAGGTCTACGTCCTGGTCAGCGGCACGGCGCGCATCAAGCTGGAGGACGAAGTCCGGGACATGAAGCAGTGGGACGCCGTTCGGGTCCACCGCGACACGGTCCGCGGCTTCGAGGCCGGCGACGAAGGCGCGGAGTTCATCGCGGTCGGCGCACCGAACACGGGGCCCGGCGACGCGGAGGTGCTGCAGGACTGGTGGAGCGACTGAGGCGGTTTCCCTCCTAGAGCTCTTCCCGGACACGGCCGCCGTCGAGGACGGGGAGCTCGTCGTCGGCGGCGTTCGCGCGTCTGCGCTCGCAGACGAGCTCGGAACCCCACTCCTCGTCGTCTGCCGTGCGACCGTTGTTTCACGCGCGCGCGCGTACGCGCGCGTGGACCCCGGCGCGCTCGTCGTCTACGGGACCAAGGCCTTTCCGAACGTTGCGCTCATGAGGCTCCTCGCAGCCGAGGGGCTCGGCGCGGACGTCTCGACGCGCGGGGAGCTCGAGTTCGCGCTCCGTGCGGGCGTCCCGGGCGAGCGCCTGATCTTCCACGGCAACAACAAGTCCGACGAGGAACTGCGCGCAGCGGCCGATGCCGGCGCCCTCGTCGTCCTCGACTCGCTGGAGGAGGTCGACCGCGCGCGGGACGCCGGCGTCGGAACGGTCCTCGTTCGCGTGACGCCGGGCATCGAAGCCGAGACGCACGAAGCGATCCGGACCGCGCACACCGAGTCGAAGTTCGGCCTTGCTCCGGACGAAGCGGTCGCCGCCGTCGCTGCCGCCGCAGCTGCCGGCCTCGACGTCGCCGGACTGCACGTGCACATCGGCTCGCAGCTGACCCGCTCGTCCGAGAGCCTGCTCGCGGTGGAGCGACTCGTCGAGATCGCACGACGGTGCCGCAACTGGGAGCCGCGCATCTTCAACCTCGGCGGAGGCCTCGGCGTGCGCCACACACTCGACGAGACGGTCGCGGACGCGGCGACGTTCGCAGGTGGGCTGGCGGCGCACCTGCGTGCACACTGGGACCGGCCGGTGCAGCTGATCTTCGAGCCGGGCCGTTCCCTCGTCGGTCCGGCAGGCGTGACCCTGTACGAGGTCGGAACCGTGAAGCACGCGACCGCCGCCGTCGACGGTGGCATGTCGGACAATCCTCGGCCGCAGCTCTACGGCTCGCGCTACGAGGCGCTGCTCGCGAACCGCGCCGACGAGGCGGCCTGGGGGACGTACCGCGTCGCGGGCAAGCACTGCGAGTCGGGCGACGTCCTGATCGATGCGGTCGAGCTCCCGCCACCGCGCCGCGGCGACGTGCTCGCCGTCCCCGCGACCGGCGCGTACACGCTCGCGATGGCGTCGAACTACAACGGCGTCCCGCGTCCGGCGGCCGTGCTCGTCGCCGAGGGCACCTTCGAGGTGATCCGCCGCCGCGAGTCGGTCGACGACCTGCTCAGGTTCGAGCCGTAGCAAAGCCGGGACGGACCAGCCTCGGCGGAGCAGTGAGGCGCGCGTCCTTCACCGGCGGGTTCAGCGGCTCGGCGAGCGGAGACGCTCCGAATGAGGCGAGCCGGCGGTCGGCCGGTGCGTCGTCGTAGAGCGTCGTCCGCTGGCGCGGGATGCGCCCGTTCGCCCGGATGAGCTCCTCCATCTTCTCGGGCGCGAATTCCTGACCGTGCTCGGCACCCGCAGAACGCGAGATCGACTCGTTCATGAGCGTCCCCCCCAGGTCGTTGACCCCGGCCCGCAGCGCGGCGGCGACGCCCTCGGGCCCGAGCTTCACCCACGAGACCTGGACGTTCGTGATCCAGGGATGGAGCGCAAGCCGCGCGATCGCGTGCACGAGCAGCGTCTCGCCGAACGTCGGGCCGGAGCGCGCCTTGCCGCGAAGCCACATCGGCGCCTCCATGTGCACGAACGGGAGCGGGACGAACTCCGTGAAGCCGCCGCTGCGACGCTGCTGCTCGCGCGCCTCGAGCAGGTGGCGCGCCCAGCTGCGCGGCACGTCGACGTGCCCGAACATCATCGTGACGTTCGAACGCAGCCCGACCCGGTGCGCGGCGTCGTGCACCTCGAGCCACTGCGACGTCGTGACCTTGTCCGGACAGATGACGCGGCGAACCTCGTCGTCGAGGATCTCCGCCGCCGTCCCCGGCAGGGATCCGAGCCCGGCGTCGGCGAGCTGCGACAGGTAGTCGTCGAGCGGTAGGCCGACTGTCGCCGCCCCCTGCCAGACCTCGAGCGCCGAGAACGCGTGGACGTGGAGATCGGGCAGTGCGTCCTTGATCGCGCGCACGACCGAGAGGTAGTACTCGCCGGTGAAGGCGGGATGGATCCCTCCCTGCAGGCAGACCTCTGTCGCCCCGCGTTCCCACGCCTCCTCGCAGCGGCGGACGATCTCCTCGTGCGGGACGAGGTACGGAGCGCCGCGGAGGTTCGCCGCGAGCTTCCCTTTCGAGAACGCGCAGAACCCGCAGCGGAAGTAGCACACGTTCGTGTACTGGATGTTGCGCGTGACGACGTAGCTCACCTCGTCGCCGCAGACCTCGCGCCGCAGCCGGTCTGCCGCTGCGAGGACGCGGTCGCGCTCGGCCCCGCGCGCGCGGAACAGCCGGACGATCTCCTCCTCGCCGAGCTCGGCGCGCGAGTCGATCGGCAGTGCGTCGCGGGGGACGAACGGGATCGCGCCTGGCTCTCCGGGCGACCAGCTGTCCTCTCGCGCCAGCCCGAGCGAGTCGGAGGCGCGGAGCACGGAGGGAAGCACGTGCGGGTCGACCCATTCACCGGAGATCCACTCCGGGTAGACCGGCAGGCGCGGCGCGAGCTCGAGCCCGCGGCTCTCGGTGGCGGCGCGCAGTCGTTCCACGTCGGGCCATGGCGCCTCGGGGTTCACGTGGTCCACCGTGACCGGCGAGACGCCGCCCCAGTCGTCGATGCCGGCATCGAGCAGCCGAGGGAAGTCGTCGTACGAGAGGTTCGGCGGGGCCTGGAGGTGCGCGTGGGGGCCGAGCACGATCCGGGCGACCGCGATCGTCCAGAGGAGCTCGTCCAGCGACGGCTCCTGTGCGTCCGCCATCCGCGTCCCGGGCTTGGCGCGGAAGTTCTGGACGATCACCTCCTGGACGTGGCCGTACGCCGCGGAGAGGTCCCGGATCGCGAGGAGGGCGTCGAGCCGCTCGGCCCGTGTCTCGCCGATCCCGATCAGGAGGCCGGTCGTGAACGGAACGCGTACCTCGCCGGCGGCGCGGATCGTGGAGAGCCGGACCTCCGGCGCCTTGTCTGGCGAGCCGAAGTGCGGGCCGCCGCGTGCGGCGAGCCGGTCCGACGTGCTCTCGAGCATGAGGCCCATCGAGGCGCTGACGGGGCGGAGAATGCGGAGATCCTCGTTCGACATCACACCGGGATTCAGATGCGGCAGCAGCCCGGTCTCGTCGAGGACGGCCTTGCTCGCACGGGCGAGGTATTCGAGCGTCGACTCGCAGCCGAGCTCGGCTAGCTCCTCGCGTGCGGCGCGGTAACGGAGCTCCGGCTTGTCGCCGAGGGTGAACAGCGTTTCCCGACAGCCGGCGGCGGCACCCGCGCGCGCGACCTCGAGCACCTCGTCGATCGTCATGAACGCAGGCTCCCCGCGACGCGGCGGATGCGCGAACGTGCAGTAGTGGCAAACGTCGCGGCAGAGCTTCGTCAGCGGGATGAAGACCTTCGGTGAGTAGGTGACGAGGGGCCCGTGGCCCTCGTCTCGGAGCGCGCGCGCCTCGGCGCAGAGACCTGCGAGCGGCCGCTTCAGCAGCTCCATCGGTTGAGCTTACTCAGAGTGCCGCAGGCTGATCTCAGACGAGATCGACCGACGCGAAGCCGATCGCAGTGGCGACGAGGATCGCCCCGACGCCGACGGCCGCGAACGACAGGCGGCGCACACGCGAGCCTGGAGCGGCGATCGCCGCCGCGCCGAGAAGTCCGAGCCCCATTCCCGCCACGGTCTCGACCGCCTGGAACGCGACGCCGGCAGCGAGCGAGGTGCCGACCCCGATCCCGGTGCCGTGCAGGGCGAGCGTCGCCGCGCCCGCGCCCGCGCCGAAGTTCCCCGGCGTGAGCGGGATGATTCCCGCCAGCGCGATCGCGGTCACGAGCACGAACGCCGACCAGACCGGCGCCGGAAGGCCGAGCGCCGCTGCGATGGATGCAGCAGCTGCAAGTCGCGCGACAAAGGCGACGCCGACCCATCCCAGGAGGCTCGCGCCCTGGCGCGGACACTCCCGGAGGATGCGGAAGACCTCGAGAAGGCTCCCCAGCCGGCCCGACGCCCGCGGGCCGAGCACGAGGAAGAGCGCGAGAACGAGCAGGGCGGCCGCGCCGATGACCGGTGCGGGCCACAGCGGGATCTCTCCCCAGAGCGCGGCGACGACGACGAGGGCCGCGAGGGCGAGCGACCTGGCCGCGGCGACGAGCGCGCCGATGCCCCCGGCCCGCCAGAGGCGGTCGCGTCCCGGCAGCGTCTGCGAGAGGAGCGCCAGGCGGACGGCGCCGCCGAGATGCGCGGGCGCGACGGCGTTGACGAGCGACCCGACCGCATAGCGCGCGGAGACGTCGGTGTAGCCGGCCACGGAGCCGCAGGCACGGAGGCCCGACCTCCACGCGGCCGCGGAGCAGAGCAGCCCCACTGCGAAGGCGGTGCCGGCCGCGATCAGCCAGCGCGGCTGGGCCTGCGCGAGGCTCGCGACCGTGTCGGTGGCCGTGCCGCGGCCCGTCTTCGTCGCGAAGACGAGCGCCACAGCTCCGGCGAGACCCGCCGCCGCGACGCCGTAGGCGCGGGCACTCGGGCGGAGCCGCTCAGCGGTCGCCGCCTCCAGCCCCTTGACGATGTCGACGATCTGCACGGTCGGTGTCCTATCGGCGCCGGATGAGTGTTCCGTGAATGTCCGGCCTACCGGCTACCGGGGCTTCGCCGAGACGAGCTTCCCGAATGTCCGCCAGGAGCCCGCGCGCCAGCGCTGGAGCGCGACCTGGGTGATCGGAAAGCGGCTCGTCGGCGTGGTGTGGACGACGATTCCGGGGAGGACGAACGGGTTGTTCTTCTCGTTGAGATGGGTCGCTGCGCGCATGAGGCTCTCGCGCGTGAGGTTCTTGCCCGCCTTCTTCAGCGTCGTGACCATCGTGTAGGCGCTCGCCATGCCCGCGGTGAAGTAGCCGTCCTTGAGGTCGCGCGTCCCGGTCCCGTCGCCGTACTTCTTGAGGATCGTCTGGAACAGGCGGATCCCCTTGTCCTTGCTCCACTGTGGCGACGCCGGGTCCTTGCCGAACACGATCGAGATAGAGCCGTTCGCAGCCTTCGGCGGCACGGCCAACATCAGGGCCGAGGCGGAGGAGACGTCGTTGACGAAGATCTGCGGCTTCCAGTTGAGCTTCGAGACGGCGTTGAACGCCTGGAGCGAGAACTTCCCGAAGGCGAAGATCATGAAGACGTTGGCGCCCGAGGCCTTCAGCTGCGTCACCTGCGGCTGGACATCGGTGGACGTCGGGTCGTAGCCGACCCTCGCGACGATCGAGCTCGCCTTCTTGCCGAGCCCGCGGCGCAGCCCGCCGAGCAGGTCGCGCCCGTAGTCGTCGTCCTGGTAGAGGACGGCGATCTTCGGCTTCTTGATCTTCGCGACGATGTACTTGCCGTAGATCGCGCCCTCCTCCGAGTAGGGCGGGATGTAGCCGATCGTCCACGGATAACGCTTGTAGTCGCGGCCGAAAGTCGTCGCCCCGGAGGACACGAAGATTTGCGGGACCTTCTGGGTGTTGAGCAGGTTACGGACGGCGAGGTTGTTGTTCGTCCCGAGGGAGCTGAACACCGCGAAGACCTGCTCCTGCTGGATCAGGCGGATCGTGTTGTTCACGGCGCGGCCCGGATCGTAGCCGTCGTCGAGGTACGTGAAGTCGATCCTCCGCCCGAAGACGCCGCCCTTCGCGTTGACGTACTTGAAGTACGCCAGCGCGCCGCGCGCGACGTTCCCGGCGACGGACGCCTCGCCGCTCAGGGGCACGCTCGAGCCGAGATGGATCTCGGTGGAGGTGACTCCGGGAGTGGCCACGGGGCGTGCTCCGGCCGAGCCGGCAGCCACTGTCGCGGCCACCGCCGCCCCGAGGACGAGAATCTTCACTCCCACCTAAGACCGAGAGTACAAGCGGGTTGTTAGCGGTCCGAGAAGCCGGCGGATGAGGCCGCCGACACCCGTCGGGAGCAGGAGCATGACGAGGATGAGCACCGCGCCGAACACGATGCTGGGGATGCCCGGCTGCTTCGGGTCGAGGTCGAGCGCCGGAAGGTGGTTGACCCAGCGCGCGACCGTGTCGGCGTGGTTCTGCAGGAAGTAGACGAGCCCCGCGCCGAGCAGGAGGCCCGACAGCGAGCCGAGGCCGCCGATGGCAAGGCCGACCACGAGGTAGATCGACAGGATGATCGGAAAGGCGTCGGGGTTCACGTAGGCGTTCGCCATCGCGTAGAGCGACCCGGCGACGCCCGCGTAGAAGGCGGAGATCCCGAAGGCGAGCGTCTTGTAGAGGGCAGGGCTCACACCCGAGGATGTCGCCGCCACTTCGCTGTCGCGAATCGCCTGGAGCGCACGGCCGGACTTCCCACGGACGAGGAACCAGGCGGCCGCGAGCCCGACGAGCGCGATGCCCCAGGTCAGGTAGTAGAGCCATTTGTTCGGCGTCGTGTCGAGGCCGAACGGCGGCTCGACGAGGTTCAGGATCTTGCCGGTCGTCCCACCCAGGAAGCCGTCGAACTTCTTCGGCAGCTGCGGGAACGACACTGCGACACCGAACGTGATCAGCGCGAGGTAGAGACCCGACAGCCGGAGCGCCGGCAAGCCGACAACGAGCCCGGCGATCCCCGCGACGACGCCGGCGATCGGGATCGTCCAGAGGTCGCGGATCTGGTGCCCGTAGACGCCGTCGACGCTGAGGATCGCGGTCGTGTAGCCGCCGATGGCCATGAACGCGCCGTTTCCGAGCGAGATCTGGCCGCCGAAGCCCGTGAGGATCCCGAGCCCGAGCAGGGCGATGAAGTACATCCCGACGATCGCGAGCTCGCGCGCGCGGAAGTCGCTCACCCATCGCGGGAGCACGACGACCAGCGCCGTGAGCGCGAGGAAGGCGAGCACCTCGAGCGCGCGCTTCGTCATACGCGCCTCACCCTCACGCGGCCGAAGAGCCCGTTGGGCCGTACGAGCAGGACGACGAGGATCAGCAGCAACGCGGCGGGCAGCCTCAGGGTCGATCCGACGAACCCCACGTAGCGGCCGAGCAGGGTGATGGTCACGCCGAGCAGCAGCCCTCCCACGACCGCGCCGATCGGACTGTCGAGGCCGCCGAGAACGGCCGCCGCGAGGGCGTACAGCAGGATCGTCTGCATCATGTTCGGATCGAGGAAGACGACCGGGGCGACCATCATCCCGGCGACGGCGCCGAGGACCGCAGCGATGCCCCAGCCGAGCGCGAACATCCAGCTGACGCGGATCCCGACGAGGCGCGACGACTCCCGGTTCACGGCCGCGGCGCGCAGCGCGAGCCCGAGCTTCGTGTAGCGGAAGAAGAGTCCGAGCACGGCAACGAGCGCGAGCGACGTGACGACGATCCCGATGTCCTGGACGCTGATCGGAACGCCCCCCGCGTCGATCGTGCGCGTGGAGAACGGCCCGTCGAATTGCCGCGTGGCACCGGACCAGATCACGCTCATGAGCCCGTTCAGGAGCAGCGCGAGGCCGAGGGTGATGATCACGATCGTGATCACCGAGGCGTCCTCGACCGGACGGATCAGCGTGCGCTCGATCGCCACTCCGCCGGCGAACGCGATCGCAAGCACGAGCGGGAACGCCTCCCAGAACGAGAGCCCGTGGTTCATGAGCGACCAGGCGATGAACGTCGTGAACGTCGCCATCTCGCCCTGGGCGAAGTTGATGACCCTCGTCGAGCGGTAGATGATCACGATCGCGAGCGCGAGGCCCGCGTAGACCGCGCCCTCACGGATGCCCGCGGCGAGCTGCTGCGCAAACTCGGTCCAGGTGAAGTCCGCGACGAGGCCCATCAGTACCCGAGGTAGGACTTGCGGATGGACTCGTTCCGGCGCAGATCGTCGCTCGACCCGTCGACGACGACGCGACCGACCTCGAGCACGTAGGCCCGGGCGGAGTGCTCGAGTGCGAGGCTGGCGTTCTGCTCGACGACGAGGACCGACAGGCCCTCCTCCGTCTTCATCCGCTCGAGCGCGCCGAAGATCTCTTTCACGACGACTGGAGCGAGGCCGAGCGACGGCTCGTCGAGGAGCAGGAGACGCGGCTGCGCCATCAGCGCGCGCCCGAGCGCGAGCATCTGCTGCTCGCCGCCCGAGAGCGTCCCCGCCTGCTGGGCTCGCCGCTCCTCGAGCCGCGGGAAGTACTCGAACACGCGCGCGGCGGCGTCTTTCACGCCCCTGCGCCGCGTGTAGGCGCCGAGGCGAAGATTGTCCCAGACGGAGAGCTCGCCGAACGTGCCGCGCCCTTCCGGCACGTGGGCGATCCCGGCGCGCGCCGTCGCTTCGGGCCTGCGCCGGAGCGGCTCTCCCGCAAAGAGGATCTCGCCGCCGCGCCGAACCGTTCCGGAGACGGCGCGCAGCGTCGTCGTCTTGCCGGCGCCGTTCGCGCCGAGGACGGCGACGAGCTCGCCTTCGTCGACGCTCAGCGTGACGCCGTGCAGGACACGGACGGGCCCGTACCTCGCCTCCACGTCGTGGAGCTCGAGCAGGCTCACGACTCGGCTCCGAGGTAGGCCTCGATGACAGCCTGGTTCGCCTGGACCTCGGCCGGTGTCCCCTCGGCGATCTTCCGGCCGAAGTCGAGGACGTGCACGCGGTCGGCGACTCCCATGACGAGGCCCATGTGATGCTCGACGAGCAGGACGGTGAGCTCGAAGTCGTCGCGCATCTGCCGGATGAACGTCCCGAGCTGCTCGACCTCCTCGTGGCTCAACCCGCCCGCCGGCTCGTCGAGCAGCAGCAGCCGCGGCCCTGAGGCAAGCGCACGCGCCACCTCGACGCGCTTTTGCGTCCCGTACGGCAGGTCGGACGCGGCGCGATGGCGGACCGAGTGGAGGTTGACGTAGAAGAGGATGTCCTCGGCGCGCTCTTCGCCGTGGCGGGCATGCGCGCCGACGCGCACGTTGTCGAGCACGGACATCCCGCCGAAGAGCTCGACGTTCTGGAACGTCCGAGCGACGCCTCGCCGGATCACGGCGCTCGGCGACGTCTTGAGGAGGGTCTGACCCTCGAAGCGGACGTCGCCGGAGTCCGGCGTGTAGAGGCGTGTGATGACGTTGAACGCCGTCGTCTTCCCCGCGCCGTTCGGTCCGATGAGGCCGACGATCTCGCCCTCGTCGGCATCGAAGGACACGTCGTCGAGCGCAACGATGCCGTCGAAACGCTGGGAGACGTTGTCGACCTCGAGCAGGGGCAAGGGCCGTAACCTATAGCCGCATGACGCTCCATCCGACCGCGCAGCGCGTCCAGGACCACCTCGACCGTCTGGGCCTCGATGCGACCGTGCGCGAGCTCGACGAGTCGACGCGAACGGCGGAGGAGGCGGCCGCCGCGGCCGGGGTCGAGGTCGGTCAGATCGTCAAGTCCCTCGTCTTCATCGATGCCGGCAACCCGGTCCTCTGCCTCTGCGCCGGTGACCGCCGGGTCGACACCGACCTGCTCGGCACCGACGTCCGGCAAGCCCGCGGCTCCGAGGTCCGCGAGGCGACAGGGTTTGCGATCGGCGGTGTTCCGCCGGTCGGCCACGACCGCCCCATCCGGACGGTCATCGACTCCTCGCTGCGCCGCTACGACACGGTCTGGTGTGCGGGCGGCACGCCGCACGCGGTCTTCCCGGTCGAGACCGAGGCGCTGATCGCCGCGATCCCCGACGGCGAGGTGCTCGAAGTCACCTAGTCGGGGTCCGGTGCAGGGTTTTGGCCCAGCGCCGAGTCTGCTCTCACGAGGGGCGCGGCCCCCGCGGTTGTCGACCTGCTAGGAGGCACAGTCGCGGCCGCGCCCCTCTCAACCCAGCGCGGCGGGCTCCGTGACCGGCTGCTTGCACGCGAAGTTCTCGCACACGTAGACGGCCGGCCTGCCGTCGACGAAGTCCTTCCCCTCGAGGAGCGGCACCTCGTCGGACGGGCCGAAGGCGACGACGGCGTTCGGATCGAACGGCTCGAGCGCCGCACGCGCAACCGGCGTGTCCGGCGGGCCGATCACGGCGATCTCGCGCGGCGGCGAGAAGTGGAGGTCGAGGGCCGTCAGCGCATGCCCGAACGCCGACGGCGCCTGCGGGAGCATGCGAGCTACGAGCCGGAAGACGCCGACCGCGCGGCGTTCGAGCTCGTCGTCGCCCCAGAGCCGCGCGAGGCGCAACAGCACGAGCGCCAACATGGAGTTGCCGGACGGAGTCGGGTTGTCGTCGACGCTCTTCGTGCGACTGACGAGCTGCTCGCCGTCGATCGGTGTCAGGAAGAAGCCGCCGCGCTCGTCGTCGGCGAAGAGCTCGACCGCGAGGAGGGCGAGCCGTTTCGACTCGAGCAGCCAGCGGAGCTCGCCGGTCGCGACGTGGAGCTCGTAGAAGCCGTTCGCAACGTCCGCGTAGTCCTCGAGGACGCCGGCGTGCTTGGCCTGCCCGAGCCGCCACGTGCGGTGCAGCCGGCCGTCCGGCGTGGACAGCCGGGTGAGGACGAACTCTGCCGCCGCGACGGCGGCCTCGAGGTAGTCATCGCGGTCGAGGCGACGGCCGGCCTCGGCGAGCGCAGCGACGGCGAGGCCGTTCCACGACGCGACCGCCTTGTCGTCCCGCAGCGGTTGGAGGCGCTGCTCGCGTTCCGCGAGCAAGCGCGCGCGTGTGTCCGGATCGAGCTCGCCGCGGAGGATGAAGCGGCCGCCTTCGAACGGGTGCAACAGCTCCTTCGGGACGTCGTCCTGCTCCGTCCAGGTGTACGTGAGGCCCTCGACGCCGTCCGTGTCAGCGTCCTGAGCCGACGCGAAGCCGCCCTCGGGCAGCCGGAGCTCCCGCAGCATGTAGTCGACCGTCTCCTCGACGACCAGCCGGTAGCGGTCGGTTCCCGTGACGACCCAGCCGTGGAGATACGCGGGAACGAGGAGCGCGTTGTCGTACAGCATCTTCTCGAAGTGCGGCACGAGCCACTCGCGGTCGACGGAGTAGCGGTGGAAGCCGCCGCCGACGAGGTCGTACATGCCGCCGAGCGCCATGGCGTCGAGCGTCTTCGTCGCAAGCTCGAGCTCGTCGCGGCGGAGAAGGAGCTCGAGCACCGAGGCCGGCGGGAACTTCGGTGCGCTTCCGAACCCTCCCCACTCCGGATCGAATTGCGAGCGCAGCCCGCGGACCGCGTCGGTGAGGAGAGACGACGTCAGCGGCTCGCGCGAGGGGACGATCGCGCGTCGCAACGCCTCGGAGATCGTGCTCGCGTCGCGCTCGACGTCGTGACGACGGTTGTGCCAGGCATCGGTGATCGCGGCGAGCACCTGCCTGAACGCGGGCAGGCCGTGTCTCGGCTCGGGCGGGTAGTACGTCCCGCCGTAGAACGGCTCGCCCGCGGGCGTGAGGAAGACCGTCATCGGCCACCCGCCGTGGCCGGTCAGCGACACGACCGCGTCCATGTACACCGCGTCGACGTCGGGGCGCTCCTCCCGGTCGACCTTCACCGGGACGAAGTGCTCGTTCATCAGCGCCGCCGTCTCCTCGTCCTCGAACGACTCGTGCTCCATGACGTGGCACCAGTGGCACGCCGCGTAGCCGATGGACAGGAGGATGGGCTTGTCCTCGTCCCGCGCACGCGTCCGAGCTTCTTCACCCCACGGATACCAGTCCACCGGATTGCCGGCGTGCTGCAGGAGGTACGGGCTCGTCTCCTGCGCCAGGCGGTTCACCAGAGGTACGGCTCGTCTCCTCGCCAGGCGGTTCACGCTCCATACTCTGCCCGTGGACGCGCTTCCGAGCGGGACGGTCACCTTCTTGTTCACCGACATCGAGGGCTCTACCGAGCTCCTCAAGCAACTGCGGGATGGGTACGCAGCACGTGCTCGGCGGCCAGCGGAAGATCCTGCGCGACACGCTCGGGCGATGCCGGCGGCCGCGAGATGGACACGCAGGGAGACGCGTTCTTCTTCACGTTCACGCGCGCGCGCAGTGCCGTCGAGGGAGCAGTGCGCGCACAGAGCGCCCTCGAAGCGCACGAGTGGCCGGAAGGCGTGCAGGTCCGCGTGCGGATGGGCCTGCACACGGGCGAGCCGGCCGTCGGGGACGAGGGCTACGTGGGCCTCGACGTCGTGCGCGCCGCACGCATCTGCTCCGCCGGGCACGGTGGGCAGATCCTCCTCTCGGACACGACGCGCGCGCTGATCGGCAGCGAGCTCCCCGAGGGCACGACGCTCCGCGACCTCGGCACGCAGAAGCTGAAGGACCTCGAGGAGGAGCGGATCTACGAGCTCGCGCGCAGCGGAGCCGAGCGGTTCCCCGCGCTCAAGGCGGAGCCGCGCATGCCGGACAGCCGTGCCGAGATCCTCGGAGAGGACTTCGGCAGGCGGATCCAGGACTACGTGAACAGCAAGCTGGAGGGCGTCCTTCCAGGCGGCCTCTCCGGCGAGGTGCCCGCCCCGCCCCGCCCGCGCCGCCGCCGCCGGCGCCGCCAGGGCGCCGCGCTCGACCGCTCGTCGCCGCCGCCGTTGCGGTCGCGGTCCTCATCGTCGTTGTTCTGATCGTGGTCCTCCTGATCTCCTGACCCAGCGGACGAGCTCGATCACGATCGTCACGAGAGCCGCGACGCCGAAGGCGAGCAGGAATGCCAACGTGGGCCTGTCCTCGAACGTCTTCCCGCCCGCGTAGCCGAGCAGGGCGCCGTACGTCGCCCAGAGGACCGCTGCAAGCGCGACGTACGGGACGAAGCGCGTCAGCCATGGCAGCCGGACGAGCCCCGAGGTGAACGTCGCCGCGGTGCGGCCGCCCGGGATGAACCGCGCGACGATGAGGACGTAGCTTCCTCGCTCCTCGAGGAAGCGGGACGCCCAGTCGAGTCGCTCGCGCGCCCGCTGTCCGCTGAAGAAGCGTTTGACGACCGGATCGCCCAGCCACCTGCCCAGCGCATACGACGTGTTGTCACCGGCGAACGCGCCGAGCGCCCCGATGAAGATCACCCAACCGAGCGACAGCTCGCCCCGCGCCGCCTGGACTCCACACACGATCACGGCCGTCTCGCTCGGCAGCAGCGGGAGGACGGCGTCTCCGAGGCAGATGGCGAAGAGGATCGCGTACGTCCACGTGGATCCCGTGAGGAGATTGATCAGGTTGTCGAAGAACGCGAGCAGCACTAGCGCCGGCGTTGCACCTGGACGTCGCGCGTGTGTCGGCGGAAGCCGATGCTCTCGTAGAGCGCGCGGGCCGGAGCGTCCTCGTCGCGTCCGCCCGCGTAGACGATGCACTGCCGACCGCCTTCCTCCCTCAGCCGGCGCAGTGCGAACAGGCACGCCGCCGCACCGAGGCCCATCCGGCGGTGGTCCGGGTGCGTCCCGACGGGCTCGAGCTCCCCGACCAGGTTCGTCTCGTCGTACCAGCAGAGGGCGTACGAGGCGAAGGTGCCGTCGGGCGCCTCGACGACGCAGTCGAGGTCTCGCCGGTACGGCCACGCCCGCATGACGTTGCGATAGCTCTCCTCCGTGACGCGCGACGGCGCCCAGACAGCGCGATGGACCTCGACGCGCACGTGGAGGTCCGCCTCCCCCGCGATGGTCCGGAACGAGTAGCCGTCCGGGATCTCTGGCAGCGCCGGCGGTTCGGCGAGGTCGGCGACGTGGAACGCGTACCACGTCGCGTCCTCGGGCTCGCGGTAGCCGCGATCAGTGAGGACGCGGAGCGACGGCTCGTCGCCGTCCATGACGAACGTGGACAGCGGGCCGTCGCCTTCCGCCTCGGCCTCGAACCAGTCCAGGACCGCGTGATGGAGCTCACCGCCGCGATGCGCGCTGTGCACCTGGTAGTCGAGCGAGGCGGGACGCCGGAACCATGCCCAGGCGACGCAACGCCCGCCCTCGGCCGTTCGAGGGCGGGCGCTGCGTCGCCTGGGCATGGTTCCGGCGTCCCGCCTCCGACTACCAGGTGCACAGCGCGCATGGCGCGGCGGTGGCTGCCGTTCGGTATGGACTGGTTCGAGGCCGAGGCGACGGCCCGCTGTCCACGTTCGTCATGGACGGCGACGAGCCGTCGCTCCGCGTCCTCACTGCTCGCGGCTACCGCGAGCCCGAGGACGCGACGTGGTACGCGTTCCACGTCGCCGACCTCGCCGAACCGCCCGTGCTGCAGATCCCGGACGGCTACTCGTTCCGGACCATCGCAGGAGGAGGCGGACCTCCACGTGCGCGTCGAGGTCCATCGCGCTGTCTGGGCGCCGTCGCGCGTCAGCGGAGGAGAGCTATCGCAACGTCATGCGGGCGTGGCCGTACCGGCGAGACCTACCGTGCGTCGTCGAGCACCCGAGCACACTTGCCGCTGCTGGTACGACGAGACGAACCTGGTCAGACGACCCGTCGGGACGCACCCGGACCACCGCCGGATGGCCCCTGCGGTGGCGGCGTGCCTGTTCCGCGCGGGCTGAGGGAGGAAGGCGGTCGGCAGTGCATCGTCTACGCGGCGGAGCGCGACGAGGACGCTCCAGCCCGCGCGCTCTTCGAGAGCATGGCTTCCGCCGACACCGGCACAACGTGGCAACGCCGGCGCTAGTGCTGCTCGCCGTTCTTCGACAACCTGATCGATCTCCTCACGGGATCCACGTGGACGTACGCGATCCTCTTCCGCCATCTGCTCGGAGACGCCGTCCTCCCGCTGCTGCCGGAGCGAGACGGCCGTGATCGTGTGGAGTCCAGGCGGCGCGGGTCTCGGCTCGGTTGGGTGATCTTCATGGTGGTGCTCGGCGCGTTCGCCGGTGGCACACCGTCGTATTGCGCTGGGCAGGTGGCTGGGCGATCCGGTCGTCAAACGCTTCTTCAGCGGACAGCGGGCGCGCGAGCGACTCGACTGGGACTGCGCCGCTTCCATCGAGGAGCGAGGAAGCTACATCCTCATCGTCGCGCGGTTCACAGGCGCCGTTCACCTCGGGGCTCGTCGGCCTCCATGGCTGACGCGCTTCGTCCCGTACGTCGCGCTTGCAGCGTGCTATTGGGCGACGTACGGCGCCCTGCTCGGCTACGCGGGCGGGAAGCGTTCGAGGACAGGCCCAGGCTCGGCATTCCTGCTCGCCTTCGGCGTCGCGGCTCTCGTGACGATCGTGAGCTCGTCCGCTGGTCAGGAGATAAGAAGGACCACGATCAGAACGACGACAATAAGGACACAACCGCGACAGCGGCGGCGACGAGCGGTCGAGCGCGGCGCCCTGGCGGCGCAGGCGGCGGCGGCGCGGGCGGGGCCGGGGCGGGCACCTCGCCGGAGAGCGAAGGACGCCCTCCAGCTTGCTGCTCACGTAGTCCTGGATCCGCCTGCGAAGTCCTCTCCGAGGATCTCGGCACGGCTGTCCGGCATGCGCGGCTCCACCTTGAGCGCGGGGAACCGCTCCACCGCTGCGCGCGAGCTCGTAGATCCGCTCCTCCTCGAGGTATTCAGCCTCTGCGTGCGAGGTCGCGGAGCGTCGTGCTCGGGAGCTCGCTGCCGAATAGCGCGCGCGTCGTGTCCGAGAGGAGGATCTGCCCACCGTGCCCGGCGGAGCAGATCGTGCGGCGCGCACGACGTCGAGGCCCACGTAGCCCTCGCCAACGGCCGGCTCGCCCCGTGTGCAGGCCCATCCGCACGCGGACCTGCACGCCTTCCGGCCACTCGTGCGCTTCGAGGGCGCTCTGAGCGCGCACTGCTCCCTCGACGGCGCTGCGCGCCCGCGTGAACGTGACAGACGTCTCCCTGCGTGTCCATCTCGCCGCCGCCGGCATGGCCTGGCGTGTCGCGCAGGATCTTCCGCTGGCCGGGGCCGGTCTCTGCAGGTCCTTGAGGAGCTCGGTAGAGCCCTCGATGTCGGTGAACAAGAAGCATGACGGTCCCGCTCGGAAGCGCGTCCACGGGCGGGGGCCTGGAGCGTGAACCACCTGGCGCAGGAGACGAGCCCGTACCTGTGGCGCGGCGATGAGGCATCGTCTTGCGATCCCCAGGGAGTAGAGGCCGCGGTGGGGGCTCCCGCCGCCGCCGTCTTGGTGGTGGCAACCGCCTGGCGCAGGAGACGAGCCCGTACCTCCTGCAGCACGCCGGCAATCCGGTCTTGTCAATGCCACGGCCAGGCCGCGGTGGCTTCCGCCGCCGCGGCCGTCTTGGTGGTGACGGGTGAACCGCCTGGCGCAGGAGACGAGCCCCGTACCTCCTGACACGCCGGCAATCCGGTGGACTGGTATCCGTGGGGTGAAGAAGCTCGGACGGCGTCGCGGGACGAGGACAAGCCCATCCTCCTGTCCGTCGGTTATGTGCCCACTGGTGCCACGTCATGGAGCACGAGTCGTTCGAGGACGAGGAGACGGCGGCGCTGATGAACGAGCACTTCGTCCGGTGAAGGTCGACCGGGAGGGAGGCGCCCCGACGTCGACGCGGTGTACATGGACGCGGTCGTGTCGCTGACCGGCCACGGCGGGTGGCCGATGGCGTCTTCCTCACGCCCGCGGGCAAGCCGTTCTACGGCGGGACGTACTACCCGCCCGAGCCGAGACACGGCCTGCCCGCGTTCAGACGGTGCTCCGCCGCGATCACCGATGCCTGGCACAACCGTCGTCACGACATCAAGCGCGACGCGAGCACGATCTCGAGGCGTTCGACGCGCGATCGTCCCCTCGCGCGAGCCCCCTGACGTCGTCTCTCCTCACCGACGCGGTCCGCGGGCTGCGCTCGTCCGATCCGGAGTGGGGAGGGTTCGGAAGCGCACCGAAGTTCCCCGCCACCTCGGTGCTCGAGCTCCTTCTCCGCCGCGACGAGCTCGAGCTTGCGACGAAGACGCTGGACGCCATGGCCCTCGGCGGCATGTACGACCTCGTCGGCGGCGGCTTCCACCGCTACTCCGTCGACCGCGAGTGGCTCGTGCCGCACTTCGAGAAGATGCTGTACGACGCGCTCCTCCTCCCCGCCTCCAGCGGCTGGGTCGTCACGGGAACCGACCGCTACCAGTTGTCATCGAGGAGACGGTCGACTGCATGCTGCGGGAGCTCCGGCTCCCCGAGGGCCGCTTCGCGCTCAGGACGCTGACACGGACGGCGTCGAGGGCCTCCTCATTAGCCTGGACGGAGCAGGACGACGTCCCGAAGGAGCTGTTGCACCCGTTCGAAGGCGGCCGCTTCATCCTCCGCGCCGATCCGGACACACGCGCGCGCTTGCTCGCGGACGAGAGCAGCGCCTCCAACCGCTGCGGGACGACAAGGCGGTCACGTGGTGGACCGGCCTCGCCTCGCTGCGCTCGCCGAGTCCGGCCCGTGGCCTCGACCGCGATGACTACCTCGAGGCCGCCGTCGCGGCGGCAGAGTTCGTCCCTAGCCGGCTGTCCACGCGGAACGGCCGCTGCACCGCACGTGGCGGCTCGGGCAGGCCAAGATGCCAGCATCCTCGAGGACTACGCGGACGTTGCGAACGGCTTCTACGAGCTCGCGTCGCGACCGGCCGGATCTCGAGTCGAAACGGCTCGCCCTCCTCGGCATCGACCACCGACACCGGGGGCTTCTTCCTGACACCGATGGACGGCGAGCAGCTCGTCAGTCGCACACGAACAACAACCCAACTGCGTCCGGCAACTCCATGTTGGCGCTCGTGCTGTTGCGCCTCGCGCGGCTCTGGGGCGACGACGAGCTCGAACACCGCGCGGTGGTTTCCCCGCTCGTGGCTCCGCATGCTCCGCAGGCGCCGTCGGCGTTGGGCATGCGCTGACGGCCCTCGACCTCCACTTCTCGCCGCCGCGCGATCGCCGTGCACCACCGGACACGCCGGTTGCGCGTGCGGCGCTCGTTCGATCCCGAACGCCGTCGTCGCCTTCGGCATCCGGGCGAGGTGCCCCTCCCTCGAGGGGAAGGACTTCGTCGACGGCAGGCCAGCATGCTACATGTCAAGAGACTTCGCGTGCAAGCAGCCGGTCACGGAGCCCGCCGCGCTGGGTTGAGAGGGGCGCGGCCGCGGACTTGTCCTAGCAGGTCGACGACCGCGGGGGCCGCGCCCCTCCGTGAGGAGGGCGGACTCGGCGCTGGGCCAAAACCCTGCACCGGACCCCGACTAGGTGACTTCGAGCACCCCCGCCGTGGGATCGCGGCAATCATCAACCGGGAAGACCGCGTGCGGCGTGCCGCCCCGCACACCAAGACCGTGTCGTGGCGCGGCGGCGAGGAGTCGATGACCGTCCGGATGGGGCGGTCGTGGCCGACCCGCGGGACGCCACCGATCGGCAAACCCTGTCGGCCTCGCGGACCTCGGAGCCGGGCTTGCCGGACGTGGCCGAGCAGGTCGGTGTCGACCCGGCGGTCACCGGCGCAGAGGCAGAGGACAGGGTTTCCGGCATCGATGAAGACGAGGGACTTGACGATCTGACCGACCTCGACCCCGGCCGCGGCGGCCGTTTCCTCGCCGTTCGCGTCGACTCGTCGAGCTCGCGCACCGCCATGGACGCGCTGCGCCGTCGGATGGAGCGTCATGCGGCTATAGGTTACGGCCCTTGCCTGCTGGAGGTTCCGGAGCAACCTGCTTCGACGGCATCGTTGCGCTCGACGGAGCGCTTCGATGCCGACGAGGGCGAGATCGTCGGCCTCATCGGACCGAACGGCGCGGGAAGACGACGGCGTTCAACGTCATCACACGCCTCTACACGCCGGACTCCGGCGACGTCCGCTTCGAGGGTCAGACCCTCCTCAAGACGTCGCCGAGCGCCGTGATCCGGCGAGGCGTCGCTCGGACGTTCCAGAACGTCCAGCTCTTCGGCGGGATGTCCGTGCTCGACAACGTGCGCGTCGGCGCGTGCCCGCCACGGCGAAGAGCGCGCCGAGGACATCCTCTACGTCAACCTCCACTCGGTCCGCCATCGCGCCGCGTCCGACCTGCCGTACGGGACGCAAAAGCGCGTCGAGGTGGCGCGTGCGCTTGCCTCAGCAGCGGCTGCTGCTGCTCGAGCGACAGGCGGGCGGGTTCGAGGAAGTAGAGCAGCTCGGGACGTTCATCCCGCAGTGCGCGACAACTCGCGTCCTGCTCGTCGAGCGTGGCATGGCCGCTGGTCATGGGAGTCGCCGACCGCGTGCACGTCCTCGACTTCGGCCGGAAGATCGCCGAGGGGACACCGGCCGAGGTCCAGGCGAACCGGCGGTCATCGAGGCCTACCTCGGAGCCGAGTCGTGAGCCTGCTCGAGCTCCACGACGTGGAGAGGTACGGGCCCGTCCCAGGTGTCCTGCACGGCGTCACGCTGAGCGTCGACGAAGGCGAGCTCGTCGCCGTCCTCGGCGCAAACAGGCGCAGGCAAGACGACGACGCTGCGCGCATCTTCCGGAACGGTTGCGGCGGTCGGCGGCGAGAGATCCTCTTGCGGAGGAGCCGCTCGGCGCAGGCCCGAAGCGACGGCGCGCGCCGGGATCGCGCGTGCCGGAAGGGCGCGGCACGTTGGCGACTCTGCGTCTCGGACAAATGTTCGGCCTCGGCGCCTAGCGCGGCGCAGGGGCGTGAAAGACGCCGCCGCGCGCGTGTTCGAGTACTTCCCCGCGGCTCGAGGAGCGGCGAGCCCAGGCGGGAACAGCTCTCGGGCGGCGAGCGGCGGGGATTGCTGCCGCGCTCGGGCGCGCGCGCAGCCGCGTCTCCTGCTCCTCGACGAGCCGTCGCTCGGCCTCGTCGGCATGAAGGAATTATGGCGCGCTGGAGCAGATCAAGACGGAGGAGGGCCTGTCGGTCCTCGTCGAGCAGAACGCCAGCCTCGCACTCGAGCACTCCGCCCCGGCCTACGTGCTCGAGGTCGGTGCGCGTCGTCATCGACGGTCGAGCGACAATATACACGGAACAAGTCCATCCGCAAGTCCTACCTCGGGTACTCGTGGGCCTCGTCGCGGACTTCACCTGGACCGAGTTACGGCCGCAGCTCGCCGCGGGCATCCGTGAGGGCGCGGTCTACGCGGCCTCGCGCTCGCGATCGTGATCATCTACCGCTCGAACAAGGTCGCCGACTTCGCCCAGGGCGAGATGGCAATTTCACGACGTTCATCGCCTGGTCGCTCATGAACCACGGGCTCTCGTTCTGGGAGGCGTTCCCGCTCGTGCTTGCGGATGGTGGCGATCGAGCGCACGCTGATCCGTCCGGTCGAGGACGCCTCGGTCGACGGTGATCATCACCCTCGCGCTGCTCCTGAACGGGCTCATGAGCGTGATCTGGTGCAGGTGCCACGCGGCATCTCAACGGCAGCGTCTCCACGCGCACGATCGACGCGGGGGCGTTCCGATCAGCGTGCCCAGGACATCGACGTCGTCACGTCGCTCGCGCTCGTTGCCGTGTCAGAAGCTGTTCTTCCGCTACACGAAGACTGGGCTCGCGCTGCGCGCCGCGGGGCCGTCGTCGCGCCTCGTCGGATCCGCGTCAGCTGGATGCTCGCGCTCCGCTGGGGCATCGCTGCGGTCCTCGGCGCCGTCGCCGGGATCATGGTCGCCCCCGTCGCTTTCTCGATCCGAACGTGGTGCGACGATCCTGCTGTACGCCCTCGCCGCGCTCTCAGCAGCCTGGACAAGTCCGATGCGCGGTCGTGGGAGGGCTGCTGCTCGGCGTGACCATCACCCTGCTCGCCTACGTGGGGTTCGTCGGATGGCCCTTCTGACCCGCCGCGTTCTGCTGATCCTCGTCGTCCTGTACGGCCCAACGGGCTCTTCGGCCGCGTGAGGGTGAGGCGCGTATGACGAAGCGCGTGCTCGTCTTCCTCGCCGCACGGCGCTGGTCGTCGTGCTCCCGCGATGGGTGAGCGACTTCCGCGCGCGCAAGCTCGCGATGTCAGGAAGTATGGCCCTGCTCTGGGCTCGGGATCCTCACGGGCTTCGGCGGCCAGATCTCGCTCGGAAACGGCGCGTTCATGGCCATCGGCGGCTGCACGACCGCGATCCTCAGCGTCGACAGTACGATCCGCGACCTCTGGACGATCCGAATCGCCAGCGTGGTCATAGCCGGGCTCGTTGTCGGCTCCAAGGCTGTCGGGTCTCTACCTCAGCGGTCATGATCACGTTCGGTGTCGCAGTGTCGTTCCCGCAGCTGCCGAAGAAGTTCGACGGCTTCTGGGTGGGACGACCGGCAAGATCCTGAACCTCGTCGAGCCGCCGTTCGGCCTCGACACGACGCCGAACAAATGGCTCTACTACCTGACCTGGGGCATCGCGTCGTGGCCTGGTTCCTCGTCCGTGGGAAGTCCGGCCGTGCGCTCCAGGCGATTCGCGACAGCGAAGTGGCGGCGACATCCTCGGGTGTGAGCCCTGCCCAAGACGCTCGCCTTCGGGATCTCCGCCTTCTACGCGGGCGTCGCCGGGTCGCTCTACGCGATGGCGAACGCCTACGTGAACCCCGACGCCTTTCCGATCATCCTGTCGATCTACCTCGTGGTCGGCCTTGCCATCGGCGGCCTCGTGCCGCTGTCGGCCTCCTGCTCGGCGCCGGGGTCGGTCTACTTCCTGCAGAACCACGCCGACACGGTCGCGCGCTGGGTCAACCACCTTCCGGCGCTCGACCTCGACCGAAGCAGCCGGGCATTGCCACATCGTGTTCGGCGCGGTGCTCATCCTCGTCATGCTCCTGCTCCCGACGGGTGTCGGCGTCATCCGCCACTTATCGGACCACTTTAACAACCCGCTTGTACTTGTCGGTCTTAGGTGGGAGTGAAGATTCTCGTCCTCGGGGCGGCGGTGGCCGCGACAGTGGCTGTACCAGGCTCGGCCGGAGCACGCCCCGTGGCCACTCCCGGAGTCACCTCCACCGAGATCCATCTCGGCTCGAGCGTGCCCAACGAGCCGCGTGTCCGTCACCAGGAACGTCGCGCGCGGCGCGCTGGCGTACTTCAAGTACGTCGACGCGGCTGCGTCTTCGGGCGGAGGATCGACTTCACGTACCTCGACGAGCGCTACGATCCGGGCCGCGCCGTGAACAACACGATCCGCCTGATCCAGCAGGAGCAGGTCTTCCGCGGTCTTCAGCTCCCTCGGGACGAACAACAACCTCGCCGTCCGTAACCTGCTCGACCAGAAGGTCCCGCAGATCTTCGTGTCCTCCGGGGCGGCGAGACTCGGCCGCGACTACAGGAGCAGTCCGTGGACGATAGTCCGCCCTACTCGGAGGAGGGCGCGATCTACGGCAAGTACATCGTCGCGAAGATCAAGAAGCCGAAGATCGCCGTCCTCTACCAGGACGACTACGGCGCGACCTGCTCGGCGGGCTGCGCCGCGGGCTCGGCAAGAAGGCGGGCTGCGATCGTCCGCGAGGAGTTGCTCGACCCGACGTCCACCGATGTCCAGCCGCAGGTGACGCAGCTGAAGGCCTCGGGCGCCAACGTCTTCATGAGCGCCTTCGGGAAGTTCTCGCTCCAGGCGTTCGACGCCGTCTCGAAGCTCAACTGGAAGCCGCAGATCTTCGTCGACGACGTCTCCTGCGCCCTCGGCCCTGATGTTGGCCGTGCCGCCGAAGGCTGCGAACAGGCTCTATCTCGATCGTGTTCAGCAAGGAGAAGCCCCGCATGGCCAGCAGTGGAGCAAGGACAAGGGGACGCATGCCCAGCCGAAATGGCTGCTCGTCGCTGCGATTGCTTTCGGACTTGGCCTGCTCGCCTCGGCGGCGGCCTGGCGGACCGGGCTGCGCGCATGCGGCGGCGAGGCGTGCTTCAAGCAGGTGTCGGCGCGCTATGCGATCGGCTCGCTCGTCAACTCTGTCGCCCCGGCGCACCTCGGCGGGGCCGTTCGGATCGGTCTCCTCTCACGCACGCTCCCCGGAGACGACCGTCTCTGGCGTGCGGGCGGGGTGGGCGCGTCGGTGGCCGCGGCACGGACGCTCGTGCTTGCCCTGCTCATCGTCGTGGCCGCATCCGTGGGCCGCGTGCCGTTGTGGCCGGCTCCGCTGCTGATCCTCGCCGTGGCGTGCGTGGCCGTGTCGATGCGCATCAGCCGACGAGCCGCAGGACGAACTCGGCAGCCTCTGCAGATCTTCCGCAGCGTCGGGCAGTCGCCGCGCGCAGGAGCGACGATCTTCCAGGATGGATCGGCGTCGCGGTTCTCGCGCGGTAGCGGGCGGTCGCGATCTCGCTCGCTCTCGGTGTGTCTGCGACCGGTCTGGGTCGCCGTCGTGCTGCTCGCCGCAATGGCGCTTGCCGGCCTGCTGCCGCTCACGCCGGGGAACTTCGGGGCAGGCGCAGGCGCGGCGACACTCGCTTTGCACGGGACAGGTGTCGGGCCTCGGCGCCTCACTCGCGCTCGGAGTCGCGTTCCAGGCGGTCGAGACGTTTTCGGGAATGACGCTCGGCCTCGCCGGTGCAGCCGTCCTGGCCGCGCCGGGCACGCGCGCGCGAGCGCTGGTCGATGGCCGGGGCCGGGGTTGCGGCAGTGGTCGTGGCGGCGGCGCTCGGCGTCGCGTCGATCGATTTCCTCTGAGTCTTCGTATCCTTCGGCCTGAGTACGCTCCCGGAATGGAGCTCCTCGGCCGTCCGCTTTCGACGAGCTGTGTGCGGAGGCGCGGGTGCTACGGGCCGACGGCCACGGCGGCCTCGTCACCTACTCGCCGAAGGTCTTCATCCCGCTGACGAAGCTCTGTCGCGACGTGTGTCACTACTGCACGTTCGCGCAGCCGCCACGGCGTTGGCGAGCGGGCCTACCTGACCATCGAGGAAGTCCTCGAGATCGCGCGTGCCGGTGCAGCCGCCGGTTGCCGCGAGGCCCTCTTCACCCTCGGGGACAAGCCTGAGCTGCGCTACCGCGCGGCTCGAGACGAGCTGGCCGCTCTCGGCTGTGACCCCACCATCGAGTACCTGGCCCGCGCGACCCAGGCGGTGTTGACGAGACGGGCCTGCTGCCGCATCTCAACGCGGGCGTCATGATCGCGCGAGGAAATGCGGGAGCTGCGGCGCGTGAGCGTCTCGCTCGGCCTGATGCTCGAGACGACCTCCGAGCGTCTGTCCGCGCGCGAAGGTCCGCATTCGGGCTTTCCGGACAAGCTGCCGGCCCGCAGGCTCGAGACGATCGCGGGCGGCGGGGAGGAGAGTCCCGTCCACGAACAGGCCTGCTCATCGGCATCGGCGAGTCGCGCGAAGAGCGCATCGACGCACTGCTCGCGATTCGCGAGCTCGCCGACACGTACGGGCACGTGCAGGAGGTGATCGTTCAGAACTTCCGGGCGAAGCCGGGAACGCGGACGGCCGAGTCTCCCGAGCCGGCGCTCGAAGAGCTCCTCTGGACGATCGCGGTCGCGCGGATCGTGCTCGGCCCGCAGGCCCATCTGCAGGCACCTCCGAACCTCTCGTATACAGACTTTCCGCGACTGCTCGACGCGGGGATCGACGACTGGGGAGGCGTCTCGCCGGTGACGATCGACCACGTCAACCCGGAGGCTCCCTGGCCCGAGCTCGAACTGCTCCGCGCCGGCACCGAAAGCCGTGACCTCGAGCTCGCCCCGTGGCTCGCGGTCTATCCCGAGTGGATCTCCGCCGAGTCGATCGACCCGAACGTGCTGTCGTCGGTACTGCGTGCATCCGATTCGCTCGGCCTCGCGCGCGAGGACCGCTGGTCGCCCGGCGAGGTACGCTGGGATCCCGTTCGTTCCGCGGGACGCGCTGCCGATTGACACTCGTGCAGAGCTCGGCGAGGAGGACATCGTTCGCCTGTTCCGCGCGCGGGGCCACGAGCGCGACCGTGTCTTTGCGGCTGCCGATCAGCTCAGGCGCGAGGTCTGCGGCGACGAGGTGACGTACGTCGTCACGCGCAACATCCAGTACACGAACGTGTCGTTACTTCCGCTGCGGGTTCTGTGCCTTCTCGAAGGGAAAGCTGGCGGCGAACCTCCGCGGCGCGCCGTACCTCGTGCCGCACGAGGAGATCGTGCGTCGCTGCGAAGAGGCCTGGGAACGCGGCGCGACCGAGGTCTGCCTGCAGGGCGGGATCCATCCGGCGTTCACCGGCGACTACTACCTATCGGTCGTGCGTGCGATCAAAGAAGCGGTGCCCGGCCTGCACGTGCATGCGTTCTCGGCGCTCGAGGTGTGGCAAGGAGCTGCAACGCTCGGCCTGCCGCTCGACGAGTACCTCGTCGGAACTGGCCGAGGCCGGTCTTGGGTCGCTGCCGGGGACGGCGGCTGAGATTCTCGACGACGAGGTGATCGCATCATCTGCCCGGACAAGGTGACGACGGGCGCAGTGGTTGGAGGTGCACGACGCCGCGCATTCGTGCGGGGCTGCGCTCGAACGTGACGATGATGCTCGGCCACGTGGAAGGGCCGGTCAACTGGGCGCGTCATCTCTTGCACGCACGTGAACAGCAACGCCGAAGCGGCGGGTTCACGGAGTTCGTGCCGCTCCCGTTCGTCCACATGGAGGCGCCGATGTGGCTTTGCGCGGCCAGGCGCGCTCAGGCCTGACGTTCGGCGAGACGCTGCTCGCGCACGCAGTGGCGCACCTGGCGCTTCACCCGTGGATCACGAACATTCAGGTGTCGTGGGTGAAGCTCGGTGCCGAAGGTGCAGCGGCCGCGCTTCGCACCGGCGTCAACGACCTGGGCGGCACGCTGATGAACGAGTCCATCTCCCGGTTGGCCGACGAGCACGGGCAGGAGTTCCCGCCGGAAGCGATGGAGGCGCTGATCCGCTCGTGTGGTCGCGTGGCGCGACAGCGGACGACGCTCTACGGCGACGCGCCGGAAGAACGGCGGCTCGCGTCGTTCGGCGCGGCCCCGCTCGCCGAGCCGTGGAATCCGCCGGTGAAGGACGCACGACTCGTCGCGCCGGCGCGTCTCGTGCGGCCCGGCTTCGCGACGAACTAGAGGCCTGATGTGAAATTCCACCAGGCCGTAGCGCACCAGACACGGCGCCGGATCAGCACGTTCGCCCGCGGCACGTAGCGCCGCTACGCACCGCGAACGACCGCACTGCCCGGCTTGGTCTGGAGCGCCCCCGACGTCAGCCGTTCGCCGTCAGCCCTCTAGGCTCGAACCGGAGTAGATCGTCAACGGTCTCCCGCTCGCGGATCACGCGCGCGTCGCCGTCCGCGACGAGGACGACCGCCGGGCGCGGGACGCCGTTGTACGTTCGAGCCGAGCGCGAGTGTGTACGCGCCTGTTGCCGGTACCGCGAGCAGGTCGCCGGCCCGCGGCTCCGGTAGTTCCACGGCGTCGATGAGGACGTCGCCCGACTCGCAGTGCTTGCCGGCGATCCGGTACTCGGTCGCGGTCGGCTCCTCCGCGCGGTTCGCGAGGAGCGCCTCGTAGCGCGCGCCGTAGAGCTGCGGCCGCGGGTTGTCGTACATGCCGCCGTCGATCGCGGCGTACGTCACGCCGCCGGAGCGCTTCACCGAGCCGACCGTGTAGAGCGTCACGCCCGCGCGGCCGACGA
This sequence comes from uncultured Actinomycetes bacterium, assembly GCA_963772855.1. Classification (GTDB taxonomy): domain Bacteria; phylum Actinomycetota; class Thermoleophilia; order Gaiellales; family Gaiellaceae; genus 3-1-20CM-4-69-9. Next base: position 2,355 of record CAVYYY010000013.1, on the reverse strand, counting down.
GCGAGCGCCCTGGCTCGAGGATCGGCGTCACGCCTTCCGGGCAGGCAGCGTCGACCAGCGGCTTGACGAACTCCGCCACCTGGGAACTGTCTCGTCGCGGTTGTGCCGCACGCCGAGGCCGCCGCCGAGGTCGATGTAAGCGCGGCGTCCAATCCGTCGCACGCGACGCGAAGGTGAGGATTCGTTCGAGCGCGAGCAGGCTTTCGTCGACTCGCCGAGCTGGGAGCCGATGTGGATGTGGAGTCCCTCCACGGCAATCCCGAGGGCGAGCGCGGCGCCGACCTCGCGCGGCGCGGCATCGGGCGAGAGCCCGAACTTCGACTCCGCGTGCGCCGTCTGGATCGAGCGATGCGTGACCGCCTCGACGTCCGGCGTCATGCGCACCATCACGCGCTTCACGCCGGCCTTGGCAGCGCGCTGCGCCTCACCCGGGACGTCGAGCACGACGAGCGCGCCCGCCTCGGCCGCCGCGCGCAGTTCCTCGTCCGACTTGTTGTTGCCGTGGAAGACGAGCCGCTCGCCGGCGATCCCGCCGCCTGCGCGAACGCCAGCTCGCCGAGCGTCGAGACGTCCGCGCCGACGCCCTCTTCCGCAAGGAGCTTCAGCAGCGCGACGTTCGCGAACGCCTTCGTCCCGTAGACGATGAGCGCGCCGGGGCCGCCTCGCGATACGCGCGCACCTGCCGGATCGTCTCCTCGCAGTACGACGACGAGCGGCGTGCCGTACTCCTCGGCGAGCTCGCTCGCGCGAACTCCGCCGAGTGACAGCTCGCCGTCGGCAACGTCTGCGGTGACCGGGAAGAGATCGAGACAGCGACCGTGTCAGTCGCTCCACCAGTCCTGCTCCATCTCGGCGTCGCCCGGCCCGGTGTTCGGCGCGCCGACGCGATGAACACGGCACCCTCTCGCCTGCCTCGATGCGCGCATCGTGTCCCTTGTGTACGCGGACGGCGTCCCACAGCTTCATGCTCTCGGACGTCGTCCTCGATCTTCGATGCGCGCGCGCCGCTCGACCAGGACGTAGACCTCCTCGTGCTGCTTCTACTTGTCCGCGAACGGGAGCCGAAGCTCCACCGCGCGATCCGCACGTAGCTTGGCCCCGAGTCTCCACCTCGAGCCGGTCGCGCGCCTTCCGCATCTCGAGCCGTTGGCCGCCGAACTTCGGCGCCTGGTCCTCCACGTCGACGTTGAGATGGATGTGCGTATAGCCCGCTCTGAGCCGACGACTGTGACCGGTTGCTACATTCCGCCAATGAAGGAACTGCTTTCTAGCGCAGGGAGCCACCGCGGCGCCGCCGCGCCGGCCTCCCCGTGACCTCTCCCGAGAGGTTTTTTCGTTTCTCGAGGACGATATGGACAGGTACGAACCCCGCGCAGATCGAAGCGAAGTGGCAGCGCATCTGGGAGGACGAGCGCGCCTTCAACGTGCCGAACCCCGGGCCCGGGGACGCCGCAGCGGAAGACGTACGTGCTCGAGATGCTCCCGTATCCCTCGGGAGACTCCACATGGGCCACGTCCGCAACTACACGATGGGCGACGTCCTCACGCACTTCCGCCGCCGCAACGGCTGGCACGTCGTGCGGCCGATGGGCTGGGACGCGTTCGGCCTGCCGGCCGAGAACGCAGCGATCAAGGAGGGCGTTCATCCGCGCGAATCACCGCGGCAACATCGAGCTCGATCCGCGCGCAAATGGAGCGGCTCGGCTGGGCGATCGACTGGGAGCGCCATGCTCGCCGCACACCAGCCGACTTCTACCGCTGGACGCAGTGGCTGTTCCTGCAGTTTCTTCGGCACGACCTCTGCTACCGCAAGGAGGGCCCGGTGAACTGGTGCCCGAACGACCAGACCGTCATCGCGAACGAGTACGTCGTTGACGGGCACTGCGAGCGCTGCGGCGCTGAGGTCGAGCTGCGGAATATAGACGCAGTGAGTACGATGCGCACGACCGCGTACGCGGACGAGCTGCTCGAGTATCCGGGCGCCGACTGGCCGGAGAAGACGAAGGCGATCCAGCGCAACTGGATCGGCCGGTCCGAGGGAGCCGAGATCACCTTCGCGATCGCCGAGACGAAGCAGCACCCCTGGCCGTCTTCACGACACGCCCCGACACGTTGTTCGGCGCAACGTTCGTCGTCGTCGCCCCGGAACATCCGCTCGTGGAGGAGCAGACGAACCATGTCGCGCAGCGAGTACGCCCGACACGCGGGCGCGCGCTCGGTCGAGGAGCGTTCGGCCGCGACGGAGAAGACCGGCGTCTTCACCGGTCTCCCACGCGATCAATCCGATCAACGGCGAGGAGTTGCCGATCTGGGTCGCCGACTACGTCCTCATGGACTACGGAACGGGCGCGATCA
>CAVYYY010000012.1:0-18052 GCA_963772855.1 uncultured Actinomycetes bacterium | reverse complement strand
CGCCCGCCCGGTCAGCCCCACGGCGGAAATCGCCGAATTGATGGCCGGGGCGACGGTAGATGCGGATGCCGCGGATCCCCTCCTGTGCGAAGGCGTCCTCGACGCCGGCCGTCCTCTGCAGCTGGCCGGGCGGCGGGACGAGGAATCGGACGCAGGCGCCCCCGACCCGCGCGACCGGCGCGAGGGCAGCCGTCGGCACCTCCTCCCCGAGCGCGGCCGAGAGCGCAACGCCGTTGAGATCGACGCCGAGCGCGACGCGGCAGAGCTCGGCGTCGTGGCCGCCGCCCAGTCGCGCGGCGAGCTCGCCCACGCGGGCGCCCTCTGCGCCGACCAGGACCTGCGTGTAGGTGGCGCCGTTCTCGACCCCGACGGCCGCCGCGGCCGCGCTCGCGGCCTCCACCGCGGACCCGATCTGCTGCGGCTCGAGCTCGCTCGGCCAGACGTGCGTGAGCGCGACGCCGAACGCCGGGAGCGCGGCAGTGAGGCGGTCGGTCACGGTCAGCGGATAGAAGTGCCCGCCGGACGAGAACGCGTTGACGGTGACCTCGCGACCCTCCACGTGCTCCTCCACGAGCAGCGTCGCCGAACGCGATGCGTCGAGCGCGACGCGCACCGCATCCGGGACGTCTTTGGCGGCGCGCACCAGGGTCAGGCCCCGCTGCCCCTGCCGGTCCGGAGCCTTGATCACGCAGGGAAAGCCGATCCGGCCTGCGGCCTTCGTCGCCTCCTCCGCGCCCGAGCAGATCTCGTAGGCGGGCTGTGGGACGCCCGCCTCGGCGAAGCGCTCCCGCTGGCGCAGCTTCGACGTGGAGAGAACGGCGGTCTCGGAGGAGATCGGATGCGGCAAGCCCAGGCGCTCGGTCACCCGTGCCGCGATCGCGACCGGCCAGTCGATTCCCGGGGCGATCAGCCCGTCGACGCGCTCGGCTCCCGCGAGGCGCTCGATGCCGGACTCGTCCTCCGTGGAGACGATCGCGCGGCGGTCGGCGTAGCGGAATCCCGGCGCCGACGCGTCGCGGTCGACGGCGATGACGTACAGGTCACGCGCGCGCGCAGCGGCCAGCAGACCCAGCTGGGCCGGGCCCGCGCCTAGGACGAGGAGACGCTTGCGCGAGTCTCGCTCCCGAGAATCCCCCTCCACCACGCTTCATTGTCGCGGTACCACGCGATGGTGCGCGCAAGGCCTTCCTCGAATGACGTGCGCGCGCGCCAGCCGGTGAGGCGTTCCATCTTCTCGGTGGAGCCGATGTGGCGGTCGACCTGGCCCGGACGCTCCGTCACGTACGTCTTGAGCGTGGACGGCTTGCCGAGCGCGTCGAGCACCGCGTCGGCGATCTCGGTGACCGGGATGTCGATCCCGGTCGCGACGTTCAGCACCTCGCCGGCCACGTTCTCGATCGGCGCGGCGATCACCGCTTCGATCGCCTCGGCGTCGTCGTCCACGTAGAGCCAATCGCGGCTCGCGTGGCCGTCACCGTGGATGGTCAGCTCCTGGTCCTGAAGCGCCTGTGTGATGAAGCGCGGGACGACCTTCTCCGGATGCTGCCGCGGGCCGTAGTTGTTGAACGGCCGGACGATCGTCACCGGGAGGCCGTACGTGACGAAGTACGAGTACGCAAGCCGGTCGGCGCCCGCCTTCGTCGCCGCATACGGGCTGCGCGGGTTCAGCGGGTGGTCCTCGTCCATCGGCGCGCTCTCCGCGGTGCCGTACACCTCGCTGGACGAGAAGAGGATGAAGCGCTCGACGGGTGCGTCCCGGATCGCGTCGAGCAGGATCTGCGTCCCCTCGACGTTCGTCGTCACGAACTCGCGCGCGCCCTCGTCGATCGACTTCTCCACGTGTGACTCGGCGGCGGCGTTGACGATGACGTCGACCTCGGAGACGACGTCACGGACGAGGTCGGCGTCCCTGATGTCCCCGTGGACGAAGGAGAGCCGCTCGTGCGACATCGCGCCGCTGAGGTTGTCGACGTTGCCCGCGTACGTCAGCGCGTCGAGGGAGATGACCTCGTACGGCGTCTTCGCGAGCAGATGGTGGATGAAGTTGGACGGGATGAACCCCGCCCCACCCGTGACGAGAACTCTCTTGGGCACGTCGGCAGACTACAGCCGCGCCGCTCAGAGCTCGCGGTCCACCACGTAGATCGGACGGCCCTCGACGTCGCGCTGAATGCGGCCGAGGTACTCGCCGACGAGCGCGAGGATGAAGCCCTGGATGCCGAGCACGAAGAGGACTGCGACACCACCGAAGAGCGGGCCCGGGAAGTTCGACTCGTCGATCCAGTAGACGACGCCGTACGTCCCCAGTGCGATCGCCAGGAGGGACGACACCGTCCCGAGCACGACGCCGATCCACTGGATCGGCTGCGGCCAGAAGCCGGCGAGGACGTGGAGCGCGAGCCTGGTCAGCCGCAGGGGCGTGTAGCGGGAAGACCCCTGTCGCGGCTGGTGCGAGACGTCGACCTCGACGACGCTCGCGCCGCCGGAGAGGACGAGCGCCTTCGTGAACTTCTGCTTCCCGATCGACCCGAGCATCGGCTCGACCGCGCCGCGCCGATACGCGTTGAAGGCGCAGCCGAAGTCGGAGATCGCCACGCCCGTGAAACGGCGGAGCATCCCGTTGACGAGGCGCGAAGGAAGCGCGCGGCCGAGTGGGTCCGTTCGCGCGAGGCGCCTCCCGCTCGCGACGTCGTTTCCGGCCTCGACCGCGTCGACCAGGCGCGGGATGTCCTCGGGCTCGTTCTGGAGGTCGCCGTCCATCGTGACGACGATGTCGCCGCGGGCGCGGCGAGAGGCCGGCGTGCATCGCCGGGTGCTGGCCGAAGTTCCGCTTGAAGCGCACCGCGCGGACGCGCGGATCCGTGGCGTGGAACCGCTCGAGCGCCGCGAAGGTCCCGTCGGTCGAGCCGTCGTCGACGAAGATCAGCTCGAACGTGCGCGGCCCGGCGTCGAGCACCGCGATCGTGCGCCGGTAGAGCTCCTCGACCGCGTCCGACTCGTTGTAGAGCGTGACGACGACAGAGATGTCCGGCGCGGGAAGCTCGGCCTCGTCGACTCGGCCTTCCTCAACCGTCTCTGTCCGCGCCATCGGTTCAGAGGATAGTGCGCATCCATCGCATCCCAGGCCCAACCGGGGAGTTCGCGTACGGCAGATGTGGATGTGAGCCGCCGAAGGCGAGGGCGTCAGCCGTACAGACGCGGCACGTCAGGTGGCAAAGACTGGGCTCATGAAGAAGCGACTGCTCATCACCGCACTCATCCTCGCCGCGCTGCTCCTCGCGCTCTACGGCGTCATTCGGAACGGGGGCTGACATGTTCCCCATGGCAGTCGCCCTACCGCTCGCCCTCCTGCCGTTCGTGAGCCTCGCGCTCACGCTCCGCTGGATGGCCGTTTCCTGCAGCTAGGCAGGCGCCCCAGCCTGGAGCTGGGCTCGCCTCTCCGCCTCGACCTTCAGGTGCGTCAGTCCCGAGGCGAGCGTGCTGTCCAACGTCTTCTGGAGTGACCGGCGGAAGAGACGTGAAACAAGCCCGTGGTAGGACTCCTCGGACTTCACGCGCGTCGTGCCGCCATGCGACTCCAGCGTGTAGACATGGATCGCCTTGATCCCGAAGGTCGTGCCCGTCCATTCGATCCTTCGAGGTCGTTCGAGACGCCGGATGCGCGAGGTAATCGTCCCCGGCCCGGCCTTCCACCGGAACTCAGATCCTTCCGCGACCGCGCCTTCCAGCGACACCGACTTCACGTCGGGATTCCATGACGGCCAGTCCTCGACGGCCGTCAGCACGCCCCAGACGGCCTCCTGGGGCGCGGCGATCTCGATCTCCTCTGCGCCTTTTACGGGTGCCGGATCGTCGATCTCTGGCCGCGCCTTCGCCGTCAGGAGCCCTCCCGCAACGTCCGGTCGAAGAAGCCCACGACGCGGCGCTCGTACTCCGCCGGCCGCGCGTCGATGCCGCCGACGTGGCCGCTCCCGGGAACCTCCCAGAGGGCCTTGGGGCGACCCGCAGCCGCGTAATACGTCGGATTGAGGTTCCGCTCGCCAGGCTGGCCGTGCTCTCCGTAGATGAAGAAGACCGGCGTCGGCGCGATCTTCCCGACGAGATCCTTGAGGCTCGGCGGAGGCATACCGTCGGAGAAGAGCGCGTTCCCGACAGTGAGTGCGAGGACCGACGGCACCTGGACCCACTTGCCGCCGTTGGTGGTGTCCAGGATCTCGTGGATCGACCTCTCGCCGGCACCCTCGGAAACCACGGCTCGCAGGCCTCGCGTCTTCGCCGCGGACTCGAGCATCATCTCGCCACCGACCGAGAGCCCGATGCCGCCGATCCGGTCCCCGCTCGACGTCGGGACGGCCCTGAAGGAAGCGCACCGCGGCCGCGACGTCGCGATGGCCCTGCCAGCCCCAGCCGTTCGGATCGCCGTCGCTCTCGCCTTCGCCGCGCCGGTCGAACAGGAGGACGCCGTACCCGTGTCGAGCGAGCATGCGCGCCGGCTTCTGCGTCCCCTTGCGACCGGGGAAAGAGATCACGGCCGCGCCGTTCCTCGACGGCACGTACCACCCACGGAGGCGAAGCCCGTCTGCCGTCGTGAACGTCACGTCCTGGTGGCGCGCGCCGACGCGATCTGCGGGAACGAAGGAGCGAGCGGCATGCGTGAGGACGTATGAGACGAGAAACGGGACGACGATGACCCAGGCCGCGACGACGACGCCGACCGCGACGAGCGAACGCCGCAGCCAACGGCGTGGCCGGCTGTCATCGAGCCGTCTCGACCGCCAGAGCGTCACCGCCGCGAGAGCGATGAGAACGAGACCGGCGGCAATGGCCGCGAGCCCGGTGAAGTCGTCGCCCGAGAACTGGCCCGCGTTGAGGTAATAGACCGCCTCGAAGCCGGTGACGACGCCGAAGAGCCCGAGCAGGGCAGCGACGGAGGCACGAACGCCGGGGCGCACGCGCGGGTAGAGCACAACGGCACCGCCGAGGACGGCGAGCGGCACGAGGCCGCTGACCAGATGGTCCCCGGCCGAGGTGCCAGGCTGCGGCTGGAGGAACCGATCGTCCAGCACGTGGAGAGCAACAACCAGCAAGGCGGCCTGGGCCAGCAGGGTCTCCCGGTCCGCGAACCTCGAGGAGTCAGGTGCGTACGTCTCGGTCATCGAGCCTCCAAATCGGGGTCCCGCCCCTCCGGCCGTCGTCCGTGGCGGAAGGGGCGGGCACCGCTCTCCCTACTCGTACTGGAGCGCCTTCAGAATGTTGAGCCGTGACGCACGGCGTGCGGGCAGGATCGCCGCCAGAATCCCTGCGCCGATCGTCGCGAGCACGAAGACGAAGATCGTCGTCCACGGAATCGCGAGGACGATCCCTTCGTCGGACAGCGCCTGGGTCGTGAGCACTGCGAGGAACACTCCGACGGCGATCCCGAGCGCTCCGCCGATCAGGGCCGTGATGATGCTCTCGTGGCGGATCATCCGCCGAACCTGCTGGCGGGTCATTCCCACGGCTCGGAGCATCCCCAGCTCACGGGTCCGTTCGAACACCGAGAGGACGAGGGTGTTGACGACGCCGAAGAGGCTGATGATCACGGAGAGCCCCAGTAGCCCGTAGAGGACGTTGAGGACCAGGTTGATGTCGTTCTCCTGCGTCTTCTTGAACTCCTCCGCGGTCTGAATCCGGGCATCCGGGAACGACGTGAGTGAGAGGTTCAGCCGTGCAGTGTTCGCATCAGTGACGCCGCCTTTGAGGTTGATCAGCGTCATCAGGTTCCGCGGCTTCGAATAGTTCGCGTCGAAGGTCGCCGCCGACATGGTTACGCCGCCGAACGGTGAGCCGCCCTTCGGCGGGTCGAAGATCCCCTTGAGCCGAAGCTTCAGCACCTTGCCCGTCGGCGTCGTGACAGGGATCGTCGAGCCGAGCCCGAGGTCATGGTCCTTGGCGTAGTCCTTGTCGACGAATGCTCCGTCCGTGCCGAGCTGCGCCGGCACATTCTCCGTCCCGCGGAGCCAGTCGATCCGCACCGTCTTCGCGAGGTTCGGCGCTACCGCGGAGACCTGGATGTTGTCCCCGAACACGCGGGCGTCACCGCCGCGGATCGGGGAGACAGCGGTCACGCCCGGTGTCACTCCGACCGCCGAATCGGCCTCCTTGGTGAACGGGTCGAAGCCGTTCTCGGCGGTCAACGCGTAGTCGGCGACGAAAAGCTTGTCGACGGCGTCGTTGAAAGACGCGCGCAGACCGGCGCCCAGGATCGCGACAAACGTGATGAGTGCGAGCCCGATCATCAGGGCCGACGCGGTCGACGCGGTCCTGCTCGGGTTTCGCACGGCGTTCTCCCGAGCAAGCGCCCCGGCCGCCCCTCCCATGTGCTCCGCGGGCCACCCGAGCACGGCCGCGAGCGGCCGCACTGCGCGCCTCGCGTTGACGGCGACTCCGATGAAGAGGATCAGCGTGCCCAAGGCGAGCGCCAGAATCCGGCTCGCGGTCGTCAGGCCGCTGCCGAAGATCCCGTAGACCAGAAGCAGGATGCCGAGCGCCAGCGTCAGGATCGAGAAGACGGGGCCCCACCGCGAGAGGCGAGTGGTCGGCAGGGTCGCGCCCTCGCGCACGGCGGCGATCGGCGGCACGCGGGTGGCCTTGATTGCGGGCCGGAGGCTCGCGAGCAGGGTCACCACGACACCGACCAGGAGACTGACGACGATCGTCCGGGTGGCGACCACGGTGCCGCCCTTCGGAAACTCGACGCCGATCGCGCCGAACAGAGCGTTCAAACCCTTGGCGATGCCAAGGCCGAGGAACAGCCCGACCACCGAGGCAACGACACCCACGACCAGCGCCTCGAGCATGACGGAGCGAAGGACCTGACGCCGCGAGCCCCCGATCGTCCGGATGGTCGCGAACTCGCGCATCCGCTGCGCGATCGTGATCGAGAGAGTGTTCGTGATCACGAAGGCTCCGACGAACAACGCGAGAATGCCGAAGGCGAGCAGGAACTTCTGGAAGATGCCCAGCGAGCTGTTGACGTCGTCGACGGCCTGCTTCGTCTCCGCCGCGGCGGTCTTCACGATGGCGGTCGCAGGCAGCAACGGACGGATCTCCCCGACGAGCTTCTCGGGAGTCACGCCCGACTTTGCGGCGACCTGGATCCCGTCGAGCTTGCCGGCCTTGTCGAAGAGCCCTTGAGCCGTGGGCACGTCGAAGATCGCAATCGTCGACGCCCCGATCGAGGAGGAGTCGGCGAACGTCGCGATGCCCGTGATCTCGAACTCCCTGACACCGTCGTCCGCGGCGAGGGCGATGGTGTCGCCGACCGCGTAGTGCTTCGTGTCCGCGGTTCGCCTGTCGATTGCGATCTCATTGCCGCCGACGGGCCACTCGACCCGAGGCGAGCTTCAGCGGATTGAACCTGCTGTCGTTCCGCGGGTCGACGCTCGAGACGATGGCGTTCCCGCCGCCGGTCGACATGACCTTGCCGTTGCGGTCGATGAGCTTCGCCTCGTCACCGACGAACCCCGAGGCAGCGGCAACGTCCGGGAGTTGCTTCACCTTCGCCAGCACCGAAGCAGGGAAGGCGGGCGTCTCGGCCGTGTTGCTGTCGTTGTTCTTGAACGCAACCTTGCCGCTGATCACGGCGTCGGCGTTCTCGAACGATTTGTCGACGATCCCGGTGAAGGCAGCGCTGATCGTGTCGGTCAGGACGTATGTCCCACTGATCATCGAAACGCCGAGGACGATGGCCAGTGCGGTCAGGAACGTGCGGAGCTTTCGGCCCCACAACCCTTTGAGCGAAAGGCGGGTCACCGTGAGAGCTCTTCCATGACGGAGATCACCTCGTGGGCGTCGGCACGGCCCAGGTCACGGACGATGAGGCCGTCGGCGAGGAAGAGGATGCGGTCGGCGATGGCCGCGGCACGGGGATCGTGCGTGACCATCACGGTGGTCTGCTGGTACGTGTCCACCGAGTTGCGCATCAGCTCGAGGATCTCGCCGCTCGTGGTCGAATCGAGATTGCCCGTCGGCTCGTCCGCGAAGACGATCGTCGGACGGCTGACGAGGGCGCGGCCGATCGCGACACGCTGCTGCTGGCCGCCGGACAGCTCCGAGGGGCGATGGTTCTTGCGCTCCGTCAGCCCGACCCGGCCCATCAGCTCGGCGACCCAGGCCTTGTCCGGCTTCTCGCCGGCGATGGAGAGCGGGAGGACGACGTTTTCCTCCGCGTTCAGCATCGGGAGCAGGTTGAAGAACTGGAAGATGAAGCCGATGTGCTCGCGGCGGAGCTTCGTCAGCTCGTTGTCGTTCAGCTCCTCGATGCTCGTTCCGGCGATCGTCACCTTGCCGGAGGTCGGCTTGTCCAGTCCCGCGAGGATGTGCATCAGGGTCGACTTGCCCGAGCCCGACGGGCCCATGACCGCGGTGAGCTGGCCTTTCGGGACGTCGAGCGACACACCCCTCAGCGCATCGACTGCGGTCTCGCCCTCTCCGTAGCGGCGCGTCAGATCTTCGGCGGACACGGCCGGGCCGTCGAGCGGCGCGTCCACGACTGCTGGTGCTGGTGCGGCGACGGCTTGCATGCTCGACTCCCAACGCTCGGATTCGGGTTGGACGCCGAAGCGGCGTCGACCCCGTCGATCCGACCGAGTGCCTGAGTCGGAGATGCCTGCCCGCCGAATGCTTGGGAGAGCCAGATCACCGTACCACCCTCGAGAGCAAAGGTCGAGTGCCGTTCTCCCTGGGCTTTTCTGCCTGAATTAGACTCGATACTGATTGCAAATGCCCCACCGGGAAACCGAGCACCTCCGTGTCCTCATCGCCAACGAGCGAAAGGATCGCCTTGCCCTCGTCGCTCCGATCGTCGACTGCGCTCGGACACGAGGTCATCGCCCGCGAGATCGACATCGAGGACGTCGGCGTCGTCACCAGGAGAGAACGACCGGACGTCGCTCTCGTCGGCCTCGGCTCGAGCTCCGGCCATGCGCTGGGCCTCATCGAGAAGATCGTCCACGAGTCCGCCTGTCCGGTGATCGTTCTGCTGCACGCACCCGACGCGGCCTTCGTCAGGGAGGCGTCGAAGCGCGGAGTCTTCGCCTACATCACGGACGCGGATGCGAAGGACTGGCAGAGCTCGATCGACATCGTCCTGCGCCGGTTCGCCGAGTACCACGACCTCGAGGGAGCGTTCGGCCGGCGCGCGATCACCGAGCGTGCGAAGGGGATCCTGATGGAGCGCCACTCGGTCGACGAGACGAGCGCGTTCACACTCCTGCGTGAAAACGCGCGCGACCACAATCGCAAGCTGATCGACGTTGCGACGGCCGTCGTCGACGGCCACCTCTTGCTCCCGAAGCAGCCCTAATCGCCCGCCAGCCGCGGGTCGGGGTTGATCTCGGGTATCCCCCTGCAACGGTTTGACGCACTCGCAGTGCTATCCTTCGTGTAGCTAAGCGAACCCGGTGACGCACCTGCGTCCTCCCGCTTTCGTGCGGGAGGTGTGACGTGGTGAATTCCTTGCAGAGTGGTCGCTGTGCCTCTTTTCAGTCGCGTGCAGAGGGCGAACCACCTCATGAGTGGTGGTCTTCAGCCGTCGCGGAAGCACGGGGCTTTCGATCCGCGTTGGCCATGTGTCCGAAAGGACAATTCGAGCCGGCAGACCGACTGAACCTCTGAGCGCCTCTGAGTCGGAGGAAGCGCTCGACTGGGACTCGTTCTCGGGACGTCACTTCTCCGGTCGAGGTCGACATGACTCGGAAGTCCGGTCCGCCTACGCCGCCTACCGGGACGGCCGCGAGTGGCGAGGCTACGAACCTTCGAGTCCGCCGAAGCTGCGACTCGTCGGAAACGACCCAGCCGACGTCGAGACGGAAGCTGAAGAGACCGGGACGCGGCGTCTTCTGGCTGCGATGGCGGAGGTTGGGCTCGAGACGTGGGAGGCCGAGGGCGGGTCCGTCCCGCTTCGACGAAGTGAAGGAGAGCGACATGACCGAGGACAGATCGAAAGAGCTGGAAGGACGACGCGACGAGTTGACGCAGTCGCTTGCCACACTCGAGCACCAGCGAACGGATTCCTATCGCGTGAACTGCGACGCGATCGCGCTCGAGCGCTACGGCGTGACGGATCACGGGGCCGACAAGATGCTGCAGCTGCGAGAAGCAGAGACGGACGCCGACCTCGCGCTCCGAGACGCGCAGCACGAGCTGCGCGAGATCGAGTCCGAGCTGGACGATGCACCCGAAGCCGGTCTTGCCACGAGGATCATGCGGCGAGTCAGAGGCAGCGAGTGAGCACAGCGCCGATCGGCGCAAGCCGATCGGTCGCTCTGGGATCGCCCCTCCGTGCTCGCGCACTGATCGAGGCGCTGACACGAGCCTCTCGTTCACGGCGTGGCCGGTCGACGGTCGCCGTCTTCTCGGGCGCCGTCGTGATCGTGCTGGCCGTGGTGGCCGCCCGCCACTTCGCGACGACGTCCTGGCCGCTGTCGAACGGACACCCGGGCCTGCTGGCAGCAGCAGGTGTGCTGCTCCTTCTCGCGCAGGCACTCAAGGCGTACGGCTGGGGACGTCTCTTCACCCCCCACGAGCGGCCCAAACCTCTTGCGCTCGCCGCCGGGAACGGCGGCGCCGCACTCATCGGCGTTGTCCTACCCGGCCGATTCGACGACGCGATGCGGATCGCTGTCGTGCGCCGCTGCGGCCGATGTCCGGCCGGCGTGCGCGTGCTCTGCCTCTCGCTGGTCATGCTGGGGCTGATCGACTGCGCTGCGTTGGCGCCGCTCGCCCTTGCAGCCGCTGTGTCTGCGGGGGCCGGGAACGGCGCGCGAGCTGCGCTCGCCGTGGTCGCAGTCGCCGGCGTCGCCGCCACGGGCTTGATCTTTGCCTTGCCGCGACTGGTCCGAAGCAGCCGAGTCATGCATTTCCGGCTCGGGCGGTGGCTCAACCCCCGCACGACTTCGCGACGGAGCGCGTCGCAGGCATGGCTGCTCGTCTCGGCCTGCTGGACCGTGCGCGCGGCCGCACTGTTCGTGCTGCTCGGCGCGCTCGGCGTGGGCTACTCGCTCCCGCTCGCACTTCTGTTCCTGTGTGCGGGCGCGGCGGCAGCGGCGCTGCCGCTGGGCCTGGCCGGAGCCGCCACACAGGTCGGCGCAAGCACCGCGGCGCTGATCGCCGCCGGCGTGGACGCGTCCCAGGCACTGAGCGTCTCCGTGTCGGTCGGTGCCCTCGGGATCCTCTCCGGCGCGGTCATCTTTCTGTTTGCGATGGCCTGGCAGGCCGGCCGCTCCCTCGTTCCGCGGCGGGCCCCGGCCTGATCGAACGGCGCGCCGGGCGGGGGTCGTGGCCACCCGCTCCCGCAGCTTCGACCGCTACGCAGCCTCGGCGTACGTGACCGCGTCGGCGGTCTCGACTTCGGCCGCTTTCCTCCGCGACGGGATCATGAACGCCGCCACCGCGCCGAACAGCACGACGACCGCACCGATCCAAAGCGCCGGGACCATCCCGTCCACGAACGCGGTGCCGCTCTCGTAGCCGCCGTACTGCGACCAGACCGACGCGAGGACGGCGACGCCGAACACGCCGCCGAGCTCGCGGATGGCGTTCTGCGCGCCCGACGCCTGGCCCTCCTCCTCGGGCCTCACGGCCGAGAGGACGACGTTCGCGACCGGGGCCCAGAACATCGCCATGCCGACACCGGAGACGATGAACGGTGCGACGAGCTGCCAGTACGGCGTCGTCGGCGTGGACAGCGCCGCCAGCGACGCGAGACCACTCGCCTGGAGCACGAGGCCGACACCCATGAGCCGCGCGCCGCCGATCCGGTCGGACAGGGCGCCGGCGACCGGCGCGACGAACATCGGCATCAGCGTCCATGGGAGGATCCGCAGGCCCGAGCCGATCGGCGAGTAGCCCTGCACGGTCTGGAAGAACTGGCTCAGCAGGAAGATCGAGCCGAACATCCCGAAGAACATGAAGAGGGACGCGAGGTTCGCGTACCTGAAGACGCGGTTCTGGAAGAAGCGCATCGGGAGCATCGGCTCCTTCGCGCGCAGCTCCCAGAGCACGAACGCGACGAGGACGATCGTGCCGAGCGTCAGTGCCGTCACGATCTCCGTCGACGCCCAGCCCTGCGCGTTCCCGCGCACCAGGCCCCAGACGAGCCCGAAGAGGCCGCCGCTCGCGAGGGCGACGCCGGGCAGGTCGAGCGAGGTCGGACGGGCCGTGCGTCTCGTCGAGCCGCGTCAGCACGAGCGGGATGAGCGCCACGCCGAACGGCACGTTCAGCCAGAAGATCCAGTGCCACGAGATGCCGGAGACGACGGCGCCGCCGATCAGCGGACCGAACGCGACGGCCATTCCTGCGATGCCGCTCCAGGCGCCGATGAACGCCCCGCGTCGGTTGGCCGGGACGGCGGCACTGAGGATCGTCAGCGTCAGCGGCATGATGATCGCGCCGCCGAAGCCCTGCACGGCGCGCGCCGCGATCAACGCGTTGGCCGACGGCGCAAGGGCCGCGGCGGCCGAGGCGAGGGTGAAGATGCCGAGCCCGACGGCCAGCATCCGCCGTCGCCCGAACCGGTCGCCGAGTGCGGCGCCGGTCAGGAGGAAGACGGCAAAGGTGAGGGTGTACGCGTTGACCGTCCACTCGAGGCTTTCGATGTTCGCGCCGAGGTCTTTGCGGATCACCGGAAGCGCCGTCGTGACCACGAGGTTGTCGAGCGTGGCCATGAAGACGGCGACCGACGTGATCGCGAAAGCCCACATCGTGCGTGCTTTGGCTGTCATGAGTTCCTCCTTCTCATCGTCCTTTCGATGGTGCGCCGCGGCGGCCGCCGGATGGCTCCGGCTGCCTGGCGTCCTGTGGTGCGGTTAACCGGCCAATACTTGTGAGTAGTCACTTACTTCTGCTCCAAAAAAAAGCGCTCGGACACAAGACGGTCAAACGTCGTTCCTGCATCCCTCGAGGAGGCGCTGAGCCCAGCCCTCCTCGGCCTGCAGGAGATCCATCGAGGCCACGACGTTGAGGAGCATCCCCTTGGCGAAGAAGTGGGCGATTCGCTCCGGCGGCAGCCCCGAAGCCCGCTCGACGTACTCCACCATCTCGCCGTAGCCGCGGCGCACGACCTCCCGGATGTCGGGGTCGCCGCAGGCGGCATACGCCTGCATCTGCGCGTGGAGGTAGGTCGGGTTCGCCAGCCGCTGGCGGTACGACTCGCCGATCGCCTCGAGCACGGCCTCGCCCTTCAGGCCGGCCCCGGCGGTGCGCATCATCTCGAGCGTCCCGCGCAGGCAGCGCTCCACCGTGGCGATGAAGAGCTGCTTCTTCGTCCCGAAGAGGCGGAAGACGTACGGCTGCGAGATGCCGACCGCGCGGGCGATCGCCTCGGTCGAGCCCCCGTCGAGCCCGTGCGCCGCAAACTCGGCCATGGCCGCCTCGAGCACCTCCTCCCGGCGCTCCGGGGCCGTCTTCCGTTCGCTGGCGACCGCCATGGTGCGGATTATTAGCGATTACTCACTAACGTGTCAAGAGCGCCATGCCGGGCGCGAGCTTCAACGGCGTACGCCCCTCCTGGGCCGCGAAGCGGCCGAACGCCTCCGTCGAGTTCACGTCGTCGGAGACGAGGATGCCGCCGCTCCTGAGCGCAGGCCAGGCGGCGTTGAACTCGAACCACATGCAGTCGAACGAGTGCTCGCTGTCGTGCATGAACGTGTCGACCGTCCTAAGGCGCTCGAGCAACGGCGGCAGCTCGTCCTGGCTGCGTCCGAGCAGGAGCGTCCAGCGGTTCCTCAGCTCTGCCGGGATCAGCCAGCCCGGCTCGGACCCGGACGGGATGCCCGCGCGCCCGACTCCCTCGTAGAACGTCCCGGGCTCGTAGGCGCGGCCGACCTCGCGCGGGAGGTCGATCGAATGGAGGTGTCCGACGCCGTTCTCCATCAGCGCGAGGAGCGAGAACGCGGTGGAGAACCCGTTCGCCACGCCTGTCTCGACCGCGACCTCCGGCCGGAGCTTTCGCAGGATCGCATACAGGTAGACGCCCTCCGTGTACCCGATCGCGCCGAGCGAGTGGCCGTTGCCCTCGCCGGCGACAGCGGCCTCGTGCTCGCGGCCCTTCTCCAGGAGATGCTCGCGAAGGCCGCTCGCGCGAAGCTCGCCTTCGTAGCCAGCGAGCACGTCACGGCCGCCGAGAAAGCCGACGATGCCATCGCGAATGCGGCGCGTCTCGGCGTAGCGGCGCGGGTGCCGCGCGGTGCGCGCGGCGCGGTACAGCGTCCGTTTCAGGGCGAGCGCCGACACGGCCGCGGATCGTATCTTGGTGCCCGTGGACGCCCGGATCCTCCATCTCCCCGTGAATCTCGCGGGCACGGGCTGGGCGCATGTGAACGCGCTGCGCCGTAAGGGCGTGGACGCGCGGCTGCTCGTCTTCTGGCCGCAGAAGTGGCGACCCGAGGAGTACGACATCAACCTCGACCTGCCGCGTGAGGGACTGCTGCGCCAGCAGCTCGTGCAGTGGCGCGCGCTCGCGCGCTACCTGCCGCAGACTGACCTCTTCCACTTCTACTTCGGGAAGACGCTCGTCCCGAAGAAGCTGAACATGCCCATCCTGCGCGCGACTCGGAAGAAGTCCGTGATGCACTTTCTCGGAGACGACATCCGCAACAAGCCGCCCGAGGAGCTCGAGTACCGCAAGAAGTTCGACGCGCTGATCGTCGGCTCGTACGCGGCGACGCGCTGGGTTCCCGACGCGACCGCGGTCGTGCCGCCCGGGCTCGACCTGCGCAACTACGAGCCTGTGCCCGCGGTCGAACGGGAGCGGCCGATCGTCGTGCACGCGCCTTCCGACCTCGAGAAGAAAGGGACGCGCTTCGTCGTCGAGGCGTGCAAGGAGCTCCCCGTCGACCTCGACGTCGTCCATGGCGTCCCCCACGACGAGGCGGTCGAGCGCTTCAAGCGCGCGGACATCGTGGTCGACCAGCTGCACTATCTCTGGCACGGCGTGTTCACGATCGAGTCGATGGCGTTCGGCAAGCCGGTGGTGACGCACCTGGACGAGACCGCCGTCCGCCAGACCGAGGAGGCGTTCGGCGTGAAGGTTCCGATCGTCTCCGCGACGAAAGACGACCTCGTGGAGAAGCTGCGTCCGCTGGTCGACTCCTTCGAGCTGCGCCGGCGCCTCGGTGAGGAGGGACGCGCGTACGCGGAGCGCGTCCACGACCTCGACAGGGTGGCGGACCGCTTCATCGAGCTCTACGAGTCCGTCCTGGGCTAGATGCTCAAGCGGCTGACAGAGCTGCTGCGCCACTCCGCCGTCTACGGGCTCGGCTCGATCATCGCGCGCATCGTCGGCGTCCTGCTGCTGCCGATCTACACGCGCTACCTCTCGCCGAGCGACTACGGCCTGATCGAGACGCTCATCGCGCTCGCCGCGGTTCTCACCGCGCTCGTCGCGCAGGCGATGAAGAGCGCGTTCTTCCGCTTCTACTTCGACTCCGTTGCGCGGGACCGCCAGTTGCTCGTGGTCCGGACGGCGTTCTGGTACGTCCTGGCCGCGTCGACGGCCGTGCTCGTCGCCGGCGTTGCGCTCGCCCCCGCGATCTCGTCGCTCCTCTTCGACACGAGCTCGCACGGGAACCTCGTGATCGCGGCGTTCGTCGGCCTTTGGGCGGCGATGAACTACGAGCAGATGACGTCGCTCTTCCGCGTCGAGCAGCGTTCGACGCCGTACGTCATCGCGACCCTGGTGAACGTCGCGATCACGATCACGGCGACCATCCTCCTCGTCGTCGCCTTCGACAAGGGGCCGATCGGCGTCCTCGTCGGCAACCTCACGGGGACGCTCATCGTCTACGCGGTCCTGCTCGTCTACAACCGCCGGGCCCTCGGCTTCCAGTTCGACCGCAGGCTCATGCGCGCGATGAACCGGTTCGGCCTACCGCTCGTCCCGTCCGCGCTCGCGCTCTGGCTGACGAACTTCAGCGACCGCTTCTTCCTGATCAAGCTCACGAACGCGCACGAGGTCGGCCTCTACTCCATCGGCGTGCGCATCGCGTCCGCCGTCGTGCTGCTCCTGACCGCGTTCAGGCTCGCGTGGCCCGCGTTCGCCTACTCGATCGAGGACGACCGTGAGGCGAGACGGACGTACAGCTTCGTGCTGACCTACGTCGTGTACGTCTGCTGCTGGCTCGCCCTCGCGCTCGGCCTGCTCGCCCCGTGGATCGTCAGGGTCATCACGACCCCGCCCTTCTATCCCGCCGAGAACGTCGTCGCGCCGCTCGCCTTCAGCGTCGCGGCGTTCGGCGCGTACGTCGTCGTGCAGATCGGGACCGGCCGCTCGCGCCGGACCGGCGCGAACTGGGTCGTGACGGGCATCGCAGCCGGGGTCGACGTCGCCCTCAACCTCATCCTCATCCCGCCCTACGGGCGCATGGGCGCGGCCATCGCGACGGTCGCCGCCTACACGTTCCTCTTCCTCGCCATGGCCTGGCGGGCACACAAGGTGTTCCCGGTCGACTACCAGTGGCGGCGCGTCGCGACACTCGCCACGGCCGCAGTGGCGCTGACCGTCATCGGCAAGTTGCTGGACGTCCCGCTCGGGCTCGCCGTCGCCATCAGCCTCGTCTATCCGATCGTGCTCCTGCCACTCGGCTTCTACCTCCCGGCGGAGCGGAAGCGGCTGCGGCGGCTCTTGCCTATCCTGGGCAGGTGACCTTTTTCGCCGCGCTCCTCGTGGCGACGACGTCGCTGCACATCACGGTCTGGCCGAACGGCCAGGGCGAGGCTCCGAAGCGGACGTACACGCTCCAGTGCGCGCCCGTGGGCGGGACGCTCCCCGGACGCGCGGGAGCCTGCCGCAAGCTCATGCCGATGATCCGCCCGTTCAGGCCGACGCCGAGGAACCGCGCCTGCACCGACATCTACGGCGGGCCGCAGGAGGCTCTGGTGACCGGCCGCTTCCGCGGTCGCTCAGTCCGCGCCGAGTTCGGCAGAAAGAACGGTTGCGAGCTCGCCCGCTGGAATCGCGTCGCTTTCCTCTTCCCGGTCTCCACTTCGGCGCAACGCCGCTGAGAAGGCGACCGCGCCGACGGTGAAGCCGGCGGCGATGCCGAGGAACACGACCTGCATGCCGACGTGTTGCAGCGCCTGGCCCACGGCGAGGAAGCCGAGCGGCCCGATCAGCAGAGAGAGGGTCATGACGGCCGTCATCACCTTCGGCCGCAGCGCCTCGGGCGTGCGCACCGTGAGGATCGCCAGGATCGGCGCGTTCACGAGCGGCGCACAGAAGCCGAAGGCGGCGAGGACGAACAGCACGGCGGGCCAGGGCATGGTGATCGAGAGCAGCCAGAGGGGGGCGGCCATACCGAGGATCGCGAGGGCGGCCAGCCGCGGGAGCGCGATCTTGCGCACGACCTGCGAGGCGACGAGGCTGCCGACGAGCGCGCCCGCCCCGAACGCGGCGAAGAGCAAGCCGAGCACCTTCGGATCCTCGTCGTAGCGCCGCACGACGAGGACGGTCAGCATCGCCAGCAGGCCCTGGGCGACGAAGTTGATGAACGCGGCCGCGGCCATCATCGGGCCGAGCAGCTTGTCGTGCACGACGTACTTCAGTCCGGCGAAGAGCCCGCGCGACGACTCGTCCTGCGCGACGCGCTTGCCCGCGCCCACGAAGAGCAGGATCACGGTGAACGAGAACGCGTACGTGCACGCGTCGACGAGCAGCACGGCCGGCGCGCTGATCCACGAGATGAGCAGCCCACCGATGATCGGGCCGCCGAGCTGCGTCAGCTGCGTGACCGCCTGGACGAACGCCGAGCCCTGTGCGACGAGCTGCTCGTCGTCGCCGACGACCTCGGGGAGGATGAGCCGCGACGACGCGTAGTACGGCGCCATGAAGCAGCCGATCAGGAAAGTGACCGTCAGCAAGAGCGGGAAGGTGAGGTGCCCCGTCCAGTGCAGGATCGGGATCGCCGCCATGAGCGGCGTCCGCGCGGAGTCGGCGACGAGCATCGTCCGCTTCGCGCCGAGTCGCGCGATGAGGGTGCCGGCCGGAATGCCCAGCAGGCCGACGGGGAGAAG
>CAVYYY010000011.1:0-15386 GCA_963772855.1 uncultured Actinomycetes bacterium | reverse complement strand
TAGCGGTGGCCGATTGTGAAGGTCGGGCTCGTGACCCGGCCCTCCACGCCGAGCGCGCGGCACGCGCCGCGTACGAACGTCGTCTTGCCGGAGCCGAGGTCGCCCGAGACGGTCACGACGTCGCCGACCTCGAGCTCCGCGGCAAGCCTCCCTGCGAGCTCCTCGGTCTCGGCCGGAGAGCGCGACTCGGTCAGAACAGGCCGAGCTGCACGGCCGGCTCGGCGACGGCGGGCGCGACGAGCGCGGGCTCCGGGGGCGCGGCCTCGCGGCCCATCAGCTCCGGCAGGCGCAAGAAGTCCGTCTGCAGCACCTCGAGCATGCGCGGCGTGTAGAGCGCGGCCGCGGGATGGAAGATCGGATAGAGGAGCACTCGCCTACCGCCGAGCGTCGTCTCCTGCTCCTGGCCGTGCACACGCGTGATGCCCGTCGGCCGTCCGGAGAGGAGCTTGGTCGCGAAGTTCCCGAGCGTCGCGACCACCTTCGGCTCGATCAGCTCGATCTGCCGCCAGAGATGGCTCTCGCACGCCTCGATCTCCTCGGGCTGGGGATCCCGGTTCCCGGGTGGGCGGCACTTCAGTACGTTGGCGATGTACACCTGCTCGCGCGCGAGCCCGATGCCTGCGAGCAGCTGCTCCAGCAGTTTTCCCGCCGCCCCGACGAACGGTACGCCCTGCTTGTCCTCGTGGAAGCCCGGCGCCTCGCCGACGAACATGAGGTCGGAGTCCGGATCGCCCGCGCCGAAGACGACCTGCGTCCGGCCCCCGGCGAGCGGGCACTTCGTGCATCCCGCGACGACGTCGCCGAAGGCGCGCAGCTCGTCGGCGCGCGTCAGCTCAGTGACCGCAGCCACAACTTCCGCCGCAACAGCCGCCGCCACTGCTCCTGAATGCGCCGGTCTGCCCGGCGGTGCCGATGGTCGCGAACGTCGAAAGCTGCCTCGCCACATTGGTCGCGCCGCACTCCGGGCACGCGACCTCCATGTCACCTCGGACGAGCTCCTCGAAATGCTCCTCGCACTTCATGCAGACGTACTCGTACATCGGCATCGCCCGGGGAGTTTAGGCCCGTCGCCGGACGCCCGGCAAATGGGCTCAGTAAGCCCCGCGGACGCGCTTGCCGCCGAGGGTCCCGGCGACCGCGTTCTTGGAGAAGCTGAGGGTCCCGGCGACGACTGCAGGGCCGCTGACCTTCACGGTGCCCTTGAAGACGATCGGCGGGCCCACGCTCGTAAACGTCAGCTTCCCGGTGACGAAGACGCCCGGAGCGACGCTGTAGCGGTTGAGCGTGAAGCCGTTGCCGGCCCTGAGGTTGACGAGCTTTCCGCCGTAGAGACCGCGAAGCGTGTTCGTCGCGCCGCCGAAGGCGAGCTGCAGCCAGGTGGCCTGCGCCTCGCGCACCGCCTTCGACGCGACCTCGAGGCTCGCCTCCGGGCTCTTGCCCGCGGCCCGGCGCGGGAACGTCCCCAGCACCTTTCCGAGCGGGGGAACCGAGGGGCACATTGCCCGCTGCGGCGCGTTGAGCGTTCCGAGAATCCACGCGCGGACGGCATTCTGCGAGCACCCGGAGAAGTCGAGGCTGAGCACGCTGTGCCCCACTCCCGGGACGACGATCAGGCGTCCCTGCGGGAACTGGTCGACGACCGCGACCGCGCTCGCGACGGGCGTGCGCATGTCGAAGCCACCGTTCACGGCCAGGACAGGGACGTTCGGGAACGGGCCGGGACCGAGAGGCGTGTTGCCGGACGGCGAGGGCCACTGCTCGCAGAAGTACGCCGTGCCCAGGCGCGCGG
Source organism: uncultured Actinomycetes bacterium (assembly GCA_963772855.1). Taxonomy (GTDB): domain Bacteria; phylum Actinomycetota; class Thermoleophilia; order Gaiellales; family Gaiellaceae; genus 3-1-20CM-4-69-9. The sequence goes on along the minus strand of CAVYYY010000011.1, from coordinate 13,597 downwards.
CCCATTTGCCGAAGGGGCCGAACGACCCAGGGAGCAAGCCCGCGACCGCCTGGTCGATCGCGGCGCGCCGCTGGCCCGGCGGCGTCGCGGGCGACCACGGGAACACGCCGTCGGCGCAGTTGGTCGCGGCGTTGAGGCCGAAGCTCAGATCCTCTGGCGACAGCGTGCTCAGCGTTGCGTCGAGGTCGAAGAGCCTGAGGAGCGGCAGGTTGTAGCCGGTGCGCGCAGCGTGGACCGCGGCCGGAAGCTCCGCCGCAAGGCCCGGGCTGAGGTCGGCGTCGATCATCAGCGAGACGAGCTCCTCGCCGTTCATGTGCAGCGTGCGCTTGCCACCGCTCGGCGTGACGACCTTCCCCTGGATGGGACGCGCCTCGAGCTTGTTCGCGAGCGCGACGAATTCCGCGGAGAAGTTCGACGTTGCGCCGCGGCAGATCCCGCGCGCGCAGAAGTTGCGCAGCGTGTTCGGCATCTCCCGCAGCACGTTGCGGTAGTACGGATCGGGGTAGGCCGGCTGGACGACGGAGTCGAGCAGCAGCCGGTCGACATTCCCCGGATGTGCGAGCGCGTAGGCGAGCGCCAGCTTCGTCCCGTACGACACGCCGTACAGTGCGATCTTCGGTGCGCCGATCGCGAGACGGACCGCCTCCATGTCCTCCGCGTGATCGCGTGTCGCATAGAACTGGCGCGTCGGGCCGATGATCGCAGCGCAGTCGCCGGCCAGTCGCGCGCCCTGTTCCGCCGTCGTGAAGAACGTCGCCTGGAGCGCGGGACAGTTGAGGACGCCCGACGCTCCTGTGCCGCGGTTGTCGAACGCGACGAGCGTGTACCCCGGGAACATGAACTGCATCTCGGAGACGACCGTTTGGTTGCTGAGGTCGAACGACCGTGCCGAGCCCTGCCCGGGCCCGCCGGCGATGAGGAACATGAAGCCGCGGGGGGTGCCGGAGGCCCGAAGCATCTCTGCGTGGAGAGCGATCGTCCCGGGCACGGCGCCCGTGCGATCGAGGGGCACGGTGACGGTCGCGCACTCGACTCCTCCGGTCTTGCAGGGAGCGAACGGCGCCGCCGCGTGCGCCTGCCCGGGCATCGCGAAGACGGCGGCGAAGAGCAGACCCAGGAACAGGCGACGACCCACGAGGCACGCCAGGGTACCAGCGGGGCCGTGTACCCTTCGGGGTGCCCGGTATCCGCTACGGAACTGGAGCTTCGAGTGTTCGAGACAGTCCACGTCATCGGCTCCGGCCGCGTCGGTTCGGCCGTGTCTGCGCGCCTACGCGAGCGCGGCATCGCAACGCGGACCGACGGCGAACTCGTGCTTCTCTGCGTACCGGACGGTGCCATCGCGGAGACGGCACGCGAGATCGAGCCCGGCCCGTGGGTCGCCCACGTGTCCGGCGCCACGCCACTCTCGGCGCTGGAGCCACATTCGCGCCGTTTCTCTCTGCATCCGCTGCAGACGTTCTCGCTCCGCCGCGGCCCCGAGCAGCTCGACGGCGCCTGGGGCGCAGTCACCGCGGAGACGGAACCAGCGCGAGACGCAGGCTTCTGGCTTGCGCGCACGCTCGGCCTCGAGCCGTTCGAGCTCGCCGACGACGCGAGACCCCTTTACCACGCCGGGGCCGCCATCGCCTCGAACTACCTCGTGACGCTGCACGCCGTCGCGTCCGACCTGTTCCACGCGGCCGGTGCTCCTCCCGAGGCGCTCGTCCCGCTCATGCGCCGGACGATCGACAACGACTTCGAGCTCACCGGCCCGATCGAGCGCGGAGACTGGAACACGGTGGACGCGCACCGGCGCGCGATCCGCGAGGCGAGGCCCGAGCTCGAGCCGCTCTACGACGTGCTGGCGGAGGCAACGGCTCGATGAGGATCGTGTACACCGTGCCCGCGCTCCGCGTCGCGCTCGTCGCCGGCCGCGTAGGCCTCGTGCCGACCATGGGCGCGTTCCACGAGGGACACATGACGTTGATACGCGCGGCCCGCGCGGAGTGCGACGTCGTCGTCGTGTCGCTCTTCGTCAACCCGGCGCAGTTCGGCGCCGGCGAAGACCTGGCGCGCTATCCGCACGACGAACGGCGTGACGCTGCGCTCGCCGAGGAAGCCGGTGTCGACCTCCTCTTCGCGCCGAGCGTGGACGAGATGTATCCGGCCGGCTTCGCAACCTGGGTCGATGTCGAGGACACCGGCGGCGAGGCGTCGTCGCGGCCCGATCACTTCCGCGGCGTCGCAACGATCTGTCTCAAGCTCTTCAACATCGTTCGCCCCGACGTCGCGTTCTTCGGCCAGAAGGACGCGCAGCAGGCGGCCGTGCTCAGGCGCATGCTCCGTGACCTGAACCTGCCGGTCCATCTTCGTGTCCTGCCGACCGTCCGCGACGCCGACGGGCTCGCGCTCTCGTCGCGCAACGCCTACCTGTCCGACGATGAGCGTGCACAGGCACTCGCGCTCCCGCGTGCGCTCGACGCGGGACGCTCCGCCTTCGAGCAGGGGTCGGACCCCATCTCCGCCGCGCGTGCCGCGCTCAACGGCCTCGCTCCCGACTACGTCGAGGTCGTCGACCTCGACGGCGCAAAGGTCCTCGCCGCTGCCGCGCACGTCGGCGCCACTCGACTGATCGACAACGTCGTCCTGGAAGGAGACATCTCGTGACCACCCGACCGCGCAAGCCCGCACCCAACACTCCCGCGCCCGGCAAGCTCCCGCTTCCCGAGGTCGCCGAGTTCAAGCGGCGCGGCGAGAAACTCACCATGATCACGGCGTACGACGCCCCCAGCGGACGGATCGCGGACGCGGCCGGTGTCGACCTCATCCTCGTCGGGGACTCTGCCGCGATGGTCGTCCTCGGTTACGACTCGACCGTCCCAGCGTCGATGGACGAAATGGTCATGCTCACGCGCGCCGTCACGCGCGGCGCCCGGCGGCCGCTCGTGATCGCGGACATGCCGTTCGGCTCGTACCAGGTGTCCGACGAAGAGGCCCTCGTGAACGCCATCCGCTTCGTGAAGGAGGCAGGCGCCGACGGCGTCAAGCTCGAGGGAGCGGGCCCGTCGATCTCGCGCGTCCGCGCGCTCGTCGGCGCGGGGATCCCGGTCATGGGGCACATCGGGCTCACGCCGCAGACGGCGACGATGCTCGGGGGGTTCAAGGCGCAGGGGCGCTCGGCCGAGAAGGCCCAGCAGCTTCTCGCAGACGCGCGCGAGCTCGAGGCCGCGGGCTGCTTCTCGCTCGTCCTCGAGGCGGTGCCGGCGCCGGTCGCCAAGCGCATCACCGAGACGCTGTCGATCCCGACGATCGGCATCGGCGCGGGTGCGGACTGCGACGGGCAGGTGCTCGTCTGGCACGACGTGCTCGGTCTCTACGACGGGCACGCACCGAGATTCGTGAAGCAGTACGCGAACCTCGCGCCCGAGATCACCGCCGCGCTCGGTCGATTCGTCGAGGAGGTTCGCAGCGGCGCCTTCCCCGAGGACAAGCACACCTACTCGATGCCCGAGGACGAGCTGAGCGTGTTCTCAGAGGGCGTAGAGCACGCTCACGGCCACCGCTAGCGCCGCAGCGATCGCCGCGGTGAGGGCGACGGCCGCCGCGGAGCGCGCCCAGGTCCACGCGTGGACCGTCCTCACGCCGATCACGAGCAGGACGAGGCTCCACAGCGGGAACAGGTAGTACGCCCAGGCGAAGATCGTCCCGGCCGTGTTGCCGTCGCTGCCGTCGAACTTGAAGAGATCCTCGCCGTAGATCGCGATGCGGACGGGCCAGTAGATGATCAGCGCCAGCGCGATCGGCGCGGCCGCGAGGCCGAGAGTGTGGCGCGCCCGACGGAAGCTGCCCCGGCTGCCGAGCTTGCGCAGCGAGACGTGCAGGATCTTGCCGAGGATGTAGTAGAGGAGGAAGCCGGTCAGCCCTCCGGCGAGGAACGTCCAGACGGCGAGGACGATCCAGTCGCGCGCGGGATCGTCGAGGAGCGTGCTGGCGACCGTCGTCGCGAGCACGGTCGCCATGCCGGCGATCCAGACCACCGCCCCGACGGCGTCCTGACGCACGTCGGCCGCATCGTCCGAGTCGTCGCGCAGCGCCGCGAATACCGGTCGCGGGCTCTGCAGCACGGCGAGCACGCGCAGGAACCAGGCCAGCTCGGGCGAGCGTGTCTCCGCGTTCGTCGCCAATCTGCTCTGAGTCTAAGCCGCGGCGACCGCTGCCTTCGGCAGCACGTGCCGGAGGAACTGGCCCGTTGCGGACTCGTCGACGTCCGCGATCTGCTCCGGCGTACCGGTCGCGATGATCTCGCCGCCGGCCTCCCCGCCCTCGGGACCGAGGTCGACTAGCCAGTCGGCCTGCTTGATCACGTCGAGGTTGTGCTCGATGACGAGCACGGTGTTGCCGGAGTCGACGAGCCGCTGGAGCACGTCGAGCAGCTTTTCGATGTCCGCGAAGTGAAGACCGGTCGTGGGCTCGTCGAGGATGTAGAGCGTCTTCCCGGTGGCGACCTTCGAGAGCTCGGACGAGAGCTTGACGCGCTGTGCCTCGCCACCCGACAGCGTCGTCGCGGGCTGGCCGAGCTTGATGTACTCGAGCCCGACGTCGTGGAGCGTCTGCAGCCGGCGGCGGAGCTTCGGGATCTTCGCGAAGAACTGGAGCGCCTCCTCGACCGACATCTCCAGCACGTCGGCGATCGACTTCCCCTTGAAGCGCACCTCCAGCGTTTCCCGGTTGTAGCGCGCCCCCTTGCAGGTCTCGCACGGCACGTAGACGTCCGGCAGGAAGTGCATCTCGATCTTGATCTGGCCGTCGCCCTTGCAGGTCTCGCAGCGGCCGCCGCGGACGTTGAAGGAGAAGCGGCCCGGCTTGTACCCGCGCACCTTCGCCTCGGGCGTGAGCGAGTAGAGCTCGCGGATGTGGTCGAAGAGCTTCGTGTACGTCGCCGGGTTCGACCGCGGCGTGCGGCCGATCGGCGACTGGTCGATGTCGATCACCTTGTCGAACGCCTCGATGCCCTCGAGGGACTCGTGGTCGCCCGGCTTCGTCCGGTGGCGATGGAGCTTGTTGGCGAGCCCCTTGTAGACGATCTCGTTCACGAGCGTCGACTTGCCCGAGCCCGACACGCCGGTGACCGCGACGAACTTCGCGACAGGGAACTCGACGTCGAGGTCCTTGAGGTTGTGCTGCGCCGCGCCGCGGACCCAGAAGGAGCCGTTGTCCTCCGTGCGCCGCGCCGGTACCGCGATCTCGCGCCGGCGCGAGAGGAACTGGCCCGTGACGGACGTCTTGTGACGCTCGACCTTCGTCGCCGGACCCTCGGCGACAACGTGCCCGCCGTGCTCACCGGCACCGGGACCCATGTCCACGAGCCAGTCGGACGACCGCATCATCTGCTCGTCGTGCTCGACGACGAGGACGGTATTGCCGAGGTCGCGCAGCCGCTCGAGCGTCCCGATGAGCTTGTCGTTGTCGCGCTGATGGAGGCCGATCGAGGGCTCGTCGAGGATGTAGAGGACCCCGACGAGTTGCGAGCCGATCTGGGTCGCCAGCCGCAGGCGCTGCGCCTCGCCGCCCGAGAGCGTCGCCGCGGCGCGGTCGAGCTGGAGGTAGCCGACCCCGACGTTGTCGAGGAACGTCAACCGCTCCCGGATCTCCTTGACGATGCGGGCGCCGATCAGTTGCTCGGTGTCCGTCAGGTCGAGCTCCTCGAGGAACGCCAGCGCCCATGTGACCGACATCTGTGTGAACTCGTGGATGTTCCTCCCGCCGACGGTGACCGCAAGCACCTCCGGCTTCAGCCGGGCTCCCTTGCAGACCGGACACGGCCGGAACGACATGTACTCCTCGATCCGCTCGCGCTGCGTCGACGAGTCGGTCTCGCGGTAGCGTCGCTCGAGGCTCGGGATGATCCCCTCGAAGGCGAGCATGTACGAGCGCTTCCGCCCCATCCGGTTGCGGTAACTGACGTAGAGCCGCTCGCCGTCGGTGCCGTAGAGGAAGAGGTTCTGCTCCTCATCACTGAGACTCTCCCAGGGCTCGTCGAGCGCGATCTCGTACCGGTCGGCGATCGCCTGGATGACGGACTCGTAGAAGCCGGAGTTCCCCACCGACCACGGGACGAGCGCGCCCTCCGAGATCGACAGCGTCGGGTCCGGGACGAGCAGGTCGGGGTCGATCTCCTGCTGCGCGCCGAGGCCGGTGCAGCGGGGACATGCGCCGTGCGGGGCGTTGAAGGAGAAGATGCGCGGCTGCAGCTCTGGCAGCGAGACGCCGTGGTCCGGGCACGCGAACTTCTCGCTGAAGATGAGCGACCGGCCGTCGTCGACGACGTCGATCGCAACGAGTCCGTCCGCGAGCTGCGCCGCCGTCTCCACCGACTGCGCGAGGCGCGTGCGGAGATCGGGCTTGATCGTCAGCCGGTCGACGACCACCTCGATGGTGTGCTTGAACTTCTTGTCGAGCGTGATCTCGTCCTCGAGCAGCCGCTGTTCGCCGTCGACCTTCACGCGCGTGAAGCCCTCGTTGCGGAGCTCCTCGAAGACGTCCTTGTACTCGCCCTTCCGGTCGCGGACGACCGGCGCGTTCACGGTGAACTTCGTCCCCTCGGCGAGCTGGAGGATCTGGTCGACGATCGACTCCTGGCTCTGGCCGGAGATCGGCTTGCCGCAGACCGGGCAGTGAGGCCGTCCGACCCGGGCAAAGAGGAGTCGGAGGTAGTCGTAGATCTCCGTGACCGTGCCGACCGTCGACCGCGGGTTGCGCGACGTCGTCTTCTGGTCGATGGAGATCGCCGGCGAGAGCCCGTCGATCGAGTCGACGTCGGGCTTCTCCATCATCTGGAGGAACTGCCGGGCGTACGCGGAGAGGCTCTCGACGTAGCGGCGCTGGCCTTCGGCGTAGATCGTGTCGAACGCCAGCGAGGACTTTCCGGAGCCCGAGAGGCCCGTGATGCAGATCAGCTTGTTCCGCGGTAGGCGGACGGTGACGTCCTTGAGGTTGTGCTCCCGGGCACCGTGAACGACGAGCTCATCCTGGGCCATAACCGATCCAGTGTATCGAGGTGGATCGGATCGAACAAGTGTTCGCAACGAGCAGGGAAATCCCGCTCGACAAGCCGAAAATCAGACGTCGCGGCGCAGCAGCAGAACGAGCGCGACGGTGAGGAAGACGACCGCCCAGATCGCCGAAACGACACCGCCCGCGGCGACTCCGAGGAGGTAGGAGCGATCGTTGCCGTCCGCGTCGCCGGAGACGAGCGCGGCGATCGCGCGGCCCGGCGTGTACGGCGCCGCGGAGCTGCTGATGACCGGGAAGAGCCCCTCGCCGACGAGAAGCCACACGAGGCTCGCCGCGATCGCCGTGCCCTGCCCGGTGATGATCGTTCCGAGGCCGATGCCGAAGAGCCCGACGATCGGCGCCGCGATGAGCGTCCCGGCGAGGACGAGCCCCGCGTCGTGCACGTCGAGGGACGCACCCGGGACGAGAATGGCGAGCACGAGCACCTCCGCGACGGCGACGAGCGCAAGTGCGAGCAGCGCTCCGACCACCGCCTTGGCGGCGAGCACGCGCTCGCGCTTCGGCGTCACGAGCAGGGTCTGCGTGATCGTCCCGTGCGTGGACTCGCCGGCGACGACCAGGATGGCGGCGACCAACGCGAGGACGAGCGCGAGCGAAGCGATCTGCGCGGTTCCTCGCGCGTCCTGCGCCGACTGGATGTCGTCGGAGTTCGCGACGGTCGCGATCGTGGTGACGAGGACGAAGGCTAGGTCGAAGAGCAGCAGCCACAGGAACGTGCGGACCGTCGTGATCTTCACCCACTCGGACGCGAGCAGCCGGCTCATTCGATCCCGCCCTCGGCGGTGAGGTCGAGGAAGACCTGCTCGAGCGACGCGGATTCGCGCGCCAGCTCGTGAAGGACGATCCCCTCGGCCGCGGCGATCTCACCGATGCGCTCCGGCGGCGCGGACGTGATGACGCGATCCCCGTCGAGGCTCGCGTCGAGGCCCGCGCGGGCAAGCGCATTCCGGAGCTGCTCGGACTGCGGCGAGCGGACGCGCGTTCCGCCGACGGCGCGCGCTCGGAGCTCGGCCACCGGCTCGTGGGCGACGAGCTTGCCGTGATGGACGATGACGACTTCGTCCACGAGCTGCTCCATCTCCCCGAGCACGTGGCTCGAGATGAACACCGTGCGACCGTCCTGGACGAAGTCGCGCAGGAAGTCGCGGAGCCAGCGGATCCCCTCCGGGTCGAGCCCGTTTGCGGGCTCGTCGAGGACGAGGAGGTCCGGCTCGCCCAGCAGCGCGCCCGCGACGCTCAGGCGCTGACGCATACCCAGCGAGTACGCCCCGACGCGGCGCCGCGTGACGTTCTCGAGGCCGACGAACTCGAGGAGCTCGTCGGCGCGCTTCGACGGCACTCCAGCGGCCGTCGCGAGCATCCGCAGGTGGTTGCGCCCCGATCGCTTCGGATGGAAGTTCGTCGACTCGAGAACGGCTCCCACCCGTCGGATCGGATCGTCGAGCGTGCGATACGTGTGCCCCTCGATCGTCGCCTCGCCGGAGGTCGGCTGCACGAGACCGAGCAGGATGCGCAGCGTCGTCGTCTTTCCAGCGCCGTTTGGCCCGAGGAACCCGGTGATGCTGCCTGGATGGACGCGGAAGCTCAGCCCGTCCACCGCCATCGCCTTGCGATAGCGCTTCGTGAGGTCCTTGACCTCGATCACGCCGCGACCACCGACCCTACGCGCCGAGGCGCTCGACCAACCCGTAGATGCGGCGCGGCTCCGGGACGTACATGATCTCGAGCTCCCCGGCGACGATCGTGCCGTAACCGAGGAGGCGTCCGAGCAGGCTCTGCTCGATCTCGAGTGCGCCGACGCGGGCGAGCCGCACGGCCGCCGCCCGCTTGCGCAACGTGCCGTGCACGACGAAGAGCTTCTCCGTGGTGATCACGACACGCGTGCGTTCCCACTCCCACACGGCGCGCAACGCGATCACCGCCCCGAGCACCTGGAACAGGACTCCCGCAATGGAGGCCGGCCAGCCGACGGCCATCAGGCCGATGCCGACGATCGCGAGACCGAGCGCACGCGCAAACGGCCCGGCGAGCACGATCGCGTGCCGCCGCTCCTCGAGGCAGATCTTCTCCCAGCCGGACGTGATCATGAGGTCCTGCGGCTTTCGCCGAGGGCCGAAAGATCCCTGGTCGCAGCCGGCTTACGCTTTGCGCCAGCGGCCGAAGACGAGGCCGCCCAGGGTGAAGCCCAGGCCGAAGGTGCCGACCGAGAAGCCGACGACCGCGAGTGCCTTGCGCCAGGCCGAGAGCCGCTTCCACCGGCCGAGCGCCTCCGCCTCCTCACTCGTGAGCTGCTCGCCACGCCGCTGCTTCCGAATGGCGCCGCCCGCTCGAAGGCCGAGGTACAGGTCGTCGAAGATCTCGGCAGAGTCTTCGGTCACGGAAGTCAGTCTATAGCCTGCCCCGGGCGGTGCTGACGCGCGTTCTCCACCTCAGCGACTTGCATTACGGCGCCGGAAACGACGAGGCGATCGAGCGCGGGACCCCCGTCTTGATCGAGCGTTTCGCGCCCGAGCTCGTGATCGCGAGCGGCGACCTGAGCCATCGCGGTCGCGCCGCGCAACTGACCGCCGCGGCACGCTTCCTCCGCTCGCTCGGGCCGCCCGTTCTCGCCGTGCCCGGCAACCACGACATCCCCTATACGTTCCCCGCCCGCTTCACCCGCTCGTTCCACGAGTTCGAGTCGCTGTGGGAGACGGCCGAGCCCACGTACTCCTCTCCAACGTTGCATGTCGTCGGGCTGAACTCCGTTCGTCCGTGGCGCCACCAGTCGGGCGGCCTCCGCGAGGGCGATCTCGCGAATGCGGCCGAACGGCTGCGGGAAGCGCCGGAGGGCGTGTACCGCGTCGTCGTTCTCCATCACCACCTCGTGGGGGCGCCCTGGCGGTCCCGCAAGCGGCCGGTCGCGCGCCGGAACCACGTGCTCGGGGCGCTGGTCGACGCCGGCGCCGACCTCATCCTCGCCGGGCACATCCACCAGGCCGCCGTCAGCGAGCGCCACGAGTTCGAGATCGCGCGCGGCGGCGAGCGCGGCGTCGTCGTGTCGATCGCGCCGGGGCTCGGGCAGCCGCGACCGCGACGCCAGGGTGAAGCACGCGGGCTCCACGTCTACGAGATCGACGAGGAGTTCCTCCGGATCCAGACATACGTCTGGCGCGACACCGACTGGGCGCTCACAGCCGAGCGGCAGTTCCCGCGCGGCAGCGAGCCGCCGCGGATCGAGGTGAACGAGGGTCGCGCCGGACAGGCCGGCGCGACCCTCTCGAGTGACTAGACGCGCGCCGGGGCCCCGCCGCGTGACGCGAAGAAGCGGCCGACGAGCGCGACGAGGATCACGGCAACGATCACGCCGATGATGAATGCGACCCATCCTCCGGAGATGGCCGCGGCGATGATCATCGAGACGATTCCAATGGCGAAGGTGAGCAGCCAGCCCATGGGGTCTCGACCCGGATGGAAGAGACGTCCCAGAGCACCCACGATCGCTCCGACGATGATGAACCATATCCAGTGCATGGCCCTCTGATTCCCGGCGCGAGTGGGGCGGAAACCCTAGAGCCGCGCCTGGAGCTGGGCCTTCTTGGCCTCGAACTCCTCGTCCGTGAGGACGCCCGCCTCGTGGAGCTCGTTGAGCTTGCGGATCTCGTCCGCGACCGGGTCGCCCTCGGCGCGCATCCGCTTGTGCTGGCGCGTGAGTTCCTCGAACTGCCGCTGTCGTTCACGGAAGCGCTCGATCCCGATGCCGCGCTCGGGAAACTTCTGCGCGTCCGGGCCGCTGAACGGGCGGCCCTGCACGAAGCGGCGGTAGGCGACGACGAGGAGGATCGACACGAAGAAGCCTGTGAGCGAGACGCCCGTCGTCGAATCCCACCCCCAGATCGCCGCCCCGATCGCGCCTCCGCCCCACGAGCCGATGAGACCGATGCTCATCGTGAGCCAGACGGGCATCGGATCGGGCCCCGGCACGGCGAGCCGCGCGAGACCGCCGCTGACGAAGCCCATCACCATGATCACGACGACGGAGCCGAGCATGACCGGAGTCTAGGCCGGAGCGCGGGCGGCCGAGACGAGCTCGCGGCGGAGCTCCTTGATCTCGTCGCGCAGCTTCGCCGCGTACTCGAACCGAAGCTCCTCGGCCGCGGTGAACATCTCCTCCTCGAGCTCGATGATGAGCTTCTCGAGCTCGCTTGGCGCCAGCCCCTCCACGTCCTTCCGCCCGCGCCGCCGCTTCGTCGACGGAACGGTCGGCGACTCGAGCGACAGGAACTCGGCGATGTCGGAGACGCCCTTGACGATCGTCTCGGGCGTGATGCCGTGCTCCTCGTTGTAGGCGAGCTGGATGCTGCGCCGGCGGTTCGTCTCGTCCGTCGCCTCCTGGATCGCCTGCGTGATCTTGTCCGCGTAGAGGAGCACCTTCCCGTTCACGTTGCGCGCCGCGCGGCCGATCGTCTGGATCAGCGACGTGCGGCCGCGGAGAAAGCCCTCCTTGTCCGCGTCGAGCACGGCGACGAGCGACACCTCCGGGAGGTCGAGGCCCTCGCGCAGCAGGTTCACCCCGACGAGCACGTCGTAGTCGCCGAGACGCAGCTCGCGGATGATCTGGATTCGCTCCAGCGTGTCGATCTCGGAGTGGAGGTAGCGCGCCTTCACTCCCGACTCGAGCAGGTAGTCCGTGAGGTCCTCGGCCATCTTCTTCGTCAGCGTCGTCACGAGGACGCGCTCGCCGACCTCCTCCCTTCTCCGCACCTCGTTCAGGAGGTCGTCGATCTGGTTCCGCGTCGCGCGGAGCTCGACCTCCGGGTCGACGATGCCGGTCGGGCGGATGAGCTGCTCGGCCATGCGATTCGAGTGGCGCAGCTCGAACGGGCCGGGCGTCGCCGAGACGAAGACGAGCTGCGGCACCTTCTCGAGGAACTCGTCGAAGCGGAGCGGGCGGTTGTCCAGCGCCGACGGGAGACGGAACCCGTAGTCGACCAGCGTCTGCTTGCGCGACCGGTCGCCCTCGTGCATACCGCCGATCTGCGGAACCGTCTGGTGCGACTCGTCCACGAACACCACGAAGTCGTTGGCGAAATAGTCCAGCAGCGTGAACGGGTGGGTGCCCGGCGCCCGTCCCTCCAGGATGCGCGAGTAGTTCTCGATGCCGTTGCAGAACCCGAGCTCCTGCATCATCTCGAGGTCGTACTCGGTGCGCTGGCGGAGCCGGTGCGCCTCGAGCATCTTTCCCTCGAGCTCCAGCTGCTTCAGGCGCTCTTCGAGCTCATGGCGGATCTCGCCGACCGCGCGCTCGATGGTCGGACGGGACGTCACGTACTCCGTCGCCGGCCAGATCGCGATGTTGTCGAGCTTCGCGAAGATCTCGCCGGTGAGGGGGTCGAAGTGGCTGATCTGCTCGACCTCGTCGCCGAAGAACGAGATGCGATAGGCGGTCTCCTGGTTGGCGGGCTGCACCTCGACCACGTCGCCCTTCACGCGGAAACGGCCGCGTCCGAGCATGGTGTCGTTCCGGACGTACTGCGAGTCGATGAGCTTCCGCAGCATCAGGTCGCGGTCGTGCTCCTCCCCGACCTCGAGGATGACCACGCGCTCGCGCCACTCCTCCGGCGAGCCGAGGCCGTAGATGCAGGACACAGACGCCACGACGACGACGTCGCGCCGCGTGAAGAGCGCCGAGGTCGCCGCGAGCCGCAGCCTGGCGATGTCGTCGTTCTGCGACGAGTCCTTCTCGATGTAGAGGTCGGCCTGAGGGACGTACGCCTCGGGCTGGTAGTAGTCGTAGTACGAGACGAAGTACTCGACCGCGTTGTGCGGAAAGAACTCGCGGAACTCGTTGCAGAGCTGGGCGGCCAGCGTCTTGTTGTGCGCGATGACGAGAGCGGGCCTGCCCACCTCCTCGATCGTCCAGGCCATCGTGGCGGTCTTGCCGGTGCCGGTCGCGCCGACCAGAGTCTGGTAGCGCTCGCCGGCCCGCAGCCCCTCGGCCAGGGTCTCGATCGCCTTCGGCTGGTCGCCGGTCGGCGTGTAGGCGCCGGAGGTTTGAAAGTCGCGCATTTCGTTCAAGCGTAGCCTCCATGGCCGTCGCCACCGAAGAGCGCGTCGCCGCACCCCCGTACACCGCGTACGCGGCGATCATGGGCGTGTTCGCGACCGGGCTCGCGATCTCGGGCGGCCTCGCCCGTCTGCTCGGACGGGACGTCCGCGAGCACACCTGGCTCGACCTCGCGGCGCTCTCGGCAGCGAGCTTCAAGGCGTCCCGGACGATCTCGAGCGACGAGGTGACGAGCTTCCTCCGCGAGCCGTTCGTCGAGGAGCGCGCGCACGACGGGGACGACGAGACACCCGTCCAGTCCGGCGACCTGGAGCAGGCGATCGGCGAGCTCGTGACCTGCAGCCGGTGCGTCGGCACGTGGGTGGCCGGCGGGCTCGCCTCCCTTCAGGTGCTCGCGCCCCGCTTCGGACGGATGCTGACGTGGTCGCTTGCCGGCGCCGGCATCAACGATTTTCTCCAGGCCGGCTTCGGAGCGCTCACCGACAAGGCGAACGA
>CAVYYY010000010.1:0-10166 GCA_963772855.1 uncultured Actinomycetes bacterium | reverse complement strand
GAAGGTCTTCGCCACCGCGCCCTCGTAGAGCACGACCTGACCGGCCGTGTCGTTCACTGCCGCGGTCGTCGACGGCTTCTCGTGGTCGATCCCGAGGTACACCTGGCTTCGGGTGTCGGAGTAGAGGTCGAACGCTCCGGTCTTCCTCGTTGCCAGTGCGTAGGAGCGGGCGGCGACCGCCTGGGCCTTGAGAGCTTCCGGCAGCCACGAGAAGGGCATCTCCGAAGGGACGACGCCGTAGAGGTACTGCTCGAGGCCGACCGTGTTGATCGCGCGCAGCTTTCCGCTCGACGACGTCGACGCCGATCGTCCCGCGGTAGCGGCGCCCGAGTGAGAGCGGGGCGCTGCCCGCCTGGAACACGAGCGGGCCTGGAAGGGCGCGCGCAGTCGCACCGCCGTCGACCTTGAGCTTCAGCGTCGGCGCCAGCGTGTACGTCCCCGCAGCGACGTCGTGTGTCGCCCCGGTCGCGTCGCGCACACGGAAGGCCGCGGCGGAGCCGATCTTCAGTGACTTCGTCCCGCTCGACAGCAGGACGCGCACGCGCGAGAGCGGTGCATCGCCGAGCTCCGTGCCGGTGAAGTAGTGGAGGACGATGCGGTCGAACGTCCAGCCCTTCTGTGCGTAGCCGTACGCGCCGTACTGGCTCAGGCCGACGCCGTGGCCCCAGCCGTGCCCGGTGATGACGAAGGTCGCACCGCCCGGCGCAACGGGCGTATCGGTCCGGGCGGACGCCGTCGCGGTACCCGCGACGAGCAGGACGAGGAAGACGAGGAGAGGTATTCGACGCATCGAGCGGGCCCGGCGATGACGCGCACGAGGCTAGCAAAGGGCCCCGTGTGCAGCCGTCTTTCTTTACGGAACCATGACCTCGTCGTTTGCGTCGGCCTCCTTGCGGCAATCGTGTTCCCTGCACGGACTGTGGCTGCAGCAACCGACATCCTCCCGCCTCGCTACCGGCGCCCCGAGCGGATCGCCCGCGGCGGCATGGGTGAGATCTACCGCGCGACCGATTCCACCCTCGGTCGGACGGTCGCGATCAAGGTGCTCGCCGAGCGCTTCGCGGAGGACGAGCCGCTGCGCGCCCGCTTCACGCGTGAGGCCCTGGCCGCCGCGCGCCTCTCGGGCGAGCCGAACACGGTGACGATCTTCGACGTGGGCGAGCACGCCGAGCGTCCCTACATCGTCATGGAGTACCTGAGCGGTGGCTCGCTCGACGACGCGCTGCGTGCCGAAGGTGCGCAACCGCCGGAGCGCGTCGTCTCGTGGCTCGAGGAGGCCGCGTGCGCGCTGGACGCGGCCCACCGCAAAGGCGTCGTGCACAGAGACGTGAAGCCCGCGAACCTCATGCTCGACCAGGAAGGTCACGTCCACGTCGCCGACTTCGGGATCGCGAGCGCGGCCGGCATGGAGTCGCTCACCGCGACGGGAACGATCCTCGGCACCGCGGGGTATCTCTCGCCGGAACGGGCACAGGGCGACCCGGCCGTGCCGGCGAGCGACCTCTATGCGCTTGGAATCGTTGCGTGGGAGCTCCTGACCGGAAGCCGGCCCTTCGAGGCCGACAGCCCGACCGCCGAGGCGGCCGCCCACGTGCACGCACCGATCCCTGCGATCAGCGAGCGGAGCGCGCTGCCGCTCTCGCTCGACCCGGTGTTCCACCGCGCGCTGGCGAAGTCGCCGGCGGATCGCTTCGGCAGCGCGGCCGACTTCCTCTCGGCTCTACGCGCGGCGCTCGCGGACGACGAGACTCGTGCGACGGTGGCGCTTCCAGCCCCGCCGCCGGAGCGCAGCAGCGCGGGATGGGTTCTCGCGGCCGCCCTGCTCGCGGTCGGAGCGATCGCGGGCGGGCTGCTCGCCTTCTTCGTCACCCGCGACGACGGTCACGCTCGAACGACGACCGTCGAGCGCGCCGTGACCGTCACCACCGCCTCGAAGCCGAGGACGGTCACAACGGCTCAACCGAGCGAGCCGAGCGGGCCCAGCGGGACAGAGCTCAACAACGCCGGCTTCGCGAAGCTGCGCGGGCGCGATTTCGATGGAGCGTTGCCGCTGCTCGAGCAGGCGGTCCGGAAACTGACGGGCACGCGCTCGCTCGACGAGGCATACGCCGACTACAACCTTGCTCTCGCCCGTTTTGCGACCGGCAGCTGCACCGGGGTCGTCGCGCTCCTCGACCGCTCCGAGTCGATCCAGGGCCGTCGCAAGGAGATCGACCGCCTGCGCCATCAGGCCGAAAAGGACTGCCGGAAGGACTAGCCGCTCAGGCGCGACGTGTACTGGCGGTCGTAGTACTCCTGGAAGCCGCCCGACGTCTTGATCGGCTCCCACCACTCTCGGTTCGTGCGGTACCAGTCGATCGTGCCGCGGATCCCGTCCTCCCAGACGTGGCTCGGCGTCCAACCGAGCGCGCGCAGCTTGGCCGTGTCGAGCGAGTAACGCCGGTCGTGTCCTGCGCGATCCTCGACGTGGCGGATCAGCGACGGGTCGACGCCGAGGTGCGAGACGATGAGGTCGGTGAGCTCGACGTTCTCGTGCTCCTCGTTCGCGCCGACGTTGTAGACCTCGCCCGGCTTCCCGTCGCGGAGGACGAGCTCGATTGCGGCGCAGTGATCCTCGACGTGGAGCCAGTCGCGCACTTGCCGGCCGTCCCCGTAGAGCGGCAGCGGTGCGCCGTCGAGCGCGTTGGTCACGAAGAGCGGCAAGATCTTCTCCGGGTATTGATTCGGCCCATACGTGTTCGAGCCGCGGGTGATCGACGCGTTCACGCCGAAGGTGCGCACCGCAGCAAGCACCTGGAGGTCCCCGCCCGCCTTCGACGCGCTGTAAGGGCTCGAAGGCCTGGGCGGGTCGCCCTCTCGCGACGACGACCCCGCCTCGACGTCGCCGTACACCTCGTCGGTCGACACCTGCACGAGGCGGGCGCCGAGCAACTCTGCGACCTGCAGGAGCACCAGGGTGCCGAGGACGTCCGTTCGCACGAACTCCTCCGGTCCGAGGATCGAGCGGTCGACGTGCGTCTCGGCCGCAAAGTTGACGATCGCCTCCACCGGGCCGACGTCGAGCACGTCCTCACGCACGGCGATGTCGCCGCGCCGGCAGTCGACGCCGTCGGGCAGGTTGGCGGGGTTGCCGGCATACGTGAACTTGTCGAGCACGACGACGTCTGCGCCGGCCGCGACCATCCGCTTGACGAAGTGGGAGCCGATGAAGCCGGCGCCGCCCGTGATCAATAGGCGCACAAACTCACCGTATAGACTGCTTTCGCCGTGGAGGCAACGGAGCCTCGGGCGCGACGGCCGCGCCTGGGGCTTTTTTCGCGTTCAAGAGGAGGATCAGGCATGGCGCAGGTCGAGGCAGAAGGTAGAGCGACCTCGGATCAGGAGTCCCGGCGGCATGTCCGCGGGCGGATCGAGCAGGAAGGCGTGGAGTTCGTCCTCCTGTGGTTCACCGACATCGAGGGCCACCTGAAGAGCTTCGCGGTCACGCCGAGCGAGATCGCCGACGCACTCGACGACGGAATGGGCTTCGACGGCTCGTCGATCACCGGGTTCAACGCGATCGAGGAGTCGGACATGATCGCCATTCCGGACCCGAACACCTTCCAGCTCATGCCGTGGAAAGAGGGCGAGACGAAGGTCGCGCGGATGATCTGCGACATCGTCACGCCCGACGGCCGTCCCTACGACGGCGATCCCCGCTACGTCCTGCGCCGGGCGCTCGAGCGGATGTCGTCGCTCGGCTTCGACACGTTCAACGTCGGCCCCGAGCTCGAGTACTTCCTCTTCGAGGACGACAAGGCGACGGAGACGCTCGACGAGGGCGGGTACTTCGCGATGACGACTCTCGACGCCGCGAGCGAGCTACGCCAGGAGACCGTGCGCGCGCTCGAGTCGATGGGCATCCCGATCGAGTACGTCCACCACGAGGTCGGCCCCTCGCAGCACGAGATCGACATGCGCTTCTCGGACGCTCTCGGAATGGCCGACCACACGATGACCTACCGGCTGATCGTCAAGGAGATCGCAAAGAAGGCCGGCTACCACGCGAGCTTCATGCCCAAGCCGATCTTCGGTGAGAACGGTTCGGGGATGCACACGCACCAGTCCCTCTTCAAGGACGGCCGCAACGCCTTCTTCGACAGCGACGACGAGTGGCACCTGTCCGACACGGGCAAGGCCTTCATCGCGGGACAGCTCCGACACGCGCGAGAGATCTGCGCCGTGTTCGCGCAATGGGTGAACTCGTACAAGCGGCTCGTGCCCGGCTACGAGGCGCCGGTCTACGTAGCGTGGTCTCGCCGGAACAGGTCAGCGCTCATCCGCATCCCGCTCTACAAGCCCGGCGCCGAGCAGGCGACGCGTGCAGAGATCCGCTGTCCGGACCCGGCATGCAACCCGTACCTCACGTTCGCCTCCCTGCTCCACGCCGGCCTCGAGGGGATCGAGCGTGGCTACGAGCTCCCGGCTCCGATGGAGACGAACCTCTACCACCTGACGCAGGAGGAGCGTCGCGACCGCGGCATCGTCGCGCTGCCGGAGACGCTCGGCGAGGCGATCGACGAGCTCTCGACGTCGGACCTGGCCCGCAAGGCCCTCGGCCCGCACATCTTCGAGCGCTACATCGAGCTCAAGCGGGGCGAGTGGGACGAGTACCGAGTCCAGGTCTCCCAGTGGGAGCTGGACAAGTACCTCTCCGTCCTCTGAGCCGGTAGGGCTTGTCGGACGCCTCGGAAAACGAGACAATGTGCGCCGGTCTCGCTGTGCTCTGCGGCCGGCGAGATCCAACTGACGGCCGACTGCGAGCTGCTGCACTCTTGCGCAGCTCGCGGTCGTTGGAGGGACTGTCAGTCCTAGAGGAAGCGGCGAATCGTCTCGCGCGCGACGCGCAGCGCGACGATCTCGGAGCTCCGGTCGACCTCGGCGATGGTGTCCGCCGGGACGAGCTTCCGGTGCCGCGAGAGGAATCCGCTCTTGACGGCGAGCGCGTCCGGGACGTCCGGGAGCGTGCCGTACATCGGGCACTCGACCTTGCCGATCACCCGGCCGCGGTTGTCGGCGACGAGAAAGCCCGCGGTGTCGACGAGGTTCAGTGGGAGAGCCGACATGTTCGGACCCTATTCCCCGTCTGCAAGGGAAAAACCTTCCCGGCGTAAGGGTTCTGTTAGGGGGAGGATCGTCATTAGTCCGGCTTCGCGGACATCGCCCACATGGCGACGAGCAGGGCGATGAGGTAGAGCGTGGAGAGGACAGTCACCGTCTTCGGGGCCCAGCGGCGCCCCTCCTTGCGTGTCGCCATCCAACCGACGATCGTGGTGGCCAGGAGGACGACCAGGCCTGCGTCGCCGACGATGAAGCCGATCCCGATCCATGCCGGGTCGTCCGGGAGATTCTCCTTCGAGTCGATCCATTGTCCGGCGAAGCGCATCAGCACCCACGCCGGAAGCACGACGGTGGCGAGCGTCCAGAAGGTGACCCGGCGGAAGAGAACGGAGTCGACCGCCTTGCTCGACGCGAGCGCGGCGGCGGCGACCGCCCCGACGAGCGTCATTGCGCCGAGGACGTGCAGGAAGAGCGGGAGGTTCCAGCTGTCCGGACGGACGAGCGCGAGCATCAGGCGCCCGGCTTCCAGATCATCAGGGCGAGGATCGCGATCGCCGCGATCCCGCTTCCCCAGGTCAGGGCGAGGCCGACCGGCTCGCGTAGCTTCGCGTGGAGCTCCGTGCTCGGTGCGTCTCCCTCTCCGGCGAGGCGCTCCGCGAGCTTCCGGGCGTCGCGCTGGTACTGGCCGCCGCGCCCGCCCAGGGCACCTGCGACGGCCCAGAGGACGAGGGCGCCGATGATCCACGCGTCGCCCCAGTCGTAGCCGACGTGGTGCACGAGCCACAGGCCGAAGCCGAGGGTGACCCACATCCCGAGGCCGATGGAGGCGACGGCCCACCTCGTCAGCCCGAGCAGCGTCGCGATCTCGCTCGGGCGCTCGCGGCGCATCGCGGCGACGCTGAAGATCGCGGCGAACACGGCGCCGCTGATCAGGAGGAACGCGCCGGTGATGTGCAGGAAGACCAGCCAGTCGTAGCGATCCACGGCGTTAGCCTACGAAGTGGAGTGGACGTTCGAGAGCGGCACCTGCGCCTTCTCACCGAGACGATCGCCGCGGTGAACTCGACGCTCGACCTCGAGGAGGTGCTCGCGCTCGTGGCGCGAAAGGTCGCGGAGGCGCTCGGGACCGAGGCGTGCTTCGTCTACCTCTACGACGGGCGGGCGGACGAGCTCGTCCTGCGGGCCACCCACGGGACGAGCGTCGAGGAGATGACCCGGCGGCCGCGCATGCGTCCCGGGGAGGGGATCACGGGTGTCGCGGCAGCGGATCGCGCGCCGGTGATGATCCCCTCGCAGGCGCACCTCGATCCACGGTTCAAGCTCTTCTCGAATCTTCCCGAGGACCAGTACGAGTCGATCCTCGCCGTGCCCATCCTCGCGCGCGAGAAGCTGGCGGGGGCTCTGAACGTCCGCACGCTCGAGCCGCGCGAGTTCACGCGCGACGAGATCGAGCTGCTCGTGGCGATTGCCGACCAGGTCGCGCAGACGATTCAGCACGCGCAGCTCTATGCGGACGCGCAGCGGCGGGTGGCCGAGCTCGAGGCGCTGGCGCGGATCTCTGAGGCGGTGTCGGAGTCGCTCTACCTCGAGGAGTCCCTCGAGGCGATCGTGAAGACCACGATGGAGGCCGTCGGCGCAACCGGCGCGGCGCTCGTCCTGGAGGACGGGAACATTGCGTGGCCCGAAGGCCGGCCGGGCGGGTACAACGTCCGGCTCCCCCTGCGATGGAAGCGGCGGCAGATCGGGGAGCTCGTGTGCGATCGCGACACGCCGTTCACGGCGGAGGATCGATCCCTGTTGGCGTCCATCGCCCACCATGCGGCGGTGGCGCTGGAGCACGGGCGCGCTGTGATGCGCGGCGTCCTGGCGCAAGAGATCCACCATCGGGTGAAGAACAACCTGCAGACGGTCGCGTCGCTGCTGCGGCTGCAGGCGGCGTCGGCCGACACGGATCCGCGCAAGGCGCTGGAGGATTCCGTCAACCGGATCCTGGCGATTGCCGCGGTGCACGAGGTACTGACGGAGCAGCGTGACGAGGTCGTGGAGCTCCGTGACCTTCTTGACCGGTTACGGGCGATGCTCGTCCAGGGGCTGGCGGCGGGCAAGGAGGTGCGCGCGTCCCTGGAGTCGGTGTCGTTGGCCGGCAACCGTGCGACGGCGCTGGCGCTCGTGTTCAGCGAGTTGTTGCAGAACGCTCTTGAGCACGGGGGCGAGTCGGTGTCGATCGAGCTCGCGCGGCGGAACGGGGAGGTCGTGCTCGCGATCGCCGACGACGGGGCGGGCATCGAGGGCGCCGGCGAGGTTGCGGGCACGGGGCTCTCGATCGTACGTGCGCTCGTCCGGGACGAGCTTCAGGGAAGGCTGGATCTCCGCAACGACGGCGGCATGCGGGCGGAAGTGGTGTTTCCTGGGTAGGGCTGGGTCTGACCCCT
The DNA here is from genome assembly GCA_963772855.1 of uncultured Actinomycetes bacterium. Taxonomy (GTDB): domain Bacteria; phylum Actinomycetota; class Thermoleophilia; order Gaiellales; family Gaiellaceae; genus 3-1-20CM-4-69-9. The sequence goes on along the minus strand of CAVYYY010000010.1, from coordinate 2,634 downwards.
ACCGCACGCGTCGCCGTGCCGAATCTGTGTCGACTCAGACGCCGCCGTCGCCGCCGACGGGGCGCGACCACCAGGCTTCCTCGGGGGCGGCCATGACGCCCTGAAGCTGGTCGACGTAGGTCACCAGGTCGCGCTCGCGACGCTCGAGCGTGCGCTCGAGCTCCTCGAGCTCCGTGCGCCAGCGCTCGATGCGGTCTTCGCGGAACTGGACGTCGGCCTCGAACTCCGCCTCGCGCTGCTCGAGGTCACTCTCGCGGCGGCGTAGCTCGATGACGCGGCCGTCGACGACCTCTTCAGAGGTGTCGGGGAGCCCGACCTCGCTCGCCGTTGCTAGGAACGGTCTGAGCGATGCCGCCTGCTCCGACGAGATCTCCACACGGAGAACGAGAGGCTTGTGCGCAGTGGGTTCGGACATGGCCGAGTTGTCCTGGCTTCACCATCGCCCTCCGGCCGCCCCCACACGATCCCTCGGGCGAGCGGTTTCGGCCAGACTTCGCCCGTGCGCATCCTCGTCGCCGAGGACGAGACGATCATCCGCCTCGATCTGCGGGCGCTCCTCGAACGCGCCGGCTTCGAAGTCTGCGCAGAGGCACGAGACGGCGAGGAGGCCGTGCGGCTCGCCCGCTCGGAGCAGCCGGACGTGGCCGTGCTGGACGTGAAGATGCCGAAGCTCGACGGGATCGAGGCCGCGCGCCGGATCCTGGAGGAGCGCCCGATCCCGATCGTGATGCTCACGGCCTACGGCCAGGACGAGCTCGTGCAGCGTGCCGCCGAGGCCGGGGTGTTCGGCTATCTCGTCAAGCCGTTCCGGGAGCAAGACCTGCTCCCGGCGATCCGCACGGCGCGCGCCCGCCACGAGGAGCTCACTGCGCTGCGGGAAGAGGCCGAATCGCTCACCGAGGCGCTCGCGGCGCGCAAGGCGATCGAGCGCGCGAAGGGATTGCTGATGCAGAAGGAAGGGCTCAGCGAGGAGGATGCGTTCGCGCGCCTGCGCAAGGCGAGCCAGATCTCGGGACGTCCGCTCAAGGTCGTCGCCGAGGCGCTCATCGCGACGTTCGCCGACAACGCCTAGAAACTCGAGACGTCGATCACGACTCCGATCGCGATCAACACCAGCCCAAGGAGAAAGACCGGCTCCTGCCGCGAGCCCGTCGGTCGCCGCCTCGACATCGTCCCCCGGATCATCGAGAACCCACCCGAGGGGAACATCCCGATGAGGAACAGGATGCTGCCGACGATGTAGTACGTGGCCGCCATCATCGAGGACACGCTCTTACCGGAGATCCAGCCGATGATCGCGCCGAGCAGCCCGACGGCGATCGCGGCCAGGACGGTTCCGATGATGAGGCGCTTGATGACCTCGCCCCAACCGGTCCACCGGCCCGGCGCCTCCGGCATCTGCGGTGCGGGGGCGTCGCTCATGTCTGGGCCTCCTCGAACAATGCCTCCCATCGTTGCAGCAACGCCTGCAGTTCCTCGCGCGCCCGGCGGTGGGCCGACAGCCTGTCGACGTCGGTCCAGTCGTCCGACAGCTGCCGCTCGAGCTCGGCGACGGCGGTCTCGCGCTCCGCGATCTGCGTTTCCAGCCGCTCGAGCTCGGTCGGGCCCTTCGGCGCCTTCTTCACGGGCCTGAGCGCCTTCGCCGGCTTCGCCTTCGGCGCGTCTACCGTCACGGCCGTCGGCACGTTGCGTTCGTCGCGGCGGCGCATGTACTCGGCCCAGCCGCCGTCGTAGGAATTGAGGTGCTTGTCCTCGATCGCGAGCGTCCGCTCGGCGACCGCGTCGAGCAGAGCACGGTCGTGTGACACGAGGAGGATCGTGCCCGGGAAGGCCTCGAGCGCGGCTTCGAGCGCCTCGCGGCTCTCGAGGTCGAGGTGGTTCGTCGGCTCGTCGACGACGAGGAAGTTCGCACCGGACGCGACGACGACCGCGAGCGCCAGCCGGCGCCGTTCGCCGCCCGACAGCACCGACACCGGCTTCTCGTGCTCCGCCCAGCCGGAGAACAGGAATCGACCCAGGAGGTTTTGCGCGTCCGGCCGTTGCAGGCCGGTCATCGTCTGGACGCACTGCAGGACGCTGCCGCGGTCGTCGAGCTCGATCTCCTGCTGGGAGAAGTACGCGGCCTCGACACCGTGGCCCAGACGGGCGGACCCACCCGCCGCTTCGCGGTTCCCGAGCACCGTCTCGAGCAGCGTCGTCTTCCCGGACCCGTTCGGGCCGACGAGCGCGACATGCTCGCCGCGCTCGATCGCGAACACCGCGTCGTCGACGAGCTGCCGCTCGCCGATCGCGAGGGTCAGGTCGTTCGCCTCGAGCACGGTGCGTCCGCTCCGGGGCGGCTTGAGGAACTCGAAGCCGAGCGTGCGCCGCTTCGTCGTCAGACGGTCGACCTCGCCCTGCGCCTTCGATCGCTCTTTCTGGAGTCGTCCGATCTGCGTCAGCTTCGCCTGCGCCTGTTTGGCCTTCGACTTCTTGTAGCGGAACCGTTCGACGAAGCGCTCGAGCCGCTCGATGTCGTCCTGGACGCGCGCAGCGGTCTTCGCGTGGTGCGCCGCCCGCTCGGCCTTCTCGCGCCGCCACTCGTGCCACGGCCCTTTGAAGTACAGGGACCGGCCGCCGTCGAGCTCGAGCACG
>CAVYYY010000009.1:0-535767 GCA_963772855.1 uncultured Actinomycetes bacterium | reverse complement strand
CCACATTCGCCTGGACCAGCTCCAGCGGATCGAAGCCTGGCCGAAGGAGGGGTTCGAGACCGGGATGACCGTCCAGAGCGACGCGAAGTACTTCGCGGTCGAGGCGCTCGACCGAAACGGCAAGTCGCTCGGCCGCTCGGACGCGGTTCAGTCGAAGAGCTGACGCGCCGTCAACTTGCGTGCTGGAGGCGGAGCCGCGCGAGCTCGCGGTCCCGTTCCTCGAGGATCTCCTCGAGCCGCGTCACCTTCATCCGCAGCGTCTCGGTCGTCGTCACGAGCTCGATGAACGCGCGCTGACGCTCGCGGAGGAGTGCCTCCACGCTCTGAAGACGCTGCTCTGCGTCGTGCTGCGTGCTGCCGACGACCGTCGCCGGCGAAGGCGCGGGCGAAGGCACGGGCGAAGGCGTGGGCGACTCTGCAGGCGGCACGGGGGCGGGAGTTGGTGTGCTGCCGAGATTCGCGACCTGCTCGGCGAGCAGGCGTGCAAGTGACTGGTCTGGTTCCGACGGCGGCGCTGCCGGAATCGGCGGAACCGGCGCGACGGGCGGTGGGGCGGGAGCGGGCGGATCGGCGGGAGGAGTCGTGTTCGCCACGTGCTCGACCATCGCGCGCACGAGGTCGATCGGATCGGGAGCCGGCGGCCCTGCCGGACGAACCGGCTCGGGCGGCGGCGCGTGCTCGAGCGGCGGCGCCTGGATGTCGAGCACCTGCTCGGCGATCGCGCGTGCCAGTGCGAGCCAGCTGATGCGCCCGGATTCGATCAGGATCTCACCCAGCCGCCTGCCGGTGCGCTCCTGTTCGGCCAGCGCAGCTTCGAGATCCGGCTCGGAGATCTCGTTCTTCTCGACCAGGATCTGGCCGATCGGGCGTCTCGGCATGCGGCTCTTATCGGCAGCAGTCCGTCGAAACGCAAGCGTTTATCGGCGGCGGAACCTCCGGCGCTCCGGCTCCTCGAGGAGGAGCGGCTCCTCCGTGTCCTCGTCCGGCTCGTCTGCCTGGTCCAGGGGCTCCTCGGGCCCTTGTTCGGCCGCGTCGAAGCCCTGCTCCCATGGGTCCGCGGAGGCGGTCTCGTCCGCCGGCAGCACGCGGACGTGCCGGGGCGGCTCGGGCTCGGCGATGACGTCGTCCTCGTCCTTGCCGCCGCGATGCCACCAGCGGCGGCGGGCCTCGACCGGCTCCTCGTCCGCCTCGGCGGCGGGCAGCAGCTCGGGCTCCTCGACCGGCTCCGGTTCCGGCTCGGGCGGTGCGTGCTCGGCGACCGGCTCGACTTCGACCTCCGGCTCAGCCTCCGCCTCGGGTTCAGCCTCCGCCGCCGGCTCCTGCGGCGGCGGCGCGCCGATGATGGTCATCGCGTCGGAGGGCTCCTGCGCCTCCTCGAACGCGGTCCAGCCGAAGGCGTCCTCCTCCGTGTCCTCGACGCGCGCCGCCTCGACGACCGGATGCACCGGCGCCGCAACGTCCGCCGGTCGCGCGAACGAGTACTGCTCGCGAGCGGCGAGCCACTCGATGATGCACACGATCGCGAAGGCGCCGGCCATGACGAGGAGCACGACCCACCAGGACAGCTGGGCCACGCCGAGCGCGACTGCGACGGCGATGAGAAAGAGCACCTCGCCCCCGACGCGCCAGACCGCCGGCGAAACTCCCTCGCGCGTCGAGCGGACGTCGTAGCCGTAGCTCGGGGGCGACTGCCACGACTGCTGCGTCCACCCTCCGGCTCGCAGCGCACGCAGGTCGGAACGGAGCGCCGCAGCCTGGCGGTGGAACGAATCGACCGCCTCGAGCGTCCGCAGCGCGGCGTCGAGCTGGGCGGCGTGGCGGTAGAACGAGTCGAAGGCTGCCCTGACGCTCTCCTGCTCGTATCCCTCCTCGGAGACCGGGAGATCCTCGACGCGCGGCAATGGCTCGCGGCCGGACTGGGGTGTGGGCCAGGACTCGTGCTCCATGAGGAGCGAATTATGGCCAAGGCCCTAGCTGCCGGAGGCTTCGGCGCTCCGAAGGCCCCGCATGGCCCACACGCTGAAGCCGATGACCAGCCCGGTTGCGATCGTGAAAGCCACGAGCGTGAGCTCCGGCTCGCCGGAGATGAGCCCGCGGCCGGACTCGAGCAGCGGCGTGATCGGGTTGACCGACGCGACGCCGTGGATCCATCCGTTCAGCAGGCTCAACGGGACGTAGACGGGAGCAAAGAAGAGGATCAAGAACACCGGCATCTGCATCACGGGCGCCGCCTGCTGAGTGCGCAGGCGCATCGCCACGCCCATAGCCCAGAGCGTGCTCGCGAAGTTGAGCAGCAGCGCAAGCGTGTAGAGCGCGAACAGATCGACCCCGCTCCCGCCGACCTCCATGCGGGCGAGCAGCGCGACGACCGTCACGACCGCAGCGACCGTCAGCCACCGCACGAGCGCCGAGAACGCGTACCCGAGCAGAATGCCCCTGCGATTCGGCGCAGCGAGCATCAGCCGGCGCATGAAGCCGCTCTCGAAGTCGCGCGCGATTCCGAAGCCCGTGAAGACGCCCGCGAACGCGGCGGACTGGAGCAGCACGAAGACGAACTGGAACGCGGTGTAGCCGCTCGGAAAGTCGAAGCCCGGCAAGTGGCGGATGCCCGAGAGGCCGCCGACGAACGCCGTGAAGAAGAAGAGCGGGAACGCGAGCGACGGCAGGAGGAACGCCTTGTTCGTGAAGAACGTGTGGAGCACACGCCACGACACGGCTCGTGCGACTGCGAGCGTGTCGTTCATGTCCGCTCCAGTCGGTTCCAGAGTGCATGCGCAGCGAGCGCGAAGCCGACGATGCTCATCGCGCCGGCGACGGCGAAGCCGAGCCCCAGCGCTTCCCAGTTCCAGCCCTCGATGACGAGCGACCGCACCGCCTCGACGAGGTACGAGACGGGGTTGATCGTCGCGACCCACCGAAACCAGTCCGCCTCGATGAGATTCCGCGGCATGTTCATCGACGACAGGAACAGGAAGACGAAGAAGACCGGGAAGAGGCCCTGCACCGCCTCGGTCGAGCCGGTGCGCAGCGCCGCCCAGCTGCCGAGCGACGCGAACGCGAGCGCGATCACCGTCTCCAGCAGGATCAGCATGAAGCCACCGGCGACGCCGCTCTCCAGCCGCACGCCGAAGGCGATCCCGACGGCGAGGTAGAAGACCGCCTGGACGAGGGCGATCGTGATCAGCCCGCCGAGCTGGCCGAAGAGCAGGACGAGGCCCCGCACGGGAGTGAGCGCGAGCCGGTTGAGGAAGCCCGTCTGGATGTCACGGGCGAACTCGACGTTCGCATTGATCGTCGCGAGCAGCGCTCCCTGGATGAACGGCACGGCGAGCGCGAAGGCGAGGAACGAGTCCGTCGGAAAACCCGGAAGGTTTGTCGCAGCCGCGAGCCCGCCTGCATTCACCGCCAGCAGCAGCATCGGGAAGATGAGCGGGAAGATGACGTTCGCGGGCTGGCGGGCGGTGCGAATCACCGCGCGCCTGCTGAGCGTCGCGACCTGAGGCAGAACGACGCTCGTCACACGGACGCAGGCTCGCGCGCCTGCTCGGGCTCCTGCTCCTCGTCCTCCCCGGCACCCTCGAGGTGCCGGCCCGTCTTCGCGAGGAAGACGTCGTCGAGGGTTGGGTCATGAATCTGGAGGTGGGAGATGTGGACGCCTGCGGCATCGAGCGCGCGCACGATCTCGGCGAGGTCGCCTTCGGTGGACTCGAGCTGAACCGCAACGCTGCTGGGATCGAAACCCGTCGTCTGGTCGCCGAAGCGCTCGAGCACCGCGAGCACGGCGCTGCGCTCGTCCGGGTTCACCGGCACGACCTCGACCGTGGAGCGCGCGATTTCCGCCTTGAGCTGGAGCGGCGTGCCCTCGGCGACGATCGTGCCCTGGTCGATGATCCCGACACGGTCGGCGAGGACGTCGGCCTCTTCCAGGTACTGCGTCGTGAGGAAGACCGTCACGCCCTCCTCCTTCGCCAGTCGCCCGACCTCGACCCAGAGCGCGCTCCGGCTCTGCGGGTCGAGCCCGGTGGTCGGCTCGTCGAGGAAGAGGATCCGCGGCCGGTGGACGAGAGCGAGCGCGAGGTCGAGACGTCGCTTCATCCCGCCGGAGTAGCCCTTCACCTTGCGGTCGGCCGCCTGCGTCAGGCCGACGCGCGCGAGGAGCTCGTCGCTGCGCCGTCGGCGCTCCTCACCCGTGATGCCGTGCATCGCGGTCTGCAGCTTGAGGTGCTCGCGGCCCGTGAGGAACGGGTCGAGGGCGGCTTCCTGGAGCGCGGCGCCGATCGCCTTCCGCACGTTCGGCCCTTCCTTCTCGACGTCGAAGCCGGCCACGCGGGCCGTCCCGGCAGTGGGCGGCAGGAGCGTCGTGAGCATGTGGACCGTCGTCGACTTGCCCGCACCGTTGGGCCCGAGGAACCCGTAGATCTCACCGGGCTCGACGCGCAGGTCGATGCCGTCGACGGCGCGCGGTCCCTTCTTGAACTCGCGGACGAGGCCTTGCGCTTCGATGCTGTTGTCGTGCGAGGGATCCACCCCCGCACGTTACCCGTCGTGCGCGAGCTCCCTTCGGAGCACCGCGGCGAGCGCGGTGAGCGCGACGCGCGTCTCGTCGAGTCGCGGCTCGCGCGTCGTCAGACGCTGGAGGCCGAGTCCCGGGAGGAGCGCGACGCGAGCGACTCGCTGCGAGCCCTGGACGATCTGCCAGAGCTCCATCGAGAGCGCGAGCGACAGGACCGACACGACGAGCGGAGTCAGCGCGGTCGCGGGAAGCGGCCAGAGGCGGCCGCTCACGACGGCGACCGGCAGGAGCAGCGCCGTGAAGTTCGTCCCGCAGCGCAGCGAGAACCGCGACGGTCTCGCGACGCCGTTCCACGTGTCGCGCAGCCTGCGCGTCTCGAGCGCCTCGATCGCGCGATGCTCCGCGCCGTGAAGGTAGAGCGTCCGGCCGCGGAGGAGCCAGGCGAGCAGCGCGCCGGTCGTGACCGCGCCGGCGGCAAACCCGACCCAGTGCGGAGCGAAGACGAGCGCGAGCGGCGCGACGAGCGCCGCCGCCAGGAACAGGCGCTCGCGTCTGCGTGCGACACCGCGTCCACGGAAGAGCGGAGACATCGACGCGGCGAGCCGGGCGAGACCCCGTGCGAGAGGAACCGAGCGGAGCGCCCGCGGCGTGGCGGGCATGTCGCCCTCACGCACGTTTCCGTCGACATCCGCGAACGCCCAGAAGCGCTCGCTCACGATCACGACGCCGTTGGCACGGGCCATTCCGCCGAGGCGAGGTACCCGGTGGGCGAGGTCACCCTCCTCGAGCAGCGAGACGACGTCCGCGGGTCCCACGCCACCATGATCGTCCGCGCGGGCACGGTCCGGCAAGTGCCGGGCGGCCCATTGTCAGGCGGCGTCAGGTCCTAGAGCGTCGTGCTACCAGCGGCCGCGCGAGAAGAAGCCGAGCAACGCGAGGATGAGGACGACGATGAGGATGATCCAGAGGATGTTCATGGAGGGATGGTCTCCCGCCGAGGAGGGCGGAGAAACCCGCCACGTCCCGACGGGTCACCTCGGTGGCTCAAAAGATGGCCTGCACCGGCCAGTAGAAGAGCGCCGCGACGAGCGCGGCTGCCGGGATCGTCACGACCCACGCGACGACGATGTTGCCGGCGACCCCCCAGCGGACGGCCGAGAGCCGCTGCGTCGCGCCGGCCCCGAGCACGCGCGCCCGAGATCACGTGCGTCGTCGAGAGCGGATACCCGTAGCGGGTCGCCGCCCAGATCGTCACGCCGGCGGTCGCCTGTGCGGCGAAGCCGCTCTCGGGCTCCATCTTGTACGACGCGCTGGCCGAGCGTCCGCATGATCCGCCAGCCGCCGATGTACGTCCCGAGCGCGATCGAGAGCCCGGCCGAGACCTTGACCCAGGTCGGGATCTCGAACTCCGTCGATGTGCCGTTCGCGAAGAGGGCGAGCGCGATCACGCCCATCGTCTTCTGCGCGTCGTTCGCGCCGTGCGTGAACGCCATGAACGTCCCGGACACGAGCTGCCCGAGCCCTGAAGCCGCGGTTCGCGATCCCGCGCGTGATGCGTCGGAGGACTCAGTAGATCGCGACGAGTAGGAGCGAACGCGGCCGTGAACGCGATGACGGGCGCGATGATCGCGGGGATCGACGACGTCGTGCGCGAGCCCGTGCCAGAGCACGCCGTCCGAGCCGGCCTGGGCGAGCGCCGCGCCGACCAGACCGCCGATCAGCGCGTGCGACGAGCTCGACGGCAGTCCGAGCCACCACGTGAGCAGGTTCCAGGCGATCGCCCCCAACAGGCGCCGCGAGGATCGTCTTCGTCGGTCGATCGAGCTCGGTGGAGACGATGTCCTGACCGATCGTCTTCGCGACCGCGGTCGTCACGAACGCACCCGCGAGGTTTGCGACGGACGCGATCAGGACCGCGATCCGCGGCGGCAGCGCACGCGTCGAGACCGATGTCGCGACAGCGTTCGCCGTGTCGTGGAAGCCGTTCGTGAAGTCGAAGGCGAGCGCGACGACGATCACCGTGACGAGGAGGACATCGTCCACAGCTGAACCCGGCGCTATCGGTTCTTGACGAGAATCGCCTCGAGCACGTCGGCCGCGTTCTCGCACGCGTCCACGGCCTCCTCGAGCTGCTCGTGGATGTCCTTCCACCGGATCACCGCGATCGGGTCCGTCTCGGACGCGAAGAGGTCGGAGACGCCTCGCGGTTGAGCCGGTCGCCCTCGTCCTCGAGATCGCGCAGTGCGCGCAGCTGGTCGCTCGAATCCTTGAACCCGTCGAGGCAGCTTCACGGCCTCGTCGAGCTGCTCGGCGCTGCGCGGAGATCACCTGCGCCTGCTCCGTCGCCTTCGGCCGCACCTGCACGACCCCGAAGCCGACGATGTCGCCGGCGGCCTCGTCGACGTGGTCGCAGACGTCGTCGATCGCGGTCGCGAGGTTGTAGATGTCGTCGCGGTCGAACGGCGTGACGAATGTCCGGTTGAGCAAGTCGACGACCTCACGCGTCAGGCGGTCGCCCTCGTGCTCGAGCGCCTTGATCTCGCTCAACCGGTCGCCGTTGGCCGGGAATCTCTCGAGCAGGCCGACAAGCTGCCGTGAGATCCCGACCGCGTTCGCGGACGCGTTCGAGAGCAGATGGAAGAACTCTCGGTTCTGTGGCACCAGCGAGATCCGGGGCATGAGGGCGACATCTTCCCTGCCGGGGGCTCCGGCTGTCACCACTTCGAAACCCGATGGCGCCCGAATCGCTCCCCCGCTGCTGCCCGCGGAGGCAACACTGGGTCCGATGCCGAACGACCTCCTTCTCTGCGAGCTGCACGCCCACACGACCTGGAGCGACGGCTATCTCACGCTCACCGAGCTCGTCGACCTCTACGGCGAGCATGGGTTCGACGTCCTCTGCGTCACGGACCACACAGTCCGCCTCGACGATCCGACGCCGCGCGCGGTCGACGCCTGGACGTGGCCCGCCTACGCGTCCGCCGTTCGCGCCGAGGCCGAGCGCGCGCTCTCGGACTACGGACTGCTCGTGATCCTCGGGCTCGAGCTCTCGGACAACCAGGACGATCCCGACCAGTCGGCCCACGCGCTCGCCCTCGGGCTCGAGCATCACCTGTGCATCGACGCCGGGATCGTCCCAGCGCTCGAGGCAGCCCGCGACCACGGGGCGGCGCTCGTGGCCGCCCACCCGTATTCGGAGACCGACTTCACGCCACTCCGTGCGACGCGGCGCATCTGGCGCGAGCGCGACGCCTTCGGGAGCCTGCTGCACCGATACGAGCTCTTCAACCGGAACGAGGTCTTCGCGTGGGTCGCCGCCGAGGAATTGCCCGCGATCGCGACCGGCGACGTCCACCGGCGAGGCTCATCTCGGCTCCTGGAAGACGCTGCTGCCGTGCGACAAGGACCCGGCCGCGGTCGTCGACCACCTCCGCTCGCGGGGAAAGGTCTCGCTGACGCCCTACGCGCTGGAGCGCCGCGAGCCGCAGCCCCTCGCCGCGTAAGCAGATTCGTGCCGCAAACGAGGGATTGTCACAACTCCGTTACCCATTTCCCCTTTCTCATGGGAGAATATGGAGTGTGGCTCGCGCTGAAGCGGCTTTCGTAACCGACGAAGCGCGACTGCTCAATCGGGAGCTCTCCTGGCTCGACTACGACGCCCGGGTCTTGGCCCGCGCGGCGGATCCAGCGCTCCCCTTACTCGAGCGGTCGCGTGCTTGCGCCTACTTTTCCTCGAACCTGGACGAGTTCTTCCAGGTCCGCGTCGCCGGCCTGATGGGCCAGGAAGAGGCCGGGCTCCTCGTCCGTTCGCCGGACGGACGGACCGCGCCACAGACGCTCGCCGAGATCCGCTCCGTCACGCTCGAGGCTGACGGCTGCCCAGGCGAAGCTCTGGAAGCGAGATCTTCGCCCGGCGCTCGCCGAGGCCGGAGTGATCGTCGGAGACGTCGAAGACTGCAACAGCAAGGAGCTCGAAGAGCTCGAGCACCGCTTCGAGCGCGACATCTTCCCGATCCTCACCCCGCTCGCGGTCGGCCCCGGCCAGCCGTTCCCCTACATCTCGCCGCTTGTCGCTGAGCCTCGGCTGTTTCATCCGCGCTCCCGAGACGGGCGAGGAGCGCTTCGCGCGTGTCAAGGTCCCGGAGCTCCTGCCCGCGCTTCTTCCCGATTGGCGAGCGCGGCCTCTACCTGCCGCTCGAGCGTGTGATCCGCCACTTCCTTCCCCGACTCTTCCCGGAGATGGAGATCGTCGAATGCTGCACCTTCCGCGTCACGCGTGACGCCGACTTCGAGGTGTCGGACGAGGCCGACGACCTCATCGAGGCGATCGAAGACGAGCTCCGGCGGCGGCGGTTCGGCGACGTCGTGCGCGTCGAGGTCTCGGGCTCGGTCTCGAGCCGGATGCTCGAGCGGCTCGAGCGCGGGCTCAGCGCGAGCGCAGAACAGATCTACCTCATCCAGGGCTTGCTCGATCTTGCCGAGCTTCAGGAGCTGGTCTCGATCGACCGCCCCGACCTGAAGGAAGAGGCGTGGTTTCCCGTCGTCCATCCGCGCTTCTCGCTCGCGGCCGACGCAGACGAGCTGTTCGCCGAGATCAAGAAGGGCGACATCCTCGTCCACCATCCGTTCGACTCCTTCTCGGCGACCTTCGAGGCGTTCCTGAAGGCGGCGGCAAAGGACCCGGCGGTCGTCGCACTCAAGACGACCCTCTACCGCACGAGCGAGGACTCGCCCGTCGTACCCGCCCTCGTCGAGGCTGCCGAGCGCGGCAAGCAGAGCGTGTCGCTCATCGAGCTCAAGGCCCGCTTCGACGAGCATCGCAACATCGGCTGGTCGCGTGCGCTCGAACAGGCCGGCGTCCACGTCGTCTACGGCTTCCCGAATCTCAAGATCCACGCGAAGACGACGCTCGTCGTCCGCCGCGAAGGCGACGAGCTCCGGCGCTACGTCCACCTCGGCACCGGGAACTACAACATCATGACCGCGCGCGCGCTACGAGGACTACGGCCTCTTCACCGCCGATCCAGAGATCGCAGCGGACGTCGCGGACCTCTTCAACTTCCTGACGGGGTTCGGGCAGCCTCAGTCGTTCCGCAAGCTGCTCGTGGCGCCGTTCGGCCTGCGCGACGGGCTGATTCAGCGCATCCGCGAAGTCCGGCACGCGGCCGCCAACGGCGTCGAGGCACGAATCCGCCTGAAGGTGAACAGCCTGACCGACGAGGACCTCATCGAGGAGCTGTACCGCGCCTCGCAGGAGGGGGCCAAGATCGACATCGTCGCGCGCAGCATCTGCACGCTGCGCCCGGGCGTTCCAGGCCTGAGCGAGGGCATCCGGGTTCGAAGCATTCTCGGCCGGTTCCTCGAGCACAGCCGGGTCTTCATCTTCGAGGCCGGCGACAAGCGCACGGTGCTGATGGGGAGCGCGGACCTCATGCCGCGCAACCTCGACCACCGCATCGAGCTGGTCGCACCCGTCGAGGACGGACGGATCCAACACGAGCTCATCAGGGCATTCGACGTGATGCTCGCCGACAACGCGTCGGCGTGGGAACTTAGCCCCGACGGTCGCTGGATGAAGCTCCGGCCGAAGAAGGGCGACCGCGGCCGCCCGGCCCAGCAGGTGTTCATGCGTGGCGTTCGCGCCCGCGCGCGGCGGAGAGCCGCCACTCACCGGCCTCGCTGATCGCCCGGCTTCCACGCTTCCTGCGACACCGAGCGCCGACCGACACGGCGGGCAGAATCGCGGGCGTGCGGGTGGGTATCGTCGACGTGGGCGCAAATACCGTGCGCCTTCTCGTTGCGGCGCTCGTGAAAGGAGACCTGGTCTCCGTCCGGGAGGATCGCGTCCAGCTAGGGCTCGGCGAGGAGATCGAGCAGACGGGGCGGATCGGGCCGAAGAAGCTCGCCGAGGCGGCAGACGCCGCGGCGGCACACGTTCGACGTGCCCGCAAGCTCGGCGCCGGATCCATCGACGTGCTCGTCACGTCTCCGGGCAGACAGGCCGCAAACGGCAGGGAGCTCGTCGCCGGGATCGCGAGCGCCACCGGTGTGCCGACGCACGTTCTGACTCCGGACGAGGAGAGCGAGCTCGCCTGGCACGGGGCGGTCAGCGCACTCGAGGACCGGTCGGCGATGATCGCGGTGTGCGACGTGGGCGGAGGCTCGGCCCAGATCGCCGTCGGCCCGGACAGCGGGCCGCCCGAGTGGGCTCAGTCGGTCAACCTCGGATCGCTCCGCCTCATGCGCAGGGCGTTCAGATCCGATCCACCGGACGTCGAAGACGTCGCGCGCGCGACGCACATCGTCGCGAACGCATTCGCCGACGTCGAGCCGCCCTACCCGTCAGCGGCGTTCGCGGTCGGCGGCACCGCGCGGGCGCTGAAGAAGGTCGTGGGCAGCCGGCTCGACGAGGAGACGCTCTTGCTCGCGGTGCGTCGCCTCTCCCGGAGGTCGTCGAAGAAGATTGCGAAGGAGTACGACGTCGACGATGCCCGTGCGAGGACGATGACCGCCGGCGCCCTGATCTTCCTCGAGATCCAGCGTCGCCTCGACTCGGGGCTCGAGGTCGGCCGCCGCGGTCTTCGCGAAGGTGCGGCGCTCGCTCTCCTCGCCGAGGCGCAAACCGCGGCCCGCTCGGCCTAACGTCCTTTCGCGCGCAGGCGCTCGACGACGGTCTGACCGTCGAGGACGAGCACGGCGGCCTTCCTCTGGCTCTCGCCGCACACGAGGTTGCTCAGACCGCCGTGGCAGGAGACGGCCGGCGACCCGTCGAGGGATCGCACCAGCGCGACGCCGTCGACGTGCTGCCGTTCCTCCGAGAGCTCGTCGCGGACATCGATTTTCAGGTCGCGCGCACGAGCGAGCGGCTCGAGCGTCTGCACGCAACGGAGCGCCGGGCTCGACAGGATGCGGTCGACTGGATACGGCTCGAGCAGCACGACGAGCTCGTCGGCCTGGCGCCGGCCGCGCTGGTCGACCGGGCGCCGCCGATCGTCACCCACCCACGCACTGGAGTCGCCCGCGGAGGCATGCCGGATCAGAAGGATCACTGCACGCCGAGCGCGCGCAGGACTTCGCGGTCGCGGTCATAGGTGAGCTCGTCCTCCGCGTCGGGAACGGAGAGCCAGCGAAGCTCGTCCACCTCGTTGTCCGCAGCACCCTCGCCGTTCGCCTCCATCGCCCAGTAGCGCACCGTCTTGGAGCGCCGCTTCGAGTCGACGTACTCCGTCGAGGGCAACTCCGGCCCGAGCGCGCACCGAAGGCCGGTCTCCTCCTCCACCTCGCGCACAGCCGCGTCCTCGTCGGTCTCGCCCGCCTCGAGCTTTCCCTTCGGGAACGACCAGTCGCCGTAGCGCGGACGGTGGACAAGGAGCACTTCGATCTCTCCGTCGCCTCGGCGGCGCCAGACGACCCCGCCGGCAGCGCGAACCTCGGCCCGCTCTCGGCTCAGGCCCACGCCTTCCGGCCCCGGCGATCGAGCCGGCGCCAGGCGCGCCTGAACTTCCTGCGGGCGCGGAGCCGCCGCAGCGACGTCCGCTCGGCGAGGCGCCCCGCCGCGAACGCTGTGGTGGTGCTCTTGGCACGATCGGCGACGGAACGGATGCGCTCCTCGGCGACGACGGCATCCTGATGCGCGCCGACGACGTCCTGGAAGCGCTTCGCCTCCGCGACGAAACGACGAATACGCTGCTGCCCGCCAACCGTCTCCGCGAGCTCGGCCGCGTACCGCGCGCGCTTGGCGCGAATGCGGATCCGGTGCACGTCCTCCGGCTTCGTCTTCGGCCCGAGCTTCCGCGCCTCCCGGCGTAGCTTCGCGAACTCCTTCGCCGCGACCTTCTCGAGCGAGAGCTCCGATCGCCGTACAGGCGGCGCAACGATTGCGGCCTCGAGCCGGTCGAGCAGCTCCTCGTAGCGGCGGCTCGCAAGGGCTACGCGGGCACGCTTCCAAGCCCGGCGGCGTTCGGTCTCGAGCACCTTTAACACGGGAGCCGCATCCGAGCCGGCGTCCCTGCGCAACCGCGAGAGCAGGACGTCGAGATCCCGCGCCGCTCCCATCTCCCCCGCGATCCAGCGAAGCTCGTCTCTCAGGTCGTCGAGCCACGTGCGGTCGAAGAGCGCCTTCGTCGACTTCAGCACGCTGCGCATGCGGCGGGCGGCGACCCTGAAGTCGTGGACTGCCTCCGAGTCGTCTCCGGTCCGGATCAGCGGATCGGTGCGCTCGATCTCCGCGAGCTGTGCGCGGAGGTGTCGCCGGACGTGCTCGATCGTAGGCGCGCGCTTTCGGGGCTGGCGGTCGCGCTGCGGCGCGATGTTCGCCCGCAAGGCACTCGCGAGATCGTCGTAGCTCTCGACGACGTGCTGGCCTTCGAGCAGCGCGACGTCCTCCGTGCCGGTGCGCAGCCGCGCGACCTCTTCGAGCGGAGCACTCCGTAGCGGAGCCGTCAGCCGACGCGCGAGCTCGTCGGGCAACGTCGCCGGGCCTCCCGGCGCTGCGACCACCTCGCCGCCGATTTCCGCCTCCCAGAGGCCGACGCCGTTCGTCAGCCGGCGGCGAAGGGCGATGTGTGCGCGCGCGAGCCGGCGGTCGGCGGTGTCGTGGTACGTGGCGACGTAGACGTCGCCTGCACCGTTGCTCGAGACAGGCTGTTCGGCCATGGCCGGCCGATCCTAGCTCGCGAGCTTCGGCCGACCCGCCCCAAGGAAGGAACAGGCCGGGGCCCGGTGGGTCCGCGCGGGCCCCGGCGTGCGGGCGGACGGAGGCGATGCTGCTCTCGAGCTCGCTGGCGTCGGGGGCACGCTACGTCTCCGCGAGCGCCCGATGGGAAACGGGCTGGTGCCTCGAAGGTGACGGAGAGGTGAAGCCCGCGGGGCGCGCAAGGACAACGCGGTCCTCGCATAGAGGGCGTAAGAGTCGTGCACAGCCGGCGTAGACTTGCGGGCATGCATCTGTTTGAGCGCACCCACAACCCATCAGGCCGAAACTGCGGCTGCCCACCGGGGTGCGTCTGCCAACGCAACGCATTGGGCCGAGCGTTCCGCTGGTACATCCCAGTTCGATTTCACACGCCTGTCCCGCCCGAAGAGAAGGCTCGGCTGGCAGCCGCGGGACTGTCCTTCCGCGAGCTTTAGGTACGGGTGCGTCGGCCGTGGTGCAGCGTTTCGCAGCGGTGCTGAGGTTTTGACGTGACGTCAGACGCGACGTTCCGGTGACCTTCGACTCGACGAAGACGGGGCCTTTAGGGCGATGCGGGCTTGTCACCTCTTCGTCACCAGACTGAAGACCACGGAGAAGCTCGACGGGGTGAGGCTGGCGCAGTCAGGGTCTTAGCGCCCGTCCCGGCGAGTGCGCCTACCCGACAGACTCGGGCCGGCTCCGTGCGTCGGCCCGAGTCGCCCCTACTGTCACGCGATCGTCACACTCTGAACACCGCTCGGCTACCCACCGGGAGGCGCGTGTCACCCACCCTCTCAAGCATGAAATTCGCCGTGATCGCCCATGGGGTGTCCGAGACCAACCTCGGGCTGGCCTCCCGCGGTTGGCAGGGCACGCGTGCCTACCTCCTGCCGCCGCGCGACGCGCTGCTCGCCCTCGGCCCGGGCGACGTCGCGCTCAACCGGCTCGACGTCGCCCACGACCTCTCCGGAGTCGAGGACGGCAACTGGATCGTGAACCAGCTCGAGGCTCAGGGCGTCCGCGTCTTCAACCGTCCGTCCGCACTCCTCGCGGCTCACGACAAGCTCATCACGGCCCGCCTGCTGAAGGCCGCGGGCCTGCTGCATCCACCAACGTGGCGACTGGACGCGTCGAGCCGTCTCGAGGGTCTGCCGTATCCCGTTGTCGCGAAGCCCCGCTACGGGAGCTGGGGGCAGGACGTCGAGCTCTGCACCGATCGTGCTGCGCTCGAGCGCTACATCGCGACCGCAGAGCGCAGCGCCTGGTGGCGCTCCGGCGGCATCGTCCAGGAGCTCGTCATGCCGGGCCGCCAGGACCTGCGCGTCATCGTCTCTGCGGGCGAGGTGGTCGGCTCGGCCTCGCGCATCCCGCGGGCGGGCGAGTGGCGCACGAACGTCGCCCTCGGCGCGACCATCGTCAGCGCTGTACCGCCGCCCGAAGCTCGCGAGCTCGCAATCGCAGCAGTCCGGGCGCTCGGCATCGACTTCGGCGGGGTCGACCTTCTTCCCGACGGTGATTCGTGGGTCGTCCTGGAGGTGAATGGCGCCGTGGACGTGCGCCCCTGCTACTCGCTCGGGAGAGAGATCTCGGACGCTGTCATGACCTCGCTCGAGCGCGACGCCGCGAAGTCCTTGCTGATCGCCTAGTCGCCGTTGGCCCGGGCGCGATCCCAGACGTAGTCGGCGAGCCGCGCCGGCGAGCCGGCTGCGCCGGACACTGCGTCCACGTCGACGACGGTCACGCCTGGGTTGTTGCGCCTGACGAGGGCCAGCGCACCGTCCCCTGCTCGTTGGGTCCTGGCTAGGCGCCCGTAGCGGCGGGCATCGCCCGCAGAATGTCCCGCGCCTTGCGGCTCGCGAGCACCGGGACGAAGTCGGTCACGCGCGCATTTCGGAGCAAGTCGCTGGTCACCCGCTCGAACTCCTGGTGGACGAGGTCATGATCCAACGAGTCGAACTCCCGAAGAACATCGTCTTCGGCCTGCTTCATCCGCTTCTCAAACGTCTCGTCGAGTACTGCCGGAGTCAAGGCAATTCTCCTTCCGGGGCGCTGGGAGGGCGATCTTTACGCAAACTGCGTCAATCGCGCAAGGGGGTGTCCCTACCGCGGCGTGGGATGCGAGGCGTCGGTGAACTCGCGGAACTCGGCGGTGAGCAGGTACGCGGTCTGCTCGCCGATGTCGACGGCGTGGTCCCCGATCCGTTCGAGGGCCCGCGAGACGATCACCATGCGCAGGCCGTACTCGCGCATCGCCGGGTCCTCACCGAGCTCCAGCAGGCGCTCCACGACTCGCCGGTTGGCCCGGTCGATGAGCTCGTCCAGGTCGACGAGAGACTCGGCGCCGCCTAACTCACGGCTGCCGAACGAGTTGAGGGCGACCTTGATCATCTCCTCGCACCGAGTGCCCATCTCCTCGAACCCCTCGACGAAGCGCGGCCCAGGATCGACCTCCGGCACGAGCTTCGAGAGCTTCGCGATCGTGACGCAGTAGTCGGCCATCCGCTCGAGGTGGAGGTTGATGTGCAGAATCGCGAGCACGAGCCGCAGGTCGGTCGCGACGGGCGTCTGCCGCGCGAGCAGCGACTGGATGCCCTCCTCGATGCGGAGGTAGCACGCGTCGACGTCGTCGTCGAACGCGATGACCTCGTCGGCCAGCTCATGGTCGCGGGTCTCGAGCGCGTTGAGCGAACCACGCAGGGCCCGCAAGACGAGTGAGCCCTCCTCCTGAAGCGTGGCCTCGAGGAGATTGAGCTCGTCCTGGAAGGTCGTCCTCATCCGAACCGTCCGGTGACGTAGTCCTCGGTCCGCCTGTCCGAGGGATTCGTGAAGAGCTTCTCGGTCGTGTCGTACTCGACCAACACGCCGGTGCGCTTCCCCTCGCCGACCTCGAGCGAGAAGAACGCCGTGGTGTCTGCCACACGGGCCGCCTGCTGCATGTTGTGGGTCACGATAACGAGCGTGTAGTCGCGTTTCAGGTCCTGCATCAGCTCCTCGATCGCCGACGTCGCAATCGGGTCGAGGGCCGACGCCGGCTCGTCGAGCAGTAACACCTCCGGCTCGATCGCGATCGCCCGCGCGATGCACAGCCGCTGCTGCTGGCCGCCGGACAGCGACAGGCCGCTCTTCTTGAGGCGGTCCTTGACCTCCTCCCAGAGCGCAGCGCCGGTCAGGGCGCGCTCCACCCGCTCGTCGAGGTCCTTCTTCATGCCGAGGACGCGCGGCCCCCAGGCGACGTTGTCGTAGATCGACTTGGGAAACGGGTTCGCTCGCTGGAACACCATGCCGATTCGGCGGCGCACCTCGACGGGATCGACGCCGTCGCCGTAGATGTCCTGGCCGTGGTAGAGAACCTGCCCGTCGACCTTCGCACTCGGCACGAGGTCGTTCATGCGGTTGAGGCAGCGGATGAAGGTGCTCTTCCCGCAACCGGAGGGGCCGATCATCGCCGTGATGACGTTCCGGTAGATCTGGAGGTTGACCCCGCTGACGGCGGTGGTCTGCCCGTAGTGCACTGCGAGGTCGCGAACGTCGAACACGACTTCGCGTTGCAGAGGGGCCGGAGCCCTACGTTCCTGGGCGATCTCGACGGGGCTCACGTCCACGGGAATCGTAACGTCGTCGGAAATCATCGGCCGAGTTTCCTCCTGGAGCGTCCGAGCAGCGCCTTCGCCGTGAGGCTCGCGACGAGCACGAACACCATGAGGACGAGAGCCGCCCCCCAGGCCTGCTCGTGCAACGCCTGATCGGGCTGCTCCGAGTACGTGAAGATCAAGACGGGGATGTTCGGAAGTGCCTTCGAGACGTCGGTGGAGACGTCGGGCGCAAAGATCGAGCACGTGAAGAGGAGAGGTGCCGTCTCGCCGGCAGCGCGCGCGACGGCGAGGACGGTGCCGGTCAGAATGCCCCCGAAAGACGTCGGCAGGATGATCCCGATCACCGTGCGCCAGCGGCTGACGCCGAGCGCGAGGCTCGCCTCGCGCAGCGCGTTCGGGACGAGCAGGAGGACCTCTTGTGCCGCACGCGAGACGAGCGGGAGCATGACGATCGCGAGCGCGACCGCTCCCGCGTACGCACTCTGCGTATGCCCGATGACGAGCAGGCCGTAGACGAAGATCCCCGTCACGATCGTCGGGAGCCCGTTCAGCACGTCCAGGCACAGCTGAATCGCGCCGCCGATCTTCGGGTGTGCGAACTCGGTGAGGTAAATGGCGATGAGGACACCCAGCGGAAG
Organism: uncultured Actinomycetes bacterium; assembly: GCA_963772855.1. Classification (GTDB taxonomy): domain Bacteria; phylum Actinomycetota; class Thermoleophilia; order Gaiellales; family Gaiellaceae; genus 3-1-20CM-4-69-9. The sequence goes on along the minus strand of CAVYYY010000009.1, from coordinate 518,349 downwards.
CGCCATGGCAGTGGCCATCCCGACGATGACGGCGGAGCCGACGATCGCGCTGGAGATTCCGCCGCCGGGCCCGCCGAAGAGGTTCGGCGGCTGGGTCAGGAAGTCCCAGCTGAGTGCCGGCCAGGCGCGGATGGTGACCGAGACGATCACGATCACGAGGACGCCGACGGCGATCAGCGCCGCGACGGTTCCGAGGGCCTCCATGATCCGGTTGACGATCCGCCTGCGCCGCAGGTGACCGCTCGGCTTCAGCGAGATCGCGGGGGTGGCGGCGGACATCAGTGCGCGTCCTTCAGCGGGTCGAAGCGCCGCACGATGAACTGCGCGAAGAAGTTCGTGGCGAGCCCGATGACGAGCAGGATCGCCGCGAGGTAGAGCAGCGACGCCACCTCCAGACCGGACGCCGCGCCCTGGTAGCTCGCCGCGATCTTGCTCGCGAGCGTGTCGCTCGGCCCGAAGATGTTGTGCGTGATCTCGGTCCCGCCGCCGATCACCTGCGTCACGGCGATCGCCTCACCGAGCGCTCGCCCGAGGCCGAGGATGATCGCGGCGGCGATGCCCGTCCGGGTCGCCGGCAGGATCACGCCGCGCACCATCTCCCAGCGGGTCGAGCCGAGCGCGAGGGCGCCTTCCTCGAGCTCGTTCGGGACCTGGACGAAGAGCTCCCGGCAGATGCTCGCCACGATCGGGACGACCATGATCGTGAGGATCAGCCCGGCGGTGAACATCCCCGTGCCGGTCGCCGAGGGCGGGCCGAAGAGCGGGATGAAGCCCAGGTGGTCGTGCAGCCACGGCTCGAGGTGCTGGGCGAGGTAGGGGCCGAGCACGAGGATGCCCCAGAGGCCCAGCACGACGGACGGGATGGCGGCCAGCATCTCGACGAGCGATCCGACGATCCCGCGCAAGCCGCGCGGTGCGAGCTCGCTCAGCCAAAGTGCGATGCCGATCGCGAGCGGAACGCGCAAGCAGGAGGGCGATGAGGGAGGTGACGATCGTCCCGTAGATGAAGGGGAGGGCGCCGAAGACCTCCTTGACGGGATCCCACGTCTTGCCCCAGACGAAGCTCAGCCCGTAGTGCTGGATCGCGGGCCAGGCGAGGTCGATGACCTTCCAGACGATCGCTCCCAGGAGGACGACCGAGCCGATCGCTCCCGCCATCGTGATCAGGCGCAGCGAGACGTCGCCGATCCGGTCGCCGAGGCGGCGATGGGACTGGCGAAGCGAATATTCGGGCTGGGCGGCGCTCACCGCGACCGCAACCCTAAAGCCGGCGCTCGTGGGCTCGATCCTCGGTCACCAGCCTGTAACCACCTCTTCACCCCGCGTCATCCCACCCGTCCACTTTCGGCGGGCATCCTCGCCTCGAAATCGACAGTCGATTGAACACGAAGGGGAGGAGTACTTTGAGCAGGAAGACGATCACGCTGCTCGGCGCGCTCGTTGTTGCGGCGGCAGCCCTCGTGTCGAGCCTGACCGGGGGGGCACAGGCGAAGTCGAACGCCGGCGATTTGACCGGCGCCGGCAGTACGTTCGTGACCAAGCTCGTCCAGGCCTGGATCCCGCCCGTCGATTCTCAGCTGGGGATCAAGGTCACCTACGGCCCGATCGGCAGCGGCGGCGGAATCACGCAGATCACCAACCGGACGGTCGACTTCGGAGCGAGCGACGCCCCGCTGACCCCGGACCAGGCCACGGCCTGCAAGGGCTGCGTCCAGATTCCATGGGCGCTCTCCGCGACGTCGATTCCCTACCGGCTTGACGGCGGCCCGAACAGGATTCGCCTGAGCGGCCCCGTCCTCGCCAACATCTTCCTCGGCAAGATCAAGACGTGGGATGCACCGGCGATCAAGGTGCTGAACAAGGGGAAGAACATCCCGAACACGCCGATCGCGGTCATTCACCGAAGCGACGGCTCGGGAACGACGTACAACATCACCGACTACTTCAACAAGGTCAGCCCCGAGTGGAGGTCGAAGGTCGGGAAGGGCACCGCCGTCGACTGGCCCACGGGTACCGGAGCCCGCGGCTCGGCCGGTGTCTCGGCGGCCCTGACCCAGACGAATGGGGGGATCACGTACGTCGACGTCGCATTCTCGCTCGCGAACAAGTTCAAGTTCGCGTCGGTTAAGAACAAGGCGGGCGTGTACGCCCTGCCCGGTCTGACGGGGATCAAGGCCGCGGCCGCCACGATCAAGCGAGTGGCGCCCGACAACGGCGGCATCTCGATCGTGAACCCTCCGAAGTCGCAGAGACTCGCCTACCCGATCTGCACCTTCACCTACGTGATCATCCCGAAAGAGACCGCGAAGGCAGCCGATCTGAAGAAGTTCGTCAACTGGGCGCTGACGAAGGGCCAGGTGTATGGGCCGAAGCTGCTGTTCGTACCGATCCCGCGGGTCGTTTTGCAGGCCTCGCTGAAGACGACCGCATTGATCCACAGCTAGAAGCGAAGAGACCGGTCTATGGGCGGGGGAAACTGCAGGTGACTTGCAGCCCCCGCCCGGGACCGCCCGAAGCCCCGATCTCGCCACCAGCGGAGGCGACCACGTGCTTGACGATCGCAAGCCCCAATCCGGTCCCGCGAGAGGCACGCGCGCGGTCGCTCCGGAAGAACCGTTCGAAGAGCCGGGGAACCTCGTTCGCATCAACCCCGCGCCCGTCGTCGGCAACCGAGAGAACGATCCGGTCGTTCTCGACCAGCGCCGACAGCGTGCACGTCGCGCGCGGGCCCGCGTAGCGGATCGAGTTCGCAAGCAGGTTCTCCACGACGACGCGAAGCATTCGCGCCCTCAGAGGCAGCTCGATGTCGGGGTCGGCGTCGACCAGAACGCGAACGTCCGCCCGCTCCGCGCTGTCGGCGAGCTCCTCCCGCACGTCCTCGAGCACCGGTCGCACGAGCGTCGAGCCGAGGGAGACGACCTGCCTCCCGCTCTCGAGCTCCGAGAGGAAGAGGACGTCGTCGATCAGCTCTCCCATCTCGAGGGCCTGTTCTCGAGCCTGCTCGACGAGCTCATTGGCATCTGCACCGGGGAGCAGGGCCGACTCCAGCAGAGCCAGCAGCCTGGCCAGCGGCGTCCGCAGCTCGTGGGAGACCGCCGCGGTGAAGCCCACCCTCAGCTCCTCGTAGGCCCTCGCGTCCTCCATCATTCACGGCGAGTATGGCCAAAGTTCTGATCGTCGAGGACGACGGCGTCATCGCCGACGGCATGGCGCGTCACCTCGCGTCGGCCGGCTTCGACCCGGTCGTCGTCGGGAAGGGCGAGCAGGGGCTCGCGCGGCTGCGGTTCGAGCAGCCCGACGTCGTGGTGCTCGACCTCATGCTTCCCGAGCGCGACGGCTGGAGCGTGATCCAGGAGGCGCGCGCCGAGGGAATCGGCACGCCGATCGTCGTCGTGAGCGCTCGCGGCACCGAGCACGACCGCGTGCACGCGCTCGAGATCGGCGCGGACGACTACCTCGTGAAGCCGTTCTCGATGAAGGAGCTCGTCGCGCGAGTGCGGGCCGCGTCCCGGCGGGCGCAGCGTCGGGACGAGGTGCCGCGCGGAGACGCAATCGAGATCGAGGAGCTCCGCATCGACCCGAGAGAGGTGCAGGCGTTCGTCGACGGTGCGAGCGCCGAGCTGACGCCGACGGAGTTCCGACTGCTCTACCAGCTCGCGCTCGACCGCGGCCGGGTCGTGACGCGAGACGAGCTCCTGCAGAAGATCTGGGGCCGGCGCGAGACGCATCGCGACCGAACGGTCGACGTCTTCGTCCGCCGTCTGCGGGACAAGATCGACCGGAGAGCCTCCCGCCACACCTTCATCCAGACCCGGTACGGGGTCGGCTACCGGCTGGAGCCCGAGCTCAAGGACGCAACGTAGCCACGGTCCGGCGCCCGCCGGACTCGTAGACGACGTCGACGTTCTCGTGCTTCCGGTATGTGCCGGCGATCCCGAGGAGCATCGAGAGCCACCGGATCACGCCGAGACGCCCCTCCTGCGCCAGCGTCCGTCGGAAGACGAGCTCGTCGCCGATCCGGTCGAAGTCCTCACCGAGGGCCTGCGGGACCCCGTTCACGTACACCTCGTAACGATCTCCCACACCGGGTGGCAGTCGGACACGCGAGTGCTCCTCCACGTTGCTCATCCGGTCTCGTAGGATGCCACCGCCGGTGAGGCGCAAGACCCTCGTTCTCACGCTTGCTCTCGGCGCCGCACTGGCGCTCGCAGCCGTCGCCTACGCCGGCAACGGCGGGCTGAACCCGCAGGACCCGGTCTCGCCGGACGCCGAGCGCATCCAGCAGACGTACAACTGGATCGCGATCTTCGTCTTCGCGATCTTCGTCGTCGTCGAGGGCGCGCTCTTCTGGTTCATCATCCGCTACCGCCGCAAGGGCCGGTCGCGGACGGCCGAGGGCCCGCAGGTGCACGGCGCGACCCGGCTGGAGCTGATCTGGACGGGAATCCCCGTCCTGATCCTCGTCGCGATCACCGCCTTCGTCTTCTACAAGCTGCCCGGGCATCCAGGACATCCCGAGCGCCAAGGCGCAAGGCGGACCGCTCCAGATCCGCGTCGACGGGCACCAGTTCTACTGGCGTTTCACGTATCCGGACGGTGCGCACTCCATCAACGACCTGCACGTGCCGGTCGGTCGCGTGGTCGAGGTGGACATTCACTCCCAGGACGTCGTGCACAGCTGGTGGGTTCCGCAGCTGCAGGGCAAATTCGACGCCATTCCCGGGAGGGTGAACCACACCTGGTTCCAGGCGGAGCGCACGGGGACCTTCCTCGGGCAGTGCGGCGAGTTCTGCGGCGTCTACCACGCCGCGATGAAGGCTCAAGTGGTCTCGCAGACGAAGAGCCAATACGACGCCTACGTCGCGTCGCTCGCGGACGAGCTGAAGCTGGGCAAGCAGCAGTGGACCGGTGTCTGCGCTCAGTGTCACGGCCTCCAGGGCGAGGGCGGCTACGGCCCGCCGATCTCGACGAGCTCGATCCTCGTGAACGACCGGGCGCTCCGCGAACTGCTCGAGAACGGCCAGCCCGGATCGAAGTCGATCGCCGTCTACATGCCGCCCGTCGGGCGCGGGTGGAGCGACTCCGAGTTCAGGTCGCTCGAGGCGTACCTGAAGAAGAACATCTACAAGGGGGCGTCGAGTGGCGGCTAGGGCCGAGCCGGTCGCCCGCTACCGCGCCGACTGGCGGCGAGGACGCGTCGCCTCGTGGCTGACGACCGTGGACCACAAGCGGATCGGGATCCTCTACCTCGTCGCCTCGCTCGTGTTCTTCGGAGCCGGCGGGATCCTCGCCCTGCTCATGCGCGCGCAGCTGGCAACCGCAAACGAGGACTTCCTCACACGGAACTCGTACAACGAGCTCTTCACGATCCACGGGACGACGATGATCTTCCTCTTCATCGTCCCCTTCTGGGCCGGCCTCGCGAACTTCCTCGTCCCCCTGATGATCGGCGCACGCGACATGGCGTTCCCCCGGCTGAATGCGCTGTCGTTCTGGCTCTTCCTCTTCGGCGGGATCTCGATGTTCCTCAGCTTCTTCGCCGACGGCGGCGCAGCGAAGGCGGGCTGGTACAGCTACCCGCCGCTCTCGGAGGCGTTCTTCTCACCCGGGAACGGGCAGGACATCTGGATCCTCTCGCTGCACATGGTCGCGCTGTCGTCGGTGCTCGGGGCGATCAACTTCCTCTGCACCATCCACAACATGCGCGCGCGCGGGATGAGCTGGATGCGCATGCCGCTCTTCGTCTGGACGATCGAGATCTACTCGGCGCTGCTCGTGCTCGTCATCCCCGTGATCAGCGTCGGCATCACGATGCTGCTCCTCGACCGGCAGGGCTGGACGCACTTCTTCCTTCCGGACCAGGGCGGGAACGCCGTCCTCTACCAGCACCTGTTCTGGTTCTTCGGGCACCCCGAGGTCTACATCATCATCCTGCCCGCGATGGGCGTGATCTCCGAGGTCATCCCCGTGTTCTCGCGCAAGCCGATCTTCGGCTACAAGGCGATCGCGTTCTCCACGGTTGCGATCGGCTTCTACTCGATGCTCGTGTGGGCCCACCACATGTTCAGCGTCGGGATGCCGAGCTTCCTCAACGTCTTCTTCATGCTCTCGTCGATGGTCATCGCCGTCCCGACGGGAGTGAAGATCTTCAACTGGATCGCCACCACGTGGCGCGGCAACCTCATCTTCGACACGGCGATGCTGTGGGCGCTGGGCTTCGTCGGCGTGTTCACCGTCGGAGGGCTGTCGGGGATCTTCCTCGCCGCCTACCCGGTCGACTGGCAGGTGACCGACACGTACTTCGTCGTCGCCCACATGCACTACGTGCTGTTCGGCGGAGCGGTGTTCGGCGCGTTCGCCGGGCTGTTCTACTGGTGGCCGAAGATCTTCGGGCGCATGCTCGACGAGGGCCTGGGAAAGACGCAGTTCTGGCTCGTGTTCATCGGCTTCAACCTCACGTTCTTCCCTCAACACATGCTCGGCCTGATGGGAATGCCGCGCCGCATCTTCACGTACGACCGCGGCGGGCTCTTCGAGGCGTACAACCTCCTCTCGTCGATCGGCTCCGGCGTCATGGCGCTCGGCCTGCTCATCTTCGTCGTCAACGTCGTCAAGACTCAACGGTCGGGGCGGCGAGCTCCGAACGACCCGTGGGTCGCCGACACGCTCGAGTGGTACACAACGTCGCCGCCGCCCGCGCACAACTTCGACCGTCTGCCATACATCGCGAGCGCCCGCCCGCTGCGCGACCTCAGGCGGCGCATGACGGAGGCCGGCGCTGGCTGACACGCGCCCCGGTCCCTGGCTGCGCCTGACGGCGCTCTTCGCGTCGTTCGCGACGCTGCTCGCGGTCGTGAGCGGTGCTGCTTCCCTCGGTGCGGCGCACCGCCTGCTGGCGGCGCTCGCCGTCCCGCCGCTCGTCGCGCTCGTCGTCGCGGCGTGGATCGCGCACCGGCGACTGATCGCTCCCGCGCTCGGCGCGCTCGTCCTCTTCGGAACGGCCGCGCTCGTGACGACGCCCGGCCTGCATCTCGCGCTCGCCGGACTGGCCTTTGCGGCCACGCTCGTCCTCACGGCTGCGACGTACCGCGGGCGCCGAGCCCGTGCGAAGCGCCTCCTGGCGCGACTACGTGACGCTCACGAAGCCGCGGATCATGTCGCTCCTCCTCATCACCGGCCTCTGCGCGATGTTCGTCGGCGCCGGAGGCGCCCCGCCCGCGTGGCTCGTCGCCGTGACGATGACCGGCCTCGCGCTCGCGTGCGGCGGAGCGTCGGCGCTGAACCACGTCATCGACCGCGACATCGACAGGCTGATGGGCAAGCGGACGCGCTCGCGCCCCGTGGCCGCGGACCGGGTCGCCCCGGCGCGCGCCCTCGAGTTCGGCCTCGCGCTGTCGGCTTTCTCGTTCGTGCTGCTCGCGTCCACGGTCAACGTGCTGACGGCTGCGCTCGCGCTCGTCGGGAACCTCTTCTACGTCCTCGTCTACACGAGTTGGCTGAAGCGCTCGACGCCGCAGAACATCGTCATCGGCGGCGCAGCCGGCGCGGTGCCGCCGCTCGTCGGCTGGGCGGCCGTCACGGGCAATCTCACGCTGCCGGCGCTGTGGCTCTTCCTCATCGTCTTCTTCTGGACGCCTCCCCATTTCTGGGCGCTCGCGCTCCTCATCCGCCGCGACTACCAGGCGGCGGGAGTCCCGATGCTCCCGGTCGTCCGCGGCGAACGCGAGACCGTGCGCCAGATCCTCCTGTACACGGGAGTGCTCGTCGCGGTCACGCTCGTTCCGTTCCTCTGGGGCCCGCTCGGATATGCCTACCTCGGCGCAGCGCTCGCGCTCGGGCTCGTCTTCGGTTGGCTCGCGTTGACTCTGTGGCGCGAGCGGACGCCGAAGCGCGCCTCGGTCCTCTTCCACTACTCGCTCCTGTACCTCGCGTTGCTCTTCGTCGCAATGGCAGTGGACCCGCTCGTCTGATGGCCGAGCCGCCACAGGAGCCGGCACCCCGGGGCACGATGACCGACCCCGTCGACCCGACGGGCGAGGTCGCGAAGCGGAACCTCGTGCTGGCGGTCTCGCTAGGGGCGATCGCGCTGCTCATCTTCGTGGGCGCGATCCTGGTCGCCTTCATTTACCTCCAGTACGACTGAAGCCCTAAAGAAAAGGGAGACGGAGGCCGATCTGGCCTCTTGATGAGGCGTCCGTCTCGACTCCTTGCGGTCCTGGTTCCGCTCGCCCTCGCCGTCTCGCTTTCGGCCTTCGTGCCGCGCGCCGGCGCGATCGACCCGTTCCCGACCGGCGGGATTCTCACTCTTTCGAGTGACCACTTCGTGGTCCATTACAACGGCAACGACGCAGACGACACCTGCCCCGATGCGTTCATCACGCAGCAACAGGCGGGTGACGTCCTCGGCATGGCGGAGAGGGCGTTTGCGCTCTATTCCAGCTGGGGTTACGGGCCTCCCGTCGACGACGGCGACGGGCACGTCGACATCTCCGTCGACCAGTTCGAGGCGCCACCGCCCACTTGCATCAGTTACGGCGCCATCGCGCCTGGTATTCCGCTCGATGCAGCGGGCGGCCTTGGTCGGTGGGACGCCCTGATTAGCCCCGTCGCGCCTGCAGGGGCAGCGGATATCCACCTCAGCACGGAGACAGGCCTCTCGTACCACATCATCGCGCATCAGTTGTTCCATCTCGAGCAGCGCGCGATCTCCCCGAGCATGGACCAGTGGTTGGGCGAAGGGACCGCCGAGTGGGCTGCCGTCCACGCCGACGGCGTGATCGGAGGAGTTGAGAACAACCCGGACCGCACGACGGACTGCGTCGGAACCTGGTGCGGTGACACGGAATTCGACAAGAACGGGTACCCCGGTTGGCTGCTCTTCGAGTACCTGGCCGAGCGCTTCGGCGACGGCACGGTCAAGGACGTCCTCACACAAGCCGCGTCGGTGCCGAACGGTGTCACCGATCTCTCGAACGTCCTCGCGACCCACGGCACCAGCCTCGCGAACTTCTTCAACGACTACGTGAAGGCGCGCCTCACCGCGAGCTTCACATATGCGCCGCTCGCCGGCCTGCTGCCGAAGCCGTATGCGACTGTCGAATTTGGTTCCTCCTCGACGGCTTCGAATGTCGCCGTCAACCATCTTGCCGTGCGCTACCTCGCCCTCAAGCACGGCAGCGGCACCGGGCCGTGCTACGAGGCCACGCTGTCCCTCAAGGTCACGCTCCCGGCCGGTCTCAGCTCGGCGACATCGGTTCCCTACTACTACGCCGCCACCAAGGGCTCGACGGCTCAGGCGCTGACGGTGTCGGGCTCCACCGGCTCGATCACCGTCCCGTGGAACACCTGCGCCGGCAGCCCCGACGCCCTCCTCTCGCTGCCGAACGCGACGACAAACCTCGACGGCCGCGAGTTCGCGGTCACCGGCACGATCACGGTCGACACGACGAAGCCGGCCGCGGCCTCAGAGCCTCCCCCGGGCGTCAAGGTCATCGGCCCGATCGTCTCGACCCCCACCAGCGACCCGGCGCCGACGCTGAGCGTGCGCGCCCCGGAGGTCCTGCGCGTCTCGTCGTCGAAGCGCCTGCTGCGGTTCCTCGTCTTCTCGAGCGGCGACGGCAAGCTCCGCGCGACCCTCGGCTCGCTCGGCCTCGGCACCGCAGCGCTGCGCGCGGGCAACAACGACCTTCGCTTCACCCTTCCCGCAGCAGTGATGAAGACGCTTCGGGTTCGCGGGACCAAGACCGCGTCCGTGCTCAGCCTGACCAGCCTTTCGACGCAGGGCGCCGAAGGCGCGACGTTCACGCGCCGCGTGTCGATCATCAAGCCGGCCCCGAAGAAGCCCGCTCCGAAGAAGAAGCACGCCCCGAAGAAGAAGTCGAAGAAGCACTAGGAGCCCCTGACGATGCGTGTCCTCACTCTCGCCGCCGTTTCCCTGAGCCTGCTCGCCCTCGTGCCGGCGGCCGGGGCGAAGCCTGCCGTCGCCAAAGCACCGACGAAGCTCCACGGCTTCCTCCTGCGCGCCGACGAGCCGGCCACCGACTCCTTCTCGCGCACGCCGTCGTTCGCGTGGAATCCCGTCGCCGCGGCAGTCAGCTACCAGTTCCAGCTCGCGACGAGCTCGACCTTCCGCGAGAACGGCCTGCTCCTCACGCTGACGGGCCTCAAGACTCCGGTCGCCGCCCCGACGATGACGCTCCCGTGGATCACCGGCAGTCCGCACGCGCTGTTCGCACGCGTTCGCGCCATCACCCGCTCGTCGGCGACCCGCTGGAGCGCGCCGTACGGCTTCGACATGGAGCCCGGCGCTGCACCGAAGCCCCTCACCGCCGACGCCGGCCTGCTCCGCTGGACGCCGATCGAAGGCGCCGACGCGTACCAGGTCTGGTTCGTCGACATCCACAACCCGACCCCGAAGATGGAGATCGTCTACACGAACGTCGTCGACGAGCGCGAGTTCTACACCTTCCATCGCACCGCTTCGTGGACGGGAACGGTCAGGTGGCGCGTGCGCGCCATCCGCATGGATCGCGCCGACAACAAGAAGTTCCGCGCGAACGGCCTTCCCGCGACGGCCTATGGCCCGTGGAGCCCGGTGTACAGCTCGACCAACCCCGCGTACCACGGCGGGCCGATCACGCTCGTCAAGACGATCTCGGACGTCTCGTCCTCCGGAAAGGACTCGTCGCCCGCGCACAGGCTCATGCCGGCGTTCGTCTTTACGGGCGACCAGGCGGCGGACGGCACGAGCGCCGAGCTTTTCCGGATCTACGTCTTCACCGACCGGCAGTGCCTGAACCAGGTCTACACGAGCGCCGTCATCGGCGGACCGGCCTACGCGCCTCGTCCGTACGGGCCGCTCGCCCTTCCCACGACCGACCTCGGGATCAGCTCCGCACGCGGCGTCTATCTCAACGACGGGGCCGAGCCGAACGCCTACTCGTTCGACGGCCAGCAGGTGAAGACGAACGAGTCCAACTCCTCCGCCACGCCGACGACCGCCGTGCCGCTCGACTCCGACTCCAACCCGGGCGGCTCGGGTGAGGCTCCGGCCGCCGGACCCGACCAGTTCACGATCGTTGGAGACCCCGGCGCCCCGGTGGACCTCTGGGACACCGAGTGGCCGGGCAGCGGTTACTACTGGACGGTCATTCCGGTCGCAGCGATCGCTCCCGACGCGCTCGCCACGAACGTCGCGGTGGGAACCGCCGACGGCGCGTCCTCGGCCGAGGTCGTGAGCGCGCTCGGATTCAACACCGGCGACGCCATCCAGATCGGGAACAGCGGAAACCAGGAGACGGCCAATGTCGTCAGCGCCTCCGGCACGACGTTGACGTTCTCCGGGCCCCTGAAGTTCGTGCACGGCACCGGCGAGCCGGTCCTCCGCACGGGCGGCAACCTCCAGTACCAGGATCTCGAGCTGCCGCAGGACGTGTGCGCGGCTCCGATCAACCGCGTCGCGCGCTTCGGCAAGAACAGCGAGCCGTCGCTGACCGCGGCCGGCGAGATGTTCGCGTCTGGTCTCTCGCCCAAGGGCCGCCTGACGGCCGGACGGACGAGCTCGGCGTTCTACGGCAACCCGCTCGTCGCCTGGACGCCCGCTCTCGGCGCCACCGCGTACGAGGTGCAGTGGAGCAAGAAGGCGTATCCGTTCAAGCCCGAGAAGAACCCCCAGAACGCGAACGCGCTCGGGACGATGACGCTCGGAACCTCCGTCGTCCTGCCGCTCGCGCCCGGCACGTGGTACTACCGCGTCCGCGGCTTCAACTACTCCCTGCCGACCGGCGCACAGCAGATGTCGTGGTCCGATCCGGCGAAGATCGTGGTCGCGAAGCCGAAGTTCACGCTCGTCGGCGGCAAGACCAAGAAGAAGTAGACGGCTACTGGATGGCGCGCAGGACGCGCCGTCCGAGACGCTCGATCGGCTTCGGCAGCAGGCGGCGCTGCTTCTTGAGCGCCGACGAGCCGAGCCAGAACGCGGTCTTCACGCCGAGCACGTAGCGGTTGCGGACGCGGTCGGCGAACGAGTTGTGCGCGACCTTGCGCGCGACGGTCGTCGAGCCCGACGACGAAGCGCACGTCCTTGAACCGCCGCGAGCGGTAGATCGCCGGGCCGACGACCTTGCGCGGGCCGGCCGTCCACGTCGTGTCGTGGAACGCGACCCAGCCGCCCTCGACGACCTTCGGCACCCACTTCTCGAAGTCCTCGAGGACGAGGTCGTACTCGTGCGAGCCGTCGACGAAGAGGAGCTCGATCGGCTCGTGGAAGTCGTCCGCCGCCGGCTGGGAGAGTGACGGGATCGGCGTGACGAGCTCTGCGATCCCCGCGCGCTCGACGTTCGTCTTGAAATCGCCGAAGCGGTAGTCCGCGTGCGGGTCGACCGCGAAGATCGGCACCGACGCGCCCGTCTGCGAGCCGAGCCCGAGACAGACGGTCGACTTCCCCTTCCACGACCCGATCTCCACGATGACGCCCTTGCCGGTGCACCTCCGCGCCAGGTCGAAGAGCGCCTCGCCCTCCTCGTCCGTCAGCCAGCCGGGGATGTCCGAGATCAGCGGCTTCACCTTCGCCGCGAAGTCGCTCACAGAAGCGCGCCGCGCACGGCGTTCTCGTAGACGCGGTCGCGCGTGAACCGGTCGAGCTCGTCGGAGAGAAGGTCCGACGGCGCGGGCGGGTCGTTGGGCGGGAACGGCGCGGCCTCGCCGTCGATCTCGACGCCCGTCAGGCGTTTCGCCGGCTCGTGTTCCAGCTCGACCGGCCGGTCGAGCCTCGTCCGCAGCCAGCCTGCGAGGAGATGGGCCTGCGCCGCCGTCCCTTTCGACGCGCAGCGTCTTCACGTTGCCGATCTCCGGCCAGAGGGACGCGAGCTGCGGCCGCCAGCGGCTCGTCCTGGCCCAAGCGATGTCGGAGACGGTGACGCGGTCGAAGACGTCCACGAGCCCGGCATACGAGCCGGGGAGGTCGTCCCACTCGGTGCTGTCCACGATCAGGCGGTCCGCGACGTCCACGAGCCCCTCGAACGTCGACTCCCCATAGCACGGCACGCCACGCCAGCGGAGGAAGACCGGGAGGTCGGGAAGCAGCAGCGGCTGGACGACGCTGGCGGGCTGCGCGGAACGCGCTCCGTTGAGGTGGACGCGGATCGTCTCGCTGCAGATCTGGCGGCCGCCGCCGACCGGGAAGACCTCGACGGCGACGTCGGCGTCGAGCCCGTCCTCCTCGTCCGGCCGTGGGAGGAGCACGATCGTTCGCGACGGGTGGCGCTCCTCGAGGCCCGCGAGCACGTCGTCCGCCATCTCCTCCCACTCGGCAGGCACCCACGCGGTGTGCGTCATCACGCTCGTACGCTGATAGGGCTGCTCCGAGTCGGGATCCGCGCGCAGGGCCGTGACTCGGCGCTCGATGTCGCGGACGGACGTCAGTGCCGTCGCCATGTGCGCCCGTCTCTCGCGAGCAATTCGTCCGCGGAGGGCGGCCCCCACGTCCCGGCCGCGTAGTTCGGAAATGCGGGTCGGTCCCGCGCCCAGGCCGCGACGACCGTGTCGACGAGCGACCACTGCTCCTCGACCTCGTCGATGCGGGTGAAGAGTGTCTGGTCGCCGACCATCGCGTCGAGGATGAGCCGCTCGTAGGCCTCGGGCAGTCCCGTCCGGAACGCGCCGCCGTAGAGGAAGTCCATGTGCACGGTACGGATGGTCATCCCGTGCCCCGGCACCTTGACGCTGATCGCGAGCGAGATGCCCTCGTCGGGCTGGACGTGGATGATGAGGACGTTCGGGCGCAGGCCTTCCGCGGCCAGCTCCTCGAACGGCGGGTGCGGCGCCTTCTTGAAGTGGATCGCGATCGTCGTCTCGCGGCGAGGCAGGCGCTTCCCGGTGCGGATGTACCACGGCGTGTCCGCCCAACGCCAGTTGTCGACGTAGAGCTTCGCCGCGACGTATGTCTCGGTCATCGACTGCGGGTCGACGCCCTCCTCCTCGCCGTACCCGGGGACCTCCTCGCCCTTCGGATGAAACCGCGCCCGTACTGGCCGCGCACGACGGCCTTCGGTCCCGGCGTATGGATCGAGCGTAGGACCTTCACCTTCTCGTTGCGGACCGCGTCAGCGGTGAAGTCGATCGGCGGCTCCATCGCGGTGATCGCGACGAGCTGGAGCAGGTGGTTCTGGACGATGTCGCGGATAGCTCCGGCTCGCTCGTAGTACGACGACCGCCCCTCGATTCCCATCGACTCCCCCACCGTGATCTGGATGTGGTCGACGAACTGGCGGTTCCAGATCGGCTCGAAGATGCCGTTCGCGAACCGCAGCACCAACATGTTCTGGACCGTCTCCTTGCCGAGGTAATGGTCGATGCGGAAGACCTCGGTCTCGTCGAAGTAGCGCGTGATCTCGGTCTGCAGCTCCCGCGCCGACTCGAGGTCTCGTCCGAAGGGCTTCTCGACGATCAGCCGTGACCAGCCCAACCTCTTCCGCCGCTTGCCGACCTCTCGAACGACCGTCGGAAAGACATCCGGCGGCGTCGCGAGGTAGTAGACGCGGTTGCCTCTGCGTGCCGCGCTCCTCGTCGAGCTGGTCGAGCGTCTCGAGTAATCGGTCCTCGCCTTCCACGTCCGTGAAGTCCATCGGGATGTAGCGCATGCCCTCGGCCAGCGGTTCCCAGATGTCGTCGCGGAACTCGTCCCGCCCGTACTCCTGCACGGCCTCTTTCATCCGCTCCCGGAACTCGTCGTCCGTCTCCTCCGAGCGTGAGAGGCCGACGATTGCGAACTTGTCGGGCAGCAACCGCCGGAACGCGAGCGAGTAGAGCGCCGGAAAGAGCTTGCGCTTCGTCAGATCGCCGGACGCCCCGAAGATCAGCAGGATGCAGGGATCGGGCTTGCGCCGCACCTGCAGCCCCTCCAGCAGCGGATTGTCCTGAACGTTGGCCGAGCTCACCGGGGGTCCGGCCCGCTCTTCGCGCGCTCCACGGCCTTGACCGCGTGACCGCCGAACTGGTTCCTCAGCGCCGCGGCCACCTTCGCGGAGAACTTGATGTCGTCGCGCGAGGCGAAGCGAGCGAACAGCGACGCCGCCATCACCGGCACGGGCACGTTCTCGTTGATCGCCTCGTTGATCGTCCAGCGGCCCTCGCCCGAGTCCTCGACCCACGGAGCGATGTCATCGAGCTTCGACCCGTGCTGATCGAACGCCGAGTGGAGGAGCTCCAGCAACCACGAGCGCACGACGGAACCATGGCGCCAGATGCCGGAGATCTCGTGCGCGTCGAGGTCGTACTCCGAGTGCTCCATGACCTCGAAGCCCTCGGCGTACGACTGCATGAGCCCGTACTCGATGCCGTTGTGGACCATCTTCACGAAGTGCCCCGCGCCCGACGGGCCGACGTGCGCGTAGCCGTCCTCAGGCGCGAGCGCGACGAAGACCGGCTCGAGCCGCCCGACCGCCTCGTCGTCTCCGCCGACCATGAGGCAGAAGCCGATCTCGAGGCCCCAGATCCCGCCGGAGACGCCGGCGTCGACGAAGTGAAGCCCCTTCGCTCCTGCCTCCTCATAGCGCCGCTTGGAGTCACGGAAGTTCGAGTTGCCGCCGTCGACGATCGTGTCGCCCTCGTCGGCGACCTCGAGGAGATCCTGGAACACGTTCTCGGTGACTTCGCCCGACGGGACCATCATCCAGAACGCCCGCGGCGCGTCGAGCTGCTCCTTGAGCTCCGCCAGCGAGCCGGCCGTCCGCTCCTCGACCTTCGGGTCGTACGTCTGCACCTGGTGCCCGTGCTCGCGCAGGCGCCCCGTCATCCCGTGGCCCATGCGTCCGAGGCCGATCATCCCGAGCTGCATCAGACGTCCTCGAGCTTCACGCGCACGATCCTCCGCCCGCGCTCCTGCAGCGAGCGGAAGTCACCCTCCGCTTGCGCGCGGATGAGTCGGCGAAACCCGAACTCCTGCCCCGGGATCGGGATCTCGTCGCCGGGGTCGTCGACCACCTGGACGAAGAGCCCGGTAGGCGGCCCGCCCTTGTGCAGCTGGCCCGTCGAGTGCAGGTACCGCGGTCCGAGCCCCTGCGTCACCACGCACGGAGTCTCGTGCGCGCGGGCGACGATCGGCGCGAGCTCGGCCTCGCGCATCGGGTCGATGAACGCCTGGATCGCGACGTAGGCCGGCGGCTCGGCGCCCTCCAGCAGCTCGTCGAGCGAGCCCTCGGGCCGCAGATCGGGCTCGTCTCCCGAGGACAGGACTTCCTTCGTCTTGTCTTTCGCGGCCTGGACGTCGGGCTGGTCGAACGGATTGATGCCGAGAATCGAGCCGGCGACGGCGACCGCGAACTCCCAGCGGAAGAACTCGCCGCCGATGTCGTACGGATCCCGGACTCGGGGCTCCGCCGCCTGGCGGTCGATGCCGTCCGGGCTCTCTCCCGGTGCCGGAACGAGGCCTGTCCCGCGCTTCCCGGTCGACTCGGCGACGAGCTGCTCGGCCCAGAGCCCGAAGCGGCCGTCCGTCTCGGCGATGCAGACCTTGTCGCGGCCCTCGCGCCAGCGCTCGCCGAGCTCGAGCCCGAGCTCGAGCCCCGGGTTCCGGTCGCCGCGGCACGCCTCGGCCGTGTGCTCGGCATTCGAGAGGAGGCGCTCGACGTCGATTCCCATCAGCGCGGCCGGGACGATCCCGAAGGGCGAGAGCGCGGAGTAGCGGCCCCCGATCGTCGGTTCACCCGCGAAGGCCTGGATCCCGCGGGAGCGCGCCTGCTTCTCGAGCGCAGAGCCGGGGTCCGTGACGGCGGCGAACTGCGCCCCGTCGCCGGTCTTTGCCCAGAAGTACTCGAAGTGCGACAGCGTCTCGAGCGTGGTCCCCGACTTCGACGAGACGACGAACATCGTCCGGTCGAGGTCGAGGGTCTTCTCGGCGTGCCTGATCATCTGGGGGTGCGTCGTGTCGAGCACGTGCAGGTCGTGCAGGCCGAACGTCCGTTTCAGCACCTCTGGTGCGAGCGACGAGCCGCCCATCCCGAGCAGGACGAACGTGTCGAACCTCGCGCGCGCCGCTTCCGCGAACTCGACGATGTCGCCGGTCCGCTCCAGCATGCGCTTCGGCTCGTCGAGCCAGCCCAGCCACCGATCCTCGTCGGCGCCGGTCCAGACCGTCGCGTCGCGAGCCCAGATCCGCTCGACGAGGTCCTGTTGCGAGGCGACCGCCATCGCTACGCCGGCGCGAGCTCGCCGCGCTTTGCGCGGATGCCGTCCAGCAGCTCCGTGAACGAGTCGATGAACTTCTGGACGCCCTCGCGCTCGAGCGTGTCGGTCACGTCGTCGTAGTCGATCCCGGCCGCGCGCAGGTCCTGGAAGAGCTTGTGGGCGGCGTCGACGTCCTTCGTCAGCGTCTCCTCGATCAGGCCGTGCTCCTGGAACGCGCGGATCGTCTCCTCGGGCATCGTGTTGACCGTCTCCGGCCCGATCAGGCCTTCGACGTACATCACGTCGCGGTAGTCCGGGTTCTTCGTGGACGTCGACGCCCACAGGCACCGCTGCTTCGTGGCGCCCTTCGCCTCGAGCTCCTGCCAGCGTGGCGTGGAGAACATCTCGAGGTAGTTCTCGTAGGCGAGCTTCGCGTTCGCGATGCCGAGCTTCCCCTTCAGCGCAGCCGTGTCGCCGCCGATCTCGTCGAGCCGGTTGTCCGTCTCCGTGTCGACGCGCGAGACGAAGAAGCTCGCGACCGAGTGCACGGTCGACGGATCGCCTCCGCCCTCGACGAAGCGCTCGAGTCCGCGCACGTATGCCTCCATGACCTCCTTGTGGCGCTCGAGCGAGAAGATCAGCGTGACGTTGATGTTGCGGCCGGCCGCGATCATCTCTTCGATCGCGCCGATTCCGGCCTCGGTCGCCGGGATCTTCACGTAGAGGTTCTGGCGCTCGATCCACGCATGCAGGCGCCGCGCCTCCTCGATCGTCGCGTCGCGGTCGAACGCGAGGTTCGGGTCGACCTCCCACGACACGTAGCCGTCGAGGCCGTTCCCGGCGTCCCACACGCGTCGCAGCAGGTCGCATGCGTCCGCGATGTCGCGCGACGTGAGCTGGAGGAAGGTCTCCTTGGCGTCCTCCTCGCCCGACTCGAGGATCTCCTTCAGCTGGTCGTCGTAGGCGTTCCCCTCCGCGATCGCCTTCTGGAAGATCGTCGGGTTGGAGGTGACGCCGACAACGGCGTCCTCGTCCATCATCCGGGCGAGCTTGCCGCTCTGCAGCATCTGCCGCGACAGGAAGTCGATCCAGACGCTCTGTCCGAGCGCCGAGAGCTTGTGCAGGTTGGACTCAGGCATGGGCGGTGTTCCTTTCCAGTTCCTCGATCTGCTTCAGTCGTTTCACATAACGCTCGCCGCCGTCGAATCGTGCCCCCAGGAACGCCGCGATGAGGTCGCGGGCGAGAGAGGGGCCGACCACCTCGGAGCCGAGGCAGAGCACGTTCATGTCGTCGTGCTCGACGCCCTGGTGGGCCGAGTAGACGTCGTGGCAGATGGCGGCGCGGATGCCCGGGAGCTTGCTGGCGGCGACGGAGGCACCGACGCCAGATCCGCAGACGAAGACGGCGCGCTCCGCGTCCCCCCGCCCCAGGGCCTCGCCGACCTCGCGGGCCTTGTCCGGATAGTCGATCCGCTCGGCGTCGGTGTCCGTTCCCAGGTCGACGACGGAGTGGCCTGCGAGTGCGTCGAGGACGGTGTCGCGGAGCCGCACACCACGGTGGTCGAATGCGACCGCAACGCGCATGCCAGGACCGTACCCCAGACGCAGAGGAATACGCGTGACTCCTAGAATGGCCGCGATGGACGCCAGCGAGCTCCGGGAACTCGGCCAGCAGTTCCGCGTCGACTCCGTCCGCGCAGCCGCGCAGGCGAAATCCGGACACCCCACCTCGGGCATGTCCGCAGCGGACCTCATGGCCGTCCTGCTGGCGAACCACCTCCGCTACGACTTCGATGACCCGAAGAGCGCCGCGAACGACCGCCTGATCTTCTCGAAGGGCCACGCCTCGACGCTGCTGTACGCAATCTTCCGCGCAGCGGGCGCGATCACCGACGACGAGCTCCTGACCTACCGCAGGTTCGGGAGCATGCTGGAGGGACACCCGACGCCGCTCATCCCGTGGGTCGACGTCGCCACCGGCTCGCTCGGGCAGGGACTGCCCTACGGCGTCGGCATGGCGCTCGCAGGCAAGCGCCTCGACCAGCTCCCGTACCGCGTGTGGGTGCTCCACGGCGACAGCGAGATGGCGGAGGGCTCCGTCTGGGAAGCATTCGAGCACGCGTCGCACTACGAGCTCGACAACCTCACGGCTGTCATCGACGTCAACCGGCTGGGCCAGCGAGGCGAGACGATGGTCGGCTGGAGGACCGGCGTCTACGTGGAACGCGCGCGCGCCTTCGGCTGGAACGCGATCGAGGTCGACGGCCACGACGTCGAGGAGATCGACCGCGCGTACCGGGCGGCCGAGGAGACGAAAGGCCAGCCGACCGTGATCGTCGCCCGCACGATCAAGGGCAAGGGTGTCAAGGCGGTCGAGGACAAGGAGGGCTGGCACGGCAAGGCCCTCGACGACCCGGACGCCGCGATCGAGGAGCTCGGAGGCCTCCGCAACATCCGCGTCGACGTGCGGAAGCCCGAGCCGGGCGAGCGGCATCGCTTCCCCGAAGGGCCGCTCGCGCTGCCACGCTACGAGCTCGGCGACGAGGTCGCGACGCGCAAGGCGTACGGCGAGGCGCTCGCTGCGCTCGGCACCGCGCGCGGAGACGTCGTGGCGCTCGACGGCGAGGTGAGCAACTCCACCTTCGCGGAGATCTTCAAGGAGGCGCACCCGGACCGGTACTTCGAGATGTACATCGCCGAGCAGCAGCTCGTCGCTGCCGCCGTCGGGATGCACGCGCGCGGCTGGAACGCTTTCGCCTCGTCATTCGCCGCGTTCTTCTCCCGCGCCTACGACTTCGTCCGCATGGCGGCGATCAGCCGCGTCAACCTGCGGCTCGCCGGCTCGCACGCGGGCGTGTCGATCGGCGAGGACGGCCCCTCGCAGATGGCGCTCGAGGACATCGCGTCGCTGCGGGCTGTGCACTCCAGCGTCGTCCTGCATCCGTGCGACGCGAACCAGACTGCGAGGCTCGTCGTGGCGATGGCGGACGCGGAGGGAATCGTGTTCCTCCGCACGCTGCGACCGAACACGCCCGTCATCTACGACGCCGACGAGGAGTTCGAGATCGGCGGCAGCCGGGTCATCCGCTCGTCCGACGAGGACGACGTGACGCTCGTGGGAGCTGGTGTGACCGTCCACGAGGCGCTGAAGGCAGCCGACGCGCTCGAGCAAGACGGAATCAGCGCCCGCGTGATCGACCTGTACTCGATCAAGCCGGTCGACGTGGAGACGCTGCGGGTCGCGGCGGAGGCGACCGGGAAGATCGTCACCGTCGAGGATCACTTCCCCGAGGGAGGTCTCGGCGACGCCGTCCTGTCGGCTCTCGCCGAGTCGGACGAGCCGGCCCAGGTTGTGAAGCTCGCCGTCCGCGAGATGCCGCGATCGGGCAAGCCCGACGAGCTCCTCGCCGCCTACGGGATCGACGCCGAGCACATCGCCGAAGCCGCGCGCCGTCTCGTCGGCGCTCAGGTCACCGCGTCGTAGAGCCGGCGCTGCCGTTCGGCGGCGACCCGGAACGCGTCGGCGCGTTCCGCGCGTGGCTCGACCACCGGACCGAGCGGAGCCGGCTCGGGCGAGCAGCCGATGCGCTCGAGGGCGAGCACGGCCGCGCCGCGAAGTGAGGCCTCCTCGACCGCCGACTCGCGGATCGGACGCCCGAGCGCGTCGGCCATGATCTGAAGCCAGTCCGGGTCGGCGAGGAGCGCTCCGCCTGTCGCGACGATCTCCTCTACCTCCGGGAGGAGGTCGGCGATCTCCGCGAAGCGGAAGGCGACGCCCTCGAGGGCCGCCTGGCGTATGTCGAGCGGCGTCGTCGCGAACGTGAGCCCGTGGATCGCCCCCGTTGCGCCGACATGCCATCCCGGGCTCCGCTCTCCGCCGAGGAGCGGCAGGAACGTCAGCCCGTGCGAGGTCGGGTCCCGGTCGGCGAGGCTTCCGGGGGCGTCCTTCAGCGTCTCCTCGAGCCAGCGGTGCAGGTTGCCTCCATCGGAGAGCGAGCCTCCCTCGACGACGCGCGTCTCGTCCATCCAGTGAAGGAAGAGGCCCGGCCTCGGCTGCGGCTGCGGCTGCTCCGTTTCGTAGACGACCCGGAAGGCGCCCGAGGTTCCGACCATCAGCGCCGCCCGCTCGCGCGTGACGCAGCCCACGCCGACGTTCGAGCACGCGCCGTCCAGCACCGCCGGATACCACCCTTCGACTGGGGCGTCGGAGAGCTCGGGCAACCGTTCTGCATCGAGGCCGATCGTCTCGAGAAGCTCCTCGTCCCATGAACGGGCGTGGAGATCGAGCAGGCCGGTCGACGACGCCGCCGACACGCTCATCGGCACGGGCCGTCCGAGCAGCTCGGCGTAGAGATAGTCGCCGAAGGAGACGAAGCGGCGGGCCGTGCGAAAGAGCTCCGGCTTCTCCTGCGCGAGCCAGGCGAGCTTCGCCGGCCAGTAGCTCGTGTGCACGTGGCAGCCGGTGCGGGCGTGGACCGCGGCGGGATCGATCTTGCGGGAGAGCCACTCCGCAGCCGCTGCGGAGCGCGTGTCGCGCCAGCCGAGGAGCGGTGTCAGCGGCCGGCCGTCGCGGTCGAGCAGAAGGAGACTGTGCCCGAAGCAGGACGTTCCGACGGTCTCGACGGCATTCGTCCCGCCGGTCTCCTTCACCGACTCGGACGCGAGCTCGACAATCCGGTCCGGATCGAGCTCGTCGGGATACGCGCGACGCGCGCGTTCGCCGCGTTCGGCGCCCGTCTCGTCGAACACCGCCGCTCGAACCGAGGACGTGCCGACGTCGAGTGCGAGAACGCGGCTCACGGGCCGTACCCTTACAGCGATGGCAGTCCTGATCGCATCCAATCTCCGCAAGGAGCTGTCGGGCGATCCGCTCTTCGACGGCGTCTCGTTCAAGGTCGAGCGCGGCGACCGCGTCGCACTCTCGGGCCCGAACGGAGCCGGGAAGACGACGCTCCTGCGCGCCCTCGTGGGCGAGACCTCGCTGCAGGGCGGGGAGCTCGCGTTCCAGAAGGGGACGCGCGTCGCCCTCCACGACCAGCGCCCGCCGCTCGAGCGCGGTCTGACGCTGCGCGAGTACGTGCTCTCGGGCGCGGCCGACCTGCTCGCGCTCGAGCAGGAGCTGCGCCGTCTCGAAGAGGCGATGGCCGCCGGCGACCACGGCGACACGACCCTGCGCCGCTATGCCGAGGCCCAGGCGAAGCTCGAGCATGCGGGCGGCTACGGGTGGCGTGACCATGCGACGGCCGTGCTGCGCGGCCTCGGCTTCGCGGACGAGCACCTCGACCGGCCGCTCCAGACGTTCTCCGGCGGCGAGCTGACCCGCGCCTCGCTTGCCCGCGCGCTCGGCGGCGACCCGGACCTGCTCCTTCTCGACGAGCCGACCAACCACCTCGACGTCGAGAGCCTCGAGTGGCTCGAGCGTGAGCTCCAGTCCCTCGACGCCGGCGTGATCATCGTCGCGCACGACCGCTGGTTTCTCGAGGCGGTCGCGAACGGCGTGCTCGAGCTCGACGGCGGCCGGTCCCTGTACTTCAAAGGGCCGTGGCACGAGTGGCGGCGCGAGAAGGCCGAGCGGGCGGCGCACCACGCGAAGACCGCTGCGCGCGTCCAGGACGACATCGAGCGGCTCGAGCGCTTCGTCGAACGGTTCCGCTACAAGAAGTCGAAGGCCAAACAGGCGCAGGCGAAGCTGACGCAGATCGGACGACTCCAGAAAGAGCGATCGAAGGCGCAGGGCGAGGTCGACCGTCTGACGACGAAGCGGCGCACGCTCGGCTTCGAGTTCCTCAAGCCGCCCCGGAGCGGACGCACCGTGCTCGAGGCGAACGACCTGACCCTCGCGATCGGCGAGCGGCAGCTCGTCGACGACGCGGTGTTCGCGATCGAGCGCGGCGAGCATGTCGCGCTCGTCGGCCCGAACGGGTCCGGGAAGACGACGCTGCTCGAGACGGTGCTCGGGAACCGCGAAGCGGCGGGTGGGTCGGCCCGTCTGGGCCACGGTGTCGAGGCCGCGTACTTCTCCCAGCAGGAGATCGAGCTCGACGACCGCGGCAGCGTCCTGCAGTGCGTCCAGACGATGACCGGCCTGCAACGGCCGGACGCGCAAAACCTCCTGGGTCGATTCCTGTTCTCCGGCTGGGCGGAGCACGAGAAGCCGGTGTCGGTGCTGTCGGGCGGCGAACGGCGCCGGCTGGCGCTCGCGGTCGTCGTCGCGTCCGGTGCGAACTTCCTCGTCGTCGACGAGCCGACGAACCACCTCGACCTCGAGAGCCGCGAGGCGCTCGAAGCCGCGCTCGAGGCCTTCCCGGGCACGATCCTCCTCGTGTCACACGACCGTGCTCTGCTCGACGCGGTCGCCGAGCGGACGCTCGCGATCGAGGACAAGCACCTCAATTCCTACGACGGCGGCTGGGCCGAGTACATGCGCCGCCGCGACGAACGCAACGTGCCGACGGCCGTGACGGTAGACGCGCCGAAGGCGAAGCCGGCGAAGGCGCTCAGGCCCGTGAAGAAGGCGCCGAAGGGCCCGACCGAGCTCGAGCGGCTGGAAACGCAGATCGCGGAGCGCGAGACCGCCGTCGCCGAGCTCGAGCGGCAGCTGTCGGACGACTGGACCGACGTCGACAGGCTGTCGGCCCACCGCCGGGCGCGCGAGGAACTGCAGGCGTTGCTGCAACGATGGGAGGCATTGTTCGAGGAGGCCCAGACATGAGCGACGCCCCCGCACCGCAGATGCCGGAGGCGCCGGGCCGGTGGACCGGTTGGGGCGAGGTCATCAAGCGCCTCATCATCGGAACCGTCCTGGCCGCGATCGCCGTCGGGCTGCTCGGCGCGATCATCGGCTGGATCTCCGGTAGGAGCGTGTCCTCGATGATGGCGGCCACGTACTACATCGTCGGCAGCATCCTGTTCCTCATCGGGATGTTCCCCTCGGGTGGGTTCTCGATGATCCGGGGGACGATGTCGAGGCGGCGACCGACGGGCTCGCGGCAGGAGCCGGTCTTTCTCCTTGGGCTGGTGTTGATCGCGATCGGAGTCGTGATCGACGTCTCGAGTTTCTAGGCGTTGTCGGCGAACGTCGCGATGAGCGCCTCGGCGACGACCTTGAGCGGACGTCCCGAGATCTGGCTCGCCTTGCGCAGGCGCGCGAACGCATCCTCCTCGCTGAGCCCTTCCTTCTGCATCAGCAATCCCTTCGCGCGCTCGATCGCCTTGCGCGCCGCGAGCGCCTCGGCGAGCGATTCGGCCTCTTCCCGCAGCGCAGCTGAGCTCCTCGTGGCGGGCGCGCGCCGTGCGGATCGCCGGGAGCAGGTCTTGCTCCCGGAACGGCTTGACGAGATAGCCGAACACGCCGGCCTCGGCGGCACGCTGCACGAGCTCGTCCTGGCCGTAGGCCGTGAGCATCACGATCGGGATCGGGCGCTCCTCCAGGATCCGGCGCGCGGCCTCGATCCCGTCGAGCTTCGGCATCTTCACGTCCAGCACGGCCACGTCCGGCTGCTCCGAGCGGGCGAGCCGCACGGCCTCCTCGCCGTCTCGTGCCTCTGCGCAGACTTCGAAGCCGGCGCGTTCGAGGAGCGCCCGCAGATCGAGGCGGATGATCGTCTCGTCCTCGGCGACGAGGATGCGCACGGGCGAAGTCTGGCCGAAACCGCTCGCCCGAGGGATCGTGTGGGGGCGGCCGGAGGGCGATGGTGAAGCCAGGACAACTCGGCCATGTCCGAACCCACTGCGCACAAGCCTCTCGTTCTCCGTGTGGAGATCTCGTCGGAGCAGGCGGCATCGCTCAGACCGTTCCTAGCAACGGCGAGCGAGGTCGGGCTCCCCGACACCTCTGAAGAGGTCGTCGACGGCCGCGTCATCGAGCTACGCCGCCGCGAGAGTGACCTCGAGCAGCGCGAGGCGGAGTTCGAGGCCGACGTCCAGTTCCGCGAAGACCGCATCGAGCGCTGGCGCACGGAGCTCGAGGAGCTCGAGCGCACGCTCGAGCGTCGCGAGCGCGACCTGGTCACCTACGTCGACCAGCTTCAGGGCGTCATGGCCGCCCCCGAGGAAGCCTGGTGGTCGCGCCCCGTCGGCGGCGACGGCGGCGTCTGAGTCGACACAGATTCGGCACGGCGACGCGTGCGGTAGGGGTCAGACCCAGCCCTACCCAGGAAACACCACCTCCGCCCGCATGCCGCCGTCGTTTCGGAGATCGAGCCTTCCCTGAAGCTCGTCGCGGACGAGCGCACGCACGATCGACAGCCCCGTGCCCGCGACCTCGCCGTCGCCCTCGATGCCCGCCTCCGTCGTCGGCGATCGCGAGCACGACCTCCCCGTTCCGCCGCGCGAGCTCGATCGACACCGACTCGCCCCCGTGCTCCAGAGCGTTCTGCAACAACTCGCTGAACACGAGCGCCAGCGCCGTCGCACGGTTGCCGGCCAGCGACACCGACTCCAGGGACGCGCGCACCTCCTTGCCCGCCGCCAGCCCCTGGACGAGCATCGCCCGCAGCCGGTCCAGAAGCTCACGGAGCTCCACGACCTCGTCACGCTGCTCCGTCAGCACCTCGTGCACCGCGGCAATCGCCAGGATCCGGTTGACCGAATCCTCCAGCGCCTTGCGCGGATCCGTGTCGGCCGACCGCCGCCTGCAGCCGCAGCAGCGACGCGACCGTCTGCAGGTTGTTCTTCACCCGATGGTGGATCTCTTGCGCCAGCACGCCGCGCATCACTGCGCGCCCGTGCTCCAGCGCCACCGCCGCATGGTGGGCGATGGACGCCAGCAAGGCCCTATCCTCCGCCGTGAACGGCGTGTCGCGATCGCACACGAGCTCGCCGATCTGCCGCCGCTTCCACCGCAGCGGAAGCCGGACGTCGTACCCGCCCGCCCGGCCTTCGGGCCACGCAATGTTCCCGTCCTCGAGGACGAGCGCCGCGCCGGTCGCGCCGACGGCCTCCATCGTGGTCTTCACGATCGCCTCGAGCGACTCCTCGAGGTACAGCGACTCCGACACCGCCTCAGAGATCCGCGCGAGCGCCTCGAGCTCGGCCACCCGACGCTGCGCGTCCGCATACAGCTGCGCGTGCTGGATCGTCTGCGCGACCTGGTCGGCGATCGCCACCAGCAGCTCGATCTCGTCGCGCGTGAACTCGCGCGGCTCGAGCGTGCGGACATTCAAGGCGCCCGCCAGCTTCTCGCGCGCGAGGATCGGCACGGCGAGGATCGACTCGTACTGGTCCTCGGGAAGATTCGAGAAGAGCTTGAACCGTGGATCGAGGTGCGCCTGCGACGGGATCATCACCGGCGCGCGATCGGCCGCCGCGACACCGGTGATCCCCTCCCCGGGACGCATGCGCGGCCGCCGCGTCATCTCCTCGACGCTCGTCCCGTGGGTGGCCCGCAGGACGAGCTCGTCCGCCCGCTCGTCGTAGAGGTAGACGAAGCACGCCTCGGTCCCGAGCGCCTCCGCGACCTTTCGCGCCACGAGCGCGAGCACCTCCTCGAGGTCGAGCGTCGAGTTCACCGCGGCGATCGTCTCGGTGAGAAGGCGCAGGTGCCGCTCGCGAACGTCCACTCCACTTCGTAGGCTAACGCCGTGGATCGCTACGACTGGCTGCTCTTCCTGCACGTGACCGGCGCGTTCCTCCTGATCAGCGGCGCCGTCTTCGCCGCGATCTTCAACGTCGCCGCGATGCGCCGCGAGCGGCCGAGCGAGATCGCGACGCTGCTCGGCCTGACGAGGTGGGCGGTCGCGTCCATCGGCCTCGGGATGTGGGTCACGCTCGGCTTCGGCCTGTGGCTCGTGCATCACGTCGGCTACGACTGGGGCGACGCGTGGATCATCGGCGCGCTCGTCCTCTGGGCCGTCTCAGCCGCCCTCGGCGGACGCGGCGGTCAGTATCAGCGCGACGCCCGGAAGCTCGCGGAGCGACTCGCCGGCGAGGGAGACGCGCCGAGCACTGAGCTCCACGCGAAGCTGCGCGACCCGGTCGGCCTCGCCCTGACCTGGGGGAGCGGGATCGCGACGATCGCGATTCTCGCCCTGATGATCTGGAAGCCGGGCGCCTGATGGTCGCGCTCGTCCGTCCCGACAGCTGGAACCTCCCGCTCTTCCTGCACGTGCTCGGAGCGATGACGCTCGTCGGCTCGGTCGCGGCCGTCGCCCTCGCGTCGAGCAAGGCGGTCGACTCCGTGCTCTTCCGCCGGGTCACCTTCTTGACGCTCACCACCGTCGTGCTCCCGGCGTGGGTGCTGATGCGCTTCGCCGGACAATGGATCGACTCGAAGGAGAATCTCCCGGACGACCCGACCTGGCTCGGGGTCGGCTTCATCGTCGGGGACACAGGCCTGATCGTCCTGCTGGCCATCACCATCATCGGTTGGATGGCGACCCGCAAGGAGGGCCGACGCTGGGCTCCGAAGACCGTCACGATCCTCTCCACGCTCTACCTCATCGCCCTTCTCGTCGCGATGTGGGCGATGACCACCAAGCCCACCTGAGCGCCCCTAACAGAACCCTTACCCCGGGAGGGTTTTTCCCTTGCAGACGGGGAATAGGGTCCGAACATGTCGGCTCTCCCACTGAATCTCGTCGACACCGCGGGCTTCGTCGTCGCCGACAACCGCGGACGGGTGATCGGCAAGGTCGAGTGCCCGATGTACGGCACGCTCCCGGACGTTCCGGACGCGCTCGCCGTCAAGAGCGGATTCCTCTCGCGCCACCGCAAGATCGTCCCGGCGGACACCATCGCCGAGGTCGACCGGAGCTCCGAGATCGTCGCGCTCCGCGTCGCGCGCGAAGCGATTCGCCGCTTCCTCTAGGACCGACCGTCCCTCCAACGACCGCGAGCTGCGCAAGAGTGCAGCAGCTCGCAGTCGGCCGTCAGTTGGATCTCGCAGGCCGCAGAGCTCAGCGAGACCGGCGCGCATTCTCTCTCTTCCGAGCGCCGCCGACAAGCCCTACCGGTTCAGAGGACCGAGAGGTACTTGTCCAGCTCCCACTGCGAGAGCTGAACGCGGTACTCGTCCCACTCGCCGCGCTTGAGCTCGACGTAGCGCTCGAAGATGTGCGGGCCCAGGGCCTTTCGGGCCAGGTCCGACGTGGAGAGCTCGTCGATCGCCTCGCCCGAGGGTCTCCGGCAGCGCGACGATGCCGCGGTCGCGGCGCTCCTCCTGTGTGAGGTGGTAGAGGTTGGTCTCCATGGGAGCCGGGAGCTCGTAGCCGTTCTCGATCCCCTCGAGGCCGGCGTGGAGCAGCGCGGCGAACGTCAGGTACGGGTTGCACGCGGGGTCGGGGCAGCGGATCTCGGCCCGCGTCGCCTGCTCGGCGCCGGGCTTGTACAGCGGGATCCGGATGAGCGCGGAGCGGTTCCGGCTCGACCAGGCGACGTACACGGGCGCTTCGTAGCCGGGCACGAGCCGCTTGTAGGAGTTGACCCACTGCGCGAACACCGCGCAGATCTCACGGGCGTGACGCAGCTGCCCGGCGATGAAGGCCTTCCCGGTCTCGGACAGGTGCCACTCGTCCTCCGCGTCGAAGAACGCGTTGCGGCCGTCCTTGAAGAGGGACTGGTGCGTGTGCATGCCCGAGCCGTTCTCACCGAAGATCGGCTTCGGCATGAAGGTCGCGTGGAAGCCGGCCTTCTTCGCGATCTCCTTCACGATCAGCCTGTACGTCATGGTGTGGTCGGCCATCTCGAGCGCGTCCGAGAAGCGCATGTCGATCTCGTGCTGCGACGGGCCGACCTCGTGGTGGACGTACTCGATCGGGATGCCCATCGACTCGAGCGCGCGCACGGTCTCCTGGCGCAGCTCGCTCGCGGCGTCGAGCGTCGTCATGGCGAAGTACCCGCCCTCGTCGAGCGGCCTGGTCTCCTTGTCGTCCTCGAAGAGGAAGTACTCGAGCTCCGGGCCGACGTTGAACGTGTCGAACCCGAGCGACGACATCCGCTCGAGCGCCCGGCGCAGGACGTGGCGCGGATCGCCGTCGTACGGACGACCGTCCGGCGTGACGATGTCGCAGATCATCCGCGCGACCTTCGTCTCACCCTCCTTCCACGGCATCAGCTGGAAGGTCTTCGGGATCCGGGATCGCGACCATGTCCGACTCCTCGATCGCGTTGAACCCGGTGATCGACGAGCCGTCGAAGCCCATCCCGTCGTCGAGGGCGTCCGCGATCTCGCTCGGCGTCACCGCGAAGCTCTTGAGGTGGCCCTCGATGTCCGTGAACCAGAGGAGGACGAACTCCACCCCTTCCTGCTCGATGCGCCCGCGGACGTGCCGCCGCGACTCCTGATCCGAGGTCGCCCTGCCTTCTGCCTCGAACTGCGCCATGCCTGATCCTCCTCTTGAACGCGAAAAAGCCCCAGGCGCAGCCGTCGCGCCCGAGGCCCCGTTGCCTCCACGGCGAAAGCAGTCTATACGGTGAGTCTGTGCGCCTATTGATCACGGGCGGGGCCGGTTTCATCGGCTCCCACTTCGTCAAGCGGATGGTCGCGGCCGGCGAGGACGTCGTCGTGCTCGACAAGTTCACGTACGCCGGCAACCCCGCGAACCTGTCCGACGACGTCGACTGCCGACGCGGCGACATCGCGGTGCGCGAGGACGTGATCGACGTCGGCCCGGTCGACGCGATCGTCAACTTCGCGGCCGAGACGCACGTCGACCGCTCGATCCTCGGACCGGAGGAGTTCGTGCGCACGGACGTGCTCGGCACGCTCGTGCTCCTGCAGGTCGCCGAGCTGCTCGGCGCCCGCCTCGTGCAGGTGTCGACGGACGAGGTCTACGGCGACGTCGAGGCCGGCTCGTCGTCGCGCGAGGACGACCCGCCCAGGCCCTCGAGCCCCTACAGCGCGTCGAAGGCCGGGCGGCGACCTCCAGGTGCTCGCGGCGGTGCGCACGTTCGGCGTGAACGCCTCGATCACGCGCGGCTCGAACACGTACGGGCCCGAACCAGTACCCGGAGAAGATCCTGCCGCTCTTCGCGACGAACGCGCTGGACGGCGAGCTGCTCCCGCTCTACGGAGACGGCCGCCAGGTCCGCGACTGGCTCCACGTCGAGGATCACTGCGCCGCGATCGAGCTCGTCCTCCGCGAAGGGAAGCCCGGGCGAGGTCTACAACGTCGGCGCGAACGAGGAGCACGAGAACGTCGAGCTCACCGGCCTGATCGTCTCGCACCTCGGTGTCGACCCGTCGCTGATCCGTCACGTCGAGGATCGTGCGGGGCACGATCGCCGCTACTCGCTCGACACGGCGAAGCTGCGCTCGCTCGGCTGGCGGCCGAGCCATGTCTGGGAGGACGGCATCCGCGGGACGATCGACTGGTACCGCGACGAACCGGGACTGGTGGGAGCCGATCAAGACGTCCGGCGGTTTCCAGGAGTACTACGACCGCCAGTACACCGCGCGCCTGAGCGGGTAACAAGACGCAAACGCGAGGTCATGGTTCCGTAAAGAAAGACGCTGCACACGGGGCCCTTTGCTAGCCTCGTGCGCGTCATCGCCGGGCCCGCTCGATGCGTCGAATACCTCTTCTCGTCTTCCTCGTCCTGCTCGTCGCGGGTACCGCGACGGCGTCCGCCCGGACCGATACGCCCGTTGCGCCGGGCGGTGCGACCTTCGTCATCACCGGGCACGGCTGGGGCCACGGCGTCGGCCTGAGCCAGTACGGCGCGTACGGCTACGCACAGAAGGGGTGGACGTTCGACCGCATCGTCCTCCACTACTTCACCGGCACGGAGCTCGGCGACGCACCGCTCTCGCGCGTGCGTGTCCTGCTGTCGAGCGGGACGAAGTCACTGAAGATCGGCTCCGCCGGGGCCTTCCGTGTGCGCGACGCGACCGGGGCGGCACACGACGTCGCTGCGGGGACGTACACGCTGGCGCCGACGCTGAAGCTCAAGGTCGACGGCGGTGCGACTGCGCGCGCCCTTCCAGGCCCGCTCGTGTTCCAGGCGGGCAGCGCCCCGCTCTCACTCGGGCGCCGCTACCGCGGGACGATCGGCGTCGACGTCGTGAGCGGAAAGCTGCGCGCGATCAACACGGTCGGCCTCGAGCAGTACCTCTACGGCGTCGTCCCTTCGGAGATGCCCTTCTCGTGGCTGCCGGAAGCTCTCAAGGCCCAAGCGGTCGCCGCCCGCTCCTACGCACTGGCAACGAGGAAGACCGGAGCGTTCGACCTCTACTCCGACACCCGAAGCCAGGTGTACCTCGGGATCGACCACGAGAAGCCGTCGACGACCGCGGCAGTGAACGACACGGCCGGTCAGGTCGTGCTCTACGAGGGCGCGGTGGCGAAGACCTTCTTCTTCTCAACCTCGGGCGGGCGGACCGCATCCGCCGCCGACGTCTGGGGTGAGGACGTGCCGTATCTCCAGTCCGTCGCGGACCCGTACGACTCCATCTCGCCGCACCACGACTGGGGCCCGTTCACCTACACGGGGGCGAAGCTCGCGAAGATGATGAAAATGCCAGGCTCGGTCCTCGACCTGCAGCCCGAGCTCAACTCGTCCGGCCGGATCAAGACGCTCACCGTCGTCGGCACGAAGGGCACGCTGGCCATCGCGGGCACGGACCTCCGGACCCGGCTCGGACTTCGCTCCACGTGGTTCAGCGTCGGAGTCCTCTCGCTGACCGGCCCTCCGACAGCCGTCATCTACGGAAACCGCGCGCGACTGAACGGCGTCGCGCGAGGGCTCACCCAGGCCGCGCTCCAGCAGCTCGACGGTGCCACCTGGAAGCCGCTCGCGACCGTGAAGCCCGACAAGACCGGGGCGCTCAGCGTCGTCGTCAAACCGACCGTCACGACCCGCTACCGCCTCGTCAGCGGCAA
The DNA here is from genome assembly GCA_963772855.1 of uncultured Actinomycetes bacterium. GTDB lineage: Bacteria > Actinomycetota > Thermoleophilia > Gaiellales > Gaiellaceae > 3-1-20CM-4-69-9. The sequence continues at coordinate 486,367 of CAVYYY010000009.1, read as the reverse complement.
GGTCGTCGCCGCATCGGTCCGGCTTCCGGTCGCCTCGCTCGTCCGCTTCTATCCGACGAAGTCGCAGGTCCAGCTGCGCGGCTATCTCCGCCCCGACTCGCTGGCGGGTGCGAAGGTCACGATCCAGCGGCAGGACGGCCCCGGCTGGGCGACCGTCGCACAGACGACGGTCGACGCCGAGGGCAACTTCGTCGCCAAGCTGCAGCTCACGTCGGGCGTCTACCGCGCCCGCGTGTCGTCGGGCCACGGCTTCGTCGCCGGAACGAGCCCGGTGCTTCAGGTCTCCTCGTCGTGAGAATCGCAGCCGTTGCGGTGCTCGCGCTCGCGCTTGCGCCGTCTGCACTCGCGATGCACAGTCGCGCCAGCTTCGCGCCGACCGACCCTCTTGCCGCCCGGCAGTACTACCTCAATCAGGATCGCGCCTTCGATGCCTTCGGGCCCGAGCTGCCCGTCGTGAACCCGGTGCGGGTCGCGATCATCGACTCCGGACTGGACGGCGGACATCCCGAGTTCCCACGCAGCCGGATCTGGGCCGCACGGAGCTGGGTCGGCGGCAGCCCGCTCACGGACGAGGAGGGCCACGGCACGTTCGTCGCCGGCGTCATCGGCGCCGCGCTGAACAACGAGGGCATCGCGGGCATGGCCTTCCCCGCGCAGCTGGTGATCGCGAAGATCGCGCGCTCCGACCAGACGATCGACGTCCGCGACGAGGCGGCGGCGATCCGCTGGGCCGCGGACATGGGCGCGCGCGTGATCAACCTGTCGATCGGCGGCCTGCGCGACCCGTTCAACTCGCGGCGCGACACGTTCTCGCGCGCCGAGGCGAGCGCGATCGAGTACGCGGTCAGGCGCGGAGCCGTGCTCGTCGCCGCGGTCGGCAACTCGGACGAGGCCCCGCAGACACCGTGGCCGTACGCGAGCTACCCGGCCGCGCTGCCGCACGTGATCGGCGTCAGCGCACTGAGCCCCACGGGCAACGTCCCCTCGTTCTCCGACCGCGACCGGATCTTCAACGACATCTCTGCGCCGGGACAGGAGATCTACTCGACCCTGCCGCGCGCGCTGACGTCGTTCCGCCCGCTCTGCCAGAACCAGGGGTACTCGGACTGCGGCCCGGACGAGTTCCGTCACGCCGCGGGGACCTCCTTCGCGGCGCCGCAGGTGACGGCGGCCGCGGCCGTGCTGCTCGCCCTCAAACCCTCCCTCCAGGCCGACCAGGTCGTGAACATCATCGAGCGCTCCGCGACGGACGTGAACGCGTCGAACGGATGCAAGCAGTGCCCGCTCCTCCGTGACACGTTCAGCGGCTGGGGTCGCCTCGACGTCGCGAAGGCGATCGGGGCACTGGAGGGCGTGATCCCGCAGCCGGACCGGCTCGAGCCGAACGACGACGCCGGTGCGAACGCGGCGCGACTGTCGGCGAAGGTCACCTCCTTGAAGGCGACCATCGACTTCTGGGACGACCAGATCGACGTCTACCGCATCTACCTGCGGAAGGGACAGCGCGTACGGCTCGTCCTGACCGGCCCCAGCGGGACGAACTCCAACCTCCTCCTCTGGCGGCCCGGGACGAAACGGGTCAACGACCTGCGCAGCCAGCACCTGCGGGCGGCGCAATCGATCGGCCCGGGCTCCACACACCGGATCGGCTACCGCGTCCGGACGAACGGCTGGTACTACGTCGAGGTGAAGCTGCCGACGCGAGGCACCGGCCCGTACGGGCTCGCGATCTCGAAGAGCTAGGCGCCCAGGAGCTCTTCGGGCGCCACGTCGCGCAGGACCCGCGCCGGGTTGCCCACGACGACGACCCGCGGCGGCACGTCCTCGAGGACGACGGCGCCGGCGCCGACGAACGCGTCCGGCCCGATCTCGACGCCCGGCAGCAGGACCGCGCCGCCGCCAACGCGCGCGCCGCGGCGGATGGTCGGCCCTTTGCGCAGGGCGTGGCGCTTCTCCGTGCGGCCCATGAAGTTGTCGTTCGTCGTCTGGACGCACGGAGCGATGAAGACCTCGTCCTCGATGGTCGTGTACGAGGTGATGTAGGCCATCGCCTGGATCTTCGTCAGCGCGCCGACCGTGGTGTCGTTCTCTACCAACGCACCCCGGCCGATGACGACGTCGTCGCCGATCTCACAACGCTCGCGCACGCATGCCTGGTCGCCGACGATGACGCGGGCGCCGATACGCGTACCGGCGAACACGATCGCCCCGGTCGAGACGATCGTCCCTGGCCCGAGCTCGAGCGGCGCCAGCTCCTCGCGCTTCGCGGTCGAGCGTGGGGACAGCGACGGCTGTTTTCCGACGACGGCGCCGTCGAGGACGCAGCAGCCCTCGCCGACGATCGTCCCCGGGTAGACGACGGCCGTCGGGGCGATCTCGCTCAAGCCGGCACGGTCTCGAGTGAGGCCTGCAGCTGATCCAGCACTCGGACGACCGGAACGGCGTCGCGCGCCGCCTTGTGTGGATCTCCCTCCCCTGCGACCAGCCGCAGGAAATGCGCGCACTCGAGTCGGAGCGGCTCCGTCGGGTCGACCTTGGGGCTGTAGACGTCACCGGTACGCGTGCGCCAGTTGTCGTAGACGGTGATCTTCCGTTCGCGCTCCATGTCGTCGAACACGGCCATACGGTCGTTGCCGACGACGGTGATGCGGCGGATCTTGTGCGGGTCGAGCCAGGAAAGGTGCATGTGGGCCATCTTCCCGGAGGGGAATCTCAGGTAGCAGAAGACGACGTCCTCGACGCCCTGGTTGAGAAACGCATTTCCGTGCGCGCGCACCTCGACCGGTTCCTCTCCGAGCAGATGCAGCAGAACGGAGAGGTCGTGCACGCCGAGGGACCAGAGTGCGTTCTCGTTCGTGCGGAAGGTGCCGAGGTTCTGGCGGTTGCCGTAGACGTAGAGGACGTCGCCGAGCTCACCGGAGTCGACGATCTCCTTCAGCTTCTGCACGCCCGGGTGGTACAGGAGCAGGTGTCCAGGCATGAGAACGCGGTCCGTCTCCTCGGCGAGCTCGCAGAGCTCCTCCATCTCGGCGCCACGCATCGCCGGCGGCTTCTCGACGAAGACATGCTTGCCGGCCTCGAGCGAGCGCCGTGCGAGCTCGTAGTGGGTCGGGACGGGAGTCGCGATCGCGACGGCGTCCACGTCGCCGTCGGCAAGGACGTCGTCGAAGCTCGCCGTGCCGCGCGCGTCAGGATAGCCCTGCCGCGTGTCGTTCAGCGCAGCCTCGTCCAGGTCGCAGAGACAGGTCACGTCGGCGAGCGCGGCGAAGTTCCGAAGAAGCTTCGTGCCCCACTGGCCGAGCCCGACCTGCGCGAGCCTCGTCCGTGGCGCGGTCACAGCTTCCACACTTTCTCGCTCGCGGCGCCGTTCCTCCCGGTTGCGTTCCTGAGGTCGACGACGACCTTCGCGCGCTTCACGAGGTCGTCGTAGTCGATGGCGCCGTGGGCGGTGACCACGACGACGCAGTCGTAGCTCTCCGGCTCGTACGCGGCCGAGCGGAGGCCGTCGAACTCGGCGACATGCGGGTCGTGGTAGGCGACCTCCGAGCCCGCCTTGTGCAGCAGCTCGATGATCTTCTCGGCGGGCGACTCGCGCACGTCGTCGATGTCGGCCTTGTACGAAACGCCGAGGACGAGGATGCGCGACCCCTTCAGGGACTTCTGCGCGCCGTGGTTGAGCGCCTGCGAGATGAGCGAGCGGCAGAAGTACGGCATGTTCGCGTTCACCTTCCCCGCGAGGTCGATGAACTCGGTCGCGAAGTCGTACTCGCGCGCCTTCCACGTGAGGTAGAAGGGATCGATCGGGATGCAGTGGCCCCCGAGCCCCGGGCCGGGCTTGAAGCTCATGAAGCCGAAGGGCTTCGTCTCCGCCGCCTCGACCACCTCCCAGACGTCGAGATCCATCCGCTCGCACAGCTGGGCGAGCTCGTTCACGAGCGCGATGTTCACCGCGCGAAAGATGTTCTCCAGCAGCTTCGTCATCTCCGCGGTCTCCGGTGAGGAGAGTGGGACGACTGTCTCGACCGCGCTGGAGTAGAGCTCGGCTGCCCGGTCGGTGCAGCCGGGGGTCAGACCCCCGACGAGCTTCGGCGTGTTTTGCGTCGTCCAGTCGCTGCGGCCCGGATCGACGCGCTCGGGCGAGAACGCGAGGTGGAAGTCCTTGCCCGCCTGGAGGCCGCCTCGCTCGAGGATCGGCTGGACGAGCTCCCGCGTCGTCCCGGGGTACGTCGTTGATTCGAGGACGATGAGCTGCCCGGGCCGGAGCCGCGCCGAGATCTCCTCCACCGCGCCGACCACGATCGAGAGGTCGGGCTCACGCTGGCTGGAGAGCGGCGTCGGAAGCGCAATGAGAATCGCGTCGACTTCTTTGAGGGCGTCGTAGTCCGACGTCGCCGAGACGAGGCCGTCGTCCACGAGCTGCCTCAGTGTCTCCGAGGAGACGTCCTTGATGTGGCTCTCGCCGCGGTTGACGCCCGCGACGACGTCCTCGTCCACGTCGACGAGCACCACGGATTTCCCCGCCTGCGCGAAGACGCGCGCGAGCGGCATGCCGACGTAGCCGGCTCCGACGATCCCGACCTGGAGCTGCATTCCGCGCAAGGCTACTCATGCAGGACCGCGGCTACACTTCGCACCCGCTCGGGCCGTTAGCTCAGCTGGTAGAGCAGGGGACTCTTAATCCCAAGGTCGCAGGTTCGATCCCTGCACGGCCCATTGACACCGGGACGGGATCGGGGAAGCCGCTTTCCTCCACGAGCAGACGGCGACTCGAAGCGCGTCGCGGCCGATCACTACGTGTACGCGCTCACGGACTGCCGAGAGGTTGACCGAAGCATCGCGCTCGCCAGCTTGTGATCCCCTGGACGGGGAGAATCAGTCTGGCGATGAAGCCTCTGACGCTCCCTCTCATCCTTGCCCTCGCGCTCGTCGTCGTGTCGGGCGCATCGGCGTTCACCCGTCACACGGAGCTGGAGGCGAGACTGCCGACGGCCGCGACGGTCTACTGCGCGGATTCCGATCAAGAGTGGATCGACTACGCGGGCGAGGACGTTGAAGGAATAGTGGCGTCCTTTACGCGGCACGAGATCCGTTTCCCGCCAACGATTTGTCGCACGCTCGCTGGCGGCCCGTCCGATGTCGCCTTCGGGAGTGCGGCGCAGGTGCTCTATCACGAGTGGGCGCACGTCGCGTTTCAGTCGTCGGACGAGGGCTTCGTGGACTGCATCGCGGTCATCGAGATGCGCTACCTGCTACGGCACTACTGGCGGCTGTCGGCGAGGGCTGTGCAGCCGCTCTACGTGCAGGCGTGGCGCAGGCATGTCGCCTCGCCTCCGCAGTACCAGGGCACGTGCTCGTTCGAGCCGCGCGACCCGCTCGCGGCGTACTGAGCAAGCAGGTGCCTGTCCCCGGCTCGCACAAACCGCCGCTTGGCAGGGGCGGGCGTCCGTTGCCTGCACGGCCCACTGCGGAGCGATTGTCCGCGCGAGCGCGGACCCGTGGAAGGGGTCTGGGGGACCGGGAGGTTCCCCCAGCTACAACCCACAACACCCGGACGTGCACGAGAATGTCGATCCCGGCCGGCCGCGTTCGTCATAGAGCCGTAAGGCCAGAGACCGACGACGGAAGGGAGCGACCATGAAGTACCTGATGCTGGTGTGCTGGGACGCCGAGCAGATGAACGCTCGCGAGGAGCCGAGCCCGGACGACGCGCGCGACGACGGCGACGACGAAGAGGGGTTCCCGTGGCTCGACGACCTCCAGGCCGAGGGGAAGTGGGTCATCGGAGACCAGCTCGCGCCGCCACGCCGGGCCAAGACCGTTCGCGTTCGCAACGGGAAGTCGACCGTCACCGACGGGCCGTTCGCGGAGACGAAGGAGGTCGTGGGAGGCTTCGACCTCCTCGAATGCGGCAGCCTCGAGGAGGCCGTCGAGATCGCCGCCGCGCACCCGGTCGCGCAAACCGGGACGATCGAGGTCAGGCCGCTGTGGGGTAACTGACTCCACCCCGCGGGGGAACGCCGGGCTTGTCCGCGAATGAGCGCGGAGTAGAGTCAGAAGGCTCGTCCACCCGGGGGTTCCTTGGCGACACAGGACGTCGAACGCGAATCGGTAGTCGAGGAACGGCGCTCCGCCGAGGAGATCACACGCCTCCGGCTGCTCCTGGAGGCCTCGTCGACGCTCCTCGGGACGCTCAGCGTCGACCGCGTCCTGCCCGAGGTGCTCGACCTCGCACGGCGGACGCTCGCCGCGGACGCGTACTCGCTGTGGCAGCTCGACCCGGCCACGGACTCCTGGGAACTGGCGATCCAGTTCGGCCTCCCGGAGGACTACGTCGAGGCTTCGGCTCGCGCGATCAGCGGGAACAGCTCGACCGTTCCCCTTGATGCACCGATCGTCGCCGAGGAGATCGCGACGACCGAGTGGCTGACGCCGGAGCACCGCGAAGCGCACGCCAACGCCGGCACGAAGTCGATGCTTGCCGTTCCGATGCGCTACGGGGACCGCGTCTTCGGGACGCTGGTCTTCTATTACCGCGAGATCCACCGCTTCTCCGAGGGCGAGATGAGCGCCGCGTCGCTCCTCGCCAACCTCGCCGCCGCGGCGATCGGCATCGCCGACCTCTACGAGACGCAGAAGCGGGTCACCGAGGACCAGCGGTTCATCGCCGAGGCGAGCGAGTTGCTCGCGTCGTCCCTCGACTACGAGACGACGCTGGCGAATGTTGCGACGCTCGCCGTCCCCCGCTTCGCCGACTGGTGCTCGATCGACCTGGTCGAGGACGGCGCGATCAGGCGTCTTGCCGTCGCCCACGTCGACCCGGAGAAGGTGCAGTGGGCGAACGAGCTCGCGGAGAAGTACCCGCCCGACCCGGATGCGCCCTACGGCGTGCCGAACGTGATCCGAACGGGACGCTCCGAGCTCTTCCCGGAAATCCCGGCCGAGCTCTTGAGGGAGGCGACCGCCGACGCTCCCGAGTTGCAGGAGATCCTCACCGAGCTCGGCCTGCGGTCGTCGATGTGCGTGCCGCTCGTCGCCCGCGCCCGTGTCTTCGGCGCGATCACGTTCGTCTCGGCGGAGAGCGGCCGGCGCTACAGCGACGCGGATCTCGCGGTCGCCCAGGACCTCGCGCGCGGGGCCGCGATCGCGGTCGACAATGCGCAGCTCTTCCGCGACGCCACGGCAGCACGGCAGGAGGCGCAGGAATCGCTCGCGGTCGTCGACGCCGTCTTCGCCACGGCACCGGTCGGGATCGCGTTCATGGACACGCAGTACCGCTACGTGCGCGTGAACGACGCGCTGGCACAGCTGAACGGACGCCCGGTCGAGGACCACTTCGGGCGCTCGCTCAGGGAGATCCTCGGCGACGACCTCGCCGGGGAGATCGAGCCGTACCACCGGCACGTTCTCGCCACGGGCGAGCCGGTGCTGGACCTGCACATCCAGCGAGAGGCGGTCGAGCCACCCGGCGAGATCCGCAACTGGCTCGTCAGCTACTACCCCGTACGCGACACGCGCGATGTGAAGATCGGCGTCGGCGTCGTGATCACGGACGTCACCGAGCGCGAGAAGGCGCGTGCGGCCGCGGAGGCCGCCGGCAGCCGCCTGAGCATCCTCGCCGAGATGAGCCAGCAGCTCGCCTCGACGCTCGACTACGAGACGACGCTCGCGAACCTCGCGTCACTGCTCGTCCCCCGCTTCGCGGACTGGTACGCGGTCGACGTCCTCGAGCCCGACGGCAGCTTCCGCAGGCTGGCGGTCGTGCACCGCGACCCGGCGATGGCGCGCTGGGCCGAGATCTCGATGCGGCGATATCCCCCCGAACCGGACGAGCAAGAGGGAACCGCGCGCGCCGTCCGCACGGGAGAAGCGCTCCTGTACCAGACGATCGCCGACGAGCTGCTCGCGGCCTCGACGAAGAACGAGGAGCACCTGGAGACCCTGCGCTCTCTGGGCATGGCCTCGGCGATGGTCATCCCGCTTACCGCCGGCGGCCGGACGTTCGGCGCGCTGATGCTCGTGTCCTCGAACCCGCGCCGCCGTTACACGGAGGACGACCTCGACTTCGCCAAGCATCTCGGACGCCGTGCGGCCGTGGCGGTCGACAACGCGCGCCTCTACCGCGAGGCAGAAGAGCGCGCGAGATCCGCGCTCGTCGTCGAGCACGTCGCCGACGGCGTGGTGCTCGTCGACCGGCTCGGGATCATCCGTCTCTGGAATCCAGCCGCCGAGCAGATCACCGGCGTCCCGAGCGACGAGGCCGTCGGTCAGCCCGTCGACGCCCTCATCTCAACGTGGGAGGCGATCCAGCCACTCGCAGAGGCGCGCGACATGCGCCCGACGACGCATGCGGTCGAGATCGAGGGCCGTGAGCTCTGGCTGTCGATCACGGGCGTCGGCTTCGAGCACGGGAGTGTCTTTGCGTTCCGCGACCTCACCGCCGAGCGCGCCGTGGAACAGCTCAAGTCGGACTTCGTCTCGACCATCTCGCACGAGCTGCGCACGCCACTTGCCGCGATCTACGGCGCCGCGCTGACCCTCCGGCGCGAGGACGTCCCGATCGGCGAGCCTCAGCGCGCCGGACTGCTGGCGGTCATCGCCAGCGAGTCGGACCGGCTCGCGCGAATCGTCAACGACATCCTCTGGGTCAGCCGACTCGAGTCCGGTGGCATGCAGACGATGGTCGTCAGCTGCGACCCGGTCGAGCTCGCGGAGAGCGTCGTCGCGGCGGCGCGGAGCTACGTCCCCCCGAACATCGAGCTCGACCTGCGCGCCCCGCGGAACGCTCCGCCTGTCGCCGCCGACCCGGACAAGACGCGTCAGGTCCTGACGAATCTCGTCGACAACGCCGTCAAGTACTCACCCGACGGGGGGCGTGTCGACGTGGAGATCACCGTCGAGGGCCAGCGTCTCCGCTTCGTCGTGAGGGACGAGGGCCTCGGCGTCCCGCCTGCGGAGCACGCCCGGATCTTCGAGAAGTTCTACCGCCTCGACCCGGACCTCACGCGGGGAGTCGGCGGCACCGGGCTCGGCCTGTACATCAGCCGGGAGCTGCTCGAGCGGATGGGCGGCCGGATCTGGGTGGAGTCGACCGGTGCCGGCGGCTCGACGTTCATCGCGGAACTTCCGATCGCCGTCTAGTAATCCAAACGCCTGCGTGTGAGAGTGTTGCTCTATGAGCGACGGATCGGTTGTGTGGGCCGAGGCCTCCGAGGAGGAGGGTGACGAGGCCGCAGAAACGGAGGCGCACGCCGCTGACGTGGACGACACATTCGCCCAACGACGGCTGCGACGCTGGCTCAAGGGAATGTTCGGAGGACCGGCCGAGCCCCGCGAGACGCCGCACGACGATCCCGAGCCCTGAGGGAACCGCCCTTCCCTTTGGCGCAGATGCAACGAGACGGCCTTTCGGCCGTCTCGTTCGTTTCGTCTCTAGTAGGGAGGCCCAGCTGCAGGCGGCGGTGCCGCATCGTCCACGACGGTCGTGCGCCGGCGGCCCCGCGCCCGACGGCAAGCAGGAAGATTCCAACTCCGAGTCCCATTCAGGCCTCCTTGAGTGTCCGGGCTGGGATTCCCGGCGCGCCGCCCCTCCCGGAAACCGAGCAGCGACCGGCCCGGGTCAAGTAGATTCGCACCGGCCGTGCGGAGGGGCTCGATCGTTCAGCTGTTGTTGTTCGCGCTCGTCGCGGCGGCGGCCGGGGTCGCGCTCGCCCTCATCCCGAATTGGCTCCCCGAGTCGGCCTCGAACGAAGCGGGCCGGATCGACTTCGTCTTCTGGTTCGTTACCGGCATCTGCGTCTTCATCTTCGCCATCGTCGCCGCGGTCCTCGGCTACGCGATCCTGAAGTTCCGCGCGAAGCCCGACGACGACTCGGACGGGCCGCCGATCCACGGCCACACAGGGCTCGAGATTGCGTGGACGGCCGTGCCGGCGGTGCTCGTGACGGCGATCGCGGTCGTCAGCGCGATCGTGCTCGCGAAGGACGACGCGCAGGGTGCGAATCCGCTGACGGTGGACGTCTACGCGCAGCAGTTCTTCTGGAGCTACAGCTACCCGAGCTTCGACAACAAGCAGTCCGCCATCCTCCGCCTTCCGGTGAACCGCTCGGTCGTGCTGCGAATGCATGCCAAGGACGTCCTCCACTCGTTCTGGGTCCCTGAGTTCCGCCAGAAGCAGGACCTCGTTCCCGGCATCACGCCGACGCTGCACATCACGCCGAACAAGGTGGGCACGTATCCAGTCGTGTGCACCGAGCTCTGCGGACTCGGGCACGCACTGATGCGCTCGCGCGTGATCGTGATGAAACCGCAGGCGTTCCGGCAGTGGGCAGAGAAGAAGGGCGCATGAGCGCGTCGACGGCCGCGATCGAGCACAACGGGGCGCACGCCCACCACGGACCGCCGCCCCCGCCGCGCGGCTGGCGCCGTCTCCTCTATCCGGGCTGGCTGCGCGCTGCCTGGATGGTGCCGCTCTTCTTCGGGATCGGCTGCGGCATCGTCTGCCTCTGCCGCTGGTGGGGCGGCTGGGACCCGATCTGGTTCAACGAGATCATCGTCCTCGTCGGCGCCCTGACGGCCGCACCGATCGGATTCCTCGCCGGCATCGGGGCGTTCGACTACTGGGCCCGGTACGCGATCGGCGCGCCCACGCAGCCCGAGGACCACTCCGGGCACGGCGCGTACAGCTGGAAGGACTACTTCCGCGTCAACACCGACCACAAGGTCATCGGGATCCAGTACATCGCGACCACGATCTTCTTCCTGTTCGCGGGCGGTGCGCTGGCGATGCTCGTTCGCGCCGAGCTCGCGAAGCCGGGGATGCAGTTCGTCGACAACCAGACGTACAACGGGCTCTTCTCCGTCCATGCATCGCTGATGATCTTCCTCTTCGTCATCCCGGCATTCGCCGGGCTGGCGAACTTCGTCGTCCCGCTCATGCTGGGCGCGCCGGACATGGCGTTCCCGAGGCTGAACGCACTCTCCTTCTGGCTGCTCCCGATCGCGGGGACGATGATGCTCTGCAGCTTCCTCGCTCCGGGCGGGGCGTTCGCGGCAGGCTGGACGGGCTACGCGCCGCTCTCCGTCCACGAGCCCGTGGGGACGATCTTCTTCAACATGGGGGTCCAGTGGGCGGGCGCGAGCTCGATCATGACCGCGCTCAACTTCCTGGTCACGATCATCACCATGCGCGCGCCGGGCATGACGTTCTGGCGCATGCCGCTGCTCGTGTGGGCGAACTTCACGACGTCACTGCTCGTCGTCATCGCGACGCCTTTCATCGCCGGCTCCCAGTTCTTCGTGATGTTCGACCGCGTGCTCCACACGGACTTCTTCGACCCCGCGCAGGGCGGCTACGTGCTCGGGTACCAGCACATCTTCTGGTTCTACTCGCACCCGGCCGTCTACATCATGATGCTGCCCGGCTTCGGCATCGCCTCGGAGGTGATCTCCGCACTGAGTCGGAAGCCGATCTTCGGCTACCGCCTGATGGCGTTGTCGCTCATGGCGATCCTCGTCCTCGGGTTCTCGGTCTGGGCGCATCACATGTTCGTGTCCGGGATGGCGCCGTGGTTGCGCGTCCCGATGATGATCACGACGCTGCTCATCGCCGTCCCGACCGGCATCAAGGTCTTCTCCTGGCTCGCGACGTTATGGGAGGGCAAGCTCAACTTCTCCGCGCCGATGTTGTGGGCGCTCGGCTTCGTGTCGATGTTCGTGATCGGCGGCCTTTCGGGGATCTACCTCGGCGCCGTCCCGATCGACATCCACACGAGCGACACGTACTTCGTCGTGGCCCACATCCACTACGTCCTCTTCGGCGGCTCGCTCTTCACGATCTTCGCGGGCATCTACTACTGGTTCCCGAAGATGACGGGCCGCATGTACGACGAGCGGCTGGCGAAGCTCCACTTCTGGCTGACGTTCGTCGGCTTCAACCTGACGTTCTTCCCGATGCACCTCATCGGCACCCAGGGCATGCCCAGGCGCGTCTCCGACTACGACCCGCAATTCGCGAACTGGAACCTGTTCATCTCGATCGCCTCGTTCGCGCTCGGCGCCTCGACCGTGATCTTCCTCTTCAACATGATCAAGAGCTTGCGCCGCGGACCGATCGCGCCTGCCAACCCGTGGCGTGCGCACACGCTCGAGTGGCAGGTGTCGTCGCCGCCGCCGATCTTCAACTTCGACGAGATCCCGCAGGTGGTCGGGGGCCCGTACGAGTACGGAGTCCCCGGCGCACGCCACGCGGTGCTGAACGGCGATCGCGCCGCAGTCGAGACGGAGGAGGTGCGAACGCACTGATGCATCTGCTCGTCGTCGCCAACGAGACCGTCACCGGCAGGAAGCTCATCGACGCGGTCGAGAAACACCGCGGGAGAGGTGGTCTCCAGGTCACCGTCATCGCTCCCGTCACGCAGCCGAATCGCGGCTACGTCGTCTACGAGGACACGCGGCGGGCCGCGGCGGGGCGGCGGCTCGACCGCACGCTCTCGACCCTCAGGCAGGAAGGGGTGTCCGCGCACGGTTTCGTGGTCGAGACCGATCCGGTCACCGCCGTGCGCGATGCGCTCGCCCAACTCGAGCCGCATGTCGACGAGATCGTCGTCGCGACCCACCCGCAGGAGAAGTCGGGCTGGCTGCGCAAGAACGTGGTCGAGCGGATCCGCGACGTCGCCGGGGGCCGACCGGTCGAGCACGTCGTGGTCGACGTCACCGGGGAGACGGGACAGAAGAACATCCTCGTCGTCGCGAACGAGACGGTTATCGGTGAGCACCTCCTGGCGAAGATCCGCGAGCGCGCGGCCAAGGGCGGTGCGAGCTTCCTGATCATCTCGCCCCAGAGCGACCCGTCGGAGGGCGCGCACCCGGAGGCCGAACGCCGGTTGAGGCTGGCGCTCGCTGAACTGCGCGGCGCCGGCATCGACGCCCACGGCCAGGTCGCCCATCCGGATCCGTTCTCCGCGGCGATGGAGGCGATGCGCGAAGAGCGCGTCGACGAAATCATCGTCTCGACCTTCGGGCCGGAGCGCTCCGGTTGGCTGCGCCGCGATCTCGTCGAGCGGCTGCGGAACGAGACGCATCTCCCGGTCGAGCACGTCGTCGCGCCGAGCGAGGTCACCGCCTGATGGCTGCGCACGCCGAAGCCCATCACGGGCCGCCGGTCGCCCACCAGAGCTCTCGGGTCAGCTCATCCGTCCTCGGGATGCTGCTCTTCATCGCGTCCGAGGTGATGCTCTTCGGCGCGTTCTTCACGGCGTACTTCTTCGTCCGCGTCGTGAACGGGATCCCGTGGCCTCAGCCGCCGTTCGAGCTCCCGGTCTTCGTCGCGGGCGTCAACACGGCGATCCTCGTGACCTCGAGCTTCACGATGCACTGGGCCCTGACCTCGATCAAGCGCGGGCATCGAGCGGGCCTCCAGGCCGGCCTCCTGCTCACCTTCCTCATGGGCCTCGTCTTCCTGCTGACCCAGGCGCGAGAGTACTCACGGGTCGGCTTCGCGCCGTCCAACGGTGCCTTCGGGACGATCTTCTACTGCCTCACCGGCCTCCACGGCGCCCACGTCTTCGTGGGCCTCTCGATCCTCCTGTTCATGACGGTTCGGGCCTTCCGAGGCCACTTCTCACCGGAGAACCACCACGGCGTCGAGATCGGCGGGATCTACTGGCACTTCGTCGACGTAATGTGGATTGTGGTCTACTCGACCGTCTACCTCCTCTAAGGAGGCATCGTGATCAATCCGCTCCGCAGCGAGGCCGAGGCGTTCAGGTTCCTGATCGCCTCGATCGTCTACTTCGGACTGATCGTGATCGCCGCCGTCGCCGTCGGGCGCTGGGTGGGATTCGGCGTCTTCGTCGTGCTCACCGCCGGCGGCCTGCTGTGGTGGTGGCGCGCGCGGAGGGACGAGCGTCCGGAGCGCACGGCGCCGCGCCCCCACGCCGAGGGCGAGCACCGGGTCCTGGTCGTCGCCAACGAGACCGTCGGCGGGCGCACGCTGCGCTCGATGATCCTGGAGAGGAGCCTGGACGTGCGAGAGGAGATCCTCGTCGTCATGCCGGCACTCAACTCGCCGCTCCGGCACTGGATGTCGGACGAGGACGGCGCGCGCGCCGCGGCGCAGGAGCGGCTGAGCGCGAGCCTGGCCGAGCTGGCGGAGGCGGGCGTCGAGGCGCGGGGCGAAGTCGGCGACGGCGATCCGCTGCAGGCGATCGAGGACGCGCTCCGGACCTTCGGCGCCGACGAGATCATCATCTCCACCCACCCCGAGGGCCGTTCCCACTGGCTCGAGCGTGGGGTCGTGACGCGCGCCCGTGAGCGCTTTCCTGTTCCGATCACCCACGTCGTGGTCGACCTCGACCGCGAGCAGGAGGAAGTCAGAAGGTAGGTCGGGGTGGTCTACCCGTACAGCAGGAGCTGGGTGCAGCGGAAGAGGGCCAGAGGCTTCGCAGGTGCGGCTTCCGCCGTCACCGTCGCGTCCCAGACCTGCGTCGTCCGCCCACCGTGGACGCGGGTGGACTCGCACGCGAGCGTCCCGTCCAGCGCGGTCCCGAGGAAGTTCGTCTTCAGCTCGATCGTGGTGAACCCGGTCGCGCCCACCGGCAGCGACGCGATACAGCCGTAGCCGCACGCCGAGTCGGCCAGCGCGACCACCGTTCCCGCATGGAGGTATCCGTTCGGAGCCAGCAGTTCGGGACGGAGAGGGAGCCGCATCCTGGTGCGGCCCTCCTCGACCTCGATGACCTCGATCCCGAGCAACCCGGGCAGGCGGCCACGGCCGAGCTCGACGAACTGCTCCATGTCCGCCGGCACGGAGGAGCTACTTGCCGGCGACCTGGGAGACGTACTGCGCTACGGCCTTGATCTGCGCGGACGTCAACGTGTCCTTGAACGCCGGCATGACGCCGCCCCCGTTGATGACCTGCGTCTGGACGGTCGCGAACGGCGGCTTCAGCAGGTCCAGGTTCGGGCCGACGGTGCCCGTCGTGCCCGCATCCTTGAGGGTGTGGCAGCTTCCGCATTTGGCCACGAAGATCTTCTTGCCGTTCGTCCCTGCGACCTCCACCGGCTGGGTGAAGCCGTTCACGCCGGCGTTGGCCGCCACGAAGGCCGCGACGTCCACGGCGTTCTTGCCCGTGACGAGCTTCTCCGGCATGTTCGCGGCGAGGTAGTTGGGATTGCTCGTCTTCGTGTCGAACTGGCCCGGGAAGAGGATCTGCTGGTGGACGACCTCGAGAATGGCGGACTCCTTGAAGCCGTCTGCGCGCGCCTGCGCGAACGCGGCGTCGAGATTCGGCCCCACGGTCGCCGTCGACCCGGCCGCCTCGAGCGTGTGGCACCCGGCGCACTTCTCCTGGAAGAGCTTCCGGCCGTTCTCCTTGTCCCCGCTCGCGCTCGCGCGGCCGCCGGTGCCGCAGGCTGCGAGGAGGAACGCGACAGCCACCCCGACCGCGGCGGCTGAGAGGATCCTGAACAACGCTAGGCCGGCGGGCGGTCGGGCGACTTGACCTGCGCGACCGCTTCGTCGCGCGTCGCGTGGATCGTGAACACCCGGTCGAGCCCGGTGATCTCGAAGATCTTCGTGATGTTGCGGTCGCTGCAGACGAGAGACAGCTGTCCGTCGTTCGTCCGCAGTCGCTTGACCCCGCCGACGAGGACGCCCAGCGTCGTCGAGTCGATGAACGTCGTGTCGCTGAAGTCGACGATGACCTGCTTGCCGCCCTGGCCGATCACCTCGAGCAGCTGCTGCTTGAACTCGGGCGCCGTGTAGAGGTCGACCTCACCGGCGAGCGAGATCGACGTACGCGTCCTCCGCGAGCTGTTCCGTCTTGATGTCGAAGTTCATCGTCCCCCCGGGGGTCGTGTCGCAGCGGGCCTTCCCGTCGGCGCGGAGTCTAACCGGCGGAGGGTTGCTGCTTCAGCTGGTTGATCCGGGCCCGAATCTGCGCCTTCGTGGACGCGTCCAGATCGAACGTGAGCATCTTCTTGTAGGCGTTGATCGCCACCTGGGTCTGCAGGAGGCTGTCCGCGGCCTGGGCGAGGGAGAACACGGCCTGCTGATCCGTGGGCCGCTGCCGGACGATGCCCTGGTAGGACGCGACTGCCTGCGCGGCGGCCGACGAAAACTTCGTCGAGGCGGTTTGAAGGGCCGCGTTGTACTTCGAGCTGACCGCCGCGGCAATCGGGTCCTGGCCCACCGCCTGGGTCAACCTGTCCGACCCGAAGAGCGCCCCGGCGTTCGCCTCTGCCTGAGCGGCGGCGGCCACCCGGGCTTCGTTGAGGAATTGCTCGGCCTCGCTGCGCTGAAGGTCGGCAACGTGTCGCCGGGTGGCGAAGTCCTTGGGCTGCAGCCGGACGTACGCCTGCCACGCGGCGATGGACTCCTCGGTCTGCCCCTTCTTCTCGAGGGTCTCGGCGAGCTTCCGGCGGGCCGGCGCGTTGAAGGGGCGCTCGTTCACCGCCTTCTGCGCATCCGAGACGGAGCCGGACGAAGCGCTCTGCTGCCCGAAGGCGTCGCGGATCAGCTGGCCGAGATCGAGGCCGCCCGAGCCGACCCCGAGGAAGACGAAGCCGCCGCCGAAGATGACGATGAGGAAGACGAACGCCCACTTTGCGTGGTTCCGCAGGCGCGGGAAGAACATCGTGTCCTCGACTAGGCGCGCGGAGCCGCTGTTACCGGGCTTGCGACCGGCGGGGCGGCGAGCATGGCGCGCCTCGCGCTGTGCGCGGCGGCGGTCAGCTCGTGCCACTCGGTACCTCCTCTCTCGTAGCGCGTTTCCCCGTCCACGTACGTCGCAACGACGCGGTCGGGCGAGCCGCCGAACACGAGCGCGCCGGCGGGATCCTCCCAGGGTAGATAGGGCGATCCGGAGAGTGAGACGACGGAAAGGTCCGCACGTTTGCCCGGGGTGAGGGATCCGACCTCGGAATCGAGGCCCAGAGCCCGGGCCGACCCGAGTGTGGCGAGCTCGAGCGCCTCCGTCGCCGACAGCACGTCGGGCCGGGCGGCCCGGGCGCGGGCCGACAGGACGACGCTCCTGAGCTCCTCGAAGAAGTCGAAGGACGGCGCCGAGGCGGGGCTGTCGGTGCCGACACCGACACGGGCACCGGCCTCACGGAGCTCGGCCAGCGGCGCGACGCCGCACCCCAGAGCCGCGTTCGAGCGCGGGCAGTGGGCGACGCCGGTGCCGGTCGAGCTGATCAGGCCGATCTCCTCCTCGTCGAGCATGACGCAGTGGGCGGCAACGACGTCCGGGCCGAGCAGGCCGTGCCGCGCCAGCATCCG
Organism: uncultured Actinomycetes bacterium; assembly: GCA_963772855.1. Taxonomy (GTDB): domain Bacteria; phylum Actinomycetota; class Thermoleophilia; order Gaiellales; family Gaiellaceae; genus 3-1-20CM-4-69-9. The sequence continues at coordinate 469,089 of CAVYYY010000009.1, read as the reverse complement.
CGTGCCGGTGGTCCGGGGCGGATCGACGAGCAGCTTGCTGTAGGCGCCCCACGGGCCCTCGCCCGTGAGGAGGTACCTGACCTCCGCCGGGCTCTCCGAGATGTGCGTGGCGACGGGGAGCCCGAGCTCGCGGCTCGCCTGGAACAGCTCGAGGGAGACGGAGTACGGGGCGTGCGGGGAGATCCCCGGCCGCACGCGCTCGGAGAACGATCCTTCGACGCGCTCTCTGATCTCGGCGAAGTGCTCGAGCGAGCGAGCCGGGTCAGATCCGAAAACCTCCAGGTAGACCGTGGCACGCAGGCCGAGGTCGGCACAGGCGACAGCGGTCGCGCCGCTGTAGCTGCAGTCGCCGACCGTGGTGACGCCGGACATGAGGCACAACGCCGCGCCGAGCCGCGCGATGTCGACGTACCCCTCCCAGTCGATTCGGGCCTTGCGCTCGATGTGGAGCGCAATCCACTCCGCGAAGTCGCCGAGCCCGTCGCCGAAGCCCCCGTAGACCGCGTACTCCAGGTGCGTGTGCGCGTTGACGAAGCCCGGGATGATCACCGCGTCCTCGTAGTGACTGCCCCGCCCGAGCTCCGCGACCGTTCCGACCGCGGTGATCAGGCCGTCCTCGATCGCGACCGCACCGCTCTCGATCGGCGGCGCGTCGATCGGGAGCACCCAGTCGGCTGAGAGGACGTTCACGGGTCGGTAAGGCTAGCCACTTCGGAACGAAGCGCCCTGCGCTCCACGATCACGGCAAGCCAGATCGAAAGCTCGTAGAGCCCGATGAGCGGAATCATCTCGAGTGTCGTCGTGACCGGGTCGATTCCCGGCAGGAGAACCGCGACGACGGCGACGATGAAGTAGCCCATTCGTCGGTTGTGGCGCAGCGTGTCGGCCTGGAGCACGCCGAGGCTGACGAGCGCCAGGATGAAGATCGGCAGCTCGAACACGACGCCCACCGCGATGAGCACGGTCATCACGAAGCCGTAGTAGTCCTGTGCGCGCACGTTGATGTTGAACTGGTCCTCGTCGAAGCTCGTGAGGAAGTGCACCGCCTTCGGGAGCACGACCCAGTACCCGAAGGAGACGCCGATCACGAGCAGCACCGTGGCGAGCAGCACGAAGACCATCACGGTCCGCTGTGCGTTCTCTTCGACGGCCGGCGCAAGGAAGCTCCAGAGCTGCCACAGCACGACGGGGAGCGCCAGCGCGAAGCCGGCCATGAGGCTGACCTTGAAGGACGTGAGAAACGGCTCGGCCACGCCGAGCGTGATCGGCGGACGCTTGTCGTCCGGAAGTGGCGCGTTCAGCCAGTCGAGCAGCTGGTGGCGGAAGAGGAACGCGACCGCGAAGCCGACGGCGACCGCGCCGAGCGAGACGAAGATGCGCGTCCTGAGCTCGTCGAGGTGCTCGACGAGCGTCGCCTCCTCGCCGTGGTGGAGGCGCCGCGGAAGCGGCTTCATGGGCTACGCGGTGTCGCGCTCGCGCTCGCGCGCGGAGACGGTGGGGTCAGCCGTCGTCTGCACCGGCAGCTCGGCCGGCGGCTCGTCGTCCATGTCCTTGCCGCTGACGGAGTCCTTGAACTCACGCATCCCGCGTCCCATCGAGCGGCCGATCTCGGGCAGGCGCTTGGCCCCGAAGAGGAGAAGCGCCAGCAACAGCAGGAGGATGATCTCCCAGGGGCCGACATTGGGCATGAAGAGAGCGTAGCACTGCCTCTCGGCGAATCGGGCATTGGCTACGATGAGAGCACGAGCTGGCCGTTCGGGCCGCTTGGCAACTGGGTAAAGGACGTAACAAGGTGGCTTTGCTAGAGCTGAAGAATCTGCACGTCGCGCTCGAGGACGGAACCGAGATCGTCAAGGGCGTCGACCTGACCGTGAGCCCGGACGAGGTGCACGCCGTCATGGGACCGAACGGATCGGGGAAGTCGACCCTCGCCTACGCGCTGATGGGCCACCCCGCCTACGAGATCACCGAGGGCGAGATCCTCCTCGACGGCGAGAGCATCCTCGAGCTCGAGGCCGACGAGCGCGCCCAGCGCGGCCTCTTCCTCGCGTTCCAGTACCCGCATGCCGTCCCCGGCGTCACCGTCACGAGCTTCCTGCGCAGCGCGATCAACGCGATCCGCAAGGCCCGGAACGGCGGCGAGGAAGACCCGATCGCGATCCCGGAGTTCCGCAAGGAGCTCCTCGCGCAGATGGACCGGCTGAAGGTTTCCCGCGAGCTCGCGTCCCGCTACCTCAACGATGGGTTCTCCGGGCGGCGAGAAGAAGCGCGTCGAGATCCTGCAGATGGCGATGCTGAAGCCTCGGATCGCCGTGCTCGACGAGACCGACTCGGGCCTCGACATCGACGCGCTCCGCGTGGTCGCCGGCGGGGTCAAGGAGCTCGTCGGGCCCGACATGGGCGCACTCTTGATCACGCACTACCAGCGCATCCTCGACTACATCACTCCCGATTTCGTGCACGTCTTCATCGATGGACGTATCGTGGAGGAAGGCGGTCCCGAGCTGGCCCACAAGCTCGAGGCCGAGGGCTACGAACGTTATGGGGTGGCAGTCTGATGGCGACCGAGACCGAGACCGTTCAGCAGATCGGCGAGGAGTACAAGTACGGCTTCTCCAACCCGGACGAGGCCAAGGACTACTTCTTCAAGTCCGGCCGCGGGATCTCACACGAGGTCGTCGAGGCGATCGCGGAGCACAAGAACGAGCCCGACTGGATGCGCAAGTTCCGGCACAAGTCGCTCGACTACTTCCTCGCGCGGCCGCTGCCGCAGTGGGGCGGGAACCTGAACGAGATCGACTTCGAGAACATCTACTACTACATCCGCCCGACCGAGAAGCAGGCCGACCGTTGGGAGGACCTGCCGGCCGAGATCCTCGACACCTGGGACAAGCTCGGCATCCCCGAGGCGGAGAAGAAGTACCTCGCCGGGGTCGGCGCGCAGTACGAGTCCGAGGTCGTCTACCACAAGCTTCAGGAGAACCTCGAGAAGCAGGGCGTGATCTTCCTGGACATGGACTCCGGCCTGCGCGAGCACGAGGACCTCGTCAAGCAGTACTTCGGGACGATCATCCCGCAGAACGACAACAAGTTCGCGGCGCTGAACTCGGCGGTCTGGTCCGGCGGCTCGTTCATCTACGTGCCGCCGGGCGTCCACATCGAGATGCCGCTGCAGGCGTACTTCCGCATCAACGCGGAGAACATGGGCCAGTTCGAGCGCACGCTGATCATCGTCGACGAGGGCGCGTACGTGCACTACGTCGAAGGCTGCACCGCGCCGATCTACTCGACCGACTCGCTGCACTCGGCAGTGGTCGAGATCGTCGTCAAGAAGGACGCACGCTGCCGCTACACGACGATCCAGAACTGGTCGAACAACGTCTACAACCTCGTGACGAAGCGCGCCGTCGCCTACGAGGGCGCGACGATGGAGTGGGTCGACGGCAACCTCGGCTCCAAGCTGACGATGAAGTACCCGGCGATCTGGCTCCTCGGCGAGCGGGCGCACGGCGAGGTCCTCTCGATTGCGTTCGCCGGCAAGGGCCAGCACCAGGACGCGGGCGGCAAGGCCGTCCACGTGGCGCCGAACACGACGTCGGTCATCACCTCCAAGTCGATCTCCAAGAACGGCGGCCGTGCCGGCTATCGCGGCCTGCTCGAGGTCGGCAAGGGCGCCTCGGGCTCGAAGTCCAAGGTCGTCTGCGACGCGCTGATCCTCGACGAGGAGTCGCGCTCCGACACCTACCCGTACATGAAGATCGACGAGAACGAAGTCGACATCGGCCACGAGGCGACGGTCTCGAAGATCGGCGAGGAGCAGCTCTTCTACCTCATGTCGCGCGGGCTCTCCGAGGCGGAGGCCTCGGCGCTGATCGTCTCCGGCTTCGTCGAGCCGATCACCAAGGAGCTGCCGCTCGAGTACGCCGTCGAGATGAACCGGCTGATCCAGTTGCAGATGGAAGGCTCGGTCGGCTGATCCAGGCCACTCGCCTCGACTTCATCGCGATGCCGGTGGAAGACCTGGCGAGAGCGGACGCCTTCTACGGCGAAACGCTAAGGCTTGCGCGCAACCCGCAGTCGTCGGGCGACCGGTGGGTCGAGTACGAGACCGGGAACCTGACGCTCGCGCTGTCGACCTTCGGCGGCGGAGTCGCCCTGGGCGTCTCGGACGTCGCAGAGGCGAGGAGCGAGCTCGAGCAGCACGGCGTCCAGTTCGCGATGGAGACATTCGATTCCGGGGTCTGCCACGGAGCGCCCTTCGCCGACCACGACGGCAATCGACTTCAGTTCCACCACCGCTATGCACCCCTCGAGCAGTTCGACGTGCCGATCCAGGAAGTGGAGCGCACCGACTTCGTCGGCGTGAACGTCAGGGACCGCGCAAGGGCTTCGGAGTTCTACGGCCGGTCGCTCGGGCTGAAACGGAATCCGCTTTCGAGTGACGAGTGGCCCGAGTTCGAGATGGAGAACGTCGCTCTCTTGCTCAGCACGCCCGAGCAGAAGGGCGGCGGCGGGTACCACCCCGAGTACGCGGTCGCGCTTCGGGTCGCCGACGTGGCGCAGACGATGGAGCGGCTCAGAGACGCCGGGGTCGAGTTCGAGTTTCCGGAGCCCTACGACTCCGGGGTCTGCTTCATGGCGTTCTTCAAGGACCCGGACGGGAACGCTCTCATGCTTCACCACCGCTACGCGCCGTACTCCGACGGCTCGCTGCCGTAATGAGAGTCGAGCAGGTCGACTTCGTGTCTGTCCCGACACAGGATGTCGCCCGCGCGGTCGCGTGGTACCGCGACGTGCTCGGCCTCGCCGAGAGCGCCTACACGGAGGGCGAGGTCGAGACGCCGAACGTGACGCTGTCGTTCTGGCGGCCCGAGGACGACTCGCTCCCCTTCACGCCGAACGAAAGCGGGATCGCGCTGCGTGTCGAGGACGTGCACGCAGCAGTCGAGGAGGTCAGGGCGGCCGGCGCCGACGTCATGGGAGTGGACGACTCCGGCGTCTGCCACATGGGCTTCGTCAGGGACCCGGACGGCAACGTCGTCATCCTTCACAGGAGGTACGCACCCCGTGTCGCGCGCTGACGCAGTCCAGGCCTACCGCGACCTCCCGCTCCCGGACACGACGCAGGAGCACTGGCGCTTCACCGACCTGAAGGGCTTCGACCCTGACGCTTTTGTACAGGTCCCGGGGTCTGACCCCTTGTCGTCACGAAACCGTGACGAAACCGAGCCGAATCTCGCCTCGGCCGAGACGATGCTCGACCTGGACGTCGCCGGGCTCGCCACGATCGGCGAGGACGGCGTGCAGATCGCGTCCGCGCCCGAGGGTGTGACGTTCGCGCCGCTCACGCAGGAGCACGAGCGGCTCTACTCGCTCGTCGGCTGGGACGAGAAGTTCGCCGCCCACAACGCGGCCGTCTGGCAGCACGGACTGCTCGTCGTCGTGCCGAAGGGAGTCGAGCTCGACAAACCGCTGTACGTCCGCGTGACGAACTCGACCGACGGCGGGTCGCTCTTGTGGCGTCTGCTCGTCGTCGCCGGGGAGGGCTCGCGCTTCACGCTCGTCGAGGAGGCCGTCTCGACGTCGTCCGAGCTGCGCTCGTACACGAACACCGCGCAGGAGTTCTTCCTCGAGCAGGGCTCGAAGTTCGAGTACGTCTCGATCCAGAATCTCTCCCGGGAGACGTGGCACTTCGCGACCTACCACGCTCGCGTCGAGCGCGATGCCGAGCTGGACTGGGTCGCCGGCGGCTTCGGCTCGAAGAAGGGCAAGGTGCGGATCCAGAACGACCTCGCGGGCGAGGGCGCCGCCTCACGCGTCACGGGCGCGTACTTCACGGACGGCGACCAGCACCTCGACTACGACACGTTCCAGGAGCACATCGCGCCGAACACGACGTCGGACTTCGCCTTCAAGGGCGCGCTGCGGGACACGTCGACCGCAGTGTGGCGCGGGATGATCCGGGTCGAGAAGGACGCGCAGAAGACGAACGCGTACCAGGAGAATCGCAACCTCATGCTGTCGCCGACGACGCACGCGGTTCCGATTCCGGGCCTCGAGATCCTGGCGAACGACGTCCGCTGCACCCACGGCGCCACGGTCAGCCGGGTCGACCGGGAGGAGCTCTTCTACGCGATGGCGCGCGGCCTCTCACGCGGAGACGCGGAACGTCTGATCGTCCGCGGCTTCTTCCAGGACATCCTGGACCGCATCGAGTTCGAGGCCGTCCGCGAGTCGCTCGCGGCCGCGCTCGAGGCTCGGATCCCGCAGGGCTAGCCCGCTCAGCGCCGCCTAAGAATCACCTAAAGCCCCTATCAACGGGCCGCGAAAGGCCTCATACTCCCGTCCGTGCCCCGGGCGCCGCTCTACGCGGTGATCGCCCTGCTCGCGCTGCTCGTCCCCCAGTCGGCCGGGGCAGCCGCGAAGGGAGAGCAACGAGTGCTGATCGTGCTGGCCACTGCCGGCCCGCAGGCCCTACAGCGTCGCGGACGTCCAGCGCACGACACGCCAGGCCGACGAGTTCTTCCGCACCTCGTCGTTCGGCCAGGTGCGCCTCACGTTCGACGTCACGCCGTGGCTCCCCGCGTTCGCGACGCAACCCCGGCTGCGGGGGCACGAGCAACCTCAGCCTCGCGAACGTCGTGGCGCCGGCGAAGCTCGCTGCCGACCGGGCCGGCTTCCTGTCCGCACACTACGACGACGTCGTCTACGCGATCGCGGACAGCCGCTGCGGCTTCCACGGCGCGACGTGGGGACACGAGGTGATGCTGACGAGGCAGCCCTCGGTCGACCTGCTCGTACACGAGCTCGGCCACGCGATGGGCCTCGGCCACGCGCAGTCGTCCACCTGCAAGGGCAGCCCGGGCCAGTGCGGCTACGACGAGACCGGCGACCCCTACAGCCCGATGGGAAGCGGGATGCTCGACTTCAGCGCCTACGAGAAGACCGTCCTCGGCTGGATCCCGCCGCAGCCGCACGTCACCGCGCCGAAGCGCTACGTGCTCGCGCCGGCGAGCGTGAGGTCGAAGCTGGCACAGGCACTCGTCATCGACGCGTACGACGGCTCGGGCTCCTGGTGGATCGAGTACCGCGCGAAGCCTTTCCGGGGACTGCTCGTGCGCTTCGTCGAGGACCGCGACCTGCCGCCGTTCGACCGCCCGGCCACCCTCATGATGCGAACGGCAAAGGCGACGCGTCCCTGGATCGCCAAGGGCGAGTCCTACCGCATCCCCGGCTCGTTCCGGGTCACCTTGCTGAAGGCCGGGCCCGCCCGGGCCGAGCTTCGACTGCGCGGCTGAGCCGGACAGGGCGGGGGTACGATGAGGTCGTGGCGGTCACGCCCGACACGACGCTGAACGCGACGAAGCTGCGCGCGGACTTTCCGATCTTCGAGCAGGAGATCCGGGGCAAGCCGCTCGCCTACCTCGACTCGGCGGTCAGCGCGCACAAGCCGCGCCAGGTGCTCGACAAGCTGCGGACGTTCTACGAGACGTCGTACGCCAACGTCCATCGCGGCGTCTACACGCTCTCCGAGGTCGCGACCGCGGAGTACGAGGGCGCGCGGCGAGAAGGTCGCGCGCTTCGTCAACGCGCCGCCGCCGCGCGCGAGATGATCTTCACGCACGGCGCGACCGAGAGCATCAACCTCGTCGCGTACGCGTGGGGCCTCGACAACCTCGGGCCGGGCGACGTCGTCGTCGTCACCGAGCTCGAGCACCACTCGAACTTCGTCCCGTGGCAGTACATCGCGAAGCGGACCGGCGCGAGCCTTCACGCGCGATCCCGCTCGACGACCAGGGCGAGCTCGAGCTCGACGCGCTCGACGAGATCGCGCGCGACGGGCAACGTCAAGGTCGTCGCGAACAACCTCGTCTCGAACGCGCTGGGCACGATCAACCCGGTCGAGCGGCTCGCCGCCTGGGCGCACGAGCAGGGCGCGATCATGGTCGTGGACGCGGCACAGGCCGCGCCGCACCACGCGATCGACGTCCAGCCGCTCGACTGCGACTTCCTCGCGTTCTCGTCGCACAAGATGTGCGGCCCGACGAGCGTCGGCGCGCTCTGGGGACGCGCCGAGCTGCTCGAGGCGATGGCGCCGTTCAACCTCGGCGGTCACATGATCCGCTCGGTCAAGCTCGAGGAGACGACCTGGGGCCAGCTGCCGTACAAGTTCGAGGCCGGCACGCAGCCGATCGCCGAGGCGGTCGGCTTCGGCGCGGCGGTCGACTACGTCACGGACGTCGGCCTGGAGGCGATCGAGCAGCACGAGCGCGAGCTGCTCGTCTACGCGCTCGAGCGGCTCGCCGACGTCCCGGGCTTCGTCGGCTACGGGCCGCCGCCGGACCGGCGCGCGGGGATCGTCTCGTTCAACCTCGACGGGATCCACCCGCACGACGTCGCGCAGATCCTCGACATGGAAGGCGTCGCGATCCGCGCGGGCCACCACTGCTGCCAGCCGCTGATGGCGAAGCTCGGCGTCGCGGCGACGAACCGCGCGAGCTTCTACCTCTACACGATCCCCGAGGAGATCGACCGCCTCGTCGACGGCCTGCACAAGGCGACGTAAGCTCCTAGGGCAGTGAGCGAATTCGATCAGATGTACCGCGAGGTGATCCTCGATCACTACAAGAACCCGCGCGGACACGGGGAGCTCGAGGACGCCGACGCGCACGCCGAGGGCCAGAACCCGCTCTGCGGCGACGAGGTCTCGATCTTCGTCGTGTTCGGCGAGGACGGCGACACGATCGACGAGGTCAAGTTCGAGGGCCGCGGCTGCGCGATCTCGCAGGCCGCGACGTCGATGCTCACGGAGATGGTGCAGGGGCCGGAGCGCGACCGAGGTGGCGGCGCTCCCGCAGGACGAGCTGCTCGACGAGATCGGCATCCCGCTCACGCCCGGTCCGGCTCAAGTGCGCGATGCTCGGCCTCGTCGACCCTGAAGCTCGCGCTGCACAAGGCGAAGGGAACGCCGCTGCCGGAGGAGTGGGCGGCGCCGCCGCCGACCTCGACCTGACGCTAGCGCGTGGCCGAGCTCGACGTCTGCCCGGTCGAGGAGCTGCCGCCGTGCTCGCGTCAAGATCGTCTGCGCCGGCTCGCTCGCCGTCGGCGTCTACAACCTCGAACGGCGAGTACTACGCGCTCGAGGACCGCTGCTCCCACGACGACGGGCCGCTCTGCGAGGGCGACTTCGACTGCGAGGACGGCGTCGCGATCTGCCCGCGACACGGCGCGAACATCGACATCCGCAGCGGCCGCGCCCTGCACCCTGCCGGCCGTCGCAGCCGGTCGCGACGTATCCCGTGCGCGTCGACGACGGGATGGTCAAGGTCGACTCGTGTGACCGAGCCGGCGACGCTGCTGGCCGACGACCGATCCGCTGTACAACGCCTACCACGACGAGGAATGGGGACGACCCGTGCTCGACGAGCGTGGCCTGCTCGAGCGCCTGTGCCTCGAGGGCTTCCAGTCCGGGCTCTCCTGGCTGACGATCCTCCGCAAGCGCGAGAACTTCCGCGCCGCCTTCGCGGGCTTCGACGCGGACGCCGTCGCGCGGTTCGGCGAGCGCGGACGTCGAAGCGGCTGCTCGGCGACGCGGGCATCGATCCGCCACCGCGGCAAGATCGAGGCGGCGATCGCCAACGCGCGCGGGACGCTCGCACTGCGCGAAGCGGGCACGCCGCTGCGAGGAGGTCGTCTGGGAGCACCGGCCGACGAGGAGCCGCAACGCCCCGCGGCCCGAAGGACTGGCGGGCGAGCACTCCGGAGTCGACGGCGCTGTCGAAGCGGCTCAAGGCGGCCGGGTTCCGCTTCGTCGGCCCGACCACGGTCTACGCCGCGATGCAGGAGTGCGGCGTCGTGAACGACCACCTCGCCGACTGCTTCGTCCGCGGCGACGTCGAGCGCGAGATCGCGTACTCGGGTCGGCTGATGCTCGACGACCGGGTGCGCGCGGTCCTCGCAGCGTCTCGAGCGCGAGGACGCGGAGGAGCGCGAGCAGGGCGCTGCCGGCAGCCGTTCGCTCGCGCCAGGTCGAGCGGACGACCGGTCAGTTCCTCTTCGCCCTCGTCGCCCCGCAGCTGGGACTGCGAGGTGCTCGAGGTCGGCGGCTCCCGCGGCTACTCGACGATCTGGCTCGCGGCCGGCGTCCGTCATCTCGGCGGACGCGTCCTGTCGTCGAGAACGACCCGGTGAAGATCGAGGCCTGGCGGGCGCAACGTCGCCGAGGCCGGACTGGAGGACTGCGTCGACCTGCTCGAAGGCGACGCGCTCGAGACGTCCCGGCGATCGAAGACGTCTTCGACGTCGTCTTCATCGACGCGGAGAAGGAGGACTACGAGGAGCTCTTCCAGCGGGCGAGGACGAAGCTCGAGCCCGGCGCGCTCGTCGTCGCCGACAACGTCCTCTCACACGAGGAGACCCTCGGCGCCTACTCCAGGGCGCGGCAGGCCGACTCCAGCCTCGAGTCGGTCACCGTCCCGCTCGACCGCGGCCTCGAGCTCTCGGTCGTCCTGCGGTAGGCGCGGAGAGTCCTCCGGCGCTCGCAGCACCGGCTGCTACATTTGGCCTACCGCGGAAAGGAGGTGGTCCGAGAGTGGAGATTTCCAGTACGGGCAGTGGAGGTACCAGCGGGTAGAGGTGCGTCCCCGGAACCTACGGGGAATCGCCTAGCCAGCGTGGGGGACGACGCGTTTCGCGCCGCCCGGCCGAGCTCTCGGATCCGAGGCAGGAAGCGCCTCTACCGAATCCACCGCTGGTAACCGGATCGGGGGCCGCGAAAGCGGCCCCCTTTCTTTGCCCGCTCAGCGGCGCGTGCCGTACTTCCGGTCCCAGCCGAGATCGGCCAGGAGAAACGAGAACGAGAGTGCCGCAAGGCCCCACGCCAGCAGGTCTGCATACCTGTCCTCGGCGAAGACTGCGTAGACGAAGATCAGCGTCGCAAAAAGCAGGAACAACGTCCGGACTCCGAAGCTAACCACGGTTCTCCTTTCCTGAGATCAGGAGCGTGGTCTTCGCGCTTACGCTCGGGACCCCTCCCCCTCCACGTCGAGCCGCGGAAGCCAGCCGAGCCAGCTGGGCAGGTACCAGTTCCAGCGCCCGAGCAGGGCCATCGAGGCCGGTAGGACGACCGACCTGATCACGGTCGCGTCGAGGAGGAGGGCGATGGCGATGCCGAAGCCCATCTGCTGGAACATGACCATGTCGCCCATCGCGAAGCCGAGGAAGACGACGATGATGATGAGCGCCGCCCCGGTGATGATCCTCGCCGTCGACGCGACGCCCCACGAGACCGCGTCGCGCGTGTCGCCGCTCGCGTCGTAGCGCTCTTTGATCCGGCTGAGCAGGAACACCTGGTAGTCCATCGAGAGCCCGAAGAGGACGGAGAAGAGGAACAACGGCACCCACGCCTCGATCGTGTCCACCTGCTGGAAGCCCAGCAGGTCGGCTCCGACGCCGTGCTGGAACACCAGCACGAGGATGCCGTACGCCGCGCCGACTGAAAGCAGGTTGAGGAGGACGCCGGTCGCAGCGATGACGATCGACCGAAAGACGACTGTGAGCAGCACGAACGTCAGGCCGAGCACGAAGATCAGGACGATCGGCGCCGGGTCGGTCACCGAGTCGAAGTAGTCGATGTTCTCCGCCGTGTCTCCTCCGACCTCGACGGATGCATCGACGCCGGCGAACGCCTCGGGCACGAGCGTCGACCGGAGGTTGCGAACCGCGGCGACGGCCTCACTTCCGGCCGAGTCGCCGCGCACGGGAACGCGAAGGACCGCTGCGTCGCCGCCGGCCGAGAGCCGGATCTCGCCGCGTGAGAAGCGGGAGTCCTTGGCCAGTTGATCACGCAGGCGGAAGAGGGCCGCGTCGGCCTTCGGGCCGTATCCGTCGGCCACGACCACCGAGACCGGGTCGGTCGTCACCGCCGGGAAGTCCCGCTGAAGGGCCTCGAAGCCCTGCTTGGACGCGAGTCGGTCGGGCAGCGTCGAGACGCCGTTCGTCCCGATCGCGATGCCGAAGACCGGGATCGCCAGCGCGACGAGCACGGTGACCGAGACGGCCAGGCTCAGCCATGGGCGGCTCAGGACGCGCGTCACGATCGCCTTCCAGAAGCGTCCCTCCGGATTCGTGCGGTCGAGCGACCTCCTACCGACGATCGGGATCCGCAAGGCGTTGACCCGGTCGCCGAGGAGCCCGAGCAGCGCAGGAAGGAGCGTCAGCGCCGCGACCACAGACACGATCCCGACGAGGATCGCGCCGAGCGCCAGGCTCCGCATGATGTTGTTGGGGACGATCAGCATTCCGAACATCGCCACCGTGAACGCCGTGCCGCTGATCAGCACCGCGCGGGAAGCCGTCGCACCGGCCGCAGCGATCGCCTCTTGCTCGTCACGTCCGCCGTTCCGCTCCTCCCGGTACCTCGACACGATGAAGAGCGAGTAGTCGATCCCGAGCGCGAGCCCCATGCCGGTCAGCATGTTGAGGTAGTAGGTCGAGAGCTCGAAGGCCTGCGAGAAGAGCGCCACGAGGCCGATCGCGACGACGATCGACATGATCGCGATCAGCAGCGGGATCAGCCCTGCGACCACCGCACCGAAGACGAGCAGGAGGACGACCAGCGCCGCCGGGACGCCGAACTGCAGCTCCCCGTGCTTCAGGTCGCTCTCCGAGAGCGCATTGGAATCGTGGTCGATCGTCTGGTTGCCGGTGATCTTCGCGCTGAACGCCGGATCGCCGTCGAGCGACTTGACAGCGTCGACGGCCTTCCCGGCCGAATCGGTGTCGGTGACGAAGATCGGGACGAGCAGCGCGTGGTGATCCGGTGACACCAGCGCCGGGTCACGCGTCGAGTAGTAGTTCTGCGCCCCTCCGACGACGCCTGTCGCCCTCAGGTCGCGCAGGGCCCGGCCGACGTAGGCGCGATAGGCCGGCTGGTCGACGGCGTAGCGGCCGGAGCGGAGGACGACGACGTCCGTGACGATCGCATTCGGCGTTCTCACCGGGAACGCGCGGCCGATCGCATCGGCGGCGCGCTCGGATTCCGGGTGGTTCGTCGGGTGGCCCTCGGTCGTGAGATCGCCCATGCCGAGGGCCGCCGCCGCAGCCGCGAGCACGAGGGCGACGATCCACGCGACGATCGCCCGCCAGGGGTGCGCTGCACACGCCCGGGCGAGACGCTCGGTCATGCTCGGCGCAGCTGCTCGTCGAGTGGGACGAGCGAGACGTCGAACAGCCCCGCCGCGTCCCTGTCGGTGACGACGTTGTCGCCGTGCTCGAGCATCTTCAGGAGGTCGCGCGTCAACGGGATGTCCCCCGGCAGTCGCTCCGTCACGAGCGCATTGACCTTCATCAGGCCGATGGGGACGTGGATGCTCGGCCGGCGCAGCCTGCGCATCCGCTTGAGGCGCTCCCAGAACTCGTCCCACGAGACGACGTCGGGACCGCCGAGCTCGACGATTCGGCCGGCGACATCGTCACGCTCGAGCGCGTCGGCGAAGTAGGTGGCGACGTCGTCCGCCCAGATCGGCTGGATCCGCTGCTCGCCGCTCCCGATGATCGGCGTCACGGGCGCGAGGCGAGCGAGCTTGACGAAGGTCGGGAGGATGCCTCCGTCGGCTCCGAAGACGAAGCTCGGCCGGAAGATGACCCAGGGGAGCCCCGAGCCCTGGACCATCTGCTCCGTGCTCCCACTTCGCCCCGTAGTAGGGGACGAGGTCCTTCGTCTCCTCGCTCGTCCCGAGGGCGCTCATGTGGACGAACCGCCCGACGCCGCCCTCCTTCGCCGCTTCGAGCAGGCTCGCCGTTCCGTCGACCATGATCCGCCGGAACTGCTCCTCCTTGCCCTGTCGGATAGCGACGAGGTGGACCACCCTGTCGACGCCCGCCATCGCCCGCCGGAGGCTCTCGGCGTCCGTCATGTCGCCCTGGACGAGCTCGCAGCCCAGGGATTCGAGCCTGGACGCCGTGGAGGGGTCGCGGACGAGACAGCGGACGGGGAGATCGCGGCTGCGCAGCTCGTGGACGACGTGACCGCCCACGAAGCCGGCGCCCCCCGTGACGAGGATCACCCCGCCGGTTCCCGCTGGAAGTTCTGCCAGTACCGCGACGGCGTCGGGCCGCGCTGGTCCTGGTACTTGGAGCCGATCTCGCCCGTTCCATAAGGCGTCTCGGCCGGTTCGGTGAGCTGGACGAAGGAGATCTGGCCGATCTTCATGCCTGGATAGATGGTGACCGGCAGGTTCGCCACGTTGGAGAGCTCGAGCGTCACGTGGCCGTTCCAGCCGGGGTCGATGAATCCCGCGGTCGAGTGGATCAGGAGACCGAGACGGCCCAGGCTGGACTTGCCCTCGAGCCGGGCGACGAGGTCGTCCGGGAGCCGGACCCGCTCGAGGGTGGAGCCCAGGACGAACTCGCCCGGATGAAGGACGAACGGCGTGTCCTCCTCCACCTCGACGAGCTCCGTGAGGTCTTCCTGCTCCTCGCGAACGTCGATGTACGGGTACCGGTTGTTGTGGAAAACCCGGAAGAACCGGTCGACCCGGACGTCGACGCTCGACGGCTGCAGGAGCGACTCGTCATACGGGTCGATCTCGATCCGCCCCTCTGCCAAAAGGCGTGCGATGGTGCGATCGGCGAGAACCACGGGCCGATTCTACGGCCGAGCCGGGGCTGCGGCCCCTGAGCCGGAGTGCTGTTAGTTTTCCACACCTTGCCCACCCGGTACGTCCTCCAGCCCGTCGATCCGAACGCCCGCTCCCGCCACCGTCGGGAGGAGGCGCGCAGGCGCCGCCACAAGCACCGTCTGGTCGCCGCCGGTCTGCTGCTCGCCCTGATCGCGGCCGGCGTCCTGGGCGGCGTGATCGCGACGCACTTCCGGGGGCACAAGACCGTTCGGGCCGCCGCGCGGGCCGCGCCGACGCCAAAGCCGCAGACCCTCCAGCCGCGGCCCTGGCCGGCCGAGGTGCGGGGCGTCCACGTCACTCCTGCCCTCGCCGGCATCTCCGGGAAGCTGGAGGAGTACATCGCCATGAAGTCGGCCGGGCTGAACACGATCGAGCTCGACGTGAAGGACGAGAACGGGGACATCGGCTTCCCGGCAAACGTCCCACTGGCACACCAGGTCGGGTCGGCGAAGCGCTACTACAACGTCCGGCAGGCGGTCGCCAAGATCCACGCGGCGGGCCTCTACCTCATCGGCCGGGTCGTGACGTTCGAGGATCCGCTCCTCTCGGCCGGAGCCCCCTCCATGGCCATCCGCCGCCGAGACGGCTCCCGCTGGCTCAGCAACGCCGGCCTCGGCTGGACGAACCCCTACGACCGGCGGGTCTGGAAGTACAACGTCGACATCGCCGCGGAGGCGGCCAGGCTCGGCTTCGACGAGATCCAGTTCGACTACGTCCGCTTCCCGAGTGACGGCGACCTCTCGCAGATCGTCTACCCCGGCCCGAAGGCGCAGCCGATGGGCTGGACGGTGCCGCTCTTCCTCAAGTACGCCCGCGAGCGCCTGAAGCCGCTGGGGGTGCGCATCTCCGCCGACGTCTTCGGCCTCTCGGCGACACGCAACCTCGGCATCGCCCAGTTCCCGCGCCGCATGGCGCCGTTCCTCGACGCGGTCTACCCGATGGTGTACCCGTCCCACTACGTCTCCGGCGAGTACGGGATCGCCGACCCGGACTCACGGCCGGGGACGACAGTCGCCTACTCCCTCCGGGACTTCCGCGACAAGCTCCGCGGCCGGAAGACGAGGATGATCCCGTGGCTCCAGGACTTCTCGCTCGGCCGCCGATACACGCTCGCCGACGTCGAGGACCAGATCCAGGCGACGCGGCTCGAGCACGCGAAGGGCTTCATGCTCTGGAACGCCACCGGGCTCTACACGACGAAGGCGCTCGCGACGCCGGCATTCCGCTGAGCCGCCCGGCCTGACTCACTCTTATTCAGTTATACAGTCGAGCCGCCCGCTGCGATATCGTCAGCGCATGGCAGCGACCAAGTCGATCGAGCTGAGAACCGCGATTCCGGGCCCGCGCTCGAAGGAGATCCTGGAGCGGAAGGAGCGGGTGGTTGCCGACCCGCTTTCCATCTTCCTTCCCGTGGTGATCGAGCACGGTGACGGGGCGACGCTCACGGACGTCGACGGGAACACGTTCATCGACTTCACCGGCGGCGTCGGCTGTCTGAACGTCGGCCACGCGCACCCTCGCGTGACCGAGGCGGTGCAGGAGCAGGCGGCGAAGTTCCTCCACACCGACTTCACGATCGTCCCGTACGAGGCCTACGTGACCCTCGCCGAGCGCCTCGTCGCCACGGCGCCGATCTCCGGGCCGGCAAAGGCGGCGTTCTTCAACGCGGGGACGGAGGCGGTCGAGAACGCGGTCAAGTTCGCGCGCTCGCACACCGGCCGGCCGGCGGTGATCGCCTTCGAGGGCGGATTCCACGGCCGCACGCTGCTGTCATTGACGCTGACGTCGAAGACGCACCCGTACAAGGCCGGCCTCGGCCCGTTCGCGCCCGAGGTCTATCGCCTCCCGTTCGCGCAGGACTACCGCGGCCCGAGCCCCCGCGAGGCGCTCGCGGCGCTCGAGCGCGCGCTCGTCACCGATGTCGCGGCGGAGAGCGTCGCCGCGATCGTGATCGAGCCCGTCCAGGGCGAGGGCGGCTTCGTCGTCGCGCCGCCGGAGTTCCTGGAGGGCATCAGGCGCATCTGCGACGACAACGGCATCGTCCTTGTCATCGACGAGGTACAGACCGGCTTCGGAAGGACAGGGAAGATGTGGGGGATCGAGCACTACGAGGTCGAGCCAGACCTGATGACGGTCGCGAAGTCGATCGCAGGCGGGCTGCCGCTCTCGGGAGTCATCGGCCGCGCCGCGATCATGGACGCCCCCGGCGACTCCGCGATCGGCGGCACGTACGTCGGCAACCCGGTGGCCCAGGCCGCCGCGCTCGCCGTCCTCGACGTCTTCGAGGAGGAGGGCATCGTCGAGCGGGCCGCACGGATCGGCGAGACGATCCGGGCCAGGATGGAGTCCTGGCAGGAGCGCTGGAGCGCGATCGGCGACGTACGGGGTCTCGGCGCCATGCTCGCGATCGAGCTCGTGCACGACCGCGAGACGAAGAGCCCCGCTCCCGAGCTTGCCTCCGCCATCGTCGAGGCGGCGGCAGAGCGCGGCCTCCTGCTGCTCAAGTCCGGGATCTACTCGAACTGCATCCGCGTGCTCGTCCCACTCGTGATCGGCGAGGGGGAGCTCGAGGAAGCCCTCGGCGTCTGGGAAGACGCCATCGGCAGCGCCGTCGCCGGCTGATTCACGCCGCCAACGCGCACGGCCGATACACGTCCCGTGATCGGGTACGTGATCGCCGTCGTCGCTTTCGCCCTGCCCTTCGCGTTCGCCGCGAGCGGGCTCGGCCGGCCGCGGATCCTCTTCGGGACGGGCGCCGTCCTCGGCGCCGCCTGGATCGCTGCGCTGGCGACGACAGCGCCCGAGGACGCCCGCGGCGACCAGGTCGTGCCGGTCTGGTTCGTCGTCGGCCTCGTCGGGCTCCTGTTTCTCATCTGGTGCGGCGGCCTCTGGCTCGGCGTGCGGCTTCGTCGCGCCCGCGGGTAGCGTTCGACCGTGGTCGGCACCACGATCGCGGGGCGATATGAGTTGGAGGAAGTTGTCGGCCACGGCGGGATGTCGAGCGTCTACAAGGCGCACGATTCCCTGCTCGAGCGGCACGTCGCGCTGAAGATCCTGCACGAGCGCTACAACGCCGACGACGAGTTCGTCGAGCGCTTCAAGCGCGAGGCGCGCTCGGTCGCGCAGCTCCAGCACCCGTGCATCGTCACGGTGATCGACCGGGGCGAGGAGGAGGGTCGCCAGTACATCGTCTTCGAGTACGTCGAAGGCGAGAACCTGAAGGAGCACGTCGTGCGCAAGGGACGGCTCCGCGTCGCGGAGGCGCTCGAGATCGCCATCGAGGTCGCCGGCGCGCTCGCATTCGCGCACGAACATGGACTCGTTCACCGCGACGTGAAGCCGCAGAACGTCCTCCTCAACGGCGACGGCCGGCCGAAGGTGACCGACTTCGGCATCGCGCGCTCGCTCGACGTCGACACCGGGATGACGCAGACCGGGACCATTCTCGGCACCTCGAACTACATCGCGCCGGAGCAGGCGAGCGGAGGCTCCGTGGACCAGCAGACCGACGTCTACTCACTCGGCGTCGTCCTCTACGAGCTTCTGGCCGGCGACGTGCCGTTCCCGGGAGAGAGCTTCCTCGCCGTCGCGATGAAGCACGTCAACGAGCCGCCGCCGAATCTCCTAGACCTACGGAGCGACGTCCCGCTTCGCGTTGCCGCTGCGGTCGACCGCGCGCTCGAAAAGGACCCGGCGCAGCGCTTTCCCTCGATGAAGGCGTTCGCCGCAGAGCTCGAGGCGTGCCTCGCGAGCCTCAGCACCAGTAGCGACGACACGAGCGTCATCGCTTCCCCGAAGCGGAAGCGGCGACGGAAGAAGCGCGTGTCGGCGTGGTCGATCGCGACGATCGGCATGGCACTGCTCGCGCTCGGCGCGATCGCCGCCGGGCTCCTTCTCTTCCGCAACGGCTCGACCGAGACTCCGCCGGCCGCGACAAGGCCGATCACGCTGGACGGGATCGCCTCCTACGATCCATTCGGAGACGACCGCGAGCACGACGAGGTCGTCGCGAACGCGACCGATCGCAATCCCGGCACGTACTGGACGACCGAGGACTATCACGACCTCCGGCTCGGCAAGCCGGGAGTCGGGCTCGTGCTCGACGCCGGCGACCTCGAGATGCCGTCGCGGATCGTCCTCGACACCGACACGCCGGGCTTCAAGGCGCAGATCGGCGCGACGAACATCCTCGGCGGCGTTCCTCAGAAGATCTCGCCCAGCCTGAAGGTCGGGCGCCGGACCACGTTCGAGCTGGTCAAAGGGTCACCCAAGCGGTACTTCGTCGTCTGGATCACCGCGCTCCCTCCGGGAGAGGGATCCGCGCACGTGAACGAAGCGCGAGCCTTCGGCGCCTAGAAGATCAACCGCGAGCGGCGCTCGTGCCGCTCGAGAGCGAGGTCGATCAGCCGCCGCAGCAGCTCGTCGTAGGGAATGCCCGACGCCTCGAAGAGCTTCGCGTACACGCTCGTCGCCGTGAAGCCGGGGATCGTGTTCAGCTCGTTGACGACAACCGGTCGTCGACGACGAAGCAGTCGACGCGGGCCATTCCCTCGCACTCCGTGACGCGGAAGGCCTCGACCGCGATCCGCTGGACCTGCTCGATCACGTCGTCGGGCAGGTCGGGAGGGATGACGAGGTCCATGCCGCCCTCCTCGTATTTCGAGGCGTAGTCGTACCACTCGTGCCCGAGCGGGACGATCCCGCCCGGCAGCGAGGCAATGGGCTCGCGGTTGCCGAGGACGCCGACCTCGACCTCCGGCCCGTCGACGAACTCCTCGATCAGCACCTTGTCGTCGTGCCGGAAGGCGAGCGGGACCGCCTCACCGAGCTCGCCCTCGTCGTGTGCCTTCGTAATTCCGACCGACGACCCGAGACGCGCCGGCTTGACGAAGCACGGGAAGCCGAACGGGTTCTCGACGTCATCGCCTTCCCGAAGCGCGACGTGACGCGCCACCGGGATGCCGCTGTCGCGAAGCACCTTCTTGAAGAGATCCTTGTCCATGCACAGAGCCGATGCAGCCACGCCGGAGCCCACGTACGGGACCCCGGCAAGATCGAGGAGCCCCTGGACTGTGCCGTCCTCGCCGAACGGGCCGTGCAGGATCGGCAGGACGACGTCGACCGCCCCGAGCGTCGCGGGTGCGTTCGCCGCCGGCACGGGCAGCGTCTCGGCCACGGTGCCGCCGCCGCTGCCGAGCTCCCAGCGACCGTCACGGCCGATCGCAACGGTGACGACGTCGTACCGCTCCGGGTCGAGTGACTCGAGCACCGAGCGCGCCGAATTGAGCGAGATCTCGTGCTCCGAGGACCGCCCGCCGGCGAGGACGGCGACACGGAGGCGCGCCACGCTACGGGCCCGTCGTCGTCCCGGTGAACCGGCCGACGGAGATCGTCACCGTCGTGCCGGGCGGCGACTGCGACCCGCCGGCCGGATCCTGGGCCTGGACGATTCCGTCCTGGTTGGGATCGTCGACGTCCTGCGAGACGATCCGGACGCGGAAGCCCGACGCACGTAGCTGCTGCACCGCGTCGGTCTGCGCAAGGCTCGTCACGTCGGGGACCGCCGACGTCGACGGCCCCTTCGAGACGCGCAGGGTCACGCTCGTGCCCGGCGCGACGGACGTACCGGCGGCAGGCGACTGGTCGACGACGGTGCCGGCGGGTTGGTCGGACTCGACGTCCTGTCCTCGCGCCACCGAGAGTCCCTGGGCCTGGAGCGTCGAGCTCGCGGTCTCGAAGCTCGAGCCGACGACGTTCGGGACCGACACGGGTTGCGGTCCCTTCGAGACGTTGATCGTCACCGTCGAGCCCTCGTCGACCTTGGCTCCGGAGCCGGGCTTCTGGGCGACCACCTGCCCCTCCGGCTTCGAAGAGTCGACCCGAACCGTCTTCGATTTCAGCTTCGCGTCCTGGAGCTCGGCGAGGGCATCGTCGAGCGACTGTCCGACCACGCGCGGCACCTCCGTCTGCGGTGGCCCGGTCGAGACGTAGATGGTGACGAAGTTGCCCTTCGTGATGCGCTCCCCGGGCTGCGGGTTCTGCCGGAAGACGTAGGTCTTCTGCACATCGGCATTCGGGACCCGCACGACGTTCGGCTTCAGCCCGATGTCGTTGATCTTCTGCACTGCGTCCACCTCACGAATGTCGCGGTAGTCCTCGACCGCGACCGTCTCCGAGCCCCTGATCTGATCCTGGATCTGGTCGTAGAGGAAGTACCCGCCGACGACCGCCGCGACGACGAAGAGCAGCGCGACGATCCAGGGCCAGATCGCCCGGCGCCGCGGCTCGTCGTAGTCGTAGTACGCCGCAGGAGGCGAGTACGGAACCGGCGGCTGCGGACGGATGTCCGTGACATCCGTGGGCGGGCGGGAGATGATCGCGGTCGCCGCCTCTTCCGTCGCCGGCGAGATCGCGACGCCGCGGTTGATACGTCGGAGGTCGGCGTCCATCTCCTCGGCGCTGTGGTACCGCTCGGCCGTGTCCTTCGCGAGTGCGCGCATGACCACGAGGTCTAGGTCGCGTGGGATCTCGGCACGCCTCGCCGAGGGCGGGTCGGGCACGACCGACAGGTGCTTCATAGCGATCTCGACCGGCGTGTCGCCGTTGAAAGGCACGGTCCCGGTGAGGAGCTCGTAGAGGACCACGCCGACCGAGTAGAGGTCCGAAGATTGCTCGACCGGCGCACCTTTCGCCTGCTCCGGCGAGAGGTACTGCGCGGTCCCGATGATCGAGCCCGCCTCCGTCATCTGGCTGCTCGCGCCGGCGCGTGCGATCCCGAAGTCCGTCACCTTGAGCCTGCCCTCGCCGTCGACGAGGACGTTGTGCGGCTTGATGTCGCGATGGACGATGCCGTGCCGGTGGGCGAAACGGAGGGCCCCGAGAATCTGGCGCGCGTAGTCGACCGCGAGGTCGATCGGGGCCGGGCCGCGAGCGACGATCAGCTCCTTGAGCGACCGCCCGTCGAGGTACTCCATCGCGATGTAGTAGGTGCCCTCGGCCTCGCCGCGGTCGTAGATCGAGACGATGTTCGGGTGCGAGAGGCTCGCGGCGTTCTTCGCCTCGCGCCGGAAGCGCTCGACGAACTGGTCGTCGCCGGCGTGACGGTCGTCGAGGATCTTGATCGCGACACGGCGGCCGAGGACCTCGTCCTCGGCGAGGTAGACGTTGGCCATACCGCCTGTGCCGAGCTTCCGGACGATCCGGTAGCGCCCGTCGAAGACCGTGTTGATGAGGGTGTCGGAAACGGCCATCAGCCCTGAGTTCGCTTCTCCCGGAGCACAGCCTCCATCACCTCACGGGCGATCGGCGCGGCGACGGTGCCGCCGAATCCGTTGAGCTGGTTCTCGACGACGACTGCGATCGCGACCTTCGGATTCTCGACCGGTGCGAAGGCCGTGAACCACGTCGTATGGATGTTTCCGCGGCCGATCTCCGCCGTGCCCGTCTTGCCTGCGACCCGGACGCCCGGGATCTGTGCGGCGGTGCCCGTCCCGCCCGTCACGGCAAGCTCCATCATCCGGCTGAGCTCGTCGGCCGTCTGGGCCTTGATCGGACGTCCGAGCTGGTCCGGCTTGAGGTGCGTGATCGTCCGCCCCTGCGGGGAGACGATGCGCTCGACCAGCTGCGGCTTCATCAGGGCGCCGCGGTTCGCGACCGCCGACGCCACCATCGCCATCTGCAGCGGCGTCACCTGCAAGCGCTCCTGGCCGAAGGCGAGGCGACCCGGGTCGACCTGGAACTGCGGCTGCTTCGGGAAGAAGAGCTTGCCCTTGTTGTACAGGCCACTCGCGATCCGCTCGCTCTCGGGCGTCTCGAGCGGCGGCAGCGAGTAGAAGCCGAAGCGCTTCGCGTAGCGGAGGACCGTTCCGGCGCCGAGCGCCTTGCCGACGTTGCAGAACACCGAGTTGATCGAGTGCTGGAAGCCGGTCGTGAGGTTGACGCTCCCAAACGTCTCCGGCGCCTCGGGATTGCCCGCGTTGCGCACACGCTTGCCGTACTCGACGCAGTAGCCCGGGTCGTAGAACGGCGAGTCCGGCGTGAAGCGTCCCGTGTCCAGCGCGGCCGCGGCGGTCACGATCTTGAAGGTCGAGCCCGGCTGGTAGCGCCCCGCAGTCGCGCGGTTCAGCAGCGACGCACCGCACGGCTGCGAGGTCTTCGCAGCCTGGTCGAAGTGCTTCTCGATGAGATTCGGGTTGTAGGACGGGCTCGTCGCCATAGCCAGAACGCGCCCGGTCGACGGCTCGATGGCGACGACGGCGCCGCACTTCCCCTGGAGCAGGCGGCGGGCGAGCGCCTGCACACCGGGCTTCAGCGTCAGCACGAGGTCGTTGCCCCTGACGGTCGTGCCCTTCAGCCGATCGAGCGTCGAGCGGAACACTGTGTCGAGGTTGGCGTTCGACCCGGTCAGGAAGTCGTTGTAGGAACGCTCGACACCGGCCTGGCTCCGCGTCTGCGTGGAGTACCCGACGACGTCCGAGAAGAGCGGGCCGCTCGGATAGCGGCGGAAATAGAGCGTGCGGCCGCCGACCTTCTTCTGCACGTTCGTGGCCAGGACGGTCTTGCCGTCGGAGGCGTAGATCTTTCCGCGCTTGATCGTGAACTGCGCGACGAGGCGGATGGCATTGTCCTGGCGCTCCGCAAGGCTTGCGTTCGCCCACGTCTGCCAGTACGTCGTGCCGACGATGAGCGCGCTGAGCAGCACCAGCGCAGTAACGCCGACGCGCGAGATCTGACGGTTCATGCCGGTCACCGAAGCATCTCCCGGTTGGCCCGGTTTGAGACCAGGAGCAGTCCCGCCAAGAGGAGGAAGTTCGCGACGACGCTGGAGCCTCCGTACGAGACGAACGGCAGCGTGATGCCCGTCAGCGGGATGATCCGAAGGATCCCGCCCACGATGATGAACGTCTGAAGCGCAAAGCCGAACGTGAGGCCCGCCGCGAGGAGCTTCGAGAACCCGTCCTGGGCGAGCAGGGCCGTGCGCATGCCGCGCAGGACGAAGATCATGTAGACGAGCAGGAGCGCAGCGACGCCGATGAGGCCGATCTCCTGCGCGAGCGCCGAGTAGATGAAGTCCGTGTTGAGGTCCGGGATGATCTGCTTGCCGTCGACATTCTGGAACGTTCCCTTGCCCAGACCGGTGCCGGCGTACTGGCCGTTCCCGATCGAATACAGCGACTTCACGAGCTGGAAGCTCTGGCAGTTCTGGCGCAGGTCCATCTGGCCCGTGAGCGGACAGAAGACCTTGTGGTCGGACCACGGGTTGAGCCAGATCGTCACGCGGTCGCGGACGTGGGGCGTCACCTTCCACACCCCGACCGCCCCAACGATGAACAGCCCGAGCCCGGCGGCGACGTATGCAATGCGCGCAGTGGCGATGTAGAGCATCGCGAGGAAGATCCCGAAGTAGAGAAGCCCACCTCCGAGGTCGTGTGTCTGGAGCAAGACGAGCATCGCGAGCACCCACACGAACAGCAGCGGGCCCCAATCCTTGAGCCGTCCCTGGGCGAGCACCTCGCGCTTCTCGCGCATGTAGCCCGCCAGGAAGACGACGAGCATGATCTTCGCGAGCTCGCCGGGCTGGAACCGGAATGACCCGACGTGCACCCAGAGCCGCGCGCCGTTCACCGTCAGCCCGAGCACCGGCAGGATCGGCAGGAGCAGCAACGCGATCGCCGTCACCCCGAAGAGGTACTTGTACGCCTCCAGGCGCCGGTAGTCGTAGCGGAGCAGGAAGAGCGTCAGGGCAAAGAGGACGACTCCGACGACGATCCACCCGGCCTGCTTCACCGCGTCGTCCGGGTTGAGCCGGTAGATCTCCGTGAGCCCGATCGCGGTGAGCAGCCCGACGATCGGAAGCAGGTACGGGTCGGCGAACGGGACCGTGAAGCGGACGACGACATGGGCCGCGAGGTAGAGGGCGAAGAAGATCCCGGCGTAGGTGAGCGAGGCGGTCGAGACGACGTCCTGCTCCGCCATGTACACGCTTGCGAAGCCAATCGTCGTCAACACGGCGACGACAACGAGGAACGCGAGCTCCCGGTTGCGCAGACTGAGCGTCATCGGGCGAGCCATTCGTAGACGCCGAACACCATGACGAGGACGACAACGGCGAGGGTGATCCACGCGATGATGCGCCGGCGGCGGCGCTCGCGCACCTCCTCGACGGCAAGCTCGGCCTGGATGTCCTCGACGGGGATGACACCCGTGTCGACGACGGGGACGCCGTCGAGCTCCGTCAGCGTGTCTTCGTCCTCACTGGACGTGAGCTCGACGGGCAGGGCCTGCTCCCGCGTGTCGCCGTCGCGGGCCATGACCCCGTCGGCGATCTCGAAGGCGACGACGGTGATGTTGTCCTCGCCCCCGTTGCGGTTGGCTGCCTTCACCAGCGCCTTCAGCGCCTCGTCGATGTCGGAGCGGTTCCGCTCGACGAGCTCGAAGATCGCGGCCTCGTCGAGCATGTCGGTGAGACCGTCCGAACAGAGCAGGAAGAGGTCGCCCGACTGCGCGTCGATCGTGAACGTATCGACGTCGACATCCGGATCGGTCCCGAGCGCACGCGTGATCACAGACCGCTGCGGGTGCGCCTCCGCCTCCTCGGGCGAAAGCTTGCCGCTCTTCATCAGCTCGTTCACGAGTGAGTGGTCCTCGGTCACCTGCTCCATGCGGCCGTCGCGGATGAGGTACGCGCGCGAGTCGCCGACGTGTCCGAAGGCCACGTGGCCGTCCTCGACGAGGGCGACCGTGATCGTCGTCCCCATCCCGGAGGTGTTGGGATCGCGGCTCGAGCGCTCGTAGACCCTGCGGTTCGCCTCCTGGATGAGGTCGCTGACACGCTCCTCGCCGCCGGTGTCCGCGCCACTCTCCTTGAGCGCGGCCGCGGCGAGCCTAGACGCTACCTCGCCCGCCTGCGCACCGCCCATCCCGTCGGCGATCGCGAAGAGCGGGGGCTCGCAGACGTACGCGTCCTCGTTGCGCCGGCGCTTTCGGCCGGTGTCCGTGATGACACCGATCGGGCCGAGCGCGCTCACGGCTCGAACCTCAACTGCGTCTCGCCGACCCGGACGACGTCGCCCTTCTTCAGGCGTCGCGGTTCCTCGAGACGCGACCCGTTGAGATACGTCCCGTTCGTCGAGCCGAGATCCTGCACCCACACGCCGTCCTGCCGCGGCTCGAAGCGAGCGTGGCGCGCCGACGCGTAGTCGTCGGTCACGATCGCGATGTCGTTCCCGCCGCCGCGGCCGACGGTCACGCGCACCGAGTCGAGCTCGAAGTCACTGCCCTGCTCGAGATCGGCGCTCTTGATGACGACGAGCCGTCCCGTGCGCGGTCCGGTGCGCGCCTGCTTCATCCCGCTCGGGCCGGACGGCGCGAGGATGAAGCTCTCCTGCGGGAGACGAAGGTCGCGGCTCGCGGTTCGCACGATGCGCCAGATGAAGAGATAGAGCAGAACGAGAAACGCGATCTTGAGGACGAGCAGGACCTCGTCGACCGCGGCGGAGTCGAGAATCATCCCGGTTCCCGCGAGAAGACGACGTCGGTCGAGCCGATCGTGATCGTGTCTCCGTCGCGAAGCTTTGCGCGTTTGACCCGCTTGCCGTTGACCTCCACCCCGTTCGTGGAGCCGAGGTCGACGATCCAGTACGACGTCCCCTCCTGCCGCAGCTCGGCGTGGCGGCGCGAGACGTTCGAGTCCGCAAGCTGGACGTCGCACTCGCGCGAGCGACCGAGCACGGCGCGCTGCTGCTGCACTTCGTGGCGGGTGCCGTCCACGGTCAGCGCGACGACGCTCCTCGTCCATGCCCAGCTCCGCGGCGACACCGCCTCGGTCGGAGGCTGCGCCACGGGCTTGTAGATCATCGTCGCGCCGGGAGCGATGTCCTCGTCCGGCTCGCCGGGTGCGGCCTGCCGGTGCTCCGGCTGGACGATCCGCGTGGCGATCCCGAACTCGCCCATGTCGAGGTCCTCGTCCGTCTCGAGGAGGACACGCGGCGGGGAGAGCAGCGCGTACTGCTCGCGGGCGGCGTGCTGCGACAGGTACTCCTGGAGCTCGCCCTTGAGGCTGTCCTCGTAGGCCTCGAACTGCTTCCGGTCGTCCGGCGCGAGATAGATCGCGTACTCGTTGGGGACATAGACGCGCGAGACCGAGACGGTCTTGTGGTCGTCCATCTCCTTCGCGAGCTTGCGCGCGAGCTCGACCGGCTGGACGTTCGTGCGGAACGCCCTGCCGAAGATGCCCTCGAAGAGGGACTCGATTCGATGTTCGATTGCGCGGAGGACCATGACCGGGGATTCCCGGCGATCGATGCTAACGAACGGCCACAGCAGCACAGGTGGCCCAGACGGCCAAGACAAGCGGGATCGCCCCTACCTCTGGCACCGGAAGGAGCGCCGCCGCGAGGAAGACGGTACCCAACCCGGCCACCGCCCACGGGCCCGCGCCCGCGGACGAACGGAAGCGCGAGCGCGACGGCGGCAAGAACGAGTGCCTCGACGGCGAGGGCCGGACGCGAGAGGAGCGCGCCCCAGAGGATCCCGGCGACCTCCAGTGCGCTGTCGCTCCGGGCGAGCCCCGACGTCCCGGGAGGCACGGCGCCGTCGAACGGAAACGATGCGCCACGCACGCCGGCGACGAGGCCCGCGGTCAGCACCGCGATCGCGCACTGCAGCGCGCGGCGCGCCGGGGAGCGGATCGATGAGGCAGGCGAGCGGGACGAGGGCGAGCATCGAGAGCGGAGCAAGAAGCGGACCGATGACGAACAACGCGCCGGTGCGCGGCTCGCGCCACGAGACGGCGAGGAGGCCGGCCGCGGCGAGCGCGTAGAGGATCGCCGCTCCGATCGCCACGTTCCCGAGCGGCAGGATCGGAACGGCGAGGGCGAACGCGAGCCCGATCCTGCGCGTCGGCGAGGGTCAGTCCGAGCGCGAGCGCTCCGAGGCCCAGGCCCCAGCCGAGGGGAAGAACGGGATCGCCGAAGGCCGCCCAGCCCGCCAGGAGCCCGGCGAGGACGGCGGGGGCGACCCGCGGCAGGACCGCGGGCACCGCGAGCGGCACCGTCGGGCCGGACGTCTTTCGCCTGCGCTTCCGGCCGGCGAGCCGGAGAGTCGCGGCGAGCAGACGGCAGCGTCCGGCCGCCTGGCCGGGTCGATGTCGAGCGCCCGGTCGACCGCCGCGAGGAGCGGCTTCGGCAGGTCCGGCCGCTCGGCCTCGAGCGGCGGCGCGCCGTCCTCGATCGCCCGCGCGGTCTCGAGCAGCGAGCTGCGCCAGAACGGGTGGCCGGCCGGCGAGGGCCTCCCAGAGCATGACCCCGACCGCCCAGACGTCCGCCGCCGCCATGGTCGGCCCGCCTGCCGAGCCGCTCCGGCGCGATGTACGCGAGCGTGCCCGGCACGTCGCCCTGCGCGGTGAGCGTCTCCGCCTCGCGCATCTTCGCGAGGCCGAAGTCGAGCACGCCGGGCACGAGACCTCCTTCCCGTCGGCGAGCAGGACGTTCGACGGCTTGACGTCGCGGTGGACGATTCCGCGCGCGTGCGCGTGCGCGAGCGCCTCGAGCACCTGGGCGGACGCCTCGATCGCATCGGCGTCGTTCAGCTCCCCGCCGCGCAGCGCCTCGCGGAACGTGCGGCCGGGGACGTACTCGTAGGCGATGTAGACGTGGCGCGCGTCCCGCCCGAAGCCGTACGCGCGCTGGCAGGCCGGGTGGCGGAGCCGAGCGGCTGCCTCCGCCTCCCGCTCGGCCCGCGAGGCCGGCCTTCCCCTCCCGGGCGACGATCTTGAGCGCGACGTCCAGGCCGTTCTGCTCGTCCCGCGCGAGCCAGACCGACCCGGAGCCGCCGCTCCCGAGCGGCCGCAGCGGCCGGTAGCGGCCGAGCACGAGCTCGCTCTGCTGGAGGGCTGGGGCGGCGTTGGACATCGGAGTTCCTCGTTGGCGGGGCCGCCGGCAAGTCCTTCACCGGCCTGTCCACGGGGTAGAGTGAACGCCGCTTCGGCTGGGACTGGCCTTCGCTGCGACAGGCATGAGCGAGCGCGATACCGACATCGAGTTCGACTTCTTCGACGAACCTGAAACCGAAGAGGCGACGGAACGCGTCCGGGGCCGCGCCGGCCGCCGCCAGGAGGCCCGCGGCGTCCCATCCGCCCGCCCGGCCGGGGTCATCCCGATGCTCCGCCTCGTGGGGCTGATCGCGTTCGCTATCCTGCGCCGTCGTCCTGCTCGTCGTGCTCGTCCGCGGCTGCGCGTCCAGCAGCAAGCACGACCGCTACGACGAGCTACATGACCGACGTCCGCGGAATCGCCGGGCGCTCCGAGCCGATCGGCAAGGAGCTGAACAACACGCTGACCGCGACGGGCATCAAGGAGACCGCGCATCGAGGAGAAGATCCGCGGGCTCGCGCGCAGCAGCAGCAGGACGTCGCGCAGGCGCGCGAGCTCAGCGCGCCCGGCCCGCTGCGCGTCGAGCACGACCACCTGATCGAGACGCTCCAGCTGCGGGCGAGCGGGCTGAGCCGGCTCGCCGACGCGTTCCGGCAGACGGCGACGGCCAAGAGCGCCACCGCCTCCGGGCGCACTCCTCGCCGACCAGATGCGGCTGCTCACGGCGAGCGACGTCAACTGGGACTTCTACTTCCGAGAGCCGACCGCACGCGAGCTCCAGCAGCAGGGCGTCAGCGACATCGGCGGCGTCCCGGACTCGAACATCGTCCCGAACCCGGACCTCGCGAGCACCGCCGCGATGACCGACATCTGGAGACGCATCCACGGCGCTGCGACGGGCGGCACACCGACGGGGTCGCACGGCAGCGCGCTCGTGTCCGTCACGGCGCTGCCCGACGGCAAGCGCCTCGTTCCGGGCGCGAGCGCGAGCGCGAACGAGATCACCGCGTCGACCGACCTCGCCTTCCAGGTCAGGGTTCTGAACTCCGGCGACTTCCAGGAGTTCAACGTCGGCGTCACGTTGACGATCCAGCGCTCGCCCAAGCCGATCGTGAAGAGGAAGAAGATTCCAGTCATCAGCTCTGGTCGAGACGAAGACCGTGACGTTCACCGACATCGACATCCAGAACCTCTTCGGCCTGCCGACCACGCTCAAGGTCGACGTGCAGCCGGTGCCGGGCGAGAAGCGGACGTCGAACAACTCGGCCGAGTACCGGGTCATCTTCTCGCTCGGCAGGATGAGCCTCTCCACCGCCGAGTGGATCGCGATCGGGGCGGCCGCATTCGCAGCGGTCGCGCTGCTCCTCGCGGGCCTCGCGTGGTGGAAGTCTGCGCGGCGGTGCGCGCCGGCGCAGGAGGTGCTCCTCGGCGGCGGGAAGGAGGACCTCGTCGACTTCGCCGTCTCGCTCCAGGGACGGATCGACGACCTGCATCGCGCGGTCGACGAGATCGCAGCCGGTCTCTCGCGCGTCGACCGCCGTGTCGACACCGCCGTCTCGAAGACGTCGACTCGTCCGCTACGACGCGTACGAGGGAGCGGGCGGCCATCAGTCGGCGTCGATCGCGCTGCTCGACGCGGCGCGCAGCGGCGTCGTCGTCAGCGCGATCCAGGGCCGCGACTACGCGCGCATCTACGTGAAGGAGCTCGACCGCGGCCGGCCGTCGGTCGCGCTCTCACCCGAGGAGGAGGAGGCCGTCGAGCGGGCCATGGCGTCCTAGCTCCGGGGCCCCCTCAGCTACATTTCGGCCAGATGCAGCAGGTTCTTGTCCTGAACGCGAGCTACGAACCGCTGAACGTCACGACGGTTCGGCGTGCCCACGTGCTCGTGTTCAAGGGCAAGGCGGAGGTGATCGAGGAGCTCGACCAGCCGCTGCACTCCGCCACGGACACGTATCCGTGGCCGCACGTGATCCGGCTCGTCACGTACGTCCGAGTCCCACGGGCGATCCAGCGCAAGATCTCGCGGCGCGCGCTCTTCGCACGAGACGGCTGGCGCTGCGTCTACTGCGGCACGACGAGCGGACGGCTCACCCTCGACCACGTCCTCCCGCGCAGCAAGGGCGGTGAGTCCGTCTGGGAGAACGTCGTCACCGCCTGCGCGCCGTGCAACCACCACAAGGGCGACCGCACGCTCGAGGAGGCGCGGATGGCGCTCGTCCATCCGCCGAGGGCGCCGGCGCCCGTGCTCTTCATCCGCCTCGCCGCGCCGAAGATCCCGAACGGCTGGCAGCCGTACCTCGCGCACTTCGGCGCCGCGACCGCG
Source organism: uncultured Actinomycetes bacterium (assembly GCA_963772855.1). Lineage (GTDB taxonomy): Bacteria > Actinomycetota > Thermoleophilia > Gaiellales > Gaiellaceae > 3-1-20CM-4-69-9. Next base: position 438,213 of record CAVYYY010000009.1, on the reverse strand, counting down.
TAGCGCATCAGTCGCGTTCGACCGGGAGCCCGAGCTGCTCCCACTCGCTCCACGAGCCGGGGTAGAGCTTCCCCTCGCGTCCCGCGAGATGAAGGCGGTGCAGGATGACGCTCGCGGTCACGCCCGAGCCGCAGTAGGCCACGAGCTCGCCCCTCGGGTAGCTGTGGAAGCGGCTCGTTCCACGGCGCGTTGAGCGCGCCCGGAATTCGTCCCGGCACCCTGTCGATCGGGTTCGCCTCTCCGCGCCAACGGGAGGAGAGGCGCGCATCGACCACGACGAGATCGTCCCGACCGCGCCGCAAGCTCTTCGGCTTCGATCGTGTCGTTGCCGCGGGGGGTCGGGGTGAAGTCGTGCGGTTCCGGCTCCTCCTCGCCGGCGACGATCGGCCCTCGCCATGCGTCGAAGTCGATCACCCCACAGTCGTCGTGGCCGAAGTGGCGCAGGAGCCACCACAGGCGCTCCGCGCCGCCCATGTTCCCGTAGGCGACGACGAAGACGCCGACGCCGATTCCCGCCCGGCCGGCTGCGCGGGCGAAGTCCTCGTCGGCCGGGAGCGGATGACGACCTCGTTTGCCCGCGGGCGCGGAAAGATCCGTGTCGACATCGAGGAAGCTCGCGCCGGGAATGTGGCCCTCGCGATACAGCTCGCGCCCGCGAGACGGGTTGCCGAGCTCCCACCGGCAGTCGACGAACTGGTAGCGCATCAACTGCGCCCGATCGCGAGGAAGTGTGCACTCGCCCCGACGATCGAGGGCTCCTCCTCGACCGCGCGGGCAACGCGAACAACCGTTTCGAAGATCCCATCGTCGTCGATGGTCTCGGCCCGCAGCCACCCCGGGCCCTCGACTCCGAAAAGGCCCTCGACCGTAAACCCGGCCGTCTCCAGCTCGCCGCGGAGCTCGTCGGGCAGATGGAAGTAGGCGGTCGTGAAGAGCACGCTGCCGGGGGGCGGCAGGTGCTTTCCGTCGCTGAGGTCACGCTCGACGAGCGTCCAGCCGTCTGCATCGAGCAGATCGCGGAGCAGGCCGTCGAGCAGCGACGCGAAGCGCGAGATCGCCGCCGCCAACACGACACCGCCTGGGCGCAGGACGCGAGCCGCCTCACGCAGAGCGTCGATCCGGGCGTCGGCTTCGAGCAGGTGATAGAGCGGGCCGAGCAGCAGCACAGCGTCGAACGAGCCGTCCTCCTCTTGGAGGTCCCGAGCGTCACCGACAACGGCCTCGAATCGGCCGGCGGCGACCTCCAAGGCCTGCTCGACGTGGAGCGGGGTCGCATCGACGAGGCGCACGTCGTATCCCGCCTCGGCGAGCCACGCGGCGTACGCGCCCGGGCCGCCGCCGACGTCGAGCACGCGGGCAGGCGGCGGCGGCAGATGGCGCTCGAGCAGCTCGCATGTGCGCGCGAACTCGATCCGCGAGTACCCCTGCTGCAGCCGGTCGCGCTCGAGCCCAGCCTCGTAGTACGCGCGGATCTCCTCGTCCACGAGGAGGAGGCTACGAGAGACTTGCACCATGCGTCAGCGGTATGACGTGATCGTCGTCGGCGCGCGGATCGCCGGCTCGACCCTCGCAGCGCTCCTCGGCGACGAGGGGCTGTCCGTCCTCCTTCTCGACCGCGCCCGCTTTCCGAGCACGACGTGCTCGACGCACTTCTTCCGAGGAGGAGGCATGGTCGGCGTACTCCGCCGCCTCGGCGTCCTCGAGGAGGTGCTCGCCCTCGGCTGTCCGCCGCTTACACGCGAGTTCAACTACAAAGACGGTGACGCAGAGGGAATGGAAGGACCGCCGCAGGACCCGGGAGAGGTCGGATACTCCCTCTCGGTCCGGCGGGAGCCGCTCGACTGGGTCCTCATCGAGCGAGCGCGCTCAACCGGCTGTGTCGACGTCGGGGAGGGAACGAACGTCGTCGATCTCCTCTTGGACGAGGACCGCGTCACCGGAGTCGGGTTGGCCGACGGGCGCGAGGTCATCGCTCGGATCGTGGTCGGCGCGGACGGGCGACACTCGCTCGTCGCGAGAAAGGTCGGGCCGGCGACGGAGAAGGAGGCACCTCCTCTGCGCGCGCTCTACTACCGGTACGTCAGCGGGTTCATCGGGCCGGACGGATCGCCGCCAGACGCGGCCGAGTTCTCCCTCGCCGGCGACGAGCTTGCGTACATCTTCCCGAGCGACGCCGGGCTGACGTGCGTCGCCGTCTCGGTCAACCTCGAGTCGTTCCGCTGGCTGCGCCAGGACTTTGCGGCTCGCTACGACGAACGCATCGCGGCTCACCCCGGGCTCGCGCCGCGTGTCGCGGCAGCGCAGCCAGCGAGCCGCCTGTCCGGGTGCGGCCCGGAGAGGAACGACGTCCGCCATCCCTGGGGAAAGGGGTGGGCGCTCGTCGGCGACTCGGGGCTGCACCAGGATCCGTGGAGCGGGCTCGGGATGGACATGGCCGGCGTGCACGCGACCTTCCTCGGCGACTCGATCGTCGACATCGTCCGGAACTCGAGCGACGAGGGCGAAGCTCTCGAGAGATATCACCGGAGACGCAACGAGCACGCACTGCCGTCCTTCGAGGAAACGGTCCACTACGGCGCCGACCTGCGCCGCTTCGAGGAGAACTAGGCCGCTTCCGGTTCGGCGTCCAGCGCGGGATGCCGGTGGACGTGCCCGACGAGGTGGCCGTGGCTCTCGGTCCCGTAGCCGCCCGGGACCGGGATGTAGAACTCGGGATAGCCCCACATGCCGTGCTCCGACACGTCGAGCCCTGCCGTCTCCACGTGCTCCTCGACACGGATCCCCCACAGCCGCTTCATCGCCCAGAGGCAGCCGAACGAGGCGGAGAACGTGAACGCGCCGACCGTCACGAGCCCGAGGAGCTGGACGCCGACCTGGTGGAAGCTCCCGGTGTAGACGAGGCCGCCGGTCCCGGTTGCGAGGTTCGACGCGAGGGCGGGGACGGCGAAGATCCCGGTCGCGATCGTCCCCCATACGCCCGCAAGACCGTGGACGGCGACCGCGCCGATCGGGTCGTCGATCCCGACGCGCTCCACGAGCGGCACGGCGACGACGGCGAGCGACGCAGCGCTGAAGCCGATCAGCACCGCGGCCCACGGCGCGACGAAGCCGGACGCCGCCGTGATCGCGACGAGCGCGGCGATGACGCCGTTGAGCATCATCGACACGTCCGGCTTCTTGAGGACGAGCCAGGCCGTGCCGATTCCGCCGAGCGCACCCGCCGCGGCGGCGAGGTTCGTCGTCAGCGCGACGTACCCGAAGTACCCCAGGTGGTCGCCGGTGACGACGCCGAGCGTCGAGCCGGGGTTGAAGCCGAACCACCCGAACCACAGGATGAGGGTCCCGAGCACGGCGTACGGCATGTTGTGTCCCGGGATCGGGTTCGCGCGACCGTCGTGCCCGAACTTACCGATGCGCGGACCGAGGAGGATCGCGCCGGCGAGCGCGGCGAGCGCGCCCTGATAGTGCACCACGGTGGAGCCGGCGAAGTCCTGCATCCCGAGCCCGAAGAGCCAGCCGCCCGCGTACCAGATCCAGTGCGACGTGACGGAGTAGATGAGGGTGAAGCACACGCCGAAGGCGACATAGACCCAGAGCTTTGCACGCTCGGCCATCGCGCCCCAGACGATTGCGAGCGAGACGCCGGCGAACACGACCTCGAACAGGTAGGCGCTCGCGCCCGGGATCGACGAGAAGAACGAATACGGCGCTGCGCCGACCGCCAGCAGCGAGTCCGCCGAGGGGAGGAACCCGCTCGTCCCGATGACGGAGTTGCCGTCACCGAACGCGAGCCCGAAGCCCACAGCCCAGTAGACGATCGAGCAGAGACCGAAGATGAGGACGTTCTTGCCGGCGATGTGCGCCGCGTTCTTCATCCTCGTCAAGCCCGCCTCGAGGAACGCGAAGCCGGCCTGCATGAACATGACGAGGACGGCCGCGACGACGACCCAGATCGTGTTCGCCGCGATCAGGAGGTCGTCGTTGCTCATCGCACTTCCACCTCCTCGAGGCGGAGACCGGTCCTGTTGTGGGTGACGTTCTCGACCCTGCTCGTCCAGACGAGACCGTCGCCCGACTCGTTGCCGCTCCTCGCCGCGTCCGCGACCGCGGACACGACTGCGGGCGCGAGCCCGTCGTCGACGACGAACGTCAGGTGCGCCTTCGGCAAGAAACGCGACTCGAAGACGCGGCCGCGATACTCGTGCGTCACACCGCGCTCGCGGCCGTGGCCGATCGCCTCGACGACCGTGACCCCGACGTGGCCGGTCTCCTCCTCGACCGCGTCGATCACCGTCTCGACACGCTCGCGGATGACGACCGCCTCGACCTTGATCACAGCCGCCGCTCCAAGAAGAGCGTGTCGCGCCAGATGCCGTCTCGCTTGGCGATGCGCTCGCGTCTCCCGACGACCCGGAAGCCGCATCGCTCGTGCAGCGCGAGGGACGCGCGGTTCTCGGGAAAGATCGACGTCTGGATCGTCCAGATGCCGGCAGCCCTGGCGCCGGAGATCAACGCCTGGAGCAGCGCGCGGCCGACGCCGTGCCCGCGCGCATCGCGGGCGACGTAAACGCTGTTCTCCACCACGCCCGCGTAGGAGCGACGCGCCGACGCCGGCGAGAGCGCGGCCCAGCCCACGACCTCGGTGTAGGTCTCAGCGACGAGGCGGTGCCCCGCGAGATGAGCCGCATCCCAGTCCTCCCACGACGGGACCTCGGTCTCGAACGTCGCGAGGCCGTCGCGCATGCCGTCCCAGTAGATCTCCGCGACCGCCGTCCAGTCGTCCTCCGTGAGGGCACGCAGGTCAAGGGACGGCGGCGCGGTGACGAGCATGAGTGGCTCGACTAGCAGTCGTAGTAGAGGGAGAACTCGGCCGGATGAGGCCGCAGCCGCACGACGTCGGCCTCGTTCTCGCGCTTGTAGTCGATCCAGGTCCGGATGAGATCCGCGCTGAACACGCCCCCGGCGGTGAGGAACTCGTGATCGATCTCGAGGGCATCGAGCGCCTCCGCGAGCGATCCGGGAACCTGCGCCACGCCGCGGTCCTCCTCGAAGAGATCCCAGTCGGCGGGCTCGCCCGCGTCGAGGCCCCTCTGGATCCCGTCGATGCCGGCCATCATCATGGCCGAGAAGGCGAGGTACGGATTCGCAGCGGCGTCCGGGCAGCGGAACTCGATCCGCTTCGCCTTCGGCGAGTCCGAGTACATCGGGATCCGGATGCACGCGCTCCGGTTCCGCATCGAGTACACGAGGTTCACCGGCGCCTCGTAGCCGGGCACGAGCCGGCGGTACGAGTTCGTCGTCGGCGCGCAGAAGGCGAGGAGCGCCGGCGCGTGCGCGAGCAGCCCGCCGATGTACGCGCGGGCGAGCTGCGACAGCCCGGCGTAGCCGGACTTGTCCGACATGAGCGGCGTGCCTTCCTTCCAGAGCGACTGGTGGGTGTGCATTCCCGACCCGTTGTCGCCGAAGATCGGCTTCGGCATGAACGTCACGGACTTGCCCGCCGCGTGCGCGACGTTCTTGACCACGTACTTGTAGGTCATGACCTGGTCGGCCATCCGTGTCAGCGGCTGGTAGCGGAGGTCGATCTCGCACTGGCCGCCGGAAGCGACCTCGTGATGGTGGAACTCGCACGGGATCCCGAGCCGTTCGAGCGTCAGCACCATCTGCGTGCGGAGGTCGTGAAGCGTGTCGTGCGGCGCAGGAGGGAAGTAGCCCTCCTTCTCGCGGACGGTGTAGCCGAGCCCCGGCGCGCCCGAGTTCCAGTGGCCCTCCGCCGAGTCGACGGCGTAGTGCGCGCGGTTCGGGCCGAGCTCGTACGACACCTCGTCGAAGACGAAGAACTCGCACTCGGGGCCCATGTAGGCCGTGTCGGCGATGCCGGTCGACCGCAGGTACTCCTCCGCCTTCTTGGCGATGCGGCGCGGGTCCCTCGCGTACGGCTCACGTGTGATCGGGTCGGCGATCTCGCAGATGAGCGAGAGCGTGGGCGCCTCGGTGAACGGATCGAGGATCGCGGACGACGCGTCGGGCATGAGCAGCATGTCCGACTCGGAGATGCCCTGCCAGCCCCGGATCGAGGAGCCGTCGAAGCCGAGCCCGTCGTCGAACGCGGACTCGTCGAACGCCCTGATCGGAAGCGTCATGTGCTGCCACGAGCCGAGCAGGTCGCAGAACTTCAGGTCGACCATCTGCGCCGTCGTCTCGCGCGCCCACTCGAGCGCCTCGCGCGCGTCAGGCGCCGTCGCCTGTCCGTTCGCGAGGTAGTGCTTTGCCTCTTCTGCCGCCATGACGCTCCTTCCGACTCGGGACCACAAAAAAAGAGCCCAGGACTGTGCTCAGTCCTGAGGCTCCATTGCCTCGGCGCCCGCCTGCTCCGGCGAACGACCTGCACGCACACTAGCGGCAGTGCCGGACGGAAATCAAGAACGCTCAGGCGTAGAGGCCGGCGACCTCGCGCGCGGTCTCGGCAATCCGCTCACGGAGCTCGAGCGGCTCCAGCACTTCCGCGTCGGGGCCGAACTTGAGCAGCTCGCGGAGCGCATCGTCCAGGCTCTCGAAGCCGACGACGAACACGCCTTCCCCGCCACTGAGACCACTCGGGAGGAATCGCCGGACGACGTCGCTCGCGCGGATCGTCACCTCGACGCGCCGTCGCGACGCCTCGAATCCGCGCGACCACTCCTCCCAGTAGGCGGCGAGATCGAAGCCCTCGGGCCGTTCGAAGCCCTCCTCCCGTGCCCGGACCGACGCGAAGCGCGAGACCCTGTAGACGCGCATCCCGGCGCTGCGACGCGCGACGAGGTACCAGGCACCGCCCTTCAGGACGAGCCCGAGCGGATCGAGCGTGCGTTGCACGACCTTCCGCCCCTCGCGATAGCGGGCATGCAGACGGCGGCCGCGCCAGGTCGCCGAGGCGATCTCGGGCAGATGCGGGACGGTGTCTTCGGCCCGGAACCAGCCGCGGGTGTCGAGGTGAAAAAACCGCTCCGCGCGGCTCGCGCGCTCCTGGAGCTCGGCGGGCAGGGCGGAGAGCACCTTCAGCCGGGCATTGGCGAGCACGCCTCCGAGCCCGAGCTCCGCCGCGGGGGCGGGCGCGACGAACAGCGTCTCCGCCTCGGCCTCGGTCAGCCCTGTCAGCCGCGTCCGGTAGCCGCCCGCCAGGCGGTAGCCGCCCGCCGGCCCGCGCACGGCCTCGACCGGCACGCCCGCGGCCGCGAGCGCCTCGACGTCGCGATGCACGGTCCGCACCGAGACTTCGAAATGGCCGGCCAGCTCCGCCGCAGTGAGCTGCCCGCGGAGCTGGAGCAGGAGGAGCAGCGACACGAGGCGGGTCGCCCGCATAGACCGCCAAAATACATGACAGAAGATGGCATGTATATCTCGTAGGCTCCCCACATGAGCGACGATCAGACAACCCAGGAGCCCCGGCCGACGGAGCTCGAGCGGGAGGAGCGACGTCTCGAGCGGCTCCGGCTCGTGTCGGACCGATGGCCCGTGGTGGACCGATACGAGGACGAAGATCCCGGTCCGCAACAGGCGGCATGACCGACACCGTCACGGTCTCCGGAGACGAGTGGGACGCGACGGACGACTGGTCCGGCGGCGGTGCGAAGTCCCGCCGCCTCGTGGACAGCGGCCCGCAGCTGGGCGCGAGCGTCTACGAGCTCGGCCCGGGCAACACCGTCGTCTACCACTTCCACCATGGGTCCGAGGAGCTGCTGATCGTCTTGCGCGGACGGCCGACGCTGCGTAGCCCCGAGGGCGAGCGGCAGCTCGCGGAGGGAGAGGTTGTGCACTTCCCGATCGGACCGGACGGCGCGCACGGGCTGCGCAACGACACCGAGGAGCCGGCCCGCTTCGTCGTCGCCGGTATCCGCGTGTCGCCCGAGGTGGTCGAGTACCCCGACACCGGGCAGCTCACGGCGCAGGCGCGCACGAGCTCGCAGCTCGGCGAGCAGCTCTTCGTCATCCACGACGTCGAGCCGTCGGACGGTCACGCTTGACACGACTGCTACGGTCTTTCTCGATGTACCTCTTCGGCTGAAGCACGAATTCCCGGGCGCCACCTGCGTCGTGCAGGTGCCTCACGCGTACCCGTGTTCCGCCGAATCGTAGGAGCGTCAGATGTTTGCTGTTGAGGTCAAAGAGTTGCGCAAGGAGTTCCTCCGCCGCGATGCAGCGCGGTCGGGCCTGCGCAAACGGCGGAGGCGCGTTGCGGCGCTCGAAGACGTGTCGTTCACCATCGAGCGCGGCGAGTGCGTCGCCATCCTGGGCCAGAACGGCTCGGGCAAGTCAACGCTGGTCCGGCTGCTGTCGACCCTTCTGCTGCCCGACGGCGGGAGCGCGAAGATCTTCGGGCACGACGTCCTGAAGGAGCCGCGCGCCGTGCAGCGGCTCGTGAACCGCGTGTCGGTCGAGGCATCGTTCTTCAAGAAGATGTCGTCCGAGGAGAACCTCTCGTACGCAGCGCGGTTCTACGGCATGGGCCCGGCAGAGACCCGCGAGAAGATCCCGAGGATCCTCGACCGCGTCAGCTTCCCGACCGACCGGAAGCACGAGGGCATGGAGCATCTGTCACGCGGGATGCAGCAGAAGGTCGCGCTTGCGCGCGCGCTGCTGACCTCTCCGGTGTTGCTGCTGCTGGACGAGCCGACTACCGGTCTCGATCCGAGGTCCAAGCTCGAGGTGCAGGACTTCATCCGCGAGGTGCGCAGGGCACATGACGCCACCATCCTCCTCTGCACGCACGACCTCCAGGAGGCCGAGATCCTGGCCGACCGCATCGGGATCCTCGACCGGGGCAAGCTGATCGCACTCGCGCCGGCCGACGAGCTGAAGGAGCACTACCGGGCCGAGACGCTCGAGGACGCGTTCTTCTCGGCAACCGGCCGCTCGTTCGAGGAAGAGGACGAAGACGCCGAGAGGGGGGTGTTCGCATGAGCGTGATACCGGGACCGAGCTCGTCGCTCCGCCACGAGGTCGTGTCGTTCGGCGGCGTCGTCGAACGGAACTGGTACCTGATCAAGCGCTACGGCTGGTGGGAGCTTGCGTTCTTCTTCTGGTCGCTCGCGAACACGCTCACGATCGTCTTCATCGCCAAGGGGATCGAGGCGACAGGCGCCAAGATCGACGTCAACCGGGCGACGACGACACTGCTGATCGGCGCGGTGATCTGGTCCTTCCTGGGCCTCGTCTTCGAATTCATGACGGAGACGGTCGCGTGGGAGCGCTGGGAGGGCACGATCGAGTACACGTTCATGGCGCCGATCCGGCGACCGGTGCACCTTGCCGGCGTCGGCATCTTCGCGGTCTTCTACGGCGTTCTTCGCAGCGCGATCCTGTTCGCCGTCGTCGCACTGATGTTCGGGCTCCACATGCCGGACGCGAACTTCCTCGCGGCCGCGGTCGTGCTTGCGATCGCGTCGATCTCCTTCATGGGGATCGGGACGATGACCTCGGTGTTGCCGCTGATCTCGCCCGAGAAAGGGGCGCAGCTCGGGTTCATCGCACAGGGAACGCTGCTCGTGATCTCGGGCGTGTACTACCCCGTATCGGTTCTGCCCGAGTGGATGCAGTGGCTCGCGACAATCTCCCCGGCGACGTACGCGCTGCGCGGCATCCGACACGCGATCCTCGACGGAGCGGGAGTCAGTGCGCTGTGGGGGGACATCTGGCCGCTGATCATCATCGGCATCGTCGCCTTCCCGCTCGGCGTCTGGATCTTCAGACGCGGCGAGATTCACGCGAAGAAGCACGGAAAGCTGAAGAGGTCCGGCTAGACGATCAGAGGGTCAGATCCGGGTCTGACCCTCGGTCGTAAGCTCGAGGAGAGGCTCGAGCGAATCGTGCTCCGCGAGCGGTGCTCGGTGCTCCCCGAGAGGTAACTGCAAACGGTTGTGCCACCACACGTCCATCCCGGCGCCACCGGCTCCGCTGATATCGGCAGGCGAGCCGGCCACGAACAGCGCACGCGATGGCTGGATGCCCAGCCTGTCAAGGGCGAGTCTGTATGGCTCGAGCCTCGGCTTGTAAGCGCCGGCGGCTTCGGCTGTTACGACCGTGTCGAAACGGACACCCACGTGAGCAGCTGCGCGTTGCCCGAGCTCTTCAGAACAGTTGGTCACCACGCCGATCTGCACGCTCTCGCTCAGCCGTCTGAGAACCTCTGGTGCCTCAGGCCACGGCTCAAGCTGTGCTCCCATCGCACGAAGCAGATCCGCCGCCCGCGACGGTGGCACGCCGGCGGGCCGCGCCGCCTCCGCGACAGTCTCAACGAACGGGCGGTACGCCCCGACGGAGTACGCGAGGCAGCTGCACTCCTCCCGCCATCTCGCGCCCGCGTCCGCACTGCCGGCGACGTCACACCACAGCGCGTGTGAATCCAAGAGCGCCGTAAAGAGGTCGAAGAGGACCGCGTCATACAACGCGGGCCCTCGCTGATCGTGAATGAGGGTCAGACCCCTGCCGGGTCTGACCCTAGGCGGGCCAGGCACTCGCGGAGCCCGTCACGCCAGTGCGGGAGCGCCGGAGCATCCTTCTCGCTCCGCAGCACCGCATTGGCGGGTCGCGGCGCAGGCCGCCCGAGCTCCGCGGTCGTAATCCGCCTGACCGTGGTGTCGAGCCCCGCGTCCTCGAAGATCGCCTCGGCGAACTCGGCCCACGTGCAGACCCCGTCCGCTGCGACGTGCCAGACCCCGAAAGGCATCCCGAGGAGCTCGCGCGTCGCGGCGGCGAGATGGCCGACGTAGGTCGGGGCCGTCCGCTGGTCGTGGACGACGCTCACCTCGTCGCGGCTCTCCCCGAGGCGCAGCATCGTGCGGACGAAGTTGGAGCCCGTGGGCCCGAAGAGGCCGGACGTGCGCACGATCCACGCGCTCTCGCCCGCGGCGCCCTCACCGTGCAGCTTCGTCCTGCCGTAGGCCGAGAGCGGGTTCGGCGCGTCCGATTCGACGTACGGCTCGGCCTTGTGGCCGTCGAAGACATAGTCGGTGGAGTAGACGACGAGTGGGGCGCCGAGCTCCGCCGCGTGATGCGTGCCGCCGACGTTCACGGCCGCCGCACCCTGTGGATCGTCCTCAGCGCCGTCCACGTCCGTCCACGCCGCCGCGTGCAGGACGACTCCCGGAGGCGAGTCGAGCGCAGGAGGGGGCAGCGTCACGTCCCAGTCGCCGTGCGCGAGGGCCAGGGCGTCCGGGAACTCCTCCACGAGCGCGCAGCCGAGCTGGCCACCCGCGCCCGTGATCAGGATGTGCTGCGGTCCCGCTCCGACAGGATCGGCGATGTCGTGCTCCAGAGGCCGGCGACGCGTGGGTCGTCCCAGGGCAGGCCGTGCTCGTCGGGATCGGCGGCGTCGTACTCCTCGCTGACGTGGTACAGCATCAGGACGTCCGTCAGCGCCTCGAAGCCGTGTGCGAGGTGCCCCGGGACGTAGACGGCGGCGAGGTTGTCGTCGCCGATGTCCTCGGAGAACGTCTCGCCGCTCTCGCGGTCGAGCGCGACGACGCGCGCCCGTCCCCGGAGGCAGACGAAGAGGTCGTTCTGTCCCCGTTCGTGGTAGTGCAGACCGCGGATCGTGCCGGCACGCGAGAACGAGAGGTTGGTCTGCCGCAGCGGCTTCGCCAGCTTGCTCGCACGGGCGATCTCGACGAGCCAGCCGCGCTCGTCCTCGAAGCGGCGGAGTGGGAGCACCTCTGGTTTCACGGCTTGTTCACCCCGTGCGCGCGGACGAAGTCGTTGACCTCGTAGTACGCGTCGATGGACTCCCCGGCGTCGCCCCAGAACCCGTCCAGCACGTCGTACTCCATCGAGCCCTGCTCGACATAGGCGTTGTTCACGTCGGTGATCTCGAGCTCTCCGCGTCCGGACGGGACGAGCTTCGGGATCACCTCCCAGACGCTCTCGTCATAGAAATAGATTCCCGTCACCGCGTAGTCGCTCGGCGGCTCGTCCGGCTTCTCGACGATTCCCGTGACGCGGCCATCCTCCAATGCGGGCACGCCGAGATGTCGCAGGTGCTTCGGGTCGTCCATCTGCGAAAGCAGGATTCGCGCGCCCTTCTCCTGACGGACGAAGTTCTCCACCGTCGGCTTGAGCGAATTCTCGACGACGTTGTCGGCGAGCATGACGACGACGCGGTCACGCTCGACGAAGCGCTCCGCGAGCCCGAGTGCCTCCGCGATCCCACCGGCCTTCTCCTGGTACGCGTAGAAGAGCCGGTCGATCCCGTACTCGTGCCCGTTGCCGAGCAGACGGAAGAACTCACCCGCGTGCGTGCCGCCGGTGACGAGCATGAGCTCGTTCACGCCCGCTTCGACGAGCGCCTCGATCGCGTAGTTCACCATCGGCCGGTCGTAGATCGGCAGGAGGTGCTTGTTCGTGATCCGGGTGAGCGGATGCAGACGGGTGCCGCTGCCCCCGGCGAGGATGACGCCTTTCATCGAGGCGATGCTACGGCACTGAGCGTGGGGCGCCGGGCCTGAAAGGGTGTAGTACAGGGACGAGACCAGGGTACCCTGAGACTCCATGGAGAATCCCAAGCGCAGGAACTTCGACGACGCCGCCGAGGAGATCGAACAGCTCTTCGCCGACCTGTGGCAGGTGTTTCCCTTCTCACGCGGTCCGCGGCGCGTGTTCCGACCGCAGGTCGACGTCTACCGCTCGGAGTCTCCTGCCTCGCTCATCGTTCAGGTCGAGCTCCCCGCCGTCGACCCGAGCACAGTCGACGTCGTCGCCTCGCCTCGCGCGCTCCTCGTCTCGGGTGAGCGCCGTCGCCCCAAGGAAGGCGGCCAGTACCAGCAAATGGAGATCGACTACGGGCCGTTCCAACGCCAGGTGACGCTGGCGGAGGACGTCGACCCGGAAGGCGCGACCGCGACCTACGAACGCGGCATCCTCACGATCCGGCTCCCGATCGCGCCGAGGCCCGCGCCGCGGGAGCAGATCACGATCACGGTGAGGGCGCGATGAGCGAGACGGTCGTCGACGTCCAGGAGCAGGACGAGCTCACGTTTCCGGCGACGCTGCCGGTCCTCCCGCTGAAGGAAACCGTCGTGTTCCCCGAGTCTGTCACGCCGTTGGCCATCGGCCAGGAGCGCTCGATCAAGCTCGTCGAGGAGGTCGTCTCGGGCAACCGGATGCTCGCGCTCGTGACCGTCGAGAACGAGGAGGCCGAGCACCCGGGCTGGGAGGATCTCTACGGCGTCGGCACCGCGGCGGCGATTCACAAGATGATCAAGGTGCCCGACGGGACGCTGCGCATCCTCGTGCAGGGCATACAGCGGATCCGGCTCGAGCGGCGAGTGCAGGACGAGCCGTATCTGACCGGCGAGTTCGAGGAGCTTGCTGACGTCGTCGTCGAGACACCCGAGCTCGAGGCGCTGACGCGCAACGTCCAGAACCTCTTCGCGCGCGTTATCGGCCTCGTCCCTTACCTGCCCGAGGAGCTGCAGCTCGCGGCCGCGAACGTCGAGGACCCGAGCGCGCTCTGCAATCTCGTCGCCTCGACGCTGCGGCTGAAGACGGAGGAGAAGCAAGACCTGCTCGAGCTCGTCGACGTCGAGGCCCGCCTCAGACGTGTGTCCGCGATCCTCAGCCGCGAGCTCGAGGTGTTCGAGCTCGGGTCGAAGATCCAGTCCCAGGTCCAGGAGGAGATGGAGAAGGGGCAGCGCGAGTTCTTCCTCCGCCAGCAGCTGAAGGCGATCCAGGAGGAGCTCGGCGAGGGCGACGCCGACCAGGCCGAGGCGAACGAGCTGCGCTCGCGCCTCGACGAGCTCGATCTTCCCGAGGACATTCGGAAGGCCGCCGACCGAGAGCTCGGCCGGCTCGAGCGGCTCCCCTCTGCCGCGGCCGAGTACGGCGTGATCCGTACCTACCTCGACTGGCTCGTGTCCCTTCCGTGGAACACGACGACGAACGACAACCTCGACCTCGACCACGCGCGGCAGGTGCTGGACGAGGACCATTTCGACCTCGAGAAGGTCAAGGACCGGATCCTCGAGCACCTCGCGGTCTCGAAGCTGAAGAACGACCTCTCCGGGCCCATCCTCTGCTTCGTCGGGCCTCCCGGCGTCGGCAAGACCTCGCTCGGCCAGTCGATCGCCCGCGCCCTGGGACGGAAGTTCGCGCGTCTGTCCGTCGGTGGCGTCCGCGACGAGTCCGAGATCCGCGGACACCGGCGCACGTACATCGGCGCGATGCCGGGCACGATCATCCGCACGCTGCGCGACGCAGAGTCGATGAACCCGGTGATGCTGATCGACGAGATCGACAAGATGGGCGCCGACTTCCGCGGCGACCCCGCGAGCGCGATGCTCGAGGTTCTCGACCCCGAGCAGAACAAGAGCTTCCGCGACCACTACCTCGACCTTCCGTTCGACCTGTCGAAGGTCCTGTTCATCTGCACGGCCAACACGCTCGACACGATCCCGAGCCCACTGCTCGACCGCATGGACGTCATCTCGTTGTCCGGCTACACGGAGGCGGAGAAGTTCGGCATCGCGAAGCGGTACCTGCTCCCGAAGCAGCTCGAGGCACACGGTCTCGGCGACGGCCGGGTCAAGGTGACGGACAGCGCCCTGCGACTCATCATCCGCGAGTACACGCGCGAGGCCGGCGTCCGGAACCTCGAGCGGCGCCTCGCCGATGTGCTGCGGAAGGCGGCGAGACAGATCGCGGAGGGTAAGGCGCGCGCCCAGACGCTACGGATCGACGAGCGGCGCGTACGCTCGTGGCTCGGCCCGCGTCGCTTCGAGGGCGACGTACGCAAGCGCACTGCCGATCCCGGAGTCGCAACCGGGCTTGCGTTCACCGCCGTCGGCGGCGACGTGCTCTTCATCGAGGCGACGGCCTATCCCGGCAAGGGACGGCTGACGATCACCGGCCAGCTCGGCGACGTGATGCAGGAGTCCGCGCAGACCGCGCTGTCGTGGGTGCGCGCGCACGCCGACCGGCTCGGCCTCGAGCCGCGTTGGTTCCAGGAGCACGACATCCACGTACACGTCCCGGCTGGCGCGGTGCCCAAGGACGGTCCGTCGGCGGGCATCACCATGGCGACCGCGATCGCGTCGCTCGTCCTCGGACGGCCGGTGTCGGACGAGGTCGGCATGACCGGCGAGATCACGCTGACCGGACAGGTGCTCCCGATCGGCGGCGTGCGGGAGAAGACGCTCGCAGCGCAGCGCGCCGGCCTCAAGCGGGTGATCATCCCGCGCGAGAACGAGCCCGACCTCGAGGAGCTCCCGCCCGAGACCCGGCGCGACCTCGAGTTCGTCCCGGTGGACTCGATCCAGCAGGTGCTCGACGCCGCGCTCAACGGCGCCGCCGGGACCGGCGAGCGTCAGGTCAACCTGAAGGTGGCGAGCAGCCGCTCGCAGGCTCGCGTGTCGCCGCCCGCCTCGTAGCGGCACAGGAGGTAGTACTCCGTACGATCGCGGAGGACGAACACGATGCGGTCGACGAGCTTCTTCCCATTCTTCGCGTACTCGATGTCGTACCGACGCGCGTCGCGACCGCCGATCGTCACCGTCTCGGGGCTCCGCACCTGACCTCCCTGTTGCCGCGCGACCGCGGCCGCCGCTCGGTCGAGCTCCGGCACGACCTTCCCCCACTCCTCGGAGCGGAACCGGCGCTCAAGCGCGAACCGGCGGACCGACACGAGGCCGTCCCGCTGCTCGAGACGCGTCTCGCCCGCGCTCCTCGAGAGGGCCCAGTCCGCGGGCGCCGAGAACTCGTAGCCTGGGCCGTGCACCATGCGATCCTGCGCGCTCCTCGAGCCGCCGCAACCGGCCGCGAGCAGTAGCGCCACACCGAGAAGCGCTTGTTTGCGAGGATACGAGGCGGGTACCACCGGGAGGGCAAGCCAGCGAAAGGACCAGTTGAGCATGGCCAAGACGAAGGACAAGGTTATGGAGACGGCCGGAACTGCGAGGCCGTACATCGAGCGGGCGATGAAGGACGAGGAGCTCCGCGAGAACGTACGCAACGCATTCGACTCAGCCCGCGACGTCTACAACGAGCTGATCGGTGGCCGGGGCGCGATTCCGGTCGCAGCCCGCGTCGCCACGGACAAGGACATCCAGGAGCGCCTCCGGGAGGCCGTCGACGAGCTGCGCCAGGCAGCCGACCGCGTCCAGGGCAAGAAGGACCACGGCGGCCGCAACACGCTGCTGCTCTTGGCCGGGATCGCACTCGGGATCCTCTTCAATCCGTTCACGGGCTCGCAAACGCGCAAGTGGGTCTCGGACCGGCTCTTCGGACCGGCCGACGACTTCACGTATCAGGGAAACGCCGGCGGCAGCAGCACGTCCGGCAACGGCTCCACGTAGCCGAGGTCTTCTAGCGGTCGCCGCTCTCGGCGGCGGCCGCAGGCCGCACCGCGCGTTGGAGCGATCCGGGGACGAGGCCGTCGGCACTGGAGATGTCGCTCGCGGTGAGGAGGATCGCTCCGGGCTTCGGCGCGTCGCCGATGCTGTGCGCGGGCGCCCATGCGTCCCCGCCCGCGAAGCTGACGTCCTGCAGATGCTTCCACGCCAACAGGTAGTTCGTCGGGTTGACCGCGCCGTCGTAGCCGTCCCCGAGCAGGCCGACCGGATGGATCTCGAAGTGGAGGTGGTAAGGCGTCGTCTGCGCGTCGCCGGTGTTCCCGACGAAGCCGACGACGTCACCGGCATTGACCTGGTTGCCGTTGACGGCGAGAGGAGTGAACGCGGACAGGTGCGCGTAGTAGAAGAGATTCCCCTGGCCGTCGCGCAGCCAGAGCCGGTTGCCGCCGATCGTGTTCCAGCCGACGGAGAACACCGTTCCCGCCGCCACGGCGAGAACTGGCGCGCCGAGCGGCGCGAAGATGTCGTCGCCGTGGTGCCAGCCGCTCGAGATGTCACCGCGTGCCGCACCGAACGTGTCGACGAACGACGACGGGCCGTACACGGGGAAGACGTACCCGCCGGCGGTCAGCTTCGGCGTCACATCGGGCGGCTGACGAATGGGCGGGAAGCCCGGCGCAGGCTCCGGCGCGTTCTTCGGTTTCTGCGCCTGCTTCGGCTTCGGTCGGTGGCCGAGTGGCTCGGCCGGCGCCGCCTGGGCGGCGACCTCCGCGTAGCCGACGAGGATCGAGGTGCCGGCCGGAAGCCCGCCGTGGTCGGCGGTCAGCCGGATCTCGAGCGCGGTGACGTTCCCGTGGATAGCCGCTCTGGGGTGACCCGCTGCCCGCCGCGGCGACCGTTGTCAGCGACCCCCAGTCCGCGAGCGTCGCACCGGACCCGTTCTCGACCGGCTGGCCGAGCACGACGAGGCCGGTCACGGCCGTCCCGTTCGCATCGCCGCTCGCGGCGCCCGCGTGAGCCGTCGCGCGTGCCTCTGCGGTGATACTCGCCGCCGTGATCTCGCCGCCGAAGACGGACAGGTTGCTGACCTCGGCCGAGGCGCTGGCAGACGCAGCCGAGCCCGTCACCGCCGACGCGCTCGCATTCGCGGAGCCGCTGCTGACGATCGGGCCGTCGCTGTTCGGATCGTCCCCGTACGCGAAGCTGCCGCTGAACTGGACGGAGTCGTTCGGCGCGCTCACCGTGGGCGTGGCGGCGCCCGGCTGTCCGGGCACGACGACGCGGATGGCGTAGGCGCGCGCTGTGGATCCCGCCGCCTGCGAGTGCTGCCATTGGGCGCCGGCAGCGGCGGTGGCGAGAAGCGACAGGATGACGAGCAGGGCGACTGGCGCGCGCTTCAGCACGAGCACCCCATTATGCAGCCTCTCCGGGAAGGGCTCCCCGGCCGGCGGGATCAGCTTCCGCTCTTGAAAGCGGCCGCCGAGAGCCTGGAGCCGAAGATCTCCTCCTCGTTGGCGTCCGGATTGCTCGTGTCGATCCAGAGCGGATACGCCGTGCCGTCGTACGCGGCGAGCCCGGGATAGCCGCCCCAGCCGCCGGAGTCTCCGTAGCCGGAGATGACCGCGTCCGCCCAGAGGACACCCGCATTCGCGGACGTCGGCGTGGCCCGAACCGGCCTGGCCCAATGCCGCCCGTCGGCGGAGACCGTGCAGGTGAACCACGCCCGCTTGCGCTCCTGGTCCCCCGTCGAGTCGTAGTAACAGGCCCACAGGCGGCCGGTCTTCGGATCCACTGTCGAGACCGGCCAGAACTGATCCGTCTTCTTGGAGTCGGCGGGGCCGATCGGACCGTCCGAGAGCCGCCGGAGCGACGGATCGAACGCGGCGACACGGACTTTCTGGGCCCCGCCGGCGTCATTCGCCCCGTAGGTCACGAAGACACGGTTTCGTCCGACGCTCACGACAGGGTTCGGGCCCGCGCAGCGGAGCGACTGCTGCGGGAGCAGGTAGCCCCCGAACACGAGGCAAGTCGCAGCCGGGTTCCCGGGCAGCCGGGCCCCGCGCTTGATGGTGAAGGAACGGCCGCCGTCGGCAGAGCGCCCCACCCAGATGCCCATGCTCGCGTCGACGCCCGCGATGTAGAGCGTGTTTCCGGGCCCGGCCTTGAGCGAGACGAGCTGCGGCTGCCGGAGCTTGTGGTCGATGGGTCTCGGCGACGACCACGTCCTGCCTCCGTCGGAGCTCGAGCTGATCACCGTCGTCTCGTACCGGCGGCCGAGCAACCGCGACCACACGACGTGAACGTGTCCGTCGGACGTCACCGCGAGGGACGGCCGGTCGTCGAAGCCGAACTTCACGGCGGGGCGCGCCAGCCGGCGGACGACCCACTTGCCGTGCGGACCGGAGCGCGACCCGACGACGACGTAGGGCTGCAGGTCGGGGCCGTTCGCGCAGATGCTCTTCTCCGTGAACGCCGCGTATTGGCGACCGTCGGGCCCGACGGCGACGGAGGGATCTCCCCAGACGCACGTGTCGCGGTTGAACAACGGCCCGCGGCGCGACGTCCACGTCCTCCCACCGTTGGTCGACGAGTACACGCGCAGCTCGATCTCGTTCGTCTCGTTGGACGCGGCGAACAGCGTGCGTGGATTCTTCGGGTCGATCGCAACCGACACCTCGGACTGGATCCCGCGGGCACGCGAGACGTTCTGCACGTTCGTCCCGGCAGCCTTCCACGGGCTCGCGACCTTCTCGGCCGTGACCAGGTAAATCGCCCCGACGGCAGCCGCGGTCAACCCGAGGACGGCGACGACCTCGAGCCCGAATTTCCGCCGCGCGCGGCGGCGGCTCAGCCGTTCACGTTCGCTCAGAACCGTCACGAGGGGGACCCACCCTGGTTAGACGCCTGCCGACCCTCAGGGTTTGAAGGCGCTCTCGTCGAGCCGGGCCGTGTAGACCTCCTGCAGCCGTCCGGCGGGATTGCGCGTGTCGATCCACATCGGGTGCGCTGTCCCCTCGCGAACGGCGAGGGCGGTGTAGCCGCCGAAGCCGATCGTGTCGCCGTACCCGTAGATCCGCGCGTCCTCCCACAGGACGTCCGCCTTCGCCGCGGCTTCGCCCACCCCCACGGGCGTCGCCCATTGCCGCCCGTCGTTGGAGCGCGTGCAGGCGTACCAGGCGCTCCTGCGGCCGGGATCCCCGCCCGTGTCGTAGTAGCAAGCCCAGAACCGCCCGGTGGCCGGATCGGCGGCGGCCGCCGGCCAGAACTGGTCGGACGGCGACTCGTCCGCGGGCCCGATTCGCCCGTGCCAGGCAGGCTCGAGCCGCGGACGGAAGGTCGCGCCGAAGACGGCGCGCGTCCCGTTGGGCTCCAGGCCGGAGTAGACGACCAGGACACGGTCCCGGTTCGCGACGACGGTCGGGTTCGGCCCGAGGCAGTGATTCGCCTCGAACGCCGTCGGATATCGCCCGGCGGTCGCGCACGCGTCGGCGGCGGAGCCGCCGAGCGAGGCAACCCGGCGAACGCGGAACGACCGGCCACCGTCCACGGACATCGCGAGCCAGATCCCGTGCCGCACGTCGACACCCGCGACATAGACCGTGCCGGAAGGCGATGCCGCGACGCTCACGAGCTGCGGCTTCTCCAGCTGCGGGCTGACTACACGCGGCGCCGACCACGTGCGCCCGCCGTCCGCGGTGGAGCTCACCACGGTCGTGGCGTACGTGGGCGCGATCAGCCGAGTCCAAGCCGCGTAGACCCGTCCGTCGGGCGCCGCTGCGAGCGACGGCTTCGCGTCGAACCGTTCTTTCGCCTTCGGAGGTACGCGCACGGTACGCCAACTTCCGCCGGGAGCGCGCGAGGCGACGGCGAGGTACGGATAGGGCTCCTCCTGTGTGCAGAACGGGTTGACGACGAACGCCACGTACTCGCGCCCGTCCGCACCGACCGCCGCGCTCGGCTCGCCGCGGGCGCAGGCGTCGAGCCCGAGCTGGGGGCCGGGCTCCGAGAACCACGACGCGCCGTCGTCCGTCGACTCGTACACCCGGATCGTCCGCTCAAGCGAGTCGTTGGACGCGGCGAAGAGAGCGTTGCGCCTCGTCGGCGACGTCGCGATCGTCGCCTCGATCTGCACGCCGGACGCCTGCGACACGTCCCGGACCGCCGTGCTCCGCAACGGCCAGCGGCTACCGGCGTGGTCGACGCCGAACACGTAGACGGCGCCGGCGGTGACCGCGGTCACGAGGAGGACTCCGACTGCCTCCAGGACGAGGCGGGTTCGTCTTCGCGGCCGCACGACCAGCCTCCGTGCCGTTGCCGCGCCGGGAACGGAGACCTTCGGCAGCCGCTCACGGAGGCGGAGCGGCGGCACCGTCGGGCGCGGGACACGCTCGGAGATCCGCGTCGCGAGCGTCGGTTTCCTCCTCCGCTTCCGCCGTTTCCGCGGCGTGATCTTCCGGCGCGCCTGCGCCGGATCGAAAGCGTCGCGAATGCCGTCCCCGACCGCCATGATCGGCGCGATGATGAGAACGACCGCGATCCCGGGGAAGACGATTCCCCACCAGTTGTAGAGCCCCTCGCCCGTCGCGGCGGCGAGCACGTCGCCAAGGCTCGGCATCGTCGTGTCGGTCCGCCCGCCGAAGTACGCGATGGTTATGCCCCTCCCGAGATAGGAGATCGTCGTCTCGAGGATCACCACCGTCACTGCGAGCACGGTCGCTGCGACGATCACGATGCCGACGGCGTTCGGGAGGATGTGCCTGCGGATGATCCGCCAGTCGCTCGCCCCCATCGCTCGAGCCGCCTCGACGAACTCCCGCTCGCGGATCGACAGGCACGCTCCGCGCGCAATCCGCGCGAGCGGCATCCAGAGGATGCACGCGAACAAGAGCGCAGTCTCCGGCAGCGTGTCGACGTGGAGGTACGCGACGGCGACGAGGAGCCAGATCAGCGGCGGCAAGGTCAGGAAGAGGTCCGTCCCGCGCATGAGGATGTTGTCGACGGAGCGCCCGTAGAACCCGCAGAGCCCGCCGACGATCATCCCGATCGCCGTCCCGAGGACGGCGACGACGAGCACGATCTGAATCTCCGTTCGCATCCCGTAGAGCACGCGGCTGAAGTAGTCGCGTCCGATCTGGTCGGTTCCGAAGGGATGCGCCCAGCTCGGGCCCTCGCTCAGGTCGGTGATGTTCAGCTGGAGGTAGCCGTACGGCGCGATCTTCGAGGCGAGGAGCGAGACGACGAAGACGGCGACGAGGAGGAAGAGGCTGACCGCGGCCAGGCGGTGCTGGAAGAAGCGATGCCGGATGCGGGCCCACTCGCTGCGCGGCTCCTCGTCGGCGAAAACGTAGTCCTCGTTGGACTCGGCCGCGGCTGTCGTCGCCATCACGTCTGTGCCCGAGGGGTCAGTCGCCGGCGAGCTGCCGCCGCGCGAACTCGCTGAAGCGATCGCGCGTCCCCTCGTCGGGGCCGAGCGGCGCCTCGTCCGCATACCTCGGGTCGGCCGCAATCTCCTCTGCGACCGCTCGCACCTCGCGCTGGAGCGCGTCGCGGTGCTTGGGGTCCTTCAGGAGGGCCTCGACCCACGTCTCGTCCGCGTCCTCGGCGGCGAGATCCTGGTCGAACAGCAGCTCTCCAAGCAGGATGCCGACGCGGATGTAGGCAAAGGTCCGAAACGCCAGGATCCGGTGCGGCGAGCCGACGAGCCTCTCGATCTCGGGATCATCCGCCTGGATCCTCGCGACGATGTCGCCGACCGGCTCGTCGACGAGAGGGAGCCACACCTGCTCGGCGTCCGCCACGCGCACAGGATAGTCGCGTCCGCCGCGGGCGGTCAGGCGCGCCGAGCGCGCCAGGCGATCTGCGCGGCGACGGCGACGAGCAGCACGGCGAAGAGCCGCCGCAGCGTCTGGCCCGAGAGCGACTGTGCCAGCACGACTCCTCCCTGCGCAGAGACGACCGCAGCGGCGCCGAGCACGAGCGCGGCCCGCCACTGCACATTCCCGTAACGCGCCTGCCGCCATGTTCCCACCGCGACCGTCGGGATGATCGCGAGCAGGGACGTCCCGATCGCCTCGTGCTGGCCGAGTCCGAGAGCGACGAGCGCGGGGACGAACAGGATGCCACCGCCGACGCCGAACATCCCGGCAAGCACGCCGGCGGTGAGTCCGAGGACGATTGCCAGGACGTAGGTCACTTGACGAAGAGCCAGACTGCGGTGCCGAGAAGGAACACGGAAAAGAGCAACTCGATCGTGCGTGTCTGCAGGCGCTGCTGCACGGCGGTGGCGCCGGCCACCGAGACGGCCGCGGGCAGGCCGACGAGGGCGGCGTACTCCACGCGGACGTCGCCGTGAATCGCGTAGGCGATCACTCCGGAGACGGCGGTCACGCCGATCGCTGCGAGCGACGTCGCCGTGGCGGTGCGCGCATCGAAGGCGCAGAGGACGAGCAGGAGCGGCACGATCACGATCCCGCCTCCGACTCCGAACAACGCGCTGAAGAATCCGGCTGTGAGGCCGATGAGGACGAGCCGCACCTTCGTATCCTAGGTGCATGGAGCTGCTGGCCCGCCTCGCGGAGGACCCACGCAGGGCTGCGATCTTCTTCGACGTCGACGGCGTGCTCGCGCCGATCGTCCCACGCCCAGAGGATGCGCGCGTCCCCGACGACACCCGCGCCGAGCTCCGGCGGCTGCACGATCGCTACGCCCTCGTCGCATGCGTCTCGGGGCGGTCCGGCCCTGATGCCCGCCGCGTCGTCGACGTCCCGGAGCTCGTCTACGTCGGCAACCACGGCCTCGAGCTCGCCGACGGAGCGGAGGAGTGGCGCGGCCGCCTTCGCTCCTTCCTCGACGAGGTCGACTGGCCCGCGCTCGAGGACAAGGGTCTCACCGCGTCGTTGCACTACCGCGGCGCCGACGACGAAGGCGCGGCGCGCGCGGAGCTGGAGGCCGTCGCTGAACAGGCGCGGGCGATCGGGCTCCGCGCACGCTTCGGGCGCAAGGTCCTGGAGCTCCTTCCGCCCGTCGACGCCGACAAGGGCACCGCGGTGCAAGCGCTCCTCGAGCAAAGCGGCGCTTCACGAGCGCTCTACGCCGGCGACGACACCACCGACCTCGATGCCTTCCGCGCGCTCGACGGGCTCGAGCTGGCCGTGCGGGTCGCGGTCACCTCAGACGAGGGACCGCCCGCACTGCGCGAAGCTGCCGACATCGTCGTCGAGAATCCCGTCGAGTTCGTCGAGCTGCTGAATGCGCTCTAGACCACTCGCTCTTCGGTCTGCGCGTCGAAGAGGAAGAGCTTG
The DNA here is from genome assembly GCA_963772855.1 of uncultured Actinomycetes bacterium. Taxonomy (GTDB): domain Bacteria; phylum Actinomycetota; class Thermoleophilia; order Gaiellales; family Gaiellaceae; genus 3-1-20CM-4-69-9. The sequence continues at coordinate 414,593 of CAVYYY010000009.1, read as the reverse complement.
TCCCTCGGAATGGTGAACGTCAGCTCCTGACCACCGGTCACGCTTTCCTCGACCGAGAGCTTCGCCTGCAGCGATGCATCCTTCCGCGTCAGGTGAACGAGCTGCTCATCCCCGAGGTACTCGACCACCTCCACACGGGCGGCGAAGCTGATGCCTTCGGTCCGCCCGTTGCCGAGCTCAACGTGCTCGGGCCGGAACCCGGCGATGCGATCGTCCCCACCGACGCCGTCGATCACGGGGGCCGGCACAAGATTCATCGCGGGCGAGCCGATGAATCCGCCGACGAAGACGTTTCGCGGGTTGCGGTAGAGATCCTCCGGCGAGCCGACCTGCTGCAGGACCCCGAGCTTCATCACCGCAATCCGGTCTCCCATGGTCATCGCCTCGACCTGGTCGTGCGTGACGTAGATGGTCGTGGTGCCGAGGTTCTCCTGCAACTTGAGGATCTCCGCACGTGTCTGCACGCGCAGCTGGGCATCGAGGTTCGAGAGCGGCTCATCCATCAGAAAGGCAACGGGTTCACGCACGATCGCACGCCCGAGTGCAACACGCTGCCGCTGACCGCCCGAGAGCTGCTTCGGCTTCCGCTTGATGAGCGGTCCGAGGTCGAGGATCTCGATCGCATCGCGAACACGCCGATCGATGTCCTTCTTCGGAACCTTCTGATTGCGCAGACCGAACGCGAGATTGTCGTACACCGTCATGTGCGGGTAGAGCGCGTAGGACTGGAACACCATCGCGATGTCGCGCGACTGCGGTGCGATGTTGTTCACGACTCGGTCGCCGATGAGGATCCTCCCGTCGGAGACGCGCTCGAGGCCCGCGAGCATCCGCAGAGCGGTGCTCTTACCGCAGCCGGACGGCCCCACCAGCACCATGAACTCCCCATCGGCGACCTCCAACATCAGCTCGTTCACGGCGGCGGTGTCGCCGAACCGCTTCGTCACGTGGTCGTAGGTGACGCTGGCCATTCCTCAGACCTCCCGGGCAGGGTTCTTCGGCAGCGCGTAGTGAGCGGACACGAGAAACGAGTAGGCGATCGTCAGGCTCAAGAACGGGAGAATCGCGGCAGCGAGGCCCGCAGCGTTGACGATGAGCAGCGCAAGCCCGAGACCGGCAAAACCAAGCGGCCGGCGGAGGACGCTCAGGCCCGCCTCGCGCGCAAGCTCGCGCAACGGCCTGCCCGCGTCGAAGACCGCCAACGGCCAAAGAGCAAGTTGCACGACGAAGAAGACGAGCAGGACGTAGACGCTGAGCGCTGCCAGAGGCCAGCCCCAGCGTCCGGCAGACGCATAGAAGGGGACGGCAAACGCGCCGAGTACCACGGCAGCGGTGACGAGCAGGCCGAGCACGAGCCCGCGCCGCCAGTGTCGGCGTAGTCCGATGATCGCCTCGGCGAGCCGGAGATCTTCCGTCTGCGCGAGCGTCACGGCGCAATGCATCACCGTCACCGCAACGGGCCCGATCAACACGACGAGCGCAAGCGCAAGCGGTGAAGCGATGCTCGCCAACACGACGAGCAACACGGCGGCGCCGAGCATCACGTTGAGCAGTACGAGCCGCCACGACTGGTGGTAGAGATCGACGGCGGCAACCCCGAGGGCGGTCCGCAGCGTCATCCCTTGACTCCGGACGCGGCTACGCCGGCCACGAAGTAGCGCTGGAAGAGGACGAACAACGCGAGGATCGGCAGGATCGCGGCGACGCTCGCGGCCATCAGTTGTGGCCAGAGTGTCGTATAGACCTGCTGGAAGTACGCCAGACCGAGCGGAATGGTGTGCTGCGACTCGTCCTGCAGGAGTACCGCCGCCCAGAAGAGGTCGTTCCACGATCCCTGGAAGGTGAGAATCGTGACGGCAGCGAGCGCAGGGCCGGCAAGAGGCAGCATCACCCGCAGGTACGTCTTGAAGTAACCGGCGCCGTCGAGCTTTGCCGCCTCCTCGAGATCCCGGGGGATGGTCAGGAAGTACTGGCGCATCAGAAAGAGACTCGCCGCCGAGACCAGGTTGATCAGGATCACGCCGTTCCGGTTCACGAAACTCGCGTCGTGCCAGCCGACGTGTCCAAGCCAGTTGGGAATCATGTTGACGAGCATCTGATAGATCGGGACGAGGCGAAGCTGATCCGGGATCATCAGCGTGCCGAGCACGAGCAGGAACAGCGCCTCGCGACCCGGAAAGCGGAGCCGCGCAAACGCGTAGCCACCGAGCGAGGCGAGGAAGACGTTCGTCAACGTGATCGCTGTCGCGATGATCGCGCTGTTCAGCGTGTAGCGGCCGAAGTGGTACTTCTGGAACACCTCGTGGTAGCCGAACGTGGTCCACTGATGCGGAAGGAGCGAGAAACCCTGAACCGTCTCCGAGAGAGGCCTGAACGACGTGGAGAGGCTCCAAAGGAAGGGGATCGCGAAGAGAATCGCCACGCCGAACATCACGATGTAGGCGACGGTCCTCCTGATGCGGTCCGCCCGCTCCCGGCCGGGGATCCCGCCCGCAACAGGAGTGCTCCCCGCCGCGGCCTCCCCCTCGACTGCGAGCTCTCCTGCGGCGGCGACCGGCGGAACCGGAGGCACGCTCTCGGACATCAGGAGACCTCGGCCTTTCCGAAGGCCAGCCGCTGGATGACCGTGACGAGGAAGATGAAGAGAAACAGGACGAGGCCGACTGCCGCCGCGTAGCCGAACCGCGTCGTCCCGGTGAAGGCCCGGTTATAGAGGTAGAGGACGACCGTCATCGTCGAGTAGTTCGGCCCGCCCGACGTTCCTCCGACGATGAAGGACTGGTCGAACATCTTCAGCGCGCCGATGAAGGAGACCACGGCGACGAAGTAGTTCGCCGGCTTCAGCAGTGGGAACGTGATCTTGCGAAACGTCCGCCACGCGCCGGCGCCGTCGATCGCAGCGGCTTCGTAGACCTCGGTGGGAATCGCCTGGAGGGCCGCGAGGTAGAAGATCATGATCGTGCCGGAGGTCGTCCAGGCATTGAGGCCGATGATCGAAGGCAGCGCGGTGCTCTGCTGTGCGAACCACGCCTTGTCATGGTCGAAACCAACAAGGCCCAGGGCCTTGTTCAAGATGCCGTCGGAGGCGAGGATGTAGGTCGCGATCGCGACGATCGCTGCCGACGAGGCCAGCGACGGAAAGTAGAAGGCGGCGCGGAAGAACGTCCGAAAGCGGATCGCCTGGTTGACGACGACCGCAAGCGCAAGGCCGAGCGCGATCTCCAGAGGCACGACGAACGCGGTGAAGACGAGGGTGTTGCGGACCGCGTGACGCCAGAAGACCTCGTCGTGATACAGCTCGCGGTAGTTGTCCCAGCCGACGAACGGCCCTTTGAAGATCGACCAGTCGTACCGACTGATGTAGACGGCGTAGCCGATCGGGAAGATGAAGAAGAGGAAGAAGAAGGCCATCGGCAACGCGATGAAGCCGTAGCCGACGAGCGCCTCACGCAGGCGCTCCGAACCAAGCCCCCGGACACCTCTCTCCTTCGCGACAGCAGCCGCCATCTCCGCCCCTCCTACGCGACCCGTTCTCCCGCGCGCCCTACTGCCGACGCGCGGGAGAACGGGTGGAACAGCCGGTCGTTACTTCGCTGCCGCCGCGATCTTCTGCAGCATCTCGTTGACGCTCTGCTTGCCCTGAATGACCGCCGTCAACTCGTTGTTCGCAACCTCCGTCCACACGCGACGGAAGTCGACCTGGTTCCCCCAACCGTGCGTGAACTGCGGATACCGCACGAAGGCACCTCGGCCGGGGACTGGCTTGACGTCGCTGCGTGCCGGCAACGCGAATCCGAGTGAGGTCCACTTCTTCATGCCTGTCCTGCCCGTCAGGTACTTGAGCAGGGTCCAGGCCGCGGCCTTGTTCTTCGAGTCGCGCGCCATCGCATACGCAACCGTGAACGCGAGGTTTCCGCGTGTCTTTCCCTTCGGCATGGGCGTGAGGTTGTAGCGAAGGTTCGGGAACGTCTCCTTCAGGTAGCCGAGCATCCAGTTCCCCTCGAACGCCATCGCGACCTTCCCCTTGCCGAAGGCCTCACCGCACCAACCCGATCCCAGGTTGTCCGGTGTTGCGGCAAGCCCATCCTTGATCAGGTTCACGTAGAAGTTCGTTGCGACCCTGAACGGCGGCGAGGTCGCATTCTTGAACTGGCCCGTGCCGCCGGCCTGGTAGACGAACGGCATCAGCCGAGCCCAGTCCGCGCTCAGGCAGATCGGCTTACCGCCAGGAATGTTGATCCGCTGTGCAACCGCACGCAACTGCGCCCAGGTCGTCGGGACCTTCTGGCCTCCCATCAATGCAGGGTTGACCTCCATGGCGAGGGAGGACCAGTCCTTCGGATACCCGTAGATCTTGCCCCCGAACTTGAAGCTCCGAAGCAAGCCGCTGTAGAACGGCTTCGACGCGAACTTCGACTTCTTCGCGTACGCGTCGAGTGGCTGCATCACGCCCTGGCGCACCCAGTCCGCGAAGTCCTCTGCCGCAACGTAGAACACGTCAGGCGGCTGCCTTGCCGAGAACTTCGCAAGCATCGTCGTCTGGTAGTTGTTGAACGCGTCGTAGTTGACCTTGATGTTCGGATGCGACTTCTCGAAGGCGGCGATGACCTCTTTCAGCAGGTCATCCTCGACCTTCGCCCCGACCCATCCGTTCAAGGAGACAGTCGTCACCGCGGCCTTGTTCGGCGTGGCCTGTGATCCAGTCGTGGCGATCGAAGCCAGCACCACCGCGGTCGACGCCGCAAAGAGCATCAGCAGCTTTCGCATGCTGTCCCTCCTCTCTGATGCAACAAGTCGCTCCAGAGGGACCGACCCCCGGAACACGTCGAAAGAGGAGCGCGCGGGACGCGTCCCACGGAAAACCGCTTGCCCGGGCGGCTCACCCCCTCCATCTCGATGCCTCTACCCAGGGTCGGGCTTTACGGAACCTCCCCGGCTGCACGCCGAAGCGCTGTCCAGGCCCGCTGTACATCGTCCGCGGTCGTCCGCTCGTTGCCGATCGCCAGCCGAAGCACGTAGCGGCCGTTCAGGCGCGTGTGCGAAAGGAAGAGCTCGCCCGTCGCGTTGACGCGTTCGAGCAGCGCCTCGTTGTCGTCGTCGGACCCCACCCGCCTGAAACAGACGAGAGAGAAGTGGCGAGGCGCACAGATTTCCCATCCCCGCGTCTCCTCGATCCAACCTTCGAATGCAGCGGCGAGCTCGACCGAACGGCGGATCCGCTCCTGCAGCCCCTCGCGGCCGTAGCAGCGCAGGACGGCCCAGAGCTTCAGCGAGCGGAAGCGGCGGCCGAGCGCCGGGCCGTAGTCCGAGAGGCTCTCCGCCTCGTCGCTCGTCCTGAGGTACTCGGGCACGAGGCTGAACGCCGACCGGAGCGCCTCGGGCCTCCGCGTCCACAGGAGGGAGCAGTCCATCGGCGCGAAGAGCCACTTGTGCGCGTTCACGACGAGCGAGTCCGCACGCTCGACCCCCGCCTGCGACCAGCGCAGCTCCGGACAGACCCACGCGGAACCGGCGTAGGCGGCATCGACGTGCAGCCAGACGCCCGACGCCTCGCACGCGTCCGCAAGCGCGGAGACTGGGTCGACCGACGCAGTCGACGTCGTCCCCACCGTCGCGACGAGCGAGGCCGCGTCCGTGAGGTCGAGCGCGTCGGGCCGCAGGCGGAACTCGTCGTCGACCGGCACCTTCCTCGTGCCGAGGCCGAGGAGCCGTGCGGCGCGTTCGACCGACGAGTGAGCCTCCTCCGAGCACACGACGACCTTGCCGCCGGTCGCCTCGCGAGCCGCCGCGAGCGCGGCGATCGTCGACGTCGACGCGGTGTCCTCGATGTGGCCGTGCCAGCCGGCCGGCAGGCCGAGCAGCTGCGCGGTCCAGTCGAGGGTGAGGGCCTCGAGCTCCGTCGACGCCGGCGACGTCCGCCAGATGAACGAGACCGAGTTCAGCGTCGCCGCGAGCAGCTCGGCGAGGATGCCGGGCTCGGCCGCGCTGACAGAGAAGTACGCGAAGAACCGCGGGCTCTGCCAGTGCGTGATGCCGGGCAGGATGACGTCGTCGAGGTCGCGCAGGACGTCAGCGAACGGCTCGCCGCGGTCGGGCGGCGACGCCGGCAGCCTGCTGCGGATGTCCCCCGGCTCGACCTGAGCCAGGACCGGCAGCTCGCCCACGCGCTCCAGATACTGCGCGGCCCACTCGAGGGCCGCGGCGCCGTCCTCGCGGAACGTCACGTGAGCAGCTTGGCGATCTGGGGCCACGTCCGCGTGTTCAGCACCTGCTCCTTCGTCAGCCACGCCCGGCGCGCCTGCGCGACACCCATGTCCATGTGCCCGAGGGCGCTGACCTGGTGCGCATCCGTGTTGACCGCGATCTTCACGCCGGCCTGCGCTGCGAGGCGCGCGTGGGTGTCACGGATGTCGAGACGGTTCGGCTGGGCGTTGATCTCGAGGAACGTCCCCGTCTCGAGCGCCTTCTCCACCACCCGCTCGATGTCGACGTCGGCCGGCCGCCGGATGTTGATCTTGCGTGCGGTGAGGTGGCCGATGCAGTCCACGTGCGGATTCTCCATCGCGGTGAGAACACGATCGGTGGGATTGCGATCGAACGCCGCGTGGAGCGACGCCATCACCCAGTCCCGCTCCGCCAGCACCTCATCCGGCAGCGAGAGCGATCCGTCGATGCGGATGTTGACCTCGATCCCCTTCAGGATCCGGAACGGATCCAGCCGCTCGTTGAGCTTGTCGATCTCCTCGTCCTGCTCCGCGAGCGCCCCTCTCGGGTGGTCGGTAACGGCGCAGTACTTGTAGCCGCGCGCCTTCGCGGCCATGACCATCTGCTCGAGCGGGTCTCGCCCGTCGGACCAGGTCGTGTGGGAGTGCAGATCGCCCCTGATGTCCCGTAGCTCGACGAGCTCGGGGAGCTCGCCCTTGCGCGCGGCTTCGAGCTCACCGCTGTTCTCGCGCAGCTCGGGCGGGATGAACTGATAGCCCAGATGCTCGTAGACCTGCGCCTCGTCCTCGAACCTCAGCTCCTCCTCGGACTCGACGACGGTGATCGAGTACTCGGAGACGGAGAAACCGTCTTTCACGGCGCGCTCGCGCAGTGCGACGTTGTGGTCCTTCGAGCCGGTGAAGTGCTGGAGCAGGTTCCCGTACGACTCCGGCGGCACAACGCGTAGGTCGAAGCGCAGCCCCTCGTTCGACAGGACGGTCGCCTTCGTCGGGCCCTTGGCGACGACCTCGATGACCCACTTGAGGTTCGTGAAGTAGTCGATCAGCGCTTCCGGGTCGGTCGCAGTCGCGATGATGTCGAGGTCGCGAAACGTCTCTCTCCGCCGCCGTGCGCTCCCGGCCTCCGACACCTTGTCCGCGGCCGGATGCTCCTGGAGCACGGAGACGACGGCGAGCAGCGGCCCGAGCCCGTCACCGAGCAGCCGGCGATCACTCGGCTCCTCCTTCTTCTCCGCGAGCGCCTTGAGGACGCGCTCCTCTGTCTTCGCGCCGAGACCGGTGAGCGTGCGCAGCTGCTCCTGCTCCGCCGCCTGCTTCAACTCCTCCACGGTCGTGACGTTCAGCTCGCGCCAGATGCGGGCCGCCGTCTTGGGACCGAGGCCGGGAAGGCGCATGAACGTGACCACTTCCGGCGGGATGACTTTCTTCCGCTTCGTCAGCGCGTGCATCTCGCCGTCCTCGACGACCTGGACGATCTTCTCCTCGATCGTCTTGCCGATCCCCTGGAGCTCCTTCGCGCGCCCGGCGAGCGCGAGCTCGGCCACCGATCCCGCCGTCTCGCGGATCCGCGTCGCCGCACGCCGGTAGGCAAGGACGCGGAACGACGCCTCTCCTTCGAGCTCGAGCAGGTCGGCGAGAAGCTCCAACTGCTCGGCCACGTCCACGTTCCGAGGCAGAGCGGTGGCCACGCCTGGAATATACGCAGGTGCACGCGGTCGTCTGCCTGCCCACGTACAACGAGCACGAGAACCTCGAGCAGATGCTGCGCGCGCTCGCGGACAAGGGCGTGCGCGTGCTCGTGGTCGACGACAACTCGCCGGACGGGACGGGTGAGCTGGCGGACGCCCTCGCGGCCGAGCTCGATTTCGTCGACGTGCTCCACCGCGAGCGAAAGGAGGGTCTGGGCCCTGCGTACATCGCCGGCTTCCGCCGGGCACTCGCGGACGGGGCCGAGCTCGTCCTCGAAATGGATTGCGACTTCTCTCACGACCCGAAGGACGTGCCACGGCTCATCGCCGCGGTCGAAGGGGGCGCGGACCTGGCGCTCGGATCGCGCTACGTCAAGGGCGGGGCGATCCGAAACTGGGGCTTCGTGCGCCGGTTCGTCTCCGCGGGCGGCTCCTTCTACGCTCGGGTCCTGCTCGGGACGCAGATCCGTGATCTCACCGGCGGCTTCAAGTGCTATCGGCGCCGCGCCCTCGAGGCGATCGACCTCGACGCGATCCACTCGAAGGGCTACGCCTTCCAGATCGAGACCACGTATCGAGCTCTGCGCGCAGGCTTCGAGGTGGTCGAGATCCCGATCACGTTCGCCGACCGCGAGGCGGGAGGTTCGAAGATGTCGCGAACAATCGTGGCCGAGGCGATCTGGAAGGTGCCGCTGCTCCGCCTCGCCGCCCTGCGCGGCCACCTCTGATCGCTACTCTGGGCTTGTGTTCGACGTCACCGACGACACCTTCGAGCGAGACGTGCTCCAGGCGGATACGCCGGTCGTGCTCGACTTCTGGGCGCCGTGGTGCGGGCCTTGCCGCGTCATCGAGCCGATCCTCGAGCAACTCGAGTCCGAGACGCGGGGACGCGTCGAGTTCGCGAAGCTGAACGTCGACGACAACCCGCAGACGGCCGTGCGTTACGACGTCCTGTCGATCCCGACGACGATCGTCTTCGACGGCGGCGAGGCGAAGGAAGTCGTCGTCGGCGCGTACCCGCGCAGCAGGTACGAGCAGGCACTCGAGCCCTGGCTCGCCGCGTAGAGCCTCGCGCTAGGTGAAGTGCTCCCAGCCGCGGAGCTCGTACGGCTCGCCGTCGAGCGTCGTGATGACGCCCTCGCCCTCCTCGCACCGACCAATCACGCTGAACCGGCCGGGACGCTCCACCGCCGCGAGCAGCTCGTAGTCCTCGCCGAAGGCGAGATCCTCCAGCTCGGCTCCCTCCGCAAGTGGAACGCGCTCGAGCTCGAGGACGACCCGGCATCCCGATCTCGCCGCGATGTGCGCAGCGTCGACGGCGATCCCGTCCGAGACGTCGAGCAGCGCGTGGGCGTGCGCGGCGAGCCCCTTTCCCTCGCGCAGCCGGAGCGGCGGACGGACGTACGCACCCTGCCGGAACGCGGCGCCTGACGCCCCGAGCGGACCGGTAACGACGAGGTGGTCTCCGGACGTCGCGCCCGACCGGCCGGGCACGCGTTCGGAGTGGCCGAGAGCGGTGACGCTCAGGTACACCTGCTCGGCTCGTGTCGTATCGCCGCCGATCACGTCGACGCCCGTTTCGCGCATCCCCTCGTAGAGCTCGACGACATCCTCGACGCGAGTGGTCTCCGAGAGGCCGAGCGAGACGACGAGCCCCTGCGGCTCCGCTCCCGAAGCGGCGAGGTCGCTGAGGTTCACCGCCGCCGCGCGCCACCCGAGGTCGCGCCACGTCAGCCAGTCGAGCCGGAAATGGACGCCCTCGACGAGCGCGTCCTGCGTGACGACGAGCCCGCCGTCGAGGACGGCCGCGTCCGCGTCAATCGACCGCACGAGCCCGCGCCTCTCCAGCTCGGCCAGCAGCCCGAGCTCGCCGAGCTCAGAGAGCCGCATCGATCGCCGCCGCGAGACGTGCGGCGTCGCGGGCGGCCCGGATCACTGCCACCCCGGCCGCACCGGCGCGAATGCAGTCGCCCGCGCTGACTGCGTCGATCCCGCCAATCGCGATCACCGGTGTCGAGGTCGCGCCGCAGATCTCCTGGAGACCGTGCAGTCCGAGCGGCGGCCCCGCGTCCTCCTTCGACACGGTCGCCCACACCGGGCCCACGCCGATGTAGTCGCACGAGCCGTCGGCCGCGAGCGCCTCGTCCAGGTTGGAGGCGGAGAGGCCGAGGATGAGCCCGCTGTCGCGTACGCGTTCCGCGCCCTCGTCCCCTCTGCCCAGATGGACGCCGTCGGCCCCGAGCATCAGGGCCGCCTCGAGGTCGTCGTTGACGACGAACGGTACGCCGTAGCGCGCGCAGAGGCTCCGGGTCGCGCGCCCGCGCTCGACGACGTCCACCCGCGGGGCGTCCTTGAGCCGCCACTGGAGAACGGTCGCACCTCCTTCGACGGCAAGGCGCGCGGTCTCGAGCTCGCCGACGATGGCGTGGAGCTTCACGAGATCCTCACCCGCTCGTCGAGCGTCGCCGGATCGAGGCCGGCGAGCGCGTCGTAGAGCCCGACGTGGAAGGACCCGGGCCCGCGCGCCTCGCGCGCGGCGTCCTCGCCGGCGACGCCGAAGGCTGCGAGCGCCTCGGCGGCGGCCTCGAGCGGCCTGTCGCGTTTCACCGCGAGGAAGGAGCCCACCATCGCGCTCGACATGCAGCCCGTGCCGGTGACGGACGACATCAGCTCGTGGCCGTTCGACACGCTCAGCGTCCCACGCCCGTCCGAGACCTGGTCGACCTTGCCAGTCACGGCGACGACGAGACCGAGGTTGCGCGCAGCAGCACGTGCAACCTCGGCCGCCTCCCCGTCCGCACCGATCGACTCCACCCCGCGGACCTCCGCCCCGATTCCGACGAGCGTCGCGATCTCGCCCGCATTCCCGCGCAGAACCGTGACCTCGACTTCGTTGAGGAGCCGCCGGGCGGTCTCGGTCCGGTACATCGTCGCTCCCGCACCGACCGGGTCGAGGACGACGGGGATCTTCGCCTCACCGGCGGCGCGGCCCGCGAGGAGCATCGCGTCGACCCAGTGCTTCGAGAGCGTGCCGATGTTGAGCACGAGCGCAGAGGCGAGGCCGACCATCTCCTCGACCTCCTCGCGCGCATGCGCCATCACCGGGAGCGCACCCAGGGCGAGGGTCGCGTTCGCCGTCTCGTTCATGACGACGTAATTGGTGATCTGGTGGACGAGCGGCCGACGCTCGCGGATGGTGCGCAGAGTCGTCCCCGGAGACGCGCTCACGCCGCGCCCTTCAGGTCGAGGACGTCGACCGGCCCCTCGCCGGCTCCAAGCTCCGTCAACCCGTGGCGGACGGCGAGTGAGGCGGCGCGAGCCGCCTCGCGCGCTGCCTCCTCGAGCGTCCTTCCCGTCGCAAGGCCGGCTGCGAGCGTTGCCGAATGAGTGCAGCCGGCACCGTGTGTCGACGCGCGGTCATGCCGTTCGATCCGGATCTCGACGTGATGCGTTCCGTCGAAGAGGTGGTCGACCGGATCGACGCCGTGGCCGCCGGTGACGACGACCGCGCGAGCGCCCCGTTCGTGGATGCGCTCGGCGAGCTCACGCCGCGGGCCCGCAGCGCCCGCAAGCACCTCGGCCTCCAGAAGGTTCGGCGTCACGACCGTCGCGAGCGGGAGGAGCCGCGCCGCGAGCGTCGCGACCGCGTCGTCGCGCAGGAGTCTGGCGCCGGAGCTCGCCACCATCACCGGGTCGACGACCAGGGGGAGGTCACGGCCCTCGAGAAAGTCCGCGACGGTCTCAATGATCTCCCGCGAGAAGAGCATGCCGGTCTTCGCCGCGTCCACGCCGATGTCGTCGAACACCGCCTCGAGCTGCGCGCGGACGAGCTCGACAGGCGTCTCGTGCACCGCGGTCACGCCGACCGTGTTCTGCGCGGTCAGGGCGACGATCGCCGACATCCCGAAGCAGCCGGCGGCGGCGAACGCCTTCAGGTCGGCCTGCACCCCGGCGCCTCCGCCCGAGTCGGACCCGGCAATCGTCAGACACCGCGGAATCACCTCTGACTTACCAGCCTCCCTTCGCCGGTACGAACCGGATCAGGTTCAACGGGTGTGTTCTCAGCCCGAACGGGCACCCCGGTAGGCCCATGCTACCGTCGTCGCCATGGCGACGACCACGCGGCTGCGTCGCTGACCGTCGCAGCCGGCACCTGGACGGACCTCCTCGACGGCGAGGAGATCGCGCACGTCGAGACGTTTGCGGCCGCACGCGCGCACACGTCGCCGCTTCCGGACGAGCTGCATCCGAATTTGCGCGCCGCGCTTCCGTTCGACGAGCTCTACGAACACCAGCGCGAGGCCTGGGACGTCGCCGCGCGCGGCGAGAGCCTCATCCTTTCGACGGGCACGGCATCGGGGAAGTCGCTCGCGTTCAACCTCCCCGTGCTCGACGCGATCGCGCGCGAGCCGAAGAGCAGGGCGCTCTATCTCTATCCCACGAAGGCCCTGGCACAGGATCAGGCGCGCGCTCTCGGCGAGCTGAAGGCGCCGAACGTCCGTGCCGCGATCTACGACGGCGACACGCCCACCGATCGCCGCTGGCAGATCCGGAAGTGGGCGAACGTGATCCTCACGAACCCGGACATGCTCCATGTCGGCGTGCTGCCGCACCACGACCGCTGGGCCGACGTGCTCCACAACCTGCGATACCTCGTCGTCGACGAGGCGCACGTGTACCGCGGCGTCTTCGGGTCGCACGTCGGCAACGTCCTGCGCCGGCTGCGGCGGCTCGCCCGCGTGTACGGATCGGATCCACAGATCCTGCTCGCCACGGCAACGATCGCGAACCCGGGCGAGCTCGCGTCGTCCCTCACCGGCCAGGAGGCAACGGTCGTCGGCGACGACGCGGCGCCACGCGCAGAGCGCACCGTCGTCCTCTGGAACCCGGAGCTCATCGACTCGGAGCTCGGTCTGCGTGCGAGCGCGCTCGGCGATGCGTCCCGCCTCCTCGCAGGGCTCGTGTCGCGCGGGCTGCGGACGATCTGCTTCACCAAGAGCCGCAAGAGCGCCGAGCTCATCCACCGCTTCACCTCTCAGCGGGTCGACGCGGACACGGCGGCGCGCCTCGCTCCCTACCGCGCGGGCTACACGCCTGCACAGCGCCGGGACATCGAGCGCCGGCTCGTCGAGGGCGAGCTGCTCGGCGTCTCGGCAACCGACGCCCTCGAGCTCGGGATCGACATCGGCCTGCTCGACTGCGCCATCTCCGTCGGCTTCCCCGGGACGGTCGCCTCACTGCGGCAGCAGTGGGGGCGCGCGGGGCGTCGAGGACACGGCCTGGCAGTCCTCGTGGCAAGCCAGGACGCACTCGACCAGTACTTCATGCGCGAGCCCGAGACGCTGCTCGACCGAAGGGTCGAGGCGGCGATCCTCGATCACGCGAACCCCCGTGTGCTCGACCCGCACGTCCGTTCTGCCGCGTTCGAGGCTCCCCTCGACGACGCCGACCGCGCGACCCTCGGCGACGAGGCGCTGGAGCGTGCGGCCCTCCTTCCCGAGCTCCGGCGAACGAAGGCCGGCTACGTGTGGGCGGGACGCGACTACCCCGCCGCGCAGTTCGGTCTGCGCAGCTCGACGCCGGACACGTTCTCCGTCGTCGAGGCGCAGAGCGGGACGCTCCTCGGAATCGTCGAGCGCGAGCGCGCGTACTCGACCGTCCACGCCGGCGCCGTCTACCTGCACCTTGGCGAGAGCTACCTCGTCCGCGAGCTCGACCTGCAAGCGCGCACCGCCGTCGTGACTCCCTATACCGGCGACTACTACACGCAGGCGAAGAAGGACACGAACACGATGATCGAGGAGACACTGCGCGCCGAGCAGCGCTGCGGGCTCGCGCTGAGCTTCGGACGCATCTCGGTCACCGAGCGGGTCGTCGCGTACCAGAAGAAATCGGTGCAGGACCAGTCGACGCTCGAGATCGTGGAGCTCGACCTCCCGGAGACGAGCTTCGAGACCGAGGCGGTCTGGTACGTCCCCGGGCCGGGCCAGCTGAACGGGCCTCGAGCAGATGCCGACACTGCTCAGCACGCTGCACGCGGCAGAGCACTCGATGATCGCGCTGCTTCCTCTCTGGGCGATGTGCGACCGCTGGGACATCGGCGGGCTGTCGACGAACATCCATCCGCAGACCGACGAGCCGACGGTGTTCGTGTACGACGGCCACCCGGGCGGCGTCGGCATCACGGAACGAGGCTTCGAGGCATTCGAGGGCTGGGTCGCGGACACCGCCCGGATGCTCGAAGGCTGTCCCTGCTCGGAGGGGTGTCCGTCATGCGTACAGAGCCCGAAGTGCGGCAACCTGAACGAGATGCTCGACAAGGCGGGCGCGCTCACGTTCCTGCGACGACTGGTGGCGGCATCGACGTCCGTGAGCTGACTCCCGAGAACCTGGCGCTCGTCGACCGGCACCTTCCGCTGGCACGGCTCGAGAGCGCCCAGACCTACCTCGTCGCCTGGGACGGAGAGCTCCCGGTAGGGCACGCCCACGTCGCGTGGACGGACACGACCCTCGGCATCCCCGAGGTCCAGGACGTCTATGTCGTGCAGAGCCACCGTCGACGCGGGGTGGGGACCGAGCTCACCCTCGCGGCAGAGCGGCTTGCGGCCAACCTGGGCAACCGCAGCGTCAGCCTCAGCTACGGAATCCGGAACGATCCGGCCCGGATCCTCTACGAAGGGCTTGGCTACCGACGAGCGGATCTTCCACCCCAGCGGGTGCAGGGGACGATCATCATCCGCGGCAAGCCGGTGGAGATCGACGACACGCTCGTCTATCTCGTCAAGGAAGTCGCTGTCGATTCCGCAGCTTCCCGTTCGTCGTAGTCTCGTCAGCGACGAAAGGAGATCCCATGAAGGTGGTGGCCCTCATCTACGGCCACGAGGGGAGATGGGACGCCTTCTCCGAGGAGGAGCAGAAGGCGGTGTACGACCTGTATCGAGCCTTCGGCGAGGCCGCCGGCAGCACGGTGGTGGACGGGGCGGAGCTGGCTTCCACACGTTCCGCGACGACCGTTCGTGTCAGGGACGGCGAGACGATCGTCACCGACGGACCGTTCGCCGAGACGAAGGAGGCCCTGGGCGGCCTCTACGTCTTCAACTGCGAGAGCCTCGACGACGCAACTGAGCTCGCTGCGCAGATCCCCGGAGCGGCGACCGGGGCGATCGAGGTGCGGGCGGCACACGTGGAGGACGCGGCATGAAGTACCTCCTGCTCCTCCACAACGATGTCCGCGACGTCGAGAGGTGGTACCGGCTCAGCCCCGAGGACTCCGCGAAGGAGCGCGCCGACGAGATCCCGCGCTGGAACGAGCTCTTCGGGTGGATCGGCGAGCAGGGCCTCGAGGTCGAGGGTCTCGAGCTCGAAGACCCGGCCGCCGCGCGCGTCGTGCGAGTGCGCAACGGCGAGACGATGGTCACCGACGGACCGTTTGCCGAGACGAAAGAGCTACTCGGAGGCTACTTCCTCGCCGACTGCAAGGACCTCGACCAGGCGATCGAGCTCGCGAAACGCGTCCCGGTCGTCTCGAAGGGATCGGTGGAGATACGGCCGCTCGTGACGCACTAGCGGTCGAGTCCGTCTTCCGGGAGGAGTGGCCGCGTGCCGTCTCCATCCTCATTCGCGTCCTCGGCGACTTCGATCTCGCCGAGGACGCGGTGCAAGACGCCTTCGCCACGGCGCTCGAACGCTGGCCCGTCGACGGCGCGCCGCGCAATCCGGGTGCATGGATCGTGGCGACTGCCCGCAACCGCGCGGTCGACAGGATCCGCCGCGAGCGGACTCTCGCACGCAAGACCGAGCTGCTCGCCCGGCTCGAAGAACTGCGAACGGCGGAGGACGACGACGTGACCTCGATCCCGGACGAGCGCCTGACCCTCGTGTTCACCTGCTGCCACCCGGCGCTCTCGCCGGATGCCCAGGTGGCGCTGACGCTCCGCGAGGTCGGCGGCCTGCAGACATCGGAGGTCGCACGCGCCTTCCTCGTGCCGGAGGCGACGCTCGCGCAGCGCCTCGTTCGCGCGAAGCGGAAGATCCGTGACGCCGGCATCCCCTTCCGCACGCCGCCGGACCACCTCCTGCCGGACCGCCTGCGGTCGGTGCTCGCCGTCCTCTACCTCGTCTTCAACGAGGGCTACTCGGCGACCGGGGGCGACACCCTCGTCCGGCACGACCTCTGCGAGGAGGCGATCCGCCTCGGGAAGCTCCTCGCCGTGCTGATGCCGGACGAGCCCGAGGTCTTCGGCCTTCTGGCGCTCATGCTGCTCCAGGACTCGCGCCGCGAGGCGCGCACCGGCCCGACCGGCGAGCTGATCCTCCTGGAGGATCAGGACCGGTCGCTCTGGGACGATTCCCGCATCGAGGAGGGCATGCGGGCGCTCGACCGGGCGCTCGGTCGGAGAGCGCCGGGCCCGTACCAGCTCCAGGCCGCGATCGCCGCGCTCCACGCGCGGTCGGCGAGCGCCGAGGAGACCGACTGGCTCGAGATCGCAGCCCTCTACACCAGGCTCGAGGAGACGACCGGGTCTCCCGTCGTCGCGCTCAACCGCGCGGTCGCGGTCGCAATGTCCGAGGGCTACGAACGCGGGCTCGCACTCATGGACGGCCTTCCACTCGACGACTACCACCTCTATCACTCCGCCCGAGCGGACCTGCTGCGCCGGCTCGAACGGCACGAGGAGGCTGCGGCCGCGTACCGCCGCGCGCTCGAGCTCACCGAGAGCGAGCCGGAACGCCGGTTTCTCGCAGGGAGGCTCGAGGAGATCGGCGCGGCGTGAAGATCAGGCTCGAGCGACTCCTCCGGCTCGAGCCGCAAACCTGACCTAATCTCACTCGTTCGAGTGACGCCGAGTCTCGAAGAGGCATCGGTCTCGGCCGAAAAGGTTCTGGTGCGGCACATCCTTCGAGATCGTCTGGTCCCGGACCTCGCGCTCGTCGGCATCGGAGCGCTCGTCCCGGCGGCGACGTTTCACTTCTACGGTCACGACGCGAACACGACGCTCGGGACCAACGTGCACTTCATCGGCGTAGGCGTCAGCGCCGTGATGGCGGCGTTCGCCGCCTTCGCGCTCACACTCGTCGGAGTCCGGCGGAGCGACGGGCGCGTCGTGCTCGTCGGAACCGCGTTCACGGTCATGGCAGCGTTGCTCGCGATCCACGGCCTCGCGACTCCGGGCGTCGTGATCGGCAACAACGGCGTCATCGCCCTCACCGGCGCCGCAACGCTGCCGGTCGGTGCAGCCATCCTCTCCCTCTCGGCACTGCCCGGCCTTCGTCGGCCCCAGGGGATCCGGTCCCTCCTGATCCTCCAGGTCGTGGCCCTCGTCGCCGTCGTCAGCCTCGGCATCGTCGGCATGGCCGTGCCGAACCTCGTTCCGTCCGTCCCTGAGCCCTCGAGCCCATCGGCAATCGTCGCGATGATCGTCGGGGTCTTCTTCTTCGCCATCCTGCTTCTGCGCGCCGTCAAGACGTATCTCTTGACGCGGCGCGGCGTCGACCTCGCGGTCGTCGTCGGCGTCGCGTGGCTGACGGCCGCCGTGCCGCCGGCGCTCCTCATGAACTACAGCGAGCTCGGCTGGTGGATCGGCCACGGCTTCGAGCTCGTGGGCATCGCGATCGTCGGCGTGGCCGTGGCCGTGGACATCCACCGCTCCGTCCAGTCGCGTCCCCTCGTCGGCGACTTCAGCGCCGCAGAGCTCGTCGCGCAGGAGGAGGCGTTCCTCGGTGCACGCGTCCACGCACTGCTGGTGCGTCTCGCCGACAAGGACGAGTCGACCGAGGAGCACACGCGGCGCGTAGCGCTCCGAGCCGTGCAGGTGGGCGAGGAGCTCGGGCTGGCGCCGGGACGCCTGCGCTCGCTTGCGATCGGAGGCCTGCTCCATGACATGGGCAAGCTCAGCGTGCCGGAGCGCATCCTCAAGAAGCCCGGCGCCCTCGACGACGACGAGTACGTCGTCATCAAGCGGCATCCCGAGTGGGGCGTGAAGCTCCTGCGTGAGCTCGGCGGCTTCCCCTCGTCGGTGCTCGAGCTCGTGCACAGCCACCACGAGCGCCTCGACGGCCGCGGCTATCCGCAAGGGCTCGAAGCCGACTCGATCGGATTCGACACCCGCATCCTCACCGTCTGCGACGTCTACGACGCGCTCGTCTCGAACCGCGTCTACCGCGACGCGTGGTCGCACGACGCCGCGATCGCGCTCCTCCATGAGCAGGTCGGGACGGCGTTCGACGAGCGCTGCGTCGCCGCGCTCGAGGTCGTGCTCGGCCGCGACGCCCCGCAGCGAGCGCTCGCGTCGCTCCGCGTCGCCGCCGCCTCCGCCTAGCTGCTCCCGAGCGTCTTCATCGCGTCCTTCAGACGCTGCCTCGTCTTGAGCACGCCCTCGAAGAGGTCGCCGTGCGCGCGGACGCGCTCGAGCACGACCGGCATCGTGAAGGACAGGGGATCGAGATCCTCGTTCACCTCCGACCAGCGCAGGGGAGTCGAGACAGGGGCGCCGGGCCGCGGCCGCACCGAGTAGGCCGAGGCGATCGTCTTCCCTTCTCCGTTCTGGTTGGAGTCGATGAGCACGCCTCGCCGTTTCGATTTCGTCCACTCCGTGGTTGCAAGACCTCGGTGAGTCCGCGCGATCGCACCCGCGACGATCTCCGCGAACTGGCGCGTGTCGGCGTACGTGTACCGCCGCTCGATCGGAACGAGCACGTGCATGCCTTCAGCGCTCGAGGTCTTCGGGAACCCGACGAGACCGAATGCATCGAGCGCCTGCTTCACGAGCAGTGCGACCTGCACCGTCTCCTTGATGCCCACGTCCGGCGACGGGTCGAGGTCGAAGAGCACCCAGTCCGGCCGCTCGGGCCTGTCGACGCGCGAGTACCACGTGTTCATGTCGATACAGCCCATGTTCACCATCCACAGCAGCGCGAGGTCGTCGTCTGCGACGGGGAAGTTCACCCACTTCCGCTGCCGCGGAGACTCCCGCGTCGAGACCTGCGTGCGAAACGTCGGGACCCAGTCCGGCATGTGCGACGGCGCGTCCTTCTGGAAGAACTTCTTTCCCTCGATGCCGTCGGGCCAGCGGACCATCGTGAACGGGCGATCGCGGAGGTGGGGCACGAGCACCGGGGCGACTGCGCGGTAGTACTCGAGCAGGTCGCCCTTGGTGATCCCCTCGACCGGGAAGAAGACCTTGTCGAGATTCGACAGCTTGAGCTCGCGGCCCCCGCGCGTGATGCGGTCGGCGATGGGCTCCTCGCGGCGCACCTCGCGCGCCTGCTTGTCCTCGCGGATGCCTTTGTACGTCGGTGAGCGAAGGCGGCCGTCGTGCGTCCACTCGGCGAACTCGACCTGGACGACCAGCTCGGGCTCGACCCAGATGACGTCGGCCTTCCGCACCTTCGGCATCCTCGGGACGTCGCGGAACGGGGCCGTGCCGCGGCGAAGCGGACGAAGAATGTCGAGAAGCTCGTCGATCGCCTTCGCGTCGAACCCGGTGCCGACGTTCCCGGCATAGACGAGCTCCTCCCCCACGTAGTACGCGAGAACGAGCGACCCGAAGCTCGAGGCGCGGCGCCCGGTTCCCTTCGTGTAGCCGGCGACGACGAACTCCTGCTCCTGGTGCGTCTTCACCTTCAGCCAGTCACGCGTGCGGCGACCGGGCAGGTACCGCGAGTCGAGACGTTTGGCGATGATCCCCTCCAGCCGCTGCTGCTTTGCCGCTTCGTACAGCGCACGGCCGTCGTCGAACCCCTCCGACAGGCGAACGGTCCTGTTGCGGCGGTCGAGGAGCTGCTCGAGCCGCTTGCGCCGCTCGACGAGCGGCAGGTCGACGAGGGGCTCCCCCTCGACCTCGAGGACGTCGAAGACGTAGAGGACGAGGGGCGTCCCCGCCTTTCCCTGCTGCATGGCCGAGAAGCTCGAGCGTCCACTGTCGTCGAGCGCGCAGACCTCCCCGTCGAGGACGCAGTCGGTCGTCTTCACCGCCTTCACGAGCTCGCGCGCAACGCCGGGGAAACGCGCGGTGAGGTCGTTCCCGTTGCGGCTCGTAAGGGTTGCGTCGCCACCGGCGAGGTCCGCGATCGCGCGGTAACCGTCCCACTTCACCTCGAAGAGCCAGCCGGCGCCGCGCGGAACGTCCGCCGACAGGGTCGCGAGCATCGGCGGGTACGACCTGTGTCCGGATTCACGAGCCTCCGGCATGGACTCGTCCCGCTTCCGGACGATCAGCCAGTTCTTCTCGTCACCGTTGAGGTGCGCCGGCACGAGCGCCCATGTGCCGGAAAGCCGCTCGCCGTGCAGCCTGACCGTGAGCCCGCCGTTCTTCTTCTCCTCCAGGAGCTCGTACGTGCCCTTGTCCCAGACCTCGACCGTCCCCGCCCCGTACTCGCCCTTGGGGATCTCCCCCTCGAAGGTCGCGTAGTCGAGCGGATGGTCCTCGACGTGGACGGCGAGATGCTGCTGCCCCGGCTCGAGCGGCACGCCTTTCGGGACCGCCCAGCTCGCGAGCGCCCCGTTCATCTCGAGCCGGAAGTCGTAGTGCAGGCGACGCGCGTCGTGCCGTTGCACGACGAAGATCGGCTCCTTCGAGCCGCGCCCCTTCGAGCCGAACGGCTCGGGCGTCTTCTTCGGGTCGCGCTTGCGCCGGTAGTCGGAGAGCTTCTGCGCCACGGACTAGGAAGCTTTGCGCTTCCCGGCCCTCTTGCGCTGCTTCTTCGTCTGCTCCACCGACTCCCGCAGGGCGGCCATGAGGTCGACGACCTCGGCTTCCTCCTCCTGGGCCGGCTCCGGCAGAGGCTTTCCCTTCGCTTTCGCGCGGATCAGGGCGAGGAGCTCCTTGCGGTACTCGTCGTCGTACTTGTCGGGCTTGAACGGCGCACTGAGATTCTCGACGAGCGACTTCGCCATCTCGACCTCGGCCTTCTGCAGGCGCGCCGAGCCGAGATCCCCGTCCAGGGACTCCGGTCTTCGCACCTCGTCGGCGTAGTACATCGTCTCGAGCACGAGGACGCCCTCGTACGGGCGAAGGGCGGAGAGGTACTGCTTGTTGCGGATCACGACCTTCGCGACCCCCACCTTCTCCGTCTCGTCGAGCGCGCGGACCAGCAGGCGGTAAGGCTTCTCGGCCCCCTCGGCCGGCAAGAGGTAGTAGGCCTTCCGGAAGTAGACCGGGTCGATCTCCTCGAGCGAGACAAAGTCGCAGATGTCGATCGAGTGCGTCAGCTCGATGTCGAGGCGGTCGAGGTCCTCGTCCTCGAGCGGGATGAACCGGCCCTTCTCGATCTCGAAACCCCGGACGATCTCGTCGGGATCGACCGGCTCGCGGTCGTCCCGCCTGACCTTCTCGTACGCGATCGGCGTCAGGTCCTTCTTGTGGAGGAAATGGAACCGGAGCTCCTTGGACGAGGTCGCCGGGAACATCCTGACCGGGACGCTCACGAGGCCGAACGAGATGGCTCCGCTCCAGATCGGGCGCATGGTTTCCGACTACCCGCCCAGTCGGGTGTTTCAATCCGGCCCACCCCGGCAAGAGGATGTCTTACAAGGCAGGTTCATACCTTTCACAAGGCTTCTCCACCCAGCGGGGGGGTCGACTCTTCGGGCCGGATAACCGGCCCGAAGTCGTTCCGGGAGCCGGGGATAACACTGTGGATGTTGTGGAGAGGCACCCGGACAAGGGGCCGAAAACCTTCTCAAACCTCTGCGAAGCTCTCAGTTCTCCACAGCCGGGCCGTTGGCTCAGGCGTAAACGCCGAGGGACCGGAATTTGGCTCGGCGTCGGCGTTTGAGCTCGTCCCGCGGGACGCTTTCGAGCTCGTCCAACGCCTCTCCGAGTGCGTCACCGAGGAGACGCGCAGCGGCGTCCGGGTCGGTGTGCGCACCGGCCTCCGGCTCGGCCACGATCCCGTCGATGACACCGAGCTCGAGGCAATGGACGGCGTCCGGCTTGAAGGCTGCGGCAGCCTTCTTCGCCTCGCCCGCGTCGCGCCAGAGGATCGCAGCGCAGCCCTCGGGCGAGATGACCGTGTAGATGGCGTTCTCCTGCATGAGGACGCAGTCGGCGAGTGCCGTCGCGATCGCGCCTCCCGACCCACCCTCGCCGATGACGCAGGCAACCACCGGCACGCCGAGGCGGGACATGACGGCCTGCGACCGCGCGATCGCCCCGCCCTGGCCGTGCTGCTCGGCGGCGACACCGGGGTATGCGCCCGGGATGTCGATGAGGCTGACGATCGGGAACCCGTGCGTGTCTGCCAGCTCCATCAGGCGCATCGCCTTCCGGTACCCCTCCGGGTAGGCCATGCCGAAGTTGCGGTGGGTGCGCTCCTTGAGGTCGCGGCCCTTCTGGTTGCCGATGAGCGCGACCGTGCGGCCGGCGAACGTGCCGAGGCCGATGACGAGTGCCGGGTCATCGCCGCGGCCGCGGTCCCCGTGGAGCTCGACCCAGTCGTCGAGGAGCCTCTCGACGTAGTCGAGCGTGTACGGACGGTCCTGATGGCGCGCGAGCTCGACCGAACGCCAGATCTCCTCGCCGGTCGGCGCAGCCTGGATGCGGTCGAGCTGCCCCTGCAGCTTCTCGAGCTCGCCGGAGACACGCGTCCCGCCGAGCAGGTTCAGACTGCGCAGACGCGTCAGGCGCTCGCGCAGCCGCAGCTCGTGATCAGTCGCCATTGCGTGAGAACAGCCGGAGGAGGCGCGCCACGTAGTCCTTCAGCTCGGGCCGGGGAACGATCGCGTCGATGTGGCCGAAGCGGAGGTTCTGCTCCGCGAGACCGAAGTCGTCCGGGAGCTTCTCGCGCGTCGTCTGCTGGACGACGCGTGGGCCCGTGAAGGCGAGGAGTGCTCCGGGCTCGGCGACGATGACGTCCCCGAGGCTGGCGAAGCTCGCCAGGACTCCCGCCGTCGTCGGGTGGGTCATCACGGTGATCATCGCCTGCCCCGAGTCGTGCAGGTCCTCGACGGCGCAGACGGTCTTCGGCAGCTGCATGAGCGAGAGGATCCCCTCCTGCATGCGAGCGCCGCCCGAGGCGGTGACCGAGACGAGCGGGACGCCGCGCTGAGCGGCGCCGTCACACGCACGCGAGAGCTTCTCGCCGACGACGCTGCCCATCGATCCGCCCATGAACGAGAAGTCCATGACCGCAAGCTCACACTGCGTGCCGTCGATCGCGCCGTGGCCGATGACCATGGCCTCGCCCAGACCGGTCTTCATCTCCGCCTCCGCGAGCCGCTCCGTGTACGGGCGAAGGTCGAAGAACGCGAGCGGGTCCTCCGACCTGAGCTCGGCCGCCTCCTCGACGAACGAGCCGCCGTCGACGAGCGACGCGATGCGCGACTTCGCGGTCATCGAAAAGTGGTGACCGCAGTGCGGACAGACCCAGAGCGCCGCCTCGAGCTCGTCGTCGCGATAGTGCGAGCTGCACCCGGGACACGTGTTCGGATGCTTCTTGCCCGGCGGGTCCGGGACGTTCCGATGCTCGATGGAGACGTCGATCCGGGATGTCATCAGGAGAGCCGAGTTTAGACTCGTGGGGAGTCGGGGCGGTTACTGGGGCCCGGCTACAGGCCCAGCGCAGCCGCCAGTCGGCTCAGCGGCTCGACGTTCCCAGGCTCGAAGCTCGCCCCGCTGAAGCCGGCTCCGGCCACGGTCGCCTGCTCCTGGATCCCTCGAAGGGCCCGCTCGGCATCCCCCAGCCTGAGGCCGCCCGGCTCCGGCATGAACACCGCCATCTCGTCCGGCTCGAGGACGTCCGCGTCGAAGGCGACGTACGCGCACCCGGATCCCTCCAGGGCGCGGGCAATGCCCTCCTCCCCCACGTGAAGGTCGTGGCTGCGTATGAATTCCTCCTCGGGCGGGTCGAGATTCCGCGCTCCGACGAGCGCGACGTCGGCGGCCTCGACGGCACCGGAGTCGATGAGCATCCGCAGCGGCGTCGCCCAGGGATTGCCGGACGGCGAGCTCTGCACCGTGTTGAGGTCGCCGTGCGCGTCGAACCAGATGACCGAGACTCGGCCTTGACGCGCCGCGAGCCCCTCGACGGCCCCGACGTGCGCGCAACAGCAGCCCCCGAGAACGAGCGGACGCTCCGGGAGATCGGCCGCGAGCGCAAGGCTTTGCTCCTCGAGCGACTCTGCGTCGACCACGGCGGCCTCGGGATACGGCAGCTCGAGCCACGCAGCCTCGGCCATCGCCTCGCCGCCGTCCCCCCACGCTTGCGGGACGCGCACGAGGCCCGACCGGAACGTGCGTCCACACGAGTGGCACTCGTACTCCGGGCCGATCGCGACCGCGGTATGGGTCCTGCAGTCCGGGCACTTCGCCCGCAGCCGGCTCACGCGAGCTCCTTTGCATAGGCGACCGCCGCATACGCGACATGCATGCCCGCACGCTCGTACAGCCGGGTCGCACCGGTGGGGTTCTGCGCGTCCACGCCGAGCGCGACCCGGGTGAGGCCGCGGCGGTAGAACTCGCCGAACGTGTGGTAGAGGAGGGCGAGCCCGAGGCCGCGCTTCCGCCATGCCTTCCGCACGCCGACGGCGCCGATCCACGCGGACCCGAACCGGTTCGGCTCTGCGCGCAGCACGGCTGCGAAATCGTCGCCGTCCCGGACGATGAAGCACAGCGTTGGATCGAAGTCGGGAACCTTCAAGCGGTGCTCGACCCAGCGGTCGAATTCCATCGGCACCCAGTTCCACTCCTCCGCGAACGCCTCGTTGAGCGCGGAGTGGAATCCCCGCGCATCCTTGTCCGGATCCATCGTCGAGATCGTGAGGCCGTCGGGCCATTCCGGCTGGGGCGGCGGCCCGTCGAGGTCGACGAGCATGCGGTAGTAACGCCGCACCTCGTCGTAGCCCATGAGCTCGAAGAGGCGCTTCGCGGACCCGTCCGGCTCGAGGCACCAGGCGTGCGTCTTCGGAGCACCGGTCTCCCGCGCGCGATCCTCACCCCTGGAGAGAAGCCAGCTCCCGATGCCCTGACCCTTGCGGCTCGGGTCGACGTAGCAGTCGAGCTCCGCGGTGTCCCCGTGGCGGTAGAGCAGGCCGTAGCCGGCGAGGACGCCGGACGCGTCCTCGAGCAGCCAGCTGTCCTGCGCCAGATCGACCTCGCGCCACCAGTCCAGGAGATCGGACTCCGTCGAGTCGGACCACCCCTGGATGTCCTCGTCCGCGGCGGTGACGAGCACATTGATCGCCGGCGCGTCGGCCGCAGTCGCACACCGGGCCGTCAGGCCCTCAGGCGGCGACGAGCTCATCCAGCGTCTCGGGGAGCGAAGCGAGGTCGGGCAGCTCGCGCGTCGGCGGTGGCTCGTGCTGCTCGCGGTAGCGGTTGATCCAGATCGAGCGGAGGCCCAGCTCACGCGCCGGGACGACGTCGTGGTAGTAGCTCTGCGCCACGTGCACGTGATCCTCCTGACGGGCGCCGGTCTCCTCGAAGAACCGCTCCCAGTGGCGGTGTGCCGGCTTGTAGGAGCCGATCTCCGACGCGACGATCGCGCGGTCGAACGGCACGCCGAGTCGCGCCATCGACGCCTCGATGAAGTCGCGGTCGGTGTTCGAGAGGATGACGAGCTTCCAGCCGCGCGCACGGGCGTCCTCGAGCGCCGCGGTGACCTCCGGAAACGGCTGCCAACCGGGCAGCGCCTCCGCGAGGGCGTCCTCCTCGCCGGCGGGCGCGCCGAGCTCCCGCATCGCCTCGCGCATGACCTCGAGGTACGACCGCTCGCCGCCTTCCTCGAGCCTCGGCTCGATCTCGTGGTAGCGCGCGAGCTGCGCGTCGGCGCGATCCTCGCCGAACACGCGCGCGAGAACGGCACGGATCCCGCCATTCCAGTCGATCAGCGTCCCGTAGCAGTCGAATGTCGCCCAGCGGTCCCGCGCCACGACGCGAGCTTAGCCGCAGCCGAGCGTCAGTCCTCGAAGCGCTTCAGGACGATCGAAGCGTTGTGACCGCCGAAGCCGAACGAGTTGGAGACGGCCACGCGCACGTCCGCATCACGCGACTCGTTCGGGATGTAGTCGAGGTCGCACTCGGGGTCCTCGACCTCCTGGTTGATCGTCGGGGGCAGCTTCCCGTCGCGGATCGCGAGCGTGCAGAAGATCGCCTCCACCGCTCCGGCGGCGCCGAGACAGTGGCCCGTCGCGCCCTTCGTGGACGACACCGGGATCCTGTGCGCGTTCTCCTCGCCGACGGCCTTCTTGATCACCCGCGTCTCTGACGCATCGCCGAGCGGGGTCGAAGTGCCGTGTGCATTGATGTAGTCGATCTCCGAGGGTTTGATGCCGGCGTCCTCGAACGCGTTCCGCATCGCGCGCGCCGGGTTCTCCCCGGTCGGGTCCGGCTCGGTGATGTGCTGCGCGTCGGAGGAAAGCCCGTAGCCCGCGACCTCGGCATAGATCTTGGCGCCGCGCGCCTTCGCGCGTTCGAGTGCTTCGACGACGACCACAGCGCCGGCTTCGGCCATCACGAAACCGTCGCGCTCGGCGTCGAATGGCCGACTGGCCCGCGCGGGATCGCCGTTGCGGCGTGACAGCGCCCGCATCGCCGCGAAGCCGGCGATGCCGACCTGGTTGATCGCCGACTCGGTCCCGCCGCAAAACATCACGTCGGCGCGGCCCAGGCGGATGTCGTCGACGCCCTGGCCGATCGCCATGTTCGACGCGGCACAGGCCGTGCACTCCGACGAGAGCGGCCCGCGCGTCCCGAGCTCCATCGAGACCCAGCCGGCCCCCATGTTCGGAATGATCGACGGGATCGCGAACGGGTTCACGCGATCGGGCCCGCGATCGCGGAGCGTCTCATAACAGTCCTGGAACGACTTGATCCCGCCGATGCCGGTCGCGATCGACGCGCCGATGCGATCGGCGTCGGCGGCAATGTCGATCCCGGAGTCGCTCTCGGCCTGTCGGGCCGCGGCGATGACAATCTGCGCGAAGCGGTCCATCCTCCGCGCCTGCTTCCGCTCGATCCACTCGGCCGGATCGAAGTCCTTCAGCTCGCACGCGATGTGGATCGTGAAATCGCTCGTGTCGAAGTAGGTGATCGGGCCCGCGCCCGACTCGCCTGCGAGCAGGCTCTCCCATGAGCTCTCGACGTCGTTCCCAAGCGGCGTCACCGCGCCGACTCCCGTGATGACGACACGCCTGTACACGTTCCCGTTGACCGACATCTACATCCCCAATCCGCCGTCGACCAGCAGCACCTCGCCCGTGATGAAGGCTGCCTCGTCCGAGCACAGGAAACGTACCGCGCCCGCGACGTCCTCCGGCTTTCCGAAGCGGCCGAGCGGCGTGTTCGCCAGCATCAGCTCCTTCATCTCGTCGGCGATGACCTGGGTCAGCCGAGTATCCACGTAGCCGGGAGCGACAACGTTCGCGCGGACGCCGCGGTTGCCGAGCTCGCGCGCCAGCGCCTTGGTGAAGCCAATGATCCCGGCCTTCGAGGCGGCGTAGTTCGTCTGGCCAGGATTCCCGTGGAGTCCGACGACACTGGAGACGTTCAGGATGGTGCCGCTCCGGCGCTTCATCATCCCGCGCGCTGCTGCACGGCACGTGTGGAAGACGCCGCCGAGATTCGTGGCGAGGACGTCCGACCAGTCGTCGTCGGACATGCGCGCGATCAGGCCGTCACGCGTGATCCCGGCGTTGTTCACGAGGATGTCCAGGTCGCCGGCCTCATCGACGAGCCGCTTCGCATCCTCGGGGTCCGCGACGTCGCCCTGCAGGGCCTTGGCGCCGGCTTTCTGTGCGACCGCTTCCGCCTCGTCTTTCCCGGAGCGGTACGTCAGAGTCACGGCCGCGCCGGCGCGCGCAAGCTCGAGCGCGATCGCACTGCCGATCCCGCGCGAGCCGCCCGTGACGAGAGCGGTCTTCCCTTCGAGTGACGCAAACTCGCCGCTAGGCAGAAGCGAGCGTCTCCTCGAGCTTCTCCAGGCTCTCGGGCGTGGAGACGGAGATCGTCTTGGCATTCCGGTCGATGCGCTTCACGAGGCCGGAAAGGACGTTGCCCGGTCCGACCTCGACGAACGTGTGCACGCCTTCACGGACCAGGGCCTGCGCTGCCTGCGTGAAACGAACGGGCGCGGTGAGCTGCTCCACCAGGAGCGGGGCGATCCGCTTCGCGTTCTCGAGCCGCGCGGTCACGGTCGACATGAACGGAGCGGTCGGCTCGGTCACCTTCACGCGCTCGAGTGCCGGCCGCAGCCGGTCGGCGGCACGCGCGACGAGCGGGCTGTGGAACGCCCCCGAGACACGCAGCTTCACGGCGCGACGGGCGCCCTCCTGCTCGGCGATCTCGCAGGCCTCGCTGACGGCAAGGTTCTCCCCCGAGACGACGATCTGACCGGGGCAGTTGTAGTTCGCGGGCCACACGTTGAGGATCCGCCGGCAGATCCGCTCGACCTTCTCGTCCTCGAGCCCGAGGATGGCGGCCATCGAGCCGGGGTTCCTGCGGGCCGCTTCCGCCATCGCGAGGCCGCGCTCCCGGACGAGCCCGATGGCCTCCTCGACTCGGAGCGCGCCGCCGGCTGCAAGCGCCGCGAACTCCCCGACGGAGTGCCCGACGACGAAGTCCGGCTTGATGCCGCGCGCCCGGATCGCGGCAAACACGGCGAGGCTCGTAGCGACGAGCGCGGGCTGCTGGACCTCCGTCTCGACGAGCTCCTCTTCCGACCCCTCGAAGCAGAGCCGGCGGAGATCAAGGCCCGAGGCCTCGCTGCCCCGGTCGAAGATCTCCAGCGCCTCGGGGACGATGGCCGCAAGCTCTCGGCCCATGCCGACCTCGAGCGAGCCCTGTCCCGGGAAGCAGAACGCGATCTGGCCGCTCACAGCGTCCACTCCATCAACGTCGAGCCCCACGTGAGGCCCGCGCCCATGCCGGTCATGAGGACCAAATCTCCTTTCTCGAGCCGCCCGTCCGCCTGGGCCTCCACGAGTGCCAGCGGGATGGAACCAGAGGACGTGTTGCCGTAGCGATCAACGTTAACGACCATGCGCTCCCGTGGGATTCCGAGCCGTTGGGACGCATGATCCATGATTCGGACGTTCGCCTGGTGCGGGATGTACAGGTCCACGTCCTCCACCGAAGCGTCGCAGCGCTCCAGGACGGCCCGGGCCGACGAGACGAGCACGCGCGCTGCGAACTTGAAGACCTCGCGCCCGTTCATGTGGACGTAGCCGTTGGCCTCGGCCTCCTCCAGGCGCCGCGACCCGCTCCCGGGAAGAGAGAGGTGGCGGCCGCCGCCGCCGTCGGCACCCAACTCGAAGCCGAGGAACCCGGGCCGGTCGACCCGCTCGAGCACCGCGGCGCCCGCACCGTCGCCGAAGAGGATGACGGTCGACCTGTCGGTCCAGTCGAGGATCCGCGACAGGACGTCCCCGCCCACGACGAGGGCGCGCTCCGACAGTCCGGAAGCGATCATCCCGTATGCCTGCGCAAGCCCGTAGATGAAGCCCGTGCAACCCGCGAGCAGGTCGTAGGCGGCGGCCTTCTCCGCACCGAGAGTGTCGGCGAGAAGGGCGCTCGACGTCGGGAACATCATGTCCGGCGTCACCGTCGCGCAGAGCAGCAGGTCGATGTCGGCAGCGGCGACGCCCGCCTGCGCGAGCGCGGCGTTGGCCGCCGGGAGGGCGAGGTCCGTCAGCGCCTGCTCGGGGGCTGCGATTCGCCGCTCCTTGATCCCGGTCCGCTCGACGATCCACTCGTTCGAGGTCTCGACCATCGTCGAAAGCTCGTCGTTCGTGACGACGCGCTCCGGAACGTACGCCCCGATGCCGGTGATCGAGACCGGCGTGCCGTCGACCTTCCCGATCATCGCTCCACCGCGAAGGTCAGCGTCGCGCGGCAGGCCAGCTCGCCGCCCACTCGTGCTTCGGCCTTCCCGCGGCCGATCGGGCCGCGTACACGCTGAAGCTCGCAGCGCAGGTCGAGCACGTCGCCGGGCTCGACGATCCGCTTGAAACGGCAGTCGTCGATCCCTGCGAACAGCGCGAGCTTGCCCCGGTTCTCCTCTTCGCTGAGGACGGCGACCGCTCCCGTCTGCGCGAGCGCCTCCACGATCAGCACGCCCGGCATGACCGGCCGGCCGGGAAAGTGTCCCGTCAGGTACCACTCGTCCTCGCGAACGGTCTTGCGCGCGACGGCGCCCTCGCCGGGCGTCAGCTCCAGCACCTCGTCGATGAGCAGGAACGGGTGGCGGTGCGGGATGATCTCTTCGATCGCCTCCCGCCCGAACGGAGCGACTGCGGTCATGCGACGTCCGAGAGCTTGTCGCGCAGCCGATTGCGCCCGCGATGCGCGTAGCACTTCGCCGTTCCGACCGGCATGCCGGAGGCGGCCGAGATCTCCTCGAACGACCACCCGAGCGCGTCCTTGAGCACGACGACCCGCGCCTGGTCGGGAGCGATCTCGCCGAGACAGCGGTTCAGCTCGCCGCGCAGCTCGGCCCTGTCGGCCTCGCGCACGGGATCAGCCTCCGTGGAGGAGCGCCGGTCCTCGAGGAGCGGCTCGCACGCACGGGCCTGCTGGCGGCTCGCCACGTCCCGGCAGACGTTCACGGTCAGGCGGTGGAGCCACGTCGAGAACTGCGAGTCGCCGCGAAACTGGCGGAGCCGGACGCACATCCGCGCCAGGGCCTCCTGCGAGGCGTCGCGGGCGTCTTCCGGATCGCGCAGCAGATGGCGGGCGAGCTTCTCGACCCTCGGGGCATGCCGCTCACAGAGGGCCTCGAGGGCCTGCCGGTCGCCGTCCTTCGCTCGTCTCACCAGAATCGGATCGCTCAGCCGCCCATAGACCAGGGGCCCTTCCGGCTGGAAGGACTGCTTGATTTGACGGCCGCGTCCTCGTGGCAGTTGCATCGCCGTTCTAGTCTAGGAGCGTGACCGACCCTCTCGCACCGGCCGCAGTCGAACCGCTCCTGCGAGGACGTTTCGGCCGTGAGGTCTACCGCTACGCCGAGACGTGCCCTTCGACCCAGCGGCTGCTCGAGGACGACGACCCCGAGGGAAGCGTCGCGGTCGCCGAGGAGCAAAGCGAAGGCAGGGGCCGTCTCGGGCGGAGCTGGGAGGCTCCCGCCGGCACGAGCATCCTCGCGTCGATCCTGTTGCGGCCGGCTGTCGAGCCGCCGCGACTGCCGGAGCTGTCCCTCGTCGCCGGCGGTGCGATCGCCGAGGCGATCGCCGAGGTCACCGGCATCGACCCGACGATCAAGTACCCAAACGACGTTCTCATCCGTAGCCGCAAGGTGGCCGGGATCCTGGCCGAGGCGACCGAGGGCCGCGTCATCCTCGGCATCGGCGTCAACGTGAACCAGACACTCGACGAGCTCCCGACGGGGACGGACACGGAGCCGACCTCGCTCCGCAGCGAGCTCGGCGAGCCGATCGACCGCGCGGCACTCCTCGCCGCGATCCTCCTCCGGCTCGAGCGCGCCTACGACGCGTGGGTCGGCGGCGCTACGGGTAGCGCAGCGTCCGGCTGAGGTTGCCCGCGGCGTCGCGGGCCGTGATGCGCACGGTGCGCACGCGCGGCGGGCGATAGGAGAACGCCCCCGCCTTCACCGTGCGCGTGACGCGCTTGCCGTTCACGACGAGCGTGATCGTCGCGGGCTCGCTCACCGAGAAGCGAAGCCGCCGGAATGAGAGCGCCCGCAGCCGCGGCGGCGTCGTATCGATCCGGAAGAGCACGGTGTGCGCCACGGTGCCGACCTCGTTCGTCGCGGTGAGCACACCGGCGTACGTTCCGTCCGGGATGCCTCCGCCGCTCCACGCCACGGACTGGGCGCCGGGCTGCAGGTCGGCGGCATAGACCGGAGCGACGGTCTTTCCCGCGCGCGCGATGTCCAGCTGGACGTGCGCGGGGAGCGTCAGCTCGAAGGTGAACGCGAGCTCGTCCGAGCGTCCGTCGCCGTTCGGAGAGAAGGACGGCGTCGACACTGCGAGCTGCTTCACCGTGCGGTCGACGAGGACCGGCACGACCGCCGTCACGGTCGTGCGACCGTCGCTGGCGCTGAGGACGATCTCGTACCGACCGTCCGGGATGCCGGCCGCGGTGAAGCGGAAGGTCTGCTTGCCCGGCGGGCGCTGCTGGGTGAAGAGCGTGGCGAGCTGCGTGCCGTCGGGCGACCGCAGCGTTGCGGTCACGGTCGCCGGAGCGCTGAGCGTGTAGGCGATCTGGCTCGCGTCGGTCTGCCCGTCGCCGTCGGGCGTGATCGTTCGCGGCGTCGCGGTCGCACTGCTGACGGCGAGCGCGACCGGCCGGGTACCGATCGTCCCCGTCGCGGGCCGCACCGTGCTCCCGGCCGCCATCGTCCAGCTGTAGCCCGCCTGTGTCGCGGTCGAGGCGTCCCACGTCCAGTCGATCGTCTGGCTCACGCCGCTCCCCGTCGCGACGGGCTGACCCTCCGCGTCGTTGACCGTGACCGTCCACGGCAGCGCCGAGCTGAGCCTGCCCTGGAAGCGCACCTGGCCGCCGAGCGTCCCACGGGCGCTCGGCGCATAGAGCTTCGGCAAACCAGTCGTCTGCGCCTGCCGGGCGAGCGCACCGAGCTGCGCGTAGAGCGTCGCGCCCGGGCACGACGTGAAGCCCGTGTCCCGGTGGCCTGAAACTGCGCGCAGGCCGACCGCGACCCCGGTCGGGAACCGCGCGTTGCCGCCCGACGCCCAGGTCAGCGTCGACACAGGATCGACGTGCGCGACGTCGAGCCTCCAGGCAAGCAGGTTCGCGAGCGCCTTCTTCGCCGCCGCGGTCGGCGCAGCCGTGCCGTAGGTGCCGAGCAGCGCGATGCCGGTCGAACCGGTGTTGAACCCCTCGGCGTGCGCTCCGACGACGTTGCGATCGACGCCTCCGAACCGGCCCTCGAACACCTGCCCGTACTTGTCGACGAGGAAGTTGTAGCCGATGTCGTTCCAGCCGTTCCCCTTCACGTGGTAGAGGTAGATGCCGCGCACGATCGCCGCCGACTGCGCGGCCGTGTACGAGTTCGAGCCCGCGGTGTGATGGACGACTGCGAACTGCACCCTCGACGCGTACGTCACCGGGCCCTTCCGGATCGACTCGTTCGCCCCCCACGAGAGCCGCGACAGGAGTCGTGGCGAACCCGCAATCGAGAGCCGACGCAACGGGACGCGCTCCTCTGTGCTCTGGACGAAGTACCCACGAAGGCGAGCGACTCGGCCGTGCGTTCGGTAGGCGATGCGATCCGACGCCCCGGTCCAGTAGGGGTTGCCGAGCCGCCAGCCCTTCTCGGCGCCCCGCTCGGAGGTTCCGAAGTCGGGCTGGTCCTCGGCCTCGGGAGCAGCGCTGTGCCAGGCACTCCACGCGCCGCGCACCGAGCGCGTCCGGAACTCGACCGAGCCCGGCCCTCGCCAGTGCAGGCCGACGAGGTCGAAGCGCGACGGCGACGCGGCGGCAAGAATGCGCTGCCCGTGGAGCGGCACGTCGCGCACGGTCATCGTCGTCTCCGCCGTGGCGACTGCCGGCGAGACGAGAAACGCGACCACTGCTGCGACGAAGACCTTCATGGGCGACGGCGACCTGCGCTCAGGGTGCCTGGAGCAGCCTTCGTCCTCAAGCGCTCCCGACCTTCCCCTACGAAACGTTCACAGGTTTCCGCCCGTCCACGCGGGCTGTTTCCAAAACCCTTACAAGAGCCGCGCGATCGCGCGAGCTACGGCGCCATTCGATCCATCTGCGACATCGAGCCCCCATGCGGAATGGACAACGCCGGGACGGCTCGTGGACTGACCAGCAGCAGCACGCCGAGCACCGCGAGAATGCCGGCGACGCCGTAGACCGCCGGCCGGCGCCACGGCGACGTCTTCTCGACGGCGATCAGCCCGGCGACCACCGCCATCCAGACGAGGCTCATGATCCCCAGCGCGAAGAAGGACGCCATCAGGGCCCAGCAACATCCCACGCACCACGCGCCGTTTCGCGCTCCCATCCGCAGCGCCCCGAACAGGCCGTCGCGCCAGCTGCCGAGCAGCAACCCGAGGGGACTGCGGCACTTGCCGAGGCACGCTTCCTTCAAGGGCGTGAGCTCG
Source organism: uncultured Actinomycetes bacterium (assembly GCA_963772855.1). Lineage (GTDB taxonomy): Bacteria > Actinomycetota > Thermoleophilia > Gaiellales > Gaiellaceae > 3-1-20CM-4-69-9. The sequence continues at coordinate 380,655 of CAVYYY010000009.1, read as the reverse complement.
TAGACGGCGGCGACGAGCAGCGTCCCGCCCGCCAGCCAGCGTCCGGCCCGGTCCCACGCAAAGACATCACCGGCAGAGCCGACCCCTCGCGCGACCGCGAACGCGGCGGCTCCCACGGCAGCCCAGGTCAGGAGATAGCCACCTGCGAACACGAGCGGGGCCAGCGGCGCCCGCTCCCTTGCCATGCGCGAATAGAGCGCGACCGTCGGCGAGACCGACGGGAACATCATCGCTGCCATCATCACGATCCAGATCCCGAGGAACCATCCGAACGTGCCGAGCGCGGTCCACGGGCCGTCGTCCATCCCGCGCATCTGGTACACCGTCCACCACCAGCTGAGTCCGGCGAGCCCGAAGAGCAGGACGACGAGCGTCAGCCGGAGGCGGACGGCCTCGAAGGCCGGGCCGAGGCCCGTGGCTGCCGGCGCTGACATGCGCTCAGGCAGCCCAGGCGAAATCGGCCTTCGAAAGACCGGTCTTGCCCTCGTACTGAATACCGAATGCGTCGATGCGCGAGCTCTTGGCCTCCGCCATCGTCAAGTCCGATCCGGCCGGATGGAACATGCCGTCGAAGCGGACAGGGCGGCCGGTCTCGACTCCGAACGGCACGATGTCCTCGATCTCGAACTCGATCGCGTCGCCGATGCGCACGCTGTGGCGCAGACCGTCGTCGGTGACGTCGATGGCAACCCTCTCGACCCCGAGCACCTCGCCTACGAGAGGCGCCAAGCCGGCCATCGGTCCGCCGAGCTGCCCGGTGAACACCTTCACGAGCAAGTCGGACTGCTCATCCGTCGCTTCGGCGTCGACGAACACGCCGAGCCGCCAGTTTCCTTCCGTCATGACCTTCGGTGTGTCCGCGATTGCCGCGACCTTAAGGCCTGAGACCTCCGTGCCCTCGATCTCTCCCTCGTGAATGTTGAACACGAGCGTGACACGGCAGTAGTCGTACGTGGCGCCGTGGTCGAAGCTCAAGTTGCACGGGCACATCAACTCGCACGAGCACGTCTCGACGTAGCTTCCCTTCAGGCTCCATGACATCCCGAACCTCCTTGGTCGCAGCCTGCGCCAGACGATTCTGGAAGCTTTCGTCAGCTTGGTCAACAGCCCGCTTTGCGAAGAAGCCGCGCTGATAGGCTTTGCACGAGTTGAAGAGCGCCTGTTTGCGGGGACTTTTGCTCCTCGGAGCCGTGTTGGTGCTCGCCTCGCCGGCCTCGGGGGCGACGAAGAAGGTGCTCGCGATCCACTTTGCACCCGACCTCGAGGTGAATCCGGTCACGCAGGGCTGGGTCAACCACCAGCTCGACCGTGCGAAGGACGACGGCTACGCGGCCGCGGTGATCGTGCTCGACACCCCGGGCGGCCTGTCGACGTCGATGCGCAAGATCTACCAGAAGGAGCTCGCGTCGCCGATCCCGGTGATCGTCTACGTCGCACCCGACGGAGCACGAGCCGCATCGGCAGGTCTCTGGATTTCCGAGGCGGGCGACGTCCTCGCGATGGCGCCGCAGACCAACATCGGCGCGTCGACTCCGATCACGGGTACAGGCGAGAACCTGCCGCAGGACCTCCGCAACAAGGCGATCAACGATGCCGTGGCGTCCGTCGTCGCGCTGGCGAAGAGCCACGGCCGTGACACGACGTTCCCCGAGGAAGCCGTGCGCCACGGCGCGAGCCTGCCGGCATCCGACGCGCTCGAGCAGAACGTCATCGACGAGATCGCGCCGACGTTGCCGGCGCTGCTCCAGAAGCTCGAGGGCTACAAGACGAAGCCGAAGGGATTCGTGCTGCACCTCGGAGGCGCACAGATCGACAACACGGAGCCGGGCTTCCTGACGCGCCTGCTCAACACGCTCATCGACCCGAACATCCTCTCGCTGCTCTTCCTCGCCGGGATCGCCGGCATCGGGTACGAGATCTTCCACCCGGGCGTCGTCCTGCCCGGTGCGCTCGGCGCGGTCGCGCTCGTCACCGCGCTCTTCGGGTTCTCGGTGCTGCCCATCAGCTGGGCCGGGCTCGCGCTGATCCTGCTCGCGGTGACGCTGCTCGTGCTCGACCTCTACGTGGCGAGTCACGGCGCGCTCACCGTCGCCGGGCTGATCTGCCTCGCCGTCGGGTCGATCATGCTGTTCCAGAACGCCCCCTCCCCGTATCAGACCTCGAAACCGCTCGTGATCGGCTTCGCGCTCGGCCTCGGGGCGTTATGGGCGATCGCGATCGGCAAAGCCTGGAAGGTCCGGCGAAGTCCTGTGGAAATGGATCCCGGCAGGATCGCCGGAGCCGTCGGCGAGATGCGCGACAACGGCTACGTGTTCGTCAACGGCGAGCTCTGGCAGGCACGCTCCGCACACGGCGAAGAGCTGCGGCCGGGTGAACGGGTGCTCGTCGAGTCGCTCGACGGGCTCGTGCTCACCGTCAGGCCCGAGGGCGCGTAGGATCCGCGCATGGACGCCGCCTTCATCATCGCCGCAGTCGTCCTCTTCCTGATCGTCCTGTTCCTCTTCTCGGCGATCAAGGTGGCGCGCGAGTACGAGCGCGGGGTCATCTTCCGCCTGGGACGGCTCTTGACACAGCCGAAGGGGCCGGGGCTCTTCCTGCTGATTCCGATCGTCGACCGGATGGTCAAGGTCGACCTCCGCACGATCACCCTCACCATCCCGCCGCAGGAAGTCATCACGAAGGACAACGTCCCGGTCCGCGTGAACGCGGTCGCGTACTTCCGCATCGTCGACCCGAAGGCCGCGATCGTGCAGATCGAGAACTTCATGGTCGCGACCTCGCAGATCGCGCAGACGACGCTGCGCTCGGTCCTCGGGCAGCACGTGCTCGACGAGTTGCTCTCGGAGCGCGAGAAGATCAACGCGATCCTGCAGGGCATCATCGACGAGGCCACCGCACCCTGGGGCATCAAGGTGTCGATCGTCGAGGTGAAGGACGTCGAGATCCCGGCCGGCATGCAACGGGCGATGGCGCGACAGGCCGAAGCAGAGCGCGAGCGGCGCGCCAAGGTGATCAACGCCGAGGGCGAGTTCCAGGCCTCCGAGCGCCTGAAGGACGCCGCACTCGTCATCGAGGCACACCCGATCGCCCTCCAGCTGCGGTACCTGCAGACGCTGCTCGAGATCGGCGCCACCAACTCGTCGACGATCATCTTCCCCGCGCCGATCGACCTCATCCGTCCGTTCTTCGACAAGGCCGACGGCAAGACCTGAGCGGCGAGCTCCGCCGCGATCCAGACTCGGGCCGCGTGGCCGTGATCGCGCCCGGCCGCGCAAAGCGTCCCGGCGCCGCGACTCCCTCCGTCGAACCGCCCAGCCTCGACGAGCTCGCAGCGTGCCCGTTCTGCGCGGGCCACGAGGACATGACGCCGCCGCAGACCCTCGTCCTTCCCGAGAGCGGCGACTGGACCGTTCGCGTCGTCCCCAACCTCTACCCGGCGCTCGACCGCCAGGAGGTGGTCGTCCACAGCCGCCGCCACGTGAGCTCGCTCGCGGAGCTCGAGGACGAGGAACTCGACCTCGTCGCGGAAGCGTGGCAGCGGCGCGCCCATGACGAACCGGGCAACGTCTTCGCGCTCGTCAACGAGGGCCGGGAGGCGGGGGCAAGCAGGCCGCACTCCCACTCGCAGCTCGTGTGGCTGCCGGACCCGCTCCCCGAGCGGGCCCGCCCGCGCGGCGACGCCTTCCTCGGCCACGACGGGCTCGTGGCCCTGTGCCCCTGGGCCAGCCGCCTCCCCTACGAGACGGTGATCGCGCCTGCCGATCCGGAGCCTGACGGTCTGCGCAGCCCTCTGCTGCCGCCGGCGCTCCGGCTGCTGGGCGAGCTCGTTCGAAGGCTGCGCGTCCTCGAAGGGCCGGTCCCCCTCAACGCCTGGCTCGAGCACGGAGGCGGCGAGTGGCGGCTCGTCTTGCTGCCGAGGTTGACCGTCCTCGCCGGGCTCGAGCTCGGCGCAGGCATCTTCGTCAACACGCTCCCGCCCGAGGAAGCGGCGGAGCGACTCCGAGCCGACGGCTCCTAGGCCGGCTCGGCGACCGGTACGGCCGGCAGGGCCGGTGCAGCAGCGGCTTCCGCAGCCCGGTCCTCGCGAAAGCGGCGCGCGGCGTCGATCGCCGCGCCGAGGTTGAGGCCCTTGTCCTTGGCCTGCTTGATGAGCATGACGGTCTCGAGCGCGTCGATGTCGTAGATGCGCTGCTTCTTGCCCTTGGTCGGGATCTGGGCCTTGTTCGTCCAGTAGTCCAACTGCATCTTCGAGATCCCGGCGATCTGACACACCTGCCCCAGATACAGCTCGACCTTCTCGAGGTGTTCCGCGAGATCGATCGGCTCGAGCAGGTCCTGTCGACTTACCGCCATGTTTTCCTCGTCTCCCTGTGAGCTGGAACCCCTTGTTTCAAAGGTATACCGCTCCTTTTCGTCGTCCGGAAGGGCCGAGGTCATGATCTCACTCTCCCGGGGGACGACTTTACGGAGGTTTGCGGCGAGGGCTTACGCAGGCGGCGGAGCTTCATCCCCGTTCGTGGCCTCACTCTTCTCTTCCGACTCGACGACGGGCGCGAGGCTCGAGACCTTCTCGCGCTCGCGGAGCCTCATGACGATGACGCCCTGCGTCGCACGGCCGGAGCGCTTGATGTCGTCGACCGACATGCGGATGACAGTGCCGCCGTCGGAGATGAGCATGACCTGGTAGCCGTCGCGCACCGCGCGCGCGCCTGCGAGGTGTCCCTTCTTGTCCGTGAGCTGCACGGTCTTGACGCCGAGGCCGCCGCGACCCTTGATCGGGTACTCCGACACGCGGGTCCGCTTCCCATAGCCGTTCTCGGTCACCACGAGGACGTCTGCATCGTCGTGGGCGATGTTCACCGCGATCACCTCGTCGTCGTTCCGGAGCCGCATGCCCTGCACGCCAGAGGCGTCGCGTCCCATCGGGCGGACGTCGGTCTCGTGGAAGCGGATCGCCTGGCCGGCACGTGACACCATCAGGATGTCGTCCTGGCCGGAGGAGTGGCGCACGCCGACCAGCTCGTCGCCTTCGCGCATCTTGATCGCGATGATCCCGTCCGACCGAAGCGGCGTGTTGTAGGCGGAGAGCCGCGTCTTCTTCACGATCCCCTTCTTCGTCGCGAAGGTGAGGTACTCGGCCTCCTCGAAGTTCCGGGTCTGGACGACCGCGCGCACCTGCTCGGTCTGCCGGAACGGCAGGAGGTTCTGGATCGCGCGACCCTTCGACTGGCGTGAACCAAGCGGCAGCTCGTGCACCTTCAGTCGATAGACCTTGCCGACGTTGGTGAAGAAGAGGATGTAGTCGTGGGTAGAGGCGACGAAGAGGTGCTCGATGTAATCGTCCTCCTTGAGGTCCATCCCCATGACGCCGATTCCGCCACGGCGCTGCTCGCGATACGCGGTCACCGGTAGGCGCTTGATGTAGTTCGAGCGCGTGATCGCGATCACCATGTCCTCCTCCGCGATCAGGTCCTCGAGCTCGAGCTCGTTCTCGGCCTGCACGATCTCCGTGCGGCGCTCGTCCGACTTCCCGTAGATCTCGTTGATCTCCAGCAGCTCTTCCTTGATCACCCCGTCGATTCGGGCGGGGTCGCCGAGGATCGCCCGCAGTTCCGCGATGCGCTCCTGGAGATCGTCGAACTCGCCCTGGATCTCTTCGCGAGCGAGCTTCGTCAGACGCGACAGCCGCAGGTCGAGAATCGCCTGCGCCTGGATCTCCGAGAGGTCGAAGGTGGCAATCAGGCCTTCGCGGGCCGTGTCGGTATTCGCTGCCTCGCGAATCAGCGCGATGACGGCGTCTAAATTCTCGAGCGCCTTGAGGTAGCCCTCGAGAACGTGCGCGCGCTTCTCGGCCTGGCGCAGCTCGTACTTCGACCGCCGCGTGACGACCTCGCGCTGGTAGTCGAGGTAATGCCGGATCATCTCCAGCAGGGAAAGCGTCTTCGGGACGCCGTCGACGAGCGCCACTCCGTTGTAGCCGAAGGTCGTCTGGAGCGGCGTGAGCTTGAAGAGCTTGTTCAGCGCCACCTGCGGGACAGCCTCGCGCTTCAGCTCGACGTAGATGCGCATGCCTTCCTTGTCGGAGTGGTCCTGCAGCGCATCGTCCGACATCGGCACCTCGGTCAGCGTCCCCGCCTTGACGAGGTCGGCGATCTTGTCGATGACACCGCCTTCGCCCGCCTTGCGAACACCGTACGGGAGCTCGGTGATGATGATCGCGCTCTTGCCGCCACGGAGCTGCTCGATGTGCGCGCGCCCTCGAACCGTGATCCGGCCGCGGCCCGAGCGGTATGCGTCCCGGATGCCGCTGCGGCCGACGATGGACCCACCGGTCGGGAAGTCGGGTCCCTTGACGTGCTGCGCGAGGCGCTCGACGTCGATCACCGGGTCGTCGATCATCGCCACGATCCCGCTGACGACCTCGGTGAGGTTGTGCGGTGGAATGTTCGTCGCCATGCCGACCGCGATGCCCGACGAGCCGTTGACGAGGAGGTTCGGGAACCTCGCCGGGAGGACAGAAGGCTCACGCCGGGATTCGTCGTAGTTCGGGATGAAGTCGACGGTGTCGGCGTCGATGTCCCGGAGCATCTCCGTCGAAATTCGCGAGAGGCGGCACTCCGTGTACCGCATGGCGCCTGCCGGATCGCCGTCGACGGAGCCGAAGTACCCCTGGCCCTCGATCAGCGGATACCGCATCGAGAACGGCTGCGCGAGACGGACGAGCGCGTCGTAGATCGCAGAGTCGCCGTGCGGGTGGTAGTTCCCCATGACATCGCCTACGACGCGCGCGGACTTCCGGGTCGGCCGGTTCGGCTGAAGGCCCGCCTCGTGCATTGCGTAGAGGACGCGCCGGTGAACCGGCTTGAGCCCGTCTCGGACGTCCGGTAGGGCCCGACTGACGATCACGCTCATCGCGTAATCGAGGAAGCTGGTGCGAACCTCCTGGTCGAGCTCGCGCGTCTCGACTCGGCCCGTGCCGAGTGGCTCGTTCAGCTCGGACATCGGGTTCTACACATCCAGGTTCTTGACCTCGAGCGCGTTCTGCTCGATGAACAGTCGACGCGGCTCGACCTCGTCGCCCATCAACCTCGAGAACCAGAGGTCCGCAGCCGCTGCATCCTCGACGTCGACCCGAACGAGCATGCGACGGTTCGGATCCATCGTCGTCGCCCAGAGCTCGGGCGCGTTCATCTCGCTCAGTCCCTTGAACCTCGTGATCTGGATGCCGCTCTTCGCCAGCGTGAGCGACGCGCTACGAAGCTCCTCGAACGTCAGCGCCGTGGCCGATTGCTTTCCGTACGTGAGCGAGAACGGCGGCAGCCCCCCGACGATCTCCGCGAGCCGGGTGTAGGTCTTGCGAACACGGTCGTAGATCGGCGAGACGAGAAGCTCGCTGGGAACGACGATGTTCTGCATTGCGCTCGTCTCGAGCTCGACGACCCGCACACGCAGGCCGTCGTCTCCGGCCTCGGGCTCGAGCCTGTATCCGTTCGGCTCCGCGCTCCCGATCACGGCAACCGCATCCGCCGGCGAGGCGGCGTCGGACTCGACCAGCCGGTGCGAGAGAACGAAGTCCGCGGCCTGCGGGCCGAAATCGGACTTCAGTCGCGCCGACCAACCGAGGTACTCCGTCAGGGTGCGGATGAAGCGGCTGTACCGGGCCTCCGTGAGCTTCACCGGCTCGCCTCCGCGCGCGAGGATCTCGAGGTCTGCGAAGCGCTCGCGGACGAGAAGGTCCTCCAACTGGGAGTCCTTCTCGAGGTAGTTCTGCTGGTTGCCGAGCCTCGCGAGATAGAGCGGCGGGACAGCAATATAGATATGGCCTCGCTCGAAGAGCTCCGGCATGTGCCGGTACAGGAACGTCAGCACGAGCGTGCGGATGTGTGCGCCGTCCACGTCGGCGTCCGTCATGACGATGATCCGGTGGTAGCGGAGCTTGGCGATGTCGAACTCCTCGCCGATGCCGGTGCCGATCACCTGGACGAGAAGCTGCACCTCCGTATTGGACAACACCTTGTCGATCCGATTCTTCTCGGAGTTGATGATCTTCCCGCGGAGCGGCAGGATCGCCTGATTCGACTTGTCGCGGGCGTCCTTCGCGGCGCCGCCCGCAGAGTTCCCCTCGACGATGAACATCTCGGCCAGCTCCGGGTCGCGCACCTGGCAGTCCGCGAACTTCTTCGCGATCTCGCCCCCGAACGCGCCCTTTCTGCGAGTCAGGTCACGCGCCTTGCGGGCGGCCTGGCGCGCACGGGCAGCGGAGATCGCCTTCTGGATGATCTGCTTCGCATCGGTCGGGTTCTCCTCGAGAAACTCCGAGAGCTTCGAGTTCACCGTCGACTCGACGAAGCCACGCACCCACGGGTTGCCGAGCTTCGTCTTCGTCTGCCCCTCGAACTGCGGGTCCTGAAGCTTCACTGACAGGACGGCGGCAAGGCCCTCCCGGACGTCCTCCCCTTCGAGGTTGTCCTCTTTCTCCTTCAGCAGGCTCATGTCGCGCGCGACCTTGTTGAGCGTTCGGGTCAGCGCGGCGTTGAAGCCCGAGAGGTGCGAGCCACCCTCGTGCGTGTTGATGTTGTTGGCGAACGTGAAGACCGACTCCTGGTACGACGCGTTCCACTGCATCGCCACCTCGATGTTGCCCTGCTCGTTCTCGCCTTCGAAGTAGACGATCCGCTTGTGGATTCCGTCTTTCGTCGAGTTCACGTGCGCGACGAAGTCCCTGATTCCACCCTCGTAGTGAAACTCGATCGTCTCGCCGCCTGCGCGTTCGTCGGTCAGCACAATTCGAAGGCCGCGGGTGAGGAAGGCGGTCTCGCGCATCCGCTGCTGGAGCGTGGATTCGGAGTACTCGACCTCGTCGAAGATCTCCGGGTCGGGAAGGAAGGAGATGGTCGTCCCGGTGTCACCCTTCTCCGCCTCGCCGACGACTTCCACGTCGCCGTTGGGAGCGCCGCGTGTGAATTCCTGGCGATAGACCTTTCCGTCCCGTCGCACCTCGGCCACGAGCCACTCCGACAACGCGTTCACAACCGACACGCCGACGCCGTGCAGCCCCCCGGAGACCTTGTACGCGGCATCCTCGCCGCCGAACTTGCCGCCGGCATGAAGCTTCGTCAGAACGACGGTCAGCGCCGACGTTCCCTGCTCCTCCATGAGGTCGACCGGAATCCCGGAGCCGTAGTCACGGACGGTCACCGAGTTGTCGGGATGCAGGGTCACTTCGATCTTGTCGTTACGTCCCGCGAGAGCCTCGTCGACGCTGTTGTCGATCACCTCGTAGACGAGGTGATGGAGCCCGCGGGCGCCCGTCGAGCCGATGTACATGCCCGGTCGCAACCGGACCGGCTCGAGCCCTTCGAGGACAGTGATGTCCTTGGCGGTATAAGTGGTTTCAGCCATGAAAAAAGCCCTGCAAATTACGCCTTTGCGGGCACTCCGAATTCTACCAGAACGAGCGGTCGTTATCTGCCCTCGAAAGGCTTGCCGCAGCCGCTTTCGTCACCACTCTGCGAAGGTCCGGGTCACGAATCCCTCGAGAGAGTGACTCGGCTCTCGCGCGGTGCTCGGGCGAGGGTAGCGAAGGCGGCCTCTGCTTCTCTGCCGTCGGCGGATCCGGCTCCGGTAGCGGCCCTGCTGCGAACGCCAGGCGAGGCGGAGGCGACGCGCCCAACCGCGACCTGATCTCCTCGGCACGGCTCGTCAGCTCGAACGCCCAGATGGAGTCCTTCGTGTTCACGTGCAGCGTCCCGTCGCGCGCGATCCGCGCGGGCCAGGCGTTCCGAGCGATCTCCGTGCCGACGGCTTCCGGCCACGACTCGACGAAGCGCGCGATGCCCGTCGTCGGGCCGAACCGCCCGAGCTCACGCGCGACCGCATCGCTCACCCGGTCGATCATGCCGCCCTCACGGCCCCCGGCGAGACCTCGAGCAGGAGCGCCGGCTCGAGCGGGAGCGACGACGCCTGCGTCGCGGTCACGAACGTCTGACCGCCCAGAGCGACGCGCTCGGCGAGGATTCTGCGACGGTCGGGATCCAGCTCCGACAGGACATCGTCGAGAAGCAGCAGCGGCGGAATCCTGCGGCGCGTCGTGATCAGCTCCGCCTCGGCGAGCAAGAGTGCGAGCACGGTCAGCCGTTGCTCGCCCTGCGAGCCGAAGCTCCGCAGGTCGCGCGGGCCGCTCGTCAGCGCAACGTCGTCGAGGTGTGGTCCCAGCCCCGTCGCCCCACGGTCGAGGTCGCGCTCCAGCCGCGCGTCCAGAGCCTCGGTCGTCGGCGGATCGCCCTCGTAGGTCATCCGCGCCTGCGGAAGGCCGAGCTCTTCCGCCCGCTCCGCGAAGCCGGGAGCGAGCGACGAGACCAGCTCGTGCCGCGCCTCCACGAGCTGCCGGCCGAGGGCGGCGACCTGGTCCGTCCACGGGACGATCGCGTCGCGTGACGAGAAGCCGGCAGCGGTGCGTCGCAACGAGGCGTTCCGCTGAGCCAGGGCAGCGCCGTACTCGGAGGCGATCGACGCGCGGGCCGGCGAGATACGCGCGACGGAGCGGTCGAAATACGCTCGCCGAACGGCAGGGCCGCCCTTCACGACCGCGAGGCGGTCGGGGGTGAACACAAGCGTCGACACCTCTGCACGGAGCTGCTCCGCAGCGCGAAGCGGGGCGCCGTTCATCGCCGCTGTCTTCCCCTCGCCCACACGCACGATCACCTCGAGCTCGATCGGGGCGTCACCGCGTTCGCCGCGCAACGCGATACGGCCGGCATCCGAGCCGAACCGGATCAGCTGCGCGTCGGACCGTGTCCGCGGGGAGAACCCCTGCGTGCCGACGTGGAGTGACTCCAGCAGGTTCGTCTTGCCGGCGCCGTTCGGCCCCACCGCAAGGACGAGTCCCTCCGGGAGCTCGAGATCGAGGCGAGCGTACGAGCGGATGTTGCGCAGCGAAACCGCGGTGACGATCAGACTCCGGCTACCCGGAAGAAGGCGTCGTAGATCGCACGCATCACTTACCCCGGTAGCCGGATCGGCATGATCAGGTACGTCGGATCGTCCTCGCCGCCCTCAATCACGGCCGGCCGCAGCGGTGAGATCAGCCGTAGCTGTATCTCGTCCGCGGCGATCGACTCGATGCCCTCGCGCAGGAACTCGGCGTTGAACCCGATCTCGAGCGCCTCACCCGAGAACTGGACGGGCAGCGACTCCTTCGATTCGCCGACGTCCTGCGTTCGGGCGAAGACGGTGAGCTGGCCTTCCGCGAAGCGAAGCTGGATCGGTGACGTGCGCTGCACCATGACGCCGACGCGGCGAACCACGTCGAGGAGCTCGCCCCGCGGCAGCGTGACGTCGTGCTCGAACGCCTCCGGCAGTAGTTGCTTGTAGTTCGGGAACTGACCATCGATCCGCCGCGTCGTCAGCCACACGTCGTCGGCCGCGAACACGACCTGGTTCTCGTGCACGCCGAGCTCAATCGTGTCGCCGGCCTGCGCAATGCGCGCCAGCTCACCGAGAGCTCTCGCCGGGATGATCGCCTCGAGGTCGGGAATCTCGCCTTCGAGGTCCGTCTCCTTCACCGACAGGCGATACGAGTCGGTTGCGGCCATCACGAGCTTGCCGGCTTCGAAGCGGACGAGGATCCCGGTCAGCACGGGCCGCGACTCATCACGCGACGCGGAGCGCGCAACGCGCGACACCGTGTCGAGCAACGACGTGCGGCCTACCGTGAACGTTCCGACGGTGTCGAGGTCAGGCAGGCGCGGGAAGTCCTCCGCGGCATACGTGTGCAGCGTCGCGCTCGAGGCGCCCGAGGTCACGTGCAAGACGCTCTCCTCGGCGCGGTGCTCGATCGTCACCTCGCTCTCGGGCAAGAGCCGGACCAGCTCGACGAGGAGCCGGCCCGGCACGACCACTGCGCCTTCGCCCTCGACCTGCGCCTCGACCGACGAGCGAAGCGAGAGCTCCATGTCCGTCGCGGAAAGGTGCAGGTGGCCGGCTTCGGCGCGAAGCAGGACGCCGGAAAGGATCTGCACGCTTGCGCGTGTCGACACCGCACGGGCGACGACCCCGAGCTTCTGCGAGAGCTCGTCTCGCTGGCACACGATCTTCATCCCCGTCCCTACCATGGTGTTGCTTTCAATCATTTAAAAAACCTCGTTGTAGTGATAGGGGGTGTGAACACCGTGGAGGACGGCCACCGATCCCCTGGTTGAGCCATTCTCGCAGGGGAAGCAGATGGTGGAGAGATCTGGTGCTTCAACAGGGTTCGGCCCCTACCGGACCTGTTTCACACGTGCGGTCAATTCCTGCACAAGGTTGTAGACAGATCTGTCCTCACGGATGAGACGGGCGATCTTGGAGGTCGCATGGATGACGGTGGTGTGGTCGCGGCCGCCGAACTCCTTCCCGATCTTGGGCAGCGAGGAGTCGGTCAGCTCGCGTGAGAGGTACATGGCCACCTGTCGCGGGTAGACGATGTTCTGGGAACGCCTGTCCCCGCAGAGCTCGTCCATCGTCAGCTGGAAGCGTTCGGACACGAGCTCCTGGATGCGCTTGATGGAGACCTCCGCGGCCTCGCCCTGAGGGAAGACGTCTTTGAGGACGTCCTCGGCCAGCTCGACGGAGAGCGAGCGGCCTGTGAGCGACGAGAACGCCACGACCCTCGTCAGCGCCCCTTCGAGCTCGCGGATGTTCGTCGAGATCCGGGAGGCGATGAAGGACAGCACCTGGGGGTCGGGGACGTGGATGCCGTCGGTCTTCACCTTCTTCCGAAGGATCGCGATGCGCGTCTCGAGGTCGGGAGGCTGCACGTCGGTGATCAGCCCCCACTCGAAGCGAGACCGAAGCCGCTCCTCAAGCGTGGCGATCTCGCGCGGCGGCCGGTCCGAGGACATGACGATCTGGGAGCCGGCCTCGTAGAGCGAGTTGAAGGTGTGGAAGAACTCCTCCTGGATCCGCTCCTTGTGCTCGAAGAACTGAACGTCGTCGACGAGCAACAGGTCGTACGTCCGGTACCGCTGCTTGAAGCCCTCGATCCGCTTGTCGCGGAGCGAGTTGATGAAGTCGTTCATGAAGGTCTCGCTCGTGACGTAACGCACCGAGAGGTCACTCGAGTGCTCGCCGACGTACTGCGCGATCGCCTGCATGAGGTGGGTCTTGCCCAGACCTGTCCCGCCGTAGATGAAGAGGGGGTTGTAGGCCTGCGCCGGAGCCTCGGCCACGGCGAGAGCCGCCGCGTGCGCGAACCGGTTCGACGACCCGATGACGAAGAGGTCGAACGTGTACTTCGGGTTCATCCCGGTGTCGGCAGCACCTGCGCCCGTCCGCTTCGGCACCTCTGCCGGCGCCGGCATGTCCGCGGGCACCCGTTCCGTCACTGTGAGGGCGACCCGGCGTTCCTGGCCGGTCACGTCCCGCACGGCCGCGCCGATCAGGCCGAGGAAGTGCCCCTCGATCCACTCGCGCGTGAAGTCGTTGGGGACGCCGAGGAGGAATGCGTCGTCCGACAGCTCCGCCCCCTCAGCTTCGGCGAACCACGTCCGGTACGTGGTCTCGTTGAGGGCCCCCTTGAGCCGACCGGCAACCTCGTTCCACAAGCTTTCCGCAGTCAGCTCAATTGGGCGATCCACGCCGCGGTACCACTCCTCTCCGGCTTGGGGGAGCGGCGAGCATAGCAGCGTCCCCAGGGGCCTACAACGGGTGGAAACTGGGGATGAAAAACCACGGTTTTGCAGGAATTTTCACAACTCCACACGGCTCTCCACACCTGTGGAGGAAGCGTGACCGTCAGTCACATTTGGAGGCACTTCCCCGCTCCCCGGCTGTGGACAACTCTGTGTACCAACGCTCATCTATACTGGCCGCTCCACGGCTCCTCTTTGGGGCAATTTCCACCCTCTTCGACCTCGTGAAACGGACTTACCAGCCCAACGTGCGCCGGCGTAAGCGTCGACACGGCTTTCGTGCCCGCATGTCGACGCGTGGTGGCCGCGCGATCCTGAAGCGCCGCCGCGCCCGGGGCCGGAAGCGCCTCTCCGCGTAGAGTCAACCTCCGTGCAGCGCCGGCACCGCCTCTCTCGCTCGCGAGACTTCGATGCTGTCTACCGGCAAGGCCGGTCGATCTCCACTCGGTTCCTCGTTCTCTACTGGTTCGAGCGCGACGGAGACGAGCCCGAGCCCCGCCTGGGCCTCGCGGTGCCGAAGTCGACCGGGAACGCCGTCGCCCGGAACAAGATCAAGCGCCAGCTGCGAGAGATCTGGGGCGCCCGGATCGAGCAGGTGCCATCCGGCCGTGACTACGTCCTGATCGCGAAGCCCGGCCTGTCGGAGGCCGTCCAGGCGAACGGGTTCGACTGGCTTGGAGCACGGGTCGACGAGGTCCTCCAGAAGGCCGCCGCCTGATGCGCTACGCGGGTGTCGCCGCCGTCTGGGTCTACCGTGTGACCATCGGCCCGCTCCTCGGTGCCGGACACTGCAAGTACCACCCGTCATGCTCGCAGTACGCGATTGACGCCTTCAAGGAGTTCGGGCTCTTCAAGGGGCTCGTCCTCGCAACCTGGCGGCTGCTCCGGTGCAATCCCTGGAGCCGGGGCGGCGTCGACCACGCGCGCGACCAGAAGGTGTTCCGATGATCGTCGCGAGCATCCTGACGCCGCTCGAGGACCTGCTTCGCAACGTCCTCGACGCGCTCCACTCGATCGGCCTGCCGTGGGCGTGGGCGATCGTCGGGCTCACGATCATCGTCCGGATCCTGCTCGTCCCGCTGACGGTGAAGCAGATCCACTCGATGCAGAACATGCAGGCGTACGCGCCGCAGATGAAGGAGATCCAGCGGAAGTACAAGGGCGACCGCCAGAAGCTCAACGAAGAGCTGATGAAGTTCTACAAGGAGAAGAACATCAACCCGGCGTCGTCGTGTCTGCCGCTCGTGGCGCAGATCCCGGTGTTCATCGGCCTCTTCTACACGCTGCGGACGTTCGCGAAGAACCCGCCTCCAGGCGATCTCTCGTGGCTGCACTTCGTTCCGAGCATCGCCGACAAGGCGAGCGAGCATTGGTCGGGTTGGCTGCTCATCGCTGTCTACGTCGCGAGCCAGCTGTCCTCGACGTACTTCATGTCCGGGACGATGCAGCAGTCGCAGCGGGTGCTGATGATGATCCTTCCGTTCGCATTCATCCCGTTCATCATCCACTTCCCGGTCGGCCTCGTCCTCTACTGGATGACCACGAACCTCTGGACGGTCGGGCAAGGGCTGATCACACGGCGGCTGATACCCAAGGTGGCGCCGCCGGCCCCCGGCCCGCGCCGCTCGTCGCGAACGCCTCCCAAGGAAGAGCGTGAAGAGGCGGCCGAGGCGGCCGAGGCGCAACCCAAGCCCAAGTCCACCGCGCCCCCGCGCCGGGTCAAGCGGAAGAAGGCCCGCCGCTGAGCGACATCCAGGTCGAGGCAAGCGGCGAGACCGTCGGCGAGGCCAAGTGGGCGGCCCTGCGGGAACTCGAGAAGCGCCTCCCGGGGCTCGACAAGTCGAGCGTCCGCTTCCAGGTCGTCACGGAGGGCGAGCGCGGCCTGCTCGGCGTCGGCTACGCGCCGGCCCAGGTGATCGCGATCGTCTCGGCGGAGCCGCCCGAACCGGTTGCTCCCCGCGAGGACGAGAGCGAACTGGCGGGCGAGGCTCGCGACTTGATCGAGCGCATCGTCGAGGGGATCGGGGTGACGGGCTCGGTTCAGGTCGAGGAGGACGAGGAGACGATCACGCTCGCCTGCACGGGGCCGGACCTCGGCATGCTGATCGGACGGCACGGGCAGACCATCGATGCGGTCCAGTACCTCGCGAACGCGGTGATGTACCGGCGACATCCCGAGGACCGGAAGGAAGTGGTGGTCGACGCGGCTGGTTACCGCGCGCGCCGACGCGTCTCGCTGGAGTCGCTCGCGATCCGGTCGGCGGAACGCGCGCTTGCGGTGGGCGAGCCGATCGAGCTCGATCCGATGACTGCAATCGAGCGCAAGGTGGTTCACGTGCGCCTGAAGGACTTCGAGGGCGTCGAGACGACGAGCGAGGGCACCGAGCCCAACCGGTTCGTCGTCGTGAAACCAGTGTGAGCGAGTCGAGCTGGGGGAACCGCCCGGTTCCCCGAGACCTCTTCGACCGGTCCGCTGACGCGGACGAGCGGCTTCGCCGCTGGCTCGAAGCCCTCGTCGCGACCCCCGGCCTGACGGCGATCTCCGATCTCGAGGAGGCACGGCGTGCGTTGCTCGACGACTCGCTGCGCGGCGCCGCCGTCGTCGCGGAGCTCGAGGGCTCGATCGTCGACGTGGGCTCCGGCGGAGGAGTGCCGGGGATTCCGCTCGCCGTCTCACTGCCCGGGCGGCAAGTGACGCTCCTCGAAGCGACAGGTCGCAAGTGCGACTTCCTGCGCCGGTGGGCGCCGTCGAACGCGGCGGTCGTGGAAGGACGAGCGGAGGAGCAGGAGACGGACGCCTTCGGGGTTGCGGTCGCGAAGGCGCTTGCGCCTCCACACGTCGCGGCGGAGTGGTGCCTGCCACTGGTGCGACCGGGTGGCGCGGTGGTGCTGTGGGTGGGCCCGTCCGCCGACGTCCAGCGTGTGGGTCGCGTCGCCGAGCGCATCGCCTCGGAGCTCGCCGGTGACGAGCACGGCCTGCTCGTCCTGCGGAAGCTCGGACCCACTCCGGAGGGCTTTCCGAGGCGTGTCGGAGTCGCGCGGAAGCGTCCGTTGGCCTGAGTACGCTGGCGTTGTGGCGAAGGTGTACGCGATCGCGAATCAAAAGGGCGGCGTCGGCAAGACGACGACCGCGATCAACCTTGCCGCCTGCCTCGCGGAGGCCGGCGAGCGGGCGCTCGTCGTCGACCTCGATCCGCAGGCAAACGCGACCTCCGGCCTCGGTGAGCACGCGAACGGGACGTCGACGTACGACCTGCTCGACGGCGCGCCGTTACGGGAGTTGGCGAAGCCGACGCGGTTCCCCAACCTGCACCTGATTCCGTCGAAGCCGGAGCTCGCCGGCGCGACGGTGGAGCTCACGCGCCACAGCGACGGCGAGACGTACCTTCGCCAGGCGCTTGCGTCTGGAGCGGAGCAATACTCGTTCGTGTTCCTCGATTGCCCGCCGTCGTTCGGGCCGCTGACAGTGAATGCGCTCGCGGCGGCAGATCGCGTCCTCATCCCGGTCCAGGCCGAGTACTACGCCCTCGAGGGGCTTTCGCAGCTCGTGCAGTCGATCAACCTCGTCAAGTCACGGCTCAACCCGCGGCTCGCCGTCGGGGGCGTGCTGCTCACCATGGTCGACGGGCGCACGCGGCTCTCGGCCGATGTCGAGGCCGAGGTGCGGAAGCACTTCGGCGACCTCGTCTTCACAGCGACGGTGCCCCGCTCGGTGCGCCTCGCCGAGGCGCCGAGCCATGGGCTGCCGGCGATTGCGTACGACCGCCGCTCGCGCGGTGCCGACGCCTACTGGAAGGTGGCGATGGAGCTTGTCGAGCGCGCCTGAAAGTGGGCGCCGCGGTCTCGGACGCGGCCTCGAAGTTCTGCTGGGCGGCGCGACGAACACCGAGCTCGCCGAGCTGCCCGTCGACGCCATCCACCCGAACCCGCGTCAGCCGCGCCGCAAGTTCGACGCCGAGGCGGGCGCCGGCCTCGCCGAGTCGGTGCGATCGCAGGGTGTTGTCCAGCCCGTTCTCGTACGCCCGCGGGCGGCCGGTGGCTACGAGCTTATCGCCGGAGAGCGCCGCTGGCGTGCCGCGCGCGACGCCAAGCTCGCGACGGTGCCGGCAGTCGTCCGCGAGACCGACGATCGCGACACGCTTCTCCTCGGGCTGGTGGAGAACGTGGCGCGCGAGGACCTGTCGCCGGTCGAGGAGGCGCGCGCATTCGCGGTCGTCCTCGACGAGTTCGGGCTGTCACTCGGGGAGTTGGCCGACCGTGTCGGGAAGTCGAAGCCCGCTGTCTCGAATCGCGTGCGCCTGCTCGAGCTCCCCGAGGACGTGCTGAAGATGGTCGAGCGTGGCCAGCTGAGCGAGGGGCACGCCCGTGCCGTCCTCGCCGTTCCGGACCATGAGGGACGACGCGCGCTTGCACGGACGATCGTCCGCAAAGGCATGTCCGTTCGCGCTGCAGAACGCGCCGCGCGCTGGGCCGGCGCGAAGACGAAGCAGCGGAAGCAGACGACGAAGCTCGACCCTGCGCTCGTGGCGCGGGCGAAGACCGCGGCCGACCGCATCACCGGCTTCTCCAGCCGTGTCGCCGCCAACCGCCTGGAGATTTCCTTCGCCGACGAGACCGAGCTCGAGGAGCTCGTCGAGGCGCTCGAGCGCGCGGCGAAGTAGAGAGTCACACCCGGGGGCCGTAACCGCCTGACGGTGCGGGGCGTTGAACCCCTGCATGCTCGGACCGTGGCTCAAGGACATGGAATCGCTCGAGGCCATCTCGCAGGACGACGAGGCGAGGCGGATCTTCCTCCGCATGGCTGCGCTCTCGCGCGGCGGACACATGGGGAGCTTCTTGACGGAGCTCGCGCACGACGAGGATCTCGACGACGAGACGAAGGGAACGCTGCGCGAGCTCGCCGAGGACAACACGTTCCTGCTCGCGGTCGAGGAGTACCTCGCGCGCACCCGTGTTCTGCACTGACGCGGCTAGACTGACCGCCGCCGGGCGATTAGCTCAGTTGGTTAGAGCGCCGCTCTGATAAGGCGGAGGTCCGTGGTTCGAATCCACGATCGCCCATCGCGGAGCGAAGCGAAGCGATTGTCCGCGAAAGCGGACCGGTGGAAGGGGTCTGGGGGAACCGGAAGGTTCCCCCAGCAGGTCCCCTGTCTCTCCTTCACAGTTACGCTCACGGCGTGTCGCCGGAAGCTCGTCTGGAAGACGTCGGCTCGGGACTCGCGCCGGTCACCCCCGGCTGGTTCGTCGTCAATGCGCGGGACGCGGCCTGGCTGAACAACGACCGCTTCGGCGGGGTCTGCATCTTCGAGTCCGACGACTTCGTGTTGCGGCAGCGACCCGACCTGGAGGACGTGACGTTCGACCTGGCGGGCTTCACGCTCCGCGTCTTCGGCCCCGGCCAGCCGAACAGCCTCTACCACAGCGAGAGCGAAGAGCAGGAGGACTTCATGCTCCTCGCCGGAGAGTGCATTCTCGTGATCGAGGGCGAGGAGCGGCAGCTTCGTGCGTGGGATGTCGTGCGCTGTCCTCCGGGAGTCGCCCACACGTTCGTCGGCTCGGGTGAGGGGCCGTGCGCGCTCCTTGCAGCAGGGAATCGAACCGAAGGGTCGGTCAGGGTCAGTCCGCGAGACGACCTTGCTCTGAAACACGGCGCCGGCGCCGACGAAGACACGACGTCGTTTCCACCCGGCACGTTCGGGCCGTGGAAGCACGAGCGGCCGGAGCGGTGGGACGAGCTTCCCTGGAGCGGCGGCTAGGAAGCAGCAGCCTCGGCACCTGCCGCGCAGGCGCGTTCGAGCGCCGCGCCGAGCGGAGTGCCTCGGGCCAGCTCGATGAGAAACACTGCGGCGAACGCATCGCCGGCGCCGAACGGGGAGCGTCGCTCGACCTGCTCGAGCCGACGCCGCAACAGCTGATCGCCCGATGCGGCCAGCGCTCCTTCCGCACCGAGCTTCACGCAGGCGATCGTGTAGCTCGCAGCGAGCTTGCGTGCGGCCTCCTCTGCCTCGGCGCCGGTCAGCGCCTGCGCCTCTTCTGCCGTCGCGAAGAGGACTGTCGTTCGGTCCGCTCCGGGGAGCCGAAAATCGCGGGCCGCGTCTGCGAGGCGCGGCGCTCCCAGATCGATTCCGAGAAGGCCGCCCGTCGATCGGTCGATTGCGGCCGAGGCAGCGTCGGACGATCCGCTCTGGAACAGCGCGAACCCGGAGACGAGCAAGACATCGGCCTCGATCGTCGCGGGGACGTCGTCGACCGACAATCCCGCATTCGCTCCGCGAGACGCGACGACGCTCCGCGAGCCGCCGGCGTTCGCGAACACCACTGCCGCGCCGGTCTGGAGCTGGGCGTCGCGCGCCAGAAGCGCGCCTACCCCGAGCTCCTCGAGCTCCGCGAGGACGAGCCCTCCGGCCGTGTCGTCCCCGATGCGACCGATCACCAGCGTGGCGGCTCCCGCCCGAGCCGCGGCCGCCGCTGCGTTCACGGCGGAGCCGCCGGCACGGATCGTCACACCGGCGTGAACGCGGCCGCCCTGCTCTGGCGGCGCTTCGCACAGCACGTCGACCATGACGTCGCCAACTGCAGCGAAGGACGTCGGCATCCCGCTGAAGTGTCTCCGTTTCGGTGCGGCCTTGCCAGGGCGCCGTTATGCTCGCGCCCATGCCGACGCTCGGAGAGGTCATGACGAAGGACGTCCTCACGGTCGAGCCCTCCGACACGATCGGCGAGGCGGCCGAGAAGATGACGAAGCTCGGGGTAGGCGCCGTTGTTGTCTCCGACTTCGGCCGGATGATCGGGATCTTCACCGAGCGCGACCTCATGCGCGCGGTCGCCGGGAGGGTGCATTCGAGCGAGGCCCGCGTGCGCGAGTGGATGACGCCCGACCCCGTGACGATGACCGAAGACATGTCGGTCGCCGAGGCAGGCGCGACGATGATCGAACGCGGTTTTCGTCACATCCCGGTCGTCGCCGGCGAGCGCGCGGTGGGAATCGTGAGCATCCGAGACGTCGCGGAGTGGCGTCTCAAAGAAAACTCTTAACTTCTTTCGCTCGCTCAGGGGATTCCGGCCGCACCGGTTGCGCCGATGGCACATATGGCGTCTGCCTTCGCGGTTATGGAAATCGGAGATCTCGTCACCTATCAGGAGCAGGCCTATGTGCTGCGTGGGCTCGACCCCATGGGCGTGCCCGATCGGCGCGTCGAGCTCGAGGATCCGGAGACGGGAGAGCAGATTTCCGCGCCGATGGACGAGGTTTCGCCTCGCGACCCCTGAGCTACCATCAGAACAAGACATGCAGGAGATGCAGATCTACGGCGTGAGCTTCGATCTGGTCGGCAAGCAGCCGATAGTGCTCCTGAAGACGGCCGAGGGAAACAAGTTTCTTCCGATCTGGATCGGCCACCCTGAAGCGGCTGCCATCCTCATGAAGCTGCAGAGCGCATCGACGCCACGGCCGATGACGCACGACCTCGTCACGGACATGCTCGACCAACTCGGTGCGCAGGTCACGCGTATCACGGTGACGGAGTTGCGCGAGAACACGTTCTATGCGCAGATCACGGTGCAGCTCGACGGCTCGGAGATCGAAGTCGACTCTCGGCCGTCCGACGCGATCGCGCTGGCCATTCGCGCTGAGGCGCCGATCTTTGCAGCCGACGACGTGATCGAGGAGTCCGCGATCGAGTTCGAGGGCGAGGAGGTCACGGAGGAGGAGATCGAGTCGAAGGTCTCCGAGTTCAAGCGCTTCCTCGACGAGGTGTCGCCGGACCAGTTCGCCGTCGAGCCAGAAGAGGACGCCTAGGCGTCTTCGCCGCGCCCGACCTCGCGCTTCGTGAGGTCGAGGATCTCTTCGAACAGCTCCTGCAGTCCTTGGCGTGACAGAGGGCCCCGGTTCGCGCGTTGCAGGTACTGGAGCATCCATTCCTCGCGCTCGGGGTCGAGGAAGTCGATGCCACGCGACTCCTTGTACTCCTTGAGCCGCGCCACGATCCGCAGGCGCGTGTTGAACGCGTCGACCAGCGACCGGTCAGTGTCGGAGATCTGCTGGCGGAGCTGGCGGATGAGCGGGTCGTCGTTCACGGGCGTCCGAGCCACTTCAGCTTGACGGGTTTGTCGCTGCGCGGCAGCGCGAGCAGGCGGAATGGATACGTCACGCGGGCCTCGACCGGATCTCCAAGCGAGGGAGTCTGCTCGCGGATGACGACCAGCGTCGCGCCGCCCGTGTCCTCGACGCGAACGACGCGGAGCTCGTAGCCCGTGCTCGACCGCGGGCCTGTCGCAACGAGAAAGGCGGTTTGTCGTGCGAAGTCGATCGCCGGCACGTGGATCTTCCGGCCCGGGTTGTTCCGCTCGATCGTCTTGAGCAGCTCGTCCTGCGTCTCGGCGTGGTCGACCGTGATCCGGTTGAACTCGAGGTCTCCTGCCTTTCGTGTGAGGTCCGTATAGGGAACGGCGTGCGGAGTGGCTCCGCAGGCGGAGACGAGGAGCGCGACCGCGAGGCCGGCGACGCTAGTAGACGTAGACCGTCTGACCGTACGGCGTCCGTGCGTACAGCACCGGCGCGAGCCACATCGGAACACGGACGCAGCCATGGCTCGCCGGGTACGGCGGGACGGAGGGATTGCCGTGGATCGCATAGCCACCCGTGAAGTACATCGGGTCGTAGAGGGTTCCGAGCGGGCTTGGGTCGAAGCCGCCGATCTTTCGGTAGACGGAGAACCGGCCGACCGGGGTGAAGGCACCGGCTGTCCCCGCGGTCGAGATCGGAACGGTGAGCGTGACGGCGCCGTGGTGCACGACGTAGAGCACCTGGCGGCCCTTGTTCACCTCGAGGTGGGCGGCCGGCTGCGCGTAGCGCGGGATCGGCGTTCGTGCGCGCGCGAGCGCCTGCCAGAAGCGGGCATCGACGACGCCCGTCCGCGGGAGCCCCTGCACCTTCTGAAAGGCGTAGACCGCGTCGAGCAGCCGCCCGTCGAAAGTCGCGCCGTACGGCGCGGCGTAGTGCAGCGCACGGAGTCGCGCGCCGAGTTGCGCGACGGCCGGGTTGTGCAACCCGTAGGCAAGGCGCGGCAGCACGACGTGGGCGGTCAGTGATCGCGCCAGCGCGACGTATCCGTCCGCCGGGACGACAGCGAGGCGGATGCCGTACGTGACGGGCCGCCGTGTGTCGAGCTTGACGTGGATGCGTCCCGCATACGTGCGGTCGAGGAGCACGCTGCCTCCCCGTGCGATTCTGAGCGCGACCTGTCCGGCAGCGGCGGGGAGCACTCGTGCATTGAGGTAGTAGCGGCTTCCGCGCGCGCCGCTGCCCGTGAGGCCGGCGACGAGCTTCGGGACGACGCGGATCGTTTTCGCATCGGAGCTCCCGCTCGAGCTCGTGGCGCGATAGTCGCCCGGCACGCCCGCCCGTGCCCGGATGACGTACGAGCCGTTCGCCTGTGTACGCGCGTGTCCGATCTGGCCGCGCGGGCCCTGGACTGCGACCGCGACACCGCTCGCCGAGGGCACGACGGCGCCGCGGAAGGTCGCGCGGCTCCCGAAGCGCGCGATGCGAGGCGCTGCGAGGGTCAGACCGGAAGCGGTCACCTCCAGCGTCTGCACGGTCTCCTCGCCGCTCGCGGATCGGGCCGTCAGCCGGGCGGTCCAGCGCCCGGCCGCGTACGTGTGCTGCGCCGTCGGACCGTCGGCCGACGCGCCGTCGCCGAAACTCCAGTGGTAGGCCGTGGCGTCACCCGTCGCCGAGAAGCCGACCTGCAGCGGCGCCGGCCCCGACACTGGTGTGGCCTGGACCGAGACCTGCGGAGGCGCTGCCGCTGCCGCGGGCACAAATGTCAGAAGGGCAATAGCCCAAACCAGACCCCGCCGCACGCGCGCAGAATACTCTCAGCCTGCGGCTTGTCCACGACTGCGACCGTCAGCGCAAGCGCGTTGAAGAGCCCGTGGACGATCATGCCGGGATAGACGCTGTCGACGCGGCTGCGCAGGTACGCGAGCCCGGCGCCGAACGCGGCAAGGAACGGGAACGCCTGCACGAGCCCGTGCGCAAGGCCGAACGCGATGCCGACGAGGACGATCGCCGTCCAACGCCCGTACGGGACGAGCAGCGAGTAGCCGAGCCCGCGAAAAGTCAGCTCCTCGACGAAGGGCGCGACCACGGCAATGACGATCGCGTTGGCGATGTACGCGGCTGCGTGGTTCGGCTGCCACGTGTCGGGTGTGATGCCCTGCTCGCGGCCCGGGTGCAGGACCGGCTCCAGGAGATACGTCAGTGCGATCATCGCGGCCGCGATGCCGACTCCGACGCGCGCCGCTGTCGCCCACGACGTCGGACGGCGCATCGCGAGCAGCTGGCGCCGGTTCCCGAGGCCCGCGATGCCGTAGACGATCGCGGCGATGACGCCGAACTGGATGAGGTTCGCCTCGGCCGTCGACCACTTGTAGAGGAGGTTCTTCGGCGGCTTGCCCTCGGTGAAGCGGACCGCGTAGCTCAGCGACGCGAACACCAGCACGAACGTCGTCCAGAGTGCGAGCGCCTTCCTCACGACAGCCCCGCGACTGCTCCTGCGACCGGAGCCGGCGCGAAGTGCATGCCCGCCGCGCGTGCGGCGAGCTTGTCGGCTTCGTCGTCTCCCATGTGGAGCGCACGGCCAGGCGGCACCCCGATTGCTCTCGAGCGCGCGGAGCAGACCGTCCGCGGCCGGCTTTTCCGCCGCGTGCACGATGGTCGCGAAGAAGCGCGTGAGCCCGACCTCGTCGAGCATGCGCGCAAGGCTGAGGTCCCAGTTGGCGACGACCGCGAGCTCGAGGCCGAGCGTCTGCAACCGCTCTAGCCCTTCGAGCACGCCAGGCAGCGGCGTGAAATGCAGGCAGCCCACGTACATGGGCGTGAACTCGGCCGCGTCGACCTCCGCGTCAACCGCGTTCAGGAACACGGCGGTGCACTCGCGTTGCAGCAGTGCGAGGCTCTCTTCGTCACGGCCCTGGTTGGCCCGCGCGCTGTAATGGGCGACCTCGACCTCGAACCCGGCGCGAACCGTCTCCGGCGCGCGCTCGATTCCGCGCTCCGCGAGCACGCGGACGAGCTCGGGGACGGGGTCGACGAGCGTGACGAGCGTGCCGTATGCGTCGAGCGTGACGGCGTCGATCGCGGCGGCGTTCACGCGACCCACTGCCACAGCGCCCACTGGACGATGGCGACGCCGAGGAAGATCGCGCTGCACACGAGGACGGCCGAGTGCAGCCGTGGGCGGCCGGACGTGAGTGCTGCGAGCGCGAGGAAAAACGGGAAGACGACGAGGCCGAAGCGCGGCAGGGACAGGAGCGGCCAGCGCGAGCTCGGATAGCTCAGCGGGATCGCGAGACTGATCGCGGCGAAGAGGCCGTAGGCCGCGCCGAACCGCCGCCATGCGACGACCGTGAGCGCTGCGAACAGGACGAGGAAGACGAGCGCCTGGAGATTCTCCGCCGCTGCGTGCATCGGGTTGACGCCTGCCACGTGAGTCCCGTGCCCGACGACGAGCTGCTCGAGCCCGCGCCAGCCGGAGACGAGGCCGTCCCAGATGCCGCCGAGCGGTCCTGCTGCCGACACGTGACGGTGCCAACGGTCCTGGGCGTCGCTGAAGGCGAAGGGGTCGTCCAACTGCTGCCACAGCACGAGTGGATAGATCGCCGCGATCGGCAGGGCGAGGGCGAGCCTTGCGAGTGCACGCCATCGTTTGCGGTGTCTCCACGCGAGGATCGCGAGCGCGGGCAGCAGCGCGAGCCCGGCGGCGCGGGTCAGGATCGCGAGACCGGCCGCGACGCCGGCCCAGCCGAAGCGCGTGCGCTCGGCGAGCATGAACGCGGCGACCGTGAGCAGCAGGAAGACCGACTCGCTGTAGATCGCCTGGAGGAAGAGCGCCATCGGAAAGACCGCGAGATAGAGGATCGCGCGCTCCGCGCCCTCCGGGCCGAGCCGTTCCTCGCCGAGCCGGTAGAGCAGGAGGAACGACGCAAGGCCGGCGGCGAGAGAGATGAGCAGGCCGGCGAGCACGTAGTGCCCGAACAGGACGCGGCCGAGCAGGGCGACGAGCGCCGGATAGAGCGGGTGGAAGGCCGCCGATGCCCCGTCGTAGCCGTCCTCGGCGATCCGCACGAAGAAGTCGCTGTCCCACCGTGCCCAGATGTCGGTTGCGTAGCCGAGCTCGTGCAGGCGTGCGGTGTCCCAGCGGTCCGCGTTCGGATTCCGGTTCGGGACGAAGAAGAAGTACGCGAAGATCGCCGCCAACCAGATGGCGACGCGGCTCCAGAGAAAGATGGCGAGCGCGGGGCCCGAGGCATGCCTTTGACCGCGCACGGCGTGATGATGATAGGCGCGAGAGTGGTACATAGTCGGTCGATGGAGCGCACCTTCACGCTCGAGGAGGCGAACGCCGCGGTCGAGGAGCTGAGGCCGGTCGTCGCGCGGATGGTCGACCACCGCCACGGCCTCACGGCCGCGCAGGCACGTCAGATCGAGCTCGTCACGCGGATCGCGGGTAACGGGGGAGACCTGATGCCCAGCGACCTGCGCGAGGCAGCGGCGGCGCTCGAGCGTGAGGCCGCCGGTATCGCCGAGTGCGCGGACGTCATCAACGCTGCCGGCGCGCAGATCAAATCGCTGGAGGAAGGTCTCCTCGACTTTCCGGCACGCCGTGGTGAAGAGACGGTGCTGCTGTGCTGGAAGCTCGGCGAGGACGAGATCGAGTACTGGCACGGCATGGACGAGGGTTTCGCGGGCCGCAAGCCGTTGCCGCTGTGAAGGTCGGCTCGCTCGAGGTGACTCCGCTCGTCGATGCGGAAGGGTCCTTCGCGAAAGTCTCGGAGGCCTTCCCCGAGCTCGCGTCGGACGAGGAGTGGTTCCTCCCGATGACGGCGTTTCTCGTCCGCGGTACCTCGAAGGTTGTCCTCGTCGACACGGGCCTCGGGCCCGAGCCCCGCACGTTCGCGCCGTCCCGACGCCCGGTCATACGCCCGGGCACACGAGCGTGTGGATCGAGTCGGACGGCGCCGTGCTCGTGCTGCTCGGAGACGTCGTCGTGCACGAGGCGCAAGTGACCGATCCGGACGTTGTCTATGTGAGCGACGCCGGCGCCCGGGCCGCCGCCGCGACCCGCCGCGCGCTACTGGGTCGCCTGGCCGACGCCGGGACGGACGTCTACGTGAGCCACTTCCACGGGGTCGGCCGCTTCGCGCGGGACGGCTCCGGCTTCCGTTGGACGGCAAAGGAGCAGGCTCCTCCCGTCGAATAGAGGCGCATGCCCCTGTGGCAGCGTCTCGTGATCGTCGCCGTGGTGATCGTGCTCACCATCGTCGTGGCACGGCTGATCGACCGGCGCATCGCCCGCAAGGACCTCCCTCCCGAGGCGATCACCCGCTACCGGATCCTGCGGCGGAGCATCACGACGGCGGTCATCTTCATCGGCCTCCTGTCGGCGCTGCTCGCGATCCCCCAGGTGCGCGCCGTGGCCGGCGGCATCCTCGCCTCGACCGCCGTGCTCGGCCTCGTCGTCGGCTTCGCCGCGCAACGCACGCTCGGCAACTTCGTGGCCGGCCTGATGATCGCGTTCACGCAGCCGCTCCGCCTCGGCGACGAGGTCGTCGTCGGCGGCGATGGGGGCCGTGTCGAGGAAATCGGCTTGACCTATACCTTCCTCCGGATGCAGAACCATGACCGCCTCGTGATCCCGAACGAAAAGCTGGCCTCGGATACCATCCGCAACTCCACGATCCGCAGTCGAGAGAAGGTCGCCGAAATCACAGTTCAGGTTCCACTCGGTAAGGATCTCGGCGCGATCGTGGACAGGCTGCAGGCAGCCGTTCCCGACGGCGAGGTCTTCGTCGGCGAGCTGGCCGGGACCGCCTCGGTCGTCGTGCGCGAGCGGACGACCGACTCGGCCGCCGCCGAGCGGCTCAGGCACGATCTGCGCCTACGGGCCCACGAGGCGCTGCGCGCGGAGGGCGTCTTCGCATGAGCCCGTCGGGGCGACCTCGCTCCGGCGCGCGACGGGACACCGATCTGTTGCTCGCGGGAATCCGCCGGAAGCGCCGGCGGAGACGACTCGACCGACGGAAGCGGTTCGGCCGGATCCTCGTCATCGGCCTGTTGATCCTGCTCGTCGCACTCGCGATCTCCGGCTTCACCGGCGCGGCGGTCTGGATGAACAGCTGTGACCTCAACACTCTTCGGCCCGTCAACGTCGGTCAGAACTCGTTCGTCTACGCGGCCGACGGCTCGCTCCTCGGGTCGATCCCCGCCGAGAAAAACCGCCAGCCCGTCGACCTGACGGACATGAGCAAGTGGGTTCCCCGCGCGACCGTCGCGATCGAGGACCGCCGCTTCTGGTCGCACGGCGCACTCGACTACCCGGGCATCGTGCGCGCGCTCGTCGCCAACATCCAGAACGGGCACGTCGTGCAGGGCGGCTCGACGATCACACAGCAGCTCGCGCGCAATCTCTACATCAAGAAGCCGTCACAGACCTTCAGCCGGAAGGCGACCGAGGCGTGTCTCGCGATCAAGCTCGCGCGCGAGCGCCCCAAGCGCTGGATCCTGCAGACGTACATGAACCAGGTGTTCTACGGCAACCGCGCGTACGGGATCGAGGCGGCAGCCCAGACGTACTTCTCGAAACGCGCGAAGCACCTGACGATTCCACAGGCGGCTTTGCTTGCCGGGCTCCCGCAGGCGCCTTCGGTGTTCGATCCGTTCCACCGCCCGCAGCAGGCGATCGCACGGCGTGACGAGGTGCTTCGCGCCATGCTCTCGAACGGTTACATCACGGCGACGCAGTATGCGGACGCACGCGCGGACCGGCACCTTCATCTTCATGCCGGGCGGCTCTACTCGCGCATCCGGGAGCCGTACTTCTTCGATTACGTGCGTGACGAGCTCCAGGGCCAGTACGGGTCGAACACGGTGCGCACGGGTGGCCTGCGGGTGTACACGACGATCGATCCGCGTCTGCAGCGTTTCGCGCTCGACGCGATCAAGCGCACGCTCCCGTACTCGACCGACCCTGCGGCCGCGATCGTCTCGATCAACCCCCTGAACGGCGCGATCCGGGCGATGACGGAAGTCAGTCCGGGCGATCCGAAGAACCAGGTCAACTTCGCGTCGTCCGCCCGCCGCCAGCCGGGCTCTACCTTCAAGACGATCGTCCTCACGACCGCGATCGCCCAGGGCATCAGTCCGTCGACGACGTACCTTTCGGCGCCGTTCAAGTACGACCCGACCGACGCGGGGTCGTGCGACACGGATCCGCCGACAGCGTGGTGCCCGCAGACCTACGACCACTCGTACGCCGGTCCGATCTCCATCGAGCAGGGGACGCTCCGCTCCGACAACACCGTGTACGCGCGGCTCACGCTCGACGTCGGGCCCGAGAACGTCGCCGCGATGGCGCGGAGGCTCGGCGTCCAGACCGACCTGCGTGCCGCGGAAGGCGTGTACGTCCCGTCGATGGGCCTCGGCTCGCGCGTCGTCACGCCGATCGACATGGCCTCCGCCTACTCGACGCTCGCCGCGGGCGGCATCTACTCCAAGCCGATGGCGATTCGCAAGGTCATCCTGCCCGACGGGAAGACCGACAAGGAGGCCGGCTGGGGCGTGCCGCAGCGCAGGCGAGCGATCCCCGACTGGGTTGCCGCCGAGGTCACGCGGATCCTCGAGGAGAACATGACGAGCGGCACCGGCGTCGGCGCCTACTTCGGCAAGACGTCGGCCGGGAAGACCGGGACGACCGACAACTACGCGGACGCTTGGTTCTCCGGCTTTCTTCCCGGTCTCGAGGCGACCATCTGGATCGGCTATCCGAAGGGTGAGATCCCGATGCTGTCCGTCCACGGAATCGCCGTTTCCGGCCCGACGTATCCGGCCACGATCTGGAAGCTGTTCATGGAGCGGGCCGCCGACTACGCGCCCTATCCGCAGAGCTTCCCGACACCGACGCACGACCCGGTGTGGCAGTCGCACACGCTCCAGTACGCGATGACGGGGGGCTACTACAGCCCGAGCGCTCCCTCGAGCACCACGCAGACGACGACACCCTCGGGGGCGAACGCCGACGGCTTCGTCCAGGTCCCTGGCTCGGACAAGCAGCCGTAGGAGCGCGCTGTGGACGGCGGCGCTCGCCGTTCCCGTCTATCTGGCCGCCTGCGCCGTCCCTGACGGCGGCCTCTTCCGCGCCGCACGCTTTCGCGACGTTCACCTCTACGGCGGGTACGCGGACGCCGTTTTCGACGGACGCGTCCCTTACCGCGACTTCTTCATGGAGTACCCGCCCGGGGCGCTCGCCGTGTTCCTGCCTCCACGAGTCTTCGGGACGGACTCCTACAACGCCGCGTTCAAGACGCTCATGGCGGTGTGCGGGATCGCGACGCTCGTGCTGGTGGCGCTGCTCCTCGTCCGGCTCGGTGCGAGCACGCGGCGGCTCCAGGCCGGTGTCTTCCTCCTGGCCGTCTCGCCGGTCGCCCTCGGGCCGATTTCGCTCAACACCTACGACGCCTGGCCCGCGTTCCTCACCGTCGCGGCGCTCATCGTCCTTCTGAGCGGGTCGGGATCGTGGGCATTCGCGCTGCTCGGCGCCGCCTTCGCCGCGAAGGTCTACCCGCTCGTGCTCGTTCCGCCCGCGCTCGTGTTCCTCTGGCGGACGGCGGGACGTGCGGCCGTCGCTCGTGCCGCCTGCGCGTTCGTCGCCGTGACCGCGGTGATCGTCGTCCCGTTCGCCGCGCTCGCACCGCACGGCCTGTGGGAGAGCTTCCGCGCCCAGGCGTCGCGCGGGCTGCAGGTCGAGAGCCTGGGCGGCGCGCTTCTCGCTGCAGGCGACCGGCTCGGCGTCTACACGGCGACCGTCGTGCACCACACCGGGGGCGCGGTCTCGTACGAGCTCCCCGGGGCGTTGCCTGACGTTCTCGGCGCGATCAGCTCCGCCCTCCAGGTGCTGGCGGTGCTCGGAGTGGCCTGGCTGTACGCCCGCGGCAGCGACGACGCGCGGCGACTGACCGTGAGCTTCGCGGCGGCGATCGCCGGCTTCCTCGCATTCACGAAGTTCTTCTCGCCGCAATACCTCGTCTGGCTGCTTCCGTTCGCCGTCCTTCTGGATCCGGTCGTCTGGGCGCTGACTGCAGCCGCGCTCGTCCTGGCGCAGATCTGGTTCTTCCACTACTCCGACGTCTTCGCCCTCGGCGGCTACGTCTGGCTCGTCTTCGTGCGCGACCTGGTGATGATCGCCCTCTTCGCCGTCATGGCGGCGGGACTACGACGTCAGCCGGCGGAAGACGAGGATCCCGTCCTGCTCGAAGACCAGGCGCCACTCCGGGTTACGCCGTAGCGCGGCGAGCTGCACCGCCGTGGGAATCGGGGCGTAGCGGTCCGCGTAGCCCGGCTGTGTCTCGTCGGCGGCGACCCAGGTCGCGTCCTCGAGGAACGGGAAGCTCAGGAAGCGGCGACGTGCGGAGAGGTGTGCGCCGAGCGTGTTCGTCGCGCTGACGACGGCGTCGTCGGGAATGAGCTTCAGCGCGCGGTCGGCGATGCGGTCGTGGTTCGTCACGCGTGCCGCCGTTGCCTGGAAGCGTTCGCCGCCGGGGACGTGCCGCCACGCCGGGATCGGCCCGAGGAGGTAGTTCGCCGCGAGTGCCGCGGCCACGACGATCATCGAGACCGCGATCGTCCAGCGCGACAGGTGCTTCGCGCCGAACACCGCGGCGATGACGAGCACGGGGATCAACCCGGCCGTGTAGTGAAAATGGATCGACGTCTGGGTCGTGGTCGCGGACAGCAGGTTGATCGCGAGCTCGGGAACGGCGGCGATCAGCACGAGGGGCGACAGCAGACAGAGCCCCGCGAGCGGCGCGACCAGCTGGAGGAGGAAGCGAAGGTCGCGCGAGCTGAACGCAGCGTCCGCGATACGGAGCGGATCGGTGACGGTCGTCTTGAGGATGCCCGCCGCGGATCCGCCCACCTCGCTGTAGCGCCCGTAGAAGTCGGACTCCGCACCGTCGTTGTAGTGCGGGATGATCACGGCGATCGCGACGGCCGCCCAGGCTCCACCCACGAGCGCGATCGCGCCGCCGGCAAGCCAGCGTCGCCTCGAGAGCGCGTACCAGATCCCGAAGCCCGCGACGACGAGTGCGATCTCCTCCTTGCACGCCGACGCGGCGATCGCGAACAGCGCGAAGGGGAGCAGTCGGTCCTCGTCGAGGTACCAGAACGCGAAGAGCAGGAGCGGCGTCGCGAGCGCCACGGGATGGAACTCGTTGAGCGTCAGCCAGCCGGTCGCCGGATAGAGGAGGTACGCGCACGCGAAGCCGAGTCCCGCACGGGCCGACCGAAGATGCTTGCGCGCGAGCCAGAACACCGGGGCCGCACCCAGTGCGACCGCGATCGCTTGGACGACCAGAAGCATGTCGGGGCTCGGCCAGATCCACCACAGCGGCGCGAGCAGGACGAGGATCGGGTCGACGTGCGCGCCGAGCCGCGAGACCTGGTCGCCGTGCAGCCCGGTCATCTCGAGGGGGTCGCCGTGTGCCGTCGACCAGACTGCCTGCACCATGTTCCCGAGGTCGAAGCGGCCCGTCACGAAGCCGTCGTGGCGTAGGACGGAGAGCGCGGCGAAGCCGGCGGCGTACGCCGCGACCGCCGCGGCGACGAGCGTACGAGCGCGAGGCAGAGGCGGGAGCCGACTCACGTGAGCCGGTCGATGATGCCGCGCCAGCGTGCGCCGAGGACGGCCTCGCTCGCCCGCTGTTCGTAGGTGGCGCGACCGCTCACGCCGATCCGTTCCGCGAGCGGGCGGTCGGCGGCGAGCCGCCGGACAGCGGCGGCGAGAGCCTCAGGGTCCCCGGAGGGGACCAGCAGCGCGTTGTCATCGTGGGCCAGCAACTCGCGCGAGGCCGGCGTGTCGGCCGTGACGAGGGGCGTCCCGCAGGCGATTGCCTGGAAGGCCTTGTTCGGGATGACGCGCCCGGCTTTCTCCGAGGTGCCGAAGATCCCGAGCGCGCAGCCTGCCCGGTGGAGCTCGGCCGGCAGCTGCTCGTAGTCCACCCACGGCACGTGCTCGACGTTCGGCGGCCTACTCGCCAGTGCGGACTGGAGCTGGCCGCTGCCGACGACGCGGAACGCGATCTCGGGCGCCAATCCGGCGGCGGCGAGGATCGTTTCGACTCCCTGCAGCGGGATCAGCTTGCCGACGAAGAGCGCCGTGAAGCGCTCGGGCGGTGACCAGCCCGGACGGAACAGCCGGTCCTCGGCCCCGACGAAGCAGACTTCGACGAGATCGAGCGTCGCCGCCTCGGCGAAGAAGTCTGCGTGCGCCCTCGTGTCGGCGACGACAAGATCGGCGCTCCGCAGTGCCGTTCGGTCGATCGCCTCCAGCGCCCGGGCCGGCAGCGAGCCAGCGCCGAAGCGACCCCGGTCGCCGACGAGCGTGTCGGCGAGCGAGACGAGCGGGTTGAAGAGGATGGGCCGTCCGTGTGCGGCGCGCCGCGCGGCGGGGAGGTCGAGGTGCCCGGGGTAGCCGACGATGAACGCGTCGAAGCCGCGCGGCCGGCGCGTGAAGAGCCGGGCCTCGGCCGCCAGGAGACGCGCGGCGCGCGCAGGTCCCGCAGCCCAGCCGTCGCGGACGCCGTCCCAGACGGCGACGTGCTCCTCGTGCACATCCACGCCCGCGGCTCGCAAGCAGGATACGACCTGCGCGTTGCGCGGGTACGCGCGCTCGTACGTTCCGAAGTAACAGACCCTCAGGAGAGGATCTCGTCCACGAGCAGCTCGGCGCGCTCGCGTTCGGGCGCCCGCTCCTCGTGGTGGCTCGTGATCATCTCGCTGATGAGGCCGAGGGAGAAGAACTGCAGTCCGACGACGACGAGCAGCACGCCGAGCAGGAGCAGCGGCCGGCCTCCGATCGCGTTGCCGAGAGCCTTGAGGACCGTGAGGTAGACGAGGACGGCCGTCCCGATGAAGCCGAGGATCAGGCCCAGCCCGCCGAAGAGGTGCAGCGGCCGGTAGCGGTAGCGGCCGATGAAGGAGACGGTTAGCAGATCGAGGAAGCCGCGCAGGTAGCGCTCGATCCCGTAGCGGGAGCGCCCATGCTCGCGCGCACGGTGATTCACCGGGAGCTCGGCGATGCGATAGCCGCGGTAGTGCGCGATGACGGGGATGAACCGGTGGAGCTCGCCGTAGAGGCGCAGGCCGTGCACGACCTCCGCGCGATACGCCTTGAGCCCGCAGTTCATGTCGTGCATGCGCACGCCCGAGAAGAGGCCGGTCACGCGGTTGAAGATCCGGGAGAGGACGCGGCGCGACAGGGAGTCCTGCCTGCGCGTCTTCCAGCCGGACACGAGGTCGAAGCCCTCGTCGAGCTTTGCCAGCAACCGCGGGATCTCGGCCGGGTCGTCCTGGAGATCGCCGTCGATCGTGACGACCGTGTCCCCCTGCACCTGGTCGAAGCCGGCGACGAGCGCAGCCGCCTTGCCGAAGTTGCGGCGCAGCCGGACGACCCGCACGTTGTGCTCCGCGCTGTGCAGGCGCGTGAGCGCGGCGAATGTCCCGTCGTCCGAGCCGTCGTCGACGAAGATCGCCTCCCACGGCGTCTCGAGGGGCTCGAGGGCGGACCGAAGCTCGTCGTAGAGCAGTGCGACGCTCCGCTCCTCGTTGTGAACTGGCACGACGACGGAGATCACGCCGCCGAGGTTATACCGGGCGGAGCGGGAATCGGGCGGTCGCGCCGTGACGGGATAGCCTCCGCCCATGGCCGACCTGCTCTCGCTTGCGGACGCTCAGGCGCGCGTGTTCGAGCGCGTGACGCGGCTCCCGGCCGAGGAGATCGCCGTCGAGCTCGCGGCGGGGCGCGTCCTCGCCGAGCCCGCGCGCTCGGTGGTCGACCTGCCGCCCTTCCCGAGCTCGGCCATGGATGGGTTCGCGCTCCGCGCGGAGGACGCGCCCGGCCGCCTTCCCGTCGTTGCGCGCATCGCCGCAGGCGTGCCTGCGCCGCGTGCGCTCGCGCCGGGCGAGGCGATGGCGATCGCGACCGGCGGTGTCGTTCCCGACGGTGCTGATGCCGTCATCCCTCTCGAGTACGTTGTCGAGAGTGACAACGAGGTGGAGATTCCTTCGACCGTCGCCGAGGGTGACAACGTGCGTCCGCGCGGCGGTGACGCGGCTGCGGGCTCGGAAGTTGTCGGAGCCGGTGCCCGCCTCGGGCCCGGACAGCTCGCGGCAATCGCTGCTGCCGGAGTCGCACAGGTCGCCGTCTCGCGCCGACCGCATGTGGCGGTGCTCGCGACCGGGACGGAGCTCCGGCGGCCCGGCGAGCCGCTCGGGCCCGGCGAGGTCTACGAGGCCAACGGCCTTCTCCTCGCGACCGCGGCCGCCTCCGCGGGTGCCCACGTCGAGACTCTTTCTGCGATCCCGGACGATCGCGACGCCCATCGCACAGCGCTCGAACACGCGCTCGAGGCGGACGTACTCGTGTCCTCGGGCGGCGTGTCGGTCGGTCCGCACGATCTCGTGCGCGCAACCCTGCGTGAGCTCGGAGTCGAGGAGGTCTTCTGGGGTGTCGCGGTAAAGCCGGGGAAGCCGCTCGCCTTCGGCATCCGCGGGACGACGCTCGTCTTCGGGCTTCCGGGCAACCCCGTGTCGTCGCTCGTCGGCTTCGAGCTGTTCGTCCGCCCTGCGTTGCTCGCCCTCCAGGGTGCCTCCACCCCTGGTCCGGTGTTCAGTGAAGGACGACTGGCGAAGGCGGTTCGCCGCAATGACCAGCGTGACGAGCTTCTGCGGGCGAGGTCACGCCTCGGCGACGACGGTGTCGAGCTCGAGCCGGTGGCCGGGCAGGACTCGCACATGATCGTCCGCGCGGCGTCCGCGGACGCGCTCGTCCTTGCGCCGCGAGGCGACGGCGAGATCGCGGCCGGCGAACGAGTCCGCTACTTGCCGCTGGCCTGAGCCGAGAGCG
Organism: uncultured Actinomycetes bacterium; assembly: GCA_963772855.1. Lineage (GTDB taxonomy): Bacteria > Actinomycetota > Thermoleophilia > Gaiellales > Gaiellaceae > 3-1-20CM-4-69-9. Next base: position 345,023 of record CAVYYY010000009.1, on the reverse strand, counting down.
TCGCCGGGTCGAACGGCGTGCCGCCGCGCGGCTCGACGCGGACCAGCCGGGCGTATGCGATGTAGCGGTGCGACGCGAAGAAGCGCGGGTGGCACGCCTGCAGCGCGAGCAGCTCGTGCCGTGGGGACCGGAGAACGGACATGTCCGACGCGACGACGATGCGGTGTGTCGTCACGGCGTACACGAAGCGTCCGTACGGCACGTCGACCGTGACGCGGTCTCCCTTTCGGAGGGAATCGATCTTCGAGAACGGCGCGCCGTACGTCGTCCGGTGTCCGGCGACGTAGACGAGCCGGTCCTCTCCCGGCATGAACGTGCGCTGATCCCGCCCCGGACCCTTCTTCAACGTGTCGTGGTCCGTGCCGTTGACGAAGATGACGTTGAGTCCCATGCGCGGGACGCGCAGGCGTCCGAGTGCCTGGCCGCGCTTCGATGCGTGACGGTAGCGCTTGGCCGTGCGCGCGATGTTCCTCCGCTCGGTGACGAGAGAGACCGAGTGGTGCGGGACGGTGAAGGTGACGGCCCGCTCCTTGTACTGCGACGCGAGCTCGTGCTGCTTCCACTTCGTGTAGACGGCCGTGAACGGGTCCTGCCACTGCCAGACGACGAGCGCCCAGACGAGGATCAGCGCTCCGCAGAGAGCCAGCAGCGTGCCGAGTGTGCGGACAGCGCGGCGCACTAGCCGTCCAGCGCCTCGAGTCGGCCTTCGCCCGAGCTGCGGAGGCGGCGGCCGCGGACGGCGGCGACCGTCCCGCGGACGATGCGTCGCAGGGGTCGTCGGGGCGGAAGTTCCATAGACGTTGGATAGGGGGCATAGCGCCGAGATGCAAGGGCCGAGAGCTGGGCCGTCCCGGCGAGCCACACCACGAGGAGGGCCATGACGACGAACGGGACGTAGCCGACGGCCCGCAGTTCGGCGAGGTACCAGAGGGCGTCCCATCCGAGCCCGTACCGGTTGGCGAACGAGCCGACGAGGAGGAGCGGGCCGGCGAAGCCGGCGACGAGGACCCCGAAGCGCACCGGCGCGGCGGCGCTCCGCACCTGCGGGAGCCAGAGCCAGACATGGAGCGAGGGGAGCAGGAAGATGAGCGCGAACGGGTTCGTCGCGACGACGAGAAGGGAGAGCGCGCCGAGGCAGAGCAGGGCGACGGTGTGGCCGGCGAGCTCCTCCTCGGACGTCACGCGCCGCCGCGGGAGCAGCCGCTCCCGGCTCACCAGCCAACCGCCGAGGACGAGGGCCGCCAGGCCGAGCAGCGCCGCTGCCGGCCAGTCGTGCGCCAGCTCGCTGCCCGGCGCGATCGGCCTTGGCGCGCCGTTGGGCCATGCGCCGAGCAGACCGAAGAGCTCGAAGAGGCCGACCGTCCACACCCAGAAGAAGAAGCGGCTCCGGTAGCTCCGGAGTGCCGGGGCGAGTGGGATGCGCCTCCGTCGGCAGCGCGCGAAGAGGTCGATGGCAGTTGCCAAAAACGGCAACAGACACGCGATGAGGACGAGCTGCACCGCCCAGCCGCGGATCAGCCGCGAGCCGAGATAGAGGTAGCTCGAGGTTCCCTGGGCGAACTCCAGTCCTTCGTCGAGGCTCCCGAGCAGATCCTGCGCGGAGCGGCCGACCTGGCCGAGCCGGTCGGCGTTGAGGCGCGCGCTCGTGTCCCGGACCGGATCCGGGGCCGCGTCACCCGCGGTGGTGAGGGTGACGGCTGCGATGCCCTTGGCGATGAAGGGCCCTTGTTCGTAGGCCGTGAAGGGAAAGCCGAGGTCGATCAGCTGACGGAGCGCGCTTGCCCGGTCGGGCGGTCGCCCGGTGTCGGTGGTGATCCGCGCGCCGACCGTCTCGAGGAACGTTCCCGACGCCGTGCGCGGCACGTCGCCTGTGATCTCGATCCGCGGCTTCCCGCTCCCGCCGACGGAGTCGAGGTTGATGACCGCGGCGACGTCGTGACGAAGCGGAGAGTGCTGCGCGAACCACGCGGCGCCGAGCCCGCCGAACGCGCCTCCGTCGGTCGAGAGGAACAGGATCGTGTGGTTCGGTTGGAGCTTCGCCGCCTGCGATCCGGCCGGTGCGCCGTAAGCGCGCGCGAGCTGCACGAGCATCGCCGTCCCCGACGCGTTGTCGTTCGCTCCCTGCCCGCGCCCGTCGTTGTCGCGGTGTGCCATGACGACGATCGTCCTGGGCGATCGCCCGACCGCCTCGGTGACGAGGTTCTGCATGTGGACTCGTCCCTTGCCGGGAATGACCGCGCTGAAGGGCTCGCTGTGAACCGAGAGGCCGTACGGCTCGAGCTGCTCCTTGAACCACGACGCGCCTCTCAGCGACCCGGGATAGCGGTCGGGTGCGAGCGTCGCCAGATCGGTCGCGAGCCGCTTCGTCGCGGGGCCGTCGAACGCCGGGAGGAAGGCTCGCGGCAGGGGATCGGGCCGCGCGACGCTGAACGCGGCGACGAGCAGGGGGAGTCCGACGAGCAGCCACGTCCCTCGGTAGAGCCGGCCGTTGACCGGGCGTTCGAGCGAACCTGGACGCGCCCGACGCCTCTCGGAGCGGGGCGGAACGGAGGCCATCCGTGGCTATAGTAGGCCGCGTACTACCCGGACTGACCGGGCGCGCGGGCGGAGCCCGTCGCCCTCCCGAGGCGTCGCGGTGACGCCTCTGGCCCGGCAGGCAGCCGAGCGCCGAGCCAACATGCCCGACTCCTCGACCATCCTCCTCGTCGACGACGAGGACGCCGTTCAGAAGCTCCTCGCCTATCCGCTGGAACGCGAGGGCTTCCGTGTGCTGCAGGCGCGGGACGGCGAGGAAGCCCTCGCCTGTTTCGCCTCTGAGAGTGTGGACCTCGTCGTCCTCGACGTGATGCTTCCCGAAGCTCGACGGCCTCGAGGTGTGCAAGCGCCTGAGGGCCGAGAGCGAAGTGCCGATCATCATGCTCACCGCCCGTGATGACGAGCTCGACAAGGTGCTCGGGCTCGAACTCGGGGCGGACGACTACATCACGAAGCCGTTCTCGATCCGGGAGTTCAGGAGCCGGGTGCGCGCGCTCCTGCGCCGTTCGGCAACGGCCCGGCAGGCGCCCGAGCCGGGCGACGTCATCCATGCCGGCGCGCTCCGCATCGATCCGGGGCGGCGCGCCGTTGAGGTCGCAGGCCGACCGGTCCAGCTGACGTACGTCGAGTTCGAGCTGCTGCGCATCCTGGCGTCGAGCCCGGGGCGCGTCTACAACCGCAGGATGCTCCTCGAGGCCCTCTGGGGCGGCGCCGACTACCGGGAGCCGCGGACGATCGACGTGCATGTCCGCCACCTCCGGGAGAAGATCGAGCCCGACCCGGCCGCGCCGGAGCACATCCTCACGGTGCGCGGTGTCGGCTATCGGTTCAGAGACCGATGAACCCGTTCCGGAACGTCGCTGCGCGCCTGGGTCTCGGCCTCGTCATCGTCGTGGCGGGGGCGCTGCTGCTCGTGGATCTGATCGTCGTCCCGTCGCTCGAGCGGAACCTCATCAATGCGAAGCTCGACCAACTGCACGAGGCGGCGCCGACGATCGGCTCGCAGCTCCTCAACAGCTCGCCGTTCACGCTCGACGACGTCATCCAGTCGGCAGCGGACAGCGCGAACGCTCGGGTCATCTACTTCCACCTCCTCGACGTCGACCCGGTCAAGCTCAGTGTCTTCGCGGACTCGAGCCCCGTGACCTCCGCGGACGTCGAGGACGACCCGTACGCGCCCCGCGCGTTCAGCGAGGGCAGGACTGTCCGCGGCACCGTCACGGTCAAGGGAGAGCGCTTTGCGGAGGTCGCCTACCCGGTCTTCGGCGGGCCGGTGGTCCTACTGCGCGCCTCGCTTGCGGATTCCCTCCACAGCGTGACCCTCGTGCGGAAACGACTCGTCGTCGCCGGCCTCATCGCGCTCGCCGCGTCACTGCTCGTGGGCTACTTCGCGGCCTCGGTGTTCGCACGGCGCATCCGCCGGCTCGAGCGGGCCGCCGACCAGATCGCCGAGGGCGACTTCAGCGAGCCGGTCTCCGACTCGAGCAAGGACGAGCTGGGCGAGCTTGCCGCGACGATGGAGCGGATGCGCGACCAGCTCGCACAGCTGGAGCATGCGCGCCGGGAGTTCATCGCGAACGCCTCGCACGAGCTCCGGACCCCCCTCTTCTCCCTCGGCGGGTTCCTCGAGCTCATGTCGGAGGAGGATCTCGACCCGAAGACGCAGGCGGAGTTCAGGGTGACGATGCGTGAGCAGATCGACCGGCTGACGAAGCTCGCGACCGATCTGCTCGACCTCTCGCGGCTCGACTCCGGCCGCCTGCACGTGGAGCGGGAGAGCGTCGACCTCGACGAGGTCGCCGGGTCCCTCGTCGACGAGTTCCGCGCCCGGGCCCGCTCGACCGGCCACGAGCTGGAAGTCGAGAACGCGGAGCACGTGACCGCGCTGGGCGACGAGGAGCGCGCGGTCCAGATCGGGCGCATCCTCGTGGACAACGCGCTCGTCCACACGCCGGAGGGCACCGGCATCCGGCTCCGGACGGCCCGCCGCAACGGCGCCGTCCTGCTGACCGTCGAGGACGGAGGCCCAGGAATCCCGCCCGAGCATGCCGCCCACATCTTCGAGCGCTTCTACCGCGGAGAAGGCACCCTCGCCTCCGGGAGCGGCCTCGGCCTTGCCATCGCCCGCGAGCTCGCCGAGCTCATGGGCGGTTCCGTGGAGTTGCACGTGATCCCGGGGCGGACGATCTTCGCCCTCGTCCTGCCCGGCGCGGTCACCGAGGAGGCCTTTCCACGTGGAAACGGGCGAGAGCGAGAACCGTCGCTACAGTGAGCCGAATGCGGTTCGGAGCGCTTGCCGCCGTGGTTGCTGTCGCCGCCGTTCTGGGCGGCGGCGCCGCATTGGGGCTCGGAAAGGGCGCCGGCTGGCTCGACTCTGGCACGAAGACCGTGGTCGTGAACGCCGGCAGCACGCCGGCTGCATCGCTGCCCGCGGCTGCGGCGACGAAGGTCCCGCCGCTCCCCGGGAACCGCTTCGATCCGGAGCGGATCTTCGCGACTCGCTCCCCCGGGGTCGTGACGATCTTCGCGCAGTTCAACTCGGGGACGGGGTCGCAGGGGTCCGGCTTCGTCATGTCCCCGAAGGGCTACGTCCTCACCAACTCACACGTGATCACGAACGCGGGCGAGGGGCAGGCGCAGGTGCGGGCTGCGGACCGACTCTTCGTCGAGTTCTCGGACGGCGACCGCGTCGAGGCGAAGGTCGTGGGCTGGGACCTCTTCGACGACATCGGCCTGATCAAGGTCGACCCGTCTGACCACGCGCTCGCTCCGGTTCCGCTAGGGGATTCCGCAACGGTGACCGTCGGTGAGCCCGTCGCCGCGATCGGGAGCCCGCTCGGGAATGAGAACTCGTTGGCCGTCGGAGTCGTGTCGGCGATCCACCGCTCGATCAGCGCGCTCACCGCCAACCTCTACAACGTCGTCGACGCCATCCAGACCGATGCGGCGATCACGCACGGCAACTCCGGCGGACCGCTGCTCGATGCGCGCGGGCTCGTCATCGGCCTCAACGCGCAGATCCGGAGCGCGTCCGGAACGGGCAACGACACCGGCATCGGATTTGCCATTCCGATCAACGCGGCAAAGCACTCCGTCGCCCAGTTGATCGCCAGAGGCAAGGTCACGTACGCCTACGTCGGCCTGACGTCGGAGAACATGACGCCGTCTCTTGCTCACGCGCTCGGCTACTCGACGACGCAGGGCGCGCTCGTCGTCGACATCAAGGGCGATCCTGCGCGGAAGGCCGGGTTGCGCGGCGGCGACCGGCAGGTCGATGTGCTGGGTCTCCAGGACATCGTCTCGGGCGGCGACGTCATCGTCGCGATCGACGGCGTCCCTGTGCGTAGCGCGGACGATGTTGTGCGGATCGTCTCGTTCTCGCTCCTGCCGAAGCATGTGGCAATCTTCACGATCGTTCGAGACGGCAAGCGCATGGACGTGCCCGTGACCCTGGGCGAGCGCGAGCTCCCCGCAGGTTAGCCCTCTCGTTTTCGGGGCATAAAGCGCCCTGTAGGGTCGGAGCCAGCGGGCTCTGAGAGGTTTCGGTAGTTTCGAACCCGTTTTTCTGGATAAAGCTCCAGCGATGACGAACGAGCTGAAAGAGACAGCGAAAGGCCAGGGTCTCGTTGTACGGCTGACGATCCCGGCTCGAGCGGAGTACATCACCCTCTGCCGGCTGGCCCTCACCGGCATCAGCCGGCTTCGCACGCTCTCCGACGAGGTGCTCGCGGACCTCAAGCTCGCGCTCACCGAGGCGGCGTCGAACTCCGTCCGGCACGCCTACGAGGGGGACGGCGCGGGCGTGGTCGAGATCTCCTACGAGCTGCTGCCCGATCGTCTCGTCATCGAGGTGACCGACGAGGGCGAAGGGTTCGATCCGGCCGAAGCAGTCGGACCGCCCGACGCACTCTCGGAGGGCGGGCTCGGGATCGCAATCATCCGCGCGGTCGCCGACGAGGTCGAGATCGCCGCGAAGCCCGACGGCAGAGGATCGCGTCTTCGCTTCGAGAAGGCCCTGACCTAGCCTCTTCGGGCTGTATGCTGCCCGGCCGTTCGTCCTGAGGAGACGCGCCGAGACCATGCTCCAACTCGTCAACGCCGGTCACAAGTCGCTTGCCGATTACGGCACGATCGCGACACGCGGCTTGATGGACGAGATCCGGCGGCTCGCCGAGCCGCTCCAGGGCAAACGCGTCGTGCATCTCTCGGCGACCGCGTTCGGCGGGGGCGTGGCGGAGATCAACTACACGCTGATCCCGCTGATGCAGGACGCCGGACTCGAGACCGAGTGGCGGATCATCCGCGGCGCGGAGGAGTTCTACGACGTCACGAAGACGATCCACAACGCGCTGCAGGGGAACCCGCAGGGACTGAGGGACGAGCAGCGGGACATCTTCCGGCGCTACCAGCAGCTGAATGCTGAGGAGTTCGAGGACGACTACGACTTCGTCATCGTCCACGACCCTCAGCCCGTGGGGATGATCGACTCCTTCGTGGACTCGCGCGCGAACTGGATCTGGCGCGGGCACATCGACTTCTCCACGCCGAATGCGGAGGTCATGGAGTTCCTGCTGCCGTCCATCCGCCGCTACGACGCGGCGATCTTCCACATGCGCGAATACGTCCCGACGGCCGAGGGTCTGCCGCCCTGCTACATCTGGCCGCCTGCGATCGACCCGCTCGCGCCCAAGAACATGGCGCTATCGGCGGAGGACGCGTCGTACATCGTCGACCAGTTCGGCATCGACGTGAAACGGCCGATGCTGACACAGGTGTCGCGCTTCGATCCGTGGAAGGACCCGCTCGGCGTCATCGATGCCTACCGCCTCGTGAAGGAGAGGGTGCCCGACGTGCAGCTCGCGCTCGTCGGCTCGATGGCGCATGACGATCCCGAGGGCTGGGACTACTACAACCAGACCGTCGCGTACGCCGCCGGAGACCCTGACATCTACATCCTCTCCAACCTGAACAACGTCGGCTCGGTCGAGGTCAACGCCTTCCAGGTGCACTCTCAGGCCGTGATCCAGAAGTCGATCCGAGAGGGATTCGGGCTCACCGTCACGGAGTCCCTCTGGAAGACGCGCCCGACCGTCGCAGGCCGCGTCGGCGGCATCGTCGCGCAGATCCAGGACGGGGAGACGGGCTGGCTCGTGAGCTCGTCCACGGAGTGCGCCGAGGCGTGTCTGGAGATCTTCTCCGACCCGGCCGCTGCGCGTCAGCGCGCGCTCAGGGGCAAGGAGTACGTGCGGCGCCACTTCCTCACCCCGCGCCTTCTCCGCGACTGGCTGGTGCTCTTCAACCGGCTTCTCGGTAACGACACATCCGGCGCCGAAATCCCGGTCGTCGCCGCCGTGTAGCTCGATCCGCGCGGGATACGGTGTCCCCGGTGCGCAGAAAGCTGATCGTCGTGTCGAACCGCGGGCCGGTCTCCTACGGCCGCGACGACACCGGTGTGCGCACGGCGAAACGAGGCGGCGGCGGCCTGGTGACGGCGCTGCGCAGCCTGGTGCAGCTGCACGACGTGACGTGGATCGCGAGCGCGATCACGGAGGAAGACCGAGAGCTCGCGGGCGACGCGTTCGACGAGACCGCGCGCGACGGCTCGCCGTTCCGGTTGCGTCTTCTCGCTCACGATCCGCAGGCCTACGCCTGGTACTACGGCGTCGTCTCGAACCCGATGCTCTGGTTCGTTCAGCACGGGCTGTGGAACCTGCCGTACTCACCAGCCGTCGACGGCGCCTTCCACCGGGCCTGGTCGGACGGCTACGCCGCCGTGAATGCCGGCTTCGCCGAGGCCGTGAGCGAGGAGCTTCGGCGGATGCCCGACGCGGCGGTCTTCTTCCACGACTATCACCTTTACCTCGCTCCACGTCTCGTGCGGGCTGAGCAGCCGCACGCAACGCTCGCGCACTTCGTCCACGTCCCGTGGCCACAGCCGGATTCGTGGCGCGTGCTGCCCAAGGACGTGCGCGTCGCGATCCACGACGGGCTCGCCGCGAACGACGTGATCGGCTTTCACACCGACCGCTGGCGGAGCAACTTCATCTACAGCATGCGTGAGACCCTCGGCCAGGACGTGGCGGCCAAGACCGTGACTGCTGCCATCTCGGTCGACCCGGCGGAGTTCGACGAGCTGGCGCACTCGCCCGCCGTGCTGGAGGCCGAGCAGGAGATCGTCGCGAGCCGTCCGGAGAAGCTCGTCGTCCGCGTCGACCGCACCGATCCGTCCAAGAACATCGTGCGCGGATTCCGTGCGTTCGAGCTCGTCCTCGACGCGCACCCCGAGCTACACCGGCGCGTCGGCATGTTGGCGCTCCTCGACCCCTCGAGACAAGAGATCCCCGAGTACGCGGAGTATCTCGGCGCGATCCAGCGGGAGGCCCGCCGCGTCAACGACCGTTTCCAGCAGAGCGGCTGGCAGCCGATCGACCTCCAGGTCGGCGACGACTTTCCGCGTTCCGTGGCTGCCTACAAGCAGTTCGACGTGCTGCTCGTCAACGCCATCTTCGACGGGATGAACCTCGTCGCGAAGGAAGCGCCACTCGTGAACGAGCAGGACGGAGTCGTTGTCCTATCTGAAAACGCGGGGGTGCACGCGGAGCTCGGGGAGTGGGCGCTTGCGGTGAACCCCTTCGACGTCGCGGGCCAGGCTGAGGCTATCGGGGGCGCGCTCGCGATGGAGCCGGGCGAGCGCCGCCGCCGGATCGAGGCGATTCGCAGCCACGTCCGCGAGCACGATCTCGCCGCGTGGATCGAGCTGCAGCTCTCTGCCCTGGACCGGGTCGCCGCGCCGAGCCGCGGTTAGGATCCGGCGGGGGATGAGCGAGCTGAGCCACGTCACCGCGGCGGGAGACGTCCGCATGGTGGACGTCGGCGGCAAGCCGCTCTCACGTCGTCGGGCGGTTGCGCGCGGCTGCGTCCGGATGCGCCGCGAGACGGCAAGGCGGCTTCGCGACCTGCCGAAGGGCGATGCGCTTGTGATCGCGCAGGTCGCCGGGATCATGGCCGCAAAGCGGACGAGCGAGCTCATCCCGCTCTGCCACCCGGTGCCGCTGACGAACCTCGAGGTAGTGCTCCAGGTACGTGAGACCGACGTGGAGATCACTGCGACCGCCGAGACGGTCGCTCAGACGGGCGTGGAGATGGAGGCGCTGACCGCCGTCTCCGTGGCTGCGCTCACGGTCTACGACATGGCGAAGGCGATCGACCCGGAGATGACGATCTCGGACGTCACCCTCGTCGAGAAGACGAAGGAGACCCCGTGAACGCCGCCGTGGTCACGGTGTCGGACGGTGTCTTCGCCGGCGAGCGCGAGGACATGAGCGGGCTCCTCCTGATCGAGCTGCTGGAGAAGGAGAGCTACGACGTCGAGCATCGCGTCGTGCCGGACGAGCGCGCGCGGATCGCGGCGACGCTCCGCGAGCTCGCCGCCCGGCACATTCCTCTCGTGCTCACGACCGGCGGGACGGGCGTCGCTCCACGCGACGTCACGCCCGAGGCGACGGAGTCCGTGCTCGACCGGCTGGTCCCGGGCATCGCCGAGCTGCTGCGCGCCGATGCAAGTGGCAAGACGCCGCACGGGATGCTGGGGCGTGGCCTGTCCGGCATCCGTGACCGCACGCTCATCGTGAACCTGCCGGGGTCGACGGGCGGCTGCCGCGACGGCTTCGAGCTGATCAAGCCGGCGCTTGCACACGCACTCGAGCTCATTGCCGGCGATCCCTCGCAGCACGTGCAGACGTGAGCAGCGCGCTCGCGCTGCCCCGCCGCTTCGCCTCGCTCGTCAAAATCGAGCACACGGTCTTCGCGCTGCCGTTCGCGTACATCGGAGCGCTCCTGGCCCTCGAGGACGTGCCGTCGGCGCACGACCTTCTGTGGATCACGCTCGCGATGGTCGGCGGCCGCTCGCTGGCGATGGGACTGAACCGGCTCATCGACGCCGAGATCGACTCACGCAATCCGCGCACCGCGGGGCGCGAGCTTCCGGCCGGTCTGCTCTCGCGTATGCAGGTGACGGCGTTCTGCGCGTTGTCGTTCGCGCTGTACCTCATCTCGTGCTTCCAGCTCGACCCGATCGTCCGCTGGCTGTGGCCTATCCCCGTCGCAGGTTTCGTGATCTACCCCTACCTCAAGCGCTTCACGTGGCTCAGCCATCTTTGGCTCGGCGCCGTCGACGGGCTGGCTCCGATGGGGGCATGGATCGCGATCACTGGCGAGCTGCCGTGGGAGGCGTGGGCGCTCGGGGCTGCCGTCGCGGCCTGGATCGCCGGCTTCGACTTCTTCTACTCGCTCTTCGACGAGGAGATCGACCGGCGGGAGGGGCTCCATTCCGCCACCGTGAGGTTCGGCGTTGCCGGTGCCTTCTGGGGAGCCCGGCTCCTGCACGTTCTCACCGTCGTCTTGCTCGTTGTGGTCGGCCTGGGCCTCGACCTCGGCTGGCCCTACTGGCTCGGGGTCGCAACGGTCGCAGGCCTTCTCGTCTACGAGCATTCGCTCGTCCGTCCAGGCGACCTTCGGCGCCTCGATGCCGCCTTCTTCACGGTCAACGGCGTGATCAGCGTCGCGTTCTTCGCGTTTGTTCTTCTGGACGTGACCGTCTAGGAGTTGTAAATCGGCGGTTTTTCTCCCGTTTCGCGACTACAGTGATGGTGTCGTGGTTCGGGGGCGAGGGGTGGAGAAGCGCTATGCGGAGAAGCGCGTCCTGCGGGACGTGGCGTTCGACGTCGCCGACGACGGGTTCCTACTCGTCACGGGACCGAACGGCTCGGGGAAGACGACGCTCCTCCGGCTCTGCGCCGGGCTCGCGGTGCCGACCGCAGGAGAGCTCGAGAGTACTGTCCCGCGGTCGCGGCTCGGGTACCTCGCACACGAGTCGCTCGTCTATCGCGAGCTGACCGCGGTCGAGAACCTCGATCTCTACGGACGCCTGTACCGCGTGCGCGAACGGCGCGAGCGCATCGGCATGCTGCTCGAGCGGTTCGGCCTCTGGGACGCGCGACACGAGCACGCGGGCTCGTACTCCCGCGGAATGCTGCAGCGCCTCGCGTTGTGCCGGACGCTGCTGCACGAGCCTGAGCTGCTGATCCTGGACGAGCCGTACAGCGGGCTCGACGACGAAGGGGCGGCTCTCCTCGATCGTGAGCTGCACGAGCGTCGCGAGCAGGGCTCGTTCGTCGTTGCAACGCACGACCCCGCTCGGATCGAGCACTTCGCAACCTCGAGGCTGGCACTGGCATGACCTACTTCGCCGACGTCGGCGCGCTCGCGCGCAAGGATTTGATGCTCGAGCTTCGCGGGCGCGACACGCTGCCGGCGATGCTCCTCTTCGTCCTCTCGACCCTCGTCATCTTCCACTTCGTCCTTCCGGGGGACTCGTCGGAGCTCGCGGCGATCGGGTTGCTCTGGGTCGCGATCGTGTTCACGGCGCTCCTCGGACTGTCGCGCGCGTTTGCCGCCGAGCGCGAGCAGGGCGTCATCGACGGGCTCGTGCTCGCCGCGAGCGATCGCAGCGCCATCTGGCTCGGGAAGGCGCTCTCGGTCCTCTTCTTCCTTGGGCTCGCGGAGATCGTGGCCCTCCCTGCGTTCGCGCTCTTCTTCGGCCCCGTCGACTGGGCGCTGATCTTCGGCGTCGCCCTGGCCGACGTCGGCATCGCCGCCGTGGGGACGCTGCTTGCCGCGATGGCCACGGCCAGCCGGGCCAGAGAACTCCTCCTGCCGTTGCTGTTCCTTCCGCTGGCGATCCCGATCGTCGTCGGCGGAGTCGGTGCGGGCGTCACCGACGACCCCGGGCGCTACCTCGCGTTCCTGGCCCTGTACGACGCCCTCTTTGCGATCATCTGTTGGGCTTCCTTTGAGTACGTGGTCACGGAATAACCGCCTTGCGGCGCTCGCTTCGCTCGCGGCCGTCCTCACGGCAGTGGCGATCGTGCTCGTCTTCTTCTACGCGCCCCTCGACGAGGACGGGCTCAACCAGAAGATCTTCTACTTCCACGTCGGCATCGCGTTGACCGCGTACGCATGCTTCGCCTGGGGCGGCTGGAAGGCCCTCCGGGTCCTGTGGAAGCGTGACGACGACGCCGACCTCGAGAGCTACGTCGCCATCCACCAGGGTGTCATCTTCGGCGCGCTGACGCTCCTCACCGGCTCGATCTGGGCGCGGTACCGCTGGGGGCACTGGTGGGAGTGGCACGAGGACCAGCTCGTGCTCTTTCTCGTGCTGTTCCTCTTCTATGCGGCCTACTTCATGCTCCGTTTTTCCGTGCCCGCCGGTCCGCGCCGAGCCAATCTCAGCGCCGTCTATGCGCTGTTCGGTGTCGCACTCGTGCCGGTGAGCATCCTCGCCATCAGGCTGTCGGAGCGGTTCATCCATCCGGTCGCCTTCGACCGCGGCGGGCCGAACATGGCCGCGTCGCAGTTCCTCACGTTCTGTGTCTCATGGGCCGCGATGCTTGCGCTCGCAGCGGCGCTCTACCACGTGGAGCTGGCGGGGAAGAGGATCGACGTCCGTCTGCGCGAGCTTCGGGAGCTGTTGCAATGACGTCGGAGGAGAAGTATGTCGCTGCCGCCTACCTCGTCATCTTCGCGGTCGTGCTCGCGTACGTCGTGATCATCGCGCTGAAGCTGCAGCGGCTCGAGCGCGAGCTGGCGGAGCTGGCCGAGCTCGCGCGCACGCGGGCCGAGCAGGAGGATGCAGAGCGGAAAGCGGTGGCAGTTGGCTGAGCTTCTCTTCTGGCCCGCGCTCCTCGCCTACAGCGAGGCTGCCGTTGCCTATCTGGGCGACGCCCGGCATCCGGGCCGCGCGGGGAATCTCGCGACCTGGGGCGTACGTATCGGCTGGCTCGTCCAGACCGCGCTCCTCGCGGTGCAGGCCGCCCGTGCGGACGGCTTCCCGTGGACGACGTGGGCCGCGTCGCTCAACCTCTTCGTCTGGTTCGTCGTCGGCGCCTATCTCATCTGGGGCTGCAAGCCGCGCTACCGCATGCTCGGGCTCGTTGTGCTGCCCCTCGCCGTCGTCATGTTCGCGCTTGCACGCGTCGGCGGCGGGACTGGCATCAGCGGTGAGAGTCACTACTCGAACCTGTTCCTCGTCCTTCACGTCGGGCTCGTGCTCGCGGCCTTCGCGGGCTTCACGCTCGCGGCGGCCTTCTCGGCCCTGTACCTCTGGCAGGAGCGTCGCCTCAAGCGGCGCGAGACGACGATCCTGCGTCGCCAGGCGCCTCCGCTCGCGCGCCTCGACGCGCTCTCTGCGCGCGCGATCGTCATCGCACTGCCGGCGTTGACACTCGGGATCGTCGTAGGCCTCATTCGACTCGAGGACAACGGCGGCGGCGTCGACGCGTTGATGGTCCTCACCGTCCTCACGTGGTGCGTCTACGGCGGCTATCTCGCGCTTCGGTTCTTCCGAGGGCTGCGCGGACGCCGTGCGGCGTATCTCCTCCTGGCCGGGTTCGTCCTCGTGGCAGTCGTACGCCTCGCGCTCCCCGTCTCCCACTTCGCCTCATGACCATCGTCCTCGTCGGCATCTCTCATCATCAGGCTCCGGTCGAGCTCCGCGAGCGAGCGGCGCTCGACACGAAGCGCGCCGCCGACCTCGCGGCACAGCTCGCGGGCGACGGGGGAGAGGCCGTGTGCCTGTCGACCTGCAACCGCACCGAGCTCTATCTCGCGGACGAGTCGGCGGACGAGGCCGAGCGCAAGGCGGAGGCGGCGCTCCTGGCACTCGAATCGGAGCTCGGGCCGGCGCTCTATCGCCTGCGCGACGATGCGGCGGCGTTGCACCTCTTCCGGGTAGCGGCCGGCCTCGACTCGATGATCCCCGGCGAGGGCGAGATCCTCGGCCAGGTCCGCGCCGCGCACGGCGCCGGCGCCTCGGGGCCGATCCTCGACCGTCTGTTTCAGCAGGCGGTGCGCGCGGGGAAGAAGGCGCGTACGCAGACCGCGATCGCCGAGAGCCCGGCGTCCGTGTCGTCGGCCGCAGCGGCGCTGGCGGAGCAGGTCTTCGGCGATCTTCACGAGTGCTCGATCCTCGTGGCGGGCGCGGGGAAGGTCGGCGAGCTCGCAGTGCGCAACCTTGTCTCGCGCGGCGCGACGATCGCGTTCGTCGCGAACCGGACTGTGGAACGCGCCGCCGAGCTCGCGGAGCGGTTCGGAGGCGAGCCGATCTCGCTCGACCGCATCAACGGCGAGCTCGAGCGCGTGGACGTCGTCCTCTCATCGACGAGCGCGCCCGGCTGGATCCTCTCGCGCGATCAGGTCGAGCGCGCACTGCCGGCGCGGAAGGGCCGGCCGCTCTTCCTCATCGACCTCGCCGTCCCGCGCGACCTCGATCCGGACATCCACGGGCTCGACGGGTGCTACCTCTACGACATCGACGACCTCGATGCCGTCGTGGCCGAGTCGCTCGCCGGCCGTCGGCGCGAGGCCGAGCGTGCCGAGACCCTCGTTGTGGAGGAGGTGGACCGCTTCCGCGAGTGGCGCGCCTCGCTGAACGTTGTCCCCGCGATCGCTTCGCTGCGAGCCCGTGCAGAGGAGATCCGCCTGGCCGAGCTGCAGCGCGCGAAGCTCAGCGACTCGGAGCGCCGCGCAGCCGAATCGGTCACAGCGGCGGTCCTCAACAAGCTCCTGCACCTGCCGACGATCCGCATGAAAGAGGCGGCGGCAGCAGCCGATGGGGTCCTCTATGCTGACGCGGTGCGCCACCTCTTCGGTCTCGAGGACGAACGCTGAAGACCGCGAGCCTGATCGGGCGCCCGCTTCCGGTCCAGGCGCCGACTGCATTCGTCCGGATTCGCCGCCGCCGCCTGTGCGGCGCCCAGACGAGTTCGAGGCGCACCTGGTGCCGTGCTGATCCGCGTCGGCTCCCGCGGCAGTAGGCTCGCCCTCACGCAGGCCGAGCTCGCCGCGTCGCATCTCCGCGGTCCCGGCAAGGAGATCGCGCTCGTCCCGATCACGACTGCCGGTGACCGCGACCGGACGCGGCCATTCGGAGAGATCGGAGAGCGCGGCGTCTTTGTGAAGGAGCTCGAGGAGGCGCTGCTCGACGGACGCGTCGACGTCGCTGTGCACTCCGCGAAGGACATGACCTCGACGGACACCGACGGGCTTGCTGTCGGCGCGTATCTCGAGCGCGACGATCCGAGGGACGCGCTCTGCGGCACGGACGCGATTCGTCCGGGCATGCGCATCGGAACGGCGTCTGTGCGCAGACGAGCGCAGTTGCTTGCGTTGGAGCCGACGCTCTCCATCGAGCCGCTACGCGGCAACGTCGACACGAGACTGCGCAAACGGCGCGAGCGCGGGCTCGACGCGGTCGTTCTCGCGGCGTGCGGGCTCGACCGGCTCGGGCTGTCCTCCGAGATCGGTCTTCGCTTCGGCGCTGACGAGCTTGTCCCCGAGGCGGGCCAGGGCGCTCTCGCTCTCCAGGTGCGGGCGGGCGAGGAGGAGCTCGTTGGAGCGGCCGACCATGGGGAAACGAGACGCCGGGTGACCGCCGAGAGGATGTGTGTTGCAACGATCGGCGGCGGCTGCCTTGCACCCGTCGCCGCACACCACGACGGGACGAAGCTCATTGCTCTCGTCGCAGCGGAGGACGGCAGC
The DNA here is from genome assembly GCA_963772855.1 of uncultured Actinomycetes bacterium. Taxonomy (GTDB): domain Bacteria; phylum Actinomycetota; class Thermoleophilia; order Gaiellales; family Gaiellaceae; genus 3-1-20CM-4-69-9. The sequence goes on along the minus strand of CAVYYY010000009.1, from coordinate 328,892 downwards.
TGGATCGAGCGGCGCAGCGGCGACGATGCGGAAGAGGTCGCCGGGGCGCTGCTGCAGTTCGTCGGAACCTGATGCGCGTCATCGTCACCCGACCGGAGGCGCAGGCGGAAACGCTGATGTCTGCGCTGCGCGCGGAGGGGTTCGAGCCCGTCGCGTGCCCGCTGATCCGCATCGAGCCGATTCAGGACGGGCCGGTCGACGTCGACGGCTATGACTGGGTGATCGTGACGAGCGCGAACGGTGCGATCGAGCTTGCCGGGCGCCGGCGTGGGGAGCTACCTCGCGTCGCGGCGATAGGCGACGCGACGGCCGCTGCGCTGGCGGTGATGGGCATCGACGTGGACTTCGTCCCGTCGTCGGCGTCGCAGGAAGGGCTGCTCGCCGAGTTCCCCCGCCCGGTCGGCAGGGCGCTCTTCGTCGGCGCCGAGGAGGCACGACCGTTGCTCGCAGAGCAGCTTCCGGCCGACTTTCGCGCGGTCTACCGCACCGTCGAGTCTCCTCCGGCAGAAGTGCCCGGCGGCGACCTCGTCCTGCTCGCGTCCCCCTCGGCGGCACGCGCGTGGGCGCGCTTCGGGCCGAGCCTGCCGGCGATCGCGATCGGCCCCCAGACCGCGGCCGCCGCGCTCGGCGCCGGCATCGACGTGGTGGCCGAGGCGCAGACCCCGGACGTGCACGGCCTCGTAGACTCCGCCACGGCGTGGCGCGTTTCATCACGTTCCTGACCGACTTCGGCCTCCAGGACGACTTCGTCGGCGCATGCCACGGCGTCATGAAGCGGATTGCGCCTGACGTCGAGGTGATCGACATCACGCACGGCATCGCTCCACAGGCGGTGCTTCAAGGAGCGCTCACGCTCGCGAACACGCTGCCCTTCATGCCCGAGGGCGTCCATCTGGCAGTTGTCGATCCGGGAGTCGGCGGCTCGCGACGCGCGCTCGCGCTTCGCGACGGTGAGGGGCGGGTGCACGTCGGCCCGGACAACGGCCTGCTCGTCCCGGCCGCCGAGAAGTTCGGCGGGATCGCCGAGGCGCACGAGCTGACGAACTCGGAGTACGCGCTCGAGTCCGTGTCGCGCACGTTCCACGGACGCGATCTGTTCTCGCCCGCCGCCGCACATCTCGCGCTCGGGGTCCCGCTCGCAGAGCTCGGCCCGCCCATCGACCCGGACGCGCTCGCGCGCCTCGACATCCCGCAGCCCGAGGTCGGCACGTCACGCATCCGCTGCACGGTGCTCTCGATCGACCGCTTCGGCAACGTCCAGCTGAACGTCGAGCGTTCGCACCTCGATCAGGTCGGCATCGTTCCCGGAACGCGTGTCGAGCTCCAGTTCGGACCGGAGCGCTACTACGCGGTCGCCGCTCGCACGTTCGTGGATGCGCGACCGGGCGACATCATCCTCTACGAGGACGCCTACCGGAATCTCTCGATCGCGATCAACGGCGGCAACGCTGCAGCGATGTTCGGGATCAGAGAGGGGCAGGACGTCCGCATCCACGTGATGACCGCCTGATGCGCGGTCTCCTCGCACAGGTCGGGCGGAAGTTCGCGCGTCTCGCGACGAACGTGAGCGTTCGCAACCCGCGGCTCTGGCGTTTCTTTCGGCCTCTGATGCGCAAGCAGTTCGACGCGATCGCCCCGCGTTGGGACACGATGCGCAGTCCCATGCATCTCGCGCCGTTCGAGACGGCGCTGGCCGAGATCGATCCGCCGCCGGCCCGTGCGCTCGACCTCGGTACCGGGACCGGCGAGGGCGCGTTCGCGATCGCGCGGCGGTTCCCGCACGCGGAGGTGGTCGGGGTCGATCTCGCCGAGCGCATGCTCGACGAGGCGCGGCGGAAGACGCCGCCCGAACTCGTTACACGCGTGCGTTTCGAGCCGGCGGACGCGTCGGCGATGCCGTACGGCGACGGCTCGTTCGAGCTCGTCGCGCACGCGAACATGATCCCGTTCTTCGACGAGCTCGCCCGCGTGCTCGCGCCGGAGGGCTGGGCCCTGTTCGCCTTCTCCGGCGGCGCGGGGACGCCGATCTATGTCGCCGACTCCCGCCTCCGAGACGAGCTCTCGCGGCGTGGTTTCGCGGAGTTTGCGGCCTTCAGCGCAGGGACTGGAACTGCGCTACTTGCCCGCAAGGCTCCATCGGCCTAGAGTCGGGAGCTACAAGGTCGTTCGTGCGCGGTATCACCGGCGCGGACGGCCTTCCTTTTGGTCAGTTGACCTCGAGGACGACGCTGAAACCGCGAGCGTTCGCGTTGCTCTTGAAGGTCTCCGCCTCCGCCTGGTCGGCGAAACCGCCGAGGTAGACCTCGAAGCCGCCGCACGCGTCGTTCCGCATCTTCAGTCCCGGGAAGCCCGCCGCCGCCGCGCGTGCGATGAGCGCGTTCGCGCCGGGGCGATCGCGCGTGTGCCCGAAGATCGCTTCGAGCCGGCCGACCTCCTTGGCCTTGATGCACTCGAGAGTGACGGGGAAGCCTTCGCGCCGCGCCTCCGTCTGGAGGCTGACGCCGACGTCGAACGTGTCAATCCCGCGGACGACGACCTTGAAGTCGTTGCACTCCTCGATGACGTTGGCGTTCACGAAGCCGCGTCCGGTGACCTGGCTGCGCAGTGTCAGCGCCTGCTGGTGCGTCTTGCGCCGGCCGAAGACGGCCTCGAGGCCGCTCACGTACTCCACGCGTCCGCACGCCCCGGTTGCCTTGGGCGCGTTCGACTCCGAGTGCCCGTAGGACGGCAAAAGGACGGCGACGATGCCGGCAAGTGCGGCGAGTCCGGTCAATCGGGCGGCCCTCACGGGCGCAAGTGGTACCAGACCGTCCGGAGCGCAGTCGGACTCTTTACGAATCCTTTAGATCCCGGGCGCTGAAACCCGGTGTGCGATGGCGGCAGCCTCCCGCCTATTCGGGGCGTCCAGCTTCTCGAGGATGTGGGACACGTGGACACCGGCCGTCTTCGTGCTGATGACCAGCGCCGCCGCGATCTCCCGATTCGTGTAGCCGCGGGCGACGAGCGTGAGCACCTCCGCCTCGCGCGGCGTCAGGCCGAGTGCTTGCTCGAGGCTCCCTCGTTCTCGTTTCTCCTCCCGCAGCGGCTCGAGGTCGAGGCGTGCGCGTTGCGCAAGCAGCTCGACCTCTCGCAGGAGCGGATTCGCCCCGATGCGCAGCGCCACGGCATGAGCCTCTCGGAGCGGGACGCCCGCTTCGACGCGGGAGGCGCCGGCTGCGACGAGCGCTTCCGCCTCACGCCAGCTGCAGTACGCCGCGAGCGGCACCCGTTCCAGCCGCTGCCACAGCTCGGCGGCGTGCGACCACGACTCGGGCCGCGAGACACCGCGGGCGCGCTCGTGTTCTGCCTCGGCGAGGGCGAGCCATCCGGCGGCGTTCGGTGTGATCTCCGCAGCTTCCGCCGCGGCCGTTCGGGCGTCGGTGACTAGTCTCCTCGCGCAGGAGACCCACGCTTGCGCGGCGTCAGCATCCCGGCGCGCTCGGGCGAGTGCCGCGAGCTCCGCCGTTGCGCGCAGTCCCTTGGCGCACAGCCAGACGCGAATCTGAGCTCCCCATCGAGGGCTTGCCCGGGAGATTCCGTCACGGACGGCATCGTTGGCATCCGTCCACCGCCGCTCCCAGAGCGCGAGCTCGGCGATGCATCCCTGGTACGTCGCCAGCCCGGGCTCGTGGCGGATCGTCTCTCGTGCGGCATCGAGGTGTCCTCGGGCCGCGTCGAAGTGGCCGCGTCCGAGCTCGAGGTCGGCGCGGAGCATGAGCGGCATGTGCGGATAGTTGGAGGTGATCGCGCGCACCGCCGCGGCGCTCGCTTCGTCCGCCTGATCCCACTCTCCGATCGCGAGCAGAGCCTCGATCCAGTTCGCGGTGAGGACGGTGTAGTCCGTTCCGTATGGTCGCACGGCTTCGACTCCCTCCTCAGCCAAACGAGCGGAGACCATAGGCCGCCCGAGCATCGTCAGCACGTCGGTCAGACAGACGTACGCCGAGTACAGAGCCAGGGAGTCGCCCGCGGTTTTGGCGAGCGCCAGCGTCCGCTCGAGCTCCGCGACGCCCTCTTCGCCGCGGCCGAGGTAGGCGAGGTCGCTGCCGCGGGTCATGAGGCATTCGAGCTCCACCTCGCGGGCACCGACCGTGCGCGCGAGCTCGAGGGCTTCGTCGCAGATTACGAGTGACTCGTCGTACTGCCAGACGATCTGCAACGTGTTCGCGAGCCCGGCCAGCGCCCTCGCGCGCTCCGGTGAGGGCGGCTGCGCCGGTACGAGCTCGAGCGCTCGCTCGGATGCGGCGAGGAAGCCGTCGTCACCTCTTTCGAAGAGGTACCGGCTCAGGCGCTCGTACAGGAGAGAAGCCCGGAGCCGGTCGTCCTCGCCGACGAGCTCGATAGCTCTCCGTTCGAGCTCCACTGCGCGCGGCGCGTTCCCAGTCCGGCTCGCGAGCTCGGCGGCCCAGCCGCACACGTCGACGAGGGGAACTCCTGCCAGCTCGGCCGCGTCCGGCACGGAATCCCAGAGCGCGAGTGCGCGGTCAAGGTGCGCAGCCGCCTCCGACAGGCCATGGGCGGCCTCCGTCTCCCGCGCCGCGGCGACCGACGTGACGAGCGCTTTCGTTGGTCGGCCTGCCGCCGCCCAGTGCGGCGCGAGCTCCGACGGCCCGGCGGCGTTACTTCGCTCGAGTGCCTCCGCGAGCTGCGCATGCACGTCCTCGCGCTCGCCCGGGAGGATCGTCTCGTAGATCGCCTCCGCGAGGAGGGCGTGGCGGAAGCGGAAGGTGCCGGCTGTCTGGTCGGCGACGAGCACACTGTGGTCGACCGCGCTGCGCAGCGCCGCCCGGACGTCGGGCTCGGGCAGTCCGGCGACCTCGCAAACGAGCGAGTACGTGACGTCGCGTCCTGCCGCCGACGCTGCGCGTAGGAGTCCCTGCGCGCGGTCGTCGAGACGGCTGACGCGCTGCAGGAGCACGTCGCGGAGGCGCGGCGGCAACTCGTCAGAGTCACCTGCGGCGGCGAGCAGCTCTTCCGCAAAGAACGGGTTGCCCTCGGACCGCGCGATGATGGTCTTGGCGGTGGCCTCCGACAGCGGTGCGTGGGATCTTGCGATGAGGAGCGCCTCCACCTCATCTCCCTCGAGTGCGCCCAGCTCCAGGACCGATGCCGATCCCGATCGACGGACGCCTTCCGCAGTCCGACGCATGCGCTCGTCCGCACGGTAGGTCGCGAGCAACAGCACCGGACCCTCGAGGTTGTGCGCAAGACGGACGACGAGATCGAGTGTCGACGTGTCGGCCCAGTGCAGGTCTTCGAGCACGAGCAGCAACGGGACGTCCGCGGCTCGCTCGGCCAGCAGCGTGATCGTCGTCTCGAACACGCGTGCCTGCCGCGGGTCGCCGAGCGTCCGAAGAGCGTCGACGAACGGCTGGTACGGCAGGTCCGCGCCGACGAGGTCGAGCGAGCGCCCCACGAGGACGTCGAAGCCGGCGGCGCGCGCACGCCCGGCCAGCTCGGAGGAAAGCCGCGTCTTGCCGATACCCGCCTCACCGGCTAGGAGGACGGTCGCTGCGTTCCCGGCCCGGGCTTCGCCGAGGACGCGCTCGAGCTCCGCGAGCTCGCGTGCGCGCCCGACGAATTCGGCCGCACGAGGCTCCATACGACCAAGTATCGAAGATAAGGAAGGCCGAGGGGAAAGATAAGGCTCTCCGCCCGATGTGCTCTGCCCACCCGGCGTCGACTCTCCAGTTCAACCGGCGAGACGAGGAGGGAACGATGGCAGCGGTAACGCAGAGCGGGCGGATGAAAGCCCATTCGGTGCGCGGCGGCGGGGGACTGATGCTGCACGTGCGCGAGTGGGGCAAGACAGACGGCCCGCCGATCCTGTTCATCCACGGGTGGTCGCAGAACCACCTCTGCTGGGCGAAGCAGTACGAGAGCGCGCTGGCGGACGAGTTCCGGCTCGTCGCCTACGACCTTCGCGGCCACGGCATGTCGGAGGCGCCGGTCGAGCCCGAGCATTACGCGGACGGCAGGCTCTGGGCGGACGACGTCGCGGCGATCCTCGGCGAGCTCGGGCTCGACGGCTGCGTGCTCGTCGGCTGGTCGTACGGCAGCTTCGTCATCTGCGACTACGTGCGCGCGCATGGCCAGGGACGCATCGCCGCGATCAACGTCGTCGAGGGCGCGGCGAAGCTCGGGGAGAGCGCCTTCGGCACGTTGATCGGCCCGGGCTTTCTCGACCACTTCGTCGATGCCACCACCGACGATCTCCCGACGAACATTCAGGCGATGCGGTCATTCGTGCGTGCGTGCATCGTGAAGGACGTGTCCCCGGACGATTTTGAGTCCGCCGTGTGCTGGAACGTCCTTGTGCCGGCGGCGATCCGCGCCAATCTCGCGGCGCGTGAGCTCGACGACGACGACGTCCTCCGCGCGCTGGAGATCCCGCTCCTCGTCACGCAGGGGCGTGCGGACACGGTGGTGCTACCGGCCATGGCCGAGCACATCCTCGCAACCTGTCCGACCGCCGAGGCCTCGTGGTACGACGGCGTGGGCCACGTCCCGCACCTGGAGGACTCCGAGCGCTTCAACCGCGAGCTCGCCGACCTCGTGCGGCAAGTCGTGCCCACCTAGGCAGTGGCGAGGGCGGGAATCGCGCGCTCAATCACGACTCCCGCTCAGCGAAGCGCATATCTCGCCACGCTGGCGCCCGTGCTGATGCTCGTCCGCAACTGCAAGACATGTCCATCCGAGGAGAGCCGCAGCGGTGCGAAGATATTCGTCTCCCCGATCAGCGGACGGTCCGCGAGTGATACGCCTGCCCGGATTGCCCCGGTAGACGTGAGACGCACGACGAGCTTCTCCCAGTGTTGACGGGCAGAGACTTCGAGCGGCAGCACCAGATCGTCGCCCACGAGCGCGGGCGGCGCGGCCAGCCCGGACATCCGTGTTCTGCTCGCGACGCTCCACGCGCGCACGATGCGGTCTGTGCGGTCGATCAGCGCGAACCGGGCTCGCGTGTACGACAGCTCGGCGACGAGGCGGAGCGAGCCGGGCAGTGGCTCGAGCGAACTGGCAAGACGACTACGATCGGAGACTGAAAGCGGTCGCCCTCCGGGTGTGGTCAGGGGCACCCACGACAGATGACCGCCGAAGGGCGCGCATTGCAGTCCGCACGCCTGAACGGCGTAGACGCGGCCGTCAGGGCCGAGTTGGAGCTGCGAGGCCGCCACGCCGGCGGTCGCCGGCCCCTTCCAGCGCACAGCGCCCGACGATGTGAGCGCGTAGAGGTGGTTCTTGCCACCCCGCCCCTGATCGGTCGTGTCGAGGGCGCGGAGGTAGATCGTCCCGTCGCGTCCGAGTGTGAAGTCGGTGACTGACAGCGCCGAAGGCAGACTCACCGAGCGCTCAGGGCGCGCCGCGTCGCCGGCACGCCAGACCAGGAGGCGGTGATTCAGCCGGTCGAGCACCCAGATAGAGCCGTCGCGTGCAACGTCGAAGGACGAGGGTCCATCCCCACCGGGAGGATCCGCGCAGCACGCGAGGCCTACGCCGTGGGGTCCCGCGCGGGCGACGATCGCCTCCGGGGCGCTGACCCGACCGAAGGTGTGAGTCCCGAGCAGGATCTCAAGGGGCCGGTCGAGGATCCACGAACGCTGCGGACGGCGAGCTCCGCCGGCCGGAACTGTCGCCGAGCGCCCAGACACCGGATCCCGGAGAACGGCGTAGTAGAAGAGCTTCGAGCCCGACACAAGCGAGCGCGGCACGTGTCCGAGCAGGGCCGTTCCGCAGACCTTGTCTCGGCGCATGGCGGCGGCGTCGGCAGGGTCGCCGGGGCAATAAGCCCCTCGGGTCAGAGGCAGACGGGTGTAGCTCCGCTGGAGGGAGTTCCGCACGAACAGCGTTCCGCGTGCGGAGCGAGGGAGGAGGGCGTAACCGAGCGTCACTTGGCGCCCGTGGGCCAGCAAGAGCGGCGGCTCGAAGTACGCGGTGAGGGGCGCGGGCGCGGCGGCCGCCGACCAGCCAGCACCGAGTAGCGAGGCCAGTACGACCCCCAGCAACGTCGCTCTGATGTACCTGGACACGATTCCTCCGTTCTCGATTAGCCTTGGTCGCTGCAGCGAGTGTCGGTGCCGGCCAGCCCCCGATCCATGGACGTGAGATAGGCGATCGATGGAATTTGGCTCTGCAAACGGCTCGCAGTGCCTCAGCTACGACGTCGACCAGGCGCGGCTCGTCCTCGTGCAGAACGGCGAGCGGCACGAGATTTCGATCCGTGCGCAGGCCCATCGGCTCGTGCGCTACATGGTCGAGCGGAATCAGGCAAGCGGCGGGGCTGCCCTCTGTACGCACGACGAGCTGATGCAGGCCGTGTGGGCGGACGAGCCGATGCACACGCGCGAGGAGCTCGCGAAGCTCGTTTGGGAGATTCGCAAGAAGCTCGAGCCTTTCGGCGCTGCGGAGCTGATCGAGAACGAGCGGCGTCGCGGCTATCGCCTGCAGACCTGCGCGGCGCTCGCCACCGAGCCGGACGCAGTGCCGGTCGCTCAGCTGGCGACAGCACCGCAAAGGAGCATGAGGTCGAGTCGCCGCGCGGTCGCGGTTGGGGTGGGGATGCTCGTCGTAGTCGCCGCACTCACCGCGGTGATCGTGTTCGCGACGAGGGGCCGCGGCTCGGGACACGCGGACGCGAGCACTGCAACGCAGCGAACGTTCGTCGATCGGGTCGAGAACGTTCTGACCCAGGCGCAGGCGGGCCGGCGGGAGATTGGTGCCGCTCTCACCGCAGGCTTCAATTGCTCGATCTCACCGCACGAGGCCGGCCAGCGGATCGCGAGCGTGGCCGACAACCGGCAAGGCATTCTCGGGCAGCTCGGGATCTTCGCGACGCCGACGCAGCCGGAGGACAACGCTGTCACCTACCTGCAACGGGCTCTGCAACAGTCGATCGAGGCCGACCGCCACTATCGGGATGCGTTCTTCGAGGACGCCCAGTCTGGTGCCGGTTGTCCGCCGCGTGACAACGCGAGCTTCCGGCTCGCGGCGCGCTCGAACGTCAGTGCAACGGCGGCGAAGCGACAATTCGTGGCAGCGTTCAACCCGCTCGCGGCGCGCTTCGGGCAACGGACCTGGAAGTCCGCAGACTTCTGACACCTCGCCCGCGAGGTGACCCCGCAAAGAGACTCCCGCATGACCGAGCTCTTAGAGGGTGGCGAGGTTTCAGGCGCATCAAGCACCACACGGTTACGCGGTTCCGCAGAGACAAGCCGAAGCGTGACCGCTCCGAACTGCTCCCATCGCTACGTCCGGGCGGTCACCGTCCCACGATTGTCCCGCACCCGACGCCGCCTGGCCTCGCCACGAATGGACGTCAACGACCGGCGTCTACTCAGTCGTTGAGGAGAGAACCCTCGCCTGCACCAGCGTTCGCGAATGTCCCCTGGCCGAGTCGGGTGAGGTACGACGCTCGCCGGGGCTGCGTGGCTACGTCACCGAGGTCGCGGCCTCGTCGATCAGGTCGACGATCGCGGCCGGCTGTGAGGCCAGTGACGCGTGGCTTGCGTCGAGCTCGATTGTGCGCCGCGGGTTCATTCGCGCGGCCATTCGGCGCTCCGTGTCCGGGTGGATCATGCGGTCGTTCGTCGACACCTGGTACCAGGTCGCCTTCGTCTTCCACGCCGGATCGGAGACGGTGTCCGCAAAGGTCGATCCCACAGGCGCCTTCTGCGTCACGGCCATCACGAGAGCCTCGTCGTCGGGCAGGTCCTGGCAGAAGCTCTCCTGGAACTTGTCCTGCTTGATCCACACGTAGCCATCCGAATCCGGCTCGACATTGCCGGCTGCCGCCGCCGCGGACACATTCCACTCGCCGATCTGAGCGAGATTCTCACCGGCGTCGGGCGCGAAGGCGGCCACGTAAACGAGCCCGACGACGTTCGGCAGGTCACCGGCGGCGGTGACGACAGCCCCTCCGTAGGAGTGACCGACGAGCAGGACGGGACCTTCCACCTGCTTGACCATTTTCTGCGTGCGCTCGACGTCGTCGCCGAGCGACGTCAGAGGATTCTCGACCGCGTGGAGCGATTCGTAACCCCGAACCTTGAGCTCGACGATCACCTTGCTCCAATGGGCGGCTCCGCCCCAGAAGCCGTGGACGAGCACGACGCTCGGCTTGCTGCTCATTCCGTTCCTCCTCGTTTGGTCTAGGAGTGGAAGAGGGAGGCTAGCGGGATCGCAGCCGCGCCGATCCCTCGAGTTCCGCGGTAAGTTCGAAGCCGTTCGGCTGCGCGAGCGTCCTCTCCCGAGGTTGTCCGTAGTCGGGTATTACCGCTACTCCGTAGTTGGAGAGCGAACCCTCGCCTGGGCGAGTGTGCGGGAATGTCGCTTGACAGCTGAGAGTCCGTGCGGCTAGGCGGCATCCTGTTCGAGTTGGGGCATCGGCGAAGATACGCGCGTGTCATCTGCAGCAGTCGCCGTGCGAGCCGTCGAGGCGCTGTTGCGTGAACTTGAGGCTGCCGACAGGTTCTCGGGCGTCGTGGGCATCGAGCAGGGCGATCAGAATCTGTTGCTGGAAGCATTCGGGTGCGCCAGCCGCGCCTGGAGCATCCCGACCACGGTCGAGACGCGTTTCGACACCGCGTCGATAACCAAGCTGTTCACGGCGGTGGCGACGCTGCAGCTCGTCGAGCATGGTGCGTTCGCGCTGGACGCCTCGGTGATCGGATACCTCGGGCTCGAGGAAACCGGAATCTCGTCGGCGGTTACGCCCTACCACCTGCTGACCCACACCTCGGGCATCGCCGACGATGCCGACGAGGAGGCGGGCGAACGCTACGAGGATCTCTTTTTCGAGCGGCCCAACTACTCGGTCACGGCGACGGCCGACTACCTTCCGCAGTTCGTTGGCAAGCCACCCAACTTCGCACCCGGCGAGGGCTGTCGCTACTGCAACGTCGGCTATGTGCTACTCGGTCTGATGATCGAGCAGGCCACCGGATCGACCTACCGCGAGTACGTGACCGAGCACGTCTTCGCCCGGGCCGGCATGAACCGATCAGGGTTCTTTCGTATGGACGTCGTCGAGCCCGATGTCGCCGAAGGCGTGGAGGCCGTCGAGGACGAAAACGGTGGCATCGTCGGATGGCGCCGAAACATCTACTCCTACCCGCCCATCGGTGGACCGGACGGCGGTGCCCATGTCACCGTCGGCGACCTCTTGCGCTTCCACCGGGCCGTGGCCGACGGACGCCTCCTCGGTCCCGCTCTTACCGCCGAGCTCCTCTCGCCCAAGGCGAGGCACAGCGCACGCGGTGCCGGGAGTCACCTGACGGGCTTCGGCTTCGAGTTCGAGACGGATGCGGATGACGTCGTGCGGTGCTACTGGAAGGAAGGCGTAAATGTCGGAGTCAGCGGCATGCTCCGCCACTACCCAACGAAGGACATCACCTTCGCCGTCCTGGCCGTCGGCGAGCACGCAGCGTGGAGCCCGGTCAAGGCGATCGACGAAGCCGTCGGGAACATCTGATTCGAGCCCGCGGCCACGAGCCTGGCTTAGGGCGTTCGCTCGAGACGTCGCACTGCGTGGGCCAGCGTCCTCTCGCCAGAGGCTGCCAGGTATTACCGCTACTCCGTAGTCAGCGGCAGGATGCTCGCCTGGAAGAATCCTCTTAGCAGAGTGTCGAATCCGGAGGCAGCCGTTCGTCTAACAAAGTGAGAGGCGGCCGGATGAGGCCGCCGGGAGACAAGGAGGCACGGATGACGCGGTACCTGATCTCGTTCGATGACGGTTGGATGACCTTCCCCGAGGAGGAGCTTCCCGATGTGGCCGAGGCCGCGATCGAGGTGGTCAAGGAGGCCCAAGACGCCGGGGTATGGGTTTATGGCGCCGGACTGGAACGCCAGAGGGCGAGCATCGTGGCCACCGACGGGATCGTCACCGACGGCCCCTTCCCGGAGACAAAGGAGGTCATCGGCGGGTTCTCGATAGTCGACGTGCCCTCACGCGAGGAGGCGCTGGAGTGGGCTGCCAAAATCGCCTCCGCCTGCCGCTGCAAGCAAGAGGTACGGGTGATCATGTCCGACCCGCCAGGGCTAGAGCAAGCTGTCCCTCGGACGCGCTCGGCGCATCAACCTGAACCTGCCCGCTAGGGGGATTCTAGTCGCGGTTTCGGCACAACCTGGGTAGTCCGGTATCACCGCTACTCAGTGGTTGAGGAGAGAACGGTCGACTGCGCCGGCGTTCGGGAATGTCCCGTGAACGTCGCCCCCTGCGCGCTCGCGGCCGCTAGACGGTCACCCCGGTCATTTACCGCGTTGGGCTCAGGCGTTCGCTACGACCTCGCGAATCTCGGTGCTCTCAAGGGTGACCGTATCGGGCATATTCGCCCGCACTCGCTCTTCGGCATTTGTCGCGGCCTCCTCGGACTCGAAGACGAGCATCGAGAGACCGGTGTTGTCCTTACGCGTCCAGTAACCGGCCACGAATCCCGGAGCCTGCGAGACGCGCGGCACGACATCCTCACGCAGCCGAGCCGTGGCCGCTTCTGAATCGTCGATGTTCACCCTAACTACGATTGCGTGCATGCTTGCCTCCCTTGAGGTGAGTATCAGGCCACAAGAGACTAAGCGAAGCAGCGCGCCAGCATCGGCGGCGCGGCGGCGTCCAGTTCGCTGCGTGGTCGAACTTCGTAGAGAAGAAAAAACCTCGCTTATGCGGGGCTTTTAGGGAGTGGCGAGGGCCGGAATCGAACCGGCGACACCACGGTTTTCAGCCGTGTGCTCTACCAACTGAGCTACCTCGCCAAGCGGGGCGCAGTGTAGCGGGGTCAGACGGCGCTTCTGGCCGCCGTAAGGCGGTCGGCGAGAACGTCCACGAACGCGTCTTTGACGAGCACGGCGTCGGCGCCCGCCTCCGTGACGGCGTCGTGGAGCGCGGGATGTACGTCGCCTGTCAGAGCGATGACGCAGAGACTCGGATGATCGCGTCGCAGGCGGGCGACCGCGCTCACACCGTCGAGCCGGGGCATGTGGAGATCGATCACCACGGCGTCGGGCGCGAGCTCGTCCACGAGCTCGATCGCGGCGAGGCCGTCGAACGCGGTTCCGACGACGGCGAGGTCCGGCATGCGCTCGATGAGCGGCGCCAACGCCTGGAGGAACGGTGCGTCGTCGTCCGCAAGAAGAACCCGGATCGTGCCCGCCGCATCGGCCATCACCATAGGCGGGAAGTTAGCCTTGGCGCCCGTGCCCATGCAACCGTCCACGTCGACGATCGCCGTCATCGGCGCCGCGCTCGATCTCGGCTCCGGCCGGCGCGGCGTCGACATGGGGCCGTCTGCCATCCGCTACGCCGGCCTCGACGCGCGCCTCGCCGCAGCTCGGTCACGACTACGTCGACCGAGGCAACGTGGAGACGGCAGTGCCGGAGGCGACGGAGGTCGGCGACGAGTCCGCCCGCTTCCTGTCGCAGATCAAGGAGACGTCCGAGCGCATCGCGCGGCTCGTCGCCGACGATGCGCGCGCGGGATTCGTGCCCGTCGTCCTCGGCGGCGACCACTCGGTCGCGCTGGGAACGCTCGCGGGACTCAGAGAGGTGCACGGGCCGGGCGGTGTCATCTGGATCGACGCGCACGGCGATCTCAACAGCCCTGAGACGAGCCCGACCGGGAACGTCCACGGCATGGTGCTCGCCGCTGGGCTCGGTCTTGCCGGTGAACGGTTCCGCGAGGACGGCTGGGGCCTGCCCGCGTTGGCGCCCGGGACGCGTCGCGCTCGTCGGCGTGCGGTCGCTCGACGACGGAGAGCGCGAGCTCCTGGGCGAGCACGACGTCAAGGTGTTCACGATGAGCGACCTCGACCGGCTGGGCGTCGAGCGCGCGATTCGTGAGTCGCTCACGCACGTGGCGGGACCCGGCTTCGTGCATGTCTCGCTGGACATGGACGCGCTCGACCCGGAGGTGGCTCCAGGTGTCGGGACGCCCGTGCGCGGCGGGCTGTCCTACCGCGAAGCGCACCTTGCGATGGAGCTCATCTCCGAGTCGGGCCTCGTGTCGTCGTTCGACATCGTCGAGGTGAACCCGATCCTCGACCGTGAGAACGACACGGCCAAGCTCGCCGTCGAGCTCGTCGCGTCAGCGCTCGGCGCCCGGATCCTCTAGCGCAGGAAGTCGAGCAGCACGGCCGCCGTCTCCTCGTAGGAGTCCCAGATGACGTAGTGCCCACCGGGGAGCTCCACGACTCGGAGTAGGTCGCCGAGCGCGGCCTGAGTAGGCGTCGAGCTGCTCTTCCCGCACGAGTTTGAAGTCCGGGGCGTAAACGAGCAGCGTCGGGACCTGGAGCGTCTCGGGCGGTGGAGGAGCCGAGCAGAGCTCCCCGTAACCCGTCACGACGGCGCTTCTGCAGTAGCGGTACCGGAAGCGGCCCTTGCCGTCTGGCTCGAGGTGCTCGCGAACGTCCTCCTCGACGAACGAGAGCGGCGTCGGGGTCTCCGTGGCCGAGCCGGTCGTCGATCGCCTCTTGAGGCGAGACGAAGCTGCCGTCGGCGCGCTCGCGCTCGGCGAAGTCGAACCCGACGTGCGGCAGGATCTGGATCGCCGGGTCGAGCAGCGCTGCGCGCTCGAGGCGTCCCGGAGCGGTCGCCGCCAGCTCGAGGATCAGACGTCCGCCGTACGAGTGTCCGACGAAGGCGGCCCGCTCGATCCCTTCGTGGTCGAGCGTCTCGAGCAGGTCGGCAACGTGCGTCGACATCGACCAGGGCGGGTCCCATGACGAGAAGCCGTGTCCGCGGAGGTCGGGAGCGAGCACGCGGTAGCCGCCGAGCTTCTCCTCGGCGAGCCGGCGGAAACGGCGACCGAAGCCGCCGATCCCGTGGAGCGCGACGATCGGGGGCGCGCCGCGATCGCCCCATTCGTGCAGCTGGAGGAGCATCAGAGTGCGCCCAGAAGCTCGGGAAGGATCTCGCTCGGCTTTCCGACGAGGCCGACGTCGGCAGCCGCGAGCATCGGGGAGCCGGCGTCGGAGGCCAGGGCGACGATGACGTCGGCCTTCACGAAGCCGATCAGTTCCTCGAAGGTTCCCGGCACCTCGACCGCGACGAGGACGCGAGGCGCGACGGGACGGCCCATCGCCCCGATCTGGCGGTTGCGCGGGAGCAATCCACGCTTGCATGCCTCGCGCGTCCCGCCGAGTGCGACGCCGTCCGGGAGACCGGGAAGCGGGTCGACGGTCGGGCCGACGCAGACGACGATGTCGCACTCGTCGAGGTCGCGTGCAGGAGAGTCACCGCGACCGGCCGAGCGGATGCGAGGCTCGGGGAACGTTCCGGCGTCGAAGGGTTCGATCGGGACCTCGACGTCGCGCGGCTCGAGCGGCGTGAACATCCGTGGTCGCACCGTCGCGAGCTGGGGCGACGTCGAGCCCATGATCACGGAGACGATGTTCCCGCCGTAGGCGGGTTTCGTCTGAATAAGCCGTCCCGCGCGGTCGATGCCGAGCCCGACGCAGTCTCCCGTCATGCCGAGCTCGAGCTCGCCCGCGACCCGAGGGCCGATGTCACGTCCGTTCGCGGTGGCGGGGATGAGGAGGACGTGCGGTCGTTTGCGCTCGACCACGGTGCGCAGGGCGTAGGCGCTGAGCTCCGGGTGGTACTCGCCGAGGTGTGGGTCGTCCACGGTGACGACGCGGTCGGCGCCGGCGCGAGCCGCCTCGCGTCCGGCCTCGTCGAGGTTGTGACCGAGGAGGAGGGCCACGTTGTCGCCGCCGAGCTTTCCGGAGAGCTCGCGCCCCTTTGCGAGCAGCTCCCGCGTGGCGCGCGTGGGACGTCCACCGGCGAGCTCGACGAGGGTCCAGCAGTCGTAGCTCTTGCCGGGTTTGTCCCCGAGACGTTCCGGCTTCTCCCACGAGGTCGGCTCGAGCGGGCGCTCGGCGAGGAGAGCGGCGATTCGCTCGGCGGCCGCGTCCACGGTCTCGACGCGCTCGCCGCCGCGCTCGGGCGTGACGTCGCGCACGGCGAGGACGCGTGTGGGCGATCCGGTCTGCCCGAAGCGCTTGTCGTTCTCGCGCAGGTCGTCGACGAGGTGCGAGGCCGTCCAGACGTCGATTGGGCCGTCGGCGGACTCGTGCGACTCGACGGCGTGTGCGAGCGAGAGCACGGCGGGACCGTCGAGCTCGTACGTCTCGTCGCCGTCGTCGGTCTCGCCGCGTTGCACGCAGACGTCCGTCCGCGACCGCAACCTCGACGATGCTCGTCAGGTGTGGCCAACCGAGGAACGCGGCGGTCTCGGGTGGCACCTGCCAGGTTTCGGAGTCGAGCGTCTTGCGCCCGCAGAGGACGAGGTCGACGTCCCCTTCGCGCTCGAGCGCCAGCGCGAGCGTCCGCGAGGTGCCGATGGTGTCGGCGACGGCGAAGGCGCGGTCGGAGAGATGGATGCAGCGGTCGGCCCCGAGCGCGAGACAGGTGCGGAGAGCCTCCTCCGCCTGTGGCGGGCCCATCGTCATTGCGACGACCTCGCCGCCTCCATCCTCGACGTTCAGCTTCGCCGCCTGGACGACCGCGGCGGCGTCGAACGGGTTGAGCAGCAGCGGGACGCCCTCGCGCCGGAGCGACTTCGTCTCCTGGTCGAACTCGATCGCGTCGCTTCGAGGCACCTGCTTGACCAGACAGACGATCTTCACGTGTGGCAGCCTAATCCGCGGTGCTCGCCGTCCTCTACGACATCCACGGGAACCTGCCCGCGCTCGAGGAAGTCCTGCGGGATGCAGACGACCAGGGCGCCGATTCGTACCTGCTCGGCGGCGACTTCGGTATCGGAAGCCCGTGGGCGATGGAGACGCTCGAACGCCTGATCGCGTTGCCGGAGAGCACCTGGATCCGTGGTAACGGCGAGCGCTGGCTGCGCGAGCCACCGCTCGATCGTCCCGAGGTGGCGGATGCCCTCGCCGAGATGGACTCCGGGGTCGGGTCGAGCGAAGGCTGGCTCTACTCGCTGCAGGCCCAGGCCAACCTCGATGGCGTCCTCTACGTCCATGGTTCGCCGCTTTCGGATGTCGACAGCTTCGCGCCCGAGCCGGCGCACCGAGGACGAGCGGATGCTGAACGGCGTGAGCGACACGATCGTCGTGTTCGGCCACAGCCATCTGCAGTTTCGCCGGACTGGGCCGAACGGGACGACGCTGATCAATCCCGGCAGCGCCGGGATGCCGCTCGACGGCGACGTGCGTGCGGCGTACGCGCTGCGTCATGACGACGGCGAGTTCGAGTTCCGTCGCGTCGAGTACGACGTCGAGCGCGCTGCGAGCGCCTGGGAGCCGATGCCCGGCTGGGGGCCGATGGTCGCTGCAGCGCCTCCGCAAAGGCTCCGACTAGACGTCTTCCTCGCCGTTGCCGGAGGGCTCGTAGTAGGTCGTGCCCTTGAGCTCGTCCGGGAGGTAGTCCACGTCGAAGCCCGCCGGGTCTGAGTGGGGATAGACGTAACCCTCGCCGTGGCCGAGCTGGCGGCCGTACCAGCTCGCATCCCGCAGGGCCTTCGGGGGACGGAGGTTGCCGCGCTCCTGGACGTCCCTGGAAGCACGTCTGAGCGCGTCGTAGCTCGCGTTGGACTTCGGAGCGCGCGCGAGGTAGATCGCCGCCTGAGACAGGTTCAGCCGCGCTTCGGGCAGTCCGACGTGCTCGACCGCCTGCGCGGCCGCGACCGCGACCAACAATGCTCGTGGGTCGGCGTTGCCGATGTCCTCGGACGCGAGGACGATCATGCGTCGCGCGATGTAGCGCGCGTCCTCACCGCTCTCGAGCATCGCCGCGAGGTAGTAGACGCTCGCGTTCGCATCCGAGCCGCGCATCGACTTGATGAACGCGGAGATGAAGTCGTAGTGCGCGTCCGCCGCCTTGTCGTAGACGAGCGGACGCTTGCGCGCGGCGTCGTCGACGTAGCTCTCCGACAGCGGCTCACCGGCCGCCTGCGCCGTCTGTGACGCGAGCTCGACGATGTTGTACGCGGAGCGCGCGTCACCTCCCGCCCGCGCGGCGATGAGGTCGACGACGCCGTCTCCGATCTCGACCCCGAGCTCTGCCGCGCCGCGCCGGACGATGGTCTTCAGATCCTCCGTCGACAGCGATTCGAGCTCGTAGACCTGGGCGCGGGACAAGAGCGCGGCGTTCACCTCGAAGTACGGGTTCTCGGTGGTCGCACCGATCAGGGTGATCACGCCCTCCTCGACGCCGGGCAGCAGCGCGTCCTGTTGCGCCTTGTTGAACCGGTGGATCTCGTCGAGGAACAGGATCGTCCGACGCCCGTGCGCACCGAGGCGCTCGCGCGCGCCCGCGAGGACCTCACGTACTTGCGCGACGGTCGCTGACACGGCGGAGAGCTCCGCGAACTCCGCCCCCGTCATTCGCGCGATGATGCGTGCAAGCGTCGTCTTCCCGGTCCCGGGCGGGCCGTAGAAGATGGTCGACCCCACGCGGTCCTCCTCGATGGCGAGTCGCAGCGCCGAGCCCTCGCCGAGCACCTGCTCCTGACCGACGAACTCGTCGAGCGACTGCGGGCGCATGCGGAGCGCCAGCGGCGCCACCTCCGGGAGGCGCTGCTTCGCCGCGTCCGAGAACAGGTCGCTCACTGTCGGGAAGTATGCTCCGGAGACCCTTGGCGACCGAGACGCACGAGGACTTCTCCGAGCCGATCCTGCCCGGCGGGGGCGCGTCGGACTACGAGCGCTACCTGCGCACGGACGACCTGCTTTCGCTCCAGAAGACGCCCGAGGAGCAGACGCATCCGGACGAGCTGCTGTTCCAGACCGTGCACCAGTCGTCGGAGCTCTGGCTCAAGCTGGGGACGTCCGAGGTGGCTCGTGCGACCGGTCACGTCCGGGCGGGCGAGATCGCGGCGGCACTCCGACTGCTGCGCCGGGCGGCCCTCTGTCTCGAGTTCATCACCCGGCAGCTCGACATGCTCGAGCAGATGTCGCCGTGGGAGTACCAGACGATCCGCCGTGTGCTCGGCCACGGCAGCGGTTTCGACTCGCCGGGATTCCGGGAGGTGCGGCGGGTCACGCCTCCGCTCGGCGCGGCGTTCGAGGACGTGGTTGCCGCGGGCGGGCTCGACGTGGTCGAGGTCTACGTGCAGGGACGCGACCACGAGGAGCTCTACCAGCTCGCGGAGGCTCTCCTCGAGTGGGACGAGCGGATCACGATGTGGCGCATCCGCCACTACAAGGTCGTGGCGCGCATCATCGGCGACCAGGTCGTCGGAACCCAGGGGACCCCTGTGGAGGTACTCGGGAAGATGATCCACCACAACTTCTTCCCGGCGCTCTGGCGTGCGCGGAACCAGCTGACCGACCGTGCCAAAGACGAGGAGGGTTGACCGCTGATCGTCCGGGGAACGCGCCGCTGATGGCGATCGTCTCGCTGCGCCAGGAGGTCACGGAGCTTCTGCAGGAGCTCATTCGCGTCGATACGACGAATCCGCCGGGAAACGAGACTGTCGCCGCCGAGCTCCTGCGCTCCTATCTGGAGGAGAGCGGCGTCGCCTGTGAGCTCTACGCGCGGGTTCCGGAGCGCGCGAATCTCGTCGCGCGGATCCCCGGCCGCGGCGACGGCCCGTCGCTCCTCTTCCTGTCGCACACCGACGTCGTTCTCGCCGACCCCGCGGAGTGGTCGGCCGACCCGTTCGGGGGCGAGCTTCGCGACGGTGAAGTCTGGGGACGCGGCGCGCTCGACATGAAGGGACAGGTGGCCGCGAGCGCGGTCGCGATCGCGTCGCTCTCGCGAGAGGGCTTCGAGCCCGCGGGCGACCTCATCTTCGTTGCCGCTGCCGACGAGGAGGTCGGAGCCGGCTTCGGGGCGCAGTGGCTCTGCGAGGCGCATCCCGACGCGGTTCGCTGCGACTACCTGATCAACGAAGGTTCGGGCGAACGGCTCGAGCTCGGCGGCAAGCCGTTCTACATCTGCGCGGTTGCGGAGAAGATGAGTGCGCCGTTCGTTCTCCGCGTTCGAGGGCGCAGCGGACATGCGTCCATTCCGGCAATCAGCGACAACGCGCTCGTGAAGGCGGCGCCGATGATCTCGAAGCTCGGAGAGCACGTGCCCGAGCGCAGCCTGACTCCGGAAGTCGAAGGCCTGCTCGGAACCGTGACGGGAACGACGCCGCAGAGTGCGGACGAGGCACGCGACCTGGCCCTGGGGATCTCGCAGACCTTTGCGCAGATGGTCGAGCCGCTGTTGTCGATGACGCTGTCGCCGACGATGGCGACGGCGTCGCAGAAGCGCAACGTCGTCCCCGGCGTCTGCGAGGTCATCGTCGACTCGCGGTTGGTCCCGGGCGTGACGCCGGCCGACCAGCTCGAGATCGTGCGCGGCGTTCTCGGGGACGGCGACTACGAGCTCGAGTCCCTCGAGGCCCACGGCGGGACGCGCTCGCCGATCGACACGCCGCTCTGGGACGCGGTCGCGTCCTGGATCGCGGAGGTCGAGCCGGAGGCACGGCCTGCGCCGATGCTCGTCGCGGGCTTCACCGACAGCCACTGGTTCCGCGAGGCCTTCGGCACCGTCGCCTACGGCTTCTTCCCCGCCCGCACGATGGACGCGGAGATCGCGAACCGCCTTGTTCACTCCGCGGACGAGCGCGTGCCGGTGGAGGATCTCGAGCTGGGCGTCGATTTCCTGCGGCATGCCGCGCGGGCGTTCGGGTAGGCAGTTGCGGAATTCGACTCTGAGTCGATAACCTCGATTCATGGCCGAAGAGAAGGTCCGGCTCGGCGGCATGGCCCTCGCCAACGGTGTGCTGGTGCACGGCCCGACGTCCTGGGCGTGCGCCATTCGCACCGATGACGGACGGCTCGTGGTGGTTGCGCACCGCAAGCGATTCAACGCCACGGCGATCGAGAGCCCGCTCCTGCGCGGCCCGGCCCGGCTGCTCGACGCGATGGCGATCATTCCACAGATCCGCCATGCGCTTCCCGACGCGAAGCTCCCGTTCCAGCGCCCGGCGGTGCTGGCCGCCATGCTCGGCAGTGCGACGGTCGTGAAGCTGATGCGTGGGTCCTCCAGCGTCGGCCCGGCCGCGCAGGAACTCGTCGGCGGGATCCTGTCCATCGCGCCCGCCGCCCTCGCTCTTCGCGGCTCCGACGTCGCCGCCTACCACGGCGCGGAGCACATCTCGATCGGCAGCTACGAGCAGGGCAAGCGCGCCGAGAAGGAGCACGAGCGCTGTGGCTCGCACCTCCTCGGCCCGCTCCTCGCCACGACCGCGATCGGAAACGTGCTCGCTTCTCGTGCACCCGCCCATTTGCGCACGCCGGCGCGGCTCGGCGCTCAGCTGGCCGCTGTCGCCGCCTCGACCGAGATCTTCGGCTGGATGGTGCGCCACCCCGAGAAGCGGCTCGCCCGCGCGCTCGCGAAGCCCGGCCACCAGCTGCAGCACCGGCTCGCCACCGCCGAGCCATCGCCCGAGCAGATCGAGGTGGCGGAGGCGGCGCTTGCGGCGTGTCTCGAGCTCGAGTCGGAGTAGGAGACGTGGCGATTCGAGAGCAGACACGCGAGCGGCTTCCGCCGGACATCTTCGACCTGCCCGTGGACAAGATGCGCGAGGGCTACTACTCGGACGCGTACTTCAATCACACCCGCTCGACGCTCCTGCACGACGAGCGCCACCCGCGCGTCGTGATGCAGGTCTTCCAGAAGAACGACGCGCACCTCGGTGGCATGGACGAGGCGATTGCCATCCTCAAGCTCTGCTCGTACGACTGGGACGAGCTCACGGTGCACGCGCTCCACGACGGCGATCGCATCGCGCCGTGGGAGACCGTGATGACGATCGAGGGCGACTACACGCTCTTCGCGCACCTCGAGACGACCTACCTCGGTGTGCTCGCGCGGCGCACGCTGATCACGACGAACGTCGTGCGCGTCCTCGAGGCGGCCAACGGCAAGCCGATCATCTTCATGCCGGCGCGCCACGATCACCACCGAGTCCAGACGGGTGACGGCTACGCCGCGTACATCGCCGGCCGGGTCGTCGGGACGCCGATCGGCGTCACCACCGACGAGCAGGCCTCGTGGTGGGGCGGTCGCGGCATCGGCACGGTCCCGCACTCGCTCATCGCGTCGTACGGCGGCAACACGGTCCTCGCTGCGACGAAGTTCGCGGAGTGGGCGCCGGACAACATCAACATCACCGTGCTGGTCGACTTCGAGAACCACTCCTTGCAGACCGCGCTCGACGTCGCCCGGGCGCTCGGTCCGAAGCTCTGGGGCGTACGGCTCGACACGTCGGAGAGCCTCGTCGACCGCTCTCTCTGGGAGGAGATGGAGCGCACGGGAGACTTCAAGCCCACGGGCGTCAACGAGCGGCTCGTGCAGAAGGTCCGCGCGGCGCTCGACGCTGACGGACACGAGCACGTGAAGATCGTCGCGTCGGGCGGCTTCACGATCGAGAAGATCCGCGACTTCGAGGCACGGTCGGTTCCGGTCGACGCGTACGGCGTCGGCTCGTCGCTCATCCGCGGCTCGAACGACTTCACGGCGGACGTCGTCCTCACCGACGGCCGCCCCTCCGCGAAGGCCGGCCGAACCTTCAGGCCGAACCCGCGGCTCGAGCTCGTCTCGTGACGATCCTCTGGGACGTCGACACCCAGGTCGACTTCATGCTCCCGTCCGGCAAGCTCTACGTGCCGCGTGCCGAGGAGACCGTGCCCGCGATGAAGCTCCTCGTCGACGCGGCCCGCTCCGCCGGAGTCGTCCACGTCGCGTCGGCCGACGACCACGAGCTCACCGACGACGAGATCTCGGAGTCGCCGGACTTCCGCACGACGTATCCGCCGCACTGCCTCCGCGGAACGCGCGGCGCCCGCAAGCTGCCCGAGACCGAGCAGGAGGACCCCGTTCCGATCACGCTCGAGCCGCTCCCGGAGCGGTTCCTCCAGGGGCGTGAGTTCCTCCTCCTGAAGAAGAGCTTCGACGTCTTCACGAATCCCAACACCGACCGCCTGCTCGATGTGCTCGATCCCGACGACGTCGTCGTCTTCGGCGTCGCGACGGACGTCTGCGACGACGCCGCGATCAAGGGGTTCCTCGAGCGGGGTCTCCGGGTGCAGTTCGTGGAGGACGCCGCCCGTGGCCTCGACGAGGGCCGGGTCGCCTCCTGCACGGCTGCCTGGCGGGAGCAGGGGGTCGAGTTCACCACCGCCGCCGAGGTCGTCGCCTCCCTCACGAATTAAGGGTTCCGGCGGCTCCTGCCGATGGAGCCAGCGTGTTGGCGACTTCCTGGATCCACCAGATCCCGGAGATAGCGGCCGAGTGGCTGCCGCTGCTCTTCTTCCTCTGCATGCTCGCGATCGTCTACCTCCTCTGGCGGACGCTCCAGGTCATGCCGCGGGTGAAGACGAACAGCGTCGAGCCCGGCTCGCGTCAGTCCATCAGTCTCGCGGACGTCGCCGGCGTCACCGAGGCTAAGGCCGAACTGCAGGAGGTCATCGACTTCCTCAGAGATCCCGGGCGCTTCGAGCAGCTCGGCGCGAAGGTGCCGAAGGGCATCCTCCTCTACGGCCCGCCTGGCACGGGCAAGACCATGCTCGCGAAGGGCGTCGCCGGCGAGTCGGGAGCGAAGTTCTACGCGCAGAGCGCGTCGGCGTTCGTCGAGATGTTCGTCGGCCTCGGCGCGGCGCGGCTGCGGAAGCTCTTCGAGGAGGCCCGCGCGAACGCGCCGGCAATCATCTTCATCGACGAGCTCGACGCGGTCGGCGCGGCACGCACTGGCCAGGGCTTCACGCGCGAGCAAGATCAGACGCTGAACCAGCTCCTCGTCGAGCTGGACGGGTTCTCGCCCACCGATCAGGTCGTCGTCATGGCCGCGTCCAACCGCCTTCAGGACCTCGATCCCGCTCTGCTTCGTCCCGGCCGTTTCGACCGGCAGATGCTCGTCGGCCCGCCCGATCTCGCCGGCCGCGAGGCGATCCTCGCCGTCCACACGCGGAACAAGCCGCTGGCGGCCGACGCGGATCTCTCCCTCATCGCGCGCCAGACGTCGGGCCTGACGGGCGCCGATCTCGCCAACATCGCGAACGAGGCGGCGATCTTCGCCGGTCGGCGAGGAGTGCAGTACGTCGGCGCGACAGACTTCGACGCTGCCCTCGAGCGTGTCGTCGCCGGCCTCCAGCAGCGGAAGACGCTCAGCGAGAAGGAGCGCCGGATCCTCGCCTACCACGAGGCCGGTCACGCGCTCATGTCACATCTCATGGGCGATATCGCGCCGGTGCAGAAGGTGACGATCGTCTCGCGCGGGACGGCGCTCGGCTACACGCTCAACCTGCCGAGCGAGGACCGCTACATGTCCACGAAGGACGAGCTGATCGACATGCTCAAGATCGCGCTCGCCGGCCGTGCCGCCGAGCAGGTCGTCTTCGGGCGCGTCACGAACGGCGCCGCGAGCGATCTCGAGAAGGCGACGCAGATCGCCCGCGCGATGGTGTTCGAGTGGGGCATGTCGGAAGAGGTCACGTCGCGCACGCTGCGCGCAGACAACTACGCGCTCTCGGAGGAGACGAAGCGGCTTCGCGACAACGAGCAGGCCCTGCTGACGGACTCGGCGTACTCGGAGGCCGTTCGGCTGATCCAGAAGCATCGCGGTCCGCTCGACCGCCTGACGCAGGCGCTTCTCGAGAAGGAGACGATCGGGCGTGAGGAGATGCTCGAATTGCTGGCCGATCTCGAGCCCGAATCGCGCGCGTCCGAGACCGTCGGCGTCCCGCGCGTAATCGCCCTTCCGGACTAGCGCTCGAGTGGACACCCGCGGGGCGGGCTGGTACGACTGTCCCGGATGGATCGAGGGTTGTCAGCCGCCCTGACCCTCGGAGCCCTCTGCCTCTTCGGCGCGGCGAGTGCCGCCGCCGGGCCAACTGCGCCCCTCCAAGGCAGCGCGAGCTTCGCCGATCCGGCCGGCGACAGTGGCTCGGCTCCCGACGTCACCTCCGTGACGGTCGCGAACGACGACAAGGGCTTGCTGACCTTCCGCGTCACGGTCGCGAACCGCATGTCTCTCGGCCCCGACGACGCCGTCGCGGTCGCCATCGGCACGAACGACCCGCACCCGCTTCGCGGCCAGCGCGACGACGGCATCAACTACGTGTTGCTGCTCGACGCCTCCGGGGCGGGGATGCTCGAGTGGAACGGCCAGGAGATGATCCAGAGAGACCGGCCGCCGCCGTCGGTGACCGCCTCGTTCTCGGGCGGGGTGGCGGTATTGACGGTGAAGCAGGAGGACCTCGCGCCGGGGTTCCCCGACGTGTCCGTCCCGATCTCGATGCAGTTCTACGTCCTCGGCATCCTCTTCAGCGGCTCCGACACCGTCGCGCAGGACGACGCTCCGGCGGGTGCGTCCACCTTCTGGTCGTACCGGCTGGTCGAGTCGGTCCGCCTGATCGTCACGAACTTCGACGCGGCGAAGACCGTCCGCGCCGGGAAGAGCCTGCGGGTGCTGCTCGGGATCGCCCACGGCGACACCGGCGCCGCGCTCGGGTCCGGTCGCGTCGTGTGCACGGCCAGGATCGGCTCGAAGGCGCTCAAGACGCGCGGGAAGTTCATGGTCGTCTCGACCACCGCGGTGGGCCAGCGCTTCCGGAGCCCGAGCGCGAGCTGCATGTGGAAGATCCCGAAGGCCGCGAAGCGGAAGACGCTCCACGGCTCGATCTCGGTCACCGAGAGCGGCATCACGGTCCGGCGGACCTTCGCCACGCGCGTCCACTAGCATCGGACCGGTGCCGCCGCGGGGTATTCATCATCTCGGTGTCGCCGTCGAGGATCTCGACGTCGCGCTGGACACTTACCGCCGGCTGTTCGGCGCCGAGCTCGAGCATCGCGCGACCGTGGAGGAGCAAGGCGTCCGGGCCGCTTCCGTCCGGATCGGCGACGGCCGCGTCGAGCTGCTCGAGCCGCTCGGCAAGGACACTCCGGTCGGGCGGTTTCTCGTCAAGCGCGGTCCCGGCATGCACCACGTTGCGTACGAGGTGAGCGACCTCGCCGCCACGCTCGCGGAGCTCACCGGGGCAGGCGCGGATCTGATCGACAAGAGCCCGCGCGCAGGTCTCTTCGGGCTCGAGGTCGCGTTCGTGCATCCGGAGTCCGTCCACGGCGTGCTCTCGGAGGTGGTGACCGGTGGCTAGCTCCGAGCGCGTCCGGATCGAGATCGCGTTCGACGGCGGCCAGATCATGGGCGCCTTCGTCACGCCGGCGAGCGCCGACGCGCTCGAGCACGCGCTGGGGGCGGCGGAGCTTCGCGCAGGCACCGGCGACGCCGCGCTCTCGCTGGAGGCGGAGGACGGGAGGTACACGATCGCTCTCCAGCGCGTCGTCTACGTGAAGCGCTTCGCACGGGACAGCCGGATCGGCTTCGGCGCCGCCGCGAGCCCGTCCTGAGGCGCTCCTTCAGGCCACGCGGTTAACGGACCTTCGAGGGTGGGCATTCCCACGCGTATGGCCGAGGAGTCGAAGGAGGAGCTGCGCAGGCTCGTCGAGCGCGCGCAGCAGGGCGACCGCTCCGCGCTCGAAGAGCTCTACCTCATCCACTTCGACCGGATCTACAGCTACCTGCACGTCAGCGTCGGGAACCGGCACGACGCGGAGGACCTGACGACGCAGACGTTCATGAAGATGCTCGAGGCGATCAAGCGGTTCCGCTGGCAGTCGGCGCCGTTCTCTGCCTGGCTCTTCCGCATCGCGCACAACCTTGCGATGGACCACTTCCGCGCGAACCGCCGCTGGCAGCCGGAGGAGGAGGTGCCCGAGCCGATCGGCGAGAGCGAGCCGTCGGCCGAGGCAGCGGCCTTGCAGTCGATCGGTCAGCAGAGCATGCTCGAGCTGATCGACGGCCTCTCGCACGAACAGCAACAGGTGCTCACGCTGAAGTTCGTCTTCAACCTGCCCAATGCCGACGTCGGCATCATCCTCGGCAAGACCGAGGGCGCGATCAAGTCGCTCCAGCACCGCGCGCTCGTCTCGCTGCAGAAGCAGATCCCCGGCGCGTAGTGGCGCTCGAGGTCGGGATCGTCGGGCTGCCGAGCTCGGGCAAGTCCACCCTCTTCCACGCGCTGACCGGCGTACGCGCCGACCGGCGACGTGGGCATGGCGGCGATCCCCGACCCGCGCCTGACGCGGATCGCGGAGGCCATCCGATCCGCGCAAGGTGACGCCCGGCCGCGATCAGGGTCGTCGAGGTGCGAGGAACCGGTCCGGAGCTGCTCGGCAACCTTCGCCAGGTCGATGCGCTGCTCGTCGTCCTCGACGGGTTCTCGGGGACGCGGGTCCCCGCGGACGACCTCGAGACGCTGCGGCTCGAGCTGCTCGTCGCCGACCGCGACCACGTCGAGCGTCGGCTCGAGCGCGTGGCGAAGCAGGCGAAGTCCGGCGACCAGAAGCTGCGGCAGGAAGTGGCCGAGCTCGAGCGCGTGCTCGCGCACGTCGATGCAGGCGGTGCGCTCGCCGACTTCGCCGGCGAGCTTCCGGCCGGGCTCGAGCCGCTGACGACGAAGCCGCTGCTCGCGGTCGAGAACGGCGCGGAGGGCGTCGACCTGAAGCTCGAGTCGGAGCTCGCCGAACTGCCGGCCGAGGAAGCGGCCGCGTTCCGGGAGGGCGCCGTCGGCGCTCGAGGACGTCGTCCGGCGGCTGAGCGACGAGCTCGGTCTCATCAGCTTCTTCACCGCGGGCGACAAGGAGACGCGCGCCTGGACACTGCGACGCGGACAGAACGCGCTCGAGGCCGCGGCGACGATCCACTCCGACATCGCGCGTGGCTTCATCCGCTGCGAGGTCATCCGCTGGGACGACCTCGCCGAGGCGGGCTCGCACGCGGAGGCGGCTCGCCGCGGCCTCCAGCGCCTCGAGGGCAAGACCTACGTCGTCGAGGACGGTGACGTCCTCAACGTCCGCTTCAACGTCTAGCTCCTCAGCAGCAGCCGTCGGGGCAGCAGTCCGGTGGGCAGTCGCAACCGCCATGCCGGCCTCCTTTCATCGATGGTGGTCGATGCAAGAGGCTAGGTGATACATTGATGGATGTCAATGAAGACTCTCGCCGTCCTTCCGCAGTTCTGCTGCGGCCCGGCGACCGCCCCGCTCGACGGTCGACGAGCGCGAGGAGCTCGCGCGCCCGCTTCAAGGCGCTCGCAGATCCGACTCGGGTCGCGATCGTGAACACGCTGTCCGCAGCGGACGAGGTCTGTGTCTGTCACCTGACGGACGACGTTCGAGCTCTCGCAGCCGACCATCTCGCACCACCTGCGGATCCTGCGCGAGGCCGGGCTCGTCGAGTCGTCGCGCCGCGGCACGTGGGCGTACTACCGCCTCGTGCCCGAGGCGATCGACGCGCTGCAGCGCTCCCTCGGCTCGTGAACGTCCTCTTCGTCTGCCGCCAGAACGCAGGTCGTTCGCAGATCGCCCAGGCGCTCTACGAGCGCCGAGGCGGCATCGCCCGGTCGGCGGGGACGGCGCCGGCGGATCGCGTCCATCCCGAGGTCGCGGAGCTCATGCCGGAGCTGTCGGACCGCGTGCCGCACCGGCTCGAGCGAGACGACGCGGAGTGGGCGGATCTCGTCGTGACGATGGGCTGTGGCGACGAGTGCCCGGTCATACCCGGCAAGAAGTACGTCGATTGGGACCTCGACGATCCGGCGGGCGCGGACTCCGAGACGGTGCGCGCGATCCGCGACGAGATCGAGCGACGCGTCGGCGACCTTCCCGTCTAGCCCGCAGCGATCAGCGCGACGCCCGCGAGCGTGAGGCCGATCCCGGCCTCCTGTGATCTCGCCACCCGCTCGTGCAAGATCATGCGCGCGAGGATCACCGTGACGATCGGGTAGAGCGACGCGAGCACCGACGTGACGCTGACGAGGCCGCTCGTCGACGCGGCTGCGAAGAGCAGGTTGCCGAGCATGTCGCCGATTCCGATCAGCGCCAGGAACGGCGACCTCGAGCGGCGCGACCGCGAGGGCGGGACGGCGGAATGCAACGACGGCGAGGATGATCGACGTCGACGCGATCCGGAAGATGAGCGCCGCCCACCAGAAGTCCGCCTCCCCCGCAGCGTGCATCGGCGGGAAGTAGAAGCCGAACCCGAGCGCCGCCAGGAGCGCGAGACCGACGCCGGCAGCCATCTTCGTGCCGCCGCGCCCGGGCTCACGCGACGCGAGGAAGACGCCGCCGAGCGCGAACGACGATGCCGGCGAGCTGCCAGAGAGACGGCCGGTCGCCGCTGATGATCCCCACGGTCACCGGAACGGCCGCCGAGAGCCCTGCGATCGGCGCGACGATGCTGATCGCGCCGACGGCCATCCCGCGGTAGAAGGAGTACAGCCCGATCGTCCCCGAGACGGCCGCCGGGATCGCGAGCAGCGCGGCGGCGTCCGCCGGACCCTTACCGCGGATCGCGACGATGATCGCGATGACGGCGAGCCCGCTGGTCTGTACGTAGACGAGCACGCGCAGCGCTCCGAGCCTTCGCCCCTTCAGCGGGCCGAAGAAGTCGGCGACACCCCAGGAGACGCTCGCGCCGAGCGCGAGTGCTATCGCCCGCATCCGGCGACGCTAGCGAGTGGGGATCGGTCGCGTCGCCGCGACGGCGTCGAGCTGGTTCGCGTGGTAGAGCACCGACGCCTCGGCTGTCCGAGCCGAGCGCGCGTCGTGATGGCAGGCGATTGCGTGGAGGAGCTCCGCTCGCGCATCGGCGGCGAGCTCGTGCGCACGGTCCTCGACGAGACGCAGGCCGAGGTGGACGTGACCGAGCAGACGGCCTTCGTCGGTCTGCCGGAAGGTCGGCCCCTGCGTCAGCTCGCGCGTCCGCCCGACGTCGTGGAGGAGCGCGGCTGCGAGCAGGAGGTCGGAGCGCAGACGGGGATGGAGCTGCGACGTCTCACGCGCGATCGTCGCCACGCCGACCGTGTGCTCGAGCAATCCGCCGGCGTACGAATGATGGCCCTCTGCGGCCGGAAGCCGACGCAGCGCCGCGCGCAGGTCCGAGTCCCCGCACGAACCGGCCGACGACGGCGTTGAGCCCGGGATGCGAGATCTCGCCCGCGAGGAACTCGAGGAAGCCGTCGAGCTCGTCGGCATCGCGCCGCAGCGCGGGTGCGAACGACGCCGGGTCGGCATCGGGCGCGGCCTCGAGTGTGCGGACGTCGACCTGGAGCCGGTCGCGAAACTTCTCGACGCGTCCGAGGACGCGGACCGCGTCGCCCTCGTCGAAGCGCGAGTCCAGCAACTCGACGTCGTGCCAGACGCGAGCGTCGATCCGTCCGCTCGGGTCCACGAGCTCGAGCGCGAGGTATGCCGCGCCTCCCCGCGTTCGTAGACGCCGCTTCCGGGCGACCGCGTAGACACCCTCGACGACCCGTTCCTCCGCCAGCTCCGCGATCGCGCTCACGGCGCAAGTCTAGGTCCGAACCCGGATGCTAGGGTCGCCGCAAATGGCCGTGGTCAAGCCGTTTCGCGCCGAGCGCTACGACATGTCCGAGGCGGGCCCGCTCGAGCAGCTCGTGGCTCCGCCCTACGACGTCATCACACCGGAGCAGCGGGTCGAGCTCTGGCAGCGGAGCCCGTACAACGTCGTGCACCTGACGCTCCCGGACAGCCCGGAGGATGCCGGCCGCGAGCTGGCCGACTGGCGCTCCCGCGGCATCGTCGACGCGCGACGAGCGAGCCAGCGTACTGGCTGCTCTCGCAGGAGTACGTCGGGCCGGACGGCGTGTCGAGGACGCGGTCGGGAATCGTCGCGTCGCTGCGCGCCGAGCCCTACGACACGCGGCGTCGTGCTCCCGCACGAGCGGACGCACGCGCGGGCCGAAGGAAGGACGGCTGCGGCTGCTGCGCGCGACGAGGACGCAGCTCGAGCCGATCTTTCTCCTCTACGAAGGCACGTCTCTGCCCGTGCCGGAGCGCGAGCCCGACCTGCAGAGCGGCGGCGACCGGCTCTGGCGCGTCGAGGACGCGCCGAGCTTCGACGACGTCGAGCTGCTGATCGCAGACGGGCACCATCGCTACGAGACGGCGCTCGCGTACGCAGAGGAGGGCGGGTCGCCCGACCTGATGGTCGTGCTCGTGCCGACGGAGCAGAAAGGGCTGACGATCTTCCCGACGCACCGCATCGCCGCGCACGTCAACGGTGCGCACGGCCGTCCGATCGACGAGCCGGGTGACGACCTCCCGGGCGTCGTCGTCTACCGCGACGGGACGTACGAGCTCCTGGACGGCGACGGGCTCGACGTCGAGGTCGTGGAACGGATCGCGCCGGACGGCGTCACGTACACGCCGGAGCGCCGCGAGGCGATCGCGACCGTCGACCGCGGCGAAGCGGAGGCGGCGTTCCTGCTCCGGCCGACTCGCATCGAGGACGTCTGGGAAGTCGCGCGGCGCGGCGAGACGATGCCGCAGAAGAGCACGTACTTCTATCCGAAGCTCACCTCGGGCCTGCTCTTCCATCCGCTTGACTGACTGGGCGGCGCTCTGCCGTGCCGCGGCGGACGACGTGCGCAGCGTGCTCGCAGACCTGCCGAGGCGCTCCGATCGTGAGCCAATCGTCGGCGCGGGCATGGGCGGCGACGATACGACCGCGATCGATGCCGCCGCGGAGCGCGTGGTGCTCGCTCACTTCGAGGACCTCGACGGCGTGACGATCGTGTCGGAGGAGATCGGCATCCTCGGAGACGGGCCGACGCGCGTCGTGGTCGACCCCATCGACGGATCGCTGAACGCGAAGCGCGGCATCGGGTTCTTCTCGCTGTCCATCGCCGTCGCCTCCGGCGGGACGATGGGCGACGTCGACTTCGCGTTCGTCCACGACTTCGGCACGGAGGAGGAGTGGACGGCGACGCGTGGCGAGGGTGCGTGCCTCAACGGACTGGCTCTGGAGGCCGAGGCGCCCAAGGAGCGCATCGAGATCCTCGCCTTCGAGGCGACGCGGACGTCGCTCGTGGCCGAGAAGGCAGGTGCCGTGGTCGACCTCGCCCATCGGCTGCGCATCATGGGCTCGCTCGCCCTCTCGCTCTGCCACCTCGCGGCCGGACGGGTTGACGCGGTGTGCTCCCTGAAGCCTGCGCGTGCCGTCGACATCGCGGCAGCACAACTCCTCGTCCGTGAGCGCGGTCTGGCGATCGAGCTCCCCGACGCGCCGCCCTTCGCCAAGGCGCCGCTGGACGTCGAGGGACGTTCACGCGTCGTGGCGGCGGGAACACCCGAGCTCTGCCGACAGCTCGCGGCCGCCCTGTCCCCATAGGTGCCGAGGTATCCGTTCCTCGTTGACGAGCCGGGAAGGGGCAAGTAGCGTCGCGGGCACTCGCCGGCCCGGTCTCCGGGCACCCCTTTGTTTCCGCCGCCGTGCCGCAGGCCAAAACCGTCAAGCTCACCAGCCCCGATCGGGTTCTCTGGCCCGACGACGGGATCACGAAGGGCGATCTCTTCGCCTACTACGAGGAGGCCGGCCCGGCGATCGTGCCGCATCTCCGCGACCGCCCTTTCACGATGAAGCGGTACCCGCACGGGATCGAGGAGCAGGCGTTCTTCCAGAAGCAGGCGCCCAAGCACCTGCCGAGCTGGATCCCGACGCGCCAGTTCCGCACCTGGCCGCGCGAGGGCGACTCGCGCCTCGTCGACTTCGCGCTCGTGAACTCGCCGGAGGCGGTGCTCTTCATGGTGCAGAACAACTGCATCGACATGAACGCGTGGTACTCGCGCGTCGACAAGCCCGATCGTCCGGACTTCGTGCTCTTCGACCTCGATCCGCCCGACGGCGGCTTCGAGCTCGCGATCGAGGTCGCCCACCTCATCCGCGAGCTCCTCGACGAGGTCGCGCTTCCGGGCTACGTCAAGACGAGCGGCGCCGACGGGATCCACGTCGTCGCGCCGATCACCCGCCGCTCGACCTTCGAGCAGACGTACGCCTTCGCCGAGGCGGCGTCGCGGCTGCTCGAGCAGCGCCACCCCGGCAAGGTCACCACCGAGTGGCTGAAGAAGAAGCGGCAGGGCGTGCTCGTCGACCATCGCCAGAACGGCCACGGCAAGACGATCGCCTCGGTCTACTCGGTGCGGCCCAAGCCCGGCGCGCCGGTGTCCACGCCGCTCCACTGGGACGAGCTTGAAGCCCGGCCTGCGGCCACGCGACTTCGGGATGAAGGTCGCGCTCGAGCGTCTCACGGAGCACGGCGACCTCTTCGCGCCCGTGCTGGAGGAACCGCGGCCGCTGGCGCCCGCTACGGCCAAGTTGAAGCGGCTAGGGTGAACTCCATGACAGCGGTGGACCGCACCCTCGTCCTCAAGGCGCTCGAGCGCGTCATCGATCCCGAGCTGCGCCGGCCGGTGACGGAGCTCGACATGGTGCGCGACGTCGAGATCGACGGCGGTGACGTGCGCGTCACGATCGCGCTCACCGTCGCGGGCTGCCCGTTGCGCGACTCGTTCCAGGAGCAGGTCGCCGACGTGCTTCGCGACGTCCCCGGTGTCGAGCGCGTCGCGCTCGGCTTCGACGTGATGACGGCCGAGGAGCGCCAGGCGCTGACGACGAAGTTGCGCGGCGGCGTCCAGGAACGGTCGAAGGGCCTCTCGCTCGACGCGCGACGCGCGTGCTCGCGATCTGCAGCGGCAAGGGCGGTGTCGGCAAGTCGACGCTGACGGCGAATCTCGCCGTCGCGCTCGCGCAGGCCGGGAAGCAGGTCGGCGTCCTCGACGCGGACGTCTACGGGCACTCGATTCCGTACGTGCTCGGGATCCGCCAGAAGCCCGTGCTCGTCGACAAGATGATCGTCCCTCCGGTCAAGCACGACCTGAAGCTGATGTCGATCGGCTTCTTCCTCGACGACAACCAGCCGGTCATGTGGCGCGGTCCCATGCTCCACCGGGCGCTCGAGCAGTTCCTCTCCGACGTGCACTGGGGGACGCTCGACGTCCTCGTCGTCGACATGCCGCCCGGGACCGGCGACGTCGCGATCTCGCTCGGACAGCTGCTTCCGAGAGCCGAGACGATCGTCGTGACGACCCCGCAGCCGCTCGCTCAGGAGGTCGCTTCGCGCGCGGGCGTGATGGCGCAGAAGACCGGGATGCGACTGGTCGGCGTCGTGGAGAACATGAGCGGCGACGTGTTCGGCTCCGGCGGGCGGCGAGCGTCTCGCCTCCGAGCTCGGGATCCCGCTGCTCGGACGAGTGCCGCTGGATCCCGCGCTGCGCGAGTGCGGCGACGCGGGCGAGCCGTTGATGATCGCCGCACCCGACACTGCGAGCGCAGGCGAGCTCCGTCAGATCGCCGAGCAGCTCCTGTCGCTCGAACGCGGCTCGATCGTCAAGCCGCTCACGCTCGTCACCAGCTGAAGTACTCGGGCGCTGCGGTCTCGGCGAGCGCCGAGTAGGCAGCGTAGGCCTCCTGCGGCGACTCCGTCGCCGCCGAGACGCCCGCTTCGTGGCGGATCGCCGTTCTGTCCGCCGGGTAGGTCGCCTGACCCTTGCGCGCGCCGGTGGCGAGCACGACCGAGGGACCGTCGCCCGCCCCGACGATGACGTGCTTCGTCTGCGGCGGGCAGTGGAAGAAGTCCCAACGGCGGAGCGTGCGTTCCTCACCTTCGACGATCAGCAGGCACTCTCCCTGGAGGACGAGGAACGCCTCCTGGCCCGGCTCCTCGTGGTACATCGCCATCGGCTTGCCGGGATAGAGGACGTTGAGGTTGATCCCGAGGTCGGTGAACTTGGCCTCGTCCTTGCCCTCGAAACCCGTGTAGAAGCCCATTTCGTTGTGGACCCAGCGCGAGTCGCGCGCGTTGACGACGAACCAGCCGTCGGTCTGCGGCACGCCGCCCTCGAGCTTCGCCTCTCGGACCACGGCGCAAGTATGCTCGGTCCCGGTGCAGGTCGAGGAGCGGATCCGTGCGCTCGGCTTCTCGGAGGCGGACACGCGCACGCTGGCCGACCACTTCCTCGACGCCGAGCGGCGCGGCAAAGTGGGTCACGGGCTCGCGCGCGTCACGTGGCTCGAGACGCTCGAGGGTGTCGATCCCACGGCGCAGCCCGAGTGCGTCATCGCGGAGTCGTGCTACGAGCGCTGGGAAGGACGTGGCGCGCTCGGCTATCTCACGCTGGCTGCGATCTGCGACGGGCAGCTCGAGGATCTCCCGGAGGCGGCTCGCCTCGTGGTCGCTCACGGCTGCTTCCCGACAGGCGTGCTCGGCTACTGGGCACGCCGACTCGCGGAGGGCGGGCTCCTCGCCGTCCTCACGGCGACGTCGCCGGCGCGTCTCGGCCACCCCGACGGCGGCCCGAAGCTCACCGGCACGAATCCGCTCGCGATCGGCATCCCGAGCTCCGCGGGACCGCCGGTAGTCACGGACGTGTCGATGGGGCGCGTGACGTACGGCGAGGTGATCGCGGGTGAGGCGTCCGAGGAGGACCTCGTCCCGTTCGGCGGCGAGCACGCCTACAAGGCGTTCGCGCTCGCGGTCGGGCTCCAGCTCCTCGTCGACTCTCTCGTCGGCGACGGCTACGGCGCCGTGCTGCTCGTCGCGCAGCCGGAGGCCGATCCGGTTCCGGCGCTGCGGTCCCGTGCCGCGGGGCTTCGGCTCCCCGGCGACAGCTAGCGGCGGAGCCTCTTCACCCCGATTGCTTCCGCAGCGCGTCCAGCACGACGGGGTCGATGCGCGCCACGCCGTCCACGCGCTCCTCGAGGTTCTCGGTGCCGGCCCAGGCCGGGAATGTCTCGTCGAGTCCGCCCGTGTAGCCGAGCCTCGCAAGCCGGTCGGCGAGCTCCGACGCAAGATCGGCGTCGACGTCGA
The DNA here is from genome assembly GCA_963772855.1 of uncultured Actinomycetes bacterium. Lineage (GTDB taxonomy): Bacteria > Actinomycetota > Thermoleophilia > Gaiellales > Gaiellaceae > 3-1-20CM-4-69-9. The sequence goes on along the minus strand of CAVYYY010000009.1, from coordinate 293,126 downwards.
CCCATTCGTCCCGCGGCGTCGCGCCGAAGATCTCCTGGTGGAGCCCGAAGAGGCGTTGCAGCTCCGTGATCGGCCGCTCATGGTCGTCCACGCGCAGATCGACAACGCTGTCGGAGAGGTTCGCGTAGCCCGCGTCCTTCTCGACGACGAGGAGCGCGGCCGACTGCTGTCCGCGACTGTCGCCGCCGGCGGCCTGCGCGGCCGCGAGGCACTCGATCAGCCGCTCCGCCAGGCCGAGGTGCGCGTTCGACTCGAAGGTGACGGCGAGCGCGTCCACGGTCTCCGCGGAGACGAGGATGTTGCCCTGTGCCGCATAGCCGTCGCCCGTTCGTCCTCCGGCCCAGTCGTGGCAGCCCTCCCCGGTGAACGTCGCGGCACGTCCCGAGCCGTCGACGATCCCGACCTGCCGTTCGGCGCGGCCGTCGTCGGCTTCGGTGAGCGCGGCGACCGTCTCCTCCGCCGAGCGTCCCTCGCGCAGGAGTGCGAGCCCGTCGGGGCCATAGCGTGGGTTCGCGTAGGACTGCGTTGCGATCGCGCCGACGTGCGGCTCGGCCCACGGGACGACGGATCCAACGGCGAGGAACTTCGACTGCACAGCAACCCCCCACTGCGCGGCCGCGAGATCGCACGCGACGATCGAGTAGGTCGCGACGACGCGGTCAGGGGCCATACGTCAGCTCGCGCAGGTCGAGCTCCAGCAGGTCGGGCCGGTCCGGCGGCACGAGCGCGACCGCGACCTCCGGATGCGCGAGCGCGTCCTTGACCTCCTCGGCCGTCGACGCTCGGACGACGACAGGCCGTCCCGCGTCGTGGGCAGCGCGCAGCGCCTCGACGTCGGAGATCCCGTCGAGGACGAGTGCGTCGTCCAGCTCGAGCTCGCCGTCGACGGCGATCTCCGGCACTCGGCGGCCGGTCGCTCCGAACCAACGCTCCCTCACAGGTCGAGAGTGTCCCCGGGGTCGATCGCGTGGATCTCGATGTCGGATGGAGCGTGCTGCTTCAGCTCGTCGGGCGTTCCCTTCAGGAGGCCGAACGTGCCGTAGTGGCACGGCACGACGCGCTTCGTGCCGAGCAGCTCGCAGGCGAGCCCCGCCTCGCGCGGATCCATGGTGAAGTGGCCGCCGATCGGCAGGACGGCGACGTCCGGAGAGTAGAGGCGGCCGATCAGCTGCATGTCGCCGAACACGCACGTGTCGCCGGCGAAGTAGATCTTCGTCCCGTTCTCCAGCTCGACGACGATGCCGGCGGCCTCTCCGCCGTAGCTGCCGTCGTCCGTTCCGCTCGAGTGGAAGGCGTTGGTCATCGTGAACTTGACCCCGTCGGCCTCGACGGTCCCGCCCTTGTTCGGACCAGGGAGGTCATCCGTCTGCGCGCCCTGGTTCTGCAGCCAGGCCTTCAGCTCCACCATGGCGACGACCGGGATCGGACCGAACTTCTTCGTCAGGTCGACGACGCCACCCGCGTGGTCGCCGTGCCCGTGCGTCACCGCGATCATGTCGCAGCGGTCCGGATCCTTCTCGGAATCCGGGCACTTCGGGTTGTCGAACCACGGGTCGACGTAGATCCGCTTTCCACCGGGCGAGTCGATGCGGAACGAAGCGTGTCCGAGCCAGGTCAGCGAAGCGTCAGCCATCGGTCTCCCTTCGGGTCTGGGGATGCGGCGCGGAGCGTAAAGGAACGTCCGACCGCGGCGCGAACCTCTGGGTGTGGCCCGCCGCTTGCTCCCGGCCCCGCTCGTCTTCGCAGCGCTCCTCTCGGATCTCGAAGGCAACCACGCCGTCGCCCTCGCCTTTCTCCTCCTCGCCATTCCGGCCGCGTTCGTGCTCGCCCTCGATCTGTACGGGGACTGGCTCGTCGGGCGGTCGGGAGGGCTGAGGCCGCTCGGCGCAGCCCTCTCCGTCGTGCTCCTCGTGGTCAGCGCCGCGCTGCGGAGCCCTGCAGTCGTCGGCGGCGTCCCTCACTTCGCCGTCTCCGCGCTCGTCCTCACCCTTCTCGTCTACACCGGGCTGTCCATCGCGTCCCTCCTGCCCGTCCGCGCAGTCCCCGAGTCGGCCTAGCCTTCACACATCCGGCACGGGATTGGCGCAGCGGTGACACGCCTAGGGGTCAGACCCGCGTATGTGACGGCTTTGTGCCAACCCTGTAACGGACTGGAGGGGTACGGGTAGCCGTACCCCTCTGAGGGTGATGCCCGCATTGCGTGGCCCCACGCCGCACGGCTACAACCTCGGTGTGCTCGCTCGACTAGCGCACAGGGTCTTCCGCCGCCGCCGCCTTCTGGTCGCGATCTGGGCGGCTCTCACCATCTTCGGCGTCTTCGCGACCGCCCAGGTCTCCAGCCGCTGGTTCGAGTCCTTCTCGATCCCGGGCTACTCCGCGTACGAGACGAACCAGAAGGTCCTGAAGAACTTCGGGACCGGCGAGCAGGCGCCGCTCGTCGCCGTCTTCCGGTCGAGCGGAGACGTCACGCAGCAGGACCTCCAGCCGGCGATCGAGGCTGCCGCGGCGGTCACCCCCGGCTCGCGGGCGAGCTCCTACTTCGACACCCACAACGCGATGTACGTCTCGAAGGACAGGCACACGACATTCGCCGAGATCTACCCGCCCGGCCAGAACACGTTCTCGAGCACGCCCAAGCTCGACGAGATCCGCGCCGCCCTCAAGGACCGGTCGCCGCCGAGTGTCACGACGAACCTGACTGGGCTCATCCCGCTCTACGACGCGTCGAGCAACGGTGACGGTGACGGTCCGAGCGTCCTGACCGAGGCGCTGATCGGCGGCGTGGGCGCGCTGATCATCCTGCTCTTCGTCTTCGGGACGCTGCCCGCCGTCGGGATCCCCCTGGCCATTGCGGTCGTCTCGATCCTCAATACCTTCACCCTCGTCTGGGGCCTGACCTACATCACGAACGTGTCGATCGTGGTGCAGTTCCTCATCGCCCTGGTCGGCCTCGGTGTCGCCATCGACTACGCGTTGCTGATGATCTTCCGCTTCCGCGAGGAGCTTGCGGCCGGGGAGGACACGGAGACGGCGCTGACGGAGACGATGACGCACGCCGGCAAGTCGGTGATCGTCTCCGGCTCCACGGTCGCCGTCGGGCTGCTGAGCATGCTCCTGCTGCCGCTGCCCTTCATCCGCTCGATCGGCATCGGGGGGATGCTGATTCCGGCGGTCTCGGTGATCGTCTCGATCACGTTGCTGCCGGCGCTCCTGGGCATGCTCGGCCCGCGCATCAACAGCCTCCGCGTCATGCCGAAGCGCTTCGTGGCGGTGAGCGATCCCGAGTCAGGCTTCTGGGGCCGGTGGGCCAACGTCGTCACGCGCCGCCCCTGGCCCGTGGCGATCGCCGGGCTCGCGATCGTCGGCGTCCTGGTTGCACTGGGTCTCCAGCTCAATCCGAGCGAGGCGCAGGCAAAAGACTTTCCCGGCAAGGGGGATGCGATCGTCGGGAGAGACACCCTCACGCGAGCCGGCATCTCGCCAGGGGTGGCAAAGCCCTTCGTCGTGCTGACACGCGAAGAGCAAGCGGACGACGTCGCGCAGCGCCTGCGAAACGTTGAGGGGGTCGCAGGCGCGGCGGCGCCGGCCGACTGGAAGAAGGACGGCCTCGCGCTCGTCGAGGCGATTCCGTCACACGACGGGTCGAGCAAGGAGATCCGCGGGACGATCACGCGGGTCAAGGACGCCCTGCCCGCAGGGGCGACGCTCGGCGGCGTGGCGCCCGAGGACCGTGACTTCGTCCACGCGGTCTACGGCAACTTCGGCTACGTCCTGCTGTTCGTGATCCTGCTGACCTACGTGCTGCTCGCGCGCGCGTTCAGGTCGCTGCTGCTCCCGCTGAAGGCCGTCATCCTCAACCTCGTGTCGCTCGGCGCGGCGTACGGGATCATCGTCTTCATCTTCCAGCAGGGACACGGCTCGGACGCGATCTGGGGCGTTCCGGCGACCGACTCGATCATCCCCTGGATTCCGCTGATGATCTTCGCGTTCCTGTTCGGGCTGTCGATGGACTACGAGGTCTTCATGCTGACGCGCATGCGCGAGGCATACGACGAGGTCGGGAACACGAAGCAGGCGATCAGCCTCGGCCTCGCACGCACGGGCAAGCTCGTGACGAGCGCCGCCCTGGTGCTCATGTTCGCGTTCTTCGTGCTCTCGACGAGCCCGGGCGTGGACATCAAACAGTTCGGCATCGGTCTCGCCGCCGGGATCATCTTCGACGCGACCGTCATCCGCGCCCTGCTCGTGCCGTCGCTGATGACGATCATGGGGCGGTGGAACTGGTGGCTGCCCGACTGGGCTGCACGCGCGCTGCGAACGCAACCGAGCGAGCCCGTCCCCGAGGGCCGGCCCGCGACCGAGTCCGCCTGACCGACTAGAAGGGCAGGCTGTCCGCCGCGTTGCGCGCGAGGTCGATCAGCGGCTCGACGGCGAAGAACGACCCCACGGTCACGACGAGGCAGACGGCGACGGCGCCCTGGAGCAGCGTTTCGGCGGGAGGCGACCCGCCGATCGGCGCAAGCTGCAGCTCCTCCGGGCGGCGCATGTACATCGCGCGCACGACGCCGAGGTAGTAGTAGAGGCTGACGAGCGTCGCGAGCACCCCGACGATGACGAGCCAGGTCCAGCCGTGGTCGTAGGCGGCGGCGAAGGCGTAGAACTTGCCGACGAAGCCGCCCGTGAGCGGGAAGCCGGCGAAGCCGAGCATGAACGCCCACATCGAGATCCCGAGTAGTGGGCGCTCCCAACCGAAGCCGGCGATGTTCTCGAGCGTGACCGGCACACCGAGCTCGCGCTCCCGCGCGGCGACGACCGCGAACGCGCCGAGCGACATCGCCGAGTACGGGATGAGGTAGTACAGGAGCGCGCGCCCGCCGAGCGACGAGTCCGCGGCGATCGGGATGAGCATGAACCCGGCCTGCGAGATCGACGAGTACGCGAGCATTCGCTTCAGGCCCTTCTGGACGAGCGCCGCGAAGTTGCCGACGACGAGTGAGCAGACCGCGATGACGGCGAGCGCGACCGTCCAGACGTCGGAGTTCTCCGGGAACGCCGTGACGAGGATGCGCATCGTCGCGACGAGCGCTGCGGTCTTCGTCGCCGCGGACATGAACGCCGTAACGGGGGTCGGCGCGCCCTCGTAGACATCGGGTGTCCACATGTGGAACGGCGCGGCGGAGGCTTTGAACGCCAGCCCTGCGATGACGAGGGCGAGGCCGAGGACGAGGAGGGCGTCGTCCGCTTGCCCGGCGGACGCGATGGCGGCGTAGTCGAGCTGGTTCGTGGCTCCGAAGACGAACGCCGAGCCGAACAGCAGCACCGCCGACCCGAAGCCGCCGATGACGAGGTACTTCAGCGCCGCCTCGAGGCCGCCGAGCCGGTCGCGGTCGACCGCACAGAGGATGTAGAGGGAGATCGAGAACCACTCCAGCCCCAGGAAGAGGGTCAGGAGGTTGCTCGCGCCGACGAAGAACATCATCCCGCCGCCGGCCGCTGCGAGCAGGGCGTAGTACTCGCCGACGTGATCCTCGCTCCAGCGCTCCTTGTAGGAGACCGCCGTCGCGAGAAGCCCCGAGCCGGCCAGGATGATCGACGCCAGCTCCGCGAGCCGGTCACGCTGGATCGCGTCGACCACGACGCCGTGGCCGTCCGGTGTCCGGACGTAGAGCGCGATCGCAAAGCCGAGCGCGGCTGCGTACCCGAGCGCGCAGAACGTGGCCGCCGCCGGCTTGCGCCAGCTGCGCGGCACGAGGACCGCGCAGAGGAGCGCGAGCGCCGACGCGGCGAGCGCCGCGTTCATCGGCGCGAGTGCGAACCAGTCGATCGGCGGGCGGTCGATCACCGGAACTCCGACTGCACGTCTGCCTGTGCGTTGTCGTTCTTGAAGGAGTGCTGGCTGATCGCGGCCGGCCAGACCGACAGCGCGAGCAGGCACGCCACCAGCGGCACGACGACGCCGAGCTCGGCCGGGCGAAGGTCGAGGGCGGCGTCGGACACGGACGGGCCGACGTCACGATGGAGCACCGCAGAGATCAGCCGCAGCATGTACATGGCCGCGAGCACGATCGCCACGGCGCCGACGACCGACCAACCCCAGCCGTGATCGAAGACGCCCGCGAGGATGAGGAACTCCCCGGCGAAGGCCGACGAAAGGGGCACGGCGAGCGCGATGATCCCCGTCGTCATCAAGCACGGTCGCGAGCGCCGGCCTCCCGCGCGCCATACCGCCGAGCCGTCCGAGCTCGCCGGTGAGCGTCCTCCGCTCGACCATCCCGGCGAGCAGGAAGAGGGCCGCAGAGACGAGCCCGTGGTTGACCATCTGGAGGACGGAGCCGTCGAGGCCGAGGTCGTTCACCGAGAAGACGCCCATCGTGATCAGGCCCATCTGCGCGAGCGAGGAGTAGGCGATGACGCCGCGCAGGTCCGGCGCGCGGAAGGCGAGCAGTGACCCGTAGACGAGGCCGATCGCCGCGAGCGCGAGGATCGGCGCGCGGAAGTCCGCGACGGGCAGGGGGAACTTCGCGACGGCGATCCGCAGGAAGCCGTAGGCGGCCGCCTTCGACACGACGCCGGAGAGCACGGCGGCGACCTCGGGCGAGGACTCGCGGTACGCGTCGGGCAGCCAGCCGTGGAACGGGAAGAGTGGCGCCTTGATCGCGAACGCGAAGACGAAGCCGAGAAAGATCCAGTTGTTCGAGCTCGGGCCGATCTGGACGAGGTCGAAGGTGCCCTCGGACAGGCCGTAGACGACGATCGCGGCGAGCATGAGGAGCGAGCCGGCCATCGTGAAGAGCACGAACTTCAAGGTCGCGGCCATTCGCCCCGGCCCTCCCCAGACGCCGACGAGGACGTAGAGCGGGATCAGCATCGCCTCGAAGAACGCGTAGAAGAGCAGCAGGTCCTGTGCGGTGAACACGCCGACGATCGAGCCGGTGAGGAAGAGCATGAGGCCCATGTAGGCGCGCGTTCGCTCCTTGCCGGCCCAGACCGCGTACGCGATCGCCGCACCGAGCACGACGACCGTGAGCCCGATGAGCCAGACCGAGAAGCCGTAGACGCCGACGTGGTACGAGACGCCGAGGTCGTCGAACCACGTGTGCTGCTGACTGAACTGGAGCCCGCCCTTGCCGAAGTCGTAGCGCGCGAGCATCTGGATCCAGACGCCGATCTCGCCGAGCGCCGCGAGCAACGCGAGCGATCCGGCCGAGACGTAGTTCAGCGGGAGGAGCCAGATGAGGAGCGCGGCGGCGAACGGAAGACAGATGAGCAGGGTCGTCATGTCACCTCACCGCCACGAAGACGACGACGAGAACGGCGACGCTGGTCGCGATGGTGAGCGCGTACGTGCGGAGGAGCCCGGTCTGGAGCTTCGCCACGAGCCCGCCGACGTCTCGCGTCTCGTCGCCCAGCTCGTCGGTGGTCTCGAAGATCAGCGGCTCCTCGACCCCGGTGCGCAGCGCCTTCGCGAGCCAGACAGCCGGCCGGTAGAAGACCGCGTCGTAGAGCTCGTCGAAGTAGAACTTGTGCTCGAGCACCCGCTGCGGGAGCGCGAGCTGCGGGACGCTGACGCGGCGGGCGCCGTAGATGAGCCACGCGACGAACCAGCCGGCGCCGCCGACGAGCAGGGCGATTGCGCTCGTCGTCCACTCCATCCAGTTCGTCGGCTCGACGAGCGGCTCCGCGACGGGCGCGAGCCAGGTCGAGATCGGCGTCCAGAGCGGCGACCACTGGATCCAGCCGCCGACGACGGAGAGCACGGCGAGCACCGCCACGGGAATCGCCATCGAGACGCCGACGAAGTCGCGCTCCGGCGCATGGAAGTGCTCACGGACGAACGCGCTCGGCTCGCCGTGGAAGACGATGTAGAAGAGCCGGAACGTGTAGACGCCGGTGAGGAACGCGCCGATGAGGCCGACCACCCAGAGCACGTAGCCGTAGGCGCCGGCGTCGAGTGCCGCGGCAAGGATCGGGTCCTTGGAGAAGAAGCCCGCGAACGGGAAGATCCCGACGAGCGCGAGCGAGCCGATGAGGAAGACGAGGTACGTGCGCGGCATGAGCCGGCGCAGGCCGCCCATCTTTCGGATGTCCTGCTCGTCGGCGAGCGCGTGGATGACGATGCCGGCGGCGAGGAAGAGCAGTGCCTTGAAGAACGCGTGCGTCATCAGATGGAACATCGCGTTCGCGTACGCGCCGATCCCCGCGGCGAGGAACATGTAGCCGATCTGCGACATCGTCGAGTAGGCGATGACGCGCTTGATGTCCGTCTGGACGAGCGCGACGAGCCCCGCAATCAGCAGCGTCGCCGCGCCGAGGCCGGCCGCGATGTCGGAGACGGTGTGGGCCTGTTCGAAGATCGGGTGCGTGCGGACGATGAGGTACACGCCCGCCGTGACCATCGTCGCCGCGTGGATGAGGGCGCTGACCGGGGTCGGGCCTTCCATCGCGTCCGGAAGCCACGTCTGCAGCGGAAGCTGCGCCGACTTCGCGAGCGCTCCTCCGAGCAGTCCCAGTGCGACGAGGTTCGCGGTCGTCGAGCTGAACTCGCCGCCGAGGATGCCGAACTCGAGCGAGTTGCCCTCCTTGATCAGGAGGAAGAACGCGAGCGCCATCGTCGCGTCGCCGACCGCGTTCATCACGAACGCCTTCTTCGCGGCGGCGATCGCCTCCGGCCGCTTGTGCCAGAACCCGATCAGCAGGTAGGACGAGAGGCCGACCATGCCCCAGCCGGCGAGCAGGAGCAGGAGGTTTCCGCCCTGCACGAGCAGGAGCATCGAGAAGACGAAGAGCGCCATGTAGGCGAAGTAGCGGCGTTCCTCGTCGTCGCCCTCCATGTAGCCGAGCGAGTAGGCGACGATGAGCCCGCCGACGCCGGAGACGATGAGCATCATCATCACGCTGAGCGGGTCGACGAGGACCTGGAGCAGCGAGCTGTACGACCCGGCCGACAGCCAGGTCCACGCCGTCGACTCGACGCTGCGGTCGCTCGGATCGCGTCCGAGGAGCACGGCGAAAGCGACGATCGCGGCGGCGAACGAGACGAAGCACGAGGCGGTTGCGATGAAGCCGGCTCCCCGGCGCGAGAGCTTCGTCCCGCCGACGGTGATCAGGCCCGCGGCCGTCAACGGCGAGAGCAGGCAGATCCAGGCAGCGGCCGCCATCTACCCGCGGAGGGTGCTCAGCCGGTCGACGTCGAGGGTGACTCGCTTGCGGTTCAGGGCCACGATCAGGCCGAGGCCGACGACGACCTCGGACGCGGCGACTGCCATGACGGCGAGGGCGAAGATCTGCCCGTCGCCGTTGTCGAGCTGGCGCGCGAAAGCGATGAGCGCGAGGTTCGCGCTGTTGAGCATGATCTCGATCGACAGCAGGACGATGAGCGGGTTGCGGCGGAGCAGGACGCCGAGCGCCCCGGTCGCGAAGAGGAACCCGGACAGGGCGAGGTACCAGGCGATGCTGGGGCCCAGCAGCGCGATCACAGCGGCGGCACCTCTTCCGGCGCCTGGCGCGAGTGGGCGCCGAGGACGACGCCGCCGATGGCGGCGACGAGCAGCACGATCGACGTGATCTCGAACGCGAGCAGGTGGTCGGTGAGGAACAGTTGGCCGATCTGGGCCGGGCTCCCGAAGCTGTCGCTGATCTCCGCGGACGTCGAGAGGCGCCCGCCGGCCTTGAGGCCGATGACCACGATGATCTCCACGAGGATCGCGGCGGCGGCCAGCACGGCGCCGACCGCCTGCCAGGGCGGGCCTCCTGCCCAGGGCGAGTCCGATCTCGGCCCGATGTAGGCGATGACGAAGAGGAACATCACCATCACCGCGCCTGCATAGACGAGCACCTGTGCTGCCGCGACGAACTCGGCCGAGAGAAGCAGGAAGAGGATCGCGAGCGAGCCGAGGTTTCCGATCAGCGCGAGGGCCGAGTAGAACGGGTTCGAGAAGGACACGACCGCGGCACCGGACGCGAGGCATGCGAACCCGGCGACGATCCAGACCATCCAAACGATCACGTTGCCGACCGATGCGAGGACCACTACGAGTGCTCCTCGTAGTACGGGATGGGCGTGTCGTAGAGGTCGCGGTCGGCGACGGGGATCTTCTTGATGGGCTCGCGCAGCAACATGTCCTTCGTGTAGATGAGGTCGTCGCGGGAGTACTCGGAGATCTCGTATTCGTTGCCGAGCGTGATCGCGTCAAAGGGGCACGCGAGCTCGCAGTAGCCGCAGAAGATGCAGCGGCTCATGTTGATCTCGTAGATGCGGGCGTAGCGCTCCCCCGCCGAGACACGGTTGTCGGGCGTGTTCTCCGCGGCGACGACGCGGATGCAGTCGGCTGGGCATGCAGCAGCGCAGAGCGAGCAGCCAACGCACTTCTCCAACCCATTCTCGTGCTTGTGCAGCCGGTGCCGTCCGCGGAAGCGCGGGTAGACCGGGCGCTTGTACTCGGGGTACTGCTGCGTGAGCGGCTTCTTGAACAGTTGGCGGAACGTCACTGCAAAGCCTTTGACGGCGCCGATCGGCTGCGGCATCAGATCCACACCACCAGGAGTGCGGTGATCACGGCGTTCACGGTCGCCAGGGGAAGCAGCACCTTCCACCCGAACCGCATCAGCTGGTCGTAGCGGAGACGCGGCACGGACGCCCTGACCCAGATGAAGAAGGAGACGAAGAGGAACACCTTCAGCAGGAACCAGAGCGGGCCGAGCTCGTCGAGCCAGAAGAAGTGCCAGCCACCGAAGAAGAGCGTGACGGCCAGCCCGGAGAGCGTGATCAGGTTGACGTACTCGGCAGTCTGGAAGAGCCCCCACCGCATGCCGCCGTACTCCGTGTGGTAGCCGGCGACGAGCTCCGTGTCGGCCTCGGGGAGGTCGAACGGCGGTCGGCTCGTCTCGGCGATCATCCCGATGACGAACACGAGCAGGCCGACGAACTGCGGCACGACGAACCAGATCGTCGCGTCTTGCTTTTGCACGATCGCGATGAGGTTGAGGGACTGCCCCATGAAGACGACGCCGAGAACGGAGAGCGCAAGCGACACCTCGTACGAGACCAGCTGCGCGCACGTGCGCATCGACCCGAGCAGCGAGTACTTCGACTCGGACGCCCAGCCGCCGACGATCGCGCCGTAGACCCCGACCGAGCCCAGGGCGAAGATGACGATCAGCCCGATCGAGACGCTGGCGATGACCCCGTTGATCTGCCAGCCGTTTACCACCCAGCCCGATCCCCACGGGATCACCGCGAACGCGGCGAGCGCCGTGAACATCGCGATCACGGGCGCGGCGATGTAGAGCGAGTCGTGCGCCGCGACCGGGAAGAAGCTCTCCTTTCGCACGAGCTTGATCAGGTCGGCGAACGGCTGGAAGAGCCCGAACGGTCCCGCGCGGTTCGGCCCGTAGCGGTTCTGCATCCGGCCGAGGAGCTTGCGCTCGAGCCACGTCGTGTAGGCGAACGCGACCATGATGAGGTTGACGATCACCGCGGCCTTGATCAGCGAGATCCACCAGGGCTCGGTCATCGCGTCACCTCCACGCCCGGCTGCAGGTCGCCGGCGAACTCCTCCGGGATGCGTACGACGCCGGATCGAAGCTCGTCGCTCAGGCGCGCACGGAGTGTGAGGCTCGTGCCGTTGGAGCTGATCGTCACCTCGTCGCCGTTCCGGATCCCACGCTCGCGGGCGTCCTCGCCGAAGAGCTCGACCTCCGGGAGCGGTCGCTGAAACTCGAGCTCGGGCGTGCGCTCGACCGCGGGGCCCGAGAACAACGCCCGATACCTCACCAGCCGGAGCCCGGGCTGCTGCGGCCCGACCACGTCGTCCGGGGTCTGACCCTGGGCTTCGCCCTGGGCTGCCGCGGGGAGCTCGGCGTTCTCGCCGATCGCACCGAAGGGGACACCGCCGAACGCGATCGCGGAGACCTCCTCGAAGACGACGGACGGATACGGCGACAGCTCCACGCCGAACCGCTCGGCGAGCTTCGCGATCCAGGCGAGCTCGTCCGGAGCCGGTGGGATCACGGCGCGGCGGAGTCTCTGGAGGCGTCCCTCGAGGTTGACGTAGGTTCCGTCCCGCTCCAGGTAGCCGGTGCCCGGGAAGACGAGGTCGGCCCAGCCGCCGGAGAGCTCCTGGAACATGGAGATCACGATCACGCGCTCCGCGTGCTCGGCGAGCGCCCGGACGGCCGGGTTCGCCGCTGCCTCGTCACCCGAGACGATGAGCAGCCTGATCGGGTCCTGGTCGACCGGCTCTCCGTCCGAGGCGCAGGACCACGCGTCGCAGACGCCGCGCCCGTTCGCCGTCTCGGGCAGGTAGAAGGCACCGCTCGCGCCGAGCCGCTGCGCGAGCGCGGCGACCGTTGCTCCTCCGTTGCCGCCAGGCCCGGACCAGATGAGGATCGCGTTGTCGGCTGCGCGCACCGCCTCCTCGTCGAGCTCGTACAGGACGCGCGCTCCACGACGCCGGGCGTCCTTGATCCAGAGGTCGACGATCGGGGCGCGCTCCACGACCGGGGCGTCACCGAGGACGGCCACGACGTCCGCGTCGCGGATCGCCGAGAGCGGAACGCGGACAGAGTCGAGCGCGTCGGAGCTCTCCTCGGGCAGGACGGCGGCGTGCGCGTCGAGGCCTTGACGCAGCAGCTTGGCGAGTGCGTATGCCTGCTCGACGGTCTCCGAGCCGGAGAGCGCAGTGACGATCCGACCCTCGGCCTCGCGGAGCAGGCGCTCGGCCTCGTCGAGGGCGCGGTCCCAGGACACCTCCTCGAACCCACGGCGCCTGACGCGCAGCAACGGGTCCGTAAGACGGTCGGCCGCGCGTAGATGGGCATGGGCGAACCGTCCCTTGTCGCAGAGCCAACCCTGGTCGACGTCGGGATGGTTGCGGGACAGGATCCGCTTCACCTTCCCCTCGCGCGTCGTCGCGTGGATGTTGCAGCCGACGGGGCAGAGGCCGCAGACGGTCGGGACGTCCTGGATCTCCCACGGCCGGCCCTCGAACCGGTACGTCGTCGACGTCAGCGCGCCGACGGGGCAGAGCTCGATCACGTTTCCGCTGAACGGGGCGCGGTAGGGCTCGTCGCCGAACGTGGCGATCATCGTTCCTGCACCGCGGGCGACGGCGACCAGCTGGCCGTCCTCGGCCACGACCTCGCTGAAGCGCGTGCAGCGGTAGCAGAGGATGCAGCGCTCGCGGTCGAGCGCGATGAGCGGTGACACCGGAATCGGCTTCTCGAACGTCCGCTTCGGGAACGTCATGCGCGTGCTCCCCGGCCCGTAGCGGAACGTCAGGTCCTGCAACGGGCACTCGCCGCCCTTGTCGCAGACGGGACAGTCGAGCGGGTGGTTGACGAGGATGAACTCGAGCGTCGCGTTCTGCGCGTCCGCGGCCACCTGGGACGTCAGCGCCGTCCGCACGACCATGCCGTCCTGCGCGGTGAGCGTGCACGCGGCCTGCGGCTTCGGCGGGCCGGGCTCCACCTGGCACAGGCACATGCGGCACGCGCCGACCGGCGCGCCGAGGCGCGGCTCGTAGCAGAAGACGGGAATCTCGATCCCGACCGAGAGTGCGGCCTCGACGAGGCCGGTCCCCTTCGGCACTTCGACCTGCATGCCGTCGATCGTCAGCCGGACACTGTCGCCCTGCGCGCTCACGCGGGCACCTCCGCCTCGTGCGTGAGGGCGTGCATCGCGGAGGGCGCGAGGACGGCGTGGAGCGGCGACGCGTCGCCGAACGGACAGCCGGCGTCGTCGATGTGCGCCTGGAACTCTGCGCGGAACTTGTCGACGTAGCTCGCCACGGCGATGGCTGCCGTCTCCCCGAGTGGGCAGAGGCACTTCCCGTTGATGCGGTCGCAGACGTCGAGGAGCAGGTCGAGCTCGGTCTGGGTCGCGTCGCCGGCCTCGAGGCGGCGGAGGATCTGGGTCATCCACCGCGTGCCCTCGCGGCACGGCGTGCACTTCCCGCACGACTCGTGCTCGTAGAACTCGGAGATGCGGATGCCGAGCTGCACCATGCAGCAGCGGTCGTCGAGCGCCACGACGCCGGCCGAGCCCATCGCGGTGTTGAGACGGAGCAGTGAGTTGAAGTCGTAGCCGACGTCGATCTCGTCGCCCGTCAGGATCACGGTCGAGGACCCGCCCGGGATGACGGCCTTCAGCCCGCGGCCGCCGGGGATGCCGCCGGCGAGCTCGTAGATGAGCTCGCGCATGCTCGTCCCGTTCTCGATCTCGTAGTTCCCCGGCCGCTCGACGTGGCCCGAGATGGAGACGACGCGCGTCCCGCGCGAGTCCGGCACGCCGAGCTTCGCGTACGCTGGGCCGCCCATCTCCATGATGGGCGGCAGCGTCGCGAGCGTCTCGACGTTGTTCACGACGGTCGGGGAGGCGTAGAGCCCCTGGACCGCGGGGAACGGCGGCTTCGTGCGCGGTTGCCCGCGCTTGCCCTCGAGCGACTCCAGCAGCGCGGTCTCCTCGCCGCAGATGTAGGCGCCGGCGCCGCGGTGCACGACGAACGTGACGTCGCCGAGGATCTCCGACTGCACCCTGACCTCTTCCAGCGCCGCGACGAGGATCTCGTACGGGCCGGAGTACTCGCCGCGGATGTAGACGAACACGTTCTTCGACTCGATCGCGTGCGCCGCGATGAGGCAGCCCTCGATGAAGCGGTGCGGCACGCGCGAGAGGATCTCGTTGTCCTTGAAGCTGCCGGGCTCCGATTCGTCGGCGTTGACGACGACGTAATGGGGGTTCGGGTTCTGGTCCGGCTTCGGGACGAACGACCATTTCCGCCCGGTCGGGAAGAACGCGCCGCCGCGGCCGCGGAGCTCCGACGCCATGACCTCGTCGATCACCGCGTTCGGCGTCATGGCGCGTGCCTTCTGCAGGGAGGCGTAACCACCGGCCGCCTCGTATTCGTCGAGCTTCGTCAGGTCGCGCTCGTCGGCGTCGGCCATGACGATCGGCTTGAACTCAGTCGCCACCGCGCAGCTCCTCCACGATTGCCGGCACGTCTTCAGGCCGGACGTGCGTGCGGTAGCGGTGGTCGACGGCGACGACTGTGGCCCAGCCGCAGCCGCCGAGACACTCGATCGGGCGCAGCGTCACCTCGCCGTCGTCCGTCGTCTCGCCGGCGTGTACGCCGAGCTCCTCCTCGAAGCGCTCGAGCACCTGCTGCGCACCGACGAGCGCGCACGAGACGTTGGTGCAGACCTCGACGAGATGGCGCCCGACGGGCTCGAGGTGGAGCATGTCGTAGAAGGACGCGACCGACTCGCAGAACGCCGGTGTCGTCCCGAGCGCGTCCGCGCACTCGCGCAGCGCCTCCGGCGACAGATACCCATGGTTCTCCTGCGCGAGGCGCAGCGCCGGCAGCGTTGCGGAGCGCCAGTCGGCGTAGCGCCCCTTCAGCTCCTGGACCTCGTCGTGATACGTGGTCACCGATCGACCTCGCCCATGACCGTGTCCAGCGAGCCGACGACCGCGATCATGTCCGCGATGAGCGCGTCGGTCATGACGGTCGCGGTCGCCTGCAGGGCGACGAACGAGGGCGCGCGGAACTTCACACGCCATGGTCTCGCGCCGCCGTCCGAGACGACGTAGCAACCGAGCTCGCCGCGCGGTGACTCGATCGTGACGTAGACCTCGCCCTCGGGGACGCGAAAACCCTCGGTGACGATCTTGAAATGGTGGATGAGGGACTCCATCGAGGTGTGGAGCTCCTCGCGCGGCGGGAGCACGACCTTGCGGTCGTCCGCGATCCACGGGCCGTCCGGCAAGCGCCGCAGCGCCTGGTCGACGATCCGTACGGACTCGCGCATCTCCTCCATGCGGACCCGATAGCGGGCCCAGACGTCGCCCTCCTCGTAGACCGGGACGCGGAAGTCGACCTGGTCGTAGGCGAGGTACGGCTGCGCCCGGCGCAGGTCCCAGTTCACGCCCGAGCCGCGCAGTACCGGGCCAGACTGGCCGAGCGCGATCGCGTCGTCGGCGGAGAGGAAGCCGATGCCCTTCGTCCGCTCGAGCCAGATCGGGCTCTTGTCGACGAGGCCCTCGTAGTCGTCGATCGCCCGCGGCATGATCTCGACGAACTTCTCGCACTCGGGGAAGAAGCCCGGAGGGATGTCCTCGGCGAGCCCGCCGACCTGGAAGTAGCGCGTGTGCATCCGGAAGCCGGCCACGAGCTCGAAGAGGTCGAGGATCCGGTCGCGCTCGCGAAAGCAGTACCAGAACATCGAGATCGCCCCGAGCTCGAGCGCCGCGGTGCCGAGCCACACGAGATGAGAGTGAATCCGGTTGAGCTCGGACAGCAGCATCCGCATCCACGTCGCGCGCGGCGGGACATCGAGGTCGAGGAGGCCTTCGACCGCAAGCACGAACACCAGCTCGTTGTTCTGAAAGGACACGTAGTCGATCCGCGGCGCGTACGTGATCGCCTTCCACCAGCTCTTCTGCTCCATGCTCTTCTCGAAGCCCGTGTGCAGGTAGCCGATGACTGCCGCGAGCCCGACGACGTCCTCGCCGTGGAGGTCGACGACCAGCCGCAGCACGCCGTGGGTCGAAGGATGGTTCGGGCCGAAGTTGACCGTCATGACGTCGTCCGACGCCTGCAGCTCCGGCGGGACGGCGAGCACGGTCGGGATCGGCGACGGGATGCGCGTTCCCTCGTAGATCTTCGGGCGCTCGGGCGCGATCGCCACGGTCGCTACTCCTCTCCCGAGAACCGCACCGGTTCGCCGCCGATCGGATAGTCCTTTCGCAGCGGGTGCCCGACCCAGTCGTCCTCCATGAGGATGCGGCTGTGGTTCGGGTGGCCGTCGAAGCGGATGCCGAGCATGTCCCAGGCCTCGCGCTCGTGCCAGTCGGCGGTCGGCCACACCTGCACGAGCGACGGCACGGTCTCGCCGTCGTCGATCCAGGTCTGGAGCCGGATCCTCGGCGCTCCCGTCTCGAGCGCCAGTAGGTGGTAGCTGACGGAGAAGCGGCTCCGCTTCGGCCGCGGCAAGCGCTGCAGCCCGCCGGTGGACGGCTTGTGCAGGTCGCGGCCGCCGGGCGTGCCGATGTAGCCCGAGACGCCGCGGCTGCCCCAGCCGAGGTAATCCGTCGCGCTCACGTCCGAGAGGAAGGCGAAGCCGCCTTCGTCGCGGAGCTGGCGCGCTGCCTCCCGAAGTTTCCCGGTCTCGACGACGACGGTCGTCTCGCCGTGCTCCTCGTGGAGGTCGACGAAGCCAGGCACGCGCCTGAGATTCAGGACGCGACTCCCCGCAGCTCGTACGCCGGCGGGATGCCGGCCATGACCTTCTCATGGAGCCGGACGATTCCTTCCATCAGCGCTTCCGGCCGCGGCGGGCAGCCGGGGACGTGCACGTCGACCGCGACGATCTTGTCGACTCCCTGGAGCGTCGTGTAGTTGTTGAACATCCCGCCGGAGCTCGCGCAGGCGCCCATGGCGATCACCCACTTCGGCTCGAGCATCTGGTCGTAAACCTGCCGCAGCGGCGCTGCCATCTTGTGGACGACGCGCCCGGAGACGATAAGGAGGTCGGCCTGGCGCGGCGAGGAGCGGAACGCCTCCATCCCGAAGCGCGCGATGTCGTACCGAGAAGAGACGATCGACATCATCTCGATGGCGCAGCACGCGAGCCCGAACGTGTCCGGCCACATCGACTTCGTCTGGGCCCAGGCGACTGCCTTCTGGAGCGTCGTCAATCCGACGGAGCGCTCCATCGCGGCGACTTCCTGCTCGAACACGCCCGGTCCCTTCTCCGGCCAGAGCACGCGCTCTGACTGGACACCGAAGTCCCTGAGCCGTTCGCCTTCCTCTAGTGCCACTCGAGCGCCCCCTTCCGCCAGACGTATACGTACGCGACAACGAGGATCGCGATGAAGAAGAGAAGCTCGAAGAACCCGAACCATGCGAGCTGGTGGAGGATCACGGCGAGCGGGTACAGAAACACGATCTCGATGTCGAAGACGATGAAGAGCATCGCGGTCAGGTAGAAGCTGACCGTGAAGCGATGTTTCTCCGGAGGACCGCTCGAGACACCCGATTCGAAGGGCACCGTGCGTGCGCGGCTACGGCGGTGCGGACGCGTCGCAAACGCGAACGAGAAGTACATCATCGACGCTGGAATCGCCAGCGCGAACACTGCGTAGATCAGGAACGGCAACCAGCTGTCGAGCACGCGTCCCTCCCTTGGAGCGACGGGAACCTAACAGGTTCACCGTAGCGGCACGAATCGAGGCCAAAACCGCTCAACGGTGCGTGAGTCGAGTGTTACAAGCTCAGGTCATTTCGGGGGATTCGTCGGAGCCGGGACCGTTGCTACGATGAGCTCGAGATGGAGCTTCAGGAGCGCATCACACCGTTGCTGTCGGTCACCGAGTCGGCGGCCGTGAAGATCAAGCAGCTGATGTCCGAGGAGGAGGACGTGAGTGTCCTCCGCGTCGCCATCCAGGGCGGTGGGTGCTCGGGCTTCCAGTACGGCCTCGGCTTCGACCGCGGGGCAGTCGAGGGTGACTACGAGTTCGAGGCGCACGGCGTCCAGGTCGTGGTCGACCCCTTCAGCGCTCCGTACCTCCAGGGCGCGGAGATCGATTACGTCGACTCCATCCAGGCGGCCGGTTTCGCGATCAACAACCCGAACGCGAGCTCGTCTTGCGGCTGTGGCCACTCCTTCCAGGTGGAAGAGGGCGACTCCGACGCCGCCGTCGGCGGCTGCGGCTCCGGCTGCTCCGCGTAACGAAAGCTGCGCTTCTGAGATAGCCGCTATGCGGGGTCAGGAACCCGCTTGCTCAGTCGTTCGGGTTCGCTGAGGTCATCTGAGGTCAGCTCAGATGGGTAGAAAGCTCTACCCGGTACGCCGCTAGTCCTCGTCCTCCCAATATTCGAGCTCGGGCCCCGGGCGAGCGAAGATGATCCGCTCGCCGGCGATGCTCCGCGCGCCGATCTTGCCGGTGTCGAGGTACTCGACGATGTCCGGCGCGATCAGCGTGGAGAGCATGAGGACGCGGACGGGCGCGTCCGTGTCGTTGCGGATCTGGTGCGCGCCCTCCTTGCCGCGCGGGAACGCGACGACGTCGCCCTGGCGCAGCTCCTGCTCGCCCTCGTGCGTGCGCAGCGTCGGCTCGCCGCGGAGGACGATCGCCCATTCCTCGTTCGCGTGGTGGGTGTGAAATGGCCCCTGCTTGTTACCCGGCTCGACCTCGTACATGCTCGCGCCGATCAGCTCGGCGTCGGTGTGCGCGCCGACCCAGGCGTCCTTGAAGCGCCAGCCCTCGCGCTCTTCCGTGCGATCCCACTCGTCTGCGTTGAGATTGAAGATCTTCATGCCGCAACCCTAGTAAGCCGATGTCAGCAAACGGCGCTCCAGCGCGTCGGCGGCTTCGCCGTCCCACTCGCGTGAGTCCGGCCTCCGGTTAGAGCGGCTGCGCCTGCTCTAACCTTCGGCCCTCGGTGGACGCGCAATACCATCGTTGAGATGAATGAGGCGCTTCGCGTCGCAGTCGTCGGGTCCGGGCCGGCCGGGTTCTATGCGGCCGGAGCGCTCCTCGACGCCGAGACTCCGGTCGAGGTCGACATGATCGAGCGGCTCCCGACTCCGTGGGGTCTCGTCCGCCTCGGCGTGGCGCCCGACCACCCGAAGCTGAAGACGGTCTCCCGCGCGTTCGAGCGCATCGCGATCAAGCCGGGGTTCCGCTTCTTCGGCAACGTCGAGGTGGGCCGCGACCTGACGCACGGCGACCTGACGAGCCTCTACGACGCCGTCATCTACGCCTTCGGTGCGCAGAGCGACCGCCGGCTCGGCATCCCTGGCGAGGACCTCAACGGCTCGTGGTCCGCCACCGAGTTCGTCGCCTGGTACAACGGCCACCCCGACTTCCAGGACATCGACTTCGACCTGAACGTCGAGCGGGCGGTCGTGATCGGGAACGGCAACGTCGCGCTCGACGTCGCGCGGATGCTCGCGCTGACGCCGGAGGAGCTCGCGCCGACGGACACGACCGATCCGGCCATCGAGGCGATCGGAGCGTCGGCGGTGGAGGAGATCCTGGTCGTCGGACGCCGCGGTCCTGCGCAGGCGTCCTGGACGACGCAGGAGCTCAAGGAGATGGGCGAGCTCGCGGGCGCCGACGTCGCGGTCGACGCCGCCGACCTCGAGGGCGCGATCGGCGAGGACACGAACACCCAGCGCAACCTCGAGGTGCTGCGCGAGTTCGCTGCGCGCGCGCCGAGCGGGAAGCCGGTCACGGTCCGCTTCCTCTTCTTCCGCTCGCCGACGGCGATCCACGGCGAGGGCAGGGTGGAGTCGATCGAGCTCGTGCTGAACCGGCTCGAGGAACAGGACGGGCGGCTCGTGGCTGTGCCGACCGAGGAGCGGGAGACGATTGCGTGCGGACTCGTCTTTCGCAGCGTCGGCTATCGCGGCATCGGCCTGCCCGACGTTCCGTTCGACGAGCGGCGCGGCACGATCCACAACGAGCGGGGCCGGATCGTCGGCGAGGAGCGCGCGTACTGCGCCGGCTGGATCAAGCGCGGTCCGACCGGGATCATCGGCACGAACAAGAAGGACGCGAGCGAGACCGTCGAGCAGTTGCTCGAGGACGTGTCGTCAGGACGCCTGACGCACCGATCGGAGGTGACGGCCGACGGGGTCGAGAGGACGTTGGTCGAGCGCGGGGTCAAGGCCGTGATGTACGCCGGTTGGACGTCGATCGACGAGCTGGAGCGGGCGGCGGGCGAGAAGCTCGGCCGGCCGCGCGTCAAGCTCCGAAGCTGGGAGGAGCTGCTCGACGCCGCGGAGCGGATGGCGGCGGAGACCGCCTGAGCCTTCACCCCTTCGGGGGACGCCGAGTGCGGCCCGGCGAGGAAGATATGGCGTGATGGAGTCGCTCGTTGTCGAGTGCCTCCGCTGCGGTTGTTCGAGGGAAGCAGAGGCTGCACCGTTGCGGCAGGCAAATCCGGAGTGTCCGCGCTGCGGCTATCTCGGCTGGGCGCCCATGGGCGCGCTCAGCGAGCGCGAGCGGCGCATCATGCGCGACCGACCGCTCGAGCGCCGGAGGCTCAGGCTTGCCTGAGGGCTTCCAGCAGAAGGTCTGGATCGAGCGCGTGCACGGTATTGCCGTCGCGGCCGGTCATGGTCTCCGCAGCGAGCATGGCGTTGAGGATCGCCTCCTCGGTGGCCTCGATCACAGCCGCGTAGAACGGCGTGATCTGTCCGTCCGAGAGCATGCGCAGGTCGACCACACGTTCTCGCGATTCGAGTCCCCGGTTGCCGGTGGAGAAGGCGAAGAACAGATCTCCGCTCGTATGGGCACCGGTCCCGCCCATACGGCCGACGCCTAGCCCGACTCGCTGCGCCAGTCTGTCGCACTGATGCGGTAGAAGCGGCGCGTCCGTCGCGACGACGCCGATGATCGAGCCGTCCTCCTCGTCGGGATACCGAGGCTCCGGGATGCGGTCCCCGATGAACTCGCCGACCGCGACCCCGTCAACGCGGAAGCGCTCGCGCGTGCCGTAGTTGGCCTGGACGAGGACGCCGACGACGTTCTCGCCGACGCGCCGCGACGCCGTCCCGATCCCGCCCTTGAACCCGTGGCAGATCATTCCGGTGCCGCCGCCGACGCTTCCCTCCCGCACGTCGCCGTCAGAGGCGTCGCCGAGCGCTGCGCGGACGTGCTCGGACTTCACGTGCTGGCCGCGAATGTCGTTGAGGTGGCCGTCGAACGTCTCACCGACGACCGGAAGCGACCACGCGTCCTCGTCGGCCGACTCGGCGGCGATCGCGTCGCGGACGATGCCGACGCTGAACGTGTTCGTGATGCCGATCGGCGTGGTCAGGAGCCCCGACTCGCGCACCCACTCGAGCCCCGTCAGCTCGCCGTTCCCGTTCAGCCGGTGGCAGCCGCCGAACAACGGGAGCTCTGGCGGCACGACGACGGTCACGCCCGTCCGGACGGCGTCGCCGTCGATGAGCGTCGTGTGTCCGACGCGGACACCCGCGACGTCCGTGATCGCGTTGTGCGCGCCCGGCGAGCCGTCGCCGAGCATCACGCCGAGGTCTCGGGCCCTCACTGCCTCGAAGTAAACTCGATCGTGTGGCCGAGACGGAGACGCAGCGGGAGCTGTGGGGAGCGGAGACGCGTAAGGCGGTCGTGAACTTCCCGGTCTCCGGCGAGCCCATTCCGCCCGGAGTGGCCCGCTGGCTCGGCCGGATCAAGGCGGCGGCCGCGCGCGTCAACGCAGAGCTCGGCCTGCTGGACGAGGACAAGGCGCAGCGCATCGCCGAGGCCGGCGACCGCATCGCCGCGGGCGAGCTCGACGACCAGTTCCCGATCGACGTGTTCCAGACCGGCTCCGGGACCTCGTCGAACATGAACGCGAACGAGGTGATCGCCGCGCTCGCGGGCGACGACGTGCACGCGAACGACGACGTGAACATGGGCCAGTCGTCGAACGACGTCTTCCCGTCGGCCGTGCACCTCGCCGCGCTCGAGGCCCTCACGAACGACCTCGTGCCTGCGCTCGACCGGCTGGGCGACTCGCTGGCGCGCAAGGCGGAGGAGTTCGACGACGTCGTCAAGTCCGGCCGCACGCACCTGATGGACGCGGTCCCCGTCACGCTCGGGCAGGAGTTCGCGGGCTATGCGGCGCAGGTCCGGCAGGGGCGCGACCGCGTCCAGTCCACGCTCGGACGCGTCGGCCAGATTCCGCTTGGCGGCACCGCTGTCGGGACCGGGCTCAACACACATCCGGAGTTCGCCGAGCGCGTTCGACGTCTTGCTCTCCGAGGACACGGGGCTGACCATCTCCCCGCCCGCGGATCCCTTCGAGGCGCAGGCCGCCCGCGACGCACTTGTCGAGGCCTCCGGTGCGCTCAAGACCGTTGCGGTCTCGCTCACGAAGATCGCCAACGACCTGCGGCTCATGGGCTCGGGGCCGCGCGCCGGCCTCGCGGAGATCTTTCTGCCGGAGCTGCAGAAGGGAAGCTCGATCATGCCGGGCAAGGTCAACCCCGTCATCCCGGAGGTCGTGACTCAGGTAGCCGCCCAGGTGATCGGGAACGACGCCGCGATCACCGTCGGCGGCATGCAGGGCCACTTCGAGCTGAACGTCTTCGTCCCGATGCTGGCCCGCAACCTGCTCGACTCGATCAAGCTCCTGACGGCCGCAGCGGGACTGCTCGCCGAGAAGTGCGTCGACGGCATCGAGGCGAACCGCGAGGTCGCCGAGCGCTACGCCGAATTGACCCTCTCGGCGGGCACGGCGCTCAACCCGTACATCGGCTACGACGCCGTGGGGGAGATCGTGAAGGAGGCGGCGTCTTCCGGCCGCTCCCTCCGCGAGATCGCGCGCGAGCGGGGGGTCGCCGAGGATGTGCTGGACAAGGCGCTCGACTATCGCGCCATGGCCAAGCCGCACGAGTCCTAGAGAAAATCGCCGCTTCGATATCGAGCGGTATTTTCGTAGATCTCACTTCCCTTATCGAGAACGGCGTGCTAGTTTCCGCGCGTCTCCGCGACGGCGACCCAGACGTCCGTGTGCAGGGATTTCGCTCATGTCGGGTGCTTTGGGCGCCCGCAAAGGGAAAGGGGAGAGTGTTGCGACGAAAGATGACCCGGCGGGGCCGGGCAGGCATGCCGCTCCGTCTTAGCTCTTTCGCAGCCCTCGTTTTCCTCGCGCTCACCGTTGTCGTCGGCGTCCAGGCAGCGACGTCCGCCAACGGTGAGGACTCGACCAGCGTCTCACGCTTCCAGCGCATCAACCCAGCCACCATCAGCAAGGTGGCCGGCTGGAAGCCCGCATCGTTCACGGCCAGGCAGCAGACGACCGTCATCCTCGAGATGTCGGGTACTCCTGTTGCGAGCCGTGTCGGAGACGCTCAGGATCGGGGCGCGGATCTGACGAAGGCTCAGAAGGACGCGATCCGGGCGGAGCTGAAGGGCCGCCAGGATGCGATCCGGGGCGCGATCCAGGCCGCAGGCGGCCAGGTTCTCAACGCCTACCAGGACGCCTACAACGGCCTCAGCGTTCGCATTGCCGCCAAGGACGTCGCCAAGCTGGCCTCGCTCCAGGGTGTCACTGCTGTGCGCTTCAGCCGCGTCCACCACATCGAGAACGTCGCCGGCGTCCAGTACATCGGCGGCCCGCAGGCGTGGCAGAACACCGGAAAGACCGGGACCGGCGTCAAGGTTGCGGTGATCGACACAGGTGTCGACTACACCCACGCGAACTTCGGCGGCCCCGGCACGGTGGCGGCCTTCACGAGCAACAACGGGACGGTGATCGAGCCGGGCACGTTCCCGACCGCGAAGGTGGTCGGCGGCTTCGACTTCGTCGGCGACGACTACGACGACGCCTCCGATGTCCCGGCGGATCAGGTTCCGCATCCGGATCCCGATCCGCTGGACTGCAACGGGCACGGCAGCCATGTGGCCGGAACGGCCGCCGGCGACGGCGTGCTGTCGAACGGGCAGACCTACCACGGCCCGTACAACTCGACCACGTACTCCAACAGCTTCACGATCGGTCCGGGCGTTGCTCCGAACGCGCAGATCCTCGCGTACAGGGTCTTCGGCTGCGAGGGCTCGGCCTCTGACGCCGTCGTCGTCGCCGCGATCAACCGTGCGGTTCTGGACGGCGCGGACGTGATCAACATGTCACTCGGCGGGGTGTTCGGCCGCTCGGACGATGCGGCTGCCGTTGCGTCGGACAACGCCGCCCGCGCGGGGGTCGTCGTCGTCACCGCGGCCGGCAACGCGGGCCCGAACGCCTACATCACCGACTCACCGGGCACGGCCAGCAGGGTGATCTCGACCGCTGCGATCGATGCCTCCAGCCCGACGTTTCCCGGTGCGAACCTGCAGCTGAACACTGGGACCACGATCCAGGCCATCAACGCGAACGGTGGCGGGCCGCTTCCTGGGCCGAACACGCCGATTCTCGTGTTGAGGAACCCGGACGGCACCGTCAGCCTGGGCTGCAACCCGGCCGAGTACGCCGGAGCAGCGGGCAAGATCGTCGTCACAGTGCGCGGCACGTGCGCGCGTGTGGCGAGGGCGATCTACGGCCAGCAGGCAGGGGCAGTCGCCGTGGTGATGATCAACACCACCGCCGACTTCCCGCCGTTCGAGGGTCCGATTACATCGAACCCGGACACGGGCGAGCCGTTCAACGTCACGATCCCGTTCCTCGGGGTCAAGGGCGTCCTCGGCCCGGCCGCGACTGACGACGGTGACAACCTGATCCTCGCCACGAGCGCCGTCTCGACGACTCCGACGACGATCACCAACACGGGCTACGAGCGCATCACCTCGTTCTCGTCCGGTGGTCCGCGGAACGTCGACAGCGCAGCCAAGCCTGACATCGCGGCGCCGGGTCAGTCCGTCATCTCGACGGGCGTCGGCACGGGCAACGGCCCGGCAACCATCTCCGGGACGTCGATGGCGACGCCGATGGTCGCCGGCTCGGCCGCCCTCATGACGGACGCGCATCCCAACTGGAACACGGAGCGGATCAAGGGCGCGTTGATGAACACCGCCAAGGATCCGGTCCCGAGCCTCAACGTCCGCACCGGCGGCGCAGGCGTCGTCCAGATCCAGAAGGCGATCGACTCCAAGGTCGTCGCCACGACCGGCGGCGGAACAGCCGCGCTGTCCTACGGGTACCAGCCGCTCGGCGGCGCGTACTCGCAGCAGCTCGGGATCCGCTTGGCCAACACGGGCACCTCGCCGGTCACCTACAACCTCAGCGCGACGGGCCTGTCGCTCGGGCTCGGGCTGTCGTTCAACCCGAGCACCGTGACGGTGCCTGCTCGTGGCAACGCTGACGTGAAGGTCACCGCCTCGATGTCGGCCGCTTCCGTGGCCGCACTGCCGGGGATGAGCACCTTCACCATCGGCTGGGGCGCCGTTCTCTCGGCCCGCGGCCTGGTGCTCGCGACTCCGACGACGTCGGGTCCGGGGATCTACACGTTGCGTGTGCCGTGGCTCGTCGTTCCTCGCGGTCTGTCGAACGTGGCCGCGGGACCGAAGAGCCCGTATCAGCGTGTCGGCGACAACTTCGCCACCACGGTCAACCTGTCGAACAACGGCGTCCATTCCGGGACGGCGGACGTGTACTCCTGGGGCATCGCAGATCCCAACGACACCACGGGCGGTGAGGACAACTTCGACGTCCGCGACGTCGGTGTGCAGGAGCTCCCGACCGAATTCCTGACCGGGGCGCCTGACCCGAACGACAGCTCGCTCGTGTTCGCGATCAACAACTACGGGCGCTGGTCGAATGCGTCCGTGACGGAGTTCGACATCGCGATCGACACGGGCGGAACACCCGATCCGGAGTTCACGATCGTCGGTATCGACTTCGGCGCTTTGACGACCGGGACGTTCAACGGTCAGATCGCGTCGTTCATCATCGACGCCGCCGGCAACATCGTGGACGCCTGGGTGCCGGACGCACCGATGAACGGCTCGACCATCGAGCTTCCGACGCTCGCCAGCGAGATCGGGCTGGGTGGCGCGACGAACAAGTTCACCTACTCCGTCGCGACGTTCTCGATCGTTCCGGGTGGCGGTCTCTCCGACGTGACCGGGCTCGGCACGTTCGGAGCGCTCGGGAAGGCACCCGTCTCGACGGGCAACTTCCTGACTCTGGCACCTGGAGGGTCGTCTCCGCTGCCGCTCACAGTGGACAAGAGCAAGATCCAGAACACCCCGGTTCGCGGGTGGCTGGTTGTGTCCCTGGACGACCGGAACGGCGCTGCACAGGCCGACGAGATCCCGCTCGGCAACCTGCCGAACGGCTAACTCGCAAGCTGGGTTCGAGGCCTCCGGGAAACCGGGGGCCTCGGCCTGCCCAGGCTAGAGGGCGGCAGCCCCGCGGCCGGTCTCGGCGGCGTGACGCTGCTCGTCCGCGCGGTACGACGACCGCACCAGCGGACCTGAGAAGACCGAGCCGAAGCCGAGGGCCTCGCCCTGCTCGCGGAACCAGCGGAACTCGTCGGGGTGGACCCAGCGGTCGATGGGCGCGTGCTTCGGGCTCGGCTGGAGGTACTGGCCAATCGTGACGACGTCGACGCCGTTCGCGCGGAGGTCGCGCATCGTCTCGACGATCTCGTCGTTCGTCTCGCCGAGCCCGACGATGATCCCCGACTTCGTGAGCACCGGGTAGTTGGCGATCTCCTTCGCCCGCCGGAGCAGCCAGAGCGCCTTGTCGTAGCTCGCCTTCGCACCGCGCATGCGCGCGTGGAGCCGGCGGACCGTCTCGATGTTGTGGTTGAAGACGTCGGGACGTTCGGCGAGGACGGTCTGCAGCGCCTCTTCCTCGACGCCGAGGAAGTCCGGCGTGAGGACTTCGACGGACGCGTGTGGGACCTTTGCCTTCAGCGCCCGGATCGTCGCCGCGTAGTGTCCGGCGCCGCGGTCGGGGACGTCGTCTCTGTCCACCGAGGTCACGACGACGTGCTTGAGCTCCATCTGCGCCGCGACGTTCGCGAGGCGAAGCGGCTCGAGCGGGTCGGGCGGGCTCTCGGGCCTGCCGCTGTGGACGTAGCAGTAGCGGCACGCCCGCGTGCACGTCTCGCCGAGGATCTGGAACGTCGCCGTTCCGCGTCCCCAGCATTCCCCGATGTTCGGGCAGCGCGCCTCCTCGCAGATCGTGTGCAGGCTCGCGCCGTGGATGAGCTTCTTCACGTCGAAGTAGCGCGAGTCGTGGCTCGGCGCGCGGACCTTCATCCAATCCGGCCGGCGGGGCCTCTCCGCAACAGGCAGCGAGGTCTGCATCTCTGTCAGTCTAGGGATGGTGGTTCCGGAAGCGCGACACGAGCAGACCGAGCACGGCCTCAAGGCAACCGGCGAAGGATGGTTCGTGCTCAACGCGCGCGACGCGACGTGGTACGAGCGCGGGCCGCGCGGGCGCGTCTGCGACTTCGAGGAGGGCCAGGAGTGGGAGCAGCTCGGCGTCAACCTCTTCGTCCTCGGCCCCGGAAACCCGATGTCGATGTACCACTGGGAGGCCGACCAGGAGGACTTCCTCGTGCTTCACGGCGAAGCGATCCTGATCGTGGAGGGCGAGGAGCGCCCGTTGCGGACGTGGGACCTCGTCCACTGCCCCCCGAACATGAGCCACACCATCGTCGGCGCCGGAGACGGACCCTG
This sequence comes from uncultured Actinomycetes bacterium, assembly GCA_963772855.1. Taxonomy (GTDB): domain Bacteria; phylum Actinomycetota; class Thermoleophilia; order Gaiellales; family Gaiellaceae; genus 3-1-20CM-4-69-9. The sequence goes on along the minus strand of CAVYYY010000009.1, from coordinate 264,982 downwards.
CGTCGTGATCGCCGTCGGGGCACGGCAGCACCAGGACGGGAAAGGCTGGGGCGGCTACAAGCTCGACGATGCCGCCGCCCGGCACGACGCCGCCTCCCCGGAGGAGACCACCGATCCGAAGGTCGCCTACGGCCGGTTCCCGCCGCGCGAGCCGGTGCGCCACCTGGAGGGCTGGCTGCCCTAGGAGGCCTTCGCGGCGAGCTGTCTGTGCACGGTCTGCGGCCAGAGGCCGTGACCGTCCTCGACCGGCAGCGGCTCGAGCTCGAGGCCGAAGACTTCGGCAATCGCGTCGTGTGCGAGCGGTCTGACCTCCTCGACGGAAACGGGCCGGCCGAGCTCGCGCGCGAGGGTCGTGAACGCCGCGTCCTCGAGCCCGCACGCGGTGATCCATTCGCTGAAGGGAGCGGGGTCGAGATCGACGTTCAACGCGTATCCGTGGGTCGTCACCCAGCGCGAGACGTGGACGCCGATGGACGCGATCTTGCGCGGCGGCCGCTCGAGCCACACGCCGGTCAGGCCCTCGATCCTCTTCGCGTCGAGGCCGAGCGGCGCGACCGTGCGGATCAGGGCCTCCTCGAGGTCTCGGACGTACTTCTTCACGTCCCTCCCGTGTCGGTTCAGGTCGAGAATCGGGTAGCAGACGAGCTGGCCCGGCCCGTGGAAGGTGGACTTGCCGCCCCGGTTCGTCTCGACGACCTCGACGGCGGCGTCTTCGGGGACGTGCAGCTCAGCCTCGTCCGTGCGCCGGCCGAGCGTGACGACGGGCGGATGCTCGAGGAAGATCACGGTGTCGGGGATCGCTCCCTGCGACACGGCGCCGGCAAGGGAGCGTTGGAGATCCCACGCCTCGCCGTATGGGACGAGACCGAGGTCGAGGACGTAGGCCCCGCGTGTCATTCCGCGTCCTCTGTCGCGGTCTTCACCGGGTTGCCGATCAGGGTGTTGATCGCGTTCTCCACCTCGTCGTAGTACCACATCAGCGACACCGTCTCGGCATCGGCACGGTTGAGGACAAGGAGAAGCCATTCGACGACAGACTGGGGTAGCGACCACGGGTGGTAGCCGGCTTCGGTCGAAAGAGCACCGATCTGTCCGACGATGTCGCCGCCCCGGGGCCGGGCACCGTCGAGGAAGTCGTCCAGGCCACGGATGGATTCGATTCCCAGCCGCCGGACGAGCCAGAAGACGCCCTGCTCGGCGTCGACGGAGCCCACCACGTACTCGTCGTCGGACCTCAGCCCCGCCGCGACACCCGCTTTGACGAGATCGGCGACGGTCTCGGAGGCTTCGAGGTAGGCCTCGACCGCCGTCGCGCTCAGCTCCACGTCCAGGTCCCCGCGGGCGATTTGGTGGGCGTACTGATCGTGCAGCTGCTCGATGACGGCTCTCAACTCGGAGTTGCGCTCGTCCGCCGAGCGAGTTAGGCGGTACATGTCGGCGATCATGTCGCGAACGACGGCCGGGTACGACGCGTGGGAGTCGTAGAGCCAACTCGTGTCTGAGTTGCGCAAGGTTCGCTGGAGCTGCGTCTGGATCCAGATGTCGGCCCAGAGGCCCGTATACGGACGCCATTCGGTGAGCGCGCCCCAGGAATCGTGAATCGACACGAAGTAGTGCGCCAGGGGCCGTCCGTCGAGATGCGCCGCCGTCGACCGTTCCAATTCGTCGTCCTGCACCGCTTCCTCCCACGAGACCGATACGTCGCGGTTAACCACGAACTCGTGCTCGATCACTCGCGCGACGTCCTGGCCCTGCCGGCGATCGTCGATGATCACACAGGCACCGGCGTATCCCGGCAATTCCTTCAACGGGTTCTCGAAGCTGATGCCGCCGCGGAGCGCGCGGTACGCCCGCGCGATGAAGTCGCCTGGATCGACCGTCCAGCTGTAGACCCAGTCGTACTCCTCGACGAGCTCCTCGAGGAGATTCTCGAGCTTGGTGACGAACGCTTCGATCGTCGGCAGCTGACGCTCATAGACCGCCCCCCAGTCGTCGAGCGAGCGATTGCCCGACATCAGGTGAGTGGGCGCGACCGAGCCGTCAGTACGCCGACTCGTCCCAGCTCTCGAGCTTCTCCCGCAGCGTGTGCAGGAAGCGGCCGGCGAGGGCGCCGTCGACGAGCCTGTGGTCGTACGTGAGCGTCAGGTTCATGATCGGCCGGATGGCGATGACGTCCTCGCCCATCTCGTCCTGCACGACCCACGGGCGCTTCACGACGGCGTAGGTCCCGAGGATCGCGGCCTGCGGCTGGCTGATCACGGGGGTCCCGTGGAACGTTCCGTAGCCGCCTGGGTTGGTGATCGTGAACGTCCCGCCCTGGACCTCGTCCGGGAGGAGCTTCTTGTCGCGGGCGCGCTGCGCGATGTCGGTGACTGCCTTCGCGAGACCGAGCAGATTGAGCGTCTCGGCGTTCTTGACCACGGGCACGATCAGCCCCTTGCCGTCCTGGAGCTCGACGGCGAAGCCGATGTTGACGTAGCCCCGCGTGACGATCTGGTCGCCGCGGATCTCGCCGTTGATCCACGGGAACTCGCGGAGCGTCTCGGCCGCGGCGCGCGCGACGAAGATCAGGTACGTCGGGTTGACGCCGTAGCTCTGCTGGTACTCCTTCTTCAGCTTCCCGCGGATCGCCGTCACCCTGGACATGTCGACCTCGATCGCGCTCGTCACGTGTGCGGACGTATCGAGTGAGCGGCGCATGTGCTCGGCGATGCCCTTACGCATGGCGCTCATCGGCTCGAACGTCTCCCCCGGCTGAGCCGGTGCAGCCGCTGCTGCGGGTGCCGGCGCCTCCTTCGGCGCGGCGGCCGCGGGTGCAGGTGCGGCGGCGGGTGGGGGTGCGGGCGCTGCCGGCTGAGCCGGTGCGGGCGGAGCTGGCGCAGCAGGAGCGGCGGGCGGAGCCGCCTGCGCGCCGGACTCGATGAAGCCGAGGATGTCCTTCTTGGTCACCCGTCCACCGCGGCCGGTTCCCCGGACCTGGCTCGGGTCGACCCCGTGCTCGGACGCGATCTTCGCGACCACGGGCGACACGAACGTCTTGCCGTTCGCGGAATGCGTCTCCGCCGGAGCGGGAGTGGGCTCTGCTGCGGGCGCCGGGCTGTCCGCCGACGAGGCGGCGTCAGCTTCTGCCGCGGCGCCGGCCGTCGCCGGCTCGGGCACGGGCGCCTCCTCCTGAGCTTGTCCTTCTGAGCCGCCTGCTCCGCTGCCACCGTCGCCGCCGATCACGGCGAGCTTCGTGCCCACCTCCACGGTCTGGCCTTCCTGCACGAGGATCTCGGTGAGGACGCCGCTTCCCGGACTCGGAACCTCCGTGTCGACCTTGTCGGTCGAGATCTCGAGGAGCGGCTCGTCGGCCTCCACCTGCTCACCCTGCGCCTTGAGCCACTTCGTGATCGTGCCCTCCGAGACAGACACGCCCATCTGCGGCATGACGACATCGATGGCTTCCGTGGTGGCCATGCTCTCTCCTTAGTACTCCGCGAGCTCGCGCAGGCCTGCGACGACGTCGTCCACCTGCGGGATGAATGCCTTCTCGAGCGGCGGGGAGAACGGCACGGGCGTGTCGGGAGCGGCGATGCGCTTCACCGGCGCGTCCAGGTCCTCGAACGCCTCCTCGGCGATCGTCGCGGCGATCTCGGCGCCGAAGCCGCCCGTCCGCGTGTCCTCGTGCAGCACGAGCACCTTCGACGTCTTCCGGGCGGACTCGAGCACGGCAGCCTTGTCCCAGGGCATGACCGTGCGCAGGTCGACGATCTCGACCGACACGCCGTCGGACTCGAGCTGCTGCGCGGCTTCCTCGGCCGTGTAGACCATCGCGCCCCACGTGATCACCGACAGGTCGTCTCCCTCACGGTGCGTTCGCGCCTTCCCCAGCGGGACGGTGTACCGCTCCTCCGGCACCTCGCCCTTGATGCGGCGATACAGGTGCTTGTGCTCGAAGTAGAGGACGGGGTTGGGGTCCTCGATCGCGCTGATCAGCAGGCCTTTGGCGTCCTCGGGGGTCGCCGGGCAGACGCACTTCAGCCCTGGGATGTGGGCGAAGGACGACTCCGGGTTCTGCGAGTGGAACGGGCCACCGGAGAAGCCGCCTCCCGAGGGCAGCCGGACCGTGATCGGAACGGGCGTCCCGGCGCGGTAGCGCTGCTTGGCTGCCACGGTCACCAGGTGGTCCCACGCACAGGAGATGAAGTCCGCGAATTGCATCTCCGCGACGGGACGCATGCCCATGATCGCGGCGCCCGTGCACGCGCCGACGATGGCCGTCTCCGCGAGCGGGGCGTCCATGACGCGCCAGTGCCCGAACTCCTCCTGGAATCCGAGTGTCACCTTGAACGCGCCGCCGTAGACGCCGACGTCCTCGCCGATGACGAAGACCCGCTTGTCCCGCCGCATCTCCGTTCGGAGACCGTCGGAGATCGCCTGGAGATACGTCAGCTCGGCCATCTATTTGTGGTGGGGCGTGTCGAGGTCCTCGGGTGTTGCGTAGACGCCCTCGGTCAGCGTCGACGGATCCGGCATCGGCGACTCCTCCGCGCGCTTGAGCGCGTCGTTGAGGGTCTTCTTGACCTCCGCCGCGATCTCGTCCTCCTCGTCGTCGGTCATGTCCGCGTTCTGGCGCAGCCAGGTGCGGAAGCGCTCGATCGGGTCGTTCTCGGCCCAGCGCTCGAACATGTCCTTCGGGACGTAGAAGGCGTCGTCGTGCACCGCGTGTCCCTCCATGCGGAGCGTCACGCTCTCGATCAGCGTCGGGCCGCCGCCGGCGCGCGCCTTTTCGATCGCGGCCTTTGCCTCGCGGTAGACGGCGAGGACGTCGGTTCCGTCGACGACGATGCCCTCGAACCCATACGCCTCGGCGCGGTCGGCCACATGCTCCGTCGCGAACTCGAGATGGGTCGGCGTGGAGTACGCCCACTGGTTGTTGTCGCAGATGAACACCATCGGCAGCCTGCGGACGCCGGCCAGAGTCATCGCCTCGTGGCAGTCGCCGCGAGCGGACGCTCCCTCGCCGAACCAGCCGAGGGCGACCCGCTTCTCCTCGCGGATGCGGAACGCGAGCGCGCACCCGACCGCGACCGGAAGCATCGCGGGCAGGTGGCTGACCATCGCGATGAGCCCGAGGTTCGAGTCCGCCATGTGGACGTTGCCGTCCCTGCCCTTCGTCGGCCCATCCGCGCGGCCCATGTACTGCGCGAGGATCCTCCAGGGCTCGACGCCGCGCACGATGTGGACGCCCATGTCGCGGTGCAGCGGCGTTCCGACGTCGTCGGCGCCCATCGCGGTGGCGACCCCGACCGCGGCCGCCTCGTTGCCGCGCCCCGTGTAGAAGGAGCCGGGGATCTTTCCCTGCCGGTAGAGAATGTGGCCGCGCTCCTCGATCCCGCGCGTGAGGAGCATGTTCCTGTAGACGCCGAGGAGGTCCTCACGGTCGAGACCCGCCTCGCGCACCTCTCTGAGCGAGCCGACCGGCTCTGCTTCTCGGGCGATCGCCATCGGCGAGGAACTCTAACGACTCCCCTGGTCTCCACAGGACGGTCGCCGCCTTGAACAATCCCGATGATCGCAGTACCTTCGACGGCAGCCTGCGGCACGCAAGCCCTCTCCGAAAGGGGCCTCACGTTGAAGAAAGCAACAGGAGGAGTCCTCGTCCTCGTCGCGCTCGCGTTCACGCTGTTGGTCGTCGGGTCGGTCTCGGCGGCGCGAACGGCGCAGAGCGAGTACATCGTCGTCCTCAAGGCATCGGCCGGCCCTGCCGCCGACGTGGCACGGCAGCATGCCCGCGAGTACGGAGGGACCCTCGACTTCGTCTATTCGCACGCGCTCAAGGGGTACGCGATGAAACTGTCGGCGGCCGCTGCCGATCAGATCGCGAAGCTGTCCGTCGTGTCCGAGGTCGAGGCGGACTCGATCTACACCGCCGACACGACCCAGAGCCCGGCGACCTGGGGCATCGACCGGATCGACCAGCGGAACCTTCCGCTCACCAACTCCTACACGTACACCAACACCGGGGCAGGAGTCACGGCGTACATCATCGACACCGGCATCCGCATGACGCACACGCAGTTCGGTGGCCGCGCGGTGTTCGGCTTCGACGCGATCACGCCGTCGACGAACGGCAATGACTGCAACGGCCATGGCACGCACGTGTCAGGCACGGTGGGCGGCTCGACGTACGGGGTCGCGAAGTCGGTCAAGCTGGTCGCCGTCCGCGTCCTCAACTGCCAGGGCTCGGGCACCAATGCCCAGGTGATCTCGGGTATCGACTGGGCCACCGGAAACCATCAGGCCGGCCAGCCCGCCGTGGCGAACATGAGCCTCGGCGGCAGCGCGAGCACTGCGCTCGACAACGCCGTGAGGAACTCGATCGCCGACGGGATCGCATATTCGGTCTCGGCCGGCAACGGGAACATCCTCGGCGTCGCGGTGAAGGCGTGCAGGCAGTCGCCCGCCAGGGTTCCCGAGGCGATGACGATCAGCGCCACCGACAACACCGACACGAAGCCGGTGTGGGCGAACATCGGGACGTGCGTGGACTGGTTCGCGCCGGGCGTGAACGTCACGTCCGCGTGGAACACGAACGACAACGCCACGAACACCATCAGCGGGACGTCGATGGCCTCGCCGCACAACACCGGCGTGGCGGCTCTGTACCTCCAGACGCACCCGACGTCGACGCCGGCGCAGGTCGCAGCGGCGCTCGGGGGGAACACCACCAACGGTGTGGTCAAGTCCCCTGGGAAGAACACGCCGAACAAGCTGCTCTTCACCAACTACTAGGTCGGCCCGGGCCTTGCCCGCGGGTACAGTCAACCCGTGGGCAAGGCCGCCGACTGGCTCCGTGAAGAACGCCGGAAGGTACTCGGCGACTGGGTCGCCTTCTGCCTCGCGTGCGGAGCCGCGCAACGGTGGTTCGAGGAGTTCGAGGCGGAGGTACCCGAGGAGTGCGCGCAGTGCGGCGGCCCGGTTCTGCGCCGGTGCCCCTCGTGCTCCGCGGCGTTCAGCTCGATGTTCGCGGTCGAGTGCGAGTCCTGCGGCGCCGCGCTCCGCAATCCCGAGCTCTTCGGCACGCCCATCCGGCGTCCGGAAGTCAGGCGCGGATCTGGGAGAACCGGATGACGGTCACGGTGTCGTCCGGCGTGACCTCGCGGTTGTAGAGCTGGCTGAGGAAGGACGCCATGTCCTCGGTTCGGCGGATCTCGGGATTGTCGTGCTCGACCTCGCGCGGAGAAACCTCGTGAAGGCTCTTGACCTCGACCTTGTCGATGACCGCGTTGAACACGTGCTCCCGCGGGCTGAAGCGCGCGCCGGCGAGCACCTGCACGATCATGCCCTTCCGGTACTTCGCCGCCTTGTCTCCGAGGCGGATCGTCGCCGTCTTCCGGCCGCTCCGGAGCTGCTCGGCCACGATCGGTGAGTAGAAGTTGAGCGCGTACATGGCCTCCATCACCTCTGGGCCTGCGGTCGCGGCGCTCGCGTCCGGCGATGGATGAGCGCCGCCGTCACGACCCCGAGCACCCAGCCCGCGATCGCGCTGATCAGGATGAGCCAGATCAGCCCCGCCCGCGCGCTGCCGACGACATAGTCGAGCTTCACCTGCCGGGTGTTCCTCGCCACGAGGAGCACGAGGAAGAGGATGATCCCGATTCCGACCGCGAGCGACAGATAGAGCCCGCCCCGGTGGCCGTAGCGAAGCCCACGGGAAAAACGGGTCTCGTCCTGCGGCTCCAGACGCTGCTCTTCGACCGGCTGTGTGCTCTCCGGCTCCACCTCGCCCACGCGGCGGAGCCTAACGCTCCAACCGCTCGAGCGCCTTCGCCGCCATCTCCCGCTCGCCCTTGTAGGCGAGGAGCTTCGGCGCCTCGTCCAGCGGCAGCCACTGGACGTCCGCGACCTCGTGGGCGTGCTCGGCCGGGACGTTGCCCAGTCGCCCCGAGCTGTAGCGGAAGAGGAAGAAGCTGACGACCTTGAAGACCCGCTCGCCGTCCCAGGTGAAGACGTAGCGGACGTCGCCGAGCTTCCCGAGCGGCCTGGCCACGACACCAGTCTCCTCTGCCACCTCCCGCTGGGCCGTGAGCTCGGCTGCCTCTCCGGGGCCGATGAGTCCCTTCGGCAGGGCCCAGGTGCCCTCAGGCTTCCCTGCGGGCCGGATCGCGGCCATGACGTCGCGGCCCTTGAGCCGCCTGATCACCACGCCCCCGGCTGAGAACTCGCGTCGCACCCGGACTTTGTAACACAGGGTCGGCACATGTTTGCCCAGCGGAAGAAATTGCGGTTAGAATGGTCTGGCACTCATGGAACGAGAGTGCCAACGAATGTCACAAAGTCGTCTGGACAGGAGGAGTGTGGATGAACCTGCAGCCGCTTGGTGACCGCTTGATCGTGGAGGTCCTCGAGGAAGAGGAGACGACGGTCAGCGGCATCGTGCTGCCCGACACCGCGAAGGAGAAGCCGCAGCGCGGCCGCGTCCTCGCAGTGGGTCCCGGTGGGAGGGACGAAGACGGGAAGCACATCCCCATGGACGTTGCCGAGGGTGACGAGATCATCTTCAGCAAATACGGCGGGACGGAGATCAAGCTCGGCGCCGACGAGGTGCTGATCCTCCGGGAGTCGGATGTCCTCGCAAAGGTTGCCGGCGACCGCGAGCTCGCGGGCGCAAAGGCGTAAGAACGACAACGGAGGTATCGAAAGCACATGGCTCACAAGGAGCTGAAGTTCAACGAGGATGCCCGCCGCGCGATCGAGCGCGGCGTGAATATCCTCGCCGACGCGGTCAAGGTGACGCTCGGCCCGAAGGGCCGCTACGTCGTCCTCGACAAGAAGTTCGGCGCCCCGACCATCACGAACGACGGCGTCACGATCGCACGTGAGATCGAGGTCGAGGACGTCTTCGAGAACCAGGGCGCCCAGCTCGTGCGCGAGGCCGCGACATCGACGGACGACGTCGCCGGCGACGGCACGACGACCGCCACGGTCCTCGCTCAGGCGATCGTCCGCGAGGGTCTGAAGAACGTCGCCGCCGGTGCGAACCCGATGGGTCTCAAGCGCGGCATCGAGAAGGCCGTCGACGCAGTCGTCGAGGATCTCAAGGCCGGCTCGAAGGAGGTCTCGGGCAAGGAGGACATCGCCCGCGTCGGCACCGTCGTCTCGCGTGAGCGAGAGATCGGCGATGTGATCGCCGAGGCGATCGAGAAGGTCGGCAAGGACGGCGTCGTGAACGTCGAGGAGGGCCAGACGTTCGGCCTCGAGCTCGAGTTCACGGAGGGCATGCAGTTCGACAAGGGCTACCTGTCGCCGTACATGGTCACCGATCCCGAGCGCATGGAGGCCGTCCTCGACGACCCGTACATCCTGGTCGCGAACCAGAAGGTCGGTGCCGTCAAGGATCTGCTCCCGGTGCTCGAGCAGGTCATCCAGGCGGGCAAGCCGCTGCTGATCGTGGCAGAAGATGTCGAAGGCGAGTCCCTGGCGACGATCGTCGTCAACAAGCTCCGCGGCACGTTCACGGCCGTCGCCGTCAAGGCGCCCGGCTTCGGCGACCGCCGCAAGCGCATGCTCGAGGACATCGCCATCGTCGCCGGCGGCGAGGTCATCACCGAGGAGATGGGCCTGAAGCTCGACAACACGAAGCTCTCGCAGCTTGGTCAGGCCCGCAAGGTCGTCATCGACAAGGACACCACCACGATCATCGACGGTGGCGGCGACACCGACGCCATCAAGTCCCGCATCAAGCAGCTGAAGCAGGAGATCGAGAACACCGACTCCGACTTCGACCGCGAGAAGCTCCAGGAGCGCCTCGCGAAGCTGTCCGGAGGCGTCGCCGTCGTGAAGGTCGGTGCGGCCACCGAGGTCGAGATCAAGGAGAAGAAGCACCGCGTCGAGGACGCGCTGAAGGCGACCCGGGCCGCGCTCGAAGAGGGCATCGGGCCGGGCGGCGGAGTTGCGCTGCTGAACGCCGCCGACGCCGTCCGCTCGATGCTCGACGACCTCGAGGGCGAGGAGAAGACGGGTGCGCAGATCATCATCCGCGCGCTCGAGGAGCCGGTCCGCCAGCTCGCGTACAACGCGGGCCTGGAAGGCTCCGTCGTCGTCGAGAAGGTCCGCGGCGCCAAGAAGGGCGAGGGCCTGAACGTCGAGACGGGCGAGGTCGAGGATCTCGTGAAGGCTGGGATCATCGATCCGACGATGGTCACGCGCTCGGCGCTGCAGAACGCGGCCTCGATCGCGAAGAACATCCTCACGACGGAGGCAGTCGTCGCCGAAGCTCCCGAGAAGAACCCGGCCGGTGCCGGCATGCCGGGCGGCATGGGCGGCATGGACATGATGTAAGCCTCGCGCCGCGAAGCTTCGCTTCGCGTCGAGGTTAGGTACGGCAGAGAGGCCGGGGAGACCCGGCCTCTCTGCGTTCAGATTGGGTGGTGAGCGGATGGAGTGGTCCGCGAGCGGTGGTGCTTCGCATCCCCGCTCACGTGAGTGCGGCCTCCGGTTAGAGCCTCGGCTCTAACCTCCGGCTCTTGGTGCCGCTGGAAGGTCTCGCGTCTGTCCCAGAACAGCAAAACGGCCCCGGAGGGCCGCTTTGCGAGGGGGATTAGGGGGAGGTGGTTCGCATGAGATATCGGTTACATGCGCCCCGCCCCAAGTCCCTCGAACGAGTGAACCGGGGCCCGGGGATCAGAAGCTGTAGCGCTCCTCCTTCCAATAATCCGCGTCGTTGTGGTACCCGTAGCGCTCCCAGAAGCCTGGCTGATCGGTCGAGAGCAGCTCGAGCCCTCTGAGCCACTTGGCGCTCTTCCAGAAGTACCGCGAGGGCACGACCAGACGCAGCGGCCAGCCGTGGTCGGGCTCGAGCGGCTCGCCGTCGGCCTCCCACGAGATGAGTGCATCGTCGGCCTCGATCGCCGCCAGCGGGACGTTCGACGTGAACCCCTGCTCGGCGTGCGCGACGACGAATCGCGCGCTCGGCTTCGGCCGCACGAGCTTCGCGAGCTCGCGCCAGTGGACGCCCCTGAATCGGGCGTCGAAGCGGCTCCAACGCGTGACGCAGTGGATGTCCGCCGTTATCTCCGTCTGCGGCAGTGCCATGAGCTGCTCGTAGTCGAGCGTCAACGGCTCCTCGACCTCGCCCCAGACCTTGAAGTCCCACGTCGCGAGGTCGGACTTCGGGACCGTGCCCGCGTGGAGGACGGGCCACTTCTCCGTGAGGTACTGCCCCGGCGGGAGTCGCGCGGGATCGAGGCCGTGATCGACGAGCTTCTGTTCCGCCTTGGACCGGAAGAGGGTCACGCGAACCTAGACTAATTGCCATGTCGAGCATTACGACACCGACGGTTGCGCGACGACCGCGCGCGTATGTCGCGCGTCGACCGGGCCGGACGCAGCCGACTACCTCCAGCGCATGGTCTCCAACGATGTCGAGGGCCTCTCGGTGGGCACCGCGTGCGATGCGCTCCTGCTCACCGCGAAGGCGCGCGTCATCGCGCCGCTGCGCGTCCTGCGTCGCGCCGACGACGACTTCCTCGTTCTCACCGAGCCGGAGCTGGGCGAGCGCGTGCAGTCGGAGCTCCAGCGGATGCGGTTCGCGGCGCGCGCCGACATCGCACCGGAGGAGCACGAGTCGTGGCTCATCCTTGGGGGAGAGGAAGTGCTCGACGAGCGTCCTGCCGGTGACGAAGCGACGGACGAGGACTTCGAGCGGTGGCGGATCGACGCGGGCATGCCGAGGTGGGGCCGCGAGATCGACGACCGCGTCCTTCCGGCCGAGGCGGGCCTCGACGAGACGCACATCAGCTTCACGAAGGGCTGCTATCCCGGCCAGGAGCCCATCGCACGGCAGCGTTACCGAGGCAAGGTGAACCGGCGCCTCCGCGTGCTCGAGCTCGAGGGCGACGAGGTTCCGGCGCCCGACTCCGAGCTCGTCAAGGACGGCAAGGTCGTCGGCCGCGTGACGAGTGCCGTTCGAGGACTGGCGCTCGGCTACGTGCGAACGGAGATCCCTGACGACGCGCGGCTGGAGCTCGGCTCACAACGCGCGAGAGTGCGCCCGATCTAACTATCGAGCAGCTCGCTGTTCGGCAGCTCTAACGCGATCGCTGCGCCGGGTTGCGACGGTCTCGGCCTGCGAGGCTCGCGCACGAACGTGTCGGTCGGAGGGTCGTCGAGCAGAAAGTCACCCCAACGTCTGAGTTCACGCCGAAATCTCAGCGCGGCCGCGAAACGAAAGATGCCGATACGCCCGTACCTAGAGCTCACGGAAGGACAGTCCCGCCGCTTGCAACCGAGCCTTCTGTTCGGGCCGAACGGGAGTGCGAAATCGCACCGGGATGTACCACCGGAACGTTCGGCCCAACGCGTTGCGTTGGCCGGATGGGTTGTGGAGGTGCTCAAGCAACTGCACGCCCGCAAGTCTATTTCGGTTGTGCCGCTTCTGCTCGCGGCGGAATGGATTCCGACTAAGGCCACCCCGTCCCCGACTAGCGATCAGGAAGCAGACGGCGAGGCGCCTTTCCTTCCCAGGCGTCCGTGAGCAGCTCGCCTAGGAACGGTCGCTCGACGATCGAGAGCGTGACGGCAAGTGCGGCAAGCCGTTTGCCCCACCAGACCGGCTCGCAGGTGTCGGGAGCACGCTCGACCGCCGTTCGAACGCCGTCCTCATCGACCATCACATTCATTCGGTCGTCGTTCCAGAGCGTCGCGAATATCCGGCCACCAACGCGGAACGAGGGACGGCCGTGATGGTCCTGCTCGACGGCTTCGGGCAGCGCCAGCGCGAGCGCTCTCGCCTCGGCAATCGTGACGGCCACGCCCGAGATTCTCGCCGACCACGTGAGTCGTTGTGATCCGCTCTGAACTTCTTTGACCCAAACAGCACGCAAAAGTGCGCCCGGCAAGATTCGAACTTGCGACCTCTGCCTCCGCAGGGCAGCGCTCTATCCCCTGAGCTACGGGCGCTCCGAAGCCGCCCCAGTGTAGCGGGGGGTGCGCTTCATCAAGGAGAGCGGCCAGGTCCTAGTTCGAGACGCCGGTCTCGTCGTGTGAGGCGCCCACCGGCTTCGACTCGGGCGAGCCTCGCTGGCGGAGGTAGATCGTGAACACCGCCATGCACCCGATGGCAAGGAACTCCGACTGCCAGTTCTGCAGGCTCCGGTCCCAGAAGTCGGCGTTGACCCAGTAGTCGCCATAGCCGATCGCGGCGGAGCCGTGGTCGGCCCGCTCGTTGTTGAACGCACGCCAGCCGTTCACGGACTGCCCGACCCAGCTCCCGAAGAAGCAGAAGACCATCGCGAGCACGAGCGAGTTCTCGTAGAGCCGTCGTTTCACGCCGTCGCGTGAGGCCCACGACGGTGAGGCCGACTTCGCATGGCCCCGGACGAGCTGGCTCCGATCGGTCATGAGTCCGTGCTCCTCCTCGCTCTTCGACTCACTCGATCCGCGCTGCACGAGCCAGACGGTCACGAGGATGAAGAGGGCGAACTGGAGGAACTCCGACTGCCAGTTCTCGAGCACGTCGCCGGCGAACTCGGAGGACGTGACGTAGCGGAACCAGTTGTAGGTCTGAGAGTGGTGTTCGACCGCGCCGGCGTTGAACTGGTGCTGGCCCGCGAAGCTTTGCCCCACGAGGCAGGCCAGGAGGAGCGCGCCGAAGAAGAGGGATAGGGCGTTCCGACGAAGAAAGCGCATCAGCGGTCCGCGATGCCGACGTAGAAGCAGAACGCGAAGGTCGCCAGGATGAACACCCAGTACGCAACGAACATCGCCCGCATCAAAGACAGGTTGATCGCATGACGCTCTTCTTAAACGAGCAGCAAGTCGCCGAGCTTCTCGAGCCGGCCGATGCGGTCAAGGCGATCGAGAGCTCGTTCCTCCGGATGACAGCCGACGGCATCGACCTTGCGCCGCGCCGTCGCCTCAAGCTCGACGAGGGGCGGCTCGCGGACATGGCGGCGTCGGACCTCGAGCTTGGCTATGCCGGCGTGAAGGCCTATGCGGGATACGCCGAGGGCGTGGTGTTCGTCGTCGCGCTCTTCGCGTCGGACCGGCCGGAGCTCGTCGCGCTCATCGAGGCCGACCACCTCGGGCGGCTCCGTACCGGCGCCGCGAGCGGCGTGGCCGCGAAGCATCTTGCGCGTGAGGGAGCGACGACGCTCGGCGTCATCGGCTGCGGCGGCCAGGCGGTGACCCAGGTCTCCTGCATCCGTGCGGCCGTGCCGACCATCGAACGCGTCGTCGCATACTGCCGGACGGAGAGGAACCTGAACGCGTTCTGCAGGGAAGTCGGCGCCGAGCCCGCGGAGAGCCACCGCGACGCTGCTGCGCAGGACGTCGTCGTGACGATCACGACGTCGCAGGATCCCGTCCTTCGCGGAGAGTGGCTCCACGCCGGCACGCTCGTCTGCGCGGCGGGCGCGAACAACGGCAGCGCGCGGGAGCTCGACGACGTCGTCCTCGAGCGCGCGTCGCTCGTGTGCTGCGACTGGCTGCCGCAGGCGCGGAAGGAGTCCGCCGACCTTTTCGAGCCCGTGCAGCACGGCGTCCTCGACTGGCTCGAGGTGCACGAGTTGCACGAGGTCGTGTCGGGCGAGCTGCCCGGACGTCAGTCGCCGGAGGACATCATCCTCTTCAAGTCCAACGGGATCGCGTCCTGGGATGTCGCGATGGCCGCAGCCGCCGTCGAGCGCGCACGAGAGCGCGGTGTCGGAACAGACCTCTAGCCGCGCAGGGCCTCGAGCTCGCGGCGCGACTGCTCGACGGCCTCGTCGCCGAGGGCCTGGATCACCTCGGGCCGGTCGAGCAGCCGGACGCGCTGCTGTGGCGTGAGCCGGTTCTGCACGTAGCGATCCTCGAGGATCTCGCTCAGCCGCCGGCCGCGCGCGTGCTCCCGGATCACGTATGCCCCCACGCGCTCTTCGGTGCTGGACTTCGCGAAGAGAAAGGAGAACGGCGAGCGAAACATGTCCCCGATTCGCCCCATGGAGCGATTGTATCCTTGGCCTCGTGAGGCGGAAGTCAACGGAAGGCCGCTTCGCCGAGCGAGTCGTCCACGGTGTCGACGACGGCGGCGCCGACGAGATCGTGGTCATCTGGATCGAGCGCAAGCAGGGCGCGCTCTGGGCCGTCGGCCGCGCGGTCAACCCGCAACACCGCACGAGCGACGAGCCCCGGAGCGACGACTATCTTTTCGAGGGCTACGAAATGGACGACGCGCTCGCCGCCGCGAACGAGGCGATCGAGGACGACCTGAGCGTGTCAGAGCAGGACGGCCGCGCGGAGCAGCTGAAGCCGTTCACGCGCGGCGAGCTGTTGAAGCCCTTGGAGAAGTGGTTTTTCGGCCGCTAGGCCACTTCAAGTTCGCATCGGGAATGGGATCGCCGTGCGGGTCGTGCGTCGGGAAGCCGAGCGCCTTGTCGATGCGCTGCTCGAGCTCCTCCGACAGAACGTGCTCGAGCCGCTCGGCCTCGTCGTGCACCTCGTCGACGTGCACGCCGAGCGTCTCGGCGAGATAGAGCTCGAGGAGGCGGTGGTGACGGATCACCTCGATCGCGACGCGCTCGCCCGCGGGTGTCAGCGCGATTCCGCGATACGGCTCGTGGACGGCGAGGTCGAGCGCCGCCAGCTTCTTCACCATCGCGCTGGCCGAAGCCGGTGAGACTCGCTGCCGCTTGGCGAGCGCAGTCACCGACGCGCGGCCGTCGTCCTGCGCGAGCTTGTAGATGTCGCGCAGGTAGTCCTGGATCGCCTCCGTGAGGGCCGGCTTCGCCATGGGGACAGTGTAGGTACGCCAACCGCGACCGCGGCTGCGCGCCCCCTACTAGGGTGGCACCGTGCGCATCAGGATCGGACATTCGGCGGACCCGGACGACGCCTTCATGGTGTGGGCGCTCGCCGCGGGACGCGTCACGGCGCCGGGCATCGACTTCGAGCTCGTGCCGGAAGACATCCAGATCCTCAACGAGTGGGCGCTCGACGGGAGGCTCGAGGTGACGGCGATCTCGCTTGCGACGTACCCACTCGTGCAGGACCGCTACGCGCTCCTCCCGCACGGCGCGTCGATCGGATCGGGCTACGGCCCGGTCGTCGTCGCTCGCGAGCCCATGTCGCTCGACGAGCTGCGCGGAGCGGAGGTCGCGGTTCCGGGACGCCTGACGACCGCGTTCCTCGTCCTCGGTATGGCGCTCGGCAGCTTCAGGCACAGGACCGTGCCGTTCGACCGGATCCTCGACGAGGTCAAGTCCGGATCCGCCCCGGCCGGTCTTCTCATCCACGAGGGGCAGCTCACGTACGCAGACGAGGGGCTGGTGAAGGTGCTCGACCTTGGCGAGTGGTGGCTGCTCGAGACGGGGCTGCCGCTGCCCCTGGGCGTCAACGCCGCGCGCCGGGACCTCCCGCGGCTCGAGGAGGTGTCCGGCCTCCTGCGCGAGTCGATCGACACGGGCCTTGCGCACCGCGACGAGGCGATGGAGTACGCACTCGGCTTCGCGCGCGACCTCGACCATGAGACCGCATCGCAGTTCATCGACATGTACGTCAACGAGCTCACGTGCGACTACGGCGACGAGGGTCGCCAGGCGGTCGAGGAGCTGCTTCGCCGCGCCGAGGACACCGGCGTCTACGAGCAGCCGGTGAAGCTCGACTTCGTCTGACTAGGCTGCGCGTGTGAGCCGCGCGGTGATCCTCTCCGGCGTCCGCACGCCCATCGGCCGCAAGGGCGGAGCGCTCTCCGATGTGCGCCCCGACGACCTGGCGGCGATCGTCATCGGCCGGGCAGTCCAGCGTGCCGGCGTCCGCGCCGAGGAGATCGAGGACGTCTACTTCGGCGCCGCCAACCAGGCGGGCGAGGACAACCGGAACGTTGCGCGGATGGCAGTCCTGCTCGCTGGCCTGCCGGAAAGCGTCGCCGGCGTCACGGTGAACCGACTGTGCGCATCCGGGCTCTCGGCCGTCGTGTCGGCGTGCCACGCGATCGCGGCCGGTGACGGGGACCTCTTCGTCGCGGGCGGCGTCGAGTCCATGAGCCGCGCGCCGCTCGTGACGGCGAAGCCCGAGTACGGCGACGGAACCATGTTCGACACGACGCTCGGCTGGCGCTTCCCCAACCCGCGCATGGAGGAGAAGTTCCCGCTCGAGTCGATGGGCGAGACGGGCGAGAACGTCGCGGAGCGCTGGAACGTCACGCGGGAGGAGCAAGACGCGTTCGCGCTGCGGTCGCAGCGGCGGTGGTCGGCCGCCGCGGAGGCCGGACGCTTCGACGACGAGCTCGTCCCGGTGAACGGCGTCGAGCGAGACGAGCATCCGCGTCCCGATACGAACGCCGAGAAGCTCGCAGGGCTTCAGCCGGCGTTTCGCGACGGCGGCACCGTCACCGCCGGAAACGCCAGCGGCATCAACGACGGCGCCGCCGCGCTCGTGATCGCGAGCGAGGAGAAGGCGAAGGAGCTCGGAGCCGAGCCCCTCGGCAGCTTCGTCGCGAGCGCGGTCGCCGGCGTCGACCCGAGAGTGATGGGGATCGGGCCGGTGCCGGCCGTTCGCAAGCTCCTCGCGCGCGCGGGCGTCGACATCAGGGAAATCGACCTCGTCGAGCTCAACGAGGCGTTCGCGTCGCAGAGTCTCGTCGTCATTCGCGAGCTCGGCCTCGACGAGGACAAGGTGAACGTGAACGGCGGCGCGATCGCGCTCGGACATCCGCTCGGGATGAGCGGCGCTCGTCTCGTCGTCTCGCTGCTGCACGAGCTGCGACGCCGAGGAGGCAGGTACGGGCTCGCGACGCTGTGCGTCGGCGTCGGGCAGGGGCAGGCCGCGCTCTTCGAGCGCTCGTGACCTAGGCACCGGAGGCTCCGACGGGCGAGAGAGTGAAACCACTATCCTCGCCGCGTGGCCGTCGCAACGGAACGCGAGTACGGGCTCTTCATCAACGGCGAGCTCGTGGAGCCCGCGTCGGGCGAGATTCGTGAGCTGACCGAGCCGGCGACAGGCGACGTCCTCGCACGCGTCGCGCTCGCAGGTGAGGCCGACGTCGACAGGGCGGTCGATGCCGCACGCGCAGCGCAGGGCGGCGACTGGATGAAGACGCCGCCCAACGAGCGTTCCCGCCTGCTGCACGCCCTTGCCGACGCGATGGTCGCCAACCGGAAGGAGCTCGCGGAGCTCGAGGTGCGCAACGTGGGCAAGGCGATCTCCTCGGTGAAGGCGGAGGTCAACCAGGGCGTCGAGAACTTCCGCTTCTACGCGTCCGCCATCGGGTCGATCGGCGGTCGCGCGAACCCGATCGGCGGCTCGCTTCTCTTCTACTCGCTGAAGGAGCCGGTCGGCGTCGCGGGGCAGATCGTCCCGTGGAACTACCCGCTGATGATGGCGACGTGGAAGCTGGCGCCCGCGCTTGCAGCCGGGTGCTCAGTCGTCCTCAAGCCCGACGAGTCGACGCCGCTCACGGCGCTGCGCATGGCCGAGCTCGCGACGGAGGTCGGGTTCCCGCCGGGCGTTGTCAACGTCGTGCCTGGGCCGGGCAAGACGACGGGCGCGTACCTCGTCCGCCATCCCGGCGTCGACAAGATCGCGTTCACGGGCTCGACCGCGACCGGCGGCGAGATCATGCGGCTGGCCTCGGACCCGATCAAGCGCGTCACGCTCGAGCTCGGCGGGAAGAGCCCGAATCTCGTCTTCGCCGATGCCGATCTGTCGCAGGCGATCCCGAGCGCCGTGTGGTCGATCTACTACTCGGCCGGCCAGAGCTGCGAGGCGCGCTCGCGCATTCTCGTCGAGAGCGCCGTCTACGACGAGTTCGTCTCGACGTTCTCGGAGCTGGCGCAGCAGCTCCGCGTCGGCGACCCGCTCGACAAGGAGACGCAGATGGGCTCGCTCATCTCGGCCGCCCACCGCGACCGCGTCCACGGGTTCGTCGAGAAGGGCCGTGAGGAAGGTGCCGAGGTGGTCACCGGCGGGGAGGTCTCGAACGGCAAGGGCGCCTTCTATCCACCGACGGTGCTGGCCAGGGTCGACGGCTCGATGACGGTCGCGCAGGAGGAGATCTTCGGTCCGGTTGTGACGGTGACCCCGTTTGAGGACGAGAAGGACGCGATCCGCATCGCGAACGACGTGCGCTACGGCCTCATGGCGACCGTGTGGACGGGAGACCCGGCCCGCGGGCACCGGGTTGCGAGCCGGATCAAGGCGGGCATGGTCGGCATCAACATGCCGTACACCGCGTTCCCCGGCATCCCGTTCGGCGGGTACAAGCAGTCCGGCTTCGGCCGCGAGCTCGGGATCGAGACGCTCGATCTCTACCTCGAGACGAAGAGCGTCCTCGTCTCCTCGAGCGCGAAGCCGTTCAATCCCTTCGAGCTCTAGCGGAAGATCTCCCCATGCGGGTGCTGGAGCGCCTCGAGCAGCTGTATGCCATCGGCGGCGGCGTCGGCGCGAACCGCGTCGGCGGTAGCGACGGCGAGCAGGCGGCACACGACCTCGCCGCCGCGTGGATGCGCGAGGCGGGCCTGGAGGTCGACGTCGATCCCGCCGGGAACCTCATCGGCCGCAGCAGCAGGAACGACCGAGTCTGGACCGGATCGCACCTCGACTCGGTCCCGCGTGGCGGGAAGTACGACGGCGCTCTCGGCGTCGTGGCCGGCATCGACGCTGTCGAGCGGGCCGGCGCCGGTGCTGTGATCGCGTTCCGGGACGAGGAGCGCGGGTGCGTCGGGAGTAGTGCACTCGTCGGCTCGGGGGGTCTCCCGGAGGTCTTCCTCGAGCTCCACGTGGAGCAGGGCCCCGTCCTTGAGCGCCGCGACGCCCCCCTCGGCGTGGTGACGGCGATCGCCGCGCTGGTCCGGGGCGAGCGCGTCTTCGAGGGGGAGCCGGGCCACGCCGGCACGACCCCGATGGACGCCCGGCGCGACGCTCTCTGCGACGCGGCCGAGTACGTCCTCCGTGTCCGCGACGAGGCTGCGGGGATCGACGGCGCCGTCGCCACGGTCGGCCGGCTCAGCGTCGAGCCCGACGCCGTGAACGTCATTCCCGGCCGGGTGACGGTCAGCGTCGACGCCCGGGCGCCCGACCGGGAGCGCCTCGAGGCGCTCGTGGAACGGCTTGGACTGCACGTCTCCACCGCGCTCGAGCCCGTCCGCATGGACGACGGCGTCCGCTCTGCCCTCTCTGCCGAGGTCGAGCACCTGGGTCTCCCGCTCGTCGAGCTCGCCTCGGGCGCCGGGCACGACGCGGGCGTCCTGGCGGCCGCGGGAGTGCGTTGCGGGATGCTCTTCGTCCGCAGCCTCAACGGCGGTGTGAGCCATTCGCCGGACGAGCTCTCGAGCGCCGAGGACGTCGCGGCGGGGGTAGACGTCCTCGCAGCGACGCTCCGGAAACTGGCCGTCGAACGCTCCTAGCGCCCCGCCGCTCATCGTCCTATAGTCGGCCGGCACGGCTTTCCCCCGGCACAGGAGAGAGGAGACTATGAGGAGACGGAAGGCAGTCCTTGGCCTGCCCGTTGTGGTGTTTGCGGCGCTGGTGCTCGTGGCCGGCGTCTCGACCGGTTCGGCGAAGCACGCGGCGGCGTTCAAGGCGGCGTGGATCTACGTCGGGCCGCACAACGACAACGGCTGGTCGCAGGCGCACGACAAGGGCCGGCTCTATGCGCAGAAGACGCTTGGATCGAGCGTGGAGACGACGTACAAGGAGAACGTTCCCGAAGGGCCGCAGACGTCGCAGGTGATCGAGAGCCTCATCCGCGACGGGAACAAGATCATCTTCGCGACCTCGTTCGGGTTTCAGCCGGCGATGGTCGCGGCGGCAAAGAAGCATCCCGACGTGAAGTTCGAGATGGCGACCGGCACGGCTCAGTCGAGCAACATGGCGGAGTACTTCGGTGCCGGTGAGGACGCGATCTACCTCTCAGGCATGGCGGCGGGCGCGGCGACGAAGAAGGGCGTCATCGGCTATGTCGTCCCGTTCGCGATCCCCGAGGTTATCCGTCACGCCAACGCATTCGCGCTCGGTGCGCAGGTGACGCACCCCGGTGCGAAGGTCAGGCTGATCTGGACGAACTCCTGGTTCGACCTCGCGAAGGAGAAGAAGGCAGCGCAGAGCCTCGTGGCCTCCGGCTCGGACGTTCTCGGCCAGAACGTCGACAGTCCGGCAACGGGCCAGTTCGCCGAATCGAAGGGCGTTCCGTGGGTCGGCTACGACTCGGACGCGCACACGTTCGCCCCGAAGCAGTGGCTCACCGCGGCGGTCTACAACTGGGGCCCGTACTACCTGAAGAAGACGAAGGCCGCGATGAACGGGTCGTGGAAGACCAACTTCTACTACGGCAACCTGAAGGACGGCTTCGTCGGCCTCGCACCGTACGGCAAGAAGGTGAGCGCGAAGACGAAGGCGGCGATCGCGAAGAAGAAGCAGGCCCTCATCAAGGGCACGTTCTACGAGTTCACCGGCCCGCTGTACGACCAGAAGGGCAAGCTCCGTGTCCCCAAGGGGAAGCGGCTGACCGTCAAGCAGCTGTACGCGATGAACTGGCTCGTCAAAGGCGTGATCGGAAGCGCCAAGGGCTGATCACACGGGCGGGGAGGCGAACGCTTCCCCGCCTGCCTCTCCTGCCATGTCCGCGGCCGTTGCGCTGAGGGGGATCACGAAGCGGTTCCCCACCGTCGTGGCGAACGACGGCGTCGACTTCGAGGCCGCGCGCGGGGAGGTGCACGCCCTGCTCGGCGAGAACGGCGCCGGCAAGACGACGCTGTCGAACATCCTCACCGGGCTGTACCGGCCGGACGAGGGCCGCATCGAGCTCTTCGGCGAGGTCGTGGAGTTCCACTCGCCTCGCGACGCGATCGACGCAGGGGTCGCGATGGTGCATCAGCACTTCCGCCTCGTCGAGCCATTTTCCGTCGCCGAGAACGTCGTCCTCGGCGACCACCGCGGCGTCGGTCGCTCGTTCATGTTGCACTCGCGCGCGATCGAGGAACGCGTCGCGGAGCTGTCACGCCGGTTCGGGCTCGCCGTCGACCCACGTTCACGCATCTGGCAGCTGTCGCTCGGCGAGCAGCAGCGAGTCGAGATCCTGAAGGCGCTCTACCAGGACGCCCGCATTCTCATCCTCGACGAGCCGACCGCCGTGCTGACGCCGCACGAGGCCGACGCGCTCTTCGAGACGGTCCGTGCGATGGCGGCCGACGGCCGCACCGTCATCTTCATCTCGCACAAGCTGCACGAGGTCAAGGCCGTGGCCGACAACGTCACGGTGCTTCGGCGCGGGAAGTCCGTCGCTACGGCTTCGACCGCCGAGGCCACGCCACGCTCGCTCGCGGCGTTGATGGTCGGCCGCGAGGTCGACATCGAGCGTCCGGAGGGCGCGCGGTCTCCGGGCGATCCAGTGCTGGAGGTGGAAGGCGTGTCGGCCGAAGGTGACCGCGGGACGCTCGCGCTGCACGATGTGACGCTGAGCGTTCGCGCCGGCGAGATCGTCGGCATCGCCGGCGTTGCGGGGAACGGGCAGCGCGAACTCGCCGAGACGATCGCCGGCATTCGGCCGCGGAAGGGCGGCGAGGTCCGCATGCTCGGGCGGGCCCTGCGGAGCGGCGATCCGCGCAGCGCGATTTCCAGGCGCATCGCGTACATCCCCGAGGACCGGCTCGGGACCGGAGTCGCCCCGGGGCTGAGCATCGCGTCGAACGTCGTGCTCAAGTCGTATAGGGGACGCGACGTGTCGCGCGGCCCGATGCTGCGCTTCGGCGCGATCCGCGAGCTTGCGCGTCGCCTCATCGAGCAGTACGACGTGCGCACGTCGGGACCGGAGGTACCCGCGTGGCAGCTTTCGGGCGGGAACCTGCAGAAGGTCGTCCTCGGCCGCGAGTTCTCCGGCGACCCGCTGCTGCTGATCGCAGCCGCGCCTACCCGCGGGCTCGACGTGGCCGCGATCGCGACCGTTCACTCCTATTTGCGCGATGCCGCCGCAAAGGGCGTCGCAGTGCTGCTCCTGAGCGAGGACCTCGACGAGATCTTCGTCCTCGCCGATCGCGTGGCAGTCATGTACGAAGGGCGCATCGCCGGCGAGCGGTATGTCGCGACGGCGACGGTCGAGGAGCTCGGTCTGCTGATGGCCGGCGGCGAGGAGCCCTCGTGATGCGCATCGAGCGTCGCCTCCAACAGCCGTGGTGGCTCGCGGTCGTCGTGCCGACGGTCTCGATCATTGCGGCGTTCGTCATCTCAGGCGTCGTTCTCTTCGCCACCGGCCACGCTCCGATCGAGTCGTTCCGCCGGTTGTTCGACGCGGCGTTCCTCGCGAACGGGGCGCTGAGCGAGACGGTCGTGTCTGCGACGCCGCTCATCTTCACCGGGCTCGCTGCGGCAGTCGCCTTCCGGATGAACCTCTTCAACATCGGTGGCGAGGGGCAGCTGTACGCCGGCGCGATCACCGGCGCGACGGTCGGTCTGCTGATGGCCGGGGCTCCCTCGCCGGTCGTCGTCGCGGGGATGATCGCCGCCGGAGCCGCGGGCGGCGCACTGCTCGCCGCCATCCCTGGTGTCCTGCGTGCCTATTTCTCGACGAGCGAGATCCTCACGTCGTTGATGCTCAACTACGTCGTCGGCGTCTTCCTGACGTACCTGATCTTCAACAGCCAGTCGTACCTGCGTGACACGTCCTCGTTCGAGGCGAGGGTGTTCCCGCAGGGGAAGACGCTGCCGGACGAGGCGACCTGGTCGACCTGGGATATCCACGGCCTCGTGCTTCCGCTCGGGTTCCTCCTCGGGATTGCGATCGCCGTCCTCGTCTGGATTCTCTACTCGCGCACGAGGTTCGGCTTCGAGGTGCAGGTGATCGGAGACTCTCCCCGTGCGGGACGGTACGCGGGCATGCGCACGCGCAGGAAGATCCTCGCGGTCATGTGCCTCTCGGGGGCGATCGCCGGCATCGGTGGCGCCAGCCAGGACGGCGACTTCCGGCACCAGCTCGACCCGCGCGGGCTCCAGGCCGCGGCCTACGGCTACACGGGCATCGTCATCGCCGCGCTCGCGCGGTACAACCCGTTCGGCGTCGTGGTCGTCGCGTTCGTCATCGGCGGCCTTCAGAACGCCGGCTACACGCTGCAGGGTGCCGACTTCCCGGCCGGACTCGTCGGCGTGATGCAGGGTCTGATCCTGTTCTGTGCGCTCGGCGGCGAGCTCTTCGTCCGCTACCGGGTCCGCTTCGCCCGCACACCTCGCAGTGCGACGACTCCGGCACCGGAGCCGGCGCCGTGAACAACAGCCTTCTCGTCGTCGTGCTCGCGTCGGGCGTGCTCTACGGCACGCCGCTGCTGTATGCCGCGCTCGGCGAGCTCCTCGCGGAGCGGAGCGGCGTCCTCAATCTCGGCGTCGAGGGGATGATGCTCGTCGGCGCGGTCATGGGCTTCTGGGCGGTGCAGCGCGTCGATGTCGGCTCCGCCGCGTCGCTCATGGCCGGCCTCGCGGTCGCGGCGCTCGCCGGAGCTGCAATGGCGCTGATCCACGCCTTCCTGGTCATCACGCTCCGCGCGAACCAGATCGTGTCCGGGCTCGCGCTGACCATCTTCGCGGGAGCCGTCGGGCTGTCGTCGTACCTCGGCAACGACCTCAAGCTCTCCGGCGTGCCGGCCCGCCATCAGTTCGACGAGGTGTTTCCGAAGTCGTGGCAGGACCTCCCGGTCGTGGGGCCGATCGTGTTCGGGCAGTCGATCCTCGTATACGCGTCGTGGATCCTCGTGGCGATCGTCGCGCTCTACCTCACGCGCACCCGGACCGGGCTCAACGTACGGGCGGTCGGGGAGTCGCCCGCGGCCGCGGATGCGATGGGGGTGAACGTGGCGGGATACCGCTATGCCCACACGCTCGTCGGCGGGGCGCTCGCCGGGATCGGCGGCGCGACGTACAGCCTCTCGATCACCCCCCAGTGGTCGGACGGCCTGACGCAGGGGGCTGGGTGGATCGCGATCGCGCTCGTCATCTTCGCCTTCTGGCGGCCGACGCTCTGCCTCGTCGGCGCGTACTTCTTCGGCGCATTCCAGGCGCTGCCGTTCGCGTTGCAGAGCCACGACATCACGCGCGGCTCCGGTCTCTACCCGATGCTGCCGTACGTCGCCGCGATCCTCGCGCTCGTGCTCGTCTCCTCCCGCGCCGCACGCCTCCGCTTCGGCGCGCCAGGCGCGCTGGGCCTGCCGTATGTCCGAGAAGAACGCTAGGCCTCGACGAAGGAGATCGGCTGCGCGCCTTGCCAGAGGACGAGCTCGCCGAGCTCCAGCAGCCGCTCGTTTCCCTCGACGATCGTCGCGAAGTGGTTCCCGGCCAGCTGGCCGGCCTTGCTCGCAAAACAGGTCTGGCCGTACGGGAAGAGCAGCTCCGTCTCGCTGACGCCGCCCGGGTAGAGCAGCAGCTCGCCGGGAGACGGGTAGCTCGTCGCGTTCTCCGGTCCGATGCCGACGTCGAGCTCACCGAACGGGATCCACGCGGACTGGCCGCTCCAGCGGGCCTGGATGATCTTGCTCTCGAGCGGGAGGAGCCGTCGAAACGCGGCGACGGTGTCCCGCGCCATGTCCTCCTCCAGGCGGGCGGTGAAGTGGAACTGGGCGGCGACGATTTCCAGCATCAAGGGATCTTCGCGCCTCCGTCGATCCACTGCCCGAGGAGGTCGCGCTCGTCCTGCGTCATTCCGGTCGCGTTGCCGAGCGGCATCGTGGTCGAGAGCACGGCGACCTGCTCGATCGCCGCCGCCTGAGACTTGATCTCGTCCGGCGTATCGAGCCGGATCCCGAGCGGCGCCGTGTCGACCTTCGTCGGAGTTGCGGAGTGGCACGGCGCGCATCTCTCCTCGACGACGGGCGCAATCCGAGTGAACGGAACCTCGGTCGTCCCCGCGCTCGACTCGTTCTGCGGCCGGATCAGGAGCGCGAGCACTGCGATCGCGATCGCCGCCGAGACCGGGATCGCCCACACGGTCCGCCCGAGGTGGCGCAGGTTGAAGAAGTGGCGGACCCACGCGCCGATCACGAGCAGGACGACGAGGATGAGCCACGCGTAGCTGTGCCCGTATGTGAACGGGAAGTGGTTCGAGAGCATCGTGAAGACAACCGGCAGCGTGAGGTAGTTGTTGTGCACCGATCGCAACTTCCCGCGCTCGTTCGCGCGCGGGTCCGGCTCACGTCCCTCCTCCTTCGCACGGACGAGCTCCTTGTGCGCGGGGATGATCACGAAGAAGACGTTGCCGACCATCATCGTCCCGAGCATCGCGCCGATCTGGAGGTACATCGCGCGTGGACTGAACAGCTGTCCGACGCCCCACGCGGCGAAGGTAATCAGCGCGAGCAACACCGCGGCGAGGAGCAGCGGCCTCGAGGCGAGGACGCGGCAGAGCCCGTCGTAGACGAGCCACGCCGCGGCGAGGAGCGCGACGCTGATCGACACGGCCCCGGCCGTCGAGAGGTCGGCGACGTTCGGGTCGATGAGGTACGTGTCCGCGTTCAGGTAGTAGAGGACGATCATCAGGAAGAAGCCGCTGAGCCACGTCGTGTACGCCTCCCACTTGAACCAGTGGAGCGTCTCGGGCAGCGCGCGCGGCGCGACGAGGTACTTCCTCACGTTGTAGAAGCCGCCGCCGTGAATCTCCCAGGACTCGCCGCCGACGCCGTCCTCGACATCACGCCGCTCCTTCGGCGGCTTCAGGTGGTTGTCGAGCGCGATGAAGTAGAAGGACGACCCGATCCAGACGATCCCGGCGATGACGTGCAGCCAGCGGCCGAGGAGGTTGAGCCAGTCGGTCGCGTAGGGGTCGAGTGCTAGGAGCGACGCCATCGGTCCTCCGCGATCGCAACGAGCTCCCGGACAGCGGTGTCGAGCTCCTCGTCGCGTGACCGCTCGAGGCGCTCGCGCAGAACTGGCACGATCTCGCGCTTGGGCCGTCGGTTCACGAACACGACGAAGCGAAAGCCGAAGCGGTCCTCGTACTCACGATTGAGACGGTCGAGCTCGGCCAGCGTGTCGGGATCGTCGTCGGATCCCTGTTCCGCGGACGATCGCGCCGACAATCGCCTCGCTCCGATCGCGGGGTGAGCGTTCAGCGCCTCGAGCTTCTCCTCCACGCTCAGTCCCTCGATCACGTCCTGCGCCGAGCCGAGGGGGTCGTCATGCTCCGCGAGCTTCTCCACGAGTCGCGTTCGACCTTCGAAGAGGTCGGCGAGCTCATCGACGTCTAGCTGCCGCGGTAAGTCACGCACGAGTAGGACGACACGAGCAGCGGCACGTGGTAGTGGCCCTCCTGGAGCTCGACCTCCACGCCGAGGCGCTTGAAAAACGGCGACTCCGGGTGGAAGAGGAGGCGGTAGACGCCCGGCTCGAGCCCCGCCGCCAGCTCGGCGATCCGCCCGTCGCCGTCGGTCGCGCCGCTCGTGAGGAGCTCCTCCTGCCAGAGCTCGACGAGCACGCCCTTTGCCGGCCGTCCGCGCTCGACATCGAGGACGTGGGTGGAGATCGAGATGCTCACGAGACGAATCTTTCCGCCAGGCGGCGATGTTCCTTCGCGAGCTCGGCCTCGTCGGCCCGGACGAGAGCGCCGTCGCGCACGACCTCCTCGCCGCCGACATAGAGCCGATCGACCCGGTGTGGGCCGGAGAAGACGAGGCCGGCCACGAGGTCGTGGGCTCCGCCGAGCTCGAGCGTGTCCGTCCGCCAGACGGCGAGGTCCGCGCGCTTGCCGGGTGCGAGCTCGCCGATGTCGTCACGTCCGAGGACCTCCGCCCCGCCGCGCGTCCCGAGCCGCAGCGCATCGCGTGCCGTGAGCGCGCCCGGCCCTCCGCGCGCACGCGCGACGAGCAGTGCCTGCTTGACCTCCAGAAAGAGATCGCCGCGCTCGTTCGACGCGGTTCCGTCGACCCCGAGGCCGACGGGTGCGCCGGCGTCGAGAAGATCCCGCGTCCGTGCGATTCCCGCCCCGAGTCGCATGTTGGAGGTCGGGCAGTGGGCGACGCCGACGCCCCGCTCTCCGAACGTCGCGACCGCGTCGTCCGAGAGGTGGACGCAGTGCGCGCACCACACGTCGCCCGCCAGCCAGCCGAGCTCCTCGAGGTACTCGACCGGCGTGCAGCCGTAGAGCTCGCGGCAGTACTCCTCTTCCTCGACCGTCTCGGCGAGGTGCGTGTGGAGGCGCAAGCCGAGCCGGCGCGCGAGCTCTGCGGACTCCACCATCAGCTCCTTCGTCACGGAGAACGGCGAGCATGGCGCGACCGCGATCTGGATCTGCGCGCCGTCGGCGAGGCCGGCCGCGGCCTCTGTCGCCGCGAGCGCGTCGTCCTTCGTCTCGACCACGTCGTCCGGCGGGAGGCCGCCCTGCGACTCGCCCAGGTCCATCGACCCGCGGGATGCGACGAGCCTGACGCCGAGCTCCCGCGCCGCGGCGATCTCGGCCTCGAGCAGGCCCTCGGCGCCGGGTGGGAAGAGGTAGTGGTGGTCGAACACCGTCGTGCAGCCCGAGAGCGCGAGCTCCGCCAGGCCGACGCGAGCTGCGGCGAGCTCCGCCTCCGCGTCGATGCGCGCCCACACCGGATAGAGCGCGCGGAGCCAGCCGAAGAGGTTCTCCTCCTGTGCACGTGCGCGGGTGAGGTTCTGCCAGAGGTGGTGGTGCGTGTTGACGAGCCCCGGTGTGACGACGGCGCTGTGGAGGTCGACGACATCCTCGGCCTCGGGGGCGCCGACGCCGGAGCCGACGTCGCGAATCAGGCCGTCATCGACGAGGATCCAGCCGCCGGCGTGCTCGGTGCCGTCGTCGTCCATCGTGACGACGTGCGCGTTGGTGAAGAGCGTGCTCACGCCTCGAGCGGCACGAGCTCGAAGCGATCGACGTCGACGAGCCCGCGGTCGGTGATCTTGAGGCTCGGGATGACCGAGAGCCCGAGGAACGAGAGCGTCAGGAACGGCGTCGCTCCCGACCAGCCGAGTGCCCGCGCCGCGTCGTTGCACGCCAGGCTCTTGTCGATCACCTCTTGCAGAGGCGCGTCAGCGAGGAGCCCCGCGACGGGAAGCGGCAGCTCAGCCTTCACCTCACCGTCGTCGACGACGACGATCCCGCCGCCCAGCTCGCCAAGCCGCGTCACGGCGTACGCCATGTCGTCTTCGTTCATCCCGACCACGATGATGTTGTGCGCGTCGTGCGCGACCGTCGAAGCGAGCGCGCCGCGGGTGAGCCCGGAGCCGGCGACGAGCCCGCGTCCGATCCTCCCCGTGCCGAGGTGGCGTTCGACGACGGCGATCTTCGCGAGCGTATCGTCGGGCTCCTGGACGAGCAGCTCGGTCACGACCTGATCCGGGACGAGGCCGATGACGCGCACCTTGCCTCGCGGCGGCTGGATGCGGAAGTCGTCCGCACTCACCGGTTGGTTGCGGACCGAGTGCTTCACCCACTCCGGGACGTCCGGCTCGGGAATCGCCTCCACCGGTCGGCCGCGCTTGAGCGTCAGCTCGGGCTGGAACGACTCGAGGTCGGGGAAGAGCAGGAGGTCGGCCTGGTAGCCCGGCGCGACGGCGCCGAGATGCCAGAGCCTGTGCCAGGTCGCGGGATTGATCGTGGCAAGGACGACGGCGTCCTCCGGCGCGACGCCCGAGGCGACCGCCTCGCGCACCATCCCGTTGATGTGGCCGTTCTCGGCGATGTCCTCCGGGTCGCGGTCGTCGGTACAGAACGCGATGCGGTTCGTGCCGAACTCCTGCACGAGCGGGAGAAGAGCCTGGAGGTTGCGGGCCATCGAGGCCTCGCGGATAAGGAGCCACATTCCCGCGCGCAATCGCTCGCGCCCCTCTTGGGCGGTGAGCGCCTCGTGATCGGAGCGGATGCCGGCGGCGGCATAGGCATTGAGAGGCTTGCCGAGGAGACCGGGAGCGTGGCCGTCGATGTGCACGTCGTTCGCCAGTCGGAGCTTGTCGAGCTCGCCGGCGTCCGCGTTGACGACGCCGGGGAAGTTCATCATCTCGGCCAGCCCGAGTACGCGTCGCCGCCGCAAAAGGCTTTCGAGGTCACCCGACAGAAGTGGGCGGCGCGGGGACTCGAACTGCGACGCGGGAATCGACGACGAGGCCATGAAATAAAAGTCGAGCGGCAGGTCCTCGCACGCGTCGAGGAGCCAGTGCACGCCGTCGGTGCCGAGCACGTTCGCGAGCTCGTGCGGGTCGAGCACGACAGCGGTCGTTCCAAGCGGAAGGACGAGACGCGCGAACTCGTCCGGCAAGAGCTTCGTCGACTCGAGATGCATGTGCGCGTCGAGGAAGCCGGGGGTGACGTAATGGCCCGCCGCGTCGACGACCTCCCGCCCTTCGTACTCGCCGAGGCCCGCGATCCAGCCGTCGACGACTGCGACGTCGACGTCGAGCCACTCACGTGTGAAAACGGACAGCACACGGCCGCTGCGTACGACGACGTCCGCCGGCTCGTCGCCACGGGCCACGGCGAGACGGCGTTCGAGATCGGCGGTCATGCAGGAAATCCTCTCACGACCGCGGAGTACGCTCTGCTCCGTGGACGTTGTGACTCCTCGCACACTCGACGAAGCGCTGCGCGTGAGGGCGGAGCAGCGCGATGCCGTCCCGATCCAGGGCGGCACGGACGTCATGGTCGAGCTGAACTTCGACCGCGCGCGGCCGTCCACACTGCTGAACCTGAACGAGGTTCCGGAGCTGCGGGGATGGTCGAGCGGCGACGGGACGTTCTGGCTCGGCGCCGGGCTCACGTACTCCGAGGCGATGCAGCAGCCGCTTGCTGAGACCCTTCCGGCGCTGGCCGAAGCGGCGCGCACGGTCGGCGGTCCGCAGATCCGCAACCGCGGGACGATCGGAGGGAATCTCGGGACCGCGTCGCCGGCGGGCGACGCGCTGCCGCCGCTGCTCGTGTGCGGCGCGACCGTGAAGCTCGCGAGCGTGCGCGGAGAGCGCAACGTCTCGCTCGTCGACTTCCTCACCGGTCCGAAGCAGACGACGATGGCCGACGACGAATTGATCCTCGGCGTCACGGTCGAGACCGGCGAGAGCCGGCAGACGTTCATGAAGGTCGGTCCGCGCAACGCGATGGTCATCGCCGTCGTGTCGCTCGCCGTCCGCGTGAACGGCGGGCTGCGTGCGGCATTCGGATCGGCCGGTCCGGTGCCGACGCTCGTCGAGGCGGAGCTGGGGGAGGCCGAGTCGTTTCCCGCGATGGTCGCCGAGGCGGCAAGCCCGATCGACGACGTTCGCGGGACGTCCGACTACCGGCGGCACGCACTGCGCGTGCTCGTGAAGCGCGCCCTCGATCGCTGCCTCGTATGAGGATCTCCCTCCGCGTCAACGGCGAGGCGCACGAGACGGATGTCTGGGCGGGCGAGAGCCTGCTCTACGCGCTCCGGGAGCGTCTTTCCCTCCCGGGATCGAAGAACGCGTGCGAACAGGGCGAGTGCGGCTCGTGCTCGGTGCTCCTCGACGGCAAGCTCGTCTGCTCCTGCCTCGTCCTCGCCGCACAGGCCGAGGGGCACGACGTCGTCACCGTCGAGGGGCTGGTCGAGGAGGGACGGATGCACAAGGTGCAGGAGGCGTTCGTCGCGACGGGCGCCGTGCAGTGCGGCTTCTGCACGCCGGGCTTCATCGTCGCGGCCGCCGACCTGCTGCGACACAACGCGTACCCGAGCGACGATGCGATCCGCGAGGCGCTGTCCGGGAACCTCTGCCGCTGCACCGGCTACGCCAAGATCTTCGACGCCGTCCGGCTGGCAGCCTCCTCGTGAGCGAGTCGACAGCGGTTCCGAGGCTCGAGCTCGGGCGCGTCGGCGACAGCGTCCCGCGCGTCGACGGCGTCCCCAAGGTGACGGGCGAGTTCGCGTACTCCAGCGACCTCCATGCGGCGGGAATGCTCTGGGGACACACGGTGCGCAGCCCGCACGCGCACGCGCGCATCGTCGAGGTCGACATCTCGTTGGCCGTCTCCATGCCCGGAGTGCACGCCGTGCTCACGCACGAGGACGTGCCCGGCGCGAAGACCTACGGGCTCGAGTTCCCCGATCAGCCCGTCTTTGCGATCGACCGCGTGCGCTACTTCGGAGAGCCGATCGCCGTCGTCGCGGCGGAGCATCCCGAGCAGGCGCGACGCGCGGCCGCCGCCGTGAGGGTCGAGTACGAGCCGCTGGAGCTCGTCGTCGACCCGGAGCGTGCGACCGAGCAGGCGCCGTTGCATCCCGACCGTCCGACGATGGGCCACGGCTACCGCGACGATCCGCGGCCGAACGTCGTTCGGTCGCTGGTCATCCGGCACGGCGACCCAGACACCGAGGGCGACGTTACCGTCGAGGGCGTCTACGAGATCGGGATCCAGGATCAGGCGTTCCTCGGACCGGAGTCGGGACTGGCGGTCCCGGACGGCGAGGGCGGCGTGGACGTCTACGTCGCGACACAGTGGCTGCACGTCGACCGCGACCAGGTCGCCCCGTGTCTCGGCCTCGAGCCGGAGCAGGTGCGGATTCACCTCGCCGGCGTTGGCGGCGCGTTCGGGGGCGCGAGGACCTGTCGATGCAGATCCACGGCGCGCTGCTCGCGCTGCACACGAGCCGGCCCGTGAAGATCGTCTACAACCGCGAGGAGTCCTTCGTCGGGCACATCCATCGTCACCCGGCGCGGATCTGGGCCGAGCACCGGGCGACGCGCGAAGGGAAGCTGGTGAACGTCCGCGCTCGGATCCTCCTCGACGGCGGCGCGTACGCGTCCAGCTCCACCGCCGTGACGTCGAACGCCGCCTCGTTCGCGTGCGGCCCCTATGCGGTCGACAACGCGCTGATCGAGAGCACGTGCGTGTACACGAACAATCCGCCGTGCGGGGCGATGCGCGGGTTTGGTGCCGTTCAGGTCTGCTTCGCGCACGAGGCGCAGATGGACAAGCTTGCGGAAGCGCTCGACATCGACCCGGTCGAGCTCCGACTCCTCAATGCATTGAGCCCCGGAGACGCGATGCCCACGGGCCAGCGCATCACGGGGACGCTCCCGGTGGCCGAGGTGATCAAACGCGCGGCCGCCATGTCCGTCCCCGAGCCCGAATCGCTCCCGCGTGACCCGATGCGCCTGCCCGGCGGATCCGGGAACACGACCCGCGGTGAAGGAGTCCGGCGCGGAGTCGGCTTCGCGGTCGGATTCAAGAACATCGGCTACTCGGAGGGCTTCGACGACCACACGGCTGCTCGGGTGCAGCTGCGTGCCGACGGGAGCGCTGAGATCCACTGCGCCGCCGCCGAGGTCGGACAGGGAGTCGCGAACGTCATCCTCCAGGTCGCGCGAACCGAGCTCGGGACCGAGGACGTCGTGCTCGCCCCGCACACGACCTCGACGGTCGGCTCGGCAGGCTCCGCCTCCGCATCGCGGATGACGTGGATGGCGTCGGGCGCCGTGCGCGACGTCTGCCGCGCCGCGCTCGAGGAGCGCACACGGACAGGAAACCAGGAGGTCGACGTCGAGCGCGTGTACCGCCACCCGCGCACGACGCCGCTCGATCCCGAGACCGGTCAGATCACGGGTGAGCGCGCGCACGTCGCGTACGCGGTGGCGGCGATGCGCGTCGTCGCGGAGGTCGACGTCGATCTCGGCCTGACACGCGTCGTCTGGATCGGCACAGCGCAGGACGTGGGCAAGGCAGTCAACCCGCAGGCGGTCACTGGCCAGATCGAGGGCGGCACCGCCCAGGGTCTCGGCCTCGCGCTCATGGAGGAGATCCAGACGCGCGACGGGTTGATCACGAACGCGAGCTTCACGGACTACCTCATCCCGACGACCCTCGACATGCCGCCGGTGACGTCGGAGCTGATCGAGGACCCGGAGCCCGGCGCGCCCTACGGTGTGAAGGGCGTCGGCGAGCCGCCGACCGTCGTCTCCACGGCCGCGATCGTGGCCGCTCTCCGGGCGGCGACCGGGCGCGAGCTCAACCGCGTCCCCGTCCGCCCGGACGACATCGTCGGCCTGAGCTAGCAGGCCGGTTACCGGGGGTGAAGCTATACGCTCCCGACTCCACGACGAGGGGGAACGGATGGTTCGCGCGATCGTGCTGTACGACCAGGAACCGGACGCGGGCCGGTACGAGCAACACGCGGAGCTCTGCTGCAAGGTCCCCGGTGCGACGTTCCGTCACGGACGGATCTTCGGCGCGCCGATGGGCGAGCCGTCGCACCGCTACTACGCGGAGTGGGAGTGGCCGGACATGGACGCCTTCAAGTCCGCCGCACGGAGCGACGAGTTCATGGCCACCGGGAAGGACGCGATGGACATGGGCGGGCGGTTCAGCGTGATGTTCGCCGACGTTGGCTGAGCCGACGCATCCTCGGCCGAGCGCTCCAGAAGAGCTCGCGTTCGAGTCGATCGTCTACGAGAAGGCGCCGCCGCGCGCGACGATCACGCTGAACCGCCCGGAGGTCCTGAACGCGTTCGACTTCCGGATGCTGCGCGAGCTCGCGCGCGCGTGCGAGGACGCGTCGTGGGACGACGAGATCCGCGTCGTCGTGGTCACCGGCACCGGCCGCGCGTTCTGCGTCGGAGCGGATCTGAAGTCGTGGTCGGCCGACTATCTCGGCAAGCCCAAGGAGTACTGGAAGTGGTTCGGCGCGTTCAAGGACGCGCACGACCGGATGCGCGAGATCGGCAAGCCGACGCTCGCCCGCGTCAACGGGATCGCAGTCGGGGGCGGCAACGAGCTCCAGATGGCATGCGATCTCGCCGTGATGGTCGACGACGCGTTCATCCGGCACGTCGGCCTCGAGCACGGCTCCGTTCCCGCGGGCGGCGCGACGCAATGGCTTCCGGTGTTCGTCGGTGACCGCCGGGCCAGAGAGATCATCCTCATGTGCGAGGAGATCCCGGCGGCGCAGGCACTCGAGTGGGGCCTTGTGAACTGGGTCGTCTCCGCGGCCGAGCTCGACGCCAAGGTCGACGAAGTCGTGGAGAAGCTCGCGGCCAAGCTCCCGCAGACCACGCGCTACGCCAAGCAGCAGCTGAACTTCTGGCGCGACCTCTCCTGGCACGAGACCGTCAACCATGCGCGCGACTGGCTCGCGATGTCCATGCTCGGCGACGAGGCGCAGGAGGCGGTGAAGTCATTTCTGAAGCGCGGCCAGTCCTCGTAGAGCGCGACGATCCCATCGCGGTCGTTCTCCTGAACCGGCCGCAACAGCTCAACGCACTGTCGGATGAGCTGATGGACGAGCTGGTCACGCACCTCGAGGAGCTCGACCGCGACGACGCGATCCGGTGCATCGTCCTCGGTGGCTCCGATCGTGCGTTCGCGGCGGGCGCCGACATCGGAGAGCTTTCCCGCAGCTCTGCGATCGGCCTCTTGCAGGCGCGGCGGGTCGAGCGGTGGGATCAGATCAGGGCAGTCCGCACGCCGCTGGTCGCCGCCGTCTCCGGCTACTGCCTCGGCGGCGGCTGTGAGCTCGCCATGGTGTGCGACGTCATCATTGCCTCCGACACCGCGCGCTTCGGCCAACCCGAGACGACGCTGGGAATCATCCCCGGGGCCGGCGGGACGCAGCGGCTGACGCGAGCGGTCGGGAAGTCCGTCGCGATGGACGTGATCCTCAGCGGCCGGTTCCTCTCCGCCGACGAGGCGCTCGCAGCGGGGCTCGTCTCGCGGGTGGTCATGCGCGAGGCGTGGCTCGAAGCCGCCAAGGGAGTGGCCCGCGACGTCGCGAGGAAGGGCCCGGTGGCGACCCGTCTCGCGAAAGAGTCCATAGACCGTGCCTTCGAGTCCACCCTCCAACTCGGCGTCGACTACGAGCGCCGCTCGCTCTACCTCGCATTTGCCTCCGAGGACGCGAAGGAGGGCCTGACCGCATTCGGAGAGAAGCGCCGGCCAGAGTTCAAAGGGCGCTGACCGTGGCGGGATACTTTGCTGAACGCGATGAGCGTCCTCAGCAAGATTTCGCAGCACGTCTACTGGATGCCGCCAGGCCCGCCTGACCGTCCGTCGATATGTGCGGTTGTGGGAGATCGGCGGACGCTGATGCTCGATGCCGGATCGTCGGCTGCCCACACCCGCGCGTTCCTGGCCGCCCTCGTTGTCGAGACCAGCACGCGACCGAGCGCGGTCGTCTACACGCATTCCCATTGGGACCACGTCCTCGGCGGAGCCGAGGTGGGCGAGCTCGTGATCGCCCAGGCACACACGGCTGAGCAGTTGCTCGTGCTGGCCGAGAGAGACTGGAGCGACGAAGGGCTCGACCGGCGCGTCGCTGCCGGGCTTTCCTCGCAGCAGCATGCCGCTGATGTCAGGGCAGAACTGCCCTCGCCACGAGCGGTCGAGGTTGCTCCGGCCGACATCGTCTTCCACGACAGGATCGAGATCGAGCTCGGCGGTGTGACGCTCGCTGTCCGTCACGTGGGTGGTGACCACAGCCCCGACGGGAGCGTGATCCATGTCGAGCCCGACGGCGTGCTCTTCCTGGGCGACTGCCTCTCTGCTTCACCCGAGGGCGTGTTGACTTCGGCGTCGGCGTTCCGGCTGCGCGACGTGATTCTTGGGTTCGCCGCGGAGCACTACATCGAGGGGCATCACGAGGCGGTCTCGTCCCGGAGCGAGATCGAGGAACTGTTCGAGAAGATGAGGTTCGCCGAAGAGGCCGCACGCGAAGGACAGACAATCGACGCGCGGGACGAGGACACCGACTACTTCCTTGAAGCCTTCAGGGCAGGGCACACGAGCCCAGACGAGGGAGGCGCCGAAAGGGCGTAACGATGACTCTCCCTTTCAGATGCGAGCGCCGTTCGCCTGCACGATGCAACGGGCCATAACGTTGCGCTAGCCCTCGAGCTCTGCGGGGACGAGCTCGATCTCGCGCTCGCTCCCCTCCCGGACGATCCGTGCGCGCACGGCGCGTCCGATGAGCTCGCTGACGACGACGCGCTGGAGCTCGTCCATGCCGGCGATCGGAGTCCCGTCGAGCTCGACGATGAGGTCCTCCGGCCTCAGGCCGGCGCGGTCGGCCGGGCCGCCCTCCACGACCTCGACGATCTCGACGCCGCTCGGACGTCCGAGCTCGCGTGCGAGGCGTGGCGGGAGTGGCCTCGGGCCGCCGGCGATGCCGAGGTAGGCGCGGCGGAAGCGGCCCTCCGCCATCAGCGCGCCGATGATCCGGCGCGTCGCGGCGTTGATCGGGACGGCGAGGCCGAGCCCGACGCCGGCGACGGCGGTGTTGACGCCGACGATACGGCCGGTTCCGTCCGCGAGCGCGCCGCCCGAGTTGCCAGGGTTGAGCGCGGCGTCCGTCTGGATGACGTTGTCGACGACCCGCACGTTCGCGCCGGAGCGCGTGGGCAGCGACCGGCCCAGCGCGGAGACGACGCCGGCGGTCACCGAGCCGGTGAAGCCGTGCGGGTTTCCGATCGCGACGACGAGCTGGCCGACCTTCAGGCGCTCCGCATCACCGAGCTCTGCGGGGATGAGGTCGGGACCGTCGGCCCTGAGGACGGCGAGGTCGGAGAGGGGGTCTGACCCTACGACCTCGAACTGGAGCTCGCGCCCGTCGACAAAGGAGGCCCGTCCGCCTCTGGTTCGCGCGACGACGTGGGCGGAGGTGAGCATGAAGCCGTCAGGTGTGATCACGACGGCACTTCCGCCACCGCGCCTGAGACGGACGTTGGCAACCGAGGGGGTGAGCCGCTCGGCAACGTTGATCACGGCGCGCGAGTAGGCGTCCAGCGCGTCCTCGTCCGAGATGAACGTGAGCTCCGGATGCGCCATGCGGCCAAGCTAGCAACGGCGTCGATGGCTGCGTCGATCTGCGAAAGTCCGTCTCGATGGCCGAGGTCGAGACGAGCCGCGAGGGCGCGGTCCTCACGATCACGCTGAATCGTCCGGACGTTCTCAACGCCTTCACCGCGGAGATGCACCGCGAGCTGGCCGCCGCGTTGAAGGACGCGCGCGCGTCGGATG
This sequence comes from uncultured Actinomycetes bacterium, assembly GCA_963772855.1. Classification (GTDB taxonomy): domain Bacteria; phylum Actinomycetota; class Thermoleophilia; order Gaiellales; family Gaiellaceae; genus 3-1-20CM-4-69-9. The sequence goes on along the minus strand of CAVYYY010000009.1, from coordinate 227,085 downwards.
TCCGCGCGGTCGTCCTCACCGGTGCGGGTCGGGGATTCTGCGTCGGCCAGGACCTCACGGAGTTTCGCGAGGCGCCCGGGGACATCGGCGAGCGACTGCACGCCAGCTACCACCCGAACGTGCTCGCCATCCGCGGACTGGAGAAGCCGGTGATCGCCGCGGTGAACGGAGCGGCGGCCGGGGCAGGGATGTCGATTGCGTGTGCCTGCGACCTGCGCGTCGCCTCCGATGCGGCGACGTTCATACCTGCGTTCATCAACATCGGCCTCATTCCCGACTCGGGCGGCTCGTACTTCGTGACCCGCCTGCTCGGTCCCGCCCGCGCGTTCGAGTGGCTCGCGTCGGGGCGGAGGCTGAGCGCCGCCGAGGCGCTGGCGTGGGGGCTGGTCTCGGACGTCGCGCCCGCAGACGAGTTCGAAGGCCGCGTGACAGAGGTGGCCGAACGGCTTGCCTCCCTCCCGACGCGCGGCATCGCGATGACGAAACGCCTCATCGATCGCGCCTCGAACGCGTCGCTCGAGCAGCAGCTCGAGTGGGAGGCACAGCTGCAGACCGCCGCGACGCAGACGGAGGACTTCCGCGAGGGAGTTGCCGCGTTCCTGGAGAAACGTCCGCCGCAGTTCCGCGGCGCGTAACCCAATCAGTCGGTGTTGCAGACGCGCATGCCGAGCTCGGTGCCGAGCCGGTTCACACGGTCGTTGAGCTCCTGTGCGTGTTTCGAGACGGCGAGGACGCCCGTCCTGTCGTCGTCGCGGGCGCGGTCTCTGATCTCGGCGACGTCGTCCTTCAACTGCTCCGTCGCGGAGAGCCACTGATCCACGAGGTCCTGCTGGGTCGGGCGTGGCCGGAGCTTCCTGAGGTCGGAGAGCGCGTCGTCGAGGACGCCGGCCGTCCTCTCCGCCACGCTCGCGAGGTCCTGCATGTTCGCCGGCGTCCCGAGCGCGCTCGTCTCGCGCTTGCCCTTGGCGCAGATCGCGTCCGCCTGGCGTGCGAACTCCGCCTTCGCCAGCGGCTTCGTGCTCTCCTCGCCGCCGCAGCCGGCGACAGCGAGAAGCACGAGCACGACTGCGGACGCGCGGCGCACGGGGCACTACGGTAGCGGCCGTGTCGACGAGGCGAATCAGCGTCACGACGGACGAGCCGCTCCGGCGGCGGCGCATGGTCGTCCTCTTCCGCGCACTCCTGTTCGTGCCCCACTACATCGTGCTCTCGGTCTGGGGGATTCTGGTCGTGCCGGTTCTCCCGGTGGCATGGGTGCTCGCGTTGGCGGCCGGACGGGTCCCGCGTTTCTGCAACCGCTTCCTCGGCGCGTACCTCCGCTACCAGGGACAGACGACCGCCTGGCTCTACCTCCTCTCCGGGACGTACCCGGATCCGTTGCACACGGCGGAGCATCCGTTTTGCATCGATGTGCCGCCGCGCCAGCGGCAGCCGCGTCTCGTCACCCTCTTCCGCCTCCTGCTGGCGCTGCCCGCCGCCGTTCTCGCGAGCGTCTTCAACGTCATCCTCGCGGGTGTCGGGATCGCATCCTGGTTCGTGGGGCTCGCGCTCGGGCGCACGACGGTGGGGCTCCAGGAGCTCGGCACGTTCTGCCTGCGTTACGGAGTCGAAACGGAGGGGTACGTCCTGCTGCTCACCTCGCGCTATCCGCAGCTCGAGCCGCCGGCCGCGCCGGCGCTGCAGCTTCCTATCCCAGGGCTCGAATGATCTCCTCCGCGTCGGGATAGCGGCGCTGCTCCTGCTTGCTGAAGATCAGTCGTCCGTCTGCGATCACGTCGAACTGGCTCTTCTCGCCGGAAACGATCTCGGCGTCATGTGACGTCCGCTCGTTCAACTCGGCCGCGAGACTCGCGGCCCGTGCGTCGTACCCGCTTCAGACGGGGCAGTAGTGAATCTCGACCTTCACCAGTTCGACACTACCTTTGCAGGCGGAAGGCAGCGCGCCTCAGCGGCCGAGATCACGCGAGGCGGGTGAGGCCGAGGCGGTGTCGGTTGTGCCATAAAGTCGACGCTGCGAAACGATCGACCGAGGAGGTCAGCGATGAGCGCGACGGGTTCGGCCGGTACTGGTGGCGAGACGATCGTCCTCATCCACGGCATGTGGATGACGCCGCTCAGCTGGGAGCACTGGATCGAGCATTACACCGACCGCGGTCATCGCGTGATCGCGCCCGCCTGGCCGGGGCTCGATCGCGAGCCCGAAGAGCTCCGTCGTGATCCCTCTCCGCTGCACGGTCTTTCGATCACGGACATCGTCGACCACTACGAGAAGATCATCCGCGACCTCGATCGTCCGCCGATCATCATCGGGCACTCCTTCGGCGGCCTCCACACGCAGCTCCTGCTCGACCGCGGCCTCGGCGCCGCCGGCGTCGCGCTCGACACCGCCGCCCCGAAGGGCGTCCTCAAGCTCCCGCTGTCGACGCTTCGCTCGGCCTTGCCGGCCCTGCGTAACCCCTTCGGTAAGGGCAACGACGTTCCGCTCGCGCAGGACCAGTTCCACTGGTGCTTCACGAACGCGCTCACGCGTGAGGAGTCGGACGAGGTGTACCGGCGCTACTACATCCCCGGCTCGGCGCGCCCGTTCTTCCAGGCCGCATACGCCAACTTCAATCCGAACGCGGTGACGAAGGTCGACTACGAGAACCCGAAGCGTGCCCCGCTCCTGTTCATCACGGGTGCAGAGGACCGTATCTGCCCGCCTTCCGTGAACGTCGCGAACTTCAAGAAGCAGCAGAAGGCGCCGTCCGCCACCGAGCACAAGGAGTATCCGGGACGCTGCCACTTCCCCGGCCAGGACGGCTGGGAGGCGGTCGCGGACGATGCGCTCAACTGGTGCCTCGAGCAGACGGGTGGAACGCCGGCTTCTACCGCTCCTTCGCCAGCTCGAGCAAGCTCGTAACGGTCGTCCAGTTCCGCGCGGTCGCGGTGATGCCGAGGTCCTTTCCGGCGAGTAGCGTCCAGAGCTTCGAACGTGCGACGCCGGCGGGGTGCCACGCGTAGATCTCGCGACCGATGACCGCGAGACGCTCGGACTCGGCGCGTGAGTCTTCGAGACGCTCGACGAGGCGGGCGGACGGCTTCGAGGCGAGGAAGCTGACCTGGTATCTCTTCGGGTCCGACGCAACTTCGCCGAGCGGGTTGGCGCGGACGATGCGCGCGAGATCGGCCCGCTTTCGTGCCACGACCTCGACGTCGAGGCCGAACGCCTCCGAGACGACCTTTCTGCACCGCCGCGTGACCTGCTCCGGGCTCGCCGGCGACGAGAGGACGACGTTGCCGCTCTGGAGGTACGTCCGGACGTCCTCGAAGCCGGTCTCCGTCAGCGCGTCCCGGAGCTTCGGCATCGCGACGCGGTTCCGCGAGCCGAGGTTGATGCCCCGCAGGAGGACGATGTGCTGCGCCGCCTCAGGTCACCTCGTCGAGCGATCCGCTCTTGACGTCGTAGACGAAGCCGCGCACCGAGTCCTTGCGGGGGATGAACGGGCTCGCCTTGATGCGAGCGATCGACTGTCGCACGTCCTCGTCGAGATCCTGGAACGCCTCTGCCGCCCACTCGGGCTTGATGCCCGTCTCCTGTTGGAGATGGAGCCTGAAGTCGTCGTCCGCGAAGGTGAGCATCCCGCAGTCCGTGTGGTGGATGAGGATGATCTCCTCGGTCCCGAGGAGCCGCTGCGAGATGGAGAGGGAACGGATCTCGTCGTCGGTGATGACGCCTCCCGCGTTCCTGATCACGTGCGCGTCGCCCTCTGCCAGCCCGAGGAGCGCAAAAGGATTCAGACGCGCGTCCATGCATGCCACCACCGCGACCTTCTTTGCAGGCGGGAGTGGCAGCGCGCCCTTGTCGAAGCTCTCCGCGTACCGCTTCGCGTTCTCAAGCAGTTCGTCGGTCACGCTCATGGTCTCCCCCTTCGGTTGAGGACGGGCCTCACTATACAAACTGAAGCATCGTCGGCGTGGACACTATGAAGCCGTCGTGAGCGAGACCTTTCCCGCCGAGCAGAACCAGCGAGTCCGCCTGATCTTCGGCGCGCTCATGCTCGTCCTGCTGCTTGCGTCGCTCGATCAGACGATCGTCGCGACAGCGCTGCCGACGATCGTCGGAGAGCTAGGCGGGATCGAGCACCTCTCCTGGGTCGTGACCGCCTACCTGCTCGCCTCGACGGTGGTCGGGCCCGTCTACGGGAAGCTGGGGGACATCTACGGGCGCAAGATCGTCCTGCAGACGGCGATCGTGATCTTCCTCGTCGGCTCCGCTCTGTGCGGCCTCGCGCAGAACATGGGCGAGCTGATCGCGTTCCGTGCGCTCCAGGGCATCGGCGGCGGCGGGCTCATCGTCACGACGATCGCGGTGATCGGCGACATCATCCCGCCACGAGACCGGGGGAAGTACCAGGGCTTCTTCGGCGCCGTCTTCGGCGTGTCGACCGTCATCGGGCCGCTCCTCGGCGGCTTCTTCGTCGACAACTGGTCGTGGCGCTGGATCTTCTACATCAACATTCCGGTCGGCGGGCTCGCGCTCGTGGTCATCGCTGCTGCCTTCCACACGCAGGCTCGGCACGTCCGCCACCGGGTCGACTACCTCGGCGTGAGCCTGCTCGCGGGCGGGCTCTCGGCGATCGTCCTGTTCACGAGCCTCGGCGGAACGACCTGGGCGTGGGACTCGACGAGGATGGTCGCCCTGATCGTGCTCGGGGTCGTGCTCCTCGTCGCGTTCGTCTTTGTCGAGCGTCGTGCCGCGGAGCCTGTCCTGCCGCTCGACCTCTTCCGCAACCGCGTGTTCACCGTGACAAGCGCGATCGGCTTCATCATCGGCTTCGCGCTCTTCGGTGCAGTCACGTATCTGCCGCTCTACCTCCAGATCGTCAAGGGGCATAGCCCGACGGCGTCCGGTCTGGCGCTTACGCCGATGATGGCCGGCCTGCTCGTCACGTCGATCGGCAGCGGGCAGCTGATCAGCCGCTTCGGCCGCTACAAGCCATTCCCCATCGTCGGGACGGCGCTGATGACGCTCGCCATGTATCTCCTGTCGCACGTCGGCGTGACCGTGCCGGCCTGGGAGACGGCGGTGTACATGGTCGTGCTCGGCCTTGGGCTCGGCATGACCATGCAGGTCCTCGTTCTCGCCGCCCAGAACGCGGTGCCGTACGAGCTCCTCGGCGTTGCGACGTCAGGCTCGACGCTCTTCCGCCAGGTCGGCGGATCGATCGGCGTCGCGATGTTCGGCGCGATCTTCACCAACAGGCTGGCGGTGCACCTCGCGTCGGCGCTTCCGCCCGGCGTTCGGCCTCCGAAGGCGGCCAATCCCGATCTGGTAGCGCACCTGCCGCCGCGCGTCCACGAGCTCTACGTCGGCGCGTTCGCGGACTCGCTGCACCCGGTGTTCCTGTTTGCCGCGGGCGTGTCGTTCGTCGCCTTCTTGCTCACGTGGCTGCTTCGCGAGGTCCCGCTGCGGCAGAGCGCCGCCGCCGAGGGCGTCGCGGAGAGTTTCGCGATGCCGCGCGAGGCCGAGTCGCTGCCCGAGCTCCAGCGCATCGTCGCCACGCTCGCGCGTCGGGAGAACCGCTGGCGGGTGTACGACCAGCTCGCCGAGCGCGTCGCCGTCGACCTCGAGCCGGGCGAGCTCTGGCTCCTCGTGCGACTCGGCGAGGGCACGAGGGTTGATTTCGACGGCCCGCTCCTCGTCGTTGCCCACACATCGTTGCGTGAGCGTGGCCTCGTCGCCGACGGCAGTCTCACCGGTGAGGGAGAGCTCGTCTACGCGCGCGTTCTGGAAGCTCGGCGGGAAGGTCTTTCAGACCTGCTCGACGGCTGGGACCCCGAGCAGCACGACGACGTCAAGGCGATGCTCGACAACCTCGCGCGCGAGCTCGTCGCGGAGATCCCTCAGACGCGTCGCTAGGCCTTCGGCTTCTCCCAGACCGAGACGTGCTTCCTGCTGTCGCTCGTGAACGGCTCGCGGTTCCAGTCGCTCCAGCGCTCGCGCAGCGTCATGCCGGCAATCCGGGCCATGAGGTCGAGCTCCGCGGGCCAGACGTAGCGAAACGGGACCGAGTTGACCACGACTTGGCCGTCGTGGAACGAGTAGTGGTGCGAGATGAGCCCCTGGGATTTCACGTCGAACTCGTCGAACCCGATGTGCGTCGGGCTCACGTGGAAGGGCCGGTACGTCTCGCCGTGCGGAAGGCGTTGGAGAGACGGGACCCCCACCTCGATCACGAAGCAGCCGCCGGGCCGGAGGTGCGCTGCGACGTTCTCGAAGCACGCGACCTGTGCGTCCTGCGTCCGCAGGTTGTTGATCGTGTTGAAGACGACGTAGGCGAGCGAGAACGCCCCGTCGACCTTCGTGGTCGCGAAGTCTCCCATGGTCACGGGAATCTGGTCGCCCCCGGGCTTCTCCCGCAGCTTCGCGACCATCGCCTCCGACAGGTCGATGCCGTGCACCGGGACGCCGCGGTTCGCCAGCGGGAGCCCGATCCGTCCCGTCCCGATGGCGAGCTCGAGCGCAGCCCCGTCACCGGCCAGGTCCGCGAGGAAGTCGACCGTCGACTCGATGACGGCCGGGTCGAACATCTCGGACTCGTCGTTGTCGTACCGCTCGGCGACGCGCTCTCCGAAGAAGTTCTCGGGCATGCGGCTCAGGCGAGGATCACGTCGCAGCCGGCCTCGCGCTTGACTTCTGCGCCCACGTCCGCGCCGAAGAGGCCGGCGAGGAAGCCATGATGATGCTCGCCGACGACGATGACGTCTGCTTTCGCCCGCTTGGCAGCCTCCACGATCACCTGGCCGGGCAGGCCGGCGCCCCACGTCAGCTCGGCGCCGACGCCGGCCCTGGCGAGCCGGTCGCGCGCCTCGGTGAGGTGTGCGACGACGTCGGGCGGGGGGGAGAGCGGTGAGCCTTCGTCCGGCGAGAAGTCGTCGAGCGTGCCGAAGTTGCGCGGCACGTCCAGGTTGAGCGGAAGGTCCTCGACGCTCACCACGGTGACATGCGCACGCGACTTTTCCGCTTCCTCGATCGTACGGTCGAGCGCACGGCGTCCGCCGTCCGATCCGTCATATCCGACGAGGATCTTGCGCATGCCGTCAGTCTCGCAGCCGCAAGCGCTTCAGCGCGCTAGTCGCCGGGCGAAAGCTCCGTATGCGTCAGCCGTTCGTGGCGGACGGACGGGATCTCAGCCTCCGCCCGTGCAGTCGGGGACGTGGAGCTCGAGCTCGAGGCGGCCGGCGGCCAGCTTCAGGGCGTCGGGCGCATGCACGAGCCTTTGAAGGTGTTCGACCAGGGTGGCCTGCTGTGCCGGCGTGCGAGCGGCGTCGATTGCGTCGTGGATGCGCACCCACGTTCGCGCATAGAGCGACGCGAGTCGGCGTTGCGACGAGATCCAACGGCTGCTCGTGCGCTGGAGCTGGTGCGGGACGGAAAGAGCTGTGACGCGGGCGAGACGTCGGGCGGTCGAGGCCCGGATGTCACGGGCGACCGCGAGCGCATCGGCTCGTGTCTTCATTCGATGCGAATGGTCGAAGAGCACCGCGCCCGCGCAGATGCGCGTCACCGCCAGGGAATAGTCAGCGGCCGGGGAGGCGCCCGGCGCCGCGGTCGCGCTTCCGAGCGCCGGTGCCGAGCCGAGCGCGGTCGCAGCGAGTGCCGTGCCGACGATGCATTGGGATTGCGCGCATCGACCGGATGGTGAGTCCGGGCCGCTCCACCGAGGCTCCATCGGCGCTCAATTGCGGCTGGAAGGCCGCTGCTCCGGGCTGTGCGATCCTTGTTGCGACCGTGACGAAGGTCACTCTTCGGATTCTTGGGCGGCTCGAGGCGCTGGTCGACGGTCGAGAGGTCGACTTGTCGAGTCGCCGCGAGCGAGCGCTGCTCGGCGTCCTCGTCCTGCACCTCGGTGAGGTCGTGTCGGTCGACACGCTGATCGATTCGGTCTGGGGTGAGCGGGCGCCCGTCGAGCGCGCGCCACATGGTCCACGAGTACGTGTCGCGGCTCCGAGGCGCTGCTCGGTGACGCCTCGGTCATCGTCACCCGCGCACCCGGGTACATCGTCGAGCGTGACGCGTGCGACGTGGACGCCGCACGCTTCACCGAGCTCCTCCACACTGCGCGCGCCGCGGTCGCCGCGGACGAGCTCGACGAGGCGCTGAAGGCGTTCGACGAGGCGCTCGGCCTCTGGCGAGGTGATGCGCTCTCCGACGTCGCGCTCGAGGGGGACGCTCGCTCTGGCGGCGGCGAGGCTCGACGACGAGCGGCGCGCCGCCCGGTCGGAGCGCGTCGACGTGGCCCTCGCCCTCGGTCGCCACCACGAGCTGATTCCCGATCTTGAGCGCGCCGTCGCGGCCGAGCCGCTCGACGAGCAGGTGCTCGGGCAGCTGATGCTCGCCCTCTACCGCGACGGTCGACAGGCCGACGCGCTTGCGCGCTACCGCGACGGCCGGCAGACGCTCGTCGAGGAGTTCGGGATCGAGCCCGGCGCGGAGCTGCGTGCGCTCGAACAGGCGATCCTCCGCCACGACCCGGCGTTGGCGCCGCCTCCGACGAGCGAGACGTTCGCGGAGAACGGCGGCGCTCCCGCGGATTCGCCACCGCGGGCGCCGCGGAGGCGCACGGGGCTGGCGGCTGCGGCTGCCGTCGTCTTCATCGCCGGGGTGGCAACGATTGTCGCTGTCGCCGCGAGAAAGGCCCCGCACACGGCCGCGCCCATTCGGGGCGACGCGGTCGCGGTGGTCGACGCCGCGAACGCGCGCCTTGTCGGCTCGGTGCCTGTCAGCTCGCCGCCGGGAGCGATCGCCTACGGCGCCGGCTCGGTCTGGGTCTCCTTTCCCGATTCCCGGTCTGTCTCGCGCATCTCGCCCGGATCGCGGCGGGTCGCCGCCTCGATCCCGCTCGGCGTCGCCGCGCAGAGCCTTGCGGTTGCCGGCTCTGCGCTGTGGGCCGTTGGCTCCGGGCCGACCGACCCCTACCTGACGCTGGAGCGGATCAACCCGACCTTCGGCACCGTCTCGCGCGCGCGCCGGCTGCCCGTCGTCGTGATGGGCGATACCGGCTCGCTCAGCGGCGCGCGGCGAAACCCTCCTGGTCGCGCCGCGCACGGGTCTCCTGACGCGGATCGACGCGCGCAGCGGGCGCACGCTCGGGCGGCTGGACCCGAACGCCGCTCCGTCTGCGGCTGCGCTCGGGTTCGGGAGCTCGTGGCTTGCCTACCGCGAGGCCAACCTCGTCGTCCGCGTCGATTCCTCGGGAGCGATCACGCCGATCCCGGTCGGCCGGGGGCCGTCCGCGATCGCAGTCGGGAAGCGCGCCGTCTGGGTCGCGAACGCGCTCGACGGCACGGTCAAGTCGATCGACCCGGCCACCGGCTCGGTGATCACGACGATCCCGGTCGGGAGCACTCCGACCGCGATCGCGACCGACGGCGACAGCGTCTGGGTGGCAAGCGGCGGGGACGGCAAGCTCGTCCGGATCGACGAGCGCAGCAACCGGTCACCGCGAAGGTCGAGATCGGCGGAAGCCCGCAGGCGTTGGCGGTGGGCGGCGGCAAGGTCTGGGCCAGCGTCCAGACACCAGCGCCTGCTCCAGCCGAGCGGGGGAACGGCCGTCGTGAGCGTCCCCTCGTTCATAGCCAGGACCACCCTCGACCCTGCCGTCGCGTTCAACGGCGCCGCGCGCCCAGGTCGTGTACGCAACCTGCGCGACGCTGCTCAACTATCCCGACGAGCCGGGCGCAGGAGGTCTGCGCCTCGTTCCCGACGCTGCCCGCGCCGCTCCCGACCGTGAGCAAGGACGGCCGCTCGTACACGTTCACGATCCGGCCCGGCATGCGCTTCTCACCGCCGTCGAACCAGCCGGTCACCGCGCAGACCTTCAAGCACACGATCGAGCGCAGCGTCGACCCGCGCATGAGACCCTCGACAGGCTCCGCCCGGCTCAGATGTTCCTCGCAGACGTCGTCGGCGCCCCCGCCTACTTCGCCGGCAAGGCCCGCCACATCGCCGGCATCGAGGCGCAGGGCGACCGGCTGACGATTCAGCTGACGCGCGCGCGCTCCGGACCTGCCGGCCAGGCTCGCCGTCTCGCTCGTTCTGCGCCGTACCCACCGACACGCCGAACCGGCCCGTCTCCGGAGCGACTCCCCTCCGCAGGCCCGTACTACGTTGCCTCGGCGACGCCGGGACGGAGCTTCGTCCTTCTCCGCAATCCCAACTACCACGGCGACCGCCCGCACCGGCTGCAGCGGATCGAGATCATCGTCGGCGCCTCACACCCGGTCGCCCAGATCGAGGCGTCACAGCTCGACTACGTGATCGGCGGCGTCCCCGCCGGGGAAAGCGCGCGGCTCGAACGCCTCTACGGCGCGCACAGCGCCGCCGCCCGCCGCGCGCGGCAGCGCTACTTCGTCAACCGCACGCTCGCAGTCGACTACCTCGACCTGAACACCAGGCGTCCGCTCTTCGCGAGCGCGCGCATGCGCCGCGCGGTCAGCTACGCCGTCGACCGCAGCGCGCCTCGCGGCGACCGGCGGCAGCTTCTCCACCGCCGCGGCTCCCGCCCAGATGAGCCTACCGCCCGGCATGCCCGGGCTACCGCGACGCCCACGTCTATCCGCTCGGCCCCGATCCTCGCCATCGCACGACGCCTCGCCGGCAGCGGCCACCACGACGCCGAGCTCTACTGCGTCCTCGAGGGCGGCAGCCCGCGGGCAGCCCAGATCATCAAGAACAACCTCGCCGCGATCGGCATCGACGTCCACGTCCACTGCATGCCCGGCGACGCGTTCTGGACACGCATATTCCGCCCGAACGAGCCCTGGGACATCGCCATCGACGGCTACGGCGCCAGCTACAACGACCCCGGCGAGTTCATCAACGGACTCGCAACCGACGACGCGTTCAACGTCACCCACTACCACGACCCCAGGCTCAGCCGAGCGATCCGCGCCGCCTCACGCCTCTCCGGCATCCTCCGCGCCCAGGCCTACGCCAAGATCGACCTGGCGCTCACGCGAGACATCGTGCCCTGGATCAACTTCGCCAACCCAATCCAGCCAGGACTTCTTCTCCGCCCGTCATCGGCTGCCAGCTCTACCAGCCCGTAGTCGGCATGGATCTCGGCGCCCTCTGCATCCGGACGGGTCACGACGCCGCCGCACCAAAGCGCTTCGCCCGGTAGCGATACACCTCGCACAGACTGAGCCGTTCGCGCCGGTTAACACTGGCGGGTCGCTCGGCTCGGCGATCTCGACGTCGCTCTATGCCCCGGCCGCACAGCCTGCGACGGCCAGGTTGACGCTCGGGTAGAAGCGGTCACGCCCGATCTCCTCGACCGCCCCGGCCAACTCGAAGTCAGGGAGCAGGCGCGAGCGCAGGCGTGCGACCACGAGTGTCACCTGCTCGTCGCGGAGCTCGCGGGCGAGCTCGCCGAGCGCCTCGATCCCGGTCGAGTCGACGTGGCTGACCGCCTCGGCGTCGAACACGAGCCAGGAGGTCTCGGTTGGCGCGGCCCGGATCGCTTCGCGCACGCGGGCCTTGACGTAGCCGGCATTGGCGAAGAAGAGCCGGTCGTCGAGCCGGTAGATGACGATGCCCGGCGTCACCTCTGCCGAGGGGTGCAGGGCGACGTCGCGGTAGCCCTCGAGCCTCGGCACCCAGCCGAGCACCGCGTCATAGGGACGGGCGCTGCGACGCACCGTGTCGATGATCGAGAGCCCGACCGCGACGACGAGTGCCTCGAGCACGCCGAAGACGACGACGCAGACGACGGTGACGGCGGCGATCGCAACCTCGACCCGATCGATCGCGGCCAGTGTGCGCCAGGCGCGCACGATCGACGATGTTGATCGCGACCGAGATGAGCACGGCGCCGAGCACCGCGCTCGGCAGGTACTGCACCGGCTCGGTCAGGAAGAGCAGCACCACGACGACCGTGCCGGCCGCGAACAGCCCGGCGATCTGCGTGCGCGCGCCCATCGCCTCGTTCACCCCCGTGCGGGCGCCGCTCGCGCCGATCGAGAATGCCTGTGTGAAGCCGGCGGCCGCGTTCGCTGCGCTCATCACGAACAGCTCCTGCGAGGCGTCCACGTGCTCGCCCCGCTTGCCTGCGAAGGCACGCGCCGTCAGGATCTCGTCGGCGAAGGAGACGAGGAAGACACCGAGCGCCGCCGGCAGCAGCCGGACGATGTCGGCGACTGGCGGCGTCGGGAGGGTCGGACGTGGCAGGCCGCTGGGAACCGGGCCGACCGTCGCGATTCCGTGCGCAGCGAAGTCGAATGCCCACGAGGCGGCGATCGCCCCCAGGACCACGAGCAGCGCGCCGGGGAGCGCAGGAATGAGGCGGCGCAGGAGGAGCAGGGCGGCGAGTGTGACGGCGCTCAGCGCGGCCGTGGCTCCGCTCACGTCGTCCAACTCTCGTGCCACCTCCCATAGCCGCTGCAGCGGCTCGGTCGCCTCGACCGGAACCCCGAGCAGCTTGCCGAGCTGCGAGATCACGAGCACCACCGCGACCCCGTGCAGGTAGCCGATCAGCACCGGGCGCGAGAGGTAGTCGGCGACCCAGCCGAGCCGAAGCACCCGGGCGAGCAGGAAGCAGACGGCAACGAGTAGAGCGAGCATCGACGCGAGCTCGGCTGCATCCCCGCTCCCGGCGACGGCAAGAGGCAGCACGGCGGCCGCCACGAGCGTCGAGACCGAGCCCTCCGGTCCGATTACCAACCGCAAGGAGGAGCCAAGCAGCACGTAGGCGAGCGTCGGGCCGAGCAGCCCGTAGAGGCCGTTGACCGGCGAGAGCCCGGCCAGCTCGCCGTAGGCCATCGCCGAAGGAAGCGCCAGTGCGGTCACCGTGACCCCGGCCAGCAGGTCGCGGCGAGCACTGCCAAGCCGATACCGCGGCACCTCCTTGGCAACCGGAACCGTTCGGACGAGCAGCGGCTCGCGCTTCGCCGGACGGAACGCGGGGGCGCTCCCGTACGCCTTCTCGTTCTCCCGTGGCGCTGGTCGCCGCGGATGCTCGTCGTCGGTCGTCATCGTGGCGGCGCGGGGTCGCGCCGTCGCCAGTATCTCCTGGTTGAGACGCGCGGTTACACGCGGGTCGCGTGCGTGGGAAGAAAGCCGCTAGGGCTGTTCTTCCAACCGGAGACCGTGGATCCAATCGGGTTCAGTTTCAGCAACGGTTTCACGGGGGACACGTTGCACCTCCATGAGGCTTCGCAAACTGCTCATCCATCTCAAGTCGAGCCTCTGGTTCATTCCAGTGCTCTGCGTGCTCGTCGGCGCGGCCCTCTCGTTCGCGACGATCGCCGTAGACCGCTACTTCGACTACAAGGCGATTCCGACGAGTGTCGTCGGCGGGCCGGATGCGGCGGCCTACATCCTTTCAACCGTCGCCGCCTCGATGGTGAGTCTGACCGCGCTCGTGCTCACGATCACGATGGTGGTCGTCCAGCTCGCGATGGGCCAGTTCTCCCCTCGCATCGTCCAGCGCATCCTGCGCGACAAGCCGAGCCAGCTTGCGATCGGCCTCTTCGTCGCCACCTTCGTCCACGCCATCCTGGCGCTCCGTGAGGTGACGATCAACGGGGACAGCACGGGCAACGTCCCGGGTGTCGCGGTCGTCACGGCCTTCACTCTGGTTCTCGTCAGCATCGCCGTGCTCGTGATCTACGTCCACCACATCGGCCAGGCGCTCCGCGTCTCGGCGCTGATCGAGCTCGTCGGTGACGAGACGCGGACGCTTCTCGACCGTCGATACCCGGAAAAGGGGTCCGCGCCCAACCCCGACGCGAACGGTGTTCCAGTTGTCTGCGCGGCCGAGTCGGGCGTGATCACGGGGATCGGCTACGAGCAGCTGGTCGAGGAAGGAGCACGGGCGGACTGCCTGCTCGAGCTCGTTCCCGCCCTGGGCGAGTTCGTGCCGGCCGGCGGCCCCCTCTTCCGCGTTCACGATGGGACAGCTGCCGTGGATGAAGACGTGGTGCGCGGGGCGCTGATCGTCAGCTTGGAGCCGACGCTCGACGAGGACGTCGCCTACGGCGTCCGTCTGCTCGTCGACATTGCGGAGCGCTCGCTCGCCGACTCCCCCTTCCAGGATCCGACAACTGCTGTGCAGGCGATCGACCGGCTGCACGACATCCTGAGACAGCTCGCCCCACGGCCCTTCCCCGACGGCCGCCACCGCGACCACGCGGGACGAGTTCGGTTGATCGTGAGGACGATGAGCTGGGAGGCCTACGTGCATCTCGCGTTCGACGAGATCCGTCTGGCCGGGGCCGGGTCGCCGCAGGTGACGCGGCGGCTGAAGGCGGCGCTGATCGACCTCAAATCCGTCGCGCCTCCCGATCGCATGGAGATCCTCGACCTCCAGCTCGACCTGCTCACAACCGCAACCGAGGCGGCGCTCGGCGACGACCGCGATGTCGCGCTCGCGCTCGATCGCGATCGAGAAGGAATCGGGGCAGCCGCCGGCTCGCTCCACGGCAAACCGACCCTGTCATCACCCCGCCAAGTCTCAGCGCAGGGCGTCGCGGGTCGCAGCTAGCGCTGCACCTCTCGCTCAAGACACCCTAGATCGTCTTGAACTGCTCGAACGGCTGCCGGCAGGACGTGCAGTAGCGCAGCGAGCGGCACGGGGTCGGGCCGAAGATGTTCTCGAGCCGCGTCTCGGTCGAGCCGCAATAGGGGCACCGGTGGGCGTTGCTCTGGAGCTGCACGAGCGTCGGCCCCCCCGGCGCGCGCGGCGACGGCGGCGCGAATCCCGAGGCGCGCAGCTTCTCCCGGCCCTCGGCCGTGATCCGGTCGGTCGACCAGGAGTCGTCGAGACAGACGTTGATCTCGGGCTCGGCACCGAGACCGCGGATCCGTTCAGCCATCGCGTCGCGCATCACCTCGAGGGCAGGGCAGCCGAGGAACGTCGGCGTGAAGTCCACCCGGACACGGCCGTCGTCGACGGCGACGTCGCGGACGACGCCGAGGTCGACGAGCGAGATCACCGGAATCTCCGGGTCCGGGATCTCGGCGAGCGCGTCCCAGACCTGCTCGGCCGTCACCACGTCGTGCCGGCCGGCTGGGAGCGCCTGACCATCGTCATCTCCTCCCACAGCTCGGCGAGCTCAGACGAGTGCCCGTCCCGCTCGTCGAGGAGCGGGCGGAGCTCGTCGACCGCGGCGGTGTAGCGCGGCTCGTCCTTGAGCCGGTCGTGCCACATCTCCGCGTGCATGCGGTGGTACGCCTCCTCGCGGTCGATCTTGGCGGCGAGGCCGGCGATCTCCGCGTCGTCCGACTCCTTCAGCCGCTCGAGCCGTGCGGCGTCCGCCTCCTCGTAGAGGACGTGGCGCGCGATCGTCTTTTCCCAGTCCATCAGCCGCAGCTCGACGATCCGCGAGCAGCGGTACTCCTCGGGTGCGCGGTCGAAGGCGAGCGCGTCGGCGGTCGTCCCCCGCTCGTGCGCGACGAGCTCGTACAGCGCCCTCGCGTGGCCGATCTCGTTCTGCGCGATTGAGGAGAAGGCGACGTCCTCTTCGAGGAGCGGCGCGATCCCGGTCCACTCCGAGTCGCGCCAGCCGAGGATCAGCTCGTCGTCAGCGATCTCGAGCAGCAGCTGTTGTTCCTGCTCGTTCACGCGCCTCCTTCAACTTCTCCTTGAGCGGGTAGCCGTCGACGCGGTGGTAGTTGCGGTTGAGCTCGTCGACGAAGTCGTCGATCTCGATCACGGCCGAGCGCGCGACGACCCACAGCGCGGTCGACTCGCCGCGCCGTCCGTACTGCTCGCGCGCGTAGACGTCGGCGAAGTGGTCGTCGGCAGCCTCGACCGACCCGGCGTGCTGCAGAGGCTGACCTTTCCGCTCCTGTCTGAAGACTTCGTAGATCACGCCGCTTGCGCGAGCAGGACGTTGCGCACCCACGCGGAGTTCTCGCGTGCCATGCGACGAAGGTCGAGCCGGTCCTCGGTCTTCGGCCCGTGGCCGGTGACGACGTGACGCAGCTCGTCCCAGTCGGGCTCCGTGTACTCCCAGACGCCGTCGTCGTTCTTCCGCAGCTTCGGGTCGGGAACGGTCAGGCCGAGCTCCCAGATCTGCGGGACGTAGCCGTCGAGGAACTGCTGCCGCGCTTCCTCGTTTCCCTGCGACTTGATCCGCCAGATGTACATCGGATCCTCGTCCTTGGAGATCGGGTTCCCGTGGAACTGCATCAGCGGCCCCCACCAACGGTTCAGGGCCTCCTGCACGAGCTCGCGCTGGTCGTCGGTGCCGTTCATCAACGTGAGGATCACGTCGCGCCCGTGGAGGATGTGAAACGACTCCTCCCAGCAGATCTTCTTCATGATCCGCGCGTACGGCGCGTACGAGCACTTGAGCAGCGCCTTCTGGGAGATGATCGCCGCTGCGTCGACGAGCCACGCGATCACGCCGACGTCGCCCCAGGTCTTCGTCGGGTAGTGGAAGACGTTGTGGAACTTCGCCTTGCCCGAGATGAGGTCGTCGAGGCACTGCTCGCGCGGCTTGCCGAGATCCTCGACCACGCGGTAGATGAGCTGTGAGTGGCCGACCTCGTCCTGCACCTTGGCCGTCAGCGCGAGCTTGCGTTGGAGCGTCGGGGCGCGGAGGATCCACTCCCGTTCGGGCAGGACCCCCATGAGCTCGGAGTTGCCGTGCATCTCGATGAACTTGATGAGCTTGGCCCGGTAGTCGTCGGGCATCGCATCGGTCGTCTCGACCTGGCCGCCGGACTGGACGTATTCGAGGAATTCCTGGTCTGTCATGGGCTCGTCGTCTCCCTACCTAACGATCGTTAGGGTCTATTACAGCATGTCCACACGGAAGTCGGAGCTCACGCGCCAAGCCGCACGGCTCTTTGCCGAGAAGGGCTACCACGGGACGTCCATCGGCGACCTCGCGGAGGCCATGGGCGTCCAGAAGGGCTCGCTCTACGCGCACATCGAGTCGAAGGCCGACCTGCTGTGGGAGGTGGCCCGCGACGGGGCCACTGCCTTCCATGCGGCCCTCGACGGCGTGCCGGAGGAGGCGCGGGCGACGGAGAAGATCCGCCTCGCGCTTCGCGCGCACCTTCGCGTCATCGGGGAGCAGCTCGACGTGGCGACGGTCTTCATCCGCGAGTGGCGCTACCTCGACGGCGACCGCCGCGAGCAGTTCGTCGGCGAGCGCCGGCGCTACGAGGAGCGCTTCACGGCGTTCTTCCGCGAAGGGCGCGAGCTCGGCGAGCTGCGCACGGATCTCGACGACTCCACGGCGACGCTGCTCGCGCTCTCGGCGGCGAACTGGGCGTACACGTGGCTGCGTCCCGGTGCGGACACGGACGAGCTCGCCGATCGCTTCTACGCCATGTTGCTCGACGGCATGCGCGGGTACGCGACACCGGCTCCGTGAAGCGCGTCGTCCTCATCGTCAATCCGCACGCGAGCCGCGTGACCGAGGAGAACACCGCGGGAGTCGAGCGTGCGTTGATGGGCTCCGCGTACCTCCGCACCGTGCGCACCGAGGCCCCCGGGCACGCGGTGCAGCTGGCCCGTGAGTCGTCGGACGCCGACGCGGTCGTCGTCTTCTCCGGCGACGGCGGCTTCAACGAGGTGCTGAACGGCGTCGAGCGCGACGACCTCCCGCTCGGCTTCGTCCCGGGTGGTGGCACGAGCGTGCTGCCCCGCGCGCTCGGATTGCCGCGAGACCCGCTCGAGGCGTCCGCACGGCTCGCGGACGCCCTCGAGGTGGGGCGGACGCGGACGATCTCGACGGGGCGCGTAAACGGGCGCCGCTTCTCGTTCAACGCCGGCGTGGGCGTCGACGCCGAGGCCGTCCGCCGCGTCGACGAGCTCGGCCGTGACCCGGGCGGGAAGCGGCCGGGAGACCTCGCGTTCGTGACGGCGCTGACGCGCATGCTCCTCGAGAAACGCGGGCGCTTCGAGCCCGTTCTGGAGGTCGAAGGGCACGGACGCGCGGCCTTCCTCCTCGTTTCGAACGTGAATCCGTACACCTTCCTCAAGGTGCTGGCGATCCAGTCCTCGCCGGGCGCGATGTTCGACCGAGGCCTCGACTTCCTCGCGCCCGTCTCGCTGACGCCCCGAACGTTGCCGCCGCTCCTCTACGCGCTCGCGACCGGGCGTCCCGCCCGCAACGCGTTGCGCGGCCACGATCTCGACCGCATCGACGTCCACTGCGACCACCCGCTGCCGCTGCAGGCGGACGGGGAAGACCTCGGCGACGTGACGGAAGTCGTCTTCGAGGCCGAGCGCGGCGCCGTGACCGTGCTCGTGTAGCCGGCGCGCGCGGCCGAGACTACAGTCAGAGGGCAGTGCGGATTCCGAGGGCGCAGGTCCTCTCGGCTCGTGCAACGCTCGAGGCCGTGGAGGCGCGGCAACGGCCCGTCGTCTCGCTCATCCGGGCGCTCGACGCGCTGAACGTCGCCAACGTGACGTGCCTGGGCATGGAGGTCGTCCCGCCCGACGATCCGGTGTTGATCCTCGCGACGCACCAGAACTCCCACGACGCGCACGTGCTCGGCTACGCGTACTACCGCCGGACCGGGGTGCCGCTCAGCCTTTTCGCCAAGAAGGAGCTCGACGACATGCCCGTGGTCGGGACAATCCTCCGGGATCTCGGCG
Organism: uncultured Actinomycetes bacterium; assembly: GCA_963772855.1. Lineage (GTDB taxonomy): Bacteria > Actinomycetota > Thermoleophilia > Gaiellales > Gaiellaceae > 3-1-20CM-4-69-9. Next base: position 208,483 of record CAVYYY010000009.1, on the reverse strand, counting down.
CGATCGCCATCGACCGCACCGGCGAGAGCTCGAACCGCAGCTCGCTGATCGAGGCGATGGCCCGCTTCCGCGCCGGCGGCTCCGTCGGGATCTTCGCCGAGGGCCTGCGGACCTACGGCGGCAACATCGCGCCGATCAAGGAGGAGCTCGTCGGCATCGCCCGCCGCGCCGGCGTCGACATCGTCACCGCCGGGATCTACGGTCCCAGCCGTCCGTCGCCGTTCATGCTCCGGCCTCTCACCATCGTCTTCGGCAGCCGGACGCGACCCGATGACGTGGAGGAACCGGGCGAGTACTACCGCGGCGAGCTCGACCGGGCGTACCGCATCGCGCTCGCCGCGCACCACGGGCGTCCGCTCCCGGCCGCCTAACTTCCGCGACCGCCGCGCGTCTCATAGTCCGGTGCAGACTATTCCGGTACGGACTACTGCGTTGACCACGACCGAAGGCGTCGTCCTCGGCCTCCTCGCCGAGGGCGAGCGGTCGGGCTACGACCTGCTCAAGCGCGCGGAGTCGAGCGTGGCGCACATGTGGTCGCCCGCGAAGAGCCAGCTCTACGCCGTCCTGCCGCGCCTGGTCGACGCCGGGCTCGCCAAGCGGCGGCTCGTCCGCCAGCAGGGCCGTCCCGACAAGCAGCTCTACCGTGCGACGGCCGCCGGCCGCCGGGCAGTGAGCGACTGGCTCGCGACGGCGCTCCCCGGGAGCTGGGACGAGATGCTCCTCAAGGTCTTCTTCGCCGAGCTCGTTCCGCGTGCAGCGCTGCTCGCGCAGCTCGAGGCCTACCGCGAGACGCAGGTCGTGCAGCTGGAGGAGTACCGCGCGATCGCGCGCGAGATCGCCGACAAGCCGGAGCGCCGGCACGGGTACCTGACGTTGCGCTACGGGCTCGACCTCATCCCCGGGCGCCTCGCCTGGCTCGACGCTGCGAGCGCGGAGCTGTCGGAGTGAAGCTCGCACTCGTCCTGTGCGCGCTCTTCATGACGGCCGCCGCGCCGACGGCCAGGCATCCGGCCTTCACCTATGACAGAACGCCGCCCACTCGCCCCCCGTCTCGGTGTCGAGGAGACGAACGGGGGCATCGTTCGCCAGTCGCTCTCGTTCGACGCGGGACGCGGGCGCAAGACCGCGTACTGGACGCACCCGCAGGGCTCGGGCCCGTGGCCGGTCGTGCTCTTCTCCCCCGGTTACGGCGGCACGGCGCGCGACCAGCTGCCCGACGCCGACCGGCTCGCCCGGAAGGGCATCGCCTCCCTCACCGTCGCGCCTCCGGGGTCCCTCCTCTCGTGTCGCGCGACCCAGGACGTTCGCGCCTACGCGAACTACGTCGTCGGCCGGCGCCGCGCGCTCGACCTGCTGCCGTCCCTCCGCGGTGCGGACGGGTCGCGCGTCGCCGCCGTCGGTTTCAGCTTCGGCTCTGCGGTCAGCGCCGCCCTCGCCGGAGTCGACCACCGCATCCGCGGCGCCGCGATCCAGTCCGGCCGCGCGCACCTGAGCACCGCGATCAGCAGTGCGTGTCGGCGGCTGTCGGCGAAACGGCTTCGCGCCTACGTCCGTGCGTACTCCGTCATCGACCCGGTGCACTACGTCGGACGCGCGGCGCCGGTGTCGCTCTTCTTCCAGAACGGGACGCGCGACCCGGTCTCGCCGAAGAAGGACGTGGACGCGTACGTCCGCGCGGCGTCGCAGCCGAAGGAGGCGCGCACGTACGACGCGGAGCACGAGCTCAACGGGTCGGCGACGGCCGACCTCGATGCGTGGCTCATGGAGCTGCTCCGCCGCTGACGTCGGGGTAGGCTTCGCCCGCTATGGCGCAGGTTCTTCCTGCCGAGCGGGATCTGCGGCGCGTGATCGGCGACGCGGACGGCGCCGGTGATCGCGAGGTCGACGGGCTCGGCGAGCAGCAGCTGCTCGAGCTCTTCCGCTCGATGGTCCTGCTCAGGACGTACGACGAGCGCTCCGTCGTCTACCACAGCCAGGGACGTATCGGGACGTACGCGATCTTCTGGAACCACGAGGCGATGCAGGCGGGTGCGTTCCACACGCTCGCCGACGAAGACTGGGTCTTCCCGTCGTACCGCGAGTCGGCGATCGGCCTCCTGCGCGGCATGCCCGCCGCGACCATCCTCTCGTGGTGGCGAGGCCATCCCTCCGGCTGGTGGAATCCGGCCGACTACCGGGTCGCGTCGATCTGCGTCCCGATCGGTACGCACGTCCCGCACGCGGCCGGGCTCGCGTGGGGGAAGAAGCTCAAGGGCGAGAGTGCGTGCGCGATCGCCTTCTTCGGCGACGGCGCGACGTCGGAGGGCGCGTTCCACGAGGGCGCGAACTTCGCCGCCGTCACGAACGCGCCGCTGATCCTCTTCTGCAACAACAACGGCTGGGCGATCTCGACGCCGGTCGAGGCGCAGACGCGGGCGGAGACGCTCGCGGACAAGGCAGTCGGCTACGGGATGCCCGGCCTGCGCGTCGACGGGACGGACGTCCTCGCGTGCTTCGAGGCGGCGCGCGAGGGAGTCGCGCGCGCACGTGCGGGCGAAGGCCCGACCTTCATCGAGGCGGTGTCATACCGGGCCGCACCGCACGCGACGGCCGACGACCCGCGGGCGTACATCGACCTCGAGCGCGTGGAGGAGGAGAGGAAGCGCGAGTGCCTCGGTCGGTTCGAGGGCTATCTCCGGCGCGCGGGAATCCTCCACGACGATCTCGCCGAGTCGATCCGGGCCGAGGCGGCCGAGGTGATGCGCACGGGGATCGCCGCCGCGGAGGCGGAGGAGCCGGCGGACGTGGAGCTGCTCTTCGCGCACGCCTACGTCGACCCGCCCTCCTCATTTGGCTCCGATCTCGACGAGCTGAGGAGGATCCGTGGCTGAACTCTCCATTGTCGAAGCTGTCAACGACTGCTTCAACGTGGAGCTCGAGCGTGACGCGTCCGTTCTCGTGATGGGCGAGGACGTCGGTCGCGCCGGCGGTGTCTTTCGGGCGACCGCCGGCCTACGCGACCGCTTCGGGCCCGACCGGTGCTTCGACACGCCGCTCGCCGAAGCGGGGATCCTCGGGGCAGCGGTCGGCTTGTGCATGGCCGGCTGGCGTCCCGTCTGCGAGATGCAGTACGACGCGTTCTCGTACCCGTGCCTCGACCAGCTGATCACACACGTCGGGCGCTACCGCTGGCGGACCGGCGGCAGGATGGAGTTTCCGCTCGTCGTGCGAATGCCGTACGGCGGCGGCGTGCGCGCCCCGGAGCTGCACGACGATTCGCCGGAGACGTACTACGTGCACACGCCGGGGGTGAAGGTCGCGATCCCGTCGACGCCCGCGGATGCGAAGGGGATCCTCGCAGCGGCGATTCGCGATCCGGATCCGGTCGTCGTCCTCGAGCCGAAGCTGCACTACCGGACGATGAAGGGCGAGGTGCCGGAGGGCGAGCACGTCGTGCCTCTCGGCAAGGCGAGGCTGGCGCGCGAGGGCGACGACGTGACGCTCGTCGCGTACGGCTCGATGGTGCCGCTGTGCGAGGAGGCCGCGGACGAGCTCGACGACGTGTCGGTCGAGGTGCTCGACATCCGCTCGCTCAAGCCGCTCGACGAGGACGCGCTGCTCGCATCGGCCGCGAAGACGGGCCGAGTCGTGATCGTCCAGGAGGCGCCGCGCACGTGCGGTTTCGCGGCGGAGCTCGCCGCGATCCTCGCCGAGAAGGCGATTCTCGACCTTCGCGGGCCGGTGCTGCGCGTGACGGGCTATGACGTCCCGTACCCGTACTGGCAGATCGAGGACGCCTATATGCCGTCCGTCGAGCGTGTCACCGACGCCGTCCGCCGGCTCCTTGAGTTCTGAGCGGGTCCGGCTCTGGCTCGAGCGCGCAGGTGACGGCTATCGCCTCCGTGACGCAGCGACGGAGGAGATCGTCCGTGACGACGACCCGCGCGTGCACGTGACGAAGGTCGCCGGAGTCTCGTACCGGATGGACGCGCTGCAGGACGACGCATTCGCGCCGGGCAAACGGCTCGCGCTCGTCGAGGAGCCCGACAACGAGCACGACCCCAACGCAATCGCCGTCTGGGACGAGGCGCGCCGCGTTCAGGCCGGCTATGTCCCGGCGGAGCTCGCGCGCGATCTCGACGCATCCGAGTGGCAGGCCGTGTCGCTGTGGGAGTTCGTGGAGGGAGGGCAGCGTGGAGGCCTGCGAGTGCTGCTCGCGCCGCGTGATGCGTGGATCGGGTTGCCGCGCACGTGATTCACGAGCTTCCACTGGAGCGACGGACGCTGCACGGGCACTTCTCGCGTGACCTGCCGCCGATCGCGACCATCGACTCCGGCGACACCATCGCCTTCGCCTGCCCCAACGCCGGATGGGACGTGGCTCTCGGCGAGAAGTTCGAGCCGCGCGACGACGAGCTCGACGCGGGGCATGCGCTCATCGGCCCCGTCGAGGTGCACGGCGCGCGCAAGGGGCAGACCCTCGCGGTCCGGATCGATGCGGTTCGGCCCGCCGACTTCGGATTCACCGTCGCGGGCGGCTGGCAGAGCCCGCTCAACGACCGGATCGGAATGGGTGAGGGCACGGGGAACCACGAGCTGCAGTGGTCGATCGACGCGGAGGCAGGTGTCGCGCGCGACGCCGAGGGCCGGGAGGTCGAGCTCGATCCGTTCCTCGGTGTGCTCGGGATGCCGCCGGACGAGGACGGCGTCCACAGCACGGGCCCGCCGCGCCGGTGTGGCGGCAACATCGACTGCAAGGAGCTCGTCGCCGGCACGACGCTCTTCCTGCCGATCCCCGTCGACGGCGCGCGCTTCTCCGGCGGCGACGGCCACGGCCGCCAGGGCGACGGCGAGTCCTCGGGGACGGCGATCGAGTGCCCACTCGCTCGCGCGGAGCTGACGCTCAGCGTTCGCGACGATCTCGAGCTGGAGTGGCCCGCTGCGTGGACGCCCGAGGCGTGGCTCAGCTTCGGCTTCGACGAGGATCTCGACGCTGCGGCGGCCTTCGCGCTGGGCGGGATGCTCGACCTCATGGGACGCGAGCTAGGTCTCGGCCGGAGCGACGCGCTCGCCTTCGCGAGTCTCGTCGTGGACATGCGCATCACGCAGCTCGTGAACGGCGTGCTCGGCGCGCACGCGGTGCTGCCGCACGAGGCGATAAGAATGGGACGGCAGTGAGCTACGAGTTCAAGCTCCCCGATCTCGGCGAGGGCCTGACCGAGGGCGAGATCGCGCGCTGGCTCGTCTCCGAGGGCCAGGACGTCGCCGAGGACGACCCGCTGGTCGAGATCCAGACCGACAAGACCACGGTCGAGATCCCCTCGCCGGCGGCGGGAACCGTCACGCGGATCCTCGTCGAGGAGGGAAAGGTCGTTCCCGTCGGCACGGTGCTCGTCGTGATCGGCGGCGAGGACGGCGCGGACGGGAAGCCGGACTCTCCTCCGGCGGCGCCTCCTGCCTCCGCAGGCAAGGGACGGGCGACCCCGCTCGTGCGCAGGATCGCGCAGGAGCTCGGGGTCGACCTCGATTCGGTCACCGGCACCGGACCGAAGGGACGCGTCACCGAGGACGACGTGCGTGGCGCCGCGGGCCTGGGGGAAGGACGTCGTGAGCCGCTGCGCGGAGTGCGACGAGTGATCGCCGAGCACATGAGCCGTGCGCATCGCGAGATCCCCGCAGTGACCTGGGTGGAGGAGTGCGACTTCTCGGCGGTCGACCTCAAGCTGCTCGTACCCACGGTTCTGAAGGCGTGCGCCGAGTGTCTCGCGGAGTTCCCGGAGCTGAACGCGCGGCTCGAGGGCGACGAGATCGTCTTCCTCGACCGCTACGACATCGGCGTTGCGGTGCAGACCGACCAGGGGCTCGTCGTCCCGGTCGTGCGCGACTGCGACTCACGCTCCGTCGAGGAGCTCAAGGCCGACGTCGAGCGCCTCGCCGAGGGCGCGCGCGGCGGAACGCTGAAGCCCGAGGAGCTACGCGGCTCAACCTTCACCGTTACGAGTGCCGGCAAGCTCGCCGGCCTCTTCCAGACACCGCTCGTCAACTACCCGGAGGTCGCGATCCTCAGCATCGGCCGGATCGCGCCTCGTCCGGTCGTCCGCGGCGGCGAAGTCGTTGTCGCGTCGGCCGGCTACGTGTCGGTCACGTTCGACCATCGCGTCGTGGACGGCGCGCGCGCGGCCGACTTCGGCCTCGCGGTCATCCACCGCCTCGAGCTCGGCTGAGGAGGTGGGCGCCCGGCTGCCCGAGCGCCCACGAGGGTTGCCTAGTTGTTGCCGTCGTCGTTCAGTTGCGCGCGGATCTCTCCGCCCGGCCAGAACGTCGAGTGGATGTTCACGTACGCCTTGCCGGCGGCGATGGCCTTCACGAGCTCGGCGAACTCACCCGTGTTGATCCCCTGTGCACGCGCTCCGGCGGTCGCCGGAATGTCGGGCGAGACGTCGGCGGCCGTGATCGTGCCGCTGATCGTCGCCGGAGAGTCCGGGCACAGCTGCGTGCCCGTTGGGCCGTTGCCGAGATTCGTGCAGAGGAACACCGAGATCCCGCCGTTCACGCTCCGCTGTCCGAAGTGGATGTGCGACTGCGTGATCGCGCTCTCGAGGTCGCGGTAGTTCAGCGTCCAGTTGATCGCGGTGCCGTTGTTCGCGAGCGACGCCCGGAACCGGGCGGTGCCGGTGCTCGAGACAGCCGGAACCTCCTGGTAGCTGATCAGCTGGGCGTTGAGGTTCTTGAAGCCCGCATCGGAGGCGCCTGCCAGCGCGAATGCGGCCACGGCGAGCGCCGCGATGCCGACGACGAGCGCGGCAAACAAGCCCTTTCGTCTCATCCCTGTCCCTCCTAGCCTGCCCCGTTCTCGAAGGGGCGCCCCGGCGCCGGGGCAGTGGCGCCGAGGCGTCACCCCGGATACGACGGGTGAAGAGGACCGGTTTTAGGCGGCGAGCGGCCGTGAGATGCGGCTCGAGCATCGACTCGATCTTGGGCGCGCTGACGCGGCCGTCGAGGCGGTCGACGACGCGCTTTCCCTTGACGAGCACGAGCGTCGGGACGTCCGCGACCTTGAAGCGCTCGGCCAGCTCCGGCTGTCCGTCGACGTCGATGCGCATGACCTTGAGGCGGGTGCGCTCCTTGCGCGCGAGGTGGGCGAGCAGGCTCTCCATTCGGCGTGCCGGGCCGGAGCGCTCCGACCAGAAGAAGACGAGCAGGGGCCGTGCGTCTGTGCTCACGTGACGGTGTCCTCCTGAGTTCGAGTCCGCGGGGGGAGCGGAGATCGGCTTCTTTTCCCTGCAAAGGCGCGGTTCAAACGCCTCGGACTACACTGGCCCGGCGATGGGGAGCTGGTACTGGATCGGGGTCGCCGTCGGCCTGGGCGTGGCCGCGGGCGTGCTCCTCGCCGGGCTCCTCGCCGGTTCGCGGGCCGGGCTCGGGGTCGCGCTCGTGCTCGCCGTCGGCGCCGGGATCGGCATCGGCCTCGCGATCGGAGAGTGGGGCGAGGCGATCGGCGGCGCGATCGGCGGTGCCCTCGGCGCCGTCGGCGGCGGGCAAGTCGCCGCGGGCACGCTGCGTCGCGGCGGGCAGCGATTCGGGACGGCCGTCTTCGTCGCCATTGCGGCGCTGGCCCTGGCGGCCCTCGCCTGGATCCCGGTCGTCGGGTACCTCCTCGCGGCAGTCGTCCCGGGCTTCGCGGCCCGTCTCCGCCGGCGCGCTCCCGAGCGCTACGCCGGGCTGCGCTCGCTCGCGAAGGACTGATGAAGAAGCTCATCCTGATCGTCATCGACGGCCTGACGCCGTCGATGTTCGAGTCGGCGGTCGGGGACGACCGCGTGCCGGCGCTGACGTTTCTCGCGGAACAGGGTCGGTACTCCCGCGCCGTGTCGACGTTTCCGTCCTTGACGCCGGTCTGCCTGTCCTCGATCGCCACCGGCGCCCATCCCGACGTCCACCGCATTCCGCACCTCGTCTGGTACGACCGCGAACGTGCGCGCGTCGTGGAGTACGGGTCGTCGTTCGCGGCGTTGCGCGCGGCCGGGATGGCGCGCTCGATCCTCGACACGGTCATCAACATGAACCGGGTCCATCTCGGCGACGACGCGGTCACGCTCTACGAGTCGCTCGAGGACGCGGGCCTGACCACGGCGGCGATCAACATCACGTGCTACCGCGGCCGCACGCGCCACCTTCCGACGCTGCCCGGGCTGACGATCCCCGCGTACGGGCCGAAGCGCTTCTTCTTCTACAACCTCTTCGAGTCGGATCCGACCGGGGCGCGGCTCGCGGTGTTCGGGCGCGCGCAGGGCATCGATCGACGGCTACGCGGCGGCGGTCGGGCGGTGGCTCGTCACGCGAGACGGCTTCGACTTCCTCGTCTACTACCTCCCGGACTACGACTTCGCCTCGCACGCGCTCGGGCCGGACGGGACCTTCGCAGCGCTCGAGCGCAGCGACGCGGCGATCGGCGCGCTGCTCGACGCCGCCGGCGGACCGGACGAGTTCCTCGAGCGCTACGCAGTCGTGTTCTGCTCCGACCACGCGCAGACGCACGTGACCGAGCCGACGCGGCTCGAGACGCCGTTCGCCGGCGTCGAGCACGTGCTCGTGACCGCGTCGAACCGTGCCGGGATGCTGTACCGCCTCCCGGGGTGCGCGGTCGACGCGAGAGACCTCGCTCTCCGGCTCGACGACGTCCCCGCGGCGGAAGTCACCCTCTTCCTGGAGGACGGCGAGGGGATCGCGCGTCGCGACGGCGGAGGAGCTTCGCTTCGCGTTCCGCGACGGGCAGTGGCACACGAGCGGGGACGAGAGCGTCCTCGACCACCCCGACGGCATCGTCCGTGCCTGGGCGCGCGCTGAGAAACCCGAACGCGGGCGACCTGCTCGTCTCGGCCGCGCCCGGGCTTCGAGTTCGCCGACCTCGCCGGCCGGCATCACGTCGGCGGCGGGAGCCACGGGTCGCTGACCCGCGACGACTCGGAGGTGCCGATGCTCGACGATCGGCGTCGAGGCGCAGCCGCACTCGATCGTCGACGTCGCACCGGCGGTGCTCGACCACTTCGGCGTCGAGGCGCCTGCCGTATGCGCGTTCGCTCACGCACGCCGCCTGACCCGGCCGAGCGCCGGAGCACGATGGTCGAGCGGCAGCTGCGTGGCCGTGACGTCGCGGACGAGCGCGTGCTCGCCGCGATGGAGCGCGTACCGCGCGAGCTCTTCGTCGCGGAGTCCCTCCGCGACCGCGCCTACGACGACGCTGCGCTGCCGATCGGCAGCGGGCCAGACGATCTCGCAGCCCTACATGGTCGCGCGGATCGCCGAGGCGCTTTCACTCCGCGGCGACGAGCGCGTGCTCGACGTCGGGTCGGGCTCGGGCTACCAGGCTGCCGTGCTCGCGGAGATCGCGGAGGAGGTCGACACGATCGAGCGGATCCCGGAGCTCGCCGAGCTCGCGCGGGCGAATCTCGACGCGGCCGGCTACGAGCGCGTGCGCGTCCACCTCGGCGACGGAACGCGCGGCTTCCCCGAGCGGGCGCCGTTCGACGCAATCGCCGTCGCCGCCGCGGCGCCGGAGCTTCCCCGCACCCTCTACGAGCAGCTGGAACCCGGCGGTCGCCTCGTCATCCCGGTCGGCCATGGGGGCGTCCAGCGGCTGGAGGTCGTCGTCCGGAGCCCGGAGGGGCCGGCCGTGCTCCGATCGGTAGCGTGTCGGTTCGTGCCGCTCGTGGGGGAAGAGGGGTTTTGAAGGAGCTCTCGGGCAGCGAGCTGCTCGCGATGCCGGTCCGCCTGCACGGGCTCCTGCTCGGCCGTCCGGTCGACCTCCTCCTCGATCGCCACGGCTTGCGAGTCGTCGGTCTCGACGTGCTCTGCGGGGACGGCAGCCACCGCTTCCTGCCTCTTGCCGGCCGCGTCGATCGCGAACGACATCGCCATCTCGTCGCCGCTCGTGCTGCTGGAGGAGGACGAGCTGGCCTTCTACCGTGCACGTGCGCTCGCGCTGGGCGAGATCCGCGGACGCCTCGTGGAGCGGCGAGGGGCCGCCCTCGGGGACCTGCCGTGACGTGGTGGTCTCCACGGACGGCTCGCTGCGCGCCGTCACGGTGGACTCGGGCCGCGACCTCCAGCGCGTCCCCTTCGACTCGAGCATCAGCTTCACGCCCCGGCGCCGAACGGCCGCGTAGCTCTCTCCGGCCGTCCGACGTGCCCAGCCGCTAGGCTCGCCGCGGTTATGGAGCAGCGGGACGCCGCACTCACAGCGGGTCTTCGCGCCCGCACCAGCAGCGCGCTTCGCCAGCGGCACAACTGGGAGCAGCTGGTGAAGTTCTGCGTCGTCGGCGCGACGGGCTACGTCGTGAACCTTCTCGTCTACGTCGCCCTGCTCGACGGCGCCGACCTCCACTACCGCGTCGCCGCGACCGGGTCGTTCCTCGTCGCCGTGACGAACAACTACCTCTGGAACCGGCTCTGGACGTTCCGGCATCACCGGGGGCACTTCGCCTACCAGGGCCTCCGCTTCCTGGTCGTCTCGGTGCTCGTCTACCTCGGGAACCTCGTGATCCTCACGATCCTCGTCGAGCTCGGAGTCGGGAAGATCCTCTCCCAGGCGATCGCGATCGTGCTCGTGACCCCGCTGAACTTCGTCGGGAACAAGCTCTGGTCCTTTCGCGCACGGCACTAATCTGAGGGCCGTGCGTCGACTCGTCGCCGCGGCGCTGTGCTCGCTCGTCGTCGCCCCCGCGGCCTTCGCGGCCCCGCCTCCGGCGCAGCAGCTCATCAACGTCGCGAAGCTCGACCCGGCGAAGGCGACGGCGATCTTCCTGAGGGACGACAAGGTTGCCGACTGGCTCTCCCGCTACCCGCGCAAGGGCCGCATCACCGACGCGTCGTACGAGCCGCTCACGTCGAAGTGCCCGGCGGGGACCGTCGGCGGCTGCTGGACGGTCAACGCCTGGTGGAAGAGCGGCGACACCGACGCGGGCCAGATAGCGACCGGCAAGGTCGACGACCGGACAGGCATCGTGCTCGAGGCCTGGACCGGTCCTCAGGTCGCGTGGAAGATGGCGCGCGGCTACGACGGCGCGTTCGGCGGCAGGAAGATCAACAGCCTCTCGTACTGGCTCGCCTTCTGCGTCATCTTCTTCGTCGGGCTGTGCGACTTCCGTCGGCCGTGGTCCGTGCTCAACCTCGACCTGCTCATGCTGCTCTCGTTCTCGGTGTCGCTTCTGTACTTCAACCGCGGCCACATCTTCACGAGTGTGCCGATCGCGTACATCCCGCTCGTGTATCTCCTCGGACGCTGCATCTGGATCGGGTTTCGCGGACGCCCCGCTCGGCGCGGCCGGCCGATCTGGCCGGCGATGGTCCTCCTCTGCGCGGCCGTCTTCCTCGCCGGCTTTCGCATCGGACTGGACTACCGCGGCGGGGCGAACGTCATCGACGTTGGCTACGCCGGCGTGATCGGGGCGGACCGGATCGCGCACGGAGTCGTCCCCTACGGCAACTTCCCGCGCGAGGACGACCTCAAGGCGTGCGGCCCGGCGGACTCGGCGGGAGAGATCCGCGACCGCATCCAGGACAACGGGCGATGCGAGTCCGCGAACCCGCTCGGCGACACCTACGGTCCCGTCGCGTACGCCGCGTATCTCCCGGGCTACTGGATCAAGGGTTGGTCCGGAAAGTGGGACAAGCTCCCGGCCGTGAAGCTGACGACGGTGATCTTCGACCTCCTCTGCCTGATCGGGATGGGTCTCGTCGGCCTGCGCTTCGGTGGGCCGTGGTTAGGCTCGGCCCTCGCGTTCGCGTGGGCCGCATACCCGTTCACGCAGTACGTCGCGATGTCGAACACGAACGATGCGATCGTCCCCGTGTTCCTGATCTACGGGTTCCTGGCCTCGACGTCGCCGTGGTTACGCGGTGCGCTTGTCGCGCTCTCGGGCTGGACGAAGTTCGCCACGCTGGTGGTGGCGCCGCTCTGGCTGACGTACCCGGGTCCGGTGCGCCGGCCGCGACCTGCCCTCGCCTTCGCCGCGGGTTTTGGGGTCGCGACGCTCGTCGCCTTCTCGGTGCTGCTTCTCGACGCGCATCCGATCCAGGCGGCGGAGACCTTCTACGACCGCACGCTCAAGACGCAGATCACGCGCGAGTCCCCCTTCTCGCTCTGGGACTGGTCGCAATACCACGCGCGAGGGATCCCGGACCTCCATGTCGTGCAGTGGGTGCTCGAAGGACTGCTCGTGGTCGGTGCGATCGCGGTCGCCTTCGTGCCGCGCATGAAGAGCCCGTTGCAGCTCGCCGCGCTGACCGGTGCGCTCCTGGTCGGGTTCGAGGTCGTGCTGACGCACTGGTTCTACCTCTACATTCCGTGGTTCTTCCCCTTCGTCGCGTTCGCGGTCCTCGCCGGCACCGCCCGCGCGGAGCGCGACCCTGTTCTCTGACCGCTCCGTCACGACGGCGGCATTCGTGGCGATCGCGCTGTTCGTCGGCACGTGGACGCTGCTTCACGTCGGCTTCTATGCGCACAAGCAGATTCTCGACACGCCGGTGTACCAGCGCTACGGCAACGCGATCGCGGACGGAGAGGTGCCCTACCGCGACTTCGATCTCGAGTACCCGCCCGGCGCGTTGCCGATGTTCGCCCTCCCCGGTCTCGCCGAGCCGGGGAGCGGGCAGAACGTCACTGCGGGTTTCCGCCGCACCTTCGAGACGCTGATGTGGCTCTGCGGCGCCGCCGCTCTCGCGGCGATGGCCGTCGTGCTCGCCTCGCTGCGCCGTCCGTTGCCGGGCGTCTGGGCCGCGCTCGTGTTCGCCGCGCTCGCGCCGCTGGCGCTCGGCTCGGTCATCCTCAGCCGGTTCGACCTTTGGCCGGCCGCGATCGTCGTCGCCGCGCTTGCGGCGCTCGTGACCGGACGGTTACGTGGCGGCCACGCGCTGCTCGGTCTCGGCATCGCGACGAAGCTCTATCCCGTCGTGCTCGTGCCGCTCGGCGTGGCGTACGCGTGGAAGCGCGCAGGGCGCAGGGAGGCGCTCAACTGTCTTGGGATCGTCGTTGTGGTCGCCGCCGCGTTCTTCCTCCCGTTCTTCATCCTCTCGCCGGGCGGCGTCTGGCACAGCGTCAGCGTCCAACTCGGGCGGCCGTTGCAGGTGGAGAGCCTCGGGTCCGCGGTGCTCCTCGCCGCGCACAACGTGTTCGGAACCGGCGTGGCGGGCGAGACGAGCCACGGCTCGCAGAACCTCGCCGGAAGTGCCGCCGGCGTGCTCGCAGTGATCTCGACCGTTGTCCAGGCGTGCCTCTTCGCCTGGATCTGGGTCAGCTTCGCGCGTGGCGCCGGGAGCCGCGACTCGCTCGTCCGCTCCTCCGCGGCCGCGGTCTGCGCCTTCGTCGCGTTCGGCAAGGTGCTCTCGCCGCAGTTCCTCATCTGGCTCATTCCGGTGGTGCCGCTCGTCCGCGGTCGCCGTGGGCTGTGGGCGAGCGGGCTGCTGCTGCTCGCGCTCGTCCTGACGCAGCTGTGGTTTCCGTTCCGCTACTTCAGGCTGGCGAACGACTTCGAGGAGGGGCTGTCGTGGCTTCTCCTTGCGCGCGACCTCGTTCTCGTCGCGCTGACGGTCGTGCTCGTCACGTCACTGCGTAGAGACGCCATTCACCCGGAATCCCCTTGAGCTCGTGTGCGCCGCGCGGCGAACTCGATTCAAGGCCCGAGATGGATGGCCCGTTGGTCACGTAGCGAAGCGGGGTGCGGTTACAGAGCGGCTGCTTCAGGTCCCGCCGCTCGGAATCCACGTGCCACGGTGGTCAGCGCGTCGCGCCACGTGCGCTCCTCGTCACCCGCCGGGAGAATCCGAAGGATCGTGCCGCGTAGCTCCGCATTCGCCAGCCCTTCCAGCATCGCGTTGAACTCGACAGCCGCCTCGAACACAGACTTACCCCCGAGGAGATCGGCTTTTGCAAGCCGCTCGACCTTCCCGAGCAGGCAGGCGAGCGCCCGCTCGCGCGCCCTGACCACCTCGGGTCCGGCAGGGAAGCTCGGTGCGATGCGCTGAAACGCGATCCGATAGAGAGCGGGATGCTCTAGAACAAGCGATCGAAAGACCGGCACGCCAACGGATACGAGGTCCGCGACCGCGTCGTCCGTCTCGGGCAACTCATCGATCCCGTCCGCTAGGAACTCGAATGCGCCCTGTGCGAGTGCGTCGACGAGCAACCCTTCCTTCGATCCGAAGAGGCTGTAGACGGCACGCGTCGTGGTGCCGACCTCACGAGCGACGGCTCGAACCGAGAATGCTCCTATGCCGGACTCGGCGACGATTCTCTCCGTTGCCGCACGGAGCGCCGCGCGCGTCTCCTCGTCGTGCTCTCGTGGCCGTCCCACCTTGACATCTTATCGGTACGTGTTACGTTACAGGTTACGTTACGCGTGTCGAAAGGAGGGGAAATGAGTGTGGTGCGGACTGCGAACGGCTCTTCAGACCGACTGCCGCCATCATTCGAGAGCTACGGAGGAGCGGCTCCCAGCAACTACCAGCGCTACTTCGTACCCGCCGTCGCCGCGCCACTCGCGATCGATCTCGTTGATGGAGTCGCGTTGACACCCGGAGATCGCGTGCTCGATCTCGCGTGCGGCTCCGGTGTCGTTTCGAGGGTGGCGGTCGAGCGTCTGGGCACGGAGACGGTAGAGGCCCTAGACGTGAACCCCGGCATGATTGAGGTCGCCCGTTCGATTGGATCGAGCCCTGCGATCAGCTGGCATCACGCCAGCGCCGAAGCGTTGCCGTTCGCGGAGTCTGCCTTCGACACGATCCTCTGCCAAATGGGGCTGCAGTTCTTCTCGGACAAGCTGCTCGCCCTCAGCGAGGCACGCCGCGTCTTGCGCGCTCGAGGACGCTTCGTGGCCAGTGTCCCTTCGCCCATTCCTTCCCTCTTCACAATCCTCGCCGAGCAGCTCCACACTCATGGCCAGCCCAATGCCGCCGGGTTCGTACACCAGGTGTTCTCACTCGGCGATGAGGAGCTCGAGGAGCTGCTCGACCAGGCCGGCTTCGCGGACATCTCCGTCACCATCAGCGAGAAGGTCCTCAGACTTCCAGCTCCCCATGACTTCCTATGGCAGTACGTCACCGGCACGCCGCTCGGCGCGGTCCTCTCCGACGTCAACGAGACAGAGCGACGTGAATTCGCACGCGATGTCGTGGCGGAGTGGGGCGCGTTTGTGAAGCGGGGATCGCTTGTTCTCGACCTGCGCCTCGTCCTGGCGTCGGCGGTCGCTCCGTAGCGATGTTTCAACGGGGCAGGTGCAGATGATTTGGGTCGAGCGCGAGCGCCACTTTACGGTCGTGCTCGTCACGTCACTGCGTAGAGACGCCATTCACCCGGAATCCCCTTGAGCGCGTGTGCGCCGCGGTCGGTGAACTCGATTCCCGAACCCGCGACGAGATCGCGCACCGTGCTCGATACGAGGACTTCGCTCGGGCCCGCCAGCGAGGAGACGCGCGCGCCCGTGTGGACGGCGATGCCGCGCACGGCATCGCCTGCGAGCTCGCACTCGCCGGTGTGGAGCCCTGCGCGCACCTCGAGGCCGAGCCCGCGAACCTCGTCGACGACGGATCGCGCGCAGCGGATCGCGCGGGCAGGCCCGTCGAAGGTGGCGAAGAAGCCGTCGCCCGCGGTGTCGATCTCGCGTCCCCGGTAGCGCGCCAGCGCGCGGCGGATGACCGCGTTGTGCTGCTCGAGCTTGTCGCGCCACCGGCGGTCGCCGAGCTCGAGCGCGTGGTCGGTCGAGCCGACGATGTCGGTGAAGAGAACGGTGGCGAGCATTCGTTCCGGCTCGGCCGGCTCGCGCACGCCGGTGAGGAACTCCTGGATCTCGTCCAGGAACTCGTCGCCGTCGACCCACGGGACGTGGTCTGCGCCGGGCAGCTCGAGGTAGCGCGAACCCTCGATGTTGCGGTGGAGCCACCGTGCATTTCCGACGTTGCACACGTTGTCGTCGGTGCGGTGGAGGATGAGCGTGGGCGCCGCTACCGACGGGACGACGTGGCGCACGTCGATGTCGAACGCCATGCGCATGAATGCGATCGCGTCGTGTGGGCTCGCCGACTGCACCTGGAGACGACCCCACTGCGCGCGCGCGGCCTCGTCGTCCGCCAGGCTAGGGGCGACGTAGGCGACGACGCCGCCTGCTCCCCAGGCCGAGACGATCTGGTCGATGTCCATGGCCTGCTCGAAGTCGGTCCGCGTCGACTCGCCCCACGGCCAGTCGTCCGTCGTCTCCTCCTTCACCTCGGCGCCGCAGAGCACGAGCGCCCGCGTGCGCTCCGGATACGTCGCCGCGAACAGGATCGACATCGGCCCGCCCTCGGAGACGCCGATGAACGCGGCATTCTCCGAACCGACCGCGTCCATGATCGCGCGGACGTCGTCCATGCGCTCCTCGAGCGTGCCGAAGCGGGCACGGTCCGAGAGCCCCATGCCGCGCTTGTCGAACTGGATCAGCCGCGAGAAGGAGGCGAGGCGCTCCGCGAACCGGCGGTGGTCGGGCATTTCCCAGAGGACGTCGAGGTTGGTCAACGCGCCGGCGACCCAGACGACGTCGAGCGGGCCGTCGCCCATGATCCGGTACGCGAGGTGAACGTCGCCGTTCGTCGCGTAGCGGATCGGCGGTGCGCTCACGGGACCGGGACGCGAACCGAGGTGCAGCTCGTCGCGCGCCCGTCGGCGCCGCACTCGACGAGGACACCCTCGACGCGCACGTCCCCGGAAGCGGTCTCGAAGCGAACCGGCATGCCCGTCCGCATCTGGCGCACGGCCAGCTCCGGCTGCACGCCGATCACCGAGTCGTGAGGACCGGTCATTCCGGCGTCGGTGATCGAGGCCGTCCCGCCACGGGTCACGCGCGCGTCATTCGTCTGGACGTGCGTGTGCGTGCCGATCACTGCAGTCGCCTTTCCGTCCAGCAGGTGGGTGGCGGCGACTTTCTCGCTCGTCGCCTCCCCATGGAAGTCGATGACGATCACGGGCGTCCGCTTGGACGCCTGCTCGACGAGGTCTTCGAGCACCTCGAACGGGCCGACCGGCGGTCCGATGAAGAGCGCACCGAGCACGTTGATGACGGCGACCTCGGTCCCGTCGTCGGCGGCGACGTACGTGAGCCCTTTCCCGGGCGCGCGGTGCGAGAGGTTCGCCGGCCTCACGATGCGGTCGCTCTCCTTCAGATACGGCACGATCTCGCCGCGGCGCCAGACGTGGTTGCCGAGTGTGATGACGTCGGCGCCCGACGCGAGCATGCGATCCGCGAGCTTCGGCGTGATCCCGACGCCGTCGGCGAGGTTCTCGCCGTTGAGGATGCAGATGTCGGCGCCGAGCTCGTCACGCAATCCCTGGAGCTTCTCCTCGATGGCTCGGCGCCCGGGGACCCCGACGACGTCCGCGATGAAGAGGATCTTCATGCCCCTCGATTCTCTCCCGCGCGATGCGTTCGCCGCGCGTCTACGGGAGTGTCAACGTCGCCGCGGGACGGAGCTCGACTGCCACGTGGTTTCCGGCGTCCTGCGTGAAGTGCGCGAGGGCCTGCTTCTCGACACCGGACAGGTCGACGATCCGGCCGATCTTCGTGGTCGACGCTGAGATGGTCGAGCCCACGCTCAGCGCCACGTCCGGATCGAGATGCGTGAGCGACACGACGAGCGACGGCGCCGCCGACGGCTGGATGTCGATCCGTGATCCGTACCGGCGGCCGTTGAGGATGAAGTCGGAGATGCCGACGATCGTCCCGTCGACGGGCGCGTAGACCTCCGTCCCCGCCGCGGCCCCGACGTTGAGCTCCGCGGTCTCGCCGCCGCTCAGCTGGTAGTAGACGAAGCCTCCCCCGCCTCCGCCGAAGATCTTGTGCGCCAGGCGCGCGAGCGCACCTTCGTTGCCCTGGCGTCCCAGCGGGCTCAACGGCAGTGCGCCGGTCCCGGAGGAGTGGTAGCCGATTGCCGTCACGCGGCGCTGCGACACGGGGAGCTGGATCCGCAATCCGTTGTGGATCGCCACGGTGAGGGGGGTTGGGGGGCCGAGGGGCAGCAGGCGGCTGGCAGGTTGTGGGAGCGCCTGCGACGTCTCACGCGTCGCGCCCTGGCTGAAAGCGGTCATCAGGAGCGTTCCGAGGAGGACGCCGGCTACGACCGCGAGGACGATGAGACGCCGCCCGCGATGGGGCACAGGCTTGCGCCGCACGCGGGATCTTGCCGCGGGCGCTCGGCGGGCGGGGGCCGGCATCCGCGGCACCGTAACGAACGGGGTCGGGTTCTTCAACCGGCGAACCGGCTCGGAGAAGAGGTCGAGAGCGAGATTCCCGTCCTCAGCCCAGTCCCAGTCCCAGCTGGGTGGCCGAAGAGGTACGACCACGGCGCTACGATCACTCGCATGCCCGCCCGGGCGGTGAAGATCGAGGTCCCGCGCTGGATCCAGCTGGTCGGGCTGCCCTTGACGCTGCTCTTGCTCTGGGTGGTGGCGGGGGCGGTCCGTCACGTGATCTTCCTGTTCCTGGTCGCCCTCCTGATCGGGCTGCTCCTGAGCCCACTCGTCCGGACCGTGCAGAGAGCCCGACTCCCGCGCGGCTTCGCAGTCGCATTCGTGTACGGGTTGTTCGCCGTGACGCTGGTGATCGTCATCGGAGCTCTGGGGACCGTCGTCGTCAACGAGACGAAGACGGCAGCGGAACGCGTGGATTCCTACTTTACGGACGTAAACGGACGAACCCGGGAGGTCGACGCCGACCGCGATGTCGACCGCCTCCAGCACTGGCTCGACACCCACCGGCTCAGCGGGATCGACGTCCAGGAGCGCGGACACCGGCTCGTGCGCGACATCCGCCGCCGCGACGTCGGTCAGTACACGAACCGGGTGGTGGACTTCCTCGAGGGCGCGGCGATCTCGATCGGGAAGCTGCTCTTCAGCCTGATCGTGATCATCGTCGTGTCGATCTACATGCTGCTCGACTTTCCGAAGCTCGATCGCGCGATCGATCGCCGCTTTCCGGCGCATCCGGGGTCGGAGCCGCTGCTCCTCCGCATGGAGCGCTCGCTGACGAGCTACGTGAAGGCCCAGGCGCTCATCTCGCTGATCATCGGGACGAGCGCCGGCGTCGGCATCTGGCTGCTCGGGGTCATCGGCGCGCTGCCGCACGGCCAGAAGTACGCGCTCCTCTTCGGCGCCTGGGTCGCGATCACGGAGCTGATCCCGTACCTGGGACCGTGGCTCGGGGCGATTCCACCGTTCCTCTATGCACTCGTGGTCGACCCGGTCTCCGCGCTCTGGGTCGGCCTTCTGTTCCTCGGGATCCACCAGATCGAGGGCCACATCGTCGTCCCGAATGTCATGGGGAGCGCCCTCCGGCTTCACCCGCTGCTCGTGATCTTCGGCCTGCTCGCCGGTGCGGAGATCTACGGTCTCCCCGGCGCGCTCGTGGCCCTGCCCATGCTGGCCGCCGGCCGAGCGATGTGGGAGTTCTTCTCGGAGCGGGTCGCCCTCGAGCCGTGGACGCCGGGCGACGACGTCGCCGTCGAGGTGGAGGTCGAGCCGCCTCCCCCGGTCCGGGCCGCGGAGCCTCTCCCGCCCCGTGACGACTCGGCCGCCGCCGGCCGCTGAGAGGCCTGGACAAGCCGTTTTCGGGCGGCCCCACGACAGGTCGCCGGAGTGCGTTTATGTTGTGAACGTGAGCACATTTCCGACAACACGGCTTCGACGACTGCGGCGTACGGGCGGGCTCCGCGGCCTCGTCAGCCAGACACGACTGCATCTCGACGATTTCGTCATGCCGCTCTTCATCGGCTCCGAGGCACGTCCGAATCCGGAGCTTCCGGGGCTGTCCCGACACTCGATCGAGTCGGCGGTCGCCGAGTGCGACCAGCTCGCGAGCATGGGCGTCAAGGCCGTCATCCTGTTCGGCATCCCCGACGAGAAGGACGACGAGGGCTCGGGTGCCTGGGACGACGACGGGATCGTCCAGCAGTCGCTGAAGGCACTGCGCGGCAGCGGGCTGCTGCTCCTGACCGACGTCTGCCTCTGCGAGTACACGACACACGGTCACTGCGGCGTCGAGCGTGACGGGGAGATCTCGAACGACGACACGATCGAGCTGATCGCACGCACCGCGGTGAGCCACGTCGAGGCAGGCGCGGACGTGGTGTGCCCCAGCGACATGGCGGACGGCCACATCGGGGCGATCCGCGAGGAGCTGCCGCACACGCCGATCCTCGCCTATTCCGCGAAGTTCGCCTCGGCGTTCTACGGCCCGTTCCGCGAGGCCGCCGAGTCGGCGCCGTCGCCTCGCGCCTACGCGAAAGCGGGCAACCGGCGCAGTTACCAGATCGATCCGGCGAATCTCCGCGACGGGCTGCGCGAGTGCGAGCAGGACGTCAACGAGGGCGCGGACATGCTGATGGTCAAGCCCGCGCTTCCGTACCTCGACGTCATCCGCGCCGTCCGGGACCGCTTCGATCTCCCGATCGCGGCCTATAACGTCTCGGGCGAGTACGGCATGATCAAGGCGGCGGCGGCAAAGGGGTACATGAAGGAGCGGGAGGCGGCGATCGAGTCCGTGCTGTCGATCAAGCGGGCCGGCGCCGACCTCGTCATCTCGTACTGGACGAAGGAGCTCGCGACCTGGCTCTGACGACGCGCAGCAAGCTCTACCGCCGCGCGCTCGAGCTCATCCCAGGTGGAGTCAACTCTCCCGTCCGCGCGATGCGCGCGGTCGGGCTCGACGAGCCGTTCTTCGTCCGGCGCGGCGAGGGCGCGTACCTCGAGGACGTCGAGGGGAACCGCTACGTCGACTGGGTGATGTCCTGGGGACCGCTCCTATTCGGCCACGCCGACCGGGAGACGGTCGAGGCGGTGCGCGAGGCCGCCCTGCAGGGCACGAGCTTCGGCGCGCCGACCGAGGCGGAGGTGGAGCTCGCGGCGGAGATCGTGGACGCGGTGCCGTCGGTCGAGAAGGTCCGGCTCGTCTCGTCCGGCACGGAGGCGGCGATGAGCGCGGTTCGCGTCGCGCGTGCGTTCACGAGGCGGGACCGCATCGTGAAATTCGCCGGGTGCTACCACGGCCACGCGGACGCGCTGCTCGCGAGCGCCGGGTCGGGGATCGCGACGCTGGGCCTACCCGTCGAGCCCCGGTGTGCCGCGTGCCGTCACGGCGGACACGATCGTCTGTCCCTACAACGACGTCGACGGCGTTGCCGCGGCGGTTGCGCAGTACGGCGAGGGTCTCGCCGCGATCCTCGTCGAGCCGGTTGCGGGAAACATGGGCGTCGTTCCGCCCGAGCCGGGCTTCCTCGACGCGCTGCGGCAGTTGTGCGACGCGTCGGGAGCGCTGCTCGTCTTCGACGAGGTGATCACGGGGTTCCGCGTCGCGCGCGGTGGGGCGCAGGAGCGATTCGGCGTCATGCCCGACCTCACCATTCTCGGGAAGATCGTCGGCGGTGGCCTCCCGCTCGCGGCCTTCGGCGGCCGCGCGGAGATCATGGAGCGCCTTGCACCGGCGGGCGACGTCTACCAGGCGGGAACGCTGTCCGGGAATCCGCTCGCGACCGCCGCGGGCCTCGCGGTCCTGCGCCGGCTTCGCGACCCGGGCGTGTACGAGCGTCTCGAGCGAGCGAGCCGAGCGGCTCGCCGCGGGACTCGCACGGCATGGACACGTCCAGCGTGTCGGCGCGATGGCGACGCTCTTCATGTCCGACGGCCCCGTGCGCGACTTCGAGGACGCCCAGTCGTGCGACACGGAGCGGTTCGCCGGGCTGTTCCGGCACCTCCTCGAGAACGGTGTCTACGTCGCGCCGAGCCAGTTCGAGGCACTCTTCGTCTCGCTCGCCCACGGCGAGGAGGAGATCGAGCGCACCATCGACGCAGTTGCCGCCTACGACCGCTGACATCTGGGACACGATCGCCGGCGAGGCCGGGCGCGAGAGCGCGCTCTGGACCGCCGCCCTGCGCGACCCCGCGGAGCAGGACCGCACGCCGGTGTTCTCGTCGCTCGGAGAAGAGCGCTACGGGCTCGGCATCGAGACGATCTACGAGGGATACCTCCTGCACTACGGTCAGCCGCGGCTCTTCAGCCCGGAGGACGACGACACCGCGCTGCTGCTCGGCGACTACCTGTATGCGCACGGGCTCGTGCGCATCGAGCAGGTCGGCGCCGTCGATGCGGTCAACGATCTCGCGGAGCTGATCGCGGTCTGTTCCTATCTCCGCGCCGAGCGCATCGCGGGCGACGGAGCCGTCTGGGCTGCGACCGCGAGCGCGCTGGGCCGGGGTGAGCTCGAGGAGGGGCGCTCCTCGCTCCGGCTCGACAACGACGCGGGCCCGCTCGACCGGCTCGCGCGCGACAGAACCTCGGACGACGCGGTCGACGCCGCGCTCGCGGCTCATCGCTCGCGGCTGCGCTAGAGTCGCACGTGATGCTTGCGGTGCTCCACTCGCTCGTCGCCGCCGAAGACGCTGCGACGGAGGGCAAGAAGGTGATCACCGGCATGCTGATCGTCGGCCTGATCTTCATCAGCGTGATCGTCATCGGCCAGACGCTGCACTGGCTGCGCCACCGGCGCGGCTAGGAGGCGAAGCCCGCGGGCCCCCGAGGCCCTCGCTCCGTAGACTGACCGCGATGGCGCCTCCGGCCGATCTGCGGGAGTGGATCGCGCTCCTCGAGCGCGAGGGCGAGCTCGTTCGCATCGCCGCCGAGGTCGACCCGAAGCTCGAGATCACGGAGATCAACGACCGCACCGTGAAGTCCGGCGGTCCCGCCCTGCTCTTCGAGAACGTCAAGGGCTCCGAGCTGCCGCTGCTCATCAACCAGTTCGGCACCGAGCGGCGGATGTGCCTCGCCTTCGACGCCGACTCCCTCGACGGCGTCGCGTCGAAGCTCTCGGACGTCCTCGAGATGCAGCCGCCTGCGGGGCTGGCCGACAAGGTCCGCGGGCTCCAGAAGCTGAAGTCGATCGCCGGCTCACGGCCGAAGAGCGTCCGTCGCGGCGCGTGCCAGGAGGTCGTGCTCGAAGGCGACGACGCGAGTCTCGACCTCCTGCCGATCCAGACGTGCTGGCCCGACGACGCCGCTCCGTTCATCACGCTCCCCGCGGTGATCACCAAGGACCCGCGCACCGGGACGCGCAACGTCGGCATGTACCGCATGCAGAAGCTCGGCCCGCGCGCGACCGCGATGCACTGGCAGATCCACAAGGACGGCCGCGCGGACTACCTCGCGACCGACGGGAAGATCGAGGTCGCCGTCGCCCTCGGGCTCGATCCCGTCACGGCGTACTCCGCGTCGGCGCCGCTCCCGAAGCACATCGACGAGCTCATGCTCGCCGGCTTCCTTCGCGGTGACGCGGTCGAGCTCGTCCAGGCGAGGACGGTCGATCTCGAGGTGCCCGCGAACGCGGAGATCGTCCTCGAGGGCTACATCGAGAAAGGCGAGCTCACCGACGAGGGCCCGTTCGGCGACCACACCGGGTACTACACGCCGCCGGAGCCGTTCCCGGTCTTCCACCTCACTGCGATGACGATGCGACGCGACGCGGTGTACCCGTCGATCGTCGTGGGCAAGCCGCCGCAGGAGGACGCCTGGCTCGGGAAGGCGACGGAGCGCATCTTCCTCCCGGCGATCCGGATGACGGTTCCGGAGATCGTGGACTACGACCTCCCCGTCGCCGGCGCATTCCACAACTGCTGCATCGTCTCCATCCGCAAGGCCTTCCCCGGCCACGCGCAGAAGGTCATGCACGCGATCTGGGGCCTGGGGATGCTCAGCCTGACGAAGGCGATCGTCGTCGTCGACGAATGGGTCGACGTCCACGATTACGAGGAGGTCATGTTCCGGGTCGGGGCGAACGTCGATCCCGGGCGCGACGTCCTGCTGACCGAAGGGCCGCTGGACCATCTCGACCATGCGCCGACGCGCCAGTTCTACGGTGGCAAGCTCGGCATCGACGCCACGCACAAGGGCCCCGAGGAGGGCACGAGGGAGTGGCCGCCCGAGATCGAGATGACTCCCGAGGTGAAGGCTCTCGTCGACGCGAGGTGGGAGGAGTACGGCATCCCGGTCGATCGTCGTGCAAGCAACGGCCGAATCCGTCAGAGTTCCGGCCCGTTGCGTCGATTGTTACGTCGTTGACACACCCGACAGAGCGGGGATTGAATCCAGTGGTGACCCACATTGGGGAGGCGCGGTGACCGAGCCCCAGCACGGGGACGACCGGCATCTTCCAGGACCGTCGCTGTACCCGATCGGCTTTGCGGCCGGGGTCGCGTGCATCCTCGTCGGGCTGATCGTCAACCCACTGCTCGTCGCGCCGATCGGCGGTGGGATCGCGGTGTTCTTCGGATTCCTCTGGGCACGCGACGCGACGCGCGACTACCGCCACGAGCCCGTCGCCGCGATGGAGCCCGAGCGGGCTGCCGAGAGCGACCCGAGCGAGGACGCTCCGCCGGTCACGGCGAACGCCGGCGAGGCCGCCATGGCGCCGGCGCGGCCGGGCGAGCGCTTCCCGCGCAATGTCTTCCTCGAGGCCTCGACGCTCGGCCTCGGCGCGGTGATCGGCGGCCTGGTCACGGTTCCGGTGGTCGGTTTCATGGTCGTCCCGGCTTTCAAGGGCCAGGGCTATCCGGACGTCGACCTCGGGCCGCTCGAGAATTTCGCCGAAGGGCAGTGGTACGCGACATCGTTCTTCATCCGTCCGGAAGAGGGGACGGTGTCGCGCCGGACCGTGTACCTCCGGAACAACGGCCTCCTTGGTGACAAGCCGAGCTTCACGATCATCTCGAACCGCTGCGCGCACCTCGGCTGCCCGGTCCAGCCCAACGGGCCGGTGCAGACGCAGCAGCGAAAGGAGGTCAACGCGGCCGGCGGACAGGAGCTCGTGCTGACGCCGATGATCCCGGCCGGCGGGTTCGGCTGTCCTTGCCACGGCGGCCAGTACGACCCGGAGGGGAACCGCGTTTCCGGTCCGCCGGTCCGCGCGCTCGACCGCTACGAGTTCAGCGTCGTGAACGGGCGGTTGATCCTCGGGAAGCCGTTCAGCGTGAGCGAGGTCACCGGCGAGGGGAAGAACGCGGAGATCCACAAGTACAAGCTCGCCGGGCCGGGGCAGCACGTGGACGGCGTCGAGCAGCTCCTCTACCCGCTCCAGCCGCCGCACTGATGGCGGTCACGACCAAACCCGCTCCGAAGAAGGCCGCTCGGAAGAGCAAGGCGGGTGCGGCGATCATGTATCCACTCGACTGGCTCGAGGAACGCTCGGGCCTGGTCGGCGGCATCAAGTACTTCCTCTTCCGCAAGGTCCCGGCCGACACGAACTGGTTTCACACGCTCGGGTCGGCGACCCTCACCGCGTTCCTTGTCCAGGCCGCGACCGGCGTGATCCTGGCGATGTACTACCAGCCCGATCCGGCCAGCGCGTACCAGTCGATCCAGCACATCACGAACGACGTCACGCTCGGCTGGCTCGTCCGCGGCATGCACAAGTGGGGCGCGAGCGTCTTCATCATCCTGATGTTCTTCCACATGGCGCGCGTCTTCCTGTTCGGTGCGTACAAGTACCCGCGCGAGCTGAACTGGATCATCGGCGTGTCGCTTCTCGCCGTCGGGATGCTCGAAGGCTTCACCGGCTACCTGCTGCCGTGGGACCAGACCGCGTACTGGGCGACGGTCGTCGGCATCAACCTGAACGGGACGGCGCCGTTCCTCGGGCCGTTTCTCGCCGACTTCCTCAAGGGAGGCTCCGAGATCGGCGGGGACACCCTGGCCCGCTTTTACTCCATGCACATGCTGCTGATCCCGGGGTTGATCTTCGCGCTGATCGGCCTCCACCTGTACCTCGTCGTCCGTCTGGGGGTCACCTCGCCGCCGTGGTCGAAGGAGGCCGCCGGCTCGGACTGGGCGCCGCGTGACGAGCCGGTGACGAACGGCCGCAGCGGCCTCACCCGGCCCGGTCCGCGGGGCAACGGAGGTGACGTCTCGTAGTGTCGAGCATGGACGCCTGGCGGGCGGAGTTCCACCGCTACAAGGACGACGTCAAGAAACGAGGGAAGCCGTTCTTCCCCTACGCGATGTTCCACGACACGGTGATGAGCCTCGTCGTGGTGCTGGTGATCATCGGCGTGGCCTGCGTCTGGTACTTCACGTCGGGCGAGGACCCCAACACCTGCGGCTCCGGCGACTCCTGCCTGCTCGGCCCTCGCTACGCCGAGCCCGCCGACCCCGGCACGACGAACTTCGTGCCGCGGCCGGACTGGTACTTCTACTTCCTCTTCTACCTCCTGCGGATCTTCAAGTGGCCGAACACGGTGATCCTCGGGACGGTCGGGATTCCGACGGTCGCGCTTGTGATCGCTTTCATGCTGCCGTTCTTCGACCGGCGACGTGAGCGGCGCCTCTCGCGCCGGCCCGTCGCCATCGTCGCCGCCATTCTCGTCGTCATCTCGATGGGCGTCCTGACGTACAAGGGCGCGACGGCGAAGGAGGCTCTGGCGAGCGAGGTCCTCGAGGCCGTGCCGACCTGGGCGCAGCGCCAGGGCTTCGAGGACAACGAGCAGGCGTCGAAGGCGCGAAGATCTTCGCGAGCTCGGGCTGCACCGCGTGTCACACCTATCTCGGCACCGGTAGCTCGAACCAGGGCGCCCCGGACCTGAGCGCCGAGGGGACGAAGGGGCACAACGAGCAGTTCTTCAAGGACTACATCGCCGACCCGTCGAAGTTCGGCAACAACGTGATGCCGAAGTTCGGGTTCTCCGACGAGCAGCTGACGCAGCTCGCGGCATTCCTGATGGCCTCAAAGGGCGGATGAGACCCGCGGGGCCGTGCGAGTCTTCCTCGGCATAACGGGCGCCTCGGGCGCACCGTACGCGGCCCGACTCGTGGAGGTCCTCTCGAATGCCGACGTCGAGCTCGGTATCTGCGCGTCGAGCGCGGGGATCGAGGTGCTGGCAACGGAGCTGTACGGCAATCCGCGGCTCTCTCGCGACGAGACGCTCACACGGCTGCTCGAGCGCACGGAGGGTGGCAACGTCACGACGTACGAGCCGAACGACTGGAAGTCGCCGTACGCGAGCGGATCGGCGAAGGTCGACGCCTACGTCATCTGCCCGTGCTCGATGGGGACGCTGGGAACGATCGCGTCCGGGGCGATGACGAATCTCATCCACCGGGCGGCGTCTGTGGCGCTCAAGGAGGAGCGGCGGCTCGTGCTCATGCCGCGTGAGACACCGCTGTCGCTGATCCATCTCCGCAACATGCTCGCGGTGAAGGAAGCCGGCGCGACCGTCCTCTTTCTCGCCCCGGGCTTCTACCACGGAGCAGAGAGCGTGGACGACCTCGTGAACTTCATCGTCGGCCGGGCGGTGGATCAGCTTGGGCTCGACGTCGAGTTGGTGCGACGATGGGGGGAATGACCGAGACCGGCAGGCTGCCCGCGGAGGGCGTCCGCACGATGTTCGACCGCATCGCGCCCGTCTACGACGCGATGAACCGCACGATGACCGTCGGCCTGGACCGGCGGTGGCGCCGCGCGACCGCGCAGGCGGTGGTGAAGGAGGGCGACCGCGTCCTCGACGCCTGCTGCGGGACGGGCGACCTCGGCATCGCGTGCGCCAAGGCCGGGGGTCTCGTCACGGGGGTGGACTTCTCGCCTGCGATGCTCGAGCGCGCGCGGAGCAAGGCGCCGGAGCTCGAGTGGCTCGAGGGGGATCTCCTTGCGCTTGAGTTCGAGGACGGGAGCTTCGACGCGGCGACGGTGGGCTTCGGCGTCCGAAACGTCGAGGATCTCGGGCGCGGGATCGCCGAGCTCCGTCGCGTCCTGCGGCCGGGCGGGCGGCTCGGAATCCTGGAGATCACACGGCCCCGAGGGATCCTGGCGCCCTTCTACCGAGTCTGGTTCGACGGAATCGTCCCTCTGATCGGCAAGCTACTCCCAGGTGGATCCGCCTACTCGTACCTCCCCGCGAGCGTGCGCCGCTTCCCGGGCCCGGAGGAGCTGTCCAGGATGATCGAGGACGCCGGCTTCGGGAACGTGCAGGCGCGGCTGTTCGGCGGCGGCATCGTCGCCCTCCACACGGCAGTTGCCACGTGAGCGCGCTCGCGGAGATTCGCGAAGCGCCCGGCCTCGACGCGTACCTCGCGGAGCTCGAGGGAGAGCTCGAGCGCGCGGTCGGCGCGTACCGGGGCGTGGTGGCCGAGGCCGCAGGTCAGGCGCTCGCCGCGGGCGGAAAGCGGCTGCGGCCGTTGCTCGTCTACCTCTCCTCTCCGCCCGGCACGGATGCTCCCGTGACCGCCGGCGTCGCAGTCGAGCTCGTGCACATGGCGACGCTCATGCACGACGACCTCATCGACGGCGCCCGCGTCCGGCGGGGTCGCGCGTCGGCGTGGTCGGCGTACGGCCCCGAGGCCGCCCGCACTGCCGGCGACTACCTCTTCGCCCGCGCGTTCGCCGAGCTGTCGGCCGCGGGCGACACCGAGTCGGTCGCGATCCTCGCGGACGCGACGCTCTGCCTCGCGCGCGGCGAGGCGATGCAGCGGCGCCAGCGGTTCGATCCGGATACGACCGTCGACGCATACCTCGAGCGCTGCACGCTCAAGACGGGAAAGCTGTTCGAGGCTGCGTGCCGTCTCGCAGGCGGCTCCGGGTCTTTCGGCCTGGCGCTCGGCGTCGCCTTCCAGATCACGGACGACATCCTCGACTGCTCCGGCGTGACGATCGAGACAGGCAAGATCGCAGGCACCGACCTGCGCGAGGGGACCCCGACATTGCCGCTGCTTCTCGCCGCGCAGCGCGACGGCCAGGTGCGCGCCGCGCTCGCAGGTGAGGCGCAGCTCGAGGGAGCGCTGCTGCGGGTCGCATCGACCGGTGCGATCGAGGAGAGCCGCGAGGTCGCGCTCGCCTACGCGCGCAACGCCCGCGCGTGCCTCAACGGCGAGCTGCACCGCGAAGAGCTCGAGTCCCTGACCTACGCCGTCGTGAACCGGGAGCGCTAGCCATGGCGTTGCTCGAACGCACCGACACGCTCGCCGGGATCCGCGCGAAGGTCGAGGCAGGCGAGCGGCTCGACTTCGACGACGGCGTCCGGCTGATGGAGTCCGACGACATTCTCGAGCTCGGCGAGCTCGCCGACCTCGCGCGTCGCGCGCGCGGCGGCGACGACCGCGTCTTCTTCGTCCAGAACCTCTATCTGAACCAGACGAACGTCTGCCGCGTGAAGTGCAAGTTCTGCGCATTCGCCGTCACGCAGAAGCAGGACGATGCGTACACGTACGGGCCGGCGGAGCTCGTCGAGGACGCGGTTCGCCAGCATGAGCTGTCGGCCTTCACCGAGATCCACATGGTCGGCGGCGAGAGCCCGCACGTCGACTTCGACTACTACGTGGGCATCGTCCGCTCGCTGCACGAGGCGCTGCCGGACGTCCACCTCAAGCTCTTCACCGCGAGCGAGATCCACCACATGACGAAGCTCTCGGGGCTCACGCACGAGGAGGTGCTGCGCGAGCTCCAGGCGGCCGGGCTCGGCTCCTTGCCCGGCGGCGGCGCCGAGGTCTTCGCCGATCGCGTGCGTCGCCTGATCGCCCCCGGCAAGGAGCATCCGGACTTCTGGTTCCACACGCACGACACCGCGCACCGGCTCGGGATCCCGACGCACTGCACCATGCTCTACGGGCACGTCGAGACCTACGAGGAGCGGGTCGACCACCTGCTCCGCCTGCGCGACCAGCAGGACAAGACCGGCGGCTTCCTCGCCTTCATCCCGCTCGCGTTCCATCCGGAGAACACCGTCTTCGAGCGCCGCGGCTGGCGGCACACGACCGGCTCGGACGACCTCAAGCTGATCGCGGTGTCGAGGCTCCTGCTCGACAACATCCCGAACATCAAGGCCTACTGGATCATGATGGGCCTGCCACTCGCCCAGGTCGCGCTCCACTTCGGGGCGAACGACGTGCAGGGCACGGTCGTCCGGGAGCAGATCTTCCACGCCGCCGGCGCGCGCACCGAGACCGAGCAGAAGATCCCCGAGCTCGTACGCTTCGTCCGCGACGCGGGTCGCACTCCCGTCCAGCGCGACACGCTCTACAACGAGGTGCAACGGTGGAACGCAGCGTGAGGCTCGGCCGCATCTCGTACGTGAACATGGCGCCGGTCTTCTACCGCCTCGACGCCGACGTCGAGGAGATCCAGGGCGTGCCGACCGACCTGAACGCGCGGCTTCTGGCCGGTGAGCTCGACATCGCGCCGATCTCGTCGATCGAGTACGCGCGCAACGCGTCGCGGCTGAGGCTGCTCCCGCGCCTCTGCGTCGGCTCCGAGGGCGCAGTCGACTCGATCCAGCTCGTCTCTCGCAAGCCGCTCGAGCAGGTGCGGTCGGTGGCGGTGACACCCGAGTCAGCGACCTCGGTCGTGCTGACGAAGGTGCTGCTGCCGGAGGCGGAGCAGGTGGCGCTCGGCCAGGAGGCCGACGCGAAGCTGCTGATCGGCGACGCCGCGCTCAAGTCGGCCTTCGAGGATCCGACGCCGCATCACGATCTCGGCCGCCTCTGGCTGGAGCGAACCGGCCTGCCGATGGTGTTCGCCGTGTGGGCCTGCCCCGAGCCGCTCTGTGCCGGTCTCTACGAGCTCGAGGATGCGCTCGTCGCGTCGGTGCGCGTTGCCCGCGCAGAGCCGGAGCAGCTAGCGCACGAGGCGAGCGAGCGCTACGGCTATCCGGCCGGGTTCCTCGCGCGCTACTTCGAGAAGCTGCGCTACCGGTTCGGCCCGCGCGAACGCGCCGGGCTGATGACGTTCCTCGAGCTCGCACACGAGGCCGGCGAGCTCGACGAGGTGCCGGAGCTGAGATTCGTCCGCGAGGCGGTGGTCGCATGACGGTTTCCGCCGTCCTGGACAAGGCGCTCGAGGGCGAGCGGATCTCGGACGACGAGGCCCTGATGCTGCTCGGCTCGCGTGACCTCGTCTCCGTCGGGCGGGCGGCGAACGAGATCCGCAACCGCAAGGCGGACCCGGACCGGATCACGTTCATCATCGACCGGAACCTCAACTACACGAACATCTGTTACACCGACTGCGAGTTCTGCGCGTTCTACCGGAGTCCGGGCGACACCCGTGAGGGCTACCTGCTGCCGAAGCCGGTGATCTTCAAGAAGATCGAGGAGACGATCGCGCTCGGCGGAACCGGGCTCCTGATGCAGGGCGGGCACCATCCCGATCTCGGGATCGACTACTACGAGGACCTGTTCAGCTCGATCAAGGCGCGGTACCCGATCCACCTGCACGCGCTCTCGCCGCCGGAGGTGCAGCACATCGCGCGCCGCAGCAAGCTGACGCTCTGGGAGACGATCTCGCGGCTCCGCGACGCCGGGCTCGACTCGATCCCGGGCGGCGGGGGCGAGATCCTCGTCGACCGCGTGCGCGACGAGATCGCGCCGAAGAAGACGAAGACGGACGAGTGGCTCGCCGTGATGCGGCACGCCCACCGGCTGGGGATGTCGACGACGGCGACGATGATGTACGGCCACGTCGAGACCGTCGACGACCGCGTGGAGCACATGCGCCGAATTCGCGAGCTCCAGGACGAGACGGGCGGCTTCCGGGCCTTCATCTCCTGGACGTTCCAGAACGACGGCAACCGCCTGGCCGACAAGGTCGCGCGCGAGGACATGCCGACGTCGTTCGACTACCTCCTGACGCAGGCAGTGTCGAGGATCTACCTCGACAACGTCCCGCACATCCAGTCGTCATGGGTCACGCAGGGGCTGAAGATCGGCCAGGTCGCGCTCGAGTTCGGAGCCGACGACATGGGCTCGGTGATGATCGAGGAGAACGTCGTGTCCGCGGCCGGCACGACGCACCGCACGTCGACGGAGGAGCTCGTGCACCTGATCCGGGCGCTGGGCAAGACGCCCGTGCAGCGGGACACGCTCTACCGCGACGTCAAAGTGTGGAACTGACGGTCGAGCCCTTTCCGCGGCCCGACTGGAGCCCGCTTCCGGACGAGGGCAGCGTCGGCGTCGACGGAAGGGTGCTCGCGCGCGAGTGGGGCTTCTTCATCGCGATGCTCCGATTTCGCAAGGACGCGACGATTCACGAGCATCCGGGCGTGAACGACACGGTCGTGATGTGCATCGAAGGCGAGGGTTGGACGAGCGTCGCCGGCGAGAAGGCGCAGATCCGCGCCGGCGAGCTCGTCCGCTGGCCGAAGGACGTGCCGCATCGTCTCTGGACGGAAGGGGCCCAGATGACGACGCTGATGTTCGAGCGCCTGTCCTAGCGGACTTTCGGGAAGAGTTTCCGAAGCAATGGTGAGTTGATGGCGTTGACGCAGTCCTGGTTGTTCGTGGTCAGCACGTAGAAGTCGGTCGTCTCTCCCGTCGCAGGAGTGTGGAATTGCGGCGCCTTCGTGGTTGCGATCGCTCCCTTATCGAAGACGCAGAGCGCTACAGCTCCCGCGAAGAGTTGCAGTTCCTTGTTCGCTGTCTCCAGTGCCTTGACGCGCTTGCTGAGCGCGGCGAACTGCTTCGGAGTGACCGCCTGCTGGCCTGCCGGCGCAGTCGCGGCGTACAGAGCAACGGCCGCGAACGCGACCAGTGCGACGGCGAGTGCTCGTTTCATGTCTCCCCTTCCTCAGGCGGCCTCGGCCGCGATGTCAACGACCAAACAGTAACCCCGGATCGCTGACATCGTCTTTACACGGGCCGACAGATGCGTCCGCTACCCTCGACCGGGGTCGTGCTCCGCAGGTTCGTCATCTGTGCCCTGTGTGCAGGGTTTTTGGTCGCGCCGGCTCCGGCGGGCGCTGCTGCGCCGATCCGTGGTCAGACGCTCCTGCCGGGCGTGATCTACTCGCGGCAGGTGGAGTTCACGTCGCACGGTCCTGTCGTCATGCACGTCATCTCCGCTCCGAAGCCGACCGGGCTCTACGCCGCTCAAGCCGATCCTCTCGAACAACGCGATCATCGGCCGTGAGCGGGTCACGTCGATGGAGCGCCGCTACGCGGGCGAGGCGACCGTCGCCGGAGTCAACGGCGACCTCTTCAGCTTCACGCGACGGTCACCCGACCGGTGGTCTCATTCGCGGCGGCATCCTCGACCGCGGCCCCGCCGACTTCCGCTCCACGATCGGCGTCGACACGGACGGAGTGCTGCACGTCGACCGCGTCCAGCTCGCCGGGAGCTGGCAGGGCTCGGGCCAACGTCGGGTCATGGGGTTGAACGAGCCGCCGCGCGCGAACCGCGCGAGCCTGTACACGAGCGCATGGGGCCCGCGCACGCCGGCCGAGAACGGGGGCGCCCAGGCGATTCTCCAGCTGGGCGAGAGCAAGCCGAACACGCCGCTGACGGCAACCGTCGTCGGCTATGCCAACGGCGGCAACCAGCCGCTTTCACCCGGGACGGCGCAGTCCTCGTCGCGCGGGGCGCGCAGGCTCCCTTCCTCGCGGCCGAGGCGCCGGTCGGCGCGAAGGTGACGATCCTGCTCGCCCTCACGCCGCCGTGGGCGAACGTGCAGGAGGCGCTCGGCGGCGGGCCCATCATCGTCCGGACGGCAAGCCCGTATTCCGCTCGCTCGAAGGCTTCACGACCGACCAGCTTTCGCAGCGCCATCCCGCGCACCGGTGTCGGCCAGCTCGCGGACGGTCGCATCGTGCTCGTCGCCGTCGACGGACGGCAGCCGGGCTACAGCACGGGCCTCACCAACTTCGAGCTCGCGCTGGCGATGATGCGGCTCGGGTGCGTGACCGCGTCGGCGCTCGACGCGGGCGGGTCGACGACGATGGCGTTCGACGGGAAGCTCCTCAACCGCCCGTCCGATCCGGGCGGTGAGCGCGCCGTCGCCGAGGCGCTGCACACTCTTCTACTACGGTGTCTACGCGCCGGCGCTGCCGGCCCGCGTGCTCTCGCCGAACGCCGACCGTGTCGACGACACGCAGACGCTCGCGTACAAGATCGTTCGGCCTTCGACCGTCACGGCGAGCCTCATGGGCCCGAGCGGAGCAGTCGCTGACGCTCGACTCCGGCTCGAAGGCGCCGGGCACGTACCGCTTCAACTGGAACGGCGTCCGGCCAGCCCGAGGGAACCTGGACGTTCCGCGTCAACGCCACCGACGACCGTTGGTCGCAGCTCGGTCGCGGACCGGCAGTTCTCCTTCAACACCACGCTCGGCTTCCTGTCCGCACGCGCGAGCCACCGGAGGGTCACCGCCGCGGTTCCAGCTCGCCCGCCCGGCGCGCGTCGCGCTGCGGATCGAGACGCCCGGCGGCGCGATCGTCCGCACCCTCCCGGCGCGGAAGCCTCGGGAGCGGGCGCGGCAACGATCTCGTGGCGAGGGCGCCCCGGCAGCTACGTCTTCAGCGTCACCGCAACGAACGAGGTGGGCGTCGTCGAGCTCACCGCTCCGTTCCGCCTGCGGCGGTAACCTCACCGCGTGCCGGTCGCCGGCGTCACGAGTCATCTCACGTCGCTGATCGGAGACCACGGCGTCTACGCCGTGTTCGCGCTCATGTGCCTCGACGCGGTCTTCCCGGCCGCGAGCGAGCTCGTGATGGTGTACGCCGGCGCGCTTGCGGCAGGCGCGTTCGAGGGGCAGAGCGTGATCCTCTTCGGCCACGAGATCACCTCGGACGGCTGGGCGTACGTCGTGATGGCGATGTCGGGAACGCTCGGCTATCTCGTCGGCGGGATCGCCGGCTGGGCGATCGGAATGTACGGCGGCCGACCGCTGCTCGAGCGGCACGGGCGCTGGTTCCACCTCGACGCTGAGAAGCTCGACCGCGCGCAGCGGTGGTTCGACCGCTGGGAGGACTGGGCCGTCCTCCTCGGCCGCGTCACGCCGGTCGTGCGTTCGTTCATCTCCATCCCGGCCGGGGTCTTCCGCATGCCGTTCGCCCGCTACACGGTGCTGACGCTCATCGGCTCCGCAGTCTGGTGCTTCGCGTTCGCCGGCATCGGCTTCGCCCTCGGCCAGAGCTACGAGACCTTCCACCACGCCTTCCGGTTCGCCGACTACGTCGTCGCAGCGGCGATTCTGGGCATCGCCGGCTACCTGTTCTGGCGCTGGTGGCGTGGTCGAGCAGCCCCGCCTTCGGCCGGCGCCGAGGAGCACCTCTAGACTTTCGAGGCCGTGCGTCCTCTCCCCCTCGTCGACGTCAAGGCGCAATACGAGCCCCTGCTGCCCCGGATCCGCGAGGCGATCGACGGTGTGCTCGACAGCGGCGCCTTCATCCTCGGCCCGAACGTCGCCGCCTTCGAGCGGGAGGCAGCCGCCTACCTCGGCGTGCCCGCGACGCGTCGGCGTCGCGAACGGGACGGATGCGCTCGTCCTCGTCCTCGACGCGCTGGGCATCGGGCCCGGCGACGAGGTCGTCTGTCCCTCGTTCACCTTCTACGCCACGGCCGAGGCGGTGGCGCGCCGCGGGGCCGTGCCGGTCTTCGCCGACGTCGACGCCGCGACGATGAACCTCGACCCGGAGGACGTCTCAGCCCGGATCACGCCCCGGACGAAGGCGATCATCGGCGGTCCACCTCTTCGGCCGCCCGGCTCCCTCGCGAGCTGGCCGACCTCGGCGTCCCGCTCGTCGAGGACGCGGCGCAGGCGTTCGGTTCGCCGGACATCGGGCGAACGGGCATCGCCTCGACCTTCAGCTTCTATCCGACCAAGAACCTGTTCTGTCTCGGCGACGGCGGCCTCGTGGGCGTGACCGACGAGGAGCTCGGCGAGCGGATCCGCGTCCTACGGTTCCACGGCTCGCGCGACAAGGTCGACTTCGAGCTCGTCGGCTACAACTCGCGCCTCGACGAGCTGCAGGCAGCCGTCCTGCGAATCTTCCTCGGGGAGCTCGACGCCTGGGTCCGGCTTCGGCGAGAGGCTGCCGCGCGTTACGCGGATCTCGGCCTCGGAGCCGCCTGCGAGCTGCCGGAGGACGAGCCTGGGCACGCCTACCACCTCTTCGTCTGCCGCTCGACCGAGCGTGATCGGATCCGCTCGGCGCTCGACGAGGCCCGAATCGGGAGCGCCGTCTACTACGTCACGCCGCTCCACCTCCAGCCCGCGCTCGCCTATCTCGGCTACCGGCCGGGGTCGCTCCCGGTGACGGAACAACTCGCGCGCGAGAACTTCTCCGTGCCGCTCTGGGCAGGCATCGATGCGGATGCTCAGGAACGGGTCGTCTCGGTCGTGCAGACTGCTGCCCCGGTGGCCTCGTGATCCCCGTCAACAGGCACCGGCTGTGGCAGCTGGCCGCGGACGGCGTGCTGATCGCGCTGGCCTGGTGGCTCGCGTTCTGGCTGCGGTTCGACCAGGGCGTCCCAGCTCCCTACCACCGGCTGATGATCGACACGATCCTCGTCGTCGTCGCGATCAAGCTCGTGGTCTTCATCGCCTTCGGCTTCTACAACCGCTGGTGGCGCTACGTCTCGACGCGAGACATGTGGGGCGCGGCGCGCGGCGTGACCGTCGCGTGCGTCATCGCCGACCTCGTCGTGTACTTCGCGCATCCCGTCAAGGGCTTTCCGTTGCCGCGATCGGTCGCCGTCGTCGACTGGCTGCTGCTCATGGCGTTCATCGCCGGCACGCGTCTGATCGCGCGCAGCATGATGGAGCGTCCCGGCGCGGCCTCGCTCATCGCGCGCGGCAGGGAGGTCATCGTCGTCGGAGCCGGCGACGCGGCTCAGCTGGTGATTCGCGAGATGCTGAAGTCGCCGGCACTGGGCTACACGCCGATCGGGCTGATCGACGACGATCCGCGCAAGAAGAACCTCCGTCTGCACGGAATCCGCGTGCTCGGCACGACGGACGACCTGCCGCACATCCTGCGCGACAACCCTCCGGACGAGGTACTGATCGCGATCCCGTCCGCCTCCGGTGAGACGCGCTCTCGCGTGGTCGAGATCGCTCGGGATGCCGCCGTGCCGGTCAAGACGCTGCCGGGCCTCTACGAGCTCATCTCGGGCGATCTCAACCTCGCCGGCCAGATCCGTCCCGTCCAGGTCGAGGACGTCCTCGGTCGCGAGCCGGTCGAGGTCGACGTCCAGGCGATCGCGAAATACCTCGCGCGCGAGACCGTGCTCGTCACCGGTGCGGGCGGATCGATCGGGGCGGAGCTCTGCCGGCAGATCGCGCGCGTGTCACCAGCGCGGTTGATTCTCGTCGAGCAGTCCGAGTCCGCGCTGTTCGAGATCGAGCGCGAGCTCGTCGGCGAGCGGGGCTTCTCGGCGGTCGCGACGGTTCTCGGCGACTGCGGCGACCACGCCAAGATGAGCCAGGTCTTCGAGCGCTACCGGCCGACGGTGGTCTTCCACGCGGCGGCGTACAAGCACGTCGCGCTGCTCGAGGCGAACCCGCTCGAGGCTGTGCGGAACAACGCCCTCGCGACCCGCGTCATCGCGGACGTCGCGGTCGAGCACGGGACGAGCCGCTTCGTGCTCGTGTCCACGGACAAAGCGGCCAACCCGAAGAACCTGCTCGGCCAGTCGAAGGCCCTCTGCGAGTGGATCGTCGAGGCTCTCGGACACCGGAACGACATCCGCACCCGTTTCGTGGCGGTTCGTTTCGGCAACGTCCTGAACTCGTCCGGGAGCGTCATCCCGATCTTCCGGCGCCAGATCGAGAAGGGCGGCCCGGTGACGGTCACGCATCCGGAGATGACTCGTTACTTCATGACCATCCCGGAGGCCGTGTCGCTCATCGTGCAGGCTGGAGCGATCGGCGGCCGGGGCCAGGTCTACGTCCTCGACATGGGCGAGCCGGTGAAGATCGTCGACCTCGCACGGAACATGATCCGACTCTCCGGCAAGGAGCCCGAGACGGATATCGCGATCTCCTTCGTCGGCGCGCGTCCAGGCGAGAAGCTCCACGAGGAGCTGTGGACGGCCGGAGAGACCGTCGGGCCCACGTCACATCCGAAGATCCTCCGCGCAGCGCGTCCGCCGATCGACGCGGCCTGGCTGGAACAGGAGCTCGACGATCTGGAGAGCATGGTCGGCCGGGGCGAGACGCTCGACGTCGTGTCGCGGCTGACGGCGATGCTCCGCGAACCGCGGCGCGCAGGCGCGGCGGTCCTCGAAGACACCATGCACTAGCCAGCCTAGATCCCGACTCGCGGCACGTGATACAGCCGACACTGTGTGACGCACACTCGCTGCTGATCCGTCACAACGTCGTCCCGCCGCGTCCGTAGGGTTGGTCGGTGATCCTCGAGGGGCTCAATTCCGAGCAGCGGCTTGCGGTCGAGGCCGTGCGCGGGCCGGTCTGCATTCTGGCCGGCGCGGGGTCAGGCAAGACGACGACGATCACGCGCAGGATCGCGAACCAAGTCGCGACGGGCGCGTTCGCGCCGGTGGAGATCCTTGCGGTCACCTTCACGGACAAGGCCGCAACTGAGATGCGGGCGCGCCTGGAGGCGCTTGGCGTTTCGGGCATCAGTGCGCGGACGTTCCACTCGGCGGCGCTCGCGCAACTGCATCGATTCGGCGACGCGCCGAGCCGGATCCTGCCGTCGAAAGTGCTTGCGCTGCGCCGGATTGCGAACGGCCTGCCGCCTCCGTACAAGTTCCGGCCGGCCGGCGATCTCGCGACCGAGATCGAATGGGCGAAGAACCGGCGCCTGACGCCGGACACGTACGTCGATGGCCTCGGCGACCACGAGCCACCGATTCCGTCCGACCTGATGCGGCGGGTTTTTCGCGCCTACGAGTCCGAGAAGAGCAATCGCGGTTTCGTCGACTTCGAGGATCTGCTCGACCGCGCGGTTCAACTCCTCGATCGGGACGAACGCGCGCTCGCGGAGGTACGCGCGCGCTACCGCGCATTTACCGTCGACGAGTACCAGGACGTGAACCTCCTGCAGCAGACGCTGCTCGACCGCTGGCTCGGGGAGCGCGACGAACTGTGTGCCGTTGGCGACGACTACCAGTCCATCTACGCATTCACAGGCGCAACGCCGCGGTACTTGCTCGGCCTGCCGCGCCGCTTTCCGAACGCGAAGGTCGTGCGGCTCGAGGACAACTATCGCTCGTCGCCGCAGGTGCTCGCGCTCGCGAACCGGATCGTGCCCGCGCTCGGTGGTGCGAGGAAGGTGCTGCGCGCGACACAAGCCGCCGGTCCGGAACCGGTGCTGCGTGACTTCGCCTCGGTCGAGACGCAGCAGGCCTTCGTCGTCGAACACGCACGTGCGCTGCATGCGCACGGCGTGCCCTACGAGGAGATCGCGGTGCTGTGCCGCACGAACGCACGGTTGGCTGACTTGGAGGAGCCGTTCCACGAGGCGCACATCCCGTTTCAGGGCGCGGCACTGCTCGCACGTGACGCCGCGCGACAGCTGTTGAAGCGGCTGCGACAACTGGCGCCGACCCGGGTCGTCGCGGCGGCCGTGCGGGGCTACGCGGAGGATGCTGGCTGGGTCGAGCGGCCGCCCGAGAAGCTGGGCGAGCGGGAGCTTGTGCGCCAGGCAGATCTCGGGCGGCTCGTGAAGCTCGCGGTCGAGTTCGACGACGGCGTGCACACGACGCGAGACTTCGTCGACGACCTCGAGACGCGCTTCGGGACGAACGGGGCCGACCGACGGGGCGTCCATCTCCTGACACTGCACGGGGCGAAGGGGCTCGAGTTCGAGGCCGTGTTTCTGCCTCGGGTCGAAGAGCGCGAGCTCCCGATCCGTCAGGCGAAGAAGCCACACGAGTTGGCCGAAGAGCGGCGGCTCTTCTACGTTGGGCTGACCCGCGCGAAGCGCCACCTTGTGGTGACGTGGAGCGGCCGGCCGAGTCGGTTCCTCGCTGAGCTCGGAATCGAGACTCGTGCACGGCGCGCGGCGGAGCCCGACGATCCGGTGTACGCGGCGCTCAAGCAATGGCGCCTGCGGCGAGCGACGGCGGACGACCTGCCGGCGTACGTCGTCTTCCACAATTCGACGCTGGCAGAGATCGCAGGGCGGAAGCCGCGCGATCTCTCCGAGCTCGGCGCCGTCCCGGGCGTCGGACCGGCGAAGCTCGAGCGCTACGGCGACGAAGTCATCGCCATCCTCAAGGCGGCGTGACGGTCGAGAT
This sequence comes from uncultured Actinomycetes bacterium, assembly GCA_963772855.1. Taxonomy (GTDB): domain Bacteria; phylum Actinomycetota; class Thermoleophilia; order Gaiellales; family Gaiellaceae; genus 3-1-20CM-4-69-9. Next base: position 168,480 of record CAVYYY010000009.1, on the reverse strand, counting down.
GCGACGCTTCGGAAAGGCGGCGAAGGGGCGGGCGTGGCGTCTGGGGCGAGAACTAATCGAGTGCCGTCAACAGCAGGTCTAGAAGCACCTGCGGGTTGCGGCGCATCCGGCCGCGTGACTCGCCATCTCGCTTGACGAGCTCGAGTGCGCGCGGATCGGTGAGCGGCTTCAGCCGTCCGTCGCGGATGAGCTCCTCGTCGACGCCGCCGAGTCGTCCCCCGTACGTCGTGTAGACGGAGACGCCGAGCGCGGCGGCCTCCCGGTTCATCGTCCCGCCCGCGGAGACGACGACGTCGGCGAGGGCGATCAGGCTCTGCGCGTCGACCGCGCGCTCCGGGAGGATCACCGACGGCAGGTCGAGCCCGCGGACGTATTCGCGCTGCGCGTCGGTGCGGGGGAGGACGACGGCGTTCACGTTCTCCAGCCCCCCGAGGTGAGCGAGCGTCTGCGGGAAGAGCGGATTCGAGTGCCTGTGGTAGAGCGACACGTCCGGCGGCGGACGCAGGACGACGAGCACGCGGCCACGGTCGACGCCGAGCTCGTCGAGCACGTCCGCGTCCGGCTCGAAGTCGGAGAGGTAGTACTCCTCCTTGAGCCCTGGATACCGGAGCAGCTTCGGCGGCCGCACGCCGAAGCGCGCGAGCCGGTCGGCCGGGATCGACTCCGGGAAGACGACCTTCGTCGCCGCGCGCAGGCCGAGGTGGTGTTGCAGCGATGCGAACTCGTAGTCGTGCGTCGTCGCGCTCGGGATGCCGAGCCGCCGCGCGCTGAGCGTCAGCTCGTGAGAGCCGTGTGCGAGCGCGAGGTCGAACTCGTGCGGTTTCGCCCAACTGCGCAGCGCGTGCATCCGCGACGTGAGCGATCGGGCCTTCCCAAGGCGCGAGCGGCCTCCGTGTCGGCCGAGCACCGTCGCCTCGAGGCCGTGCAGCTCGAGGAGCTGCAGCGTCTGCGCGTAGTCGCGCGCGGTGATCTCGACCTCGTCGCCGCGCTCGCGCAGCAGCCCGATCAGAGGCCGGAACACGAGCACGTGCGCCGACGCGGTCATGTCGACCCAGACCTTCACGTCGCGCTCTCGATCGCGTCCGCGGCGCGCTCTCCCGCTTGACCGTCCCACTGTTCCGGGATGCGGCCCGGCGTGGGCTCCTCGAGGAGCCGCGGCACGTCGCGCAGCGCATCGGGATCGAGGCCGAGCAACCTATTCGTCCCCTCGAGCGTCTCGGGACGCTCGGTGACCTCTCTCAGGGTGAAGCACGGGACGCCGAGGACGGTCGTCTCTTCCTGGACGCCTCCCGAATCGGTGATCACCGCGGCTGCCTCGGCCTCGAGCCCGAGAAACGTTCGATACGACAGCGGCTCGGTGACCTTGGTGCGCGCCGGCTCGATCTGGAGGTTCTTTCGCGTTCGCGGGTGCATGGGGAAGAGGACGGGCCACGTTTCCGCGACATGGTCGAGTGCAGTGATCATCCGTGTCAGCAGCTCGGGGTCGTCGACGAGTGCCGGCCGGTGCAGCGTGACGAGGACGTACGCCCTCGGATCGAGCCCGAGCATGCGCCAGGGCTCGAGCGCGAGCGCCGCGTCCTTGCTCGACTGGAGCGTGTCGATCATGGTGTTGCCGACCGGGTGGATGCGCTCCTCCGGAAGGTGCTCGTGGCGGAGATGCTGTTCCCCGCTCCGCAGCGTCGTCAGCAGCAGCTCCGACAGGTGGTCGGTGATGACGCGATTGACCTCTTCGGGCATCGACCAGTCGCCGCTCCGGAGCCCCGACTCCACGTGACAGACGCGGATGCCGCGCTTCCTCGCCGCGACGGCGCCGGCGAGGGTCGAGTTCACGTCGCCGGCGACGACGACGAGCTGCGGAGCCAGCTCCGCGAAGACCTGTTCCAGCTCCTCGAACGCACGCTCCGTCGTGCGCGCATCGAGCTGCACGTGCGGGTGCGGGAGCGGCAGCTCGGCGAAGAAGACGTCCTTCAAGAGCTCGTCGTAGTGCTGGCCGGTATGGACAAGGCGTTGGTCGACGTTGCCTCGCTGCTCGAGCGCGGCGTACACGGGCGCGACCTTCATGTAGTTCGGCCGGGCGCCGACCACGTGAACGACGAGTGGCCGCGGCATCAGCGCTCGACGAGGACGGGCGGCGGCTCGGCGTGCTGGGGCGTCCTCTCGACGTGGCGCTCGTGCCAGAGCGTGAACGCGAGCAGCCCCCAGAGCTGGCGGCTGCGGTCCTCGCGTCCGCCGACGTGGTCGTCGAGGAGTCGCGTGACCGCGTCGGGCTCGAAGAAGCCCTGCCGCCGGATCGTGGCGGGCGAGAGCGTCTCGCGCGCGAACGGCTCGAGGTCGCCGCGGAGCCACGCCGCGGCCGGAATCGAGAAGCCGCGTTTCTTCCCGTGCACGATCTCGCGCGGGAGGAGCGGGGCCGCCGCCTTCCGGAGCAGCACCTTCTTGGAGAAGCCGCGTACCTTGTGGCGCGTCGGGAGGGCGAGCGCAAGGTTCGTCACGACGGTGTCGAGGTAGGGGACTCGAGCCTCGAGCGAGTGCGCCATCGACGCCCGGTCGGTCTTCACGAGCAGGTCGTCGACGAGATAGATGCCGAGGTCGACGTCCTGCAGGCGGGCGAGCTCTTCTGCGCCCGCAGTCTCGGCGTACCGATCGCGCAGGAGATCGACCGGGTCGAAAGGTGCCGTGCGGCCCGTGAGCTCCGCGCGTGCGTCCGCGGAGAAGATCTCCTTCCACCCGTGATGTCGCTCGAGCGGCGGAAGGTGCGCGGAGCGCACGAAGCGCTTGGCCTTGTAGTCGAAGCTCGCCTTCGCGGTCGAGGTCGGGAGGCGTTCGACGACCGGCCGCAGCAGTGCCGCGAGACCGCCGACGCGCGCGGCGAGCAGGTCCGCCGCGTACGTGTAGTAGCCGCCGAAGAGCTCGTCGCCGCCCTCACCCGAGAGCGCGACCTTGACCTCCGACGCGGCGAGCTCGGACACGAGGTAGGTCGGCAGCGCGGACGAGTCCGCGAACGGCTCGTCGAAGGCCTCGGCGAGCGCGGGCAGGAGCAGCGCCGCGTCGGGGCGCAGCACGAGCTCGCGGTGATCGGTCCCGTAGCGCTCGGCGACGCGCCGCGCGTCTGCGAGCTCGTCGAACGATCGCTCCTCGAACCCGATCGAGAACGTGCGCACCGGCTCCGAGCTCTCCTGGGCCGCGAGCGCGGCGAGCAGCGCCGAGTCGACGCCGCCGGAGAGCAGCACGCCGACGGGAACGTCACTGACGAGATGGGCGCGGACGGAATCGTGCAGGCGGGCTCTGAGCTCCTCGGCGAGCTCCACCTCGTCGTCGTCTCGGACACCGTCGGAGGCGACCGGTGCCGGCCGCGCGAACCGCTCGAGCCTGAGCTCGCCCGTCTTCCCAGATCAGCAGGTGCCCGGCGGGAAGCTTGCGCGTCTCGCGGAAGACTGTGAACGGCGCGGGGATCGAGTTGAACGCGAGGAACGCCTCGAGAGCGTCGAGGTCGACCTCGCCGCGAGGCAAGGCGCGCAGCTCGGACGCGAACAAGAGGCTTCGCCCCGTGCTTGCGCGGTAGTAGAGCGGCTTGATCCCGAAGCGGTCGCGCGCGAGGACGAGCCGCCGGCGGGGCGCATCCCACAGCGCGATCGCGAACATGCCCCGCAGGAGCTCGGCGAAGCGCGTCGCCGTGCTGCTCGTACAGGTGGAGGAGGACTTCGGTGTCGCCGTGCGTCCGGAACCGGTGCCCCGCGCGCTCGAGGCCGTGCGCGCAGCTCGCGGTAGTTGTAGATCTCGCCGTTCTGGACGACGTGGAGCGTCCCGTCCTCGTTCGCGATCGGCTGGTCGCCGGTCTCGAGATCGATGATCGAGAGCCGCCGGGCCGCGAGCCCGACCGTCCCGTCGCAGAACTGGCCTGAGCTGTCAGGGCCGCGGTGGACGAGCGTGGCGCTCATCTCTGCGACGCGGTCGGCGTTGACCGGCGCGCTCGACGACGCGATCCCGCAGATCCCGCACACGATGGGCCAGTCTAGAGAGGCCCCTCGATCGAGGGATTGCCGTATCCCCCTTCTGGGTGACAGGCTCTAGGCGAGGGGGAGGACGGTGAATCTGGATCCAGGGACACAGGCGTTCGTCTACGCAACCGCGCTGATCACGTCGATCGCGTTCGCGGTCTCCGTGCTCAAGGTGCTCGCGGTCATCCTCTCCCACCTGATGACGTAGGGCGCAGCCCCGAGGCCTCGGCGTAGGCTCGCGGCGTGGACTTCGGGACGCACCAGGAGCTCGTCCTCTTGGCGCTGCTGGTCGCGGTGGGCGCGATGCTCGTCATCGCGCCGATGGTGCGGATCCCGTACCCGATCTTCCTCGTTCTCGGCGGGCTGGCGCTCGGGTTCGTGCCGGGCATCCCGGCCATCGAGCTCCCGCCGGATCTCGTCCTCGTCGCGATCCTTCCGCCGCTTCTCTACGCCGGTGCGTTCTTCACGCCGCTCCGGGAGCTGCGGGCGAACCTCCGTCCGATCGGCATCCTCGCCGTCGGGCTCGTGGTCGCGACCACGTGCGCGGTCGCGGTCGTCGCGCACCAGTGGGTCGACGGGATGTCGTGGAGCGCCGCCTTCGTCCTCGGTGCGGTCGTGTCGCCGACGGATCCGATCGCGGCAACGGCGATCATGCGGCGCTTCGCCGTCCCGCGACGCGTCGTCTCGATCGTCGAGGGCGAGAGCCTCGTCAACGACGGGACCGCGCTCGTCCTCTACCGCGTCGCGGTCGTGGCGGTCGTGTCCGGCACGTTCTCCCTCTGGGAAGCCTCGTGGCGTCTCGTCTGGAGCGTCGTCGGCGGCATCGCCATCGGCCTGGCCGTCGGCTACGTGGTCGCACAGGTCCGCCGCCGGATCGACAACCCTCCGGTCGAGATCACGATCGCACTGATGACGGGGTATCTCGCCTTCATCCCGGCGAACGCGGCAGAAGCCTCGGGCGTGCTCGCCGCGGTGACCGCCGGCATCTACCTGGGCTGGCACACGCCCGAGCTGACGTCCGTCCAGACGCGGCTTCAGGGCGAGGCGGTGTGGGAGATCATCGTCTTCGTCATCAACGCGCTGCTCTTCGCGCTCGATCGGCCTTCAGCTCTCGAACATCCTCGACGCGTTGACGGGATTCTCGGGCGCCCAGCTCGTCGGGTATGCGGTGCTCGTGACTGCCACGGTCATCCTCACGCGGATCATCTGGGTCCCGTTCTTCACGTACCTACCCGGCTGGCTGTTCGGCGGGCGGCGCTCGGAGGATCTCGCCCCGCACGTGGCCGGCAAGCTCCTGGTCTCCTGGTCCGGGATGCGCGGCGCCGTCTCGCTTGCGGCTGCTCTCGCCATCCCGCTGGCGACCGACGCCGGGACGCCGTTCCCCGAGCGCGACCTGATCGTCTTCCTGACGTTCGGCGTCATCCTCGGGACGCTGGTCGGGCAGGGGCTCACGCTGCCGCTCCTCATCCGGTTCCTGAAGGTCGAGCCCGACCATCTCGACGAGAAGGAGGACTCGAAGGCGCGGATCCGCGCGGCCGAGGCCGCGCTCGAGCGGCTGGAGGAGCTCGTCGACCAGGACTGGGTCCGCGACGACACCGCCGAGCGAATGCGCGGCTTCTACACCTTCCGGAGGACGCGCTTCGCCTCGCGCTTCGACTCCGAGTCCGACGGTGCGATCGAGGAGCGGTCGCAGAACTACCAGCGGTTGCGGCGCGAGCTGCTCGAGGCCGAGCGGTCGGCGATCGTCGGGCTTCGCCGGGACGGCGTCATCAACGACGACGCCATGCGTCGTCTCCAGCGCGACCTCGATCTCGAGGACGCGCGTCTCGACGTCTGACCGCTACTCCCGCCCGAAGAGCCCGCGCACCGACTGCTTCAGCACGCGGACGGCGGTCACGGCCAGCGTGCGGAGATAGAGGCGCACGGAACGGTCCGCGATCCACTCGAGGTCGTGGGCGAGTTTCTCCGCCATCGACGTCTCGTAGCCCCGGCGGATCTGGGCGAAGCCGGTGAGCCCCGGCCGGACGACGAGCCGCTGCCAGTACGCGGGCAGCTCCTCCGCCAGCTCCTCGAAGAAGCGCGGCCGGATCGGTCGCGGGCCGACGAGGCTCATGTCGCCTCGGACCACGTTGAGAAGCTGGGGCACCTCGTCCAGCTGCGTTGCCCGCAGCCAGCCGCCGATCCGCGTCGTCTCGAGCCCGGTGCGTTGAACGAGCTCCTCGCCGAGATACGGGCCGAGCCGGTCCTCGGCGCCGGGCTTGAGCGTCCGGAACTTGAGCATGTCGAAGATGTGCCCGCCCCGGCCGACACGCGCGCCGCGGTAGAACAGCGGCCGGCCGCTCGTCAGGATCAGCGCGATCGCGATCGGGAGGACGAACGGCAGTGCGAGCAGCAGGAAGAGAAACGAGAGGACGAGGTCGAGCGTCCGCAGAACCAGGTCGCGCCCGCGTCTCGGGCTCGCCTCGGCCAGGTCGGAGAAGCGCAGGATGAACGAGTCCGGCGGCGGCGACGCCACCGCCGGATCGTAGAGCACGCGCTTCTTGCATAATCAACGCTTATGGATACGCGTCAGCTCGCGGCGTTCTGCGCGGTCGTGGAGCGGAAGAGCTTCTCCCAGGCGGCCGAGCGGCTCGGCGTCACGCAGCCGGCGGTCAGCCTCCAGATCCGCTCGCTCGAGCAGCGGCTCGGGCGGCAGCTGCTCGACCGTTCGGGCCGACGCGTCGAGCCGACCGAGGCGGGGCTCCGGCTCTACGCGTCCGCGCAGCGCCTGCTCGCGGCGGAGGAGCACCTGCTCGAGGAGCTCGACGAGGAAGGCGAGATCTCGGGAACGCTGGAGCTCGGCGCCTCGACGGGGCCGGGCGGGACGATCGTGCCGCTGCTGCTGTGCGAGTTCCAACGCCTCAACCCCGAGGTCCGCGTCCGTCTGTCCGTCTCCGACACGCAGACCGTCGTCGACCAGGTCGCCGACCGAGAGCTCGAGCTGGGCATCGTCGGTGCGGGCCGGCGGCACCGTGGTGTGACGTTCGAGACGTTCTTCCACGACGAGGTCGTCCTCGCCTGCCCGCCCGGCCACCGCTTCGCGGGGAAGACGATCTCGCTGGACCAGCTCCGGTCGGAGCCGCTCTTCGTGATGCAGGAGGGCGCCGGGCGTGCGGCAGGTGATCGAGGACGAGCTTCGGAAGGCGGGGACGCGACTGCGAGACCTCGACGTGCGCATGGAGCTCGGGCTGCAGGAGTCCGTCCGCAGCACTGTCCTCGCAGGACACGGTGTGGCGTTCATCTCCGGCCTCGCGATCGAGGCGGATCTCGCCGGCGGGCGTATCGCTACGGCCCGCGTGCGCGGTCTCGACCCGGTGCGGGAGATCTTCCTCGCGCGCTCGAGCGGGCGGAGCGAGACGCGCGCCGCGCGCGAGTTTCTCTCGTTCGCGCGCGAGAACCTGCCCGCGTGATCGTTCGCTGGGGGCTCGACGCGCTTCCGGGCGTCCTCGAGGAGCTCGGCGTCGAGCGGCCGCTCCTCGTCGCGGGCGAGCGTTGGGACGGACAGTCGCTCGGGATCGAGCCGGCCGCTCGCTGGACCGAGGTGCCGTCCGAGCGGGTCGCGGAGGCGGTCGAGGCAGTGGGCGACGGCGTCGTCGCGCTCGGCGGCGGCAGCGCCATCGACCTCGGGAAGGCGATCTCCGCGGAGGCCGGCGTGCCGGTGGTGTCTGTTCCGACGACGTATTCAGGGGCAGAGTGGACGACGTTCTTCGGCATTCGCAGCCCCGACCGGAAGATGAAGGGCGGCGGCGGCGGCGCGGTGCTCGGCGCGGCCGTGTACGAGCCGGAGCTCACGCTCACCCTTCCACGCCCCGAGACGGTCGGCACGGCGTTGAACGCCCTTGCGCACGCCGCCGAGGCGCTCTACGTGCAGGGCCGCAATCCAGAGTCCGACGAGCACGCGCTGCGCGGCGCCGCGCTCATCGGCGAGTGGCTGCCGCGGGTCGTGGAGGCGCCGGGCGAGCTCGAGGGCCGAACGAAGCTGCTCGAGGGCGCGATGCACGCCGGGGCCGCGCTCGGCGGCTCGATGCTGGCGCTGGGTCACGCGATGGCGCAGGCGCTCGGGGGCGCGTACGGGCTCCCGCACGGAGCGATGAACGCGATCGTTCTTCCGGCCGCGCTGCGATTCAACGAGGAGGTCGACCCGGACGCGATCGCCCGCTTCGGCCGCGCGCTCGGAACCGACGATCCTGCCGCGCGGGTGGAGGAGCTGGCGCGGCTCGGCGGCTTCGAGGGGCTGCGGGACTTCGGCGTCCCCGAGGAGGAGCTGGCGGACGTCGCGGCGGCCACGGTCGTGCGGGCGGGCGCGAAGGCGAACCCGCGGGCGGCGACGCGCGGCCGAGGTGGAGGAGCTGCTGCGATCCGTTTGGTAGCGGGCGCCTACAGATAAGTCTGGCTAATACGTTGAATTAGAGATGCGTGATAGGGTCCGACGGTCGTGGCGGACTCGAGTTTTGACGTGCTCGTCGTCGGGAGCGGTGCTTCCGGCCTGGCCGCTGCCGCTGTCGGCCTCGCGCTCCGGCGCGCGTGTCGGGCTCGCGGCCAAGGGCTCCCTCCAGTCGTGCAACTCGGCCAAGGCGCAGGGCGGCATCCAGGCGGCCTTCGGTGAGGACGATTCCCCCGAGCAGCACGCAGAAGACGTCTGGCAGTCGTCACACGAGACGGCCGACCGGAACCTCGTCGAGATCCTGACCGGCGAGGCGCCGTCCGCGATTCACTGGCTGGAGGAGCTCGGCGTCGAGTTCACGCGCGAGAACGGCGGCTATCGCCTCGCGCGCTGCGGCGGCGCGTCGCGCCGACGCCTGCTGCAGGTGGGCGACCGGACCGGGCATGCGATCACGGCGGCGCTGCGCGAGGCGGTCGAGGCCTCCGACATCCGAACCTTTCCCAAATCACCGCTCGCCGAGCTCGCACAGATCGAGAACGGCTGGCGCGCGCGCTGCGGGGAGCACACGATCGACGCCACGACGGTGATCCTCGCAGCGGGCGGGCGGTGCTTTCGCGTCGCCGAGGAGCGAGGCGAGCTCTCGACCAACCATCCCGGCGCGACCGGTGAGGTGACGCAGATCGCGGTCGACCTCGGCGCCGAGCTGCGCGACTTCGACGCGCTCCAGTACCACCCGAACGGCGGTGCGTGGCCGGCGAACATGCAGGGCTACTCGATCCCCGAGACGACGCGTGCATACGGCGCGGTGCTCCTGAACGCCGACGGCGAGGAGTTCACCGATTCGCTCGGGCCGCGCGACGCCGTGAGCCAGGCGATCTTCGAGGAGGTCGAGAACGGCAGGGGCGTCGAGACGCCCGACGGCCGTCCCGCTGTGTACCTCGACACCACTCGGATACCGGAAAGCGACGCGAACGTCTCACTTCCGTACATGCTGCGCCGCTACCGTGCGGGCGGGATCGATCCGCTGCGCGAACGCATCCTGACCTATCCCGTCCTCCACTATCAGAACGGCGGCCTCGTCATCGACGGCGATGCGCAGACGACGCTCGACGGTGTGTACGCCTGCGGCGAGATCGCGGGCGGGACGCACGGGCGGAATCGGATGATGGGCAACAGCCTGCTCGAGTGCTGCGTCTTCGGCCGGCGTGCGGGGCAGGCGGCAGCGGTGGAGGCGGCGGCATGAGCACGGTGACGACGACCGATCTCGAGGCGGCGGTCGAGGACGCGGCGGCGTACCTCTACGTCTGGGCGCTGAAGGACATCCCGCAGGACCTGCGCGACGCGCTCGCGGCCGCGGCAGAGAAGGAAACGTCCGTCCCGGGCCAGCGGGTGCTGCAGACGATCCTCAAGAACGTCCAGGTCGCGGAGACGGAGAAGAACCTCGTCTGCCAGGACACCGGGATCGCGGTGTACACGTGCCGCGTCGGCGAGCACTTCCCGCTGCATCCGGCGCGCATCTATACCGCGCTGAAGATCGGGACGGAGCGCGCGACCGTCGAGCATCCGCTGAGATCGAACGCGGTGCACACGATCACGCGCGAGAACACGGGGCCGAACACGGGCTACCGCCTGCCGATCGTCCACTGGGAGTTCATCCCCGACTGGGACGGGCTCGACGTCAAGTGCGTCCCCAAGGGGTCTGGCAGCGAGAACATGAGCTTCCTCAAGATGTGCGTCCCCGCCGACGGCGTGAAGGGCGTGAAGAAGTTCGTCCTCGAGTCGATCGTCGGCGCCGGCGGGAAGCCGTGCCCGCCGGGGATCGTCGGCGTCGGCATCGGCGGCAGCGCCGACTACGCCATGTACCTCGCCAAGGAGGCGATCGCGCGACCGGTCGGCACGCGCAATGCCGACCCGCACGTCGCCAAGCTGGAGGACGAGCTCTTCGAGCTCCTCAACGAGACCGGCATCGGGCCGATGGGCCTCGGCGGCGACGTCACCGTCCTCCAGTGCCACGTCGAGCACGCCGACACACACATGACCCTGAACCCCGTCGCGGTCAACTACCAGTGCTGGGCCGCCAGGCGCGCGAGCGCTCACGTGTCCGCAGACGGCACCATCGACTACGACCGCGAGGCCTGAGATGGCCGCCACGCAACGGGTCACGTTCCCCGTGACCGATCCGCAGGAGATCCTGAAGCTCCAGGCCGGCGACGAGGTGCTCGTCGACGGTCACATCATCGGCATCCGGGACCGCACGCAGATCCGGATCTTCGACGAGGGAGTCGAGCCGCCACTCGACCTCGCCGGAGCGTTCCTGCTCCACACCGCGCCGAACGTCCGCAAGGTTGGCGAAGGACGCTACGAGAAGATCTGCATCGGCACGACGACGTCCGCGCGCATGGTGCGCTTCACCGAGCCGCTCGGCCGCGACTACGGCGTCCGCGCGATCTGCGGGAAGGGCGGCCTCCCCGACGAGGCGATCGAGCCGATGCGCGAGCACGGGATGGTCTATTTCGCCATCGTCGGCGGCGCGGCCGCGCTCGAGACGACGCAGATCGAGGAGATCGAAGAGGTCTACTGGGAGGAGCTCATGCCCGAGTGCCTCTGGAAGTTCCGGGTGAAGGACTTCGGCCCGCTGACCGTCGGCATCGACGCACACGGCAACTCGCTGTTCCACGACGTGCAGGAGCGCGCCAAGGCCAAGCTCGAGGAGCTGTATGAACGCCTCTAGCTTCGACCTCGGCCTCGCCCCGCGCCCCGCGGGACTCACGCACGTGATCGACAAGGGCCTCGGCCCGCGCGCGTGGGAGGACGTCCTCGACACGTCCGGCGACTTCATCGACATCGTGAAGCTCGGCTGGGGAACGTCGTACGTCACGCAGAACCTCGCCGCCAAGCTCGACGTCCTGAGGGACAAGCCCGTCGTCGTCGGAGGGACGTTCTTCGAGGTGGTCGTCGTCCAGGACAAGTTGGACGAGTACAAGCGCTGGCTCCATGACCTCGGTTTGACCCACGTCGAGATCTCGGACGGCGTCATCGACTTGCCGCGCGAGCGCAAGCTCGAGCTCATCGCCGAGTTCGCGGGAGACTTCACCGTCCTCTCGGAGGTCGGGTCGAAGGACTCCGACGTCGAGTTCACCGCCGACGAGTGGACGCAGTGGCTGCGCGAGGAGCTCGACGCCGGCGCCTGGAAGGTGATCACGGAGGCGCGCGAGGGCGCGAGCTCCGGGATCTTCACCGGCAAGGGCGAGATGCGCACCGACCTCGTCGGCGAGATCGCCGGCTCGGTCGGCGTGGACGACGTCATCTTCGAAGCGCCGACGAAGTCCGCGCAGGCGTGGTTCATCAAGCAGTTCGGCCCCGCCGTGAACCTCGGGAACATCCCGCCCGACGAGGTCATCCCGCTCGAGACCCTCCGCCGCGGCCTCCGCGGCGACACCCTGAAGGAGGTGCTGCTTGACGAGCGCGCCGGCACTCCAGCTTCCTGACGTCGAGTCGATGTCGGCCGAGGACTCGCTCCTCTGGGCCTACGACCAGTTCGGCGACCGCATGTGCCTCACGTGCTCCTGGCAGCGCCAGTCCTCCGTGCTCGTCCACATGGTCTTCGGCGAGCTGGGGCTCGACATCCCGGTCGTCGAGCTCGACACGCACCTCTTCTTCAAGGAGACCTACGAGACGCGCGACCGCCTCGTCCAGCGCTACGGGCTCAAGCTCGAGCGCCCCGAGGTCATCTCCGTGGCCCAGCAGGCCGTGGAGGAGGGCGCGAACCTCTGGGAGCGAGATCCCGACCGCTGCTGCTTCATCCGCAAGGTCGAGCCGCTCGAGCGCGTCCTGCGCAACTACGACGCCTGGATCGCCGGGCATCCGGCGGGAGCAGGCCCTGACCCGGGCCGACGCCGAGCGGGTCGAGTGGTCCGAGCGCTACGGCGTCTGGAAGGTTCACCCGATCGTGGACTGGGACGCGAAGCGAATGTCGGCCTATATTCATGTGAACGAGGTCCCGTACAACCCGCTGCACGACGGGGGCTATCCCTCCATCGGCTGCATGCCCTGCACGCGTCCCGTCCTGAAGGGCGAGGACGAGCGCGCCGGGCGTTGGGCGGGATCCGACAAGCTCGAGTGCGGGATCCACGAAAACAGACCACTGGGGGGAGCGAGTACATGACTGAGCACATCTACGGGCACGAGCACCCGGAGAGCGACCGGAGGCGGGAGGGCGGCTTCACGCTCTGGTTCACCGGGTTGTCCGGGTCTGGGAAGACGACGATCGCGCATCTCGTCGGCCCGGCCCTCGAGGAACGCGGCGCAATCGTCGAGTACCTCGACGGCGACACGGTGCGGACGCGCCTGTCCAAGGGCCTCGGGTTCTCGAAGGAGGACCGCGACACCAACATCGAGCGGATCGGCTGGGTCGCGGCGCGCCTGACGCGTCACGGCGCGGCGGTCATCGCCGCGGCGATCTCGCCGTACGAGGAGACCCGCCGCAAGGCGCGCGACCTCGTGGAGGAGTGGGGGACGTTCGTCGAGGTGCACATCGCGACCTCGGTCGACGAGTGCGCACGCCGCGACGTGAAGGGGCTGTACGAGAAGGCGTTCAAAGGTGAGATCAAGGGCTTCACCGGCGTCGACGATCCGTACGAGGAGCCGAAGTCGCCCGACCTCCGCATCGAGACCGAGCAGCTCGAGCCGGAGGAAAGCGCACGCGTGATCGTCGAGCACCTCGAAGAGCGCGGCCTGATCCCGGCGAGCGTGACGGCGTGAGCGTCGCGACCGAGAGCAAGCTGATCGCCCCCCACGGGGGCTCGCTCGTCGACCGCACCGGCGACCGCCCGGACGGGCTCGACGGGGTCGAGTCGGTGGCGCTCACACCGCGTGAGCTCTCCGATCTCGACATGCTCGCCTCGGGCGCGCTGTCCCCGCTCGAGGGCTTCATGGGCAAGGACGACTACGAGTCCGTGCTCGACAGCATGCGGCTCGTGAGCGGGCTGCCGTGGGCGCTGCCTGTGTGCCTGGCCGTCGACGACGCGCCCTCGGGCGATCGTGTGGCGCTCACCGACGGCGACGGCACGCCGTTCGCGATCCTCGAGGTCGAGGACGTCTACGACTACGACAAGGAGCACGAGGCGCAGCAGGCGTTCAGGACGACCGACGAGGCGCATCCCGGCGTTGCCCGCCTCTACGGCCAGAAGCCGCGCTACCTCTCGGGTCGTGTGACCGTCTTCGAGCGGGCGAAGCCGTCCTTCCCGGAGATCGCGAAGGACCCGGCGGACACGCGGGCCGCGTTCAACGAGCGCGGCTGGCGCCGCATCGTCGGCTTCCAGACGCGCAACCCGATCCACCGCGCACACGAGTACCTGACGAAGGTCGCGCTCGAGACGGTCGACGGCCTGCTCATCCATCCGCTCGTCGGCGAGACGAAGTCGGACGACGTGCCGGCCGCGACGCGCGTGGAGTGCTATCGCGTGCTGATGGACGGCTACTACCCGGCCGACCGGGTCCTGCTCAGCGCCTTCCCGGCGGCCATGCGCTACGCGGGCCCGCGCGAGGCGATCTGGCACGCGATCTGCCGGAAGAACTACGGCTGCTCGCACTTCATCGTCGGGCGCGATCACGCAGGAGTCGGCGACTACTACGGCACGTACGACGCGCAGCTGATCTTCGACGAGTTCGAGGCGCACGAGCTGGACATCGAGCCGATGTTCTTCGAGCATTCGTTCTTCTGCCGCTCCTGCGGGTCGATGGCCTCCGCCAAGACCTGCCCCCACGGATCGGACGAGCACGTCTTCCTCTCCGGGACGAAGGTGCGCGAGATGCTCGGGAAGGGCGAGCTGCCTCCGTCCGAGTTCTCGCGGCCGGAGGTGGCAGCGGTCTTGATCGAGGCGTACCGCTCGGCTGAATAGTCGGGGGGTGCCGCCCCCGCTGCTGATCCTGGGCGTCAGCCGCTCGGGCACGACGTTGCTGCGAGTCATGCTCGACCGGAGCTCGCAGCTCGCCGTTCCCGACGAGTCGTTCTTCGTGCCGCTGCTCGCGGACCGGCACGTCCTGCACGTCGAGCCAGACGAGTTCCTCGAGGACGTCCGTCGGCTCCGGACCGTGGAGGAGTGGGGCGTGCCGCTGGACAAGCTGCGCACCCGCCTCTCCCCTCGCATGCCGATCGGTCGCGCGATCGCGGCGATCTACGAGGTCTACGCGGAGGAGCACGGGAAAGCCCGGTGGGGCGACAAGACGCCGATGTACATGAGGCACCTCGCATTGCTTCGGCGCCTGTTTCCCGACGCGCAGTACGTTCACCTCATCCGCGACGGGCGGGACGCGGCCGTCTCGTTCCTCTCGCTGCCGGAGGGGGTCGCGTTCGAGACCTGGGCGCATCCACGAGACGCCGCCGGGTTCGCGGCCCTCTGGCGGACGGAGATCATCGCGGCGCGCCGGCTCGGGCGGAAGGTCGGGCCCGACCGCTACCTCGAGATGCGCTACGAACGGCTCGTCGAGAGCCCACGCCAGGAGCTCGAACGGATCTGTTCGTTCGCCGGGCTGCCGTTCGAGACGTCGATGCTCGATCACGGCGGCTCCGGCTCGGAGCAGCGGGTGCACCAGCAGAGCCTCAAGCGGCCGCTGACGACCGGGCTCCGCGATTGGCGAGCGGAGCTCTCGGCGGCGGACGCCCGTGCATTCGAGAGCGTCGCCGGAGATCTCCTTGCCGACCTCGGCTACGAGACCGACGCAGGCGTCGACGTCACCGGCCGGGCACACAGGGCCGCGTACCGTGCGCGGGTCACCGTGTGGCGGGGCACGACGTTCGCCTATCGCCGGTCGCCGCTCTGGCGGCGCCGGCACGCCCCGGTTCAGTGAGAATCCGCCGATGCGCCGGCACGCCGCCACAGCAGTCGTCCTGTTGCTGCTGGTCGGAACTGCGGTCGCGTTCGCCGAGACCGAGCGGCTGAAGGTCCAGCCGACTCCGATCGAGGAGTCGTTCGTCCAACCGGCCTTCTCGCCCACGTGCGACTGCGACACGGCGACCGCCCAGATCCGAATGCGCCTGCACAAGGCCGGCCGCGTCAACGTCCGCATCCTGGACGACTCGGATCACACGGTGCGCCACCTCGCGGATGGGAAGCGACTGCCTGTCGGGCGGAGCATCCTCGAGTGGGACGGAAAGGACGACGGCGGCGCGCGCGTTCCGGACGGCCGTTACCACGTGGAGGTGAAGCTGCTCGGGGCCGACCGGACGTTCCGGCTCCCGCGACAGATCGCGCTCGACACCGTGCCGCCGCGCATCCGGCTCGTCTCCTACACCGACACCGCCCAGCTCGGCCAGCTCGTGCGCGTCTTCTACCGCGCCAGCGAGCCGGCGCACGGCGTGCTGTACGTGGACGGCGCGAAGGCGGTCGGCCCGACCTACACGCATTCGCGGAGCGCGAAGCTCCAGTGGCGCCCCAACGCGCCGGGCCGCTACGCGCTCGAGCTCGCGGCCGTCGACCTCGCGGGGAACCTCGGCCCGCGAACGCCCTCGTTCGATGTGCGGGTCAACTCTTCCGGTTGAAGCCGTACACGGTCGCGTAGCCGACGAGGTACGCGCGGTTGCGGTCGGCGACCATCGGCGCGTAGCGCCCGTCGCCGAACGTCCAGACCTGCCTGCCGGTACGCGCGTCCAGTCCGTACGCGCGGCCCTTGAGCGTCGAGAAGTAGACGACACCGTCGATCACGTTCGCGGAGCCGGAGATCGGCCCGTTCGCCTTGAACGACCACTTTTCGTCGCCCGTCGCGGCGTCGAGCGCAACAAAGCGCCCGCTGTAGGACCCGACGAGCACGCGCTGGTTCCAGATCGCCGGCGAGCCGTACACGTATCCGCCCGTCCCGTGCGACCACCGCAGCTTCCCGCTGTGCGCCCCGAACGAGTAGACCTTGCCGTCCGTCGAGCCGATGTAGACGCGGCCGTAGGCGACCGCCGGCGTGGCGTAGAACGTGCCGCGGTTGCCGAGGCGCTGCTGCGAAGCGCCCTTCCACAGGAGCCTGCCGCTGCGCGCGCTGAGGGCGTAGAGGTTGTGGTCGTACGAGCCGACGAACACGCGTCCGGTGAGGTAGCTCAGGCCGCCCTTCACGCGGCCGCCCGTGTGGAAGCGCCAGCGCGTCTTTCCCGTCCGCGCGTCGAGTGCGTAGACATCGCCACGCCAGTCGCCGACGTAGACCGTGTTCCCGACGACGAGCGGCGACGACTCGCTCGGACCGATCGTCCGCCGCCACCGCACCTGGCCCCAGTTGTGCGCCAGTGCGACGATCTCGCCGTCCTTTCCGTTCCCCGTCGCGCAGTCGCCGCGATTGAGGAGCGAGACGTACACCGTCCCGTGGCGGATCTTCGAGACCGCCGGCGCCGACGCGGCACAGCGCCGTCCACGGAACCGCCAGGCCCGTTTCCCTGTGTGCGTGTTGAGCGCATTCACGTCCCCGTAGGCGTTGACCACGTAGAGGCGGCCGTACGCGATCGCGGGCTGGAACTCGAGCAGCGTCGAGCCTCCTGACGCCCAGAGCTTGCGAAACGGAGGCCGCACCCGGATGCCGTCGGCGAACCGCGTGCCCGTGACCGAGTAGCCGAAGAGCGGCCACGGGATCGTCGTGAGCTCCTTCGGCGTCCGGCTCACCGTGGGTTGCGTCGGGACGAACTCGACGGAGGACGATCCCCGTACGTTTCGGGACTGGTGCTTGCGGACGAGGACGAAGGCGCCGAGCGCTCCGGCGACGAGAACGGCGATGAGCCCGATCGCGAGCGCCGCGCGCTTCATCGAGGCCGCGGCTCGAGCGCCCAGATCCTCGAGTAGCCGTGCAGCAGCAGGCGGCCGCCGTTCCCGGAGATCGGGACGTACTCGCCGTGGGGGAAGCGGAAGATCACGCGACCCGTTCGTACGTTCACTCCCACGGTGCGGTTTCCGAAGCTCGACGAGTAGGCGACGCCGTCGACGATCACCGGCGCGCCGGAAATGGAGCCACCGATGTGGACGGTCCAGAGCAGGCGCCCGCTTGCGGCCGAGACGCCGTAGAGCACGCCGTTGTAGGAGCCGAAGACGACGCGTCCAGCCCAGACCGCCGGGGTCGAGTAGACGTACGACCCCGTCCCGAACGACCACAGCCGCGCTCCGGTGGTCGAAAAGGCCGTGACCGATCCTCCGGTCGACGACGGGACGAACAGCCGGCCCCGGTCGACGGGCGACGTCCCGTAAACGCGTCCGTTCACACCACCCGACCAGCGCAGGCGTCCGGTGCGCGAGTCAAGGGCGAGGATCTGGCCGCCGTACGTGCCGACGAATGCCGAGTTGCCGTAGAGGGACACGCTCGCGGTGATCTTCGCGCCGAACGAGGCGATCCAGCGTGCCCTGCGTGTGCGGAGGTCGAGCGCATACACGCGGCCGCTGCGCGTCCCGAAGTAGTCGACGTCGTCTCGCACGACGGGCGAGGACTCGATCGAGCTGGCGACGGACTTGACCCAGAGGACGCGCCCCGTCGCGCGGTCGAGCACGCGGACGTGGCCGTACATGTCGTGCGCGACGAGCCTATCTCTCCAGATTGCGAGCGACGCGGCCATGACTGTGTGCGTCGCGCGGCGCCAGATGACGTTCCCGTACCGCATCGAGAACGCGCGGATGTCGCCGCGGCCCGTGGCGATGTAGCCGATGCCGTCGGAGACGACAGCGGGAAACTCGATCAGGTTCTTGTTCGAGACCGACCACACGATTCGGAACGGCGGGCGCAGCCGGAGCGCGGGGTGCACGCCAGTCCGGGCCGGGTCCGCTCCGTACATCGTCCACTGCAGCCTGGGCTGGTAGACGCGGAACGTGAAGACCGGCAGCTTTCCGAAGTTCGCGCGTCGCGTACGCGGCGTATATCCGCGCGCACGGACTCGGACGAAGGCGGCGGAGGGCACGAGCCTGGTCGTGGCGACGCCGTTCGCGTTGGCGTGCAAGCGTCGCCGTCCGATCCAGACGGTTGCGCCGGGGACGCGCCGGCGGAGGTCGCCGTCGAAGACGACCACGCGAACCGGCTTACCGGGAGGAGTCTTGGGTTTGGGGCGCGTGGTGGGTTGCTTCGACGCCGTGTCGGTCACGAGCAGCGCACAGCCGGCCGCCGTGCCCGCGAGGAGCAGGAAGCCGAGGGTGACGATCAGGACTCGACGCGGTCCGCGGCGAGCGGAGTTGGACGATCGGCGGGCGACCCGTCGAGGGTAGCGACGTCGCCGGTCGGGGCGCCGTCGCGACCTACACGCGGCTTTGCGGACGCGGGTAAGACGGCGAGAGCGGCCGCCGCGACCGCGAGCGCGCCCCAGGTGAGCGGATCCTCGAAGAAGCCCGCGTAGAACAGCGAGTGGATCAGCAGCGTCACGAAGACGGCTGCGAGCCCGAGGCCGAGCGCCTCGTCGCGGCCGTAGACGGCGTGGAGGGACCTTGCGGCTCCGGCGAGGAACGCGAGGTAGACGAGCACGCCGACGAGGCCGAGCTCGGCTGCCACCGTCAGCGCCGACGTGTGCGACTTGTTGCGGCTCGCCGCGAGCCGGCGCGCCACTTCATCACGGCTCGCCTTCGGCTGGCCGCCGACGCCGACGCCGACGACCGGGTGGTTCTCGAACACGTGCCACGTGACCGAGACGAGGCGGGAGCGGTCGCTCGTGAACTTTCGCGCGGAGTCGTTCCGCACGTGGGTGGCGACGACGGCAGTCGCCGCGATCACGATCACGGCGGCGACCGTGAGGACGACGCGGCGCATCTCCCTCGTCCCCGCAACGAACGCGAGGCCGGCGACGACGATGAAGATCGTGACCATGCTCGACTGTGAGTACGAGAACCAGAGCGCGGCGAACTCCACGATGAGGACAGGCCCGGCGATCGCGAGCCGCACGCGGCCGAGGAGGTACGCCGAGACGACGACCGCGATCCCGAGCGCGAGGTAGCGGCCGAAGAGGCTGGGGTCCTTGAAGAAGGAGCTGACCCGGAAGTACGACGTGAACGCGTTGTCGACCTCGAGCGACGGCGCGTAGAGCTGCGTGTGCGTCGCCCTCTGGGCGAGGCCGACGAGCGCGAAGAGCACCGTCAGCGCTACGAGAATCGTCCCGAGAGTGCCCGGCAGCCACTTCGGGAGGTCCATGCGGGCGACGATCGCGAAGAGCGCGGCGAACGGGAAGAGGAAGAAGACGAGCTCGATGCTCCCGGCCTTGAGGTCGTGCGACCAGATGAGCGAGAGCCCGCTGAGCGCGATGAATGCGCCGACCGGATACGCCAGCCACGGAGTGACGGGACGCGGCTCTTCGGCGACGAGCCGCCAGCAGAACGCGATCGCCGCCGCCGCGAGCACCCCGTAGAGCGGGATCAGCAGGAACGCGTGCTGTGACCCCAGGTCGATCGGGATCCGGAACGGCGCGGCGAGGAGGAGGGCGATGGGCGCGAGCGGGGGCCAGCGGACGAATGCCGCGGCGAGCGCGATCCCCGCCAACACGACGACGACCAGGCCCGCCAGCGCCACGGGCCGGTGGAGCCGGTCGAGGTCGGACCGGGGGACGAGCGCGATCGCGAGCAAGAGCTCGGCCGCGGCGAGGACGGCGAAGCCTCCGAGGAGCGGGCCGCGGGTTCTCGGGAGAAGGACGAGGAGCGAGCCGATCGCTCCGATGACCGCGGCGACCTGAGCGAGGTCTCCATGGGGCATGTGAACGACGAAGCCTAGGCTTCGCGCGTGTGCGGCGTGATAGGAAACGCCGCGTGATCGGTTCGTGGCAGCGGGTGCTCGTCCTGGCTCCGCATACCGACGACGGCGAGTTCGGTGCCGGCGGGACGATGGCACGCCTCGTCGAGGAGGGGTCGGAGGTGCATTACGTCGCGTTCTCGATCGCGACCCGCTCCCTCCCGGAGGGCTTCGCGCCCGACACGCTCGCCCGCGAGGTCAAGGAGGCAACCGCCGAGCTCGGCATCACTCCGGAGAACCTGACGGTGCACGACTTCGACGTGCGGACGTTCCCCGAGCACCGGCAGGACATCCTCGAGCTCCTCGTCGCGCTGTGGGAGGACTGGCGCCCGGACGCCGTCTTCCAGCCGAGCCTCCACGACATCCACCAGGACCATCAGGTCATCGCGGCGGAGAGCATGCGCGCGTTCAAGCGCACGACCATCCTCGGCTACGAGATCCCCTGGAACAACTTCGACTTCGCCTACCAGGCGTACTTTTCGCTTCAGCAGGGGCACGTCGACAAGAAGGTCGCGGCCCTGTCGAAGTACGCGTCGCAGCAGCACCGCCGCTACAGCGACCCGGACTACATCCGCAACCTCGCGCGAACTCACGGCATCAACGTCAACCGTGAGTTCGCGGAGGTGTTCGAGGTCTATCGCGTGGTCGCCTAGGGCTGGCCGCATTGGCCCGTGCGACGAGCACCGGACAGACGATTTCGACTGGTGGCTCGAGGTGAGACACGGAGGACGAGAGCAACGCGCCGCAGCATCGAACGGTGCGCCCTCGACGGTGTCGAGCAGGTTCGCAAGGCGCTCTTCGAGCTCGTCGACCAGGTCGTCGACGAGCCGGCCTACACCTGACCGAGCGCAGCGCGGGTGGCAGCGTCGAACGACGTCAGCTCCCGCGGCAACAGCTGGCGGATGCGATCGTCGCGCACGACGGTCGGGTTGCGCAGACCCTCGACGAGAGGGCGCGCGACGCCTGCGCGCACCGGTGTGACCAGGTGAAGCCAGTACGACGACAAGCGCGGGCTCAGGATCGGCACCTCGACGATCGCGCATTGTCGGCCCCGCAGCGCCGCGATTCGCTCGATCATCTCGCGATACGTGAGGACGTCTGGGCCGCCGAGATCGAAGGTTTCACCGATCGCACCGTCATCGCCGGCGACTCCGGCGAGATAGGCGATGACATCCGTCGAGTGCAATCGGCTGGGTCGGCATCGAGACCCACTTTGGCGCGATCATCACCGGCAACCGGTCGACCAGAGCAACGATCGTCTCGAAGCCGGCGCTCCCTCGCCCCACCACCATTGCGGCGCGGAGCGTCGTCACGGGGACAGCGCCCTCCTCGAGCGTAGCGGCCGTCGCGGCACGGCTGCGCAGGTGCGGAGAGAGGTCCGACCGATCGTCCCCAAGGCCGCCGAGGTAGACGATCTGGGAGACGCCGGCGCGCTCCGCCTCGGTCGCGACGGTCGCGGCGGCCCGCTTGTCACGCTCGCTGAAGTCGGATGCGCCGAGCGAGTGAACGAGGTAGTAAACGACGTCGACGCCGTCAAGGGCCCTGCGCATGGCCGCGTGGTCCGTGACGTCGCCCGACACGCTCTTCACCCGGTCGTCTTCGAGCCCGGCGCCGCTTCGCGAAACCGCGACGACGTCGTGCTTCCCCGCGAGCTCGGCCAGGAGCGTGCGTCCGATGAAACCGGTGGCGCCGAGGATCGCGACCTTCACGACGCCTCTGCGATCAGCCGTTTGAAATAGCGCCTGCTGATGGCGACATGGAAGCGCAGCTGCACCTGCTCGTACCAGGTGCCGCTCCATCTCGGCACGAAGGCCCGCACCGCTGCGCGCAGTTCGGCCGGCTGCGAGCCGGACTGCGACAGACTCAGCTCCCCACCGGGCTGCCGGGTGAGCAGGCCGCCCGCGATCGGATACCGGCACCGGACCTCGTCCACGTCGCTCGTGCGCTCGGCCGGGCCGAAGCTGAGCAGGCACGGCCCGCGACCGAGCAGCCGCAGCTCGAGCCCGAGAGATGTGTCACGGCGACGGACGATCCCGCGGCTAACCCGCGAGACTTCGAGCCAGTAGCGATCCGCGAGGACGGCGCGCCCCGTGGTCGCTGAACTCGACCACCGGCCGGGCGACACGCACTCGCTCGTCCGATTCAAAGGCGCCGTCGTCGGAGCGCGTGCGCATCGCGCGCCACCCGTCGAGCTCCGGCCGCGCGTGGCGCGGCCTCACTGCGTGAGCGCCGCGAGGCGGTCGGCTTCGTCGACGGGGTCACCCGTCAAAGTCGGGAATTTCCCTTCGACTGCGGTGGCGCCGGCGCCGCCGAGATACACGGGGTACTCCGCGGCGAGCTCACGGAGTGCGCCGGAGACATCCTTGAAAAGTTCGGCGCTGACCGCGCTGAGGACGATGACGTGCGGGCGCGCAGCGCGCGCTGTCTGGGCGACGCTCTCGATCGGCGTGTCGGCGCCGAGATAGAGAATCCGGAAGCCCCGGGCTCGTAGGGCGAGACCGAAGGCGATCAAGCCCAGGTCGTGCCGCTCGCCCGGCGCGCAGGACAGCAACACGCGCGGCCCGATGCCACGGTCCCAACCGCGCGCGAGACCGAGCAGCCGCCCCCGCAACACGCTCGACGCGAAGTGTTCCTGAGCGACCGTGATCTCCCCGCGTTCCCATCGCTCGCCAAGCTCGCGCAGGAAAGGGATGAGGACGTCGGACAGAACCGCGTCGAGCGTCGCCGTGGAGAGCAGCTCGTCGAGCACGGCGTGTGCGCGTGCGTCGTCGAACCCCGAGAGCGACGCGTCGAGATCCCGCTTCGCGGCGGCCGTCGAGAACGCGACGGTTTGGTCGGCGCGAGGCTCGGCCTCGGCGGCGAGGGCGGCAGCCTCCGCCGCGGCGAGGCCCTCGGCGAGGTGCTGCTGCATGGCGCGGACCCGGTCGAGATCCGCGGCCGAGTAGAGCCGCAGCCCGCCGGTCGAGCGAGTCGGTTCGAGCAGGCCGTAGCGGCGCTCCCACGCGCGGAGGAGCTCTGGGCTGACCCCCGAGCGCCGGCTCAGCTCGCCGATTCGCAGCAGTCCAGTGCTCTCGCTCACGATCTCACTATACAGCACCTACACAGAAGCTTGACAAGACGCCTCGGGTCTGGGTACCCTGCGGCGTACGAAACCTATACAGGAGGTGTACAGATGAAGAAACTCGATGCACTCGCCGGCATTCTCGTCCTCGTCGGCGGCCTCAACTGGGGCCTGGTCGCCGTGGCTGAGTTCGACCTCGTCGCGTGGATTTGCGGCGGGCTGGACTTCGGCCAGACGAACGCCGCGAGCCGGATCATCTATGGCCTCGTCGGGCTGTCCGCCGTCTACGTCATCGGCTCGCTGCTCACGGCATCCCGGCGTTCGGGCATCCAGGGCCGTGTTTGCCGACGCCCGCTGACCAATCTCGAAACGGAGGAATTGAAAATGACCAAGCTCATTGCGGTCCTCGCGCTGTTCGCGGTCGTCTTGTCGGTCGCGGCCGGCACGGCCACGGCCCGGACGCGTGACGACGCAAACATTGTCCAGACCGCAGTCGCGGCCGGGCAGTTCAAGACACTCACCAAGCTGCTGGCCCGCGCCGGTCTCGCCGGAGTCCTGCAGAAGGCAGGCCCGTATACCGTGTTCGCCCCGACGGATGCGGCCTTCAAGAACGTGCCAAAGAAGACACTGAACGCGTTGCTGCGGAACAAGGCGAAGTTGAAGGCAGTGCTGCTGTATCACGTCGTGTCGGGGAAGGTGACCGCGGCCGACGTCGCAAAGCTGTCAACAGCGAAGACGCTGAGCGGAAAGAGCGTGCGCATCCGGCTGTCGGGCATGAACGTCTTCGTGAACTCGGCAAAGGTCACGAAGGCGGATGTGATGGCGACGAACGGCGTGATCCACATCATCAACCGCGTGCTGATCCCGCCCGCGCGCTAGGCAGAGAGCAAGAGGGACGACTACCGAGCTCCCGCCGGCAGGACGCGGCGGGGGCTCGCTTGTCTAGCAACAGAGCCCGCCGGCCGCGAGCCAGCCGGCCAACGGACAGGTGGCTGCCGCTAACACAAGTGGAAGAGGCGCTTAGCCGACGAGCAGCCGGCCGAGCTTCGCCTGATCCGCGTCGGACCAGCGCTCGGCGAGAACGCGTTCCGCGATCTCCTCCGCGCTCGGCAGCGCGTCGTCGGCAAGCCGTAGGCCGGCGTCCGTCAGGACGACGAGCGCCAGGCGCGCGTCGCGCGCGTGCGGCTCGCGGCCGACGAGGCCGATCCGCTCGAGCGGCGCGAGCTGGCGCGCGACGCCGGACGGTGTCACGCCGAGCCGGTTGGCGAGGTCGACTCGCCGAAGCTTGTGATCGGGCGCGTCGCGCAGCTCGAGGAGCAGCGCGAGGTCGTTGAGGCTGAGGCCGTGGAAGGCGCCGAGCTCGGCGTCCAGCTCGCGGACGACGTGGGCGCGGGCCCGGGAGAGGCTGAGAATGGTGTCCAGTGCTGTTGTCATGTCGTCATCATATCGATGACAGCTCAACGATCGCCACACATGTAAAGTTTAGACGTGCCTAAACCTCGGCTGAGCCGGCGGAAGCTGCTCGTCGGCGCCGCTCCCCTCGTCGCCGCGCCAGCGCTCGGAAAGCTGGCCCTCGGCGGCGGCACCACCGCGGAGGCTGCGGAGCACACCGGCCACACCGGACACGAGGGTCACATGCTTTCTCATGCCGCGATGGTCGGGGACGCCGCGCCCGCGGTCGGCGGTCCGAACGACCTGGACGCCCTCCTCTACCCGCCGCCCGCTACTCCGCACAGTCCGGGACGCGTGCGTGAGTACACGCTCGTCGCCAGCGACCGGGACGTCGAGATCGCCCCGGGCATCACGTTCCCAGCCTGGACGTACAACCGCACCATCCCGGGACCCGTCATTCGCGCGACCGAGGGCGACCTGCTGCGCGTGCACTTCGCGAACGGCGGCACGCACCCGCACACGATCCACTTCCACGGCATCCACCCGGCGAACATGGACGGCGTCTTCGAGATCGTCGAGCCTGGCGACTCGTACACGTACGAGTTCCCGGCGCGGCCGTACGGGATGCAGCTCTACCACTGCCACTCCACGCCGCTGAAGAAGCACATCCACAAGGGCCTGTACGGCGCGTTCATCATCGACCCGCCCACGCCACGCAAGCCCGCGCTGGAGCTCGTGATGGTGATGAACGGCTTCGACACCGACGGCGACGGCGACAACAACTTCTACACGGTCAACGGGCGCACGTTCTACTACGCCCGCTACCCGATCAGGGTGCAGCGTGGGAAGACGGTCCGCATCTACTTGGCGAACCTGACGGAGTTCGACCTCGTCAACTCGTTCCACCTGCACGGGGACTTCTTCCGCTACTACCCGACCGGCTCGAGCGACGCGTTCGAGTACACGGACACCGTGATGCTCTGCCAGGGACAGCGGGGGATCATCGAGATCGACTTCGCGAACACCGGGCGGTTCATGTTCCACGCGCACCAGTCGGAGTTCACCGAGCTCGGCTGGATGGGCTTCTTCGAGGTGGTCTAGATGTGGAGGGTCTGGGCGGTCCTGCCGGTGCTCCTGCTGGCGGTCGTCGTCGGAGTGTTCGTGCAGAGCGGCAGCTCGCTCGTCGATCTCGTCGGCAACAACCCTCCGCCTGCCGACGAGTTCGACGTCCGGCGGGTCGAGTTCAAGCCGGGTGAGATCCGCGTCCACGTCACGAACCCGCAGCACGACGACCTGACGATCGCCTCGGTCACCGTCGACGACGCGATCGTGCCGTACTCGGTCGACGGCGACAGCACGCTCGGCCGGCTGCGCTCGGCCACGATCGTCGTCCCCTACGCGTGGGTGGAGGACGACCCGATCTCCGTCGGAGTGACGAGCTCCACGGGCATCGAGACCACGAAGGAGATCGCGGCCGCCGTTGAGACGAAGGACCCGAGCGTGAGCGGCTTCCTCGGCTACGGCCTCATAGGCTTTCTCGTCGGGGTCGTCCCGGTCGCGCTCGGTCTGCTCTGGCTCCCGTCGCTTCGGCGCGCGGACCAGCGCTGGCTCGCGGCGTTCATGGCGCTGACCGCCGGCCTGCTCGCCTTCCTCGGCGTCGAGGCGCTCAGCGAGGCGCTCGACCGCCAGGCGGCGCTCCCGGAGCCGCTCGCCGGCGCGGGGCTCGTCCTGCTCGGAGTGGCCGGAAGCTACGGGACGATGATCTTCCTCAGCGGGCGGTTGGGACGCGGAGGCGGCAGCGCCGGCCTCGGCGCGGCGTCGCTCGCGCTGCTGGTCGCCGTCGGGATCGGCGTGCACAACCTCGGGGAGGGGCTCGCAATCGGGACGTCCTTCGCATTCGGCGAGCTCACGCTCGGGACGTTCCTCATCGTCGGCTTCATGATCCACAACGTCACGGAAGGGCTCGGGATCGCCGCGCCCGCGGCGGAAAGCCGGACGCACCTGAGCGTGGGACGCCTCGCCCTGCTCGCCGTGATCGCAGGCGGGCCGGCGGTTCTCGGCGCCTGGATCGGTGGCTTCGCGTCGTCGGACCTGCTCGCGGTCCTGTTCTTCGCGGCCGCGGCCGGCGCCGCGCTCGAGGTCGTGACGGAAGTGGGCCGCTTCGTCGCGAGCCGGGTCGCCGGGGGCCTGCGCTCCGGCTGGGTCCTCGGCGGCTTTCTGGCCGGGATCACAGCCATGTACGTGACCGGGCTGCTCGCCGCCTAGCGCGCCGGGGCGGGGACGAGCGCCTCGTCGATCGCCGCGAGCGTTTCCTCGCCGAGCTCGACTCCCGAAGCGGCCGCGTTCTCCTCGAGCTGCTCCGGTCTGCTCGCCCCGACGATCGCCGACGCGAGGTTCGGCTCGCGCAGCACCCAGGCGAGCGCGAGCTGCGCCATCGTCAGCCCGAGCCCGTCCGCGATCGGCCGCAGGCGCTGCACGGCCTCCAGGACCGCGTCTCGTCGCAGGCGGTCCATCGCCCAGCCCATCTCGCTCGACGCCGCGCGCGAGCCCGCGGGCGGCTCCTCACCGGGCCGGTACTTGCCGGTCAACGCGCCCTGGCCGAGCGGCGACCACACGATCTGTGAGATCCCGTTCTCGCGGCAGACCTCGAAGACGTCGCGCTCGGGCGCGCGCCACAGGAGCGAGTACTGCGGCTGGCTCGACACGAACTTCTCGACGCCGGGCAGCGCCAGCGAGTTGCGGATTTCCTCAACCGGCCACTCGCTGAACCCGATGTAGCGAGCCTTTCCCTGGCGCACGACCTCGGTCAGCGCCTCCATCGTCTCCTCGAGCGGCGTGTCGTGGTCGAACCGGTGGCACTGGTAGAGGTCGACGTACTCCGTCCGGAGGCGGCCGAGGGAGAGATCGATCTGCTTGAGGATCTGCTCGCGTGAGAGCCCGCGGTTGTCGTCGTCCATGGGGAAGAAGACCTTCGTCGCGAGGACGTACGAGTCACGGGGACGTGAGGACAGCACCTCGCCGAGGAACTCCTCGGCCTTGCCGCGTCCGTAGACGTTGGCCGTGTCGATGAAGTTGATGCCGACGTCGAACGCCTTAGCGACGCACGCCTCCGCCTGCGCGCGCGGAACGCCCCCTCCGTAGGTCAGCCACGAGCCGAGGCTGATCTCGGAGACTTCGAGGTCGCTCGAGCCGAGACGCCGATAGCGCACTCCGGAACCTCTACCATCCCGGGCCGTGGAGACGCGACGCTTGGGAGTCGAGGGGCTCGAGGTCTCAGCCGTCGGGCTCGGCACGAACAACGTCGGGATGCGGCTCGACCTCGACGCGACGCGCGCCGTCGTGGACGCCGCACTCGACGAGGGCATCACCCTCATCGACACCGCGGACATCTACGGGAACAAGGGCGGCAGCGAGCGGATCCTCGGCGAGGTACTCGAAGACCGGCGCGACCGTGTCGTCCTCGCGACGAAGTTCGGCGGCGACATGGAGGACGGCACGGCGGCGCGCGGATCGCGCGACTACATCCACCGCGCGATCGACGCGTCGCTGCAGCGCCTGCGCACCGACCACGTCGATCTCTACCAGTACCACACACCCGATCGCTCGACGCCCTTCGAGGAGACGTTCGGTGCGCTCGACGAGCTCGTGAAGGAGGGCAAGACGCGGTACGTGGGCCACTCCAACCTCGAGCCGCACGAGATCGAGGAGGTGGACGAGCTCGCGCGGAAGAACGGCTGGGCGCGGCCGGTCAGCGCGCAGAACCGCTACTCGTTGCTGAGGCGCGAGGCGGAGGACGGGCTGCTGCCGGTCTGTGAACGGCTCGGCCTCGGCTTCCTGCCTTACTTCCCGCTCGCAAGCGGCCTCCTGACCGGCAAGTACCACCGTGGTCAGGAGCGTCCGCAGGGCACGCGCCTCTCCGAGCGCGACGAGGTCTTCACCGACGAGGCCTTCGACCAGCTCGAGGCGCTCGAGCGCTATGCCTCCGAGCGCGGCGTGAGCCTCCTGGACGTGGCGATCGGCGGCCTCCTGGCCCGGCCGGTGGTCTCGTCGGTCATCGCCGGTGCCATGACCCCGGATCAGGTCCGCACAAACGTGAAGGCCGCATCCTGGAAGCCGTCGGGCGCGGACGTCGAGGAGCTGGAACGCCTTTCCTGAGGGGCGCGTTTGGCCTGGAAAGCCGGGTCGAAGCCGCTACGATGGAAGGGTGGAGCGTCGGGGAGTACGGCTGGCGGTCGGGGTCGCCGCCGTTTTTGTGGTGGCAGGATTCCTGTTCCACTTCACGCGGTCCGATCCGGAGGCGCGTGTCATTCCGGCCGATCTGAAGTCGTTCAAGGCCGACCGAGTCCGGGAAGCCGTGAAGGCCTTCTCCGACGTCGAGATCCAGAAGGACGTGCAGTACGGCGACGCCGGCGGGGAGGCGTTGCTGCTCGATGCGTACCTCCCGGCCGATCGCACGACCCCGCAACCCGCGATCATCCTTCTCCACGGGGGCGGCTGGCATTCGGGCAACAAGAACGAGCTCGCGAAGGAGGGCGCACAGTTCGCTCGGCTCGGCTGGGTCGCGTTCTCGCTCGACTACCGCCTCGACCCGTTCCCGGCCGCGGCCAACGACGTGGTCACGGCCGTCCGGTGGATTCGCTCCAACGCGCTCCAGTACGGCGTCGACCCCGCGAAGATCGGCATCCTCGGCTCGTCGGCCGGCGGGAACCTCGGCGCGCTCGTCGGAGTGCGCGGGAGCGGCCCGCGCGACGTCGGTGACCGCGTCGCCGCCGTCGCATCGTGGTCGGGCCCGATGGATCTCCGCATACCGCCGGGCTCGACGGCCGCGAAGATCCGTCCGGTCATCCGGTACCTCGGCTGCCTGCCCACGGCGTGCCCGGCCCGCTATGCGCAGGCCTCGCCGATCACCGCGGTCGACAAGACCGACGCCCCGCTGCTGATCGTCAACGGGACGCAGGAGATCGTCCCGCTGCCGCAGGCCCAGAGCATGGCCAGCCGGCTCAAGAAGGCGCACGTCCCGTACAAGCTCATCGTCGTCCAGGGCGCGCGTCACGCCCGCGGCTACCGGAAGATCGTCTGGGCCCCGACGCTGAAGTTCCTGGAGAAGTACCTCGGCCGCCTGCCGGTCCAGGACTTCGCGCCTCCTCGGCGCGTTCGGTCCCGCTAGTCCTCGGGCTTCGTTCCCTCTGCGTAGACCGACTCGGGCTCGCGCATGGACGTGTCCGGCACGGGATCGAGTGACGACTCGCCGAAGGTCTTCCGGCTGACGTCGATGAAGCCCGCCTCGGTGAGGACGCCCTCGAGCGTCTCTGCGTCCCAGACGGAGCGGTGTCCGTGCGCGAGCGCGACCTCCGCGACCGCGAGCAGCTTCGTCGGCCGCCCGGGGCGGAGCTCGTCGATGAACGCGCCGTCGCCGGCGTAGCTCTTCATGTAGCGGCCGAAGTCGGGCACGCCGATGCGGAGGATGCCGCCGGGCTTCAACTTGCGCCGGCACTCCTCGAGCATCCCGAACACGGCCGCGAGCGGAAAGTGCTCGCAGACGTGCTCGAGGAAGATCGCCTGCACGCTCCCGTCCGCGAAGGGAATGCCGAAGCGGAGGTCCCACTTCAGGTCAGGGCTCATGCCGGCGAGGTCGACGTTGGTCCATCCTTCGATCTTGTGCGGCCCCGAGCCAAGGTTCAGGCGGAGGTTGTCGCCGCTCTCGCGTGCGATCGACTTCGCCTTGAACCAGCCCATCGGGAGCAGCAGCGTCGTGCTGTTGACCTTCGCCCACTGCCGGAAGCCGAACGGCGTCACCTTCCGGATCGCGCGGACGGCAGGGCCGCGGTCGAGGCCCTTCTCCGCGCGGGTCTTTCGTTCCTCGAGATACGGTCGAATCTCAGCCAAGCGATTGCACCTCCACTTCATTCGGATCGACGGGTGCCTGTCCCGAGGCGGATCGCCTGGGCCGACTCTTCAACGCGACGGAGAGCGCCGACAGCCGCCCACGCAGGTGCGAGCGGGAGCGCAGCGCCGCGAGGGGGAGCCGCAGCAGCTCGTGGAGGACGAACGCGGTCCGGAATCCGGCATAGCGCGCACCCTGCTCGTGCAGGCGTGCATAGAGGACGCGGGCCTCGGCCCGCTGGGCGGCCTGCAGCGGTCGAGGCGCAGAGCCGCCGCCCGCGTGCGTGGCCGTCGCGGAGGGGTCGTACTTCACGCTGTGCCCGGCTGCGCTGATCCGCGCGCAGAGATCGATGTCCTCGCAGTACATGAAGAACCGCTCGTCGAACCCGCCGACCTCCTCGAACGCCGAACGCCGCACCGACAGCACCGCGCCGCTCAGCCACTCGGACTCGGCGGGCTCGTCGTAGCCGCTGCGCACCATCTCCGTCGTCCAGGCCGCGTGCGGGAGGAGCTGTTGCACGAAGAGCGCCTCGCCGAAGGCCGTTCCGAGACGCGGAAGGCGTCGCATCGACGGCTGGTCATCGCCGTTGGACTCGAGGATGTGTGGGCCGAGCGCGCCGCAGGAGGGGTCCTCCGCGAAGAGCGTGCCGAGCCGCCTGACGTCGGCGGCTGACATCGTCGCGTCGGGATTGAGGAAGAGGATCACGTCGCCGGTGCCGGTCGCCGCGCCGGCGTTGCAGCCGGCTGCAAAGCCGACGTTGCGCGGCATGCGGAGGATCCGCACCTCGAGATCCGCGATCGTGTCTGCGGACTTGTTCGGGCAGGCGTTGTCCACGACGACGACGTTGATCTCCGGATCGCCGGCGAGCGGCTCGACACAGTCTCGGAGGCAGTCGTCGCTGCGGTACGCGACGGTGACGACGTCGATCAAAACGCCGGCACGTCCCCGTGGAGAGGCGGCGGCTTGACCGCGTAGTGGCAGGCGCTGAGGCCGTAGGCCCACTCCGCGACGACCATCCGCGGCAGGAGCCGCAAGAAGCGCGAGCGGAGCTCCGTATCCGAGTTCAGCCGCCGGTAGATGACCGGGAGCCTGACCAGCGCGAAGTAGTGAAGCGGCACCCGCGTCGCGATGCGCTTGTGCAACCCGTCCGTGCGGATATCGCGGCACCGCGCGAAGCCGTAGGCCATTCGCCGCTGCTGCTTCCGCAGGTCGGAGAAGGTCTCGCGCTCGTGGATGTGAACCGCGTGGAAGCGCGGGTCGAAGACGAGCTCGAAGCCGGCGTCACGCGCGTCGACCGAGAAAAGGCCGTCCTCGCCCCCGTAGCTCTCGTCCCACCGCAGCGGCGCCTCGCGCGGCACGGCCATGCAGTACGAAGACAGCAACGGAACCTCGCGCGGCTCGCCGCGTGGCAGGTGCGGCGTCTCGATCTGGAGGTGTGCGACCCAGCCCCACGGCGTGCGTGACGTGAACGTCCGGGCGCAGCCGACGATCGCGCCGGGATACTCGTCGAGCGCCTGGTGCAAGCCGGCGCTCCAGCCCGGTTCCGGAACGGCGTCGGAGTCGAGGAAGACGACGACATCCCCGTCGGCTTCCTCCCAGCCCCGGTTGCGCGATCCGCCCGCGTACCGCCTGACCCCGTCGCTCACGACCCGGGCGCCGAAGCTCTCGGCGACCCCAACGGTGCCGTCGGTCGAGCAGTCGTCGACGACGATGACCGACTGGAGAGGGGGATTCTGGCTCGCGAGCGCACGAAGAACCGCGCCGAGGGTCCGCTCGGCGTTGTGAGCCGCAATCACGACGCTGACGGTCCGATTCGCCGCAGAAACGGACGACGTACCCTCGCCGCCTTCGGCGCTGTTGATCTCAGTCTCGGAGCCCATCCCCCTCCCCTGTCAGACCCTAGCGTGAGATTCCGGGGTTCACAACGGCTTGATCCATCGGTGGAAAGTCTCTATTTTCATGGGAGGGAGGACCTGCAAGGGGTCAGGGTCGTCGACGTGCCCGGGGGGAGCTAAATGACGGTTATCAACCAAGAGGTGCTCGGCGGCCTACGTCGATACGAGGACGCCGAGGCCGGGCTGTCCGAGGAATTCGTGGACGCCGTCGGCTCGGCCGGGGCGACCGCGATCATCTCGCGACCGGTCGGGCGCCCAGTCCGGGCTGCTGCCTGGGTGATCTGCCCTGCCATCGGCAAGAAGCGGTCGTACCTGCGACGGCTCGAGACCCTCGCCGCGCACACGCTGAGCCGGGCCGGCTTCACAGTCCTCCGGATCCGCGGCGGCTCCGAGAACGTCACCGAGGAGCAGCGCGAGATGAATCTCGCCGACCGGCTCGAGGAGATCGAGGCGGCCGTCCGGATACTCGAGGGCGAGGAGGGCGTCAGGCGGATCGGTCTCGCCGGCGCGATCTTCGGGGGGACCACGGCCGCGCTCACGGCGGAGCGCCTCGGCCTCGACCTGCTCGCGCTGTGGGAGCCCGAGCTGCGGGGACAGGCCTTCCTCAAGGACGCCTTCCGCCGACAGGTGCTCGCCTCGCTCGTGGCGGCACCGGCAACGAGCCCCAACGGCGCGGCTCCGCCGCCCCGGCGAAGCGCCGCACAGGAGCTCGCCGACCAGGGGTGGACCACCATCCGCGGTTTTCGGCTGACCCAGGAGGTCCACGACGAGATCGCCAAGATCGACCTCGTCAAGGACATCACGACCTTCAGGGGAGACGTGCTCGTCCTCGCGCCCTCGACGACAGGAGAGCCCGGGCGCCGCATGGCGGACCTCGGAGCGCATCTCGAAGGAATCGGCGCGCGGACGACGCTGGTGGGGATCGAGGACGAGCTGCTCGTCCCGTTCGGCGAGTGGTACTTCCGCGACGTCGGGCTCGAACGGCTCGACTCTCGGCTCGAGCTCGACCAGAAGCTGTCCGAGGCGACGACGGAGTGGGCGGCTTCGCTCGACGCCCACAGGAACGGGGACGGGACGTGAAGGAGTACCCGTTCTTCGTCACACACGGCAGCGACCGCCTCGCCGCCGTCCTCAGCGTCCCGGAGCCAGGGCCGCTCCGCGGCCTCGTCCTCCAGCTCATGGGCGTCGGGCCGGACGAGATCGTCGGCTCGATGATGTTCCAGCGCATGGCGCGCCGGCTCGCCGACCGCGGGCTCGCGTCGCTGCGGCTCGACTACGCCGGGACAGGCGACAGCACCGGTGCCGTGTCCAGCTGGTCGCTGGCGGACCTCGGCGGTGAGACCGAGCAGGCACGCACCGTGCTCCAAACGGCCCGCGACGCCATCGGGGGCGGCCGGTACGCGGTCGCGGGCATCTGCTACGGCGGCCGGATCGCGCTCGAGCTGATCAAGGACAGGGATTGCGTCGGAGCGCTCTGCATGTCTCCGCCTGTGATCGAGTACGGCACGTGGACGAAGACGCGCCGCAAGGTCCGGAAGTGGAAGCTCGTCTCCTACATCAAGTCGAACGAGTTCCTCCGCACGGTGCTCCTCCGCCCGCTGCGGCGGATGGTCGCGGAGCGGAAGCCGACTGAGCGCGCGGTGCAGGCGCTCGGCGAGCTCGACCACGCGCGCGTCCTCTACCTGTGGAGCGAGAGCGAGGTAAGCCGGGACTACTCCAGAGACCGCGCCGCAAAGCGGCTCGAGCGCCTGACGGAGTCTCTGCCGGCCGAGCACCGCGCCCGCCACGGCGTGCAGCTCACGCCGACGGGCCCGCTGTCCGGCTTCGACCTCCTGTCACCCGACGACCAGGTCTTCATCCTCGACCTCGTCGTGAACTGGCTCGACGAGTGCTTCAACGGCGAAGTAGTCGAGCCGTTGGAGGCCGAAAGCATGGCCCGGGCGCTCGACGCGGTCGCCGCCGACTGAGCCCACCGGCCGCCGTGGCTCCCTCGCGGCCACGGCCGATCCTCGTCACGGGCGCGCACCGCTCAGGGACGACGTGGGTCGGGAAGATGCTCGCCAGCGCGCCGAGGGTCGGCTACATCCATGAGCCGTTCAGCCCGATCACGGCCCCGGGCATCACCTGCGCGCCCTTCGAGATCTACTTCCAGTACGTCTGTGCGGAGAACGAAGCGCTCTTCCGTCCCGGCCTCGAGCGCACGCTGGACTTCCGGTACGCGGTAGGCGCCCAGTTGCATGCCCTCCACGGCGTCCGCGACGCGGCCCGCTCCGTCAAGGACTACGCGGCGTTCACGCTTGCGCGGCTGCGGCACGCGCGCCCCCTGCTCAAGGATCCGATCGCGGTCTTCTCGAGCGAGTGGCTGGCGTCCGCCTTCGGCGCCGAGGTTGTCTTCCTCGTGCGGCATCCGGCCGCGTTCGCGAGCAGCCTGAAACGCTTCGACTGGGGCCACCGCTTCGACACCACCCTCGAGCAGTCGCTGCTCCTACGCGACCACCTTGCGCCGTTCGAGGAGGAGATCCGTCGGCAGTCGGCCGCGCCGGGCGACATCGTCTCCCAGGCGATCTTGCTCTGGCGGATGATCTACAGCACCGGGCTCACGTTTCGCGAGCGGCATCCAGACTGGACGTTCGTCCGCCACGAGGATCTGTCGCGCGATCCCCTGACCGGGTTCCGCGGGATCTTCGACCGCGTGGGGCTCGAGTTCGACGGCGGGGTCGAGCGGGCGATCCGAAGTCACAGCGCCGATGCGAACCCGGCGGAAGCACCGTCGCGCCACGCCGTGAGGGTCGACAGCGGTGCGAACGTCTCGAGCTGGAAGCGCCGGCTCTCGCCCGAGGAGATCGAGCGGATCCGGACCGGCGTCGCCGACGTCAGCCCGGCCTTCTACGGGGACGACGAGTGGTGAGGCGCTACTCGGAGGGCAGGCTCTCGCGCGAGAACGCGAGCGAGACGCGCCGCTTCAGGTAGTTCCCGGTCTTGCCGAGGCGGTCGCGGTTCAGGACGACGACGCGCGCGCCGACGTAGGGCAGCGTGACCCACTTCGCGGCGACGCGCGTGCGGCCCGCCCGGACGCTCTCGCGCTCGTAGCCGAGCCCGTCCATGAGCCGTCCCGCCGCGCTCTGGATGACCGCGACGTCCGTCGGCGGCAGCGTGAGGCGCCAGCGGTCGAGCGGCTCCTGTGAGATGCCCTGCGGCGGGCCGTGCCACTCCCCGTAGGAGCTGTTGACGACGGGGACCTCGACCATCGCGCTCTGGTATTCGAGCCCGAGCCACTCGCACAGCTCGCGCAGCGTCCCTTCCGGTGAGACCAGGAGGCTCTCGTAGGGCTGAACGTGCACGCGGTCGGAGCCGAAACGGTGCTGCGCGCTGTATGCGGCGCGAACCGTGCTCCGCCAGAGCAGCGACATCACCAGCGGGTCGTACGACCGGCGAGCGCGGTCACGGTCGGAGTCGAGGGCTTCCCTGTCCTCCGCATCCTTGTCCTTGCCGCGCTCGTGCGAGTGCCAATCGCGGTACGACGCGGCGACGGCGCGCGGGTCGCGGACGAGGCAGATGACCTTGCCGGTCGGGAAGGCGGTGAGGAGGTCGTCGAGGCGATAGACGTGCCGCGGTGTCTTCTCGCCCCAGCGCGTCCTGCCCTCACGCGTCGCGCGCAGCTTGCAGAAGGCCTCGAAGTACGCGTCGGCGTGGCCACCCAGCTCGTCCGCGACCGTGCGGAGGTGCCCGACGTCGAGCCTGCTCTCGGAGGGATCGCCCTTCTGCCCGTACGGGCGGTGCTCGAGCGCGAGGAAGTAGTCCTCGCACCGCCTGCGGGCTTCGTCGGACAGAGGAGCGCGCGGATCCTGGCCCAGCCGCAAGCGCAGGTCGTCGAAGTAGTGCGTCTCGCCCGAGATCCAGAGCGAGTCGTGTCGGTTCATGATCGCGCGGGTCAGGTTCGTTCCCGACCGCGACGTGCCGACGATGAAGATCGGGAAATCGGCCATCGGCTTCTGAGTCTGGTTCAGCCCTGGAGACCTGTCAAGAAGCGCTCTCGCGCCTCTCAGCGCTTGATCTGGATGGCGACTGAACGGGCCGCGGAAGTGCCGTCTGCGGCCATCGCGCGCAGCGAGAGGGAGAGCTTTCCGATCTTTCGCGCCGCCGCCGGGAGGCGAATCGAGACGGGGAGGGAGGGGGCGGCCTGTACGGCCTGGTCGACCGTCAGCAGGACCTTGCCGCGCCGGATGAGCCGCGCGCGGAGCTGGGTCGCGCCCGGGACGCTGACGCGGACGGTGAACTTCCACTTTCCGGCGCGGAGCTTGCGCAGGTGGAGGACGAGCGACTTCGGCGCAGCCACCGAGACCGACTGGAGGCCGAGCCATTCGACGGCGCCGATGTCCGGCGTCCCGGAGCGCCCGCGCCCGAAGAAGTCCGTCCTCGGCGCGTGGGACGCGTCGCCGTGGTTGATGAGCAGTCGGCTCTCCTTCGTCGGCGCGCCGGCCGAGTCGAGGTTCGCGCTCCCGAGCGTGTCGCCGGGGCACGCCGTTCCCTGCTCGACGACGTTGTGCGACGTTCTCGCGGCTCCGCAGATCCCCTTCTTCGAGAGGTGGAGGATGTTGTTGGCGATGAGCGGGCGCTGGGCTGCCGGCAGTGCGGCCCACTCCTCGCGGATGTTGATCGCAGCCGCAAAGCCGGAGAGGATCGTGTTGTTGATGACGGAGATGCGCTGGGGCAGTCCGGCGCCCTTGCCCGTCGAGCCGCCGAGGACGATTCCGTAGTGGCCCGTCTCCTTCCCCTTGAAGATGTTCGAGGCGATCAGGACATCGTGGATCCGGTTCTCGGTGTTGTTGACGCCGGTCGAGACGAAAACCGAGGCGGCTCCTCCCGCTCGCTCGCCGAAGCGGTTGCCGACGATCGTCCACGGCCCGCCGCCGAGCAGCTGCACGTGGTCGTTGTGCGGGCACTTCGTCGCGCCGCCCTGGCAGGCGCCCGGGATTGCGCGGTCGAACGTGTTGCCCTGAATCGTCGTGCCGTCTCCGCCTCCGCCGCGGATGAAGTCGCAGTCGAGGCAGTCGTGGAAGCTGTTCCTCAGGATGCGGAGGTTCTTGGCACCCGGCGCGATGCAGCGCTGCTTCCGGCCGCAGTTGGTGATCTCGCTGTCCTCGATGGTGATGTTCGTGTTGTCGGGATCGGGGTCGATCACCGCGCCCGAGCTCTCGACGCGCCCGTCGACGAGGACCCTGTCGATGGTGATGTTGTTCGAGTGCGAGAGCGCGATCTTCGCCCGCTCAGCGCCGGGCGGCGTCACCGTCACACCGGTCAGCTTGACGTTGCTCGCGTTCCGGAAGCTGATCCCCGCGAGCTTCGCATTGCGCGAGCCCTGGATCGTGACGAGCCCCGAGAACTGCCGGCCGACCGTGAGGTTCGGATAGGAGCCGTCCGCGAGCGCGATCGTGTCTCCCGGCTTCGCGTTCGAGATTGCGGTGGCAAACTGGGACGCGTTCGAGACCGGCGTCACCGCGGTTTGCTGCGCCTGGCTCGCCGGGGCGGCGACAACGAGTGCCGCGGCCTGCGCGAGTATCGCGATGGCAATCACTTTCACCCCTCCGACCGCCTCATGCTAGCGCGGTCTTCCCGGGTGTCCTCGATCCGTTGCGGAGATTTACAGAGCCATAACACCGCGCATCAGCCCGGTGTGCGCGCGGTGGGACGGCTCGGGGACGTGAGCCGTCCCTTGGTCAGAAGGCGGCGGAGCTTGGGCCCGAAGCTGACGTTCTCGAGCGGGTCGAGGCTCGCGCTCTGGCAGCGGCGCGCCGACGCCTTGATCTGCGCGACCCGCTCGTCCAGCGTCGTGACGCCAAACGTCTCGGCGGTGAGCGGGACGTTGCTGCGCAGGTCATCGTCCGTCTTGAGCGCACAGTGTGGCGAGCGCGGGTCGTCGAGGTGCTCCTGGAGGATGAACGGGATGTACCAGCCGTGGATCCACCCTTCGAGCGCCAGCCGCTTGCAGTACATGGGGAACGTGATGCGGCGACTGAGCACGCCGAACGTGTCGACGCACTCGCGCTTCATCAGGTAGCCGCTGCCCTCGACCCACGTGTTCTGCAAGATGCGGTGGCCGCCTTCGAAGTCGCGCATCTTCTTCTCGGCGAGCTCGGGCACGTAGTCCTCCTCGCGGAAGCGCCAGCACCCCAGCGCGCCGAATGCGGGGACGTCCTCGTGGGCCCGCCTGAGCGTCTGCGCCCAGCCGTCGGGGAGGAGGCAGTCGTCGTCGACCTTGGCGAGATAGGCACCCGGCGCCACGCGCCAGAACCAGTTGGTCGGCTCGCGCAGGCGCTTGTTCACCGGACTGTGGTGGAGCTCGTGGAACCTCGGGTGCGACGAGAGCGACCGGACGACGTCGAGCGTCCCCGCGTCGTTGCCGTTGTGCCAGACCCAGACGCGCATGGTCTCGTCGCACGTCTCGAGAAGCCGCGTGAGCGCCATCCGGGTGTACTCCGGCCGGTTGTACGTGATCATCAGGACGTCGATCTCGCCCACGCCCCGCCTCATGACTCCGCTGCCGCCTTCTCCGACCAGGGGAGCGGCCGGCCGAGCCACTCCGCCAGCGCGGCGTCGCTCTCGACGTAGCCCCTCCTCAGCCTCGTGCTCGTCTCGGCGCTCATCGACGGCAGGCCCCCGTTTGCGCGGTTCAGACGCCGCGCCGGCGCCGTCCCGAGACGGACGGCAGCCTGGACGGCTCCGCCCTTCCCGGCACCCCAGCGCCGCATGCGCGTCGTCGCGACATGCAGGCGCCGCGATCGCGGCCGGACGCCCGCGTTCCGCTCGGGCACCGCTGTTCCGAGGTCGACCGCCGTCCCGTGCAGGCCGAGGTGGCCGAGAACGGTCTCCAGCGTCTCCTCCGGCGCCGCTTTGAGCTCCTCCAGGAACACGATGCAGAGCTGCTCGCGCGAGAACACGCGCTCGTAGTGGCGGAGCTGCTCGACGTAACGCCCACGGGCCTCGTAGCCGTAGACGACGCGCTCCCACTCACCGATCCCGGCTCGCTTCTCCTCGGCATCGAGCGCCCGCTCGAACGACTTCGGCTCCCACCCGCGGCGGACGTTGAACCAGTAGTGCGACCAGGCGCGCGCCACGGGATCGCGGAGGATCGCCACGAGCCGCACGTCCGGCACCGCCTCGCGGATTCGCTCCGCGACCTCGTTCACGAACATGTAGCAGGGCGTGAACTCGCCGCAGAGCGCGTCCGGCGGCGTCTTGGAGAAGTGGCGCGAGTACCACTCGAGGCCCTCGTCGTACATGCCGTCGCGGTTGTCGAAGAAGTGCGTCTCCTTTGGCTCGGAGACCACGACGTTCGGCTGCCGGTCGAGCAGGTCCGCAAGCGTCGTCGAGCCGGCGCGTTGCGCCCCGATGCCGATGAAGTCCGGCAGGCGCAGTCCGTCCTGCGTACCGCGGCTGCCTGTGGTCTCGACGTTCGTCAAGAGCTCACCGCCCTTGCGCGCTGTCCCCCGGCGAGGCCGAGCCGGCGGCGGACGGGACGGGTGCTCGCCGCGAGCGTCGAGCGCGCCGTGTACGCGGATCTCGACACGAGCGCCGAGAGCTCCACCGGGATCCCGCTCGGCATCTCCTCGCGCCAGCCGGGATAGTGCTCGTCCATGAGGCCGCCGCAGAAGCGTGAGAACGTCGCGCGCTGTCCGCGGGACCAGTTCTTCCAGCTCATCGGCTTGCCCGTCGAGCGGTTCGAGTGCGGCACGCGCTCGGGCAGCTCCAGCTCCAGCCCGACGAGGGACTCGACGCTCTCCCAATCCCGCTCGAGGTCCTCCAGCCGGATCAGGATCCATGGCAGTCCGGTCGCCGGCAGGTCGCGAGCGATGACGCGATTCGTGTACGACCAGTACCAGCAGCAGCGCCCGAACTGATCGAGCGCCTCCCATTCGGGCTCGGTCATCTCGCCGACGATGTGCGCCGCGAACTTGGCGGTTGCCCACTCCTTCGTCGCGTCGCCGCGCAGTTCGTGCTCGCGCGGATGGAACGCGCCGCGGTGCACCATCGAGGCAACGGCGGGCCGGCCGTCACGGATGAGCCAGATCACGCGCGACGCCGGGAACGCCTCCGCGACGGATCCGAGGACGAACGAAAGCCGCTGGTTCGCCTCGCCGCTGAGGCGCTCGCCGCCGATTGTCTCGGTCGACCGCGTCTCCTTCAGGAGCGCGACCATGTCGGCACGCGGGCGCTTCCGCTCGAGGTACTCGTTCACCTCGGTCAGCAGCACGGGCTTCCGCTCGTGCTCCACGGTGCAGCCGGGGAAGGAGTCGAGGAGGTCGGCGATCGTCCGGGTGCCGGAGCGTCCGGTGCCGACGACGAAGAGATGGACGGGAGCGTTCATGTCCGGCTCTCCACGGATGCACGGGCGGGCGTCGCGCTGCGCGGACCCGCCCGGCCGATCAGCCTGAGGGCGCGCTCGCGGATCGCCGGCTCGAGCGCGATCAGCACGGCGGCCTGGCTGACGACGGTGACGACGAGCGCGATGAAGAGGGCAAGCGCCGGCTTGAGATCGTCGAGTCCGGCCATGCGGAGAATGCCGACGGCGACGATGGAGGTGACACCTGCCGCGAGCGGCGCCGGCAGCGTCGGGAGAATCGACCGGAACGTCAAGCCGGTCATCTTGACAACGATCCCGAGGCTCAGCGGCATCAGGATGAAGACGAAGAGCACGACGCGGGAGATCGCCATCCCGGTGATCTGCGTGTGCACGACCTTGTCCTGCAGCGCGACGGCGACCGCTGCGAACGCGATCGCGCTGAGCGCGGCCCCCGTCCAGATCATGAAGGCGCGCAGGTGCGGTTTCGAGACGGCGAAGAGCACCGAGCCGGTGAAGAGCA
The DNA here is from genome assembly GCA_963772855.1 of uncultured Actinomycetes bacterium. Classification (GTDB taxonomy): domain Bacteria; phylum Actinomycetota; class Thermoleophilia; order Gaiellales; family Gaiellaceae; genus 3-1-20CM-4-69-9. Next base: position 127,248 of record CAVYYY010000009.1, on the reverse strand, counting down.
TGAGCGCCTTCACGACGCCGACGATAGCCAGCAGCTTCAGGACCGTGCCCGCCGCCTGCCAGTTCGGCCCGAGGAGGTTCACGATCTCGTTGCTGCAGGCGACGGTGCCGAGCATCAGAGGCACGGTGGCCAGGAAGCTCAGGTGCATGCAGAAGCGCACACTCCCCCGCAGCTTCTCGGGGTCGTCCTGGAGGCGCGAGAGGCTCGCGATCGCATACGACTGCATCGGCCGCGCGCCGAGCGTGACGAGCGCTTCGACGAGCCGGTCGGCCAGCCGGTAGAGGCCCACCGCGACGGGTCCGAAGAAGACGCCCATGAGCAGCGCGTCGATCCGGCGGTTGACGAACGTGCCGAGGTTGCCCATGAAGACCTGCCAGGAGAAGCCGAGCAGCTCCTTCGCGTGCCGCCCGGAGAAGCGGAAGTGCGGCGTCCAGCGGCCGACAGCCCAGAGGAGGACGAGCGACATGCCCGCCACTCCCAGCGTTTGCCCGACGAGCGCCCACACGCCGTAGCCCGCAATGGCGAGCACGATGCCGAGGACGCCTCCGAAGAAGGCAGCCACATTCGAGCGAATCGCGAGCTTCTTGAAGTCCAGCTGCCGCTGGAGGAGAGACTGTTGGACGATGGTCAGCGCCGTGATCGGGATGGAGATCGAGAGCACCTTGATCACCGGCTCGAGCTGCTGCGTGTGGTTGATGTCGGCCCAGAAGCCGGCGACGCCCACGCTGACCGCGACGAGCAGGCCCGACCACGCGAGGTTCATCCAGAAGGCCGAGTCGAGATGCTCGGGCTCGAGCTCCTTGCGCTGGATGATCGCGATCGAGATCCCCTGGTCGAGGGCGAGCTGGATGAGCGCGATGTACACCGCCGCGATCGCGACGATCCCGTAACTCCGGGGTCCGACGATGGCCGCGATCACGAACGTCGAGATCGTCGCCGCCAGCTGCTGGCCCCAGTTCATGACGAACGCCCACTTGATCGGGCGGGACCGGCCCTCCTCGCCGGCGGTCGGCGCCTGTGGGTTCAGGTCCAGCTCGTCGAGGCCGAGCGCCTGCCGCTGCTTGCGGTTCCGGTCGAATCTCGCTGCCAGCGCACGCGCGCCGTTCCAGCTCGCAATTACGACAGCGCCCGCGGCGAGCGCGAGCGCGACGGTCAGTCCCCACGCGACCGCGTCAGCGATCACGTCTCTCTCCTCGGGCCGCTAGGGGCGCACACCAGCCGGTTCCGCCTCGGGTTCGGAACCGAGGAGCGCGCAGCCGCCAAGCCCCGCTCCCAGGATGACGAAGAAGACCAGCGTTGTCTGGATGAAGCTGAACGCATCGAAACTGGCGAGGGTCGCACCGAAGACCGCACAACTACAGGAAAAGGCGACGAACAGATCGCTGACGTCCCCCGTCGTTCGACGGGCCGCCCGCACAAGCCTGCGTATCCCGCCCCACACGAGCCAGAGCACCGAGATCAGACCCACGATGCCGAGGGTGACCAGCGTGTTCATGTACTGGTCGTCGAAGATGATCCTCGGCGAGTAGGTCAGCTGGACCGCGTTGCCCGTTGCGACCGAGAGGCTCTGGCCCGTCGTCCCCTGCGTTCCGAGGCCGCGTCCGACGAGGGGTGACTTGGCCCAGAGGTCGAGTCCGGGCTTGATGTCCGTGAGGCGGCCCGAGCCGCGCGCGCCCTCTCCCCCCGACAGCTGCGCAGCGAGTCCTCCCTGCGGCGTGAAGGCCTTGATGAGATGGGAGGTCGCGCCGGGAGCGCCGACGTGCAGCAGGGCGATGAGGGCGAGGCCCAGCGGCCAGCGCCGCAGGATCGCCTTCCCGCGCAGGATGAGCGCCACGACACAGGCCGCCGCCGAGCCGAGCACGACCGAGCGCGAGACCGTGACGACGGCCGCCATCGCGGTCACGCCGCTCGCGATCAGCCAGAACCAGTTCTTGCTCGTCGCCCGCCGCCACATGTAGAGGCCGAGCGGCACACACATGGTCAGCGCGACGCCGAGCGCGATCGGATGCTGCGACGAGGCTCGCACCCTGAGCTGGCCGCCGCGGATGTTGTCGGTCGCGTCACGGCCCGGCTTCAGGAACGGGAACCAGTTGTTCAGGTGGGCGAAGACGTTGTAGTGCGTGCGCGACTCGTAGAGCGCAGAGACGGCCACGATCGCCGCGCCGATGACGAGGGCCATGACGATGGCCCGCACGTCGTCCATGTTGCGCACGGTCGAGCAGACGAGCACGTAGATGATCAGGAAGCTGAGGAAGAACGACGTCGACTTCAGCACCTGCGTCTGCAGCTGCGCCTTCCCGATCGCCCCGCTGTTTGCGCCGATGGCGAGGACCGAGCCGATCGCGAGCAGCAGGACCGGCCTTCCGAGACCGCCCGCGTAGAGCTTGACCTTGTGCTCGCTCAGCTGCAGAACAAAGGCGAGCAGGAGGATGATCACGAGGAGCCGGTAGACCTCGAGGTTGAAGCCGATCTTGATCGGCAGCGTGTACGCCTTGATCGGGATCAGCCAGACGATCAGCACGAATGCGCCGATCCCGGTGCGCCAGGTCAGGAGCTCTCGCTTGCTCCTGACCTTGGTCGTGCCCGCGAGCGGAAGCGCGGCATCCGCGTTCGCCGCCGGGTTGTAGGCCATGCCGGCGGGCCTCCGCTAGCCGGTGGACTCTTGCGCCGCGCCGACGGGTGCCGCCGCGTGCTGTTCGCGGCGCGGGAACTTCCGGTCGAGGAGAATGGCGAGCCCGCCGAATCCCCCCAGGATGAAGACGAAGAGCGCGCCCGGCAGCGTCATCGACCCTGATGTCACCTTGGTTGCGCCGGCGGGCCGGTTGACGTTCTGTACCAGGAGTCGCTGACTCACGGGCACGCCGGACCGGTCCTGCCTCGCGATCAGGAACTTCCTGAAGGCGTCGACCGTGCCGGAGGCAAGCTGCATGGCATCGTTGGGCGTGCCGGCGGTCGTGCTGACCGTGATCAGCGGGAGATACGACGGCTTCTGCGACCCGTATGGACGGTTCGAGGAGAAGGCAGTCAGCGCCGTCACCGTTCCGTCGATCTTGCCGACCATGGTCTCGCGGATCCGGGCAACCTGATCGCCCTGCATGAGCTGCGGGTAGAGGTTGGCGGCGTTGACGAGCACGTTCGTGTCCGGCGGCGCCGTCTGCACGGCCGTAGCCGCCGCCCGCTGGTTCCTCCCGGCGGCTGCTGCGGCCGCCTTGCCCGTCGATCCGGCCGCGGCCGCGCCCTTGGCGGGCGCCGTTGTCGTGATGCTCGTCCGGCAGTACGGGCAGTCGCCGCTGTCGATCATGACCGACGCGGTCGCCGTGTAGGTCGGCGCCTTACGGGGCGTGAGCTTCGGGGGAATCCCCGGCTTGATCCGGTCCACGCTGCCAACGGCCACGAGCGCGCCGAGGCCGACGCCGATTGCGAGCAGCCACCAGAAGCGCAGGAGGCCTCGGACATAAGTGTTGTTCATCTCGCCAGTCCTTTCAGCGTTGTCGCGGCCTTCCCCCGAAGGCCGACGGTCCGCCTTGCCTCGAATCTAGTGACCTCAATCCCGGACTTCAAGCTCGTCTCCCCCCCATTAGATGTACCCAAGCGCTTTCAGACGCCGTGTGAGCTCGGCCGACTCCTCGCTGGCCGCCGGCAGCAGATCCTCGTCGCTTCTGATCGACTGGACTTCCCTGAGCTCCTTGCCGGCGGCGTAGTCCTCGTCGAAGAGCTCGAAGAGCACGCGGCCGTCTCCGTCGATCGGCACCGCCGAGTCCATCGTCCAGAGCAGCGTCGGCGCGACGTCGTAGATCGACACCCGGCCGGCGTCACCCGGTTTCACTCCGGAGCCGGCCAGGACGAAGATCCCGTCGCGCTGGTGGCAGCCCCGCCCCTTGCCCGGCGGACGGTCGATTGTCCGGTCCTTGATCGCGGTCGACGGGCGCACGCCGAGCGCCGGCGCGAAGATCAGCGAAGGCTCATCGGCCTTTGACGGGCGCCCGTAGAGCTCGGTCGTCGTCCAGATGCCGTCGAGCACCGGACGGCCGTCCGGCAGCTCGAGCGCGAGCAGGCGCTCCTGGATGTCCTTCACCGAGGCGTCGCTGCCGTCGCGCACGTAGATCGCAAACGACGCGTCGGTCGGCGAGAACGCCGCCGACGCCGCGCGGTCGACCTCGTGGCGCACGGTGGCGAGCTTCACCCGCAGGCTGCGCTGCAGCGCGCGATTCGCCGCCTTCGCCAACGGGCGAACGGTGTCGTTGAAGCGGAGCCGGCTGACGGCCGGCGGAACCTTGATCGTCGCTCGAAGGTCATCGGCCTCCTGCGCGGGGCGGCCGTTCGACTTGAACTCGACGAGACCGAGCTCGTGCAGCACGCTGTTGACCCGGAAGACCGCGACCTCCTCGGTCTGGCCGTGGTCGGAGATGAGCGCGATGGTCGCGCCGTCCGAGTGGTCGACGAACCAGCCGACGTAGCGGTCGAGCTGGCGGTAGAGCCGCCGAAACGCGTCGCCGGCTTCCTCGTCACCGTCGAGGAACGACCCGATCGCCTCGTGCGCGAGCCAGTCGGTCGACGAGAACGACACGAAGAAGTGATCCCACGACTCGCTCAGGAAGAGCTCGCGTGCGAGGTCGAATCGGCCTTCCTCGAGCTTGCAGAGCTCGTTCGAGTCGCGCGGATTCGTCGGAAAGAGGCGGTAGCCCGAGAGCAGGCGCTGGTAGCGCTGGCGCTTCCCCATTGGCAGGATCCGGCGCTGGTCGTCGCCGGTCAGCCAGCTGTTGACGATGGTCGCGCCCTCGCAGCCGCCCTGGTCGAGCGGGAGGTTGATGATCACCGACCGCTTGTCTTCCTGGCCGAGCAGCTCGTAGTACGTCATGAGCCGAAGGTCGTTCCGGCGTGCGGGCGTCAGCCGGTCCTCGCGTCCCACGACCATGAAGTCGTAGAGCCCGTGCGCGACCGGCGACGCGGCAGTCGCGAACGACGCCCACGCCGGCGCGGTGTTGAACGGAATCGTGCTCTCGAGCACACCGGACGTGCCGATGTCGCGAAGCGCAGCGATGTTCGGAAGGTCTCCGGTCTCGATCAGCCGTTCGAGGACGTTCCACGAACAGCCGTCCAGGCCGATGACGATCGAACGCGTGTCAGGCATGTGACCCCCTCGCATGCTTGGCCCCCCAAGCGTATGTCAAGCACTGCGACTGTCTGAGCAGACGCTCGTCCAACTGTCCCTCTCTCCCTCGGGCGGTACGCCGCAGGTCCCCAGATCTGAACTTCCCCAAAGGAAAGTGTTCGTTTTTCGGGTGCGCTTGTCAAGCGCAGATCGGAATCCGATCGAAGGTTCCCCCCGTGCGGGTGATCCGTGAGAAATCTCCGCTCTCCAAGCCTTGACTTTTCGGGTCACGACGCATTGACTCTGTGCTCGGAGAGCCTGCACTGTCGCACCGGGGAGGGGGCGATCTGGGGGTGAGCAGGTCACGCACGCCGAGGCGACTCGGCGGCGACAAGCGAGGTTTCCTTTCTTTCGTCCTCACGATGCTGTTCGTCGGCGCGCTGACCCGGTCGTCGAACGAGCTCTCCTGGCCGCCGAGCGCCGCTGAGACGGACGCCGGCCTCGAGCCGTCGGACGAGCCGCGCGACGCGCTGGACGCCGAGCTCCGGGCCATCGCGCTCCGCACGGCGGGGATCGACCACCCGGTCGAGGCGCCCGCTGCCAGGATCCGCGCCGGCCGGTCGACGATCCTCAGGCGCGCGCTGCAGATCGCCGACATCGTCGGCTGCGCGGCCGCCCTCGCATTCGTGCAGCTCTTCGTGGTGAACAACCTCGAGCTCCACGACCTGGCCACGTTCGCGCTTCTCGTCCCGGCGATGGGGGCCTGGGCGCTGGCGTCGAACGTCTACGGCTTCTACGAGTCCGAGCGGATCGGCGTCGGCCGGTCGACGGCGGACGATCTCCCGGCCCTGATCCTGCTTTCCAGTCTCATGGCCTGGATCGGCGTCCTGACGCTGAACGCGATCGGGCTCGCCCACCCGCGCCTCCGCGTTGCGGCCGCTTTCTGGATCCTCGCGATCCTCTTCATGATCGCCACCCGCACGATCGCGAGGACGGTCGCGCGTGGCCTAGCCGGTTACTGCGAGCCGACGCTCATCATCGGCGCCGGCCGCGTCGGCGCACGCATCGCGTCGAAGCTCACGAGCCGCCCCGAGTACGGGCTGAAGCTCGTCGGCTTCCTCGACGACGACCCGCTCGACGCCGCGACCGACGGGGTTGCGCCGTTTCTCGGCGGCACGTCCCGGCTCGAGCACGTCATCCGTTCGCACCGGGTCGAGCGCGTCATCGTCGCGTTCTCGCGCGCCTCGGGCGACGAGCTCGTCGAGCTCTCCCGGCGCTGTACGGATCTCGGAGTCCAGGTGGACATCGTCCCGCGCATGTACGAGGTGATCGGCTCTCGCAATACCGTCCATTTCCTGGACGGCCTCCCGCTGCTCGGGCTGCGGCCCGCCGCGGCTCTCCAAGTCCGCGCGCTTCGTGAAGGGGACGCTCGACACCGTCGTGGCGGCGGCCGCGCTGTTCGTGCTGAGCCCGTTCTTCCTCTACGCGGCGATCCGGATCAAGCTCGGCTCGCCGGGCCCGGTGTTCTTCCGCCAGGAGCGGATGGGCGCCGGCGGCAGGCGCTTCCAGATCATGAAGTTCCGGACGATGGTCGCCGACGCGGACGCGCGCAAGCACGAGGTCGAGCACCTGAACAAGCACACGGAGGACGGCGCGAAGATGTTCAAGGTCGCGGACGACCCTCGGATCACGAAGTTCGGCAGGTTCCTCCGTGCCTGGTCGCTCGACGAGCTGCCGCAGCTGATCAACGTCCTCAAGCGCCAGATGAGTCTGGTCGGCCCTCGCCCGCTCATCCTCGACGAGGACGAGAACATCGTCGGCGCGCGGCGGCGCAGACTCGACCAGATCCCCGGGATCACCGGGCTCTGGCAGGTGCTCGGGCGCAGCGACATCCCCTTCTCCGAGATGATCACGCTCGACTACCTGTACGTGACCAACTGGTCGCTCTGGGGCGACATCAAGCTGCTCGCACGCACGGTTCCGATCGTCCTCAAGAGGCGTGGCGCGTACTGAGCCGCGGGTGAACGGCCCGGCCGACGCGAGCGCCAACGTCCTCCTCGTCTGCTCCTCCGGGGGCCACCTGCTTCAACTCCACGCACTCCGCCGCGCCTGGGAGGAGACCTCTCGCGTCTGGGTGACGTTCGACAAGAGCGACGCGCGCTCGCTCCTGGCCGGCGAGCAGGTCGTCTACGCCTTCGGGCCGACGAACCGCAACATCCCGAACCTTCTGCGCAACGTCACGCTCGCCTGGCGAGTGATCCGTCGTGTGCGTCCCGCCGTGCTCGTGACGACGGGGGCGGGCGTCGCCGTGCCCTTTGCCTGGATCGGACGCCTCCATGGCGCCCGGGTCGTCTACGTCGAGAGCCTGACCCGGATCGAGGCGCCGTCGCTCAGCTGCAGGCTGATCCGACCTGTCGCCGACCGCGTCTACGTCCAGTGGCCCGAGCTCCAGCAGGCCTTGCGGCGCAGCCACTACGTCGGCGCGATCTTCTCCTGGCAATGATCTTCGTCACCGTCGGGACGAACGAGGCGCGCTTCGACCGCCTTCTGCGGGGGGTCGACGCGGCGCGGATCGAGGAAGAGCTCGTCGTCCAGTACGGCTCCTCTGACGTGCGTCCTCAGGGAGCGCGCTGCGTCGAGTCAGTGCCGTTCGACGAGCTGCTCGACCTCGCCCGCCGGGCGGACGCCGTGATCGCACACGCGGGCGTGGGATCGATCGTCGCGCTGCTCACCATCGGCAAGCGCCCGATCGTCGTGCCGCGGCTGCACCGGTTCGGCGAGGCGGTGGACGATCACCAGCTCCACTTCGGCCGGAAGCTCCACGAGTCCGGGCTCGTCGAGCTCGTGGAGGACGAGACCCTGCTCGGCGAGGCGATCGGCCGCGCCCGCGACTCGCGGGCGGTGGAGCTGTCGACGGACGGCGCGCTCGCGGCGGAGCTGCGCGACTACATCGCCGGCTACTCGAGGTAGCCGAGCGCGCGCAGGCGGTCCTCGACCTCGCCCTCACCTTCGTCGTAGCGGCGCTCCGCGCCGACCTCGACGGTCTCGGCATCTGCGTACTCGGGCGGCCGCCGATCGACGAGCTCGGGATCGATGCTCTCGAAGAGGACCCGTCCCTCGGTGTCCGAGGGAATCGGCTCGGCGAGCAGGTAGAGCACCGTCGGCGCGATGTCTTCGATCGAGGCGGAGAAGTCGGGCGCGTCGGCGGCCGACGGCCCGGACAGGGCGACGATGCCCTCGTGGCGGTGGCTCCCGACGTAGGCGCCGGTCCCGTCGGGGCCGACCGGGATCGTGTCCCAGAGGTCCGTCGAGCGTGTTCGGAGGCTGCCCTTGCCGAGCCACGCGTACTCCGCGAACTCGACGATGAGGTCCGGGATCACCCCGATGGCAGGGCCGTCGTAGAGATCCTCGCGCCTGTGCACGGCGGCGACGATCTGCTCACCCTCCGGGCCCCTGAGCTCGAGGGCCTTCGCGATCAGCTCGTCGCGGAGCCGCTCGTACTCGTCGCCGGGCTCGACGATGCCGTGCTCCTCCCGTCCGCGGAGGTTGACCACGATGTTGCCGAACGTCCCGTAGGAGAACGCTCGCGTGCTCTCCCAGTCGATCACGGAGTAGTCGCGAAGCTCGACGACCTTCTCCCGGAGGCCGGGCGCGCGCTGCTTGATCGCGTAGCGCAGCCGCTCGGGCAGGTACTTGCGGAGGCCGAGGCTGACGTTGCGTAGCATCCGCCGGCCGAACTGGTCGCCGCCGATCGCCCGCTCCGGCGTATACGCGAGGTATCCCTCGTGCGCGAGCCAGGCGTTGATGTTCAGCACGCCGTGGAGGGACCCACCGCCGTGGTCCGAGACGACCAGGACGTCCTTGCTCCCGTCGACCGGGCCGAGCAGGTCGCCGACTGCCTGGTCGAGGATCCGGTAGACCTCCGCGACGCGGCTCTGCGCGCCGTCTTGCTCCCACTCGGGCCAGCAGAGGTGGTGGATGTGGTCGGCGGACATGAAGACCACGAACAGCAGCTCGGGGTCGAAGCGTTCTGAGAGCCAGTGCGCGGCCGCGACGCGCTGCTCGCACGCACGGCGCACCCGGTCGAGGTCGACCTGCCCATCCGCGTCCAGTGGAAAGCCGTGATCGAGGTCGAGCGGGCCGAAGCGCTCCCTGAGCTCGGAGACGAGCTCCGGCGGATGGGTCATTCCCCGCTCGCGCGCCGAGGCGTCGAGCCCGGCGACGACGAAGCCTTCGACAGTGGGCGCCGGCCAGGTGAAGGGGACGTTCGAGGATCCCGACGCGACGGCCCGCAGCGCTCAGCCGGTCCCAGAGCGCGGGCACGCGGCGGTAGCTGCCGTTGATCGGGTGGACGTGGTAGCCGGTCTCATCGCGCTCGGAGAAGTCCCAGATGCCATGTCGGCCGGCATTGACGCCGGTCACCATCGTCGTCCACGCGAGCGGCGTCAGCGGGTGCGTGGTGGAGCGCAGGACACCCCGCGTGCCGGAGTCGAACAGCCGCTTCAGGTTCGGCAGCTCACCGGCTTCGATCAGCGGGTCGATGACGTCGAAGGTCGCGGAATCGAGCCCCACGACCGTGAGAAGCGGTCCCCCCATCCGTCCCTGAGTCTAGGTCAGCTTCGTGGGCCCGACCAGACGCCCGAATCGTGCGTTGACGCGGACGGCCGAGCGCCTACACTCGTTGAGGGGAGGTCTGAGTGGCATCGAAAGTCATGATCATCGGGCTCGACTGCGCCGAGCCCTCGCTCGTGCTCGACCGCTGGAGCGACGAGCTGCCGACGCTGACCGCTCTGCGCGAGCGTGGGCTCTACGGGCCGCTGACCTCCGTGATCCCGCCGATCACGGTTCCGGCGTGGTCCTGCATGATGGCCAGCAAGACGCCGGGCGAGCTCGGGGTGTACGGCTTCCGCAACCGGTCGGACTACTCCTACGACGGGATGACGATCGCGAACGGCTCCGCGATCAAGGTGCCGCGTCTCTGGGACTTCGCGACGCGTCGCGGCAAGCGCTCGATCGTCCTCAGCGTGCCGGGCACGTACCCGCCGCGCCCGATCAACGGCGTGATGATCGGCTGCTTCCTGACGCCGTCGATCGACTCGCCCTACACGTACCCGCCGCTGCTCAAGCGCGAGATCGAGCAGGCGGTCGGCGAGTACATCTTCGACGTGAAGGACTTCCGGACCGACGACAAGGACTACCTCCTCCGGCAGATCTACGAGATGACCGACCGGCGGTTCGCCCTCGCCGACCACCTCCTGCGGACGAAGCCGTGGGATCTCTTCGTCATGGTCGAGATGGGCACCGACCGCATGCACCACGGGTTCTGGAAGGACATGGACCCCGAGCACCGCAAGCACGTCGACGGCGGCCCGCACGAGACGGCGATCCTCGACTACCACAAGCATGTCGACCGCCTGGTCGCCGGCGTGCTCGAGCACGCGGACGACGACACGGCCGTGCTCGTCGTGTCCGACCACGGCGCGAAGCGCATGGACGGCGGCATCCGGGTGAACGAGTGGATGCGCCGCGAAGGCCTGCTGACGACGCTCGCGGATCCCGCCGAGGCGACGACGCTCTCCGAGGCCGGCGTGGACTGGTCGCGGACGACCGCGTGGGGCGAGGGCGGCTACTACTCCCGCGTCTTCCTCAACGTCCAGGGGCGCGAGCCGAACGGCGTCGTCCCGGCAGCGGACTACGAGCAGACGCGTGACGAGCTCGCCGCCCGGCTCGAGGCAATCCCGGACGAGGAGGGACGCCCGATCGGCACGAAGGTCTTCAAGCCCGAGTCGATCTATCCGGAGGTGAACGGGATCGCGCCGGACCTCATCGTCCACTTCGGCGACCTCCTCTGGCGCTCGGTCGGCACCGTCGGCGGCGGCGAGGGGATCCACACGTTCGAGAACGACACGGGCCCCGACGACGCGAACCACGCGCAGGAGGGAATGCTGATCATGGCCGGCCCCGGCATCCCGTCCACGGGCCTCCGGGACGGGATGCACCTGCTCGACGTTGCGCCGACCGTGCTCGAGCTGCTCGACGTTCCCGCGCCGGACGGACTGCGCGGAACCAGTCTGCTCGGTTAGCCGTGCCTAGCGACCGCGGCGGCGCGGGTCGCCGCCCGTGCCGGTCACGGCGACTGCCTTGCTCGTGCTCGCGGCGAATCCGGACTTCTTCTCGGGTCGGATCTCGGCCCGGACGAGCACCTTCCCGGCGTCCACCGGGAACCGGAGCTTGGCGACGCCGTTGGACGCGACGCGTGCCCTGGCGATGCTCTTCCACTTGCCGCGGGCGAACCGTGTGAGCGAGATGTCGGTCACGGAGTCTGCGGGAGTCACCCTGGCGATCGCGTTGAGCGTCCGCCCGGCCTGGGTCGCCCGCTTCGTGATCGTTAGGCGGACGAGGGGCCTCACGCCGACCACGAGGTTGTCCGAGAGCAGATTCCCGTTCGCGGTCGTCGCGCGGTAGATGTAGCCGCTGACGGCCTTGATCGCGGTCGAGAAGGACCCGTCCGGCGTGGCCGGGAGCGTGGTCACGTCCTCCCACGGCGCCTGCTTCTGGGCGTCGAGGGTGCGGCGCTGGATCGCCACCGGCTGCGTGACGAGCGTGTTCGTGCCCGACAGGACGAGCGTCTGCCCGTACGCGACGGTCGGCTTGTTCGACTTGATCGTCAGCTTGCCGTTCAGCGTGACGGTGACGCGGCCGTTGTAGCGCTTGCGCGATCCGACCTGCGTGTAGGCCACCGGCCCGGGCGTCCCCAGGAACGGGAACGAGGCGCGCTGGCCCGGCGCGATCGTCAGCGTGGGCCAACCCTGCAGCCGCGACGTGACCGTGTGGGTCTCGCCGTCGGCGTTGTAGAACGACAGCGTGTCGCCCCAGGCGATGGTCACGTCGCCCGGGCTCGGCCCGCCGCTCCCGAGCGTCACCTCTGTCGTGGCGGCGAAGGCAAAGCCCGCGACGCCCAGCGCGCCGCATGCGACAACAGCTGCCACCCACTTCAGCGGCAAGCGAATCCTGCGAGTCGAATCAGTCATGTAAAGGCCCCCAAACCCGTTTTCTCCCCTCGGCCGCTCCCCCGCGGTCTCTCTCGATGGTATGTGCTGTTTCCCGATATTTCAACGGGTTCCAGGCTCTGAAAAGTAAGAAAAGTGTGGGCCGCTAGCCGTTCGAGTTCAGCTTCGACTCGATGAACCGCGTCATGTCGGCGATCGAGGAGAAGTTGCCGGGGACGAGCTCCTCGTCCTGGATCTCGAACCCGTACTGCTTCTCGATGAGCGAGACGAGCTTCATCATGTCGAGCGAGTCGATCACGTGCTCGGCGATGAGCGGGTAGTCCTCGGTGAGGGTGCTGCGGGGCCCCTGCCAGTTCAGCTCGTCGACGATGAAGTGGCGGATTGTGTCCTGGGTGGTCATGCGCTGGTGGTGGGACTGGGCTCGAGGGCTGTGCGAAGGATCTTTCCGGTGGACGACTTCGGCAGTGCGTCCCTGAACTCGAATGAGTCGGGGATCATGTACCGCGGAAGGCGTCCTTCGCAGAAGTGTGCGAGATCCGACGCGTCGGTGTCGTCGCGTACGACGACGTGTGCGGCCAGCGTGTTGGTGAAGACGTCGTCCGGGACGGCCACGACGGCGCACTCGACCACCGACGGATGGGCGTAGAGCGCGGTCTCGACGTCGCCGAGCTCGATCCGGTAGCCGCGGCTCTTGATCTGCGAGTCGCGCCGGCCGAGGAACAGGTAGTCGCCGTTCTCGTCCTCCCGCACGAGGTCGCCTGTCCGATAGACGCGCGCCGCCGGATCCGCTTCGTCCTCGACGACGAGCGATCGCGACGTGCGCTCCGCATCGCCGAGGTAGCCCTGCATGACGGTCGGGCCGCGCACGAGCAGCTCGCCGACCTCGCCCGGCTCGACGCGCTCGCCCTCCTCGTCCACGGCGAAGACCTCCGTGTCGGCGATCGCCCTGCCGATCGGGATCGACTCCGGCTGGTCAGCCTCGCGCGGCACCTCGTACCACGTGCACGCATTCGTCTCGGTCGGGCCGTAGAGGTTCACGAACCGCGCGTCCGGCACCAGCTCCATCAGCCGGTGGAGGTACTTCGTCGGGAACACCTCGCCCGCGAAGACGACGTTCCGCAGGTGTGGCAGATCGACGGAGGCGAGGTTGCCCCGGAGCGTGAGCATCGAGAGCACGGACGGAACCGAGTACCACGAGGTGAGGCGCTTCTGCTGGATGAACCGCGCGAGCTCGACCGGGAACGGCGACAGCTCGCCGGGAACGAGGACGACGGTCGCGCCGCCCTGGGCCGCGCAGTAGAGGTCGAGGACCGAGAGGTCGAAGTGCAGCGGCGCGTGGCTGGAGAGACGGTCGTTCGGCCCGATTCCGAGCTCCGCCGTCGCCCAGTCGACGAACGAGAACGCGTTGTGGTGCGAGAGCATCACGCCCTTCGGCGTCCCCGTCGATCCCGACGTGTAGAGGACGTACGCGAGGTCGGTCGGTCCCAGTCCCGGGTCCGGTGGTGTCGGGCTCCGCTCGTCCACTGCGGCGGCCGTCAGCACCTCGGGCCCGTCGCTCCGCTCTGGAGCATCGCTCGCCGTCGAGCTGCACGACGGTCTCGACCGGCGCGCCCTCGTGGACGAGCGTCCGGCCAGCTCGCCGCCTTCCGCTTGCTGCTGACGAGGCACCGGATGTCCGCATTTCCCGCGATGTAGGCGAGCCGGCTCAGCGGCGCCTGAGGGTCGAAGGGCACGTAGGCGGCGCCGGCCCTGAGGATCCCGTAGATCCCGACGACGGCCTCGAGCGACTTGTCGAGGTAGAGGCCGACGCGGTCGCCGCGTCTGACGCCGCGCTCCACGAGCAGATCGGCGAGGCGGCCCGAGCGGTCGCCGAGCTCGCCGTAGGTCATGACGCGCTCGCCGTCCTCGACGGCCGGGGCGTCCGGGCGCTCCGCTGCGGATGCCAGAAGCAGCTCGTGAAGGAGTCGTGTCAAAGCCCTAGGTATCCCGCGGCGATGTTGCGTTGGATTTCCGACGTGCCCGAGTACACGCGGCTCGCGATGGCATCGCGTACCTCGCGCTCGAGCTCGTACTCAGTCATATAGCCGTACCCGCCGTGAATGTGTAGTGCCGAGAGCGACGATTCGACGAACGAGTCGCTGAGGTAGAGCTTGGCCAGCGCGGAGTCGAGCGCGCTCGGCTTGCCCTGGTCGACGAGCCACGCGAGGCGGTAGAGCAGCAGTCGCGCCGTCTCGAGCCTGACCTTCATGTCCACGATCCGGTGGGAGACGGCCTGGAAGCTCCCGATGGGCTCGCCGAACTGCCTGCGTTCCCTCGCATAGGCGATACAACGCTCGAGCTGCCGCTCCATCGTCCCGACCGTCGAGGCGAGGATGAAGCTCCGCTCCCACTTCATCGAGGAGTTGAAGATCGCCATGCCGCTCCCGGGCGACCCGAGGAGCTGCTCCGCGCCCACCTCGCAGTCCTCGAGAAAGATCTCCCCCATCGGAGAGGTGCGCAGTCCCATCTTCGACAGCGGGCGGCCGACGCTGAGACCCGGCGACCCCTTCTCGACGAGGAACGCGTTGAGCCCCGCGAAGCTGCTCGGGTCGGTGGTGGCGAAGAGGACGAAGAGGTCCGCCTCGGGCGCATTCGTCACGAACGTCTTCGTCCCGTTGAGGACGAAGCCGCCGTCGTCCGTCGCGCGCGCGGTCGTCGAGAGCGCGAACGCGTCGGAGCCCGAGCCCGGCTCCGACATGCCGTGCGCTGCGACGAGCGAGCCGTCGCAGAGCTTCGGGAGGTAGCGGCGCTTCTGCTCCTCCGTGCCGAAGGTGAGGATCGGCGTCTCGCACGCCCAGAGCTGGGCGTTGAGCGAGAAGATCAGCCCGTTGTCGCGGCAGGCGTAGCCGAGCGCCTCGAGCGCGACGACCATGGTCGCGGCGTCGGCGCCCTCGCCGCCGTACTCCTTCGGAACGGGGAGGCCGAGAAGGCCGAACTCCGCACACTTGCGCCAGGCTTCGTGGGGAAACGAGGCATCGCGGTCGCGGGCGAGAACGTCGCCGTTGAGCTCCTGCGCGGCGAACTCGATCACGCCGTCGCGCAGAACCCGTTGCTCTTCGGTCAGCTCGAAGTCCATCGCTCCCCCGCCGGACAGATCCCCCACCTCTTGGTACTTACCACAGCGCTCCGCGTCGTGTGTATCGCGCACATGAGGTGAACGGGAGAGGGCGCGTGCGACGTTCGCGTGCTACGCCGCTGCGATTCGTACGCACGAAGCGAACCAGCCCTAGAGCCCCGAGAGCGAGCCCCGCAACATCCAGGCATCAGGAGCAACCACCCGAACCAATGGGCACCGTCGCTGTTGCCAAGTAGTCCGGGGAGGCTGTCGCGAATGCTCTGCAGCAGGTCGGCGGCACCGTTGCCCGGGCCGGCGATCGTCTTCGTTGCGCCGGCCGCGCCTGTGGTCGGGCGTTCGGCGATCGTCAGGCCCGTCGCGTCCGGCGCCCGCGGAGCCTCGCACGTCGGCGGCTCGAAGCTCGAGCTCGGACGAGTCGACCCGGCTCGGACGACGGTGACGACGACGCGGTCGAGCAGGGTGCGTTCGGCACCGCGAATCGCGCGGATCTCGACGAAGTACTTGCCTGGTGCCAGCGGCTTCCCGGCGACCCTCCCGGTGAACCGGATGCGGTTCGTGCCTGCGGAGCCGCGAGCGTCGAACGTTCCGGCATCGGCACAGGTCGGGCCGGGACCGCGGAACCAGAACTCCAGTCGCGCCGGGGCCGCGAGGTCGACCGTGAAGGTCGTGCCGCGCCCGCGCTTCTTGCCGACGACGAAGCGTGTGCGCGTGGCGTCGACGCTGTTCGCGGCTTCGGGACTCTCGCTCCCGGGCGCTCCGCTGGAGCCGCTGCCGGTAGTCGCGTCTCCCGTGACGGCCGTCGTGCCGCTGCCGTTGGAGAACGACTGCGGGCGGAGGCCGGCCGTCCCTTGCGCGGATGGCCCGCCCAATTGCGTCGTGCCGAGCGGGTTCGACAGGGAGCGCCCGCTTTCCACAGGTTCGACCGGAATCGAAGGGGTCGACGGGAGGGAAGGTTGTGTCGGAGCCGGCGGTCGCGGAGCGGGCAGCGGCGGGAGGTTCTGGCACCGCTGGAACGGCCGGCGGTGCGGGAACCGGGCGTCGAGACCGTGGAGCGGGAACGAGGGCCCGGGACCGGCGGACGGCGCCGAGGGCACCGGGACCGGTGGAGTGGGAATCGTAGGGCACCGGGACGGTGGGCACCGGAGCCGGTGGCTGGGGAACGGGAGGCAGCAAGCCGGCCATGGCGCTCGCCGAGACGCTCGAGGCCACAGCCGCCGTGATGGCCGCGCCCGTCGCGAGCCGGGCCGTTCCCGGTACGAGGCGACGCCAAAGCGTTCGTGGCCAACTGTGCCGCAGTTCCACGTTGGTTCAACGGTGGAGGGAGCGCATCGGATACGGGCGCGGCTCGCCGGCCCCGGGAGGGCAGAATTCCGCCGGTGAAACGCGTGCGCGATGACGGTCGGCCCGCCGCGGCGGTCGTGGACGTCGGCTGGGTCAACGGCCTTGCTGCCGTCCGGTCGCTCGGACGCGCCGGCGTGCGGACGTTCGCCGTCGACCACCGCCCGAGCGCGCTCGGCTTCCGCTCGCGCTACGCGGAGCGGCGGTTGAGCCCGGACCCGGCCGCGGACGAGCAGGGGTTCGTCTCCTTCGTCCGCGGCCTCGGCGACGTCGTCGTGCTCCCGACGCACGACGAGCCGCTGAACCTCATCGCGAAACATCTCGGCGAGCTCGACGTCCGCGCTCCGTTCCCCGCGTGGGACGTGCTCGAGGGCGTGCAGAGCAAGCGCGAGCAGCTTGAGCGGGCGGCCGCGGCCGGAGTCGACACTCCACGCACTCGCTATCCGACGTCGGCGGCCGAAGCGCGGGCGGCGGCGGAAGACATTGGTCTGCCGGTGCTCGTCAAGCCGGGGCACCCGATCGGGTTCAAACAGCGGTTCCGGCGCCAGGCGTTCCGCTGCGAGACGCCCGAGGAGGTCGAAAAGGCGTACGAGAGCGCGCGCGAGTTCGCGCCCATGGTGCAAGAGCTCGTGCCGGGCGGCGACGACGCCCTGTACACCGTCGGCAGCTACCTCCGTCGCGACGGCGAGCCGCTCGGCGTCTTCTCCGGGCGCAAGCTCCGGCAGACGCCACCGGGGATCGGCACCTGCCGGGTCGGTGAGGCGGTCTGGGAGGACGGCGCCGTCGACTCGGCGCTCCGGCTGCTCCGCGCCTTCGGCTACTTCGGCCTCTCGCAGGTCGAGTTCAAGCGCGACTCCCGCGACGGCTCGTTCAAGCTCATGGAGATCAACCCGCGCCTGTGGCAGTGGCATGGGCTCGCCGCGGCGTGTGGCATCGACTTGCCTCGTATGGCGTACGAGGACCTCGTCGGCGACTCTCCGCCCCGCTCCGAGATGGACGGGCTCGGGAAGCGCTGGGCGATCACACTTCTTCCCGGAGAAAGGGTGGCCGTCCAGCGCCCGCCGTATGTGGACGCGGTCTTCGCGCACGACGATCCGAAGCCGGCCCTCGTCCACCTCGCACGCGTCGTGCGGAGCGCGCTCCCGTGATCCCGGCGCAGGTCGAGCGGCGCGCGCGCTGGGTGCTCGACTCGGTCGGCGCGACCGAGCTCGGCTTCGGCGACGACGTTCCCTACGTCGCCGAGGCGTGGGAGCAGGTGGAGCGCGGAGAGCGTCCCGCCGGCGACGATGTGGCAGAGGGTTTCTTCCACCTCGCGCGTGTCGAGGAGAAGAACGCCGTGAGGCGTGACGAGCACGGGCGCTTCCGTGCCGAGTGGTCGTGCCTCGATCCGCTCGACCCTCCGCTCGAGCGGCTCCGCCGGACGCTCGGTGTCGAGCCGCCGAGCCCGGACGGCGCGCGCTTCGCGGTTGCGCTCACGCACGACGTGGACTCGCCCTGGCGCTGGACGCCGATCGGCGTGCGCGGCGCCGCCGCGCGCCTGAAGCGGAACGCGCTCGCCGTGCGGGCAGGCCCTACGGTGCGCGAGGCCGCCGGGCTCGCCGCCCTGCCGCTGCACCGCCTACGGGGCACGGATCCCAACTGGCGGTTCGCCGAGATCGTGGCCGAGGAGCGCCGTCTCGGTGCGACGGGGTCGACCTTCTACGTGCTCGGCGGGCATCACGATCCCCACGACGGCGCCGCTCCGGAGGCATACGAGCGGCTTCGGCCCCGTGTCGTCGAGACGCTGAAGGAGGCGGGCGCCGAAGTCGGCCTCCACGGCAGCTACACGGCGGCCGACGACGGCGCGCGGCTCGCGGAGGAGAAGTCGGTGGTGGAGGCCGCGGCCGGCCCGGTCGTGGGTCACCGCTACCACTACCTGCGCGCGGATCCGCACCGGAACCTCGCGGCGCTCGCCGAGGCGGGGCTTCGCTACGACACGACGCTCGGCTTCCCGGACGCCCTCGGCTTTCGGGCGGGGATCGCCCATCTGTACCGGCCGTGGGACTTCGACCGCGACGAGCCGCTCGACCTCGTGGAGCTTCCGCTCGCCGCCATGGACGCGACGCTCGCCGAGGATCGTTACCTCGGACTGAGCGCGAAGCGGGCCGCTCCGCTCCTCGACCGGCTGCTGGACTGGGCGGCCGAGCATGGCGGCGCGTTCTCCGTGCTCTGGCACCCGGACCGGTTCGACCCGCTCACCGCCGCGGGCTGGGACCGGCTCTATTCGAGGGTGCTGGAAGGAGTGCGCGAGCGCGGAGGCGTCTGCATGTCCGCCGAGGAGCTCGTGTCGTCCCACTCCACCTGGTCGAAGTAGCGCAACGCACGCCGTGTCGGGCGAACGCGCGCGCCGAGCTGCGCGAGCTCTTCGCGCGAGATCTCGCCGAGCGCGTGCTTCACGCCGAGATACGGGAGGTTGAGGTCCTCCTGGTACACGACCGTCGAGATGCGCGGGTTGACCTCGATCACGTGGTTCCCGACGAGCTGGATGTTGAAGAAGTGCTCGATGCCGAGCTCCGAGACGATTCGCTGTGCGACCTCGATCAGCCAGTGGTTGTTGAGCGTCTCGAAGTACATGGCGAGGCCCGCGCGCATCGACTCCCGCGTCTTCGCGTGGCCGAGCAGGATCTGTCCGGACCCTGCAATCCCGTCAACGGTTCGCTCGGGGCCCTGTGCAAGCTCCATGACGAGGAGGTCCGGGCCGCCTTCCTCCGGGAGGAGCTCGATCACGTCGGTCAGCCGCATCGCAAGATTGCCGGGCCGCTCCTCGAACAGCTGCCTCGCGCGGTCGACGGTCGGGTCGAGCACGCGGAAGCCGCGCGACCCCGAGGCGAAGACGGGCTTGAAGCAGAGCGGCCGGCCGGGATAGCCGAGCTCTTCGGCCGCGGCGGCGAGCGCGCGGCCGCCGGACACCCTGCGCCAGGCGGGCGCGGGCACGCCGATCCGCTCGAGCATCGCGGAGGTCTCGGCCTTATCGTTCGACCGGCTCACCGCCTCGGGCGGCGACACGAGCACGCTGGTTCCGACAAAGCGCTCGCGCGCCTCTGCGAGCGCGGGCAGGTCGAACGACGACTGCGGGATGACGATGTCCACGTTCTCGCGGCGCACGACGTCGAAGACGGCGTCGACGAAGGCGGCGTCCCCGCCGGGCGGGACGACGTAGAAGCGGTCGGCGAAGTGCCGCCCGATCGCCTGCGGCGACATGTCGACCCCGACGATGCGGACGCCGCGCTCTCCGTTCATCCGCAGTGCTCGGATGAGCGCCGCAGTTCCGGGCGCGCCGGACGCGGTCACGAGGACGGTGATGTCTCGCATGAGCCGGGCGATGCTACTTCGGCGGGTCGATGCCCTGATGGACAAGCTTCACCAGGGCGTCGGCGTCGAGGGGAAGCCCGAGGGAGGTCGCGAGGGCCACGCCGTTCGCGACGACGTTGATGAAACCCACGATGTCCTCGAGCGTCACGTCGCTGCGGAACGTTCCGCTCTCATGGAGGTCGCGGAGCCAGGTCTTCACCGCCTCCTGCCGCTCCTCGCCGCCGCGCTCCGTGAACTCCTTCATCCGCTCGGGGTCGCCGCGGAGGATGCGCAGGATCTCGAAGTAGACCGCCATCCACTCCGGGCTCTCGGTGGTCAGGTGCCGGATCGTCGTGTCGAGCCCTTCGTCCACGAGGAGGGTGGTGAGCTCGTGCTGGTCGCGGGACGCCAGCTCGTAGAAGAGCGACCACTTGTCGGGGTAGTAGTTGAAGATCGCGCCGCGGGAGAGCCCGATCTCCTGCTCCAGCCGCGCGACGGTCGCGCCCTCGTAACCGTGGCGGGCGAACGCACGGCGGGCGCCGTCGAGGATCTGCTCCCGGCGCGCCTCGAGATGGGCTTCGGAGACCTTCGGCACGGACGCACTTTACAAAACCGTACGTACGTCTTATTATCCGGGCCGCATGTCGATGCTCCGGAACCGCTCACTGGCCGCCGTCCTCGTCGCCGAAGGAGTGTCGCTCTCGGGCTCGGCGATGACGTTCATCGCGCTCCCGTGGTTCGTCCTGATCACCACCGGGTCGACGGCGAAGATGGGCTGGGTCCTCGCGGCGGAACTTCTCCCCGTCGGCCTGCTGGGCATTCCGGCCGGCACCCTCATCGCGCGACTCGGCGCGAAGCGGACGATGCTCGTCGCCGACTCCGCGCGGACGCCGCTCATGGCGGCGATCCCGATCCTGCACTGGACGGGGCACCTCACCTTCCCGCTCCTGCTGACGGTCACTTTCCTGATCGGCTGCTTCATGGCGCCGTACTACGCGTCGTCGCGGCTCATCCTCCCCGAGGTCGTCGGCGACGACGAGCAGCTCGTCGCACAGGGCTCGGCGTTCGTCCAGGCGGTCACGCAGCTGACGCAGCTCGGCGGCCCGATCATCGGTGGGCTGCTCATCTCGTGGATCAGCGCGCCGGCCGTGCTGCTCGTCGACGCGTGCACGTACGCGTTCTCGTTCACCGTGATCCTGCTCTTCGTGGGCGCGGGCAAGCGCGTCGCGCAGGACGAGTCGTCGCGCGGGCTCTTCGCCGGACTGAAGTACGTCGTGCACGACAAGCTGCTCGGCCCGATGATGGCCGCGGCCGCGTTCATCAACTTCGTCGCCCAGGGCCTGCTGGCGATGCTGCCCGTCCTCGTCGTGCGGCGCTACGACGAGGATCCGAAGGTGCTCGGCTTGCTCTTCGCCGCGTTCGGGGCGGGCGCGCTCGTCGGCAGCCTCGTCGCGTCGCAGGTCGTGCGCAAGATCGCGCTCCCGCGGCTGGCCGCCCTCGCCATCCTCGGTATGGCCGCCCCCCTCTGGCTGCTCTCGATCACCATGCCCTGGCCCGCCGTGCTGCTCGTCCTCGCCGCCTTCGGCTTCTGCGCGCCGCTCGTGAACGCGCCGATCCTGGCGATCCTCACGGTGCGCACGCCCGAGGCGCTGCGGCCGAAGGTGATGACGGCCGTCATGACCCTCTCTCTGCTGATCGGGCCGCTCGGCTTCCTCGCCGTGGGCCAGGCGCTGCAGCACGTCGGCATGCAGGTCGTGTTCCTCGGCATCGCCGCCGGCTTCACCGCCGGCGCGGTCGCCTTCTCAGCGGCGTTGCGCCGAAGTGGAGACCGGGAAGAGGAAAGCGACGCGATTCCAGCGGGCGAGCTCGCAACCGTTCTTCCTGCCGAACTCGGCGCGGACTGAGCGACCGCGGAAGCGGCCGGTCACCAGAGCCTCCTGCGGCCCGCCGTAGATGTCGGTGCAGGCGCGGTTCCTCGGCGTCGGCCTGAACGGGCGGATCATCGGCATGAGCTTGCGGCAGGCTCCCGCGCGTCCGGGGAGCGTCCCGCCCACGGGCGCGCACTGGAGCGTGTACGTCCGCTTGGGCCTCGCCCTGGCCGTTCGGCCAGACCGTGATGTGCAGCGACGTCGTCGCCACGAGGAGCGCGGCGAGAAAGGTCACCTGCCCAGGATAGGCAAGAGCCGCCGCAGCCGCTTCCGCTCCGCCGGGAGGTAGAAGCCGAGCGGCAGGAGCACGATCGGATAGACGAGGCTGATGGCGACGGCGAGCCCGAGCGGGACGTCGAGCAACTTGCCGATGACCGTCAGCGCCACCGCGGCCGTGGCGAGTGTCGCGACGCGCCGCCACTGGTAGTCGACCGGGAACACCTTGTGTGCCCGCCAGGCCATGGCGAGGAAGAGGAACGTGTAGGCGGCGACCGTCGCGATCGCCGCGCCCATGCGCCCGTAGGGCGGGATGAGGATGAGGTTGAGGCACGACGTCGACCCCGGCTGCGATGCCCGTCACGACCCAGTTCGCGCCCGTCCGGCGCGAGCGGCCGGTCCCGATCTGCACGACGACGTACGCGCCGAACGCCGCGACGCTGAAGGCGAGCGGCGCGACGACGTTCTCCGCCGGATAGAACGGCGGCGTCGTGATCACCCTGACGATCCACGGCGCGAGCAGGCCGAGTGCGAGCGCGAGCCAGCAGCAGACGTACACGACGTAGGTGAGCACGAAGCTGTACGTCCGCTCGCCTCGCGGTCGTCCTCGATCGAGTAGGCGAACGCGGGCCACGCCAGCCGGAACGCGGTCAGGAGCAGCACGACGGCGGACGCGATGCGCACGCCGATCGAGTAGAGGCCCACCTCGTGCGCGTTCGTGAGCTTGATCAGGAAGAAGCGGTCGCTGAAGTTCGTCAGCCAGAGCGCGAGCGCGGACGGCACGAGCGGGAGCCCGAAGCGGTTCATCGCGCGCATGAGCCTGCGGTCGAACTGGAAGCCGAGCGCGCCGGCGGTTGTAGACGAGCAGGCCGCGTAGACGATCAGCGTCCCGGTGAAGTTGCCGACGAGGACGCCGAGCGGTCCCTTGTCGAAGACGACGACGAGCAGGATGGTCGCCGTGATCGTGATCGCGACGTTCACCAGCGTCGCGATGACGTACGGCGTCGAGCGCTGCTCGACGCGGAACAGCGACGTCATCTGCTCGTAGTTCATCGCGGCCCAGAGGCCGACGAACGCCGCGATGACGAGGTGCCCGTGCGAGCTCGTGTCGAAGAGGAGCGACGAGATCGGCGGCGCGAGCGCGATCCCCGGCGACGAGCACGACCGTCGACGCGGCCAGGACGTACCAGAACGCGGTCCGGACCACGAGCAGCTGGCGCTCCCGCGCTCCGCGAGTCGAAGTAGAAGCGGAAGAACGCGCTCTTCATCCCCTGCGCGACGAGCGCGGTGAGCACCGCCGCGAGCGCGATCGAGCGTCTCGATCAGGCCGTAGTCGCTCGGCGAGAGGTAGCGCGTGTAGAGCGGCAGCAGCAGCACGCCGACGACGCGCGCGATGATCGACTGCCGAGCCCGTAGACGGCCGAGTGACGCAGCAGCTCCTTCAGCCGCTCGAGCATCTAGCCCAGGACGGAGTCGTAGATCTCGATGAACCGGTCGGCGACCTTGTCGAGGTCGTGGACGCGCTCGACGTAGGCACGTCCCTCCTCACCGAGCCGCTTGCGCAGCTCGAAGGAGTCGACCAGCGGACGGAGCTTCTCCACGAGGTCGTCCTTCGTCGCCGCGACGATCGGCACCTTCACGCCGAACGCCTCCTCGGTCTGGCGGACGGCGGTCCGGATCGAGGTGCGTGACCACCGGCTTGCCGTACGCCATCGACTCGATCGTGAACACGCCGTGCCAGAGATAGTGCAGCTGGTCGACCACGATGTCCGCCCGCTTGAAGCGCTCGACCGCCTCGTCGTGCGGGACGCCGTGGACGACGTCGAGGTCCACCGGCAGCTGCTTGCACGCCTCGACCACGTAGCGCGTCCCCTTCTTCTCGAGGTCCGACGGCGCGTGCACGACGAGCGGCCGCTCCCGCTCGACCGCCGGCACCGGCTCGTAGTCGCGCAGGTCGAGCCCCGGCGGCACGACCGCGGTCGCGTCGGGAACCCAGCGCGTCGCCGCGTACGAGCCGACGATCAGCGCGTCGAACTTCTTGCGGTACTCGAGCTCCTCGGGCGGCTTGCCGCGGATGTCGTCGCCGAGGAAGTGCATCACCGACTTCTTCCGTGTCGCGCGCAGGATCGGCATGTTCAGCGTCTTCGGGACGAGCGTCTTGCCGAAGTAGAAGTGGAAGACGTCCGTCTGCGGCAGGTAGCGCGCGAGCGCGCGCCACTGGACGGCCTGCTGGCGGAGCAGTCCCTGTCGCGGCAGGTCGAGGTTGATGTCGTACTCGTCCGGCCGCCACTTCTGCGGCCAGAAGACGAGCAGCCGCGCGTCCACGCCCTTGCGGCGCAGCGCGTTCACGTGCGCCCAACCCGTGCCGGCGAGATTGACGGGCAGATGGAGGATCCGGGCGTCCACGAGGCACCAAGATACGATCCGCGGCCGTGTCGGCGCCGCCCTGAAACGGACGCTCTACCGCGCCGCCCGCGACGCGCGGCACCCACGCCGTACGCCGAGCGGCGCCGCATTCGCGACGGAGTCGCGCGCTTTCTCGGCGGCCGAGACGTGCTCGACGGCTACGAGCGACGAGGTGCGCGCGAGCGGCCTGCGCGAGCACCTGCTGGAGAAAGGCCGCGAGCACCAGAGCCGCGGTCGTCGAGAGCGGCGACGGCCACTCGCTCGGTGCGATCGGCTACGCGGAGGGCGTCTACCTCTACGCGATCCTCCGCAAGCTGCGACCGGAGATCGCCGTCGAGACCGGCGTCGCGAACGGCTTCTCCACCGCGTTCTCGCTGCTCGCGCTGCAGGCGAACGGCGATCGGACACCTCCACTCGATCGACCTGCCCGCGCGAGGTCGGCCGGGACTACGAGCCCGGGACGTTCTACGAGGGAGTCGGCCGCGCCGGCATCCCGTCCGGGTCCGAGCCGGGCTGGCTGATCCCGGCCGAGCTGAAGGAGCGCTGGACGCTCGTGCTCGGACGGAGCCAGGACGAGCTGCCGCCGCTGCTCGACGCGGCTCGGCGACGATCGACACGTTCATGCACGACAGCGAGCACTCGTTCGACTGCATGTGGTTCGAGTTCAACGCGGCCTGGCCCGCGCTCCGCGGCGGCGGCGTGCTCGTCTCCGACGACGTGAACTCGACGGAGGCGTTCGCGCGCTTCGCCGCCGCAGGAGGGCCGCGAGCCGCTGCGCCTCGCCCGCGGCATGGCGCTCCTCGAAGTGACTTGACAAGTTAGTGAGTAATCGCTAACAATTCGCAGCCATGGCGGTCGCCAGCGAACGAAAGAGCGCCGAGGAGCGCCGCGAGGAGATGCTCGAGGCCGCCCTGGTCGAGTTCGCCGCGCACGGGCTCGACGGCGGCTCGACCGAGGCAATCGCGACGGGCGGTCGGCATCTCGCAGCCCTACGTCTTCCGGCTCTTCGGGACGAAGAAGAAGCTCTTCACCGCCACGGTCGAGCGCTGCCTGCGCGGGACGCTCGAGATGATGCGGACGGCCGCGGCCGGCCTGAAGGGCGAGGCCGTGCTCGAGGCGATCGGCGAGGCGTACCGCCGAGCGGCTGGCGAACCCGACCTACCTCCACTCGCAGATGCAGGCGTACGCCGCCTGCGACGACCCGGAGATCCGGGAGGTCGTGCGCAGCGGCTACGGCGAGCTCGTGGACTACGTCGAGCGGGTCTCGGGCCTGCCGCCGGAGCGCATCGCCCACTTCTTCGCCAAGGGGATGCTCCTGAACGTCATCGCGTCGATGGACCTCCTGCAGGCCGACGAGGGCTGGGCGCAGCGCCTCCTCGAGGGCTGCAGGCAGGACGTCTGACCGTCTTTGTGGAGTCTGAAGTAAGTGACTACTCACAAGTATTTCGGTTTCCGCACCGCAGACCCAGAGCCGAGTCGCAGCCACTCCAACGCATCGTCGAGCGACGAGAAGGAGGAACTCATGACAGCCAAAGCAGCCACCATCTGGACTTTCGCGATCACCTCGGTCGCCGTCTTCATGGCCACGCTCGACAACCTCGTGGTCACGACGGCGCTGCCCGTGATCCGCGAGGACCTCGGCGCGACGATCGAGAGCCTCGAGTGGACGGTCAACGCGTACACCCTCACCTTTGCCGTCTTCCTCCTGACCGGCGCCGCGCTCGGCGACCGCTTCGGACGACGGCGGATGCTGGCCGTCGGGCTCGCCATCTTCACCCTCGCCTCCGCCGCCGCGGCGCTCGCGCCGTCGGCCGGGGCGTTGATCGCGGCGCGCGCCGTCCAGGGCGTCGGCGGCGCGATCATCATGCCGCTGACGCTGACGATCCTGAGTGCCGCCGTGCCGGCGAACCGCCGCGGGAGCGTTCATCGGCGCCTGGAGCGGCATCGCCGGCCTCGCGGTCGCGTTCGGCCCGCTCATCGGCGGCGCCGTCGTGACCGGCATCTCCTGGCACTGGATCTTCTGGCTCAACGTCCCGATCGGCATCGTCCTCATCCCGCTCGCGCTGACGCGGCTCGACGAGACGCACGGTCCCGGCACCTCGCTCGACCTGCCGGGGGTCGCGCTCGCGAGCGCCGGCCTCTTCGGGATCGTCTGGGGCCTCGTGCGCGGCAACGGACAGGGCTGGACGTCGCCGGAGATCGTGACCACGCTGACGGTCGGCGCTCTCGTCTTCGCGGCGTTCGTGCTCTGGGAGCTGCGCGCGACGGAGCCGATGCTGCCCATGCGCTTCTTCCGGAACCGCGTCTTCACGCTACGCGAACCTCGCGTCCCTGCTCATGTTCTTCGGGATGTTCGGCTCGATCTTCCTGCTGTCCCAGTTCTTCCAGACGGTGCAGGGCTACTCGCCGCTCGGCTCGGGCCTGCGGATCCTTCCGTGGACGCTCATGCCGATGTTCGTCGCGCCCGATCGCCGGCGCACTCTCCGACCGGATCGGCGGCGCGCGGTTGATGGGCGTCGGCCTGGTCCTGCAGGCCGGCGGCCTCGCCTCGCTCGCCGCGCTCTCGACGCCGACGACTCCGTACTGGCAGCTCGTCGCGCCGTTCATGGTCTCCGGCATCGGCATGGCGATGTTCTGGGCCCCGGTCGCGAACGTCGTCCTCGCGGCCGTCCGGCCCGAGGAGGAGGGCCAGGCCTCGGGCGCGCAGAACGCGATTCGCGAGCTCGGCGGCGTCTTCGGCGTCGCGGTGCTCGCCTCGGTCTGGTCGCAGTACGGCGGCTACGAGAGCGGCGCCGCGTTCGTCGACGGGATGGTCCCGGCGCTCTGGATCGGCGCGGCCGTCGTCCTGGTCGGCGCGGTGGCCGCATTCCTGATCCCGTCGCGGAAGCGGGCGGCCGAGGCGGAGACCGTCGACGCCGTCGCGTTCGCCGAAGCGGCCTAGCGGTTCGGCTCGGAGCGGGTGGCCACCGGCCCCCGCTCCGGCGCCGCGTTCGATCAGGCCGAGGCCTGCCGCGGGACGAGGGAGCGCCCGGCGTGCCAGGCCATCCCAAACAGAAAGATGACCGCGCCGGACAGGACCCCGAGGGCACCGACCGACACCGAGACGCTCAGGGCCTGGGACGCGTCCACGCCGGCGGCAATCAGTGCTGCGGTGCTGGCGCCCACCTGTGTGGCGGCTCCGGCCAGGCCGAGCGGCAGCGCCGCCGCCGCCGCTCCCGCACACAGGAACAGCAGCGCAAGCGGGAGCGAGTAGCCCACGCCGAGCGCGCCGAGCAGCACGAACAGAGCAGCCGCGCGCACGATCCAGCAGGCCGAGACGAGGAGCCATGCCTGCGACGCGCTCCGTCGCGAGGTCGTGCGGGGGTTGAGCCACCGCCCGAGCCGAAAGTGCATCACTCGGGTGCTTCGGACCAGTCGCGGCAAGGCAAAGATCAAGCCCGCGGCCGCGAGACCGGCGACTGCGACCACGGCGAGCGCAGCTCGCGCGCCGTTCCCGGCCCCCGCAGACACGGCGGCTGCAAGGGCGAGCGGCGCCAACGCAGCGCAGTCGATCAGCCCAAGCATGACCAGCGAGAGGCAGAGCACGCGCACGCCGGCCGGACATCGACCGCAGCGGCGGACGACGGCGATCCGCATCGCGTCGTCGAATCGGCCGGGTAGGACAACGCCGATCAGTGCGGCGCCGCCGTTACCGGCCGCGAGCGCAAGGGGGTTTGGCCGCTCGTGGGGGGTGAAGAGACGCCCCCAGCCGTACGCCTTGAGTGCTTGCGCGAGGAGGAGAAGCACACCTGCTGCCGCCAGCAGGCCTGGGTGTCCGTTCGAGAGCGGCCAGGACGTCGTCGCGAAGTGGCGAGCGGCCAGCACGGCCAACACGATCACGACGGCGCCCGAGAAGACGGCGACGGTCGACCGGCCGCGCCGTGAACGTGATGCTCGTGTCAGCGTCTCGATCAGTGCGGGAGCACGGAGGGGGGCTCCAAGAGCGGCCGATCGGCTTGCGCCGATCGGCGCTGTGCTCACTCGCTGCCTTTGACTCGCCGCATGATCCTCGTGGCAAGACCGGCTCCGGGGGCATCGTCCAGCTCGGACTCGATCTCGCGCAGCTCGTGCTGCGCGTCGCGGAGCGCGAGGTCGGCGTCCGTCTCTGCTGCTCGCAGCTGCAGCATCTTGTCGGCCCCGTGATCCGTCACGCCGTAGCGCTCGAGCGCGATCGCGTCGCAGTTCACGCGATAGGAATTCGTTCG
Organism: uncultured Actinomycetes bacterium; assembly: GCA_963772855.1. GTDB lineage: Bacteria > Actinomycetota > Thermoleophilia > Gaiellales > Gaiellaceae > 3-1-20CM-4-69-9. The sequence continues at coordinate 98,569 of CAVYYY010000009.1, read as the reverse complement.
CTGGTGCTCGAGTGTGGCGAGCGACTGCGTCAACTCGTCGCGTCGCCCTTTCAGCTCGTTCGATCTGTCCTCGGTCATGTCCCTCTCCTTCACTTCGCCGAGAGTGGGACGAACCCGCCCTCGGCTTCCCACGTCTCGACCTCTACCTCGGCCATCGCGGCCAGAAGACGGCGCGTCCCGGTCTCCTCCGCTTCCGTCTCGACGTGAGGCGGGTCGCTTCCGACGAGCCGCAGCTTCGCTGGGCTCGAAGGTTCGCTGCTTCGCCACTCGCGGCCGTCCCGGTAGGCGGCGTAGGCCGATCGGACTTCCGAGTCATGTCGACCTCGACCGGAGAAGTGACGTTCCGAGAACGAGTCCCAGTCGAGCGCTTCCTCCGACTCGGATGCGCTCAGAGGCTCAGCGGTCTGCCGGCTCGAACTGTCCTTTCGGACACATGGCCAGCGCGGATCGAAAGGCCCATGCTTCCGCGACGGCTGAATGCCGCTCATGAGGTCGCGCTCTCTGCATGCGACTGAAAAGAAGCACAGCGACCACTCTGCAAGGAATTCACCACGTCACACCTCCCGCACGAAAGCGGGAGGACGCAGGTGCGCCACCGGGTTCGCTTAGCTATCCCAAGGATACCACCGCGCGGGTGCGTTCGAACGTCTCTGAACGCCGGCGAATGAAAAGGCCCGCCGAGAGGCGGGCCTTTTCTCCTCAGGTACGAGGACGTGCCTACGCTCGAGCGGTCCCGTTCGGGTCGCTCATCGCGATGACCTCGCCGAGAGTGATCTTCGGCGGATTCGGAAGGGCGTTCTCCAGCTTCTCGTCGCGCACCCACGAGGATGCAACGCGGGTCGACTCGTCGGCCTGCGCGGACTCGTCGAAGAGGCTGATGGACGTCATGACGCCTTTTTCGCCCTCGATCAGGAAGTACCCGTCGAACCCGGGTAGCTTGCTGAGGCGCGGAAGCAGGCTCTCGTTGACCTTCTGTTTGAGCTCGTCGGTCCGACTTTCGTCGACACCGTCGTACCGTCTCACGGTGGCATGCATTGAGTGCTCCTCACTTCATCTAACTAGGCCGGAGAACTCGAACGAGCTCTCCTGGATGCGCCAAGGCCAGGTGTGACAGACGAAGAGCGGAACAAAAGCCTCCGCGGCTACTGCACAGAACCAGAACGCTTCCCCACCATAGCCGAGATCAACCCGACCCGCGGTTGATGCGTGGCTAGGGCTGCTTCGGGAGCAAGAGGTGGCCGTCGACCACGGCCGTCGCGACGTCGATCAGCTTGCGATTGTGTTCGCGCGCGTGCTCGCGCAGGAGCGTGAACGCGCTCGTCTCGTCGACCGAGTGGCGCTCCATCAGGATCCCCTTCGCGCGCTCGGTGATCGCGCGGCGGCCGAACGCCCCCTCGAGGTCGTGGTACTCCGCAAACCTGCGCAACACGATGTCGATCGAGCTCTGCCAGTCCCGCGCGTCGGCGTCGGTGATGTAGGCGAAGACCCCGCGCTTGGACGCCTCCTTGACGAAATCCGCGTCCGGCGCGTGGAGCAGGACGATCACCGGACACGCGGACTCGCGGACGATCTTCTCGATCAGGCCGAGCGCATGCGCCGAGTCTCGACCCGAGGCCGACCAATGCGACGTCGGGTCGCTCTCTCCGGTGACGGCGCCGACGTCCTCGATCTCGATCTCGCGGGCGATGACCTCATGACCGAGCGCAGTCACGATCGGAGCGACGAGGGCAAGGCGATCCTTTCGCTCGTTGGCGATCAGAACGCGAAGATGCTCGGTCTCCCGATAGCTCGTTTGCAAGCGCCATCGAGTCTACTTCGGAGCAGGAAGCGTCCACAGAAGTCTCGGGTCGACTCGACACCTCATCGGTGCTACGGTGGCCCTTGCCCTCCCAAGCACTCGGGGGCAGACATTTCCGGCTCAGGCACTCGGTCGGCTCAGCGGGTTGACGTCGTTCTCGTCGTCCGCCCGGAACCCGAGCGTTGGGAGCCGAGCATGGAAGCCGTCGCGATTCGAGCACCAGAGGTCTCCTCTTTCGCACGGCATCGTTTCGGCGATCCCTGGACCACCATCTTGATCTCCGTGCTCGCAACGACAGTGGCCGGAACCCTGGCGATCCATCCGGCCCGCGGCGACTCGCGATTGAACGTCCTCGAGGCGCTGCACTACGAGTAGGGGAGGGCGGCGCCCGCCCCTCCCGCCAAGGACGACGGCCGGAGGGGCGGAGCCCCGACCGGTGTGGGCGACTTGCCCGAAGACAGTGCCATCCAGCGGAGCGCGAGCCGCGAGGCTCACGATCGGCAGGAGGGCGAGCGGTAGGGCGACTGCCATGGGGAACACCGTCAGCCCCCGTTCCGAATGACGCCGTAGAGCGCGAGGAGCAGCGCGGCGAGGATCAGTGCGGTGATGAGCAGTCGCTTCTTCATGTGCCCAGTCTTGGCCACATGGGAAGCCGTGTCTGTACGGCTGACGCCCTCGCCTTCGGCGGCTCACATCCACATCTGGCGTGCGCGAACTGACCCAAAACGGGCTGAGATGCGATGGATGCGCACTATCCTCTGAACCGATGTCGCGGACAGAGACGGTTGAGGAAGGCCGAGTCGACGAGGCCGCGCTTCCCGCGCCGGACGTCTCGGTCGTCGTCACGCTCTTCAACGAAGCGGACGCGGTCGAGGAGCTCTACCGGCGCACGGTCGCGGTGCTCGATGCCGGGCCCGCGCACGTTCGAGCTGATCTTCGTCGACGACGGATCGACCGACGGGACGTTCGCGGCGCTCGAGCGGTTCCACGCCGCGGATCCGCGCGTCCGCGCGGTGCGCTTCAAGCGGAACTTCGGTCAGCACCCGGCGATGCACGCCGGCCTCTCGCCGCGCCCGCGGCGACATCGTCGTCACCATGGACGGCGACCTCCAGAACGAGCCCGAGGACATCCCGCGGCTGGTCGACGCGGTCGAGGCCGGGAACGACGTCGCGAGCGGGAGGCGGCTCGCGCGAACGGACCCGCTCGGCCGTGCGCTTCCGTCGCGTCTCGTGAACGGGATGCTCCGCCGCTTCACGGGCGTGGCGATCTCGGACTTCGGCTGCGCCTTCAACGCCTATCGGCGCGGCGCGGTCGAGCCGATGCTCGGATCGATCGGGAAGCAGAAGTTCACGAAGGCGCTCGTCCTCTCGGGCGGCGCGAGCGTCGTCGAGGTCGACGTCTCGCACCAGCCGCGGCAGGGGTCGTCCCGCTACACGCCCCTGCGGCTGACCAGGCTCGCGCTCCACGTCCTCGCCGGCTTCTGGCCGCAGCCGATCCAGTGGATCGGCGTCGTGCTCGGGACGGTGTCGTCCCTCCTCGCGATCGCGCTCGGGACGTACGGCGTCGTCTTCTGGATCGACGAGTCGAACTTCCCGGGCCCGCTCTTCGGCGGCGTCGCCGTCCTCTTCGTGCTCGGGATCCAGGGCTTCATCCTCGCGCTCGTCGGCGAGTATCTCGGCCGGATTCAGCGCGACGTCGAGGGCCGTCCGATCTACGTGGTCGACCGCGAGCTCTGAGCGGCGCGGCTGTAGTCTGCCGACGTGCCCAAGAGAGTTCTCGTCACCGGTGGGGCGGGGTTCATCCCGTCCAACTTCATCCACCATCTGCTCGCGAAGACGCCGTACGAGGTCATCTCCCTCGACGCGCTGACCTACGCCGGCAACGTCGACAACCTCAGCGGCGCGATGTCGCACGAGCGGCTCTCCTTCGTCCACGGGGACATCAGGGACGCCGACCTCGTCCGCGACGTCGTCTCCGAGGTCGACGTCATCGTCAACGCCGCCGCCGAGTCGCACGTGGAGAAGTCGATCGACGAGGGCGCGCGCGAGTTCGTGACGACGAACGTCGAGGGCACGCAGATCCTGCTCGACGCGGTCCGGGACGCACCGGTCGAGCGCTTCATCCTCTTCTCGTCCAGCGAGGTGTACGGCACCGCGGAGAGCGCGCCGATGGACGAGGACCATCCGCTGAACCCGCGCAGCCCGTACGCGGCGACGAAGGCGGGCGCCGACCGGCTTGCGTACTCGTACTTCGTCACGTACGGCCTCCCGGTGACGATCGTCCGGCCGTTCAACAACTACGGCCCGCGGCAGCATCCGGAGAAGGTCGTCCCGCGCTTCATCACACAGGCGCTTCAGGATCAGGAGCTGACCATCCACGGCGACGGCCACGCCAGCCGCGACTGGCTCTACGTGGACGACGACGCCGAGGCGATCGAAGCCGTGATCGCCGCGCCGATCGAGAACGTCGCCGGCGAGGTGCTGAACGTCGCGACCGGGATCGACATCCCGGTCACCGAGATCGCCGACGCGGTGCTCGACGCGCTCGGCAAGCCGTCCACGCTCAAGACGTACGTGACGGAGCGTCCGGGCCAGGTCGACCGCCACATCGGCTCGACCGAGAAGATGGAGCGCCTCACCGGCTGGCGCGCGCGCACGTCATTCGAGGAAGGCCTTGCGCGCACCATCGCGTGGTACCGCGACAATGAAGCGTGGTGGAGGGGGATTCTCGGGAGCGAGACTCGCGCAAGCGTCTCCTCGTCCTAGGCGCCGGCCCGGCCCAGCTGGGTCTGCTGGCCGCTGCGCGCGCGCGTGACCTGTACGTCATCGCCGTCGACCGCGACGCGTCGGCGCCGGGATTCCGCTACGCCGACCGCCGCGCGATCGTCTCCACGGAGGACGAGTCCGGCATCGAGCGCCTCGCGGGCGCCGAGCGCGTCGACGGGCTGATCGCCCCGGGAATCGACTGGCCGGTCGCGATCGCGGCACGGGTCGCCGAGCGCCTGGGCTTGCCGCATCCGATCTCCTCCGAGACCGCCGTTCTCTCCACGTCGAAGCTGCGCCAGCGGGAGCGCTTCGCCGAGGCGGGCGTCCCACAGCCCGCCTACGAGATCTGCTCGGGCGCGGAGGAGGCGACGAAGGCCGCAGGCCGGATCGGCTTTCCCTGCGTGATCAAGGCTCCGGACCGGCAGGGGCAGCGGGGCCTGACCCTGGTGCGTGCCGCCAAAGACGTCCCGGATGCGGTGCGCGTCGCGCTCGACGCATCGCGTTCGGCGACGCTGCTCGTGGAGGAGCACGTGGAGGGTCGCGAGGTCACCGTCAACGCGTTCTCGTCCGGCGGGCACTTCTATCCGCTGACCGTGACCGACCGGCTCACAGCCGCGCTCCCGGCGTTCGGCGTCGCGCTCACGCACGTCTGGCCGAGCGAGCTCGAGCCGCAGCAGATCGGGTCCGCGGTGGAGGCCGCGAGCGCGGCCGCCGCGGCCGTCGGGGTCGAGAACGGCGCCGACCTACACGCAGGTCCTGGTCGGCGCAGAGGGCGCCCGCGTGGGCGAGCTCGCCGCGCGACTGGGCGGCGGCCACGACGCCGAGCTCTGCCGCGTCGCGCTCGGCGTCGATCTCAACGGCGTTGCGCTCTCGGCCGCGCTCGGGGAGGAGGTGCCGACGGCTGCCCTCGCGCCGGTCGCGCGGGTCGGGGGCGCCTGCGTCCGATTCCTCGTCCCGCCGCCCGGCGAGCTGCAGAGGACGGCCGGCGTCGAGGACGCCTTCGCACAGGAGGGGATCCGCGGCATCCGCATCTACCGTCGCCCCGGCCATCGATTCGGCGATTTCCGCCGTGGGGCTGACCGGGCGGGCGCGATCCTGGCCGTCGGCGACACCCGGACGGAGGCGCTCCAGCGCGCCGACCGCGCGGAAGAGACAATCCGGTTCGAGACCGAGGATGTCGAAGCCCTTGTCTGAGATCACCACCAGCACCGAGCGGCGCGCCACGATGCTCGGCTTCCAGCCGCCGTCGATCGGCGAGGAGGAGATCGCCGCCGTCGCGGAGACGCTCCGGTCCGGCTGGTTGACGACCGGGCCGCGATCCGCCGAGCTCGAGCGGCGCATGGCCGAGTACCTCGAGGCCGAGCACGTCCTCGCGCTCGCATCCGGGACGGCGGCGCTGCATCTCTCGCTCGTGGCCCTCGGGGTCGGGCCCGGTGACGAGGTCGTCACGTCGCCGATCACCTGGCCCGCGACCGCGAACGTCATCGTCCACACCGGTGCGACGCCTGTCTTCGTCGACGTCCGCGACGACGACCTCAACATCGACCCCGCGCGCGTCGCGGACGCGGTCAACGAGCGCACGAAGGTCGTCCTGCCGGTCGACCTCGCCGGCCAGCCCGCCGATCTCGACCCGCTGCTCGCCCTCGGCATCCCGATCGTCGAGGACGCAGCGCACGCGGCGGAGAGCGTCTACCGCGGACGGAAGATCGGCAGCATCGCCGACGCGACCTGCTTCTCGCTCTACGCGACGAAGAACATCGCCGCCGGTGAGGGCGGGCTCATCGCGACGAACGACGCGAAGGTCGCCCAGGCCGTCCTCGATCTCCGGCTCATGCGCAGGGGCGACGGCTCGCTCTACGACATCCCGGTTCCCGGCTACAAGGCGAATCTCTCCGACGTGCTCGCGTCGATCGCGCTCTGCCAGCTCGACAAGGTCGAGGAGCACGGGGAGATCAGGCGACGCCAGTTCGCCGCTGTACGACGAGGCCGTTGCAGAGCTCGCCGGCGTCACGCCGCTCGCGCGCGACCCGCGCGACGTTCACGCTCTGCACCTCTACGTCGTCCGCATCGACGCCGAGGCGGCCGGCGCGACGCGCGACGAGTACCAGCGTGCGCTCGCGGAGGAGAACATCGCGACGTCGATCCACTTCCTTCCGGTTCACCAGCTGAGCTACTACCGCGAGCGGTTCCCGGACCAGCAGGAGCTGCCGGTCGCCGAGCGCGCCGGCTCCGAGGTCCTGTCGCTGCCGCTCTCGCCGGCGCACTCAGACGCCGACATCGGCGACGTCATCGCGGCTCTCCGGCGCGTGCACGAGCGCTTCACGCGATGAGCCGCAGACAGCTCGTGCGGATCGTCCTGACGCTGGCGATCACCGGCGGCTGCCTCGCCTACATCCTCTGGCAGCTCGACATCCGCCAGACGATCGACATCGTCGTCCACTCGGAGCTCGCCTGGTTCTTCGGCGCGGTCGCGATCATGCTCGGCGGCGTGCCGCCGATGGCGTTCCGCTGGCAGCGTCTCCTCGCGGCCCGAGGCGTGCGCGAGAGCTTCAGGTGGGTCAACCGGGCCTACCTCGTGTCGTACACCGCGGGCCAGGTCCTGCCGAGCGCGGTCGGCGGCGACGCTTACAGGATCTTCGAGGTGTCCCGGCGCCACCCCGGGCGCCTGGGGGACATGAGCGGGATCGTGTTCCTCGAGCGCGCGCTCGGCGGGTGCGCGACCCTCGTGCTCGCCGCGATCGGCTTCGCCCTGGCGATCGGCCACTACGACGTCGGCGCCTACCTCTGGATCGAAGGAGTGTTCGTGGTGGGGACGCTCGTCCTCGCCGTCCTGTTCTTCTCGCACAAGGCGCGCGGCCTGCTGCAGCGGCTCGTCCCGCTGCTCCGCAAGCTGCGGGTGGAGAGGCCGCTGCGGGCGCTCTACGAGGGCATCCACGTCTTCCGCGGACATGTCGGGCTGATGGTGTGGATCTCGCTGCTGACGCTCGGCGTTCAGACGGTCCGCGTCCTCGCAATCTGGATGGCCGGCAAGGCGGTCGGCGTCGACCTCTCCCCGAGGCCCTACTACGTCATGGGCCCGTTGCTCTTCCTCGTCCTCCTCGTCCCGTTCACGGTCAACGGCATCGCGGTGCGGGAGGCGTTCTTCGTCAGCTTCCTCGGGAAGCTCGGCGTCGACAAGGAGGCGGCGGTCGCGACGGGGTTCCTCTTCTTCGTCGTCACGATCGGGCTCGCCCTGCCCGGCGCGATCATCCTCGCGGTCGAGAATCTTCGCGGGGTGGCGCGTCCAAGGCCTTCCGAGCTCAGATAGCGTGCGGCCCGCTATGCGCGTCTTGATCACCGGAGGCGCGGGGTTCATCGGCTCTCACCTCGCCGACCGGCTCCTCGCCGACGGCCACGAGGTGCGGGCCCTCGACAACCTCGATCGCCAGGTCCACGTCGACGGAGAGCGTCCCGAGTATCTCGCGGGCGACGTCGAGCTTCAGATCGGGGATGTTCGCGACCGCGACGCGGTCCGGCGCGCCTTCGACGACGTCGACGCGGTCGTGCACTTTGCCGCGGCGGTGGGCGTGGGCCAGTCGATGTACGAGATCGAGCGGTATACGTCGATCAACGCGATCGGAGCGGCCGTCGTCCTCGAGGAGGCAGTGGAGCGCCGCGATCGGGTTCGCAAGCTGCTCGTCGCCTCGTCCATGTCCATCTACGGCGAGGGCCAGTACCGCAACCCGCGCACCGGCGAGTCGGGAATCGCGCCGTGGCTCCGGCCCGAGACGCAGCTCGCCGCGCGCGAGTGGGACGTCCTGGGCGAGGACGGAGCCGCGCTCGAGCCGCAGCCGACCTCCGAGACGAAGCCGCTGCGGCCGACGTCCATCTACGCGATCAACAAGCGCGACCACGAGGAGATGTTCCTCGCGATCGGCGCGGCGTACGGCGTGCCCGCGGTCGCGCTCCGGTTCTTCAACGTCTACGGCGAGCGCCAGGCGCTCTCGAATCCGTACACCGGTGTCGCCGCGATCTTCTCGTCCCGCCTGCTCAACGACCGTCGGCCCCTCGTCTTCGAGGACGGGAACCAGACGCGCGACTTCATCGACGTCCGCGACATCGCCCGCTGCTGCTCCCTCGCACTCTTCGGCGACGGCGCCGACGGCCGCACGCTGAACGTCGGCACGGGCGTCCCGACGTCGATCGTCGAGGTCGCGCGCGTCATCGCCGACGGGCTCGGCAAGGAGATCGAGCCCGAGGTCCGCAACGAGTACCGCGCGGGCGACATCCGCCACTGCTATGCCGATACGGCACTGGCCGCGGAGCTTCTCGGCTTCCGGTCCGAGATCGGGTTCGAGGCGGGGATGCAGGAGCTCCTCGCGTGGCTCGAGGGCCAGGAGGCGGCGGACTCGGTTGACGCCGCGCGCGAGGCGCTTGCGGCCCGCGGCCTCGCGCGGTAGTGCCCCTGCCACACGTCAGCGTCTCGATCGTCAACACGAACAGCCGCGAGCTGTTGCTCGAGTGCCTGCGGTCGCTCGACGGAGTCGACGCCGAGATCGTGGTGCTCGACAACGCGTCGGAGGACGGCTCGGTCGAGGCGGTCGAGTCGTTCCCGGGGGTGAGGGTGATCGCGCAGCCCTTTCGGGCCGGCTTCGCCGCGAACCACAACACCGTCATCCGGGCCACGACCGGCCGCTACGTCTACGTCCTCAACGAAGACACGACCTCGGAGGACTGGGCCCTCGAGCGCATCGTGTCGCACCTCGACGCGCACCCGCAGGGTCGCCGCGCTCGGCCCGCGGCTGGTCTACCCGGACGGGCGGCAGCAGGACTCCGCCTGGCGCTTTCCGTCTCCGTCCGTCAGCACGCTCGGGCTCCTGACCCTCGGGCAGCTCGGGGTGAAGCAGTCGCACGGGGCGACGTGCCGACCCGTGGACTGGGTCATGGGCGCGGCGCTCGTGCTGCGCCGCGACGCGCTGAAGCACGTCGGGCTCTTCGACGAAGGGTTTTTCCTCTACTCCGAGGAAGTGGACCTGCAGCGCCGCCTCCGCGGCGCGGGCTGGGAGGTCCACTACTTCCCGGAGGCGACGGTCGTGCACCACGAGTCGCAGTTCAGCGCCACCATCCCTGCACGCCGCATCAACGAGATGTGGCGCAGCCGCCACCGCTACTGGCGCAAGCATCATGGCCTCGTTGGGGGCGGGATCGCCGCCGTCACGACAGGCCTCCAGTACGCCGTGCGGGCCGGGCTCGCGCCGATCGTGCAGCGGAACGGCCACACGAGCGGGCGCATGTGGCTGCACGCGCGAGACGCCGTGCACGTCACGGGCCCCGGGCTGAGGGAGCTCGCCGACGACTGGAACGAGCGTGTGGGCGCCTCGCCGCGACGTTAGCGGCGTCCCGCTCCTGCTGCTCTCGATCCCGCTGCTCGGCGTGGCGCGGCTGCTGCCTGCCGAGGGCGTCGGGCTCTGGCTCCGCCTCGTCTCCGCGACGCTCGTGCTGCTCGTCCCCGGCTCGCTCGTCGCTCGCGCGCTTCGCTTGCGCGGCGCCTCCGCCACCGTGACCTGGGGGCTCGCGGCGCTCGCGCCCGCGCTCCTGATCGTCTTCGTCGTCCATTCGACCATCTGGCTCGCGCTGTTCGTGCTCGCGCTCATCGCCGTCGTCGCGCTCCCGTTCGCGCTCCGCCGCGTCTCGGGGCCTCCGTCGTGGAGCACGCTCGTCGTCGCTCTCGCCGGCCTCGCGTTCGGCATTGCGCTCTGGCACGTCGCCGGAGTCGTCACGGGTGACGCGCTCTTCCACCTCGGCCGCGTCCGCAAGCTCGTCGACTTCGGCGACCTCCACGTGCGCTCGGTCGACGAGTTCGCGGACGGAGGCCTGCACCCGGGGTACGCCTTCCCGCTCTGGCACGCCTTCCTCGCGCTCGTCAGCAAGCTCGCCGGCGCGAACCCGACGCAAGTCGTTCTCCACGAGCCGAGCGCGCTTCTTCCCATCGCCTTCGCCGTGACGTACGAGGCGGGGCTTGCACTGTTCCGCTCGGTGTCGCTCGGCGTCGGCGTCCTCGCGGCATCGGTCTCGATCGCCGCGCTCGCACCCGGCCACGGCGGCTCCTACGCGCTGCTGGGCCAGCCGGGAACGCTCGACCGATACGTGCTCGTCCCGGCGGCGCTGACGCTCTTCTTCCTGTTTCTCCGGCATCCGGGCGTGACGCTCGGCCTCTCGCTGGCCGCGATCGGCGTCGAGGTGCTGCTCGTCCACGCGAGCACCGCCGTCTTCCTCGGCATTCCGCTCGCCGGGTTCGTGGTCGTCCGTGCGCTCCTCGGGCGGCGCGACGTCCGCGCCGCGCTCGCCGGGCTCGCCTCCATGTTCATCCCGGCCGGGGCGGCACTCGCCTGGTTGCTGCCGATCGTGGGGGAGACGGCGTCGCACTCGCCGTCGCGCGCCGAGCTCGCGCGCTCGCTCGCGAAGTACTCGGACGAGCTGCACGTCGACTCGCTCGACCGCTACGCCCTGCGCCCCGAGGTCGTCTCGCGGAGCGGCTCGGTCGCGGTCGCGGCGCTCGTCCTCGTCCCGCTCGCCGCCTTCGCCGCGCGTCAGCGCTGGGCGGCGTTCGTCCTCGGCGGCACGCTCGCCGTGCTCTGCATCGAGCTGCTCGTCTGGGTGTTTCCGCACTTCGCCGACGCGGTCTCGGTCTCTCAGGCGAGGCGTGCCGCGGGCTTCGTCCCGCTGCCGTTCGCGCTCGCGGGCGGTGCTTCCGTCCTGGCCGGCTTCATCGGCCCGCTCGTCGTCCCTGTCGGGCTCGGGGCGGGGATCGCCCTCCAGCTCGCGTATCCGGGCGACTTCGGGCCAGGCCTGACTGAGGGCGGCCCGGCCTGGGCGACATGGGTCGCCGCCGCCGGCGGGGTTGCGGCCGTGGCGCTCGGCCTGTGGCTCGGCCGTCGCATCGAGTCGCGCGGCTGGATGGCGGCCGCCGCGGTCATCCTCTTCTGCATTCCGGTCGCCGTCCACGGATTCCGTCACTGGAGCCCCGCGTCGAACTCCGATCCGTACGCGCTGACGCCGGGACTGCTGGAGAAGATGCAGAGCGCGGTTCCCAAGCGTGCCGTCGTCTTCTCCGACCTCGAGACGAGCTACCGCATCTCCGGCTCCCTGCCCGTCTACGTCGCGGCCGCGCCGCCGGCGCACGTCGCCGACACGGACGCCAACCGCCCCTACTCCCGGCGGCTCTCGGTGAACAGGTTCTTCGGGACGGGAGACGAGCGCATCCTCGACCGCTACCGCGCGGACTGGCTCGTGATCGACCATCGCCGCTTCGGCACGAAGTCGCCGTGGCCGCTCGTCTTCAGGGACGGGCGGTATTCGCTCTACCATCGGCCCGAATGAAGGTGCTGTTGGTGACGATGTACTTCCCGCCCGGCGGGGGCGGCGGAGTGCAGCGTCCGCTCAAGTTCGCGACCCACTTGCCGGCGCACGGGATCGAGACGCACGTGCTGGCGCCGGACGACCCGAAGTGGATCCACTCCGACCCGGAGCTCGCCCCGCCGTCGCAGGCCTGGATCCACCGCGCACGTTACGTCGGCCCGCGCGCGCGCAAGCTCGCCGACGAGCTGCACGGGACGCAGGGGCTCGAGCGCATCTCGAAGCAGGCCCGTTCGATCTCGAGTCGCCTCCTCGTGCCGGACGAGAACGTCACGTGGAACCTCACGGCGATCCCCGCCGCGCTCCGCATCGTCCGCAGGGAGGGGATCGACGTCGTGCTCACGACGTCGCCGCCGAACTCCGTGCACCTGATCGGCGCCGCCGTGAAGCGCGCGACGGGCGCGCGCTGGGTCGCCGACCTCCGCGACTCGATCGCAGCCCACCCGCACCGGCGCGTCGAGAGCTCGGCCGTGCGCGCGAAGGAAAAGGTGAGCGAGTCGGTCGCGCGGCTCGTCGCCCGCTATGCCGACGTCATCGTCGCGGCCTCCGATGCGATCGCGGAGGAGGCGGCCGCACTCGAGCCCCGGGGCGTCGTGACGACCATCCAGAACGGCGCGGACTTCGATGACTTCGCCGGCCTCGAGTACCGCCGCGGCGACCGCTTCACGATCACGCACACGGGCAGCTTCTTCGGCAAGCGCGACCCGCGGCCATTCCTCTCCGCATTGGCCGAGTCGGAGCTGGAGGACGTCGTCGCGCGCTTCGTCGGCGACTTCCGGGTCTCCGACCGCGAGTGGGCGGAGTCGCTCGGCCTCGGTGACGGTCTCGACCTGCATCCGTACGTGACGCGACGCGAGGCGCTCGTGCTCCAGCGCGGCTCGGACGCGCTGCTCCTCCTGATCCCCGACGCGGGCGGCCGAGGGAAGGGGGTCCTCTCGGGGAAGGTGTTCGAGTACCTCGCGGCCGAGCGCCCGATCCTGGCCGCCGTTCCTCCGGACGGCGCCGCCGCCGAGCTGATCCGCGAGACGGGCGCCGGCGTTGTCGCCCCGCCCGACGACGTCGAGGCGCTCGGCGCTGCACTGCGGGAGCTCCACGACCGCTGGAAGAGCGGCGGGCTCAACGGCACGGTGCTCAGCTCGGACGACCGCGAGCGCCTCGGTCGCGGCGCGCGGGTCGAGGAGCTGGCGGACGTCCTGCAGGGGCTGGCGTGAAGGCCACCGGCGCCCTCTTCCTGGCGACGCTGTTCTGCGTCACCTGGGAGAAGGTGCACTGGAACGTCGCCGGCGCGGTCGGGATCGCGGACGTCTTCACGATCCTCTTCCTCATCGTCTTCACGTTCGAATGGGGCCGCGCGCGGTTCCCGCGGACGACCGTGACCGTGCTCGTGATCTTCTTCGCGCTGCTCGCGATCTACCTCGTCGGCTTCTTCAACATCGAGACGAAGGAGTCGCTCGACCAGTGGAGCAAGGGGATGGTGAAGTTCGTCCTCCACTTCCTCTTCCTCGGCGCCGGCGTGGCCTATCTCTCGCGGCAGTCGACTCGGTTCTACTGGCAGGCGCTCGCGGCCTTCACCGGCGGCCTCGTCGTGAACGCGCTGTACGCGACGCTGCAGCTGCTCGCCGCGCGCGCCGGGACGAACCTCGACGCCCTCGTCCTCTCGCCGATCACCGGCGGGGCGAGCCAGATCAACATCTACGGCGCGATCGGCGGCACGCCGATCTACCGGACGAACGCGCTGACCGGGGATCCGAACCACCTCGCGGTGATGCTGTGCGTCCCGATCCTCGCCCTGCTGCCCGTCTACCTCCGGCTCGAGCAGGGACACCGGCTGCGCGTGCCGCTCGCGGTCGTGCTCGCGTTCCTCTTCCTCGTCCAGCTCGCGACGCTCTCGCGCAGCGGGCTGCTCGGGCTCGGCGTCGGGCTCCTCGTCCTCGCGATCCCGTACCGACGCCGGCTCACCTCGCGTGCACTGCTGGTGCCGCTCGCGGGCGTCGCAGCCTTCTTGCTGGCGATCGTGTGGTCGCGCCGCGACTACTTCGACGTGCTCGTCCGCTCGCGGCTGCAGACCGGCGGACGTTCCGAGAGCGCGCACTTCGCGGTCTACGACTTCATCCCGCAGATCATCCACTCCCATCCGCTCTTCGGGCTGGGGCTCAACACCTTCTCGGTCTACTACGAGTTCGTCACGGGGAAGTCGAACTGGGGCCCGCACTCGTTCTACGTCGCGCTGATCGTGGAGACCGGGCTCGTCGGCACGCTCGCGTTCTTCCTGTTCCTGCGCTACCTGTTCGTCCGTCTCCGGGCCGGGCGCGCCCTCGGTCGGCGCCTCGCGGCCCAGGGCGTGGCCGTCGCGGCTCGCGTGCGCCCGCTCGCGTGGGGGATGACCGCCGCGCTCGCAGGAACGATGGCGGCGAACTTCTTCTACCTCACGATGCAGTTCTATTACTTCTACGCGTTCGCGGTGCTGGTGCTCGCGCTGCCGATCGTGTTCGCGCAGTCGTTACGCAGCGCATGAACGACAAGGCGGTGCTGCGCCCCGCGTCGGCGATCGCCTGGCTCCTGACGGCGCTCTTCTTCGGCCTCGCGCTCTTCCTCGCGCTCGTGATGCCCATCCATGCGGCCGACGCGCTCACGTTCGGGGAGTGGTCGCGGCTCATCTCTCAGGACTGGCACTTCAACCACGCGGGCGTCACCCCGCAGGAGTACGGGCGCCCGCTCTTCTACGCGCTGCAGGGGTGGCTCTGGGCGCTCGTGGGCTTCGGCGAGCCGTCCGGCCGGATCCTTAGCGGCCTCTTCTCCGGGCTGCTCGTCGGCGCGCTCGTGTGGCTCGTGCGCGGACGTCCGCTCGGGGCGGCTGCCGGCGCGCTCGTCGCGCTGTTCACGCTCGCCGTCCCGACCTTCGCGGAGCACGTCATCTCCGGCCTGACGGACCTGCCGGTGGCCGCGTTCGTCGCCCTCGCCGGCGCGCTGCTGTGGCGCCTGCAGGCGACGAGTCGTGCGGGCCGTCTCCGTCTCGGTCGTCGCCGCCCTCGCGCTGCTGACGAAGCCGAGCGCTCTGCCTGCCCTCGTCGGTCTCGGGCTCGCGCAGCTTCTGTGGGAGGAGCCCTGGCGTGACCGGCTCGTCCTCCGAATCGCGCCGCTCGTCGCGGGGGCGGGCGTCGCGCTCGCCTACGACGCGGTCGAGGCGGACCGCGCCAACCAGAGCCTCACGGACTTCCTTCGCGCCGGAGTCGACACCGCGTACTACCGGGAGCTGGCGGAGGGCGCGCGCCGGTTCGCGCTCCTCGACGCCGGCTGGTTCGGCGGCGCGTTTCGCGTCCTCGTCGTGTTCGCGCTCGTCTATGCGCTCGCGCGGCTCGTCGGCGTCAGGCACCGGATCGCCGCGTTGGCGGCCGTGCCTCTGCGCCCTGCTCTGGAGCTGGCTCGGGCCCTGGCTGGGCGGGCGGGAGCTCGACGGGACGGTGGGCTCGCTCGCGTCGGCGGGGTCGGGCATCGCCGCGCTCGCGGCGGCCGGGCTGCTGGTCGCTCGTCGCATTCGACGAGGAGACGGCCCCGTCGCGCCGCGAGCTCGGTGCCCTCCTCCTCTGGGCGGCGCCGACGTTCGGCACGTGGGCGCTCTACGGTGCCTACGACCTGCGCCTGCTCGCGCCGGCGTGGCCGCCGCTGCTCGCGCTCCTCGCGATCGTCTCGCTGCCGGCCGTCGCCGTCCTCGCGCGTCGCGGCGCGATCGCCGTCGCGGTTCCGTTCGTCGTCCTCGCGCTCGCCGTCGCCGACAACGTCGAGCACCTCGACGGGCTCGGAAAGGAGGGCTGGAGCGAGCTCCGGCGCACGCCTGCGTCGAAGTGGTTCGACCGCGACCGGATGCGCGCCACCGTGCTGCCGGCCTTCAGCCGCGCGCTCGTCGTCGTGCGGGACCAGACGCACGACGGCGACCGCGTCTTCTCTCCCGAGGGCGCGTTCCGGTTCTTCTATCCCGGCCGGACCGAACAGTCCTTCCCCACGTCGTGCGGGAACCTGAAGGGTTTCCGCGTCTTCGTCCTGTCGACCGACGGCGGCAGCCGCGACTACATGGAACGCTTCCTGCACGTGTCCGGCGATCCCGCGTGGTGGGCGAAGTGCAGCGACCCACGGCTCGCGCAGCTGACCGACGGCTCGGACGGCTATGCGGTCTTCCGGGTGGAGGGCTGATGCGCGTCGCCGTGCTCACGACGTCGTACCCGCGCTCTCCTGGCGACGCGGCCGGCCGGTTCGTCGCCGACGCGGTCGAGCACGATCCGGTCACGGGGCGTCGAGGTCGAGGTCGTCGGCCCGCAGCAGTTCCGCGACTACGGGCTGGCCTACGGGCACGGGGTCGTCGGCAACCTGCAGGCGGCAGCCGTGGCGCGGCCTCTATGTCCCAGCGCTGCTGGCGAGCTTCGTCGCGGGCGGCGAGGCGCGTCGACGCCGACCTCCTGCACGCGCACTGGCTGCCGGCCGGATGGGTGGCGGCGCCGCAGCGGGAAGCCGTACGTCGTCCAGGTCTGGGGAACGGACGTCGAGCTCGTGCGCAGGGCACCCGATGCTCGCGCGCGGCGTCCTGCGCGGCGCGCGGCTCGTCATCGCCGCGTCGACGGCGCTCGCGCAGACGGCGCGAGCTCCTCGGCGCCCGCACGGTCCGCGTCATCCCGAGCGGCGTCGACCTCCCGGCGGAGGTCGGTGAGGAGGCCGACCCGCCCGAGATCCTCTACGCCGGCCGGCTCTCGGAGGAGAAGGGCGTGCTCGAGCTCGTCGAGGCGGCGCGCGGTCTGACCCTGGTCGTCGCCGGGGACGGGCCGCTGCGCGCATCGGTCCCGCAGGCGCGGGGGTTCGTCGACCACGGCGAGCTCCAGGCGCCTCTACGCGCGGGCGGCCGTCGTCGCCTGCCCCTCGCGGCGCGAGGGCTTCGGCGTCGCGTGCCTCGAGGCGATGGCGCACGGGCGGCCGGTGGTCGCGACCGGCGTCGGCGGCCTCCGCGACCTCGTCCGCGACCGCGAGACGGGGCTGGTCGTGCCTCCGCGCGATCCCGGGGCGCTCCGTGCGGCGCTCGTGCGTCTCCTGGACGACCGCGAGCTGCGGCAGCGCCTGGGAGCGGCGGGGCGTGAACGGGCGCGCGACCACTTCTCCTGGGCGCGGGTGACGGACGCCACCCTGGCCGCCTACGCCGAGGCTGTAGGGACAATGCACCCGTGACGCGCGCGCTGATCACGGGCATCGGCGGCCAGGACGGCTCGTACCTCGCCGAGCTCCTCCTCGAGGAGGGCTCCGTCGGTCGTCGGCCTCGTTCGCCCCGGCGCCGGGAGCTATCCCAACCTCGAGCCCGTCGCCGACCGGGTCGAGCTGCTCGAGGCCGACCTCCTGGACGAGGGCTCGCTCGCCGCCGCGCTCGAGGCGGCGCGGCCCGACGAGGTCTACAACCTCGCCGCGCCGTCCTTCGTGCCGACGTCGTGGGAGCGGCCCGTCGAGACGGCGGGGTTCGCCGCCGTCGGCGCAACCGCGCTGCTCGAGGCGATCCGGGCGGTCGACCCTTCGATCCGCTACTACCAGGCGTCGTCGAGCGAGATCTTCGGCGAGCCGCGCGAGAGCCCGCAGACGGAGGACACGCCGCTCGACCCGGTCACGCCGTACGGCGTCGCGAAGGCGTACGCGCACTTCATCGTCCACTCGTACCGGCGCCGGTACGGGCTCTTCGCGTGCTCGGGGATCCTCTACAACCACGAGTCGCCGCGGCGGCCGCTCGAGTTCCTCCCGCGCAAGGTCGCGCACGGCGCCGCGTCGATCTCCCTCGGCCTGCAGCGCGAGCTCGTGCTCGGCGATCTCGACGCCCGCCGCGACTGGGGCTACGCCGGCGACTACGTGCGCGCGATGCGGCTCATGCTCCAGCACGACGAGCCGGGCGACTACGTCGTCGCCTCGGGCGAGAGCCACTCGCGTCCGCGAGCTCGTCCAGGTCGCCTTCGCGCACGTCGGGCTCGACTGGCAGGAGCACGTTCGGGTCGACGCGTCGCTGCAGCGCGGCACGGCCGAGCTGCACCGTCTCGTCGGCGACGCGAGCCGCGCGCGCGAGCGGCTCGGCTGGCACGCCGAGGTCGGCTTCGACGCGCTCGTGCGCCTCCTCGTGGACGCCGACCTGGAACGTCTGCGCACCCCCGCATCTAGCATGGAGCACCGATGAGCGGGCGCAGCATCACCATCGACGGTGTCGAGATCACGGACGCCAGCCCGTGCTACGTCATCGCGGAGATCGGCCACAACCACCAGGGCGATCTCGCCCAGGCGAAGCGCCTGATCGCGTCCGCGAAGGAGTGCGGCGCCGACGCGGTCAAGCTGCAGAAGCGATCGAACAGGTCGCTCTACACGCGCGACTTCTACGAGCAGCCGTACGAGAACGAGCTGAGCTTCGGGAGCACGTACGGCGAGCATCGCGAGGCGCTCGAGCTCGGCGCGGACGACTACCGTGCGCTGCTCGCGCACGCGCGCGACGTCGGGATCACGCTCTTCGCGACGCCGTTCGACTTCGAGAGCGCCGACCTGCTCGCCGAGCTCGACGTGCCGGCGTTCAAGTTCGCGTCCGGCGATCTCCGCAACACGCCGCTGCAGCGGCACGTCGCGTCGTTCGGGAAGCCGATGCTTCTCTCGACCGGTGGCGCGACGATGGAGGACGTCGAGCGCGCCGTCGACACGATCGTGCCGCTCAACCCGCAGCTGTGCGTGCTGCAGTGCACCGCCGCGTATCCCGCCGTCGTCGAGGATCTCAATCTCAGCGTGATCACGACGTTCCGCGAGCGCTTCCCGCAGCTCGTGATCGGGCTGTCGGACCACCAGAACGGCATCGCGATGGCGGTCGTCGCGGTGATGCTCGGCGCGCGCGTGATCGAGAAGCACTTCACGCTCGACCACGCGATGAAGGGCCGCGACCACGCCTTCTCGCTCATGCCCGAGGGCATGCGGCGGCTCGTGCGCGACGTGCATCGCATTCCGGCGGCGCTCGGCGATCCGACCGAAGCGGCCGCTGCCGATCGAGACGGAGCCGCTCGAGAAGATGGGCAAGAAGCTCGTCGCCGCGCGCGACCTCGAGCTCAGCCACGTCCTGACCGCCGACGACGTCGCGATCAAGTCCCCGGCCGACGGCGGGCTGCCGCCCTACGAGCTCGACCGGCTCGTCGGCCGGCGCCTGCGGCGGCCGATCGCGTTCGAGGACTTCATCACCTTCGACGACGTGGAGCCGTCGGCGGAGCACGCAGGAGCACGAGCGGCCACGCAGCCGTGAGCGAGCTCCGTCCGCTGCTCGAGCGGATCCGGCTCGCGGTCTTCGACTTCGACGGCGTCTTCACGGACAACCGCGTGTGGGTGAACGAGCGCGGCGAGGAGTCGCTCGCGTTCTCGCGCAGCGACGGGCTCGGGCTGCGCCGGCTCGAGGAGGTCGGCGTCCGCTGCCTCATCGTCTCGATGGAGCAGAACCCGATCGTCGGCGCACGCGCGATCAAACTGAAGGTCGATCACGTGCAGGGCGTCGAGGACAAGCTCTCGGTGCTCCGTGAGCGAACGGAGAGTGCCGGCGTGACCCTCGAGGAGACGGCCTTCGTCGGGAACGACATCAACGACGCGGAGTGCCTGCGTGCGGTCGGCTGCCCGGTCGTCCCCGCCGACGCGTGGCCGGAGGTCAGGCACCTCGCCCGCTGGGTGCTGGAACGACCCGGAGGCGGCGGCTGCGTGCGAGAGTTCTGCGACGGCGTATGGGAGGCTCAGCGCGGGTGACGCAGGACATCTTCTCCCTCCAGGATCGGGTCGCGGTCGTCACGGGCGGCGCGGGCCAGATCGGCCGCGAGGTCGTCGCCGGGCTCGAGGAGCGCGGCGCGCGCGTCGCGGTGTTCGACCTCGTCGCCGACCGGTTCGCCGTCGACGTCACCGACCGCGCCGCGATCGAGCGTGCGACGGACGAGGTCGTGCGGGAGTGGGGGGCGCCGCACGTGCTCGTCAACGCCGCCGCGCTCGACTCGCCGCCCGACGCGCCGGCCGAGGAGGTGGGGCCGGTCGAGTCGTATCCCGAGAGCTCCTTCGACGAGGTCATGGACGTCAACGTCAAGGGAACGTTCCTCGCCTGCCAGGTGATCGGTGCGCGCATGGCCGCGGAGGGACGCGGCTCGATCGTGAACGTCTCGTCGGTGTACGGGATGCTGTCGCCGGTCCAGGATCTCTACGACTTCCGGCGCCGCGGCGGCGAGGAGTTCTTCAAGCCGATCGCCTACTCGGTGTCGAAGTCGGCGCTGTACAACCTGACCCGCTACCTCGCCACGTACTGGGCGAAGTCCGGCGTGCGGGTGAACACGCTGACGCTCGCCGGCGTCTGGAACGACCAGCCGCAGGAGTTCCTCGACGCGTACACGGCGCGGATGCCGCTCGGCCGCATGGCCGAGGCGCGCGAGGTCGTCGGGCCGGTGCTCTTCCTCGCCTCGGACGCCTCGTCGTACGTCACGGGGGCGAACCTCGTCGCCGACGGCGGCTGGTCGGCCTGGTGAGCTAGAGCGTGCTCGCGTCGGCTGCGAGCCCGGCAGCCAGGCGAGCGGAACCGCGTAGCGGATCGGGAAGGGAACGCTCGAGTTGCTGAACGACGGCAAGCGCGGCCACAGGATCGTCCTCGGCGGACCCTGGCTTCGTTCGTCGTCGAACCAGTGCCAGCGGAACGGAGACGATCGACGCACCGTCGCGCGCCAACCGGGCGAGGAGGGGCCAATCGGGATCGCGTGCACCCGGCGGAGGCTCCGTCACGTCGTCGAGCACGGAACGGGAAAGGAGAGCAACGTTGCCATAGCCGTTCTCCACCGCGCCGAGCCCTCCTGGCTCGCCGGGAAACATGCGCAGCTCGTCCTCGAGTCGCAGGCCGCACGTGACGACGTCCGCGCCCGTCGCCTGCCGGACGTCAACGAGGGTCTTCAGCAGGTCCGGGTCCGGAAGGTCCTCCTCGTCGAGGAAGACGAGGTTGGGAGCAAATCCCTGATCGAATCCCGCCTGTCTCGTCTCGGCGACGATCACTCCGAAGTCCCGGTGGCTCTGCTCGTCGAGCGCAGCGACGCAGCGTCGGAGGGCCTCCCTCGAGTCACGCCGCACGACGACGACATCCACCTGTCCGCCGACGGCGCGCTCGGCACCCATGTGTCGCCGCGGCTGCATCGCGATTACCTCCGCCCACCGCTCAGCAGACTTGCCGCGGCCGAATCCGGGTCGCGCCGGAGGCGGCACGTTCCCGTCGTCAAGGACACGCCTCAGGGTGGCTTCCAGGCCCTCGGGGGTCGGTTCAAAGAGGACGCCCGCGCGATCCTCGGGTGCGATCAACTCAGGGATGCCGCCGGCGTTGCTCGCGATGAAGGGAATGCCTTCGTCGAGACATTCGTAGACGGTATTCGGTGAGTTGTCGTGGACCGACGGGATCACGGCCAGCGTGCCCGGAGACCTGAGACGTTCGAGTGCCTGGGGTTGGTCGAGGTTGTTCATGAAGGCGACATCTCGAAGCGCGCGCCTGGTCTGATCGGTAAGCAAGCTCGCGATGCGCTGGGGCGTCCACGTGCTAGTCGTCGTCCCCACGAACTCCAGCGCAAGGCCGCCAAGCTGCTCCGGGTCGAGGCCATTCAACGCGGCAGCGAGGAGTTTCAGCCCTTTCCTCTCATCAACGCGTCCAAAGAAGGAGAGCCGGCGGATCGGATCAGGACTCGGGCGGGAGGCCATCCGGACGGGCTCACCCGTCGCTTCGGATCGGGTGAAGTACGGGATCACGAGCGTTCGCTCGGGCAGTTGCCAGCCTCGCTTGCGCATCCAGTCGAGGAGATACGCGCTCGGGCTGACGACGACGTCAGCGAGCTCCATCGCGGCCTGCTCGAGCGCGCTGACGCCGAGCACCGTCCGAAGATCTCCGAGCGCGACTTTGGAAGTGATGTCTGCGATCCAGCGTCTCGGTCCGTGGCAGTAGACAACGAACAGCGTGTCCTCGAACGCAATCCCGGCCTGTCGCAGTCGCAGGGCCGTGTATGCGGGAGCGCCGAAGTCGTGGGCGATCACGACGTCGGGCACCTCCGCTTGGAGACCGAGCGCGATGTTGTGGGGGCGAGAGAAGTGCCATGGCTCGACGGGCGGTTCGCTCTGAGGGGCCGGCCTGAACCGGACTCCCGCGCGGCTGTAGACGTCACCCAGGAGGGATCGATCGACTCGATGGAACGTTCCCCGACGAGGATCTCGACCGACTCGCCCAGGTGCGATAAGGCGAGCGCGAGGAATGTCGTTGCAGTTCCCATGCCTCCGACCGGGCGAAAGCCGCGCAGCTCGTGCGCGATAACGGTCACGCGGCGAGCGGGCGGCATCGGTGGAAGCGTAACGTCCACTAGTCCAATGAGCTCGAACAGGAGAAAAGGGGCTCCGCGTCGGGTTGCATTCGTCGCAGACGAGCTGCTCGGCTACGCGGGCAACGGCATCGGCACGACGACAACGTTCGTGTCTCTCGCCCTCGCACGAATGGGGCACGACGTCGAGATTCTCTTCGCCGGGCATAGGACCGACCGCCAAATCGAGCGAGAGTGGCAGCGACTCTACGAGGACGCAGGGGTTCGGATCCGGGAAGTGGGGACGAGCGAACAGAAGGTCGAGCCGGGGCATTTTGCGCGCATGCGTGACGTCGAGGCCGCTCTGCGTCTCGATTCGCCGGACGTCGTGATCGTGCAAGACCTCGGCGCTCCCGCATACACGGCACTGCGCCTCCGCCGGCTCGGGCTCGCGTTCGAGCGCACGTCTTTCGTCGTCTTCTGCCACGGAACCCGGCAGTGGATCACCGACGTCAGCAGGAAGGTCCGGGTGCTCCCAGGGGCTCTCGCGATCACGGTCCTCGAGCGCGCGTCCATCGAGCTTGCAGACGCTGTCGTCAGTCCGAGCGCCTACCTGGTGGACTGGATGCGCGGCCACGGATGGCAGTTGCCGACGCAGACCTTCGTGATCCCGCACGTGACTCGGGCACGTGCGACGGGGCAACGTCCTTTGGCTCCCGAACGGGCGAATGAAGGCCGCTTAGAACGTGTTGCGTTCTTCGGCCGTCTCGAAGAGCGGAAGGGCGTTCGGCCCTTCCTGGCCGCACTCAACGCACTCGAGCCGGAGCTGCTCGAGCAGATCGAGGTCCAGTTCCTCGGGAGGCCGACCCCCCCGTGGCCGGTCGAGAGCGTCGAGGAACTCCTCTCGGAGCGGACACGCCGTGCAATCCGTCGTCTGACGTTCGAGACGGCCCTCGACCAGCACGAGGCGCTCGCCCGGCTGGGCCGCTCCGGCACGCTGGCCGTCATGCCCTCGTACGAGGAGAACTCGCCGAACACGGTCTACGAGTGCCTCGAGAACCGGATCCCGTTCATTGCGAGCAACGTTGCCGGCATCCGAGAGCTCGTAGCGACCGAGGATCGGACCCGCGTCCTCTTCGAGCCGACGGCGGACGGAATCGCCGAGGCCTTGCGCCGTGCCCTCGCGGATGGAGAGGCGCTGCGCCCAGTGCGCGCCGCCTTCGACGACGGAGAGTCTCTGCGGCTGTGGGAGGACGTGTTGGTGGTTCCGGCGGAGCCGCCTCCGCCCACCGGCGCAACGAACGACACACCGGGGCCGGACTGGGCCCTCCTGCAGGACGACGGGGACGTGCTGGAGCGAGAGCTCGTCGAGACGCTTGTGAGGGCGCAACGCGTTTCCGGCGCCGACGTCGTCTCCTGTGGGGTCCTCGTCGGCGGCACGGTCCACCTCTTTCCCGGCGAGCCGGGCGCGCTCGGTTTGCTCGGGAACGGGTACGGCACGGTCGCTCTCGTCCGGCGCTCACTGTTCGAGCCCGGCGGTGCCGAGGCGCCCTGGCCACTGCTCGCGAAGCTCAGCATGGAAGGGGCGAAGATCGTCTCGGTCCCGACTGCTCTCGCGTCGAGCGCGTCGCCTCCCGCCAGTCTTCACACGCATCCAGACGAGGCGCGGCGCGTTCTGAATCACTTCGAGGAGGCGCTTCCGCAGGATCTCCGCTATCTCGCAGAGCTCGTGACGCGCGGAGCAGCGCAACCAGCACGACCGTTGCCACCGCGGGGTGCACGCGCACTGGCACGTCGGGCCGTCAGGCGTCTCGTCCGTGGGGTGATGCGATGACGCCGCGACGGATCACCGTGGTCACGAGCGAGATCCTCGGCGTGCCCGGGACGGGCGGCGCCGGGCACGGCGGATTCGTTTCTGGCGCTCGCACTCGGGCGACGCGGCCACGCGGTCGAGCTGCTCGTTGCGCCTGGCCGTGACGTGAGCGGATTGAGCCCAGAGTGGGAGACGGACCTACGCAAGCTCCAACGTGCGCATCCGTCCGCTCGCGGCACACGGCACCGTACGGCCGACGTTCCTCGCGCCTGCCGTGTACGTCCACGAGGCGTTACGGACTGAACCGCCCGACGTCGTGGTCGCCGACGACTGGCGTGCGGCTCGCCTACGCGGCCCTGCGGTCGCGCCAGCTGGGTCGATCGCTGCCGGAGACGGCGGTGGTCGTGTACTGCCACGGGCCCGGCTCGAGTCTTCGCTGAAGCCGCGCGGAAGGTGCCCGACACGGTCGCACGTTTCGGCGAGGAGGTCGCGCAGCGCGCGTGCCTGGAGCTCGCCGATGCCGTCGTCAGCCCGAGCGAGTGGCTCGTTGACTGGCTCCGTGACCACGATTGGCAGCTGCCGAGCTCGGTGCGAGTCATCCAGAACCTCTGGCGGCTCGGCGGCGCTGGGCCGAGCCGGTGCAGCGCGCCCGGACGGAGTCGAGCATCCACCGGCTCGCGTTCTTCGGCCAGCTGCGCGAGGGGAAGGGGATTCGCGTCTTCCTCGAAAGCCTGCGCCGGCTCGACCCGCAATTGCTCGCCGGAGTCGACGTGGTCTTCCTGGGCCATAGCCGCAGCTGGACGGAAGAGCAGCTTCGTGAGCAGCTCGGCGGCGTGGCGCGATCGATTCGCCTGGAGACGCAGCTCGACCAGACTGCGCGCTCTCGGTGAGCTCAAGACACCCGGCACGCTGGCCGTGATGCCGTCGCTGCTCGAGAACTCGCCCTACGCGGTCGCGGAGTGCGTCGAGCACGGCGTGCCGTTCCTCGCGGCGGACGTCGGCGGCGCGCCCGAGCTGATCGTCGAGCGGGACCGCGAGCGTTTGCTCGTTCCGCCGACGCCCGACGACTTCGCGGTGGCACTCGCTCGGGTGCTCTCGAGCGATAACGGATTCGCACCGGCAGCGTCCCGCGCGTGCGCCCGAAGAGTCGCTTGCCGCTTGGCTCGAGCTGCTCGAAACCGTGGAACCGTCGCCACGGCCGTCGGCAGCTCCCGCGGCGCGCGTCGACGTCATCGCGCTCGGAGACGCCGGCCGCCGGCACGCGCAGAGGCTGGCCGAGCTGACGCAGTCCGCAACGTCGAGGTGATCTCTGCGGAGCAGCGCCGTGACGGCCTCGATCGAGCGACAGCTGAGTGGGTCGTCTTTCTCGACGAAGACGATGCTCCCGAGGACGAGTTGCTCGACGCGCTCGTCGCTGCGCAAGCCGCCTCGAATGCGGATGTGGTCACCGTCGGCGTACGCCCGGCCGACGATCCGGACGCCGTTCAGCTGTTTCTCGGCGCCCCGGGCGTCTTTGGGATCGTCGAGAACCAGTACGGCGTTCTCGGCCTGCTCCGCCGCTCCCTCGCAATTGGACAACCCTCTCTCGACGGCGGAGGCGATCGGGACTGGCTGCTGTTTGCGCGGTCGGGGCTCGACGGCGCCTGCGTCGTCTCGATTCCCGAAGCACTGTCGGTCCACGGCGGTCGACCGGGGACGGCGCGCGACGTCTCGGGTGTGAGTCTCGCCGTTCTGGAGGCGTTCGAAGCGCGCGACACTGTGTCCTTGCCGGACCTCCCGCAGCTCACTGCGACGCTTGCGGCCTCACTGGCGCGGCTCGAGGCGGAGCCGGCGGCGGCCGCGTCGGACCGCGACATTGCAATCCCGTGCAGTGCATCATGTTCGCCGTTTGCTCCGTCGCAGAACGCTCAAGTAGTCTCGATCGCAGTGGCCGCCGGTGTCTTCGTTCTCGGGATGCACCGAAGCGGCACGTCGGCGGTGACGCGACTCATCAGCCTGCTCGGGCTCTCTCTGCCGCCGGAAGAGGACCTGGTTCAGGCGACCGCGAAGAACCCGAAGGGCTACTGGGAGAGCGAGTCGCTCGTTGCGTTCAACGAGCGTCTCCTGGGGACGCTCGATTGCGACATCGGGTGTCCCGTCTTGCTGACACCGGGCTGGGAGCACGACCCGCGCCTCGATGCGCTGCGTCACGAGGCGCCGCAGGTCGTCCGCAGGCATCTTCCCGAACTCGCCCTGGGTCTGGAAGGACCCGCGCCACTGCCTCACATTCGCCTTCTGGCGTAGCGCCCTTGACGGTCGATCCCGTCGTCGTTCTCGTCAATCGTAATCCGCTCGAGATCACGGCATCCGCGCTTCGCCTCCGCAGCGACCAGGGCGAGATCTACGCACTTGCCCTGTGGGAGCGCTACCTGCGTGAGGCGCTGACGCAGATTGCCGGCCTGCCTGTCCTCGTCACGAACTACATCGACGTTCTGGCCGCGCCCGTCGTCTGGAGCGAGCACACGCAGGCGTTCCTCTCGGACGCCGGCGTGCCGGTGCGCGCGCCGCGCGATGCCGTGGTGCTCGCGGCCATCGACGCCGAGCTGCGTCACACGGAGTTCTCCCGCTCGATTTCCTCCAGAACGGCTACGTCTCCGACGCGCAGCGTCGGCTCTTCGAGGCGCTCGAGCAGCTCGAAGGACGTCACGACCAGTTTGTCGTGCCCGCCCTTCCGGAGGAAACGCCGACGACGGAGGCTCTCCTGACGGAACGCAGGCGAGCGCTCGAGCTCAAGCGCGAGCTCGATAGCGAGCGACGATCGCGCTGGAGCTCGCGACTCCGTGCTTCGAGGTACACGGCTCCGGCCCGACCGCTCTACGCGGGCGGCCGGCGGTTGCTGCGGGCGCTTCAGGGTCGCTGACGTGAGCGATCCGCGTGAGCCGCTCCACGTCCTGCATGTGGGCAAGACCGGCGGCACCGCGCTGAACCACGTTCTCGTCGAGCATGCGAACGCTGTTCGCTACCGGCCTGTTTTTGGCGGGCACGTGCTCACGCTCGGAGACGTTCCGGCGGGCGAGCGATTCATGTTCTTCATTCGCGATCCGCTCGACCGTTTCGTCAGCTCGTTCAACAGCAGGCTCCGGGAAGGCCGTCCGCGTTATCACTACCCTTGGCGGGAGGAAGAACGGGTTGCTTTCGCCGTCTTCAAGACGCCCGATCAGCTGGCGACTGCCCTCTCGTCGGCCGCCGACGAAGAGCGGTCACGCGCCGAGCAAGCGATGGAGGGCATCGGCCATGTCAACACGCGCTATTCGTTCTGGTTCGGCGACGGAGGGACGTTTCGGGATCGACTTCCCGATCTCTTCTTCATCGGCTTCCAGGAACGGCTCGACGAGGACTTCGAGTTGCTGAAGCAGAAGCTGGGGCTCCCGGAGCAGGCGGAGCTTCCTCGCGGGGAGGCCGCGCACCAGGCCCCGGCGGGTTTCGACACGCGGCTCGGCGAGACTGCGCGCGCAAATCTCACGCGCTGGTATGCAGACGATCTCGCCTTCGTCGAGGTCTGCCGCGAGCTCGCACCTGAAATCAACGTCAGGTCCTGACCGCGATCCGAGCCGTGTAGTCGATCCGGTTGAGGAGGAGCTTCAGCTCGTGTTCCTCGAGATACTCGTCGACTGCTCGACCGGCACCCTTCCAGTACGCGTAGTCGTCGATGATGAGCACCCCACTGGGCGCGAGCCGCGGATAGAGATGCACGAGCTCGTGCTTGGTCGATGAATACCAGTCGGTGTCAAGTCGAAGGAGCGCGATCTCTGCGGGGGCTTTCGCCGGCAGAGTGTCCTCCACGCGGCCCTGAACGAAGTGAATCCTTCCCTCCGGATACCCGACGCTCAGCACGGCTTCTCGTACCTGATCGATCGGCGCGACCGCCCAGTCGTGTGAGTCGCGGCTCGCCCCGGCGAGGACATCTGACGCCCGCTCGCCACTGTGCTTGACGTCCTCTTCGCCGGGCTCGGTCATTCCCTCGAACGTGTCGAACAGGTACAGATCCCGGTCCGTGACTCCCAAACGGTGCAGCGTCAGCGCCACTGCCATCATGCTGCCCCCGCGCCACACGCCGCACTCCACGAGAGCCCCGTCGATCGGACGTGTCGCGACGTATTCAACGGCCCGCCTGAGGGCGTAGATTCGCGGGGGTGTGGTCATCGTGTAGGAAGCGACGCGGCGGCAGAGCTCGGCGTCGGTCTCGTCGAAGTCGATCGGTAGCTCGTGCGAGCCGTCGGCCTCAGCAGCCTCACCGGTGGTGCGGTCACGATGACGGAGTCGCCGGAGCAGAAGACGCGGGTGCATGCGCCACCAGCGGCTCGACTCGAGAGCATCGACTCGCGCGCGCAGTTGCCGTAGCTCTCGTTGCAGCCGCTGGCTCTCGGGTGGGACGTCGTCGGCGGGCTGCACAGGGACGGACTCTAGTCAGCCTCTGGCGCGGCTCACGAGCCGAGCAAGGCGCAACGCGAGCGAGCTCGAAGACAGGTCGGCGACCGTCCTCGGAATCCGCAGCGGGTTGGTCTCCGGCGTCACGACCCCGCTAGCGGTCGTGAAGCCCGCCGCAAAGCCGGCACGTCTCGCAGCGGTGGCGACCCGGTCGTCAGCCTTGCCATGGGGGTAGGCAATCAGGTCGACCGGCCCGCCGGCGGCGGCCTCGAGCACCTGCCGGCCTTCCCGGAGGGCACGGTCGAGCTCGGCGTCCGGGAGTGCTTGCAATGGGTCGTGCCGGACGGTGTGGAAGCCGATCGAGCAACCTGCATCCGCGAGCGCACGAATCTGGTGTGCTCGAAGCCCGCTCTCCGTTGGCGCCGGCCCCACAGCGGTCCGCAATGCGGTCGTGACCTCATCCCGCTCCTCGGGCGCCAGCCTCACGATCTTGCCTGCGACGTCGAGGATCGCCCGCGGGGAGCGCTCCAGCGCCGCGCTGAGGTCGACGTATGGGATCTGGTCCGGCGTGACGCGCGTGTCGTCGATCGCGCGCTGGAGATCTTCCCACCAGAACGAGTGCGACTCGTCCAGCGAGGCTCCCGTCAGGAAGAAGGTCGCCGTCACGCCCGTCCGTCGCAAGGCGGGAAGCGCAGCGCGCACGTGTTCGGCCAGGTCGTCGTCGAATGTGATCGCGATCGGAAACCGCTGCCCGCGCCGCCGCAGGCGGGCCGCGTCGACGATCTGCGCAGCGGGAACGACCCGATACCGGCCGCGGAAGTGTCGCAGCTGGCGTTCGAAGACCCGGTCCGAGACAGCAGGCAGAATCTCGAAATCCTCGTCACCCGAAGCCGCCCCGCCGACGCGGTGGTAGACGATCACCACGCCCGCGCGGGACGAGGTCATCCGCGCGAGCCGGCCGAGGACGGCGGCGAGGAGGGCCCGCCCCGCGTCGGAAAGAGCGCGCATCGACAAGCCACGCAAGCTACCGCTTCGGCTACAACGGCGTCTACGTGAAGATCGTGATGACCCTGCTCGCCCGGAACGAGGACGACGTCCTCGACGCACACCTCGCGTTTCACCTGAACGCTGGGGTCGATTTCGTCGTCGCAATCGACAACGGCTCCGACGACGGGACCTCGGAGATCCTCGAGTCTTACGCGCGCGACGGCTACGTCGATGTCACGCACGACGCCGGCGAGCTGCAGCAGGCCGAATGGGTGACGCGCATGGCGCGACGTTCCGCCACGGAGTTCGGTGCGGACTGGGTCGTCAACAGCGACGCCGACGAGTTCTGGTGGCCTCGAGGCGGCTCCTTGAAGGAAGTCCTGTCGGCGGTCCCGACGAACTACGGAAGCGTGCGCGGCATGTGGCGTCACTTCGCGCCCCGTCCCGACGGTGACGAGTTCTTTGCCGAGCGGATGACGGTTCGCGTCTGCAATCCGGGCTCCGAGGACAACAGTCCCTACAGTCCACGCTTCAAGACGGTGCATCGAGGCGATCCAAACGTCGAGGTGGTGCATGGAAACCACCGCGCCGTTGGACAGAGCTCGCGCCGCTACGCGGCTGGTATCCGATCGACGTCTTGCACTTCCCGATGCGGTCGCTGGAGCAGTGCAGAGAGAAGTATCTTCGCTGGTGGGCGGTTGCGCCCTCGAAGTTCCGGACGGCGGTGCACGACGCGGACCGCCGCGGCGAGATGAAAGCGTTCTATGAGTCCCATGTAGTCGATGACCAAGCACTCGCAGAGGGAGTGGCAGACGGCCGCCTCGCAGTCGACACACGGCTACGGAGGCTATACGCACGCTGCGCACAGATCGAACGAACGGCGTGTGCATGTTCAAACTGCCACCATCGGCCACGCCACTACGTTTTGGAGAATCGACGGTCGATGCGGCGTACCTTTCTGAGTTCGCGGCCCTCGAAGACGCAGATCCGCGCACACTGGCGCTCAAGAAGACAGACGACATCGAAGCGCGACTCAACGTGCTTTGCCGCACGCCCTCCGCGCTATTCCGACGCTAAGGCTTGACGGCGATACGGGCGCCGTGATCTATCCGCACGAGGAGTATCGCTAGCTCGTTTTCGTGAACGTATTCGTCCACGGCCTGCCGAGCACCCCTCCAGTACGCGTAGTCGTCGAATCATGAGCACGCCACCGCTCTCCACTCGTGGATACAAGTGAACGAGTTCATGCTTCGTCGATGAGTACCAGTCGGTGTCAAGACGAAGAAGGGCGACGTTGTCTGGAGCGCACTTGGGGAGTGTGTCCTCGACCGGACCTTGGACGAAGTGAATGTTCCCAGCCGGATAACCAACGCTGAAGAGCGTCGTTCGAACCTCGTCAAGCGTTGCAGCTGCCCAGTACGGAGAGCTAGGACTGGCTTGCGCGAGGATTTCTGCCGCTGGCTCGGCCGCCCTGTTTCACATCCTCGATGCCAGGTTCTGTCATTCCGGCGAATGTGTCGAAGAGGTACAGCTCCCGATCGTTGATGCCAAGGCGAAGCAGTGTCACAGCTACAGCCATCATGCTGCCGCCGCGCCACACACCGCACTCGACGAACGCACCATTTACGCCTCGCGAAACGACGTACTCGACAGCACGCGCCAGCACGTGAACTTTCCCCGGCGTGGTCATCGTATACGGCGCGACGCGTCGCCATAACTCGGCATCCGTCTTCTCGAAGTCCTCCGGAAGATCCTCGACATGTCCAGGCTCGACCGCCTGAGCCGGCTCCTCATCGTGACGGCGCCGACGCCGACTCAGTGCCAGCCCTGGGTGCAGGCGCCACCAGCGGCTCGACTCAAGCGCGGCGACCTGAGCTCGAAGGTCGGCAACTTCCCTGGCGAGTTGACGCTGTTGCTGGCTAGGCGCGTCACCGTTGCACATCGTGAGTCAGACTTGCACATCGCCTTGATCGGCGACATCGCGAACCTCGATCGCTGGCCGAGAGGCTGCCCGCTGCCCAGGCCGTACGTTCGAGAAGCTGCCGTCCGGCCGACGGGTCGCCGCTCTGCAGCGCGCCGCGCTCCGACGGCGAAGACGTGCGACGCCGCCGTCGAAGCCGCCCGTGCCGCACAGGCTGACTGGGCTGCTGCGGACGCCTGTCGAGCGCGGCAGAGCTCGTGCGCGAGCTGGCACTCGCGCTGCGCGAGCGGCGAGAAGAGGCCGCGGCGATCGTCGTCGACGAGACCGGAAAGTCGATCGAGCTCGCGCTCGGCGAAGCCGACGCTGCCGTCGAGATGGGCTTCTTCGTCGCAGGCGAGGGCCGCCGTCTCTACGGGCGCACGACGACGTCGGCGATGCCGAACCGGACCGTGATGACCGTCGCGCCGCCCCGTCGGCGTCGCCGGCCTGATCGTCTCGTTCAACACCCCGCTGCCGAACTACGCGTGGAAGGTGTTCCCGGCGGTGTTCGCGGGCAACGCCGCCGTGCTGAAGCCGTCGGAGCACACGCCGGCGTCGGCGGCATTCTTCGGCGAGCTCTGCGGCGAGCGGCTGCCGCCCGGCGTGCTCAACGTCGTCCACGGGCTCGGCGGCGAGGCGGGCGCGGCGCTCGTCGAGCACGACGACGTCGACCTCGTCAGCTTCACGGGCTCGGCTGGCACGGGCCGGTGGGTCAACGAGCGCGCGGCGCGGCGGCTGGCGAAGGTGTGCCTCGAGCTCGGCGGCAAGAACGCACTCGTCGTCTGCGACGACGCCGATCTCGACCGTGCGGTCGAGTGGGCGCTCGCGTCCGCGTTCTCGAATGCGGGCCAGCGCTGCGCCGCGGCGAGCCGGATCGTCGTCTTCGACGCGGTGTACGACGAGTTCCGCGAGCGCTTCGTCGAGGGTGCGCGCGCGTACGACGCCGGACCGGTGATCAGCGAGGAGAGCCTCGACCGGATCCTCGCCGCGATCGGCGACACGCCCGTGCTCGCGGGCGGCCGTCGGCTCGATCGCGACGGCTGGTGGCTCGCGCCGACCGTGCTCGAGGACGTCCCGCCCGACGCCGACCTCTCGTGCCGCGAGCTCTTCGGCCCGGTCGCGATCCTCTATCGCGTCCGGGACTTCGACGAGGCGCTCGCGCTCGTGAACGACTCGCCGTACGGGCTGACCTCGGCCGTTCACACCGGGAGCCTCCATCGAGCGCTCGCGCTTCGCCGAGGGCGTCGAGGCCGGCGTCGTCGTCGTCAACGGCGGCACGCACGGGAGCGAGCCGCACATGGGCTTCGGCGGCGTGAAGCAGTCGGGCACCGGCTGGCGCGAGGCCGGCGTCGAGGCGCTCGACGTCTACACGGAGTGGAAGGTCGTGAACCTCATCACCGACCCGTCGAAGGCATGAGCGAGACGGTCGCGGTCCTCGGCCCGGGCGCCGTCGGCGGCGTCCTCGCCGCGGGGCTCCTGGATGCCGGCGTCGATGTCGTCTGCATCGTCCGTCCGGCCACGGCCGAAGTGCTCACGTCCGAGGGACTGTCCCTGAGACAGGGCCAGAAGGTGCACACGGTCCGGCCGCGGGTGGTCACCGAGCTGGACGAGCCGGTCGAGCTCCTGCTCGTCACCGTGAAGGCGCCCGGGCTGGACGACGCGCTCAGCCGCGTGCAGGCGCCGGCGGAGACGGTGATCCCGCTGCTGAACGGCATCGAGCACATGGAGACGATCCGCGCCGCGCTCCCGGAGAGCGCTGTCGTCGCCGGCAGCGTCGGCCTGATCGAGGCCTACCGCGAGCGGCCGGGCACGATCGTCCAGAACACGCCCGCTCTCGTCGTGACGCTCGCCGTCGGACGCGGAGCCCGAGACGGCCGAGCTGCTCCGGCGCGCCGGCGCCGACGTGCGCGTCGACGGCAGCGAGGCGCACGTGCTGTGGGAGAAGCTCGCCCGGCAGGCGCCGATCGCCGCCGCGACGGCGCTGACTCAGCGCTCGATCGGCGAGCTCCGCGCGGACCCGGAGTGGCGACCGCGGCTCGAGGCCGCGATCGCCGAGACGTGCGCCGTCGCTGCGCGGACGGAGTCGACCTCGCGCCGGCCGCGCAGTGGGAGATCATCGACGCCTTGCCGCCGCAGCTGACGACATCCACTGCACGCGACGTCGCCGCCGGACGTCCCGTCCGAGCTCGACGCGATCGCCGGCGCCGCCGTTCGCGCGGGCCGCCGGAACGGCGTTCCGACGCCGGCCCTCGAAGCGCTGCTCGCCGAAGCGGAGGACGCATGCCGAGCGCGATCGGCCTGATCCCGGCGCGCTCCGGGTCGGAGCGCGTGAAGGACAAGAACGTCCGTCCGCTCGCGGGGCATCCGCTGCTCGCCTACGCGGTCGCGACCGCGCTGCAGGCGGGCGTCTTCGACCGGGTCGTCTGCTCGACGGACAGCGGCAAGATCGCCGAGGTCGCGCAGCGCTACGGCGCCGAGGTCCCGTTCCTCCGTCCCGCGGAGCTCGCGACGTCGACCTCGCCCGACATCGAGTGGATCACGTTCACGCTGAAGGAGCTCGGCGAGCACTACGACCTCTTCGGGATCGTGCGCGCAACGAATCCGTTTCGCGGGCCCGACGCGTTCCTGCGCGGGATGCGCCAGCTGCTCGCGACGCCCGAGGCGGACTCGATCCGCGCCGTCGAGCGCGTGAAGCAGCATCCGGGGAAGATGTGGGTGCTCGAGGGGAAGACGATGCGGCCGCTGCTCGACCAGTCCCACCTCGACGTCGCGTGGCACGCCGGCCAGTACCAGGCGCTGCCCGGAGATCTACGTGCAGAACAGCGCGCTCGAGATCGCCTGGACGCGCGTCGTGTCGCAGACCGGGACGCGCGAAGGGAAGGTCGTGGCGCCGTTCCTCACCCGCGGCCACGAGGGCTTCAACGTCGACGACGAGGAGGACTGGGACCGCGCGCGCCGCCTGGTCGACGCGGGTGAGGTCTGCCCTCCCGCGACGTAACCTTGCCGCGATGAAGGTCGCGCGGCTCGAGACGCTGTTCTGCGACGCCGGCTGGCGTCCGTGGATCTTCCTCAAGGCCACGGCGGACGACGGCGCCGTCGGCTGGGCGGAGATCACGGACTCGCACGGCTCGCCGCGCGGGCTCGCCGGCATCGTCGAGGACCTCGCCGCCGCAGGTCGTCGGCCGCGATCGCGCGCGCGGTCGAGCGGATCGTCTGGGATCTCTTCCGCGCGACGAGGCAGAGCCCGGGCTCGGTGATCCAGAAGGCGATCGGCGGCATCGAGAACGCCCTGCTCGACCTCAAGGGGAAGGCGCTCGGCGTGCCGGTCTACGAGCTGTTCGGCGGGCCGACCCGCGACGAGGTCGACGTCTACTGGTCGCACTGCGGCACGACGCGCGCCCGCGCGTGGGAGGTCACGGGCACGACGAAGCTCGCGTCGTACGACGACGTCGCCGCGCTCGGCCGCGAGGTCGTCGAGCGCGGCTATCGCGCGTTCAAGACGAACATCGTCGTCCCCGGCGACGAGCCGCAGGTGCTCATGCCCGGCTTCGGGGGCGACGGCCTCGAGCGCAACCCGTCACCGGAGCTCGAGGAGGCGCTCGTGCGGCTCCTCGACGCGTTCCACGAGGGGACGGAGGGCAAGGCCGAGCCGATCGTCGATCTCAACTTCAACCTCACGGCGGAAGGCGTGCTCCGGATCGCGCGCGCGCTGCGCGACCACGGCCTGATGTGGCTCGAGGTGGACGCATTCGATCCCGTCGCGCTCTCCACCGTGCGCACGAGCGTCGACGTGCCGATCTGCTCCGGCGAGAACCTCTACACGAACCGCGGCTTCAGGCCGTACCTCGAGGCCGGCGCGATGGACGTCGCCTCGGTCGACGTGATCTGGAACGGCTTTCACCAGGCGAAGAAGATCGCCGACCTCGCCGAGACGTTCGAGGTCAACTGCGCGCCGCACAACTACTACAGCCATCTCGCGACGTTCATCTCGGCGCAGTGGTGCGCGGCGATCCCGAACGTCCGCATCCTCGAGGTCGACGTCGACGACGTCCCCTGGCGCGAGCAGCTGACGACCGCCGTGCCGCAGATCGCCGACGGGAAGCTGACCATCCCCGCCGGACCGGGCTGGGGCGCCGACGTCGACGAGGACGTCCTGAACGAGCATCCGTGGCAGAGCTGACGCTGATCCCGCGCGAGGAGTTCGAGCGCGCACGCGGGCACGACGATCTCGGCGCTGCTCGCCGACATGGCGCGCGCGAATGCGCTCGTCGCGGTGAAGCGCGCCGGCTCGGGCCACCTCGGCTCGAGCTTCAGCGCGATGGACATCGTCGTGCACCTGCTCTACTCGGAGCTGAACACCGCGGAGGTCGGCTTCGACGACCCGGACCGCGACGTCTACTTCTCGTCGAAGGGACACGACGTGCCCGGCCTCTATGCGGTGCTCCACGCGCTCGGCGTCGTCCCGACCGAGCGGCTGCTGCGGCTGCGGCGCCTCGGCGGCCTCGACGGCCATCCGGACGTGAACGTGCCCGGGATCGAGGCGAACTCCGGCTCGCTCGGGATGGGCCTCTCGAAGGCGCGCGGAATGGCCTGGGCGAAGCGCTTCCTCGGGCGCGGCGGACGCGTCGTCGTGATGACCGGGCGACGGCGAGCTGCAGGAGGGCCAGAACTGGGAGGCGCTCGCGGCCGCCGCCCACCAGGGAGTCGGCAACCTCTGGGCGATCGTCGACCGCAACGAGCTCCAGTCCGACCGGCCGACGGAGGAGATCCTCGCGCTCGGCGAGCTGGAGGCGAAGCTCCGCGCGTTCGGCTGGCACGTCGAGACCTGCGACGGCCACGACCACGAGGCGATCGCGCGGTCGTTCGCGGCGATGCGCGACGCCGCCGACGACGTGCCGAAGGTGCTCGTCGCGCAGCACGATCAAGGGCAAGCGGCGTGTCGTTCATGGAGCATCCGCGCGCGCTCGAGGACGGCGGCGGGACGTACCGCTGGCACGCCGGCGCGCCCGACGACGAGGCGTTCGCGCGCGCACACGACGAGCTCGTCGCGCGCATCCGCGAGCGCCTGCCGGATCTCCGGCTCGACGACGTGTCCGCGCTCGAAGGGCATGAGGGCGAGCCCGAGTCGGGCGCAGCGCTCCGGCGTGTGACGGACGAGTACGTCGCCGCCGCGTACGGCGAGGAGCTCGAGCGGCTGGTGTCCGAGCGTCCCGACGTGGTCGTGCTCGACGCGGATCTCTCGTCGGACTGCCGCATCCGCGGCGTCGAGCTCGACCATCCGGACCGCTTCGTCGAGGTCGGCATCGCCGAGCAGGACATGGTCTCGATGGCGGCGGGGCTCGCGCGCCAGGGGCTCCTGCCGGTCGTCAACTCCTTCGCCAGCTTCCTCGCGTCACGTGCGAACGAGCAGATCTACAACCAGGCGAGCGAGCGGACGAAGGTCGTCTACGCGCTGCACTACGCCGGGCTGATCCCGGCAGGCCCGGGCAAGTCGCACCAGAGCATCCGCGACGTCTCGCTGCTCGCAGCGCTGCCGAACATGACCGTCGTCCAGCCCGCCAACGCGGAGGAGACGCGGGCGCTGCTGCGCTGGGCGGTCGAGGACGCGGGCGACAACGTCGCGCTCCGGCTCGCGATCGGCCCGTCGCCGCGACGGATCGAGCTCCCGGACGTGACGCCGAGCCCGGTCGCGGCGCGGTCGCTGCACGAGGGCACGGACGCGCTGCTCTTCGCGTACGGGCCGGTGATGCTGCACGAGGCGCTGACCGCCGCCGAGATCCTCGACGGCCGCCTGCAGGTCGTGAACATGCCGTGGCTGAACCGCGTCGACGCGCAGCTGGCTCACGGAGCTCGTCGAGCCCGTTCGAGCGAGCTCTTCGTGCTCGAGGACCACGCGCCGGTCGGCGCGCTCGGCGACACGCTGCGACGCGACGCTCGGCCGCGCGCGTCACCGTCTTCGGCGTCGAGGGGTGGCCGGCGTGCGGCACTCCGCTCGAGGCGCTGCGCTTCCACGGCCTGGACGGCGCGTCGCTCGCCGATCGGATCGCGGCTGCGCTTCCCGCAGAAGCGAACGCGGAAGTGACGGCAGCGGCGCGGTTGATTTGCCTGCCAGCTTCGGGAGCCCGAAACGCGGACGACGCCGTTAAGTTGCGCGAGGACCAGATCCCTTCTATGACCGGGACGACGAGGCTGGAACGATCTTCTTACTCTTTTGGCTTATCTGACGGCAGAGTCATGCTGACATGATCGACAGCATGGAGGATTGACGGCGCAAGCCCGCGACGATGGTCGGCCTCCGCGACGAAGAGATAGTTCCAGCGCATGAAGCCGCTTGGCTGCTTCGGGAGATAGTCGTACGGTGCGAGAAATCGCTTGATGTTGACTAGCCGTCGCGCAGACTTAATTTCGATGAGCAGGGCCGGGTGGCAGGCAGCGAGCAATTCCCTCGCGCCTTCGAGAACCCCTTCCTCCGTTCCCTCGACGTCAATCTTCACCACCGACACGCTGGGGCGCCCAGCCTCATTCCAAACCGTGTCGAGCGAGGAGGCTGCGACGGTCAAAGCGCGACCGGCCCTGCGCTCCGCAGCGACAACAGATGTGGAATGAAATGCGGGATCGTCGCTTAAGTAGAGCGCCGCGCTCTCACCGCTAGCCTCGATGGCCAGCGGGAAGACGTCGACATTCGAAATGCCGTTGATGCACAGATTGCGCCACAGGCGCCCGACGTTCTCCGGGGCCGGCTCGAAGGCGAGTACTCTCCCGCCTGTTCCAATTGCGGTGGCCAGAACGACGGTGTGAATCCCAATGTTCGCGCCCACGTCGATAGCAGTGCTGTCGCGATGAGCGTAAGAGCATAGGGCTTCGATCTCTGCTCTCTCGAACTGTCCTTCGAGCAATGTCGAGAGACCGATTCCCTCGCGGTACCGAACCTCTATTTGGCGCCCGAGTGGCAGTCGCGCGAGAAAGGTATATGGGCCCGGCGGGAGCAACGATCGGATAAGAACCTCTCTCAGGACATTCTTCCCGAAGCGGAACGGCGACCGAGTAACGTAGAGCCTCGCTGGCCACAGAAGCGTCCAGATCAGCTGGAATAGGCGTTTCCTGATCATCTTGATCTACGAGACGCCAATCCGAATGTGACTAGACGAAGTGGTGAGCTAGGAGGAAGATACGGTCGATCTGGAGAAGCGCCGTTGCGTCGGGGTGCTTGGAACGGGCGGCCGCAGCCTGCGCAGCCTGTGAGGGAATCCGATGAGGCATTCTCATCTTCCGGCTGTCGTCTTGCGCGTGCCGCCGCGTAGCGATGATAGGCGACCCAATCGCTGCAAACGAAATTTGCAAACGAACGACCTCTAACGCACTTCCAATCGTTGCTGCATCAGGCAACGGTCATTACACGAAACCCCTGCAAAACCTTGGCGATCCTCTACGCTCTCATGCGACGACACGAGTGGCCTCCGTTTTTTGAGAAATGGGTATCCGGTCCGGCTACGGTAGAAGGCTCTGTGGAACAGCGCCTCCAGTTTCCTCGGCCAGGCTGCGTCGAGATCGAGGAATTTACAGCTGAGGTGCCCCAACCTGGCCGCGTTGCGATCCGCACGCACTACTCGTTGATGAGCACAGGTACCGAATTGACGGTCTTCAACGGCTCGTTCGAGGCCGGCACGCACTGGGAGGCCTACGCGCGGTTCCCGTTTCGGCCGGGATATTCGGCCGTCGGCGTAGTCGTTGCGCGCGGCGACGGTGTCCTCGGCTTGAACGTCGGCGACCGTGTTGCCTTCCGCGCTCCGCATACGTCGTACCACGTGACGTCGCCTGCCAAGTGCACGCGCGTGCCTGAGGGCATCGACCTCGCTGATGCCGTGTGGTTCGCGCTCGCGAAGATCGCCTACGTGGGCGCGCAGGTTGCGCGGCATGCGGCTGGCGACAGCGTCGTCGTGATGGGCGCCGGACCGGTCGGTCAGATGTCGATCCGGTGGGCGAGTGCGTCCGGTGCGAAACCAATCGTCGCCGTCGCTCGTTCGGCCGGGCGTCTCGAGCTTGCGCGGCGGGGCGGTGCGACGGACGTTGCGCAAGTCGACGTAACGACGGCTGCCGAGGTCGTCACGGAGAAGCTTGGCGGGGTGCAGCCGGATGTCGTCATCGACACGACTGGGAACCCCGACGTCCTGCCGGCGGCGCTGCGTCTCGTACGGGACCGTGGGCGTGTCGTCGTGCTAGGAGACACGGGGATGCCCTCCAAGCAGCACCTCACATCAGACCTCGTCGTTCGCGGCGTCGAGATCGTCGGCGCTCACGACAGCCACGCCCCCGCAGGCGACCCCGAGAGCGTCATCAACGAGCTTTTCTTCGACTTGGTCCTGAAAGGCACGTTCAGCCTCGATGGCCTCAACACGCACACGCTGCTTCCCTCCGACTGCGTCGCCGCCTACGAGTTTGCGCGCGACCGTCGCCCAGAGACGATTGGAATCGTCTTCGACTGGCGCGCGAACACCGATGGCCGATGAGTTGGCGGCGAGCTCGAGCGGCCATCAGCCAACACGCTCAACCGACTGCTCGCGGCGCTGAGCGAGAGGCAATGAACGTCGGCCTTGTCGGCTGCGGAGTCGTCGCGCGCGAATACGTCGAAGGCTCACGCGCGTTTCCGACGTTCAACGTGGTCGCGTGTGCCGACGTCGAGCCCGATCGCGCCCGAGCCTTGGCCGAAACGCACGGGCTCGAAGCTCTCGCGGTCGACGAGCTCTTCTCGGGGGGCGGCGTGGACGCCATCCTGAACCTGACGCCGCCGACTGAACACGCCGGCGTCGTCGCGGCAGCGCTTGACGCAGAGAAGCACGTGTATACGGAGAAGCCGCTCGCTTTGTCCCTCGGGGTCGGCCATGCCCTCCTCGAGCAGGCTGCCGACACGGGCCTTCGGATTGGTTGCGCGCCCGACACGTTCCTTGGCAGCGCGTACCAGCTGGCACGGCGTGTGATCGAGCGAGGCGACATCGGCGTTCCGATCGGCGCGACCGCGCAGATGCTGACAGGCGGCCCCGAGAACTGGCACCCGAACGCCGAGATCTTCTATGGCGCCGGCGGCGGGCCGGTTCTCGACATTGCGCCGTACTACTTGACGGCGATGGTGTCGCTGCTCGGGCCGATTGCGGCTACGAGCGGCTTTGCCGCGACCCCGAAGATGGAGCGTGAGCTCCGTGCGGGCCCCAGGGCAGGCGAGTCATTCGTCAC
This sequence comes from uncultured Actinomycetes bacterium, assembly GCA_963772855.1. GTDB lineage: Bacteria > Actinomycetota > Thermoleophilia > Gaiellales > Gaiellaceae > 3-1-20CM-4-69-9. The sequence goes on along the minus strand of CAVYYY010000009.1, from coordinate 57,890 downwards.
GGAGGTACCAACGTACGCCGTCCACACTCTCCGTTTCGCCTCCGGGGCGCTCGGGACTATCACAGTCAGCTTTGAGCTGCCCGGCCGGTACGACAGCGGTATGGTCGTCCACGGAACCGAGCGCTCGTTATGGCTCCCCGACGCGAACAAGTTCGGTGGCGACGTGATGATCCGAGGCGCGCGCTCGGATTGGGAGCCCGTAGCTTACGAGCCGCGCGCAGAGATCGAAAGACGCGGGATCGGCCTGCACGAGCTCGTTGAGGCAATGCACGACGACCGGCCCCATCGAGCTTCCGGGGAACTGGCGCTGCACGTCCTCGAGGTGACGCTTGCCATGCTTCGCTCGGCAGAGGAAGGGATCACGGTCCCTGTCGCATCACTCCCCGCTTTGGTCGCGTGAGCCGCTCGGCCCAACGCCAAAATGAGCTGCTCTCCTGCGCTACGGGTCATCTTGAACCTGTGACGCCGGTCTGGCTCCTTCTTCCGGATCCCTTCTCGTCGCGGCTCTTCTTCGACACCGGGATCGTCGAGCACCTGCACGCCCGCGTCGGCGATCGACTCCGGATCATCTTGGCCGAAGGCGAGCGCGACTGGGCGGCGCGCGCGCCTGACGTTCGCGTTGTCGAACGCGCCGATCTCATGTCGCGTCCCGTGCCGCTCGTCGACAAGGTCCGGCGACGCGCTGATTCGTGGCTGGACGACAGACTCGGCTTCTACCCGTTGTCGCTTCGGCAGAGCCTGCGCTACGGGTTCAACCGCGGCCGCATGGAGGTCGGCCATCAAAACTGGTTCCTCGACCCGACGCGCGCTGGACCGCTGCCACGTTGGGGTGGGCTCGACAGGTTCATGATGATCTGGCATTACGGGCGGTTGCGGTACCTGCCTCGTCGGCTCCTCGAGCGCCTACGGGCGGAGCGGCCCGCCATCGCTCTCGCGAACACTCAGATGCATTCTGTCGTCCCGTTCATCGTAGGAGCGCGTCGTTACGACCTCCCGATCGTCGGTCACATCGCGAGCTGGGACCACACGGTGGGGAAGGGCATCGTTCCGTCTGACCTTCGGAGATACATCGTGCAGAACGAGGTCATGCGCGAGGACCTCCTCCGGTACCACGGGATCGACGCCGGCCGCATCGTCGTGACGGGCTGGCCGCAGACGGACGTCTTCGGTCGGCGGCGAGCACGCCAGGAGTACGAAGAGGTGGTGCGCAACCTCGGTCTCGACCCGGCCCGACCGGTGGTTCTCGTGATGGGAAACACGCCGACAAACGCGCCATTCGAGGCGAGGTTCGTTGAACGACTGATCTCCTGGTGGGAGCAGACCGGCGCCGTCTCACGCTTCTCGCTGCTGTTCCGCCCCCACCCTCGAGACCGCGACTGGCGCGAACGCTTCGCCCCCGCGCTCTTTCGGGACAGCGCAGCGGTGCAGGAGCCGAGCTTCACGGACATCGAGACTCTCGCGACGCTGCTCCAGCACGGCGACGTCGTGGTCGCGAATGCAGGCACGATCTTGCTCGACGCCCTAGTCAGTGACAGGCCGGCGGTGTGCGTCCTCTACGACGAAGGTGCGCCTCCGGGCGAGAGCTGGGCGTTGAAGAACGTCAGCGGCGAGCACTACAAGGCTCTGATGGAATCAGACGCCTTCTACCGCGCATCGCACTTCGAGGATGTCGCTGGTGCGATCGAGCGCGCGCTGGCCCAGCCGGGCGAGCTGGCGGCCGAGCGGGCGCGAGTCGCGCGCTTAGTCGTCGGCGAGGTCGACGGACGTGCAGCAGAACGTGTCGCCGATGCGGTCGTGACGGCGGTCCAATGAGGGCGTCAGCGATTGCCGCGGTCGCGGGCTCGTTCGCTTTCCTCGTCATCGCCTGGATTGCATTGCCCTGGGTTTCCGGCGACACACCGTTTGTGATGGATGGAAGCAACGCGTTCCTCACTTGCCTGTCAAACCATGACTACTCGGCGTGCGGCTACACGGGCAAGCTCAACTACTGGGGGCTGATGACCCCGGTGGGCGATTGGCCGCTGCTGCAACATGTCCCTGACCTGATCGCGATCGGCTTCGGCGCAGACGGGCATGCCGCGCGCCAGCGGATTCTTCAGTTATTGAGCGTCGCCGGCGTCGTAACCGCGGTGGCGTTGGGCTGGGTGGTCCTGTCTCGCTCGGACAGCGCGCATGGTTCTGGGCGTTCATGGTCGTCGTTCTCAGCAGCCCGTTCCTGTGGTACGCGCGCACGACTGCCGCCGAAGCGCTCGCAACCGGACTGCTCGTCTGTTTCATCGCGGCGACCCTGTTACCCGCACATCCCTTGGTCGTGGGTATCGCCGCGGCCGGTGCGGCGTGGACGAAGGAGACCTCATACCCGTTCATCGCGGCGCTTGGCGTGCTCGCGCTCGTCCTCGCCGGTCGGCGAACGGGTATTCGCATCCGGTCACATCTGATCTGGTGCGCGGCCGGCTTGGGCGTCGGCATCGTCGCAGCGTCGCTCTTCAACGAAGTGCGATACGGAAAAGTGATCAGCCCGAACTTTTTCGAGGAGGGGTTGCACACGCCCGGCGTGGCCCGCAAGCTCGAGTATGCCGCCGGCGTGCTGGTTTCCCCAAGCGGTGGGATGTTCGTCTTCTGGCCGGCGGCGAGCGTTCTCGTTCTGGCTGCGTGCGTTCTGGCGCTCCGTAGGCCTCGCCGTGTCAGCGCCTGGCCTGCGCTCGTGATTCTGCTCGTCATCGCCGGGCTGACGATCGGCTTCGCCTCCTGGTGGACGCCTTTTGGCTGGTCGGCGATCGGCCCGCGACTCGCGCTTCCGTGGGGACTGCCGCTGGTGCTTGCTCACCCTCGTTGCGTACGGCGACGCGCTTCGGCCGTTCGTCGCGCGTCTGCTCGCATCCCCATGGCGGCTACTCGGATTGTTCGCCGTCTTGCTCGCGTTCACGCTCCCCAACATCGGGACGACCTGGCGGCCGAACGCGGCTGGCGCGTTCTTCTCGCAACAGGATCCGCCCTGCGACGCTCCGTGGCGCGGTGGCGTCCAGAAGTGGAACCGATGCCAGCACGAGCAGATGTGGCTCGACCGGCCGATGCCGCTCTACGGACTCGACGGCGTCGATACGCCGGGCGGCATCGCAACGACCGTGGTCGTCGCGCTGGGACTTCTCGGCTCGTTGTGGTTGCTCCGCGGGGACCTGAGTCCCCGCGGAGCGAACATCAACCGGTGACGACGAGCGTGAAGGCCTTCTGCGCCTTCGCGCCAAGGGCGTCGACAGCCCGCACCGTCACGCGGAACCGTCCCGCCTGAGTCGGAATGCCGAGGAAGAGGCCGAGCCTCGGCGCGAACTTCACGCCCTTCGGAAGCTTGCCGCGCACGGTCCACACCGTGGGTGCAACGCCGCCGGCCTTCGCAACCGACGAGCGGTAGACGCGGCCGACCGTGGCCAGCTTCAGCCTGATGGTCTTGATCGTCAGCTTCGGCGCGACGACCAGCGTCACGTTGACCGCTGCGGTGCGCTGCTCACTGTCGGTGACCGTGAAAACCAGTGGGAAGCGACCTGCAACCGACGGCGTTCCGGAGACCGTCCCGTCGGCACCGAGCGTCAGGCCGGCAGGAAGCGCACCCGTCGTTATCGACCAAGTGAACGTCCCTGTTCCACCGGTAGCGGACTGCGTTGCGCTGAACGGAATGCCGACCTCGGCCTTCGGTGCAGGGCGCTGCGCGAACGCGGACGTGATGGAGATCGGCTGTCGGACGGTGAGCGTCTCGGTCTCGGTGTCCGATGTGCCGCCGCCTCCGACGGCGCGCACGACGAAGGTATACGAGCCTTCCGTCGTTGGAGTTCCGGCGAGGACGCCGGACGAGGAGAGCGTCACGCCGGGGGGAGGCGAGCCGGATTGGATCGACCACGTCGCGGACGCTGGCGAACCCTGGGTTGGATTCAGGCTGACTACTGACAGGGCCGTCAGCGTCTGTGAGTAGGGCTGTCCGATCGTCCCTCCCGGGACCGACTGGTTCTGGATGCTGAGGCCCGGGGACGCGCTGAACACGAATTGGCGCTCGGACTTGTTATCGCCGCCGCACCACGAGGGGCCGCCTTCTGCGGCAGTCAGGTCGTGGACGGTTATCCAGGGCTGCGTCCCGCCCGAACTCGTCGGGGTACCCGTGACGAGGCCGCTCTTAGACATGCTGAGACCCGCTGGCAGGCCGCCGTTGGTGATCTCCCATCTGTAGGTGTCGCAGCCATACAACGCGCGGAGCTGGAGAGAGTACGGCTGACCTATGTGAGCGGCAGGGCAGACGAGGAGAGGTCCGCTGGCCGGGCACGGGTTCGAGTCGTCGAAGCTTGCCGCTGAACCGGGCACGGCCATCAGGCCGGCGAGCAGCATGGCGAGTCCAGCGATTAGTGCAAAGCGTTTCATTGAGTCCTCCGGCGGGTCTGAGACGGGCGGGGCGCAAGGTAGCAAACGATCACGACGGTGCAAGACGTATGTGCCGCGCGATGTCGTAGTCGAACAGGTAGAGCGTCAACGGGCCGAAACGGTATTTCGCGTACGAACGTGAAGCGAACGGTGGAGCATGGAGAACGTGCAAGGTGGGATCGAGCAGCAAAAACGTACGACTATTTTTCGGCACGTACCATGAGCGAATTGTGAAGACATTGTTAGGACATAGCTCATCGCCGCAGTTGCGGATCGGCGCGACGAGCAGCTTCATCCCTGACTGCCAGCTGAGGTTGGACGCGTTCCAGAAACCGGCGTAGCCACGCGTCACGCCCTCACGTTCCAACACGCGCTCCAACTGCCCCGCGTGATCGTGCAGCGCTCGGATGCCGGATACCTCCGCGCGACCGCGCACGATGCCCGCGATGTTCACGGCCGCGACGATCGCGACACCCAGCGCCACGACCAGTTGCGCCCGGCGAGAGGTCGCAGCGAGAAGGCCGACACCTGCTCCTGCTGCGAACGCGAGCGTCAACAGATAGTTGACGCTCTTCGGTCCAAGATCAGCCGCGTTGGGTGTCACGACGAAGACGAACGAGAGCAGGCCGGTCGCGACCGCCCAGTAGCACGCGTACGCGCGCAGCATTGGGCTGGCGGCTCGTGCCTTGTAAACCAAGGCGACAGGAGCGACGACGCCAACGACTGTGAGCAGCGCGACGAGTGCCCGCAACGGCTCGTGCGGATACGGACCGGGCAGCGCGTAGTTCGCGCCGCCGAGCAGCGCGATCATCCGGCCGAGGTGCACGATGTTGTGCGGGATGTCACGCACCGTGTCCGGTCCGGCGCTCGCGGCCTCGACGACATGGAAATCGAGCATGTGCATGACGACATCCGTGACGACGGCGGAGAGCACTGCGATGCCGATCGTCGCTGCGCTGCGCACACCGATGTCCTTGCGTTTGGTGGACCAGGCGAGCAGTCCGGCGGCGATTGCGAACGGAACCACTCCTGCGATCCAGAGCAGCGGGTCCGACGCTGCGTTCGTTCCCGCGACGAGACCCGCAACGGTCGGGAGCAACCACGACGTCGTGCGTGCGAGCAGTACGAGCGAAGTCCCTAGGACGACTGCGCCGACGGGAACCGTCAGATGCGAGCCGCCGACCGAGAGGAAAGAACGCAGGACGAACGGGCCGACGACGAGCGCAACAGCCCCCGCAGTCACGCCGGCCCAGCGGCCGCCCACCTGCGCGGTCGTCCAGCCGAGCAGAACGGCTGCTAGAACCGTCAGCACGTATCCCGATGCGTCCCAGAGGTAAGCGTGCGCAGGAAGGGCGCGCGTTGCGAGCAAGCCCCAGAACGTCGTCCACTCGCCGTAGTGCGCGACGTGCACGGGACCACTTCCGCGCAGGCGCTCTGCAAGCGTGAGTGTGCCCGACGCGTCGCTGTCCCAGTTGTTGTCCTCGACAACCTCGAGCCCGAGGACCGCAACCGTCGTGACGTAGGCCGCGCCCGCGAGCAGCGGGAGCCAGCGCAGCCTCATCGTCGGCCGAGCAATGCGCACGAGCCGAAGAGGACGAATGCGGGAGCGACGGGGAGCGCGAAGCGCGGGTCTGCGAACAACCCCAGCGTGTTCAGTGAGATGACGACGAGCGCCGCGAGTGCGATCGTGACCAACGTTCCCGTGCCGCGTGGACGCCGGAGTACGAGCGCGAGCAGTCCGACCGCGATCCAGATGATCAGCCGGGGATACCAGCGCGACGCCTGATTCAGCCTGAGCGCAAGCTCGGAGCTTCCTTCGCGATCGGGGAACGCGGCGAACAAGGAGTCGAGCTCGCGATTGATCTCGTCGAACCGTCGCTTCAAGGCCGGACGGCAGAAGGCGAAGTGATGACGCGTCGCGGAGGTCCACACCTCGCGGATGCAGTTGTCGGGACGCGAGATCCAAACGCTCTGTCCAGGGGGGATCGGCTGTCCTTCGCTTGGAGCCGGCAGATCGCGGCCTCTCACATCGACGGTGGGGGGCGCGCGTGTTCCGTCGCTCTTCGAGGACGGCGTGCGGAAATAGGACTCGCTCAGTTCCTGCCAGATCGTCTCGAGCACGCCCGACGTGTAGACGCCGGGATGCTTCCGCACGGCTTCGATCCCGGCTTTGCGCAGGACCGAGTAGTTACTGTCCCAGCCGAAGTACTCGTCGGACAGGAGATAGAAGTCCTCGTGGATGCGGAAGCTGCCGCTCCGGAACACCTCTCGAGTCGTGACGCCGTACGCCTTGTACGGGTCGCGCGTGACAAGGTGACGCCGCACTGCATCGCCCAGACGCCGCGACGCGGGGCCGTTTGTCGGTGAGACGATCTTGTCTGTGATGAAGGCCCGGTAGAAGGGGATCACCGCGTTGCCACCGCGCGCGAGCGTGTAGTCGCCGAAGCGGACGCCGTTGAGAGTCGCCCAAGCCGCGAGCGGGAGCAGAGCAGCGGCGAGGAACGCGCCTGCGCGCAGCAGCCGCTCACGGCGAGCTCCGGGGAGCACGAGCGGGAACACGACGAAGGCGAGCAACACCGCGTTGCCCGGGCGGACGAGCGCGAGCAGGGCGAGGCCCGCACCGACGAGCGCGAACCTGCGGGGAGACGGCAGCTGCGCGGCCCGAGCGACGAGGAGAGCCCAGAGCGCGAACGCCGCCGCGAAGAGCGGCTCGCTCGAGACCTCGTGGAACATCAAGCCGTAGGCCGGGTATGCGAGCAGGGCAACTCCCACGAGCACTGCAGCCCAAGTCCCGAACGCGCGAGCTGCGACAGTCCATGCAACGATGGAGCCCGCGTACAGGACAGCCATCAGCGGCTCGGCGAAGAACCCGCCGGCGGCGTCGAGGGCCGCTCCGTCGACGAGCCCTGGCACAGGCGTCCGGAAGAGCATCGACCAGGGCAGGGCCGGCTTCCAGTCGAAGAACTGCACGTAGCCGTAGAGGTATTCGTCGAGGTCGCGTCCGCTCACGAGCGGCCAGCCGATCGCGCGAATGGTGTAGACCGCCAGCGCCAGGACGAACAGGACGACCGCCCCGAGCCGACGGTCGGCGAGCTCCTCGACTCGACGGCTCAAAACCACTTTTGCCTATGCTGGAGGCGATGCGCAGTCGAGGGGGGGCTCTCGCGCGGATGATGGAGCGACGCTGGGACGAAGCGGAGGCGTCGTACCGCGCAAGGATTCTCGATTCGCTCGAGCGCGATCCCTCCGCGACAGTTCTGGACGTCGGCTGCGACGACGGCGGTTGGACCGAGGAGGTGCGCCGGCGAATCGGCGTCTGGGCGCATCAGGTCCACGGCATCGAGCTCGTCGACGAGCGCGCCGAGCTCGCGCGACGCCGCGGGTTCGATGTCCGAGCGGTCGATCTCGAGGAGCCGTGGCCGTTCGACGACGACTCGTTCGACGTCATCCATGCGAACCAGGTGATCGAGCACGTGACGCGCCTCGATCACTTCGTCGGCGAGCTGCGCCGAGTCATCGTTCCTGACGGCCTCGCGGTGGTCTGCACCGAGAATCTGGCCAGCTGGCACAACGTCGGAGCTCTTGCGCTCGGCTACCAGCCATTCTCCCTGACGAACGTGTCGAACGTCATGCCGATCGGGAACCGGTTCGCTTTGCACGCGGGCGAGACGCCGGCGGCCGAGTCGTGGCAGCACGTGCACGTCCTCACGTTCGCAGGCCTGCATGACATCTTCGCCGCGCATGGATTCGACGTCCTCGATTCCTGGGGCACGGGCTACTACCCGCTTCCGACGCCGATCGCGTCGCGCTTCGCGGCGCGAGACCCGAGGCACGCGCACTTCATCGCCGTCGTCGTCCGCCCAGCAGCGGTACGTCAAGCGGCCCCTGCCACAGTGCTCTCTCTCCGCAGGAGGTGAATGTCATGGCGGCCGTCGTCGGCGGCCGCTCTGAACGTGACCGCCTCGAACCCGGCGGTGAGCTCGCGCCGCACGTACTCCGGGGGGTGATACGCGCTGCAAAGGCTTGTGCCGGGCGAATTCTCGTAGAGGACGACGAGGTTGCCACACTCGAACGAGCGTCTCTCGTCGGCGGTCAAGCGGTCGCGTGAGACGAAGTACTCGCCGAGTGTCGAGAACAACAGGTAGCCGCCCGGTTTGAGGACGCGGCGACACTCCTCGACCCAGGCGAGCTGGAGATCCTCGGGCAGGTGTGTCATCACCGAGAATGCATAGACCAGCTCGAACGTCGAGTCCCGGTATGGCAGCGGAGGTGAAAGCTCGTTGACCACGGCAGTCGCGAACGGAAGGTGCTCGTTGCACCACTTCACCATCTTCGGATTGATGTCGCAGCCGAAGACCCGAGTTCCGTTGAGCGCCGACCAGTGACGCAAGACCCGTCCGCAACCGCAGCCCCAGTCGAGCAGCGCGTCCAGTTCGTCGATCGGAGTCCCGGTCTCCTGCAGGATGTTCCGGATCAGCTCGGCGTGATGCCGGCCGCTCTGCACGAAGAACTCGGAGTCGGCGTGCAGCGGACCGACCTGCGCGCGCATACGGGCGGGCGGTAGCGGGAGGTCGTCCGCGGCCTTCGTCTCTCGACGCGAGAGGGAGGACCTGGCGGCGAGCATCAGTTCGTAGGCCCGCACGGCCGGCCGGGCGAGGTGCAGCCTGTCGAAGAGGTCGAGGATGCTGCGGCGGCGCCCCCATCTCGCTGGCTCGGTCATGGGGAGCACCGTACCGCCGGGCGCTGCGGTCGTTACAGTCGAACTGGTGCTCACGGCGATCCTGCCGGTCTACAACGGAGGGGAGGAGATCGTCGACAACGTCGACGTGATCCGGCGAGCACTGGCGGACGGATTGCCCGGCGAGGAGATCGAGGTGATCGTCGTCTCCGACGGCTCGATCGACGAGACGGCGGAGCAGCTCGCACGCTGCCCGCGGCGACGTCGGATTCCGCCTCATCCACTACGACCGGAACCTCGGCAAGGGCTACGCGGTCAAGGCAGGAGCGCTCGCTGCGCGCGGAGACTGGATCGCGCTGATCGACGCCGACCTCGATCTCGATCCCGCGTCGGTGCCGCGGCTATCTCGAAGTGGCGCGCGCGCGAGGACTCGACTTCGCGATCGGCTCGAAGCGGCATCCGGAGTCGATCGTGCACTACCCACGTTCGCGGCGGATCGCGAGCTGGTGCTACCAGCAGTTGAACCGCCTTCTCTTCCGGCTCGACGTGCGCGACACGCAGGTCGGTCTGAAGGTGTTCAACCGGCGGGTCGTCGACGAGGTCGTCCCGCTGCTGCTCGTCAAGCAGTTCGCGTTCGACCTCGAGCTGCTCGCAGTCGCGAGAGCGCTCGGGTACAACCGCGTCCAGGAGCTGCCCGTCCGGCTCGAGTACCGCTTCACCGGCTCGGCGCTGGGCTCGACGCACCGTGCTGCGCGCGCTCTGGGACACGGCGGCCGTCTTCTACCGACTGCGTGTGCTGCGCACCTACCAGCGCAAGCGCCGGCTGCTCGGCACGCGCCCGCAACCTGCGCCGAGCGCTTCCCCTCGTCAGCGTCGGTCGGCGATCACGGGGCCGCTGCGACGCTCGACTACCCCGAGCTCGAGCTCGCCCCGTCCGCACACGATCGCCACGCGGCGAGCTGGTGGCGGTGCTCGGCGCCGGAGCCCGGCCGGCCGGTAACTGGGTCACCGCGCCATCCCGTACTTCGCCGACGCCGAGCGTCGCGGCTGTCGTCGCCCCGACGCTCGCACCGCTTGCGCGCGTCGCTGCGCAAGCGCGTGGCGGCGGCCGTGCTCGAGTCGCGGCTCGGCGGCGGCTCGCGGCGTTCGAGCTTCTTTCCGGGCAACGTGCGGACGGTCGTCGACCATCCGGCCGAGAGCATCGTGGTGAGACGGCGCGACTACCTCGACGCGCTCGCTGCCGGCGTCGACAGCGAGGAGCTCGTCGTCTGGTTGCGTCGCAAGCGGAAGCGCACGATCTACACACCTGACACGTCGCTCGCGGCGGTGCCGGCCCCGCTGGTTCGCCGCACCTCGACGGACGTGCTGCGGCACGCGCGGGCGCGTGGGCTCGCGGCGCGCCGACTCGCGCGGTCGTAGCCTCAGCGTCGCGACGGCGCTCTCGCTCGCGCCGGCTGCTCGCGGCGCGTCGTCGGGCGCAGTCTTGCTCGCAGTCGGCGGAACGTGCGACCGTCGGCACTCGTGCTCGTGCTCGCCTACGCGGACGCGCTTGCTGCTCAGCGGGCTGCACGCGGCGCTGCGATTCCGCTCGCTCGCCGTCGGCGCGCTCGAGCCGCCCGCCGTGGTCGCGAGCCAGGCGGCCTACCTCGTCGGGTTCGCGCCTCGGGCTGAGCTCGAGCTTCGCGAGGAGCATCCGAGCAGCAGGCTGTTCCAGTCGAAGCGCCGCGCGTAGGCGAGCGCGGCAGTCACGGCGCGCCTGCCACTCCTCGGGTGACGACGATGCGTGCGACGATGCAGCGTGCGATCGCGCGGGCGTCGTCCTCGACGACGTCGGCGCCGCCTTCCCGCTTCGAGCTCGCGTGCGTTCGGCGGGACGTCGGTCAGCACGATCGGCAGTCCGGCCGCGAGGTACGCCTTCAGCTTGCCCGGGATCGGCGTAGCGCGTGAACGTGTGCGTCGTCGGCGCGTACGGCGCGACCGCCACCGACGCGCGCGAGCAGGATGCGCTCGACGTCGCGATGGTCGGCGACGTAGCCGTGGAACGTCACGCTCTCGTCGAGCCCGAGGCGCGTCGCCTGCTTGCGCGAGCTCGTCTTCGAGCGGGCCGGTTCCGACGATGTCGGCGCTGACGTCGCGGCGTGCGCCGTGACGCGCCTCGAGCAGTGTCGACACCCTGTCGCTCGACGAGGTGGCCGAGGTAGACGACGCGCCTGCGCGCGAACGATCCGGCGTCGTCGTCGGTACGCGGTCGATCCACGCGCCCATCGGCACGACGTGTGCATGCGCGGCGTCGCCGGTCGCAGGTGATGCCGCCGGTTCGCGCCTCGCGTGCGGCCTCCGAGAGCTCGACGCGCGCGTCCGCCTCTTGACGCAAGCACGAGCGGTCGAGCCGGTCGTACACGCGTGTCGCGAGCGTGCCGCGGCCGAAGCGGTCCGGGACGAAGTCGACCGACCACAGCACGACGAACCGGGCGCGGCCGCTGCCGCCGTGCGACGAGGCCGCGTGCGCACGCGAGCGGGTTGAAGCCGAACCACGTGTCGACGCGTCGGCGGGAGGAGCGGGACGAGCGGATCGAGCGACGAACGACAGCGGCGCGCGCAGCGGCGTGCGCACGGTCCGCTCCTCCGCGAGACCGCCTGCGACGTAACGCCTGATCGCGATGCGTTCGCCCGTCCTCCGGCGACAGCGGATGCGACACGACGAACACGGCGACTCCCGCGTCGACGAGGTAGTCCCTGAGTGCCTGAGCCGGTCCGTCGGCGAAGCCGTTCGCGACGATCGCGAACGTCTGCGCGCGCTCAGGGCTCGGCAACCGCGAAGTTGTACGAGAGCAGAGGCCCGAACGGCGGGAGCTTCTCGAGTGTCTCCTCGAGCGCCTCCTGGACGGACCGGTACACGCTCGAGCTGCGGCACGTAGTGCGCCTCGAAGGCGCCGAAGCGAGCGCGCGGGAACACGGCCCGCACGAGCGCTGCGGAACTGCGAGCGCTTGAAGTGCTGATGGCCGAGCGCGAGCGTCATATGAGGATAGAACAGCGGGTTGTAGCGGTTCGCCTCGACGATCAAGGCCGTCCCGCTCGGGCTTGAGCACGCGGCGGTACTCCTCGAGCGCTTCCTCGGGCACGTCCATGTGGTGGAGCGAGTCCTTCGAGTGGACGACGTCGAAGGCTCGCCTCGTCGAACGGCAGCTCCTCCGCGTTGGCCGTCTCGAAATGCGAGTCCCGGCTCGTCCGTCCACAGTCGGGCGACGGCTCGACGTCGATCGCGACGACCTCGCGCACGCGCTCGTGCAGCAGCCGTGCGACCCCGCCGTCGCCGCAGCCACTGTCGAGTACCACCTCATCTCCACGGAACGTGAAGCCAAGCTTGTCGAGGCAACGCAACCGATAACGACGCTCACCGGCCGTCAAGGCGCTCGGGTGTTGACGCCGTTCATTGGCAGATGCGATGAGCGTGAGCAGAAGCGCCGTTGCTGACGTCGCGACGCGTTCAAAAGCCTGGGTCAGTGTCTTGAGGGACCGCCTGTAGCTGCGCCGGCCGGGTTGCGCGCTCCACCCGAAGTCTGCGAGATCACGATCGCGTCCGCTCGCGATTCCGGGGCGGGATCGGTCTTGAGCACGACGAGCGAGACTCCGCGTGGTATGGCGACGGCCACCGAGACGTGCATCCGGCCGTTCAACGCAAAGCGTCGTTCGCTGGAGTCGTCCCCAAGTCGGAGGACGCGCCGTCCGCCTCGCGGCGGGTCTGCGTCGAAGGAGAGTCGAACGACGCTCGTCCTCCTTCGCGCGGATCGTGAAGTAGCCGACGCCGGAGGACGAGACGAGCGGGAATGCCGGAGTCCCATCCTCGAGCGCCTCGGGCGGCCCGAAGCCGCTCACGGCTGCAACGAACGCAGGCGCCGGCCGCGCGACGACCTGCCACGTCGAGGAGCCTGTAGGCGAGCGGGCGACCAACCGAAATCCGGGCCCCCAGTCCTTCGGATTGGGGAGGTGCTCAGCGGTGGACCAACGAAGGGCGTCTCCGTGCGTAACGATTGCGGTCACGCCGAGCAGCGCGAGCTGCTCCGCCGTTCCAGGCGTGCTCGGGTTGACCAGCGCGTGTTGTGCATCGTCGGCGGGCGCACCGAATGCGGATGTGTTGAGGAGTCGGCGATGGTGAACCGACTGCCATAAGAAGTAGTCGAACCGAGGGACGAGTGGATAGACGGCGAGTATCCCAGGCGGCGTCCGGGACAAAGCTGTGTACTCCGCCGGTTCGTCGTGCGTCGACGCGCGCGACGTCGTCGGATCGAAGCCGAGCTCGAGAAATGACACGACGATCGCTGTTAGGGCGACCGCCGAAGCCAGGATCAGACCTCTCCACTGCGTCGCGTAGCGAGATGCGGCCGCAATCGCTTCCTGCAAAGCGAGCGCCCCAAGCGGCACGAGGGCCGTGAACACGACGACGCTCCATCTCGAAGGGACGCGGATTGCAGGCACGACCTGCCACAGCACCCATGAGGGCATCCATAGTGTGTGCCCGAGGACCGACACACGACCGGGAAGCGCGAGCAAGAACCCGATCACCGCGACAACTGCAAATGCAGGCGTCGCGAGTTGCTTGCGCAACGGGAGCGACGCGCCCCGCCGCCACGCCAGCGCAAGCCATGTGGCGGCGAGCGCGATGGTGAGGATGCCGAGATAATTCGTCGTCTCCACGGGATATGAGCCGTGCTGGCGCGAGGAGAGGAACGGCTCGGACCAACGCCCAAAGACGAAGTTTCGGGCGGCGGGGACGACGAGCTCGTCCAGATGCACTCCCCACGAATAGACGTCTCCTACCGGGCGATCCAACCCGGCACTCGGCCCAACGTCGGCAGCGGAGGCAAGTGCGCCTACGACCAGGGTCCCCGCGAGAGTGCTCAACGTTGCGAGAGCGGCAAAGCGGATGCGCCTCCCGACGGCGGCGGGCGTCAGCAGGATGCCGAGCGCAAACGCGACAGACATCACCACGGCCATCGTCCCGAAATAACCGGAGGTCAACCAGCACGCGAGCGTCGCCGCCCCGACGAGTCCGAACCGAGTCCATGACTGGCGATGCGCCGCGGCAACGAGCGCGAGCAGAAGCAGCGGCAGGAATTCGAGGTGAACGAGTGACGCGTGCGGCACGCGCATGAGGTGCCACGGAAAGACGATGTAGACGAGCCCGGCCCATGCTGCGGCAAGACGGCCGCACCCGAGGTAACGGACGAGCAGGTACATCGCGGCGCCGGATAGCACGTAACCCGCCAGCAGAACAATGTTGTGCGCCCCGAGTGGCCCGACGATCTTCGTCAAGAGATAGGCGGGGTAGTACGGGATCAACCATTGGATGTTGAGCCCGTTCGACTGGTCCCATCCGAACGGCGCGCCGGTCATTGTGTGATGCGTTGTGCCGAACAGGTGGTAGCCGCCTTCGTGTTGCAGTGCGTACAGCCAGCCGATCGTGCCGGGAGCGTCACTCGCGGGTTCAAGAAGGGTCGAATCGAGTGCGATAACCATTCGCCAAAACAGCAGACAGACGAACGCCGTGGTCACGAGTAGCACGACTGCGGCCTCTATCGCGATTCGCCGTTGTTGGATGGGCGGCACGTTCAGGTCAGCCTGCAGGATCTTGCGAGAGTTGGCAGGTTCGGAACACGCGACCGAGGGGGCGATTGCCTCGGCAGTGGCGAGAGCAGCAGGCGGAAACGGCGTTCCCCTGGGCTCACGAGCAGCGGGTGTTGACGCCGAACAGGTAGTCGCGCGTCCACGGCTCAGTGGCGTCGCCCCGCGAAGTCACGTCGAAGCCGCGTTCCGTCAGAAGCTCGCGTACCGCCGCCTTCGTCCGCAGCTCCTCCGCACCTCCCTCATTGGCGAGGAAGTCATGGCAGGCGATGCAGACGTGGCGCGTCGTCGCGAGCAGCGGCCCAAGGCCGCGCAGCGCCGACTCCTCCGCGCCCTCGATGTTCATCTTCAGCAGGTCGATGCGCGTGACGCCCATGGCCTCCGCGATCGTCTCGAGACGGCGCGCCGGCACTTGGATGCCTTCGCGTCCGGCGGCGAGCGTCGTGTTCCGCACATGACTCGTGAGATCGGAGATCGCGGTGCCACCGTCACTGTCTGAGGCCGCGACCTGCAGCGGAGTCACATTGGCAAGGTCATTCGCTTCGCAGAGGCCGACGAGGCGGCCGTACGTGCGCGGGTGCGCCTCGATGGAAATGACCCGTCCTGACTGCCCGACGAGACGGGAGAAGAGCAGCGTCTCGGCGCCGAGCCCCGCGCCGACGTCGAAGACGACGTCGCCCTCGCCGGGCGTGTAGACATAGAAGACGGTCTCGCGCGCCTCTTTGGTGAACACGCTCGGAGGCGCGGCGCGCCCCAGTTCGGCATGCGGGATTTTCGCGCCACGGTATCGATGGACCCACGCGTTGTCCCGCCAGTAGACGAGACACGGAGCTCGGTACATGAAGCTGACCCAGAGGGAACCGGGGACCACGAGCAGGCTGCGGCGGCCGGGCCGGTCGAGGTGGCGTACGACTGCCCTCCAGTAGCGGCGCAGCATCTATGCGCGTGCGAAGACGACGCTGAGTTGCATGCTTCCGCGGCGCGTGCGCCGGTGGAGGCCGTCGCGTCTTTCGCACCACCACCAGAGGCGGTCGCTGAGACGCTGTGCGGCCAGCTGGAGGACCTTGACGGCGTGTCCGCTGAACTGGACCTCGACCGGCTCGAGGCCGCTTGCCTGCGCCGCCTCGATCAGCGTCTCGGCCTCGTAGCGCCGGAGGTGCCCGAGGCGGCGGTCGTGGCGACGGTTTGCGGCGCGGAAGACGGGCGGGACGTGCTCCAAGGAATGCGGTACGGTCACCCAAGCACGGCCGCCGGGCAGGAGCAGACGCCCGACCTCCCGCAACACCGCCCGGTCGTCGGGCACGTGCTCGAGCACCGCGATCGCGAGCGCTGCGCCGATCGATTCGGACGCCAGCGGCAGCCGCTCGGGCAGAGCAGCACACCCAGAGAGTGCGCTCGAGAACGCCCTCGGCGCGGGCGAATTCCCGCGCCACCAGCAGGCCCTCGAGGGAAAGATCGCAGCCGATTGCGGGGCGACCGCTTCGCGCTGCTTCGATCACCGTGTAGCCCGACCCGCCCACGCCGACGTCCAGGAGTGGTGTGGAAGAGCCGTCGAGTACGCCGGCGGCCCTCAGCCGGTCGAGATAGGCCACGCGCCAATTCTGCAACGAGTAGCGCTCGTAGCGCCGGAACTCGGCATCGAAGTAGGCCCGTTGGCCGGCGTACTGCGGATCGCCAGCGATCGCTGCCGCTCCTATGAATACGGGGATCCCGTCGACAACCGGAAACCGATGGCCGCCGGCGCAGGTCGCCATGTCGCCGAGCTCAACGACCGCATCGCAGTCAGGGCACCGTAGAAACGCCTCCAAGTCCACGATTCGCAGACCCTAACGTTACGGTTCCGCGATGGTCGGCCCTTCGCTGAGCGTCGTCATCCCGGTGCACGACGAAGCCTCGCATCTCCCCGCGACGATCGACGCACTCCTGATTGCCGTTGAGGACAGCGGCTTCGACGCGGAGCTCGTCGTGGTCGACGACGGGTCCACCGACGGGAGCGGAGACGTCGCACGCTCCGCCACCGAAGGGCGCGTCGAACTTCGTGTCGTCACGCAACCCAACCGAGGGCGCTTCGAGGCGCGCCGTTCGGGTTTGACGGCCGCGAAAGGCAACTACGTTCTGTTCCTCGATTCGCGCGTGCGCCTCTTTCCGGGTGCGCTGCGGTTCGTGCGCGGGCGCGTCTGACATGGAACCCGTGTGGAACGGGCACGTGCACGTGCACGCCGACAACGCCCTCGGCGACTTCTGGCGGCTGCTGGCAGAGCTGGCGTGGCGTGACTACTTCGACAATCCGCGTACGACAAGCTTCGGGCTCTCGGAGTTCGACCGCTTCCCGAAGGGGACGACGTGCTTCCTCGCCCCGAGGACTGCTCCTCGACTCCGCCTTCGCGCGCTTCCGCTCGCACTACGACGACGTCCGGCTCGCGAACGACGACACGCCGATCCTGCGCGCGGTCGCCGCAGAGGAGCGGATTCACATCTCGCCGAACTTCGCGTGCGTGTACGCCCCCCGTACGAGCGTCTCGCGCTTTTTCCGGCACGCGGTGCATCGCGGCACAGTCTTCCTGGACGGCCACGGTACGCCGGAATCGCGCTTCTTCCCCGCCGTGGTCGCGTTTTTTCCGGTGAGCGCGGCGCTCGCGCTCGCTTCGGTGCGCCGCCCTCGCGTCGCCCCGGCTTCTGCGGCGGCCTGCGGCATCGCCGCAGCCGTGTACGGCGCTACTCGCCGGCACGCTCGCGGCGCGAGGTCGGCGTGCTGGCGGCGGTGACGCCGGTCTACGCGGTTGGACACGCGCTTGGGATGTGGCGCGGCCTGTTCGAGTTGCTGCGGTGATTCTCGTCGTGTTCGGCACGACGGGCGAGCTGATCAAGCTCGCGCCCGTGCTCCTTCGCCTCGACGAGCGCGGCAAGCGCGTACCTGCTTGCGACGACTGGACAGCAGGTGCAGCAGATTCCCGCGTTTCTCGAACAGTTCAGGTTGCGGCAGCCGGACGTCTGGCTCGCACGGGGCGCGCAACGGCCGCGATCTGCGCGTCAACGCCGACATTCCGCGGCTGGCTCACCGACGTGACCCGCTCGTGGCTCAGTGAACGGAGGCGGTTGCCCGCAGCCTCCGACGGCACAGGGCAGGCCGCTCGTCCTCGTGCACGGCGACACGATGACGACTGTCCTCGGCAGCATGATCGGACGCTCGCTGCGCGCGACCGTCGCGCACATCGAAGGCGGCTTGCGCAGCTACGACCTCCGTCATCCGTTTCCAGAGGAGCTCAACCGCAGACTCGCGACCGCGCTCAGCCGCATCCATTACGCACCGGACGCCTGGGCAGCTTCGAACCTCGGTCGCGGCGAAGTAGTCGACACCGGCTCGAACACGATTCGCGACAGCCTCGAGCTCGTCTCCGAAGAGCCGCCGTCGTTGGCCTTGCCGGAGGAGCCGTTCGGGATTGTGTCGCTCCACCGGTTCGAGCTGCTTGAACAGCCGAAGGCTCCTTACAGAGACGATTGAGGTGCTTGCGGATGCGGCACGACGCACGCCGCTTCTCTTCATCGACCATCCCGTCACGATCGCAGCGCTCGAGCGCTTCGGCCTTACGCGTCACTTCGACGCGTCCACATTCGCGCGCATTCCGCGCCTGCGGTTTTTCGATTTTGTGCGCGTCGAGCGGTGCAGCGCGTTCGTCGTCACCGACAGCGGCGGAAGCCAGGAAGAGTGCTACTACCTCGACCTTCCGTGCCTCGTGCACCGCATGAAGACAGAGCGGCGCGAAGGGCTCGGCGAGAACGCCGTCCTGTCGGGCATGAGCTCGGATGTGCTGCGAGACTTCCTCTCTGATCCAACGCGCTTCCGCCGGACGTCGACGCTGTCCGCTGTCTCGCCGTCCGATGTCATCGTCGGCGACCTCGAGCAGCGAGGCTTCGCCTCAGAAGCCAGGGTCCGTTGAGACCGGGATTGCGCGCAGCGATGCTGCTCCTGAGGGAACTTCCGCGCGCGGCCGCGTGAGCACGACCGCGTCGGCCTCCGAGGTCGGCGCCGGATCGACCTTCAGCAGCAGCTGCGAGACGCCACGTGGAACCTCGACGTTCAGATCGAGGTGCGTCGTGCCGCTCAGCGCGAACGGATGCTCCCCCTGCGCGTCCTGGATCCGGAACTGGCGGCTGCCGCTCGGCGTGATGGCATCGAAGACGAGCCGGATCACACCGGCTTCCTTGGCCCGTACCTCCATCACTGCAACGCCTGACGGAGAAACGAGCGGATAACCGACGACGTCGCCGGCCACGAGCCGCGGCGCAGCGAAGCCGCCCGGCAACGTGACGACCGCCGTGGCCGGCTGTGCCGCGACTGCCCAGACCGAGGCGCGATCCCCGAATCTACCCACGAGCCTGTAACCAGACTCGGGCATGGGCTCGCGCGGCTGCAGGGGTGTGTCGGCCGGTCCGCCGGGGTGGATCACGACGGCCGTGACGCCGAGCAGTGCAAGGGTCTGTGCCGTTCCCACCTCGGCCGGATCGAGGATCATGAAGCGCACCTGGTCGGCGAGCGACTCGTCGGGCGCTCCGTTCACGAGGGCGCGACCGTGGACACGCTGCCAGAGGCGGTAGAGGTCCGAGTAACCGAGGGGGTACTCCGCGACGATTCCCTCGGGCGTGCTCCGCTCGAGCGCGACGTATTCAGCGGGAACCGGGACGGTGCGGAAGTCTCCGACCCGGTGCGTCGCCAGCTCGAGGAACGAGAGCACCATGGCAACGACCACGACCGCGACGCCGGCGGTCGCGGTGAAGCGGCGCCGCACGGTCTCTAAACCGAGTGCGGCGAGCGGGAGCAGTGTCGTCATCAGCAGCGTGTCCCAGCGGGACGGAACGCGGAACCCCGGCAGGATGTCCCACAGCAGCTTCGACGGCATCGAGATCCCGGCGACGGGACTCGGCAGTGCAAAGAGGAACCCGACCGTGAACGCGGCGACGAGACCGACCGTGACGCTTGTTAGGCCGTTCCGGCGCCGAATCAGCACCACGAGCCAGACGAGTGCGAGGGCGAACGTCAGCACGCCGAGGTAGTTGGTGATTTCCGTGAAGTTCGGCGATCCGTGCCGGTGGCGCTCCCAGAAGGAGTCGAGGTCGAACAGGAGGTGGTTCACTGGGGAACGACCAACTCAATCGGCCGGAGTCCGTAGGCGGCGAGTGCCGAGGCGTCGCGCCCGATCCCGGCGCCCGCGTTGACACCTGACGCATAAGACCCGATCGCGACAAGCCCGCTGGCGACCAGGGCGGCGCCGATCGCACCGCCGGCGAGCAGCAGACCCTGCCGTCGCGACATTGTCAGCGCGGCTGCGACAGAGAACGCGATCACGCTGATGACCGCCATTCCGCCGAAGTAGCCCGAGGTAAGCCAGCACGCGAGGGTGGCCGCACCGACGAGACCAAAGCGGATCCAGCTTGGCCGACGTGCCGCGGCGACGAGCGCGAGGACGAGCAGCACCAGCACCTCGAGGTGTGTCAGTGAGGCATGCTCGGCACGTGCAAAGTGCCAGGGAAAGATGATGAACGCGAGGCCTGCCCAGATCGCGACGAGTCGGCTGCAGCCGAGGTACCGCACGAGCGCGTACATCGCGGCACCCGAGAGAATGTAGCCCGCAAGCGTGGCGAGGTTGTACGCGACGACGGGGCCGAACAGCTTCGTCGCGAGATACGCGGGGTAGTACGGGAGCGACCACTGAATGTTCAGCCCGTTGCCCTCGTCCCAGCCGAAGGGCGCGCCACTCAGCGTGTGATGCGTGTTACCCAAGAGATGGAACCCGCTCTCATGGTCGAGTGTCCAGAGCCATGCGACCGATCCGGTCGAGTCAGAGCCGGCCGAGCCGATGATCGTGGAGCTGAGGTGGCGGACGACCGGCCACATGAGTGCGCAGACGAACAGCGTCGCGCCGAAGAGTACGAGCGAGGTCTCCACGGCCAGACGGGCTACGCGCGCGCGTGTCTCCTTCGGTAAGCGTGCAGCCGCCGCCTTCAGCGCGGGGATGCTGGACCCGACGAAGACCTCGTGCGCAAGGAGAACCGCACCGCCGATCGCGACATCCGCCCACGCGACGCCTTGCAGGCTTGACGGGATGACCACGAGTGCGATCACCTGAGCGACGACTCCGGCCCCCAGGATCCACGCGTATCGAGTCTCTCCGCGCGAGAGGTGATACCCGACGTGGGCGTTTGCCAGCGCGAAGAGGCCCATGGCAAGCGTGAGCGCTCCGAGAATGGTGCCTCCCTCGGCGAAATCAGGCCCGAATGTCAGAGTGATGAGTCCGGGTCCTGTGGCCGCGTACACGAGTGCAAGGAGGCCGCAGAACCCAGCCGTGGCGAATAGCGTTCTCCCGAGGATGTCAGCCGTCTCCTCGCCGCGAGCCTGCCGCGCCGCCGTACGTGGGAAGAGAACAGCGAGGAGCGCGGCCGGCAGGAAGAAGCCGACACGCGCAAAGGCGGACGCGGCGCCGTACGCGCCGGCCTCGTCGGCGGAGAAGCGCGCCTTCACGATGAGGACGTCGACGTTCGTCAGTAGCGCTATCGCCACGAGCCCCACCGCAACGGGCCAGACGTAGCGCAGGAACGCCATCAACTCGGCACGCGGAAGCGCGCCCCTGTGCCTTAGGGGCTCCCGAATCAGCAGGAGGGCCACGGCTGTCGTAGTGATTGCGCCGACGACCGTGGCGAAGACTGCACCGCCAAGGCGATAGCCGACGGCCGCTGCCACACCCAGTACCGCGAGCCGCACAACCCAAGGGAGCACGTAGAGGGCTGCCACCGCGGTGAAGCGCTGCACTCCTTGCAAGACGCCCAATGCGACCGGAAAGAAGAGAGCTGTGGACAGGCCGAGAAGGGCGAGCACGACGATCGGCACGGAGTGGATGTTGAGGAGGCGAGAAAGTGGCGCCGCCAGCGCGAGCGCTATCGCGAGCATCGGTAACGTCGCGAACGCGGCTACACGCATGGCGCTCCGGACGAGTTGCGACGCACCCGCTTCATCTCCGGTCGCGATCCGGCGTGAGATCTCCCGTGAGACGGCCATCTGTAGAGCCCCGGCTGGGACGACCACGATTGCGAGCACGCCAAGCAGTGCCGCGAGCGAACCGTAGTCCTCGCTCCCGAGAATCCGCCCGGCTGCGAGGAGAAAGACATAGGCAAAGAAGATGGACGCGGCCGTCGCCGCGGCGATCAGTGCGCCGCTGCGCATACCGCTAGGGCTTCGAGCCGGGCCGTCGTGATCCATGTCGCCGCTAATGACGACGCCGCGGCTTGCGCTTGTGCGCCAGGTCGTTGAGCCGGCTTCGGATCCGAGCGTAGTACCAACCCAGCACGTCCCTGTCGTGACTCTCTGTCAAGGCGACGCGATTCGCGGGCACGGCGACAGGAGCGTTTGAGGCCAAAGCAAGCGTGTAGGTCTCCCGTCCCGCCTCCATAGGCGTGACTTTGTGGATGACGCTGGCGTCCAGCGGGCTCCCATCGCCGGACTCGAAACCCTCGTCATCGAGAATCGCCGTCGCAAACCAACGATGCTGACGTGCGAGTCGTACGTGCTCGAACCGCTCTCGAAGTACGGACTCGAGCTCGTCTGGAGTGAACTCGTGGTGGTGATGGGGATTGCCACCGAGAGTGACGCGACGATTCGGTGACGAGATGGCGAGCACACCGTCCGGCAGGAGCACACGACACAATTCGTCGAGCGCCCGCTCCGGAGGATCGACGTGCTCGATCGCCTCGAAGCAGACTGCGACGTCGAACGTGCCGTTCGCAAAGGGAAGGTCGAGCAGGTCTGCGACTTGGAAGGTCGCCGGCTCCTGTGCCTGTGCGCGCGCGAACTCGATCACATGCGCGGCCCGGTCGATGCCGACTACGGCAGACGCGCCTGCGTCGGCGAGGATGCTCGCACCGTAGCCCGTCCCACAAGCCGCATCGAGAACCTTCTTGTCGGTGACCAGCGCCGTCGCCCACCAGTAGCGCGCCCTGTGCTCTGCGTCGATGAAACGGCCGCTCATCAGATGCGGAACGAATCGTTCGGCGTGACCGTCCCGTACATCCGAGACGTCCTTGCGGGAACCGTTCCTTCCTGAGTGGCGGTTGCCGAATCTCACGGACGGCGCTGCAGGAAGCCGCCGACGTGACAGGTGATCCCATATCGCTCGAGGTCGCGCCTCACTTCGAAGCCCTCCCCTTCAGGGCTCGCGAGAAAGGTTTCGATGGCAGGGAGAACGCCACGCGGCCACTTCGGATCGGCGCGCATCTCCTCGACGTCGACGCAGCCGTCTTCGACGACGAAGTAGCCACCCGGATCGACGAACCGTGAGAAGCCGCGCAGCGCTGCCAGAGTCGTGTCGAAGCGATGAGCCGTATCCTCGATCACGAGGCACGTGGCGCCAACGGGGATCCACTCGGCAACCTCATCAGGGAGCTTCGAGTCGCGTACGTCGCCCTTGAGGAACTTCACCGAGGATCCGGAGGCTCGAGCTCGCGACACAGCAGCGCGGGCGGACCACAGGCGACGGTCCACGGAGATCACGAGCGGATCGCGGATCCGACCGTGCTGTGCGAACGCCTGGAGACGGTCGCTAAGCCATAACGCACTTCCGCCGTGCTTCGTGCCGAGCTCGATCACGACGTTCGCTCCGGACTCCCAGAGCAGATGCTCGTAGACGCGCAAATCCTCCGGAAACTTCAGGAGCGGAACGCCCACGTAGCTGTCCTGCACGTGCTGAGCAATACGCGCGTGCCAGTAGGCTCGAACCGTGTCGCTGAGATCTATCTCGACTCTCGGAGGTAGCACGAGAGGCGTAACTTAGCGCCGGTCCCTGATATACCCGCGAGCGTGCCGATCCAGCGATCAGTGGACGTCGTCATTCCCGTCCACAATGGCTGGCAGCTCACGATGACGTGCCTACAGCATCTGCAGGCGCAGACCGTGTCGCATGCGGCCATCGTCTGCGACAACGGCTCGACGGACGCAACGCGGGAGAGGGTGCGTGCTGACTTTCCCGAAGCGAGGGTTCTGGAACTGGGTGCAAACCTCGGCTTTCCGACGGCCTGCAATCGCGGCGTGGCGGTCGGCACGAGCGACATCGTTGTCCTCCTCAACAACGACGTTGAGTGCAGTCCTGACTTCCTCGAGCATCTCATTGAGCCGTTCAGCGCCGATCGGCGGCTGGGGTCCGCCGCCGCACTGTTGGCGACACCGGACGGGAGACACATCGAGAGCTTTGGGCTCGCCGTCGACCCGACCCTTGCCGGCTATCCACGGCTTCGAGGGCGGCGCGTACAGGACGCCCAGAGCAACAACCCGGTCCTCGTCGGGCCCTCTGGAGCTGCGGGTGCCTATCGTCGCGAGGCCTGGGACGACGTCGGCGGACTGGACGAGGGTGTCCGCTTCTACGGCGAAGACGTCGATCTCGCTCTGCGGCTTCGCGCCGCCGACTGGGCGACGACTGCGGTTCCGGCTGCTGTCGCGATTCACCTCGGCTCAGCCAGCGCCTCACGTCGCTCCGCATGGCAGCGCTATGAAGGCGGCTTCGCCCGGGGCTACTTCCTGCGCCGCTACGGCGTCCTGCGCAGCCGCGTTGCGCCGCGCGCCGCGCTCACCGAAGCGCTGGTCGTGCTCGGAGATGCAGTCGTGTTCTCTCACGACCTTGCTGCCGTGCGTGGCCGGGTCGCCGGCTGGCGAGCCGCGCGAGGGAAACCCCGGGTCGCGCGTCCGCCAGACGATGCGATCGATCGCCGGATCACATTCGTCAAGAGCCTTGGACTGCGCGTCGGCGTCTATACGGAGGCGAGCACGCCGTCGTAGACCGCGCGGGTTCGCGCGATCATCTCGCCCGCGTCGAAGCACTCGCGCACGCGTTGCCGTGCGCGAGCACCCAGCTCGGCCGTTTCGTCCCGCCTCGCGCCGATTCGCTCCAGCGCGGACGCGATCGCAGTTTCGTCTCCGTACGGAACAGCGATCCCCGCGTCGCCGATCGCCTCGACGTTCTCCGTCACGTCCGCGACGACCGCTGGGAGTCCGTACGCCATTGCCTCGAGGAGTGCGAACGAGAGCCCTTCGCGCTCGGACATCAGCACGAAGAAGTCGGCGGCTGCAAGCAACCGCTCAACGTCGTTGCGCTGCCCGAGCACATGGACCTGAGGGCCCGCAAGCCGCTCGACGCTGTCTCGTAGCGGCCCTTCACCGGCGAACAGCAGCGTCGTCGACGTCTGCTTCGCGGCGCGGACGACTGCGAGCGGATCTCGCCGCTCGTCGAGCGAGCCGACCCATATGCCCACATTCTCCGATTGCGTCAGCCCGAGCTCCGCGCGGGCACTCGCACGTCCAGCTGCGCTCTGCTCGGCAGGAAGGCGCACCCCGTTGTGCACGACGACGGCATCACGCATCGCCGCCTCACCGACGACCGCAGCCAGCTGCGCGCGCTCGGCATGCGAGACGCAGATCGTTCGCGACGCAGCGCGGACAGTGGCTTGCAGGTTGAGGGCCGCAGCCCGGCGTCGGATGCCCTCCACGCGCCGCAGGAGATGGAGCCCGTGCAGCGTCGCTACCGACCGCTTCGCCGCGAGGAGCGGGAGAAACATTCCTGCCGCCCCTTCGCCGTGGACGTGGAGAAGGTCGTAGCCCCCGAGTGCGCGTCGCAGATCCAGGGCGCGTCTCGCCACTTCACGCACACCCGGTTTGCGCTGCGGCGTGACGTACAGGCGCTCGAACCTGTAACCCGCCATCTCGCTGAGCGTGTTCACGTACGTGTCGCCGCCGCCCCCTGCGTGGGGAAGCACGTGCAGGACCGAGCGCTCACGAGCTGCCATACGTCTCCAGTACCCGTTCGAAAGAGCGAGCGAAGGAGAGGCGCTCGGCGTTGGAGCTGAACCATTGGGCGGTGGATGCGCGCAACTGAGCACCGCCCGAGTACACGCGTACGATCGCCTCGGCGAGCTCGCGGGGCTCGGCGGAGCTCGCGATCGCGCCGTTCGTCCCATCCTCCACGAGCTCGACCGCGGCGTTGTCCGGACCGGCGACAACGACCACCGGCACCCCGTGTGCGGCAGCTTCGATGACGACGAGGCCATAGCCCTCGCGTCTGGACGGGAGGACGAGGCAGAGCGCTGTGGCCAGAGCCTGCTCGAGTACGGGTGCGTCGACGAAGCCCGGTGCGCTCACCTGCCCGTTCAGTCCCAGGGCCTCGATGGCATGCAGGACGGCGGGCCGCTCGGGGCCGTCTCCGTAGATCTCGGCGCCGAGATTCGGGACCTGCCGGCGCGCTTCCGCCACGGCTGGGACGATTGCCGCGACACGCTTCTCGGGGATGTGGCGCCCGGCGAACACGGCGACCGGCCGCGCCTCACGCGGCAGCCCGTCATGAGTCGGCCCGGTGTACTGCCCTTCCAGACGAGTGAGCTCGCCGGTCAGCCCCTCGTCGCGGAGGCGCTGCTCGTGTAGGCGCGAGAAGCAGAACGCCTGCTGCGGCAGGCGCAGGCAGGCGCGTTGGATCCGCCAGCCGATCCGTCCGCCAATCCGGCCGAGGTACTCACGCCAATAGCCGGGCGTCCAGGCCTCATGCCAGTCCACAAGCAGCCGGAATCGCCCGCGCCTGCGTGCGACACCTGCGGCCAGCAGCGAGAAATACGGAAACGACGCTGTGTGCACGACGTCGTAGCGCCTGCCGTGAAGCAGCAGATGGCGCAAGACTCCGATGCCGAAGAGGATCGGCGGAAGCAGTCGGCGCCTGCCGTTCGCGTAGAGCTCCATGCGTGGTGACACTGCTATCACTCGCACGCCCGGCACGTCGACGTCCCCCTCTCGCTCCCACTGCCGACGCGTGAGGAACGTCACCTCGTGCCCGGCTGCTGCGAGGCGTTCGGCCAGGTTTCTGTACCAGCGCTCTGCACCGCCCACCGTGTAGGGGTACAGACAGTCGTAGACCAGGCAGACACGCATGAGGCCATATCCTGGCTGCCCAGACATGGTCGTGTCTGTGATTATCCCCTGCCTGAACGAGGCGGAGACGATTGCGGAGTGCGTGACGCGCGCGCGCGCCGCGCTCGACGAAGGCGGCTTCGACGGCGAAGTGATCGTCGTCGACAACGGCTCCAGCGATGGAAGCGGCCAGCTTGCGCAAAGAGAGGGTGCGCATGTCGTCGACGAGCCGCGGCGCGGTTACGGCAGCGCCTACCTAGCTGGGCTCGAAGTCGCCAGGGGCGACTACATCGTTATGGTCGACGCGGATCTCACATACGACTTCGCTGAGATCCCGCGCTTCGTCGAGGAGCTCGAGGCCGGCGCGCAGGTCGTGATCGGGAACCGCATGCAGGACATCAAGCCGGGCGCCATGCCGCTGCTGAGCAGGCTCGGTAACCCGTTGCTTTCGGGTTTCCTCAACGTGCTCCACGGCACGAACGTCCACGATGCGCACTGTGGGATGCGCGCACTGCGCCGTGACGTCGTGCCGATCCTCAACCTGCGGACGGTCGGGATGGAGTTCGCGTCGGAGATGGTCATCCGTGCGACGCGCGAGCATCTCGACGTGCGTGAAGTTCCAATTGCGCTCCACCCTCGCGTCGGCACGTCGAAGCTCTCCCCATTCAGGGACGGCTGGCGTCACCTGCGCCTAATCCTCGTCTACAACCCGACGTTCCTCTTTCTCGTCCCCGGTGCGGTGATGTTCCTCGTGGGGTCGATCATCACCCTGCTCGTGTTCCTTGAGATTCCCATCTTCGGCCGCAACCTCCTCGAGCACTCGTTGATCTTCGGATGTCTGCTGATCCTGGTAGGCGCGCAGGCGATTGGCCTGGGGTTGTCGGCCCGTGCCTTCGGCGTCTACTTCATCGGCGAGCAGGACCATCTCTTTCAGCGACTGCGGGGCAAGCTTCGCCTCGAGCACGGACTCGCACTCGCGCTGATCGTCCTCGCGGCTGGGCTTGGCCTCATTGGCATCGTGATCGGCAAGTGGGCGGCGCACGGCTTCGGCTCGCTCCGTGAGGAGCGGCTTGCCATCCTGGCTGCGACGGTGATCGCGCTCGGGGCGCAGATCTTTTTCACGTCGTTTCTGCTCTCGATCATCGGCCTCCGCCGTCCCCGCGACGAGCCGTGAGCGAGCAGCCCCAGGCGATCGAGCAGCTTGGACCGCTGCCGATTCCACTCGAGCCTCGCGCGCGCAAGCCGAGAGTAGTGCTCGTCGTTCCCGCGCACAACGAGGAGGATGCGCTCCCGCTTGCATACGACGAGATCCGGAGAGTGATGGACTCGCTCGGCCTCGAGTGGTCGATCATTTTCGTCAACGACGGTAGCCGCGACTCGACGCTCGAGGTGCTCGAACAGCTTTACCAGCGAGACGACAGAGTTTCGTACATTTCGCTCTCGCGAAACTTCGGGCATCAGAGCGCGCTTGCGGCAGGGCTGGATCACGCTTCGGGAGACGTGGTCATCACCATGGATGCCGATCTGCAGCATCCGCCGGAGATCCTTCCAGACCTGCTGAAGGCCTGGGAAAAGGGCTACGACGTGGTGCACACGCGAAAGGTCGCGACGAAGGATCTCGGGGTCGTTCGCAGGGTTCTCACGCCGCTCGCGTATCGCGCTATCGGCGCGACCGCGACCGTCGAGTTCATCGCGCAAGCTTCCGATTTCCGGCTCCTGGATGCGCGGGCACAACAAGCCATTCGTGAGCTGCCCGAGCGCGGGCGCCTCTATCGCGGGTTGTCGCGGTGGGTCGGCTTCCGCCAGGCCGTCGTCCCCTTCCATGCGGCTCCTCGCGTGGCCGGCACGCCGAGCTACGGCTTCCGTCAGCTCGCGTCGCTGTTCTCCCGCGCGTTCTTCGACTTCTCGAACGTGCCGCTCCGAGGTGCCCTCGTGCTCGGGACCGCCGCGATCGTCCTCTGCGCCGTCTACCTCGTTTTCGTCCTCGTGGCTCTGATCGTTGGCAAGGCGATCCCTCCCGGCTATGTCTCCCTGATCTTTGCCTTCGCGTTCCTCAGTTCGGTCAACCTGACGATGATCGGCGTGCTCGGCGTCTACATCTCCCGAATTCACGAAGAAGTACGCGCTCGACCGACATACCTCATCGCTCGGAATCGGGTGCGTGCCGACTGAGCTTCATTCGTGCTTCGTCTGCAGAGGAACGCTCGTGCCGGCGTCGCTGAAGGACGGTTTCGAGCTGGTCTCGTGCTCGACCTGCGGGATGCTGATGCGCCGCGTCCTTCCTGCTCGCGACGAGCTGCAGGAGATCTACGCCCCTGAGTACTTCGCGTCCTCCGTGGGCGATCCCGTCGACGGCTACGCCGACTATCTCGGCGACGCCGAGTGGCATAGGCAAACGGCACGAAAGCGGCTCGCGCTGCTCGCGCGCTTCACGCAGTCGCGCGGGAGGCTCCTCGACGTCGGAGCGGCGGCGGGCTTCTTCGTCCACGAGGCGATCGGCGCCGGCTGGGAAGCGGAAGGCGTTGACATCGCGTCACACGTCGTCGGGTGGGGCCGCCGCGAGCTCGGTGTGCCGCTCCGGGTGGGCGGGATCAGCGACATCGCAGGGGAAGGAGCATTCGCCGCCCTGACGATGTGGGACTACATCGAGCACTCGCTGGATCCGGCCGGAGAGCTCAGGAAGAGCAACGAGCTCTTGGCGGAGGGCGGGATCGTCGCGTTGAGCACCGGCGACCTTGACTCGCTCGCGGCGCGTGTTTCCGGGTCACGCTGGCACCTGCTCACACCTCGCCACCACAACTTCTTCTTCAGCGCGCGAACGCTGAGGCGACTACTCGAGAACAGTGGTTTCGACGTCGCTTGGGTGGGTCACCCCGGAGCCCGTTACTCGCTCGCGCACCTCGCGTACAAGTCGGTGCCCGACGCGCTCGCCAAGCGGGTGGCGAACGCTCGCCTCGGACGCTACAGCCTCCCGGTCAACCTGTTTGACATCGTCACGGTTGTGGCGCGGAAGGCGCATCGAACGCCGACTCTGCAGGCAGACTAGGCTAAGTGGCGGCCGTCAGTGCAGCGCCGCGACTCGCCGCTTGGTGGCGGTCGCTCGAGTCATGGGTCGGATCGCGCCGGTCGGCTGCGGTGCTGTTCGGGCTCGGGCTGTCGGTGTTCGCTCTGCAGAGCGTGTTCTTGCCTGCGTACCCGGGCCGGGACATGGCGCGCTACGTCGAGACCTTCTTTCAGCTCGGATACCACGAACCTGTCTATCCCGCCGTGCTCAACACGCGCGGCCCGCTCTCTGCACTCGGGGTGGCCGCAGCGCTTGCCGCCGGCGGCTGGGTCGCTGAGATCTTCCTCGCCGTTCTGTTCGCGCTGTCGACCGTCGCCTGGGCGCGCGTCGCTCTGATCTTCGGCACTCGCGCCGCGATCCTGACGAGCGCGCTGCTGCTCGTGTTTCCGAGCTACGGGATCCTGTTTCACCAGCTCGCAAGCGACTCGCTCTTCGCGGCCGCATTCGCCGGCTGGGCCGTTCTCGTGGCTCGTGCACTGCAACGCCCCTCGGTCAAGGCGTTCGTGTTCGTCGGCCTCGCGCTCGGCGTGCTGGTGCTCATCCGGCCGGCGAACCAGGTCATGCTCGTGATGGCGTTGCTGCCGCTCGTCCTACGCGCGCCGTGGCGTGACCGTTTCGCCTGGCTCGCAGCGCTGTTCATCCCTGCAGTGGTGCTCTCACAGACGTGGAAGGCGATCGCAGAGCTCCGCTGGGGCGACGCCGTCACCCTCGAACCGAGCACGGGATTACTGGCTCTCGCCGCGGTCCTGTTCCCGCTCCTCCTGCCTTCGCCGTGGCGCGGCCGAGCCGGTGCGGCAGTGGCAGTGCTCGTGGTCGCCGCGGTGGCAGTCAAGGGGCTGCCCGGCCAGAGCCCCGCGGAGTACTCGCGCTCGGTCCTTCGCAACGAGTCGAATCAGTTCGTCTACCGCGCGTTCGAGCTCGACCGGATCATGGCGCCCGAAAACGGCCCGGTCTCGCGCAGGCTGGCGCGCCAGGTGGAGCGAGAGCTGCTGACGAGAGAGCCGTACCGCTCGTACGGCATCGACGTCCACGAGTTCTTCTCGTCGGGTAGCAATCGCATCTTCGGCGACCTCACCGGCGTCGCCAATGCTGCGGACCTCGCAGCCGCAACGCGTGAGGCGATCCGCGAACATCCCGGCGAGTTCGTCTCGAGCATCACTCGGACGTTCTGGAACCAGCTCGCCGACCGTCCCGTGTTCGCGCCGGCGGACGTCGGTGGCGGGGACTCGAGTCAGGGCTCCCGGGTCAACGAACCGGAGGAGTCCATCGTCGTGAGCGGCGGCCGGCTGCCGAAGCCATCCGAGGGGCAGCCCATTCCCGCGTCTGCGATCGGGCCACTGCTGTGGACGCCCGGGGGCACTGCTCAAGAAATCTGGACGTCGGCGACGCAGCACAGCTTCGTCTTCAGCAACCCTCGCGACGAGCGGCGCTACGCGAAGCTAGGCGAGGACGTCGAGCGCCTGACGAGCCGACTCCCGACGCGCAGTGGTTCGCCGAGCGTCATCCACCGGTTGAACCAGGCGTCGAACCGCTTCCCGGCGCTGATCGTCTTCCTCGTCGTCGGTCTGGTCGCCCTCGCGGTGCGGCGTCCTCGGGACTCGCTGGTCGCCGTTGCGCCCGCGGTGGGAGGGCTCGTCGTGATCGGTGCAACAGCTCTCGTCGCTCCAGCGGTGCCGGAGTACGCGGCCCCAGTCGGTCCCGCGTTCGTGCTCCTGGCCGCCGCCGGCCTCGTCGGTCTCCCGATCCGGAGCCGGCGGACGGTGCGCCAGGAATCGTGGGGATCGATCGCGGGCCTCGCCGTCGGCGCCATTGCCGCGGCCTGGGCGGTGAAGCTCTGCGTCACCCGGCTGAAGGACTTCGTGGACGGCGCAGGGGCACCGCACGACCTTGCGATCTTCCTGCAGGCCGCCGGCAAGGTCCTGGACGGCGCCTCGCCGTACGTTTACGACGCGGACAAGACGTTCGCGTACCCGCCGGTCCTCGCGTGGCTAGTGGCCCCGCTGCATCCGCTCGACGGCTCGGCAGCCGGATTCGTCTGGACCGTGCTCTCCCTCGTGATGGTCGGAGCCGCGCTCTGGCTGCTCGAGCTGCGCGACTGGCGCTGCTATGCGCTCGTCTACGTCTTCCTCTCCACGCGCAGCTCGATCGACCTCGGGACGATCGAGCCGCTGCTTCTACTCGCCGTTGCCGCCGCGTGGCACTGGCGCGACCACGCGCTGCGGACCGGCGCTGCAGTCGGCGGCGCAATCGTGCTCAAGCTCTTTCTCTGGCCGCTCGCGTTCTGGCTCGCGATCACGCGGCGCCTGAGAGCCGCCGCCGCCGCCGTCGCGTTCGCATTCACGCTCGCGTTCGTCAGCTGGGCGGCGATCGGCTTC
Organism: uncultured Actinomycetes bacterium; assembly: GCA_963772855.1. Classification (GTDB taxonomy): domain Bacteria; phylum Actinomycetota; class Thermoleophilia; order Gaiellales; family Gaiellaceae; genus 3-1-20CM-4-69-9. Next base: position 25,817 of record CAVYYY010000009.1, on the reverse strand, counting down.
GCCGGCATCGGCGACTACCCGGGCTTGCTGCGGCGTCTCGCGAACGACGAGTCGACTTCCTCGTACTCCGTCGTCGCGCTCGGCGTGCGTGCGCACATGCCGCTGCTCGCAGCGCGAGTCGTTGCGGTGCTCGTGACGGTTGTGCTCCTCGCGGCCGCAGTGTGGGTCACGCGTGACACGGCAAGATCGGTGCGCAACCGCGACGTGGCGACGCTCACCCTGGCGCTCGCGGCCGCCCTCGCAGCGTCGCCGATCGTCTGGGTGCACTACTTCCTCCTGCTGCTGGTGCCGCTCGCGTTGACCCGGCCGCGCCTGTCGCTGCTCTGGTTCGTGCCGTTTGCGTTCCAGCCGCTCGGCGAGGCTGCGTGGCCGGCCGGCGATGCGCGCAAGCTCGGCCTTGCGCTCGTCGCGACGCTTGTCATTCTCGGCGCCGCCGTCCTGCGTCCCGGTTGGCGACCGTCGCTCGACCGCAATCCGCCGCTTAGGCTGTGGTCCTGGCGATGAAGCTCGTCATGACACTGCTTGCCCGGGACGAAGCCGACATCGTCGACGCGCAGATCACGTTCCATCTGAACGCCGGTGTCGACTTCGTGATCGCGACCGACAACCGTTCGGAGGACGGAACGACCGAGATCCTCGAGTCGTACGCAAAGACGGGCCAGCTCCATCTCATCCGCGAGGATGGCGAGTACCTGCGGCAGGCGGACTGGATCACGCGCATGGGGCAGCTCGCAGCGACCGAGTTCGACGCGGACTGGGTCATCCACAGCGACGCCGACGAATTCTGGTGGCCGCGCGGGGACTCCCTCAAGGACGTGCTCGCCTCAATTCCAGAGCGCTACGGCATCGTCCGGGCCTTGCTGCGCCATTTCGTGCCGCGGCCGGGTGACGAGTCGTCGGCGTTCGCCGAGCGAATGACAGTGCGCATGTCCGCGTCCGCGCCGATCAACGATCCGCGCAGTCTCTTCCGGCCGAACCTGAAAATTATCCACCGCGCCGACCCGGGCGTGAAAGTCTCGATCGGTGCGCAACGCCTGATCGACTCACCGTTCATTCCCCTGCGCGGCTGGTATCCGATCGAGTTCTTCCACTTCCCCGTGCGCAGCATCGAGCAGAGCGAGCACAAGTACTCGCATCAGCAGACAGGCCCGGGCCAGACCCCGAGCCCTTACTACGATCGGGTCCGCGCGCTTATTGCCGAGGGCCGAGCCGAGCAGGTCTACGAGTCGCTCGTCGTCGACGACGATGCGCTCGAGCGTGGTCTCCAGGACGGGTCGCTCGTCGATCGACACGCGCCTTCGCGATGCTCTTCGCGCGCTCCGTGACGGGAAGAAGCTCACCTTCCCTCGGCCGACCGTGGTCGACGAGGCGGCCTACGCCGTCGACGTGGCGGCGCTCGGCGAGGCCGACCTCGTTCGTCTGCAGAGGCGGCTCGACACGCTCGAACAGCGGCTTGCTCACGGTCGAGCGGCGTCCGAGCGTGCGCATCGAGCGGCAAGCTGCGAGGCGCCGCGAAGAGGCTGCTTCGCCGCACTCGTCCGAAGTGCATGAAGCTCGTCGTCACCGTCCTCGCGCGCGACGAGGCGGACGTCATCGACGCGCAGGTCGCGTTCCACCTGAACGCCGGCGCCGACTTCGTGATCGCGACGGACAACAACTCGCACGACGGCACGACGGAGATCCTCGAGTGCGTACGAGCGCGACGGCGTCCTCCACCTCATCCGCGAGCCGGCCGAGGGCCTTCGCCAGGGCGAATGGGTCACGCGGATGGCGCGCGCTCGCGGCGACGGAGTTCGGCGCGGACTGGGTGATCAACACCGACGCCGACGAGTTCTGGTGGCCGCGCGGCGGCTCGCTGAAGGACGTGCTCGCGGCCGTGCCCGACCACGTACGGAATCGTGCAGGCGTTCTGGCGCTCCTTCGTGCCGACGCCCGGACGACGGCGCGCTCGTTCGCCGAGCGGATGACTGTCCGACTGTCGCAGCACGCGCCGATCAACGACCCGACGAGCTTCTACCGACCGGTGGTCAAGGTGGCGCACCGTGCGGATCCGACAGGTCATCGTGGGCCGTGGCAACCACGCCCTCGCCGACAGTCCACTCAGGCCGCTCAGGACATGGCATCCGATCGAGATCCTGCACTTCCCGCTCCGTTCGCAGTGCCCAATGGATGCGCAAGGTCGAGCTCCAGGGAGAAGCGTTCACAAAGCACATCGAGCGTTCGGGTACCGGCTATCACCTGAAGGGGTACGACGCGCTGCGCGGCGGACGCATCGACGAGCAGCACGAATCGCTCGTGCGTCGATGGCCAGGCGATTGCGCGCGGCGTTGCCGAGGGAACGATCGTGATCGACACTCGCCTCCGTGACGTGCTGCGCAGTCTCGCGACCGAGGCGTCCGGACGTCGGTTCTCGCTGCCGAGTGAACGCGTGGAGCCGCTGTCCCTCCCGCCGCCGACACTCTCGGATGATGCTGCCTACGCTGGCGAAGCAGACGTCCTCACTGACGCCTACGCAGTCCGCGCGCAGCGCCAGCTCGACGGGCTCGAGCAGCGGCTGCTCTCCCTCGAGGAGCAATGACGCAGATCGTCGGCAGCGTCCTCGTCCGCAACGAGGAGGTCTTCGTCGAGCAATCGATTCGCAACATCGCCGAGTTCTGCGACCGCATCCACGCGGTCGATCACGTGTCGGCGGACAGGACGTGGGAGATCCTCCAGTCGCTCGCCCGCGAGTTCGACCACCTGGACGTCCGACGCTCCAGCAACTCGGCGACCGCGCACCGGCTCCTTGCGCCCTACGCTGGCTCGAGGACCTGGGTCCTCGGCGTCGACGGGGATGAGCTTTACGACCCGGAAGGACTCGCCAGGCTCAAACGGGACATCGTCGATGGCGCCCACAGCGACGTGTTCCGGGTCAAGGCGCACGTGCTGAACTGCGACGAGTTAGATGCAGACGCAGGTGTCGCGTCTGGTTGGCTCGCGCCGCCGTCGCGTCCGGTGACGAAGCTTTTCAACTTCGGCGCCCTCGAGTCGTGGACCGAGAGCCCGGGACCCGCTCCAGGCGGGCAATGCCGTGTTCAAGCCCGGACAGCAGTGGGAGTCGCGGTGCGATCTCGCCGACAACACGACCTGGGAGACCGACCCTCTTCGCTGCCTGCACGTCTGCTTTCTCCGGCGCTCGACCGACGAGAGCGACCACGCACGGCTGAACTTGGACGAGTCGGGCGAGTACGACCGCGGCTCGGTCGGGATGCTGAAGCGGCTCGTCCGCCGGCCCTGTTCTGTGGCTGCAGGCACGAGCTGGAAGCGCGAGTGGTACACGCGCGGCGAGCGCGTGACGGTCGACGCGACGCCTTTCCTCTCACGCTAGGGTTGGCGGTCGATGCATCGAACGCGGACGAAATTCGCCGCGCGGCTGAACCGCGTGGCGAGCGGCCTGGAACGTAGGGGCGTCGTGGCGACGTACGAGGTTCACGACCGGCTGCTCGCGAACCGCGCGAGCAGGCGCCGCTACACGCAGACGCCGCCCACGCTGGACGCCGTGCAGCGGGGCGTGCTCGAGCGCCTGAGGGAAGAGGGCTACGCCTCGTTGCCGTTCTCCGAGCTCGTCCCCGATCCGGCCGTCTGGGAGGAGCTCGAGGCCGATACACAACGCTTCGTCGAAGCGACGGAGTCGGGCCTGGCCGCCGAGCGCAAGGGCGGCGAGGCCGAGCTGCGGCGCAGGGCGGGCAAGGAGTTCCTGATCCGGAAATACTCGTGGGGGGTCGAGCTCGGACTCGATGACCCGTGGCTCCGGCTCGGCGTTCACCCGCGGCTGCTCGACCTCGCCAACGCGTATCTCGAGATGTTGTCGAAGCTCGAGTACGTCGACGTCTGGTACACGCCTCCCGCCGGGAGCGAGGAACGCCGCTCGTCCCAACGCTGGCATCGCGACTTCAACGACCGGCGGCTGCTGAAGGCGTTCATTTACCTCGTCGACGTCGACGAGCAGACGGGCCCCTTCGAGTACGTGCCGCGCAGCGCACCGGGGGGTGAGCTCGACAAGTTCTGGCCCTGGCGTCCGCTCGGTGAGAACTATCCGCCGGAGGGCGAGCTGGCCGAGCGGGTGAACGGGCGTTCGGTCACCTTCACCGGCGAGAAGGGAACGATCATCTTCTGCAACACGTCCGGCTTCCACCGCGGCGGGTTCGCGAAGGAGAACCCCCGTGTGCTGGCGACGCTGACGTGGGACTCGCCGGCGTCACTGAAGTCGCTGTCCGAGCGGAACTACGTTTTCGCTCCGAGTAACGGCGTTGCGTTGAGCGACGCACAGCGCCACGCGCTGACCTGATACGCCCTGGTGAAGCGCTAATCACGTCCGCGCAAGAAGAGGTCTGGATCGATGCCGCCGCGTACCGGGTGAAATGCGCGCCAGCCGTGCGGCCTTGCGAGCTCTGCCTGGATCACGCTCACCTCAACCTCTCGACCGCGAAAGTGGAAGAACGGATGCTCCCTTTCGCCGCGCCAGGGACTGCGAAGGCGTGTGTCCGTAAGGGGGAAGCCGAAGATCTGCGCGAACAACGGTATGCGCAGCTCGTCGTTGCAGAGCACAGGCGGGTCGATTCCTGCGTACGCCTCTAAGAACGCTCTCGGAAAGCAAGGGCCCGGACCCAGGCATCCGTATGGAGTCCCGTCGTATCCCCATCCAACACGCACGCACTCGAGGAGCCTCTCCCACTCTTGGCGGGGCTCATCATCTCGCAACCAGGTCCACTCCCGCTCGAGTTCGGGAGTCGGAGTGAGCGCAGTGAGCCCAACAGCTCCATGCGGGACAGAGGCGTAGAGGGACTCCAGCGGCTCGAGTAGGAGCAAGTCCCACTCGATCAGGTGAACGACATCGAAGTCGAGCGCCGACCCGACTTCGCGGTACCACGCCGCCAAGACAAGGTCACTGTGCTGCCAGTTCCATCGGGCGCCTTCGCGTGAAACGAAGAGCGCGTCCAGGCCCACAAGTTTCCTCCCGACGGCGCGGAGAGCTGAGCTTGACCCGCCGAAGAGGCCATAGATCGGCACGCCTGGGTTCAGCGCGCGCAGGAGGGCCACCCTGGTTCGGCACACGCCGGGAGCTTTGTGGAATCGGAAGACGATTAACCGTCGGAGTTCGGCCTTGCCGCGCACAGGGGCGTCAATCGACGCGTTCAACTGACCAGTCAAGCAGCGGTCGCACGACTCCGCTCATCTGACCGGTGAAGAGGCCACGTGCGCTGTCACCGTCACCGGGATCGAGGGTGGTGAACGAAACGGCCTCGTAACGCTGTGCGCGCTGGTGAAGCTTTGGCGCGTTCAGCGTGCAGACGGCGACGTCAACGGAAGTCGTTCCCTCGTTCAGGAAGTTGGCCGGGATCCATGCCGTCGCCCGATAGACTCCCGGCACTGAAGGTTCGCGAGCGCGAGGTGCGATGTCCATTGCATTGAAGGCGATGTCCCCTCGCCGATCGTGCACTCTGATCTTCGCGAAAACTGGGGGGCCGCTGCGAAGAACACGGAAGCCGATCTCGATCCCGACGGCATCGCGAACGTCAACCGCCTCAATCGTGTTCCCGTCCTCGTCGATTGCCCTCACCGAAAGGAGCCGCGCAAGGTCGTCACCGGGCGCAGACTCTTCGTCCTGCCAAGAAATCTGCGAACCGCTGCTGTGGGAAGAGTGCAGGTAGTGCGTGACTACCTCGGACGGATCACCATCATTGATGATCGTGCCGCCGTCGATCCAGATCGCGCGGTCGCAGAGCTGGTTGATCGTCTGCATGTTGTGCGAGACGAAGAGCACGGTCCTCCCGGTGCCGCTGAAGTCCTCCATCCGCCCAAGGCAGCGCTGCTGGAACTCGGCGTCCCCGACGGCGAGCACTTCGTCGACAAGCAGAATCTCGGGCTCGAGATGCGCCGCAACGGCGAACGCGAGCCGCACGGACATGCCGCTCGAGTAGCGCTTGACGGGCGTGTCGAGGAACGTCTCGACTGCCGGCGAACTCGACGATGTCGTCGAGCTTGCGCTCGATCTCGCGCCGCGTCATGCCGAGGATCGAGCCGTTCAGGAAGACGTTCTCGCGGCCGGTCAGCTCGGGATTGAAGCCGGTGCCGACCTCGAGCAGGCTGCCGACGCGGCCGCGTATGTCCACGCGGCCGGTCGGTCGGCTCGGTGATGCGCGTCGAGCACCTTCAGCAGCGTGGACTTGCCTGCGCCGTTGCGGCCGATGACGCCGAGCGCCTCGCCTTCACGGACGCTCGAACGCTGACGTCGCGCAGCGCCCAGATTTCCTGGCGGGCTTGCGCCTCCTCGCGTCCGGTCAGGCGGGCAGCAGTGCGCGACACGGAGTCGCGCAGCGTCCCATAGGCCGCTTGCATCTGGCCGATGCGGTAGCGCTTTGAGAGTCTCTGTGCCTCGATCGCGAGCGCCATCAGATCGTGTCCGCGAAACGGGGTTCGAAGCTACGGAAGACAGCCAGACCGAGAAGGAAAAGGAGGGCCGTGACCGACACACTCACGGTCATCTGACCCCAGTTCGGTTCGGCTTCCCCGAGCAGTGCCCAGCGCCAGCCCGCGATCACGCCTGCCATGGGGTTGAGTGAGAAGATCCACTGCCACTTTTCAGGGATCTGATCGAGCGCATACATCACGCCGGAGACGAGCGGCAGGATCTGCAAAAAAACCGGGATCATGTAGGGCACGTCGCGCCAACGTGCGGTGAAGGTGGAGAGCAGAAAGCCGACTCCGAGCGCCGTCACGAGCGCCATTCCCAGAAATGCTGGGGCGAGCAGGACCGCCCAGCTGTCGGGCCAGGTCCCGTAGACGGCCATCACGACCAGCAGGACTCCGAAGCCGATGATGAAGTCGAAGAGTGGGACGACGACCGACGCCAGCGGCAGCAAGATGCGGGGGAAGTACACCTTCGTGACGAGCGGGAGGTTCGAGACGAGGCTCGTGCTCGACGAGGTCAGCGCAGACACGAAGTACTGCATCGGGATCACGCCGGCGGCGGTGAGACTGGATACGCCGTGTTTCCGTGGGGGAAGTTCGCGAACTTGCCGAAGACGACCACGTAGACGGTGGTCGTCATCACGGGCACGAGCAGCGCCCAGGTGATGCCGAGGAAGGTCTGCTTGTACCGAACGACGACGTCGCGCCAGACGAGCCGGAGTGCGACCTCGCGGTAGTGCCAGAGCTCGCGGACGTCGAGGTGCGGCCAACGGCTCGCGGGCCGGATGACGACCGTTCGCCGCTCCGGCTGAAGATGAGCCTCGTCGTAGCGAGGCTCCTCGACGACCCCTTGCCTCGAGGGGGTGACCTTCGTCTCGTTCACGTGCGCGATGCTAAACGAGGCGCCGGTCTGGCCCGCGCCGCGTACGATCGCCGGATGCGCATTCGGCGCCCCAGTATCCGCACGCGCCTGCGAGCGGCAACTCGCCGCCTGCGCGAGATTCCGCATTGGTTCGTCCTGCGACGAAGGCTCGCGAAACGGCAGCCGCCGGAGTACCGCGACTATCTGGCGACGCAGCTGCACCGGACCCTGTCGAAACGAGAAACCGATCCAGGTCTCGGTGCAGTGACGCTTATCAACGAGGTCGCCAGCCGGCAGCCGGTGGGCGGACGGGTTCTGTGCGTGGGCTGTCGCAACGGCCTCGAGCTCGATCGCTTCCGCGCGCGAGGATTCGACGACGTGATGGGCATCGACATCTTTTCGCAGCGCGACGACATCCTCGTGATGGACATGCACGAGCTCCGCTTTCCCGACAACTCGTTCAACGTCATCTACGCGTCGCACGTGCTCGAGCATTCGTACGACGTCGACCGCGTGGCGAGCGAGATCGCGCGTGTCGCGCGTGACGGCGCGGTCGTCGGACTCGAGGTTCCGGTTCGCGTTCAAGCGAGCGCCGCGGACCGCATCGTCTTCTCCGGGCTTGACGAGCTCCGTGAGGTCTTTCGGCCCCGGATCGCGGAAGAGCTGTTGGCAGAGGAGCAGCCGCCCCACACCGAGACGAACGAGCAAGGCACCGAGATCGCACGGCTCGTCTTCCGGCTGCGAAAGGAGCACTAGTGCCATCGATCTTCTTCGCGTTCCGGGACGCGCCGGAGCGGCGCGCTGCGCTCGAGTCGCCGGGAGCCCTCGACCGCTACCGGCTCTTCGGGCTCGACGAGATGCGAGCGCACGGAGCCGAGGTTCGGCACAACCTCGAGCAAGCTGCGGCGCCGTTGTGGGCCCGGTTGGCGTCGGGCATCGTCAATCGGGTCCTGTCCGTCATCGGCGGCTACGGCGGCGACTTCGCCTCCACGCTCGCCTCGCTGCGCATTGCGAACCGCGCGGACGTCGTGTTCGCGACGTCGACACCGTCGGCATCCCGCTCGTCCTCTTGAAGCGCGTCGGTCTCGTCCGTCCCCCGCTCGTCTACGTCGCGATCGGTCTGCCGGAGCGCCTCATGCAGCTCCGCGAGCAGCTGATCGCCGACTTATTCGAGCGCACTGCGCGGGCAAGCACGATCGTCGCGTACGCCGAAAGCGAGGCCGACTGGTTGCGGGAGTGGCTCGGTCCCCCGCCGGCGATCGACTTCGTGCCCTTCGGCGTCGATGTCGACGCGTTCAGCCCGGCGTACTCGACCCGGACGTAGACGTCGTCTCGATCGGCGCCGATCCGCGTCGCGACTTCGGCCTTCTGGCGGACTGGCGGCGCGGCGACTCGAGCTGAGTTTCCACGTCGTCACGAGGTCGGCCCATGCCCGCGCACTTGCCTGTCCCCGCCAACGTCGCTCGAGATGGACCTATCATTGGACGCGGTACGCGACCGGCTGGCGGCGGCTCGGGTCGTGGCTCTGCCGGTGCGCCGCAACAGCTACAGCGGCGCGACAACAGTCCTTCTTCAGGCGATGGCGTTGGCAAAGCCGACTGTCGTCTCGCGTACGGACGCGATCGCACAGGGGTACGGGCTGAAAGACCGGATCAACTGCCGCCTGGTCGAGCCGGGCGACCCCGAGGAGTTCGAAGAGGCGCTCCTCGAGACACTCGCCGACCCTGGATCGCTGGGGAGTCGTGGTCGCGAGCTCGTCGTGCGAGAGCTCTCGTGGCAGCGGTACACCGACGTCCTGTGGGAGATTCTGTCCGCGACATGGGACCGCGAGCCCTCGTAAGAACCCTCTCTCGACGTGCCGAGACTGAGCGCGACTGGCTGACGTCGCGTCGCGCGCGCGCCGATCTTGCCGTCTTCCACGAGTTCCACGCGCCGCCGTACGGCGGCGGCAACCAGTTCCTGCTCGCGCTCGTCGGCGAGCTGCGGCGGCGCGACCTCTCGGTCGAGCTCAACCGCATCTCGGGCGGGACTCGCGCGCTGCCTCTACAACTCCTTCAACTTCGACTTCGCGCGCCTGCGCCGCTTCGCGCGCGACGGCGTGCGGATGGTCCATCGCGTCGACGGGCCGATCGGCGTCTATCGCGGCTTCGACGACGGCACCGACCTGCGCATCGTCGAGGTCAACGGGCTCGCGAGCGCGACCATCCTGCAGTCGCGCTACAGCCTCGAGAAGCATCGCGAGCTCGGCTTCGAGCTCCGCGATCCCGTCGTGATCCACAACACCGTCGACCCGTCGATCTTCTCACCCACCCGAGGAGCGCGAGCCGCTCGCGGGCCGGCGGCTTCGCGTGATCGCGACGAGCTGGTCCGACAATCCGCGCAAGGGCGCGGACGTGCTCGAGTGGCTCGACGCGAACCTCGACTTCGACGACTACGAGCTGACGTTCGCCGGGAGGACGCAGGCGCGCGTCGACAACGTGCGCGTCGTGGGGCCGCTGCCGTCGGAGCAGCTCGCCGACCTGCTGCGCGCGCAGGACGTGTTCCTCGCGCCGAGCCTCGACGACCCGTGCTCGAACGCGCTGCTCGAAGGCCTTGCGTGCGGATTGCCGGCTGCGTTTCGCCGCAGCGGTGGACACCCCGAGCTCGTCGGCGACGCGGGCATCGGCTTCGACGATGCGGAAGAGCTGCCGGGCGTGCTCTCTCGCCTGCGCGACGAGCATGACCGTCTCCGCGCCGCGATTCGCGTTCCCTCGCTCGCAGACGTCGCCGACCGCTACCTCGGCGTCCTGCGCGGATGACGCTCTACGTCGTCGGCGATCGTCTCGGCTGGTCGATCGACGACGACCGTGCGCGCCTGGTCGCGACCGCGCAGCGCCTCGGCATCGACGTCGGCTCGAACGCGCTGCTGCGGTTCCGGCGCGGACAGGCGGTCTTCCAGCACAACCACTTCGACGCGCTGCAGCCGCGCTGGCTCGAGTCCTCGCACCGGGTCGGCCTCAGCTACTTCCACGGGACGGCCCGGCACGGAGGGCTATCCGGAGTTCGACCGCGCGCACGAGGCGCTGACGCGCAACGCGTCGCGCGTCGACCGCGTGCAGGTCACGCACGCGGAGATGGAGGAGCTCGTGCTGTCGGCCGGCGTCGCCCGCGAGAAGGTCTTCCGGATCCCGATCGGCGTCGACCTCGACCACTTCCCCCTCGTCGACGAGGCGTCGCGGGCGGCCGCGCGGCGCGAGCTCGGCCTCCCGGACTCCGCCTTCGTCGCCGGCTCGTTCCTGAAGGACGGCGTCGGTCTCGACGAGGGTCTCGAGCCGAAGCTCGTGAAGGGGCCGGACACCCTCGTCGCCGTCGTGGCGCGCCTCCGCGAGTCGATTCCCGATCTCCACGTCCTGCTCACGGGGCCGGCGCGCGGCTACGTCAAGGGAGAGCTCGAGCGGATCGGCGTGCCGTATCGCCATTCGGTCCTGCGGCTCGCGCGAGGAGCTCGGCCGCGCGTACCACGCGCTCGACGTCACGCTCGTGACCTCGCGTCAGGAGGGCGGGCCGAAGGCGGTGCTCGAGTCGATGGCCGCCGGCGTGCCGCTCGTCACGACGCGCGTCGGGCAGGCGCAGGAGCTCGGCGTGGACGGCGACAACGCGCTTCTCGCCGACGTCGACGACGTCGACGCGCTCGTGCACGCGGTGCAGCGCGTCCACGACGATCGCGAGCTCGGCGCGCGGCTTCGTCGTGCGGGACGCGCGACGGCCGAGGCGAACGCGGACGAGCGCCTCGACGGACGGTGGAGCGAGCTCCTGAAGGGATTCGTCGACCGTGCAGGTTGACCGCGCGCGGGTCGGGCGCTACGCGCGCGCCGCGTCGCGCTGGGCTCGCCTGCTCGTGCCGCGGCGGAGAGGGAGAGGCGTGCGCGTGTTCTACGGCCACGACGTCGTCCCCGCGGAGGGAGAGCCGGTCGCGGGCGGGACGGCGAAGTTCCAGCGGCTCGCGGCGCGATGGCCGAACCGGCCGACCGACTTCACGATCCTCTACCTCGGCTCGACCGCGCTCCCGCGCGACCTCGACCCGCTCCTCCACCTCGCGCGGCGGCGCCGCATCCCCGTCGTCGTGAACCAGGACGGCGTCGCGTACCCGGGGTGGGCCGGCGACGAGACCGACGCGCTGAACCGCCCGCTTCGCCGCGCGCTGTTCGCCGCGACGCACGTGCTGTACCAGAGCGAGTTCAGCCGGGAGTCGTCGAACCTCTTCCTCGGACCATCCGGCCGGCACGTTCGAGGTCCTCTACAACGCCGTCGACGTCGAGCGCTTCACGCCGGCGGACGAGCCGCCGTCCGGACGGTCCCGTCCTCCTGCTCGGCGGCGACCAGACACAGGCGTACCGGCTCGAGCTCGGGCTGCGGACGTTCGCGCGCGTCCTCGAGTCCGAGCCCGACGCGCGGTTGCTCGTGAGCGGCCGGCTCGTTTCCGACCCGGAGCCGCTCCTCGACGAGCTCGGCCTGCGTGGCCGCGTCGAGCTCACCGGCCGGTACGCGCAGCGCGACGCGCCTGCGCTCCTGCGACGTGCGCACGTCCTGCTGCACACGAAGGTGAAGGATCCGTGCCCGAGCGCCGTGATCGAGGCGATGGCCTGCGGTCTCCCGGTCGTCTACCCGGCGAGCGGCGGCACGGTCGAGCTCGTCGGGGACGAGGCCGGGATCGGCGTCCCGCATCCGGACGGCTGGGAGCGCGACGAGCCGCCGGCAGCCGAGGCGCTCGCGGACGCGGTCACGCATGTGCTCGCCGACCTACCGCGCTTCCGGGCCGCGGCGCGCGCCCGGCGGTCGAGCGCTTCGCGCTAGAGGCCTGGCTCGACCGCCACGGCGAGCTCTTCGCGCAGCTCGCCCGCTGACCCGTCGACCCAGATCTTTGCCAAGGCGGAACGGACGCAGCGGCCCACACCGCGCGCGACCCGGCCCGCCGTCCAGCGGTTGTCCGTCACGAGCGGTAGCCGAGCATGCGTCCTCGGAGCGTCGAGAGGTGGAAGCCGGCGCGATCGCGGTCGAGTCGCGCGAGCGCGACGACGGCTCCGCCTGCGGGGCGGACGAGCATGCGCGCGACAGTCCGCGGCGGGTAACGGTGCTTGCGAAGGATGTAGCCGACGCTCGCGCCGTCACGGGCGCCGATTGCTGCGAGATCGACTCGCTTGCGCGGATGGTCGACCACGAGATCAGGGTCGTAGTCGATCCGCGCGCCGGTGTCGAGCGCGCGAATGAGGTAGTCGGTCTCTTCCCCGGACGACGTCGGAAGGCCGAGCCGCTCGTCGAACGGCCCGATCCGCTGGACGACAGCGCTCCTCAGAAAGATGGTGAACGAGATCGCCCGGTTCCAGACGTTCTCGCGCGTGAGTCGCGCGGGCTCGCTGTCCCACCACGGCTCGCGCCCGGTCACGCCGTCGAGGCCCTCGATGCGCGCCGTGACACGCTCGAGCAGATCGGGTGGGTAGACGCAGTCGTCGTCGGGGAAGGCCACCACGTCCGCACTCACGCTCGGCAGGAGGGCGTTTCGGGCACGGGACAAGCCCGGCGGCGTCTGGAATCGCTCGATCTCGAGCCCGGTGTGCCGAGACAGGACGCGCGCCGCCCGGTCGTCGCTGTTCTGGTCGGCGACGAGGACCCGAAAGTCGCGGTGCGTCTGGGCGTCGAGCGACGTCAGCAGGCGGTCCAGCTCGGCGACGCGGTCGACCGTCGCGACGACGAGATCGAATGTCACGGTCGTACGCTAACGGCCGTGCCGCTCGTCTCCGTCCTGCTGGCCGTCCACAACGACGCACGCTTCCTCGATCTCGCCGTCGCGAGCGTGCTCGGCCAGACCCTGGACGACCTGGAGCTCGTCGTCGTCGACGACGCGTCGACGGACGAGACGCCGGCCGCGCTGGCGGCGCTCGACGACCCGCGCGTCGTCACCCTGCGCAACGACGAGCAGCTCGGCCTGGCGGCGTCGCTGAACCGCGGCCTCGAGCGAAGCGCCGGACGGTACGTCGCGCGGCTCGACGCCGACGACGTCGCACACCCGCGGCGGCTGGAGCTGCAGCTCGAGCGGATGCGCGCCGAGCCGGCGCTCGCGCTGCTCGGCTCCGCCGTGCTCGATCTCGTCGACTTCCGGCCCGGCGAGCTCCACGTGAGCCCGTCGGGGACGCTCGGCGTGCGGTGGCTCTCGCTGTTCAGCTCGCCCGTCTTCCATCCGACGGTGCTGGTCGATCGCGAGGTGCTCGACGCCCACGGGCTGCGCTACGACCCGGAGTTCCTCGAGAGCGAGGACTACGACCTCTGGACGCGGCTGCTGCGCCATGCCGAGGGCGCGAACCTCACGGAGCCGCTCGTGCTGAAGCGCGTCCATGCGGGACAGGCGACGGCGCGTCGCGGCGACCTCCAGGCGAGCTTCGCTGCGCAGGTCTCCCTCCGTGAGATCGCGCAGGTCGCGCCGGGTCTCTCCGGCGCCGAGGCCGAGACGGCGCGGCTCGTGGGGCTCGGCGAGGACGCGGATGCCGGGCCGTTCCTCGCGCTCCTGAGGGCCTTCGAGTCACGTCACGGACGCGACACCGAGGTCCGCGACATCGCGGCCCGGATGGTCATGCGTGCCGGTCGTCCCCAGCACGCGCTCGGCCTCGGGCCGACCCACGCGCTCCGCGCGGTCCGTGCAGGGGCGCACCGTCGCCGCCGCGCGCCGGGCGAGCGTCGTGACGCCGCCGCGTGGCTCGGCCGGCTCGGATCGGGTCAGACCCCTCGGGGTCAGACCCTCGGCGGATCCGGGTGAGCGTCGTCTCGCCGGAGCCCACGCCGTACCGGTCGCCGCTGTTCGACCGCGTGGCGCGGCGACCCGAGGTCGACCTGTCGGTGATCTACGCCGGCAGGACGGTGGCCGGCCGCACGTGGTCGGTCGAGCACGGATCACGCGGCGCAGTACCTGCGCGGGGTGCGCGTGCCCGGGCGTGCGGGCGGTCCTCCGCCACGACTATCCGGTGACGCCGGGGATCGCGCGTGCGCTTCGCGAGTCTCGCCCCGACGTCCTCGTCGTCTCGGGCTGGAGCACGTATGCCGCGCAGGGCGCGATCGCCTGGAGCCGCGCGCACCGGATCCCGTACGTGCTCCTCGTCGAGAGCCACGACCTCGGGCCGAGAGCGCAGTGGCGCAAGGCGGTCAAGGGCACGGTCGTTCCGAGGCTCGTCCGCGGCGCCGCGAGCGTGCTCGTCGTCGGGAGCGCCGCGCGAGAGTCCGTCGTCGCGCGCGGAGCGTCTCCCGAGCGGGTGCGCGTCTTCGCGAACACCGTCGACGTCGACGCCTGGCGCGACCGCGCAGAGAAGCTCTCGGCCCGCCGTGACGAGCTGCGCGCCGGCGCCGGGATCGACGAGGAGGACGTCGTCGTCCTCTCGGTCGCCCGGCTCGTGCCGGAGAAAGGTCTCGACGCGCTCCTTCGGGCTGTCGCGGCCGCGGACGATCCGCGCCTCCGGATCGTCGTCGCGGGCTCCGGCCCCGGAGCGCGATCGCTCTCCGGCGAGGCCGACCGTCTGGGCGTCCGGCTCGAGATCCGCGGCGACCTCGGCGAGGAGGCGCTCGCTCAGGAGTACGTCCGCGCGGACGTCTTCGCGCTCCTCTCCTCGCAGGAGACGTGGGGCGTGGTCGTGAACGAGGCGGCCGCGTCGGGCCTGCCGCTCGTGCTCTCCGACCGTGTCGGCGCGGCCCACGATCTCCTCGAGCACGAGGGCAACGGCTTCCTCGTCGCGCAGCGGGGACGTGGCCGGTGCGGCCGCGGCGCTCGCGCGCCTCGCGTCGGACGCGGCGTTGCGTCGGTCGATGGGCGAGCGCTCGCGGGAGCTTGTCGACGCGTGGGGCTACGAGCCTTCGGTCGAGGCCTTCGTCGAAGCGGTGCGCGAGGCCGCCTCGGCGTAGATCTCTTCCTGCACCGTCGTCACGTGGTCCCACGACGTCCGCCGTGCCGCTGCGACGCCGCCGCGCGCGAGGCGCGCGCGCAGCTCGGGGTCGGAGAGCACGCGCCTCACCGCATCGACGACGGCGTCCTGCTCGTACGGAACGACGATCGCCTCGCCGTCCTCGAAGAAGCTCGCGATGCCGCAGCGGTCGGAGACGATCACGGGCGTGCCCGCGGCCGCGGCCTCGGCCGCGACCATGCCGAAGCTCTCGCCGGCCGAGGCGAGGACGAACACGTCCGCCTGCGGGTAGAGCGCCTTCGGCGGGTCGTCGGTCATCGGGAGCTGGTGCACCCTCGGCCCGTCCGTCGAGACGCCGTGGCGGTCGTCGGGGCCGGCGACGACGACGTGCGCCTCCGGGATCGCGCGTCGCCGCCTCGATCAGGTGCTCGATGCCCTTCCCGGCGGCGATCCGTCCGACGTACAGGATCACGGGCGCGCCTTCGGGGATGCCGAGACGCGCGCGCAGGTCGCCGTCGGTCGGCATGTCCTCGGGCACCGGGAAGCCGTTGCCGCGCACGTGCACCTTCGCCTCGTCCACGCCGCACGCCACGACGGCGTCGCGCTCGCGCTCCGACGCGACGGCGACCGCCGCTGCGCCGCGCGCGACGCCGCGGTAGAGCGTCGCGTCGAGCGCGCGCTTCAGCAGCACCTTCCGCAGCCGCGGCTCGAACATGCCGAGCGGCTCGAAGACGTAGGGCACTTCCCTCAGGCGGCACCACGCCGCCACGCCGGTCGTCACCGGGTCGCGAAAGCCGAAGACGTGGACGACGTCGGGACGGGTGGTTCGCGAGAGAGCGGCCGGAAGCGTCGGCGTGATCCCCATCCAGCGGTACCGCAGCGGCGTCGCGAGATAGCGGACGCGTGGCGCCGTCGACGACGCGGACGGACGAGCGCGGAGAAGGCCGCGACTCGAGGTCGAGGATCGTCGTCGTCAGCACGTCCACCGTGTGGCCGCGGGCAACCAGGCGGCGGACCATCTCGCCGGCGGCGACCACGGGCCCGCCGAACGCGCGCGACGGCGCCCAGACCGGCGCGGCGAAGAGGATGCGGAGCGGTGGAACGGTCACTGCGTCAGCGTAGTGCCCTAGCCTTGCCGACCATGCCGGGCTCGCCGAAGCCGCGCCTTCTCGTCCTCAACCAGTACTACTGGCCGGGCGTCGAGGCGACGGCGCAGCTGCTCACGGAGCTCTGCGAGGCGCTCGCGGAGGAGATCGACGTCCGCGTCGTCACCGCGGTCCTGCACGGGCACGAGGACGAGCCAGCGCACGCCGTCCAGAACGGCGTCGAGATCGTGCGCGTCCCTCGACCTCCTTCGAGCGCTCGAAGATCCTCTCCCGGGCCTCGAACTACGCGACCTACCTCACGAGCGCGCTGCTCGAGGGGCTCCGCGGCCCGCGTCCCGACGTCGTCCTCTGCATGACCGACCCGCCGATCGTCGCCGACGTCGCGCTGCTCGTGGCGCGGCGCTACCGCGTCCCGCTCGTCGTCATCAGCCAGGACGTGTTCCCCGAGATCGCGGTCCAGCTGAAGCGGCTCGAGAACCGCGCGCTGATGAGCCTGCTGCGCGGGCTCGTCGGCTTCTACCTCCGGCGCGCCGACCGCGTCGTCGCGATCGGCGAGACGATGCGCACGCGCCTCGAGGAGAAGGGCGCGCCGGCCCGACCGCCTGCGCGTGATCCCGAACTGGGTCGACACGCACGCGGCTCGCGCCGCTCGGGAAAGAACAACCCGTGGGCGAGCAACGGCGGGCTCGACACGAAGTTCGTCGTCATGCACTCCGGCAACGTCGGGCACGCGCAGGACCTCGACTCGCTCGTCCGCGCGGCGTCCTTCCTCCGCGACCTCGACGACCTCCGGATCATGATCATCGGGATGGGTGCCCGGCACGCGGAGCTCGTCGAGCTCGCCGCGTCTGTACGAGGCCGACCAGGTCCAGTTCCTCTACTACCAGTCGCGCGAGCGTGCTGCCGCAGTCGCTCTCCTCCGCGGACGTCCACGTCGTCGGGCTCGCGTCGGGCCTGGCCGGCTACGTCGTGCCGAGCCGCCTCTACGGGATCCTCGCCGTCGGCCGGCCCGTGATCGTCGCGGCCGACGCGGAGAGCGAGACGGCCCAGGTCGTCGAGCGCATCGGCTGCGGCATCGTCGTTCCGCCCGGCCGGCCGGAGCTGCTCGCGCGCGCCATCCGGGACGCACACGACGGCGTCTACGACCTCGCCGCGATGGGCGCCCGCGGCCGCGAGTGGGTCGAGCGAGAGGCCGACCGTTCGGTCGCCGTCCGCCGCTACCGCGACCTGCTGCTCGAGCTTGCGCCTCCGGCCTGAGCTCGCCGCCGTCGCGATCATCGCGGCGTTCGCGCTCGTCGCCGGCTGGAACGCGTACAGGTATCCGAGCGGCGCCGGGTACGACGTGCGCCAGCATCGCGAGTACGCCGACCTGCTGATCCACCACGGTCGCATTCCCGGGCCCGAGACGCGCAGCGAGTACTACACGCCGCCCGTGTTCTACGCGCTCGCGGGCGCGGCGACCGTGGTCGGCGAGCACGTGCACCCGGGCGACCCGCACAAGCTCGGCCAGTTCCTGAACGTCCTCGTCCTCGTCGCCTCCGCGTGCGTCGTCTGGCTGCTCGCCCGGGAGCTCTTCCCGCGGCGGCCATGGTTACAGCTGTCCGCGCTCGCGTTCTTCTGCTTCCTGCCGGTCGTCGTCCGCGTCGGGGCGATGTTCCATCCCGAGCCGCTCTCGATGCTGCTGACCGCGGTCGCGCTGTGGCTCGCCGCGCGCATGCTCGGCCGCCGCGACTACCGCTGGGAGCTCGCTGCCCTGACCGGCGTCGTACTCGGCCTCGGCCAGCTCGTCCGCGCGTTCTCCCTCTGGACATTCGGCGCGGTCGTGCTCGCGTTCGTGGCGGCACGCGCGTGGCGGCCGCTTCTCGTCGTGGTCGTCGCGACGGCGATCGTCGCATCGCCGTGGTACGTGCGCCAGGCGGTGAAGTACGGCGATCCGGTCTTCGACCGTCCCACGAAGGACGAGCCGGTGTGGGAGCGCAGGCCCGCGAGCTTCTATGTCGACCTCGGGCTGCCGCAGGTCATCACGGATCCGATGCGCCCCCATTTCCGCAACGAGGCAATCCCGACCACGTACAGCGAGGTCTGGGGCGATTACTTCGGCGCGTGGCGCGGGAACCGGTCGCTGCAGAGCGTCCTCGGCCTCCTGCCCACGCTTCTCGCCGTCGCGGGCTGGCTGCTTCTCCTCGTCCGGTCGCTGCGCGCTCCGCCCCGCCTCGCCACGGCGCTGCTTCCGGGTCTCGGGCTGCTCGGCTACCTCTACTTCACGGTCAGCTATCCGACGCCGGACGGCGACGTGCTGAAGGCGAGCTACATGCTCACGACCGCACCTGCCTGGGCCATCGCGTTCGGCTACGCGATCGACAGGCTCCCCCGCCGAGCCCGTGTGGCGGCGGCTGTCGTGCTCGTCGCCTCGGCGCTCGCGAGCCTGCCGTTCCTGCTGTACTGAGCGCCGTGACCGCCGTTCTCTTCACGTGCGCCGGACAGCGCGTGGACATCGTCGGAGCGTTCCGGCGCGCCGGTGCCATCACCGTCGCGACGGACGCGAATCCGCTCGCGCCGGCGCTCTACCACGCAGACCACCGCGCGCTCGTTCCACGTATCGACGAGCCGGACTACGTCGAGACGCTGCGTGGGCTCGTCGAGGAGCGCGACGTGCGCCTCGTCGTGCCACTCACCGACCTCGACCAGGTCATCCTCGCGCGCAACCGCGACGAGCTCGGCGCCCTGGTCTTGCTTCCGGACGCTGAGACGGTCGAGCGCCTCGGCGACAAGTACCTCGCCCACGTCCTGTTCGAGGAGCGCGGAATCGCGTCGCCGCCGACGTGGCTCCCGAACGGCGTTCCGGACGACGCGGAGTTCCCGCTGCTCGTGAAGGCGCGTCACGGGTTTGGGTCACGCCATATCTACCGCGCCGCCGACCGCGCGCAGCTCGGGTTCTTCCTCGGCTACACGCCGGTCGACTCGATCGTCCAGTCGTGCCTCGGCGGGGAGGAGTTCTCCATCGACGTCTTCTGCGACCTCGAGGGGCGCTGCCTCAACGCGATCCCGCGCACGATGATCGAGTCCAAGGGCGGCGAGTCGATCAAGGGCATGTCGATCCGCGACGAGCGGCTCATCGAGCTCGCGCGCGACGTCTCGGAGAAGCTCGACCTCGTCGGCCCGGCAAACATCCAGTGCTTCCGCGAGGAGGACGGGACTCACCTGCTGACGGACATCAACACGCGCTTCGGCGGCGGCTTTCCGCTGCCCCTCGCCGCCGGCGGCCGCTACCCGGAGCTCGCGCTCGCGCTCGCGCGCGGCGAACGGCCGGAGCCGCGCCTCGGCGACTTCACGGAGGGAATCGTGATGACGCGGTTCTTCTCGGACATCAGCCTCACGAGCAACGGCGACGGAACGCTGAAGCCGCTCGCGCCCGCCGAATGAGGTACGTCGTCACCGGCGCGGCGGGCTTCATCGGCTCGCACCTCACCGAGGCGCTCGCGGCTCGAGGCCACGACGTCCGGGCAGTCGATTGCTTCACCGACTACTACGACGTCGCGCTGAAGGAGGAGAACGCGTCGGCGTTCGACGTCGAGCGCATCGACCTCGCGGCGGAGGATCTCCGGCTCGACGGCGTCGACGGCGTCTTCCACCTCGCCGGGCAGCCGGGCGTCCGCAGCTTCGGGGACGTCTTCGACGAGTACGCGCGGCGCAACCTGCTCGCGTCGCGGCGCGTCTTCGAGGCGGCCGCGACGGCCGGCGTCCGCGTCGTCTTCGCCTCGTCGTCGTCGGTGTACGGCGACGCCGAGACGTATCCGACCGGCGAGGAGCTCGAGCTGCGGCCGATCTCCCCGTACGGGATCACGAAGCGGGGCTGCGAGCAGCTTGCCCATGCGTACGCGAAGGGGTTCGGGCTCGACGCCGTCGTCCTGCGCTACTTCACGTTCTACGGCCCGCGCCAGCGGCCGGACATGGCGCTCGCGCGTATCGTCGACGCGCTCGCGCACGGAACGCCGTTCGAGCTCTACGGCGACGGCCTCCAATCGCGGTCGTTCACGTACGTGCCGACGGCGTCGACGCGACCATCGCCGCGATGGACGGATCTCCCGCCGGTGCGCTCTACAACGTCGGCGGCGGGACCGAGGCGACGATGCGCGACGCGATCGCGACGCTCGAGCGCGTCTCGGGGCGCTCGCTCGAGCTCGTCGAGCAGCCGGCCGCGGCCGGAGACGTGCGCCGGACCTCGGCGGACACGGGCCGCATCGAGCGCGAGCTCGGGTGGCGCGCGACGACCTCGCTCGAGGACGGCTTGCGCGCCCAGTGGGAATGGGCCTCGGTTAGAGTCGCCGCGCCGTGAGCGCGCGGAATGCGGATCCAGACGCCGAGCAGGAAGTCGACCTCGGCCGCTACGGGCGCTCGATCCTCGCGCGCTGGTGGCTGCCTGTCGCAGGGCTGCTCCTCGGCGCGCTGATCGGCTATCTCGTCTCGATCGGAGGCCGCCAGGTCTACAAGGCGAGCGCGACGGTCTACCTCGGCGCCTCGTACAGCATCATCGGGAACGTCCAGCTGCAGGGTGCGCAGGCGCAGCCCGCCACGGTCTCGACGATCGCGCGCTCGGAGGATTCGATCAAGCGCGCCGCCACCATCGCCGGGATCCGTCCCTCCCTCCTGCGCGGGCGCGTCTCGACCGCCACGATCTCGAGCGGTGCGGGCACCAGCACCGTTCGCACGACCGCCAACCCGCTCGTCCGCATCACCGTCCAGGGGCCCGGGCGCCGGCGGACGCAGCTCGCGGCCAATGCGCTCGCCGACATCGTGGTGGACAAGCTCTCGCCGTTCGTGAACCGCAAGACGAAGGGGCTCCAGGATCGCATCGCGGCGGACCAGGCGCAGATCGACGCGATCCGGCGGCAGGCCGCGAGCGCGTCCGACGCCACGTCGAAGGCGGTGTTCGCCGTGCAGCTCGGCACCGTGCGGCTCGATCAGCTCCAGGCTCAGCAGCTGCTCATCCAGGCGCAGGAGATCGAGCGGCCGAAGGTCCTCACTCACGCATCGGCGGTCAATAAAGAGGTGGGATCGATCGCCCAGGCGTTCATCGGCGATCCGGACATGTCGGAGGTGGTCTACCGGTTGCGCAAGGCTGCGACCGAAGGGCGCCGCCAGCAGGAGGAAGTCCGCGTCTCCGGGTTCAAGGGCGCGCCGTTGCGCTGGCTGCGGCTGCGCGTGCAGCCGCTCGGCGATCCCAATCGCGATCCCGATCTGACCTTGTGGACGGTCGCCGACGTCACGCGCGACCACGAGCGGCAGGAGAATATTTTCCAGGAGCTGCAGCACGCGATCGATTATCTCGACCACGCGCCCGCCGGCTTCTTCTCGGTCGATGCGCACGGTGCCATCACCTATCTCAACGCCACGCTCGCGAACTGGCTCGATTACGATCTCGCGCAGGTCGGCTCCGGTGGCTTGCGGCTTGCCGAAATCGTGTCGGGGGACGGCGCGGCGTTGTTGACCACACTCGCGGCTGCGCCGGGCGAGGTGAAGACCGAACTGCTCGATCTTGATTTTCGCACGCGCGGCGGGCGCTCGATCCCGGTGCGGCTCTATCACAAAGTGGCCTTCGGCGCGGACGGTACGCCGGGCGCTTCGCGCACGCTGGTGCTCAATCGCGGACGCGGCGAGGCGGCCGACCCGCAGCGCGCGGCGGAAGTGCGCTTCATGCGGTTCTTCCACAATACGCCGATGGCGATCGGGACGGTGGACAAGACCGGAAAGATCGCGCGCTCGAATGCGCTGTTCGCGCGGATGTTCCATGAATTATTGAAAGACGCAGGCGAAGCGCCGTCGATCCTGGCGGTCGTTTCCGACCGCGATCGCGGGTCGCTCGAAGCGGCGATCCGCAGAGCGGCCGAAGGCAGAAGCGACATCGTGCCAGTCGATGCGGCGCTCGGCGGCAAGGGCGAGCGGTTCGGCCGCTTCTATGTGTCCGCAGTCGAGGAAGAGGAGCGCGACGGCGAGGCGGCCATCGTCTACGCGCTCGAAACCACCGGCCAACGGTCGTTGGAGCAGCAATTCGCGCAGTCGCAGAAGATGCAGGCGGTGGGCCAGCTTGCGGGCGGGATTGCGCACGATTTCAACAATGTGCTGTCGGCCATCATGCTGGCGGCCGACTTTCTGCTCAGCGCGCACAAGCCGACCGATCCGTCGTTCCAGGACATCTGCAGATCAAGCAGAACGCCAATCGGGCGGCGAGCTTGGTGCGACAATTGCTGGCGTTCTCGCGGCGTCAGACGCTGCGGCCGCAGGTGCTCGATCTCGGCGACTTGCTTTCGGACCTCGGCATGCTGCTGAAACGGCTATTGGGCGAGCGGGTCGCACTCGAGGTCAGGCATGGCCGAGATCTGTGGCAGGTCAAGGTCGATATCTCCCAGCTCGAGCAAGTGATCGTCAATCTCGCGGTCAACGCGCGCGACGCCATGCCGGACGGCGGCAAGCTGAACGTGCGTACGGCCAACGTCCCGGCGGGTGAGAGCGCGCAGTTCGCCTACAAGGGCATGCCGGTGGCGGATTACGTCTTGATCGAGGTCGCCGACACGGGCACCGGCATTTCGTCGGAGATCATGGACAAGATTTTCGAACCGTTCTTCTCGACGAAGGAAGTCGGGAAGGGGACCGGGCTCGGCCTTTCGACCGTGTACGGCATCGTCAAGCAGACCGGCGGATTCGTGTCTCCGAAGTCGGAGATTGGCCGCGGCACGACGTTCCGTATCTTCTTGCCGCGCCACGTGCCGACCGCCGAGGAAATCGCCGAGGCGACGCCGCAGGTCGAGGCGCCCGGCATCGCATCCGCACTGGCCGAATCCGACGAGAAGGCATCGCGCGCCGCTGATCTGACGGGGCAGGGTACGATCCTGCTGGTCGAGGACGAGGACGGCTTGCGAGCGCTCAATGCGCGCGGGCTCAAGTCACGCGGCTACAGCGTGCTCGAAGCCGCCAACGGCGTCGAGGCCTTGGAAATTTTCAATCGAAAGGACGGAAAGGTCGATCTCGTCGTGTCCGACGTGGTGATGCCGGAGATGGACGGCCCGACGCTGCTGAAAGAATTGCGCCAGCGCAGCCCGGATCTGAAGATCATCTTCGTGTCCGGCTACGCCGAGGAGGCGTTCGAGAAGAGTCTGCCGGAGGGCCAGCAGTTTTCCTTCCTGCCCAAGCCGTTCACGCTCAAGCAGTTGGTCGCTGCGGTGAAGGAAACGATGGCGGGCTGACCGTCACTGGCGTGCCCATGGCTGAAAGCGGCGGCCCCGATCCAGAAAAATCCGAGCGCGATGCCGAAGAGCGCGACCGCCGTTCCGCGAATATCTTTCTTCTGGTCGCGGCGGCGTTGCTGATCGGGATCGGCGTCTGGCTGGTCGAAGGCATGGTCGCAGCCCGCAAGGCCGACGACTGCATGTCGTCAGGCCGGCGCAATTGCGCACCGATCGGCGTGCGACCCTAGCGACAGTGAGGCGCCGTCGCGCGCTGCGCGATCACCAGAACCAGCCGCTCTTGCGCGGGTCGTATCGGCGATCGAAATAGCAGGTGAAGCTGATGTAGTTGCCGTAGCCGCGGTTCGGGCCGGTGATGTAGGCGACTCTGTTGTAAGCGGCGCAGTGTTCGGCGGCGGTTTTCACCGCGACGCGTTCGATGCCCGGCGACCAGGGGATCAGGCCGCCCCTGTAGTTTCCGGTCACGCCGTACCATTGAGCGTGTGCGCTTGACGAAAAGAGCCCAAACGCAAGCACGGCCAACGCAAACACTTTCGTACGCATTACTATCTCCCTCAGCACGCCATCCGCATCCTATAACAGTCCTACTGCACGCGCAGGAATTTTTGCGCGCGGCGGCCGTGGTGTCCCGAGGCCGTGACAACCTCGCCGGTCTCGCGCAGGAGCGTCACGATCTGGCCGTTGGCTCCGTCGGCCAACGCATTCCGTCACCTTCGACAAAACGCTTTCCAGTGAAACGCGGCGCGGATACGTTCGCGGCATCGCAAACCAGAAGACCCAATCAAGGATCGATATTCATGGACATTCATCCCTGCGGCTCGATTCAGTCACGCAAGGTGCCGGCGGACTATTTTACCGGCACGGTCTGGCAGGACCCGATCATCGAGGCTCCGGCGCCCGCGCGGATCCGTTCAGCCTGGGTGCGGTTCGAGCCGGGCGCGCGGACCGCGTGGCACACGCATCCGCTCGGTCAAACGCTGCACGTGACGGCCGGGACCGGGCGGGTGCAAACATGGGGCGGCCCGATCCGCGAAATCCGCGCCGGCGATACGGTTTGGATTCCGCCTGGGGAGAAACACTGGCATGGCGCCGCACCCGACATGGCGATGACACATATTGCCATGCAAGAGGCGCTCGACGGAAAGCATGTCGAATGGCTTGAGAAGGTCACGGACGCACAATATGGCAAATAAATCGGCGGCTGATTGACGCAACCGAGGACCTGCTTTGGTCTTTATTTACGCCAAATAGGCGACCATATTTACAGCAACCGCGCCGCCATGCAAATTCGAGCGCGATTTCCGCTGAGGGAGAAAACGATGACTCGTCCTCTTATTGCGCGCCCATTCATTGCGATATGTGCCGTATTCGCAGCTCTCATCCTTATCATCGGTGAATTGCAGGCTCGGCCGAGTGGCGGATCGAGCTTCGGCAGCCGCGGGTCGCGGACCAACGTGGCGCCACCGACGACACAGACCGCACCCAATCAGGCGCGGCCGGTCGAACGCTCTGCGACACAAGCCGCTACGCCGGCGCGGCAGACGACCGGCACGGGGCAAACCGGACTCGGTTCCGGCCTGTTCAATCGGCCCGGCCTGATCGGTGGATTGTTCGCAGGTTTCCTCGGCGCGGGCCTGATCGGCATGCTGCTCGGCCATGGTTTCCTGGGCGGGCTCGGCGGACTGGCCTCGATCTTCGGCCTGCTCGTGCAGGTCGCGTTGGTGGCGGGCGTAGCCTTTTTGATCTGGAACTGGTGGCAGCGCCGGCAAGGACTCGCGACTGCGGGCGGACCGAACTTGCGCGATGTTGGTGGAGCGCCGCCCTCGAATTCGGGCAGCAATGCTGGCGTATCGCCTTCCGTGGCCTCTCCTGAAGCGGCTCCTCGCAGCACCGGGATGGGTCTCGGTGGCGCGCTTGGTGGTGCAATGGGCGGCTTCGGGCTCGGCAAAGCCACCATCGGCCCGACCGACTATGACGCCTTCGAGAAAATCTTGACCGACGTCTCGCTGGCCTACGGCGCGGAAGACATGAACAAGCTGCGCGCGCTCGCAACCCCAGAAATCTACAACTATTTCTCTGAACAGCTTGCGCGTAACGCAAGTGAAGGCGTGGTCAATCAAGTCTCCGACATCAAGCTTCTGCAGGGTGATCTCTCGGAAGCTTGGCGCGAAGGCGATGTAGACTACGCGAGCGTCGCGATGCGCTACTCAATCACCGATGCTGCTATCGAGCGCGCGAC
>CAVYYY010000008.1:0-145221 GCA_963772855.1 uncultured Actinomycetes bacterium | reverse complement strand
TGGTGGCGGCCGACGTCTTGCGCGACGCCGAAGTAGGACGCACCCGCCGCGAACTCGTCACGGACGGCGATCGCGAGAAGGGTCGTGTACCCGCCGGCGCTGCCACCCGTGATCTCGATGCGCTCCGGATCGGCGTCGCCCGACGAGATGAGATACCGCGCGGCGGCGGCGCTGTCCTCGACGTCGACCTCGCCCCAGCGACCGCGCAGACGATCCCGGAACTCGCGCCCGTAGCCGGTGCTCCCGCCGTAGTTGAGGTCGACGACCGCCAGCCCCCGGCTCGTGAAGAGCTGGATCCCGAGGTCGAGCGCGGTCGAGACGTGCGCGGTCGGCCCGCCGTGAACCATGACGACGAGTGGCGGCAGCTCGCCGGGAGTCGGCTCGAAATCCGGGTTCTTCGGCGCGTAGAAGATCCCGTGCGAGGTGAGGCCGTCGGCGCCCTCGAAGTCGATCGGCTCTCCGATCGAGATGTAGGCCGGATCGAGCTCGACGGTCGACGAGCGGCGGATGACCTCCCGCCCTCCCGGACTCGAGGTCGAGCACGACGACCTCCGTCGGCTCCGTCGGCGACTCGACGGGAACGACGACCCGGGCTCCCTCGCTCCGGATCGACGGCGAGTAGAAGCCCGTGTACGGCAGGTCGAGGCGCTCGAGGCTGCCGTCGCTCGGATCGAGGAGCTTCGATCCCGTCGATCGCGTCGCGCGTGAAGACGCAGGCGATGCGACCGTCCGGGAGGAATGCGTAGCGCGTGAGGTCGAAGACCCACTGCGGATAGCCGAGGTCGGCACGCTCGTCCGTCAGTGCCCGGATGCCGCCGCCCTCGTGCACGTAGAGGTTCGACCAGCCCGTGCGGTCGGAGACGAAGTGGAGCCGGCCGTCCGCGTCCCACTCCGGCTGGAAGACGGACTCCTGCTTCCCGCCGGCGATGCGCTTCCCGTCGGAGAGCGTGCCGTCGTCGGCGAGATCCGCGACGCAGAGATCCGTGCCCTCGAACGGCATGTGCGGGTGATCCCACGCGAGCCAGGCGAGTCGCTTGCCGTCCGGGCTCGGCCGCGGTGCGGCGTAGAAGTCACGCCCCGTGGCGACGACGCGGGGCTCTGCCGATCCGTCGGTCGGCAGGACGACGAGCTCGTTGACGGGCTCGCCGTCGCCGTGGCACTCGCGGACGCAGACGATCAGGCGACCGCCCGCGAAGACGCGCCCGTCGGCGTAGCGGAAGGCGTGCGGCTCCGACGGCTCGGGCGTGATCGCCGTCGGCTCGGCGTCGGGCGCCTCGATGCGGTAGAGCCGGCTGTCGTCGAAGTTGGAGCAGAAGACGACCTCGCCGTCGCGGAACCAGGCTCCGCCGCCGTACTCGTGGACGCGCGTGCGGACGTTGAATCCCGCCGGAACGTGGTCGACCGGGTCTCCGTCGTGTGGCTTGAAGACGAGCGCCGCGCGTCCGCTCTCCTGCGGCCGCGTCTCGGTCCAGTACACGCCGGCCGGACTGATGTCCAGGTAACCGAAGCCCACGCCGCCGTCGCTCGCGACGAGGTCGATCGAGATCGGTGAGGCCCAGGAGCCGTAGGGCGCTTGCGTCGCCACTGGGCGGCAACGTATCGCACCGCGGCTACGTGACGTGCGGTACGGCGTGGATCGTCATCACGATCCCTGCGACGAGGATGACCAGCGCGCTCGCCGCCGGCAGCAGCGACACGAGTCTGCCGTCGAAGCTCGCGCGGCGGAAGACACCGCGTGCGAGAACGGCGATAAGCCCGATCCCGGTGATCGTCAACGCAAGCCCCGCGCTGAAGGCGAGGACGAGCAGCATCCCGAAGCCGACGCGATGGAGGGAGATCGCCGCGAGCAGGACGACGAGCGCGGACGGGCACGGGAGCAGGCCGCCGGACACGCCCACCGCGAGGAGCGAGCGTCGGCTCAGCTCGTGTCCGTGCTCGTGATGGTGATGGTGGTGATGGGCGTGGCCGTGCACATGCGCTCGCCGTGTCGCCAGCGTGCGGCGAGCACGGAGGCGCCGATCCCGACGACGAGCAGCCCGGCGACGAGGTTGAGCCAGGGATAGAGGTCGTCCGGGACGATGAAGCGCGAGAGCAGCAGCGTGACAAGGCCGAGGGCGAACACGCCCATCGTGTGCGTGGCCGTGACGATGAGGCCGAGCAGCGCCGCGTGCGGAGGCGTCCCGCGCTGACCGACGAGGTATGCCGTGACGATCGTCTTGCCGTGCCCCGGCGAGAGCGCGTGGGCCATGCCCCAGAAGAGCGCTGCGCCCAGCGAGGCGAGCACGACCCAGAAGCCGAGCTCCTCGCGGTTCACGAGCGCGGCGAACCCGGAGTCGGCAACGCGGTCCGGGGCCTGCGCGGTCGAACCGCGTGCGACGTGCGGACGTGTCCGAGGGTCAGACCCTGGGACAAGGCTCGTATGGATGGTGCTCACGTCGAGAGGGCTCGAGAGGAGGTCGCGGGGGTAGGCGCGCAGCTCACGGCTTCGGCTTCCGGCATCGCCGACGACGATCTCCTTCCAGCCGAGCCGGTCTGCGTAGTTGAGATCGCGGTACCGGATGTCGCTCCGGCCGAACAGCCTCGGGCCGCGCAGGACGACCTGGAACCGCGTCGTCCGCAACCCGCCCGCACCCTGCGGGTGCGCGAGCGCGGACTCCACCGGAGAGAGAGACGCGCGGCGCCCGTTCACCGTCAGCCGGACGCCGCGCGCGATGCGACGCGCGTACGTCGGCGCGTCGACCTTGCCGGCCTGGAACGTCGGGATCTCCGCCAGGTCGAGCACGTAGAGCACGTAGAGACGGTCACCCGCCGTCTCGACCCGGCTGAACCGGTTGATCGTGAAGTTGCCGAGCGGGTGCGCGGCGGCCGCCGCCGGGAGCACGAGCGCTGCGGCGGCGAGCAGGAGGAGCACGAGCTTCTTCACGCGGCGTACCTCCGCGCGATCGGCGCCCACAGCACCGAGAAATGCGGATTCACGCCGAGCGCACGGCGGAACCAGGGCTTCGCCTCGGCACTACGGCCGAGGCAGCGCTCGATCATTCCGCGATGGAAGAGTTTCGTCGCGTCCCGTGTGCCGAGCCTGAGTGCGCGAACGGAGTACACACGAGCCTCTGCACACCGCTCGTTCCGCGCGAGGGCCCAGGCGAGGACGTCGTCGCCGTCGATCGACGGCCGAGCCGCGCGAGCCGCGCGCGCACGCGCAAGCGCGTCCTGGAGGCGGATACCGTGGTCGACGTCGAAGAGCGCGGTCTCGAGATCGACCCTGACGCCGTTCGCGCGGAAGAGGCGCTCGATCGCGCCGATGAGTGCGTACTGTCGTGCGGCCGCGGCACGGTCGCCGGCCGCAGCGTGGAGGTCGCCGAGCAGCCCGACGAACTGCGGCAGCGGAATCGCATCCACTGCGCGCCGCTCGAACGCGACCGCACGCCCGAACCGTCCGCGCGCGACCTCCACCTGAGCAAGCAGATCGAGGGCATAGACGTACGCAGGCCGCACCACCAGCGCCGCGCGGGCCTCGCGTTCCGCCGGTTGCACGCGTCCATGACTTGCGTACAGCTTCCCGAGCTGCGTGTGCGCCCACGCCAGGGACTCCGGCTGCCCGACCGCCGAGTCGACCGCGAGCCGCATCGCCGCCGCGGCGCCAGGAACGTCGCCGAGCAGCTCGCGCGCGTACGAGATGCGCGCGTAGGACGAGACGCTCGGCTTGAGCGACACCATCCTGTTGAAGGCCTCGAAGGCCTGCTCGTAGCGGCCGAGCTCGACGAGCGCGTCGCCGACGACCCCATAGCCGCGCGCGGTTGAAGGAGAGAGCGCCACCGCGCGACGGCCCAGCGCGAGCGCGTCGCGAAACTCGTGCCGTGAGAGCGCGAGCCCGCCGAGAGCGCTCGTCCCAACGAGGTCGTCGGGAGCCAGGCGCAGCGCGCGCTGCAGCACTCCTTCCGCCTTGGGGTAGTAGCTCGAATCGCCCGTGTCGCGCGCACGCTGCTCGTACGCCAGCCCGAGCAGGCCGAGCCCGTGGACGTCCTTCGGGTTTGCGCGGACCTGCGCCTGGAGCCGCGGGAGGAGCTGCGGGTCGGAGGCAACGTCGACTCGCGCCGCAACCGGCACGGCATCGGCGCCGGCCGGCGCCGAGCCGGAACCTCGCGAGAGGATCCCGCCGAACAGGAGGACGGCGGCGGTGAGAACCGCCGCCGTCCCTCCGACGATGAGCCGCGTCGAGGCCACTAGGGCTTCTGCTGACCCTTCGTGTTGTCGAACCCGCTGAACGGGTCGGCCTGGTACGGGAACGAGCTCATGTACGAGACGTCGTTCGCGTCCACGCCGTCGCCGAGCGGCAGCGGATGGCCGATCAGCGCCCCGCCGACCGCGCGCTCCGCGATATCGACGACGTCGTCCTCGAGACGACGGCCGTTCGGCCATCCTGCGAGGTCGCCGCCGAGCACACCGAGGCGGTTGCCCTTTCCGACCGCCGCCGTCGGGGCGATGCCGAGGTTCAGCCGGATCTCGTCCGCACGTGTGTCACCTGTGAAGTTGAGATTTGGCTCCTTCAGCCCGGTGAGGAGCACCGACACGAGATCCGTGCGGTTCGTCTCCTGAAACGGTCCGAACTGCGGGTACAGCTGGTTGAGCAGCTTCGCCAGGATCGGGCTCGAGTAGTACTGCTCGAACTGCTTGTCCTTGTCCGGCGTGGTGGCATTCCACCTGTCCTTCAGCTGCGTCGGGATGAGCACCTCGTTGATGAGCGGGTTCCCGAGCCGCGAGACCTGCCGCCACTCCGTCGTCTTCTTGAGGAACGTGCGCCCGCGCCACTTCGCGAGCGTGACCTTCACGACCGGCCGCTCCGCGGCCGACCAGACGCCGACCACGTGATTCGAGCCGTTGTCGAGCTGCGACAGCGGCACCTGCAGCGAGATCGTGTGCACGGCGTAGCCGGCGAAGAAGTCCTTGCCGCCGCCGGATGCGCCGGTGCCCGAGCGAATCGCCACGAGGTCGAAGACAGCGCCGATGTCGCCGAAGAAGCCGTCGTCCCGTTGGCCCGCAAAGACCTTCGAGCCGTCGTTCAGGTCGTGCACGCCGGCAGCCGCGAGGGAGCGGTAGTTCGGCGTCGAGCGGGGCCCGATGTTGTCGGGCGGCGTCAGGAGACCGTTGCCGACGACGCGCGAGTTGTTCCCCTCGACGCGCGTGACCGTGTACTCCTGCTGCGTGTTCTGCAGGAACGCGACGGGCTCGCGGTTCTTGAACCTGAACCGCCACGTGACGTCGGGCTTGCCGTCGCCGTTCTTGTCCGCGTAGATGACGTACCGCGCGGAGGGCGAGAACGTGTACCAGTTCGGCCCTGCGGCGGGGTCTTCACCCGGAAGGTAGTTGGAGATGATGCTCACGGTGTCCGGCCGGTCCGGGCTCCGGAACGCGTATGTGTCCGTGTTGTCCGTGGAGGGATCCTCCGCGGTCAGCGGGGCCTCCCGGTGGCTCGATCCCTTGGCCGCCGAAGGGCTCCCGCCCTGCGACGCGAGCGCCGTGATGAGCGCTACCGAGGCTGCGGCCGCCAGGAGAACGAATGCGTGCTTCCGCATCGTCCTGTCGCTCCTTTCAGACGGCCGGTCGGGGTCTGCGGTAATCAGCTGGCCGTCGTAACGGCGCTCATTCGCGTCCGCCGCAGGACCGGTTCAGTTGCGCGTCAGGATCTCCACCGCGTCGCCGTCCGCGACCTCGTGGTCGCGGCCGACACGCTGCCCGTCGAACCGAGCCGACGGCCCCCAGATGCGCGCGCCGCGACACTCTTCCTCGAGCTCGTGGTGGATGGCGCGCGCGACGCCGGCCACCGTGGCTGGAGCCTCGAGCGCGATGGGCTCGTCGTCTGCCTCCGACCCGCTGCGGAGGAACACGCGGATCAGACCGGTGAGTTTCCAGATCGCGCGGCGGAGCCGGTCGAGGCTCTCGTCGTCGAGGACGGACACGGGAATGACCTCGAGGTCCGGGAACGCCGTTCGCAGAAGCTCGAACGCGTCAGGCTCCGCCTCGTCCGCCTTCGTCGCGACGAGCAGCGCAGGCTTCTCGATCCCGGCGCTCTCGACCTCTCCGCGCACGACCCGCAGCTCGTCGAACCGGGCACGACGCGTCCTGACAGAAGACGATCGCGTCCGCTCCGCGCAGGACGCCGAGCAGCGCTCTGCCACCGCCGCGGTCCTCAGCTGCGCCCTCGATCAGCCCGGGGATCTCCACGAGCTGGACGAGCACCCCCTCGATCGGCGTGACGGCCGGCACCGGCCGCGTCGTCGTGAACGCGTAGTCGCCCGTCTTGATCTGGATCTCGGACAACGCCTGGAGCAAGGACGACTTGCCGGCGTTCGGCGGGCCGACGAGCGCGACCTGCGCAGCGCCTTCACGGCGCACCGAGATGGAGTCGCGGTGGACGACGCGCTTGCGCGTCCGCGTCTGTTCGAGCTCGCCCTCCACCCACTTGCGGATGTCGGCGTACGGCCCGCTGCGGTACCCCGGAAGGTCCGCGAGGATCTGGCGCAGCTCCTTCACGCGCTCGGCGCCGTCCTTGCCGACGAGGCGCCGCTTGATCACCTGCATCTGGGTGCGATGGGGCATCGGCATCGCGTACATCTTGCATCCGCGCCGAACCGAAATCGGCACCGCAGCGAATGCCTCCTGGATGGGCGAGACTCCACCGCCGATGGCGCGATCCTTCGCGCACCTGTCAGACGAGGCGATCGTCGCCCTCGTGGCGCGCTCGGACC
Organism: uncultured Actinomycetes bacterium; assembly: GCA_963772855.1. Classification (GTDB taxonomy): domain Bacteria; phylum Actinomycetota; class Thermoleophilia; order Gaiellales; family Gaiellaceae; genus 3-1-20CM-4-69-9. The sequence goes on along the minus strand of CAVYYY010000008.1, from coordinate 138,475 downwards.
AGTCCGCCCTCGCCGAGCTGTACGACCGGTTCGGTCGCGTCGCCTACGGGCTCGCGCTTCGAATCGTCCGCGACGAGAAGCTCGCCGAGGACGTGGTACAGGAAGGGTTCCTCGCCGCGTGGCGCAACGCCGACCGGTTCATGCCAGAGCGGGCGAAGGCGAGCACGTGGCTCCTGACGCTGGTACACCGCCGTGCGGTCGACCTCGTGCGGCGGGAGAACCGCCGCCGCGCCGAAACGCTGCCCGAGGGCGTCGAGCCCGTCTCCCCCGGTTCCGTGGAGGACGATGCCTGGCTGCGGTTCGAACGCGAGCGGGTCCAGACCGCGCTCAGGCAGCTCCCCGACCAGCAGCGGGAGGCGCTCGAGCTCGCCTACTACGGCGGCTTCAGCCAGTCCGAGCTGGCGGAGAGACTCGGACAACCCGTCGGTACGATCAAGAGCAGAATGTTCACCGGCCTTGCGCGGCTCCGCGAGCTGCTCGCAGAGCCCGGCCCAGGAGAGACGGCATGGAAGCCGACGCCCTTCACGACCTGACGGCCGCATACGTGCTCGACGCGCTCGAGCCCGACGAGGCCCGTGCCTACGAGGCGCACCTCGCCCGCTGCGAGCGCTGCCGCCAGGAGCTCGCCGGCCTCTCGGAGGCGGCGACCGCGCTCGCCTACGTGCCGGAGGGGCCGGCGCCGCCGCCCGCGCTCCGGGAGCGGATCCTCCAGCAGGCCGCGCGCGAGCGGCCGAACGTCGTGCCCCTGCACCCGCGCTGGATCAAGGCGGTCGGCGCGGTGGCGGCCGTCGCGGCGTGCGCCGCGATCGGCCTGGGCATCTGGGCGGCCGTCCTCTCGGGGAGGCTCGACAGCAGCCGGTCGGCACTCGACCGCCAGCGGCAGGTGGCGGCGATGCTCGCCGACCCCGCCTCACAGCGGATCTCGTTCCCGAACGGCACCCTCGTCGTCGGCTCCAACGGCAAGGCGGCCCTCGTCATGCGGAACCTCGACGACGCCGGTTCGGGCAGCACATATGAGGCCTGGGTGGCCGACGGCGGCGCCCCTCGACCCGCGGGGCTCTTCGACGGAGGCGAGCTCGTGGCCGTACCGCTCGAACGACCGGTGGGCCCCGGAGCGACCGTGATGGTGACGAAGGAGCGGAACGGCGGCACCTCGGCCCCGACCCAGCAGCCGCTGATCACCGTGAGGAGCGCGTCCCAGAGCTAGAATCCGCCGCTTGCTGGGCCGAAAGCGCAAAGCCCGAGCGTCCGGCACGAATGGACGCCGGCGGAGAATTCGCAAGCTCCGCCTCACGGCCCTCCTCCTGATCCTTCTCCTCCTTGGTGCGGCGTCGTTCACCTTCGGCCTGATCACGGCCGTCGCCGGCCAGATCCCGAGCTGCGATCCCGCGAAGGTGCCCCGCGAGGTCGACGGCCACATCTACGCGAACGACAACCACACGATCCTCGCGACGCTGCGCGGTGGCGAAAGCCGGATCCTCCTCGACGCGAACGGGATCGCGCCGATCATGAAGCACGCGATCGTCGCGATGGAGGACAAGCGCTTCTATCAGCACCGCGGCGTCGACCTCCGCGGCATCGGCCGCGCCGTCTGGGCGGACATCTCGAGCAAGGGCGTGGTGCAGGGAGGCTCGACGATCACGCAGCAGTTCGTGAAGAACTCCTGCGTCACCTCGAAGCGGACGATCAGCCGCAAGCTCAAGGAGGCGGCGCTCGCCTGGCAGCTCGAGCAGCGCTGGTCGAAGGAGCGGATCCTCACCGCCTACCTCAACACGATCTACTTCGGGAACGGCGCCTACGGCATCCAGCGGGCGGCGCAGACGTACTTCAACACGGCCGCGTCACGGCTCACGGTCCCCCAGGCGGCGCTCCTGGCAGGCATTCCGGCCGATCCGACCCGCTACGACCCGGTGACGAACCCGAAGACCTCCCGCGCTCGGCGGCGGCTCGTCCTCCAGGCGATGCTCGACCAGCACGAGATCTCGCGCGCCGACCTCCGCGCCGCCGACCGCTCGCCGCTGCCGAAGCCGGAGGACGTGCACCTCCCCGGCATCCAGGGGCCGGCGCCGTACTTCGCCGACTACGTGAAGCAGCAGTTGATCTCGAAGTACGGGACGCGCGAGGTCTTCGGCGGTGGCCTCAACGTCCAGACGACAATCGACCTCAGGCTCCAGAAGCTTGCGCGCCGCGCGATCGAGGCCGTCCTGAAGGAGCCGACCGGCCCTTCGGCCGCGCTCGTCGCCATCCGCCCGCGCACCGGCGAGATCGTCGCGATGTACGGCGGCGACAACTTCCGCCAGAGCCAGTTCAACCTGGCGGTGCAGGGCGAACGTCAGGCGGGGTCGTCGTTCAAGCCGTTCGTGCTCGCGACAGCGCTCGTGCAGGGGATCGCACCCGCGACGACGTTCGCGTCCAAGCCGGTCTCCATCTTCATCGGCGACAAGTACTGGCCGGTCTCCAATTACGAGAACTCGTACCTCGGGTCCGCAGACCTGACCACGGCGACAATCGTCTCCGACAACAGCATCTTCGCGCAGCTGACGCGGCTCGTCGGCCCGAGCAACGTCGCGAAGACGGCGCGCCGGCTCGGCATCACCCGGCACCTGAACCCGTACTTCGCCATCGGCCTCGGCGCCGACCCGGTCAGCCCGCTCGAGATGGCGCGCGCGTTCTCGACGTTCGCCAACCAGGGCAGACGCGTGGACGGGCGTGCCTTCGGCAACCATCCCCGGGCCATTGCGCGCGTGCGGAACGCCGAGGGCGACCTGGTCGACGACAACGCACCGCGCGACCGGATCGTGATGCAGCCGAGCGACGCCGCGCTGCTGACGAGCATCCTCCAGCGCGTCGTCCTCGAGGGGACGGGCAAGCGCGCACGACTCTCCGACCGCGTCTCGGCCGGCAAGACCGGCACGACGGAGAACTACGGTGACGCGTGGTTCGTCGGTTACACGCCGCAACTCGCGACCGCGGTTTGGGTCGGCTACCCGAACAAGCTCGTGCCGATGCTGAGCGACTACCACGGTGAGGCCGTGGCCGGCGGCACGTTCCCTGCGGAGATCTGGCGGACCTTCAGCACACTCGCGCTGGCAGGAACCGATCCGGAGTCGTTCCCCTTTGCGTCGTACCGCTCTTCCTATCCCAAGCGCGTGACGTTCCGCGACGGCCGCGTTCAGCTCGACAACGGACGATGCCGCGACACCTCGTACGTGACGTACTTCGTCGGGCGCGGCCCCGGCCGGACCGCCGACTGCAGGGTGAACGAGGTCGAGATCCCCCGGGTCGTCGGCCTCAGCCTCGCGCGGGCGAAGCTGCAGCTCGCCGCGCAGCCGCTGACGCCGAACATCGTCTACAAGCCCGCGCGGCCGAAGCAGCGCCTCGATCTCGTGCTCGACCAGTTCCCGCGCCGGGGCCGGGCGTCGTCGCACGACACCGTGACGCTCGTGCTGGCGAAGGCCCAGCACGGTGTCGTGCCCGAACGTCGTCGGGCTCACGCTCCGCGAGGCGCGCGCGCGCATTCGGAAGCCGCGGATTCATCCCGGCCGTCGATCGCTTCACCGACGGCCCGTCCGGACTCGTCCTCGCCCAGACGCCCCCGCCTTCCGTCGCGGGGGCAGAACGGTTACACGTCAGGCTCGTCGTCGGCCACGGATAGCCGCCGGCCGCGGCGCCGGCCGGCTCAGGTACGACGAGCCCTGTTCCATGTAGCGCCACGACAACTCGGTCGCGCGAGTGATCCCGATCCGCGGGCCGGTCACGATCTCCGGAGCGGCGTCGCGTGGCTCCAGGCGGAACGGCGGCCGGTCCAGAGGGAGGCCGTCATGCTCCCCCGTCAGGCCGAGCGCCTGGCAGAGCTTTCCCGGCCCCGAGCAGAGGGCACGCGGGTCGTCGAGTCCGCGGCGGCGGCGCAGCTCCTCCAGCCCGACGGTCGGCTCGAGCGCACGGATGAGCACGGCCTCGGCCCGGGCCTCCGGCCCGCAGACGAAGTTGAGGCACCAGTGGATGCCGTACGACCGGTAAACGTAGGCGTGACCGGCCGGGCCGAACATCACGGCGTTGCGCGCCGTGCGTCGCCCGCCGTACCCGTGTGCAGCAGGGTCCTCCTGGTCGTAGGCCTCGAGCTCGACGATGCGGCCGCCGGCGCGCGCAAACAGGAGCGTTGCGCCGATGAGGTCCGGGGCGACCTCGTGCACGCTCCGCTCGAAGAACTCCCGCGTCAGCATCAGGCCGGGACGGTGACCGGCGCCTTCGAGTCGTAGCGTCGGAGCGCCGGGAAGACGAGCGCGAGCAGCAGGCAGCCGACGACACAAAAGACGCCGCCCGACACGATCGAGAAGCGCGCGCTCGTCGCGGACGCCAGAGCACCCGCCTCGAGGTTGCCGAGCGACGGCGCGGCGGCGACCTGCATGAACTCGATTCCGGAGACCCTGCCCAGCATCTCCGACGGCGTGATCGTGAAGAGCATCACCGAGCGGAGGATCGCGCTGATCTGGTCGGCGAACCCTGCACAGGCGAGCAGCAGCAGCGCGACCCAGAACTGCTCCGCGAACCCGAAGAGCACGATCGCGACTCCCCAGAACGTCGCAGCGACGATGACGCCGATGCCCTGGCGCCTCACGTGGCGCAGCGGGCCGGACAGGAGCGACACGAGCAGCGCCCCGAGGGCCGGCGCCGCATACATGTACCCGACGAGGGAGGCATCCCCGAACTCGTTCGCGGCGAGCGCTGGGAAGAGCGCCATCGGCATCCCGAAGATCATCGCGTTCGTGTCGATGAGAAAGAACCCGAGAATCACTCGCTGGCTGACGACGTAGCGGAAGCCCGCCGCGATCGTGCGCAGGCTGGGACGCTCGGCGTCAGGCGACGCGACGAGCCGTGGGAGCAGGACGACCGCGACGATCGCTCCGATGTAGCTGACGGCGTCGGCGAGATAAATCCACTCGAGCGCGACGAACTTGATCAGCAGTCCCGCGAGCGCGGGCCCGCCGACGGCCCCGAACTGCGACGTCACGCTGTTCAGCGCGGACGCCGGAAGAAAGTTCGCCTCGTCCACGAGCTGAGGGGTCATCGAGCGCTGCGCGCCGACGCCGAGGCTGTACGAGGCGGAGATGAGGAACTGGAAGAGGTACAGCGGCCAGACACGCGGGTTCATCAGGAACGCGTTCGCGGCGAGGCCGAGGCTGCCGAGCAACATGCCGATTTGCTGGATCAGCATCAGCCGTCCCCGGTCGACGGCATCTGCGATCGCGCCGCCGATGACTGTGAGGCTGACGAGCGGTATGAAGTGAGTCAGCGCGATCAGGCCGACGGCGAGTGTCGAGCCGGTGAGCTGGTACACCTGGTATGCGAGGGCGACCGATGCGACCTCCGAGCCCAGGAACGAGACGCCCTGCGCGAACCACAGCCGGCGGAACGAGGGAAAGCGCCGGAGCGGCGTGGTGTCGATCGCGAGTCGGGCCGCCCGCCGACGCCAGCCGGGGCGCTCGGCCGTAGAGACCCCGTGCTCCTCCGTCAAAAGAGCTTCGAGTCCTCCGGGGCCGAGGTGGCCTGGAGGAGGCGGCGCGCGCGGCGGCCGAGGTCGTTGAGGTCGACCCGTCCTGCCTCGGTCTGCTCGGCGAGGCGCTCGGCGAGGTCGAGGGCCTGGTCGACGATCGGCGAGCCGCCAACAGTGTCCTGACCCATGTCGTGGAGGATCGTCCGCTCGGTCCGCGACGCGACGATCGGGTCGGGAACCCCCTCGATCCAGACCCGGGTGCGGCGGCCGTGGCCGCGCTCGCCCTCGCCCAGCGGCTCGAGGGCGTAGATCTTGTCGGCGCGGGCGTACTTGCCGAAGCCGAGGAAGATCATCCTGGTCACTTCCGCCACAGCGGGATTATCCCCGCGGGCGGCCGGTTGCGCCGGCTACTCGAAGAAGGTGTCTTCGTGCGAGTACGGCGGCGCGCAGCAGCAGAGGAAACGCATCCGCTCGTTCGCACGGATCTCGTGCCACGCGCCGGGCAGGATCAGCGCGGCCTCGCCCGTGCCCACCACGCGTCGCTCGCCGTCGACCTCGAGCTCGCCCGAGCCCTCGAGCACGACGTAGATCTCCTCGGTGGCGGCGTGGTAGTGGCGCTGCGTCGTCTGCCCCGCCTCGAGGCTCGCCTGCGCGAGGCTCTGCCGCTCCGTGCGATGGAGCTCGTGGATCGTCGACCCGTCCTTCGTCGTGAACGGCTCGACACTCGTCGTAGACCTCACCTCCACGGCGCGTCCTAGCCGACGGCGCGGCTGAGGACGTCGACCACGCGGGCCTGGTCCTCGGCCTCGATCTGCGTGAAGAACGGCAGCGCCATCGTCCTCCGAGCCGTCTCCTCGGCCACGGGGCACAACCCCTCCGCGAAGCCGTAGCGCTCGCGCATGTACGGCTGGAGATGGATGCACGGCACGTACTCCGCGGTCGCCACGCCCTCACGCCGGAGAGCGTCCATGACGCCGTCGCGATCGAGGTCGGCGTCGAGCTTCACGACGTAGACGAACCACGAGCGCCGGTGCTCGGCATCGTCGCCGTTCGGCGCCTCCACCCCGGCGAGGCCGTCGAGCAGCTCGCCGTAGTGCGCGGCGGCTGCGCCGCGCAGTTCGAGGATCCGGTCGAGCTTCTCGAGCTGGGCGATGCCGATCGCCGCCTGGACGTCGGTCCAGCGGTAGTTCAGGCCGAGGCGCACATGGTGGAACCACCCGCCGCCCTCGTAGGCACGTCCCTGGTTGCGGAGGCTCTGGAGCAGCTGCCACTCCTCCTCGGAGTGCGTCGTCACGACGCCGCCCTCGCCCGTGGCCATCTGCTTGTTCGGATAGAAGGCGAAGGCCGCGGACGGGCCGTGTCCGCCGAGCGGCGTCCCGCGGTATTCGGCTCCGATCGACTCGCACGCGTCCTCGATGAGCGTGAGACCATGCCGATCGGCGAGCGCTTGCAGCTCGTCGAGCTCGCAGGGATAGCCGAACATGTCGACCGCGACGATCGCCCTCGTGCGCTCGGTGATCGCGGCCTCGACCGCGGCGGGATCGAGGTTCAGCGTCATCGGATCGACGTCGGCGAAGATCGGCGTTGCGCCCTCGAGGATGAAGCAGTTCGCCGACGCGACGAACGAGAGAGGCGACGTGATCACCTCGTCGCCCGGACCGAGGTTCGCGATGCGACACAGGAGGTGCAGGCCGGCGGTGCCGCTCGAGAGCGCTGCCGCATACGGCGCGCCGACCCGCTCGGCGACCTGCTCCTCGAACTGCTGGATCCACGGGCCGAGCGAAAGGCGTCCGGACCGGAGCACCTCTATGACGAGCTCCTCCTCCCGCTCGTCGAGCCACGGCCGGGAAAGTGGAATTTCCCGTTCAGCCGTCGGCTGAGGTTGCGTCATGCGGTGGCTTCGGCCGGCTCGGGCGACGCGTACTCGAGCCAGTGAGACCAGCGTTCGCTCTTGCCGCGCACCATGTCGAGATACGCCTGCTGGATCGCGAGCGTGACAGGTCCGGGCGGCCCGATCGGTTGATCGTCGACCTCACGGAGCGGCGTGACCTCCGCCGCGGTCCCGGTCATGAACGCCTCGTCGGCGAGGTAGAGGTCGGTGCGGATCAGCTGCTTCTCGACGACGGTGTAGCCGAGGTCCTGCGCGATCTGGATGATCGTGTCGCGCGTGATGCCCGGAAGGATCGAGGCGGAGAGATCGGGCGTGTAGATCGTCCCGTCCTTGACGATGAAGATGTTCTCGCCCGAGCCGTCCGCGATGAAGCCGTCGGACGTCAGCAGGATCGCCTCGTCGTATCCCGCCCTGTTCGCCTCCATGACGGCGAGCATGGAATTGAGGTAGATGCCGGTCGCCTTCGCGACGTGCGGGATGACGTTCGGCCCGACGCGCTCCCAGGTCGAGATCTTCGCGCGGATGCCCTTCTCGAGCCCCTCCGCGCCGAGATAGGTCCCCCAGGGCCAGCTCATGATGGCGACGTCGACCGGGTTGCCGGTCGCGGCGACGCCGAGCTCGCCGTACCCGAAGAAGGCGATCGGGCGGAGGTAGCACTCCTGCACCCCGTTCGCGCGGATGAGGTCGAGCGACGCCGACCGCAGCTCCTCGCGAGAGAACGGCAGCTCCATGTTGAGCAGGCGAGCCGAGTCGTGGAACCGCGAGAGGTGATCGGTCAGGCGGAAGACGGCGCTGCCCTTCGGGGTCTCGTAGGCGCGGATGCCCTCGAACACGCCCGAGCCGTAGTGGAGCCCGTGCGCCCCGACGTGGACCTTGGCGTCGGCCCAGTCGACGAGCTCACCGTTCATCCAGATCTTCTCGAGTTCCTGCATGAAGACGCTCCTTTAAAGGTGACCGCTCGGCCGGTGCTCGAATTCTAGCCGTGAGGGGTGCGGGCAACCTCCCCCGAAAGGCCCTCGTCCCTCAGCAGACTCGCGGTCTCGGATCGTGTGAGACGCGCCAAATGCGCGGCCTGGACGCCCACGTAGTGCCGCGGAGACCCGGCTTCGACCCAGACGAGGCGCTCCGCGAGCAGCCCCCGATCGACGAAGACCCTCGCCGTCTCGTACGGGAACGACGGTGTCGGGACGGGGCTGAGCCGGACGCAACCGGCGGCCCGTATGAGCTTCCGCTCCTCCAGCGTCCGGCGGGCATCGTGGAGCGCGACGAACGTGCGGCCTTCGCATTCGTACGCGGCGGCAGCGACGCTGGGGCCGGGAGGTTCGTCGACGCCGTCGGGCAGCTGTTCGAGCCGTGCCTGGACACCGGCGCCGCGGAGAAACGACGCGACGCGCTCGACCTCCTCGGGCCACATCAGTAGATCCCCGGGAGGAACCGGCGGCGCGTTCGGCGCCGGTAGTCGCCGTAGTCCGGAAAACGGGACACGAGAAAGCGCTCCTCGGCGATGGACTTCGCACGCCAGAGCAGAGCGAGCCCGAACGTGAGCACGAGGGACGGCACGCTCCGCGCGAGGGAGACGCCGCCGAAGAACAGAAGCCCGCCGCCGTACAGCGGATGCCGCGCGAACCGGTACGGGCCCCGCTCCGTACGCTCGGCGCCCTCGGGCGGGCGCGGGAAGGGCGTGAACGCGCCGCCGAGCGAGGAATGGGCCCAGAACACGAGCAGGAGGCCGATCGCTGCCAGGCCGAGACCCGCGAACCGCAGCGGCACGCGCACGGCTTCCGGCCAGGCGGGCGGCACGAGCCACGCCGCCGCGACGGCGCCCATCACCGCGAACTGCGCGACGACCCAGAGGCCGCCGCGCGCGCGGAACTCACTCCAGCGAGATGAAGCGGGCATCGTCGAACTCGGCGTGCACCTGGTCGATGAGCTCGGCAGGCGCCGGCGTGTCGATCGAGAGGACCATCAGTGCCTGCCCGCCCTGACGCGTGCGCGAGACCGTCATGTTCGCGATGTTGACCCCGGCCGCTCCGAAGAGCGTCCCCACCTTCCCGATGACTCCCGGAACGTCGTCGTAGCGGAAGACCACCAGGCGCGGCGCCAGCTCCATGTCGAGCTCGAAGCCGAGCGCGCTCACGAGCCAGAGCCGGTCGTCGTTCCCGATCGTCGTGCCGGCGACGCGAAGTGCATCCTCCCCGGACACGGCCTCGACACGGATGAGATTGGTGAAGTCGCGCGAGCTGCGGCGGCGTTCCTCGCGCACCTCCACTCCGCGCTCGGCTGCGATCACGGGCGCGTTGACGTAGTTGACCGGCTGGTCGGAGCGCCCCTGGAAGGCGCCGTTGAGCGCGGCGACGGTGAGCAGGCGCGTGTCGTACTGCGCGAGCCCGCCGAAGTACGAGAGGCGAAGCTCGTCGACCCGACCCTCCGCGAGCTCCATCGCGAGTCGCCCGAGCTTGGCCGCAAGCGGGATGTAGGCGCCGAGGTACTCGAGGTCCTCCGCGCCGATGACGGGGATGTTCACGGCGTTCGTCACAAGCCCGCCCTCGAGCGCCGCCGCGACCTGCTCGGCGATGATGACGCCCGCCCGGTCCTGCGCCTCCTCCGTCGAAGCAGCGAGGTGCGGCGTCGCCACGACGTTGTCGAGCTCGAGAAGTGGCCCGGAATACGGCTCGGAAGAGAAGACGTCGAGCGCGGCCCCGCCGACCTTGCCCGAGCGCAGCGCGTCCAGGAGCGCATCCTCGTCGATCAGCTCGCCGCGCGCGGCGTTCACGATGCGCACGCCGTCGCGCATCTTCGCGAACGCCGCTGCGCCGATCGCGTGGCGCGTCTCGTCGGTGAGCGGAAGGTGGAGCGTGATGAAGTCGGCGGCCGCATAGACCTCGTCGACGTTGTCGAGACGCTCGACCCCGAGCTCGCGAAAGCGCTCCGGGGCGACGAATGGGTCATACGCCACCACGCGCATTCCCAGGCCTGCGGCGCGGCGCGCGACCTGCTGGCCGATGCGGCCGAAGCCGAGAACGCCGAGCGTCTTGTCCGCGAGCTCGACGCCGCCGTAGGTCTTCCGCTCCCAGCGGCCTTGCTTGAGCGCTGCGTGCGCCTGCGGGATGTTGCGCGTCAGCGCGACGAGGAGCCCGATCGTGTGCTCGGCCGCGGAGACGACGGTGGACTCGGGCGCGTTCGCGACGACGATGCCGCGACGTGTCGCCGCCTCGACGTCGACGTTGTCGATGCCGACGCCGGCGCGCCCGATCACCTTCAGGCGCTCCGCCTTCTCGATCACGTCGGCAGTGAGCTTCGTCGCCGACCGGACCACGATCGCCTCGTAGCCGCCGATCGTTTCCGTCAACGGCGAGTCGCCGTCGACGTCGACCTCGAACCCGCGTTCCCGCAGCAGCCGGATTCCCGCCTCCGCGATCTGCTCGCGGACGAGAACCTTGCTCACACGGGAGTGTGCTCGGCCCAGGCTTCGAGCGCGCGTGTCACCGCGACGCCGCGCTCGATCTCGGCTCCGGCGTCGGCGAGGATGAGCTCGACCGCCGCGAGGGCGGTCGTGATGTCGAACACGTCGAACCAACCGATGTGGCCGATGCGGAAGATCTGCCCCTTCAGCTCCGCCTGGCCGTTCGCAATCGTGATCCCGAAGCGGTCGCGGAGGTCTCGGACGACGGCGGTGGCGTCGACGCCGTCGGGCGCCCGCATCGCGGTGACGACTGCGGAACGCTCCTCGTCCGGGGAGAAGAGCTCGAGCCCCATCGCCTTCGCTCCCTCGCGGCACGCGCGACCGAGCCGGGCATGGCGGTCGAACGCCGCTTCGAGGCCTTCCTCCAGGAGCAGGCCGAGCGCGACGTCGAGAGCGCGCACGAGCGACACCGCCGGCGTGAAGGGCGCGTCGAGCTTCGCCTGCGCCTTCCGCGTGCGCTCCCAGTCGAGGACGTATCGGGGCGAGGTCGACGTCGCGGCGGCCTCGAGCGCGGCGGGAGAGACGGAGGTGAACGCCACTCCGGGTGGGCACATGAGAGCTTTCTGCGAGCCCGAGACGACGACGTCGATCCCCCACCCGTCGGTCTCGAGCGGGACGGCGCCGAGGCTCGACACACCGTCGACGACGACCAACGCACCGGCCTCTTTGGCGACCGCCGCGAGTGCCTGGATGTCGCACACCACGCCGGTCGAGGTCTCGGAGTGCGTGAGATACACGACCCGGACGTCACCAGCCTCGTCGAGCGCGGAGCGCAGGTCGTCCGGCTCCGGAATCTCGCCCCAGTCCAGGCGCACATGGACGAGGTCGGCGTCGAACGCCCTTGCCATCCCGGCCCACCGCTCGCCGAAATTCCCGGCCGAGAGCACGAGTTGGCGATCGCCGGGAGACGTGAGGTTCGCGACCGCGGACTCGAACGCGCCCGTGCCCGACGTCGTGTACATCAGGACGTCGTTCTCGGTTCGGTAGATCTCGCGGAGCCGGAGCAGGCAGCGTTCGTACACCTCGCGGTAGTCGCGCTCTCGATGGTGGATGACGGGCTTCGCGAGCTCGGCCAGCACCTCCGGCGGCACGGGCGTCGGTCCCGGCGTGAGCAGGTAGCGCTTCTCGGCCATCGGCTTGAGCCTAGCGGCGTCGGTGGCCGGAGAACGCCCATGACCGTCGTACACTCGTTTCGTGCCGGTCTGTGCGAGCTGTGGACAGGTCAATCCCGATCCCGCACGCTTCTGCCTCGCGTGCGGGACGCCGATGGCGCCGCCCGCGCCGCCGACGGAGGAGCGGAAACTCATCACCGTCCTCTTCACCGACATCGTCGGCTCGACGGCGAAGGCCGAGCAGATGGACCCGGAAGACGTCCGCGCGCGCCTCGCGCCGTACTACACCCGTCTCCGCGCAGAGCTCGAGTCCTACGGCGGGACGGTGGAGAAGTTCATCGGCGACGCCGTCGTCGCGCTCTTCGGCGCTCCCGTCGCCCACGAGGACGACCCGGAGCGTGCGGTCCGAGCCGCGTTCGCCGTTTGCGGCGCGATCCAGGAGCTGAACGAGCAGGACGAGTGGCTCGACCTCCAGGTTCGCGTCGGCGTGAATACGGGCGAGGCTCTCGTCGTCCTCGGGGCGCGGACATCGGAGGGCGAGGGCATGGCCGCCGGGGACGTCATGAACACCGCGGCGCGGCTCCAGTCGGCAGCGCCGATCAACGGGATCCTCGTCGGCGAGCTCACGCACGAGGCGACGGGCGGCACCATCGACTACCGCGCCTCGGATCCGATCGCCGCGAAGGGAAAGTCGGAGCCGGTGCTCGTGTGGGAGGCGGTGTCGGTGAAGGCCGACGCGCCGATCGAGTCGTTCGCCGAGGGCCCGCTGATCGGACGCGCACGAGAGCTCGACGTCCTGCTCGACCTGTGGAGCCGCGCAAGGGACAAGCAGCACCCGACGCACGCAAGCCTGCTCGGGGCGCCGGGGATCGGGAAGAGCCGACTCGTGGCCGAGATCGCCGACCGAGCGTCGGCCGATGGCGCCGTGCACTCGGGCCGCTGCCTCTCGTACGGCGAAGGCATCACGTACTGGCCGGTGATGGAGATCGTGAAGAGTGCCGCTGGCATCCTTCAGAGCGACGACCGCGAGACGATGGCCTCGAAGCTCGGCGCGCTGCTCGACGGACTCGGCACGTCCGAAGCCGACGAGCTCCGGACCATGGCGGCGGCCCTCTCGAACCTCGTCGGCGTCCCGACGACGCCACGCGGGACCTACACCGCGACGGCGATCTCGCAGTCGGAGCTCCACTGGGGGATCCGGCGGGTGCTTCAGCTGCTGTCGGAGCAACAGCCGCTCCTGTTGATCGTGGAGGATCTCCACTGGGCCGAGCCGACGCTGCTCGAGCTCATCCGGTACGTCGCCGGGACAGATCTCGAGGCAAGGGTCTTCGTGCTCGACACGTCGCGGCCCGAGCTCTCCGACACGGCCGCCGCCTTCCTCGTCGAAGGCGACCGGCGTCGGGTCATCGCACTCGAGCCATTGCCCGACGACGTCGGTACACAACTGCTCGCACACCTTCTCGGTTCCAAGGAGCTGGCGCAGCATCCGGAAGCGCTCGCGTTGCTCGAGAACGCGGGCGGCAACCCGCTCTTCGTCGAGGAGACGGTCCGGATGCTCACCGACGCAGGTGTCGTCGACGAGAAAGGCTGGCACCGGAGCGAGGACGGTGGCGGCACCGCGGTGCCGACCAGCCTCCAGTCGCTGCTGGCGTCGCGTCTCGATCAGCTCGGCCTACCGGAGAAGCAGGTCGCGCAGCACGCGTCCGTCGTCGGCTCGGTCTTCTGGCCCGGCGCGGTCGCGCACCTGCAGGAGACGCCGCCCGACGCGGAGCTCGCCGGACGCGTACAGACGCTTCAGCGCCGCGACCTCGTCCGCCAGCAGGAGCCGTCGAGCGTTGCGGACGAGCTGGAGTACCGGTTCAAGCACATCCTCATCCGCGACGTCGCCTACGGACAGCTTCCAAAGGGACGGCGAGCGCAGCTGCACGTCCGCTTCTCGGACTGGGTGCGCGCGGCCGAGAAGGCGGACGAGGAGTTCGTCGAGATCGTCGCGTGGCACCTCGAGCAGGCGTGCCGGCTCTCCGGAGAGGTCGCTCGCAGCCCGATCGAGCCTCCGCTGCTCGACGCCGCGTCCGCGCTCGCGAACGCGGCGAGCCGGGCCGAGCGTCGCGAGGGCCTTCGCGAGGCGAGCCGCTACTACACGCGCGGCCTCGAGGTGCTCGGCGAGACGCACCTGCCGCACCGGCTCGAGCTGCGCCTGCGTCGTGCGGACATCATGCTCGCCCTCGGCGAGCTGACGACGGCCACCGAGGAGCTCACCGAGATCGTGAGGGACGCCGGCCCCGCGCAGCGCGCGGACGTCGAGTGCGAAGGGCTGATGCTGCTCGGCGACATCCACCAGAGACAGGGGCGGGCGGCCGAGGCCGGGCATCGGCTCTCCGAGGCGGAAACGCTGGCCGGACAGCTCGGCGATCCGAAGCTGAAGATCAAGGTGGCGTTCATCCTCTCGGCGCTGCGCGCGGACTTCCACGGCGAGTTCGACAGCGCCCTGGGTGATCTGCGGCATGCTGTCGCCATCGCCGAGGAGATCGACGACCAGACGCTGGGCGCGGAGGGACATCTGCGGCTGGCGGCGATCCTGATCAACTGCGGCGACCTCCAAGGCGCCGAGGAGGAGCTCCGGAACTGCCTTGCGATCGCAGGCGATCTCGGCAGCCATAAGCTCGAGGCCGAGGCGACGTCGTGGCTCGGCACGGTCACGTACTACCGGGGCGACGTCGAGGAGGCGAAGCGCCTCTGCCTCCAGGCGCAGGAGTGGTTCACGCGGACCGGCGACACGTACTTCCAGGTCCAGAACGTCGCGCACCACGGGCTGGCGACGTTCGCGCTCGCGGGCGGCCGGCCGGACGAGGCGGAAGAGGCGCTGCGCGCCGTCCTCCCCATCGCCGTGCAGATCGGCGGTTGGGTGATGATGGAGACCTACCGGCAGCTCGCCGAGGCGCTCGTCGCCCAGGACCGCCTCGACGACGCTCGCGACCTCGTCGCCTTCGCCGCTCGAAGCCTGCCGGAAGAGGACGCTTACGCTCGCGTGTGCCTGCTCCTCGCCGAGGCGAGCGTTGCGACGGCGGCACAGGAGTCGACTGCCGCGGCGACCGCGTACGCCGAGGCATTGCGCGTGATCGAGGAGTTGAACCTCCCGCTGGAGCTCGGAGAGGCGCGCTACGCGCTCGCGCGCTCGTTGCGCTCGTTCGGAGACGTGACCGGCGCCCGGACCGAGCTGGAGCGCGCACGGTTGGTCTTCAGCCGCATCGGCGCCGTCACGCCGCGGGAGCGGATCGACCGCGACCTCGAGGAGTTACGGGAGGGGCCGGCGCTGGCCGGCCCCTCCGCGAGCTGAGTCAGCCGATCGTCGTCGTCGGCGGCGCGTCCTCGCACGGGCCGAGGTAGTCGCCGTGACCGAGGTGCCCGGACACAGCGGAGTTGGGTACGACGAGCGTCTGCTCCGCGGGCGTGCCCGGCTTGTGGCAGAGCGTCGTCGTCGGCTCCGTCGTCGTCGTGACCTCCACGCACTGCCCCGTGGCCGGATCGAGAACCGTCCCTTCCGGACAGGTCGTCTGGCAGCTTTCGGCGCATGCGATGAAGATCTCGCACGGGCTTGCGCTGCACGTGTTCGTGGTGATCACGCCGTTCTGACCTGCCTGCTGTGTCGCAGACAGGTTCCCCGCCGGGAGCTGCGTCGCCGAGTAGAGCAGGAAGTTCACCTGCGTCCCCGGAGTCGACGTCGCGGTGCCGACATCGCCGAGTGATGGCCGGTTCGTCTGCGTCTGAACCGACGTCTGCGTGCCCGTCCAGGTGTTGGCCGCGTTGCCGGACTGGGTCGAGCCCTCGCCCTTGCGCGGGCCGTTCTGGTACTGCGTGAGCGCCCCGGTCTGCACGGCGTGCTGGGTCTGGTCCTCGACCTGCGTGGTCGAGATCGTCGAGATGCCGGCACTCGTCTGCAGGAGGCCGATGTCCTCGCCGCCGATGAACGGAGTCGGGTTCCCCTGCCGCTGCGAGCCGGCCGAGGTCTGGCGAGCGCGCTGGAACTGGCCGTAGTCGTTCGTCAGGGTCGCGCTCTGCGCGCCCGATGTCGACGACTGGTTCAGCAGGATGCACATGTTCGCGTTCGGATCGACCACGACCGTCGACGGCAGTGCGTCGCTCGTCGCCTCGTTCGCACAGAGGGTCCCGTTCGCCGTGTTCTGCGCCTGGTCGATCTGCGTTGCGTTGACCGCGCGCTCGCGCTGTCGCAGCACCTGGTTGATCGGCGCCGAGTTCGTCCCGCTGACCGACGTCTGCCGGAGGTGGACGATCTGATGGCTCTCCTGCGACTGGCTGATCGGTCCGGACTGCGCGGCCATGGGCTCGACCTCGCTCTCGTCGGTCTCGTCCGGCGATCCCGGCCCCGCCGACTGACGGACGACCTGGTTGATCGTCGCGGTGTTCGGCCCGCTGCCGTTCGTCTGCCGCACCCGCACGATCTGCGTCCCTTCCTGGGGCGCCGGCTGCTTTGCCCAGGTCCAGATCCGCTGTTCGATCGTCGCCGAGTTCGCCTTCGTCGTCTGGACCTGCGTGACGTCGCAGAGCTGTGTCACCGTCGCGTTCGTGCTGACCTGCTTGCAGACGATCGGCTTCACGTATGTGCTCGACCATGTGCAGGACTGCGTCGTTGACGTATTGACCTGAATGCTCGCCCCAGGGCACTTGAAGGCCGGCTTCTCCGCCATCGGGCGCAGAAGTCGCCTCGTGCTGTCCGGCCTGGCCACAGCCACGGCCGCTCCGCCGTGGACGAGATCCACGTTGTGCACAGCGGCCTTCGCCGCCGGGCCCCCGCTCTTTCCCGCCGAGCCGACGCCGGCACCGAGACTGAGCCCGGCCACGCCAACGGCAATGAGAAGGATGACCTTGATTCCCCGCATGTTCTCCCCTCTGTTTTCTGCTGCCCCGGCCTGGCGACCCAGAGCGCGCTCTCCACGTTCGCTGGAAAGACAATACGACGGCCGCTCTTAAGTGACAAGCCGCACGAAGTGACTAACCTCCGGGCGCTCCCGCCGTCTTACCCCCCTGACAACCAGCCTGCCTCCCACTGCGGCACAGTCGCGAAGGCGGGCGTTGATCCGGGCCTCTCACCCAGATGCGTTCACAGCTCACACTCGCGCTCGCGTGCGCCTGCACCCTGCTGGCCGCCCTGGCCTGCGCCGCGACCATCCATGCGGAGACCACGCCCGAGCCGCCGACCACGACGACGGCCACCGACCCCGCCGAGGTGCCGGACCTCCTCCAGCGCGAGCTCCAGCGGATGATCGACCGCTACCGCCACGAGACCTGGCGCTGGCAGCGAACGATGGGCGCCCGGCTGACCCGCGAGCTCCAGAACCCGCCCGCAGTGCCCCACCTCAAGATCGCTGCCTGGAAGGTCGTCGCGAGCAAGACCCGGCGTGCGGCCCAGAACCCGCCGCACAAGCGCCAGTGGCTTTGCATCCACCGCTTCGAGGGCGCGTGGACGGCCGACACGGGGAACGGCTATTACGGCGGGCTGCAGATGGACCTCGGGTTCCAGCGCCGCTACGGGGGCGACCTGCTCAGGCGCAAGGGCACGGCCAACCGCTGGTCTGCGCTCGAGCAGATGTGGACGGCCGAGCGCGCGCATCGCAGCGGCCGGGGCTTTTACGCCTGGCCGAACACCGCGCGCTCCTGCGGACTGCTCTAGCCCGTCAGCGCAGCCGCTGGACGTTGTCGCGGTGCGCCTGGACGGCCTCCCCGTCACGGCTCATCACGTCGTCCACGTTCTCGACGTCGCCCTCGTCCGTCCCGAGGAGCTCGACGAACAACGCCCGGTAGTGACGCACCGAGTGACGTAGCTCCTCGGTCGACGCCTCGCCGCGCTCGCTCGCCTTCGCGATCCCGTGTGCAGTGCGGTACTTCTCGACGAGGTCGGGATGCTCGACGGAGATGTCGGCGGCGCGCCGGTCGAAGTCGTCGACGGGATAGCCGCGATCGTTCATCAGGCGCTGCACGAGGACGTCCGCCTCACGCACCGCACCCTTGGGATCGTCGACGAAGCGGCCCTGCGTCGCCTGCCACTCGCGCACGTAGCGGTCGCGGGCTTCCGGCTCGAGGTCCCGAAGCTCCAGCTCGTCGTGCCGCTTCTCGCGCTCGCGGAGCTCGCGCTCGGCGTCTCGCCGGCCGCCGGATTGCTCGACCGAGCGGTCGTACTCGCTGCCGAACCGATCCTGCAGGGAACGCGTCCTGCGCGTCCGCGCCATGCTCGCGAGGACGGCGGCGACAACGACGACAGCGACGATCGCAATCAGAATCCAGACCCACGTCTCCATGGAACTCCTCTCGGTTGCTAGGAAGACCGAAGGGGGAGAGCCGGGGATACCCCGCCCCGCCGCTCCGAAAACCGTCAGCCCAGCTTGGCGCGGAGGAGCTCGTTGACTGCCTTCGGGTCCGCCTTCCCCTGCGTCTCCTTCATCACCTGGCCGACGAAGAAGCCGAGCAGGCCCTGCTTGCCGCCCTTGAACGACGCGACTTGATCCGGGTTGTCGGCGAGGATGCGATCGACGAGCGGCTCGAGCTCGGACGCGTCGCTGACGACTGTCTCCTCGAGGTACGTGTCTGCGTGGAACTCCGGGTCGCCGCTCTCGGCGAGCGCGCGCATGAAGGTCTCGCGCGGGATCGTCGAGCGGGCGGCGATCACCTTCCCGAGCTCGGTGCCGTCCACCGTCGCCGGGTCGACACCGGTAGCCGAGAACTCGTTCATCAGGACGTTCGACGCAGCCTTCGCGTCGATGCCGTCGAGCGCTACCTGCTCGTACAGCGCGGCGAGCGAGGCGGAGCCGTTCAGGACCTCCGCGTCGTAGAACGAGAGGCCGTACTCCTCCTCGAACCGCCGGATGCGCGTGCCGGGCAACTCGCGCAGCTCGCCCCGAACGCGCTCGACGAGCTCCGCGTCGGGCGCGAGCGGCACAAGATCGGGCTCGGGGAAGTAGCGGTAGTCGTCCGCCTCCTCCTTGCGCCGGCGCGGCGTGACCGTGTCGGACTTCACCTCGTAGTCGAGCGTCTCCTGCACCACCTCGCCGCCTGACTCCCAGACGGCGGTCTGCCGCCGGAGCTCCGCTTCGATCCCGCGCGCGATGTGGTTGAAGGAGTTCATGTTCTTCAGCTCGGTCCGCGTGCGATAGCCGGTCTCCCCGACCTCGCGGACGGAGACGTTCGCATCGGCGCGCAGCGTGCCCTTCTCCATCTCCGCATCCGAGATCCCGAGCTCGACGATCGTCTGCCGCAGGAGCTGGAGCAAGCGCTTCGCGTCGTCGGCGGAGCGAAGGTCGGGCTTGGTCACGATCTCCACCAGAGGCGTACCGCCGCGGTTGAAGTCGACGTTCGAGTGCGCCGAGCCCACGATGCGTCCCGTCGCTCCGCCGACGTGGATTGTCTTCGCTGCGTCCTCCTCGAGGTGCGCGCGCACGATCCCGATCTCCATGTCGCCGTCCTGCCCGGGGACGACAAACGATCCCTCCACGCACAGCGGCTCGTCGTACTGGGAGATCTGGTAGCCCTTGGGATTGTCGGGGTAGAAGTAGTTCTTCCGGTGGAAGACGGCATGGTCGGCGATTGTGCAGCGAAGCGCGTGGCCGAGCCTGATCGTCCATTCGACCGCGGTCTCGTTCGGGACGGGCAGCGCGCCCGGGAACGCGAGGCAGACGGGACACGTCCGTGAGTTCGGCTCACCGCCGAAGCCGGCCTCGCAGCGGCAGAACATCTTCGTCCTCGTCTTCAGCTGGACGTGGATCTCGAGCCCGATGACGGGCTGCCATTCACGCATCGAGGAACGCCTTCGCCTTGAGCAGCGGCACCTCGATGTCGCCGCGAACCTCGAACACTGCGAGGTACTCGGCCAGCGCTCCGTGCATCCTGATCAGGCAAAGCTCACGCTCGCCCGCCTCGAGCGACAGCCGGACGTCTTCGAGCTGAACGGCGCGCGAGCCGTCGAGCACGCGGGGGCGCGCGCCGAACACGCGCTCGACGGCGAGGACGAAGTCGGCCGACTGGTCGACGAACGTCCTCATCGCATCCGCTCCGGCACGGTGTCGAACCCGAGCGCCCGCTCCAGCGCGTGGCCGACGCGGAAGAGCGCGTTCTCGGAGAACTGCGGCCCGATGAGCTGCAGGCCGACCGGCAGTCCCTCGGAGAGGCCGCACGGGATCGACAGCCCGGGCAGCCCCGCCATGTTCGGCGGAATCGTCAGAACGTCGGCGAGGTACATCGCGAGCGGGTTCTCGGCCTTGTCGCCGATCTTGAACGCCACCGTCGGCGACGTCGGGCTCACGAGGACGTCGAAGCGCTCGAACGCCGCCGCGAACTCGCGCGCGATCACCGTGCGCACCTTCTGCGCCTGGCCGTAGTACGCCTCGTAGTAGCCGGCGGAGAGCGCATACGTCCCGAGCATGATCCGCCGCTTCGGCTCGTCGCCGAAGCCTGCGTCGCGCGTGCGCGCGACCATCTCGTAGTAGTTGTCCGCCGGCACACGGAGGGCGTACCGCACGCCGTCGTAGCGGGCGAGGTTCGAAGAAGCCTCGGCCGGAGCGATGAGGTAGTAGCACGCCAGGCCGTACTCGACGGAGCGCGGCAGCTCGCACTCGGCGACCTCAGCGCCGAGGTCGGTGCAGAGGTCGATCGCGCGCCGGACCGCGTCGGTCACGCCGGGCTCGATGCCCTCCGCCTCGTTCAGCTCCTTCGGCACGCCGACGCGCAGCCCCTTCAGGTCCTCCGCCTCGGGCAGCTCGACCGGCGGGACGTCCACCGTCGTCGAGTCGAGCTCGTCGCGCCCGCTGATGATCCCGTAGAGCAGCGCGTTGTCCCGCACCGTGCGCGTCACGGGCCCGACCTGATCGAGGCTGGACGCGAACGCGACGATGCCGTAGCGCGACACCGTCCCGTACGTCGGGCGCAGGCCGACGTTCCCGCAGAGGGCGGCGGGCTGCTTGATCGACCCGCCGGTATCGGATCCGAGCGCCCACGGCGCCAGCCCTGCGGCGACCGCCGCGGCCGAGCCGCCGCCGGAGCCACCGGGCACGCGCTCGGGGTCCCAGGGGTTGCGCGTGGGGCCGTAGGCCGAGTTCTCCGTGGACGAGCCCATCGCGAACTCGTCCGTGTTCGTCTTCCCGAGCAGCTGGAGGCCGGCGCCCTTGCAGCGGGCGGCGACCGTGGAGTCGAAAACGGGGACGTACGTCTCGAGGATCTTCGAGCCTGCGGTCGTGCGCACGCCCTTCGTCGAGATGACGTCCTTCAGCGCGATCGGCACGCCCTCGTTCTCGTCTTCGTCGACGAGGGTGAGGAAGCAGTGCAGCTCCTCGTCGTGGGCGTCGATCGCGGCCCTGTAGGCGGCGCGAAGCTCGGCCCCGGTCACCTCGCCGCGAGCGATCATCGCCCTGGCGTCCTCGGCGGACAGGCGGAGGGTGTCGATCACGCCGAGGATTCCTCCGTCGCGCCGGTCGGGGGGACGCGGAAGTAGTCGGCCTCGCGGTCGGGTGCGTTCGCGAACACGTCCTCCAGCGGGAGCGACGGGCCGGGCTCGTCCGGTCTGGTGACGTTCGTGACCGCGAGCGGATGCGACGTCGGCGGCACGTCGGAGAGGTCGAGCTCGGACACCTTCCCGACCGCGGCGAGGATGTCGTTCAGCTGAACCTCGAGGCGGCCGATCTCGTCCTCCGTCAGCTCGAGCTGGGCCAGCGCCGCGACGTGGAGAACGTCCTCTCGCGTGATTGCCATCGAACCTCCATGAAAACAAAAGGGCCCCCTTTCGGGGGCCCTTGTATTCGGTTCCGAAAGGAAACTAAACAGGCTGGACGTTCGCGGCCTGAGCGCCCTTGGGGCCCTGCACGACCTCGAACTCGACCCGCTGACCCTCGGTCAGCGACTTGTATCCCTCTTGCGCGATGGCTGAGAAATGGACGAAGACGTCCTCCCCACCCTCACGCTCGATGAATCCGTAGCCCTTCTCGTTCGAAAACCACTTCACGGTGCCCTGAGCCAAGCGACTTCCTCCTTCAAAACACGCGACGGCCCGGGCACCGAGCCGCCACTACCAATACAGCGTCGCCGAGTGTAGCTCAGATGCGCGGGAAGGCAAGCACACCGCTCCGATACCGCGCGGCGCGGATCGCGTTGCCCAGCAAGGCGGCGATCGTCATCGGCCCGACACCGCCGGGAACGGGGGTCAGGTGTCCCGCAACCTCGGACACTTCCGGCGCGACGTCGCCGACGAGGCCGCTCTCGGTCCGCGTGATTCCGACGTCGATCACGACGGCTCCCTCCTTCACCAGGTCCGGACCGATCAGGCCCGGACTACCGGCGGCCGCAACGAGGATGTCCGCGCGGCCGGTGTGCTCCGCGAGGTCGACCGTACGCGTGTGGCACATGGTCACCGTCGCGTTGGCCTGGAGGAGCAGCATCGCGATCGGTTTGCCGACGAGCGAGCTTCGTCCGACGACGACGGCGCGCGAGCCGGCGAGCGGGACCTCGTATTCGGCCAGAAGCTGCATGACGCCGAGCGGAGTGGCCGGAACGAGGGTCTGGTTCCCGAGGTAGAGCTGGCCGGCGCTGAAGGGATGCAGGCCGTCGACGTCCTTCATCGGGTCGATCGTCCGCATGACCCTCGCCTCGTCGACGTGGTCGGGCAGCGGCGTCTGCACGAGGATCCCGTCGACGGCGTTGTCCTCGTTGAGCCCCTCGACGAGCTCGACGAGCACGTCCTCGGGCGTCGTGGCAGGGAGGCGCTTGTCGATCGCCTCGATCCCGACCTCGTCGGCGGCCTTGTGCTTGTGGCGGATGTAGACCTCCGACGCCGGGTCGTCGCCGACGAGGATGGTCGCAAGGCCCACGTGGCCGAAGTCCGCGATCTCGGACTTCAGCTCCGTGCGCAGGCGTGCGGCGAGAGCGGCCCCGTCCATCCGCGTCGCGGTCACGAGTGCGCTCCGGTCAGAACGAGAGGTCGACCCCGCTGACGTCGAGGCCGAGTGACTCGGCCAGTCGGACGCCGAGCTCGAGGTCCTCGTGCAGCCGCTCGACGTCCCGCGCCTCCATCGCGCGGCCGATCCACGCTCGCTCGCGCGGACGCCAGAGGGAGTGGGCCGCGAACTCCGGCAGGAGTCGGTTGGCGGCGGCGACGAGCCGACGGTTCATCTTCTTCGAGAGGTCCTGCAGCAGCACGCGCTCGTACGCCATGCCGGCCCCGTGGTGGATCCCGTCGTCGGTGGCAAGCCGGTTGCAGAGATCCTCGAGCACCGTCCCGCGAGAGGAGCGCGCAATGAGCCGGAAGCGAGCGATGATCAGGCGCTCGTAGAAGACCTGCATGAGGAAGACCTTCTCCTCGAGCGTGTCCGCGTCGAGCGTCATGTGGGCGAGGTTGTCGAGGTGCGGATCGCGCTCGGCCGTGCCACCGGCCTCGTCCACGAGCTTCAGCCACGCCTCCGTGTGACGTGACTCGTCCTGCAGCATCGTCGAGTAGTAGAGCTTCGCCTCGACGTCGGGCGCGATGTTGAGGAGCTGCGAGGCCATGTCGCACGCGAGCATGTCTGCCTGCAGCTGTTGCGTCAGCACGGAGCGCCACATGTCCTTGCGGCGCGCCCGGCGCTGCGGTGTTCCCTTCCCCTCGGGGATCGGCGGAAGCTGCCCCCATGGGAGGTCGCGGACCTGCCACTCCTGGTGCTTCGCGAGCTCGTAGAAGCGCATGACGCCGGCGAACGCCTCGCGCCGCTCCGACGTCATCTCGATGAGCTGCCCCGTCGCCATGACCCGGGAGACTAACCGGCAGGTCCGCTTAAGCTCCGCTCTATGAACGGAAAGCGTTGGCCGCGCAAGAACGACCCTGCGTCGATACGTCAGCGCCAGGAGGCTCTCGGGCTCACCGACGGAGTGACCGCCATCGACCTCTCCCCGTTCGTCAACGCGCAGGAAATGCTGACCGGAGCGGCCGTCATCCCGGTCTCCGTCGTCGGCCCGCTGGACGTCGAGCTCGGCGAGTACGAGCTGGAGGAGCCGTTCGGGCGGGTGGTCGAGACGGGACGTGGACCGGACCAGGTGTTCGTTCCCCTCGCTCATACGGAGGGTGGGCTGTCGGCCTCGCTCTACCGCGGCGCGCGGGCAGCGGCGGACTCCGGCGGTTTCAGAACATACGTGCTCGGCGACCGAATGACCAGAGCATCCTGCTTCATCTGCAAGTCCACCGGAGAGGCCGTCGCGCTCGCGCGGTTCCTCGACGCGCACGTCGCCGAGATGCGCCGCTGGATCGCGGCGCGCGACGAGGACTGGATCTCCTCGTTCGCACGCCTACGTGAGGTCGAGACGCACGTCGTCGGACCGCTCTGCCACGTGCTGTGGGCGTTCACGACCGGCGACGCGTGCGGGCCGAACATGATGACCCGGAACGCCTACGCGCTCAACGTCGGCTATGTCATGGAGCACGCGCCCGTGAAACCCGAGCGCGCCATCCTCGAGGCGAACATGGGCGGGGACAAGAAGCCGTCGCATCGGTACTTCGAGCGCGGCGGGCACGGCAAGACCGTCATCGCCGAGGCGACTCTGTCGGACGACAGCGTGCGCCGCGTCCTGCGGACGACCGTCGACGACCTCCTGGATCTCTCGTTCGCCGGGACGCACGGCGCGATCGCGTCCGGGATGCAGTCCGTCGCCTTCACGCCCGCGTCGGCGATCGCGGCACTCTTCGCCGCGACGGGGCAGGACCTCGGGATGGTCGGGACGAGCTCCATGGCGCACGGCACCGCCCGGCGCGTCGACGGGGGCATCCACTGCTCCCTCAGGCTCCCCGGGCTCGAGGTCGGGACAATCGGCGGCGGAACGACTCTCCCCTACGCCCGCGCGTGGCTCGAGCTCATGGACTGCGCAGGGGCGGGCAAGGTCTACCGCTTCGCCCAGATCGTGGCCGCCGCGACGCTCGCGCTCGAGATCTCCGCCAGCGCGTCGATGGCCACCGCCGGCTCGGAGAACTTCTTCAAGGCCCACCACGAGCGCGGCGGGCTTCGCTAACCCGGCCACGCCCGCTCGGGCCGGGCGTGTCCGTTAGATCGGGGTCAGACCCCGGAGAACAAAAGCCGCTGCAAATGGCGACCGCGGTCGGGCGTAGGACATGTCTCCCGGACATGTCTGACGACATGTTCGGGAGAGACGACTAAACGAAAAAGACCGCGCCGGCTCTCGCCGGCGCGGTCTTGGGTCTCTCGTGAAGTTGAGCTCTACTTGACGTCGACGTCGACGAGCTTTGACGCGCCGTGGGCGATGTCGGCCGCAACTTTCGTGAAGATCGTGTTCAGCTGGCCGGGGTTTGGCTGGTTGTAGAAGTTGCCCGTGTCGGTCGCGATCTGCTGGATCGCCTGGTAGGCAGTAATCGCCGGCTTCTCGTCGTTGCTGTTGTAGTCCTGGCACTTGTTCGCGCCCCCGTTGAGCGCGTTGAGGTCGTAGCCGATGGAGTAGATCTCCGTGCCCCGCGCCTTGATCGCGTTGGCCGAGGTCACGCCCTGGTGGCACGGCTGCATCCGGTACGGCGACTTCGTGCTGTAGTACGTCGGCCCGATGTTGGCGGCACCGTCGGACATGAATACGATGATGTCCTTCACGTTCGGCCGGCCGTGGGCGTCGAGCTCGGCCTGCGCCTTCTCGAGTGCGGTGGCGTAGGCGGTGCGGCCGCCGCCCTTCTGGCAGTTGATCGTCTTGATGAGATTGGAGTTGTTGTTGAGCCCACCGCCGGGCAGCTTGTAGTCCGACGACAGCGGAACGAGCACGTAGGGCGAGGTCGTGCTGTTGTAGTCGTTCGTGTCGGGCGTGCCGCACGAGGTCCCCGGCGGGAAGACGGCGAAGCCGATGTACTGGCTCTTCGAGTCGAAGAACGACAGAAACGTCTTCAGCCCGTTACGGGCGTTGTTCAGATCGGTGCAGGCCGGGTCGCTGTTGCCGTTGTGGTCCTCGCACATCGATCCCGTCCGGTCGAGGACGAGCATGATGTCGAGCGGCTTCGACTCGCAGGGCGAGCACGCCACGGACTTCGTGTGCAACACGATCTCGTTCAGGCCGAGGATCTTCAGGAAGGCGGTCTTGTGGTGCATCACCTGCTCGACCTGGATCGCGTTGTTCGGCGCGCACCCCGGTGCGGACGTGATGCACTTCGCGAAGACCGTGACCTTCGCCTCGTCGAGGCGGATGGCGTCGTTCTTCTTCCCGCGGCCGCCGCTGTAGTCCTTGGCCACCTGGATCGCCAGGTTCGTGTCCGGCAGCTCCTGGGCGCCGGCGAGCGCCGCGGCGTCCGCCGAGGCCTGAAGGTGGCGGCTGGCGTAGAACGCCGATCCGAAGTCGATGACGAGCCCGGTGATGCTGAGCAGGACCATGAGCGCTGCGATCACGATCACGATGGCCTGCCCGGACTCGGAGCGGGCTCGGCGGGGCTTCAAATCAGATGTCGAACTGCGGGCTGAAGCGGTCACGAAAGCAAACCTCCGGAAGTCCCATGGCGCGCCGCCCGCCATCGTTTCCTTGCTTATCGTCGGACCCGCAGGCTCTGTCGCCCCCCTCGCGGGTGATTGACATCCCCGAACGAGGGCTTTTGCCGCCGATTTCCGGCTTAGAACAGGGGTTTCCGACTACCTGGTGCCGATCTCCATCCCGACCAGGCGAGGCAGTGCCGCGACGAGGCGCGCGGCAGCGCGGGGCTTACGGCCTTCCTCCTCCGCGTGCTCGCAGGCGAGGATCGCCGACCGGACGAGCCCGCCACCGAGCCGCTTGAGCGGCTCCGGCGGCAACGACGCCACCTGGCGGTCGGCGAGGGGCAGCGCTGTCCACTCGTCGCGGAGCCCGAGGGCGAGGGAAGCAAGGATCTGGCCCCCGAGCCAGCTCGGCCCCACTCCGTGGCCGGAGTAGCCGAGCCCGTAGTGGACACGCTTGCCCTTCACGGTCCCGAAGAACGGGAGATGGTCTGCGGAGACGTCGATCGGGCCGCCCCAGGCGCGTTCGACCTTGGCCCCTGCGAGGCCGGGCAGGAGCCGGCGCAGGCCCGCCTCGGCGCGCGCGGCCGTCGCCACGTCGCCCGTGAAGCGGTCGTCGACCTTGCCGCGGAACCCGATCGGCCCGGAGCCGCTTCCCATGAGCACGCGCCCGTCGTCGGTCGTCCGGAAGTAGTGGAGGAACATCCGGCCGTCGAAGATCCCCTCGCCCCCGGTCCAGCCGATCTCCTCCAGGAGCTCGGGAACGGGCTCGGTCAGCACGACGTACGAGCCGAAGTTCGTGACGTGGCGCGAGACGGGACGCCAGCCCGTCGCCGCCGCGTTGATCGCAACGACCACCTCCGGCGCCTGCACCGACCCCTGCGGCGTCGCCACGTTCCCCTCGCGGATCCTGAGGGCCGGGCTGTTCTCGTAGAGCGCAACGCCCGCGGCCATCGCGGCCCGGCGCAACGCCCGGACGAGACGCGCCGGCTGCACTGTCGCGCCGTCGGGGAAGTAGACGCCGCGCCTGAAGGTCGGCGAGCGGACGCGCTCCGCGACGGCAGCCTCGTCGAGCGCGACCGCCTGATCCTCGGCACCGATAGAAGCCGCGGCGTGCACGGCGTCGTCGATCGCCCCGTCCTGCGCGGGAGCCCCAGAGAGCATGAGCATCCCCGACTCGCGCAGCCACACGTCCTCCCCCCGGTCCTCCGCCAACCGGCGCACGGCGGGGACGATCCGCTCGCCGGCACGCGCGAGCTCGAGCGAGCGCTCGCGCCCGAGGACGGGCAGCACACCGGCGAGCGCGGCCCAGTAACCGTGCAGGAAGCCGCCGTTGCGGCCACTCGGCCCGGCGCCGCACGTCTCCGCCTCGACAAGCGCGACACCGAGTGACGGCTCACGCTCCCTGAGCGCGAGCGCGGTCCACAGCCCCGTGTATCCGCCGCCGACGACGCAGACGTCGGCGCGGATCTCGCCCTCGAGCGGCGGCGCGGGTTCGTCGGCTCCCGCCTCGTCGAGCCACCACGGCGGGAGGCGCGGCGCGACCGTCGGCGCGCTCAAGCGCCGGCGGAGGCGGCGGAACGCTCGCGGCGCATCTGCAGAAGCACGTTGGCCACCATCCCGACCACGGCGACCATGAAGATCACCGTCCCGATGACGTTCACCTGCGGCGGCGCGCCGACGCGCGCCGCGCCCCAGACGAAGAGCGGGAACGTCGTCTCGGAGCCCGCGTTGAAGTACGTGACGACGAAGTCGTCGATGGAGATGGCGAAGCAGAGCAGCAGCGATGCGAGGATGGCCGGCGCGATCAGCGGCAGCGTGACCTTCCGGAACGTCACCCACTCGTTGGCCCCGAGGTCCATCGCTGCCTCCTCCAGATGGCGGTCGAAGCCGATCAGCCTCGCCTTCACCGTGACGACCGCGAAGCTGACGCAGAACATCACGTGCGCGATGAGGATCGTCCAGAACCCGAACACGACCTTGAAGTTGAGGAACAGCGTGAGGAGCGAGGCGCCGAGCACGATCTCCGGCGTCGACAGCGGCAGGAAGATGAGGAGGTTGGTCGAGCCGCGGCCGCGGAACTGATACCGGACGAGGGCGAGGGCGATGAGCACGCCGAGCGCGGTCGCGATGAGGCTCGCGATCAGCGCGATCTCGAGCGAGAGGACCATGGCGCTGCGCAGTCCCGGCACGCCGTCCCAGTTCTTCCAGTTGTCCAGCGTGAAGCCCGACCAGGTGTAGTTGAAACGACCGGCCGGATCGTTGAACGAGAAGGCGATCACGATCGCGATCGGAAGCATCAGGTAGGTGAACACCAGGATCGAGTACACGGTCAGGACGTGGCGCTTGACGAACGCCCAGACCCTGGACAGCGCGCTTTCGTGGTGGCGCCGCCGTTCGACCGTTGCGGTCGCGCTCGTCATCCGGTGAGCTTCTCCGTCCCGACCGCCCGCGCGTAGAGCGCGACCATGAGCAGGATGGCGCCCATGAGGAGGAACGACATCGCTGCGGCCGCCGGGTAGTCGGTGAGCTCGAGGAACTTCGACTGGATGACGTTGCCGATCATGTGGTTCTTCGGCGACCCGAGCAGCTGGGCGTTGATGAAGTCGCCCGCCGCCGGGATGAACGTCAGCAGCGTCCCCGCGATGACGCCGGGCAGCGAGAGCGGGAGCGTCACCTTCAGGAACGCCCTCCACTTGCTCGCGTAGAGGTCCTGGGCGGCCTCGATGAGCCGCTGGTCGATCTGCTCCAGCGACACGTAGATCGGGAGGGCCATGAAGGGGAAGAAGTTGTAGGTGATGCCGGTCACGACGGCCGTCGAGGTTGCGAGCAACCGGCCGTCGGCGCTGAGGATGTGCAGGTCGCGAAGGATCCCGACGACCGGCCCCTGGTCGGCGAGGATCGTCTCCCACGCGAGCGTGCGGATGAGGTACGTGACGAAGAACGGCGCGACGATGAAGAGCAGCAAGAGGTTCTTCCAGCGCCCGCCGCGGAAGGCGATCCAGTACACGAGCGGGTACGCGGTGACGAGCGCGAGCACCGTCGCGATCGCCGCGTACTCGAGCGACCGGATGAAGTGGCCGCGGTAGTTCTGAATCGCGTCCCAGTAGTTCCCCCAGGCCCAGGTGAACGCGTAGCCGAACTCGAACGAGCCCGACTGCAGCGACTGGTAGGCGAGGAACCCGAGCGGGACGACGAAGAACAGGCCGAGGTACAGGAGCCCCGGCCCGAGCAGGAGGTACGGCGTGAGATTCTGGTGGCGGTGGAGGAATCCCACGCCGCCCTACCTCCTTAGCCCGAGATCAGGTTCTGCCATTCCTCGAGGTACTTCTGGTTCGACAGCGCGGCGGCATCGAAGCCGACGACGTTGTTCAGCATCTTCGCCGTCGGGAAGATGAGCCTGTTGCTCGCGATGTCCGGATCGCTCTTCTCGAGCTCTTCCTTTGCGCCCTTCACCGGGCAGATGTAGTTCACGTACGCCTCGATCTTCGCCGCGATCTTGGGGTCGTAGACGAAGTTCATGTAGGTCGAGGCCGTGAAGACGTCGCCGCCCTTCGGGATCAGCATGTTGTCCGTCCAGATACCGCCGCCGTCGGTCGGGACGTTCCAGTGCAGGTTCTTGTTGTCCGCCTGCAGCTGGACGACGTCGCCGGACCACGCCATGGCTGCGGACAGATCGCCCTTCGACAGCGGGCCCGAGTAGTCGTTACCTGTGAACTGGCGGACCTGGCCCGAGTCGACCGCCTTCTTGATGCGCGTGAGCGCCTTGTCGAACGTCGCATCGGTGACCTTGGTGGGATCGTCGCCGTTCGAGAACATCACGAGCGTCATCGTGTCGCCCATCTCGGTCAGGAGGGTGACCTTTCCCTTGAGCTTCGGATTCTCGAGAAGGTCGTCGATGTCGAGCACGGGATCGGTCAGCGTGTCGTTATAGGCGATGCCCGTCATCCCCGACTGCCAGGGCAGGCTGTAATCCCGGTTCTTGTCCCAGTTCGGATGCTGGAGGGACGGCTGGAGGTTCTTGATGTTCGGAATCGCGCTCTTGTCGAGCTTCTCGAGCCATCCCTTCTTGATCAGCAGCGACGGATACCGCGAGTTGTCCGTCATCACGATGATGTCGCGGTCGATCGACTGCCCGCGTGACAGCGGCCCCTGGATCTTCCCGAAGAAGGACGCGTTGTCGTTGATGTCCTCCTTGTAGTCGACGGCCACGCCGGTCTTCTTCTTGAACTGGTCGAGCGTCGGATGCCTCTTCGCCTTCTCGTCGATGTCGATGTAGAGCGTCCAGTTCGAGAAGCGGAGCGTCTTCGCAAGCGTCTTGTCGTTGTCATTGCTGCTGCTGGACGACGACGAGGTACCGCCGCAGGCGGCCAACAACGCAGGAAGCGAGAGGACTGCGCCTCCCTTGGCGGCGCGCTGCAGGAGTTGACGCCGGGTGAGGTCTGTCATTCGATCTCCTCCATTGAATCGACGACGAACGTGGAGTCCGGACTCCAGCTGAGGGTCAGCCGATCGCCCGGCGAGGCACCGCCTGCCGAGACGTTCTGGCGATAGACGGTCAACCGGCCGCAGTCCGTATCGACGATGTACTGCGTAGCGACGCCGACGTAGGCCTCTTCGAAGACAACTCCGTCGAGCGCGTTTTCCTGTCCGTTTCCGAAGCCGATCTTCTCCGGGCGGATCCCGACCGCGACCTGCCCGGTCCTCCCGCCGAGCGCCTCCGGCCGCACGCGGACCTCGGGTCCCTCGTGCAGCTGAACCGTGTCCGCACCCGTAACGGTGCCGTCGATGAGGTTCGAGACGCCGAGGAACCCGGCGACGAACGCCGTCGCGGGCGTCTCGTACAGCTCGGTCGGCGTTCCGAGCTGCTCGATGTGGCCGCCGTTCATGACGGCGATCTGGTCGGCCATCGTCATCGCCTCTTCCTGGTCGTGCGTGACGTGGACGAACGTGATGCCGATGTCGTGCTGGATGCGCCTTCAGCTCCAGCTGCATCTGCTTGCGCAGCTTGAGGTCGAGCGCGCCGAGCGGCTCGTCCAGCAGGAGCACCTGCGGCTTGTTCACGAGCGCGCGCGCGAGCGCGACACGCTGCTGCTGGCCGCCGGAGAGCTGTCTCGGCTTGCGTTCGTCCAGCCCCTCGAGCCCGACGAGTCCGAGGATCTCGAGCACGCGCGCCTTCAGCGTGTCCCCCTTGCGCCTTCGTCCGCCGGAGCCCGAACGCGACGTTCTCGAAGACGGTCAGGTGCGGAAAGAGCGCGTAGGACTGGAACACCGTGTTGACGTCCCGCTTGTACGGCGGGAGGCCGCTGACCTCGCGCTCGCCGAGGACGATCTCGCCCGACGTCGGCTCCTCGAAGCCGCCGATCATGCGCAGCGTCGTCGTCTTGCCGCAGCCGGACGGCCCGAGCAGCGCGAAGAAGCTGCCGCTCGCGATCTCGAGGTTGAGCTCGTCGACGGCGACGACTGTCCTCGAACCGTCTTCGTCACGTCCATGAGCCGGACGTCGGCCGGCTGCGCCTCGAGTCGTGGTCTGCCGCTTCGCGCTCGTTCGTCAGCGTCACCGGGCCACCCGCGTCGAGGCCTCGGAGAGGACGTCGCCGAGCATGGACGCGATCTCGTCGAACTCCTGCTGGTCCGCGACGAGCGGCGGCGAGATCTGGATGACGGGGTCGCCGCGATCGTCGGCGCGGCAGATGAGGCCGCGCTCGAACAGCTGCGGCGAGACGAAGCCGCGCAGGAGTGTCTCGCACTCCTCGTCGTCGAACGACTCGCGCGTCTCCTTGTCCTTCACGAGCTCGATCGCGTAGAAGAAGCCCGTTCCGCGCACGTCGCCCGACGATCGGCAGCGTCGAGCAGCTGCTCGAGCGTCGAGCGGAAGCGCGTCCTGCTTCTCGGCGACGTGCTCGACGATCCGCTCGCGCTTCATGATCTCGATGTTCTTGAGCGCGACCGCGCACTGACCGGATGGCCGCCGAAGGTGATCCCGTGCGAGTACATGCTCGTCGCC
The DNA here is from genome assembly GCA_963772855.1 of uncultured Actinomycetes bacterium. GTDB lineage: Bacteria > Actinomycetota > Thermoleophilia > Gaiellales > Gaiellaceae > 3-1-20CM-4-69-9. The sequence goes on along the minus strand of CAVYYY010000008.1, from coordinate 106,034 downwards.
GTGCATGAACGGCTCCATCACGTCGCTCGGAGGCGACCACCGCGCCGATCGCCGCGTACGAGGACGAGAGACCCTTGGCGATCGTCATGATGTCCGGCCGGATGTCGTACCGCTCGGAGCCGAACCACGCGCCGAGGCGGCCGAAGCCGGTGATCACCTCGTCGGCGCAGAGCAGGATGTCGTACCGGTCGCAGATCTCGCGCACGCCGCGCCAGTAGCCCTCCGGCGGCGTGAAGCACCCGCCGGCGTTCTGCACCGGCTCCATGATCACCATCGCGACGGTCTCGGCGCCCTGCCGGCCTCGATCGTGTGCTCGAGATCGTCCAGGAGCAGGAACGCCGTGAACTCCTCCTCGCGTCTCCCCGGCCGGGCGGTGGTAGCGGTTCGTGTTCCGCACGTGCAGCGACCTCGGGCACGAGGGGCTCGAACGGCGTCGCGCAACGCAGGGATGCCGTTGATCGAGAGCGCTCCCATCGTCGTGCCGTGGTAGGCGAGTGCGCGACACCTGCCGCCAGCGCCTGGCCGAGCCGCGCTGGACAGCGCGCGCCTCGTCGACGCGCGTCGGAGCGTCGCCGCCCGTGCGCGCGACCGCCGCTCCAGGCGCTCTGCCGCGCGCCGCGTAGTACTGGCGCGCGAGCTTCCACGCCGACTCGACCGCCTCGGAGCCGCCGGAGACGAAGAAGACGCGGTTGAGATCGCCGGGCGCGAGCGACGCAACCTCGGCCGCGAGCTCGATCGCGCGGGGATGCGCGTAGCGACCAGTTCGTGTAGAAGGGCAGCTCGCGCATCTGCGCGCGCCGCCGCCTCCCCGACCTCCTCGCCGAAGCCGTAGCCGATGTTCACGGAGAACAGCCCGGCGAGCGCGTCGAGGTAGCGCTTCCCGTTCGCGTCCTCGAGATAGCAGCCGTCGCCGCGGACGATGATCGGCACCTCCGCCTCGGAGTAGCCGCCCATGCGCGTGAAGTGGAGCCACAGGTGCTCTCGTGCGGCCGCTGGAGGTCGAGCGTCGCTGCATCGCCGCTCGTCGTGCCTCGCCGCACTCGCGTGTCCCCCAGTCGTACAGCTGCTTGCACGAGCTCGAGGTAGAGGAAGGTCTCCGTCGAGACGACTCCCTCGAGCGCGCGCATCCGGTTCGTGAGCTCGAGCAGCCGCGCCGGTCGGCGGCGACGACCTCGACGACGAGGTCGTACTGGCCGGCCGTCACGACGACGTAGTCCGCCTCGGTCCAGCGTCGCGATCTCGTCCGCGACCGGGCTGCGGCGAGCCTGCCGTCTTGACGCCGATCAGCGCCTGCTCGAAGCCCGAGGCCGAGCGGGTTCGTCACCGCCGACCACCTGGAGGATCTCGTCCTCGGCAGAGCCGTGTGTAGCGGGCGCGCACCGTCGCCTCCGAGACGCCGAGCCGCGCGGCGATGCGGCGGAAGGACTCGCGGCCGTTCGCCTGCAGCGCCTCGATGATGCCCTGGTCGAGCTCGTCGATCCGGCGCGACCCGCGTGACGGGCCCACGCGCGCTCGGCGACGCCGCGTGCGAGGGCTGGGCCTCGATCCTGCGCAATGCGAGGCGATTCGTACCACTCTCCACGCATTGGGTCAATCAGCAGCCGTTTTGACAGTCGGAATGCGCAGGTTCCGGCTTGCAGTTGGCTCGCCGAATGGTGGATCCTGGCGACCAGTGAACGTCTTGGTCGTCGGCGCGGGCGGTGTCGGATCGGCGATCGCGGCCGTGGCCCAGCACCGGTCCTTCTTCGATCACATGACGCTCGGCGACGTCGACCCGGCACGTGCGACGGCGCGCGGTCGAGCGCCTCGGCGAGGCCGACCGGTTCTCGGCCACTGCGCTCGACGCGTCCTCGACCGAGCGACATCGTCGGCTGCGCGCGCGATGCGAACGCCGACGTGATCGTCAATGCGGCCGACCCCCGCTTCAACCCGCAGATCTTCGCCGCGGCCTTCGAGGCTCGGTGCACCTACGTCGACATGGCGATGACGCTCTCCGAGCCCCACCCGGAGCGGCCGTACGAGCTGACCGGCGTGATGCTCGGAGACCTCCAGTTCGCCGAGCAGGAGCGCTGGCGCGACGCCGGCCTGCTCGCTCTGGTCGGTATGGGCGTCGAGCCGGGCCTCTCGGACGTGTTCGCCCGCTATGCCGCCGACCACCTCTTCTCCTCCATCGCCGAGGTCGGCGTCCGGGACGGAGCCAACCTCGTCGTCGAGGGCTACGCGTTCGCGCCGACCTTCTCGATCTGGACGACGATCGAGGAGTGCCTCAACCCGCCGCTGATCTGGGAGCGCGGGCGCGGCTTCTACACGACCGAGCCGTTCTCCGAGCCCGAGGTGTTCGACTTCCCGGAGGGCATCGGCCCGGTCGAGTGCGTCAACGTCGAGCACGAGGAGGTCGTGCTGATCCCGCGCGCGGTCGACTGCGAGCGCGTCACGTTCAAGTACGGCCTCGGCGACGAGTTCATCAACGTCCTGCGCACGCTCCATCTCGTCGGGCTCGACTCGACGAAGCCGGTCGAGGTCCGCGGCGTCGAGGTCGCGCCGCGCGACGTCGTCGCGGCTGCGCTGCCGGACCCGGCGACGCTCGGCGACCGCATGACGCGGCAAGACGTGTGCCGGCACGTTCGTCACCGGCGTGGGAACCGACGGAACCGAGCGCGGCATCTACCTGTACCACGTGGCCGACAACGAGCAATCGATGCGCGAGTTCGGCTCGCAGGCGGTCGTCTGGCAGACGGCGATCAATCCCGTGCTCGCGCTCGAGCTGCTCGGCGACGGGACGTGGAAGGGCACGGGCGTGATGGGCCCGGAGGAGTTCGATGCCGAGCCGTATCTCGCGCGCATGAGGTCGTCCGGCTGGGACTACGGAATCGTGGAAAGGAGCATCGCCGGTGTCGCCTGACGAGACAGCAGTCGCAACGACGAACGAAAGTGCCCGCGTCGGCGAGGCGCGCGAGCGCTACGTCGCACGCGGCGTCGCGACGACGCCGCTCGTGGTCGAGCGGGCGGAGGGCGCGCGGATCTGGGACGTCGACGGTCGCGAGTACGTCGACTTCGCCGGCGGCCTCGGCTGCCAGAACACCGGGCACGGCTTCGCGGCCGACGCCGTGCACGAGCAGGTCGACCGCTACCTCCACCAGTGCTTCATGGTCGGGATGTACGAGCCGTACGTCGACGTCTGCCGCCTCCTCGACGAGACGTGGCCCGGCGAGGCGGAGACGAAGTCCGTGCTCGTCAACTCGGGCGCGGAGGCGGTCGAGAACGCGGTCAAGATCGCGCGCTGGGCGACCGGCCGGACCGGCCGTGATCGTCTTCGACCACGCCTTCCACGGCCGCACCGGCCTGACCATGGCGATGACGGCGAAGGTCGTGCCGTACAAGCAGGGCTTCGGCCCGTTCCCGGGCGACGTCTACCGCGCGCCGTGCCCGTACCCGTACCGCGGCGTGTCCTCCGACGACGCGATCGCCGGGCTCGAGCTCCTGCTCAAGCAGGACGTCGACCCGGCGACGGTCGCGTGCATCGTGCTCGAGCCGGTGCAGGGCGAGGGCGGCTTCATCGCCATGCCGGACGACTTCCCGAGGCGCCTGAAGGAGATCTGCGAGCGGCACGGCATCCTCTACGTCGACGACGAGATCCAGGCGGGCGTCGGCCGCACCGGCCCCGTGTGGGCGATCGAGCACTACGGCGTCGAGCCGGACCTGATCGTCTCCGGGAAGTCGCTCGGGCGGCGGACTGCCGCTTGCGGGCGTCACCGGGCCGGCGGAGATCATGGACTCGGTGCCGGCCGGCGGCCTCGGCGGGACGTTCGGCGGGAACCCGCTGTCCTGCGTCGCGGCGATGGAGGTGCTCCGCGAGGTGCAGAGCGACAGCTTCCGTGCGCGGGCCGACGAGCTCGGCCGCACCCTCCGGTCGCGGCTCGAGGACCTCGCGGGCCGCAGCGCGCACATCGGCGAGGTGCGCGGCCTCGGGCCGATGCTCGCGCTCGAGCTGACGGAGCCGACGCCGGACCTCGCGAAGGCGGTCACGACCGCCGCGCGAGAGCGCGGGCTCGTCCTGCTCTCGTGCGGGATCTACGGCAACGTCATCCGCATCCTCGTCCCGATCTCGATCGAGGACGATCTCCTGGAACGCGGCCTCGAGCTCCTGGAGGAGTCGTTTGGCGACGCAGGCGCTGCCTGACGCGGCTTCGCGCACGGAGACAACCCCCGCTGCGGTCGACGTCCGGCTCGTCGGCGTGCGCAAGGCGTACGGCGACGTGGCGGCGGTGGACGGCGTCGACCTCGAGGTCGAGGCCGGCGAGTTCTTCACCATGCTGGGCCCGTCGGGCTCGGGCAAGACGACGACGCTGCGGCTGATCGCCGGGTTCGAGCGTCCGGACGAGGGGCACGTCGAGCTGCACGGCGTCGACGTGACGCGGCGGGCGCCGTACGAGCGCGACGTGAACACGGTGTTCCAGGACTACGCGCTCTTCCCGCACATGACGATCGCCGACAACGTCGGCTACGGCCTCCGCGTGAAGGGAGTCGGCCGGCGCGAGCGCAAGGAGCGGGTCGATGCGACGCTCGCCATGGTGCGGCTTCCGGACGTCGGCGGCCGAAAGCCGATCCAGCTCTCCGGCGGCCAGCGGCAGCGCATCGCGCTCGCCCGATCGCTCGTCAACCGGCCGCGCGTCCTCCTGCTCGACGAGCCGCTCGGCGCGCTCGACCTGAAGCTCCGTCAGGAGATGCAGATCGAGCTGAAGCGCGATCCAGCAGGAGGTCGGCCTCACCTTCGTCTACGTCACGCACGACCAGGAGGAGGCCCTGACCATGAGCGACCGGCTCGCCGTCTTCAACGAGGGCCGGATCGAGCAGATCGGCACGGCCCGCGGACGTCTACGAGCGCCCCGCAACCGAGTTCGTCGCCGGCTTCGTCGGCGTCTCGAACGTGCTCGAGCCGCGACGGGCGCCGGTTCACCGTGCGTCCGGAGAAGATCCGGATGCTCGACGAGAGCGAGCCTGCGCCCACGGGCGAGACGGTCGAGACCGGACGCATTCGAGACGTCGTCTATGTCGGGATGTTCACCCGGTACATCGTCGAGCTCGACTCGGGGGGCGAGCTCACGGTCGTCCGACAGAACCTCGAGACCTCCTCGCAGGAGGCACTCGAGTCCAGGGGGAGGCGGGTGCGCCTGACGTGGCGGCCCGAGCACACGTACGAGATCGATGCAGGAGGAGGTACATGAACAGGATCCGCAAGGTGCACGTCTTCGTGGCGTTGCTCGCCGTCGCGCTCTGCGTGCCGGCATCGGGAGCGAGCCGCGGCGATGGGTTGCCCTCGAAGATCGGCAAGGGCGAAGGGAAGCTGACCATGATCGCCTGGGAGGGCTATCTCGACGCGAAGTGGGTCAAGCCGTTCGTCAAGCAGACGGGCTGCAAGGTGCAGGCGAAGTACGCCGGAACGTCGGACGAGATGGTGACGCTGATGCGCTCGGGCGGCGGCGGCCAGTACGACATGGTCTCCGCGTCGGGCGATGCAAGTCTGCGCCTGATCTACGGCAAGGACGTCCAGCCCGTGAACGTCAATCTCGTCCCGGCCTGGAAGCAGTTCTTCAAGGCGTTCCAGAGCCCGCCGAACAACACCGTCGACGGCAAGCACTACGGCATCTCGTTGCAGTGGGGGCCGAACACGCTCCTCTACAACACGAAGAAGGTGAAGCCCGCGCCGACGAGCTGGGGTGCGATCTACAGCTCGAAGTACAAGGGCCGGATCACCGTCCCGAACAACCCGATCCAGATCGCGGACGTCGCGCTGTACCTCTCGAAGACGCAGCCGTCGCTCGGGATCAAGGATCCGTACGAGCTGACGCAGAAGCAGTTCGATGCGGCGATCAACCTGATCAAGAAGCAGAAGCCGCTGATCAAGAAGTACTGGAGTCTCTCGTCAGACGAAGTCAGCCTGTTCAAGAACGGCGACACCTGGATCGGGGCTTCGTGGCCCGTCACCACTGGATCAATCCAGGCGGCGAAGGTGCCGGTGAAGGAAATCATCCCGAAGGAAGGGGCGACCGGCTGGCTCGACACGTGGATGCTGTCGTCGAAGACGAAGCATCCGAACTGCGCCTACAAGTGGTACTCCTACATCTCGAGCCCGAAGGTGCAGGCCCTCCAGGCGACGACCTACGGCGAGACGCCGGTGAACAAGCTGGCGTGCAAGGAGATGAACAAGCTCGCCAAGGGCTCGTGCAAGGCGTACCACGCCGATGCCCCTGAGTCGTACTACCGCTCGATCAAGTTCTGGAAGACCCCCGTCGCCGCCTGTGGCAACGGCCAGAACAACTGCATGGACTACAGGAAGTGGGTGAGCGCCTGGACTCAGGCGACGTCGTAGCTCCCGCTCGCGGCGGGCCCTCCCTAAGGCGGGCCCGCCGTAGCGTCTCTGCGGCCTTCTGGCGGCGGCCCCGGCTCCGCGGCGTTGCGCTCTTGCTCCCGCCGCTCGGCTGGTTCCTGCTCATCTACATCGCCGCGCTGGTCGTCCTGTTCGTGTCCGCGTTCTGGTCGGTCGACGTCTTCACGACCGAGGTCGTCCACACGTGGAGCCTCGACAACTTCAAGCAGATCGTCGAGAGCGAGGCCTGGCGGCGCGTCATCTTCCGCACGATCGTGATCGCCGCGCTCGTGACGGTGACGGACGCGGTGCTCGCGTTCCCGTTCGCGTACTACATGGCGCGCATCGCGTCGCGGCGGACGAGAGCGCTGCTGTTCGTGCTCGTCCTCCTGCCGCTGTGGTCGAGCTACCTCGTGCGCGTCTACGCCTGGAAGGTGATCCTCGCGCAGGACGGGATCCTGAACTGGACGCTCGCGAAGATCGGGCTCCCGGCCGCGAACGTCGGCTACTCGAACACGGCGATGTGGATCGTCTTCTCGTACATCTGGCTGCCGTTCATGATCCTTCCGATCTACGCGGCGCTCGAGCGCATCCCGAACTCGTACCTCGAGGCCTCACGGGACCTCGGCGCGCGCGGATTCCGCACGTTCCGGTCGGTGATCCTCCCGCTTGCTCTGCCCGGCGTGATCGCCGGCTCCATCTTCACGTTCTCGCTGACCCTCGGCGACTACATCACGCCCACGCTCGTCGGCGGCGCGGGATCGACGTTCATCGGGAACGTGGTCTACAACACCGGCCTCGGCTCCGCAGGAGACCTGCCGTTCGCGGCGGCGTTCGCCTCGGTGCCGCTCATCGTCATGGCGATCTACCTGACGCTGGCCCGGCGGGCCGGCGCGTTCGAGGCGCTCTAGGTGGAACGGACGGCGACACGGCACGCGCTGCGTGTCTGGACGATCCTCGTCGTCCTCTTCCTCCACCTGCCGATCGTCATCATCATCCTCTACGCGTTCAACGCGCAGACCGCGCAGGGCTGGCCCATCACCGAGTGGTCGACGAAGTGGTTCAGCCCGACCATCCACGACGAGGAGATGCGACAGGCGCTGTTGCTGTCGCTGAAGGCCGCGTTCGCGGCGACCGCGGTCGCCGTCCTGCTCGGGAGCGCGGCTGCCTTCGCGATCCACCGCTTCCGCTTCTTCGGCCGGGACGCGATCTCGTTCCTGTTCGTCCTCCCGATCGCTCTCCCCGGGATCATCACCGGAATGGCGCTGAACTCGTTCTTCACGTACTGGCACGTGAACTTCAGCCTCTTGACGATCATCATCGGCCACGCGACCTTCTGCGTCGTGATCGTCTTCAACAACGTCGTCGCGCGCCTGCGCCGGACGCCGACGTCGCTCTCGGAGGCGTCGATGGATCTGGGCGCCGACGGCTGGCAGACGTTCCGCTTCGTCACGTTCCCGACCCTGTCCACCGCACTCGTGTCCGGGGGACTGCTCGCCTTCGCGCTGTCCTTCGACGAGGTCATCGTCACGACGTTCACCGCCGGGGTCCAGAACACGCTCCCGATCTGGATCTTCGGCAACATTCGCATCGGGCAGCAGCTCCCGGAGGTCAACGTCGTCGTGTTCCTCGTCCTGCTCGCCACCATCATCCCGGTGACGATCGCCCAGCGCCTGACCCGAGAGTCAGGCATCCTCCCCAACGAATGACGAAGGAGGTTTCATGAGCACCACCGTTTCGAAGCACCAGAACTTCATCGGCGGGGAGTGGGTCGACGCCTCGACAGGCGAGACCATGGAGGTCCTCAACCCCGCCACCGGCGAGACGATCGCGGAGGTCCCGGCCGCGTCGGCCGACGACGTCGACCGTGCGGTCCAGTCCGCAAAGAAGGCTCTGCCGAAATGGCTCGACACGACGCCGGGCGAACGGGCCGAGATGCTCCTGAAGCTCGCCGACGCGATCGAGGAGAACGCGGAAGACCTGGCCGCGATCGAGTCGCAGAACGTCGGGAAGCCGCTCTCGTACGCGAGGGACGAGATGCCCGTCTGTGCCGACAACATCCGTTTCTTCGCAGGTGCCGCGCGCGTCGTCGAGGGCAAGGCGGCCGGCGAATACATGCGGGGCTACACCTCGTGGCTCCGCCGCGAGCCGATCGGAATCGTCGGCGGCATCGCGCCGTGGAACTACCCGCTGATGATGGCGGTGTGGAAGTTCGCCCCGGCGCTGGCGGCGGGCAACGTGCAGATCCTCAAGCCCTCCGAGCAGACGCCGCTGAGCACGCTCCGCTTCGCCCAGCTGGCTGCCGACATCCTCCCCGCCGGGGTCTTCAACGTGATCACCGGCGACGGCGTCCCCGCAGGCGAGGCGATCGTGAAGCACCCCGAGGTGCGGATGGTCTCGCTGACCGGTGACGTCGAGACCGGCAAGCTCATCGCCCGCACCGCCGCGGACAACCTCAAGCGGGTCCACCTCGAGCTCGGCGGCAAGGCGCCGGTGATCGTCTTCGACGACGCCGACCCGGTCGCGGTTGCCGAGGGGATCAAGATCGCCGGCTACTGGAACTCCGGCCAGGACTGCACGGCGGCGTCACGCGTCGTGGCGGGCCCGAAGATCTACGACCGGCTCCTGGAGGAGCTCGTCCCGGCGGTCGAAGGGCTCCACGTCGGAGATCCCGCCGAGGGTGACGACATCGAGATGGGACCCGTGATCTCGAAGGCGCAGCAGGACCGTGTCCTCGGGTTCCTCGAACGGGCAAAGGGAGCGACACTCCTCACCGGCGGCGGGACGAACGGCGACCGCGGCTTCTTCGTGAAGCCGACCGTCGTGACGGACGTCAAGCAGACAGACGAGATCGTCAAGCGCGAGGTCTTCGGACCGGTCGTCACCGTGCAGAAGTTCGCCGACGACGACCAGGCGATCGCCTGGGCGAACGACGTGGACTACGGTCTCGCCGCGTCCGTCTGGACCCGCGACATCGGGCGGGCGCTCAACGCGGCACGGAAGCTCCAGTTCGGCACCGTCTGGATCAACGACCACATCCCGCTGGTGAGCGAGATGCCGCACGGCGGCTACAAGCAGTCGGGCTACGGCAAGGACCTCTCCTCCTACTCGTTCGAGGACTACACCCAGATCAAGCACGTGATGGCGAAGATCTCCTGAGACAAGAGCTTCGCTCTTGCCTCAGATCTAGGAACGCCGCTTCGCGAGGGTCGGCGACCGTTCCGTATCACGCGGGCGATGGCGCTCACGCGTCGTCGCCCGCGCGGCTTCGGCCTGCGGCTAGAGCAGGGCTCGCTCTAGCCTCCGGCCTTTCACGGAACTCCCTAGGATCGCGTCGGTGAGCTTGCGAAAACCGCGAACACTGAAACCCGGCGGGACGATCGGGGTCTCCGCGATCGCCAGCCCGGCCGACGAGCGGTCGGAGATCGACCGCGGCGTCCGCTGGTACGAGGAACGCGGCTACCGGGTCAAGCTCAGCGCCGAGGTGTACGCCCGCGACGACTACGTCGCGGGCGACGCCGAGGTACGGGGTCGCGAGCTCAGCGCGATGTTCGCCGACACTGAGGTCGACGTCGTGCATCCCCTCACGGGCGGATACGGCGCATCGCAAGTCGTCCCGTTCCTCGACTTCGACACGATCGCTGCCAACCCGAAGCCGTTCATCGGCTACTCCGACACGACCGCGCTCCACGTGGCGATCCGCCAGCGCACGAACCTCGTGACGTTCTACGGGCCGGACTTCCTCGACATGGGCAGCGCGGATCGCGGCGACTGGTCGAAGGACCGGCTGCTCGCCGCGCTCGGCAGCGAGGAGCCCATCGGCGAGATCCCTGGCCGGCCCGACGACCCGTACATCGGGGCGATCGGTTCGGGAAGCGCGACCGCGCCACTGGTCGGCGGCTGCCTCTGGCTCCTCCGCGAGACGCTCGCCACGCCGTGGGAGCTCGAGCTCGACGGGAGGATCCTGTTCTTCGAGGACGTGCACTGCCCGCCGTGGTACGTGGACGGGCTCCTTACCCATCTCAAGAATGCCGGCAAGCTCGAACGGGTCGAGGGCATCGCGATCGGCGAGATGTTCGAGTGCGAGGAGCGCCGTCAGCCGATGCCGTGGCTGCGCAGCCGCTCGATGGAGGACGTCTTCGAGCACCACCTCGCGCCACTCGGCATCCCGATCGTCTTCAACCTGCCGCTCGGGCACGGCAAGCATCTCGCGACCATCCCGCTCGGCGCGACCGCGACGGTCGACGCCGACGCGCGCACCCTCACCATCGGCGAGGCCGCGCTCGGGGTCGAGCCGGCCGAGGTCGGCGCGGCGGCGGCGAGCTGAGCGCAGAACGAGTCAGGGCGGCCGCAGCCGCCCTGACCAAAGGGAAAAGGGGAATCGACTAGTCGACGACGGGCCGCTCGACGGGAGGGCGCTCGACGAGCGAGTGTCCCTCGACGTCTGGCTGCTCTACCAGCGTGTCGCGATCTTCGGCCGGTGGCCGCTCTACCAGGGTGTGACCCTCGACGTCCTCGTCCGGGGTCGGTGTGTTCTGTTCCTCCACAACTCCTCCTTTCGACGCCGGACAGGATCCGGCGTGTTCCCTCACTAGACGCGCATGTCGGCCTCCATCTTCCCTCTCTTCCGCTCAAACGCAAAGCCTTCTACGATCGCCCGGATGCTGCGGTCATTCCGCGAGCGCGTCGAGGAGTCACGCCGAGCGTTCGCATCCGTCTTCACGAACCCGAATCTCAGGCGGGTCGAGGTGTCGTGGGCGGGAACGGTCTGCGCGTACTGGATCTTCATCGTCGCGCTGTCGCTATTCGCGTACGGACGCGGCGGCGCGAGCGCGGTCGGGATCGTGGGACTGTTGCGGGTACTTCCGTCGGTGCTGGCCGCGCCGTTCGGCGCCATGCTCGGCGACCGCTACCGGCGGGAGACCGTCATCGTCGTCATCAACGTCGCGCGGAGCGTGACGATCTGCGCCGCCGCGATCGTCGCGTTCCTCGACGCCCCCGCGGCGCTCGTCTACGCGCTCGCGAGCGTGATGGGCCTCCTCCAGTCGACCTTCCGTCCGACGCAGGCCGCGCTGTTGCCGCAGCTCGCACGCTCGCCGGAGGAGCTCACCGCGGCGAACCTGGTGCTCACGACGATCGAGAGCGTCGGCCTCTTCATCGGCCCCGCGATCGGAGGTCTCCTCCTCGCCGTGACGAGCACGAGCACGGTCTTCGGGATCACCGGCGGCGTGTTCCTGCTCGCGGCGCTGCTCCTCGTGGGCGTCCACGCGGACCGCACGTCGGAAACGCCGTCGCTGAAAGGCAGCTTCCTGCGCGAGGCGTTCGCGGGCTTCAGCACCGTCGCGCACGACGCGCGGCTCCGGCTCGTCATTGGGCTCTACGGAACGCAGACGCTCGTCGCCGGAGCGCTCAACGTCCTGCTCGTCGTGACCGCGCTGGAGGTGCTCGACCTCGGAACGGCGGGAGTCGGGTTCCTCAACTCCGCCGTCGGCGTCGGCGGGCTGCTCGGCGGGCTGGCCGCCTTCGCGCTGGTCGGACGGCCCCGCCTCGCCTCCGACTTTGGGATCGGCCTGGCGCTGGTCGGTTTGCCACTCGCGCTCGTCGGGATCTTTCCCGAGACCGGCTCGACGCTCGTTCTTCTCGCACTCGTCGGAGCTGGCACGACGGTCGTCGACGTCGCGGGTCTCACCCTCCTGCAGCGCGTCGTGCCGGACGAGGTGCTCACGCGGGTGATGGGGGTCGTCCAGAGCGTCTTCGTCGGGACACTCGGGCTCGGCGCGGTGCTCGCGCCCGCGCTCATCGCGCTGCTCGGCGACCGGGGCGCGCTCATCGCCACGGGCGCGTTTCTTCCCGTGCTAACGCTGCTGTTTTGGAGCAGGCTGCGTGCGCTCGACGCGGACGTGGCGACCGCGCCGCCGAGCGTCGACCTCCTGCGCACGATCCCGATCTTCCGCCCCCTGCCCGTGGCAACACTGGAGGAGCTCGCAGGAGACCTGCAACCCCTCCACATGGAGGCCGGGACGACCGTCATCCGGCAGGGCGAGCCCGGAGATCGGTTCTACGTCGTCGCCGACGGCGAGCTCGATGTCACCGTGGACGGCAATGCGGGCGCGCCGCTCGGACCCGGGGGCTCCTTCGGCGAGATCGCGCTCCTGCGTGACGTCCCGCGGACGGCGACCGTCAGCGCGCGTACCGACGTGGATCTCCTCGCGCTCGACCGTGACACATTCCTCACGGCGGTCACTGGACATGAGGAAAGCGAGGCAGCCGCCCATGCGGTGGTTGCCAGCCGCCTGGCGTCCCTGCGACCCGGCATCGCCTCCGTCTGACACCGATGAGTTCTCGGCTCGAGGCGGGTCGTTAGGGGCATGAGCACAGTCATCATCGAGATCACCGCGTCGCTGGACGGCTTCGTCGCCGGCCCGAACGCGACGCTCGAAGAGCCGCTCGGAGAAGGCGGCGAACGCCTCCACGAGTGGGCCGTCAACAGCGAGAGCTGGCGCAAGAGCCACGGCCTCACCGGCGGAGAGCGCAACGTCGACTCGGAGGTGATGGAGCACTCCATCGCCTCGACGGGCGCGGTCGTCATGGGCAGAAAGATGTTCAGCGGCGGCGAGGGACCCTGGAGCCACGACCCGAATGCGAGTGGCTGGTGGGGCGAGACGCCGCCGTTCGGCGTGCCGGTGTTCGTCGTGACGCACCATCCACGCGAGCCGCTCGAGCTCGAGGGAACGACGTTCACGTTCGTGACCGACGGCCCCGAGGAGGCGCTCCGTCACGCGCGGGCCGCCGCGGAGGACCGCGACGTCAGGATCGGGGGCGGCGCGAGCGTCGCGCAGCAGCTCCTGGCGGCCAGGCTCGTCGACGAGCTGCACCTCCACGTCGCGCCTCTCCTGCTCGGCGGCGGTGTTCGCCTGTTCGACGGCCTCGGCGACGGGATCGAGTTCGAGATTCTCGACGTGGTCGAGTCCCCGGCCGTCACGCATCTCCGCTATCGGGTGAGCACCGCCGTCGGCGCGTAGCCGGCAACGGCGGGGACGAAGTCGTCGCGCTCGAGCGCGAGCAGGCGGAGGTTCTCCTTCGCCTGCACGGTGGCCGTGCGCGGCACGTCCCGCAAGAGGGCGATCTCGCCGAACGCCTCGCCGGGCCCGAGCTCGGCGACCACGCCGCCGTCGACGAGCACTTCCACGGTGCCCGACTCGATCACGTAGAAGCGATCGCCGGGGTCGCCCTGCCGGATCACGGCCTCGCCCGGCTGCGCCGCGACCTCGACAAGCGCACGCGCCAGCGACTCGAGCGTCGCCTCCGGGAGAGGACGGAAGATCGGATTCCCGCGGAGCAGGTCGATCCGCTCGGCCGGAACCTCGATGCGGTCGAGCGCGCGTAGAGTCGGCCACGACGGGATCACGAGCACCGGCAGCAGCAATCCCGAGACGACGAGGGCCCCGCGGGTGCCGAATGCCGAGACGAGGGCCGGCGCGACGATCGCCCCGAGGCCGACCGTGAGAAGGAGCAGGCTCTCGAGCACGCCGAACACGCGTGCGAGCGCGGCCTCCGGTGCCACGCGTTGGAGGATGGTCATCCCCGAGACGTCCGCGAGCGTGTTCCCGATACCGACCGCGGCCATCAGCAGCAGTACGTACCCCTCGCTCTGCCAGGCCGCGACGAGTGCGAGCGGGAGCCCGAAAAGCACGACGCCGAGTCCGAAGTCGGCCGCGAGCTTGCCGCGGCCGACGAGTGCTCCCGCGACGACCGCGCCGACGACGCCGCCGACGCCAGTCGCAGCGTTCAGCCATCCGACCCAGGCTGCGCCCGCATCGAGGTAGGTCAAGGCGAGGACGGCGATGAGGACGCCGAGCAGACCGTCCACGAAGGTCTGCGCCGCAAAGAGCCCGACCAGGAGCGTCAGCCGCCGGTCGCCCCCGATCGCGCGTGCACCGGCAAGGAGCTCTGTCGTGAGCGTCCCCGGCTCCCAGGGGACGGGAGGCTCCGCGCGGGGCGCACGGATGCGGACGATGAACAGAGCGGAGACGACGACTCCCCCGGCGGTGACGAGGAAGACCGTCCCGGCGCCGGTCGCTGCGAGGAGCAGCCCGCCGAGCGCCGGCCCGGCGAAGATGCCGACGCTCTCGATCGCGGAGGACACGACGTTCGCCGCGGCAAGCTCCTCAGGCGTCTCGGCGAGGTCTGGCGTGAGCGCGGCCTCGGCCGGGCGAAACGGCGTGCCGGCCACGCTCACGAGGCCGGCGAGGACGTAGACGAGCAGGGGCGCTGCATCCGCGAAGACCGCCGCCGCGGCAACGCAGATGAGCACGGCGCGGACGAGGTCGGACGCGACCATGACGGCGCGGCGGTCGTAGCGGTCGCCGAGCGCGGCGGCGAACGGCGAGGCGATTGCCGCCGCGACCCACCGCAGGAGGCCGACGACGCCGACCGCAGGGGCGCCGCCTTGGTCGAAGGCGAACACGACGACCGCGATGTTGTAGGCCCACGTTCCGACGATCGAGAACGCCCACGCGAGCTCGAGCCGGCGGAGCCCAGGGTTCCTGAAGACGCCGCGGAACGCCCGCTGCGCCTCCCTGAGCCGGCTCCCCACTCCTCGCATCGATCCGGGAAGATACGGGCAGGCTCACGCGTCTGGTAAGTGTCAGTCGGTGAACGAGGACTTCCGGAAGGAGGCTGTAATGGCCCAGGACGAGAACGTCGAGCGCAAGGAAGCGGAGCTCGAGACGGACGAGAGCGAGGACGTCGAGGCGCATCGGCGCCGGCTCGCTGATGAGCCGTCCCAGGACGACGAAGGCGACGATGTCGAGGCGCACAGGCGCCGCTAGACGATTTTTCGACGACCGCCTGACCCGACGAGCCCGCGAGGGCTCGTCGTGTGTCTAGAGCAGTTTCTCCAGCTCGACGAGCAGCTTCAGCGCACTGTCGCTCGAGCGGTCGTCCTCGTCCTCGCGGTGCCGTTCCAGCGCCGCGGCCACCCGCGCGAGAACGGCGAGGTCTCCGCTTCCCTCGAGCGCGTCGCCGGCACGCCGGGCCCGCTGCAGGAGGTCGAGGGCGATCGCGGCCTGGTTCGCGAAGAGCCCGAGGAGATCCATTTCGGCGAGGGTGAAGTGCGAGTCCGAGGGCCGATCCAGCACCTCGAGGACTCCGAGCGCCCGCTCGCCGTGCAGGAGCGGGACGGCCATCAGGCCCCTCGGCATGAACCCCGTGCTCTCGGCCGCCTCGCGCGAGAAACGCGGGTCGGCCAGGACGTCCTCGATCACGAGCGGCTGGCGGCTCACGAGAACGAACCCCGCGAGACCCGTGCTCGAGGGGAAGCGCTGGCCCACGAGCGAGTCCGAACCCTCGCCGGCCACAGCCTCGAAGACGAGCTCGTCCGTTTCCTCATCGAGCAGGAAGATGGAGGACGCCTTCGCCCGGAAGATCGCGCGGGCGACATCGACGATGGATCGCAGCAGCTCGCGGTAGCTCTCCTCCGAACCGAGCACCCCCGCCGCCACCGCAGCCTGAAGCTGCTCCGTCACGTGCCACCTCCCACGTTCGTCGCCGTCAGGTAGAGGACGCTCTTCAGCTGGAACGGCGTCAGCTCAGGATGCTTCGAGAGGACGAGCGCTGCCAGTCCCGACATGTGGGGCGTCGCGAAGCTGTTTCCCGTGCAGACGAGGCGGCCGCCGCCCATCCAGGCGACCTCGACGTCGACCCCGCGCGCGAAGAACTCCACGGGTGGGTTGGGGTTGTAGTAGTAGGCGAAGGGATCGCTCTCCTCGTGGCTTCCGACCGAGATCACGCTGGAGAAGCGCCATGGATAGCTCTCGACCGGCATGTTGTGGGCCGAGGCGACGACCATCGTGCGGCGGAAGTAGGCGCTGTCGGCGAGCTCGTGGAGCAGGCCGGCGAACTTCTGCTTCGTCGTCGAGAGGCTCATGTTGATGACGGAGAAGCCACGCTCGATCGCCCAGCGGAGGCCCTCCAGCAGGATGGCGCCGCTCCCCGTGTATCCGGCGCCCAGCACGCGGACGCTCGTCAGCTCACACTCCGGCGCAAGCGACCGGATCACCCCGGCGCAGGCGGTGCCGTGGCCGCAGAGATCGCCCTGCTTGTCGTCCTCGTCGACCAGGACCTCCTCGCCTTCGATCGAGATCGAGACCGACTGCTGCACCTCCCCGACGAGCGGATGACCCGACTCGATCCCGCTGTCGAGGACACAGATCCTGGCTCCGGCGCCTGTAGCGCCGCCCCACGCCCACTCTCGCGTGATCTCGCCCGGCCAGATCTCGGGCAGCTCGATCCGCTCGACCGCCTCGGCGGGCAGGCTCCAGGCTGGAAGAGATTCCTCGGCCACCGGTGAAGCGTACGAGCCTGGCGGCCGGGAAGAAAGGAGCGCCGGTCCCCGTCTTGTCGTTGGAGTGTTCCCGCAATCACCTCAAGACATCGCTCGGGCACGTCACGCGGACTTGATCCGCGAGGCGGATAACCAGCGATTGGCCGCGCTCGTGCGAGGGGGCGAGCCGACGCGGTCGTCACGGGTGCGGGGCTGGGCACTCACTCACGCCGTCGCCGTTGCACGAAGGGTCGGCAAGCGGCGCGCGACGGTGCGGACTGCCTGATCTACTCCCGTAGCTGGAGGCATGGGCGGGGGCCCATGCCTCCCGCTCATTCCGCCGCGACCGAGTCGGCCGCGAGAGCGGCGTCGTCGGCGAGCCGGCGGGCCCGCTCGACCCGCTCGTCCCCGCTGGCGGCGGTCAGGTTCACGGCTACGAGCTCGGAGGCGGCGCGTGCCGCGGCGGCCGCAAGCGCGGCCGCGGCCGCGGCATCCGGACGGAGGGCAGGATTGCAGTTGCGGGCGACGACCTCAGCAAGAGCCGCGACGTCCGTCGCCGCTTCGACGATCTGGAGCGGAGGCTCGGCGGCGCGTGAGTGGGCACGTCCCACAGCGAAGTCGCGACGCGGGCTCGGCTCCTCGGGGTCGCCGTCGAGGGAGCGGAGCGCCGCTTCGTAGCGTTCGGCGGACAGCTGGACGAGCGGTGCACTGCGGTCGCGGAGCGACTCGGCCTGGGCCGCCACGCCGGCAGCCTCGGGCCAGTTCGCCTTCGACGCGCGCGCGACCTTGGCGAGCAGTGCCGCCGCGGAGGCCGTGACCAGGGCCGCGAGCGATCCGCCGGACGGGGTCGTCGCCTCGCCGGCCAGCTCGTTCAGGAACTCGTCCACGCGCAGGTCGAGCAGTCCCATACGGGGATTCTGTCCAGGACTGCCCGCTTCCGCTACTTGGACTTGAAGCGGACCCGCAGTTCCTCGATCACCTGGGGCCGGGGCTCGTAGCCCTCCGCCTCCAGTGCGGCCTCGAGGTCTGCGACCAGCCGGCGCTGGAACTCGGCGTCGGCTTCGGCCCTCGCCACGATCTCGTCCAGCTCGACGCGGGCCAGCGGAAGCTCCTGTGCAGCCCGAACCCATGCCTCCGGAGCGGGAGGCATGGCTCGGATCAGGCGCGCAATGCGCTCTTCGTCATACGCGGTCATCGTGAACTAGACGCCGTCGAGCCGTCACTTCTTCCCTCCAGCAGCTCGCGAAGGCGGGCGAGACAGCGGGAGATGCGGCTGGCGATCGTCCCGGGCGGAAGGTCGAGAGCCTCCCCGATGGTCCGATAGCTCTCGTCCTGTGCGAAGAAGCGGTCGAGGATCTCGCGGCAGTGCTCTGGAGTCGCAGCGAGCGCCTCGTGCACGGTGAGCGCCTCGTCGATCTCGGCAAGCCGGTCCTCGGCCCCGAAGGGCTCGAGCTCCTCCTCCGTCGCGGGACGCTCGCGTGAGGTCGCGCGGAGGCGGTCGATGCACAGCCGGCGCGTGAGCTGGCCGAGCCACGGGCGCACCGCGGAGTCGTCGCGGAGCTTGTCGAGATGCTGGTACGCGCGCGCGAACACCTCCTGGAAGATGTCCTCTGCGTCCGTCTCGGGAAGACGGAACGCCTGGACCGAGATCGCGTAGACGTAACGCGAAAAACGGTCGACGAGCTCAGCCCAGGCCTGCTGGTCGCCCGCCCGGCACCGTGCCACCAGCTCCGAGTCGCTGATCGTCAAAGCCACAGAGTGGATTGTGACGATTCGAGCCCCACAACCACCAAACGCCGGAGGTTAGAGCGCGCGAAGCGGCTCTAGCCGGAGGCGGAACTCACGCGGGCGGGGACGCCGAAGGCGCCACCGCCCGCGGACCACTTCAGCCGCCGACCCGGAACCTAAGAGGAGTGCGCGGGCTCGGCCCGTGCACGTTTCCCGCGAAGCGGCGTAACAGATCAAGGCTGAAAGCGGAGCTTTCAGCCTTCAAGCAGCCGGAGGCTGCCTGACGCCCAATTGTTTCGACCACCATTCGGACTCGCGGCGGTCGAAGTTCTCCTGGAGCTGGGCGACGTAGATGGAGAGGTCGCTCTCGCGGCTCGACAGGTGGGCCTCGAGCTCGGCGCCGGCCTTCTCACGCTGCTCGAGGCGCTGCTCGCGGACCTCGAACTCGGCCTCCATCTGCGCCTCGCGGAGGTTGAGCGCGGCCTCCCGCTCCTCGAGATCCTTGGCGCGGCCGGCAAGGACTTGCTCGCGCTCGTCGAGCCCCTTCTCCTTGCCTTCCCATCGGCTACGCGAAGCGAGGATCGCCTGCTCGGCCTTGTTGAGCGCGGCCTCGCGGGTGGCGAGCTCATCGTCCCGCTGCTTCATCCGCCGCTCGGCGAGCTCGTCGACCTCGGGGTTCCGGGCCTCCTCGGCCGCGCGCCTCAGCGCGGCCTCCTGCCGGTGGAACTCGGCCTCGCGTGCGATGAGCTCGGACTCGCGGACATCGATGTTCGCGAGCCGCGCGAGCGCCTCCGTTGCGACGGCGTCGCGCTCCTCGGCCTCCTTCCGGACCTCCTCGAGCTCCTTCGTCAGCTCCTCCGTACGTGAGGTGAGCTCGAGCTCACGCTGCTGGAGAGCTTCCGTTCGCGCCGCCAGCTCTTCCGCGCCGCGGCCGCTGTCGGCGGCAAGCTCGGCCTCGCGCGCGGCGAGCGCCTGTTCGCGGCTCTCGAGCTCGGCCCGCGCCTGCTCGGCCTGCCGTTCCGCGGTCCCGAGGATCGCGTCGCGATCGGCGAGCGCCTGCTCAAGCGAACGAACCCGATCCTGCGCCTCGCGCGCCTTCCCTGCGGCGTCCTCATGGACCTTCGCCTCGCGCTCGAGCTTCTCGAGACGCGCGGCAAGCTCATGCTCCTGGGTGGTCAGCTCGAGCTCGCGGCGGTCGAGCTCACGGGCACGCACGCCAAGGCTCTCGTTGTCGCGGCTGCCCGCAGCCAGTTCGGCCTCACGTCGTCCGAGCACCTCTTCGCGCGCCTCGAGCTCTGCCCGCGCGTGCATCGCCTGTGCTTCTGCGGCGGCCAGCCTCGCCTCGCGCTCGCCCATGCCGTGCTCGAGCGCGAGTGCCTCTTGCTCCTTCTCACGCGCCTTGGCGGCGGCCGTCTCGTGGTCCTTCGCCTCGCGGCCGAGCTGCTCGAGGCGGGACTCCGTCTCCTTCGCTCGCGCAGTCAGCTCGAGGTCGCGCGCGTCGAGCTCGATCGCGCGCTGGGCGAGCTTCTCGGCTTTCTTCCCGCCCTCCGCCGCGAGCTCGCCCTCCCGCTTCTCGAGTACCTTCTCGCGGGCCTCGATCTGGACGCGCGCCTGCATCGCAACCTGTTCCGCCGAGGCGAGCTCCGCCTCGCGGTCGGCGAGCCCGGCCTCGAGCCCGCGCGCCTTCTCCTCACGCGAGCGAGCCTTCTCTTCGGCCTTCTCGAGCGCGCTGACGAGTCGCTCGTGCCGCTCCTCCGACTCCTTGCGCGCCGACTTGATCTCGGCCTCGGCACGGGCGATCTCGTTCTCACGGGCGGCGATGTCCTCGAGCTTCTCCTTGAGCTCCTTCGCCGAAGTCGCGCGCTCCTCGTCACGCGTCTTCAACTCGCGGACCTTCACGTCGAGGAGCTGCTCGCGCTCCTCGAGCCGAGCCTCCACCTTCGCGAGCTCCTCCTTTGCCTCCAGGAGGCCGTCGAGCTCTTCGAGCCGCTCGGCCATCCGCTGCTCGCGCTCGTCCAGCTCGACCGCCGTCGCGGCAAGTGTGGACGCGCGCTGGTCGAGCTCGACGGACTGGGCCCTCAGCTCGTCCGCGTGAACGTCGTGGGGCGACGTCTCCATGTGCTCGTTCAGCGAGGCACGGAGCTCGTGCTCGCGCGCCAGGGACGCGCTCAGCTCCGCGCGTAGCTGGTCGGCGTCGGAAACGAGCTCCGGGACGGGAGGAGGCGGAGCCGCGGCTGCGATCGCCTCGGCCGGTGACCGCGGCTCTTCGAGGGGCTGCGTCGCCGACGACGACTCGAGCTTGGCCCTGAGGCCGGACCCGAAACCGCCTTCGTGCGTGCCCTCTCCCTTGGCCACAGTCGCCACCGGCTAGAACGTGAAGAGCTTCGACAGGTTGAGGAACGCGGGCCCGAGCACGACGAGGAACATCGCCGGGAAGATGAACACCACCGTCGGGAACAGCATCTTGATCGGGGCCTTCATCGCCTTCTCCTCGGCGAGCGTCTGGCGCTTCAGGCGCGAGTCGGCGGCCTGGACGCGCAGGATGCGGCCCAGGGAGATGCCGAGCTGATCGGCCTGGATGATCGCCCGCACGAAGCTCGACATCTCGGGCGACGCGCTGCGCTCGGCCATCCGCTTCAGCGCTTCCTGACGCCCCTCGCCGATGCGCATCTCGCCGAGCGCGAGCTCGAACTCCTCGATGAGCGGCCCGTCCATGTGCTCGGTGAGCTTCTGGACCGCGCCGTCGAACCCGAGCCCGGCCTCGACGCTGACCGACAGCAGGTCGAGCGCGTCCGGAAGCTCGGACGCAACGACCGACTGCCGGCCGCGCACCCTGTTGTTCAGGTACATGCCCGGGGCCATCCAGCCGAGCACGGCTGCGATGCCGGCCCAGAGGAGCGCCTGCTTCGGCGCGGCCGCGCTGCCGACCAGCAGCCCGACGAAACCGCCGCCGATGCAGAGCAGTCCCTTGGCGCCGATGAAGCCGATCGGCGACGTCTTCCGCATGCCGGCCGCCATCAGCCGGCCGGCGACGGCGTCGGTCGTCGTCTTCGGGTTGATACGCATGACGAGCTTCGCGACCTTCGCGATGAACGGAGCGAACGCCCGGTCGAAGAACTTCGGGACTTCCTTCCCCGTCGCCGTGCGAACGCGGCCGTAGTTCGCCGCGCGATGCACGAGGTTCCGACGCGTGCGCATCGGCTGGGTGGCGAACTCCGCGAAATAGAACACGGCGCCGCCAAGAGCTGCGATTGCAAGGATCAGGAGCATGGCATCAACCTTTGAAGGAGACGATTTTCTTCAGGATGAGAGACCCCACGGCCATCATGATCAGGCCGAGGACGATGAGGAAATGGCCCTTGCTGGTGTGGTAGAGCGGAGCCATGTACTCCCCGTTCAGCAGGGTGATCGTGCCCGCGATGAAGAACGGGATCCCGATCAGCGTGTAGGCGGACATGCGGCCCATCGCCGTCAGCGCGCGGATCTTGCGCTGGAACTGCTGGCGCTGACGGACCGTGTCGGCGACCATGTCGAAGAGCGTCGCCATCGAGCCACCGACCTGCCGCTGAATGGTCACGGCGGTGATCGCGAACTCGAAGTTCTTCGAGCCGCACCGCTCGGCCATCTCGGCGAGCGCGTCGTCCATCGGCCGTCCGAGCGATGCCTCCGTGAGCACGCGCTTGAACTCGTCGCTCGCGGGCGGGTTGCCCTCGTCGACGACCGCCTGGAGGCCCTGTTTGAAGGAATGGCCCGCCTTCAGCGACGCCGCGATGGTGATGAGGAGATCCGGGAGCTGCGACTCGAACGCTGAGAGCCGCTTGCGCATCTTCAGCCAGACCCAGCCGTACGGGATCATCCCGCAGGCGACGACGAGCGCCAGGCCGATCGGCAGGGTCGTCTGGAGCACAAAGGCCACGAAGCCTGCGATCGCTGCCGCCCCGACGGAGACCCAGAAGAACTCCACCGTCCTGAGCGGCACATCCGCGCGCTCCAGCATCTTGCTGATCGCACGCCACTGCTTCATCTGGCCGAGGAACCGCTCCGTGGTCTGGAAGAGCGACGCGAGCATCTCGCTTCTGCGCGCCTTGCGGTGCTGCCGTGAACTGCCGGTCTGGCCGACGTGCGCGGCGATCCGTCCGCGCACCCACGAGCCGCGGATGCCGGCGAGGAAGAAAAGACACGCGAAGAGCATCAGGAACGCCACGCCCGTCCCGACCGCGATCGGGCCGGCGGGGCCGTAGGCGTCCTTCGGGACGAACCTCGACGCGCCCGACTCGTGCGTGCCGCTTCCTGCAGGAATCGCGAGCGGCTGCGAAGCTGACCCTTCGCCGACGACCGACGTCTTGATCCGGATCCTGTCGCCGGGCCGCGCGGCGGTCGTGAACTCGACGCGCCAGGTGCGCGCGAGCTCGTGCGCGATGGTGCTGTAGACCTGCGAGATCCCCTCGCTCGAGTCGGTCCCGAAGTACCGGCCGCCGGTCTTCGCGGCGAGCTCCTGCAACGGAACCGGGTTGAACTGCTTGCTCTCGATCGCAACGACGTAGACGGCCGAATGGGCCGAGCGGGCCGCGTCGATGGCGTCCTGCAGGTCGGCCTTGCTCCGGGTCTCGTTGCCGTCGGTGACCATGATGATCACGCGGCCCGCGTACTTCTCCTTGTTCAGCTGATCGGCGGCCAGCACGAGGTCGTCGTAGAGCGTCGTCCCCTGGACGGGGTCGACCTCGATCGAGCCGAGGGCGGCGAATGCGTCTTCCGCCTCGGCCGAGAAGCCGGTCAGGAACAGCGGCTTGGTCGCGAACGTCGTCAGCGCGATCCGGTCGCTGCGGGGCTTCTGGTCGATGAACGAGTGCGCCGCTGCGACGGCTTCCTCGAGCGGCTTCCCCTTCATCGACTGCGAACGGTCGATCGCGAGCACCACTGACTTGGCCTGCGCGAGGTTCGTCGCCTGCAGCGCGATCGCAGGCTGGCCGTTCTCCGTGACGACCGGCGGGACCGATGTCGGCTGCGACGTCACGATCGACGCGCGGATGGTCGGGTAATCGCTTCCCTCGACTCCGCCCAGCTGCACGGACGCAGCCGTCGCAGCGGGGAGGGCGAGAACGACAACCGCTGCGCCCGCGAGCAACAGGCGCAGACGCCTCACTGGAATGCTCCCTTGAACTTCGACGCCTCGTGACCGGCGCCGGCGACGGGGGCACGGTCGTCCTCGCTCGTGAAGAAGCTCGGCTGGAGGACGACGCCGTTGGCCGCCATCTTGTCGAGGAAGTTCGGCTTGAGCCCGGTGCAGTTCAGCGGCGTGAGCAGCCGGACCGCACGGTTCTCCTGCGCCTGCTCCTCGTCGGGCGGCCTGGCCTGGAAGATCTCCTGCAGCGTGATCACGTCGGACTCCATCCGGAGCACCTCGGTCACGTGCGTGATCCGGCGCGAGCCGTCGACGAGGCGCGAGATCTGCACGAGCAGGTCGAACGCCGAGGAGATCTGCTCGCGGATGGCGCGCAGAGGCAACTCGACGCCGGCCGTGAGCACGAGCGTCTCGAGACGAGAGAGCGCGTCACGCGGCGAGTTCGCGTGGATCGTCGTGAGCGAGCCCTCGTGGCCCGTGTTCATCGCCTGGAGCATGTCCAGGGTCTCAGGGCCGCGGACCTCGCCGACGATGATCCGGTCGGGACGCATGCGCAGTGCGTTCCTGACGAGCTCGCGGATCCGGACCTCGCCCGAGCCCTCGATGTTCGGAGGGCGGGACTCGAGCGTGATCACGTGCTCCTGCTGGAGCTGGAGCTCGGCCGCGTCCTCGATCGTGACGATGCGCTCGTCGTTCGGGACGAACGCAGACATCGCGTTGAGGGTCGTCGTCTTACCGGTGCCGGTACCTCCGGAGATGAGGATGTTCAGCTTCCCCTTCACGCACGAGGCGAGGAACTGCGCCGACTTCGGGGAGACCGTCCCGAACGAGATGAGGTCGTTCATCGTGTACGGGTCGCGCGCGAACTTCCGGATGGTGAGCGTCGGGCCCCTGAGGGCCAGCGGCGGAATGATGGCGTTGACGCGGGATCCGTCGGGGAGACGGGCGTCGACCATCGGGGACGACTCGTCGACACGCCGGCCGACCTGCGACACGATCTTGTCGATGATGCGCAGGAGGTGCGAGTTGTCGGCGAACGCCGCCTGTGTCCGCTCGATCTTGCCCAGCCGCTCGACGTAGATACGGTCGAACGCGTTGACCATGACCTCGGTCACGGAGTCGTCGCGCAGGAACGGCTCGAGCGGCCCGTAGCCGAGGATGTCGTCGGTGATCTCCCGGATGATCTGGCGCCGCTCTTCTCGCGTGAGCGGCGTCCGGTCGAGCACGAGCTGCTCCGTCACGGCACGCGTGACGCGCTCGTTCAGGTCACCGGTCGCCTCACGCTTGAAGAGCTCGGCGCCGAGTGTGGCGATGCACGCGTGGTGGATCCGGGTCTTGAGCTCGGCGTAGGGGTCCTGAGCCGCGGGAGCGGGCGTCGTCGCTTCGTACGACGGCGAGCCGAGCAGCTCGGTCGCGCCGCCGCCGCTCCCGTTGGAGGTCTTGAGACGATCGTGGAGGCCCATGGCTTAGGACCTCGCAAGTGACGGAATCAGACCGCGCTTCTTCTTGTTCGTCTCTTCCTTCGGGGCGCGGAACAGGTCCTTTGCCATCGACTTGATCGCCTTCGAGACGTCTGCGCCCTCCTCGGAGAGCACGACCGGATTGCCGCGGTTCACCGCGAGCGGGACGGCCCGGTCCGAGGGGATCTCGAAGCGGACCTTCATCCCCAGCGCGCCCTCGACCTCGTTCGGCTTCATGCCGACCTTCGAGTTCGAGCGGTTGAGGACGATCCTCACGCGCTGCTTCGGGAACGACAGCAGGTCGAGCGTCTGCAGTGCCAGGCGCAGGTTCTTCAGCGTCGGCACGTCGAGCGAGCAGAGCAGGAGGAGCTCGTCCGTCCGGTCGAGTGTCGCGAGCATCGGCCCGTGGAAGAACGGAGACGTGTCGACGACGATGACGTCGAACGACTCGCGCGCGACCTCGAGCAGACGGCCCAGCTTCGCCTCGGTGACGAGCTCTGCGTCCTCGGGGCGAAGCGGCGCGGGCAGCACTTCGAGCCCGCACGCGTGGCGCGTCGTGTAGCCGGCCAGCTTCTCCGAGTCGAGCTCGCCCGGGGCGACGACCAGGTCGTAGATCGTCTTCTCGGGCTCGACGCCCATCATGATCGCGGCGTCGCCGAACTGCAGGTCGAGGTCGAGGAGCAGCGTCTTCTTGCCCTCGAACTTCGCGGCTGCAGTCGCGAGGTTCGTCGCCGTGACCGTCTTACCCGTGCCGCCCTTCGGCGAGAACACCGTGACGATCTTCCCGTGGCGGCCGGTATGCGCGTGGTGATGCCGCCTGGTCGTGTGCGTCGCCTTGCGGATGGAGAAGACGACGTTCTCGACCAGCTGGGGCAGGAGCAGCACGTCGGCAACGTCCGCCTCCAGTGCCTGCTCGAGCAGCCCCGCGGCTGCGCTCGAGGCGAGGATCAGGACCGGAGCGCGGGTGTGCTCGCGAATCGATGCAAGCTCGTCCGCCGGCAGAGCCGCGCCGCGGGTCGCATGGAGGACGGCGTCCAGGTGACCGCCCGCCAACGCCGCAGCGCCGTCGCTGACATTGGTGCTCGAACCGACCATCTCGATCTCGGGATGGTTCGCAAGCGATTCGCGAAGCTTGTCGAAGCCTTCGCACGAGCCGGTTGCGTAGATGCGCACGCGCTCACGCTCGGTGGTGTCGTTCGAGGGGCTCATCGTGCCCTCCTTCCGGGGCCGTCGGAGAGCATCAAGTGCGAGTCCTGGAAGGTGTTCGCACTGTCACTCGAGCCGGCCGGAGGCCTGAGCACGAGGTAGAACTCGCCGACCTGCTGAATGAAGAGCAGCTTCTGGGCTTGCGCATCGGTGAGGCGAAGCTGCACGGACGAGGAACCACTGTTCGGCGAGGTGAGCTTCTCCTGGCCGCCGGTCCCCTCGGGCGCACGCATGACGAGCAGGTTGCGGAGGATCACGCGGCTCACGTGGTGCTGAACCGACTCCGGATCCTGCCATGTGCCCACAACATCGACGGTGTCGCCGTCCTTGAGTGTCCCGGCGAGCAACTGGTGCGGCTCACCCGAGAGCTCGTAGGCGCGCTGTGTGCCCTTGATCATCGAGCGGATTCCCTGCTCCTTCGGAGGAGAGAAGCGCCGGGTCGTGACCTGCTCGCCCTCGTAGACGTCCTGCGTTGCGACGTACGTGGAGAGCTGGTCGGGGTTCGAGATCGCGCCGGCGACGATCGCCTTGCGCGGTACCGTCTGCTCCTTGAGCATGTTCTGGTCGACGATCTCGGCGCCGGACGTGCCTGCCGGGATGTCGCGGGAGGCGACGAGAACCGTCACCTTGCCCTCCCCGTGCTGGACATGGCGTTTGTAGTTCACGACGTAGATGCTCGTCAGGACGGCCGCAAGCGCAGCCAGCCCGACGGCGATCGTGATGTTCTTGGCTCGGTAGTTCATTCGTTAGACCTCGTGAGGATTGGAGGGGCGGCGAGGGGGTGCAACGCCGTCGTACAGAGGCGGCTGGCAGCTGCCGGCCTGCTGGAAGGTCGAAAAGGGGGTGAGACGTGCGAGACGGGAAGCGCTCATTCGACGCGCTCCCTCATCGTTGAGTTGAGGGACCCGCTCGCCACGACCCAGCCCAGCAAGCTGACCTTGTAGGGGTAGGTAGCCGTGACCGTGACGTCCTGGCCCGGCTGCCAGCTCGAGGTGCACGAGACGGCGAGGTCGGACTGCTTCAGGTTCGGGGAGGCATCCCGGACCTGTTGGATACAGAGGCCGACCGGATTCGCGGTCAGCCTGGAGACGACCGCCTTGCGCGCACCTGCACGCACGGCGTCCGTCAGCGTGACGTAGTGGTTGAAGATGATCCCGAACTGGATGATCCCGAACAGCAGGACGACGAGGATCGGCAGGACCATGGTGAATTCGGTCATCGTCTGCCCTCGCTCGTTTTTCACCTTCGCTCCCTGCTGCTGCATGTCGACTCCAGTTCGGAATTTCGCGGGGCTCTCGCCGTGGGGAGAGAGCCCCGCTTCACGCCCGGTGGGCTAGAGGAACCAGCCCACCAGACCTGTCATTGCGTTGGCAGCGCTGTCCGAGAAGCCGGTGAGTGCGAGGACGGATGTCCCGCTGATCACCGAGAGAGTGAACGTGTACTCGGGCATCGTCTGGGCACGCTCACGCGAGAGATACGTGAGGAGCTCTTCCATCTGATGCCTTCCGTTCTTCACGATCTACTCCCTGCTTTCGGTTGCATTTCTGCTCGTACTGCAGGTACTGCACGTCGGGTTACAGCCAGCCAGTAACCTCGTCGATTGCGCCGGAGATAGCACCCGAGAGCGCCCCGAGCGCCAGGACCACGCCAAGCGCGATCACTGCCAGGACGACGCCGTACTCCGCCATCGTCTGGCCCTCCTCCGCGCCGAAGCGCGCGCGGATGTAGGTCGTCAGATCCGTGAACGTCACGATGATTCACCCCCTTTCGGCGACTCGAGCGCGCGCTGCGCGCAATGAAAACCATGAAAGGCAGTGCTGCGGTGAGATGTGAAATCGACTCTGTTTCGAGCGAAACTGCAATGCACGCCGTCGTTCCTTTCTCTCTAGAGGCGCGCCGCTTCGCCTGTCGGTCAATCTCGCCCCGTTTCATCGTCCACGCATAGGCGGGACGCGTATCCCTCGCTCGGGTGATCTGCATTCGCGTTCCCTTAGGTGGGGGAGGGCCGAAAGCGCGAAGAGATCGATAGTGGGAACACCGCAAGCGGCTGCGGACCGTGATCCGCGCCCCTAGTGGCGGCCAGGGGCTCAACCAGAAGAAGGAGCAAAAGGCAATGCCACGACGGTTCTTTCGCAGAGAAAACTGGGAGTACGGCGGAGACACGCCGCGCTCCGAGGAAGCCGAGACCGGTGAGCCGAAGTCGCGCAAGCGCCGGCTCGCAACGACGCTTGCCTTTACGACGCTCTTCTTCGCGGGCGCGTCACTCGCTGCAGTAGCGGGCGACCAGCTGTCGCCCTACGTGATGGGTGACGACTCGGCGTCGCAGGCGCTGTCGGAGGCCGACAGCGCGACGAGCACGGAGGCGACGACCACCACTGACGCTGCTCCTGCCGACGACGTCGCGACGGCGCCGGCCGGGGATGCGACGGATCCCGCGGCGGCCGATCCCGCCGCGACGAGCGATCCCGCCGCCGACGGCGCGGTCGCTCCGGACACGTCGACGGCCGACGCGGATCCGTCCGCGCCCACGGCCGAATCGCTGTTCGATGCTGCGACCGACGACTCCGTCAGGCCGCAGAGCTCGCCGTCGTCCGCCGCTGCTTCTGCTCCGACGGGCACGGCGCGGGCGAAGAAGTCCAAGTCCAGGCGCAACGCCCAGCTCCGCAAACAGGAGAAGCTCGAGTGGGCTCTCCTGCCGAAGACGAAGCCGGCACCCGAGCCCGAGATCGAGGGCCCGAAGGAAACGGCGACGATCTGGCTGAACTCGCCTCTGCCCGACCCCACCCCGCCCGCTCTTCGGCTCTCGGCGAAGTTCGCCGTCAACCTGAAGAAGGCGGCGAAGAGCACGGGCGTCGACTGGGCCGTCATGCTCGGGGTCCTGCGCGCCCGCGGCGCGACCGGCCACTTCCCGGCCACGCGCACCGTCCTCGACAAGCTCGGCGCGCGCCTCGGCTCGCACGGGCCGACGAAGGGCGCATGGGCGACGATCGTGGCGTACTCGGGTGACACCGACTTCTCCGACAAGGCGGCCGCGCTCGCGCGCTACAACCGCGCGGTCGGGCTGAAGGCGCTCGTCAAGGGTCTCGAGTCGCAGAAGAAAGCGATCGCCAGCAAGCTCCTCTCCGACCGGATGGTCGACATCTATCCGGGCGGGCGCGACGACATCGTCAACGACAAGGTCGACGTGCGCGTGCTTGCGATGATCGCGTACCTGCGCGCGTCCTTCGGGCAGGTCACGGTGACGTCATTGATCTCCGGCCATCGCCTCTATGCGCGGCCGGGTGTCGTCTCCGCGCACATCCCGGGCCACGCGGTCGACATCGCGGCGCTCGACGAGACGCCGATCCTGGGTCACCAGGAGCCGGGCGGCATCACCGAGCGCGCCGTGCGCGACATCCTCATGGCGCCGGCGGAGATCATGCCGCGCCAGGTGATCTCGCTGCTCGGCCTCGGCGGACCGTCGTTCCCGCTGGCCGACCACTACAACCACATCCACATCGGGTTCTAGGTAGTGGCAGAAGTCGCTCTTCGTCGCGAAGACGGAAGCATCGTGTGCGAGCGCTGTGTCCTGGCGGACTCGGCGCTCGCGCGCATGAGAGGGCTACTCGGCCGGCGCGACCTCCCGAACGGAGAAGGGATTCTCCTCCGGCCGGCGTCGTCGGTTCACATGGCCTTCATGCGGTTTGCGATCGATGCGGTCTTCCTCGACCGCGACCTTCGTGTCGTCAAGGTGGCGTCCGGCCTGCGCCCATGGCGTGCTGCGGGTAGCCGCGGCGCGAAGTCGGTGCTCGAGATCCCTGCCGGTGAGGCGGGCAGGCGCGGTCTTACGGTCGGCGATCGTCTGATCGCTGATTAGCGGCCTTTCCGGACGCCGCCTGCGAGAGGAGCCATTCGGTTCGAAGCTCTCGCGCACGGTTCTCGAGATCGGCGAGTAGCTCCCGCACCTCGTTGAGCTGCGGACGGAGGGACTCGACTCGCCGGAGCTCGTCCGCGATCTGCGAGAGCGAGCTCGACGGGCTCTCGTTGAGCCGCTGGAGGCGCCGCTCGCTCGCCTCGATCTGCCCGTTGACCGTGCGCGCCCACGCTTCCGCTTGCTCGGCGAGCGTCCGCAGCTCGGCCTCGGTCGCGGGCCGGCGGTCGCGGACCTCGCGGAGCCGTTCGATCAGCGCGAAGTCGAGGGGACCCGCCATCCATCGGGGACCCTCTCAGATGTGCGCAGAGAATGCGGCTGCCGGAATACTGGCGGCATGGCGACCGTCCCGGCCGAACGGCATCTGCTCCGCGCGAAGGATCTCGTCGATGCGCGCTACCGGGAGCCGCTCGACGTCCCGACACTGGCCAAGGCGGCGCACCTCTCCCCTGCGCACTTCAGCCGCGAGTTCCGCCGCGCGTTCGGCGAGAGCCCGCACCAGTACCTGTTGACGCGACGGCTCGAGCGGGCGGCGGCACTCCTGCGGAACACCGATCGCAGCGTGGCGGAGATTTGCTTCGCCGTCGGGCTCAGCAGCGTCGGGTCGTTCACGTCGATGTTCACGAGGACGTACGGGCTCTCGCCGACGGCGTATCGCGCGGGTCATCCTCCCGCCGCGACGCGCGCCCGGATACCCACGTGCGTGCTTCAGGCGTACGCGCGCCCGCGATCCAGCACGTTTCGAGAAGACCTGCGCGAGTCGCGCGACTAACGTCGCCGGCGACCACTCGAAACAAGTTGGAGGACAACATGCTGAAGCAGCTGACACACGTGCAGGTTTGGGTCCACGATCAGGACGAGGCGCTCGCCTTCTACACCGACAAGCTCGGGATGGAGCTGCGCGAGGACGTGACCGTGCCGGAGATGGGCAACTTCAGGTGGCTGAGCGTCGGCATTCCGGGACAGGAGGTCAGCATCACGCTCATGGAGATCCCCGGCCCGCCGGTTTTCGACGAGGAAACGCGTGCCAAGATCCAGGCCCTCATGGCGAAGGGTGCGTCCGGCGGGCTGTTCTTCACGGCGGACGACATCCAGGCGAGCCACGCCGAGATGCAGGAGCGCGGCGTCGAGTTCACGCAGGAGCCGACCGAGCAGCCCTACGGCGTCGACGCCGGGTTCCGCGACCCGTCGGGCAACCACTTCCGGATGATGCAGTCACAGGAGGGCTGAGAGCCGCCGAGGGCGAGTTAGGCTGTCGTTCGTGGCGATCGCATCTCGCCGACTGGCGATTCGAGCGGGTGCGGCGGCTCTGGCCGCGTGCTCGATGACGATGCTCGCGGTCGTTGCGGCCCCAGGCGTTCCTGCCGCAGCCGCGAAGCAGCGGTGGCAGCTCTTTCCCGGCGCCAAGGTCGACGGAGGCAGGCCGGTGCTCGGCCTTGGCTGGGCGGCGAACAGGGTCTGGGTCGTCATCCCCTACCGGGATGTCCCGGTCGCTCTGAGCGCCCGCCTCTCCGGGGGAACGTTGACGGGCTTCGCCCAGGCGCGCGTCCCGGACAGCGCCGGATCCCTGCTCCCGATCCGCGAGGGCCAGCTCGTCCTCGGCGGGGTCGACGGGACAGAGGGGTCTTTCACTGCACCGCTCCTGGCGGACGGCCGCGTCGGCCCTCGGCAGGCCGTGCCCGAGGATCTGTTGGCACGGACGAAGTCGGCCGCCCCGAAGCTTGCAACGGTCGGAGTGGTCGACGGAGTGCGCGCCGGAAATCGCGTCGTCTGGGCTCTCGCCGGCGCGGAGGCAGCTCACGGCATCGGCGGTTCGCCGCTCTTCTTCCTCGTCTGTTGCAGCGAGAGCGGTGCCGCAGTCGACCTCACGCGGCTCATCGACCGAAAGACCGGGCCGTTCTTGCCCCAGATCGGCCTGGACAGCCATGGGCGGATATGGCTCGCGTGGCTCGACCGTCGCAGCTACTCGAGAGCGGCTCGTGGTGTCCCGCGCATGATCGAGCTCGATCCTTCCACGCTCCAGCCGCGTACGACCGCTGCCTCGAGTCCGGGTCTCGTTTCGGATTCGCTCGTCCTCGCGTGCGCGAGCGCCTGCCGGCTGGTCGCGCAAACCGCTGCAGGGGACATCGTCTCGTGGGCGCCGGGTGAGCGCGCCATTCGCGTCGCCACCCATACCGGCTCGAAGAAGCTCGGCATCGCACCCGCGTGGCTCCTGAACGCCTCGTACCGGTCAGGCCATCTCGTGGTCGCCTACCACGGCATCGTCGGACCGCGGAACCGGCCTCGAGACGATCTCCGAGTCATTCGCGGCGACGAACGCGGTCTGCACCGCCGGGTGGTGGGGGTACTCCAGACGACGTACGGCTGGCCGGCCGGGAAGCTGTACCCGCCGAACCTCGATCCGGTCATCTACGCGACCTTCGTGCCCGCCGGTCTCGTCGCGATCGAGCTCTTCCGATTCAGCAAGAGCTATTCGCCGCTCATTGGGGCAGTCGTGCCTCTCGGCCAGTGAGGTCGAGCGGGGCGACTACGACTCTTTGTGTTCGTCGGCGGAAGTCAACCGACGCTGCGGTTGCGTCTTGCCGAAGATGGCATCTGCAGCGCGCGCAAGGCTAGCGACGAAGTTCGGCGAGAACATGCCGGCGAGAACGGCGACGAAGATCAGCCCGGCTGGGCTGTAGCTCGTCGGTGCGTTCTGGCCACTCGCGACCAGGAACCCGCCGACGAGCCCGGCGAAGGCGATCAAGCCGAGTGCTGCGCCCAGAAGCGGGTGCAAGACCAGCCACGGGATGTCCTGAATGCCGAATCCCCAGGTTCGCTCGGCGTTCTGCTCGGCCTTCTTCAGCTCCACGTATTCGACCTTGGTCAGGCTTAGCGCCTTCCGTTCGGCTTCCTGGGCGACAAGCGCGGCGCGATCTTCCCGACTCAGATGTTCGTGCGGCGTCCGGTCGTCGTCACCATCGCCCTCGAAAGACTCCGACTCTCCGTTCAGCGCA
Organism: uncultured Actinomycetes bacterium; assembly: GCA_963772855.1. Taxonomy (GTDB): domain Bacteria; phylum Actinomycetota; class Thermoleophilia; order Gaiellales; family Gaiellaceae; genus 3-1-20CM-4-69-9. Next base: position 72,921 of record CAVYYY010000008.1, on the reverse strand, counting down.
TCCTGTGACTGCCCTGACCAGCGTCTCCTGTCGAGGTACATCTGACGCGCCCGTTCCACCCGGCGTTCCTCTCGTCTGACGATCGTCCCGTCACTTAGCTCCCAGACTCCGCGCGAGACGGCTTCCATCACGGCCATGAGACCGCGGACGGTCCCGCCGATCGCACCGCCACAGAGCGCCAATGCCGCAACGCGAGCAAGATCCGAGTCCTTCGTCGGTCCGAGCAGGAGAAGCACCGCGACAATCGAGCCGCCTCCGACAAGCAGGAGGTAGACGGTGGTGGCGATGAGCGCGTTCCTGAGCCGGCCCTCGAGCTCCTCGGCATTGGCGACCTCGCGCCGCAGCTCGGCCTCAGTCTCCATCAGCGCTCCATGTTGTCTGTGGACACAGATCGACCGGTCAGCCACCGAACAAGAACCAGAGCGCCCGCAACGGAGACCAAGTACACCGTCTGTGGTCGGTACGAATCTCGGCTGAGGACGACCACGAGAAGGATCCCGGCGCATGCGCCTCCAAGGAGGCCCTTTGCAAGCAATGCGAGACCGAGGCCGGGGAGTGAGGGCCACAACTCGTCGACGGACGGGCGGGCGCTCGCCCAGACCAGCGACGCCAGCCGTCCCGCGCAGAGGAGCACCCCACCAAGGAGCCCGCCGAGTGCGGCAACGATCATCACCTCAGTCCGCCCCATCACCTTGGCTCGCGTCAGGAACGGAAACGACGCCAGCAGCAGCCCGGCGAGAAGAGGGACTAGCAGCGTCACGAACAGACTTGCGCGTCGCCGAATTTCCCTCCACGCCTTGTCATAGATCTCTTCCCTGGCGAGCAGGTAGTACGCCTCGCGCCCGTCTGGATCGTCCCAGTCGAAGTGGGCCCATTGGGCTGCACGTATCGTGCGAGTCTTCAGCGCGAAACCACCGGTCTCGAGAGCATGCGCCCTTCCGGGGCCGACTTGCAAGTCGCGCAGGACGACTAGGCGCGGGGCACGACGAGCCCGGACTCGTAGGCGACGACGACCGCCTGCGCGCGATCCCGCAGTCCGAGCTTGCGCAGCACATGGCTTACGTGCGTCTTGACCGTCTCGTCGCTGAGAACGAGGCGGTTTGCGATCTCGCGATTGGCACCGCTGGCAGGGATGGCCGTCCAGTCGACGACCGGTCGCATGCTGAGCACCTTCGACGGCGGCGACCGCGGAATGCCCATCGGCCCCTGGCAGGGCCTGGGTGTCGCGTTTGCGTGGGCCGTCGGGCTCCTCGCCCTCGGCTTCCTCGCGCTGCGCTATCGCGACGCTTGAGGCGAGGAAAAGACCCTGCGAGGCAGCGGCTCAGAGGCGCCGACCAGATTCGAACTGGTGTACGAGGCTTTGCAGGCCTCTGCCTAACCACTCGGCCACGGCGCCGCGCTTCAGCGGGCCATGGTATCCCGGGCCTACGGCACCCAGCGTTCGAGCGCCGGCGTGAGCTGGAGCTCGTGCGACCAGGCCCGCGGCGACTGCTCGTAGAGGTACTTGACGGCGCGGGCCACGTCTTCCATCGAGGCTGACTTCTCCGGCGGCTCGTCCTCCAGCCACTCCGCCGTCTTCTCGCTCTCGATCATCGCGTCGACGATCAGGAGCGCGACGTGCACGCCGTGCTCGCGCAGCTCCGCTGCCTGCGACTGCACGAGCGCCCGCGTCGCGAAAGCCGCCGCCGCCCACGGGCCGCGGCCCGGGTTGCCGCGCAGAGCGGAGCCGCCGGTGACCTGGACGAGCGTCCCCTTGCCGCGAGCGGCGAGCGCACGGCCCCCCACCGACAGAACGTTGAAGATCGCCGGAAGCAGCTCGCCGACGTACGGCTCCAGCGCGTCAGCCGGCGCTTCGTGGATCGGGCCGCCGAACGCCGGCGTTCTGGTGATCGCATTGACCACGAGGTCGATCTCCCGCACGTCGCGGAACACGCGCTCGACCTGGTCGGCCTCGCCGGCGTCGGCGATGATGCCCACCGCTCCGGGCACGTCGTCCTCGAAGGTACGGATGGTCTCCTCGCTTCGTGCGACGCCCGCGACCCTCCACCCGTCCGCGGCGAGAACCGTCGCGATGACGCGCCCGAGGTTCCGGGCGCCGAAGACGAGCATCGTCGGCACCGAAGGAGACTAATCGCAGGGAAGCTTCGAGGTGGCGCCGACGGGTCGGTTGTTCTCGAGCGTCTGGAAGCAGAGGTAGCAGCGCGGCGCGACGATGGCGGCCGCACGGTCGATGAAGCGCGAGCGGTCGTATACCGGGAGCGCCTCTTGCGCGACGTCCAGGCTGAACCGGTCGAGCGCCGCGTTCAGCTGCGGGTTGCCGTCCTGCGCATAGCCCTTCATCGTCTTCGCCGCCGCGCGCAACGCGACCAGGTCGCGCTGGAGCGTCCGGCGCTGGCGCGCCTGCTTCGCCTCCGAGAGGCCGTCGCAGTGCCGCCTCGCGTCGACGCCAGACTTCGTCGTCGTCGTCGTCGTCGCGGGCTCGCGGTCTTCGAGGTCCCTCCGCAGCCGCCGGCGAGCACCGAGAGGACCATCGCGATCGGAATGACGAATCGTGTCCTCGAGCTCACGGACCTCTCCTCGAGAGTACCCGCGTCGTGCCCGCCTACGCGCGTGTGAAACAGAGGGGCCGCCTCACGGCGGCCCCTCGTCACCTCGATGCTGGATCTCCTACTGCTTCTTGTCCTTGATCGCGTCCGGGCACGGCGTGACCAGGAAGGTCGGATCGGCCTTGCCGCCCGTCTCGGACGGGTGCTTCTGGCCGCCGCCGCTGCTGCTGTAGCGGTCGAAGAACACGTCGGACTGCTCGCAGATCGGGTTGCGTCCCGGCTGCGTCGACGTCGGAGTTCCGGAGCCTCGCCCGTTGCGGGCGTCGGTCCAGAAGGCCGCGACCTGGTTCGCGTCGCCGTTCACGATCGGGCCGCTCGAGTTCCCGCTGTAGTCGCCCGCGAACAGTCCAGCCCGGAACGAGTAGTCGAAGTTCGTCCCGATGTCCGAGATCTGGAAGTTCTTGAACGGCAGCGTGGCCGAGTTCTGGCCGTTGCCGGGAACAGGGCCGGCACCCGGGTCGAAGCCCGTCGCCACCGTCGGGTTCACGATCAGCCTCGGGCGCCACGCATTGCCTCGCGCCGGCCGGCACCGGGCCGGTCGTCGTCTGGCTCACCGTCTGTGTCGAGGTGATCGTGCACTGCCCGCCCCAGTACCAGACGAGGTAGTTGCCCACCTCGGTCTTGGACGTCGGCCAGGCACCCGACCCGACTGGAGAGTCGGTGTCGAGCCGCCGGTCGTGGAACGACACGTTCAGGTTGCCCTTGTTGTCGATCGTCACCCACGGGAAGAACTGATCTCCGCCCCAGTTCGTCTCGGGACACGCGGAGTTGTTCCCGGTGATGCTGTTCGGATTGCGCCCGCAGTCGCGGTTCGGCGGCGTCTGCGAGCGGTCGTTGTTCACCCGCGTCGGGCCGATCCACGTCGAGCCACCGTCGGTCGACTTGTAGAAGAACGCATCGTTGTTCGAGTCGCGGATCGTGCCGTTGCGGTTGTCGACGAGCACGACGTAGAGGTCGTCGTTGAACGCGCCGCCCCGCTTGTCGGCCACGATCGAGTTCATGATCGGGTCGAAGCGGAAGCAGCTGTTCGTCGGCACTGCCCGCGTCGAGCCCTGCCCGCGGGTCGATGCAGTCCTGCCGCCCGTTGACGCCGCGCGGCTCGTTGATGTCGTAGAGCGTGTCGACGCGCATCGGCTGCGAGAACGTCGCGCCGCCGTCCTTGGACGTGACGACGAGGTACTGGTCCTCGTCCTCGGTGTCGCCGTTGATGAAGCCGACCCAGAGCTGGCCGTTGGTCGGGTTGACCGTCGGCTGTGAGCCCTGGCTGTCGGTGCACCGGTCGTCTGCCTTCCAGGACGGATGGCAGAACGGAGCGGCGCCGTAGATCGGCTTCGCGGCCGACCACGACCGAGCCTGGTCGTCGGAGTAACTGAACATGATCTCCGCCGACCCGACGTCCGAGAACAGCGAGAACGTCACATAGAGCCGGTCGACGCCGACGACGTCGGGGCTGCAAGCCCGCGCCGTGTGCGTGAACGGCGTGAAGCACGTCGCGCTCACGCCTGACGGGCGTGGTCCCGGCCGTGATCCACTCCTTGTCGTTCCCCGGCTGGCTGCCGTTGAGCGCGCCGTCCGTGTCCTGGAAGAAGGACACCGTCCCGTCGCCCGGCTGCCGGACGTCGCCGGCCCCGCCGCAGGCTGCGGCTTCGCCGGGTCCGAGCGGGCCGATCGCGACGCACGGCCGCGTCCACGTGAAGCCGCCGTTCGTCGAGCGGTTCACCCAGACGCCGCTCGTGTCGTCGGTGCGATTGAAATTGATCTGCGCGTAGTACGCGATCCCGGCGCGATCGAAGACGATCACGGGATCGCCGCCACCGTCGAGGTTGTCGCCGGACGGCAGTGACGGGAACGGCGTGGTGCCGTCGTACCAGTGGGCGCCGTTGTCGGTCGTCGAGTAGAACCCCGACGTGCCCCAGCCGAGCCGGTAGTCGTTGGCGCCCAGGACGTAGTTCCGCGCAGAGCGCGGGTTCTGGTCGAGCGCTGTCTCGTCCTGCGGCATACACGAGAAGTCCTGGTTCACTCGGGTGTCGGTGCCGCCCTCGCCCTTCTTCTCCGCCTCGTCCTTCTGGCGGCGGTCGAGCGGCCGCGGGACTGCAGTGCGCAGCCCGGCCTGAGGACACTCCGTCAGGTTGGTCCCGGCGGCGGTGTCGCGGAAGTCGATCGGTCCGGAGACCATCGCCGCGTCGTCCTCGTCCGAGAACAGGCCCTCTGACAGGGGTACCGCTCGAGCAGCGGTGCCGCCCCAGAGGACGATGAAGGCTGCGATCGCAAAGAGCGCGAGCGCAATGCCCCGAAATCGTCTCAAGGCTCTCCCCTTTCCTTTTCCCCCTCTTTGACCGGCCCTTGTTGCCGGCCGTTAGCGGGAGGACTATAGGCCTTTCTCGACCTGAAAGCGACCGCAGCAGCGGCTCAGGCGCGGGCCATCTTCGCCTCCTGGATCCGTGCCAGGCGCAGGACGTCGCCCAGATGGATCCGTCCGTCGAAGCCGTTCGCGGAGATCGAGCCCGTCGCGTTCCGGTCGCGCCAGGCGACGATGTAGGACCGGACGGGCTTCCCGCCCGGCTGGAGGATCGTCACCCCGGCAGCGCCGTCGCCGAGCCCCTTCACCGTCACGGCCCGCGCATCTCGGTTCGCGACCGCCCGGCCGAACATGGTCTCGAAGGCACCCAGGTCGTCCTTTGCGCCACCGCTGTCCCCGAAGACGTCGACCGTGGAGACGACGACGAGGGGCCCCTTCGTGGCTGCCGACCCGCCCCGGTTGAACCTCGCCACCCAGCCGCCCTTCCGCCCGAACCGCTGCAGGCTCGACCGCGGCGTTCCCTGCGTGTCCAGGGTCGCCGTCCGCCCCTCGGCGAAGACCTGGAATTGCGGCGAAAGGTCGCTGCGGGCGAGCGCGAGGGCCTTCAGCTGCGTCGCCTCGACCTTGGACTCGCTCCCGCACGCCGAGAGGAAAAGGAGGCAGACGGCGGCTGCGCTGGCGCGGAGGAGGTGGGTCACTCGGGTCTCCAACCGTCCGCGAGGCGGACCGGTTCGTGGCATCCTATGTGGGTGCGAAAGGGTCTACTCGCACTCGTCGCATCGCTCCTGATCGCCGTCCCCGCCGCGGGGGCGACCGCTCCGAAGGCCAAGCTCCGCATGCTCGACGGGACCTCGGTCCGCGTGAGCGGGACGGGCTTTCACTCGCGGGAGCGCGTCGGCCTGACGCTCGTCACCAACGTCGTCTGGCACAAGGTCGTCCGCGCGACGAGGGCAGGCCGGTTCGTGGCCTCGTTCCCGAACGCCACGCTCGACCGGTGCTCCGGCTACTCCGTGCTCGCGCGCGGCGCGGCCGGCGCACGCGCGACGCTCAGGGTGATGCCGTTCGCCTGTGCTCCCTCGGGCCGCGGCCCGAGCGGCTGATCGCCCTCAGGCTGCGACTCCGCTGAACTCGGGGATGATGTCGTCCCCGTACGCCTGCAGCGTCTCCTCCTGCGCGTGCGTCATGAGATAGACGTTGAACTGGTCGACACCGACCGCCTCGAGCTCCTTCAGCTTCGCCTTCGCCTGGTCGACGCTTCCCAGCACGCAGAAGCGGTCGACGATCTCGTCGGTGACGAACTCGCCGTGTGCGGCACCCACGCGTGAGTGATCCTTGTAGTCGTAGAACTTCCGCGCCTTGACGAAGTCGGTGAGGTCCGTCGGGATCTCCGAGTCGTCGCCGTAGCGCTCGATCAGGTCCATGACGTGGTTCGACACCATCGCCGGGAACCACCGCGACTGCTCGCGTGCGTCGGCGATGTCGTCGGAGATGTGACTCGGGGCGCCCACGATGCACTTGAGCTCGCTCGGGTCGCGCCCCGCCTCCTCGGCGGCGCGCCGTGCTGTATCCATGATCCACTGGATGATCACCGGGTCGGCGAGCTGGATGATCACGCCGTCGCCGACGCGGCCCGCGACCGCGAGCGCCTTCGGCCCGTAGCCCGCGACCCACAGCGGGATATCAGGAAGCTCGTCGCGGACCCACTTGAGCTCGAGCTCTTTCTCGTTCCAGTCGACCGCGCGGCCGTTCATCAACTCCTTGATCATCGCGCAACGGCTCTCGAACTCCGCGACGCGCACTGGCCTGAGGCCGACGACACGCCGCGACGAGTCGCCTCGGCCGATGCCCATGACCATGCGGCCGTCGGAGATGTCCTGCATCGTCGCGTACCAGCTCGCGGTGATCGTCGGGTCGCGGATGCCCGGGTTCGTGACGAAGTGCCCGAGCTTGATCTTGCTCGTCTCGGCGGCCGCCAGCGGCAGGGTCGCGTACGACTCCTCCCAGAGGATGTGCGAGTCGTAGGTCCAGGCGTACTCGAAGCCGTGACCTTCCGCGATCTTCATGAGCTCGATCATCCGCTGGTAGGGCGGATCCGGCAGGACGGTCACGCCGAAGCTGAGCATTGCGCCTCCCCAGTCGCTGGCAGGAGGACGAGCATATCGCTGCGAAATCGGCCCGTCAGTCGGCGGCGACGCGCGCGATCGTCTTTGCGGCGAGCCCGTCGAGCGCCTGCACCGAGAGCTCGAGGTGCTCCTCCTTCGTGTCCTCGAGCTTCGTGTGCGAGAGGCCGCGCAGCGACTGCACGAACACCATGACGGTCGGGACGCCGGCGCGCGCAACTTCCGCTGCGTCGTGGAGCGGACCGCTGGGAAGCCGGTGCGACGTCCCGCTCACCTCGCGAATCGATTCGTCCGCAAGCTCGATGAGATCGGCGTCGAACAGGATCGGCTCGATGTTCCAGATGCGCTCCCACTCGACGTCGATGCCCTCCTCCTGTGCAAAGCGCCTCGACGCCGCCTCGGCGTTGCTCAACATCTCCGCGAGCTGCGTCGCGTCCAGGTGCCGCTGGTCGAGCAGGCACTCGGCCGTCTCGACCACCGACGTCACGATCCCCGGCTTCGTGACGACGCCGCCCATCGTGCACACCGCGCCGTTGCCGGTTCGCTTCGCGATCTCTCGGATCTCGAGCTCGAGGCGCGCGGCGCCGGCGAGGGCGTCGCGGCGCTTGTCCATCGGCGTCGACCCGGCGTGTGCCGCCTGTCCGCGGAAGGTGATCCCGTGGCGCTCGACGCCGAACGTTCCGAGCACGACCCCGAGCGGGAGGTCCATCGCCTCCAGCACCGGGCCTTGCTCGATGTGGAGCTCCAGGTACGCCGCTGCGCCCTCGAGCTCCGAGCGCGCGTCGATCGCCTTGTCGAGGTCGACACCGTGCTCGCGCAACGCGTCGGGGAGCGCGATGCCGCCGGCGTCCTTGACGCAAGCGCAGCTCCTCCTGGTCAGCCATGGAGCCCGCGGCGGCCGACGAGCCGAACAGCGACCGGCCGAACCGTGCGCCCTCCTCGTCGGCCCAGTTGACGAGTCGCACCGTGGTCGCCGGCTCGCCTTCCTCGGCGAGGCGGCGCAGCACCTCGACCCCGGCAACCACATTCAGCGCGCCGTCGAGCCAGCCGCCGTTGGGCACCGAATCGATGTGCCCGCCGACGAGGACCGCCCGGTCGGACGCGCCGCGGAGCGTGAACCACTGGTTGCCGGCCGCGTCGACCGTCTCCTCCGCCCCGGTCTCAGCGACCTTCCCGCGAAGCCAGTCGCGTGCGGTCTCCCAGATGTCCGTCCACGCGACGCGCTGAGCTCCGTTCTCGTCGCCCGTCAGCTCCTGCAGCTCGCGCAACTCGGCGACGGTGCGGCTCGGCTGGAGAGGCACGCGGCGACTCTAACTGGGGCCGCCGGTGTGTGGTAAGCATCCCCTCGATGTCGGCGATCGCGGTCGAACGGCCCCGCGCCCGGTCGGTGGCCGTGCGCCGCGGGATCGGCCGGGTGACCCTCTTCATCCTCGTGGGCGCCGCGCTCTGGGGCCTGTGGGAGGGATATCGCTGGCTCTGGATGCGCGAGGGCTGGACCCGGCCGTTCCTGGTGACGGACACGGCGATGCCCCACATCCACTCGATCTTCCAGACCCTCTTCGACCCCGCGCGGCCGGGCGGCGTCGGCCCGCTGCTGATCACGATCCTGTTGAAGTCGGCGCTCTTCACCGCAAAGGAAGCCGCGGTCGGCTTCGCGCTCGGGGCGGTCCTAGGATTCGTGCTCGGCACGCTGCTCGCGCAGTTCCAGCTCATGCTGCGCGGATTCCTTCCCTGGATCGTCGCGTCGCAGACCGTGCCGATCCTCGTCGTCGCCCCGATGATCATCATCTGGCTCAACCCGAAGCTGCCGGGTCCCCTGAAGGACTGGGGCGCCGTGGCGGTCATCGCCGCGTACCTGACGTTCTTCCCGGTGACGATCAGCACCATCCGCGGCCTGCATTCCGCCGATCGCCGCGCGCTCGAGCTGATGCGCTCGTATGCGGCGGGCAACTGGCAGATCCTCTGGAAGCTGCGTTTCCCGGCAGCGTTGCCGTACATCTTCGCCGCGTTGAAGATCTCGGCGACCGCAAGCGTCGTCGGCGCGATCATCGGCGAGCTTCCGTCTTCGATCCAGGACGGCCTCGGCGGCCAGATCATCAACTACAGCCAGTACTACACGATCCAGCCGAAAGGCCTCTGGGCGACGAACATCATCGCCGCCGCGCTCGGCATCTCCTTCTTCCTCATCGTCCTGCTCGCCGAGAAGCTCGTCGTCCGCAGAGCTCCGGAGAACTTCGTATGAGCGTCGTCGAGATCAAGGACGTCACCAAGCAGTTCGAGGCGACGACGGCGCTGCAGGGCATCGACCTCGCGATCGAAGACGGCGAGTTCGTCTCGCTCATCGGGCCGTCGGGCTGCGGGAAGTCGACCCTGCTCCGAATCATCGGCAACCTCATCGAGCCGACCTCGGGAACCGCGGTCGTGAACGGGAAGCCCGCACGGCAGGCGCGCATCGACCGCGACTACGGGATCGTGTTCCAGGACGCCGTCCTCTACGACTGGCGAACCGTCTCGAAAAACATCGCGCTGCCGCTCGAACTCGCCCGCTGGAGCCGCAGCCGGCGCGCGGCCAAGGTTCAGGAGATGCTCGAGCTCGTGGAGCTCGAGGGCTTCGCGAACCACCATCCGTGGCAGCTGTCGGGCGGCATGCAGCAGCGCGTCGCGATTGCGCGCGCACTTTCCTTCGACCCGGCGCTGCTCCTCATGGACGAGCCCTTCGGCGCACTCGATGAGATGACGCGCGAGCGGCTGAACATGGAGCTCCTGCAGATCTGGGACGCGAGCGGCTCCACGGTCGTCTTCGTCACCCACTCGATCGCCGAGGCGGTGTTCCTCTCGACGCGCGTCATCGTCATGTCGCCGCGGCCGGGGCGCATCTCCGACGTGATCCCGATCGACCTGCCTCAGCCGCGCACGGCTGTGACCCGGGAGGAGCCGCGCTTCTTCGAGCACGTCACGCGCGTGCGCGAGGCACTGCACCTCGGACACGACGTCGAGCGGCGCGTGGAGTCGCCCGCATGACGGCCGCCGGCCGCCGCGTCACCGACTGGCTGCCGGCTGTCGTCGTGCTCGTCGCCTCGATCGCGCTCCTCGAGGGACTGATCCGCGCGCTCGACGTGCAGGCGTTCCTCATCCCGAAGCCGTCGGCGATCGCGGGGACGTTCTGGGACACGCGCTCCGACCTCTGGTCGGCAGGCTGGTTCACGTTCCAGGAAGCGCTCTGGGGATTCCTCCTCGGCTCGGCAGTTGCGATCCTCGTCGCGCTGTTCTTTGCGCGCTTCCGCGTGCTCGGGACTGCGTTCATGCCGTATGCGATCGCCGCGAACGCGATCCCGATCATCGCGTTCGCCCCGATCACGAACGTGTGGTTCTCGCCGCTGGAGAAGAGCTCGAAGATCAGCATCGTCGCCGTCCTCTGCTTCTTCCCGGTGATGGTCAACGCGCTCAAGGGCTTGACGTCGGTCAACCCGCGTGCCATCGAGCTGATGCAGTCCTACGCGGCCGGCCAGTACCAGATCTTCAGGCGCGTGCGCATCCCGACGGCACTCCCGTTCATCTTCACGGGGCTGAAGATCGCGACCGTGCTCGCGATGATCGGCGCGGTCGTCGGCGAGTACTTCGGCGGCGCCCTCAACGCGCTGGGTGTGCAGATCCTCACGAGGTCGCGCGTCGCCCAGTTCCAGGAGGCATGGGCGGGCATCCTCATGGCCTGTCTCCTCGGAATCGCGCTCTACCTGGCGGTTGCGCTCGTCGAGCGTCTCACGCTGCGCTGGGCGCCATCGACATCCGAGTGAGAACGGGGCAGAATCGCCCCACGAAGGCGGACAGCAGAAGACGAAAGGGGAGTGGATGAAGGACCGAAGGCACTGGGTCAGAACGATCGTGGTGCTCGCGCTGGCAGGGGCCGTCGTCGCCGCGGTCGCGGCGAGCGCGGCGCCCGCGAAGCCGGCGAAGAGCTCCGCGACGAAGGTCACCCTGCAGCTGAAGTGGGTGACGCAGGCGCAGTTCGCGGGCTACTACGCCGCGAAGGCGAAGGGCTTCTACAAGAAGGCCGGCCTCGACGTGAACATCAAGGTCGGCGGCCCGGACATCACGCCGGAGCAGGTCGTCGCCGGCGGTCAGGCCGAGTTCGGGCTGGACTGGCTGCCGAGCCTCCTCGCGTTCCGCGACAAGGGCACGAAGCTGATCAACATCGCCCAGGTGTTCACACGCTCGGGCATGACACAGCTCACGTGGAAGGACACGGGGATCAACACGGTCGCCAAGATGAAGGGCAAGAAGGTCGGGAACTGGCTGCTCGGGAACGAGTACGAGCTCTTTGCAGCACTCGTGCGCGCGGGCATGGATCCGGCGAACAACAAGGGCGTCACGATCGTGAAGCAGCCGTTCACGATGGACCTCTTCATGAATCGCCAGGTCGACTCCGCGTCGGCGATGACGTACAACGAGCTCGCCCAGGTCCTCGAGACGAAGAACCCGAAGACCGGCAAGCTGACGAAGCTCAACGAGCTCAACGTGATCAAGATGGAGAGCATCGGCACGGGGATGCTCGAGGACGGCATCTTCACGACGGACAAGTGGATCAAGGACAAGAGCCACCAGGCGACCGCGAAGAAGTTCCTCGCGGCGTCCTTCAGGGGCTGGATCTGGTGCCGCAATCACGCGAGCGACTGCGTGAAGATCGTCCTCAACCAGGGCCCGACCCTGCTCGGCGGACATCAGCGGTGGCAGATGAACGAAATCAACGCGCTCATCTGGCCGACCACGCCAGCCGGCATCGGCGTCATGAACAAGGCGGCCTACCAGCGCACGGCGAAGATCGCCAAGCAGTTCGGGGCGATCAAGAACACCCCGTCGGGCGCCTATCGCGACGACCTCGCCAAGGCGGCCGTGGCACAGCTGAAGGCACAGGGCCTCGACGTGAACGGCCGTTCGTGGAAGAAGGCCGTCATCAAGGTCACCCCGGGCGGGAAGTAGAGACGAGAGCCGAGAAAGGAGATCCGCGATGTCGACACTGATCAAGGGCGGCCGCATCCTCACCGCCGCGGACGACTACGTCGGCGACATCTTCGTCGACGGCGAACGGATCTCACTCATCGGCGAGTCGCTCGACCTCCAGGCAGACCGGGTCATCGACGCGGCCGGGAAGTACGTGCTTCCCGGCTGCGTCGACCCCCATACGCACCTCGACATGCCGTTCGGCGGGACGGTGACGATCGACGACGTCGAGTCGGGCCAGACATCGGCCGCGTTCGGCGGGACGACCTGCCACGTCGACTTCATCATCCAGCCGCACGGAGCGACGTTCGCCGAGGCCATCGAGGACTGGCGCGGGAAGGCGAACGGCAAGCAGGTGATCGACATGGGCTACCACATGGCGGTCACTGATCTGCACGACGGAGGGACGCTTGAGGAGCTCGCATCCCTCCCTGACCAGGGGATCACGTCCTACAAGCTCTTCATGGCCTACAAGGGCGCGCTCATGGTGGACGACGAGACGCTCTTCCGGACGATGGAGGTCGCCGCCGAGACCGGCGCGCTCGTGATGGTGCACGCCGAGAACGGCGACGCGATCGACGTCCTCGTGAAGAAGGCGCTCGAGAACGGGCACACGGAGCCGCACTGGCACGCGCTGACGCGTCCCCCGGAGACCGAGGGGGAGGCGACGAACCGGGCGATCCAGCTCGCGCGGGTCGCAGGCGCGCCGCTCTACGTCGTCCACGTGTCGTGCAAGGAGGCCGTGGAGCCGATCCAGCTCGCGCGCGAGAAGGGCTGGGACGTGTGGGGCGAGACGTGCACGCAGTACTTCTTCGTCGACTACACGTTCCTCGAACGTCCGAACTTCGAGGGCGCGAAGTACGTGTACACGCCGCCACCTCGGGCGAAGGAGAACCAGGACGTCCTCTGGAACGCGGTGCGCACCGACACGCTCAGCGCGATATCGACCGACCACTGCGCGTTCTCGTGGGACGGCCAGAAGACGTTGGGCAAGGACGACTTCTCCAAGATCCCGAACGGCGGGCCGGGGCTCGAGAACCGGCTGCACATGATCCATGAGTTCGGCGTGCGCGCCGGCCGGATCTCGCTCAATCGGATGGTCGAGCTCCTGGCGACGAATCCGGCGAAGCTGTTCGGCCTCTATCCTCGCAAGGGCACGATCGCCGTCGGCTCCGACGCCGACATCGTCGTGTTCGACCCGGAGAAGAAGGTGACGCTCTCCGCGACGACGCACCACTCCAAGGTCGACTACAACCTCTACGAAGGAACCGAGGTCATGGGCTCCCCCGAGGTCGTCCTCCTGCGCGGGAACGTGCTCGTCGAGAACGGCGAGCTCGTCGCGGAGCCCGGCGTCGGCCAGTTCGTCGCGCGCGCCAGGTTCGGCCAGAAGCTCAAGCCCGCTCCGGCCGCCGCAGCCACGGCCTAGCAGGCCAAGTCGATAGGGACGGGTCAGACCCCGGTCTTTCCGGACCACGCCGGGACGGCCCTGGAGTTCGGGCCGAGAGTGTGACGATGTTTCCCCGGGGCTAGCGGGTCTGTGGGAAGCCCAGGTCGACCTTCGAGGTCGCCGGGTCAGGCCAACGCGACGTGACGACCTTGCCACGCGTGTAGAAGTTGATCCCCTCGGGCCCGTAGATGTGCGTGTCCCCGAAGAGGGAGCTCTTCCAGCCGCCGAAGGAGTAGTACGCGACCGGCACCGGGATCGGGACGTTGATCCCGACCATCCCCGCCTGGACGTCGAACTGGAACTGCCGGGCGACGCCGCCGTCCCGCGTGAAGATTGCTGTGCCGTTGCCGTACGGGTTCTCGTTCACGAGGTCGAGCGCATCGTTGTACGTATCGACCCGCGTCACGCCCAGCACCGGTCCGAAGATCTCGTCCTTGTACGCGTCCATCTCCGGCGTGACGTTGTCGAGCAGCGAGACTCCGAGGAAGAAGCCGTCGCCCTGGGGCGCCGTCTCGCGTCCGTCCGCCACGACGTCCGCGCCCTGGTCGTGTGCGCCGTCGATGTAGGACGCAACCTTGTCGCGATGCTCGCGCGTGACGAGCGGGCCCATCTCGACGTCCGGCTCGAGCCCGTTGCCGACCTTGATCTTGGGGAGGCGCTGCTGGATCGCCGCGACAAGCCGGTCGCCGACGTCGCCGACGGCCACGACCTGCGAGATCGCCATGCAGCGCTCGCCGGCAGATCCGTACGCGGCGCTCACCGCGGCGTCGGCGGCCATGTCGACGTCGGCGTCCGGGAGGACGACCATGTGGTTCTTCGCCCCGCCGAGCGCCTGCACGCGCTTGCCGTGGCTCGTCCCGGTCTCGTACACGTAGCGGGCGATCGGCGTCGAGCCGACGAAGGACACCGCCTTGATGTCGGGATGCTCGAGCACTGCGTCGACGGCGACCTTGTCGCCGTGGACGACGTTGAAGACGCCGTCCGGGACACCGGCCTCCTTCAGCAGCTCGGCCGTGAAGACGGACGCTGACGGGTCCTTCTCCGACGGCTTGAGCACGAAGGTGTTACCGCACGCGAGCGCCGGCGCCCACATCCACATGGGCACCATCGCCGGAAAGTTGAAAGGCGTGATCCCCGCGACCACGCCGAGCGGCTGGCGGATCGAGTACACGTCGATACCCGTCGACGCCTGCTCCGAGAAGCCGCCCTTGAGGAGCTCGGGAATGCCGCAGCAGAACTCGATCACCTCGAGCCCGCGCGCGACCTCCCCCATCGCGTCGGACAGAACCTTGCCGTGCTCCGCCGTGAGGATGCGGGCGATGTCCTCGCTCCGCTCGTGCGCGAGCTCACGGATCGCGAAGAGGATCGCGGTCCGCTTCGATAACGACACGGCGCGCCACGACTCGAACGCCTCCTTCGCCGTCTGCACGGCGAGGTCGATCTCCTCGACGGTCGCGAAGTCGACCGCTCCCGTCTGCCGACCGAGCGCCGGGTTGTAGACCGCCCCACTCCGTCCGGATTCGCCGGCGACGATCTTGCCGCCGATCCAGTGGCTGATCCGCTTGACGTCCTGCTCGGCCTCGACGGGCGGCGTTGCTAGCTCGGTCATCTAGATCCTCCTCGCGTGACCCGCCCAGAGTACCGCGGATAGGGTCCACTCGATGAAGCGCCTCGCCGCGTTCGCACTCCTCCTCGCGCTCGCGGGCTGCGGCGGAAACAGCGTGACCACGTCGAGCGGGACGACGACGAGCGAGGCGCCAACGCCTTCCTCCGGCGCTCCGCCCTGGCCCGCCCCGCCGAACCCGATGGAGCTCACGCGCAAGGCGGGGCTCGTCCCCGAGACGCACGAGTTCCTGAAGTACCACGTGCACTCCCACCTCGACGTCTTCGTCAACGGAACGCCGGTCGTCGTTCCCGCCGGGATCGGGATCGACATCGACAACCCCGCCGTCCACAGCGGCACCGCGCCCGACGGTTCTCCGGCCTACGGCGGCATCAACCCTCCCTGCGCGGAGCCGTGCATCTCGCCGCTGCACACGCACTTCGAGGACGGGATCCTCCACACGGAGTCGAAGACCAGCACGCCGAACAGACTGGGCCAGTTCTTCATCGAGTGGGACGTCCGCCTGACCCCGACCTGCGTCGGCGGCTTCTGCAAGCCGACCGCGCCGATCGCGATCTACGTGAACGGCGATCGCTACACCGGGGATCCGCGTGCGATCGGTCTCGCGAATCTCAGGGAGATCGCCATCGTCATCGGGACTCCGCCCGAGAGCATTCCCTCGAAGTTCCCCTCGGGCTAAGCTCCAGCCATGGCAACGATCGAGTCGAACACCGAGCTCGGGCGACAGGTCGTCGCCGACGCGAAGCAGTACGTCCTTCACTCCTGGTCGGTCCAGGACTCCCTCGACCCGATTCCGGTCGCGGGAGGCGAGGGACGCTACTTCTGGGACTACGACGGGAAGCGCTACCTCGACTTCGCATCGCAGCTCGTCAACGTCTCGATCGGACACCAGCATCCGAAAGTCGTCGCCGCGATCAAGGAGCAGGCCGACAAGCTCTGCACCATCGGCCCGCCGATGGCGACGGAGGCGCGCTCGACCCTCGCGCGCATGCTCGCCGAGGTCACTCCCGGCGACCTGCAGATGTCGTTCTTTACCAACGGCGGCGCCGAGGCGAACGAGAACGCGATCAAGCTCGCGCGCTGGTACACCGGTCGGCACAAGATCATCGCGCGCTACCGCTCGTACCACGGCGCAACCGCTGGGTCGATCACGCTCACGGGCGATCCGAGACGCTGGCCGGCGGAGCCCGGCATCCCCGGCGTCGTGCGCATGCTGGACCCCTACACGTACCGCTGCCCTGCCGGGCATCCGGATCCCTGTCCCGTCTGTACGGGCGCGCCGCACCTCGAGGAGATCCTCCAGTACGAGGGTGCGCACACCGTCGCCGCGGTCATCCTCGAGACGGTCGTCGGGACGAACGGCATCATCGTCCCGCCGGACGGCTACCTCCAGTCCATCCGCGAAGTCTGCGACCGCCACGGCATCCTGCTCATCGCCGACGAGGTGATGGCGGGCTTTGGCCGCACGGGCAAGTGGTTCGGCGTCGAGAACTGGAACGTCGTGCCGGACATCCTCACCGTCGCGAAGGGCATCAACTCGGGCTACGTGCCGCTCGGCGCGATGATCGTGCGGAAGCACCTCGCCGACTGGGTGCGCGACAAGTACTTCGCCGGCGGGCTCACCTACTCGGGCCATCCGCTCGCCTGCGCGTCCGGGGTCGCCTCGATCGAGGCGTTCAAGGAAGAGGGCGTCGTCGAGAACGCCGCCGAGATGGGGCCGGTGTTCGCGGAGCGGCTCCAGGAGCTCCAGGACAAGCATCCGTCCGTCGGTGACGTACGGGGCCTCGGCTGCTTCTGGGGCATCGAGCTCGTGAAGAACCGCGAGACCCGCGAGCCCCTCGTCCCGTTCAACGCGACCGGCGAGGCGTTCGCGCCCGTTGCGCGCCTGTCGAAGGCGGCGCTCGAGCGCGGCCTCTACCTCATGACGCACTGGAACGTCGTCATGGTCTGCCCGCCGCTCACGATCACGACGGACGAGATCGACGAGGGCATCGGGATCCTCGACGAGGCCCTCGCAGTCGCGGACGAGCACACCGTCTGAGCACCGACGTCGACCTCGTCGTCGCCGCGTACATCGCAGGGCAGCAGGTCTCGCTGACGGACGAGGAGCGCGACGCGGCGGTTCGCCGAGCGCTGTTCGTCTTCGCCGCCGGCGGGGACCTCCACCGCGAGCCGATGCTGACCGACCCGGCCGTGGTCGAGCTCGCCCGCGACCTTCACACGCCGGAACGGATCGACGCGCTCGTGGCCGCGTCGGAGGAGCTCCGGCGTCTCGACGACCCCGAGCTCGCCTGGCGCGCCTACGCCTGCGGCCTCCTGGCCGACGCGCTCGGCGAGGACTGAGCGCGGGCCCGCCAAGTCAGCGCTGCCGCAACCGCGACGGTGAGGACCGCCGCCGCAACGCCGAGGCCCTCCACCACGATGCCGCCCTCCGTGCCGGAGATGGCGACGAGCAGAAGCGTGCCGACGAGCGCGCAGCCGCACGCCGCGGCGGTGAGCAGCACCAGGCGACGGACGAGCACCGCCGGCTCGGGCCAGGCGTCGTGACGCTCGAGCGACCAGTAGCCGAGCTCGGACGCGAGGAAGAGCAGCGTCGCCACGAGCGGCGCACCCTCGTCGACCGAGCCGGGCCGCAGGGCGAGGTACACGGCGTAGGCCGAGCCGACGATCGCGAGCCCGAGGCCGTAGAGCGTCGCCCAGCGAGCGACGAGGGAGACGAGCGCGACCGAGATCCCGGCGAGGCCGAGCCCGAGCGCGATCTGCTGCAGGCGATCGCCGTCGAGCACCGAGTACGCGACGACCGCTCCGAGGAGCAGGAGCGCCGCGCCACCGGTGGTTACACGCGCGCCAAGCCGGCGTGCCGTCTGTATGCGCTCACCTCCCCGAGCGCCGCCGCGAGCGGCACGTCGTCGCTCCACAGGGCGACCGGGACGCCGGCGCGCTCGAACCGACCGCGCACCGCGTCACGACGGAGGTTCCACACGCGTGCGGCCAGGGTCTCCAGCTCGCCCTCGGGCGTCGGGAGATAGCGAGCCGGCGAGATCTCGACGACGACGAGGTCGAAGCCTCGGCCGCGCAGGTCAAGGAGCGCCCTCGCCGAGCGGTCGTCGAGGAGAGGACTGAGCGCGACGACGAGCGAGTGCGGCGGCAGCGTCCGCCTCGGGATGAGCTCGACGTCCTTCCACGCGTAGCTGAGCACGATCTGCGTGTCGAGCATGCCGTCGACGACGCGATAGAGCTGTGTCGCGCCGGTTGCCGGGACGAGCCAGTTGAGCAGCCCGCCGAAGCTGACGAACCCGACGCGGTCTTTCGCGCGCAGGTAGTGGCGCACGAGGCTTGCGGCGGCGCGCAACGCGGGGTCGAGTGTGCTCCGGCCGCCGAGCCGCGCCTCGGCGAACGAGTCGAGGAAGATGACGACGTCGGCGTTTCGCTCCGGATGGTGCTCGTTCACCCAGAGCTCGCCGCGCCGCGCGCTTGCGCGCCAGTTCACGTGCCGCACCCGATCGCCGGGCACGAAGGGCCTCAGGTCGGCGAACTCGATCCCCTCCCCGCGCTGACGGGCCACATGGTTGCCGCTGAACACCTGCGTCTGCGCGGGTCGCAGCAACTGCTGGAGCTCTTCTTCTCCCGGATAGACCTTGAGCGACACGCGTTCGTCGATGACGAGCTCCTGACGGAAGAGGCCGAAGAGGTCGTGGGCGCGAACGATCAGCCGGCCGACGCGATAGCCGCCCCAGCGCGTGCACGTCAGGTCGTACGCGACGACGCGCTGCTCCCCGTCGGCGAGATGGAGTGTCCGGGGATTGTCGCGGGCGTCCGTCTGGAGCTCGGGCGGGAGCTCGAGCAGCACCTCGGCGCGTTCGGTGCCTGTCGTGGGCTCCAGCTTCACCGTCACCGCGACCTCGTCTCCCTCGAGCGTGCGTTCCCGGTCGAGAGCGACGCTCGCCCGAAGCTCGAGGCGGCGTGCGTCGAGGAGCCCTACGGCGGCGACGAGCGCAAACGGTGCGCCCACCGCGACGAGCTCCGGCAGTCGCGCCGCGAGGGCGGCGAGCAGTGACAGTGCCGCGAGGGCGGCATACACCCGGAGCTTGGGCGTCGCCGCCCGAGTCATCGTCCCTGCGTCGAAAGGTCCTCCGCCGCGGGCGTCGGGACGCTGTCGAGCGCTTCGCGCACGACGTCGTCCGGCCGCACGCGCTGCACCCACAGCTCGGGCTTCAGCATCAGGCGGTGCGAGAGGGCGGGGACGGCAACCGCCTTCACGTCCTCGGGCGTGACGAAGTCGCGACCCGCGAGTGCAGCCTTGCACCTCGACAGCTTGAGCAGCGCGAGCGAGCCGCGTGGGCTCGCGCCGACCTGAACGCGCTGGCTCGCGCGTGTGGCGCCGACGATGTCGACGACGTAGGTGCCGATCTCCTCCGACACGTGCACCTGCTCGATCGAGCGTTGCATCTGCACAAGTCCGTCCCGGTCCGTCATCGGCTCGAGGCGGATCTCGTCGGTCGCCCGCTCCAGCCGGCGCTCGAGCAGCGCCCACTCGTCCTCGCGTGAGGGGTAGCCGACGCGGATGCGCAGGAGGAAGCGGTCCAGCTGCGCCTCGGGCAGCGGGTATGTGCCCTCGTACTCGATCGGGTTCTGCGTCGCGATCACGAGGAACGGTGGGTTCAGCGCAGTCGTTCGTCCCTCGACCGTCACCTGGCGCTCCTGCATCGCCTCGAGCAGCGCCGCCTGTGTCTTCGGCGGTGCGCGGTTGATCTCGTCCCCGAGCAGCAGGTTGGTGAAGATCGGGCCGGGCCGGAACGCGAAGTCGCTCGTGCGCTGGTCGTAGACGGAGGAGCCGGTGACGTCGGAGGGCATCAGGTCCGGCGTGAACTGGATGCGCGTGAACTCCATGTCGAACACCTGCGCGAACGAGCGCGCGATGAGCGTCTTCGCGAGCCCTGGAAAGTCCTCTATCAGAACGTGTCCGTCGGCGAGGAAGCCGAGCAGGACGAGCTCGAGTGCCTCCCGCTTGCCCACGACGGCGCGCTCGACCTCGTCGAGGACGAGCGAGCTTTGGCGCCCGGTCTCTTCGAGGCTCAGCACGCTAGATCTGCTCCAGCTCGTCGACGACCAGACGCAGTGTCGACAGCGGCGGGCCGACCGCGAGCCGGTCGGCGGGCGGCGGCCGGTCCGGCCGGACGATCTCCCAGGCCTCCGTCCCGACGAGCTCTCTCGCGCGGGCCGGCTCGAGGTCGAGCTCGACGCCGTAGCGGCGGCGAACCCGATGCGCGGCGATCTCCCGGAGCATCGGCCTCAGCCGCACGTGGAGATGGAACGCGCTCATCGTCGAAAGGTCGAGCTCGCGCGCGAGCGCGAGCGGGCCCGAGTCCTGGCGCGGCCGGCGCATCTCGTGCAGGCTCCGGTCGAATTCCGATCGCCGTTCTCCGGCGCCGCGGATCCAGGTCGTGCGCACGAGCGCGAGCAGGAGCACCCCGCCGATGGCCAGGAGGTAGACGTCGAGGAAGATGTGCTCGAGCCCGGTGCTGAGGTAGATCCCGACGACGAGCCCGATCGTCAGCACGAGCCCGACCTTCACCGCCCGGGCGACGATCCAGTTCACGCCGCGACCTGCTCTTCCGCACGAAGATCGTCGCGGACGGCAACCAGCGCGTCGATCGCCTCGGCCTTCATCCCGTCGTCCACCGGGTGCGAGCTGAACTTCGCGTATTCGAACAGGCGTGTCAGCTGCCGGATTGCGTTCTCGCGCACGTCGAGGTCGCGCAGGATGCGCCCGAGGTACTCGTACGGGGTTTCCGGGCCGCGCCGAGCGAGCCCGTGTGCGGCGAGGGTGTGTTCCATTCCCGCGTAGGCGGCTATCACCGCGCGGCGGGCGTCGGGCTCGTCGCGCAGGTCGTCGATGCTCGTCTCGATCGAGCGGGCGAGCGCCTCCCCGATCGTGAGGCCGAGAGGCTCGTTCGCCGCCGACCGACGGTCGCGGACGACGAGGATGACGCCCGCGAGGACGATGAGGCCCAGGACGCCGAGCGCGAGCGGCCACTGGAAGTTAGCCGTGCGGCTCGCCCCGGCCGGAAGCCGGCCGCCGTGGTTGCGGTCGTTCGCAGCGCCCTGTGCACCCTGCGGATCTTGTCCACCCCGGTGGAAGTCCGTGTGCCTGATCAGCAGGAAGCCGAGCACCGAGACGAGCAGCAAAAACACGACGATCTTGACCAGGTTCCGCAGCCAGCGCGACTCCTCCGGCGCCTGGAACGTGTGGCGGCGGAAGAGCAGCACGACGACCACTACGGCCGCGAGGACGTAGAGGATCGCAAGGAGCGTGACGAATGCGTCCTGGAGCGATGCCGGCACTGCGCGCGTCGAGACGCTTCCGTCGTTCGCCGGATGGCCGCTTCGAGCGGCGAGCGCGACCACGAGGAGGAGCCCGGTCAGCCCGAGCGTCAGGACGCCCGCTCTCAACGCACGGTTCACGTGTGAGCGAAGCCTACGCGTCCGGGTCAGTCACGCCAGGCGTCGAGGATCTCGACGACGTCGTCCATGGAGCTCACGATCTTCCCGCCCGCCTCGACGCAGCCTTCGACGAAGAGGTTCAGACCGTGCCCTTCATGGCCGAGCGAGCTGCGAAGGTCCGTGAGGAGCCCAACGATCCCCTTCTTTTTCGGATCGCCTTGCATGAGTGCGTAGAAGATCCCGATCTCGCACGCGGTCCCGTCGTCGACACTCGGGCCGTCCAGCATTGCGACAACCGCGTCGGCGCCCGAGAGGCCGTCCCAGTCCTTGCGGAAGATCGTCGCGGCGGACGTGTCCGCCGCGGCGAGCGCGTTCTCGTGCGGCACGAAGACCTCGATGCCCTCGGCCCGCAGCCGTGCGGCGCACTCGTCGATGAAGGACCGCTCGTACGGGGTGAAGAGCGGCCCGGCGAAGTAGACCCGCACCGAGTGAGACTAACCCGCTGCGCCGTCGTCGAGGAGGAAGACGAGCTCGTCCGACTTCCTCGCCGCGGGCGTTCGCAAAGCCCCGCTCCTCGCGAAGACGCTCGAAGCCGCATTTCTCGAGAACCCGGATCGAGCCGACGTTCGACTTCGCGGCGCGACCGTAGAGAAAGAAGACGGGCACGTCCTCGTCGTGCACCTCGCGCAGCTCAACGGTCGGGCTCGACATCGCGCGGATCGTAGACCGCTCCGTCAGGAGGAGCGCCGGAGCGCCGCTACCGCCTTGCGGCGCTCCGACACGGTGGTCCTAGTCGCCGCCCGGCAGGGCCGCGCAGGCGAAGAGCACGGAGTAGTCGGGTGTCCGAACGGACACCGAGCCGACCTCGTCCGTACCGTCGTCGATCGTGGCGCTTGTCACGCCGACGCCGGCGCCTGTGGCGACGAACGTTCCGACGATCTCGGGATCCTCCTGGCAGAAGTGGTCGTCGTAGTAGAACGACGCGTACTCCTGCATTGGGACCAGTCGGCGGGCTCGAACGGCCACGAACGAGCCGCCTCCGGTTGTGTCCGTGATGAACACGTCACCACGGACGCCGGAACCGCCGACTTGCACGAGCTTCGACGTGAACGTGGCACCGAAAGCGGTGGCCGCCAGCGCCAACGCGCTGATCACGGCGACCCCGAAGAGGACCAGGATGACCTTCATCTTCATGCGTGTGAACCTCCCCAGTGGTTCAACGTCGGTGCCGCGACGGGCATCCTTCCCGTCCCACGTCAGAGGGAGTCAACGGCACCCTTGCGTTTGGTCGTGCACCTCCTTTCCCCACTCGTGCCGACTGACGCAATCGGCACGCACGAGGGGTCATACGGAGGTCAGGGGAGGTCGGATTGCTCCTTCACCGATCTGTTACCGGCCGTCGTCAGCTCGGCCAGACGCTCGCGAACGCCCTCGTAGTTCGAGTCCTCGGCGAGGATTCGCTCGAGATCCTTTCGCGCTTGTGCCTTCTTGCCCTGGGCGAGATAGCTTTCCGCCCGCTCGGAGAGGGCAAGGTGTCGTATCTCGGCCGGCTGGGACCGTTTTCGCAACGCTTCCTTGAGTGACTCGTTCGCCGCGTCGTAGTACTCCTTTGCACGGAACGCACTGCCGCGATAGCAGAGGAGAAGAGCACTGGCGTCGTCGTCGTTCTTGACGCCCTCCGTCAGGTCGACGACGTCGTCCCAGCGGGCAGCTTGCGCGTAGAGCTCGGCAAGTGAGACTGCGGCATACGTTGTCGGTGTCAGCTGCTCGACCGTCTCGATCGCACCGTCGAGATCGCCTGCGCGCTGCTTCAGCTCGGCGAGGGCGAGCCCAACGGCGTCGCGGCCGAGGGGCAGATCCGCCGTGATCCCGGGAGCAATGTGCAGAGCGATGTGTGTCGTCAGGTACTTCACGACGAACGGGCTCTCGGCAGGATCGCGACCGCTGTCGAAGACGGACTGCAGCAACCTCGCCGCCTCGTCCGGATCGTCGAGGAGCCAAAGGCCTGCGACGCTCCAGGCTGCGATTCGATAGTCCGGATCGTCATCGCCGGCCCGCCTGACAGCGTGGGCGTCGCGGTCACTGATCGCCTTCCAGAGTGACTTCTCCGCCCTCGGCGCGAAGAGCCCGGGCTTCCTCGGCGGAGCCGGACGTTCGACCGGCCGGGCAGGAGATGCGGACGCTCCTCGCCTTCGCCGGCCCGAGACGCTCTTCTGGTAGTAGACGCCGGGAATGCCGCTGCGGGCCGAGACCGTGCGCCGGCCCCGACGAGTGGACGGTGTAGCGACCCGGGCCGACGCCGAACGAGGCCCCGAATCCGGTCTTCGAGAGGTTCAGACGGACCCCGGGAACGACCTGGATCGACTTCCTCATCCGGAACCCCATCTCGCGTCTCCCCGAGCCTAGTTTCCGTACTCCTCGTACTGTGGCAGGTCGTCGGTGATCTCGAACCATGGCGCCTTCGACCCGACGAAGATGTGACCGGACGGCCGGATGCTCGGCGCGTCGACGAGCGACCCCAGTGCGACGTGGACGTAGTCGCCGTCGCGCACGACCGAGAAGAGAAGTGAGCCGCACGTGCGGCAGCGTGTGTCGTTCGACGTCTCCTCGCCGACGACGAGGAGATTGTCCGACCCTTCGCTCAACCTGAGCTTCGAGCGCTCGATCCCGGCGAACGGCTTGAAGGCAGATCCGGTCGCCGCACGGCAGCGCGAGCAGTGACAGTTCGCCGCGTAGAGGAACTCGTCCGCGACCGTGTAGAGGACTGCTCCGCACTCGCAACGCCCATTCAGAACTCCCTCGCCCACGCCGACATCATTGCGCTGACGCGTTAGGCCGCGCGTCGACTACGCTGGCCGCCCCGTGCCCTCGCCGTTCACCGCAGACGACTTCGCCGTACGGATGGAGCGCACGCGCGAGGCGGCCAAGGTAGCTGGACTCGCCGGCGCCCTCGTCACGCCGGGCCCGGATCTCCTCTACCTCACCGGTTACGCACCGGTGGCGATCACCGAGCGGCTGACGATGCTGGTCATCCCGGCCGACGGCTCTCCGTCGATGATCGTCCCGACCCTCGAGCGACCGGACGTCGAAGAGGCGCCGAGCAGCTCGAAGCTGACGGTCTCCGACTGGCCGGACGGCAGCGACCCCTACGAAGCGGCGGCGCCCATGATCGACCCGAACGGCCGCTACGCGATCTCGGACTCGGCCTGGGCGATGCACGTCCTCGGGCTCCAGGGTCGGCTGCCGAAGTCCGGCTACGTCTCGATGACGGAGGCGCTACCGATGCTGCGCGCGGTCAAGGACGAAGAGGAGCTCCGGCGGCTCTCGGCCGCGGCCGAGGCGGCCGACGCCGCCTACTACGACATCGTCCAGGTGGCCTTCGCCGGCCGGACAGAGGCCGAGATCGGAGCAGACCTCGCCGACGCGCTGCGTGCGCACGGTCACTCCGAGGTCAACTTCACCGTCGTCGGCTCCGGGCCGAACGGGGCGAATCCCCACCACGAGATGGGCGAACGCGTCATCGAGGAAGGCGACATGGTCGTCCTCGACTTCGGCGGGATGAAGGACGGCTACGCGTCGGACACGACTCGCGCGGTCCACGTCGGCGATGCGACCGACGAGGAGACGAAGGTGCACGAGATCGTCGTCGAGGCGCAACAGGCCGGCTTCGAGGCCGTTCGCCCGGGCGTCACGTGCCAGGACATCGACCGCGCCGCGCGCAAGGTGATCACCGCTGCGGGCTACGGCGAGTACTTCATCCACCGGACCGGCCACGGGATCGGCCTCGCCTCGCACGAGCCGCCCTACATGGTGGAGGGCGAGGAGCACCTCCTCGAGCCGGGCATGTGCTTCTCGATCGAGCCCGGGATCTACCTGCCCGGGCGATTCGGCGTCCGGATCGAGGACATCGTCGCCGTGACCGCCGAAGGCGGGCGGCGCCTCAACGCGACGCCGCACGAGATCAAGATCGTCGCCTGACCCGCGGGTGCGACGGCCTTCACCCTGGACGGGTGACGCACGTCCCCGGCCCGGAGTGTGAACTACTACGCACACGTGGCACGAGTCGTGCGGATCGCCGTTCTCCTCGCCCTGGCCGGCCTGGCCGGCCTGGTCCTGGGTGCGTGCGGCGGAGGCGGCGGCGAGAACGCAGCTGCGACCCGCACGGGTGTGACGGCGACGGTCCCGACCGTGACCGGGACGCGACCGGAGGTCACACGTCCGAGTCGAACGACCGCGACGGAGCCCGCGACGACCGCGGTCACGCCGACCGAGCCCACGACGACCGAGCCCGAGCCCGAAACCGAGCCCACGACAACGAGGTCGTTCACGATCACGACCGAGACGGAGGTCTCGACGCAGACGACGACCGCGCCTTCGCCCGTCGTGCCGTCCACGACGAGCACCGAGGCGACGACGACGATCGAGCCGACGACGACAGCCGTTGCAGCGCCGCCACCGACGTCGTCGGAGAGCAGCACGCCGTGGGGCTGGATCGCCCTTGCCCTGGGCCTGGGCGCCGCCGGGGTGATCGGGATCATCGTCTGGACGCGGCGGCGCTCCGGAGCCGCATCGTGGGCGTCGCAGTCGGACAACTTCAACCGGCAGTCCCTCGTCGCGATGGACGCAGTGCTCTCGCAGGGCTCCGTCGTGACCGGGCAGGTACAGGCGCTTGCCGCGGAGGCGCGGTCGCTCGAGGCGCACGCGCCCGACGACCAGTCCCGGGCGGAGGCCGCACGGCGCCGGGCGCGCCTCGACGAGCTCGCCCAGACGCTCGAGGCGGACCGAACGCTTCGGATGAGCTCACCGCCGCCGAGCGCCGACCAGCTCTCGTACTCCGAGGCGTTGATCCGCCAGCAGGTCGAGCAGCTCCAGGGCGTGCTTCGACCCGCGGCGCCTTCTGGCCCGAGTTAAACCTCGAGAGAATCGCCTCTCGGTGATGGCGCGATGAATCTCGTGTGGGCAGGACTCATCGTCTTCGGCGTCGCCGCAGTGGCGATCGCGGCGATGCTGCTCGTCCGCCGCGGTGCGCCTGAGGGCAGCTACTTCGAGGACGGCGATCGGGCGTCCGGGATCTTCGGCGTCCTTGCGACCGGGTTCGCCGTGCTGATCGGATTCGTGGTCTTCCTCTCCTTCGAGAGTTTCGACACGTCACGCAGCGGCGCCGAAGCAGAGGCTCGGACCGTGGTGCAGCAGTTCGAGACCGCGCAGTTCCTGCCTGTTGCCGTGCGCCCGCGGCTCTCCGGTGATCTCGTCTGCTATGCGCGCGCGGTGATCCACCAGGAGTGGCCACGGATGCAGTCCGGCAATCTCGGCGACTCGAGGAACCCGTGGACCCTGGCGATGCTACGCACCTTGCGAACGACGAATCCACGCTCGGCGTCCGAGCAAACGGCCTACGCCAAGTGGTTCGATCAGCGAACCGACCGAGAGGACGGGCGCGCGGACCGCGTCCACGGCGCCGAAGGAGTGATCCCACTTCCGGTCTGGATCGTTCTCCTCCTCGCGTCCGGCGTCATCTTCGTCTACATGTTGTTCTTCGCCGACAGCGCCGAGCGCGCGATCGTGCAGGCGACGATGATGGGCGGCGTCGCAGTCGTGATCACGTCGACGCTGCTCTTGTTGGTGTTCCTCGACCACCCCTACGCAGTCGGGAGTGGGCGGCCTCCGCCCTGTCGCCATGGAGCGCGCGCTCACGCAGCTTCGCCAGGAAGGAGCCCTGGCGCGAGAGAGGATCAGCATTCCCTGCAACTCACGCGGAGTGCGCTAGGGGCGGCGACGAAAGCTCACCCCTGAGGGTGATCCTTTTTGCGCTGCCTGAGTCGCTGTGCTACCACGGGTACCGTGACTCACGGCTCCGATGTCGTCCCCTCGGACGATCTTGCGCCGGACGAGGTCTCTCAGCGAGCGGGAGGTCCTCTCCGATTCACTGGCTCGCCTCGCACTGGTGACGCGGTCGGTGGACGCGACGGTCGCCGACGGGCCTGTCGAGGCTACGGATCTCGACGAGCCGATGCGCGAGGAGCTGGCGCTCGAGGCGAAGCGCATCGAGCAGTCGCTGACCCGGCTCCGCTACTGGCTGCTCCGGCAGTAATCGGAGACGACAGCGCCCCCAACGGGTTAGGATCGCCGCCTATGGCCGTCGACGCGAAAGAGATCGCGGCGATCCCGCTCTTCGAGTCGTTGAGCGCGCCAGACGTCGAGGAGCTCGCCACGTGGTTCGAGCCCAGGACCTGCGGCGAGGGCGCGTGCCTGATCGGCGAGGGAGCCTCGGGCTACTCGTTCTTCGTCATCGCGGACGGCACCGCCGCAGTCACGTCTCAGGGAGTGGACGTCGCGACGCTCGGGCCGGGTGACTTCTTCGGCGAGATCGCGATCATCGGCGACGGGCGCCGAACGTCGACGGTGACGACGACTTCGCCGGCCAAGGTGTTCGTGCTCTTCGGGACCGAATTCCGGCGGCTGCAGCAGAGCCAGCCGGAGTGCGCAGCCAGGATCGAGACGTCGATGCGCGAGCGCCTCGCGAGCAACTGACGTGATCGAGGTCGAGCGGGTCGACTACATCCGTGTCCCGGTGAAGGACATGGAGGAGGCGAACCACTTCTACGGCGAGGTGCTCGGGCTCGAGAAGAATCCGAATTCGCCGGCCGAGGACTGGGT
Organism: uncultured Actinomycetes bacterium; assembly: GCA_963772855.1. Classification (GTDB taxonomy): domain Bacteria; phylum Actinomycetota; class Thermoleophilia; order Gaiellales; family Gaiellaceae; genus 3-1-20CM-4-69-9. Next base: position 44,726 of record CAVYYY010000008.1, on the reverse strand, counting down.
CGAGTACGAGCTCGGCAACGTGACGCTCGCGGTGATGACACCGCACACGCACGACTACGAGTTCACACCGCTGCCGCCCGGAACAATCGCGCTCCGGGTCCCGGATGTCGCGGAGGCGCGGGCGAAGCTGGAGGCCGCGGGCGTTCAGGTCAACGAGATGTGGGACTCCGGCGTTTGTCACGGCGCCGGGATCCGCGACCCCTCGGGCAACCCGATCCTCTTGCACCGCCGCTACAAGCCGTACGAATAGGCGGATGAGCCAGGACGCCGGCGCGCTCGCCTCGGCCGAGGCGCAGGTCGCGGCCGTGCGGGACGATCCTGCGGCGCGCCTTGCATTGCTGGCCCGGCTGTTCCAAGGGCCGACGGGCTATGCGCCGCGGCACCTGCCGTTTCGACGGGCAGCGTTGTCGTTCATGCGCTGGCAGGCGCAGCGCGGCGTTCTCAACCCGCCCGATGCTTCACGGCCCGGCAGCGTGTGGTGGCGCGCGATGAACGAGCGACTGCTGCGGGATGGATGCGAAGCGGTCGGGCTCCTGGGTGGGTCGGCGGGGGAGCCGTCGTCGCCGGCCATCCGGCTCTGGCTGGAGTGGAGCTCGAGACCGACCGGCCGCAACTGGTACCGGGCGCACAACGCGAGCATCGTGGGCGGCTACCTGGAGCACCGCGACCTCGCCGAAGCAGAAAGTGCACCGGAGCGCTTCTTCATGAACGTCGCGCTGGCGCGTGTCCTGTACGCGCACGCGCTCGTCGGAGCGCCGCCTCTGGCCCTTGGCCGGCTGGCACCGCTCGGCCGCCTCGGTGACCCACGGTTGGGGATGGTCGGAGTGTTCCTCTCGCTGCGCCGCGTTCTGCCGAACGAGTATCCGCTCGCGCTCGACGTGGAGCTCTACCTCGCCGACGAGCAGCGGCTTGGCCGGTTGCTCGACTATGCGGTGATCGTGCCGCGGCTTCAGCGGCTGTACGAGTGGTCCGCCGACGGCCTCAACGAGCCTCGCCTCCTGGAGCTGGTTCGCGATGGCAATCCCATCTACGCCTGGCCGTTCGAGCAGCGCCACGTCTGGCGCACTCCGAACATGCCACTCGCAGCCCGCGTCCTCGAACGTGTCACGCGCGCTCGCTGAAGTTCGAGCGAAAGCAGGCTTCTGGTCGTCGGAGTCGACGACCCAGGTCAGCGACCAGCACAGCGAAAGCCGATGTGACACGTCGAGGTGTCGACCGACTCCCCTGGCGCGCCGCAGGGCGGTAGCGCAGACAGTAGTTCGGGGCACAAAGATGCGAACCGCCCTTGCATCACCTTGCGCGGGAATCGCTCGCCGCTCTGCACCCGCGGCGAGAAGGCGGAGCACAGCACGCCCGAGTCGACGCGGGCGGCGGTTCGAACCAGTCGGCCGTCCATTCCCAGACGTTGCCGGCCATGTCGTAGATCCCGTCGCCGTTCGGCGGGAAGCGCTCGACCGGCGACGTACCCTCGTAACCGTCCGTACAGAGGTTCTGCCACGGAAACTCCCCTTGCCACGTATTCGCCATCATGCGGCCGCGTGGCGCGAACTCCTCGCCCCACGTGAACGTCGCTCCGTCGAGACCGCCGCGGGCCGCGTACTCCCACTCCGCCTCGGTCGGGAGCGACTTGCCCGCCTGCCCAGTTCCGGACTCAAGATGGAAGTCGCCTCACGCGGATGACCGGACTCGAACCCACGACGTTCTGCATGGCAGGCGGGTCGCTTAAGGCTTTGGCTCGACCGCCTTTGTAACGACCCAGCGGTGCTTGCCGATCTTGCGGTCGCGGACGAATCCGAGTCCCTCGTACGTCGACAGAGCACCGTGGTAGAGAAAGCCGGCAGGGCCGAGCCTGCGTCCTCCGGGTAGCCCTCCACCCTCCCGCCGCCGAGACCCGCGATGAGGTCGAGCGCGCCCGCGAGCGCCGCGGTGGCGACACCCTGGCGCCGGTGCCCTTTGCCAACGAAGTTGCAGGCGATCCGCCACTCCGGCAATGTCGTCAGGCTCTTCTTGTACGCGGCACGGTTCTTGATCCTCGGCACCTCGTCGGGCGCGCCGAACTGGCACCAGCCCAGGCAGTCGTCGCCGTCGAACACGAGGGCCGCATGCGCCGTACCTGCCCGCACGCGAGCGAGCTTCCGTTCGCGGAACCCATGCCTCAGCAGCGCTGAATACCCGCTGCTGCCCCCGCCCCAGAGCACCGCCAACGTACGATGTCGCCGACAACACGATTGCGATGGATCAACGCGAGCGCACGACTCACGATTCTCGCGCGTCTGCTTTCCCTGCGCCACCAGGCGGTGGGCCCCGCTTGGATCGCGGCTATCGAGTTGGTGCTCAGGTCTCCAGCGTCCTGCGGGAAGCTCCGCTGTCGACGACCGATCTTCCTCGCCGGTGGCCTCACCTGGTGCCTGCGATCAACTCCTCGCCGTGCAGCATCGGGCCGGCGAAGAAGACGAAGTGCGCCCCTCCGAAGATCGGGTCGTCCTGCGGTAGATCTCCCCACTTGAGCGCCACCTACTCGTTCTAGTCGCGCCCCGACCGGGGCACAACGCCCTGCGAGGAATCCTTACTCGCACCGGCGAGCGAATACGGGGGGCCGAAGTCTCGACGCCAAAAGCGAGCGTAGAGGTAGGCCCGACAAACCCCCTGCCTGGCCCACGCCGCAGGACTCCCCGGCCCCCGAGCGCGGCAGGGTAGCCAACGAGCAGCGAACGGCCACCAGCGTGGGAAGGAAGGGCTGACGGAGCCAGGATCGAACCCAAGAGTGGCGGCCTCTCTCCCAGAGTCCCGCGCAGGTTCGCCGCAGGCCCTACGCGGGCTCTCGGCCCTCTCTCCGAGGGAGGTCGCCCCTCTTCGTCAAGAACGCGAGACGGTCCCCGACCTACCTCCTGCCTAGACTCGCTCAAGCCGTCGCCCCAGCGGCCATCCGACGCGGGACGTACATACCGCCGCAGTAGGGTCGTCACGTGATCCGCGCGCACCTCGGGGCAGAGCTCCTCGTCGAGGGCGAGCGCTGGCCCGTGTTCGTCTGGACGATCGACCACCCGGCCGGGCTCGTGCTCGTCGACACCGGGATGATCGACTCGAGGCCCGAGATCGAGGATTTGAGCCCGACGCCGCACCCGGAGAACATCCCCCGCGACGTCGCCTGCGTCATCAACACCCACCTGCATTTCGACCACTGCGGCGGCAACCGCCTCTTCCCCGGCGTGCCGATCCACGTCCAGGCGCGCGAGCTCGCCGACGCGCGGACACTCGACGACTACACGATCCGTGAATGGGTCGACTTCGATGGCGCGACCTACGTCGAGCACGAGGGCGAGGTCGAGCTGCTACCGGGAATCCGCCTGCTGCCGGCGCCCGGGCACACGGACGGACACCAGGTGGTCGTCGTCGAGACCGACGCCGGCACAAACGTCCTCGGAGGCGATGTCGGCACCTCGTTCCCCGAGCTCGGCAGCGGCACGACCGAGGGACAGCGTCGCGTGCTCGCCCTCGAAGCGCTTACGTGGCTCTCCCACGCGCCGGAGACGCAGATCCCAGAACATCGCTAGCGACTCCGATCGGTTCGGACGCCCGACGGCGGCGCAGGCTCTGCGGGCGCTGCAGTTTCCGAAGTCGCCGCGGGCGCATCGTGTCGAAATCAGCCCACCTGATTCGTCCTACCTATGACATCGACACGAGGAGGGCGAGATGCTCTACGCGTTTTCCATACAAGGCGAGGAGGCACGCTGGGAGACGTTCAAGAGAGCCGAACAGGAAGCGCAACGCCGAGCCGAGCTGCGGGATGACGCCGGTGGCGGTCGCCGCCTTCGAAGGCTCAGCCTGCGCCGGCGCAGTCATGCAGTCATGCGATCGCGGGTACAAGAAAGGCCCCATTTTCGGGGCCTTCGTTAGAGCGGATGATGGGAGTCGAACCCACGACCTCCTGCATGGCAAGCGTGTCGTGGTTCGCCCTCGCGGATCACCAGTGGCGCGTCGTTGAGCGGAAACCGCACGCAGCAGGCCAGCACATCGACCGCCGCGACCAGCGGCGCCGCCTCGACCGCAGCCAGCAACGAATTCAAGTTCGACGGCGATCGGCGACCCCTCACCCATCCCGCCTAACCTAACGCGACCGTTCAGCAGCACCGCATGCATCGCTGCCCTCCCCCGAACCCACCAAATGCACCTCCGACCGTTCGAAGACTAGATGGCGTGCAGTGCGGCGAGTCGTGCGAGTGTCGTGCGAGCCTCGTTCGGCGTGCGCACTGCCGGCAGGGGTTGTTCCTCGAACGACATGTCCGGGCGGAACGAGTCCCGCCCGACGATCCGTCCGTCGTTCACCGCGAGCACGGATCCCTCAGGGACCTCGCGCTTGCTGAGCTTGAGGGACGAATACTCCTCGACCAGCTCCAGCGCGGCGCGCGTCGATGCGAAGAAGAGCTCCTGTGTCGAGGTGCCGATCCATAGTGGCCGGCCCATCCCGCGGGCGAGCAACAGCTCCTGCCGTCCTTCGTCGAGCCAGGCCGTCGCCATCGAGCCGACCAGCCGCTCGAGCGCGAGGGCCGTGTTTCCCCGAGACTGCTCGGCGAGCGCGAAGATCAGCTCGGAGTCGACGGTCATGCTGGGCTCGGCGCGCGCGATGCCATCGGCTGCGAACAGCTCCTCGTCGTTGGTGATCGTGCCGTTGTGGATCCCGACGACCGCTCCGTGGCGGATCGGATGGTTGTTGGCCAGGACACGCGGGTGACCCTTCGTGTAGTCCCGGACGTGCACGAGCAGCTGTGCGGCGGTTTTGGGCACCTCGATGCGGTCGAGGAGCTCGCTTGCGCCCGTGCGCTGCTTGTGCACCGTGACCGTCGAGTCGTCGCCGCGGTAAGCGAAGCCCACTGAGTCAGCTCCGCGCTCGGCGATGCCTGCGAGCAGAGCGCGGGCGGCCACCGTCCGATCGACGGTGCTCTCGAGAGCGAAGCTGTATCCGGCGATTCCGCACACGAGCCCGACCTACCGTGTGCGTTTAGCAGTAACCGACGGAAGAGCAGAGTCCGACATTCGGCAGGCACCTTCGGTCGAGCGGTGGGGCGTGCCCTGCCCCGACCCCGCAAAGGCAGCGGCCCAGGAGACAACCTCCGCGGAACGGAGCGCCACTGGATTCAGCGTCGCGTCAAGAGACGAGTCAGCCTTGCGGTGGGACTGGGTCGTTGTGATCACTTTCATCAGATGCCGCTGGCGCTGCAGAGGGCCCGGGTTGGCGGGCCCTCTTGTGCGTCGAGTCGTGGCCTTATGCCCGAACGGCTCCGTTCGTCTTGCTCCGCGCAATCACTTCGCCGATGGTGATCTTCGGCGAATTCGGAAGCGCGCTCTCCAGCTTCTCGTCGCGCACCCAACTGGATGCGACGCCAGTCGACTCGTCGGCATGCGCCGACGTATCGAAGAGGCTGACCGAGGTCATAACGCCGTTGCCGGCCTCGATCAGGAAGTACCCGTCGAAACCGGGCAGCTTGCTGAGCTTCGGGATCAGGTTCTCGTTGACCTTCTTCGTCAGCTCGTCGGTGCGACTGGTGTCGACACCCTCGTAGCGTCTCACGGTGGCATGCATGTGCAGCTCCTCACTTCATACGATCAGGGTGGGAGAACCCGAGTCGAGCTCTCCTGATGCGCTTAGACCAGGTTTCGCAAGTCGAAGAAGGACCTTCGGAGCCTCTGCGGCTTGCGCGCTAGGTCTATGCGCTCACCCACCATAGCCGCGATCTCGCTTTGCCGCGGACCGGCCTCGCAATTGCGACTGCTAGTCTGTAGGTAGCTAGACGAACCCGGTGACGCTCCTGCGTCCTCCCGCTTTCGTGCGGGAGGTGAGACAAGTGGTGGAAGAGTCACGCAAGTACGGCCCGTTCGACACGCGTTGGTCATCGGCACGCAAAGACAGCGCGGCTGCAGTGCCAAGCGCGCCACCCCTTCGCGCCGCCGAGGCAGCAGAAGCGCTCGACTGGGAAGCCTTCTCCAACCGTTACTTCCCAGGGCGGAGACGGCACGCCATGGAAGCGCTGACGGCATATGCCACGTACAAGCAGGGACGCGAATGGCGGACAACGCCGGCGCGGCTGAGCGTTGTCACAACAGAGCCCGTTTCAGCCGCCGTCGAGCTTGAGCCGGAAGAAGCAGGAACGCGACGCCTGCGGGCCGCGATGGCCGCTGACCGGAAGTAAGCGAGAGGGACCCGTGGCTAAAGAGAGATCTGAACTTGAGCAGCGACGCGGTGAGCTGACGCGGTCGCTGCGAGGGTTGAGCGAGAACCGAGCCGACACCTATCGCCGCAACAGCGACGCGCTCGCGCTCGACCGCGCGGGAGTAAAAGCACGAGCGGTCTGAGGAGATGGTGCGGCTGGGAGAGGCCGAGGTAGCAGCCGACGCGGCAATTCGCGATGCTCAACGCGAGCTTCGTGACATCGACGCAGAAGTCAAGCTCATGCCGCGCGGCGGTCTCGGATCGAGATTCGGACGCGTCGTTCGCCGAGCGAGGGCAGACAGGTGAGCGTCGTGTACTTGACGTGCGGAGCGGGTTGACGTGTTCGACCATCCCGCCTACCGGCAGCAGTATCAGCGACTGTAGCCCTCCGCCGTCGCCGCCCCGAGAGGCCGGTCGGTTCACGGGCCGGCCGTTCGAGCAGCTGCCGGCGGTCGTGCGCTGCGGCGGACGTCTGACCTCCTGGCGACGGCAGCGTCCGCGTCCGCATACGTGACCTCGACCTGAACGCCGTCGAGGCTCGCTTCGTTGGAGTCGTCGGCCGAGCTAACCGGGCAAACGGCGTGTGGCCGGTAACGATGATCCTGGTCGGCGCCGTTTGCGCCGATCGACGACATACACGGGCAGCCCGATTGAACACGCCCAAGAACGCCAAGCCCCAGAGGCCCTCGATGACCGCTTCGTCTCCGGACGCCCGCCGAGTACGGCGCCAGCGACGACGCACGCTCCGTAGAGGATCAGCCGGAGCTTGGGCCAGTGCCCGCCGATGAAAGGAACCGCGCAAAACGCGGCGAAGCCCAGCGTGAACGGCCACAGTCGGGCCACGGAGCGGGGTCAGAGGCGCTGTTCCCGCGTCGACCGGATTAAAATCCGACCGACTCGGCGCTCACACTTTCGTCCCCAAGGCGAGCTTGACCGAAACGGGAACGTCGAATCCATCCTGCGTGCGATATGGGTCGAGAAGCTCGGCGAAGCGCGAGTGAATCTCACGCCGTAGCTCCTCCGGCTGACCGAGGATCATCGGGCGAACTCGCACGGCCCCGTCGACAAGACCGTCCCAGAGCTCGTCGCCGTCAGCCAGGTCGAGGCCGAACTCGACGGTATCGACCGTCACGTCGGTGAACCCGGCGCCCTGCAACAGTGACGCGAACTCCGCCTCATCCGCGAACTTGAAGAAGTCCGGCCCCGCGGGAACATCGGCGGGGGGACGCGCTCCCGCAGCCACGAACGCCTCGAAGAAAACCCCGATCCAGCGACCTCGCGACGGCTCGTCCCAGACGCTGAACGCGGCGCGGCCGCCGGATCGCAGCACGCGAGCGGCCTCCTCAACCGCTCGCTCAGGAGTTCCAAGGTGCAAGAGCACGAACGCCGCGATGACCGCGTCGAACGACTCGCCCTCGAACGGCAGCGCAGTCGCGTCTCCGTGCACGAACTCGACGCCACCTACGTGAGCGCGTGCATAGGCGAGCATCGAGTCCGAGAAGTCGACGCCAATCGGCTCCGCACCACGCTCGACCGCCTTCGCAGCGACATACCCCGGGCCTGTCGCAACATCGAGGAGCCGTGTCCCCCGGTCGACGCCCACCGCATCGAGGAGCGGCTCTGCGACGTGCGATGTCACGCGGCCTAGGAGCCCGTGGTAGGCGGAGGCCTCCTTCGCCGTCCAGCCAGCTTCCTCGAACGCATCAAATGCGGCGGGATCGTACTCGGTCACGATCTGAAGTATGGGCCCCGGCTGGAGTCACAGGAGCGGGACTCCGACCGTCGGGGGGTGCCGAGTGGCACCCGCATGCCTACATGCGAGCCTGTGTTCACCTCGAAACTGGTGGGCCACGCGAACCGCACGTGACGATGCGCGTCTACGCCGACGATTTCCGCAAAAGCGTCGGAGCGGAACGCTGCGGTATTGGAGCGCGCAGCTGAGCGGGGTTTCGGCGGCTGGCCTGACCAAACCTGACCATGCCCGCGGCCGTTATCGAGTGCGGCAACGCTGAGACACAAAAGCCCCCCACTCGCGGGGCTGTCTTTCAAGCGGATGATGGGACTCGAACCCACGACCTTCTGCATGGCAAGCAGACGCTCTAGCCAACTGAGCTACATCCGCGCGGCGGCCAGTATAGCCCCGGCTCTCGAGCCGCCCCGGAAGCCGACAGCCCTCACATTCCGGCGTCGAGCGCCTCGTTGACGAGCTGGTCGGCGAGCTCGTTGTGCTCTCTTCGAACGGCCGTGTAGCGCACCCGGGCGAAGCGGCGCTCGAGCGCGGAAGCCTCCTCCCAGAGCTCTCGCAAGGTCGCGCTCTTCACGCGGTACTCGCCGCGCATCTGCTTCACCAGAAGCTCGGAGTCGGAGACCACCTCGAGATCGCGGACGCCGAGATCCGCGGCCTTCTCCATGCCGGCGACGAGGCCGCGGTACTCGGCGACGTTGTTCGTCGCCCTCCCGATCGCCTTGCTGCTCGCCGCGAGCATGTCACCGTCGTCGGACTCGATGACGAAGCCGTACGCAGCGGGACCGGGATTGCCGCGCGCGCCGCCGTCCGTCGACAGCCGCGCCTTCACAGGAGCGCATACACGTCGAAGGCCGGCTGCTCGTAGGGATGCGCAGCACGCAGGGCGGCGACAACGTCGTCCTGCCGCTCCTCCGGGAAGACGGTCTCGAGCCGCAGCTCGGCCACGCGTTCCTCGCGACCGGCGGAACCGAGCGAGGGGTTCGTCCCCGGCCCGCCGAGATAGGTTCCGGTCCCCTCCGTGTACCAGGAGCAGCGCTCGTACTCTCCGATGCGACCGGCCCCTGCCTCGAAGAGGGCCTCGCGCACCGCAGCCAGGGCCTCACGAGGAACGAAGACGACGAGCTTGCGGTTCAGGGCTCGATGTCGATCTGTGCCTTCTGCAGCTTGCCGCTGTAGTCGACGTAGATCGACTTCCATTCGGTGAAGACGTCGAGCGCCGCCTGACCGGCCTCGCGGTGCCCGTTGCCCGTGTCCTTCGTGCCGCCGAAGGGGAGATGGACCTCGGCGCCGATCGTGCCGGCGTTGATGTACGTGATCCCCGCCTGCAGGTCGCGCATCGCGCGGAACGCCTTGTTGACGTCGCGCGTGAAGATCGACGACGAGAGCCCGAACCGGATCCCGTTCGAGACGCGGATCGCCTCGTCGACGTCGCGCACGCGGATCAGCGCGGTCGTCGGGCCGAAGATCTCCTCCTGCGCGATCCGCATCTCCGGATCGACGCGTCCGAAGATCGTCGGGCGGTAGAACGACCCGTGGTCGAGCCCGTCGTTCGTCGCGACCTCCCCGCCGGTGAGCAGCCTCGCGCCTTCGGTGCTGCCGATCTTCGTGTACGAGTGGATCTTCTCGAGCGCGGCCTTGTTGATCACCGGCCCGACATCCGTCGTCGTCCTCCCAGCCGGGGCCGAGCGTGAGCTTCTCCGCGGCTGCGACGAGCTTCGACTCGACCGCGTCGTAGACCTTGGTCTGGACGATCACGCGCGACGCCGCCGTGCAGCGCTGCCCGGACGTGCCGAACGCCGACCAGAGGATCCCGTCGACCGCGAGATCGACGTCGGCGTCGTCGAGCACGATGATCGCGTTCTTGCCGCCGAGCTCGAGGTGGATGTGCTTGAGGTTCTCGGCCGCGTTTCGCATCACCTCGACGCCGGTCTCGCGCGAGCCGGTGAGCGTGATGACAGGGACGTCGGGATGCCGCACGAGCCGGTCGCCGACCGCACCGCCGCCGCCGTGCACGATGTTGATCACGCCCTTCGGCAGCCCCGCCTCGTCGAGGAGCTCGACGAAGCGCTGGCCGAGCATCGGCGTGTCGGTCGCCGGCTTGAAGACGATCGTGTTTCCGGCGACGAGCGCCGGCGTGATCTTCCACGAGGGAATCGCGATCGGGAAGTTCCAGGGCGTGATCACGCCGATCACGCCGATCGGCATGCGGACGCTCATGTTGAACTTGTCGCGCAGCTCCGACGGCGTCGTCTGGCCGAAGAGCCGCCGTCCCTCCCCGGCCATGTAGAGGCTCATGTCGATCGCCTCCTGCACGTCTCCCCCGGCCTCCGGCCTTCACCTTCCCCATCTCGTGCGCCATCAGATCCGTCAGCTCGGCCTTCTCCTCGACCAGGAGGTTGGCGAATCGGTAGAGGATCTCGCCGCGCTTCGGCGCCGGGACGAGGCGCCACTCCTCGTACGCCTCCTTGGCCACCTCGACGGCGCGATCGACGTCCTCGGCGGACGAGCGCGGGAACGCGCCGATCGTCTCGCCGGTCGCCGGGTTCGCGCTCTCGAACGTCTCGCCGGAAGCGGCGTCCACCCACTCGCCGCCGATGAAGTTCTGGAAGGTCTTCGTCCCCGTCACTGCCACGGGGGCGAGTTTACTCAGCCGGAGCGTCCGTCTCGGGGAAGGTGCCCGGGATGCGTGGCCGGCGCCGGTCGCGGACCGTCCGCTGCTCGCGCGCGCCGTCGTCTTCCCCGCCCTTGCGCGACCGGCGGTCGGGACCCTTCCTCCGGTCGATGATCACGGTCACGTTCGGGTTGTCCTTGTAGTACTCGACCATCTTGTCGTACAGCTCGTCCTCGAGCTCGGGCGGGATCACGCAATAGATCACGCCGTTGATTCTAGGAGGGTTGTCGGGCGGAGCTAACCTGCGGGGCGCCCTGGAACCACTTCGGCTGCCACGAGGAGCGGAACTCCTCGCGCGCCTCGTCGCCGATTGCAACCACGATTGTCCCTTTCGACTTGGCCTTCGCGCCACGGATGACGGTGGGGTCGGGGACAGCGACGACCGTGATCGCCGGAGCCTCGACCCGCTCCTCGTCGAGGGTGAAGACCGCCTCGCCGGCCACGACGAGGTAGAGCTCCTCCTGGCGCGCTTCCGCCTCGTCGTGGTCGCCGAGCAGCTCGCCGCCGTCCTCGGACGCGCACGTAGACGTTGACCCCGAAGGCGGTCATGCGAAAGAAGTGTTGGAGCGGATACCAGTCGGGATCGCCGGGCTCGGCTGCCTCGCCGGTGTCGATGCGCGGGACGTCCTCCAGGCGGCGGACCGCGTAACGCGGCACTAGAGCGGCGAAATCTCGGGGACGAGCCGCCCGTCCTGCTCGATGCGCGCGTTCCAGCGCTGGTACCCCGCGTCGAGCTGCGACGAGCTCGTGCCCGCGCTCGGCCAGGCGGACGGGCTGCGCGGATTCCGGCGTGACGCGGTACTGGTACCAGGAAATGTCCCAGGCGACCGTGACGATGAGCTCGCCCGAGACACCCGACAGCGGCACGATGCTGGCCCTCGGCTCGCCGAGGCTCTTCGCGATTCCACCGACCGTCCTCCGGTAGTCGCTCCCGTTGAAGATGTCGGCCGCCTCCACCATCTGCTGCTCCGGCTGCGAGAGCCGGCGCAGGATCGGCTCGGAGACGACGGGCTCGTCGGGCGGCTGTCTGCGCGTGTCGAAGAGCGAGGCGAGGCCACGGCGGCGCCGGCGTCGCTGAGTCGGCACTGTCGGGGACGTCGGGCTTCCCTCCTTCGTCCAGCCGCGCTCCATCGCGAGGTCTACTGCAGAGCGGGCAGACGTCCACCCAGTAGTCGTCGCCGTCCGGGGAGAACCGCAAGGCACGCTCGCCGGTCAGGAGCGACCGCTCGCAGACAGCGCAGTTCAGCTTGGCCGACTGTCGGATGACCTGACCCATCGGAAAAACCCTAGCCCACGTCGGTCGACTGGCAACTGCTACAGTCGTTCACATGTGTGTTTTACATGTAGGAAGGCCGTGAGGCCCCGAGGCGGACGCGGAGCGCGCTGCCGCAGCATGGTGCGCCCCGGGCACTGGGGCGTGCGCGCACGCGTCGAGAGGTTCAGCGAGCCGGCTCTCCTACTCCTCCTGCGCGAGCGGCCGACGCACGGCTACGAACTCCTCGAAGCGCTCCCGGCCCTCACCGGGGAGCAGCGCGTGGACATGGGGAACCTGTACCGCGTCCTCCGCGCGCTCGAGGAGGACGGCCTCGTCACCTCGGAGTGGGAGGCCGGCGAGCCGGGGCCGGCCAAGCGCACCTACGAGCTGACCGGCGAGGGCAAGCGCCTGCTCGACGAGTGGGCCGCCGCCCTGCGCCGCTCACGTGAACGCATCGACGGCTTTCTCGATCGCTACGAAGGGAGGTGAACACATGCACCACGGACGCAGACGACACCATCGCGGCCTCGGCCGGCGCTGGTACAACCGCGACACCGTCCTCGAGCGGCTCGAGACCTATCAGCGGGATCTCGAGCAGGAGCTCGCAGACGTATCCGATCTGATCACGCGGCTCCGCGCGGGCGAGCAGCCCGGCGCTCAGCCGGAACCGCAGAGCATCTAGCTGGCGACGGCGGCGGCGTGCAACAGGTCCAGCACTCCACGGGCCTGCTCGCCGCCCGCCTCCGCATGCGCGATGAGCGGAATCCCGTGCGGGCCGCGCGCATCTCGCAGCGACGGCTGCGCCTCGAGCATTGCGCGGACGATCTCGACCTCGCCCAGCATCGCCGCGGCGAAGACGTCCATCCGCGCACCGCGCGCGAGCAGGTACTCGGCGATGTCACGTCGACCGACGTGCGCCGCAGCGCCGAGACCGGTCTCCCAGTCCCCTCCGCCCCAGTCCCATGACGCGTTCACGAGCGCTGGCTCCTGCTCCAGGAGGCCTTTCACGACGCCGAGGTCGCCGTGCGCCTTCAAGATGAACTCGCCGACCAGGTCGGCGTCGATTGCCGGAGGCTTCTCGTCGGTCACGCTTTGACTTCCTCCTTCTCCTTCTTCGCCTCGTCGATGATCTTCTGGGCGATGTGCGACGGGACCTCCTCGTAGCGGAGGAAGTGCATGTGGTAGTCGCCGCGCCCTCCGGTCATGGACGTGAGCGCCTGCGAGTACGTGAGGATCTCCGCCATCGGCACCTCGGCTTTGATCGTGGTCATCCCGCCGCGAGGCTCCATCCCCTGCAGACGTCCGCGGCGCGAGTTCAGGTCGCCGTTGACCGCGCCGACGGACTCGTCGGGCGTCGTCACCTCGAGCTCCATGATCGGCTCGAGCAGCACGGGATCGGCGTTCTCGTAGGCCGACTTGAACGCCATCGAGCCGGCGATCTTGAACGCCATCTCGGAGGAGTCGACCGTGTGGTACGACCCGTCCACGAGGACGACGCGCACACCCTGCACCGGGGCGCCGGCGAGCTCGCCGTGCAGCATCGCCTCCTGGATCCCCTTGTCGACCGCCGGCCGGAAACTCTGCGGGATCACGCCGCCGACGATCTTGTCGACGAACTCGTACCCCTGGTGGCTGTCGAGCGGCTCGAGACGGATCTGGCAGTCGCCGAATTGTCCGCGGCCGCCGGTCTGCTTCTTGTAACGACCCTGCGCGCGTGACTCCTTGCGGATGGTCTCGAGGTAGGGGACACGCGGCTGGTGCAGGTCGACCTCGACGTTGAAGCGGCTCTTGAGCCGGTCGACCGCGACCTCGACGTGTATCTGCGACAGCCCGTTGAGCAGCTGTTCGCCCGTCTGTGGGTCGCGCCGCATCTGGATCGTCGGGTCCTCCTCGCCGAGGCGACGCAGCCCCGACGCCATCTTCTCCTCGTCGCCCTTCGCCTTCGGCGTGATCGCGAAGCTCATGACCGGCTCGGGGAAGCCGATCTCCGGCGTCTCGATCTGGCGCTCGGCGTCGAGCAGGACGTCGCCCGTCTGCGTCTCCTTCAGCTTGGCGACCGCACCGATATCGCCCTCGCCAAACTCCGTCACCTGCGTGTGGTCCTTGCCCTGGACCTCCATCAGCTGGCCGACACGCTCCTTCGAGTGCGAGCGCGCGTTCACGATCGTCGAGTCGCCCTTGAGCGTCCCGGTGAGCACGCGGAACACGTTGATCCGGCCGGCAAAGGGATCCGCGATCGTCTTGAACACGAACGCCGACGTGCCGTCGCCGTCGATGCTGATCGGCGCGCCCTTCTTCGCCGGCGACGGAACGCCCTCGACGAGCAGGTCGAGCACCGCGGTCGTCCCGAGGTTCTTGGACGCAACCCCGCAGGCGACGGGGAACACGTCTCCGCGCGTCACCGCCTCCTTCAGCGCCTTCGCCACCTCTTCCGTCGAGAGCTCCTGGCCCTCGAGATAGCGCTCCATGAGTCCCTCGTCGGTCTCGACGACCGAGTCGAGCAACTTCTCGCGGTACTCGTCGACCTCCGCCTGGATCTCGGCGGGAATCGCGACCGGACCGCTCTCGCGCTGTCCTTGCGGATCCATGTACGCCTGCATATGCAGGAGGTCGACGATCCCGGTGAGCTCGTGCTCGGCGCCGATCGGGATGTGCACGGCGACGCACTTCTCCGACAGCTGCGCGCGTAGGCTCTCGAGCGCACGGAAGAAATCGGCGCGCTCCCGATCGAGCATGTTCACGAAGACGACGCGCGAGAGGCCGCCGTCCTCGCCGCGCTGCCAGTGCCGCGACGTCTGCACCTCGACTCCCATGACGGCGCTCACGACGAAGAGCGCGCCTTCGACGACGCGCAGCGCCGCGATCGCGTCACCCTGGAAGCCCGCATCTCCCGGCGTGTCGACGAGGTTGATCTTCCGGCCTTGCCATTCCAGGTGCGCAATCGAGGCGGAGAGCGACATCTGTCGCCGCTGCTCGTCGTCGTCCCAGTCGCTCACCGTCGAGCCGCCTTCGACGGTTCCCAGCCGGTTCGTGGCGCCCGACTGGAAGAGGAGCGCCTCGACGAGCGAGGTCTTTCCCGTCCCGCGGTGACCGACGACGGCGACGTTGCGGATCTTCCCCGGTTCTGTTGGCATGCGCTGGCACGACCTCCCTCGGAGACGCTGTGTGCGCCGGGGATGCTATCGCCGCGGGGTGGTCTAGCTCTCGAGCGAGGCGCGTGTCGCGGAGCCCGCGAGCCGGGCCTTCAGGCGAAGGATCGCCTTCGTGTGGAGCTGGGAGACGCGGGACTCCGTGACGCCGAGAACCTCGCCGATCTCCCGTAGGGTGAGCTCTTCGTAGTAATAGAGCGTGACGACGAGCTTCTCGCGTTCAGGCAGACGGGCGATTGCCTCGCCGATCGCCTCCTTCATCTCCGTCTGCGAGAGCGAGCCTTGCGGATCGGGCGCCTCGGTGTCCTCGATCGTGTCGATGAGCGCGACCTGGTCGCCGCCGCCGGTGTTCACGGTCCAGAGCTCGTCGAGCGCTGCGATGGACGACCGCGAGATGTCGGTGAGCGAATCTTCGAGCTCGCCCACGGAGATCCCGACCTTCTCGGCGATCTCCTCGTCGGTCGGCGCGCGGTGGAGCTTGCGCTCGAGCTCGCCGATGGCGCGCTCGATGTCGCGGGCACGGGCGCGCACGGAGCGCGGGACCCAGTCCATGGCCCGCAGCTCGTCGATGATGGAGCCCTTGATCCTGGCGATCGCGTACGTCTCGAACTTCACGTCGCGTTCCGGGTCGTAGCGCTCGATCGCTCCCATCAGCCCCAGTAGGCCGTACGAGACGAGGTCGCCCTCGTCGACGTGCGCAGGCAGCCCGGAGCCGAGACGGCCTGCGACATACTTGACGAGCGGCGCGTACGTGAGGATCAGGCGGTCGCGGAGAGCCTTGTCTCCCCTGTTCGAGCTGAACTGACGCCAGAGAGTCTGGGTGTCCTCGGCCTGCGGCACGCGGAAGAGAATACGCGCTGTTTCGGCTTACCTCAGCGCACGAACCGCCAGCGACGCGAGCCAGACCGCCAACGCGGCGGCCGCGAACGCCACAACCCAGCGGGCGCCGCTCCCTCCGGCGCCGTTGCCGGCGGCGTAGGCGACTCCGGCGAACGCGCATGCAAGCACGACGAACAGCGCTCCCATCGCGGGGCGTCTCGTCACGCGCGGTGGGAGCCGGAAAGACCCACGGCTACAATCTTCCCCGAACCGAGGGGCGTAGCTCAGTTGGTAGAGCGGCGGTCTCCAAAACCGTAGGTCGCAGGTTCGAGTCCTGCCGCCCCTGCTTCGTTGGCACAGTGGCACTGGGATCCGGAGACCTACCTCGCCAACATGCTCGCGGAGGTCCCCGCCTATGAACAGTTGCAGGAGCAGACCGCGACGGCGACCGAGGGCGTCGCGACCGGCACGATCCTCGAGCTCGGCATCGGCACCGGCGAAACCGCCCGGCGCGTCGGCGCCCGCCACCCCGGTGCGACGCTCGTCGCGATCGACTCCAGCGCGGAGATGCTCGAGCGGGCGCGCGCTGCGTTCCCAGGCGCCGAGCTGCGTCTGGCGCGGCTCGAGGATCCTCTGCCTGAAGGCCCGTTCGATCTGGTTGTCTCGGCACTGGCCGTCCACCACCTCGACGCCGACGGCAAGCGAGACCTGTTCCGGCGTGTCGCCGCCGCCTTACGTCCGGGCGGCCGATTCGTGCTCGCCGACGTGGTCGTGCCCGAGCTCGAGGAGGACGCGATCACGCCGATCGATGGTGTGATGGATCTCCCCGACCGCGCCGACGATCAGCTCGAGTGGCTGCGCGAGGCCGGCCTCGACGCGCAGCTCCTCTGGAGCGACAAAGACCTGGCAGTGATGCGCGCCACGCGCTCGATACGACCGGGCTGAACACGCCGGGAAGTACAACCGAAAAGATGGGCCGTTCGGCCCATGGAATTCCGCTCGTAGCTCGTATTCAGTTCGGTCTGCTTGCGGCTCCTGTATGTGTGTCTCCTGGCGAGCGTTGCCTTCGCCCTCGCTGCGGTCTCCCCACGACCGGGTGAGTCGACGCACCTGAAGATGATCATCGGGGTCACCGACGACACGGCGAAGTGGATGGGCAGGCAGGAAGGGATCGTCGGCGTCCACCGCGACCTCCGGCTGATGGCCGTTCGGGTCACGCTTTCCTGGCGTCCGGGCCAGGTGCGTCCCGACAAGCTCCAGGGCGTCTACCTCCACCGAATCGCGCGGCTCGTGCAGCTCAACGACCGAGTGATCCTCGCCGTCTATGGGACGGCGTCGGACGCGCCGACGACCCGGAAGACGCGCGACCAGTACTGCACGTTCCTCAAGGGCGTGGTCCGGCGCATCCCGATGATCCACGACGTCGAGGTCTGGAACGAGGCGAATTCGCCCACCTACTGGCCTGCGCGGGCGGGCGCGCCGGCGTACGCCGGACTCCTCTCGCGCTGCTACGACGTGCTCCACTCGGGGAAGAATCCGGCGAACGTCATCAGCTCGACGGCGTCCCGCCACGATCCGGCCGGCTTCATCTTCGAGCTCGGGGGTGCGTACCGGGCAAGCGGACGGAAGCGTCCGCTCTTCGACACGTTCGGACACAACCCGTACCCGGCGAACTCGGCCGAGCCCGCCTGGACGTTCCATGCGGACTCGGACCTGATCGGCGAGGGCGACTACGAGACGCTCATGAATGCCCTCTGGACGGCGTTCGACGGGACGGGGCAGGCACTGCCGGGCATGCGCGGCGTGTCGATCTGGTACGTGGAGAACGGGTTCCAGACGGTGCCGGCTCCCGACAAGCGGCGCTTCTACCACGGCCGCGAGAACGATCGGCACGTCATCCCGGCGATCCGTTCGCCGCTGGAGCGCGGTCAGGGGGCCGTCGACCAGGCGACGCAGCTCCGAGACGCCGTCCTCCTGGCGTACTGCCAGCCAGCGGTCACCGGCTACTTCAACTTTGGCCTGCTCGACGAGGATCGTCTCGGCGGCTGGCAGTCGGGGCTGCTGTGGCGGGACGGCACCCGGAAGCCGTCCTATGAGACGTTCAAGGAGCTCATCGCCGAGGTGCGGCGCAAGAGCCCGGACTGCTCGAACGTGCGCGGCGCTCCGAGCGGGTAGCCGGATCTCACGCCGCGGCGGCGCGGCGCGTTGTAGGTGAGGTGAGCGGCGTTGTCACCGTCGATGCCGGCGAGGAACGTGGCGGCGAGTCCGTTGCCCTTGCCGCAGCGCTCGGGACCGTCGTCCTCTGGGGATCGGCGTTCGTCGGGATCAGGTCTGCGGGCCAGGCCCTGTCGCCCGGCGCGCTCGCGCTCGGGCGGCTCGTGGTGAGCACCACCCTCCTTGCCACGCTTGCGTTCGCGCGAAGGGAGCCGCTGCCCGCTCGCCGTGACCTCCTGCGGATCGCCGCGTACGGCGTGCTGTGGCTCGCCGTCTACAACGTCGTGCTCAACGAGGCGGAGCGGCGGGTCGACGCCGGCACGGCCGCGATGCTCGTCAACGTCGGGCCCGTACTGATCGCTTTGCTCGCGGGGCTCGCGCTCCGCGAAGGCTTCCCGGCGACGCTGCTCGGCGGGTTGGCGATCGCCTTCGCGGGCTGTGTCGTGATCGCCGCGGCGACGTCCGAGGGCGGCGTGTCGGCGGGATGGGGTGCGGGGTTGTGCGTCGTGGCTGCGTTCGCCTATGCGTGCGCGGTCGTGCTCCAGAAGCCTCTGCTTGCGCGGTCGTCGCCGCTGCAGGTGACGTGGATCGCGTGTGCGGTAGCCACGGTCGCGTGCCTGCCGTTCGCGCCGACGCTCGTCGGCGAGGTCGGCGACGCGAGCGCGGGGACGTTGGCATGGACTGCGTACCTCGGTGCCTTTCCGACCGCGATCGGGTTCATCACGTGGGCGTATGCGCTGAAGCGCACGACGGCGGGACGCATGGGCTCGACGACGTATCTCGTGTCGCCGATCGCGATCCTGCTCGGCTGGGCCGTCCTCGGAGAGGCGCCGCCGGCTCTCGCGGTCCTCGGCGGGGCCCTCTGTCTCGCCGGGGTCGTCGTCACGCGCCGCGGAGTGCGGAGAGTCGGCACGAATTCGTCACGCCTGGTCCACGGCTAGGGGTCAGACCCAGGGACGTGACGCCGGCGTCACAACTTCGTGCCGGGACTGTGACGGCAAGTCCGGGCAGTACGCTGCCCCCCGTGCGCGTCTCGTTCCTCGTGCCGGCCTACAACGAGGCCGCCACGATCGTGGAGGTGCTCGACCAGATCTCCGCCCTCGACCTGGAAAGGCAGATCGTGGTCGTGGACGACGGGTCGACGGACGGAACCGGAGAGCTCGCCGAGCGCTGGGCCGCGGAGCACCCGGACGAGGCCGTTGTCGTCGTCCGTCAGGAGAACCGTGGCAAGGGCGCTGCCGTCCGCGCGGCGATCCCGCATGTGGATGGGGCGATCGCCGTGATCCAGGACGCCGACCTCGAGTACGACCCGGTCGACGTCCCGGCACTGATCGATCCCATCCGCCGCGGCGCCGCCGACGTCGTCTTCGGCTCCCGGCTGTCCGGCGGCCGCCCGCAGCGCGCATACCTCTTCTGGCACCTGGTCGGCAACCGCTTCCTGTCGCTGCTGACCAACGTCCTCTTCAACACGACCATCTCCGACATGGAGACCGGCTACAAGGCGTTCCGAACGGAGGTCCTGCGCTCGCTCGACCTCCAGGAGGACGACTTCGGGATCGAGCCGGAGATCACCGCGAAGGTCTGCAAGCGGAAGTTGCGCGTGTACCAGCTGCCGATCTCGTACTACGGGCGAACGTACGCAGAGGGGAAGAAGATCACGTGGCGGGACGGGTTCAAGGCGATCCGCGTCCTCCTCGGCGTTCGGCTCTTCGGCTGAGCCTCGTCGGCGCGACGGTCGTCGCGTTCTGCCTGCTCGGCTCGGCGCTCATCGGAGCGATCGAAGTGCTGCCGCGCGTCGAGGACGGAATCTCCCGGGACTCGAAGCTGACCGACGCGCAACGGCGGCACGCCGCCGGCGACCGGCTCGGCCTCGACCCGGCCTCCTTCGACGCGTTTCGCGCAGGGCTTCGTCCACGCGAGCGCTACGCGGTCGACGTTCCCGCCGGCGCGACCGGACCGTTCATCACGCGGGGCGAGGTCGTGCGCGCCTACAGCGCGTTCTACTTTCTCCCCGCGATCCAGGCCCGCAACGCGGAACGCGTCTTCCGCTACCGCTTCCGGTGAGAGTCGCAGGACTGCTCGGCGCGAACGCGCTCATGCTCGTGGCCGGGCTGGGACTGCTGCCGCTCCTCGGCGTCGCGCGCTCGTGGCGGGAGCTCGCCGCGCGCTCGGGCCTCGCGTACCTCTGCGGTCTCGTGCTCACGGGGGTCGTCGCCGCCAACCTCGCCCTCATCCATGTCGCGACAGGCTGGATCGTCCTCGCGTTGCTCGCCGCCGCCCTCACCGCAACCGGCGTTTGGCGCCTCCGCGGCACAGAGCTCCCCGCCTGGCGACGACCTCGCCTTCTCGCGATCGCCGGGGCCGCCGTCGTCCTCGCCGTGCTCGTGGAGTACGCCCGCGCCTTCGCCGTCGCCCCGCTGAACCGCTATGACGCGTGGGCGATCTGGGCACTCAAGGGCCATGCGCTCTACTCCTTCGGCTGGGCCGACCCCGCAGTGTTTGCCGGCAGCCAGTACCGCTTCGCGAACCTCGACTACCCCATCCTCCTCCCCTCCCTCGAGGCCATCGACTTCAGGTCGATGGGCGCCTTCGACACGCGCCTGGTGCACCTCCAGTTCCTGCTCTTTCTCGTCGCTGCGCTACTCGCGCTCGCGGCGCTGCTCCGCGATCGCGTGCCGCCCCTGCTCATGTGGGGAACCCTGCTCGCGATTGCGCTCGCCCCGGCCGTCTTCGACCAACTGCTCACCGCGTACGCCGACGTTCCGCTCGCACTGATCTTCGCCATCGGCGCGGCAGCCGCAGGACGCTGGCTCCTCACGAACGAGCGTTGGGCGCTCGCGGTCGCCGCGCTCTGCTTCGCCGGCGCTCTGCTGGCAAAGAACGAGGGCTCGCTCTTCGTCCTCGCCGCGTTTGCCGGGCTGTTCGTCGCGGCGCCGAGGCGCTGGCGGCCGCTCGCCGTCGCCGGCGCCGTGAACATCGCCGCTTTGCTCCCGTGGAAGCTCTACGTCCGCGTCCACGACATCACCGGCATCAACTACAAGCTCGGCGACAGCTTCGACGCGGATCACCTCAGGGGGAGGCTCGGCGTCGGTCCGATCGCGTTCCGGACGCTGGGCGGCCAGATGATCGATCCGCTCCAGTGGGGCGTGCTCGTGCCGCTCTTCGTCGCGCTGGCGATCCTGGCGCTCGTGCTCGGGCTCCGCGCGCTGCCGCTCTACGGGCTCGTGCTGATGGCGGTGTCCTGGCTCGGCCTGAGCTGGATCTACGTCATCTCACACTTCGAGTACAGCGCGTACCTCGACTCGACAAAGGCACGCGTGATCGCGTCCATCGTCCTCGCTACTGCCGCGCTGACGCCGCTTCTCGCTGCGGAGCTCTGGGCTACCGCGGGCGACGCGACGCGCTCAGGCCGGCCTCGGTCTGCCGACGGACGAACTCCTTGATCTCAGCGAGGAACCGATGGCAGTCGGCCTCGTGCTCGTCCGAGACGAAGTGCCCAGGCGGGCGCTGTTCCTGACTTTCTTCTCGTGGTTGTGATTCGCCGGCCGGCACCGGTCCCTCCGCCGCAGTTCGATTCGAGTGTAACCCCTCAGACGAGCGCCAGCTGGCGGTGGCTCGCAAGCCCCGACACGCCGACGCCGACGAGCCGTAGCGCACCGGGCCGATCGCGCAGCGCGCGGTCGAGGAGGCCGCACGCGAGCTCACCGATCTGCTCGGGATCGTCTATGCCCACGCGCAACGACGTCGACCTGCTGCGGATGGAGAAGTCGGAGTAGCGCAGCTTCGTGGAGACCGTGCGCGCAGTCCGGCCGCTGCTCTGGAGGTACTCGGCGACGCGCTCGGCCATGCCGCGGAGCTCGGCGTGAAGCTGGGCGCGGTCGGTGAGATCGCGCTCGAACGTGTTCTCGACGCTGATGGAGATCCGTCCGGGCTGCTCGTCGAGGCCGCGCGGATCGATGCCGTTCGCGCGGTCACGCAAGATGCGCCCGACGCTGCCCGGAAGGACTGCGCGGAGCTCCGAATCCCCCAGCCGCGCCAGGTGCCCGATCGTCTCGACGCCCCCCACCCGTAGGCGTTCCTCTGCCTTCGGCCCGACGCCCGGAAGCCGGCGCACGCCGAACGGTGCGAGGAACCTCGCCTCGCCGCCGGCCGGGACGACGGTGACGCCGCCCGGCTTGCGGTGGTCGCTCGCGATCTTGGCCACCACCTTCGAGCTCGAGACGCCGAGCGAGCACGTGAGGCTTGTCGCGGCCCGCACTGCGGTCTGCACGGCCTCCGCGATCGTCCGCGCCGCGAGGTAGTCGGACGCGACCTCGCCGACGTCGAGGTAGCCCTCGTCGAGTCCGGTCTTCTCGACGGTGGGGACGATTCCGCCGACTGTCGACCAGACCGATTGCGAATACTCGCGGTAGACCGAGTGGCGCGGACGGAGGAAAACGGCCCTGGGGCACCGGCGCAGCGCCTCCGCGCAGCTCATCGCCGAGTGGATCCCGAACTTCCGCGCCTCGTAGTTCGCAGTCGCGACGACGCCGCGCCCGTGCGGGTCACCGCCTACCACGAGCGGCTTCTCCCTCAGCGTCGGATCCTCCAGCTCCTCGACCGCTGCGTAGAACGCGTCCAGGTCGAGGTGCGCGACGATCACATGAAAAGCGTACGTGCGGCGCCGGGGGGGTCGACCGGCGCCGCACGATCGCCTGAGCTAGAAGTGGGCCACTCCGTTGTTGGAGGCCCTGGTGAAGATGGGGAGCCACGAGCGGATCACGCTCCGGCTCGGCACGCCGCGGGTGACAGGCACCGACGGAGTGGGCTTCGGCGCGGGAGCCGGCTTCGGGGCCGGTGTCGGCGTCGTCGCGGGAGTCGTCGTCGTTGTCGCCGGACTGGTCGGCGGCGGCCCAGGCGAGGGGTTCGGCGTGGGCGGGGCGCCCGATCCCATGTAGTGGTTGTTGTTGTTGATCGGGTTGCGCGCCTGCGTCCCGCCCGTGCTCGGCGAGGAGGGGATGTACACGCCGTTCGGGGCGAGACGAGTCTGTTTGTGCGGGTAGAGCGTCGAGTTGCTCACGCCGCTCGAGACGCTGTCACCGATGGTGACGTCGGTGTCGAACGGGTCCGACCGGCCCGGATAGGGACCGACCGTGCTGTTGGTCAGCATGATGTTCGACGGGATCGCCGCGCCGTTGATGAAGAAGCCCGAGTGGCCTCCACCCCGGATCGTCATCCCGGACACCGTGATGTTCGAGCCGCCGGTGATCTGGAACGCGTCCTGATGGCAGAGACGGTCCGACCTCCGCGCCGGCAGGTCCATCGTCCCGCTCTGGATCGTGAAGTTGTTCGCGCTGCCCTTCACCCCGTCGCACTGCGTGTTGTAGATGACGAGGCGTTTGATCGTCCCGGTACAGCCGGGCCGGATGAGCACCGCGTCCTTCTGCGTCGCGGCGTCCGTGATCGTGACCTGGAGCAGGTCGAGGTTGACCGGCTGACGGCAGCTGAATGTCCGGTCGGTCTGGACGATCGAGCCCGTGAGCGTGCCGGTGCCCGGCCTGGACGGTCTCGGCGTGGTCGTCGTCGGCTTCGGCTTGGGCGCCGTCGAGGTCGTCGGGCACGATGACCTCTTCGGGTTGCAGGGATACGGCCTGCGATCGGGATTGCTCCCAGTGGCGACGCCGGCGGCAAGCGAAACGCCGACGCAGAACGCCATGGTGAGCCACAGGAGCCGCAGCGGGGTGGTCGGTTTTCTCATGGTCTCGGCCTCCCAGCTCAGGACCGACCACCGACACGCGAATGAGAACGCTGCTAGTCACGCTCCCGCGGCCGGCGGCTGGCCTCGGGTTCAGGTACGTCGTTGCTGCCGGGGGTTTCGGATCAGGCCGGAGAGGCAGCCATCCCTCGAACGAGGTATTCAGCAACGAATCGCGCACTCACGCGGATGAATCCCTCGAAGGGTGCGACGGCACCTACCCAATCGCGGGGGAGACCGCGGCGCCCCGCCCGAAGGCGGGGCGCTCGCTAGATGCCTAGTGCTTCAGATACCAGGGCGTCGCGGTCGGATCGTTGTGGAGCAACTGGTTCCACAGATTTGTGGTCTTGGTGAGCCCGGTGCCCACGGGATGGATCCCGTCCGCCTTGAAGTCCGCACATGCCCAGGTCAACCCGTCGCTGCGGGCGTGCAGCCCGTCGGCCCAGAAGTACGGGCCCCAGCCGACCCACGGGCCAGGGGCGAACGCACCGTTGACCGCGTCCTGCACCGTCCACTTGACCGCGAAGCCGACCTCGTAGGCCTCCGGCTCAGGGCCGCGGAGCTGCTCGGTCGTGTAGCCGGAGTACGAGCGGGCCGACACGTACACGATCTTCACGTTCGGGAACCGCGCGGTCACGTTGTTGATCGTCTGCTCGAGCTGTCCCTTCAGGAACATCGGGTCGTACGGGAAGCCCTGGCCCTCGTCGTCCACCGTTTTCACCCACACCACTTCGACCTGAGGCTTGGTGAGCTTCTTCGCCACCAGGAGGCTGTCAACCGTCGGCCAGTACGAACTGTTCGGATCCGCCGTTTGATCCGCCGTCACCGAGCTCTGCGCGGCATTGACGATCTTCACCTGCAGATTCTTCGTCGCATCCGTCTTCGACGAGTTCTGCAGTGCGAGGAACTCGTCCCGCGTGACCGAGAACCCGATCGAGATGAACCCGATCGTCCCCGTCGCGGACGGATTCCCGTTCGCGTCCAGCGGCTTGACGGTGTTCGCCTTCGCGACACCAGCGGCGAGATAGTCCGCCGGGGGCGTGTTCTGCCCGCCCGGATACAGACCGCCCTCGGACCCCTTGTACGTCACGGTCGTCCCCATGTCGATCAGCGGAGTCAGGCCGGTCGACGTATGCGTGCAGTCCTTCGGCGTGCGCTTGGCGCTCGCATGCTCGCTCGTGATGCCGAGCGTGGCCGCGACCGCGACCGCAGTCAGGAACGCGACAGCGCCCAGACGCCTCGTACGCGTCCAGCCAGTGCCCCCTACCGTCTTCCAGATCCCCATGTAGCCCTCCGAACGAGTATTGGCCCAAGGCTCAAGAGTGTCAAGCGCCTGGACACCGCAGATTTCCGGGCGAATGGCAAGGCCCGGAACGACGCCAGTTCCACACGCAGGATAGTCGACTTTCGATCAAGTCCATAGCCCGATTCGGCGCAGGAGCCACCCGTAGAGCACCGAACGGAGGACCCGCCCAGGGGTTTCCGACTGTCGCATGTTCTCTCCCCGCGACGGAAGGCCGGCGCGAGCCTCAGGCGCCGGGCCCCTGGGCGATAGGCTCACCGCGTGGCGATCCTCACGTCGCAGGTCGAGCGCGAGTCGGAGGAATTCTCGCGCCGCCGGGCGCGGATGGAGCAGCTCGTCGCGGAGCTCAGGGACCGCACGGCAGAGGTTGCGCGCGGAGGCGGCGAGAAGGCGACGGAACGCCACCGGTCACGCGGAAAGCTCACGGCGCGCGAACGGATCGACATGCTCGTCGATCCGGGCGCCGCCTTCCTCGAGCTCAACGCCCTGGCTGCCTGGGACGTGTACGAGGGTCAGGCACCGGCAGCCGGGATCGTGACCGGAGTCGGCGTCGTCGAGGGACGCGAGTGCGTGATCGTCGCGAACGACGCGACCGTCAAGGGCGGCTCGTACTTCCCGCTCACGGTGAAGAAGCACCTGCGCGCCCAGGAGGTCGCGGCGCAGAACCGGCTCCCGTGCCTCTACCTCGTCGACTCGGGCGGCGCGTTCTTGCCGCTGCAGGACGAGGTCTTCCCCGACCGGGACCACTTCGGGCGCATTTTCTTCAACCAGGCACAACTCTCGGCGCGCGGCATCCCACAGATCGCCGTCGTCATGGGCTCCTGCACGGCCGGCGGCGCCTACGTCCCCGCCATGTCGGACGAGACGGTGATCGTCCGCGGAACCGGAACGATTTTCATCGGGGGCCCGCCGCTCGTGAAGGCGGCGACTGGGCAGGACGTGAGTGCGGAGGAGCTCGGCGGCGCAGACGTGCACACCCGGCAGTCGGGGGTGGCCGACCATTACGCCACGTCGGACGAGCACGCCCTCGCGATCGCGCGCCAGATCGTCCGGAACCTCCACGTACGCAAGCCTGAGCCGCCGTGGGACGTGGCGGAGCCCGAGCCTCCGGCCGCGGACCCGGGTGAGCTGTACGGGCTGATCCCGGAGGACTTCCGCCACCAGGCGGACGCGCGGGAGCTCATCGCACGCATCGTCGACGGATCGCGCTTCGACGAGTTCAAGGCGCTCTACGGCGAGACGCTCGTGACCGGGTTCGCACGAATCGAAGGGAATCCGGTCGCGATCCTCGCGAACAACGGCGTGCTCTTCGCCGAGTCGTCGCAGAAGGGAGCGCACTTCATCGAGCTGGCGACAAAGCGGCGCGTCCCGCTCGTCTTCCTCCAGAACATCACCGGCTTCATGGTCGGCCGGGAGTACGAGGCCGGGGGCATCGCGCGTGACGGCGCCAAGCTCGTGATGGCGGTCGCCAACGCGGCCGTGCCGAAGTTCACCGTGATCGTCGGCGGCTCGTTCGGCGCCGGCAACTACGCCATGTGCGGACGCGCCTACGAACCGCGTCAGCTCTGGATGTGGCCGAACGCGCGCATCTCCGTCATGGGCGGGGAGCAGGCGGCCACGGTGCTGACGATGGTCGGCGACGCCGATCCCGACGAGATCCGCGAGAAGTACGAGCGGGAGGGCAATCCGTACTACTCCACCGCGCGCCTGTGGGACGACGGCATCATCGACCCGCTCGACACGCGACGAGTCCTCGCGCTCGGGATTTCCGCGGCTCTGAACGCGCCGATCCCAGAGACGACCTTCGGCGTCTTCCGGATGTGATGCGCCTCTTCAGCCGCAAGGGAAAGCAGCGCCTGCGGGAGCTGGGCGAGGCCGAGGCCTACCACCACACCTACGGCGAGCCGCCGCGCGACGTGCGTATCGTCAAGCTCCCGCCGCGGCGTCCGAAGTACAAGCAGGTGCTCGCCGACGGCGAACGGATGAGGCAGGCGTTCTTGCAACGGCTCGACGGAAGGACGAAGGAGGAGCCCTAGATGGCCGGATACGACGTCGTCGACGTGTCGGAGCTCGAGGGAGAAGGCCCAGGCGGGATGGTCCGCAAAGTGCGGCGAGCGGTCGGCGCGAAGGCCTTCGGCTTCAACTACTTCGTCTTCCCGCCCGAGCAGGAGGGACACGAGCACGACCACACGGAGGACAAGGCCGAGGAGGTCTACTTCGTCGTGAAGGGCAGCGGAACCATGCGCGTCGACGGCGACGAGGTCGAGCTCCGGCCCGGCCGCTTCATCCGCGTCGACCCCTCGGCGACGCGAATGCCCGTCTCGGGGCCGGACGGTCTCGAGTTCGTCACGTTCGGGGCGCCGGTCGACGGAACCTACGAGCCCCCGTCATGGGGATAGGAGGAAGGGTGCACACCATCGAGCTGTCGGACGACGAGCTGCAGCTTCTCAACTCGGCGCTGCACGCATACCTCGACGACTTCGGCCACGACGAGGCCGACGTCCTGCGCCGGATCAAGGCGCTGCTCGCCAAGCTCCCCCAGCAGGCGTGAGCATCGCGCGGATCCTGATCTGGAGCCTGGCCGACTCCAAGACCTCGATCGACGAGGTGCGCGAACAGCTGCCCGGCGCGCCCGAGGGAGCGGTGTGGATCGCGAACGAGCCGGAGGAGCGGTTCGGGATCGTGACCGTGGGCGACGAGCTTCCGGATCTCGAGCCGCTGCGCGCGCTCATCGGCAAGGACCCGGAGATCGCCGAGGAGTTCGACGTCGTCTAGAGCACGAGCGTCTCGGGGAAGACCGCGTCGCCTCCGAAGCGCTCGAGCCGGTACGGCGACAGGTCGAGCTCCGACGAGCCGTCCACGAGCTCCTGCGCCACCGCTAGACCGACGGCGGGCGACTGCATGAAGCCGTGACCTGAGAAGCCGCACGCGCCGTAGACGTCCTCTCCCACCCAGCCGATGACCGGATGTGCGTCCGGGGTCATGTCGTAGAGCCCGGCCCAGGCGCGCACGATCGGCGCGCCGGCGGCGGGTGGATAGCGGTGCGCGAGCCGGCGCCTGCAGTCGGCGACGAGATCGTCGTCAATCTCCTCCTCGGACGTCCAGCGCGGCTCCGGCTCGGTCATCGCCAGGCGAAGCGTGTCCTCCCGGCGGCGAAAGTGGAATGTCGTCTCGTCCTCGACGGTCATCGGCAGGTCGACGGGCAGGCCGTCGACCGGACCGACGTCGACGAGCTGGCGGCAAAGGGGCCGGATCGGGAGGTCGGGACAGAGCTCGGGCGAGTGCGCGCCACAGGCGACGACGAGCACGTCGCGCGGAAGGTCGCGCGCATCGGTGTGCTCGCGGAGCTCAACGCCGTGCTCCACCGCGCGGCGAACGAGCTCGCGCGCGACGTCTCCCGGTTCCGCGACGCCGTCTTCCCAGCACGCGACCGCGCCGTGGAGGTCGTCTGTCCGCAGTCCGCGGACGCGCGCCGGGTCGACCTCGTCGACCGGGACGCCGAGCGTCTGCTGGAGCGCGGCGCGCTCCCGGAGAACCTCCCATCCCGTGGACGTCGTCGCGAGGAAGAGGTAGCCAACCTGGTCGAAGAGCGGCTCGCCGAGCTCACGGAAGAGCGGCGCGCTCGCGCGGGCAAGTCGCACCTCCGCCTCCGTCGAGAACTGCTGGCGGAAGCCGCCCATCGCCTTTCCCGTCGCGCCGGAAGCGACCTCGGCCCGGTCCGCGAGCACGACGTCCCGCTCGCCGAGGAGCGCGAGGTGGTACGCGATGCTCGCGCCTATCGCGCCGGCGCCGGCGACGACGATTCGAGCCACAGCTCGAGCTCCGTCCGCTCCTCGTCGGTGAGCATCCTCAGCGGCCTTCGTACGTCCGGCTCGATCGGGACGCCGCGTCGGGCCAACACGATCTTCGCCGCGGCCTGGAACGGGAAGCGCTCGACAGTCGTACGAACGGGCCCGAGATCCGCCGACGCCGGGTTGCGCACCGCGTCCGCGACGAGCTCCGGGAACATCGAGGCGAGCGCTGAGACCGCGCCGACCGCTCCTCCCGCCAGGCCCTGCGGGATCAGCGCCTCCGGCCCGACGAAGATGTCGAGCCCCTCGATGAGGTACGGCGCGAAACGGTCCCACGGCGCGTCCGACACCTTGAGACCGCGGAAGTTCGGGGCTGCCTCGCGCAGCCGCTCGAGCACTGACGGTGGAACCGGATACCCGCTGCGCGCGGCGAACTCGTAGACGTAGAACGGTGTCGGCTCGCACGCACGCGCCGCGGCGGCGAGATGGTCGAGCAGCTCGAGCTCGTCGAGCAGGAAGTACGGGGGCGGCATGACCGCGACCGCGTCCGCACCGAGGTCGCCGGCATGCGCGGCCAGCTGCACCGTGTCCCACGTCGACTGGGCCCCGCAGTGGACCGCGACGAGGATCCGGCCGGCGGCCGCCTCCACGTAGAGCTGCGCAGCACGCATGCGCTGCTCGAGCGGGAGCAAGAAGCCTTCGCCGGTCGTCCCGAGCGCGAGGAGGCCGTCGACGCCGCCCGCGGCGAGGAACTCGACATACGGAGCGAAGGCGTCTTCGTCCAGCGCCTCGCCGGCGTCCTTCAGCGGCGTGACCGCAGCGGCGAGTGCGCCTCGGAGCATGAGCGCAACTCTAAGCTCCGGGCGTGCCCTCGCTCCGGATCGACCGGGACGGCCACGTCCTGCGCATCGCGCTGGCGAAGCCGGAGCGCCGCAACGCCTTCGACGCGGCGCTCATCGCTGAGCTGACCGACGCGTTCTCCGATGTCGGCGACGCGCGCGCCGTCGTGCTCGCCGGCGAGGGGCAGAGCTTTTGCGCGGGCGCCGACGTCGAGTGGCAACGCTCCGCCATCGACCTCTCCTACGACGAGAACGTCGAGGACGCGCTTCGCCTCTACCGGATGTGCGAGACGATCGACCGCTGCCCGGCGCCCGTCGTCGCCCGCGTGCACGGCTACGCGCTCGGAGGAGGCTCGGGGCTCGCAGCCTGCGCGGACGTCACGATCGCAGCGCCGGATGCGACGTTCGGCTTCTCGGAGGTCAAGCTCGGGATCATTCCCGCCGTCATCTCGCCGTTCGTCCTTCCGAAGATCGGCGCGCACGCACGGCGGTACTTCCTCACCGGGGAACGCTTCGACGCAGAGACGGCGCTCCGCATCGGCCTCGTCCACGAGGTCGCCGCCGAGCTCGACGATGCGGTGGAGCGTGTGGTCGGCGAGCTGCTGTCCTCGAGCCCGCAGGCGGTGCGCGAGGCGAAGGCGCTGATCCGCGAGCGGCCGAGCGGCGAGGAGACCGCGCGGATCGCTGCGCAGCTTCGCGCGAGCGACGAGGGACAGGAAGGCCTGCGCGCGTTCCTCGACCGCCGCACGCCCGCCTGGCGCGACTCCTAGCGCCCCAGACGGAACGGCGGGTACTCGTCGCGCATCAGCGCGACGTACGCGACCACGCGGAAGAACCAGCGGTTGATCCCGCGGACGAGCTCGAAGATGTCGCGCGGATAGCGGCGGGTGAACAGGAGCACGATCGCCGCGATGAACACGAGCAGGGCGAGCAGCCCCGGCAGGCGCACGGCGCCGCCCCAGTGAGCGAACCACACCGGCCAGCCTCCGACGAGCAGGGAGAGGGCGCAGTAGTGCGGGATGGCGAGGAACCACTTCACGAACACGAGCCCGCGTGAGAGGCGCTCCGGATACTCGACCTCGATCTGGGCGGGATAGTCCGGGACGCGGTCGAGCGTGAACGGCGGATAGCGGTCGGTCGCAAGCGCGTGCGTGGCGTAAAAGCCGACGCGCCACGACCAGCGCAGCACGCCGACGTTGAAGTCGAACATCGACCGCGGATACCGGCCGGTGAAGAGGATCGCGAAGAACGCGGCGATCGTGAGTGCGACGAAGGCGATCCACAGGAAGAAGAGGACGATGTAGTGCGGGATCGCGAGGAACCACTTGACGAGCCAGAGCCAGCGCGAGAGCCCGGGGTCGAGCTCACCCTCCACGGCGACGGGATATCCCTGCTCGCCGACGAGCGGCAGCGGGATCTGCTCGCCTCCGGCCCCGGCGACGGCGACCGCACCGCCGGGCCGGCGCGCCCCGAAGAAGATCATGGCTCCCCCTCCGGCGACGAGAAGCGCGCCGAAGGCGACGATCCCGACCGCGGCCCAGATCAGCCACGAGATGCGGACGCCGAGGTCGACGTCCGCCGACACGCCCTGTGAGCCGTCCGCGTTCATGAGCAGCGCCGACCACCTGCCGCCTTCGACGTCCCACGTGACGGTCTGCGTCCCGGTGCCGCTCGCCGATGCCACCCAGAAGCCCTGGGCTGCGGGGTTGCCCGGCCGCCCGTTCGCCGGAAACGCGGGTCTCACCTCGACGTCGAACGGGTCGTAGTCGACGTTGCGGACGACCGCGAACGACGTCCCGGCGAGAAAGCGGGACACGTCCGTGGATCGCCCGATCCCGAGGAAAACCGGCTTGCCGCTCGTCGCGCGGATGCGGATCCGCGCGAGGTCGCCGCTATCGACGAGCCAGCCCGGCCCGTCCTCGCCGATGTCGAGGTCGTCCGACGCGAGCGCGTACGTCGCGGTACCCACATGATCCTTCGACGTTGTGAAGTACCCCTGGTCGTCGCGCTTCGCCGCGTCGGCCCAGATGAGAGCCCCGCCCCCGGCGAGAACCGCGAGCCCGATCAGGAGCAGGATCGAGCCGAAGACGACCAGGAGGATCCGGCCGGCGTTCCAGCGCGACGGTGCCGAGGGCATCGGGGGCATGTTCTGCCCTTCGCCGGAGGAACTCAACCGCGGGATAGCCTCAATCCGTGCGCAGGCTCCTCCTCCTCGTCGGCGCGATCGTCTTCGTCGACACGATGTTCTTCGCGGCGCTCACGCCGCTGCTGCCCCACTACGTCGACGAGTTCGGCCTCGGGAAGGCGGGCGCCGGCGTGCTCCAGGCGATGTATCCCGCCGGCGCGCTCGTGGCCGGCATCCCGAGCGGCATGGCCGCCGCCCGCTTCGGCGTCAAGCCCACGGTCCTCATCGGCCTGTCATTGCTCGCGGTGACGACCGTCATCTTCGGGCTCGCAGACTCGATCCTGACCCTCGACGTCGCCCGTTTCCTCCAGGGCGTGTCGAGTGCCTTCTCGTGGACCGGCGGGCTGGCGTGGCTCGTCGCGGCCAGCCCCTCGGGACGCCGGGGGCAACTCATCGGCTCGGCGTTCGGCGCGGCGATCGGCGGCGCGCTCTTCGGACCTGTGCTCGGCGCGATTGCGTCGTTCACCGGCACGGGCCCCGCGTTCGCAGCGGTCGCCGCTCTCGCCGTCGGCCTCGCAATCGCAGCAGCCATGACGCCGGCCGCCGCACCGGCTGAGCAGCGACAACCGATCAGCGTGCTCTTTGACGCGCTGCGAGAGCGGGCGATCCTGACCGGTGTCTGGCTGACGCTCCTTCCCGCACTCCTCTTCGGGACGCTGTCGGTGCTCGGGCCGCTACGGCTCTCGGACCTCGGCTGGGGCGCCGCAGCCGTCGGTGCCACGTGGCTCGTCTCGGCTGCGCTGGAGGCAGCCTGGGCGCCCGTGCTCGGACGTCTCTCCGACCGGCACGGACGGATCGCTCCGCTTCGTTGGGCGTTGCTCGCCTCGGCCGCCGTCACACTTCTCCTCCCGTGGCCCGCGAGTGCCTGGCTGCTCGCGGCGGTCATCGTCGCTGCGAGCTTCGCGTTCGGCAGCTTCTGGACGCCGGCACTGTCGATGGTCACCGACGCCGCAGAGAAGCGCGGGCTCGACTACGGGTACGCGTTCGCGCTCGTGAACATCGCCTGGGCCCCAGGCCAGGCGGGTGGCGCGTCGCTCGGCGGCGCGGTCGCGTCGGCGACCACGGACGCGGTGCCCTACCTCTGCCTCACCGTGCTCTGCCTGTTGACGTTTCGCTTTCTGCAGCGCAGCTACGGGTTCTCCGCCCGCGCGGAGCTCGCCGAGCGGTAGAGCGCCTCGATCGTCCGCGCTTGCGCAACGGCATCGTCCCGGGCGAGTCGTAGGTCCGCATTGCCGCGGATCGCGTCGCCGACGTTCTCGAGCTCGAGCCGGTAGCTGTTTGCGCGTTCCACGTCGACCCATTCGACCTCCTCCCCGCGGCGCACCTCGAAGCCCGGCTGCCTCGCGTGCCAGGGATCCAGCACGACCACCGAGCCTTCCGAGCCGATCGCCTCGAGCCGGCTCTCGGCCGGGAGATCGAAGCCGCAGTGGAACTGCGCCGTCACGTCACCGGGGAATCGCAGCTCGGCGGCGAAACGCACGTCGACACCGGTCGGGCCGGTCAGCTGCGTGCCGAGGACCGACTCCGGCTCGCCCACGAGCAGCCGGCACCCGCTGACGCAGTAGCAGCCGACATCCATGAGCGCGCCGCCGTCGACGTCGGCGCGCAGGCGCACGTTCTGCTCGTCGTGGAGCGTGAACGAGAAGGCGGCGCGGACGTGTCGAAGCGTTCCGATCGTGCCCGACCCCACGACGTCCAGCAGCCGTGCGGTCTGCGGGTTGTGGCGCCACATGAATGCCTCCGAGAGGAGCCGGCCTGCGCGGTCGGCCGCGTCGAACGCACGCTCGACCTCGGCCGCGACGCGACCCATGGGCTTCTCGCAGAGGACGTGCTTCCCCGCCTCGAGCGCGCGCACGGACCACTCCACGTGCAACGAGTTCGGCAGGGAGATGTAGACCGCCTCCACGTCGTCGTCGGCGAGGAGCGCCTCGTAGCTTCCGTGAGCACGCCCGATCCCGTTCTCGCGCGCATAGGTCTCGGCGCGCGCCTCGTCGCGGCTCGCGACGGCGACGATGTCGACTCGATCCGACTCGCGCGCGCCCGCGAGCACGGCCTGGTTGATGTTGGCCGTGGAGAGAATCCCGAAGCGGACCGGCTCTACGCTGGTGTTCATCTGGCCTCCAGTGGTCGAAGCGCTGGATAGAGAGCTCGAAAGCGCCGCAGGCCGTCCTCGTACGTCGGCTGCCACGCTGGATCCGGGTCGATCCCGTCACGGACCCGTACGCACGCGGCCACCGCCTCGTGCACGTCCCGGAACGTGCCCGCGGCAACGCCGGCCAACAGCGCCGCGCCGAATGCGGCGCCCTCCTCCGCCTGCGTGCGCTCGAGCCGCAGGTCGAGGACGGAGGCGACGATCCGCAGCCAGAGCTCGCTGCGCGAGCCGCCCCCGGAGGCGCGGCCGACGTCGACGTGCACGCCCAGCTCGCGCAGCAGGTCGAGGCAATCGCGCAGCCCGTAGGCGACGCCTTCGAGCACCGCACGCACGAGCGCGCCGCGGTCGTGTCGCAGCGACAGGCCCGCGAAGGCGCCGCGCGCACCAGGGTCGGCATGCGGCGTGCGTTCGCCCGCCAGGTACGGAAGGAATGTCAGCCCTTCGACGGTCGGCGGCCAGGCGGAGGCCTCCGCCGTGAGCACGTCGTAGCTCTCCGTCGTGCCGAGCGCCTGCCTGAGCCAGCCGAGCGCTCCCGCGGCGGAGAGCATCACGCCCATCGCGTGCCATCCCCCGGGGACGGCGTGGCAGAACGCGTGCACGCGACCCTCTGTGTCGAAGGCGTACTCCGGCAGCGCGGCGAAGACGACCCCGGACGTACCCAGGACGACGGACATCGGCCCTGGACGGTCGACGCCCACGCCGAGCGCTCCGGCGGCCTGGTCGCCGGCGCCGGCGGCGACGACGACCCCGTCCGGCGTCGTGCCCGAAGGCTCGGGGCTCTCGAGTGCCTGCGGCAACCACGCTGGGTCGAGCCGTAGCGCCGCGACGACCTCGTCGCTCCAGCGCCGTCCCAAGACATCGAAGAGCAGCGTTCCGGACGCATCCGAGACGTCTGTCGCCCGCTCGCCGGTCAGCCGAAGCCGGACGTAGTCCTTCGGCAGGAGCACGTGCGCGATGCGCGCGTACACATCGGGCTCGTGCCGCCGCAGCCAGAGCAGCTTCGGCGCGGTGAAACCTGTCAGCGCACGGTTCCCCGTCAGGCGGATGAGCCGCTCGCGGCCAAGGTGCTCCTCGATCTCCGCGCACTCCGCGGCCGTCCGCTGGTCGTTCCAGAGAATCGCCGGCCGGAGCACACGGTCGGCGCCGTCGAGGACGACGAGCCCGTGCATCTGCCCGGTCAGGCCGATTCCTGCGGGCTGCACTCCGAGCTCTGCAAGCGCCTGCTCGCTCGCCCGCCACCAGTCCTCGGGATCCTGCTCGGCCCAGCCGTGCCGAGGGACCGACAACTCGTACGGCACCTCGGCGCGCGCGAGCACGGCGCCGTCGGGGGAGAGTGCGATCGCCTTCGCTGCCGACGTGCCGACGTCGAGGCCGACGAGAGCCGTCACGGCAACTGCCTCAGGCGCCGAGGGCGGCGTACACGATCTCGTACGCGGCGACGGCGTCCTTCCGCTGCTGCGCCTCGCGCAACGCGGCGTCGTCGATGCGTGCGGCGACCGAGTCGATGAACCGCCACTGGAGCACGCTGCGCCGCACGGCTGCGACTGCGTCCTCCGTGTACGGGTACAGATCGAATCCGAGTCGCTCCCCGTGTTCGCCGTAGCGTGCGCGACGCAGTTCGACGGCGAGCTCCAGCGTCTCCATGAACGCGGTCGCTCCGACCATGTTGTCGTCGTCGAACGTGCCCCAGCCGGAGTTGGCGTGCTGGTGTCCGAGCAGCCCTTCCGCGGCGAGCATCGCCGCGTACTCACCGAGGCTCTCGCCGTTCATGATCAGGTGCTGCCAGTCCATGTTGACCTTGACGTTGTCGAGGCCCTCCGCACGCAGCTTGCTGATCACGTGGAGCGTCATGCCGATGTTCCGCATGAAGATCTTCATCGCCGGCTCCGAGTTCTTGTGCTCGAGGAGCAGGAGCTGGCCGTGCTCCTTCAACGTCGCCGCGACCTTCCCGAGGCCTTCGACGAACCACGCCCAGCTGTCGCCGTACGGCGTCTGGAACGGGTAGTTGTAGCCCTCGATCCCCGGCCAGACGATCAGCGGCACGCCGAGCCGGCCGGCGAGCTCTGCACCGGAGACGGCGATGCGCTGCGCCTCTGCACGAACCTCGCGGTCGGGATTCGTCAGACCGCCACGGCCGAAGCGCGGGTCGAGGTGGAGGCCGCCGGCGAGGCAGTAGATGTCGTGATCGGGACCGAGCGCCTCGCGGATCTCGTCGACGTTGTCCTCGTCGAGCTCCTGCGGGTAGTGGAACTCGTAGCCGTCGATGAGGTCGCCGAGCCCGTCGACGGCGCGTCGCACACGTTCGGCTGTCGTCTCGCCCGCTCTCTCCGGCTGGTATCCGCCGGGCACGAAGCGCGTGACCATCGACCCGAAGGCCCAGATTCCGAGCGAGGTCTTCATGGCGCACCCTCCTGTGCCGATTCGTGGAGCGGCCTAGTATCACGCGCGGGTGCAGCCGACGAGTCGTGAAGAGGATCTGTGAGCGCCGGCGACGTCCGTGAGATCGGCGTCGGAATGCTCGGCTACGCGTTCATGGGCAAGGCGCACTCGAACGCCTTCCGCAAGATCGACTACATGACGTGGCCGCCGCCGCTCAGGCCGCGGCTCGTCGCGATCGCCGGCCGGAACGAGGAGGCGGTCGCGGAGGCGGCGCGGCGCTACGGCTTCGAGCGCTGGACGTCGCAATGGCAGGACCTCGTCGCAGACCCCGAGATCGGGCTCCTCGACAATCTGGGGCCGAACGACCTGCACGCGGCTCCGACGATCGCCGCCGCCGAGGCGGGCAAGCACGTCGTCTGCGAGAAGCCTCTCGGACGCGACGCCGGCGAGAGCTACGAGATCTGGCGCCGCGTCGACGCGACGGGCGTCAAGCACATGTGCGCGTTCAACTACCGGTTCGTCCCGGCCATCCGCCTCGCGCGAGAGATGATCGACGCAGGCGAGCTCGGCGAGCTGCGTCACTTCCGGGGCCGGTACCTGCAGGACTGGGGCGACACGACCGAGCAGATCTGGCGCTTCGACCGCAGCGCCGCCGGCTCGGGGGCTCTCGGCGACCTGGCGGCGCACGTGATCGACCTCGCCCGCTACCTCGCGGGGGAGATCGAGACGGTCGGAGGCTTCCTGCACACGTTCGTCCCGGGGCGCGAGGTCGACGACGCAGTCGAGTCGACGGTCGAGTTCGAGAACGGCGCCGTCGGCACGATCGAGGCGACCCGGCTCGCGCTCGGCCGGCGGAACGCGTGCCAGTGGGAGATCAACGGCTCGAAGGGGTCCCTCTTCTTCGACATGGAGCGCCTCGAACGAGCTCCAGGTCTTCCGCGCCGACGGCGATCGGGCGCGCGGCTTCAAGACCGTGCTCGTCACCGAGGCCGATCACCCGTTCTCGGAGCACTGGTGGCCGCCCGGCCACATCATCGGTTGGGGGGACACATTTGTCCACGAGCTGCACCACATGCTTGTGGCGATAGCGGGCGACACCGGGGTGGCGCCGCACGGAGCGACCTTCGAGGACGGGTACCGCGCCGCCGAAGTCTGCGACGCCGTCGTCCGCTCGAGCGAGAGCGGCAAGCGGGAAGCAGTGAGCTATCGGACGCCCGATTAAGGGGTAAAGTCTCCAGACCCCCAGCGAGGAGAGTGCAAATGAGAGGAACTACCAGGAGGGCTGCGAGGGTTGTTCTGGTCCTCGCCGTCGCCGGTCTCGCCGTCGCGGTGACGCTCGGCGCGACAGCCAAGAAACAGGCAAACATCCAGGTCTGCGTGCTGCTGCCGGACACGAAGTCGTCCGTCCGCTGGGTGCAGTTCGACGCAGCCCGACTTCGCCAAGGCCCTGAAAAAGGCCAAGGTGACCTACTCGATCACGAACGCGCTGAACGACCCACAGAAGATGGTCTCGCAGGCCGATTCGTGTCTGTCCCGCGGGGCGAAGGTGGCCATCGTCACCGACATCGCCCAGGGCACGTCGATCGCGATCGAGAAGAAGTTCGCAAAGGCAGGCGGTTACGTCGATCGACTACGACCGCCAGGTGGTCGGCGGTGTCGCGAAGGTCTACGTCAGCCTTCGACGGGAAGGCCGTCGGCGCCGCCCAGGCCAAGGGCGTCGTCAATGCCCTGAAGGGGAAGTCGAAGCCCGTCGTCGCCGAGCTCTGGGGCGGTCCGACGGATCAGAACGCGTTCTGGTTCAAGAGCGGCAACGACGCCGTTCTGAACCCGCTCTTCAAGAACGGCAAGCTGACGAAGGGCCCGCAGCAGTTCGTGCCGCTCTGGCTGGCGACGAACGCGCAGCCGATCTTCGAGCAGATGCTGCTGAAGA
This sequence comes from uncultured Actinomycetes bacterium, assembly GCA_963772855.1. Taxonomy (GTDB): domain Bacteria; phylum Actinomycetota; class Thermoleophilia; order Gaiellales; family Gaiellaceae; genus 3-1-20CM-4-69-9. Next base: position 6,350 of record CAVYYY010000008.1, on the reverse strand, counting down.
CGAACAACAAGATCGACGGCGCCATCGCGGCGAACGACAACATCGCCGGCGCCGTGGTCGCGAGCCTCAAGGCGAAGAAGCTGAAGCCGATCGCGCTGTCGGGCCAGGACGCGACGCGTCCAGGGCGTGCAGAACATCATCTCGGGCTGGCAGACGATGACCGTCTACAAGTACGTGCCAACCGAGGTCAACGCAGCCGCGGCGGCGGCCGTCGCGCTGCTGAAGCACAAGAAGGTGCCCGGGGTCAACGGGTTCCGCAAGAACGGCAGCAAGAAGGAGCCGACCGTCCAGCTTCCGGTCGTCTCGATCACGAAGGCGAACTACACGCGACTCTTCAAGGACAAGTTCCTGAAGAAGAGCGACGTCTGCATCGGCGAGTTACGCGCAGTACTGCAAGTAAACGAGAGGCAACAGGAACGACAGGTGGAGGCGCCCGATCGGGCGCCTCCACCTTCTTTGTGGTAGGAAACGCGCCACCGTGAGCGAGACGCCGGTCCTGCAACTCCGCGGTATCTCGAAGTCGTTCGGGTCGGTCCAGGCGCTCACCGACGTCGACTTCGAGGTGCGCCATGGAGAGGTGATGGCGCTCGTCGGCGACAACGGCGCCGGCAAGTCGACCCTGATCAAGTGCGTGGCCGGCATCCACGCGGCGGACAGCGGCGAGATCCTCTTCGACGGCAAGCCGGTTCACATCCACGGCCCGAAGGACTCGGCCAGGCTCGGAATCGAGGTCGTCTACCAGGACCTCGCGCTGTGCGACAACCTCGACGTCGTCCAGAACATGTACCTGGGCCGCGAGGAGCGCGACTGGCTCTGGCGCCTGAAGGAGCCGCTGATGGAGCAGCGCACCGCGGAGACCCTCAGGTCGTTGTCCGTCACGACGATCCGTTCGATCCGTCAGCCGGTGGCCTCGCTCTCGGGCGGCCAGCGGCAGTCGGTCGCCGTCGCCAAGGCCGTGCAGTGGAACTCCAAGGTCGTCATCCTCGACGAGCCCACCGCCGCGCTCGGCGTCGCGCAGACGCGCCAGGTGCTCGACCTCGTCAAGCGCCTCGCCGACCAGGGCCTGGCCGTCGTGCTCATCTCGCACAACCTGCACGACATCTTCGAGGTGGCGACGCGGATCACCGTGCTGCGCCTCGGCCACGACGTGGGTGTCTACGAGCGGGAGAAGACCACCCAGCAGGAGGTCGTGCAGGCGATCACCGCAGGAATTCCGACGAAAGTCGCAGGGATCCCGGAGACCGCGCCGGAGCTGGCGACGTGAGCACAGACGTCGACGTCGCCGCACCGGGAATCGGCCTTCCCGAAGGAGACGAGAGCGACGCGCCGAGAGGGCTCTGGCGCCGGGCGTACGACAACCTGAGGACCGGGCAACCTCGGCGATCCTGCCGATCGTCATCGGCCTGGCGTTCATCGTCGTCTTCTTCAGCTTCAAGGCGACGAACTTCTTCACCGCGGACAACTTCAACAACATCATCGTCCAGATGACCGGCGTGACCATGCTCGCCTTCGGCGTGGTCTTCGTCCTCCTGCTCGGCGAGATCGACCTCTCGATCGGGTATCTGAGCGGGATCGCAGCGCTGACCGTCGCCGAGCTCCAGCTTCCGGGTAGCAACCACGACTACCCCGGGCTCGTCGCGATCGCGATCGCGGTCGGTGTGTGCGCGGCCATCGGCGGCATCCAGGGCTCGGTCGTGGCGCTGGTCGGCGTCCCGTCGTTCGTCGTCACGCTCGCGGGCCTGCTGATCTGGCAGGGAGTGATCCTGCAGGTGCTCGAGGTCAGGGGCGTGATCGTGATCGATGACGCATGGATCAACGACACGGCTACCTACTACTTCACATCGCGGAACGGCTGGATCATCGCCGGACGTCGTCACCGGTGTCTACGCCGTCGGGACACTGGGCAGCGTCGTCGGCAAGCGGCGCGCGGGCGTCGCGATCCGGAATCCCTGGATCATGGCCGCCAAGGTCCTCGGCGTCGCCCTCGCGACTCTTCGGGACCGTGGCGATCTCCAACCATGCCAGCGTGCCGAACGGGCTCCCGCTGGCCGGCGTCCTCGTCGTCATCTTCCTCATCGCCCTGACGTTCCTCGCCAAGCGGACCCCGTTCGGCCGCCACGTCTACGCGGTCGGCGGCAACGCCGAAGCGGCTCGTCGCGCCGGCATCAACGTCGCCCGCATCCGCATCATCGTCTTCATCATCTCCGGCGCCATGGCCGGGGTTGGAGGCGTGATCCTGGCCGCACGGCTGAACTCCGTCGACCTCAACGTCGGCGGCGGCACGCTGCTGCTCGACGCGATTTCCGCGGCCGTCATCGGCGGAACGAGCCTGTTCGGTGGTCGCGGCGAGGTGCGCAGCGCCCTCATCGGGGCGCTCGTGATCGCGACGGTCTCGAACGGGCTCAACACGGCGGGCTACAAGACCGGCACGATCTACATCGTGACCGGCGTCATCCTCCTGCTTGCCGTGACGCTCGACACGATCGCGCGCCGGCTGCAGGTTCGCTCGGGCCGCTGAGCGCCGAGCGTCTGCAACCGACCCGGGTCCACCGCTTCTACAGAGGCGGCGTGCTCCTCGGACGGCTGCGCGGCGAGACCGAGGAGGACGACGTCTTTCCGGAGGACTGGCTCGGCTCCGTGACACCGGCGCGGAATCCCGGCCGCGACGATCCCGAGGAAGGCCTGTCTCGGTTCGCCGACGGACGACTCCTCCGCGACGCGGTGGAGACCGATCCGATCGGATGGCTGGGCGAGGCGCATGTCGCCCGTTTCGGGACGTCGACGGGCCTGCTCACGAAGCTCCTCGACGCTGCCGAGCGGCTTCCGGTGCACGCCCATCCCGACCGCGCCTTCGCGCGGGAGGCCCTCGGCTCGGAGTTCGGGAAGACGGAGGCCTGGATCGTGCTGGACACGCGCAGTGAGGAGTCCGAGGTCTGGGTCGGTCTGCGCGAGCCGGTCGACCCGGCCGAGTACCTCACGTGGATCGGCGAGCAGGACGTCGAGCGGCTCCTCCACTCGCTGAACAGGGTCGCGGTGCGTGCGGGCGACGTCGTCTACGTCCCTGCGGGCGTGCCGCATGCAATCGGCGCCGGGGTCCTGATCGCGGAGCTCCAGGAGCCGACCGACTTCTCCCTCCTGTGTGAGTGGCAGGCCTTCCCGATCCGGCCGGAGGACAGCCACCTCGGGCTCGGGTGGGAGTCCGCGATCGCTGCGATCGACCTGAGCCCGCACGAGCCCGTACGGCACCTCCCCGAAGAGGCGCGCCGGTTCTTCTGGGCGGACGACGTACTGGAGCCGGCCGGGCGGTTCGCGGTGCTGCTCGTCCTCGCCGGGGAGGGAACTCTCGCCGGCACGCACGCTCGCGCGGGCGACGCCTTCGCCGTGCCGGCTTCGGCAAGCTCGCTCGACGTCGACGGCGATCTCCGGGTGCTGCGCTGCCTGGCACCGGATCCGGCGTGACACCCGACGTCGTCTGCTTGGGCATCCTCGTCGCGGACGTCATCGCGCGGCCGTTCGGCGAGCTGCCGCCGGCCGGGTCTCTGGGCCTCGTCGACACGGTCTCGCTGCACGGCGGCGGGTGCGCGCTCAACACGGCATCCGCGCTGACGCGACTCGGCTGTGCGGCCGCCGTCGCCGGAAAGGTCGGGGACGATGCGCTCGGCGCCTTCCTGCTCCAGCTCCTCGACCAGCGCGAGATCGAGCGGCGGAGCGTGATCCGCGATCCTTCGGTGTCGACGTCCGCGACAGTCGTCCTGGTTCGCGGCGACGGCGAGCGGACGTTCCTCCACTCGAAGGGAGCGAACGCAGATCTCGCCGCATCCGAGCTCGAACCGGAGCTGCTGTTCTCCGGCCGATGCCTCCACATCGCGGGCGCGCTCGTGCTCGACACGCTCGACGGCGAGCCGTGTGCCGCGCTGCTCGCCGACGCGAAAGCGCGTGGGATTTTTACGAGCCTCGGCGACGATGGTGCAGGCGACGATGCCGCCCGCGCTCGGGCGATTGTCCATCACTACCGGCCGGCCCCAGCGTTCCGCCAGCCCGGGCCCGACGACACGCGCGATGATGTCGGTCGCGCTGCCCGGCGTGAAGGGCACGACGATGCGAATCGGCCCGGTCGGAAAGGCGGGCTCCGTGGAGGCCGCCTGCGCGCCCGTTGCGGCGAGGGCGAGCAGGGTATGCATCAAGGCATGCTTCACGTTTGTCTCCTGTCGAGATGCAAGTTACGCCGGGCTTGCGCGCGCTGCTCTAGCCATACTGGCGTGACGGGTGACGCGATGATCGGGTTGCTGGCGACAGGAGTTCGACGGCACTGTCGCTGGAATTCAGAATTTGCGCCCTTTCTCCTCTTCCGCCGAGCTCCACACATCGATTTGGGCAGCAGGAAACACCTTGGACTGATAGTAATCCTTGAGCGTGGTCAGTTCCATGAGGATGCCGAGCGGAAAGCCTTTGCGGGCCCCCCGTTTGTCGGTGAGCAGCTGCTCGAAGTAGCGGTTCATCTTTCGCGGCGCGCTCCACAGGGCGGCCATTTGATTGACGATCCTGGGAAACGCTGTGGCAAGCTCCTTGGGCCGCGCTGGCTCCTCGATTGACGCCAACAGCGCCTGAGCCGCGGCGTTCAACTCGAGACTGTCTTTTCCCTGCGCTCTGCGCTGCTTGCTGTAGTCCACCTGCGCCGAGGGTGGCTTGTTGTCGGATCCGGTAAACTTATACAAGCACCTCCTTCACCGCGAGTCACTGGTCACCCAAGTCTTCGCGCGATCCCGAGAGAGCTTCTCTGTTTCCTGGCGTCGCTCCCGGGTCAGGTCTCGAGCGGATAGTATAGCTCGACCTCGACGAGGCAGTCGTAGTAAGTGGCGCCGCCGCCCATATGTCAGGCGCTCTTAGCGACAAAGGCGTCGGTGATCTCCCGCGCGGTGGACGGTTCGTCGAGGCCCGCGACGAGGTCCACCACCTGCGTGATCGTTTCCGGCAGGTATCGGCGACGGTATCGGTAAAGAGCGCGGCAGATTCGTCCCACGTCATGCGGCGGTGCGGGCTGCCGCGCGGGTGGCGACCTGCGCAACGAGCGCGCGCCCGTCGGCGAGCTTGATGGTCACGCGCGACGGCACTTCCTCGGTGTTGGTGCCGGCCTCGACCTCCGGCGTCGAGGACGCAGCGCACGCGGCCGGACAGCGCGCGCACCGCGGCGATCGGCGAGCGCGGCCTCGTAATCCTCGCGGCGCAGCGCGGCCTGCGCGCCGCGCGTGCGGCCGAGCGCCAGCGCCATCGCGAGGCTGAACGGCACGCGAGAGCTGCGCGCTTTGCAGGTCCGGCGGATCGAGCTGCGTCAGCCGGCCCTGGATCACCTTGGGTATGCCCACTTCGACGTCGGTGATCTGCTCGGGCAGCGAGCCCGTGCTCGGCGCCCAGCGCGAGGCCGGCATCGACCGACGCCTGCAGCCGTCCGGCGCCGGCGTGGATCTTGGTGCTCACCTCCATCAGCCGGTAGCCGCGGCCGAGATCGCCCGTGACCTTGGCCGGATCGGCCTTGTCGGAGAACGCGCGGAAGAATCCGGCTTCGCCTTCGAGGATGTCGCGCGGTCCCCAGATGCCTTCCTTGCGTGAGCAGCGCGGCCATGACGCCGGACTCGGCGCCGCGCGCGCCGTTCAGCCGCTTGATGATGGAGCCGGAGTGTAGAACTGCGCGAGTCCGCCCGCGTAGGCGCCGGCCGCGCCGAGCGCGCCCGCGATATCCTCGGCGCTGAAGCCGAGCAGCTTGCCCACCGCCAGCGCCGCGCCCAGCGCGCCGCACGTCGGCGTCGCCATGAAGCCGCGGTGGAAGAGCGACGGCTGCGTCGCCAGCCCGATGCGCAGCGACGCCTCGTAGCCGCAGATCGCGGCCTCCAGCAGCGCGCGCCCGCTCGCATCCTCGCGCTCCGCGATCGCGAGCACCGCCGGCAGGATGGAAGCGCCCGCGTGGTGCATCGAGCCGACGTGGGTGTCGTCGAGGTCGCAGGCGTGGGCGTAGGCGCCGTTGACGAAGGCCGCGCGCGCGGCGTCGATACGATCGCCGCACAGCAGCAGGCTGCTCGTGCCGTTGCCGCCGAGCTCCAACGCGAGCCGCCTCGCCGCGCGGCTCCACGGCAGCGGCGCGCCGACGGCGACGACGCGCAGCAGGTCGAGCACCAGCGCTTTCATCCGCTCGACGACGGCGTCCGGCGCGTGCTCCAGCCGGAAACCCGCGGCCCACTCGGAGAGCTATGCGGTCGTTTTTTCGCTGCTCACGGAAATCAAATTTAGAGTCCTATAGTTGAAACGAAGGATGAGGGATGAAGGAGGAAGAGTAAAGCCGCAAGCGGAAGGCGATT
>CAVYYY010000007.1:0-933243 GCA_963772855.1 uncultured Actinomycetes bacterium | reverse complement strand
TCGCGAGCGGCTTTGTCGGCGAGCGGTTCCAGTTCGTCGGGTTCCTGCCGCGCGGGAAGGCGGCTCTGCGCACGCTCTGGGACGAGCTGGTCGTCGTGGCCCCATCCCGGTCGTCGCCTTCGAGTCGCCGCAGCGACTTCCGGCCACCCTCCGGTCGCTCGCGGAGGCGCAACCCGGCCGCGAGGTCGCGGTGTGCCGCGAGCTGACGAAGCGGTTCGAGGAGGTCGTGCGCGGCCGGGCCGAGGAGGTGGCTGCCCGCTTCGTGGAGGCGCCGAAGGGCGAGATCACGCTCGTCCTCGGTGCGGGCGGCGAGGAGCCTGACTCGGCGGCGGCGGTCGAAGCCGTCGCCGAGCTCGTCGCAGCGGGGCTGCCGCGCCGCCAGGCGGCGGACCTCGTCGCGCGGCTGACGGGCGCATCGCGCAACGAGCTCTACCGCCGTACTTTGTAGCCAGTATTGACAACAGGGTACGCGTCTTGCTACGGTCGCCCCTGTTCTCAAGAGTGACAACAAGGAGGAAGAACGTGCGGCGACTCCTCGTCTCGTTCGTCTGCGCACTCGCACTCGCGCTCCCCGTGCCAGTGGCAAGCGCCTGGAGCTGGCCGGTCGACGGCCCGGTTCTCCGGCCGTTCCAATTCGACCGCTCGCAGCCCTACGCGGCCGGTCAGCACCGCGGCCTCGACATCGGCGCAGCGGCGGGCGCTCAGGTCAGGGCGCCGGCCGGCGGCATCGTGAGCTTCGCAGGCAGCGTTCCCACCGGCGGCAAGACCGTGTCGATCGAGACGCGCGTCAGGCCACACGGCGACGCTCCTGCACCTTGGAGCGATCAGCGTCACGCGTGGTGCCCGCGTCGACGAGGGTGCCGTCGTCGGGACCGTCGGGCCGAGCGGGACGACCGACCTCACCCACCCGTTCATCTACTTCGGGATCCGCCTGACGAGTGACCAGCAGGGTTACGTCGATCCGCTCCCGTTTCTTCCGGCTCGCGTGACGCCTCAGCCCTTGCCGCAGGCGGCCGTGGCCGAAGTGGCCGCGCCCGCGGTCGATCCGGCGGCGGACAAGCCCGTGGCCGAGCCACCCGCGGCCGCCACGTCCGCTCCATCCCTCCAGGTGCCCCAGACGCCGCCCGTCGCCGAGCCTGATGTTGCGCCGGCGGGCGCGGAGACTCGGCCGTCGCGCGCGTCCACGGCAAAGGCGGCCGCTGCGTCTGCCAACCGCGTCGCTACTCGTCCGCGGGCGGCCGAGTCGGGTGCTCCGGCGTCGGCACAGCAGAAGAGCGCAACGCCGCTCGGTCTCACGGCCACCGCGCACACCGCCTCGATGACCTTCGACGCGGAACTGTCGGCGGCGCCCGTTGCAGCGAGAACCGCAAGGTCGATTGCCGAGGACGCTGCGTCCGGGGAGGCGAAGGCGCCGCGGCGCGATTCCGGTGAAGTCACCGCTGCGGCGACGAGGGCGCGAGACGGCGTCAGCCCTGCGTTGCTGACGACGCTGGTCGTCGCAGCGACCCTGCTCGCCTCGGCGCTGCTGCTTGCGGTGCGGCGCTCGGGGCGGCGCGGCGAGCCTCGTATCATGCTCACCGACCCTCGGCACGTTGGCTACACAGCGAACAAAGAGAAAGATCCTCGTCGCGCCGGCCTGGCCGTATGCGGCGGGGAAGCGTCACCTCGGCCACGTGGTGGGCTTCGCAGTGCCGGCCGACATCTACGCGCGGTACCACCGCTTGAAGGGGTACGACGTCCTGATGGTCAGCGGGACCGACGAGCATGGGACGCCGGTGATGGTCACGGCCGATCGGGAAGGCGTCTCGCCGCGTGAGATCGCCCGGCGCTACAACGAGCTCATCCGCGAGGACCTGCGCGACCTCGGCATCACGTACGACACCTTCACGCGCACGACCACTCGCAACCACGCGCGCGTCACGCAGGACATCTTCCGCACGCTCTACGACCATGGCCACCTCGTCGAGCGAACGACTCTCGGCGCGTTCTCCGCCACGACGGGCAACACGCTTCCGGACCGTTACATCGAGGGCACCTGCCCGATCTGCGGCTATACCGAGGCGCGGGGTGACCAGTGCGACAACTGCGGGAACCAGCTCGACCCGTCGGATCTGATCGAGCCGCGCTCGATCATCGACGGGACGGCGCCGGAGTTCAGGGAGACGACGCACCTCTTCCTCGACCTTCCCGAGTTCGCCGACCGGCTGAAGGAGTGGATCGAGCAGAAGTCGAGCTGGCGTACGAACGTGCGCAACTTCTCGCTGTCGCTTGTCGATGACCTCAAGCCGCGCGCGATGACCCGCGACATCGACTGGGGCATTCCGGTTCCCGTCGAGGGCTATCCGGAGGACACCAAGCGGATCTACGTGTGGTTCGACGCGGTCATCGGCTACCTCTCGGCAGCGGTCGAGTGGGCCCAGAACGAGGGCGTTCCCGATGCCTGGCGCGACTGGTGGCAGAACCCGGAGTCGACGCACGCGTACTTCATGGGCAAGGACAACATCGTGTTCCACACGGTGATCTGGCCGAGCATGCTCCTCGGCTACGGAGAAGGCGGAGAGCTCGGCGCCGGAAAGGGCGAGCTCCACCTTCCCGATGAGGTCGTGGCGAGCGAGTTCCTGACGATGGAGGGCAAGCAGCTCTCCACGAGCCGGGCGATCGCGATCTACGTCCGTGACGTGCTCGAGCGCTACGACCCCGACCCGGTCCGCTACTTCCTCACCGCTGCGGGGCCCGAGACGCAAGACAGCGACTTCTCCTGGTCCGAGTTCCTCCGGCGCAACAACGACGAGCTGCTCGCGAACTGGGGCAACCTCGTGAACCGGACGCTGACGAACGCCTACAGAAACTTCGGAGAGGTGCCGCAGCCGGGTGAGCTCACGGCCGATGACGAGAGAGCCCTGCGCGAGGTCGAGGCCGGCTTCGACACGGTCGGCTCGCTCATCGAGCAGTCGAAATTTCGGGCGGCGCTGTCGGAGGCGATGCGTCTCTCGAGCATCGGGAACCAGTACGTCGACCAGCAGGCGCCGTGGGCGGCGATCAAGGAGGACCGCGATCGCGCGGCGACGATCCTCCACGTCGCGCTGCGGCTCGTCGACTCGCTCAAGGTGATCTTCACGCCGTTCCTGCCCTTCTCGAGCCAGAAGCTCCACGAGCTGCTCGGCAACGAGGGCTGGCTCGCCGGCCCGCTCGAGTTTCGCGAGATCGAAGAGGAAGGCGGCGAGCGCCACACGATCTTGACCGGCGACTACGCGGGGTGGATCGGCGTGTGGGAGCCGAGCCGCCTCTCGGCCGGCCAGAAGCTGAAGGAGCCGGAGCCGCTCTTCCGCAAGCTCGACCCGGGAATCGTCGACGAAGAGCTGCAGCGGCTCACCGCGTGATCGACACCCACGCGCACCTCGACGCACTCGATGATCCGAGCGGCGTGATCGCGCGCGCGTTGGCTGCCGGTGTGACGCGGATCCTCTCGATCGGCACGGACCCGGACTCGTGGGCGCGCACGCTCGAGATCGCCGAGCAGCACGACGGCGTGTACGCGGTGATGGGCCTTCATCCGCATGAAGCGTCGCGCGAGCTCGATCTCGACGTCCTCGAGCGCCTCGCCGGACATCCGAAGGTCGTCGCCGTCGGCGAGATCGGGCTCGACTATTACCGCGACCACTCGCCGCGCGAAGCGCAGTCGAAGCGCTTCATCTACCAGCTCGGCATCGCCAGACGCGTCGGGTTGCCGGTCGTGATCCACAACCGTGCCGCGGACGAGGACACCGCGTCGGTCCTCACGCAGTGGTTCGACGGCACAGTCGTCCTGCACTGCTTCTCGTCGCCGCCACTGCTCGACGCGGCGCTCGAGCACGGGTGGTATGTCTCGTTCGCGGGCAACGCGACGTACAAGAACGCGGGCGACCTTCGAACCGCGGCGCGCGACGTACCTGCGGACAGGATCCTCGCCGAGACCGATTCCCCTTACCTGGCGCCGCAAGCTGTGCGCGGCAAGACGAACGAGCCGGCCTACGTTGCGCACACCGTCGCCGTCCTCGCGGCTGCGCGCAATCAGGATCCGAACGATCTGGCTGCGCAGATCGACACGAACGCCGACGCAGCATTCGGCCTGCCGTGAGTGCCAGGCCGAAGAAGTCGCTCGGGCAGCACTTCCTCACGGACGAGAACATCCTCGGCGTCATCGGCCGGCTCGCGGGTCTCGAGCGCGACGACGTCGTCCTCGAGATCGGGCCCGGCCTCGGCGTCCTGACGACCTTCCTCGCCGACCGGGTCCGTCGGGTCTACACCGTCGAGGTCGACACATCGCTCGAGCCGGAGCTCGCAGAGCGTCTTGCCGGACGGCCGAACGTCGAGCTGGTCTTCGGCGACGCCCTCCAGCTCGATCTCGCCGTCGCCGCGCCTGGCGCGACGAAGCTCGTCGCCAACCTTCCGTACAACATCGCGACGCCCCTGATCCTCGAGAGCCTCGACGGCCTCCCGGAGCTTCAGGACTGGACGGTCATGGTGCAGCGCGAGGTCGCAGACCGGCTCTTCGCGTCGCCGTCGACAAAGGCATACGGCGCGGTGTCCGTGCTCGTGCAGCTGGCGACTGAGCGCACCGGGTTCCACCCGGTGTCGCCGAACGTCTTCCGGCCACGGCCCAAGGTCGAGTCGGCGCTCGTCGCGTTTCGCCGCACGGGCACGCCGCCGGACTTCGCGCGCGTGAAGCGCACCGTCGTAGGCGCGTTCGCGCATCGGCGCAAGCGGCTCGCGAACTCCCTTCAGCTCGCCGGCATCGCCTCGCGCGAGCAGGCAGAGGCCGCGCTTGCGCACATCGGGAGATCCGAACGAGTGCGAGCAGAGGAGCTCCTCCCTGCCGAGTTCCTGCAATTGACCGAGGCGCTTGCGTGAAACGCGGCGCCGCGCCGGCCAAGATCAACCTTGCGCTCGTCGTCGGGCCACGACGCGAAGACGGCCGCCACGAGCTCGCGACCGTGTACCAGCGTGTCGCGCTCGCGGACCGCCTCGTCGTGTCGCCGTCCTCCGAGCTTCGCGTCGACGGCTTCGCCGGCGACACGATCGTCCGTCGCGCGCTCGAGGAGATGGTGGACGGCACCGGCGCGACGTTTCGCGCGCGCATCCAGAAGCGGATACCGGTCGCCGCCGGGCTCGGCGGCGGGAGCTCGGACGCGGCAACCGCCCTGCGCCTGGCGAACGAGCTCCGCGAAGAGCCGCTTGCGGACGGGGAGCTGCACGACCGTGCCCGTGCACTCGGCGCGGACGTCCCGTACTTCCTGCGCGACGGGCCGCAGCTCGGCACGGGAGACGGCACGGAGCTGGCGCCGCTCGACCTACCGCAGGACTACTGGATCGTCCTCGTTCTGCCGCGTGGCTCCTCGAAGCCGTCGACAGCGAGCGTCTACGACGCGTTCGACGCGCGGGGAGGAGAGCGTGGCTATGACGAGCGGCGCGCCGCACTCGTCGGCGGACTGCCCGAGTTACGGCGCCCTCGAGACCTCGCGACGTTGCCCGCGAACGACCTCGCCACGTCTCCGGTCGCGGACGAGCTGCGGGCGCTGGGGGCGTTCCGCGCGGACGTCACCGGCGCCGGTCCGACGGTCTACGGGCTCTTCCTGCACGGGGACGACGCACGCGAGGCGGAGCGCCGGATTTCGCATCAGGGACGCACCTGGCTGACGACACCTGCGTGGTACCGTTGAAGCGTGGCGTACATCGAGCCGAACAGCCAGCCGATCATCGAATCCGGCAGCACTCGCGTCGGCCGCTGGCTTGGCGAGCGGCGTATCAAGCTCGCCCTCTGGGTCGCGGTCGTGGAGGGTCTTCTCGTCGCTGCGACGGCAGATCTGACGCGATGGACGGTGCTCGTCATCGCAGTGATCGTGCTTGCGTTCTACATGCTCGCCGGCCGGAAGATGGGCTGGGACGTCGCGCGGGAGCTGTCCTGGATCGCCGCCGCTTCGCAGGCGCTCGCGATCCTCGTCGTCCTCCTCGCTTTCGTCCTGCCGGCCATCGCGTTCGTTCTCGTCGGGCTGTTCGCGGTCGCCGCCCTTGTCTACCTTTTCCAAGACCACAGGCGCACCTAAGCTTCCCGTCGCACTTCTTGGTGCAATGGGGCGTGGCGTAGCCAAGTGCTGAGCTGCTGCTTGCAGCAGCGACATCGAGGCCGTGGCGGCTTTGCCGCCTCGGCCGCCGTCCGACAGTGTTTGCGTTGCCCTGCGAGACTGGATCGATAGTCGCGGTGGGGCGTAGCCAAGTGCTGAGCGCCGCTTGCAGCAGCGACATCGAGGCCGTGGCGGCTTTGCCGCCTCGGCCGCCGTCCGACAGTGTTTGCGTTGCCCTGCGAGACTGGATCGATAGTCGCGGTGGGGCGTAGCCAAGTGCTGAGCTGCTGCTTGCAGCAGCGACATCGAGGCCGTGGCGGCTTTGCCGCCTCGGCCGCCGTCCGACAGTGTTTGCGTTGCCCTGCGAGACTGGATCGATAGTCGCGGTGGGGCGTAGCCAAGTGGCAAGGCAGCGGGTTTTGGTCCCGCGATCCCAGGTTCGAATCCTGGCGCCCCAGCTCTGATGGCCGGCGAGCTCGCAGCGGTGGTGATGGCCGCAGGCCTGGGCACGCGGATGAAGTCCGCGACACCGAAGCATCTCCACCCGCTCCTCGGCCGCAGGCTCGTCGACTGGGTGATCGAGGCGGTTCGCTCGGTCGGGCCCGATCCGCTCGTCGTCGTCCTGTCACCCGAGGCGGCGCAAGCCGTCGACGGCGTGGAGGTCGCCGTGCAGGAGAGGCCGCTCGGCACCGCCGACTCCCTCCGCGCCGCGCACGGGCACGTTGCCGATGCGGGCGATCTTCTCGTCGTCTCCGGCGATCACCCGCGCGTGAGTGGTGGCCTGCTCCAGGCGCTCGTCGACACGCACCGCTCGGCCGGCGCGACGGCCACGGTGCTCTCGTTCGAGCCACCGGACCCACGCGCGTATGGGCGGATCGTCCGCGACGCGACGGGGAATCTCGAGGCGATCGTCGAGGACGCCGACGCGACCGACGCGCAGCGGGCGATCAAGGAGGTCAACTCGTCCATCTACGTCTTCGCCGCCGGGAAGCTCTGGCCCGTCCTCGAACGGCTCGAGCCGGCGAACGCGCAGGGCGAGCTCTACCTGACGGATGCCGTGCGGCTGCTTGTCGAGGCAGGCGAGAATGTGGGGGTCTTCATGGCACCAGACCCGGACGAGGTGGAGGGAGTGAACACACGAGTGGAGCTCGCCGAGGCGGCGGCGTTCCTGCGCGCGCGCGTCAACAATGAACACATGCTCGCCGGCGTGACCATCGTCGATCCCGGCTCCACGTGGATCGAGCCGGACGTCGTCCTCGAGCCGGACGCGACCATCCACCCGTTCACGGTGCTCCGCGGCAATACGCGCGTCGGTGCCGGGGCGGAGGTCGGCCCGCACGTCGTCGCGATCGACGCGGAGATCGGAGCCGATGCGACCGTCGGGCCGTTCTGTTACCTCCGGCCGGGTACGAAGCTCGGCGCGGGCGCGAAGGCAGGCACGTTCGTGGAGATCAAGAACTCGGACATCGGCGCCGGCGCGAAGGTGCCGCACCTCTCCTACCTCGGGGACGCCGACGTCGGCGAGGGCACGAACGTCGCCGCCGGGAACATCACGGCGAACTTCCCGCACCAGGAGGGGCAGCCGAAGGGACGGACGAGGATCGGACGCAACGTCAGGACCGGGATTCACAATGGGTTCGAGGCTCCGGTGGAGGTCGGTGACGATGCTTGGATTGCAGGCGGGTCGTACATCACAGAAGATGTGCCTCCCGAGTCGCTCGCCGGCTTCCCGCCGAAGCAGACAACGAAAGAGGGCTATCTCCGTGGAAAGCGCAACAACTGAGCTGACGCGCCTGCCCGGGCTCGAGGTCGCCGAGACCAAGCCCGAGCTGAAGCCGGAGCACTGGATCGAGCGTGGGCCGTCGAAGCGGCTGATGCTCTTCTCCGGGCGGTCGCATCCGGCCCTCGCACAGAAGATCGCGGAGAAGCTCGGCATCCAGGTCGGCGACGTCTCGCTCCGCACCTTCGCGAGCGGCGAGACCTACTGCCGGTACGAGGAGTCGATCCGCGGCGCCGATCTCTTCATCGTGCAGACGAGCGCGCCGCCGGTCGACCAGCACCTGATGGAGCTCCTGATCATGATCGACGCCGCGAAGCTGGCCTCCGCGAAGCGGATCACGGCGGTGCTGCCGCTCTACCCGTACTCGCGGCAGGACAAGAAGTCGCGGCCGCGGGAGCCGATCACCGCGAAGCTCGTCGCCGAGATGATCCAGTCTGCCGGGGCCGACCGGGTGCTGACCATGGACCTGCACGCCGGACAGGTCCAGGGGTTCTTCGAGGTCCCCGTCGACCACATGACGGCGCTCCCGATGCTCGCGCAGTACTTCCGCGATCTCGGTCTGCCCGAGGAGCTCGTCGCCGTCGCGCCGGACACGGGGCGGACGCGCCTCGCGAGCAAGTTCGCTGAGATGATCGGCGGCGACCTAGCCGTTCTGCAGAAGGACCGGCCGGCGCACAACGTCGCACGCGTCACGAACGTCATCGGCGACATCGACGGCAAGTGCGCGGTGATGACCGACGACATGGTCGACACGGCCGGCACGCTCGTCGCGGGCGCCGAGTTTCTGAAGGAGCGCGGTGCGAAGAAGGTCTTCGCGTGCGCGACGCACGGCATCTTCTCCGACCCGGCCATCGAGCGCATCGAGCAGAGCGCGCTCGACAGCGTCGTCGTCACCGACACGATGCCGATCGACCCGCTGACGAAGCCGGAGCGGGTCACCGTCCTGACGGTCGCGGACATCCTCGCCGAGACGATCCACAACGTCTTCGCCGACGACTCGGTCTCCGCGATCTTCGGCGACATGAACGCGCTCTTCTAACTTCGCGTTCACAAAGCGGCGGTACGTTGGGGGCGTGCGGTTCGCGGCCGTGATCGGGTTGGTCGCCGCGGCGTTCTTCGCCCACAGCGCCCATGCGCGCCCGCACGCCTGCGACCCGAATCGCGCGTGGCAGGATCGGTTCCCGGCGTGGTCACCGACGGGCGGCGCGATCGCCTTCGTTCGCCAGCAGCCCGGCTGCGCGCTGCCGCCCGAGTCGCTCGGCATCGTCCGGGCAGGACGGGCCGAGGAGATCATCGGAGCGGACGCCCGACGAGGCAGTACTGCGCCGCCGACTTGGAGCGACAACGGGCTCGCCGTCGCATTCGGCACGACGCGCACGACTATCGGCGTCGATGCGCCCGGCGGTCGTGTCGGCGACGACGGGCCCGGCGAGTTCCCGTCGTGGGCGGGCGACAGCATCGCGTTCACGATCGAGAACGAGGTCAGGATCCTGCACCTGCTCGCGGAGTCGCGGAGGACGCTCCTGACGAACTACCTGAAGCCGACGCAGAGCAGCGGCGTCCCGGTGTGGTCACCCGACCGCACGCGCCTCGCGCTCGGTGTGAGGCTCCTCAACTCGAGCGACGGAGGGATCGCGGTGATCGCGACCGACGGCTCGGGAAGCCGCGTGATCGCGACCGGCCCGAACCAGTCCGTCAATCCCACGTGGTCGCCGGACGGCTCTGCGATCGCGTTCGAGACGAACCGCGACGCCGACTTCGAGATCTACTCCGTGCGCGCCGACGGAACCGGGCTGCGGAATGTCTCGCGCTCGGCGACGTCCGAGGACCGCCTTCCCGCGTGGAAGGGAGACACGATCGCGTTCATCAGCAACCGCGACCATCCGTCCGCGAGGAGCGAGTACGACCTCTACACGATGTCCGCCGATGGGGCGAACCAGCGCCGGCGCGCCGTCGACGCACATCCGTACAGTGTCGGCGCCTGGTCCCCAGACGGGACTCAGATCGCGTTCGCATCCGGGCGCGAGTGCCTGCGCTGGGGCATCTACGTGCTCGACGTGGGCGGCGATCGCGTTCGCCGGATAACGAACCGCTGCCGCTTCACCGGCACAGGACGCGCCGACGTCCTGCACGGCACGCCCTTCCGGGACTTCCTCTCCGGCGGCGGCGGGAACGACGTCCTCAGTGGCGGAGGCGGACGCGACGTGATCGTCTGCGGTCCGGGGCGCGACGTCGTGCATGCCGACCGGCTCGACCGGGTCGCGCGCGACTGCGAGCGGGTCATGCGCCGCTGAGGCCGCGTTTCCGAAACGACCGGCGGGGTTAAGACTCCGGCGTGCGGCGCGGCCCAAGCCTCCTCACGCTCGTCTACGTCGGCGTCGGAGTCGCGGTGGCGGCGACCCACGACTACTTCAAGCACGTCGACGGTTGGCGAGGCGTGCTCTCGGCGATCTTCGCTGTCTTTCTCTGGCCGCTGATCCTGCTCGGCATCGACCTCCACGTAAAGAAGTAGCTAGCATTTGCCGCCGCGATGGCGGGCGAACGGATCAAATTGCAGGTGAAAGAGCGCGAGCGGCGCGGTTCCGCCGACGCTCGGCGGCTGCGCAAGGAGGGCTTCATCCCCGGCGTCCTCTACGGAAAGGGGAAGTCCTCGTACGCGATCCAGGTGCCCGAGCGCGACCTGCGCCGGGTGCTCACCGGGCAGGGTGGCCTCCACGCAATCCTCGACGTCGTCCTCGAGGGGCAGAAGACGACGCACGCGTCGATCCTGAAGGAGTTCCAGCAGGATCCGATCCGTGGACACATCTCGCACGTCGATCTCCAGGAGGTCCCGCTCGACGAACCGATTCAGGCGAGCGTGAACGTCCAGCTCGTCGGCGAGCCGACCGGCGTGAAGGAGGGTGGCGTCCTGTCGCAGGTTCAGCGCGAGATCAACGTGGAGGCGCTGCCGATGGAGATCCCGGAGCATCTCGACCTCGACGTCAGCGGCATGGCGATCGGGGACACGCTGCGAGTCGCAGACCTTTCGCCGATGGCCGGCGTGACGTACCTCGACAACCCGGAGGAGACGGTGCTCGCGACGGTGACGATGCCGACGCGCGAGGTCGAGCCGGAGCCCGAGGAGCTCGAGGAGGGCGCGGAGCTGCCCGAAGGCGAGGTGCCGGAGGGCGAAGCGCCCGAGGGTGCAGCCGAGGGCGAGGCCGCCGCGGCAGAGGGCGAGCAGGGCGAGCCCACCGCCGAGGGCTAACACTCCGAGCTCGCTATGCGTCTTCCCTGGCGTCGAGGCGATCGACAGTCGTCGCTCGACCTGCTCGTCGTCGGTCTCGGCAATCCGGGCCGCGAGCACGCCAACGACCGGCACAACGTCGGCTGGATGGTCGTCGAGGAGCTCGCGCGCCGGCACGGCTCGTCCTGGAAGGGGAAGTTCAACGGCCAGCTGTCCGAGGTGCGGCTCGACGGGCATCGCGTAGCCCTGCTGAAGCCCGAGACGTTCATGAACGACTCGGGCCGGTCGGTGAACGCCGCCGCGCGCTTCTACAAGCTCGAGCCCGACGCGATCCTCGTCGTGCACGACGAGATCGACCTCGATCCGGGCCGACTTCAGGCGCGACGGGGTGGGGGTCTCGCCGGCCACAACGGCCTGCGCTCGATCGCCGCGCACGTCAAGTCGCAGGACTTCCTGCGGTTGCGCGTCGGCGTCGGTCGGCCCGGCCGCGGTGACCCGAGGCGGCCGGCCGACTACGTGCTGTCGAGCTTCGTCCCGGAGGACGACGCCGACTCGATCGTGAGCCGCGCCGCAGACGCCGTCGAGAAGCTCGACGCCGAGGGCCTCGAACGGGCGCAGGCGCAGTTCAACTAACTACGATGGCGTGAGCCGAACCGGCCTGGTTCGGCCTTTCGTTCTGGACCACCCGATCCTTCATCCGTTCGTCGACGAACTGCGCGAGACCGACCGACTCCGCGGGTTCGCCGAAGCCTTCCCGGCCGCCGCCCGGGTGTCCGAGCCTGCCCTGCCGCTGCTGCTCGCAGCGGTCCATGAGGAGCTCGGCCGGCCGCTGGTGCTGCTTGCGCCGGAGGACCAGGACGCGCGCGACGCAGCGGAGGGCGCCTCGTGGTTCCTCGGCGAGGACCGCGTGGCGATGCTGCCGAGCCGCGGGGTCGGCTGGGGCTCCGGGCTGGATCCCGCGCCACACCTCGTGGGAGAGCGGGCGCGGGCGCTCGACGTCCTCGCGGCAGGCGGGCTCGTGGTCGCATCGGCCGCCGCCCTCGCCGAGCCGATGCCACCCGCTGACGCACGCCCGGCGCCGATCCGTGTCGCGCCGGGCGAGGAGCTGAGTCTCGAGGGGCTGTCGGAGACGCTCGCGCTCGCGGGCTACGAGCGGGTCGACCGCGCAGACGAGCGCGGGCAGTTCGCGGTCCGGGGCGGGCTGGTCGACGTGTTCCCGACGACCGGACGCGAGCCGCTTCGGATCGAGTTCTGGGGCGACGAGATCGAGCAGATCCGTGCGTTTTCGCCGTTCACGCAGCGTGCGCTCCACCCGGTCGACGCGGCGGTGATCTATCCGGCCGCCGAGCGGCGGTTGGATCTCATCGAGCCGTCGCTCCTGGAGGAGAACGAGCGGCCCACGGTTCCCAGAGATCTCGTGCTGCCGGTTCCCGCAGGCCCGGATCTTGTGTGGCAGGCCGACGAGGTTCGCGAGATCTGGGCCGAGGAGGGCCTTCATCCGGTCTCGCTCAAGCGTGCGGCGGTGCTCGACCCGCTGCCGGCGAACCAGCCGTTCGCGTTCGAGGCCCAGCGCCCCGCGCTCGTCGCCCGCGGGCTCGCCGAGGCGGAGAACGAGCTGAACGCCTTCGTGCGCGCAGGCAATCGCGTCGTGGTCACGTTCCCCCACGCCGGCGAGGCGCTGCGCCAGCAGAACCTCCTGCGACGCGCGGCGGCGCGCATCCTCGAGGAGGGGGAGCGGTTTCCGCGCGAGGCGGAGATCCTCTTTGCGGTCACGAACGCGCGCCGCGGATTCGTATGGCGCGACCTCGGTCTCGTCCTGCTGCCGGACACGCAGATCTTCCGGAAGCGGCCCCCGCGCGAGCGCCGTGTCGGCGGCCGCGCGCTGCAGTCGTTCGCCGACCTGCGGACGGGCGACTACGTCGTCCACGAAGACCATGGTGTCGGCAAGCTCCTCGGCTTCGAGACGAAGGAGGTGGCGGGCGTCACGCGCGACTACCTCTTCCTCGGATTCCGCGGAGACGACCGGCTCTACGTCCCGCATGAGCAGCTCGGCAAGGTCTCCCGCTACATCGGCGCCGACAGCAGCGCGCCGGTGCTGTCGAAGCTCGGCGGCAAGGCGTGGGAGAACCTCAAGAACCGCGCGCGCGAGTCCGTGCGCGAGCTGGCGGGCGAGCTGCTCGCCCTCTACGCGCAGCGTCAGCAGGCGCCCGGCGTCGCCTACGACCTGCGTCACGAGTGGCTCGAGCGGCTCGAGGCGGAGTTCCCGTACCGCGAGACACCCGACCAGCAGCTGGCGATCGAGGCGGTGAAGGAGGACCTGGAGGCGCCCCGGCCGATGGACCGGCTCGTCTGCGGCGACGTCGGCTTCGGCAAGACAGAGGTCGCGATTCGCGCGGCATTCGCCGTCGCGGTCAACGGCAAGCAGTCGCTGATGCTCGCGCCGACGACGATCCTGGCGGAGCAGCACTGGCACACGTTCCGTCAGCGCTATCGCGACTTCCCCGTGCGCGTGGAGATGGTGTCCCGGTTCCGTCCGCCGCGCGAGGTGAAGCAGGTGCTGGCGGACTTCCAGTCGGGGAAGGTCGACGTCCTGATCGGGACGCATCGAATCCTCAGCCGCGACGTCATCCCGAAGGAGCTCGGTCTCGTCATCCTTGACGAGGAGCAGCGCTTCGGCGTCGCGCAGAAGGAGCTGCTGCGATCGCTCCGCCTCGAGGTCGACGTGCTGACGCTGAGCGCCACGCCGATCCCGCGCACGCTGCACATGTCGCTCTCCGGACTGCGCGACATCTCGATCATCGAGACGCCGCCCGAAGGGCGCCGCCCGATCCGCACGACCGTCGGAGAGTACGACGAGGAGCTCGTGAAGCTCGCGCTCGAGCGCGAGGTCGAGCGGCAGGGTCAGGCGTTCTACCTCCACAACCGCGTCGAGACGATCGAGGAGGCAGAGGAGAAGCTGCGCCAGCTCGCGCCGAACCTCCGTTTTCTCGTCGCGCACGGGCAGATGCGCGAGCGCGAGCTCGAGGAGAAGATGCACTCGTTCCTGCGAGGCGACGCCGACGTCCTCGTGTCGACGACGATCATCGAGTCCGGCCTCGACATCCCGCAGGCCAACACGCTCATCGTCGAGCGGGCCGATCAGCTCGGCCTCTCGCAGCTGTACCAGATCCGCGGGCGCGTGGGCCGATCCGACGTCACGGCGCACGCGTATCTCTTCTATCCGGACATGTCGGAGCTCACCCCTGAGGCGCGCGCGCGTCTCGCGACTCTTGCCGATCACACGGAGCTCGGCGCCGGCTTCGCGATCGCGATGCGGGACCTGGAGATCCGCGGCGCGGGCAACCTGCTCGGCGACGAGCAGTCAGGGCACGTGGCCGCCCTCGGCTTCGAGCTCTATGTCGAGCTGCTCGCCGAGGCCGTGGCCGAGCTCTCGGGCGAACGGCGGGTCATCGCCAGGCCCGTGCGCGTCGACGCCAGGGTCGACGCCTACGTGCCCGCCGAGTACATCGCGTCGGAGGCGCTCAAGATCGACCTGCACCGGAGGCTCGCGCTGACCGAGTCAGAGGACGAGCTGCGTGAGCTCGAGGCGGCGACGCAGGATCGCTACGGTCCGCTGCCGGAGCCCGTCGAGAACCTCT
The DNA here is from genome assembly GCA_963772855.1 of uncultured Actinomycetes bacterium. Lineage (GTDB taxonomy): Bacteria > Actinomycetota > Thermoleophilia > Gaiellales > Gaiellaceae > 3-1-20CM-4-69-9. The sequence continues at coordinate 918,498 of CAVYYY010000007.1, read as the reverse complement.
TCCGCATCCAGGAAGCGAAGCTCAAGGTCGCACGCGTGGGTGCGGACTACTTCGTGTTCCGTGGAGGCAAGGCGAGCGTGGGCCAGATGGTGCTCGGCTCCGAGGAGCTGCGCGATCTCCGCCGTCACGTCGACACCTCGGTGTACACGAGGGCGAACCACGAGGTGAGCCTGCGGGAGGAGAGCTTCCCGGCGTCTCTGCGCCTCGTCGACGCCCTTCAGGCCGTGCGTGCGGGAAATGCATAGGCGCTCACCCAAACGGGTCATTTGCAGCGGTGCGAGCAGCGGCGGCGCGCGTCGCTGCTATACTGGCCGCGCGTCTGGCAGCGTGGCAAATCCGCTGCAAATGGCGCATTTTCCATGAGACGACCCATTTATCTTTTTCTTACCTTTGCGGTTGCGCTCGCCCTTGCCGGCTGTGGCGGTTCGAGCGGAACGACGAGTCTCGGCTCGGATGACGTCGCTGTGGCCGGCGGCACGCCGGTCACGAAGGAGCAGTTCCAGTCGCTCATGGCGCGCGCACAGAAGAGCTATACCGCGAACAAGCGCGCGTTCCCGAAGCCGGGCTCGACGGAATACGAGCAGCTGAAGGGCCAGGCCGTCGTCTTCCTCATCCAGCGCGCGGAGCTCGCTCAGGAGGCGGACGATCTCGGGATCAACGTGTCCGACTCGAAGGTCGACAAGCGCATCGAGCAGCTGAAGAAGCAGTATTACGGCGGCGACGAGAAGCGCTACCTCAGCGCCCTCAAGCAGCAGGGGCTCACCGAGGACCAGGCCAAGGAGGAGATCCGGACGCAGCTCGTCTCGGAGGCGCTCTACAACGAGGTCACGAAGGACGTGAAGGTGACCCAGAGCGAGCTCAAGTCGTACTACAACACGCACAAGTCGCAGTACCAGCAGTCCGAGAGCCGCGACATTCGCCACATCCTCGTGCAGAAGAAGGCACTCGCCGACCAGCTCTATGCGCAGCTGAAGTCAGGCGCGAACTTCGCGGCGCTCGCGAAGAAGTACTCGAAGGATCCCGGCTCCGCCGCGAACGGCGGCAAGCTAACCGTGTCGAAGGGCCAGACGGTTCCGGAGTTCGACAAGACAGCGTTCGAGCTCAAGACCGGCCAGCTCTCGCAGCCGGTGAAGACGCAGTACGGCTACCACATCATCCAGGCCCTCTCCGCCATCAAGCCGGCGACGAAGACGCCGCTCGCCAAGGTTCAGGCGACGATCCGCCAGCTGCTGCAGAAGCAGCAGAAGGACGAGGCGATGACGAAGTGGGTCGCGGACATCAAGACGAAGTACTGCAACTCCCGGATCAAGTACCAGGTCGGCTACCAGCCGAACCCTGATCCATGCACCGTCGCGAGCTCGACGACGACTAAGTGACCCTCGGGCGCACGCTCGAGGAACTCCAGCACCTGACCGAACGGCTCCGCCGCGACTGCCCCTGGGACCGGGAGCAGACCGAGCGCACGATCGTCCCGCACACGGTCGAGGAGGCCTACGAGGTCGCGGACGCTGCAATCGAGCGTGACGACGAGAAGCTCGCCGACGAGCTGGGCGACCTGCTGTTCCAGGTCTACTTCCTCTCGCTGCTCCTCTCGGAGCGCGGCGGCGACGACCTCGAGTCAGTCGCCCGGCGCGTCCACGAGAAGCTCGTCCGACGTCATCCACACGTGTTCGGCGACGCGGAGGCCCGGACGGCCGGACGGGTCCGCGAGCGATGGGAGGAGATCAAGCGCACAGACGAGGCGCGCGTGGGCATCTTCCACGACGTGCCGGACTCGTTTCCGGCGCTGCTCTACGCACGCAAGGTGCAGCGGCGGGCCTCGGCGGTCAACTTCGAGTACCCGGACACGGCCGGAGCCCTGGTCGACCTCGACGACGAGCTGCGCGAGCTGAAGGAGGCGCTCGCGGAAGCCGGCGAGCCTGCGCCCGAGACCGAGCCGCATCCGCACGTCTTCGAGGAGCTCGGCGACGTCCTTTTCGCGGCGGTCAACGTCGCCCGCCGGCTGAACGTCGACCCGGAGCTCGCACTCCGCGCGATGACGCGCCGCTTCGTCGATCGCGTCGAGCAGGCCGAGCGCTACGCCGCCGAGGATGGGAAGGTGTTCACCGAGCTCGGGCTCGCCGAGCAGGACCACTATTTCGACCGGGCAAAGGAGGAGTTCGCGTGAGCCAGTCCGCCGTCGCCGGTGTCCGCGCCAGGCAGATCCTCGACTCCCGGGGCAACCCCACCGTAGAGGTCGAGGTCGAGCTCTCCTCGGGAGCGAAGGGCCGTGCGGCCGTCCCGTCGGGCGCGTCGACGGGCCGCTACGAGGCCGTCGAGCTGCGCGACGCCGATCCGCGTGCGTACGGGGGCAAGAGCGTTCTGAAGGCGGTGCGTAACGTCTCGGGCGAGATCGCGCAGGCGGTCACGGGTCTGGACGCGGAGGATCAGCGTCTCGTCGACACGACGCTGATCGAGCTCGACGGGACGAAGAACAAGTCCCGTCTCGGAGCGAACGCCATCCTCGGCGTCTCGCTCGCGGTCGCGAAGGCGGCGGCGGCAAACGCGCAGGTCAGCCTCTTTCGCTGGGTCGGCGGCGTCGGCGCGCATGTTCTCCCGGTCCCGATGTTGAACGTCGTCAACGGCGGCGCCCATGCGCAGAACTCGCTCGACCTGCAGGAGTTCATGGTCGTGCCGGCCGGGGCCGACACGTTCGCGGAGGCGCTGCGTATCGGTGCGGAGACGTTCCACGCGCTGAAGGACGTGCTCCATGAGCGCGGCCTTTCCACCGGCGTCGGTGACGAAGGCGGTTTCGCGCCGGAGCTCGAGTCGACGGAGGCGGCGATCGAGGCCGTGCTCGAGGCCGCCGAACGTGTCGGGCATCGGGAACGCGTCGGCATCGCGCTCGATCCCGCGGCAACCGAGCTGTATCGCGACGGCGGCTATCACCTGGAACGCGCTGGGAAGATCATGAGCGCCGACGAGCTCGTCGACCTGTACGCGACGCTTGCCGACCGCTATCCGCTGGTGTCCGTCGAGGACGGGCTCGCGGAGGACGAGTGGGGCGCGTGGAAGGCGATGACAGAGCGGCTGGGGGATCGGATCCAGCTCGTCGGCGACGACCTGTTCGTGACGAATGTCGAGCGCCTGCAGCGTGGGATCGACGAGGGGATTGCGAATGCGATCCTGCTCAAGGTCAACCAGATCGGGACGCTCACCGAGACGCTCGAGACGATCGAGCTTGCGCGCTCGCGCGGTTTCGCCTGCGTCATGTCCCACCGCTCGGGCGAGACGGAGGACACGACGATCGCCGATCTCGCCGTCGCGACCGGAGTGGGGCAGATCAAGACCGGCGCACCTTCGCGCACGGACCGCGTGGCGAAGTACAACCAGCTGCTCCGGATCGAGGAGGAGCTCGGCGACGCCGCGAGCTACCCGGGCTGGAGCGCCTTCCCGAGGTCCTCCGCGCGTTCCACCCACGAGCGTTCGTAGTGGGCGGACAGCCCGCGGTCGGAGGGCTCGAGCGCGTTCGTGATCTCCCGGTAGCTGATCGCCTGGAAGAGGCAGCCGGCGATCTCGCCGAGATGTGCCGCCTCACGCAGCTCGCCGGGCGATAGCAGACCTGCCCACGGCTCGAGGTACGCGTCGACGATCGCGGCGTGCTCGTCGTCTGCCATCGGTTCCCAGAGCACGGTGGCAAGCTCGACAAACGGGTGCGCGACCGCGGCGTCCGACCAGTCGATCAACCGGATGCCGTGGGGCTCGACCACAGCGTTCCAGGGGTGGAGGTCGCCGTGCACGAGCGTCTCTGGCACTGCGAACGACTCGAGGTGGTCGAGACAGGCGAGGACCGGTTGCGAGCCCGTCTCGGCGCGCAAGAGGTCGAGTGGACGGCTCGGCGCGCCGAGCGCCGTGAGCTCGTCGGTCCGGCCGACCCAGCTGCGCTGGATCGCAGACACCGTGCGATAGACGTCCGGCCAGCGCGAACGATCGTCCCCCGCGAGGTCGCTGCTGAACTCTCTCATCAGGAGCCAGCCGCGCTCGCGCTCCACCGCGACGACCTCCGGCGCGATACCGGGATGCTCGCGCGCGATCCTTCTCGGTGATCGCCGGCTCTGCAGTGAAGAGCGCGAAGGCTGCCTTCAGGTAGAGCGGGCCCTCCGGTGTCCGGAATCGATACACCGCGGAGAGCGGCCATTGCTGGACGAGCTCGGGTGCGCCGCCGACGTCCGCCTGCGCCGCGACCCACGCCGTCGCGCCTGCGAGCCAGCCCGGACGCGCCCACGGCGACCGCTTTTCAGGCACCGGTGCGCCTCGCGCCTCGTCGAGCCACTGCCGGACCGCGAGAGCAAAGCCCCGATCGATCAGCCCGTCTGCATCCGCCTCCTCCAGCGGCTGCCATGTGGCCGGCGGCGTCGGGGTCCACTCCGTGACGGGAGCGTCGAAGGCGAGCAGGAGCTCGACCGCTTCGTCGTCGTGCTCCCGTCTTGCCGCGAAGCGAAGGAAGGCCGTCTCGAGTCCGAGCGTGCGCTGGACGTGGGGCACGATCTCCGACGAACGTCCGGTCTCCGACTCCACGACGGGCAGCCGCCCGTCGGAGACGAGCAGAGCCGTTCGCTCGGAGTTCGGAACGAGGGCGTGGCCGGTGGCGCGCATGCCGCAACGATGACGGACGTCGGCGCTACGCTGCGTCCATGTCCTCCGTGGCGCCTCGCCGTACGAAGATCGTCGCGACCGTCGGACCGGCCTGCGCGACTCCCGAGATGGTCGCCGCGCTGGTTGACGCGGGGATGAACGCCGCGCGTCTCAACCTCTCACACGGCACGCATGATGACCACGCGGCGCGCGCGCAGCTGGTCCGCGACGCGGAGAAGGTGGCCGGCCGTCCGATTGCGATCATCGGCGATCTTCAGGGCCCGAAGTTCCGCGTCGGCTCGCTCGACGAGCCGCTTCGGTTGACGACCGGTGAGGACGTGACCGTCGTCGTCGCCGAGGACGGCGTGCGGGACGGCGAGCTCCCGATTGCGCCCGCGGCGATCGGCGAGGTGCTGCGTCCGGGTCACGAGGTCCTCGTCGACGACGGCATGGTGCGCCTGCGCGTCGAGGAGGTCGACGGCCGCCGGGCCCGAGCGAACATCGTCGTCGGCGGCTCGATCACCTCCCACAAGGGCGTGAACCTTCCGGGCGTCCCGATCCCGATCCCTGCGCTCACGCGCAAGGACCTCGAGGACCTCCAGTTCGCGCTCGAGCTCGGCTGCGACTTCATCGCGCTCTCGTTCGTTCGCTCGGCCGCCGACGTGCGCGACCTCAGGGCGCTCATCGAGCAGGAAGGCTCGAACGCCCACGTGATCGCCAAGATCGAGAAGGCCGAGGCGGTGGACGCCCTCGACGACATCCTCGCGGAGTCGGACGCGGTCATGGTCGCCCGCGGCGATCTCGGCGTCGAGATCGGCGCGGCCCTCGTCCCGCTCGTGCAGAAGCGGATCATCCTCAAGGCGCTCGAGCGCGGGAAGCCCGTGATCACGGCGACACAGATGCTCGAGTCGATGATCCACCACCCGGAGCCGACACGCGCGGAGGCGAGCGATGTCGCCAACGCCATCCTCGACGGCACGTCCGCTGTGATGCTCTCCGGCGAGACCGCCGTCGGCGAGTTTCCGATCCAGGCCGTCCAGACGATGGACCGGATCGCGCGCGCCGTCGAGCCGAGCCTCGGCTACCGGCACGAGATACCTGATGCGATGGATCAGCCGACGATCGGGAACGCGATGTCCAACGCGGCCTGCGACCTGGCGGAGGCGCTCGGAGCCGCGGCGATGCTCGTCCCGACCTTCACCGGCCGGACGGCGTCGGCGGTGGCGCGCCTGCGTCCGCGTCGGCCGATCGTCGCGCTCACGCACAAGAGGTGGTCGGTGCACCAGATGGCCATCGAATGGGGTGTCACTCCGATCTGGATTCCGGAGTGCCGGGACGTCGAGGACCTCTGGAGCCGCTCCATCGAGGCGGCGCGTGAGGCCGGGATCGTCGCGGCGGGCGACACGGTCATCATCACCGCCGGCACGGCGGTGAACATTCCGGGCTCGACGAACGTCATCAAGGTCGACGTCGTCTAGGCCCTCGTAGCAGGAGGCGCTCCGCGTCGGGCGAATGTGGCCCGGCATGGCAACCCGCCGGTCTCGCCGTCCCCCCGCAGCGACTCTCGCGAAGCGCTGGCTCGCGGTCGTCGCGGTCGTCCTGATCGGCTACGCGTACTACCACCCGCTGCGCAGCTGGATGTCCGCCCGCGACGAGCTCTCCTCACGGCGCACGGAGGTCAGCCAGCTCGCCGCGCAGCGCCGCGCGCTGCAGCAGCGGGTCGAGTCGTCCGCCAGCCTCGCCGAGCTCGGCCGCGAGGCGCGCCGCCTCGGCTACGTGCGGCCCGGCGAGCACCTCTTCATCGTCAAGGGGATCGTGGCGTGGAAGAAGGCGCACACTACGATCGACGGGGATGGAAAGTGATCGCAGCGTCGTCGAACGCCAGCTCGGCCGACCGCCTCGTGCCTTCAGCCGCGTCGTCGTCCGCTGTCCGTTCGGACGGCCCGCCGTCACGGAGCAGCGCTCGCACGACGACGGCGGCGAGCCGTTTCCGACCACCTACTGGCTGACCTGCCCGTACCTCGTCGCGGCGGTCTCGCGCGTCGAGGCCGCCGGCGGCGTCGAGCGCTGGTCTCGCGCGGCGGCGTCCGATCCCGACCTCGGCGCGAGCGTCGCGGAGGCGCATCGACGACAGCGTGATCTCCGCCCCGAGCTCGATCTCGGCGTCGGCGGAGCGCGTCCCGGCGCCGGCGGGCTGAAGTGTCTCCACGCGCACGTCGCCTTCGCGCTCGCGCAGCCCGGGTACGAGTTGGGCGACCGCGTCGTCGCCGAGCTCGGCGCACTGTGGCCCGCATCATGTTGCACTCCCGACGGCTAGGTTCTGCGACCGTGGCACTCGTGATCGAAGCCGTGAGACGGGAATGGGAGGACGGTTATCGCCGCTTCCAGGCGGCGGTCCAGGAGCCGATCACCGGCGAGCGCCTGCAGGCTCAGCTCGAGGTCGTCACGGACGAGCTGCGGCGGCGAATCGGACAGACCTTCACGCTCGACGAGCTCGCGGCGACCTACGAGCGGGCGGATGCGTGGGCCCACGACGCGGTGTCGGAGCACGCTGCGACGCCTGGATGGCCGCGTCACCTCGCAATCGTCGAGGACGCCGCCTTCCACCTGTATCAGCGCGGCGCCGTCGACTACATGCCTTGAGCACGCTGAGCCCCGTCGAGCGCAACGAACGCCGCCGCCGCCGCCGCCGTCAGGAGCTCGTGCGCTGGGGGATCCGGATCGCGGTCGTCCTGCTCGTGTTCGCGCTCGGCATCGCGCTCGGCCAGGCGCTCGACGACAACCCCGATCCGGGGAGCACCGTGACGCTCGAACAGACCTTGCGGATCCCGACGACCGGAAGCCCGGCGACGACCGCAACCCCTTGAATCCACGCGAATCGGGCCGCGTGTGTAAAGAACGAGCATGTTTGGGTAGATTCGCGGGGAGATGTCCTCTCGCGAACCACGGCGCGCCGCGGCCGGGGAGAGCGACTGGCTGACCCTTGGCCAGGCCGCGAAGTTCCTCGGCGTCGCTCAGAGCACGATCCGGAAGTGGTCCGATCTCGGACGCGTCCCGGCCTTCTACACGCCCGGCGGGCACCGCCGCTACAAGCGCGGCGACCTCGAGGCGTTCCTCGAGCGGTCCGGTCCCGGGAAGCCGGCGCGCGGCCCGCTCGTCCTCCTCGTCGACGACGACGAGAAGGTTCGCGAGGTCGTGCGCATCAACCTCGAGATGGAGGGCTACACCGTCCGCGAGGCGAGCAACGCCGAGGACGGGCTCGCCGCGCTCGAGGAGGACTCGCCGGACCTCATCCTCCTCGACGTGATGATGCCGCAGGTCGACGGCTGGGAGATGCTGCGCCGCGTCCAGGAGCGGCACGGCGTCGGGTCGATACCCGTGGTGATGTTCAGCGGTCAGCTGGACGCACAGAGTGAGGCGGAGGAGCGCGGGGCTCAGGGCTTCGTGGGGAAGCCATTCGACCTCCGCGCGCTCATCGACCAGACGAAGCAGATCATCCCCACCTGACGTCGGCCGACCGCGATCTCCAGCGCTGGTTCGTCCAGCATCGGGTGGGTTGGCTCGATTCCGTGTTCGAGTCGCTGTCGTACGCCGGGCGGCTCGGGCTGCTCTGGATCGCGATCGCGCTCGTTCTCGCCGCGCTGTACCGGCGGTGGGGCGTGCTTCTCCTCACCGTTGTCGCGGTTGCGCTTGCCGACTGGTCCGCGACGGGGCTGAAGGCGCTGTTCGGCCGTGACCGACCGCCCCTGCGGTTTCCGGAGCCCGAGCCGCTCGTCCACGTTCCGGACACCGGCTCGTTTCCGTCCGGGCATGCGGCGACGAGCTTTGCGGGCGCGACGATCCTCGCCCTCGCCTTTCCGCGGCTCGCGGTGCCCCTCTACGTGCTTGCCGCCGCCGTCGCGTTCTCGCGCGTGTACGTCGGAGTCCACTACCCGCTCGACATCGTCGCCGGAGCTGCGCTCGGCGTCGTCGTCGCGCTCGCGGTGCGCCGGGGCGCTAGAGCTCTTCGCCGGCTCTGAGGAGACCCGCCGCGATGACCGCGAGCGAGGCGATGAGGCTGATGAAGATGCCGATCCCGCGGCCCCGCCAGCCGAAGAACTCGTCCGGGACGACGATGAGCCGGATCAGCACGAAGACCGTCGCGAGCGCGCCGAGCGCGATCACGACGAGGCTCTCGGGCACGGTCGCCGGGAGCTCGATGCCCGCCAGTCTCAGCGCTACGAGCGCGAGCACGGCGAGGCCGATGAAGAAGACGAGCTTGCCGAGGACGCCCGTGTGCCAGCCGATGACGCTCGTCGTGGGGCCTTCGCCTGAGCCGACGTACCAGCCGGTGAAGGCCGAGATCGCCAGCACCAGCCCCGAGACCCAGGTGAGCTGCTCGCCCCAGGCCCAGACCTCCTCGAGTGGCCGGGCCGGACGGGGCTGAGGCGTCAGCCAGTCCTCCTCTTCGGGCCGGTCGGGCGGGGATGGATCGGGACTCTGCACGGTCTCGGACAGGGCAGGACAGTCTAGGCCGTCGGGGTCAGAGGCCGAAAACCCTCTGGACCTGGTGCCAGATCGTCAGGATCAGGAAGATCGCGAGGGCGACGAGCAGCACGAACGTGACGAAGAAGCGCAGCCGGGCGCGTGACTTCTCCCGCTTCCGGCGGACGCGCGCGCCGCGGCGCGCCCGGTGGTAGTGGTACGCGCGGTCGATCGCCTCGGGATCAATCGGCGGATCAGCCGGAGGCGCCTCCGCTCGTCGCGCGGGCTGGGCCATCGCGGGATTCTAGTTCGCCGGGCCCGGCATTCCGGGTATTGCAGGATACGTTTGAGTCCGGCCGATGGGTGTGCGTCCAGGTGAGGGGGGAATCCGGCTCGAGGAGGGCGGTCTCGACGCGCTCGCCGAATCCGGCCTTGCCGTCGGCCTGGCGGACACCCTGGCGGGCGCCATGAGCTCGATTGCCGATGCCGTCGCACGCTCGGCGGGCGCGGAGGTGGTCGTCGTGCGCGTGGTCGACGAGCCGGGCGGCTGCCTCGACGCCGAGGCCGTCGCCACCGCCTCCGCCGCCCTAGCGGCCGAGCTCGAAGGCTCGCGCGTCCGCCTCGAGGACGTCCCGCGGACGGAGGAATCCGATCTCGACCGCCTTCCCGAGCCGATTCGCCGCGCGGCAAAGCGCGTCGGCGCCGAGCATGTCGTGTTGTTCCCAGTCCAGGTGGACGGCCTGCTGCGCGGGACGCTCGAGCTTATGCGATCTGGCGAGCCGTTCGACGAGAGCGAGCGCCGTCTCGGCCGTCTCGGCGCCGCCCAGGCCGGGCTCGCGATCCGCGCCTTCGGCGTCGACGGGAAGGCCCCCCGCTCGTTCGACGTCGGCGACGTCCTCACGCTCGCGGGCGACGCGCTCGCCGCCTCCGCCGATGAGGCACGGACGGCCGAAGGAGTCGCCCGGCTCGCCGTGGAGGCCACCGGGGCGACATTCGGCCTCGTCTGGGAGTCGGGCGACGACGACAGCCTCGAGCTCGTCGCATCGCACGGCCCGCCCGGCGCCGCAACTCCCGCGACCGAAGCGCGAGCGAGGGCAGAGGAGGCTCTCGCCGGGCGCGTGCCGGTGGTCGTGGAAGAGCTCGGGGACGGCCACGGCGCCGACGGCGTGGTCTCGGCCACCATGCAGCTCGGCCATCCGCCGATCGGAGCTCTGCAGCTCGTCTTCGACCCGGCGGACGCGCCCGGCGAGGAGATCCTCGGCGCGCTCGCCACGTTCGGGGTTCGCGCCGCGCAGGCTCTCCGCGCGAGCGTGCGCTCCCGCGTGGTCACGCTCGAGCTCGAACGCACGCAAGCGTTGCTCGCCATCGTCGCCCAGGCGATCTCGCAGCTCTCCCTCGCGCACACGCTCGAGACGGCCGTCCAGCGTGTCGGGGAGTTGCTGGGGTCGGACCGCCTGGCGGTCTACCTGCGCGAGGACGAGCGCTTGTACGAGGCGGCCGGGGTCGGGCTCGCCGGCCCGCACGTCCGCGTCGCCGAGCGGTTGCTCGAGCTGACGCTCGGACCGTTCCGCTCCCGCGGTGTGCTCGTCGTCCGGGATGTCGCCGCCGATCCGCGGCTCGCTGCCGTACGGGAGGCGGCCGGCGAGTCGGGCATCCGTGTCGCGGTCGCCGTGCCTCTGCTCGCGCAGGAGGACGTCGTCGGCCTTCTCGGCATCTTCCCGTCGACCGGCCGCGGCCCGACCGAGAGCGAGCGCGCTCTCGTCGCCGCCCTGGCCGCGCAGCTTGCCGTCGCGGTTCAGAACGCACAGCTGCACGAGCGCGCGAAACGTCTCAGCGAGGAGCGCGAGCGGGCCCTCGAAGCAGAGCGCGCCGCCTCGAGGCGCGTGGGCGCGCTCTATGAGATCTCCCGCTCGTTCGCGCAGAGCCTCTCGCTCGAGGCGACGCTCCAGGCGTTCGCCAGGACGGCTGTCGAGATCCTCGACGTCGACGTCGCGATCATCGGCCTGCCGGACGAGCGGCGGGACTGGCTCGTTCCGCACGCGCTCGAGGTGTCGGAGTCGAGGTTGGAGGATGCCGTCCGCGCAGTCGCCTGCCGGCCGCTCCCGTTCGGCGCTCAGCCGATCCAGCGGTTGTTTCGGCAAGGCCAGCACTTCGCGCTGACGCGGAAGACGGCAAGGCAGGTCGGCGCGCCGGCGACCGCGCTCCTCCCGTTCTTCGAGCGCGGTTGGACGGGAGCCGCCGTCCCGATCGCGACCCCGGCTGAGGTCCTCGCGTCGCTTACGATCCTCTCCGTCCGGCCGGGCTCGCCGGTGACGCAGGAGACGATCGAGGAGGCGAGGGCGATAGCCGGCCAGGCCGCGCTCGCGATCGACAACGCCCGCCTCTACCAGCAGCAGAAGCAGTTCGCGGACACGATGCAGCGCTCGTTGCTCCCGCGGTCGATCCCGAAGCTCGAGGGGCTCGAGCTCGGCGACGCGTACGAGTCGTCGGCGCGGGTCGAGGTCGGCGGAGACGTCTACGACTTCATGGAGCTCGGCGACGGCCGCCTCGCGGTGGCGCTCGGCGACGTCACCGGGCACGGGATCGAGGCTGCGGCCGACATGGCGATGGCGAAGTTCGTGTTTCGCTCGCTGGCGCGCGAGCATCCGGAGCCGGCGGACTTCCTCGAGTCGGCGAACGACGTCGTCGTCGGCGAGATCGCTCCGGGCAAGTTCATCACGATGGTCTATCTCGTCGTCGACGCGGACGGGCAGGTCGCCGCGGCCGGGGCGGGCCATCCGCCGCCGCGCGTCGTGTCCGCGGACGGAACCGTGACGGGCCTCGAGGCCGGCGGCCTCGTGCTCGGAGTCGATCCGGGCCAGGAGTACTCCGAGGTGCACGGCACGATCGAGCCGGGCGGCGCCGTGGTCCTCTACACGGACGGTGTGATCGAGGCCCGGCGCGACGGCGAGCTCTACGGGCTCGAGCGGCTCGACGCGCTGCTCGCCGAGCGCCGGGCACTCCCGGCGACCGCGCTCGCCGAAGCCGTGCTCGAGGACTGTCGCGCCTTCGCCCGCGGGGATCTCGCGGATGACTGCGCTGTTGTCGTGGTCAAGAAGACGGCGTGATCCGTGCTTGAGCTCCGCCGGCCGCGCGGTCGCTTCGCCCGGGTCGGTCACCGAGGCGCCTCGGCGCTCGCACCCGAGAACACGCTGCGCGCGCTGGCGCTCGCCGTCGAGCTCGGCTGCGACATGCTGGAGTTCGACGTCCTGGACCTCGCGGACGGGACGCTCGTCCTCGCCCACTCCGACGACCTCCGCGAGGTGAGCCACGGAGCCGCGAACGGGCGCGTCCGCGCGCTGACGCTCGACGAGCTGAGGCACATCGCGCCGGAGCTACCTACGCTCGACGAGGCGCTCGAGTACTGCGCCGCCGAGCTCCCCGGCATCGGGCTCCAGATCGACCTCAAGCGTCGGGGCGTCGAGGCGGGTGTCGTCGCGGCGGTCCGAAGGCACGGTGTCCTGGAGCGCTCCTGGGTCAGCGGCTTCGACGCCAGGAGCCTGCGCCGGATGGCCGAGCTGGAGCCGACCCTGCCGAGGTCGTACACGATGCCCCGCGACCGCTTCGGCGTCTCGAAGCGCGGGCCGCTCGCCCCGGTCGTCCGCCGCGCCCTCGCCGCCATGGGCTCATCCCTGCCCAGGCGGCTCCCGGTCCTCCTCGCCCGCGCCCACGCCGCGGCGGCGACACTCCATCACTCAGTCGCCTCGTCGGCCGCGATCGAGCGGGCGCACGACCGCGGCGCCGCCGTTTACGTGTGGACGGTCGACGACCCGGACCTGGCGCAGCGGTTGGTCGACGCGGGTGCCGACGGCATCATCACGAACGATCCGCGGATCTTTACGATGGTGAAGTCGTGAAACGCGTTCTCGTGCTGTCCCTCGCCGCCGGCGTCCTCTGCGCCGGCGCGCTCTCGTCCGCGCCCCTTGCGGCGGACGAGCCGACCACCATCCCCCTAGGCGTGACCATCGCCGGCGTGCAGGTGGGAGGTCTCTCGCCTGAGGATGCGACCAACGCCGTCACCGAGGCGTTCGCCGTGCCGCTGGAGCTCAAGCTCGGCTCCACGCGCGTGTCCGTCGCCCCGGACGCCCTCGGCGCGTCGCCCGTCATCGACAAGGCGATCGAGAAGGCGCTCGCCTCGCCGCCCGACACCGCCGTCCTCCTGAACGTCAACGCGCCCGGTGGGAACGTCGTCGCCTTCGTGCGAGATCTCGCGCAGCGGTACAACCGCGCGGCGGTCGACTCCAAGCTCTCGCTTCGGAACTTCCGTCCGTTCCTCTCGCTCGACCGGCCGGGGCGGACGCTCCAGCAGAAGCGCGCTGTGCGCGACATCGTCAGCGAGCTCTATTCCGGCGACCGCACGCCGATCCAGCTCTACCAGATCAACCAGCGCGCGAAGGTCACGCGCCGCAACTTCGGCCCCGTGATCGTCATCCGCCGCGGCGCCAACCAGTTGACCCTCTACAACGGGATGCGCCTCACGCGCGCGTTCAGGGTCGCGACCGGCCAGACGCGCTACCCGACGCCGCTCGGCCGCTTCAGCGTCGTCGTGAAGTGGAAGAACCCGTGGTGGTATCCGCCGAAGTCCCCGTGGGCGGCCGGGCAGCAGCCGGTTCCGCCGGGACCGGGCAATCCGCTCGGGACGCGCTGGATGGGGTTGTCGGCGCCGGGAGTCGGCATCCACGGAACGCCGTCTGACGGGTCGATCGGCTACTCGGTCTCGCACGGCTGCATCCGCATGCACATCCCGGAGGCCGAGTGGCTGTTCAACCACGTCGACGTCGGGACGACGGTCTTCATCGTCTCGGGCTGATGGGCCGCACTGCCCGGCTCACGGCGCAGGCGCTCGCCGTCGGGCTCGTCGTGGGGCTTCTCGCACTGCTCGTGTGGCGCGTCGCGAAGGACAGCGACAAGAGCGTCTCGCAGGCGCTCGCGGACGGCCATAGGCCGACGGCACCGGTCTTCGACCTCGCGCGACTCGACGGCGACGGCCGTCTGGATCTCTCCTCGGTGCGTGGCAAGAAGCCGTTCGTGCTCGACTTCTGGGCGTCGTGGTGCGATCCGTGCGTCCACGAGTCCAAGCGTCTCGAAGCGGCGCGCAAGGTCTACGGCGACCGCGTGGAGTTCATCGGCGTCGACACGAAGGACTTCTCCGGCGAGGCGCGCCGGTGGCAGCGTGCGCACGGCATCACGTACCCGAGCGTCCACGACGGCAGCGGGACGGTGCTCGCGACGTGGGGAGGACTGCCGATACCGAAGATCTTCTTCGTCGACCGCAAAGGGAAGGTGGTCGGCCAGCTCGAGGCGGAAGAGGATCTGCCTCGCTACCTGCAGCAGATCGCAGCGTCGTGAAGCGCGTCGCCGCAGTCCTCGTCGCGGCTCTCGTCCTCGTTCCCGTCGCGTTGGCGAGCGAGCGCCATCCGACGCTCGGCGAGCTCGAGGGCGAGGTGATGTGTCCCGTCTGCGGCACGACGCTCGACCAGTCGAACTCGCCGGCGGCGCTCCAGATAAAGCGCGTCATCTCGCAGCGGATCGCAGCCGGCGACACGAAGAGCCAGATCAAGGACACGCTCGTCACCGAGTACGGGGAGTCGATCCTCGCCGCGCCGCCGCGCAAGGGCTTCGGCCTCCTCGCGTGGTGGCTCCCCATCGTCGGCATCGTCGCGGCGGCCGCGATCGTCGGCGTCGGCGCGTGGCGGTGGTCGCACACACGAGACCGCGAGCCGGAGGACGTCAGCCTCGACCCGGCGCTCGAGCGGCGCCTCGACGAGGAGCTCGCGCGATGGGAGTAGTGGGCGCGTCGTGATCGACAAGATCCCGGTCGCGTTCGTCGCGGGTCTCCTCTCCGTCGTCACGCCGTGCGTGCTCCCACTCGTGCCCGGCTACCTCTCGGCGGTCTCGGCGGTCGACCCGACGCGCTTCGGCGAGCCGCGCGCCGCGCGGCGGGTCGTGGTCGCGAGCCTGCCGTTCATCCTCGGCTTCACGATCGTGTTCGTGCTGCTCGGTGCGGCCGCGGCCGCGATCGGCGGGGTGGTCGACCCCGACCGGCAGCTCGAGATCGCCGGCTTCGTGCTCGTCGTCCTCGGGCTCGCGTTCATGGGGGTCCTGCCGTGGCCGGACCGGGTTGTCGCGCCGGGCCTGCTCACCGGCGCGCGCAGGCACGGCTCGAGCGTTCTGCTCGGCGGCGCGTTCGCGGTCTGTGCCGCCCCGTGCATCGGAACGGTGCTCGCCGGCATCCTCGTGCTCGCGGCGGACTCGCGGACGGTCGTGCGCGGCTCGGTGCTGCTCGTCGCGTACTCGGCCGGGCTCGGCGCCGCGTTCCTGCTCGCAGGGATCGCGTTCACGCGCGCGATGACGGTGTTCCGCTGGCTGCGCGACCACTACATCCTCATCCAGCGCGTCAGCGGCGCGATCCTCGTCGCGCTCGGTCTGCTGCTGTTCTTCCACCGGGACTGGTGGCTCCGCGTCGCGCTGAACCGCGTGCTCGACGCCGTCGGGCTCGGCAGCTTTTAGAGGTCAGGCGGAGGGAGATCGAGCGAGCCGCGCTCGCGCAGCTCCTCGAGCTGCGCGACGAGGCGCGCGACGTCGATGCCGCCGTGCTCGGGTGCATAGGGCGTGAGCCGGCGCACCGCCTTCTCGAGCTGCCGCTCCGTTCCGATTCGTCGTCCGCGGCCGGCCTGATACCAGGCGACCGCGACGTGGACGAGGCCCTGGAAGAAGTCGCGCTCCGGCGCGGGCGCCGCACGCCACGCGACCTCGAGCTCCTCGTGCGCCGCGAAGTACTCGCCGCGGCGGATGAGCTCGAGGCCGGCCCTATACGCGGACCCGGACTTCTCCGTTCTCCACCTGGACGTCGTAGGTGCGCAGCTGGATCGCGAGGTCGAACTCGTTCTGGCCGGTGCGGACGTCGTACTGCCACCCGTGCCACGGGCAGGTGAGGACGCAGCCCTCGAGCCTGCCCTCGCCGAGCGGCCCCTCGAGGTGGATGCAGGCGTGCTGGGTGGCGTAGAACCCGCCCTCGCAGTGGGCGAGGGCGATCTTCTCCTCGCCCGCCTCCACCGTCCGGATGGTTCCCTCCGGAATATCGTCCACCCGGGCGACCGTGACGAAATCCCCCTGGCTCATCCGCGCGACCCTACCGCGACTTGAGGAGGGAGGCGTGACCGCGGTACCCTCCCGGCGTGGCGACGATCCTGCTGTGTGGGGTCGATGTCTTCTTCCGCGGCAAGCTGGAGGCCCTGTTGCCGGGCCATCACTTCGTGACGAGTGACAGTGCGGACTGGCCCGACCTCGTCATCGCGGACATCAGCCGGGTCGATCCGGACGATGTGGCCGACTCCTACCCGGAAGTTCCGATCGTCGGGTTCGGCGGCCACACCGACACGGCAGGCCTGCGCGCCGCGCACGAGGCCGGCTTCGACCAGGTCCTCGTGAAGAACGCGCTGCAGGAGCAGGCCCCCAAGATCGTGCAGGAGCTCACTTCCTAGCTCTCGCGTCGCGCAGGATCGGAAGGACTGTCTAGAGTAGGCCCGCCTTGACCTACATCATCGCCGAGCCGTGCATCGACATCAAAGACCTGTCCTGCGTGGACGTTTGCCCCGTCGACTGCATCCACCAGGCGGACCGGATCCTCGTCATCGATCCCGAGGAGTGCATCGACTGCGGGGCCTGTGAGCCGGAGTGCCCGGTCGAGGCGATCTTCCCGGAGGACGCGCTGCCGGACAAGTGGCAGCCGTTCGTGAAGATCAACTACGCGTACGGCGAAGGGATGGAGGTCGTGAACAAGCTCACGGACGAGTACGCGACCGAGCACAACGTCCAGAACCCTCCGTTGGAATAACTCTCGGGCGAACGGGTAGGCCCGCGAGGTCATCCGTTGTCGAATCGAGGGGGTCGCCTCATGCCGCAGGAAGCCTGGAGCGCGAAGCGCGAGCGCCAGTACGAGCACGTGAAGGAGTCCGAGCAGAAGGAGGGCCGCTCCAAGAAGCGTGCGAAGGAGATCGCCGCGCGGACCGTCAACAAGGAGCGGGCGCGGGCCGGCGAGACGAAGTCGAAGCCGTCCCGTACGTCCACGCGGGACATCTCATCGGGCCGCCGCGGCGGGCTCCGCTCCGGCACGCATCGTCCCAAGGGCCGAACGAAGGAGCAGCTCTACAACGAGGCGAAGCGGATGGACGTCCGCGGCCGCTCCCGCATGAACAAACAGCAGCTGCAGCGCGCCGTGGACGGACGCAAGCGGTAGACCGGTAGGGCGCAGGTACGCTGCCCAGCATGGAGCCCAAGACTCTCGACCACGTCGCATTCTGGGTCGAAGACCGCCAGCCGATCGTCGATTTCCTGACGGAGCACGTCGGTATGCACGTCATCGACGAGCAGGATGCATTCACGCTCGTCGGCTCCCACGCACGCCACGGGAAGCTGACGCTCTTCACGGCCGAAGGACCGCGCGAGCAGGGCGCGTTCAAGCACGTCGCCCTTCGCGTCGGCAGCCTCGACGAGGCGCGCAAGGGCCTGCCGGCCGGATCAGGCGACGAGCTCGAGCTCAGTGAAGGCGTCCGCGTCCGGCTCGTCGAGGCGCCCACCGACGTCGAGTACGACCTCGACCACGTGGCGCTCTACGCGACCGACCCGACGGCGACCGCCGAGGAGTACACGCAGCTCGGGTTCGACGAAGCTCCTCCCTCGAGCGACGGGCATCCGCGCGTCGAAGTGGGGGGCGCATACGTCGAGTTCCATCCCGGTGAGCCCGGCGATCCGGAGAAGCCGCTGCTGAACCATCTCGCCGTCCTCGTCGACTCCGCCGACGATCACGTGTCGGAGGCCGAGGACCTCGGCATCGTCGACAACGTCGTCGACGCGGCCAATACGCGTGCGGTCTTCGTCTGGGGGCCCGAGCGGGTCCGCATCGAGTACGTCGAGCACAAGCCCGGATTCGCACTCACCTAGGTATTGCGGGCGGCGGCATGGCGGGCCTCGCCGCCGCCGCGCGCGCCCGCGAGCTCGGGGCGGCGCCTGTCGTCCTCGAGAAGGGCTCGCGGCCCGGCGGCTCGATGCTCCTGTCGAGCTGCGTCCTCTGGCGCCATCGGGAGTGGGAGGACTTCCGCGCTGAGTGCCCGACCGGCGACGAGCGCCTGCAGCGCGTCGTGTCGGAGGGGCTCGACGACGCGATCGCATGGCTCGAGTCGCTCGGCGCGCCGGTCGTCGTCCACGAGACGGGGAACCCGCGCACGGTCGGCAAACGGTTCGACCCTGCCGGTCTCACCGACACGCTCGTGCGCCGCGCCGGCGACGTGCGGCTCGGCGAGGCGGCGGCGGGCGACGTCGACGTCCTCGCCACGGGCGGTTTCCAGGGGAGCCCGGAGCTGGTCGCGGAGCACATCCGTCCGGCCGCACGCCTGCGCCTGCGAGCGAATCCGTGGAGCGCCGGGGACGGGCTGCGGCTCGGCCTTTCGCGCGGCGGCGAGCTGTCGGCCGGGATGGAGGAGTTCTACGGGCGCAACATGCCGGACGCCGACTTCACGGAGTCCGAGTTCGTGCCGGCGGCGCAGCTCTACGGACGGTTCGCGCGAGCGTTCAACGACCGCGGCGAGGAGTTCTTCCACGGCGAGGTGTCGTGGTCGGAGAACGACCTCGTGCAGGCGACCGCGCGTCAGCCGGGCGCGCGTGCCTGGTACGTCCTCGACGACCGCGCGCTCGAGCAGCGCGTGCGCGATCGGTCCGTCGCCGACATGGTCGAGCTCGCGCCGACCCGCGTCGAACCGTCGGAGCTCCCGTTCCCTGCTCCGGAGGGCGCGCGTGTCGCCGTCCGCGTCTCGCCGGGCATCACGCACACGATCGGCGGCCTCCGCGTCGACGAGCGTGCGCGCGTCGTCGGCGCGGACGGCCTCCACGCGGCGGGCGCGGACGTGGGCGGGATCTCGACGGGCGGGTATGCGAGCGGCCTCGCCGCCGCGGTCGTGTTCGGGCGGATCGCCGCGGAGTCGGCGCTGGGCTAGACGGCCTGGAGGTACGCGCAGAGCCGGTCGTCGCCCGGAAGAGGCGACGGCGCGATTTTCGTCACCTGCAGCGCGACGTCGTCCTCCTCGACCTCCGACCCGACGGCCGGCGGATCGCCGTCGGCCTCCCGGAGCTCGTAGCCCGCCGCCTTCCAGATGAAGAGCAGGTGCTTCCCGGCCATCGGCCGCGCATCCTAACGAGACGTGGCGAAAAGGTTGGGGTCAGACCCCAAGGTGAAAGTCGGTCGCATGTTGGCGCGAAGCCGTCACGCAAAGGGGTCAGACCCAGGTTGTCCTATCGAGCCGTGGTGTATCCGGGCAGGATGACGCGGACGGTGGTGCCTCCCGTCTCGCCCTGGAGGACGGTCAGGCGGCCGTTGAGCGTCCGCGCCCGCTCCTCGAGCTCTTCCAGGCTGCTCCGCCGGCGCTCGCCGGGCGCGTCGTCGGCGATGGACGTCTCGACGGTCCCGTCGTCCGCCTCGAGCATCCGGACGGACAAGGTGCTCGGCGGGCCGCGACGGACAGCCTGGTTCAGCGCTTCGCGGATGATCTGGTAGAGCGCCGCCTGCGTCTTCTCCTCCAGCCGGTCGGCGGCATCGACGTTGAGCTCCACCTGGATGTGGTGCGCGAGCGCGATCTGATCCGTCAGCGCGCGCACAGCCGGCGCAAATCCCTGGTCGCGCAGGACGACCGGCTCGAGGTTGAAGGAAAGGTCGCGGAGCTGGCCGATCGTCGCGCGGTGCCGCTCGAGCGCGCGCTCGATGATGTCCTGCGCTTCCGCGGACCGGCCCTCGCCGATCGAGTTCAGCCCCGCGTCGAGCAGCAACGCGACGCCGGAGAGCGACTGCACCGCGCCGTCGTGCAGCTCGTTGGCGAGCCGCCGTCGCTCTTCTTGCTCCGCGGTGAGGAGTTGGTCGGAGAGCCGCGCCCGCTCCGCCTCTCGTTCACGCGCGTCGTCCAACAGTTTCGCGTTCTCGTGCTCGCGTGCGGCGAAGTCGGCAAGGACGGTCGCGCGCACGACCTCGTCGCGCTCGAACGGCGTGCCGCGTGTGAGGTGGAGCACGCCGATCTCCTCGTCGTGCGCCTTTATCGGAATGAGGATTGCGTTCCCCGCCGGCACGCGCTCTGGCCGCTCGCCGGGGGCGACGAGGGACGCCTGCGCCTCGAACAGCCGCTCGGCCTCCAGGCGCGTGCGCTCGAGGACGTCGCCGTCGCCGGCGATCGAGCCCATCGTCTCGACGAGGGACTCGAGGAACTGCGCCTCGCTGGTGAGCTCCTGCTCCGCGGCCTCGTGCCGCTTGCGCTCGCTGACGATCAGGTACGAGGCGAAGGCTCCCGCGAGGGCGACGGTGAGGCCGAGCCCGAGGAGGTAGAGCGCGCCGCTGCCGATCGCCAGTCCCACCACGGCCACCACGGCGGCCGAGGCCACTGCCAGGACGAGCAGCCCTGCTCTAGTCGATGATCGCTTCGCGAAGCGCAATCGCAACGGCTTGCGTGCGCGTGTCCGCCTCGAGCTTGGCCAGGATGTGACGCACGTGGCTCTTCACCGTCTCCTGACTGATGAAGAGCTTCGCCGCGACGTCCTGATTCGACATCCCGTCCGCGAGCAGCTGGAGGATCTCCCGCTCGCGGCCGGTCAGCATCTCGTCCTTGTCCTTGCCCGTCAGGAACGCCGGCATGAGCGCGGGGTCGACGTAGCCTTCGCCGCCCGCGACCTTCTCGATCGCACGAAGCAGCGTCTGGTGCGGCGCCTCCTTGAGGATGTAGCCCTTCGCGCCCGACTCGAGGCCGCGTCCGAGCAGCGACCGCTCGCTGTAGGCGGTGAAGATGAGCACCGCGGACTCCGGAACCTTCTCCGTGAGCATCTTCGTCGCCTCCAGGCCGTCCATGCCCGGCATCCGCACGTCCATGATCACGACGTTGGGTCGCCGCCGCTCCGCGAGCGCCACCGCGCTGGCGCCGTCGGACGCCTCGCCGATCACGCGAATGTGCGGCGCACGCGAAAGAGAGAGCCGCAGACCTTCGCGGACGACCTCATGGTCGTCGACGATGAGGCACGTGATCTCGGAGGGGGTGGCCACCCGGCGGGATTCTACGGCGCTAGACGGTCAGAGACAGTTGCTCGGGCTCCGGCGGCGGTCCGAGGCGGACTTTCCGCCGGTCCTTGACTCCGGCCTCCCTCGCCAGGAAAGCCACAAGGCTGCGGGTCGGCTTGGCCTCGCCCGCGGAGAGGTACGCCTTCCCATCGTAGAGTCGCTCGTACTGCGGAAGCTGCTCCGGCCAGTCCTCGGCCAGGTGCGCGAGGAAGTGCTCGCGCGTGCCGGGGCGCAGGAAGAGGAGGTTCGCCCAGATGCCGGTCGCGCCGGCCTCGCGGGCGGCGAGAACGACCTCACGGAGCTGCTCGGGTCGATCGGAGATGCCCGGGAGGATCGGCGCCATCCCGACGCTTGCCTTCACGCCTGCGTCGACGAGCGTCTTCACAGCCCTCAGCCGCTGGCGCGGATGCGCGGTCGACGGCTCCGTTCGCTTCCACACGTCCTCGTCCAGGGTCGGGACCGAGAACGTCACCGAAACGTCCGCTCTTCGCGACGCGTCGACGAGCACGTCCAGGTCGCGGACGATCATCGGTCCGCGCGTGATGATCGAGAGCGGGTTCGACGCTTCGCGGAGCACCTCGAGGCAGGCGCGGGTGAGCCTGTACTTCCCCTCGGCAGGCTGGTACGGGTCGGTCGCCGCGCCGATCGCCACCATCTCCCGCTGCCACGACGCGCGCGCGAGCTCCTTGCGCAGGACGTCGGCGACGTTCGTCTTGACGCGGATCGACGTGCCGTAGCGGTCATCCGCCGGGCGGTCCGAGCGCTGTTCGAAGTGCCGGACGTAGCAGAACGTGCAACGGTGCACGCAGCCCATGTACGGGTTCAGCGACCACTTG
The DNA here is from genome assembly GCA_963772855.1 of uncultured Actinomycetes bacterium. Taxonomy (GTDB): domain Bacteria; phylum Actinomycetota; class Thermoleophilia; order Gaiellales; family Gaiellaceae; genus 3-1-20CM-4-69-9. The sequence goes on along the minus strand of CAVYYY010000007.1, from coordinate 896,457 downwards.
AAGCCCATCCCCTTCACCTGGTTGAGGGCTGACTTGCACGGCTCCTCCCGATAGTCGACCCGCACGGACGCCATGATAGAACAAACGTTCGTATCAGTCGAAGACGGGATTCGGCGCCTGACCCTGCCGCTGCCCACCGGCCCGAAGCACGTCCATTGCTACGTCGTGGACGGGATCCTCTTCGACGCGGGGCTCGGGCTCGGCGAGGCGCCGTGGGACGAGCTCGACGTCGAGCGCATCGCCATCACGCACTTCCATCCCGACCACGTCGGGGGTGCGGCGGCCGCGGCCGAGGCGACGGGAGCCTCCGTCTACCAGGGCGCACTCGACTACGCGCAGTGCGAGCGGGTGTGGGGGAGCGGCGACTGGCCCGAGCGGATGGCCGAATGGTTCGTGCGGCACGGCACGCCGAAGGCGGTCGCGGACGACCTGATCGAGCAGGGGCACGCCTTCGCATCGTTCGTCCGCTACGCCCGCGCGCCGGAGCTGCTCTACGAGGGCGGCGAGCTCGACGGGTGGGAGGTCGTGGAGCTGCCCGGCCATGCCGACGGGCATCTCGGCTTCCTCCGTGACGGCGTCCTCATTGGCGGCGATCACCTGCTCGACCGGATCTCGCCCGCGATCGGTCTCTACCCCGAGAGCCGGCCCGACCCGCTCGGCGACTACCTCGCGTCGCTCGCGCGCACGATCGACCTCGCCCCGCGCGTGGTGTATCCCGGACACGGGGAGCCGATCCACGACGCCGTCGGCCGCGCGCGCGAGCTCCTCGAGCACCATCGTGAGCGCCTCGACGAGACACAGGTCGCGCTGACTGTCGACGGCCGAACCGCGTACGAGGTGTCGCTTGCGCTGTTCGGGGAAGAGCTGAGCCCGACGCAGCGCCGATTCGCCGTCGCGGAGACGTTGTCGCACCTCGAGCGGCTCGTCCAGGAGGGCCGCGCAGCGCGGGCCGGTGGCGACAGACCGGTTACCTATACTGGACCGTAGTTGGACGACGACATCCCGCCTAGTACCAACGCCCAGGGGGTCGGGGCGTGACGCTCCTTTTCGAGCTCGTCGCAGTCGGCGTTCTCATCCTGCTGAACGCCTTCTTCGTCGCGGCCGAGTACGGCCTCGTCACCGCGCGCCGAACGCGCATCATCGAGCTCCACCACCAGGGAAACCGTCGCGCGCGCGACGTCCTTCGCATCACGTCGGACCCGCCGCAGTTCATCGCGGCGATGCAGCTCGGCGTGACGCTCACCTCCCTGGGTATCGGTGCTATCGGCGAGCAGGCGCTTTCGCACGCGTTCGACGACTTCGTCGCGACCGTGCTCGCCGTGCTGTTCGCCTACCTGATCCTGACGTTCCTGCACGTCGTCATCGGTGAGCTCGTCCCGAAGGGGATCGCACTCGGCCACTCCGAGGGCACGGCGCTGTTCGTCGCCGCGCCGGTCCGCGGGTTCTTCCTCGTCATGAGGCCGCTCGTCTGGTTCCTGCAACGCTCGACGGAGGTCGTCCTTCGTCTGCTCAGGCTGCAGCCGCCGGGAGCAGAGGGCGCCGTGCACTCCGAGGCCGAGCTCCGCATGCTCGTCTCGCAGTCGACGCAGCACGGCGAGATCGAGGTGCAGGAGCAGGAGATGCTCTACAAGGTCTTCGACTTCGCGGACAAGGAGGCTGCGGACGTCATGGTCCCGAGGCCGGAGGTCGTTGCGCTGTCGATCGACCTGCCCCCGGAGGAGTGCCTCGAAGCCGTGATGGACTCTCCCTACACGCGCTACCCCGTCTACCGCGAGACGCTCGACAACGTCGTCGGGATCCTCCACGTGCGTGACCTGTTTGCGGCGCTCCGCGACCGCGGCATGCACGAGGTGAAGGTCGAGGACCTGATTCGGCCGGTGCACATCGTCCCTGAGACGAAGGATCTCGCCGCACTTCTGACCGAATTCAGGCGCGCGAACCAGCACATGGCGATCGTCGTGGACGAGTACGGCGAGACGGAGGGGATCGTGACGCTCGAAGACCTCCTCGAGGAGATCGTCGGCGACATCGAGGACGAGTTCGACCTACCGGACGAGTCGGTCGAGCAGGTGGACGAGGACACGGTTCGCATCGACGGGACGTTCCCGATCGACGACTTCAACGAGCGCTTCCACACCACCCTCCCCGACGAGGACTACCACACGCTCGCGGGCTTCGTCTTCGGCCTCCTCGGCCGGCAGCCGGAGGTGGGCGACGACATCTCGCACGACGGGCTGAGGTTCGACGTCCTCGAGGTCGAGGGCTCGCGCATCAACCGCCTCGCGGTGACGTTCGAGCAGCGGCGTGACCAGAAGGAACGCGACGGCGAGGAGCGCGACGCGCTCGAGGCCGAGCTCTTCGACGCGGACTCCTAGGCCACCAGCCTGAAAAGGGTGGGGCGAACCGTACCTCCACTGGGGAGTTCGCCCCATACCCGTCTCCGATCCCATCGGTTCGAATAAGGAGCGACATGCACGACACACTCACAACACCACTTCCTGCTTCCTGGCTTGCCTCCCGGCTCGGCCTCGACGAGGCGGAGATCGACCGTCTGCGGGAGCGCGGGGAGCTGATCGCAGTTCGCCCCGACGATCGCGGCGAGTGGCTCTACCCGGCCTGGCAGTTCGGGCCCGGCGGGGAAGTCCCGGCCGGCGTTCGCACCGCGGTCGCGGCCGCGCGAGCGGCGGGGCTCAGCGAAGCAGGCCTGCTCTCGGTGCTTCGGCGCCGTGTCGGCCTCGTCGGCGGCGGACGGTTGCTCGATCTCCTCTTCGAGGGCCGCTCCGACACCGTCGTCGCGGCGATTCGGACGGCAGCTGCCGCGGGCGCCTAGCAATCGCTGGCACTATGGCCCCGAGGAAGCCGATCGTGGGGATCCGGCTTCCGAGGGTCTCTGAATCGCTCACGAAGGAGAGTTATGTCTCGTCTCAACCTCGCGGTCGTTTTGCTGGTCGGCGTCTGTGTGCTCGCCGTCGCTCCGGCCACCGCCGCGACTCCCGGTGTCCTGAACGGCTCCGATGGCCCCGGCTTCACGATCACGCTCAAGAAGGGCAAGGTCAAGGTAAAGACCCTGAAGGCTGGGAAGTACAAGATCGTCATCAAGGATCTGTCCAACATCCACAACTTCCATCTGACCGGTCCGGGCAAGGTCAACAGGAAGACCGGCGTCGGCCCGAAGGGAACGTTCACGTGGACGGTCGTGCTGAAGAAGGGCACATACAAGTACGTCTGTGATCCGCACGCGAGCATCATGAAGGGGTCGTTCAAGGTCACCTAGGTCACGCCCAGCGCGTACCTGTTGAAACCGGGTAGAGCTCCTTCGCGTACCACCCCGAAACGCCAACTACGCGAAGGAGCTCCATGATTCGACTTACCGCAACGTCCTTCGTCGTCGCCGGGGTCGCGGCGGCGCTCTTCCTCATGCCCGCTCTGGCCACGTCGCAGAAGGTCACGGCGCTCAAGGGCGAGGTCGGCCCGGGCTTCAAGATCGAGGTGGAGAAGGGCGGCAAGGACCTCGAGAAGACGAAGGCCGGGATGTACCGGATCCACGTGGAGGACAAGTCCTCGATCCACAACTTCCACCTGATCGGCCCCGGCGTGAACAAGAAGACGAGCGTGAGCTTCAAGGGCGAGACGAACTGGACGATTCGCCTCAAGCCCGGCCGCTACACGTACCAGTGCGACCCGCATGCCGCGAGCGGCATGAAGGGCCACTTCACCGTCACGAAGTAAGCGTCAGTTCCTCGATCTGGCCGTCTTCGATCCTGAAGGCGGCCAGATCGTCGTGTCGGAGTGAGTACACGAAGTACGGCTTGCCGGCCCACAGGCCGATGTTCTCGACGTCGGTTCGGGACGGCCGCGCCGGTGACGAGAGGTGGGAGTGGAAAACGCCCAGCTCGTAGCCCTCGTCCTCCGCGAACCAGATCTCGGGATCGTCGAACTCCAGCTCGAACCGGTAGGGCGAGGCGGCGGCGTTCCGACCGGGCTCGTAGCGCTCTGCGCGTCCGTCGCGGAGGAAGAGGAGCCCGCACGCCTCGTTCGGTGCCTCGTCCCGCGTGTGCACGACGAGCGCCTCGCGCACCTCGGGCGGGATCACCACCAGACCGTGCGCTCCATGGCCGTCTCGACGTCGTCCGCATCCCAGAAGTCGGCAGAGAGGTACTTCCAGCCGGCGTCGGCGAAGATCGCGACGACGACGCCTCCGTCGAGCTCCGCGGCGAGCTTGCGCGCAACGTGGCCGACGGCCCCGGCGGACACGCCGGCGAAGATTCCCTCCTCGTCGAGGAGGCGCCGGACCTCGCGCACCGACTCCTCGTTCGACACGAGCAGCTTTCGGTCGAGCTCGGACACGTCGAGGATCGGCGGCACGTAGCCGTCCTCGAGCGAGCGCAGGCCCATCACGGGGTCGCCCGGCAGCGGCTCCGCCGCGGCGACGACGACGTCGGGGAACGCTTCGCGCACGCGGCGGCCGGCGCCCATGAGAGTCCCGCCGGTGCCGAGGCCCGCGACGAGCACGTCGACGCGGTCGAGCGCCTCGGCGATCTCCGCGCCGGTTCCTTCGTAGTGCGCCTGCGGGTTCGCCTCGTTCGCGTACTGGAACGGCATGAAGTAGCGGTCGTCCTGCTCCGCGAGCTCGAGCGCGCGCCGAACGGCGCCGTTCGATCCCTCGTCGCCGGGCGAGTACAGGATGTCCGCGCCGTACAGCTGAAGCAGTCGCTTGCGCTCCTCGGTCGCGTTCTCGGGCATCACGCACGTGAGGCGGTAGCCCTTGAGCTTCGCGACGAGTGCGAGCGAGATGCCCGTGTTCCCGCTCGTCGGCTCGAGCAGCTCGCGGCCGGGCTCGAGGTCGCCGGACGCCTCCGCGGCTTCGATCATCGCCTTCGCGATGCGATCCTTGATCGAGCCGGTCGGATTCTGTCCCTCGAGCTTCGCGTAGACCTGGCGTCTCGCCGACAGATCGCAGCCCGACGAGCGGGGTGTTGCCGACGAGATCGAGCAACGACGTCGCGAGCGCACTACGCATCTCGTCGCCAGTCGTAGATCGTCGGAGAGAGCTTGCCGAGTAGCTGGTAGATGCCCCACCTTCGTCCCGCCTCGTACGACGCGACGCGTTTCTCGCCGTATCGCTCTACCAGCTCCGGCTCGCGCCGGTGCAGACGCGACAGGCGCAGCAGGTCGCTGCCCGGATCCCAGGCTCCGTCCTCCGTCATCCGCTCCCGCCACTCCCCGCCCAGGTCGGTCTTGGAGACCAGGGTGAGGCCCTTTGCTGCGGCGGTCCGCTCGATCGCTTCGGGGTCGACGCTCTCCGGGACGAGTGCGAGCGCATCGAAGAGCTCCTTCCGTTCGCGAGGCTCCAGCGAGTCGGTCGCACAGGTGACGTAGGCGAGCATCCGTCCACCGGGACGGAGGACCCGCGCGCACTCGGCCAGGCCGCGCTCGAGGTCGACGTGCACGAGGACATCGCGGCACCAGATCCAGTCGATCGAGGAATCGGGGACCGGCATCGCCTCGATCGCGGCTTCGACGACTTCGATCTGACGCTCGAGCCCCGCCTCGGCTACCGCCTGGCGGGCGCGTTCCGCGTGCAGCGGAACGGGATCGACCGCGATCGCGCGCACTCCGTGCTCGCGCACGAGACGGATGGCCTGAGCGGCGTCCCGTGCCCCGATGTCCAGGAGCTGCTGTTCCGGCTCGGGTCGAAGCGCGGCGAAGGCCGTGAAGAGCCAGTCGGTCCCGCGCGGATCGAGGCTGTCCTGCAGCTCGAGGTCGAGTGGATTCTCGCCTGCCCAGAGCTCGCCGTAGAGCTCCCGGACGGTGGTCACGCGTTAGCTGGAACCACCAGCCATCGCCGGCAGCAGGATGACGGTCGAGCCGGGACCAACCTCGGTCTCGAGGCCGTCGAGCGTGCGCACGTCCTCGCCCCCGACGTAGACGTTGACGAACGGCGCGAGCACGTCGTCCTCCACGAGCTGCGTGCGCAACGCCGGGAAGCGTCCGATGAGGTCGTCGAGCAGTTCGCGCACGGTGTCGCCGTCGGCGTCGACCTCGCGCTCGCCGTTCACCTGCTCGCGCAATGTCGGCGGGATGCGCACCTGGGTCATGCCGTCTCCCGCGTCCCGGAGCAGAACTCGACGTAGTCGATGTAGTCCGTGATCGTGGGGTGCTCGCCGCAGACCGGGCAGTTCGGGTCGCGGCGCAGCTTCATCTCGTCGAACTCGGTCGTGAGCGCGTCGAAGAGGAGCAGGCGGCCGATGAGCGGGTCGCCGATGCCGAGCGCGAGCTTGAGCGCCTCGTTCGCCTGCAGCGACCCGATGATGCCGGGCAGCACGCCGAGCACTCCGCCTTCCGCGCAGGACGGCGCGAGCTCGGGCGGAGGCGGCGTGGGGAAGAGACAGCGGTAGCACGGCCCCTCGTGCGGCTTGAACACCGTCACCTGTCCTTCGAAGCGATAGATCGAGCCGTGGACGACGGGGATGCCGTGCCAGACGGACGCGTCGTTGACGAGGTAGCGCGTCGGAAAGTTGTCGGCGCCGTCCACGATCACGTCCCAGCCGTCGGCGAGGATGCGCTCGACGTTCTCGGATGTGAGCCGCTCCTGGTACGGCACGACCTGGACGTCCGGGTTCAGGGCTTCGATCGAGTGCCTCGCGGACTCGACCTTGGGCTCGCCGAGGCTCTCGGTCGAGTGGACGATCTGCCGCTGGAGGTTCGACTCGTCGACGACATCCGCGTCGACGATCCCGAGCCGGCCGACACCGGCCGCGGCGAGGTACAGCGACGCGGGCGACCCGAGGCCGCCTGCACCGATGAGCAGCACCTTGCTGTCGAGGAGCTTCAGCTGACCTGCTTCACCGACCTCCGGGATCAGGAGGTGGCGGCTGTAGCGCGCGCGACGCGGCGCGTCGAGGCCGCTCTGCAGGTCGACCGGAAAGCCGTTGCGCTTCCAGTCGGTGAACCCGCCGGCGAGCGAGGTGACGTCGTCGTAGCCGAGCTCGGCGAGCGTCTTCGCCGCGAACGCCGACCGGTTTCCGACCGAGCAGTAGATGAGGACGGGATGCGTGTGGTCCGGTGCGGCACGCTCGATCCGTGACTCGAGATGTCCGCGCGGGATGTGAACGGCGCCGGGGATGCGGCCCTCGTCCCACTCCTCCTGCTCGCGCACGTCGACGACGACGGGGTCGCCGTGGTCGATCAGGTCGCGCGCGCTCGTCGCGTCGAGCTCGGAGATCTCGCCGCGGACCTGTTGCAGCAATTCGCGATAGCTGGGCATTCCTTTCCGAAATATAGCGCCGTTGACTCAGCTAGCGTCGTCGCGGTGAGCCCGCGAGCGCGCGTGTGGATCGTCGTCGGCGTGGCCGCGCTCGCGGCCGCCGGTACGGCCGTGGGCGTCACGGTCGCCACGCGCTCCGACGTCGCGAAGTCGACGACGAAGCCGCCGCCCTTCGCGGACGACCCGACCGCGCCTCCCGCTCTCGCGCAGGATGTCCGCGAGGCACTGAAGGCCTGGCCGGCGGGCACGGTGAGGCGGCTTCGGATCCTCGCCGCGAGGAATCCGCGCAGCGCGCTCGTTCGGCTCGAGCTCGGCCTCGCCCTGGCGCTCTCGGGGCAGTCGGATGACGCGAAACAGGCCTGGAAGGACGCGGAGCGCGTCCAGCCGGACTCGCCCTCGGCGGTCCGGGCGCAGGACTTCCGCCATCCCGGCAGCGCTCCGGGCCTTCCGCCGTTCGTCCCGAGCTTCACGCGTGCGCGCACGGCCGCGCAAAGGCATCTCCTCCGCGGCGCCGCGTTCCAGCAGGCGCTCCGGCCGGTCTCTGCCCGGCGCGAGTTCTCAGCTGCCGCCCGTCTTGCGCCGAACGACCCGGAGGCGCTCACCGCCGCCGCCGTCGGGCTCTACGACAAGGACCGCCCGGCGCTCGCGTTCGGGCGGCTCGGCCCGCTTTCCCGCCGTTTTCCGCGGGCCCAGACCGTCCGCTTCCACCTCGGACTGCTCCTGATCTACCTCGGGAACCTGCCCCAGGCGCGCCGGCAGCTGGCCCTGGCCCGCGCCGAGGGCCCGAGAACCCTCCTTGGAGAGAGGGCAGAAACCCTTCTCAAAGCAGGTCGAAACCCCTAGGACCTGCTACTACAAAGATGAGCCGTTCGGCCTATGGCGCCTGTCCGAGCCAACTGGCAGAGTGCGGCATCGCCAAGACGCCGGTCCACGAGGGGGGAACGGAGTGAGCGCAACCGAGGAAGCGACCGCACAGAAGAGCGTCGTCGACCTGTTCGAATCCGAGGACGCGAAGGCGCTCCTCGAGGTGGGGAAGGAAAACGGCCATCTGACGGCCGACGAGATCGCGGTCGCGCTCGACGAGCTGGATCTCGAGCCTGGCCAGATCGACGACTTCTACCACGCGCTCGAAGAGCTGCACATCGAGGTGGTTGCGGCGAGCGAGGAGGACGAGGAACAGCCGGCGGAGGAGCCGCGCGAGGTCTCGACCGACGCGCTGCAGCTCTTCCTCAAGGACATCGGCCGCGTCGACCTGCTCACCGCCGCGCAGGAGGTCGAGCTCGCCAAGCGCATCGAGCGCGGCGACCATGCTGCAAAGCAGGAGATGGTGGAGGCGAACCTCCGCCTCGTTGTCTCGATCGCGAAGAAGTACCGGAACCAGGGGCTGCCTTTCCTCGATCTGATCCAGGAAGGGACGATCGGCCTCGTTCGTGCTGCGGAGAAGTTCGACTACCGCAAGGGCTTCAAGTTTTCGACGTACGCGACGTGGTGGATCCGCCAGGCCGTCGCGCGCGCTCTCGCCGACAAGGCGCGGACGATCCGGATGCCCGTCCACGTCGTGGAGAAGCTCAACAAGATCGTCCGGTCCGAGCGCAAGCTCCGCGCCGAGCTCGGCCGCGAGCCGACGGCGGTTGAGATCGGTTTCGACCTCGACCTCACCGGGGACGAGGTGGAGCACATTCGCCGCAGCGCGCAGACGCCGGTGTCGCTCGAGAAGCCGGTCGGCGACGAGGACGAGTCGGAGTTCGGGCACTTCCTCACCGATGAGAACCTGCCTCTGCCGGACGAGGAGGCCGAGATCACGATGCGCAAGGAGACGCTGCGCAAGATCCTCGGCACGCTCTCGAGCCGCGAGCGGCAGGTGCTCGAGCTGCGCTACGGGCTCGACGGACAGCATCCGCGGACGCTCGACGAGGTCGGCCGGACGTTCAACGTGACGCGCGAGCGCATCCGCCAGATCGAGAACCAGAGCCTGAAGAAGCTGCGGGCCCTGGCCGACGCGGTCAAGCTCCGCGACGTCGCGTAGAGTCGCGGGTCCGACCGCGTAGACTCCCGGCTCCGTGGACCAGGTCTGGCTCGAGGAGCTGCGCGAGTTCATCGCGATCCCAAGCGTGAGCGCCGACCCGGCGCACCAGGACGACCTGCGCCTCGCGGCCGAATGGGTGCGCGACTACGTGAAGCGCATCGGCGGCGAGGCCGAGCTCGTCCGCCGCGGCGAGCGCGACCTCGTCATCGGCGACATCCCGGCGAACGCGAACGGCGCCGACGCGCCGACGGTGATGATCTACGGACACTTCGACGTGCAGCCGCCGGCGCCGCTCGAGCTCTGGGAGCACGCCGCCGTTCGAGCTCGCGGAGCGCGACGGCTGGTACTACGCACGCGGCATCGCAGACGACAAGGGCCAGCTCTTCACGCTGCTGAAGGCGGCCGAGCTCCTGCGGGCCGAGAACGCGCTGCCGGTGAACCTCCGCGTCGCGTGCGACGGAGAGGAGGAGATCGGCGGCAATTCGATCGTCGACTTCATCCGCGAGGACGAGCGTGGCGCGGACGCGTGCATCATCTTCGACGGCGGCATGACCCGCCCCGAGCAGCCGGAGTTCGGAATCGCAACGCGTGGCCTCGTCGGATTCAAGATGAAGGTGCGCACCGGCGAGCGCGACCTCCACTCCGGTTACTACGGCGGCGCGGCGCTCAACGCGATCCACGTGCTGGCGCAGGGCCTCTCGGCCGTTGTCGCCGCGCAACGGTCTCCTGCCGGACCAGCTCCGCGTCGGCCGCGAGCCGCTGTGCGCAGCTGGAGGTCGACAGCCTCAAGGGCCTGCCGGCCGGCTGGGAGATCCTCGACGACGCCGGCGTGACGCCGCTCGACGCGAACGCCGAGGACGACTTCTACGACCGGACGTGGGCGGAACCTTCGCTCGACGTGAACGGGATCAAGGGCGGCAAGCCCGACATGGTCAACACGACGCTCATCGTCGAGGCCGAGGCTCGATTCACGATCCGGCTGGCGCCGGGCCAGGATCCCGACACGATCGCCGCCGCCGCAGAGCGGCTGATCCGCGAGGCGACCCCGGAGGGCGAGGTCGAGCTCGAGCGCGAGAACTCGGCGGCTCCCGGCGTCTTCTCTCCGGACGAGCCGGCGATCCAGCTCGGGCTGGAAGCCTTCGAGCGCGCAGTCGGGGTCAGACCCCTCCTCGTGCGTGTCGGCGGCACGCTTCCGATCTATCCCGCGCTCGCAGAGAAGGGGATCCCGACGATCGGAACCGGGTTCGCGCTCCCCGAGAGCAACGTGCACTCGCCCAACGAGAAGCTCCGCGTGGAGGACATCGACCGCGCGGTCGCCGCTGCGTCGGAGCTCTACCGGACGCTCGCCGCCCTTGGCTGAGCGCGCCTACGCGACGCCGCTCGCGGCCGAGATCGCGGACGACGTCCTCGCCCGCTTCCTCCGCTACGTCCAGATCGACACGCAGTCCGACCCGGACTCGGAGACGTACCCGAGCACGATGAAGCAGCGCGACCTCGGCGAGGTGCTCGCGAACGAGCTGCGCGAGGCGGGAGCTCGCAGGACGTGGAGCTGACGGAACACGGCTACGTGTTCGCGACGCTGCCGGGGAGCGCGGGGCCGACGGTCGGCCTCATCGCGCACATGGACACGAGCTCCGACGAGTCGGGGGCGAACGTCAAGCCACAGGTCGTGCGCGACTACGACGGCGGCGACATCGTCCTGCCGGGCGACAGGCGCAAGGTGCTCCGCGCGGCGGAGAATCCGTTGCTCGCCGAGCGCGCCGGGCACGACATCGTCACGACGGACGGCACGACGCTCCTCGGCGCTGACGACAAGGCCGGCATCGCCGAGATCATGGGCGCGGTTGCGTACCTCGCGGCCCATCCGGAGATCGAGCACGCTCCCGTGCGCGTCGGCTTCACCGTCGACGAGGAGGTCGGGCGCGGCGTCGACCACTTCGACATCGAGCGCTTCGGCGCGGACTTCGCCTACACGCTCGACGGCTCCGAGCTCGGGCGCATCGACGACGAGACGTTCTCCGCCTCGGAGGTGAGGATCAAGATCGAGGGCCACAGCGTCCACCCGGGAACCTCCAAGGGGAAGATGGTCAACGCGATCAAGCTCGCGAGCCGGCTCGTCGAGCGCCTGCCCGCTGACTCGCGCTCGCCCGAGACGACGGAGGACCGCGAGGGCTTCGTGCATCCGACCAGGATCTCCGGTTCGACCGCGGAAGCGGAGGTGCGTTTCATCGCCCGCGACTTCGACGCCGCCACGCTCGCCGAGCACGAGGATCTCCTTCGGGAGTTGGCGGACGAGATCGCCAAGGAGGAGCCGCGCGCAACGGTGACCCTCGACGTCACCGAGAGCTATCGCAACATGAAGGAGTTCCTCGACGCGAACCCCGCCGTCACCGATGCGGCGGACGAGGCGACGCGGCGCGTCGGGATGGAGCCCTGGCGTGAGCCGATCCGCGGCGGCACGGACGGCGCGATGCTCAGCGCCCGCGGCCTCCTCACCCCGAACATCTTCACCGGCGCGCACCAGTTCCACTCGGTGCTGGAGTGGGCGTCGGTGCAGGACATGGCCGCCTCTGCGGCGACGATCGTCGAGCTTGTGAAGCTCTGGGCCGAGCCGGAGTGGGCCTCGCGCGGGAAGGGCTAGGAGAGGTGGTTGTGGCCGAACAGCCGCATCTCGTCGATGATCGGCAGCAGGGCCGCGCCCTTCTCGGTCAGCTCGTACTCGACGCGAGGCGGCGACTCGGCGTAGCTGTGGCGCGCGACGATCCCTTCGTCCTCGAGCGCACGTAGCCGCTCGGACAGCGTTCGCGGGCTGATGCCCGCACAGGAGTGCTCGAGCTCGGAGAACCGGCGTGGGCCCTCCGACAGGTCGTGGACGAGGAGCGCCGTCCACTTGGCGCCGATGATCTCGGCGCAGGCGGCGACCGCACAGGAGCTGGTCTCGTGGACCGGGTTCATCGTGCGCATTGCTGTGCCTGATTGTAGTTAGGCCCGGAAGGGGGCGGGCGTGGCGTCGATCTTCGGGATCGAGAACTTCGCGATCGTCCCGAAGTGGGGCGCTGGCTTGCAGGCCTGGGCGATCCCGGCGTCGCAGGCCACCGAGAGGTAGATGAAGGCGTCCTCCATGGAGAACTCCCATTCGTCCACGAGCAGCCTGGCCGCCTCCTCGGAGCAGAGCTGGAGCGCCTCGGGAAACTCGTCTGCCGTCGCGTGGGCGACCCAGCGGTCGGCCAGTTCCGTCACCGGCCACGTCGCCTGCTTGCCCTTCAGCAGGTCGAAGCGGGCCACGACCTCCCCCGCGATCTCGACGCCGGTGAAGCAGATCTCCCCGTCGCCCATCGACGCGTGCATGTCGCCCACCGCGAACATCCCGCCGGGCTGGCGGACCGGGAAGTAGATGCGCGAGCCCGGCCCGTGGAGGTGGTTGTCGAGGTTGCCGCCGTGGCGGCCGGCGAGACCGGTCGTCAGCGTCTCGCCGTCGGTTGCGACGCCGACGACGCCGACCATCGGACGCGCCGGGAAGCGCACGCGGTCGTTCATGTGGATCGTGTCGCCCTCGACTCTGAACATCCGCGTCAGCGGCGCCTCGACCTGTTCGATCAGCTGGCCGTAGCCGGGGATGAGCGTCGCGAACCCCGTGTCCGCCGGCGTCACCTCGAGCAGCTCGACGATGAGCGAGTCGCCCGGCTCTGCGCCCGCGACCGCGACCGGGCCGGTCGCGCTGTTCACTCGCTCGAAGTCGATCTCCGTGACGAGGTCGTCCTCGCTCGTGATCTGACCGGTGAAGCAGTCGTTCGTCTCGAAACGAACGACTGCTCCCGGTTCGACTTCGAGCACCGGTTCCAGGTCGGGCCCGAACGACCAGACGACCTGGTCGCGGGAGATGACGTGGTCGGCGGTGGCGACTGCCATCTATGCAGGCGTCGCCGCCGGTGGGGTTTGCGGGTACTCGTCGATGTCGTCGGTCTCGGTCGGCGTGAAGACGCGATGCGGGTTCTCCAGCACGTCGCGCCGCTTCACGGCCATCCAGATCGTCCACAGGATGCAGAGGGCGAAGAGCACGATCGCGGCCCAGTTGCCGTAGCGCAGCGGATTCGGCGGGAGCGGATGGAACTGGTAGTAGAGCGGCGGGAGGAACGCAAGGGCGCCGAGAGTCGGGACGACGGCGTGCAGCCAGACGTTGAACTCCGCCTTGTGCTTGCGCGAGTACATGACGATCACGGAGATGCAGACCATGATGTACACGACGATCACGAGACTCGTCAGGGCGTACGAGATGATCCCGAACGCGGTCAGCGGGCTCCACTTCCAGCCCATGAGCAGCGCGACCGTGATCCCGAGCGCCGTCTGGGCGAGGATCGCGACGTGCGGCGTCTTGTGCACCGGATGCGTGCGCGCGAACGCTCGCGGGATGAGGCCGTTGCGCCCCATCGCGTAGATGACGCGGCTCGCCGCGTTGACGCCGGCGTTCGAGTTCGCGAGCGCGGAGTTGACGATCGCCAGGAAGATCAGCACCCAACCGCCTGCCCAGAAGACCTCCGCGAGGTGGCGCCAGGGGTTCGCCTGCGCGAGCGTGTCCTCGGTGAAGTTGTCGAAGCCCGTACCGGCGACCCACGCGATCGAGCAGACGAAGTAGAAGATGCCGATCAGGATGCACGAGCCGATCACCGCGCGCGGTACCGTCCAGCGGGGTCGGCGCGCCTCCTCGCCTAACGGCGCGGCGGCCTCGAACCCGATGAAGGCGAGGATCGAGAACACCATCCCCTTGAAGATCCCGTTGTAGGTGCCGGCCTCCGCGTTCGTCGGGTCGAAGATCCCGCCCGGGATGCCGTTCGAGAGGATCATCCAGATCGCGAGCGCGAGGAAGACGCCGATCTCGAAGATGCCGAGGACGACGCCCGCGTTCGTCGAGAGCCGGACGTCGCGGTAGGTCAGGAAGAACACGGTGCCGGCCGCGAGCAAGACCCAGACCCACCACTGGCCGGTCCAGTCCCAGCCCACGTCCGAGCGGAAGACGTCAGTCGTCACCCACGCGAAGATGAGAAAGAGCAGTGGCGCGACCAGCGGCTCGAAGCAGATGAAGATCGCGGCGACGAAGAAGCCGGGAACCGGGCCGAGCGCCTCGGTGACGTAGGCGTAGAGCCCGCCGGCGGACGGCACCTTCTTCGCCAGCTGTCCGATCGAGACCGCGACGAGCGTGCACGCGATCAGGGCGAGCAGGACGGAGATCGGCAGCGCCGGCCCGGCGAATCCCACCGAGAAGAGGATCGAGAACGCGATCGCCGCACCCGGCGCCATGTGGGTGATCGACTGGAAGAGGACCTGCGGCAGGCCGATCGAGTGCTCCCGCAGATGATCGAAGGATTGAGCGCGAGCCGCACCGGCTTCCATGTACGCCTCCTACGGTTTGAACTACCCCGCGCGATCCTCCCACGGTGGTGCGCCGTGTGTCCAGCGTCCGCCCAACATCGTCGCGACGACCTTGACCTCCGGCAATTCCTCGGGCTCGAGCGCGAACGGGTCTCGGTCGAGCACGACGAGATCGGCGAGGTAGCCCGGGATCAGCTTGCCGCGGCGGTGCTCGTCCCGAGCGAGCCACGCCGGGTTCACCGTGGTGGCCTCCAGCGCCTCGTCGAGCGTCAGGCGCTGCTCCGGGTGCCAGTCACGGGACACGCCCGCGACGATCCCGTCCCAGGGAGACAGCTCCTCGATCGGTGCGTCCGAGCCGTTCGCGAGCAGTGCGCCCGAATCCCGGAGCGAGCGGTAGGCGTAGGCCCGGTCGGTCTTGCCGGCCCAGAAGCGCTCCGCGATGCGGGCGTCGGACGGGCGCATGGCTGAACTGGACGGACGCGGCGACGCCGAGCTCGGCGAAGCGGGGGACGTCCTCCCACGCCAGGAGCTGCGCGTGCTCGATCCGGTGACGGAGCCCGAGCGGCGCCCAGATGCTCCCGCGTCTCCTCGAAGGCGTCGAGGGCCTCGCGGTTCGCGAGGTCGCCGATCGCGTGGACGGCCACGTGGGAGCCCGGCGGCGGCGCCGCGCCGGATGAAATCGGCGAGCTGCTCGCGGCTCGTGATCTGCACGCCGGAGCCGTCCAGCATCCGCGCTGTCTGCGAGCCGAGCGTCCCGTCCATGAACGCCTTCAGGTAGCCGACGCGGACGAGGTCGTCGCCGAGCCGCTCCGGATGTGGAGCGACGCGCAGGTCGTCCACCTGCTCGGCCGGGATCGACTGCCAGACGCGCAGGTGGAGCGAGCCCTCGTCGCGAAGCCGCTGCCAGACGCCGAGCGCGCCGAGCCAGCCGTCCTTGTCGTGGACCGAGGTGACCCCGCGCGCGATCGCGATGCGGACACCCTCGCGCGACGCGTCGACCATCTCGTCCTCGGTCGGGCGCACGTACGTGTCGCCGGAAGTGCCAGGCGCACTCCTCGCGGAGGACGCCGGTCGGCTCGCCGCTCTCGTCGCGCTCGACGACGCCGCCGGCGACCTCGAGCTCGCCGTTCGCGTGCGCGAGCGCCGCGGAGTTGAGCCAGAGCGAGTGGTAGTCGCGCGCCATCAGCGCGGTCGGGCGTGTCGCCGGTGACGCGGTCGAGCGCTTCCTTCGTGGGCTCCACGGGCGGCGTCCAGTCGCCCGAGCGCCAACCGGTGCCCCGGAGCCAGCGGCCGGGCTGGATCTCTGCCGTGGCGGTCGCGATCCGTGCGAGAGCGTCGTCCAGGGAGGCGGTTCCCTCGAGCCGGATCTGGCGCTGGGCGAGTGCCCAGGTGGGGAAGTGGACGTGCGAGTCGGAGAAGCCGGGGAGGACGCACCGCCCGCCCAGGTCGACCCGGTCCGGCGTGGCGAGCAGCGGCCTCGTGGGTGCCGATCCCGCCGGCGACGCGGTCGCCGGCGATCGCCAGCGCACGCGCGACGGGGAGCGTTGGCTCCATCGTCCGGACGACGCCGTTCTCGAGGATCACCCGCAGGAACATAGACTTTTCGCCGTGGCGTACGAACCGCTGACCGAGGAGCAGCGTGAGCTCCGTGACCTCGTCCGGCAGCTGGCGCGCGAGCGAATCGCGCCGCGCGCGGCCGAGATCGACGAGAGCCACGAGTTTCCGTGGGACGTGGTCGAGCTCTTTCGCGAGAACGACATCTTCGGGCTCCTCTTCGAGGAGGAGCACGGAGGGCTCGGGACGGGGACGCTCCTCGCGCTCGTCGCCATCGAGGAGGTGGCGAAGGTGTGCGCGACGAGCGCGCTCATCCTCGCCGTCCAGGAGCTCGGCTCGCTCGGGCTCAAGCTCGCCGGAGACGACGAGCAGAAGGCGCGCTATCTGCCGCGCCTCGCGTCCGGCGAGTGGCTGTGTGCCTACGCGCTGACGGAATCCGGCTCGGGCTCCGACTCGGCCGCGATGCGCTCCACGGCGCGCCGCGACGGAGACGCGTACGTCCTCGACGGCTCCAAGCGGTTCATCACAAATGCGGGGGTGGCTCAGCTCTACACCGTCTTCGCCAAGACCGACCCTGACACCGGCCACGCCGGGATCTCGGCGTTCGTCGTCGAGGCCGACTCGCCCGGCTTCGAGGTCGCGCGCGTCGAGCCGAAGATGGGGATCAAGGGATCAACGACCGGCGAGCTCGTCTTCGAGGACTGCCGCGTCCCCGTCGAGAACCTCCTCGGCGAAGAGGGCGAGGGGTTCAAGATCGCGATGCGCATCCTCGACCGCTCACGTCCGGGTGTCGCGGCGCAGGGCCTCGGGCTCGCGCAGGGCGCGACCGACTACGCGCTCGAGTACGCCAAGACGCGCGAGACGATGGGCAAGCCCATCGGCGAGCACCAGCTCGTTGCCGCGATGCTCGCCGACATGGAGACGAAGTGTGAGGCCGCGCGCGGGCTCCTCTACAAGTTCGGCGCGGCCGTCGACGAGGGCATCGAGGGCCCGGAGCTGACGAAGCTCTCGGCGATGACGAAGCTCTACTGCACGGACGTCGCGATGGAGGTCACGACCGACGCGGTGCAGGTGCTCGGCGGCTACGGCTACATCCAGGAGTACCCGCTCGAGCGGATGATGCGGGACGCCAAGATCACGCAGATCTACGAGGGGACGAATCAGATCCAACGGCTCGTCATCGCGCGCGAGATGCTCAAGGAACAGCGCGCGTTCCTCCTCGCCGGCGTCGGCTAGCCCGACAGGGTCGAAAACCTGGGTCTGACCCCTTTGCGTGACGCACGCGTGCCGGATGTGTGCCGAAAGGCGTGCGCGACGGCCCGCGGTCGCGGCCCGGACGTACGGTGGTCACATGCCACGCCCGCTGCGCATCCAGTACCCCGGCGCCGTGTACCACGTCATGAACCGCGGCGTCCGCGGCTCGACGCTGTATGCCGACGCGATGGATCGCCACCGCTTCCTCAGCCTGCTCGAGGAGACCTGCGCCCGCTACGACTGGGTCGTCGGCGCCTACTGCCTGATGGGGAACCACTACCACCTGCTCGTCACCACGCTGCAGGCGACACTCTCGCGCGGGGCCCAGTGGCTCAACGGCCAGTACATGCGTTGGTTCAACAAGAGGCACGAGCATCTCGGCCACGGCGTCTTCCGCCGCTACCACGCGGTCCTCGTCGAGAGCGAGGCGCAAACGGTCGCAACGGCTCGCTACATCCTCCGGAATCCCGTCCGTGCGCAGCTCTGCTCCCGTCCCTCCGACTGGCGTTGGAGCAGTTACGCCGCAACCGTCGGCGCTGCGCCTGAACCGCGGTTTCTCGAGTCGACCTGGATCCTCGGCGAGTTCGGGCTCGACCTCGACCAGGCGCGGTTCAACTTCGCGGCCTACGTCAACGCTGAGGAATGATCTGCTCGATCCAGGCCGCGACGTCGCGGACGAAGTCCGGGTCGATCTGGTGGTACATCGGCGTCTCGCGGTAGAGCACCTCCGCGCCCGCTCCTTCCAGGATCTCCTTCGCGCGCCGGCCCCACTCGACGCCGATGACGGGATCGAGCGAGCCGTGCCCGATCGCGACGGGCGGTAGCGGGGGCGAGAGATCCAGCTCGAAGCCCTCGACCGTGGGGACGAACGAGCTGAAGGCGGCAATGGCCGCCGGACGCGGGCGCCCGGCGCCGAGGCCGACGGAGTACGCCATGACGCCGCCCTGCGAGAAGCCGCCGAGGACGAGACGATCAGGCGAGAGCCCGTGCTCGGCGAGAAAGCCGTCCAGCCATTCCGTGGCCGCTGCGTAGCTCGCGTCGAACGTCGTCCTCTCGGGCGTCCCGATCCCGCCGAGGACGTACCAGTGCGCTCCACCCGGAGGGAGCGAGAGCGGCCCGCGTGGCGTGGCGCCGGCGAGGCGCCGCTCCGGGTCGAGCGCGTCGAGGAGCGGGAAGAGATCGTGCTCGTCGGCGCCCCGTCCGTGGAAGAGGACGAGTGCGCCGTCGGGCTCGCCGGCGGCCTGACGAACCTGGGCGGTCAAGGCCATGCGTGGATCATGACGGCGGCGCTAGAGTCCCTGCGACGATGAAGTTCGAGGGCATCCACCACATCACGTGCATCACCGGCGACGCGCCGGGCAACGTGGACTTCTACGTTCGCGTCATGGGAATGCGCCTCGTGAAGAAGTCCGTGAACCAGGACGACCCGACCGTCTATCACCTCTTCTACGCGGACGAGAAAGGGAGCGCCGGCAGCGACCTGACGTTCTTCGAGTACCCGAATGCGCGCCCCGGGCGAGCGGGACGAGGCATGGTGCACACGATCGTGTTCCGCGTCGGCTCCGACGATGCGCTCGACTTCTGGGCTGACCGGCTCGCGAACGAGGGCGTCGAGGTCGAGCGCGCGGGCAGCACGCTTCGCTTCACCGACCCCGAGAGCCTCGGGCTCGAGATCTCCGCGGTCGAGACGCAGGACGAGCCGCTGATCGCCGACAATCCGGGCATTCCCGCCGAGCTTGCGATCCAGGGGTTCGACGGCGTGCGCGCCTACGCGGATGTCGCGCCGAGCAAGTCGTTCCTCGAGGAGACGCTGTCCTTCGAGCCGATCGGCAACGCGGAGTGGGAGATCCGTGGCGAGAAGCGCGGCTCGTGGTACGCGTACGACGCGCCTCCCGCCGAGCCGGGGAGCCAGGGCGCCGGCACCGTGCACCACGTGGCCTGGTCCTCGCCGCCGGACGAGCATGAGGCATGGCAGCAGCGCGTCGCCGCGAGCGGCGCGCATCCGACGCCGGTCATCGACCGCTTCTACTTCAAGTCCATCTACTTCCGCGAGCCGAGCGGCGTGCTCTTCGAGATCGCGACCATCGGGCCCGGCTTCACGGTGGACGAGCCGTTGGAGACGCTCGGCGAGCGTCTCTCGCTGCCGCCGGACTACGAGCATCTGCGCGAGCGCGTCGAGCCTGTGCTGACGCCGCTGCCGAACCCGCGCGAGCTCGTCAACCGTTAGTCCGGCCGGGCCCGCGTGGGGCTCACGCAGTACTACACCGCGACCACGTTGGACGGCTTCATCGCCGGCCCCGGAGAGAACCTGGACTGGCTGTTCAGCCGCAAGCGGGACGACCAGGGGCCGCTGAACTACCAAGGGTTCATCGCCGACGTCGGGGCGCTCGCGATGGGGTCGACGACCTACGCGTGGATCCTGAACCACGAGTTCAAGGATCTGGAACGCTCCGAGTGGAAGTGGCCCTACGAGCAGCCGTCGTGGGTGTTCACGCATCGCGACCTCCCGGTCGTCCCGAACGCGCCGATCGAGCTCACGAGCGACGACGTCGCCGACGTTCACCTCAGGATGGTCGATGCGGCCGGCGGCAAGAACGTCTGGATCGTCGGCGGCGGCGACCTCGCGGGTCAGTTCGCCGACGCGGGCCTGTTGGACGAGGTGCTCGTGACGATCGCGCCGGTCACGCTGAGCGAGGGAGCGCCGCTGCTCCCTCGGCATATCGAGCTGCAGCTGGAGGAGCTGGGACGGAACGGCGACTTCGCCTGCGCCCGCTTCTCCGTCGTGCGCTAGTCCAACGACAACGCCGGGTACTTCGCGCGGATCTCGTCCACGAAGGCCGCCATTCGGTCGGCGAGCTGTGGGTCGTGGAGCTCCAGTACGTCCTCGGCGTTCGTCTCGCCGGAGTGGGAGAGGTTGAAACTGCCGATGAACACCGTGTCGTCGGCGACGGTCACCTTCGCGTGCATGTAGTCGTGGACGGAGCCCGGCGCGTACGGCGTCGATCGCTTACCGGTGAAGTTCCCGCGGGCCATCAGGAACTTCAGGGACGGCGCCTTCCACGTGATGTTCCCGTTGCGGCGCCACTGCTCGAGCACTTCGTGGATCTGGGTGGAGTCGACGACGCCGGCGAGGTCGATCCGGCCGTCCGCGGCGATCTCGGCGAGCGTCCCGAGGATCGGGCCCGAGGTAATGACGGGCGAGGCGACACGGACACGGCGCTCGGCCTGTGCAGCGACGTCGGCGATGCGGTGGGCGAGGCGCTCGCCCCGCTTCGGCGAGAACCACGTGCGAACGTCGACGTCCCCGACGCGGATCGGGTCGGTCGAGACTCTGCCCGCCTTCGCGACACGACGCTTCTTCCAGAGCTGCGCGAAGTCGTCCTGGTAGCGAATCGCGATGCCGCTCGACTCGACGACGACGATGACGTTCTCCTCGCGCGTCCATGAGTCGTCCGTCCAGTTCGTCGACCCGGTCCAGACCGCGTCGCGATCGCGGACGACGTACTTGTGGTGCATGAGGTCGGGCCAGCCCGGAACGGCAGCGGTCTCGAACGGGAGGGACTCGACGAGCGGCGGCTCGGTCTTCGGGGGAGGAGGCACAGGCGGACGCTGGTCCTCCTCGTCGAGGTTGTAGACGAGCCGGACGTTGACGCCTCGCTCGTGCGCCGCGACGAGCGCGCCCTTGACGATGTCGGCCGTCTCGTCGTGGAGACGGAGGTCGTAGAGCGCGAGCTCGAGCGTCTCCTTCGCCCCGTCGACGAACGTTGCGATCTTCCGCGCGATGTCCAGCGACGTCTGGCCACCGTCGGTGAGTGTCTCGACGCGGATCAAGCGCTGAGGTAGCGCCCGCGGACTGCGCCGGCCGTCCGCGGCGGCAGCGCATCCTTATCGAGGAGCTCCTCCATGGTCATCGAGGAGAACGTTGACACGTCGGCGAGCAGATCGGCATAGCGAGCGCACCCGTCGGCGACGTCGACATTGCCGGCGGGATGGACGACGACGTAGCGGCCCCAGTTCCACGCTCCGCTCGGGTGCTGGAGCATCGACAGCAGCAGGAGGTGCTCGAGCCACATCACGGCGAGCCCGCTCCGTCCTTTCAGCGAGCCGAGCGCGTCGCGCTTGAACGCACCGGATCTCTGCGCCACCTCCACGTACCGCTTGAGGTTCTCCGGCTTCGGAGTCTCGGGCTTCATCCACTCGTGGTAGTTGACGTCCACCGCGACGACCCCCTGCGTCCCGTCGTCGACATCGAGCACGAACGCGGCGTCGAACGCGCGCAGACTGTTGAGGTAGTCGGGATCGAAGCGCCCGGGCGAGTGTTCGAAGCGGACCGCGGACACCGTCCCGGCCGCGTCGGGCCACCAGGTGTGAGCTGCGCGGTCCGCGAGCGCGAGGTCGCCGGCCAGGTCGCCGAAGAGGTTGACCGCCAGCGGCGGCGACCAGAGGAGCTCGGCCCAGAACCGCTGGTGATCGAAGCTCTGGTGCGGCTCGGCGACGGACGTCCGCGCCCGCGCGGCTTCGAGCGCGCCTGCCGTGACGAAGTTCGCGCCGGTCTCGCGGGCGTAGTCGAGCGGGAGACGGCTGCCGACGGGCCGGACTGGCTTGCCGTCGCCTCGCGGCGCGATCGGCTGCGAGCCGATCGGATGGCCGTGAGCCTCACGCCATTGGCTTTGGTGGTAGCGGATACGGCGGCGGAACTCCGTCATCTCCGGACGTCCCGGCACGCGGTCGTCTGCTTCCCAGCAGTGCGCGGCCTCGAGTTCGGCCTGTTCCATGAGGCGGGTTATCTCACGGTCACGATGGTGCTGTAGCGCCGGTCGCGCGGCGACCACACGCGCAGGCGCGCGCCGGGTGAGGCGGTGACCACTCGGTTCAGATAGCCGCCGCGGGTCGTGAGCTGCGTTTTCCCGACCCACTGCCAGCGGCCGCCGCGGAGTTGCTGGAGCCGGTACGGCTGGGGCCCCGACCGCGGACGGACCTGTCCCCAGACGGACGTCCGCGTGCCCTTGCGCGAGACCTGCGCGAACGGCAGGGCGTACGCGGCGAACGACGGCTTGACCTTGCCGCGGCTCGTGTAGAAGCCGCTCGTCCACCGAGTTGCGTTCGGCTCGTCGCGGACGAGGAAGTGGATGAGCAGGTCGACACGCGTGGACAGATACGCGCGCAGCGCCGCCTCGCCGACGTACCGCGCCTGCAGCGCGTTCGAGACGCCGAGCCACTTGCTCGGGGGCTTCGAGTTGTAGCCATACTCGGTCAGCCAGATCCGCGTTTGCGTGCCGAAATCCCGCTTGACCTCGGCGATGAGCTTCGGGAGCGTCGCCATCGTGATCTCGGTGCAGCGCCAGCAGCCACCGCTCGTCGGCGTCTCCCCTGGGCGGACCGGATACGGGTTCTGTGCATACGCGTCGAGTCGTGCGTGCGCCGCGCGCATGCCGCGGATCCATGCGATGGGCGACACGCCGCTCGGCGTCTTGCGGGGCGAGGTCACGCCGCCCGCGACGAGATTGCGCGTGTTCGCCGACTTCAGTGCGCGGTATGCGGGATTCAGCAGGCGCGTGGTGTACAGCGTCGGCGAGTTCGGGATGAGGAAGAGCCGGACGTTCGGCTCGTTCCAGATCGTCCAGCGCGTGATCCAGGGGTACTTCGTCGAGGCCGCGTATGCGAACGACGCGAGCGACGTGGAGGCTGTGGGGAGGTAGTTCGGCGTCCGACCGCCGTTCGCCCACTCCGGTGTCCCCCACAACGACAGGAGCACGGAGATGTGCGCCGCGCGCAGGCGCTGAAGGATCGAGTCGTACAGCTCCCAGTGGTACGCGGGATCGTCCGGGTTGCGCGGGTCGGCCGGCTCGGTCGGCGCCACCGTGTCCCAGCGCAGTGTCAGACGCACGACGTCGACGCCGAGGCGCTGCAGGATCTGGATGCGCTTCGCGGGCGCCTCCGGGCCGTAGAGCAGCCAGGCGTCGTCCTGGACGCCGTACTGAATCTGTCTCGAAGCCGAAGCGCCAGCCGGCACGAGCAAAGCGAGTGCCAGCACGACGACGAGTGCCGCAACGTGAATCTTCATGTCACCCCCATGGCAGGACGTAAACCGCAGACGTTCCCGTCTTCGGCGAAACCTAGGCACCGCCCTGTTCGGGCGGCGTAAAGATTCGGTTTGAAGTCGCTTAGATCTCGATTCCCGAGACGGGATGCGGGACGTACGGCTCTTCGAGCCGGCGGACCTCGTCCTCGCTCAGGGTGAGCGCTTCGGCCGCGAGGGCGTCCTCGAGATGCTCGAGCTTGGTGGCGCCGACGATCGGAGCGGTGACTCCTGGCTTGTGGAGGAGCCACGTGAGCGCGACCTGCGCCGGTGGGACGCCCCGCTCAGACGCCACCTCGGCCAGCCGCTCGATGACGGGAGTGTCGAGGTCTTCGCTGTACAGCGAGTCGCGGAACGGATCGCTGGTCGCACGAGCCGATCCGTCCGCCGAGGTGCCGGCCCGGGCCAGCAACCCGCGTGCGAGCGGGCTCCACGGGATCACGCCGATGCCTCCGTCCTGGCACTGCGGGATCATCTCCCGCTCCTCCTCCCGGTAGATCAGGTTGTAGTGGTTCTGCATCGACACGAACGGCGTCGCCGCGACGTGCTGTGCCTTCGCGAATTGCCACGCCCACATGCTGCTCGCGCCGATGTAGCGCGCCTTGCCTGACTTCACGACGTCGTGGAGTGCTTCCATCGTCTCCTCGATCGGTGTCGCCGTGTCCCAGCGGTGGATCTGATAGAGGTCGACGTAGTCGAGCTCGAGGCGCTGCAGCGACGCGTCGATCGAGGCGAGGATGTGCTTCCGGGAGAGGCCCTGTCCGTTCTCCCCCGGCATCGTCCGCCCACGCACCTTCGTCGCGACGACGTACTCCTCGCGCATGCCGAAGAGCTTGCGCAGCAGACGGCCGGTGACGACCTCGCTCTGCCCGCCGTTGTACACGTCGGCGGTGTCGAAGAAGACGATCCCGCCCTCGACTGCTCGCCTGACGATCGGCTCGGCTGCGGCCTCGTCGAGCGCCCACTTGCGGCTCTCGTGCTCGCCGAAGCTCATCATTCCCAGGCAGACGCGCGAGACGCGCAGGCCGGTAGCGCCGAGATTCACGTACTCCACGACCGAGACCGTAGCTGGGTGACGCCGCGGGCCGCGGCGCCACCCAGTCCCGGTTAGTAGCCCGGGTACGGCGGGGGGTTCGTGGAGGTCGGAGGCGGCGGGCTCGTGGCTCCGATCGGACGAACGACGTGCCACGTGAAGTGGCGGCTGCCGAAGGCGTCCCTGGCGCCGTTCCCCGTCACCATTCCCGGCTTGTCCAGGGCGAACGTGTAGAGCAGCTTGCCGTTGTAGGTGACCTGCCGGGCTCCGCCCGCACGGCGATGAACCGCCAATGTGCCGCGAACACCCTTGGCCTTCGGCGTGCCGCGGACGAGCAGGGGCTTCCAGATCGACGCGCAGGCGCCGGTGCAAAGCACCATGCCGGCGCGCTCCTGGTCGTTTCTGTACAGCGCACGGCCCTTGGCGTCGACCAGGACCTTTCCTGCGCCCGGGACCTGCCGGGCGAAGACGACGAAGGCCCCGCTCTTCGCATTCCCGCTGCCGGTCGAGGCTGCGATCGCGACACCGGCCATTACGGCGGCGCCGAGGATGATTCCGGCGATCAGCAATCGTTTCATCGGTTGACCTCCTAATCTCGATGGCTCTGCTTCTTAGTGATGACCGACGCCCACTTGGGCCGATTCCTTCCCGGCTCTGATGGCTCTGCGCAGACTGGATCCCGATCGCGCGGTTGAGCACTTGCCGCGCCTCTACCGTGCCGCCCGCGCCTGGACTCGTTCGCGGGAGGAGGCGGAGGATCTCGTCCAGGAGACGTACGCGCGTGTGCTCGCCCGTCCCCGCCTGTTGCGCGGCGAGGACGACGTCGGCTATCTCCTGCGGGCTCTGCGGAACACGCTCGTGAGCCAGCGCCGAGCTGCGAGCCGCCGTCCCGCCACGTCGGAGCTCGACGAGGAAGCGGCCGCATCGCGCCCGAGCGACGACCCCGCCGAGGCGACCGAGACGCGGCGTGTGTTTGCGGCGATCGCCCAGTTGCCGGACGACTTCCGCGAGGCGCTCGTCGCGGTCGACGTCGCCGGGCTCTCATATCCTGAGGCCGCTCGGGCGCTCGGCGTCCCTGAAGGGACGCTCACAAGCCGGCTGTTCCGCGCGCGCGACCGCGTCGCAGGGTTGCTCAGCGAGACGTGAGCGGCCAGCTTGCGAGCCGGAGGAGCTCCCCCGAGGTCGCCTGGCCGACGAGGATGCACGTGTGGCCGCCGCGCCGCCACGTCACGGCGAGACGGCCGTTCACCCGGAGCATTCGATACTCGACGCCACTCCTGCCGCTGGTTTGTGACGCGGCCGGTTTCGGGAGCCCGGCTCCTCCGACGATCACGTAGGCGATCCGCCTGTCGCCCTTGCCGTAGAAGACGACCGTTGCGGTGCGCCCGTCGACCTTGGCGTGACGGACTCCCAGCGCCTTCCAGCCGAACGCGTCGGCCAGGTTGGGAAACGCCACCCTTTCGACGCCGAGCCCCAGGTTCGTCGGGCTCACGGCGGCTGGCGCAGGCTCGTTGGGCGTCTGCTCGGCGAGCCGCGCAGCGTCGGCGACCGTCGGACCGCCCGGCCCTCCCGTCAGCACTACGACGGCCACGGCTGCGGTCACGACGGCCAGTCCTGCGGCCACGCGCGGAATGAGCCCCCGGGAGCGGTGAGCGGTTCGCCCTCGTCCGAGTGACTCCACCGTCAGGGTCAGCGACGCGGACGGTTGCTCCTCAGACAGAGACCGGGTTGCCGTCAGCGCCAGTCGCTGCCGCTGGACGAGCTCCTGGAGCTCGGGCGAAGCCGCAACGCGTGCCTTGACCTCCGCCAGTCGGTCCGGCGGCAGGGTTCCGTCGGCCAGGGCGGACAGCTCGGCGATTTCCCGCTCGCTCAGGTTGGACACGGCGTCGCTCATGGTTGCGTAGATAGCACAGGCTTCCTCTCTCGAACGAGGACGCCAAAGAGCGTCAACCCCTTCCCGCCCGCGATCTCGCGGGAGCCTGGTCAGCCGGGGCGACTGCAATCGTGAGGCATCTTTTTCTCCATCCCCAGCTGGGCCGTCGCGCTCATTCTCCTCGCGATCATCGGGACGGCCACCGTCGCCGGCTACATCACGGGGCGCTACCTGCGGAAGCATCAGGCCGCGTTACGAGAGCCGTTCGGAGTGCTGCAGGCTGCGATTCTCGGCGTTGTCGGCCTGATCCTCGCCTTTGGACTGACGCTCGCGGTCGGCCGCTACGAGAACCGCCGCAGCGCGATGGTCACCGAGGCGAATGCCATCGGGACGACCTATCTCCGTGCGCAGTTGATCGGCGAGCCGTCACGAAGCCGTTCGCTCGTACTCCTCCGCCATTACACCGACCTCGCATTGCAGATCTCGCGAGAAGTGCCGGAGAGCGCCGGGATGCGACGCACGACCGCCCGGGAAGGCCTCGTCCAGCGGCGCCTCTGGGGTCTCGCCGGTCAGGCGATCGGGGCGGCCCCGCTCGCGAGCGCTCCGCGACTCTACGTCGACACTCTCAACGACACGATCGACTCGCAGGCGGCGCGATTGTCCGCGCTCAATAACCGGGTTCCGGGCTCTGTTCTCGTCCTGGAGGTGTTCGGCGCTGCGGCTGCCCTCAGCCTGCTCGCGCTCCACATCTCGATCCTCGGCCGCGGTCTTTTCGCGATGCTCGCCGCTGCCGGGCTCGTGACGCTTCTGCTCCTCGTCACATTCGATCTCGATCGACCGACCCGCGGATTCATCACCGTGCCGTCGGCGCCCCTCGTGTCGCTTCGCGCCTCGATGGCTCTGCCGCCTGCTGCGGACGCTCCGGCGCGGCCGTAGAAACGGCGTTACGACGCGATCTCGAGCGTTCGCATTCCCGGGAGTGCGATCCACAAGCGGGTCTCGCTCTTGGTGATCTTCGCGAGGACGTTGGTGCAGTGTGGGCAGCGGAGCACGAATCCCGCGCCGCGGTAGACGTGCACCGCACCCATCGCCTCGGTCGCGCCGCACCCCCCGCAGGTTCCGAGCGCGGTCGTCATCTCCGCCGAGAACACCTCCTGGAGTAGACCGGCGATCGCATTGCCGTCCAGCATCTGTGCGTCCATTCTCAGCCTCCCGTCGCTCCGAAGCGCTCGGTCTTGATCCGGTGGGGCTCGTGTCCGAGCTGCACGAGCGCCGTTGCCACGGCCTCGACGAACGGAGTCGGGCCGCAGACATACGCAACCGGGCGCTCGTTCGCGGCCGGGCCGACCTCCGCCAGCATCTCCGTATCGACACGTCGCTGGTAACCCGTCCAATCGGGTGGCTGCATACGCGTCAACGCGTGCACGACGTTGAGGCCGTTCCCGCCGAGTTGTTCGAGTTCTTCGCGGTAGATGATGTCGTCCCAGCTGCGTGACGAGAAGAGGAGTCGTGTCTCTGCGTCGCTGCCGGCAACGGCGCGGTGGCGGATCATCGCCATCAACGGCACGACTCCCGATCCGCCCGCGACGAGGAGCAGCGGACCTCCCTGCGACGCCTCCCACACGAAGTAGCCACCGATCGGGCCGCGCAGCTCGATCTGGTCACCCTGCCGTAGCTCGTCTGTCAGGTAGGGCGACACCTCGCCGTCGTCGAGGCGCTCGACCGTCAGCTTGAGTCGCACGCTTTCCGGAGCGGACGCGATCGAGTAGCTGCGCTCCGCCTGGTAGTCGTCCTCTGCGGTGAGGCGGATGTCGACGTGCTGTCCCGCCCGGTGGCCGGGCCAGCCGGGAACGTCGAAGGCGATCGTCTTGACGCGCGGAGTCTCGACGACGACGTCGACGACTTCCGCGAGCTGCCAGGTCAGTCGCCCCAGTAGCGCTGTTCTCGCCACGGGTCGCCGTAGTTGTGGTAGCCGTTGACTTCCCAGAAGCCCGGCTCGTCGAAGGCCTGGAGACGCAGCTCGCGCACCCACTTCGCGCTCTTCCAGAAGTAGAGGTGCGGGACGAGCATCCGAGCCGGGCCGCCGTGCTCGGGATCGAGCGGCTCACCGTCGTACCCGAACACGACCCAGGCCTTGCCGCCTGTGACGTCTTCGAGAGGCAGGTTGGTCGTGTACCCACCGTCTGAGGACTGCACCACGTACTCGGCCGACGTATCGAGGCCGTCGAGCAGCGTGTCGACGGAGACGCCTTCCCAGACGGTGTCGAGCTTGGACCACTTGGTCACGCAATGGATGTCGCGGGTGATCTCCTCGCTCGGGAGGGCGCGGAACTCCTCCCACGTCCAGCGGCGCGGCTCGTCCACCTCGCCGGCGATCGAGAAGTCCCAGCGGTCGAGCGGCGTGTGCGGGGTCGGGCCCGCGGAGAGCACCGGGTAATCCGGCGTGACGTACTGACCCGGCGGTATGCGGGCGGCGTCCGCGCCTTCTCTTCGTCTTCCGCGGAAGCCGCGTGAGATCGGCGGCATCGCTCTTTCCCTCCTGTTGGCTAACCGAACGTAAAGCAATACGCGCCGACGCGCGGCGCATCGAACGTGATCTCGAACGTCCGCTCGGAGATCTGGCCGGGCTGGCGCACGAGTTGATAGGTGCGCTGCTGATCGGCGGTGCCGTTGCCATCCCCGTCCACATCGTCCCCGTGCGCACCGTTCGGCGGCTCGCCGTCGAGCAGTACTCGGAACCGCACTGTTCCGTCTTGCGGCGCCAGGACCAGGTGGACGTCGCGGGAGTGAAAGCGGAAGGCGATGCCGGCCGCCGCGTCGTTCGAGAAGACGGCGTGTGGCTCTGCGGTCCAGTCTCCGTCCAGCGCCCACTCATTCAGGCTCAGCTCACCCGGAGCCTCGTAGACGTGAGGCCGTCTCCGCGTGAAGCCTCCCGGCGACGCAAAGCTCTGTGTCTGGTCGAACCCCAGATACGTCTCCGGCGATTGAAGGCTGTCCCAGTCGGCAGCAGCCTCGATGCCTTCGCCTCCGACGTCGTCGACGGAAGCACCGAGGTCGTCGGCGCCGGCCTCCTCGAGCAGTTCCCGGATGGTGGTCTCCGAGCCGTCGTAGTCGCCCTCGCCGAAGCGCTCGTGACGAATGCGGCCGGTCGCGTCGACGAAGTAGAGCGCAGGCCAGTATCGGTTCTCGAAGGCGTTCCAGATCGCGTAGCTGCTGTCGATCGCGATCGGATGGTCGATGCGCATCGCTTCCAGAGCGGTCCGAACGTTCTGAGGGTCTCGCTCGAAGTCGAACTCCGGCGTGTGCGCGCCGATGACGACGAGCCCGTGATTGGCGTAACGCTCAGCCCATGCCCTGACGTACGGCAGCTGGCGAAGCCAGTTGATGCACGTGTACGTGCAGAAGTTGACGAGGACGACCTTCCCTCGCAGGTCGTCATCCGTCAGAGGGGGCGAGTTGACCCAACCGGTCGCCCCCTCGAGATGACCCCGTGCACTGAACCTGCTCACTCCAGCTCCCGTTCAGCGCAGTGACTTGAAGGCGGCCGACATCTCCGTGGCGAAGAGGTCCGGCTCTTCCCAGGCGGCGAAGTGGCCGCCCCTGTCGACCTCGTTGAAGTAGGCGAGGGTGGGGTAGCTCTTCTCCGCCCAGCTGCGCGGGGCCCGGAAGATCTCGTCGGGGAACGTCGTGAAGCCGACGGGGATCGAGACCTGCGGAGGAGCCTTGCCGGCGGCTGTCGCAAGAGCCTGGGCTCGTCCGCTCTCCCAGTACGACCGGGCCGCCGACGCCCCGGTGCCCGTCAGCCAATAGACAGTGATGTTGTCGAGGACGTGGTCGGGCGTGAGATTGCCCGCCGGCTCCTCGCCGAGGAAGGCGCGGGAGATCTTGTAGTAGCTGTCCGTGTCGTGGTCGAGCATCCACGCCGCCAGGGCGACGGGTGAGTCCAGCAGTGCGTAGCCGATCGTCTGGGGCCGCGTGGCCTGCTCGAGGAAGTAGCCGAAGCCGCTGGCCCTGAATGAGGCCAGGGCGTCGGCGGCCGACCGTTCCTGCTCGGATTCGGTCGGCTGAGGGATGCCCAGTGCCGTCACGAGCAAGTTCGTGTGGATGCCGACGAGCCCCTCGGGCGCCTGGCGGCCCATCGCGTCGGTGATGCTCGCGCCGACGTCGCCGCCCTGGGCGACGTACTTCGTGTAGCCGAGGCGCTCCATCAGCTTCGCCCACGCTTGCGCCGTGCGACCGGGGTCCCAGCCGACCTCCTTCGGCTCGCCGGAGAAGCCGTAGCCCGGGATCGACGGGAGCACGAGATGGAACGCGTCGTCGGCGCTGCCGCCGTGTGCCGTCGGATCGGTGAGCGGGCCGACGACCTCGAGGAGCTCGACCACCGAGCCGGGCCAGCCGTGCGTCATGATCAGCGGCAGCGCGTCCTCGTGACGCGACGTCACGTGGATGAAGTGGATGTCCACTCCGTCGATCGCGGTGATGAATTGCGGCAAGGCGTTCAGCTTTGCCTCGACCTTGCGCCAGTCGTAGTCGGTCTCCCAGTAGCGGGCGAGCTCCTCGAGCGGCTCCAGCTGCACCCCCTGCGAGCGGTCTGCGACGAGCTCCTTGCTCGGCCAGCGTGTCGCGGCGATGCGCCGGCGAAGATCGGTCAGTTTGTCATCGGGAATGTCAAGGTGGAAAGGTCGGACGTCGGTGGTGGTGTCGACGGTCGTGCTCATGACAGCCTCCTCTAGCGCAGTGACGTGAACGCGGCCCGCAGTTCCGTCGTGAAGAGCTCCGGTTCCTGCCACGCCGCGAAGTGATTTCCCCTGTCCACTTCGTTGAAATAGATGAGGTTGGGATACGCCTTCTCGGTCCAGCTCCGCGGTGCCTGGTACAGCTCGTTCGGGAAGACGGTCACCGCGGCGGGGACGGTCGTGCCCTTGATGTCGAAGAAGCCGAGCGTGTTCTCCCAGTAGAGCCGGGCCGAGGACATCCCGGTGTTCGTCAGCCAGGTCATCGTGATGTTGTCGAGGACCTCGTCCCGCGTCAGGCTGCCCACCGGGTCGCCGGCGAAGGCGCGCGCGATATCCGCGTAGCTGCGCGCGTCGTGGTCGAGCATCCATGATGCGAGAGCGACCGGCGAGTCCGCGAGTCCGTACAGCGTCTGGGTACGGGTCGACATCTCCAGTGCGTAGCCGAAGCCCTTCGTGAAGAGGGAGCTCAACTGGTCGTACGCGCGGCTCTCGTCGGCCGACATGCCGGAGGGTCGCGGGTGGCCCGTTCCGAGGATGTTCGAGGTCAGCGCTCTCGAGACGTCGGGAGGAAGCGTCCCCGGCATGTTGGAGTGAATCCCGAGCAGCTCCGGAGGCGCCTCCGCACCCATCACGTCGGTGATCTGCGCACCCCAGTCCCCGCCCTGGGCGACGTACCGCGTGTACCCGAGGCGCTCCATCAACATGATCCAGGCCCGAGCGATGTGGACGGGATCCCACCCTGACTCGGTGGGCTTGCCTGAGAACCCGTAGCCCGGAATCGACGGAACGACGACGTCGAACGCGTCCTCCGCGCTGGCCCCGTGTGCTGTCGGGTCGGTGAGCGGGCCGATGACGTTCAGCATCTCGATGACGGAGCCGGGCCAGCCGTGCGTGATGATGAGCGGCAACGCATCGTCGTGCTTCGACCGAACGTGAATGAAGTGGATGTCGAGGCCGTCGATGTCGGTGATGAACTGCGGAAAGGCGTTCAGTCGCGCCTCGACCCTTCCGAAGTCGTAGTCGTTGGCCCAGTAGCCGACGAGCGCCTCCATCGTCGCCAGCTGCACGCCCTGTGTCGCGTCTGTGACGGTCTCCTTCTCGGGCCACCGCGTTGCCGCAATGCGCCTGCGGAGGTCGGCCAGTTCCTCTTCGGGAACATCGACCTCGAACGGACGGATGGCTGTGGCGGTCTCGACAGTGCTGCTCATGGCGGCCTCCGTTCCCGGCAGGCGTGCTTCGCCTGCCGAGTCTCGTCCACGACCCCGCCCCGAGACTAACTCGGCTTGTCGAGGCTTGGCCTCACCCGCACGGGATGAGGTCGGCCAGGTCTACGCCTGAGCCGCGGCAGCGTACGCTTCGGCCGTGGTGACGTGCGCAGTCTGCGGCTCGGAGAATTCACCGGACGCAAAATTCTGCTCGGAGTGCGGAGCACGGCTCGCGTCCGCTTCGCGACCTGTGGAGGAGCGCAAGGTCGTCACGGTCGTGTTCTGCGACCTGGTCGGGTCGACGGCGCGGGCGGAGCGGATGGATCCGGAGGACGTGCGTGCCGAGTTGTCGTCGTACCACGGTCGTGTCCGCTCTGAGCTCGAGCGCCATGGTGGCACCGTCGAGAAGTTCATCGGCGACGCGGTCGTTGCGGTGTTCGGCGCGCCTCGGGTTCACGAGGACGACGCGGAGCGCGCGGTGCGGGCGGCGCTGGCGATCCGGGAGTGGGCGGTGGGCGAGTATGGCGTCGAGGTGCGGCTCGCGGTGAACACCGGCGAGGCGCTCGTGAGCATCGGCGCGGGCGCTGAGACGGGTGAGGGACTGGTTGCCGGCGACGTCGTCAACACCGCAGCCCGCCTCCAGACTGCCGCCCCGGTCAACGGCATCCTCGTCGGTGAAAAGACGTTCCGTGCGACCGAGCAGCGCATCGACTACGAGGCGCGGGAGGCTGTCGTCGCAAAAGGAAAAGAGCAGCCCGTGCCGGCCTGGGAGGCGGTGGCAGCGCACTCGTT
This sequence comes from uncultured Actinomycetes bacterium, assembly GCA_963772855.1. GTDB lineage: Bacteria > Actinomycetota > Thermoleophilia > Gaiellales > Gaiellaceae > 3-1-20CM-4-69-9. Next base: position 863,271 of record CAVYYY010000007.1, on the reverse strand, counting down.
GTTCGGTGTCGACGTCGACCTGAAGCCGGCGATCCGGCTCGTCGGTCGCCGCCGCGAGCTCGACCAGTTGCTCGACGCGTTGGACCGCGCGCGCGCCGAGCGCGAGCCGCAGCTCGTGACGGTCGTGGGTGTTCCGGGAATGGGGAAGAGCAGGCTCGTGCAGGAGCTGTCGGCTCGGATCGAGGCCGAGCCCGAGCTGACCCGCTGGCGCCAGGGACGCTCGCTTCCGTACGGCGAAGGCGTGAGCTACTGGGCCCTCGGCGAGATGGTCAAGGCAGAGGCCGGGATTCTCGAGAGCGACTCCGCTCAGGTCGCGCAGTCGAAGCTTCGCGAGACGGTCGCGCGGGTCTGCAGCGAGCAGGAGATCGAGTGGCTGCGAACGATGTTGCAGCCGCTCGTCGGAATACCGGACGACACCTCCGGCGGCGACCGGCGCGGCGATGCGTTCGCGGCGTGGCGCCGCTTCGTGGAGGGGCTCGCCGCGGAGCGCCCGACCGTCCTGGTCTTCGAGGACCTCCACTGGGCCGACGACGGCCTGCTCGACTTCGTCGATTCCCTGGTCGACTGGGCCACGGACGTGCCGCTCCTGGTCGTCGCGACAGCGCGACCCGAGCTCCTGGCGCGCCGTCCTCACTGGGGCGGCGGCAAGACGAATGCCGCAACGCTGTCGCTCGCGCCGCTGTCCGAAACGGAGACGGCCGAGCTCGTCCACGCGATCCTCGAGCGATCCGTCCTTCCTGCAGACGTGCAGGCGGCCGTCCTGGCGCGTGCCGGCGGCAATCCACTGTATGCCGAGGAGTTCGCGCGGATGGTGGAGGAGCGCGGAGATCTGCCGGACGACGGCGAGCTCGACGTTCCCGATTCGGTTCAGGGTCTCATCTCCGCACGCCTCGATTCGCTGGCGCGTGAGGAGAAGGAGCTGCTCCAGGACGCCGCGGTGCTCGGGAAGGTGTTCTGGCCGGGCGCGCTGATCGCCGATCGAGACGCGTCCGCGATCGACGAAGCGCTTCGAGCGCTCGAGCGCAAGGAATTCGTACGGCGCGAGCGGCGATCGTCGGTGGAGGGCGAGCTTCAGTACGCATTCCGTCACGTCCTCGTGCGAGACGTCGCCTACGCGCAGATCCCGCGTGCGACGCGTGCAGACAGGCACGAGCGGGTGGCGGAGTGGATCGAGGGGAACGTTCGCGGCAAAGACGCGGCCGAGCTGCTCGCCCATCACTACACGAGCGCTCTCGAGTACACGCGCGCGGCGGGTCGCGACGCGACTGCTGTCACCGGCCGCGCGCGTCTCGCGCTCCGCGACGCCGGTCGGCATGCCGTCGCGCTCAATGCATTCACGAATGCCGTGCGGTTCTTCGAGGCGGCCGTGGAGCTGACGCCGGAGGCCGATCCGGATTGGCCGCGGCTCGTCCTGGAGCACGCCGAGGCGGCGGTGTACGTCGACGTCACCAGCGACGGGCGGCTCCTTCGGGCTCGAGAAGCGCTCCTTGCAGGTGACGTGCACGACGCCGCGCGAACGGAGATGTTGCTCGGTGAATACCGCTGGTTGCGTGGCGACCATCCTGGGTCGGACGAGCACTTCAGAGTCGCCGAGGGCCTGGCGGACCGTATGAGCGACGACAGCGCCAAGCTCCGAGTGCTCGCGAATCTGGCGCGCTTCGCAATGCTGGCCGACGAGAACGATCGTGCCGTCGCGCTCGGTCGTCCGGCGCTCGCCCTGGCCGAGAAGCTCGGGCGGGACGACATGCGTTCGCACATCCTGAACAGCGTCGGTGTCGCTCGCACTGCAATGGGTGACAACGCTGGCCTCGCGAATCTCGAAGAGAGTCGGGAGATCGCGCGCGGAGCCGGCGGGCCCGACTACCTTCGTGCTTGCGGCAATCTCGCCTCCGTCCTCACCGTTCAGGGTGAGCTCCGGCGGTCGGCCGAGCTGCATCGCGAAGCGTTCCAGATTGCGCAGGAGATCGGTTTCGAGGAGTCGGCGGGCTGGCTCGGGACGGAGATCGCGGGAGACCACATGCTCGCGGGCGAGTGGGAGGAGGCGCGTCAGCTTGCCGACGAGCTCATTCGCGGCTTCGAGGAGTCACCGTTCTGGATCCAGCCCCAGACGCGCGTCTGCCGGGCCCGGATGCTGCTCGCCGAGGGAGATGTGGCGAGTGCCATCGTCGACGCGGAGCGGGCTGTCGAACTCGTCCAGGGAAGCAACGTCTTCCAGAGCCTCTGCGGTCCGCTCGCGCTCCGCGCACGTCTCCACGCCGAGCTCGGTGAGAACGAAGATGCGGCACGAATCGCGGACGACCTCCTGGACGCCTGGACACGCACACGATCCGGCTACGTCGAGACCTGGATCCTCGACGCGTGGTTCGCTGCGTGGTCGAGCGACAGCGAGGCACGGCTGAAGGGTGCGATCGAGAGCTCTCCGCTCGATGTCCCGTGGCTCGACGCGACAACGTCGCTGATGCGGCGCGACATCCATGAGGCTGCCTCGACACTTGAGCGGATCGGCGCCATCTCCGTCGCCGCGGAGGCTCGGCTCTGGGGAGGAGAGTGGCTGATCGAGAACGGCCGGCAGGCGGAGGCGAACGCACAGCTCGAGCGCTCGCGTGCGTTCTGGCGCTCGGTCGGTGCACGCGATTACCTCCGTCGGAGCGAGACCCTGCTCGCGGCCGCTTCGTAGCTCGCGCGCAGGGGCCCGCCGCCTCCTAAGTGAGGCAAACCGCACTGCCGGACACCGGGGCAGACCATTGGCCAGCGCGTCTGTTGCAGGCAACGTTGAATGGACGCGATGGTCGATTCCAGTTCACGCAAGTGGTTTGCGCTCGGCCTGCTGAGCGCGGTGCAATTCATGGTCGTTCTCGACATGGCGATCGTCAACGTCGCGCTGCCGTCGATTCAAGTCGATCTCGGCGTCTCGCGGGAGAACCTTCAGTGGATCATGAGTGCGTACGCCCTCGTCTTCGGCGGCTTCCTGCTGCTCGGCGGCCGCGCCGCCGACCTCCTGGGCCGACGCAGGGTCTTCCTCGTCGGCATCCTCGTCTTCACGCTTGCATCGTTGTTCGCGGGCTTTGCGTGGTCGGAAGGTTCGCTGATCGGGGCACGTTCACTTCAAGGCTTGGGCGCTGCGGTTATCACTCCCGCTGCACTGTCGATCCTCTCGACGACGTTCGTCGAAGGGCGTGAGCGGAACATCGCACTCGGCGTCTGGGGCGCCGTCGGGGGATTGGGTGGCGCTGCCGGAGTCTTGCTCGGCGGCGTGATCAGCGACGCGCTGAGCTGGCCCTGGATCTTCTTCGTGAACGTCCCCGTCGGCGTCGCTGGTGTGCTGCTCACTCCGCTGCTCTTGCACGAGAGCCGGGATGCCTCGGTCAAATCGGTCGACGCAATCGGCGCCGTGACCGTGACAGCTGGGCTCTCTTCGATGGTCTACGCGATCACCCGGGCCGGGCAGGACGGGTGGCTCGCCGGACCGACGATTGCGTTCTTCGCCCTCTCCCTCTCGTTGCTCGGGGCATTCGTCGCCTGGGAGCTCCGTCATCCCGAACCTTTGATGCGCTTCGGCATCCTGCGCATCAAGACCGTCAGCGGGGCGAACATCGCCGGGTTCATTCTCAACATCGTGTCGCTGTCGATGTTCCTGTCGCTGACTCTCTACATGCAGTTGGTGCTGGACTTCTCCGCGATGGAGACAGGGGTGGCGTACCTCGCAGTCGCCCTCAGTGCCATCGTTTGGTCGACGGTCGCTGCACAGCTCGTGAACCGCGTCGGTGTCAAGCGCGTGATGGTCGTCGGGATGAGCACGGTTGCCGCAGGGCTGGCGTACTTCACACAAATCTCCGTTGGAGGGTCGTATCTCGGTGACCTCCTGCCCGGTTTCCTGCTCATCGGCATGGGCCTCGGCTTCTCGTTCGTTCCGATCTCGATTGCCGCGCTCGCCGGAATCGAGCCGGCCGAGGCGGGGCTCGCCTCAGGGCTGATCAACACCTCGCAGCAGATCGGCGGGGCGCTCGGCATCGCCGCGCTCTCAACGATCGCGTCCTCACGCACGGAGGACGCCCTGGCTGGCGGGGCAAGCCAGTCGGACGCTCTGGTAGCCGGCTTTCACGGAGCGTTCTTCGTCAGCGTGATCGTGGCGGTCCTCGGAGTCGTTGCGTCCTTCTTCCTCATTCGGCACGACGAGCTCGAGCAGCAGGTCGAGCCCGTCACCGTCGCGGAGCCGGAATTGGCCTTCGACCTCGCTGCTTAAGTGAGTCGCAAGGACTGCTTCGCGCGCATCTCGGCTCTGCACGCCCGCTTCCGCGATCGACGCTAGACCCCTCGATTCAGAGTTGTTGGACGATCTGAATCGGATAGCCGTCCGGATCGGCAATCCATGCGATGAGTAGCCGCCCGAGCCATTCGTGTGGCGGCGCGAGGCCGGGGACGCCTTCGCCCGTCAGTTCTTCGTAGGCAGCGGCAGTGTCGTCGGTCCAGAGGATGACAGCCGCTCGCTGTCCGCTTGCAACCGGGTCGAGCCCCTGGTCGTCGCGGGTCGATGACACCGAAGCGATTCCAATCTTGTACCCGTCGAGTGTCAGATCCACATGGATCGGCTTGCCCGTCTCCGGGGTGCGAAGGTTTCCTTGAAACCAAGGCTCTCGTAGAACGTGGCGGCGCGTTCGAGATCCTCGCTGAACAGGATCACCTGCGGACTGCGAAAGCTCGTCGTCAGGTCTGTTGCTTCGCGCGCATTTCGGCTTTGTGCGCGCGCTTCTTCGCCTGGTAGTCCTCGAGCGCCTCGAGGGAGTCGACGTCGCCGAGCGTCGGATGGTTCGGCACGAGATCCTGCGCGACCGCGACGTCGAATCGCTTCGCAAGAACGGAGCCAAGCGCCTTGATCTTCATCTCGCCGAAGCCCGGCAGGGAGGAGATGCGCTTGCGGAGATCGGCGCCGTCCGTCGCCTCGGTCCAGACGCGCTCCGCATGCCCTCCGTAGTCCTCGTCGACGACCGTGGCGAGATCCTGCACGCGCTTCGCCATCGAGCCGGGGAAACGATGCACGGCGGGCTTCTCACGGAAGACGGGCTCGAGATCCGTCGTCGCGAGCGTGTGCGGGTCGAGCGTCCCGACGCGCTGCTTGATCTTCAGCGGCCCGGAGAACGCGGTGGGCACCGTCACCTGCTGGTCGAGCGCGAACCCGATGAGGAGCGCCATCGGCTCCTCGGCGAGCAACGTGTCCGCCTCGTCGTTTCCCGTGAAGTGCAGTGCGGTCGTCACGGCCACGCCCTGCATCCTAGAACGTTTCGGCGAGCTTCTCAGCGACCGCGGCGGTGCTCAGGTTCGTGTTCGCGGTCGGGATCGTCGGCATGATCGACGCGTCCGCCACGACGAGGTTCTCGTGGCCGTACACCCGTCCGCGCTCGTCGACGACCGTGCCGATCGCACACGTGCCGGTGGGGTGGAAGAAGCCCCGTGCTGTTTCGCGCACGTGCTCCTCCGCCGCCACGTCCTCGCCCGGACGCGATTCGCGTGCGGCGTAGCGTGCGACCGGCGCCGAGCGTCCCAGCTCGCGCAGTCTCTCGAAGCCATCGACGAGCACGGGTACGTCGGCCTCGTCGGAGAGGAAACCGTGGTCGATGTGCAGCGGTGCGTGCGGATCGTCGGAGGTGAGTGTCACGCGGCCGCGTGACTTCGGCTTCATGGCAAACACCGCGCCGCTGACCTCGTGACCCGGCTCGGACGACGGGAACGCGAACAGGTCGCAGATGCCCTCCGCACAGTTCGCGCTGCGCATCGCCAGCGTCACGCCGGAGAAGGCGAGCTCGTGCGTCGCCTCCCACTCGTCCCAGTCGGAGCGCAGCTCGTCGGTGGGCTCCCAGCCCATGCTGGTCCCGACATGGTCGAGCAAGCCCTCGCCGACGGGAAGGCCCAACGCTGGGCCGACCCCGCTGCGGAGGAGAATCCCGGGCGAACCGTACGCGCTCGCCGTGATGACGACCGTGTCGGCGTGGATCTCGCCGGCCGACGTGACCACCCCGACCGCCCGCGTGCCGTCCAGCAGCACACGGTCGACGAGCGTCTCGCCGAGGATGGTGAGGTTGGCTCGGCCGCGGGCGGGGTCGAGCCAGGCGAAGGCCGCGTTCCAGCGGACGCCGTCCGCGGTCATGTTCACCGGATGGACGATCGCCTCCGAGCCGCCCGCCTCGACGAACGCCTGCAGGAACGGCGACAGCTCGTCCAGCTCCATCTGACGGGTCCCGAAAGCCGCTCGTGCACGGTCGATGTAGGGCTGGAGCTCGCGCGCACTCCAGCCGGGGCCCCACTCGTCGTAGTCCGCGTCGGCGCCGGGGAGCAGGACGCAGGCGTTGTGGGACGAGCAGCCGCCCAGGACGCGGGCGCGGAGCTGCGACCTGTCCTCGTCGTCGTCGCGCTCCCAGTGGTGCGAATCGAGGGCGAGGAACCGCCCGTCGAGGATGTCAGCAGGCCAGCCGCCGTCGGCGTAGGCGCCGTAGTCGGGCCCCGCCTCGACGAGGCAGACGGTGCGGCTCGGATCCTCGCTCAACCGCGCGGCCAGGACACAGCCGGCCGTCCCGCCGCCGGCCACCACGACGTCGTAGTTCACGTGCGTAGCCAATCACCATCCTGGGTAGACGAAAGGCATGACCCATTCGGTCGACAAGGCCAGGGACGTCGTCCACGCAGTCGAGCACCCCGTCGAGACCGCGAAGGCGCTCGAGCGCGAGGCGGAGGAGGGTAAGAGTGCGCGGACACCGGTGATCGTGCTGGGCGGCGTGACGATCTTCGTCGGGATCGCCTTCGCGATCCTCGTCACCATCGCCCTCGTCCTCTACTTCGCCTACGGAGGGAAGTAGCGGCGAACTAGTCTCCGAGGGGTGGAATCCCTCTCGGTCTTCAGCGCCGAGACACGCGCCTGGTTCGAGGAAGCGTTCGGCTCGCCGACCCCGGCTCAGCAGCTGGGCTGGCCGGCGATCGCGAGCGGCAAGCACACCCTGATCCAGGCGCCTACCGGCTCCGGGAAGACACTCGCTGCGTTCCTCTACGGGATCGACCGGCTGACCGCAGAGCCGGGAGAGGGCCTTCGGCTGCTCTACGTCTCGCCCCTGAAGGCGCTCAACTACGACATCGAGCGGAACCTCCGCGGGCCGCTGGCCGGCCTGCAGTCAGCTCTGCGTGTGGCGGTGCGCACCGGCGACACGCCGCAGAGGGAGCGTGCGGAGATGCTCCGCCATCCGCCGGACATCCTCATCACGACCCCCGAGTCGCTCTACCTCATGCTTACCTCGCGCGCGCGCGAGAACCTGAGGGGTGTACGCACCCTGATCCTCGACGAGGTGCACGCCGTCGCCGGGACGAAGCGCGGCGCCCACCTCGCGCTCTCTGTCGAGCGGCTCGAGCGGCTCGTCGAGGAGCCGTTCCAACGCATCGCCCTCTCGGCGACGCAGCGGCCGATGGAGGAGATCGGTCGGTTCGTCTCGGGCGCGCGGGAGATCGAGCTCGTCGATGCCGGCGTGGCGAAGGACCTCGACCTCGAGGTCGTCGTGCCCGTCGAGGACATGCGTGAACCGACCGTGTCCGAGGGTCAGACCCCGGGGCAGGGCCTCCTGGGCACGGGCTCGGAAGGCTCGCCGACGTCGATCTGGCCCTCGATCTACCCGGCGCTGCTCGCGCTCGTGCGGCAGCACCGCTCGACGATCGTCTTCGTCAACAACCGCCGGCTGGCGGAGCGACTGGCGCTTCGCCTCAACGAGCTGGCGGAGGCCGAGGTCGCCCGAGCGCATCACGGCTCGCTCGCGCGCGAACAGCGTGTCGAGATCGAGGAGCTGCTGAAGGCCGGCGAGATCCCGTGCCTCGTCGCGACGTCGTCGCTCGAGCTCGGGATCGACATGGGTGCCGTCGACCTCGTCGTGCAGGTGGAGTCGCCGAAGTCGGTCGCGCGCGGGCTCCAGCGCGTCGGCCGCGCGGGACACGAGCTCGGCGCCGTGTCGAAGGGACGGATCTTCCCGAAGTTCCGCGCCGATCTGCTCGAGTCGGCGGTGGTCGTGAAGCGGATGCTCGAGGGCGCGATCGAGGAGACCGTCATCCCGCGCAACCCGCTCGACGTCCTGGCGCAGCAGGTCGTCGCGATCGCCGCCGACGAGGAGATCTCCGTCGACGAGCTCCACGAGCTCGTGCGCGGCGCCTATCCGTTCGCCGACCTCTCGCGGACGCAACTGGAGAACGTCCTCGACATGCTTGCCGGCCGCTATCCGTCGGACGAGTTCGCGGAGCTGCGGCCGCGCATCATCTGGGACCGGACGGCCGGCGTCATCCGCGGACGCAGCGGAGTTCGGCGCCTCGCGGTGACGAATGCCGGCACGATCCCGGACCGCGGGCTGTTCGGCGTCTACCTCGCCGACGGCGGCGGACGTGTCGGCGAGCTCGACGAGGAGATGGTGTACGAGGCGCGCCCCGGCCAGACGTTCCTCCTCGGCGCCTCGACATGGCGCATCGAGGAGATCACGCGCGACCGGGTGCTCGTGTCGCCGGCTCCGGGCATCCCCGGGATGGTCCCCTTCTGGAAGGGCGAGGGCGTCGGCCGCCCCTACGAGCTCGGCGAGGCGATCGGCAAGACCTCGCGGGAGCTCGTCGCGCTGCCGGAGCCGAAGGCCATCGCCCGGCTCCAGGCCGACCACCGGCTCGACGAGCGAGCTGCGCGCAATCTCATGACCTTCCTCAACGAGCAGGCAGCAGTGACCGGCGCGATCCCGTCCGACCGCACGGTCGTCGTCGAGCGCTTCCGCGACGAGATCGGAGACTGGCGGCTCTGCATCCTCACGCCATTCGGCGCGCGCGTGCACGCACCGTGGTCGCTCGCACTTGCCGCGCGCCTTCGCGATTCGCTCGGCCTCGAGGTGCAGTCGCTCTGGTCGGACGACGGCATCGCGCTCCATCTTCCCGATGCCGATGCGCCGCCGCCGACGCACGAGATCGTGATCTCGCCCGACGAGATCGAGGAGCTGGTCGTGAACGAGGTGGGGCAGAGCGCGTTGTTCGGCGCGCGCTTCCGCGAGAACGCCGCGCGGGCGCTGCTGATCCCGCGTCGCCGTCCGGATCAGCGAACGCCGCTCTGGCAGCAGCGGCTGAAGGCGCAGGGGCTGCTCCAGGTCGCACGGCGTTACGGCTCGTTCCCGGTGATCCTCGAGACGTACCGCGAGTGCCTGCAGGACGTGTTCGACCTGCCCGCGCTGAAGAAGCTGCTGCACGGGCTCAGGACGCGCGAGATCGATCTGGTCGACGTCGAGTCACAGTCCGCATCCCCCTACTCGGCCTCGCTGCTCTTCGACTACATCGCCACGTACATGTACGAGGACGACACGCCGCCCGCCGAGCGCCGCGCGCAGGCGTTGTCGCTCGACCGCGACCTGCTTCGCGAGCTGCTCGGCCAGGAGGAGCTCCGGGATCTCCTCGATGCCGACGCGGTCGGGGAGGTGGAACGACAACTCCGCGGCTCCCCGCGCAATGCCGACCAGCTCCACGACCAGCTGCGACTGCGCGGCGACCTGCGGGAAGGCGAATACGACGAGGGCTTCGCGCAGACGCTCCTCCGAGAGCGGCGCGCGCTACTCGTCCGCTTCGCCGGCGAGGAGCGGCTCATCGCCGTGGAGGACGCGGGCCGCTATCGCGATGCGCTCGGGATCATGCCGCCGGGCGGCCTGCCCGAGGTTTTCCTCGAGGGCGGCACCGAGTCGCTCGAGCAGCTCGTCTCACGGTTCGCCCGCGGCCGCGGCCCGTTCACGACCGCCGAGGCGAACGAGCGCTTCGGCCGCGACGTCGAGCCGCTGTTGCACCAACTGGAGCGCCGAGAGCAACTCGTGCGCGGCGAGCTACGACCCGGCGGAACCGAGCGCGAGTGGTGCGATCCCGACGTCCTGCGCCGGCTTCGCCGCGCGTCGCTCGCGGCGCTGCGCAAGGAGGTCGAGCCGACCGAGCAGGCGGCGCTCGGCCGCTTCCTGTCCAACTGGCACGGCATCGACCGGCGCGCCACGCTGCGCGAGGCGCTCGTCCCGCTCCAGGGGCTCTCGCTGCCGGTGTCCCTGTGGGAGTCGGATGTCCTGCCGCGCCGCGTGCCGGGTTTCAACCCGAGCCAGCTCGACCAGCTCTGTGCGTCGGGCGAGATCGTCTGGGTCGGAGCCGGGCTCGACCGCGTCGCCGTCTACTTCCGAGAGGACGCCCTTCTCCTCGGTCGCCCCGCCGCGGCGCCCCGGCCCGAAGGGGATGCGCACGACGCGATTCGCGAAGCGCTCGGCCGCAGTGCGGAGTTCTGGCACGACCTCGTCGGGGTGACCGGGCTCGAGCCGGAGGTCGCGCTGCCGGCGCTGTGGGATCTCGTCTGGGCCGGAGAAGTCACGAACGACGCCTGGACGCCGCTCCGCGCCGGGCGCCGCTACCAGGCGCCTCGCGCGCCGCGCGCACGCCCGCGCCGCTTCTCCCGCCAGCGCTCGGCCGGCATCACCGCGACGCAGGGCCGCTGGTCGCTCGCCGACCGTCTCTTCACAGGCTCGGCCGATCCGCGCGCGCTCGCGGAGCTCCTGCTCGAGCGGCAGGGAATCGTGACGCGCGACGGCGTTCGCGGAGAGGGCATTCCCGGTGGCTACGGCGCGGTGTACGGACAGCTGCGTGCTCTCGAGACGCTCGGCGTCTGCCGGCGCGGCTACTTCGTCGAGGGTCTCGGCGGTGCGCAGTTCGCAGTCCCGGGCGCCGTTGAGCGCCTGCGCGAGCTACGCCCGGCCGAGGACGAGGAGCCCGAGCCTCTCGTCCTGCCCGCGGCCGACCCGGCGCAGCCATACGGTGCTGCTCTCCCGTGGCCGAAGCGGGCCGACGGTCGCGCCGCACGCGTGGCCGGAGCGCAGGTCGTCCTCCTCGGCGGTGAGGCGGCGCTCTTCGTCGAGCGCGGCGGCCGTTCGCTCGTCCCGCTCCGCGAGCCGGAGGAGGACTGGCTGCGCGTCGCGCTGGCAGCGCTGGTCGACCACGTCCGCAAGGGCGGTACTACGAAGCGTCTCGCGGTCGAGCGCTTCGACGGCAAGCCGGTGAGCGAGTCGGAGGTCATGCCGCTGCTGCTCGACGCCGGTTTCCTCGCCGGGCCGCGCCGCGCTGTGCTTCGACCGTAACGCGGGACGTTGCCGCGCCGTTACCGACGGTTCCCGGTCGGTGGGCGGGCGGTGACCGTTTTCTCGTCTTGTGTGGTGACGGGCCGGCAGGGAGGCCGTCCCGCAGCCGGAGGAGGAGACATGAAGTCCAAGCATTTCACCAAGATGCGGCTCGGCCGATTCGTCACCCTCGCTTCGGTGACCGCCGGTCTCGCCGTTGCACTGACGGGAACGGCGAGCGCATCGACGCCGGCCCCGGATCTGGTTCAGCGCTGGGTCGCGAGCCATCAGACCCAGGCGCCGGATCTCATCGAGCGCCAGGTCGCGAGCCTGAAGGCGTCGCAGGTGCTGGCGCCGGACGACGTCGTCCGCAACATCGGCGCGCAGACGACGCCGAGCTACACGACGGCGGCAGGCCTCAAGGCCGACGGCCTTCGCTACCAGGCGCTGGCGCAGGCGTACGAGAATGTCGGTTCGACTGCGAGCTTCTACACGCCTCTGCAGCTTCAGGCGATGGCGTTGCGGTATCAGGCGATGGCGCAGCACTACGCGAAGGCCTCGACGCCGACGAAGTCGACCACCTCGAGCTCCGGAATCGACTGGAGCGACAGCGGCATCGGTGCGGGCGTCGGGTTCGCGATTGCGCTCTGCGCAGGCGGCCTGATCGTCCTCAGCCGGCGGAACCGCGGACAGCAGCTCGCGGTCTAGGCCCGGCACATCTGGGAGAGTCGAGCGGGGCGGCTTCGGCCGCCCCGCTCGGTCTGTCAGCCGAGCCTGAAGACCGGGTGCCTCGACGCCTCGGCGGCGAACTCGTCGAGTGACGAATCGCGCGCGGCCTCGAAGTACCCCTTCGTGATCGGCGTCTTGCGGAGGTACTCGCGCAGAACGGGAGCGGCCGTCTCCGCATCGACCTCCTCGACACCTACGCGTTCCGTGTGTCGCGCGCGCGTGAGCTCCACTTCGCCCGCGGCGCGCGCGTTCCGCACCCACCCGCGTTCGCCGTACGGCGAGACGAGCCAGCGGTTCCCGTCGAGGAAGACGAGCATCACGGGAGTCGAGTACCTCCGTCCCGTCTTGCGGCCCCTGACGGTGAGGACGTGTGCGCGCTTTCCGGCGATCCCCAGGCGCGCCGCGGGCGCGATCAGAATGTTCCCGAGTTGGCGCAGCCTCGTCTGTCGGAACGTCGCTGTCATCAGGCGAGGCGGCCGAGGATGATGCCGAACAGTGCATGCCGGTACGTCGCCTGCGCGAACCCGCGCGGGCTGCGGACGAGGTTGCGGTCGACGATGGCGATGAACGGCCAGCTGAGCGTGCTCTCGGCGAGCGCGAGGGCGAGCGCGAGCCGCCGCTGGTCGACGTCGACGCGCTCGCGAACCGCGTCGAAGAACAGACCGAACGCCGCGCCGTTCGCGGCGTGGACCGCGAACCCGAGCACACGGTTGCCGCGGCCGAGGAGCGCGATGTCCGAGTAGTCGCAGCGGAAGAGGCGCTGGTCGAGCGGCTCCAGTGCGCCCCACACCAGTGCGGCGACGGCTCCGGCGGCGGCGGCGCGGGCACGAGGCGACATACGCTTTTCAGCATGCCCGAAGGCGACGCGCTTCACTCGGCGGCACGGCGGCTGCAGGTGCTCGTCGGCCAGGAGCTCGAGGTCGAGACGCCGCATCCGCGTGCGGCCGTGAAGCAGCTCGCGCCGCGGCTCGACGGGCGGCGGCTCGAGAGCGTCGAGGCAGTCGGCAAGAACCTCCTGCTCCACTTCGAGGGCGGGCTCGTCCTCCGCAGTCACCTCCGCATGAAGGGACGGTGGCGCGTGTTCCGGAGCGACACGAAGATCTTCGGACGACCCTGGCTCGTGCTCCGCGGAGACGAGTACGTCGGAGCGATGTTCAACGGCGCGGTGCTCGAGCTCGACCGCGGGATCCGGAGTCGGCTCGGGCCGGACATCCTTGCGGAGCCCGTGGACTTCGACGGGATGGTCGCGCGCCTTCGGGCCGGCGATCCATTCGCGTCCCGTCGGCGAGGCGATCCTCGACCAGCGTCTCGTCGCGGGGATCGGCAACCTGTGGAAGGCCGAGTCCCTCTGGCGCGCACGCGTGTCTCCATGGCGTGCGATCGGCGACGTGCCGGAGGCAGACCTCCGCTGCGTGCTCGAGGAGGCGAACCGGCTCATGCGCGCGCGGCTCGACGGTGTCCCCGGCCGGGCGCAGGTCTACCGCCGCAAGGGCCGTCCGTGTCCACGTTGCGGGACGGCGGTGAGGTCCTGGCCGCAGGGCGACGACGCGCGGATGGCGTACTGGTGCCCGGAGTGCCAGAGAGGAGAGGAACCGGTCGCGGCGTAAGCCAACTCGTGATCGTGCGTGCTCCGCACCTCTGCGAGTGTCTCCGGGCATTCTGCCTCGGCTCGTTCCGCGCGCTGCTCGCCGACCTCGAGCAGGGTGCCGACCTGCCGTTCGCGTTCGAGGAGCACAGCACCTACGACCGGCCCGCGCTCTACGAGTACCGGCCGCTCGTGAAGCAGTTCGTCGAGGCCCGCGCGCACGTGCTGCGCAAGCGTCCCGACGCGCAGCTCGCGGTCGACGAGCTCCAGCGCGAGACCGCGGCGGCGATCTTCGCGCAGGCGCATGCCGGGCCGAGAGCGGACGAGCGCGAGGCGCTCTTCTCCACGGTCCTGCTCCCGCTCCTGACCTCGACCGCGGAGTCGTGCGGGGGCTTCGACTGGGACGACGGCGCGTTCGCTCGCGCGTACGGCGAGCTCGAGCTCTCCCTCTTCGGCCGCGGCCACCAGTACGGCGCGGTCGCGCCTGTGATCGGACTGACGACAGGCGGGGCGACGATCGAGCTCGGAGAGGAGCTGCGCATCCGGATGGCTGCCACCGGCGAGCTGGCGAAGCTCTGGCCCGAGGCGAACGGCCTCCTTCCCGCGGACTTCGGACGCGAGCCGGATCGTCTCTGCATCCTCGAGCTCGAGCGTGCGCTCGACCCTGGGACGACGGAGCCGCCGGACGCACCGGGCGAGCTCGCCGACGCGATCACGGCCATCCGCCTCGCGACCGCGGCGCCGGTCGCCGCCGGGCCGGTGCTCTTCGAGCGTCTCGATTGGCGCCCCTACGGAATCCGGCCCGTGTTGCCGATCGCCGCCACGCCTCCGGCCGGCGAGCCGACGCGCCTCGACACGTTCCGCGCGGGGCTCGCCGCCCAGCTGCTTCCGCGCCTCGGGCTCGCCGACGACGACCCCGAGCTCGGCGAGGCGCTCGACCGCTGGGAGCTCTCGCTGTTCCAGGACGGCCCGTTCGGTGCGGAGCAGTTGCGCGAGTCGCTCGTCGCGCTGCTCGGCGGGAACGACGGGCTGTGGGCCGCGGCCGTTCGCGGCGCGATCCTGCTCGGTGAGACGCCGCGTGCGCGCGCCGAGCTGCAGGAGCTGCTCTCCGGCGATCCCGACCCCGACGTCGTGCGTCGCGCGCTCGTCGCAACCTTGCTCCACGGTGACCGGGCGCAGCTCGTCGCGTCCATCGACGCGTCGATCCTCGGACTGCAGTCGGCACAGACTTTCGACACTTCGGTCACAGACACGCGCGCTGCCGCCGGCTAGCTTCGTCGACATGGACGAGGCTCGCGCGGTGCTGGCCCGGCTCGACCGGATCGAAGAGCTCGAACGCGAAGGCGCACCCCCCGGCGCCCTGCTCGAGGAGCTGCGCGGCCTCGTCCAGGCGGCAGAGGCCTGGGCGAGACGGGAAGGAGACGAGCGTGCACAGATGACAGTCGAACGCTGCGCATCGGCTCTCGCTGCACCGGTGGCATAGAGTCGGGGCCGTTGGGGATCGCGCACTGGGACGAGGCGGAGAAGTGGCGAAACGACCGCGGGCACATGGCGGGACTGTGGTCCGCGATCGGTGCCGAGGCGGGTAGCTGGCGGACAGGCGCCAGTCGGATCGAGCTGGCGCCGGGCGAGATGCCGACCCCGCCGCACGTCCACGGTGAGGCCGAGGAGATCTTCTTCGTGCTCGGCGGCTCGGGCCTGACGTGGATGGACGAGAAGGCGTACGAGATCCGTGAGGGCGACTGCGTGGTCTACAAAAATCATCACGAGGCGCACACGATTCTCGGCGGCGACGACGGCCTCGACGTGATCGCGTTCGGCGCGCGCGAGTACCCGCCCATGGGCGAGTTGCCGCGCGGACGCAGCGTCTGGTCGGTGACCGGCTACTTCGAGGTGCAAGACGGCCATCCCTGGGACCGCGAGCCCGCGGTCGACTGGCCCGACCCCGAGCCCGAACGGCCGCCGACGATCGTGAACGTCGACGAGCTCGAGCCCGTGGTGCGCGGAGGGCGACGGCTGCGCGACCTCGGCGGTGCGGCGGGATCCCGCTGGACCGGGATGCGCCACGTCGAGCTCGAGCGGGGCGCCCTGTCCGGGCCGCCGCATTGCCACTCGGCCGAGGAGGAGATCTTCGTCGTCCTCGACGGCGAGGGAACGCTCGAGCTGATCCCGCGCGGTCTCTACACCGAGGGCGACCAGATCGAGACTCACGCAGTCCGGCGAGGGAACGTCGTCGCGCGCCCGCCCGGGACGGGTGTCTCGCACGCGTACCGCGGCGGCGACGCCGGGCTGACGCTGATCGCGTGGGGCACACGCGACCCGAACGACATCTGCTGGTATCCGCGCTCGCGGAAGATGCTCTGGCGCGGCACCGGGATCGCGGGCCGCATCGAACCGGTGGACTACTGGGAGGGCGAGGAGCTGGAGTGATCGCGAACTGGAACGACGTCGAAGTGGAGGACGTCGACATGGGACCGCTCGGCTTCGTCGGCTACGACCTCGGCGAGGCCGCCGGCACACGGGACGTGGGCGTCGCGCGCTACCAGGTTCGCCCGGGCAAGCAGTCGTCGCCCGTGCACGTCGAGCTCGACGAGGAGGAGATCTTCTACGTGCTCGCCGGCAGCGGCCTCTCGTGGCAGGAGGGAGCGGTGCACGAGATCGGCCCCGGCGACTGCATCGTCCACCGGGTCGCGGAGGAGACGCACACGTACATCGGAGGGCCCGACGGCCTCGACCTGCTCGCGTTCGGCGAGCGGACGAACGCAACCGCGACCTATCTCCCGCGCGCACAGGTCGTGCGCATGGGCGTGACCGTCGACGTCTCGCAGGGACCACATCCGTGGGACCGCGAAGCCGCGGCGGGTGACCTCGAGCTTCCGGAGCCGACTCCGCGTCCGCCGACGATCGTGAACGTCGAGACGCTCGAGCCGGACTACGCCGGCGATGCCGGCCGCTGGGTGCTGATGGCGCGGCAGGCGGGCTCCGTGCGCACCGGGCTCAATTTCGGGCACCTCGAGGAGGGGAGGGAGGGCGCGCCGCCGCACTGCCACTCCGCGGACGAGGAGATCTTCGTCGTCCTCGACGGGGAGGGCACGCTCGAGCTCTGGCCTTCGCCCGTCCTTGCCGAGACAAGGGAGAAGGAGGAGCATCCCATTCGGGCCGGGGACGTCATCTCTCGCCCGCCGAGCACGGCCATGTCACATTTCTTCCGCGCCGGACCCGGCGGCATGACCTTCCTCGCCTACGGGACCCGCCGGCCGAACGACGTTTGCTACTACCCTCGCTCGAACAAGATCTACTGGCGCGGCCTGGGACTCATCGGCCGCGTCGAACCGCTAGGCTACGACGACGGCGAGCCCGAGGACTGAGGCTCTTCCCGCAGAAGTCAGCGGTTCCGCAAGACAGTCCTTACGTCGGCCTCGCCCGGGTAGTCCCTCATTCGCGTCTCCAGCCTCCTCGCCACCTTCCCGATATCCCCTCGCATGGGGAGAGCTCGTCGTCTGGCTGGCTCGCGGCGTGTGCGCATCGCGCTGAACGCCGTCTTCGTCTCGATCGCGCTCGGCGCGGCGGCCTTGACGACCCTCCACTTCGTGGACTCAGGCTGGCCTCTGGCGAGCGCCGACCCGCTGCTGGTGGTGGCGGCCGGCGTCCTCTTCCTCTTCGCCTACGCCTTCAAGGCCTGGGGTTGGCAACGGCTCTTTTCCGAGGACGAACGTCCTGAGGCCCTCACGCTCGCCGCCGCCGGCGGTGCCGCCTCCGTCGGAGGCGTCGCCCTGCCGGGCAGGTTCGACGAGGTGATCAGGATCGCCGTCGTCCGGCGTCTCCCCGGAAAGAGGACCGCCGGGCTCGGTGCGATCTGCCTCACGCTGATCGTCGTCGGATTGCTCGACAGCGCAGCACTCACGCCGATGGCGTCGATTGCCGCCGCCGCGTCGCATTCCGGTGGCGTCCAGGCGGGCTTCGCGCTCGTGGCCGCCGCTGGTGTAGCCGCCGCGCTCGTCGTCCTGTTCCTCCCGCGAATCGCGCAGATGAAGTTCGTCACCCGCTGGAAGGCCGGACGCTGGCTCAAGGACCACACCGCCTGCCCGCGCTCCGCCTCGCAGGCTTGGTTCCTGATCTCGGTCTCGTGGGCGTTCAGGGGTCTTGCCGTGTTCGTGCTGCTCCACGCTCTCGCCGTCGGAGCATCGTTCCCGCTTGCCCTCGCGTTCCTCTGTGCATCGGCCGCATCGGCCGCGCTCCCGATCGCCCCGGCCGGAGCCGCCACGCAGGCGGGTGCCGGCGCTGCGATCCTGATCATCGGCGGCGTCCCGAAGGGCGAGGCGTTCGCGTTCGCGGTCGCGGCTCAGGGCCTCGTGATCGTCGTCGGAGCCGCGGTCGTCGCAGTCGCGGCCGTGTGGGCGCTTTCCTTCCGCCTCCGCGCCAGACGAGCCTCCTCCGCCGTTGCGGTCGCCTCCTAGACCGGCCCCTTACCGCGCCTTAACATCCGTCCTAGCCGTTTCTTAGGTAACCCTGCTTCGATGAGCCGCGTCGCGATGGTGTCCGTTCACACAGAGCTGCTCAGGCGACGCCGGATCCTCGCCACGATCCTCGTTGCCTTCGCGCTCGTGCTCGTGGGGGCGAGTGGTGCACGCGCGGCGATCATCACGTCGCACGACAACGCGGGACGGACGATGACCTTCGACGTTCGCGCGACCGCCGTCGACACCGACTGGTACGCGGCCGTTCTCCGTGCGTCCGCGCACGGGAACGAGATCAGCAACGTGACCATCCGCATCGTCCCAGAGCCTCAGATCGAGGCTCTCTGTGGGAACGCCGCGGCGGCCTGCTACAACGGCTTCCGCGGCGATCCCACGATCATCGTCCCGGCCGGCAAGAGCGCGAACCTCGAGAGCACGCTGCTCCACGAGTATGGCCATCACCTCGACTCCGCATGGCGCGTGCCCGGTGTCCAGGAGCTCAACGGCACGCCCGCGTGGTGGGCCGGACGCGGGATGGCCGCTCTGCTGGCCGGCAACCAGGTCGCGTTCGACTACACGCGCGGCTGGGACCACAGCGTCGGCGAGATCTTCGCGGAGGACTACTCCTACTTCATGACCGGGAAGAGCGACCGCTACGCGATTCCGTGGCTGGGCCTGCCCAGCGAGGCCGTCAAGCAGGCGGTCTTCGGGGAGATCGGCCCGCCGCAGGGAACGCTGCCGGACGCGCCCGAGGTTCCGCTGGTCATCTCGCGCGCCGGCACGCTCTCGCCGCGCGACCGCTACAGCGTCCCCTTCGGGCTCCTCGGCCCCGGCCGCCGCGTCACCCTCACCGCGACGGTCTCGAACCCGAAGCGGAAGGGCATCCGCGCCCGCGCGCAGATCGTCTGCGACGGCCGCATCGTCGCGAACCAGCCCTTCGGCAAGGGACGAGTGAAGCGGGTCCTCGACGTGCCCAACCTCGGGCCGGCGACCTGCGACGCACGCATCGTCAGCACGGTCCGCATCCCGCTGACGTACAAGCTCACGCTCCGCCTGCTCGTCCAGCAGGTCTAGCTCCTCCCGTCCGACGCACACGGGCGGCGTCCGAGACCGGCATGATCATGCGGGATATCGGAAGGAACTCGGTATCCTGGCCAGAAAGAGCGGCACATGGGGCTCTCACGCCTACTTCCGCGTCCCAACACACGCGCCTCGTCCGATAAGAAGGGATCACCTTTGGGCCGGGTCATCGCATTCGCCAACCAAAAGGGCGGCGTGGCGAAAACGACGACCACGCTGAACCTCGGCGTCGCCCTGAAGGAGAAGGGGCACTCCGTCCTGCTCGTCGACCTCGACCCGCAGGGGAACCTGACGATGAGCCAGGGCTGGAACCCGGACGACATCGAGCGCTCGATGTTCGACGTGCTCGTCCACAAGCTGCCGATCGAGGAGATCATCCGCCAGGCCGAGGTCGACGTCGCCGTCTCGTCGATCGATCTCGCCGGCGCCGAGCTCGCGCTCTCGTCGATGATCGGCCGCGAGCGCGCCCTCGAGAAGGCGCTCGTGACGGTCAAGCCGTCGTACGACTACATCCTGATCGACACGCCGCCGTCGCTCGGGCTGCTGACGATCAACGCGCTCGTCGCCTCGAACGGCGTGATCGTCCCGGTGCAGTGCGAGTACCTCTCCCTGCGCGGGCTCGTGCAGCTCGAGAACACGCTGTCGATGATCCGCGAGAACCTGAACCCGGACGTCGCGATCCAGGGAATTCTTCCGACCATGTACGACAAGCGCCTTCTACACTCGAAGGAGGCGGTCGAGATCCTCAAGGAGAACTTCGGCGACCTCGTCTTCAACACGAAGATCCGCAAGACGATCCGCTACGCGGAGGCGCCCGTGAAGGGACAGTCGGTCCTGAGCTACGAGCCGAGCGGCGATGCCGCCGAGCTCTACCGCGACCTCGCGAAGGAGGTGCTCAATGGCGCGAAAGCGCGCGAGCATGCGTGAGGGCCCGCTCGCGGAGCTCTTCAAGGCAACCGAGGCGGCGCAGCGCCAGCAGGAGCAGGAGGAGCCCCGCCCGCGCCAGCCGAGGAGCCGCACGAGTCGACGGTCGAGCACGTGCCGACCTGGGAGGACGAGGTCGACACGCCGGCCCCGCCGCGCCCGGATCCCATCCCCGAGCCCGGCACCCCGACTCCGGAGCCGCCGACGCCGACTCCGGAGCCGGACCCGATCCCCGATCCGACCCCGGCGCCTCCGGTGATCCCTGAGCCGCCGGTCACGCGGTACCTCGAGCCGATGCCCGAGCCGGCGCCGCGCCTCCACCATGCGCGCGCGGGACAGCTGGGCTCGTACCTCGCGAAGATTCAGGTCGTCGGCGTGGGCGGGGCAGGGCTCAACGCCGTGAACCGCATGATCGACGCCGGGATCAACCAGGTCGAGTTCGTCGCGGTCAACACCGACGTGCAGCAGCTCCAGCTCTCCGACGCGGAGACGAAGATCCACATCGGGCGCGACCTCACGCAGGGCCTCGGCTCCGGCGCCGACCCGAGCGTCGGGCGGCAGGCGGCGGAGTCCAGCACGGACCAGATCAAGCACGCGCTCCGCGGCGCGGACATGGTGTTCGTCACCGCCGGCGAGGGCGGCGGCACCGGCTCGGGCGCCGCGCCCATCGTGGCGCAGATCGCCAAGAGCATCGGCGCGCTGACCGTCGGCATCGTGACGACGCCGTTCAAGTTCGAGGGCACGAAGCGGAAGGCGCAGGCCGAGTCGGGCGTCGACGCGCTGCGCAAGGAGTGCGACACGACGATCGTCATCCCGAACGACCGCCTCCTCGAGGTGCTCGACAAGACGACGTCGATGCTCGACGCCTTCAAGATCGCCGACGACGTCCTGCGCCAGGGCGTGCAGGGCATCTGCGACCTCATCACCCTGCCCGGCCTGATCAACCTCGACTTCGCCGACGTGCGGACGATCATGGAGGGCTCCGGAACCGCGCTCATGGGCATCGGCTTCTCGTCGAGCACGGACAACCGTGCGCGCGAGGCCGCGGAGCGCGCCCTGCGCTCGCCGCTCATCGACACGGAAGTCGGCGCGGCACGCGGCATCCTGCTCTCGATCGCCGGCGGCGAGGACCTCACGCTGCTCGAGGTGAACGAGGCCGCGGAGGTCATCCGCCAGACGGCGAACGACGACACGCAGATCATCTTCGGCGCGACGATCGACGAACGGCTCACCGGCCAGGTGTGGGTCACGGTGATCGCGACCGGCCTGGGCGGCACCGGTCGTCCCGGGAGCCGGGCGCCGAGCCTCGTCAGCGCGCTGACCGCGCCCGAGGACGAGCTCGAGCCGCCGTCGTTCCTGCAGAACTAGCGGCTGCGCAAGCTCGCCGACGGCGGCGAGCACGATTTCGACCTCTGCCTCGGTGTTGTAGTAGTGCGGTGACAGACGCACGCACCACTCCACTCCCTTGTCCGCGAAGTCGTAGCGCGCGTACTCGAGCAGGCTGAGCGCCGAGTTGATCCCGCGGGCGTCGAGCGCCTGCTTGAAGGGCTCCGCCTCCCAGTCGGCGACATCGAACGTGACGATCGCGCAGAGCTCGGGGCCACGGTCGAGCACGCGGACCCCGTCGATCTCGGACAGCCCTGCGCGGAGCAGCGCGCCGAGCGCCGGCGCGCGGTCGGCTATCGGCTCCATCCCGACGTCGAGCGCGTAGCGGATCGCCGCCGCGGCTCCGAGCAGTGCTGCGTAGGGAAACTCCCAGTCCTCGAAGCGTGCTGCGGTCGCGACCGGCTCGTACGCGTCCGGCTTCGTCCAGCGTGCGCCGCGCATGTCGATGAAGAGCGGCTCGTGGCCGGCGGCGAGCGCGCGGTCCGACACGTAGAGGAGGCCGGTGCCTCGCGGGCCGCGCAGGAACTTCCGGCACGTCGCGGACAGGAAGTCGCAGCCGAGGCGGTCGACGTCGAGGTCGTATTGGCCCGATCGACTGGCATGCGTCGACGAGATAGAGCAGGTCGAGCTCGCGGCAACGTTGGCCGATCTCCTCGACCGGTTGCACGAGGCCGGAGTTGGTCGGGATGTGTGTGGCGACCACGAGGCGCGGCCGCACGGACTCCATCAGCGCGGCCATCGCGTCGACGTCGACTCCGCCCTCCGGCGCCACCGGCGCGTGCACGAGGTCGATCCCGAAGCGCTCACGCAGAGAGAAGAAGGCGATCTGGTTCGAGATGTAGTCGTCGCGCGTCGTGAGGATCGTGTCGCCGCGCTCGAACGGGACCGACGAGAGCGCACGGGAGAACGCGTCCGTGGCGCTCGTCGCGAAGGCGACGTTCTCCGGGCGGCAGCCGAGGAGCTCCCCGGCCGCGTCGTAGAAGTCCGCGATCGCGCCTCGGCCTTCGCGTCCGCAGCCTCGTAGCCCCCGATCTCCGCCTCGGCGGTCAGGTGCTCGACCATCGCCTCGAGCACCGGGAGCGGGCATCAGCGCAGCGCCGGCGTTGTTGAAGTGGATGCGCTCCGCGCAGCCCGGCGTCTCGGCGCGCAGCCGGTCGATGTCGAGTGTCGTCGACCGCCATGTGTGCGCCAGTATCGTCGCCGAGGCGGCACCCGGTTACGCTTCCCCGATGAGAGGCGCAGTCGCCGCCGGACATCCCCTGACCGCCGAGGCCGGCGCACGGATCCTCGCCGCCGGCGGCAACGCCGTCGACGCCGCCGTTGCCGCGGCCTTCGCCTCGTGGATCACCGAGAGCCCGCTCACCGGCCCGGGCTCGGGCGGCTTCATGCTCGTCTACCGCGCGAACGACCGCTCGGCGCGCGTCTTCGACTTCTTCGTCGCCGCGCCGGGCAAGGGGTTCGCAGGGGACCAGCTCCCGGAGATGGACGACGTCGACGTCGACTTCAGCGGCGAGTCGGTGCAGTCGTTCCACATCGGCACGGCCTCATGCGCCGTGCCGGGAGCACCGCTCGGCCTCGAGCACGCGCACCGCAGCTTCGGGTCGCTGCCGTGGCGTGAGCTGTTCGCGCCGGCGATCGAGCTCGCGCCGCGGCGGCGTCGAGCTCAACAACGGGCAGGCGTACCTGCACCGCATCCTCGACCTCATCCTGCGGCACACCCCGGAGTCGCGTGCCGTCTACGAGGTGGACGGCGAGCGGCTCGGTCGTGGGGGACACGCTCGTCCAGGACGATCTCGCCGGGACGCTCGAGATCCTCGCCGAGAAGGGTGCGGCCGAGCTGTACACCGGCGAGCTCGGGCACGAGATCGCGGATTACCTGTGTACCCACGGCGGCTGCCTCACGGAGGAGGACCTCCGCGATTACCGCGTGATCCGGCGTCGTCCCGTCCGCGCGGGCTTCTGCGGCGAGGAGTACCTCTCCAATCCGCCGCCGTCCGTGGGCGGGATCCTCATCGCGCACGGGCTGCCGCTGCTCGAGCGACTCGGGCCGGGCAAGCCCGGGACGGCCGAGGCGATGGACGCGCTCGCGCAGGTCATGCGCGAGCAGGCGGACGCCCGCGTCGAGGCGCGCAGGGTCACCGGAGGGCTCGCACGCGCGCTCGAGGAGCGCGCCGCTGTCGTCTCGCGTGGGACGACGCATATCTCCGCCGTCGACGGCAAAGGGAACGCCGTCGCGCTGACGGCGTCGACGGGCACCGGCGCGGGGGTCATCGTCCCCGGCACGGGCATCCACCTGAACAACATGATGGGCGAGTTCGACCTCGCGAAATCGCCGCGCCCGGGCGACCGGCTCCTGTCGATGATGAGCCCTTCGATCACGCTGAAGGACGGCAAGCCGCATCTCGTCGTCGGCAGCGCGGGATCGCTTCGCCTCCGCGGCGCGGTGATGCAGGTGGTCGCCAACGTCGTCGCCCACGGCCTGCCCGTGGACGACGCGATCGACCGTCCGCGCATCCACCTCGAGGGCGACGAGCTCCATTGCGAAGGCGGGCACGACCTCGTCGAGCTCGACAAGCTCGAGGAGCTCGGCTGGAACGTCGTCCGCTGGAAGAACCGCAACCTCTTCTTCGGAGGCGCCTCGGCCGTCACGTACGACCACGGCGGCCTCGCCGCCGCAGGCGACCCGCGGCGAGGCGGCGCCGGAGTCGTGGTGGAGTGATCGTCCGGGCTGCCCGGCCCGGGGACGCCGAGGGCCTGACGGAACTTGGGAGCGCGGTCGGCTCCGAGCCCGAGGGCTGGCTCGTGAGCGACGGCTGGCGGAACGCGAGCGACGAGCGCCGCTACCTGCGCGCGATCCGTCGCTATCCGAACGCCGCCGTGTTCGTTGCCGAGGACGAGGGCCGCATCGTCGGACGACTCTCCGTCGCGCGCGACCAGCATCCTGCGTCCAGCCACGTCGCCGACCTCGGGCTGATGGTCGCGGCGACCCACAGGCGGCGCGGGATCGGCACAGCTCTCTTGCAGGCCGCGGTCGACTGGGCCCGCGTGTCGGACGTGCGCAAGCTCGAGCTGCACGTGTTCCCGTACAACACGGGCGCGATCGCCCTCTACGAGCGCTTCGGCTTCACGAAGGAGGGCTACCGGCGCGCGCACTACCGCCGCGACGACGGATTCGTCGACGCCATCCTGATGGCGTACGACGTCTAGGCGGTTTCGTGCGTCCGGATCTTGAGCTCGTCCTCGCGGATCCGGCGACGTCGCTCGGTCAGTGCGTTCTCGCCCTCGGAGAGCTGCTGGTCGCGGTCGTCGAGCGCGGCCTCGCGTAGCTCGAGCTCCTGCTCGCGCCGGTCGAACCGGCCGACCGTGAGCTCGATCGCGTGCGCGCGGTCGTCCACCTCGCGCTCACGGGCCTCGACGCGCGCGAGGGCGTTCGTCAGCCAGTTGCCGCGCTCCTCGAGCTCGCCTGCGAGAGCGTCGAGCTCGCGGTCCCGCGCATCGAGCTGACGCTCGCGCGCCTCGACCTCTGCGAGTCCGCGCTCCGCTTGGCGGACGTCGCGCACGCGGTTCGCGAGCTCCGTCTCGCTGACCGCGAGCTTCGCCGCGCGCCGGCCGAGACGCTCCTCGTCCTGTTGGTGGCGGAGCGCCTGCTCCTCGAGCTCCTGCTCCCGCTGCAATGCGAGCCGCTCGCGCTCGCGGACGGCGTCGAGACGAGGGGCCAGCTGGTCGTGCTGCGCCTTCGCCTTGCGCTCCTCAGCCTCGACATCGGCCGTGCGAGCCTCGAGCCGCGTGGCGCGCGCGTCCAGCTGACGCAGCGCCTGCCCTTGCATGCGCTCCTGGTTCGCGAGCTCGTCGGCGCGCCGCCGGAGCTCTGCTTCCTGCTGCGCGAGCTCGTGCGCACGCTGGTCGTGCTCCTCGAGCGCGGTGGAAGCGCTCGAGATCCACTCCGCGCGCTCCTCGAGCTCCGTCCCGAGCACCCGGAGCTCGCTCGCGCGCACATCGAGGTCGCGCTCGCGCTCACGGACGCGCTCCACCTCATGCTCGACGTGCCTCAGTTCGTCCTGGCGATCGCGTAGCTGCTCCTCGGCGAGCGCCAACTTGCGCTCGCGCTCGACGAGATCCTCCTCTGCTTCTTCGATCAGCTGCCTGCGGGCGTCGAGATCGGCGCCGATCTCCTCGAAGCGCCGCGCCCGCGCGTCGATCTCGCCAGAGCGGCGGGCCATCGTCTGGTTGATCAACCGCTCGCGTTCCGCGAGCGCCTGCCAGGCCTGCTCCAGCTCACCCCGCTCGTCGGCCATCGGCTCACATGATGCCGAGGCCGCCAGACCTCAGCTCACGCGGAGTCCGTCTCCGCGTGGCTCGGCGGCCCGCTCAGCCAGACCGGGTCGCCGACGGCGAGGCCGAGGCCCTCGAGGGCGCTGGCCGGATTGCCGCGGACGACCATGAGCCAGCCGCGGGGGTCGAAGAGGACGCCGTACTCGCCGCTCTCGAAGTCGGCGTAGGTGCTTCCGCGCCGCGCGCGCGTGTGGCCGGAGACCGCCTCGACGGCGAGATCGGGACTGTCCTGGATGCCGGCCGCGACGAGGTGCGACTCGCGGACGTTGAGCTTCACGTTGCCGAAGCGGTTGAACTCGACGACCTCGCAACGGATCTTTCCCGGCTCGGTCTCGGGCTCGGGCATCGTGAGCCCGGCGAGCCCGTCCAGGTCGATCTCGTTGCCGAGCGCGTCGAGCGCCAGCCCCGCGGAGATGTGCGCGGCTGCGGGACAGAGGATGTCCCGCGCCTGGAACATGTCGTTGACGGGTTGCACGATCACGTCCTCCGACGTGATCTCGACGGCTTTCTTCGCGCCCCCCAACTCCTTCAACGCCGGCGCAAGGAGGCCGTTGTCGGGCCCGACGAACACGAGGCCGTCGGCCTCGACGGCGACGTTGCGGTCCTTGCCCACGTTCGGGTCGACGACTGCGAGCACGACCGCGTCCTGTGGGAGGTAGCGGATCGAGTCGGCGAGGAGCGATGCGCCCGAGGCGACGTCGAGCGGCGGGATGAGGTGCGAGAGGTCGACGACGCGGCTGTCCGGTGCGATTCGGGCGAGCACGGCGTGCGAGATCCCCACCCACTCGTTGCTGAGCCCGAAGTCGCTGAGGAAGACGATGGGGCGGAGGCTTGGCGCCATCGAGGTGCAGCATGCTCCTGGCGGCTGCAGGGTGCAAGTGCCACACTAGGCGCGTGACTGTGGTCGCCAACGGGATCGCGATCGACGAAACCGCGCAGGCGGAGCTCCAGGCCTCCTTCCGCGGTGAGGTCGTCGGCCGCGATCACTCCGAGTTCGACCTCCACCGGAAGATCTGGAACGGGTCGTTCGACAAGCATCCGGCCCTGATCGCGCGGTGCGCCGGCGTCTCGGACGTGAAGGCCGCCGTCCAGTTCGGACAGCGCACGGGGCTCCCGGTCGCCGTACGCAGCGGCGGGCACAGCTTCCCCGGCCTCTCGGTCGCCGACGACGCGCTCCTCATCGACCTCGGGCCGATGAAGGGCGTGCGCGTCGATCCCGAGGAGCGCACCGCGCGCGTGCAGGCCGGCGTCCTCCTCGGTGAGCTCGACCGCGAGACGCAGGCATTCGGTCTCGCCGTGCCGTCCGGGATCGTCACGCACACGGGTGTCGCGGGTCTGACCCTCGGCGGCGGGATCGGATGGATCCAGCGGAAGCACGGCCTCTCCGTCGACCAGCTCGTGTCTATGGACGTGGTCACCGCCGACGGCGACTTCGTCACCGCGAGCGCCGACGACAACAGCGACCTCTTCTGGGGCCTGTGCGGCGGCGGCGGGAACTTCGGGATCGTCACCGAGTTCGAGTTCAACTGCGTGGAGCTCGGGCCGGAGATCCTCGCGGGGCCGATCTTCTGGGCGATGGAGGACTCGCCGGAAGTGCTCCGCTTCTACAGGGACTGGGTCGCGGACGCGCCCGACGAGCTGATGACGATCGTCATCCACCGCAAGGCACCGCCGCTCCCGTTTGTCCCCGAGGAGCTCCACGGCAAGCCCGTCGTCATGGTCGTCTGCTGTTGGGCCGGGGAGATCGAGGAAGGGGAGAAGTTCATCCGGCCGCTGAGGGAGTTCGGCACGGTCCGGGCGGATGTGTGCACGCGCAAGCCGTTCCTCGCGCACCAGGCCATGTTCGACCCGAGCTTCGTTCCCGGTCGTTGGTTCTACTTCAAGAGCTGCGACGTCGCCGAGCTCAACGACGAGATCATCGACATCACCGTTGAGCGCTCCCTCCAGATCGAGTCGCCGCTGACGACGTGGCCGATCTGGCAGATGGGCGGCGCGGTCTCGCGCCGCGGGAATGACGAGACGGCGTTCAACGGCCGCACGGCCGGGTTCACCTTCAACATCGGCGGCAGCACGGAGACGGAGGAAGGCTTCGATCACGAGCGGCAGTGGGTGCGCGACTTCTGGGCCGCGCTCGAGCCGTGGCACGAGGGCGTGTACATCAACTTCCTCGGGGACGAGGGCGCCGACCGCGTGCGCCAGTCCTACGGCGCGGAGAAGTTCGACCGGCTGCAGGCGTTGAAGAAGCAGTACGACCCGGAGAACTTCTTCCGGATCAACCAGAACATCCCCCCGCCGGCCTGATCGGATCCGGAAGAAAACATGTCTTGACACCGTCAAGACGTGTAGGCACACTCGAATGTCTGTCGAGTAGGACACATCTACTCGAGGATTGCGGAAAGGAGGCCCAGATGAATCCGATGTTCATCGTCCCGCTTGTTGCGAACGGGCCTCTCGGTACGCACGCAGCGATCTTCTGCGCGTAGTGCCTTAAGGCTCACACGCATCATCGGCCTGCGGGCTGGCTCGGCGCGCCGCGGCGTGTCCTGACTGCTTGCAGGTAACAACCGGGCACTCGCTCGCGAGCGCCAAAGCAATCGAAAGGAGACACGTTGACTGACCTGTCTGCGACCCGTGACTGGTCACTCAGCACGACCAAGAGGAGACGTCATGTACGACTACTACCGATATTGCTACGAGGTCCGTGAGCGTCGACGACGACGTGAACGCGAAGGCGAAGCCGAACGACAGTGGCGGCAATCCCGAGCTCGCAGGCGAAGGCGCCGTGCGGCGCTGGCCGAAGCGCTGGGACTGTGGGGCCGACGCGGAGCAGCCGGGGCGGCCGCGGGCCGTTAGGTGCATCACAGAGAGAGACCGCGCGCCTGGAAACGGGGGGACGAGGCGCGCGGCTCCTCTCCGTTCGCTCGAAAGGGACTTAGGGCCTATCCCGTTAGGAGTGAGCGAGCCTGTGGGCGTAGGCTTTCCTGACTGCGATCAGACCGCAGGCGAGTTGGAGGAGCGCGAGACGGAGACCTTCGCCGACCAGTCGGCCGACTCGCTTACGCGCATAGAGTCACGGATGCCGAAGGCGTGACCGACTGCTCCCGCACGGTTCCTCACCCCGAGCTTGTCATACACGTTGTCGAGGTGTTTGCGGATCGTTCCCGGCGCGAGATAGAGAACGGCGGCGATCTCGCGGTTCGACTTCCCTCGCGCAACCCAGAGAAGAATCTCGCGCTCGCGGGGAGTGAGCGCTGCGAGCGACTTCGACCCCCGTTGACGCGCGGCCGCGTTGCGCCAGAGCTGGACAAGGTGCGGTTGGAGGGTGTCGAGAACGAGCTTGTCTCGTTCGCTGAAGTCGCGCTCGAAGCTGTCGAACCCGAACCCGCCTGCTATCCCGTCGCGGCGTCGCGAGCCAGAGCTCGAGCTCGTACTCGCCGTCGAGCGGGCGACAAACCTCCCAGTACAGGTCGAGAGCATGCCACTCGCGCCGTGAGAGCAGGTCAGACCAGCGCAGCGGGCGCCTTGCCTCGGGGCTCCACGGTCGATACGGATACTGGTAGGCGAGACGGCCGTGCGCTTCCCGGACGGCGGGCGTAAGCGGCGCACGCAGCTCTCCCGCGTAGCGGACGCCGGTGCGCCAAACGTGGCCGTGGCGGTCGAAGTCGCCGTACGACACGATGTCGCAGGGGACGAGCTCGCGCAACCGGGCGAGCACCTGCTGTGGAAACGGGTCGGATCCTTCGATCTCACCGGCCGCGTGGACGAACTCGAGGATGCCCCGGTAGTCCGATTCCGATAGCCGCGCCATCGTTCGAACATACGTCGAACGACGTATGGCCACAACCCGGCCGGCTCGCGAGGATGATCGAAAGATTATGCGGGGCCGCTTCCGGCGTCGCGTTTTGGGGCCACGTCCGGTGTGGCCCGGGAAAGGGGGAAAGCAGATGAAGAGATTGATGTTGGGGTTCGCCGTGGTTGCCGCCATAGCTGTCGCCCCGTTGGCATCGGCCAGCCCGCGCAGCGGGACGCTCATGGTGGACAAGGAGTGCTCGGGTTACTCAGGCTTGCCGGGCTCGTTTTGCACGTTCTACGCCTCGAACGTCGACTGGGCCCCGGTAGGCACGAACATCTTCTATCTCCAGCCGGCTACGAATTCCAACGATGTCATCCTTGACCCGCCGGGGCCTGGTAACAACAAGGCGTTCGGCCATTGCTTTCTCCCTGACGGGGCCAACGGCAACTGCACGTTCGCCGGTGGAACAGGGAAGTTCACTCACTTCCATGCCACGATCACTGTCACCTACCTGGGCGGTCCCAACTTCCACTGGGAAGGGCCGTACAGCTTCAGCCCTCAGTGACTGAGCCCCACCGCTAAAGGCCGGCCTGGCTTTCGCCCTTGGCGTCGTTGAGAAGGGCCCGCCCCAAGCGGGCCCTCTCACTTTTCTGGTCCCGAACACGCCTGCCGCTCGGCCGACCGGCCTCGGTCGCCTGCTGAGCAGCTAGCTCCACTCCAGCGTGTAGTCCACCCAGCCGGGCTGCACGTCGGCGCGCGCCAGGAACTGCTTCCAGGCCGCCTTGCTGAGGTCTTTCGCCTTCGCCTCGTCGAGGCCGAGCTCCGCGTCCATCACCCGTCCGTGCGTCTTCTCCACCAGGCGGTCGTGGAGCGACGGGAACGGCATGTTCCAGTCCATCTTCTTCGCCGTCACGCGGTTCACCGGGATCATCGCGACGAGCTCGCCGCTCGTCATCAGCTCGAGCCCCTTCTCCCGCAGCGTCGCGTTGTGGCTCGCCGTGGTGGCCGACCTTGTAGAGCACCGTGCGCTCGAGCAGGTTCTCGCGACTGTCACCGTGCGCGTCGTCGCCGCCGTCCTTCACGCTCCACTCGAGCGAGCTCCCACGACAGCCAGTTGCCCGACCTGCGCGTCGCCGGGGAACAGCAGGACGCGCCGCCGACGGCGTCAGCTCGAACGCGAGCACGAGGCTCGTGTTGTTGGTGTCGGAGTCGAGCTGCAGCGCGAGCGCGCCGCCGAACCCGAGCCAGTCGTGGTCGATCCGCCGCCACGACGCGGCCTGGCGAGCGGTAGCGTGCGGATCAGCTCGCTCTTCTTCGTCGCGTCGGCCTCGGACACCCCGAAGAACGGCATCGAACGGCTGCGCCGCCGGCGACATGCCCTGTGCCTGACGCCTCGACGGCGGCCAGGAAGCCCTGCGGGAAGCTCGTCGTCGGCGGCGAGCTCGTAGACCTCGCGGATGCTTCTTGCTCGGATCGCTCCGCTTGATCAGCCGCCGGTCGTGCGGCGGGCCGAGCACGTAGACGCGGACGCCCTGGCAGTCCGGCCAGGCTCGACAGCAGCTCCCCGGGCCGGAGATACTGAGACCTTGCGCGCTTCCGGGCCTTCGACCCAGTCGAGCGCCGTCGCGGTCGTGTCGCGCGCCGGCCACGCCGAGGTCGCCCTGGAAATTCAGCAGCGCGTCGAGCTGCGCGAGCGTCCGCTTCGCGGCCGGGCTCTGCCCGCGGCGGCGAGCTTCGCCGTCGCGACGACGCCGTCGAGCGCCTGCTTCTTCTTCCGGTTGCGCAACTCCTCGGCGAGCTCGTCGTCGGGATCCTCCGTCCACGCGAGCCAGACCTCGTCGACGTCGAAGGTGTCCTTCAGATCGTCCTCGCCTGCACGAACCCGGACACGTGGTCCCAGTGCTCGTGCGTCACGACGAGCCGGTCGAGGCTGGCCGCCGGTCGTCGTCGTGGACGTTCTGCGGCGACGGCCTGCATCGTCGTGTCCTGCCGTCTGTCGTGCCCTTGAGCACGCCGCAGTCGATGAGGACGATGGCTCGTCGCGTCGTGCTCGTCGGTGCAGGACGTGAGCAGGAAGCAGTCGCCGAGTCCCTGCCGGTACATGCGGATGCGCCGCGGATGCTTCATCTCCTCACCGAACCGGTGGAGCATCGCGAACGGCTCGTTCTCTTCCGTGACCGCGTCGCCGAAGTAGGTCGCGGCGAGACTCTGGTTGCCCTCGTCCAGCGAGGTAGCGCGCGCTGGCGCTCGCGGCGCTCGTCGTCGAGCGGCTTCTTGATGCTGTACCGCACCTTGCCCGTCTCGGCGTCGACGAGCAGCGTGCAGCCGCCGCGGAAGTAGTAGTCGGGACGGTCGCCGCGCCGCCTCGCGGCGCGGGTCGACGAACTGCGGCGATCCGCTGTGTCAGCTCGACGACCCACTGGAAGCGCGGCTGCTCCTTCCAGTCGATCCGCAGCGACGGCCGAATCGAGTGCACCTCGAACGGCCGCGTCCGGATCGATCCCGCGCAGGACGCCCGAGTCCTTCGCCGAGCTTGCCGCTCGAGGTAGTTGTGCAGGATCGTCGCGCTTCTCGCGCATGAGCTCGTACAGCTCCTCGCGGTCCTGCGTGAGCGTTCCACGGAGCTCGATGTCCACCGCCCAGTTCTTCACGAGGCTGAGCACGACGTCCTCGTCCTCGTCCGGCGCGTCGGCGGTCGGCCGCCAGAGCAGGCCGTCGACCGACAGCGTCCGGACGTTCTCGGGGACGATGCCGTAGCGGCGGAACGCCTCGACGAACGCGACGCGGTGGTGCTCGCTCGTCGACCGGGTCGAGCTCGAAGTCGGCGGTCACGATCGCGCGCAGGTAGTCGCCGAAGGTGATGTCGACCGGCGGGCAGTAGTCGAGCGCGCGGATGCACATGTCGAGCACGTGCTGCGCCGACGCCGGCGGCCTCGTCGGCCAGGCGGTCGACGAGGTCGGGGTGCAGGCTGCCCGGCGGGCAGGACGCCGGTGCCCTCGCGTGGCGATGCGCAGCAGGTCGGCGACGCGCGCCTTGTAGATGGTCAGGAACGCGTCGAACACCGCGGCGACGAGAATCGCGCCGCGGTCGTGCGGCTCGGTCAGCCGCGCGTAGTCGCGTCGGGATCCGGCTCGCGCGGCTTCCACTGGCCGGTCGCTCGTCGACCTCGCCGATGGCGCTGCGCAGCGCGCCGCGCTTGCCGATCGCCTGGCCGAACTGCTGCGCCAGCTCGCCGAGCCGGTTCTGGCTGGCCAGATCGCCGCGCGTCGCGGCGATCTGGTGCCGCAGCACGTCGGGCAGCGAGAAGTGCTGGAACAGCGCCACGATGTCGGCGAACGCCTCGTGGAAGGCGAGCACGTCGGGATTGCTCGGCTCGTTGAAGCGGCGATGCATGCCGTCGAGCAGCGCGTGCGTCACCTCGTGCGCGACGATGTCGTGCGACAGGCAGGTGAAGACGGTCGAGCGGCGCCGCGCCCGACCATCGTTGCCGGCGGCGGCCGGGAAGTAGCCGAACAGGAGCGCCTTCTTCGCCGGGCTGTAGTAGGCGTTCGCCTCGCGCAGCGCGTGCGGGTAGATGCGCAGCCGCGGCACGTACTCCTCGCCGACAGCTCGCCGTCCGCGTCGCATCGTGCGCGCGCGGCGACCAGAGCGCGAGGCGGCCGAGCGCCCGCTCGAAGTTGCGGATCGTGCGCATCGCCACCGCGTAGACCATCTGCTGGTGGAACTGCGGGTTGCTCTCCGACGGCGGCGAGGCCGTCCTGCGCGAGCGATCGCGCGGTCGTTGAGATCGACCGGCGCGTAGAAGCACGCCGCTCGCCGGATCGTGGTCGACGACCTCGACGTACTCGCCGACCGGGCCGGGCTCGAGGATGTCCTCGCCCGTCGTGTTCGCGCTCCCACGGCACGCTGACAGCGTGACCTCGTTGATGCCCGGACGGTCTCGAGTTGCACGCCGAGGCTCGGATCGAACGCGAAGACGCGCAGCCGCCGGTCGTGGCGGCCGCGGCGCGACGACCGCGCTCGCGCGCTTCGAGCAGGTCCGACTGACGTCTCGGTCGATGTCGCCGGACACGCGTCTCGATCTGGTAGCGGACGACGCCCGGTCTCCGCGTCGACGAGCAGCGTGCAGCCCGCTGCGCGGCCGTCGCTCGCGCTGGACGATCTTCACGACCCACTGCAGCGTCGAAGTCGCCACGTCGAGCGCGCGGCGCGCTCGCGCCAGGTCGAAGCGACTTCACCTCGAACGGCTTCGACAGGTCGATCGGCCCGATGCGCTTCGTCGTCGCCGCTCGCGCCGCGGAGCAAACGTCTCGAGCTCCTGCCGCCAGCGTCTCGAACAGCTGTCCACAGCTCCTCGCGTGTCGCGCGGAAGGTTCCAGTAGCTCTGCCGCGCGGAGAGCTCCGCGCACGAAGTCGACGACGACGGCGACGTCGCGCTCGTCGGCGGCGGCGGCCAGCAGCAGCGTGTCGACGCGAGAGCGTGCCGACGTCCGGACGGGAAGATGCCGTAGCTGCGGAACGCATCGAGAAACGCGACGCGGTAGCGGCGGTGGTCGACGGGGACGAGGTCGTAGTCGGCGGTGATGATGGCGCGAAGGAAGTCGCCGAACGTGCTCTCGACCGGCGGCATGTAGTCGAGCGCGCGGATGCACATGTGGAGCACGTGCTGCGCCGACCTCGACGCCTCCTGCGTCAAGCGCGTGACCAGGTCGGGATGGAGGCATGCCCTGCGGCAGGATGCCGGTGCCGTGGGTCGCGATCCGCCGCAGATCGTCGACGCGCGACTCGTAGATCTTGTTGAACGCGTCGAAGACGGCGCCGACGAGGATGTCGCCGCGCTCGTGCGGTTCTCCCTCCCGAGCTGTCGTGATACGCCTTCGGATCCGGGCTGCCGCGGATGCCAGATGCCCTTGTCGTCGGTCTTGCCGGAGGCGTTGCGAATGCCGTCCGGCAGCCCGAGCGCCTGGCCGAACTGCAGCGCGACCGCGCCGAGGGCGCTGCGGCTCCTCGAGGTTGCCGCGGACGGCGGCGATCTGCGCGCGGAGCACGTCGCTCGGCCAGAAGTGCTGGAACAGCGCGATCAGATCGGCGAACGCCTCGTGGAACGCGATGACGTCGCGGTTCGTGCCCGGGTTCGAACCGATGTTCATGCCCGATGAGAAGCGCGTGCGTGAGCTCGTGGGCGATGACGTCCTGCGAGAGGCGGTGAAGACGATCGTGCCCGGGAAACGGCGACTCGGGCACGCCTCGAAGTAGCCGAAACAGAAGCCTCGCGCCGGGTCGTAGAAGGCGTTCTCGATCACCTCGTAGTGCGGATAGAGCTGCAGCCGGCGCCGGTAGCGTCCGTCCGTCGACCGCGGCGGCCAGTGGACGACCGGCCGAGCGCGCGCTCGAAGTTGCGGATCGTGCGCATGGTGACCGCGTAGACCATCTGCTGGCGGAACTGCGGGTTGCCGTCGGACGGCGGCAGGCCGTCCTGCGCCAGCAGCTCCGTGCGATCGAGATCGACCGGCGGGTGCAGCCGGCTCCGCTCCGTCGTTCTCGTCGACGACGTCGATGTACTCGCCGATCGGTCCCGGCTCGAGCGGCTCCCACGGGATGCGCAGCTGTCATCTCGTTCATGACGCGCCGTCTCGAAGCGCGCCGTCATTCCGGGGTCGACGGCGAAGACGCGCAGCTTGCGAAACACCGGCAGCGGTGTCGACTGGCGCGGCGCCGCCATGGAGCTAGCCGACGCCGGCGGAGGGGAACGGGAAGGCGCCCGGAGCGGGAGCGTTCTTGTCGACCCACTTGCGCAGTGCGATGTCGCAGATCGCGTAGCCCCAGTTGATCAGCCGCTCCTGGAGCGTGTCGTCCATCGCGGCGAGACGCGTCGCGGTCTGCGCGAGCCGAGTCGTCGCGTCGTCGGGACACGGCAGGCTGCCGGCCGGCGGGCCGAAGTCGCCGGCGTGGCTGCGGATCCCCCAGTAGGCGCCGTCCCGGTCGCCGGCAGGAAGCCGGAGACGACCTGCCGCTTGCGCAGGCTGCGCACCTGGTTGTCGATGATCCCGTTGATCCGGAGCGCGTGGCGCGCCCAGTCGTGCTTCGGCTTCGCGTCGTCGGCCCATGTGCCCGCCGCCGTCGCTGACGAGGATCGTCCGGTAGCGCTTCCACGCCGTCTCGAGCCCGAGGTTGTCGTAGACGCCGCCGTCCGCTAGCACGACGTCGGTCGTGTACGGCGGCGAAGTGCAGTGGGCCGCGTGTCTGCGGGTCGGCGTCGAAGCTGTTCGGGTCGACCTTCAGTGCGAGCGGCGAGAGGATCGGCGGGAACGCCGACGAGGCGGCGACGGCGGTCGGCGAGCCCGACCGTCGGATTGCGAACCATCCCGACGCGGTAGTCGGCCATGTACGGCTTCGAGAAGCGCCACAGCGCGCCGGTCTGGACGTTCGTCGCGTTGATGACGAACCGCGGCCCGTCGCGGGAAGGTCCTGCAGCGTCGCGTCGCCGAAGAGGTGCTTGCGGTACGCGCCTGCGACCTTGTCGGAGATCGTCCCGGGGCCGAGGATGCCCCCGAAGACCGAGCCCTTGTCGATCGTCGTCGACGCGAGCTCGCGCAGCGGATCGACGAACTGCTCGCCGAGGTTGGACGCGACGCCGTCGCTCGCCGAACTGCAGCTTCGGCCAGTTCAGGCCGAGCGTCCCGGCGGTGATCGACCCGCCGGACACGCTCGAGACGCGGTCGAGCTTCGGCAGGTAGCCGAGCTCGTTGAGCCGCCAGATCGCGCCGACGTGGAAGAGCATCGCGCGGTAGCCGCCGCCGGAAAGGCAGAGCGCGATCCCGTCCTCCAGCTTCTCCGGTTCCGGGTTCTGGACGGGTGAGGATGCGGCCGCGCGGGGTTCGGGCTGAGCCATGGTGCCTCCGTTCGTCGCCTACGGCATGACGACGATCCGGCCGCAGATCGGTTCGTCGCAAGACCGAGGGCAGCATGTCATCCCCGGACCGGCGTTTACAAGACTGGCGAGGGGGCCGTGGCTCGGGCTAGATCGCCGAGCGCGGCACGGTGACGGTGATCGTCCGGCGCTTGGTGAGCCCCGTGCCCGTCCGGTCTGCCCAGCCGTCGTCGAGGCGCATCCAGTCGGGGGATCCGGCCGGCATGTCCTCTGCGGGGATCGCGACCTTTTCATTCGACGCGAAGCTCGAGCCGTAGAGCTTCAGCGACCGTGCCTTGTCCGGATGAGGCAGCGGATGGAGCTCCTGAAGGGCGCTGTTCCAGTTCTCGAGCATCGCCTTGATCGCGGCGGCGTGCTTTGCAGAGCTCCCGCCCGCCGACTCGGGTTGGGTCGGATGCGTGATGCGGACGAACTTCGGCTGCGTCCCGGAACCGTCGGGCGACTTCGTCCACGTCTCCCACGCCGACTCGGCCAGTGAGCCGAGTGCGACCACGGCGTCGACTCGGCCGGGTGCGAGCAGCGCCTTCAGCCACCGGTGCCGGTACGTGGCGATCTTCTTGTCGTCGCGGTGCTTTTCACCGCCGCCCTGTCCGAAGACGCTGTAGAGGAACGTGTTGACCAGCACGTAGCTGAGGTCGATGCCGAGCTTCGCGAGGAAGCCCTGCAACCGGTGTCCAGCCTCGCCGACGAGGATCCGGCGCGCGATCGTCTCGTGCTGCGCTGGATCCTGGCCGAGAACCAGCACGCGGGCACTCCCGTCGAGCCGTCCGCGGTGGAAGATCGGTCCCCACTCGACCCGGAAGTCGCTGCTCGGGTACGCCTTCGTGCCGGGCTCCTGCTCGACGAGGTCGCTGAACGGCTGCGACGCATACCCGGGGTCGAAGGCTTTGGCCACCCTAGGTGCCCCCGAGGCGCGGATTCCGATGTCGTTTGCCGATCACGCTGGTGTGGTTTGTCGAGCTGGGCCGCAGCGTGCGTTCACAGGGTTGCAAATGACGCGAACATGGTCAAGCCGCCGAGGCTGCTTGTAAGTGCGCCCCGATGTGCGCCACAATTCTCGGGCTGCGGCTTTCGGTCGTCCTGAGAAATCGAGGATGGGAGGATGCGTGCCGCAAGGAATTTCACTTCACTTCGGCCTGAACCAGGTGGATCCCGACCACTACCAGGGCTGGGACGGAAAGCTCGTCGCGTGTGAGGCCGACGCCAAGGACATGGCGAAGCTCGCAGGCGCACAGGGGTTCGAGACGCAGACAGTGCTGACGAAGGACGCGACCGCGGAGGCGCTGCTCACTGCGGTGCGGGACGCGGCCGG
The DNA here is from genome assembly GCA_963772855.1 of uncultured Actinomycetes bacterium. Classification (GTDB taxonomy): domain Bacteria; phylum Actinomycetota; class Thermoleophilia; order Gaiellales; family Gaiellaceae; genus 3-1-20CM-4-69-9. Next base: position 825,618 of record CAVYYY010000007.1, on the reverse strand, counting down.
CAAGCTGGAGTCAGGCGACATTCTTCTGCACACCTATTCGGGCCACGGCGGGCAGGTGCCGGATGCGAACGCCGACGAGGATGACCGAATGGACGAGACGTGGGTCCTCTACGACCGCCAGGTGGTCGACGACGAGCTCTACGCCGAGTGGGCGAAGTTCAAGCCCGGCGTCCGCATCGCGATCTTCTCCGACAGCTGCCACAGCGGGACCGTCGCGCGTGAGGCCGTACAGGCCGTCGGCGAGGATCGGATCGCCACGTCGCTGAACGGCGGCGGCAACGGGCGGCCGCGCACGAAAGGCATGCCCGACGACAAGGCGCGCGCGACCTACGAGCACAACAAGAAGCTGTACGACGACATCCAGAAGGCGCTGCCGGCCTTCGACGACGAGAGCATCGGCGCCAGCGTGATCCTCATCTCGGGCTGCCAGGACAACCAGACGTCGCTCGACGGGGACAAGAACGGCCTCTTCACGCAGTCGCTGCTGGAGACCTGGCACGACGGAGACTTCAAGGGTGGCTATCGCCGCTTCCGCAAGTCGATCGCAGCAGCGATGCCGCCGTGGCAGAGCCCGAACCTGTTCATCGTCGGGGCGCCGAGCACGAAGTTCACGAGACAGCACCCCTTCACGGTCTGATCCATGCTCGCCCTTAGCGGCAAGATCGTCACCTTCGACGGTGCGAAGCAGCCGGTCGACGACGGCGTCCTCTACGTCACCGACGACGGCAAGATCGCAGCCGTCGCGAAGTCGGACGAGTCACCACCCGCCGGCTTCGAGAGCACGCGTCGTGTGGGCGTCGAGGGCGTCATGTACCCCGGACTCATCGACCTCCACAGCCACATCCTCTACAACCTCCGTGGGCTCTGGGCGCCGCCGCGGACGGAGCCGTACACGAGCCACAACCAGTGGCCGGGCGAAGGCACCTATCCGCAGGAGATCACCGGGCCGGCCAAGATCTGGTCGAAGTCGCCCGCGACCAAGGAGGTGCTCGCCTACGCAGAGGTGAAGGCGGTGGTAGGCGGGACGACGGCGATCCAGGGCGCCCCAGGCAGCTCGGGCAGCTACGAGGGCTTCCTCGTCCGGAACATCGACAGCGAGACCTTCGGCACCGGGGACGACAGGGTGTCGCAGTCTGCGCTCACGCTGGAGCTGGACGACCTCAAGCTGCGGGCGCAGAAGATGAAGGACGGCGACACCTTTGTCTACCACCTCGCGGAGGGCACGACGCCGAAGCTGCTCGACGAGTTCGCGGACGTCTCGACGGCGAAGTGCCTCGAGGAACGGCTCGTGGCGATCCACGCCACGGCTCTTGGCGCGTCACAGTTCGAGCAATGGTCGGCACATGCGGGCTCGATCGTCTGGTCGCCGTTCTCGAACCTGTTTCTCTACCGCGCAACGACCGACGTTCGTGCCGCCGAAGCTGCCGGGCTTCGGATCTGTCTCGGCTCGGACTGGGGGCCTTCGGGCTCGAAGAACGTCCTCGGCGAGCTGAAGGTCGCCGACCTCTGGAACCGCGAGCACCTCAACGGGCACTTCTCGGACCGGAAGCTCTGCGAGATGGTGACGTCGAACCCCGCAGACGCGCTCCAGTGGACAGACCGTGTCGGCCGCCTCAAGGAGGGGCTCGAGGCCGACGTCCTCGTCCTCGACGATTCGAACGACGATCCGTTTCGCAACCTCGTCGAGGCGACCGAGAAGAACGTCCGCCTCGTGCTGATCGGGGGCAAGGGTTGCTACGGACGCACGGCGTTGCTGCGGAAGACGAAGGCCGAGGCGATCGAGCCGATCGCGCAGGCAGGCCGGGGTCGCTCGATCAGCCTGGCCAACGGACAGGTCCCGATGACCTGGAAGGGCGTGCTGGAGAGTCTGGAGGCGGTGCGCAAGGACCCGGTCGCCGCGATGGCGCACGCCGACCGCGCCCGGGCGCGGGGCGAGGAGCCGTTCGAGCTCTTCCCCGACATGCCCGAGGGACCCGCGGCCCGCGCCGTCGACCTGACCACGGTCGAGATCCCGCCGCTCGACACGCTCCGCCACGACGCCGAGTTCTTCGGCGCCCTGAAGCGGAGCAAGGCGCCGATCCTCGACGGCCTGCTCGACGGTCTTCGTGCCTACTACCGCTGAGAGAGTCGCTGCCCTAGGCGGGCGGAAGCGGCGGGAGCCCGCGCTCGCCGCGGCGCGCGAGCAGCGCATTGCGCGTCGCGACGTACTCCTCCTGCCAGTCCGTCAGCTCGGGCTCCGCGGCAGCGCGGTCGCGCTGGTGTGTGACGCTTCGCTGAAAGAGCTCCTTCTGCCACTCGGCGGCCCCGTCGATCAGATCCTGGTAGTCGGCCTGCGCGGGCGCCTTTCGCGGCTTGGTCTCGGTGAGCAGCCCGCCGATGTGCTCGGCGGCGCGCACACGGGCGCCCATGTCCGGCACCGTGCCGTTGGCCTTGCGGCAGAAGCGCGCCAGGATCGTCTTGATGATCGACGTGTGGTCGAAGACCGTGTTCGACGTCGACGCGCGTGCGGTGAACGGGGGAGACGACGATGGCCGGGACGCGCGGTCCAAGCCGGTGGAACGCCGGCTCGGGCCGGTCGTCGTCGGCCGCGGGCGGCGGCACGTGGTCGTAGAAGCCCCCGTGCTCGTCGTACGTGATGATCAGGAGCGTCTTCTTCCAGGCCGGGCTGCTGCGCGAGTGCATGGAACGTCCGCAGGACGAGCGCCTGTCCGTTGCGCAGGTCGGAGGGCGGGATGGTCGTCGTTGGAGCCTTCGGGCCCGAACGAGAGGTCGATGAAGTTCGGGTCGATCCAGGAGACGGACGGAAGGTCGCCCTGGGCAGCACGCTGCAGGAAGCTGCGATGCCCGAGGAGGTCCTGCCGGTCGTAGTAGCTGGGGATCGTCTCGCCGGAGAGCCCGTAGGCCGGGTCGATCATCCAGAGAGTGGGGACGTTGTCGTGCGAGTACCAGCGCCAACTGACACCTTGGCGTGCGTCGAGATGGCGGACGAACGACGACAGGTTGTACGGACGCGCGGGCTTGAGGTTGTCGCGATGACCCGCCCGAGGTTCCCGCGGCGGCGTAGCAGCGGTTCGGCATCGTCGCGCCGCCGACGGAGCAGAACCAGCGATTGCAGACGCCGAACTCCTTCGCGAGGTAGTCGTAGACCGGCAGCTGCTCGGCCGTGTGGTAGGCCATCACGATGCGGGGCGTATCGCCCTTGTAGGGCGGCTTCGGCCGCGTCTTCGAGTAGTTCGCGGCGAAACCGCTCATCTTCCCGTTCGCGATCTGCTCGTCGACGCCCTTGCCCGAGTGATCCGGGTCCTGCGCCTTCACGAGCTTCGTCGACGTGGCCGCCCGCACGGGATACGACGTGCCGCGGACCTTGTTCGACGCTCCCCGCGGTGGCCCCTCGACGTCGGCGCGCCCCTCGTCGCGGCTGAGGAACCCGAGCATGTGGTCGAACGACCGGTTCTCCATCATCAGGACGACGATGTGGTCGATCTTCGCCAGGTTCTTCAGGGCATCGTCTGCGGGGACGTTCGTCACGCCGCGCGGTGCCGGTATGGGCTCCGGCTCACTCATGCTGCGGGCCGACCCAAGCATCTTGCACCCGCGATGTCAACCAGGATGGCAGCGTGATCGACGCGCCGCATGAGCCGAGCCCGCGCACGCCGCGGCTCGAGGTGCGCGTCGTGCATGGCTCGCTCGAGCACGCGGAGCATCCCGTCGCGGTCGGCCACTACCAGGGCATGCCGTTGGACGGCGCGGAGAAGGCGCTCGACGGTTGCCTCGACGGACTGCTCACCGAGCGGCTGCGCCTCGGGGCTTTCGCCGAGCAGGAGGGAACAGCTGTTCTCGTCACGGCTGCGCCGGATTGCTCACCGTCGGGCGCGCTCGTCCTCGGGCTCGGGCCTGCGGGCGACGTCACCGCCGAGAAGGTGACCCGCGCGATGACGCAGGCGGCGCTGCTGCGCGCGCTGTCGGCGGCGGAGCGCAACACCGACGGTGATGTCGAGCGGATCGGGGTCTCGACCGTCCTCGTCGGCGCGAACCCGCTCGACGGCATTCCGATCCCACGCTCGCTCGCGGCGCTCGTCGAGGGCGTCGCGGTCGCGAGTCAGCTGATCGCGGAGAGCGCGCGACTCAGGAAGCGCGTCCGCCTCGCGGCAGTCGAGGTCATCGAGCTCTACGAGACCCGCGCCGAGGTTGCGAATGCGGCACTCGGGTCGCTCGGCACGATGCTCCAGGCCGCGGGCCCGGATATCGAGGTGCGTGCGATCAAGAAGCTCACGAAACGTGCCGGTGCGAGGTCGGGCGGCCTGCCGCCCGACTACAACGAAGGCTCCTGGTTGCGGCTCGACATTCGCGGCGCGACGGACGGCGCGTCCGAGCGCGACGGGTACCGCCGCCTCGAGCTGACCTCGGCCGCGCGGCGTGCGCGCGCGGACCGCCTCGAGCAGACGCTCGAGATCGCGGCCGTCGACGGCCTGATCGACGAGGCGGTGAACCGCGCGCACCCGGACGAGCAAATCGCCAACACGCTCTACGAGCTGTTGCTACCCAACGAGCTGAAGGCCGATCTCCAGGCGGCCGACAACCTCTCCCTCGTCGTCGATGCGGAGACGGCGCACTATCCGTGGGAGGCCCTTGCTCCCCGTGGAGACGACGGAGAGCTCAGGCCGCTCGCACTGGGCGCAGGCATGTTGCGCCAGTTCGCCGACTCCGACACGCGCAACGCCCGCTTCGCCGTCCGTCACGCGGCGGGCCGGCACGCGCTCGTGGTCGGCAACCCGCCCGCCAGCCCGGCGCAGGATCTCCCGGGCGCAGCCGAGGAAGCGGCCTCTGTCGCCGGGCTCCTCTCCGCGAGTACGAACGGCGGCGAGCCGCTTTTCGACGTCGCCGCACTGACGTGGAAGGACGGCGAGCTCGACAGCTCTGGCCTTCCCGCGGACACCCAGGACGACAGCTGGACAGAGATCGTGAACGCGCTCTATCGGTTCCAGTACCGCGTCGTGCACATCGCCGCGCACGGTGCGTTCAACCAGGACAAGCCTGCCGAGTCGGGAATCTTGATCGGTCCCGGTCGATTCCTGACGGCGCAGACCATGAAGCAGCTGGCGACCGTGCCGGAGCTCGTGTTCCTCAACTGCTGCTACTCGGGGCAGATCGAGGACGTCGAGACGGGACCGCTGGAAGGAAACACGGGTGTCCATGTCTTCGCGTCGAGCGTCGCGCACGAGCTGATGTCGATCGGCGTGCGCGCTGTGGTTGCGGCCGGCTGGTCGGTCGACGACTCGGCGGCCTTCGCGTTCGCGACGACCTTCTACGAGCAGATGCTCGGGGACGCCGGCCTGGGGGATGCGGTCAGGGCTGCGCGCCTGAAGGCGAGCAAGGTCGGCAGCTCGATGACGTGGGCCGCCTACCAGTGCTACGGCGACCCGGCGTACCGCCTGGCGCCTCAGCTGGCCTGAGGAGGAGGGCCACGCCGACAGACTCGGCGTGGCCCACGCTTCTGCGTCAGTCGGTCGTCTGGCCTGCGGCGACTTCGCCGCGCCAGGCGCCGCTCTCGGCGCCGCGGCTCTCGATCAGCTCCTTGAAGCGCTCGAGGTCGCCGCGCACGCGGCGCGAGTCGAGCCCGGCGGCCGAGCCAACCGTCTCGAGCCGGATCGGCCTTGTAGCTCATCGTGAGGTTGATGGACGTCCGGTCGTCGTCGACCGGCTTGAAGCTGACGCTGCCGAGCGTCTTCTTCCCGTCCTCGCTGATCCAGCTGATCCGCTTGTCCGGGTGCTGCTCGACGATCTTCGCGTCCCACTCGTTCGTCTTGCCGGCGACCGTTGCCGCCCAGTGGACGAGGGTGTCGTCGAGCTGCTTCACGTCGTCGACGCCCTCCATGAACAGCGGGAAGTCCTCGAACTGCGTCCACTGGTTGTACGCCGTCGAGACCGGGACGCCGACCTCGATCGACTCGCTGATCGTGCGCGCCGTCGTGCTGTCGGACTGGCCCATGACGAGGCGCCGCGTCTTCGGCACGGCGAAGATGGCGATCACGCCGCCGGCCCCGACGAGGACGATCATCGTGTTGCGGAGCTTGTGGCTCTGCTTTCGCTGCACCCCGACGCGGCTCAACGCCTTGTCGAGGCTCTTGGCCGTCCTGCTGATCTCCCGCTTGATCATCGGGTCGTTGCTGATCCGGCCGACGGCCGCCATGAAGCCGAGCCGCCGCGCGGCGCGGCGGCGCGCGATCGTCCCGTGGCTCACGGCTTCCATGAGCTCGCGGCGGAACTTCTTGTCCTTCGCCAGGGCCGCGGCGAGATCTGCGGCACTCCCGGCGCGGTCTTTGAGCATGTCTGTCTTCGTGCGTGTAAGCACTAGGTAAGCCCCTTTCGGTCTATGTCCTTCGTCTACCGCAATGCCCCGGGTCCAAACGCCGGGTCCGGCAAACGTCAAATCTCTGAGAGCTTCCAGCGTAGCCGCGATCTGCCTTTGTCGCGGCGGGAGCGTCGTAGGCTTCTCCGCATGAGCTCCCGCGAGCGCAAGGTCGTGACCGTTCTCTTCGCCGATCTCGTCGGCTTCACCTCGACGGCCGAGCAGCTCGATCCGGAGGATGTCGAGGCGATCCTCCGGCCCTACCACGAGCGCCTGCGCTACGAGCTCGAGCGCTGGGGCGGGACGGTGGAGAAGTTCATCGGCGACGCCGTCGTCGCGCTGTTCGGGGCGCCGGTCGCGCGCGAGAACGATCCCGAGCGAGCCATTCGCGCGGCGATCGCCATCCGAGACTGGATCGCCGAGGAGGGGGAGCTCGAGGTCCGGATCGCCGTGAACACCGGCGAGGCGCTGATCAACCTCGCGGCACGGCCCGAGGCGGGGGAGGGGATGGCCGCGGGTGACGTCGTCAACACGGCGGCGCGGCTGCAGTCGGCGGCGCCCGTGAACGGGATCCTCGCCGGCGAGGCGACCTACCGCGCGACCGCGGACACGATTGACTACCGCGACCACGCGCCGGTCGAGGCCAAGGGCAAGGGCCAGCCGGTGCCCGTGTGGGAAGTCGTCCAGGCCCACGCGCGCTTCGGCGTCGACCTCGCGCCGGAGGCGCGGACGCCGCTCGTCGGACGGGCGCGCGAGCTCGACCTACTCGTCGGCACCCTCGAACGCGCGAGGCAACAGCGCTCGCCGGAGCTCGTCACGCTCGTCGGCGTCCCGGGAATCGGCAAGAGCCGCCTCGTCGGCGAGCTCTTCCAGTCGATCGAGGGCGGCGGCAAGCTGACCTACTGGCGGCAGGGCCGGTCGCTTCCGTACGGCGAGGGCGTGAGCTACTGGGCGCTCGCGGAGATGGTGAAGGCCCAGGCCGGGATCCTCGAGACGGACGGCGACGAGGACGTGGAAGCGAAGCTCGCGCGCTCGGTCGAGCAGTTGATCGACGAGGACGCGGCGTGGGTGCTTTCCCACCTGCGTCCGCTCGTCGGGCAGGGCTCCGCGTCGGGCTCGCAGGAGGAGGCGTTCACGGCCTGGCGGCGGTTCTTCGAAGCCCTCGCAGACGAGCACCCGCTCGTGCTCGTGTTCGAGGACATCCAGTGGGCGGACGACGGGCTGCTCGACTTCATCGAGCATCTCGTCGACTGGGTGCGGGACGTCCCGCTGCTCATCCTCTGCACGGCGCGGCTCGAGCTGTTGGAGCGGCGCCCGGCGTGGGGAGGCGGAAAGGTCAACGCCGCGACGGTCGCGCTGTCGCCGCTCACCGACGAGGACACGGCAAAGCTGATCTCGGCGCTGGGCGAGCGCGCGCTCCTGCAGGCGGAGACGCAGAGCGCGCTGCTGGAGCGCGCCGGCGGCAACCCGCTGTACGCCGAGCAGTACGTGCGAATGCTTGCCGAGAGGGGCAGCACGACCGAGCTGCCCGAGACGGTGCAGGGAATCATCGCCGCGCGCCTTGACTCACTTCCGGCGGACGAGAAGGCACTGCTCCAGGATGCGGCGATCGTCGGCAAGGTCTTTTGGCTCGGCGCACTCGACGCGACGGAGCAGCAGCTCCACGCGCTGCAGCAGAAGGAATTCGTCCAGCGCGCGCGCAGGAGCTCGGTCGAGGGACAGACCGAGTACGCGTTCAAGCATCTCCTGCTGCGGGACGTTGCGTACGGACAGGTTCCGCGTGCCGACCGGGCGGAGAAACATCTGCGAGCCGCAGGGTGGATCGAGGCGCTCGGGCGTTCCGAGGATCACGCCGAGATGATCGCGCACCACTACGCGAACGCGCTCGAGCTCATGCGCGCGTCCGGCCACGAGGTCGGCGGGATCAGCCAGCGGGCACGTGCCGCGTTCGTCGAAGCGGGCGCGCGCGCAGGCACGTTGCATGCTCTCCCGGCTGCTGACCGGTACTACGCGGACGCCCTCGCGCTGACGCCGGAAGAGGATCCGGCGCGGGCCGACCTGCTCTTCCGCCTCGGCCAGATCCGCTGGTTCCGCTTCGAGCAGGGCGGCCCGGAGCTCGAGGCCGCGCGTGACGCGTTCATTGCTGCCGGCGACGACGCGCAGGCGGCGGAGGCGGAGCTCTTCCTCGCGCAGGTCACCTGGCGACAGGGCCGGAGCGACGCAAGGCGTGCCCACATGGATCGCGCTCGCTCGCTGGTCGCCGGGATGCCCCCGTCGCGCATCCAGGTTGCGGTGCTGGCCGACGCCTCGCGCTACGCGATGCTCGGCGGCTACACGGACGAGGCCGTCGAAACTGGGCGAGAGGCGATCCGTCTGGCCGAGGAGCTCGGCCTCGAGGAGCTGCGCGCGCAGGCCCTCAACAACGTCGGCTCGGCGCGAGGAAATGCGGGTGATCCCGACGGTTTGGCCGAGGTCGAGGAGGCGATCGCGATCGCGACGCGCATCAACTCGGTGGCGGAAATCCTGCGCGGCCTGAACAACGCGGCGGCGCAGTACATGATCCACGCCGACCTCGAGAGAGGGCTGGATGGCCTCAACGAGCTGCGCCGCATCTCCCAGCGCTACGGCTATCTCGGCTTTCTCCGGTTTCTCGACGGCGGGCCGGCCATCGAGCATCCGTTTCACCGCGGAGCGTGGGATGACGCTCTCGCGCAGGCCGAGGCGTTTCTCGCCGGCATGGAGGCAGGCTCCGCGCATTACCAGGCTCCGAACGCGTACAGCTTGCGCGCGATGATGCGGTTTGCCCGCGACGACGTGGCCGGCGCGCTTGCAGACGCGGAGCGTGCGCGCGAGCTCGCTTCCGCGGTCGGCGATCCGCAGGGGTATGTCCCGGCGCTCGGTCGCTGCGCCCTGATCTACGAGCGCGCGGGAGACAAGCTGCAGGCCGAGGCGACCCTCGATGAGGCACTGGTTGCCGTGGACTCGTTGCAGAACATGGGCTTCGGAGTGGTGGTGTCCTCCGAGTTGGCATGGGTGGCTCGAGTGTTCGGTCGTGAAGACGAGGTCGCCGCCGTCATCGCCCGCGAGAGGATCGATTCCCGGTGGCTCCGCGCCGCGGAAGCAGTCCTGGCCGGCGATCTGCACCGTGCGGCCGACCTCCTAGGCGAGATCGGCTCGCGGCCGGGAGAGGCGTTCTTCAGGTTGAGGAGCGGAACGGACGAGGACGTGCGTGCCGCGCTGGCCTTCTACCGCAGCGTGGGTGCGGCGTGGTATCTCCGCGAGGGCGAGGCGCTGCTGGCCGCGTCAGCCTGAGCAGAGCGCGGACGTCCCCGCGGCTTCGAGGCGCGTCCAGCTGACCCGAGAGGTGTCGATGTTCACCATGACGTCGGCCGTTCGGCGGCCGCTGGCCGTGGACAAGACGATGTTCCGCCAGCCGATGAAGTCGCCTTCGTGGCCCCATGCGCGCCCACAGCGCGTGATCGTCGTCGTCAGACCGAGCCCGTACGTGCCTGCGACCGGGACGGGAGTCTTCATCTCCTTGAGCAAGGCCGGTGGGAGCAGCCGCCCTTTGAGCAGCGCGGCAAAGAACGTCGTCACGTCGGCGGCGGTCGAGACGATCTGTCCGGCCGCATAGGCCCACGTCGGGCTGAAGAGCCCGTTGAGGTCGATGAGCGTTCCAACCTCAGGGCGGGCGTATCCGTGAGCGGCGGGCTCCGGGAGCGCGAGCTCGGAAGGGAACGAGGTCTGCCGGAGGTTGAGCGGCTCGAAGATCCGGGTGCGGAGCTCGTCGGCGATCGACTTCCCGGTTGTCGCCTCGACGATGAGCCCGAGCACGATGTAGTTCGTGTTCGAGTACGCCCAGTTCGCGCCCGGCGCGAAGTACGGGGGGTGCGAGAAGGCGAATGAGAGAAGCTCCTTCGGCGTCCAGGGACGTGACGGGTTCGCGAGCGTGGAGCTCGTCCAGGCCTGGTCGTCCGTGTAATTGAAGAGGCCGCTCGTGTGGTTGAGGAGCTCGCGGATGGTGATCGCACTGCCTTTGGGAACGACCCCGGGCAGCCGCTGCTCGATCGTGTCGTCCAGGCCGAGCTTCCCTTCGTCGACGAGCTGGAGGACGACGGTGGCGACGAACGTCTTCGTCAGGCTCGCGATGCGGAAGTGGTCGGCTGCGCGCATCGCCACGCGTGGCTGGAAGCTCGCGACGCCGGCGGCCGCGCTGCGGGCGCCGGTCGGCGAGCGGATGAACGCGATCGCGCCCGGAGCCCCGGATGCCTTCACGAGGCTGCGCGTGATCTGCTGCAGCTTCGTCGGCTTCTTCGCGGCGAGCGTCGTGCCCGCATGGAAGGCGGATCCCGTGCCCGAAGTCGCCAGCAGCGCGACGCCGGCGACGGCCGCAGTGGTTCCGATGCGAATCCTGCTGCTCACGCGCGCGGAATCTCGCCGCAGACCACGACCGCCATTTCGGCGAGGGGCCCTGCGTGGACCTGATCGAGAACTGCGCACGCCTGAGTGGTGCCATCGCGCCGACCTCGGTCTCGGAGCGACCTTGATGACGTTGGGCAGCCCGTAGAAGATCATGCCCTCGTCCGTGCACTTGTCGTAGTGGATATGCGCGGCCGGCAGTGACGACCGCGAGCGCGGCGACCCACCTCACCCTTGCAGCATTGCGCACGAGCGGCAGCCATTCAAGCCGCGGCGGCCAGACCTCCGGTCTTACAGAGTCCTTAACCGAATCTCAGTTGATTCTCAGGCTCGCTTGATTCTGTTCGAGCATGTCCCGAGTTCAGCTGGCAGTCGCCGACACGCTTCCCGGCGTCCGCCGCATCGAGCACGTGATGGGGATGCCGATCGTCGTCGACGTACGTGACGACGATGTCCACGAGGCCCGGCTGGATCACGTCTTCGCATGGTTCAGGTGGGTCGACGCGACGTTCAGCACGTACAAGGAGGAGAGCGAGATCTGCCGTCTTGCGCGTGGCGAGCTTGCCGTCGCCGACGCGTCGCCCGAGGTTCGCTGGGTGCTGAACCGCTGCGATGAGCTGCGCGAGGAGACGCGTGGGTACTTCGACGCGCGGGCGGGTCGAGCGCTCGATCCGTCCGGTCTCGTCAAGGGCTGGTCGGTCGACCGTGCCGCCGAGCTCCTCCGCTACGTCGGGATCCGCAACTTCACCGTCAGCGCGGGCGGCGACATGTGTCTGTCGGGGCGAGCGGTGCCGGAGCCGGCCTGGCGCGTCGGGATCCAGCATCCGCTCGAGCGGACGAAGGTCGCCGCGGTCGTCGAGGCCAACGAGCTTGCGATCGCGACCTCCGGCGCCTACGCGCGCGGCGCGCACATTCTCGATCCGCACTCGGGGCGTCCGTCAGAGGGCGTGCTGTCGGTCACCGTCGTCGGGCCGCAGCTCGCGACGGCGGACGCATACGCCACGGCGGCGTTCGCGATGGGGCCGGTCCTCGGCCCGCACTGGACGGCGCGGCTGCCCGGCTACGAGGCGATGACGATCCTCGCCGACGAAACCGTGCTCGACGACAGGAGGCTTTCCCGCGGTGGAGGACGACTAGTCGTCAGCCAGGCGCTAGAACCTGCCGCGGAAGAGCGCCAAGACGAGCAGCAACAGCAGGAGCAGGAAGAGAAACTTGCTGATGAAGATTCCGCCACCGAGGGCGAGGATCAGGATGATGACCAGCAGGAGAATGAGCATGCGCGTCTCTTTGCTCGATCCTCGAGAAGCGCAAACGCCGTCAGGTACTCCACTCGCGCACGTCGGTGACGTCGACGGCGAGCACCGGGCCGTCCGGTGGCTCGGTGAGGTACTGCGGATACTTGTCGGCGAGGAGCGAGAGCGCGCGGTCACGCTCGTCGCCGTCGTCGAGCACGCGGGCGCGGCCGCGGAGTCGGATCCACCACAGCTCGCTCCAGTCGTCCTCGTAGTGGTCGACGAGGATCGTGACGTCGGGCCGTGCGCGAGCGTTCTCGATCCGGCGCAATGTCGTCGAGCGCTTCGGCTTGTGGTCGACGGCCGAGTAGAGCGTGTCGCCGTCGAGTGCGAACACGATCGGGACGAGGTGCGGCCGTCCGTCGGGATCGGTCGTCGCCAGCCGGGCGACGCGCGCTGCGGTGAGCCTCGGGTCGTCCATTACGCTCGAACTATGTCGATGGAGCTCGACTTCGAGCGGGAGGTGGAAGATGCGGTCGCTTCGCTCCCACGCGAGCTTCGGGACGTCATCTCGAATGTCGAGATCATCGTCGAAGAAGAGCCGCCGGCCGGGCAGCCGCTGCTCGGGCTCTACCAGGGCATTCCGCTGACGCGCCGGGGAAGCGGGTACGCCGGCGTCCTGCCGGACAAGATCACGATCTACCGCGGGCCGCTCGAGCGCCTCTACGGCGCCGATCGGGAGAGCCTGCGGCGTCAGATCAGGCGAGTGGTGCTCCACGAGGTTGCACACCATTTCGGGATCAGCGACGAGCGTCTCGAGGAGCTCGGCCGTTATTGAGCGAGCTTGCCCCACAGCCAACCGTCCTGCTCTCGTACTTCGCGTTGCGAGATGTCGGTGTTCTTCTCGATGCGGTGCGTCGCAGCGGATTGGCCAGGAAGGCGGTTGTCTACGTCGGCAGTTACGGCGTGAATCCCCGCGCCGCGAACGCCATCCACGAGGAAGCCTCTCTGTACGCGCCGATGCTGGCGCTTCGCAACGTCACGCCGTCACCGCTTCCCGGGACTGCGGCGAGGCGTGTCGCCGCCGGGCGGGAGGCGGGCCGTTCGTTCCGTGATGCGATGGATTCGGCGAACTTCCCGGTCGAGTCCTGGCAGTTCGATGAGATCTCGCGTCAGGTCGCGACCTCGCGTCCGCTGAGAGAGTTCGCCCGGGGTGTCCTCGATGGGATGGTGCACGGCCGCGCAGCCGATCCGGATGTCGCGGGCTTCGTCTGGCTCGCTCACCGAGCCTTGGACCTGCTGCGACAGCCGATCGATGCCGAGCTCAACGCGTTCTGGCACGTGGTGGATGCCGCCGCCGCGCACATCGTGGGCGAGGAGTTCCCGCCGTTCGTGGGGGACCCTGCGGTCGTTGCGCACAGAGAAGACGAAGCGCGGCGCACGCTCGCGGCGGGTGGCCCGATCCGCCGCTCGCTCGCCGCGCGGTACATGGCCGGGATTACGCCGGGCTACCGCCTTGCTCCCGGCCTCGGCGGCAACGTTGAGGGACGGTCGCGCGCGTTCGTGAATCGTTGGCGCCGCCAGTACCTCGCCGCGCGGCACCGAGCGGGCGTCCGTGACTTCGGGGTGTTCAACTTCCGCTTCGCAAACGCGTCGCCGCAGGTCATGAACGACGTCCTACGCGCGGTGGCGGGCACCATCTAGGCTCGCATCGTGCACTTCGGCGTGATCCTGCCGAACTACGGCCTGGACTCGAATCCCGACGGGATCCGCCGCACCGCCGAGCTCGCGGAGGAGCTCGGGTTCGACTCGGTCTGGGCGACGGAGCACATCATCGTCGGGCCGGAGGGGGTCGATCCCTACGGCCGCGTCTACGCGCCGCTCGTCACGCTCGGCTGGATTGCCGGCTTCACGCAGCGGATCGCGCTCGGCACCTCGATCGTGCTCGTGCCGCTGCACCATCCGATGCATCTGGCGAAGGAGGTCGCGACGCTGCAGGAGCTCTCGGGCGGGCGCGTCATGCTCGGCGTCGGGATGGGCTGGCACAAGGACGAGTACGACTTCATGGGCATCCCGTTCGAGGGCCGCGGCCGGCGTGGGGACGAGGTGATCCGCGTGATGCAGTGCGATCTGGAACGGCGAGAAGGACTACGAGGGGCCGATCTGGTCGTTCCACGACGCGATGTCGGAGCCGCACCCGTCGCCGCCGCCGGAGATCTGGGTCGGCGGCAGCTCCGAGCATGCGATCCGCCGTGCGCTGCGGTTGGGCGACGTGTGGCATCCGTCGCGCGGCTCGGACGCCGACCATGTGCGGCGCGTGAAGGAGCTGCATCCGGAGTTGCGCGTGATTCCGCGGACGGCGGCGGAGGACGTCGACGCGATGCTCGACGCGGGCGCCGATGGTGCGGTCGTGCAGTTCGCGGGCGAGCCCGCGATGCGCGAGTTTGCGGAACGGTTCGGCTCAGCCTGACGGCTATCGAATCCGCCACGCCGGCTGCGGTCCGTCGAAGCCTTTGAGCTCGAGCTCCTGCGGGAGGGCCGCGATCCCGCGCTCGTCGAGCCACTGTGCGACACGACGGTGCGCCTCCTCGCTGAGGAGGATCTCTCCTGCGGCGGCCGCGGTCTGGAGGCGCGCGGCCAGGTTCGTAGCCTCGCCGAGGACCGACACGTTGCCACCGGCGACCATCCGGCCGACGACGGCGGGGCCGACCGCGATGCCGATGCCGACCCCGAGGTCGAGGAGCGCCGCCTTGCCGCTCAATGCGAGCGCCGCCTCGAGTGCTTCCTGCGCGTGGTCGATTCGCGTTCCGGTCGCGTTGAACGTCGCCATGACCGCGTCGCCGGCGTACTTGTCGACGAAGCCGTGGTGGCGACCGACTTCGGCGGCGGCCCAACGCTGGAGCGTGCCGATGCGCTCGGCGAGGTCGGCGGGCGGGAGTCGCCGACGTCAGCGCCGTGTAGCCGCGAACGTCGGCGAACATCGTCGTGACGAGGCGCTCGCCGGTCTGTCCGAGCTCGGGCTCGGCGCCGTCCGTCGCAGGCGCCGGCTCCGTCGGTTCCGGCGTCGCCAGGCCGAGACGTGTCGCAGTCTCCCGCGCCGTGTCGCGGATGAGCGCGGCGCCCGCGGCATCGGCTTCCGTGATCACCGCGGCGAGCTCGTCCTCGGAGACGATCGCCTCGGCCGCGAGCGTTCGCGCTCGCCACTCGTCGAGCCGGAATCCTCGCGCGGCGGCCTCCTCCGCGACGACGGTGAGCATCGCTCGCGCCTCTTCGGCCTTGCCCTCGGCGAGCAGCAGGCGGCCCTCGGCCGCGTCGAGGAACACCGCGCCGAGCTCGCTTGCCCGCGACCGTGCGGTCGTGATCGCGGCACGCGCCTCGTCGAGGAGCCCTGCGGCGACGAATGCCTCGACGGCGACGGAGATCCCATCCCAGTACGGCGCGAGGCTCTCCGCATGCATTGCGATCTCGCGGGCGAGCTCGACCGCCTCGTCGCGCCGCTCCGTTGCGAGGCGAAGCCTGACCTGAACGGCTCCGTCGTAGATGATGTCCTGCAGCTCCGCTCGCTCCGAGAGGGCGGGGACGGTCGCCAGGGCCTCGTCGAACCGTCCGAGTTCGAGCAGGACCTCTGCGAGCTCGACGCGCTGGCGCCAGCTGACCTTGTGGCTCACGGTCGCAGGAGAGGCGAGCTCGGCGCGCCTCATCGACTCGAGCGCTCCGACGAGATCGCCTCGAGTGCGGAGGCCCCAGCTCCGCGCGATGTCAAGCATGTTCGTGACGGTCTCGGGCCCGGGCTCGGACTCAAGTTCCAGAATCCGCTCGTCGATTCCGGGCAGCATCGTGTGCAGGCGCGTCCAGGCGTCGTTGTAGGCGATGTTGTGCGCGATGAAGAGGTACCCACGACGCCGCGCCTCGTCGAACGCGGCGTCGAGCATCGTGCGGCCTGCCGCGACGCCGCCGAGGTCCATGATCGCAAAGGCCACCCACATCCTTGCCCACACGCGCTCGAAGTCGGCGCCGGCCGCCTCCGCGACTTCCACCGCCTTCTCTCCGGCCTCGAGGCTGCGCTCGCCCTCGAACTGGAACTTGTAGAGACCCGAGAGTCGCATGTACGCGACGGAGAGCTCCGCCGACGGGCCCGCGGTCTCGAGGACGCGCCTGGCTTCCTCGAACTCCTCGTGCGCCCGGTCCGGCCGGCTCTGCTCCCAGTAGCAGCGTCCGCGGACGAGCCGGTAGCCCGCCGCTTCGAGCTCCTCGCCCGCTGCGACGAGGCCGGGGATGCCGTCGTCGAGCACGGCCTCCGCCGCACCGGGCTTGCCGTCGGTCCAGAGTACGCGTCCCATGCGGCAGAGCAGCCGCGAGCGCTCGACCGGATCGTGGACGTGGGGGAGCGCACGCTCGAGCACCTCGAGCGCCTCGGCGAACGCGAACGACGCCTCGGCGTCCTGCGCGGCTTGGAGGCAGACAGGGACGGCGTCGTCGAAGCGCGCCGCGCCGAGCAGGTGGCGGGCGACCCGCAGCGCGCTCGCGCCGTTCTTGGAGAGAACCTCGGCCGCGCGGCCGTGGATCTCCTGGCGGCGCGGGAGGACGATCTCGTCGGCGATCGCCTCCTGGGTCAGCGCGTGTCGCCAGCGATACGTGGCCGCCCCGCCGGCGACCTCTTCGAGCAGCTGCTGCGCGACGCCGACCGCGAGCGCGTCCTGCACGACCGTCTCGGAAGTCGTTCGAGACGGCGACGAGCGTGGGGTAGTCGAACGTCCTGCCGAGCACCGCGGCGGCCTGGAGGATCTCGGCCTCTGCCGAGTCGAGCCGCGCGAAACGCAGGAGGATCGTGTCGCGCACGGTCTCGGGAATCCGGACCTCCGCGAGCGCGCGTTGATCCCAACCGTCCGTCGTGCGGAAGACGTCGCCGCGGTCGATCGCCTCGCGGAGCATCTCCTCGAGCACGAAGGGATTTCCCTCCGTCCGCGAGTGCATGAGGTCGCGGAACTCCAGCCCGACCTCCTCGTGGTCGAGAATCGCCGCGATCATGTTGGCGATCTCCGCCTTCTGGAGGGGCGAGAGATTGACGAGCTCCGCGACGCGCGAGCGGCGCCAGGTCTGGAGGAGCGGTGCGAGTGGATGCCGTCGGTCGAGCTCGTCGCTGCGGTAGGTGACGAGGACGAGCGAGCGCGTGTTCGTCAGGCGGCGGGCGATGTGGTCGAGCAGCTCGCGGGTGGCCGCGTCGGCCCAGTGGATGTCCTCGACGATGAGGAGCAGCCCGCGCTCGCGCGCGGGGATCGAGAGCAGCGCGACGACGGCCTCGAAGAGACGGAGCTTCGCCTGCGCCGGGTCGCCGACCGGTGCGTCGGGCTCGTCGCGGCCGAGCTGGGGGAAGAGCTGTGCAAGCTCACGCCGGGTGGGGCCGAGCTCGTCGCCGATCCGGGCCGTGTCCTGACGCGAGAGGTAGTTGCCGACGGCCTCGACGAGCGGGAGGTAGGGGAGCGAGAACTCGGCCTCGCTGCATGCGCCCCAGAGAACCTCCCAGCCGAGCCGCTGCGCGCGGGCGGCGAGCTCGGTCGCGAGCCGTGTCTTGCCCATGCCGGCCTCGCCGCCGAGCGCGACGAAGCGGCTCTCGCTGCGGTGGGCCGTCAGGAGCGCGTCTTCGAGGATGAAGAGCTGCTCGTCGCGGCCGATGAGGGTGGGGCAGAGGGCGCTTTCCGGCACCCTTCGATTGTCCCATCCCGCTAGCGGATGACGGTGGTGCGGCCCTTCATCAGGGTTGGATGGAACGTGCAGAGGTAGGAGATCCGTCCGGTCTTCGTGAAGCGGACGACCTGGACGTCGCCGCGTGCGAGCGGGTGCGGCTTGATCAGGCGCGAGCGGATGTTTCCTCTGGCGTCCGTGTCGGCGACGGTGTGCTCGATCCTGCCGACGTTGACGAAGCGGACGGCCTGGCCGACGTGGACGGTGACGACCCTCGGCTTGAAGAAGAAGTCGCCCATCCGGACGGTGAAGGGTCGGCGCGTGGCGGCGCTTGCCGAGTTGCCGAGCGAAAAGATCAAGCGAATAGAACAAAACAACGAACTACTGGGAGCGATTCAGGGTCGCGTCTACCACGGCGAGGAATTCCTCTTGCTTCCCGAAGTTGCATCGAGGTATTCGGTCAGCACTGAGCCGGTCGAGCCGTGTACGTGTTGGCGCGACGGACGGATGTGTGACGTCTGCCGGGACTTCTATCGCCGGCCTGGCGGATGGAATGGCACGTTCGTCTGAGTCGTGTTCGCGTTCCATGTTGCGTCTCGAACTCGTTACGATGCCGCGTCCTGCCGGGCGAGTCGAGTCCGATGCTTGCTGTCCTGGGCTGACACTGTCGAAGGGGTCGTCTAGGCAAATACCTCGAGCTCGTGTCTGGTCGAGTGGACGTGGAGTCTCCGTTAGCGTCACGTAAGGCACATGCCGTGCTCCGTACTGAGAGAGCAGTTTCCTCCGGGCGAGTGGCTTGAACTCCTCCAAGGCGAGTTCGACCGCCCGTATCTTCAGAAGCTCTGCCGCTTCCTTGAGCGGGAGCGTGCGGAGTGGCCGGACGACGTGCACCCGAAGTCAGAGTGCGTCTTCAAGGCGTTTTCGCTGACGCCCTGGAATGAGGTGAGAGTCGTGGTGCTGGGACAGGACCCGTACCCACGGCTGAGACAGGCGACGGGTCTTGCCTTCGGACTTCCACGCGATGGACGGCTGACAGCCAGCCTACGCAACATCAGCGCGGAACTGGGAGGGGAGCTCGAAGACCGGACTCTGAAGTGCTGGGCGAAACAGGGCGTGCTTCTCCTGAACACGCTGCTGACGGTGTTCGGTCCGGCCGGACCCGGTTCTCACGGGGGACGAGGGTGGGAGTGCTTTACCGACGTCGTGATCCGGAAGCTCCACGACCAGTACCCGGACAAACTCGCTTTCCTGCTTTGGGGCAGGGCGGCACAGGCAACGGCTGCTCGCCTCGGCCTCACGGAAACAACCCGCCGACGACTGCTTCGTGCTCCTCATCCGGCAGCGGTGAGTGGCCCGAGCCAGAGGGGGTTTGTCGGCTGCGGCACCTTCAAAGATGCGAACGCCTTTCTCGGTCGCGCGAAGATCGACTGGGTATGTACCGGCTCTGAGGTGTAAGCGAGTGCGCCGCTCCGACTGGCGAGGATGCGGTCCACCCCAAGCCCTAGGATGACCCTCCCGTGCCCGAGGCGCCGTTTGTCCACCTTCACGTCCACTCCGAGTACTCGATCCTCGACGGGGCCTGCCGGATCCCGGCCCTCGCGGCCCGCGCCGCCGAGTTCGAGATGCCGGCGGTCGGGCTCACCGACCACGGCTCCATGGCCGGCGCGATCGAGCTCTACCGGGAGGCCGGAAAGGCCGGAGTCAAGCCGATTCTGGGCTGCGAGGTCTACGTCGCCGACGACCGCCGTGCGCAGACGAAGGGCAACGCCCACCTCACGCTCCTTGCGGCCGACAACACCGGCTACGGGAACCTGATCAAGCTCGCCTCGGCCGCCTACCTCGAGGGCTACTACTACAAGCCGCGCGTCGACTGGGAGCTCCTCCAGTCCCACTCGCAGCGGGCTGCTCGCCCTCTCCGGCTGCCTCTCCGGACGCGTCTGCCGCGCGCTCCAGGAGTCCCGGCCGGCCGACGCTGCCGCCGACCTCGACCGGCTCGTCCAGACCTTCGGCGCCGACAACACGTACGTCGAGATCCAGAACGCGCACCTCGAGGAGCAGCAGCGGATCAACCCGCTGCTCGCGAAGCTCGCCGAGGGCACCGGGCTCGGGCTCGTCGCGACCGGCGACGTCCACTACCTCAAGCATGAAGACGCGCGCGCGCACGAGGCGCTGCTCTGCATCCAGTCCGGCGACTCGCTCAAGAACCCGCAGCGCTGGAAGTTCGACACCGACCACTTCTACTTCAAGTCGTCCGAGGAGATGGCGGCCGACTTCCCCGGCTACGAGCACGCGCTCCGTCGCACGCTCGAGGTCGCCGAGCGCTGCAACGTGAAGCTCGAGCTCGGCGGGATCCTGCTGCCGAGCTTCGAGACGCCCGAGGGCCGCGACAGCTTCGACTACCTCGTCGAGCTCACCGAAAAAGGCCTGCAAAAGCGCTACGACAAGGTCACGGACGAGCTCAAGGACCGGCTCAAGTTCGAGCTGAAGACGATCCGCGAGATGGGCTTCGCGGACTACTTCCTGATCGTCTGGGACTTCATCGCGTTCGCGAAGCGCGACGGCATCCAGGTCGGGCCGGGGCGCGGCTCGGCGGCCGGCTCGCTCGTCGCCTACTGCCTCGAGATCACCGACATCGACCCGATCAAGTACGACCTGCTCTTCGAGCGGTTCCTCAACCCCGGACGCAAGTCGATGCCGGACATGGACATCGACTTCGCCGTCGACGGACGCGACCGCGTCATCAACTACGTCGCCGAGAAGTACGGCCGCGACCGCGTCGCCCAGATCATCACCTTCTCGACGATGGCCGCGCGCGCAGCCGTCCGCGACGCGGGCCGCGTGCTCGAGGTTCCCTACGGCGTCGTCGACAAGATCGCGAAGGCGATCCCCGAAGGGCCGGGACAGACGCTCGACGCCTGCCTCAAGCCGGGACAGGAGCTGAAGGCGCAGTACGACGCCGACCCGACGGCGCGCGAGATCGTCGACCTGGCGCATCCCGCTCGAGGGCCTCGTCCGCGCCGACTCGATCCACGCCGCCGGTGTCGTCATCGGCGACAAGCCGCTGACGGAGTACGTCCCGCTGCAGCAGAAGGGCGCCGACCAGGAGGTCGTGACGCAGTTCGCGATGGGCGACGTCGAGGCGCTCGGCCTGCTGAAGATGGACTTCCTCGGCCTGCGCAACCTCGACGTGCTCGAGAAGGCCAAGGAGCTGGTCGGCAACGGCCTCGACTACGGGAAGCTGCCGCTCGACGACAAGAAGGTCTACGCCATGCTCGCGAAGGGCGAGGCGACCGGCGTCTTCCAGTTCGAGTCGTCCGGCATGCGCGAGGCGCTCCGCCAGGTGAAGCCGACTGTGTTCGAGGACCTGATCGCGCTCGTCGCGCTCTACCGGCCGGGCCCGATGGCGTACATCCCGGTCTACGCGCGCCGCAAGAACGGCCAGGAGCCCGTCCAGTTCATCGACCCGCGCCTCAAGCCGATCACCGGCATGACCTACGGCATCGCGCTCTACCAGGAGCAGTACATGGAGATCGCGAAGCAGCTCGCCGGCTTCGAGCCCGCCGAGGCCGACGACCTGCGCAAGGCGATCGGCAAGAAGATCCACAAGCTGATGGCCTCCCTCAAGGACAAGTTCCTCGAGGGGTGCGCGAAGAACGGCGTCACGCCCGCCGTCGGGCAGCAGCTCTGGAAGGACATCGAGGCGTCGCAGGACTACTCCTTCAACAAGTCGCACGCGGCCTGCTACGCGCTGATCGCCTACCGCACCGCGTACATGCGCGCGCACCACCCGCGCGAGTACATGGCGGCGCTCATCTCCTCGGTGATGAACACGAAGGACCGCGTGCCGTTCTACGTCAACGCCTGCGACGAGATGGGGATCGAGGTGCTGCCGCCCGACGTGAACGAGTCGCAGCTCGACTTCGCCGTCGTCGAGGGCAAGATCCGCTTCGGGCTGTCGGCGGTAAAGAACGTCGGGGGGCCTGCGGCGCGCGCGATCATCCGCGCGCGCGAGGAGAGCGGGCCGTTCGTCGTCGATCTGGGAGTTCTGCGAGCGCGTCGACCCGCAGGCGTCGAACAAGCGCGCGCTGGAGTCGCTCGTCAAGTGCGGCGCTTTGGATTCGACCGAGCGCGACGCGCAAGGGGATGCTCGACGCGCTGGAGGCGGCGCTGTCGCACGGTGCGCGGGCGCAGACCGACCGGCTGCTCGGCCAGAGCTCGCTCTTCGGCGAGGAGGAGAAGCTCGAGAACGTGCCGATCTCGGCCGAGGAGTTCGAGAAGGGCGAGCTGCTGCGGCTGGAGAAGGAGGTGCTCGGGCTCTACGTCTCCGAGCATCCGCTGCACTCGATCCGCGACCAGCTGCGGCGGAAGACCGACTGCGCGCTCGCGGACGTCGAGCGCCGCCGCGACGGCGAGACGGTCACGGTCGGCGGGATCGTCTCCGCGCTCAAGCACCTGACGACGAAGAAGGGCGAGCCGATGGTGTTCATGCGGCTCGACGACGTCACCGGCGGCGCCGAAGTGGTCGTCTTCAACTCCGTCTACGCGCAGTCGCGCGAGCTCTGCACGATGGACCGCATCCTCGTCGTCAAGGGCCGTGTCGACCACAAGCAGGAGGGCGAGACGAAGCTGCTCGCGATGGAGGTCGCACCGTTCGAGGCGGTCGCCGAGCGCAAGGAGGTCACGATCAAGATCGACGCGCGCGTCGCGCGGGCCGGCGTCGTCCGCGACCTGGCGACGCTCGTGAAGGACTTTCCCGGCGAGTCGCGCGTGAACCTCGTGCTGGAGACGTCCGAGGGCGCGAAGCAGCTGGTGCTCGGCCCGCAGTACAAGGTCAAGCCGGTGCCGGACTTCTTCGCCGAGGCCAAGGCGTTACTCGGCGAGGCCGCAGTTCTTTAGGTACCAGGGCGCGAAGCTGCCGCAAAGCTCCGCGCCCTAGCTTGTCCAGGGATCAGCTCGGCGTGCTCGAGCCGACCTCCTGGGCCTTGTCGCGCAGGCTCGACGTCATCTCCTGCGCCTGCTCGCTGCCCTCCTCCGTCACGGTCTGACGGGCCGAGTCGACGGCCTCCCGCGCGACGTCCTTGCCGCGTTCGAGCGCCTCCTGCCCCGTCTCGCGCACCTTCTCCCCGACCTGGTCGGACATGCCGCCGAGCTTCTCGTCCTCGCTGCTTGTCGACGGTCGGAGGGTCCCGACGACGAACCCCACCGCGGCTCCGGCGACCGCCAGGCCGAGCGGGTTCTCCGCCGACATTCCGACCTTCCTCGCGCCCGACTTGACCTGCTCGCGATCGGGACGGCGTCGCTGACGGAGCCCGTGACGCGCGTGACCTTGTCCTTCACGCGCGACTTCACGTCGGTCTTGTAGCCGATCGCCTCGGCGGTCTCGCCCATGCGGGCGCGGGTCTCCTCTATGTCTTCGCGGATGTCGTCGGGTGCTTCGCCCATTGCACGTCCTCCTTGATGGTCTCGATGGTCTGTTCTGGAACCACTGGCGCTGCCTCCTCCACCCGCTGCTTGCCGCGCAGGTAGAGAACGCCCGCGATCGCCGCGTAGACGAGCCCGACGATGAGAGCCGCGAGCCAGTTCGGCATTGCGCCGTCCAACGCGAGGATCAGGAAGGCGGTCAGGCAGCCGAGGGCCAGGAGGCCTGCGACGCCCGCCCCGCCCCACATGCCGACGCCCGCACCGGCCTTGCCGGCCTTTTCCCGCATCTCGGCCTTGGCCAGGTCGAGCTCCTGCCGGACGAGGGTCGCCGTCTCGTTGGCCAGACGCTTGAGCGCTCCGCGATCGGCAGCTCCCGGAGATCTCCGGACTGTCGGTCGCTAGAACTGGCCACGGCCGTCAGCTCCCTGTTGCGCGTACCTGCGGCTGCTCGACGCCTTCGTGAAGCGGGCGGCGACGAAGCCGAGCATCGAGCCGCCCGCGGCGATCAGCCACGGCTGCTTCCGGGCGAATCGCTCGACGTCGTTCAGCAACCGCTCACCGTCCGTCTCGGACAGATAGCGGCCGAGCCGATCGACGCGCTCGGCGATCTGGTCGACGATCTTCGCCTGCTGTCCGCTGTTTTCGCTCCGCAGCTGCTCGGATGTCCGGCGAGCGCCGACGCCGTGCCGGTCATCTGCTCGCCGGCCTGCGTCGAGCGCGTGTCGATCTGCTCCCGAAGGCGCTCGCGCGTCTGCGTCTTCGCCTCGGAAGCCTTCTGCTGAATCTGCTGCGCGCCGTCTCCCAGGCGCTCCTTGGCCTGCTCGGTCGTCGACCGGGACGATTGAGCGCGCTCGATGCTGACCTCGGTCATGAGGCGGACCCCTTCCTCTCGCGATTTCCGACTTTCCGAAAGGCGGGTTCTCGGCCTCGGCCCCGTCCTTGACGGGTTCAGCGCCGGTGAAACATCCGTCGCCTTGTGGAACAGCGGCGGTGGACGAAGAGGAAATCCTGGCCTCGGCGAGGCCGCCGTACTCTACGGAGCGTGAAACGCATCCTCCTGTGCGCGGCATTCGCCGCTCTGACGGTTGGCGCGGTTATCCCATCGGATCCGCGCTGGCAGGAGGCGCACGGGGACGTCCGCGTCCTCGCGATACGCGCGACGTGGGGGCCTCAGCCCGAAGACGCCGGCGACCTCTCGGGCGCGGCCGCTCTCTACGACCGCGCATCCTTCGGGAAGCTTCGCCTGCACATCGACGTCACGCCGTGGCTACAGGCCTTTGCCGAGCCGGTGTGCCCGACTGGGCCGAGCTCGAGGTCGGCCTTCGGATCGCTCGGCGAGCGCGCGCAGGACGCTGCGACAGCGGCCGGCTATGACCTCACCTCCTACGCACGCATTGCGTACTTCTTGCCGGACGAGACCTGCAATGCCGTCGGCATGGGCGTCGGTCGCGAGGTGTTCCTCACCACCTCCGGTGGCGTGCTCGACGACCAGGTCTTCGTGCACGAGCTCGGCCACACCTTTGGTCTGCCGCACGCCAAGGGCTCGAGCTGCGCTCGCGGCTGCCGGATCGAGGAATACGGCGACCCCTACAGCCCAATGGGCGGGGGCGCGCTCGACTTCACCGCGCTCGAGAAGCTCAAGCTCGGCTGGATCTCAAGTGTCCAGCGTGCTGACCGGTCGCGCACGTACACGGTCGCCGACATCGACGTGCCGACCTCTTCACCGCAGGTTCTCGTGGTTCCGACTGCCGCCGGCGAGTACTGGATCGAGCATCGCTCGATCGAGCCGCGTCGTCTCTACATCCGCGTCGTGCGGCCGGACAACGCGGCACATCCGCAGTACCTCTTCTCGATCTTCCTCGACCACGCGCAGGATCGATATATCGCGCGTGGCGTGTTCAGCGTGACCTCGGGGTTCCGCTTCGCGTGGCTCGACCGGAAGCGGCCGACGATGCCCCAGGCCCGCGCGCTCGACCACACCTATGTCGCGTGGAGTCGCTCGTCAGACGCAGGAAGTGGCCTCGCCGGATACCGCGTCACGCTCGACGGGAAGCTGCTCGTGACGACGACGCTGAGCGGGACTGCGCTTCCCGTGCTGCGTCACGGCCATCACAGCGTCTCCGTCGTGGCCGTCGACCGGGCCGGCAACCGGAGTCACCCGGGAACCGTCCCGCTCGACGTGTCGTAGCGCGCTGGTAGAACAGCGGCGTGGACGAAGAGGAAATCCTGGCCTCCACGGTCGGCGAGCCCCCGCCGACCTATCCCGAGATCGTCGTCGCCGACTACGACCCCGCCTGGCCGGAGTGGTTCGCGCGCGCGGAGGAGCAGATCCGCGGCGCGCTCGGCGACAGGGTGCTCCTGCTCGAGCACGTAGGCTCGACCTCCGTCCCCGACCTGCCGGCGAAGCCGCTCATCGACATCGACCTCGTCGTCGCGGACACGACCGACGAGGACGCCTACGTCCCGCCGCTCGAGGCGGCCGGCTACGCCCTTCGTGTCCGCGAGCCGGACTGGTTCGAGCACCGGATGCTGCGAGGCCAGGATCCGCGGGTGAACCTCCACGTCTTCCCGCCGGAGTGCGAGGAGGTCGACCGGATGCTTGCCTTCCGCGACTGGCTGCGCTCGAACGCGGACGACCGCGAGCTCTACGCGCGAACGAAGCGCGAGCTCGCGGCGAAGAAGTGGAAGTACACGCAGAACTACGCCGACGCGAAGTCCGACGTCGTCGGCGAGATCATGGGTCGCGCGCTTGCAGCACGTCGAGCTTGACGGCCTGAGGATCACGTACCGCCGCGCAGGGCGCGGACAGCCGCTCGTCCTTCTCCACGGCGGCCCGAATCACAGCGGGGAGTGGCTGCGGCAGCTCGAGACGCTCTCGGACGAGTTCGACGTCGTCGCCTGGGACATGCCCGGCGCGGGAGGCTCGGACGATCCGCCCGAGACGTTCGGGATCGGCGGCTACGCGGAATGCCTCGCGGCGTTCATCGACGTGCTCGGTGTGCGGCGGCCGCACGTCGTCGGTCTCTCGTTCGGCACCACGGTTGCGCTCGAGCTCTACCGCCTCCGGCCGGAGCTGCCGCAGAGTCTCGTGCTCGTCTCTGCGTTTGCCGGCTGGGCCGGATCACTGCCGCCCGAGGTCGTCCGGGAACGGCTCGAGGCGCTGAGGCGTCAGTCCGAAGAGGACCCCGAGGAGGTGGTCGCCCAGTGGCTCCCGATGCTCTTCAGCAGCACGGCGAGCCCGGAGGCGCTCGAGCACAGCGCCGCGATCATCCGCGACTTCCATCCGGTCGGGCTGCGGGCGATCGCGGCCGCAATGGCCGAGGCCGACCTGCGGGACGTGCTGTCCGCGATCGCCGTGCCGACGCTGCTCCTCTACGGCGACGCCGACGTGCGCTCGCCGCCGCCCGTTGCCGAGAGCCTGCACGCCGCGATTCCTGGGTCACGGCTCGTCTGGGTGCCGGGCGTCGGCCATCACGTCAACCTGGAGGCGCCCGATCGCTTCGACGACGAGATCCGCTCCTTTCTGCGTCTGATCAAATGACGACATGACTCCCGTTCGTTTCATGTCGCACGCGACCGTGCTGCTCGTCCACGACGTCCAGGTCGCCGGCGACTACTACGAGCACAAGCTCGGGTTCGAGGTCACCTATTACGACCACAACCCGTCCCATTACGCCTACGCCTCCCGCGAGCACGTCCACCTCCACTTCACGCACTTCGAGCATGCGCCGCCGCGGCCGAACGTCGCCGACGTCCCTCCGGACATGTTCGACGTCTACATTTACGTGAATGACGTGGAGACGCTGTACGAGGAGTTCACCGAGCGCGGGGCGGACATCATCCAGAAGCCGCAGGACATGGCCTGGAACCACCGCGAGATCCGCGTGCGCGATCCGCACGGCTACATCCTTGCGTTCGGACAGCTGATCGAATGACCGTCGTCGTTCCCTTGCTCGTCGAGCAGATGCGCGTCGCGCTGACGTCGCACGACCTCGACGCCTTCGTCGACTTCTTCACGGACGACTACGTCGGCGAGCGGCCGCTGCACCCGGGCTCGCCTCCGAGCACGCGGGAGGACGTGCGTGCGAACTGGGGCGAGGTGCTCGATGACATCCCCGACCTGAAGGTCGAGATCCTCGGCGCGATCCAGGCGGGAAAGACCATCTGGACCGAGTGGCGCGTGTTCGGGACGTCCGACACCGGTGCGCCGCTCGAACTCCGCGGCGTGTTCATCTTCGGCGTGCGCGGCGCGAAGATCGCCTGGTCGCGCATGTACTTTGAAGCGGTTGAACAAGCGGGAAAGCCGCTTACCGGCCTGCTGTCAGCCCTGACACCACCCGTTCACGACTAGAACGCGCGATCGCGGGTAAGCTCCGAGTGATGCGGAGGCCGTACCGAAAGTACGCGCTCTGGGGAGCTGCGTTCGCCGTGCTGATCACGCTCGGCGCAGCGACCGCCGCCTTCACCGCCGGCGCCGCGCCGTTCGGCTCACAGGCGACGACGACATTCGTCACGACCGTGACCACAGGCGGCAGCACCGTCGTCACGACGATCACAACGACGACGCCGGACGTCAGCAGCAGCGGCAGCACCGACACCGGCTCGAGCTCGACGGACACGTCCTCGACCGACACCACGGCGACGGACACGACGTCCACGGACACGACGTCGACGGACGAAGGTTCCGGAAGCGGCGACGCGGGTGCCGGCGAGGCTCCCGCGGCCGGCGCGACCCAGGCTGAGCCGAACTTCACCGGCTAGCTCTCGCGACAGTGCGACGGGCCAGCTGGATCCTCCTTCCGGTCCTCATCGCCGGCTGCTCCGGCGGCGGCGACCACGAGGCGAAGAAGCCCGCCACGACGACGATCGCGCAGCCGCCGGCGGCCCAGCCGCGGACGGTCACGAACGTCGCCGGGCGAGCCGACCTCGACGCCGCGCGCAGCGACGCCCGAGCCCGGCGCGAAGCCATGGCAGGCGAAGCGCGTCATCCCATGGCGCGAGGACGGGCGGACACGAGTCGTCCACGTCCTCAAGCGGAGGATCGCCGTCTACGTCTCGCCCGAGGCGAAGCGGCCGATGCTGCGACTGCGGCGGGTGGACGAACGCGGGACGCCCCGTACCTTTCTCGTCCGGCACCGCTGGGAGGACTGGCTGCAGGTGTATCTCCCGACGCGTCCGAACGGGAGCATCGGCTGGGTGAAGCGGAGCGCGGTGAAGATGTACTTCAACCGCTACCGCCTCGTCGTGAAGCTGAAGGCGCACAAGCTCGAGCTCTGGCGCGAGCGCGAGTTGGTCGCGACGTATCCGATCGCGGTCGGCACGCGGACGACGCCGACGCCGCGCGGGCTCTTCTACGTCGTCGATCTTCTCAAGCCTGACAGCCCGAACGGCACGTACGGCGCGTACTCGTTCGGCCTGTCAGCGCACTCGAACGTCCTGAAGCGGTTCGCCGGCGGCGACGGACGCGTCGGGCCTGCACGGAACCAACCAGCCAGGGCTGATCGGGACGGACGTGAGTCACGGCTGCATCCGTCTCCGTAACGGCCCTGTCCGGCGACTGGCACAGATCCTGCCGCTCGGAACGCCGGTTCTCGTTCGTTCGTAGTCCGTGCGGACTTTGTAAGAAGCCTGCTTCGAGGCCAACCCCTCGCGCACGCACCCGTCGTAGTGGGTGACGAAGGGGGTAGGCATGGTGACACGCATTGGCGCGACTGCGCTCGCGCTGCTGGCAATGCTTCTTCTTCCCGTGGGCGGGTCGGCGCGCACGCAGGCGGCGCCGGGGAACACGGGTGAGCCGAGAGTCTCCGGGCCGAACCATCCAGGGCCAGACGCTCAGAACAACGAACGGCACCTGGGTCGGAACGAGGCCGCTGTCGTTTCGCTACCGCTGGCTTCGGTGCGACACGAGCGGCGGCGGCGTCAACGGAGTGACGTGCGGGCAGATCTCCGGCGCGGTGCACCGCACCTACGTCCTGCGGGCGGCGGACGTCGGACATCGCATCCGCTCGCGGGTGCTCGTCTCGAATGCGGAGGGCTCGGCGAGCTCGAACTCGAACGCGACGCCGGGCATCGTGCAGTCGTCCGCGGCTGCCGGTCCTGCCGGCGAACTCGCGGCCGCCGACGATCGGCGGCGTGGTTCAGGAGAAGCTGACGCTGTCGGCGAACCGCGGCACGTGGGTCGGCGCGCAGCCGCAGACGTACGCGTACCAGTGGCGGCGGTGCGACTCGACCGGCGGTGCGTGCGGTGACATCGCCGGCGCGACGGCGAGCACGTACGTCCTGCAGAGCCTCGACGTCGGAAGCACGCTGCGCGTGCGCGTCACCGCGCGCAACTCGCTCGGCGCACGCTCGTCGACGTCGGTGCCGACCGGAGTCGTGCAGAAGGCCGGAGCGCCGACGGGCCAGACGGTCTCGATCAACGACGTCGCGCTTCCCAACCGCCTGATCATCGACCGGGTGCAGTTCATCCCGGCGCTCCTGCGCTCGCGGGCGCCGTTCACGGCGCGGTTCCGCGTGACGGACAGCGAGGGGCATCCGGTTCAGGGCGCGCTGGTGTTCGTCGTCGGGATCCCGTTCGGGAACACGACGACGCCGCCGGAGGGCGTGACGGCGGCCGACGGATGGGCGACGTTCGTCATCCGGCCGACGTTCCGCCTCCAGCTCGTCCCGCGCGGCAGCCAGCCGTTCTTCGTGCGGGCCCGCAAGGCGAGCGACCGGCTCATCGGCGGCGTCTCGACGCGCCGGCTGGTGAACCTCAGCATCCGCGCGTAACAGCTGTCGGTCGAACCTCCCGACACACGAAGGCCGCCACCGTCAGGCGGCCTTCGTCGTTAACCGGCGACGCCCTTGGCGCGCAGCTCGGCGAGCGCGGAGTCGGACTTCTCGAGACCGTCGAGGCCCATGGCCTGGAGGACGGCGTCCGTCTTCGTGAACTGGACGTCGCGGTAGTCGACGACCTGGATCATGTTCCCCCACGGATCGCGGAAGTCGAGGCCGCGGCCGAAGACCTTCACGCCGAGCTCCTGCAGCCGCGCGCGCACGGCGTCCTTGTCGTCGACGACGAGGCCGAAGTGCCGCTCGTGGTCCGGGGTCTGACCCTGAACCTGCGCGAGGGCGATGAACTGGTCGCCCATGTCGATGAAGGCCATGTGGCCGACGCGGCCGCGCAGCTCGAGGTCGCCGAAGATGGACTGCCAGAACTCGAGCGCCTCGTCGAGGTCGCCCACCTCGAGCGCGATGTGGTTCATCCCGACGAGCTTCGGCATGGCTATTCAGCGTACTCACAGCGGTAGGGTTCGAGCTCCGATGGGGTCGAGGAACGTCGTTGTCGCCGCCGCACTGGCGCTCGTCGCGCTCGCCGCAGCGCAGCCGGCGGATGCAGCCGTTCGCCTCTTCCACGACTCCTTCAGCACTGCGTACCGCTCGCCGGCCGGCGCGGTCCCCGCCGGGACGAGGGTGACGCTCCGGCTCCGCGTCACCGGCGCGAGACCGTCGGGCGTCACGGCCCGCATCGAGGCCGCCGACCTCGCCGCCGAGACCTCGACCGTTCGGAACCTGAAGCTCACGCGCCGCGGCTCGCTCTGGAGCCTCGCCTACCGGACGCCGGCGAAGCCGTCGATCGTCACGTACTCCTTCCGCGTCCGGATCGGCAAGCGGACGCTCTGGTACGGGGACGACAACGCCTCCAACGACGCGACGAAGGGCGGAACCGGGAAGACGACCGGCTCACGCGGCGACGCCTTCCACCTCACCGTCTACGCGCGCGACTTCACGACGCCGTCGTGGCTGCAGGGCGCCGTCGTGTACGAGATCTTCGCCGACCGCTTTCGCAACGGCGACCCGACGAACGACTACTGCCGCGCCGGCTCGAGCTCCGGCTGCCCAACGTTCTACGGCGACGTGCCCGGCGACGCTGCACACGACGTGGAACGAGGCGATGGAGGATTCGCGCGCGACCGGTGTCTTCAACCGGGACTTCTTCGGCGGCGACCTCGAAGGCGTCACCGAGAAGCTGCCGTATCTGAAAGCGCTCGGCGTCGACGCGATCTGGCTGACGCCGATCTTCCAGGCGCGCTCGAATCACCGCTACGACACGGACGACTACATGCACGTTGATCCGGCCCTCGGCGGCGACGCTGCGTTTGCCGCGCTCTCCACGGCCGCGAAGGCACAGGGCATCCACCTGATCCTCGACGGCGTCTTCAACCACACGTCCTCGGACAGCCGCTACTTCGACCGCTATCACCGGTATCCCGACGTCGTCGGCGCCTGCGAGTCGCCGTCGTCGCCGTTCCGCGACTGGTTCTCCATCACCGGCAGCGACGTCCCGTGCACGAACTACACGGGCTTTGCGAGCCTCGACTCGCTCCCAGAGCTGAACTGGGGGAACGAGGCGGTGCGCAGCTTCCTCTACCGCGCCGACGACGCCGTCGTCCGCCACTGGGCGACGCGCGGCGCCGACGGCTGGCGCCTCGATGCGGCACAGGAGATAGAGCACCGCTGGTGGCGCGACTTCCGCACGGCGGTGAAGGCCTACGCGCCCGACGCACCGCTCGTCGGCGAGGTCACCGCCGGCCCCGTCGACGCGACGGACTACCTCGTCGGCGACGAGCTCGACGGCGTCATGAACTATCGGTTCCGCCAGGCGGCGATCGGCTTTGCGAAGACGAAGCTCTTCACCGATTCGAGCGGGACGATCAGACCGCTCACCGGCATCCAACTCGCACACTCGCTCCAGGCGATCCTTGCGGACTATCCGAAGCAGGCGGCGGCTGTCTCCTTCAACCTCGTCGACTCGCACGACACGAACCGCGTCCGCTTCGTGCTCAACGAGGATCCCGACTTCGAGGTGGGGCGCGCGCAGCAGCAACTTGTCGCGCTGCTCCAGTTCACGTCCTTCGGCGCGCCGATGGTCTACTACGGGGACGAGACGGGGTTCTACGTGCCGGGGAAGAACGGCTTCGGCGATCCGTACAACCGCGCCACGTTCCCGTGGGACGACACCAGCTTCGACCCAATGACGCGACACATCGCCGACCCGCGCATGGGTGAGTACTACGCTCAGCTCGCGTCGATCCGCCGCTCGCAGCCGGCCCTGCGGACCGGATCGCTGAGGACGCTGCTCACGAACGCGAACGTCTTCGGGTTCGCCCGCGTCGCTGCCGCCGAACAAGCCGGTGATCGTCGCGCTGAACAAGGGCGCACAGCCTGCGACGGTCGATTTCCCGGTCCGCGGCCTCTATCCGAACGGCACGACTCTGCGGGACCAGAAGAGCAGCTTCCAGGCCACCGTCGCAGCTGGACGAGTGCGCGTCCAGCTCTTCGGGCGCGACGGCGTCGTGCTCGTCGGAACGCCGTAGCCGCAGGCGGTGTAGAAGCGTCGGTGGTGGGCCGACCACTCGACGAAGACGACTTGATCCAGCGCGCGAAGCGCGGTGACACACACGCCTACGAGGAGCTCGTGTACGCCTACCAGGGCATCGCTTTCCGAACCGCCTACGTCCTCGCGGGCAACGCGGCGGACGCGGAGGAGGCCGCCCAGGACGGGTTCGTCAAGGCCTGGCGCGCGCTCGGGCGCTTCCGCGAGGGCTCTCCCTTCCGGCCCTGGCTGCTCCAGATCGTCGCCAACGAGGCGCGCAACCGCCGCCGCTCGGCCGGCCGTCGCGCGCACCTAGCGCTGCGCGCGGCGACAGAGGCGCCCTCGGGGG
This sequence comes from uncultured Actinomycetes bacterium, assembly GCA_963772855.1. Lineage (GTDB taxonomy): Bacteria > Actinomycetota > Thermoleophilia > Gaiellales > Gaiellaceae > 3-1-20CM-4-69-9. The sequence goes on along the minus strand of CAVYYY010000007.1, from coordinate 792,808 downwards.
ACGCGGCCCCGTCCCCCGAGGCGACACTGCTCTCGGCCGAGCAGCGGGAGACGCTGCTCGCCGCCGTGAACGAGCTGCCGGACGACCAGCGCACGGTGATCTCGCTCCGCTTCTTCGTCGGGCTCTCCGAGCAGGAGATCGCCTCCGCGCTCGACCTGCCCGCCGGCACGGTCAAGTCACGTACGTCCCGCGCGCTCGAGCGCCTGAGGGAGTCGTATGACTGAGCTCGAGCGCGCACTCCAGACCCTCGGCGGGGAGGTCGACTTCCCGGCGACGCCGGACCTCGCCTCGGCGGTCCGCACCCGGCTGCAGCGCCCGTCACGCCGTCGCCTCATCGTCTTCGGGATCGCGCTCGCCGCGGTCGCGTTCGGCATCGCCATGGCTGTTCCGGACGCGCGGAGCGCCATCCTCCGCTTCTTCCACCTCGGTGCAGCGACGGTCGAGCAGGTCGAGACGCTGCCGCAGGCGCAGGAGCGCCCGCTCGTCGCCGGCCTCGGCCCGGCCATGTCGCGCCGCCAGGCGGAGATCGTCGGCCACCAGCGGATCCGTCTCCCCGACGTCGACGGGCCCGCGCCGACGCGCTTCTACGCGAAGCCCGGCTTCGTCGCGACCGTGCTGAAGTTCCACGGCAAGCCCGTCCTGCTCGTCGAGCTGCGCGACGACCAGACCGCTCTCGCCAAGAAGCTCACCAGCCCCGAGACGAGGGTCGAGCCCGCCGACATCGGCAGCAACGGGCTCTGGCTCGAAGGCGGGAAGCACGTCCTCATCTGGCAGTTCGGCGTGGACGGGGCGAAGCAGATCCAGACCCGCCTGGGCGGGAACGTCCTCCTCTGGCTCGACGGCACGACGACCTACCGGCTCGAGGGAGCCCTCCACATGGGTCAGATGCTGCAGCTCGCACGAGATATCACCCGGTAGCGCTCCATGCCGCTTCCCATGCGGAATCCCGCATCCTGGGCGATGCAGGCCAGACCGTTCGCTGTCGCCCGGCCTATGTCAGTCCGCGATCCGCACGTTGTGAAGCGTCCCTAGCCGCGACGCCGCCGTGCGGCGCTGCTCGGCCAAGCGGCTGGCGGGGGCGAACGCGCTCCAGGCGAACCAGCGACCAAAGCCGCGCTGGAGCGCTCGCGGGCCGCTCATCGTCAGCTTTCGCGTCCGCATCGCGCCGCCGAGCTCCGCCCGTCCCAGGTAGACGCGATAGAGGGTGGCCGTGTCGACATTGACCTCGAGGTCGATGTCGAACCCGGGATGCTGCAGGCACACCGAGACCTCAGAGGGCTCGAGCACCATCCAGTAGCGTTTGGCCGGATTGCGAAAGTCGAACTTGAGCACGGTTCGGCCGGGGGGTAGCTGCTCGCGATGCACATGGCGGGCCATCCAGACGATCAAGAGGTCAGGGTCCAGCTCCTCGGGGCGAGGATCGGTGAACGACCAGGTCACGCCCCACTCCCCCATCGCCTGGACGACTGGCTCTAGGTCACGGCCGGCGGGCGTCAACTGGTACTCGAGCGTCCTGCCCTTGGGGCCGGTTCGCCGCGCGATGATCTCGGCCCTTTCCAGCGAGCGCAGGCGGTCAGTGAGGACCGATCGCGAGATCCCTGGTAGGCCGCGCTGTAGCTCGTTGAAGCCCTTGGCGCCCCCGAGCATCTCGCGCACGATCAGGAGCGTCCAGCGGTCGCCCAGGATCTCGCTTGCCTTGGCGATCGGGCAGTACTGCGCGTAGCTTCGCACCGCCCCACGATGCTAGCCCGCAGTCGATAAGCAGTCCGTAGCAGGTTCGAAATCCGAACCGTTTGGTTCGAATCCCGGTCTAGCCGCAGCGGGACACGTGGGCCTAGCGTGGCGACGTGACCACCGCGACGGCAACTCCCGGCCGGGCAACCAGAGGAGGGCGACCATGAGTGCTATCCGGACATCGCCGCGCGAGACCGAGGGGCTCGACGAGCTGGGGAGCATGCTTCGCGGCGAGCTGCTCGTGCCGGCGAGCGTCGGCTATGACGCCGGCCGCAGGATCTGGAACGGCGCAATCGACCGCCGGCCGGCCGGCATTGCGCGCTGCGCCGGCGTCGCCGACGTGCTCGCGGCCGTTCGCTACGCGCGCGAGCGCGATCTGGTCGTCGCGGTGCGCTCCGGTGGCCACGGAGTCGGAGGACATGCGCTCTGCGATGGCGGGCTCGTGATCGACCTTTCGCCGATGAGGGGCATCCGAGTCGACCCGGCAGCGAGGACGGCGCGCGCCGAGGCGGGCGTGCTGTGGGGCGAGCTCGATCGCGAGACGCAGCACTTCGGGCTCGCCACCGTCGGCGGCATCGTTACGCACACTGGGATCGCCGGCCTGACGCTCGGCGGCGGGATCGGCTGGCTGATGCGCAAGTACGGCGCGACGGTCGACAACCTCCTCTCCGTCGACCTCGTTACTGCGGACGGCGAGCTCGTCACCGCCAGCGAGGACCACAACGCCGATCTGTTCTGGGGCGTGCGCGGCGCCGGAGCGAACTTCGGCATCGTCACCTCGTTCGAGTACCGCCTGCACCCGGTGGGGCCGATCGTGCTCGCCGGGCCGATCTTCCACCATCTGGACGATGCCCGCGAAGTTCTGCGCTTCTACCGCGAGTTCGCCGCCACCGCGCCCGACGAGCTCACGACGATCGTCGAGCTCGAGCTCGCGCCGCCCCTGCAGATCCTGCCCGAGGACGTCCACGGCAAGCCGATTGTCATGGTGGGCGCCTGCTACGCCGGGTCGCCCGAGGACGGGGAGGAGGTCGTGCGCCCACTCAAGGAGTTCGGCAACCCGATCGCCGACCTGCTCGAGCCCAAGCCGTACCTGGCGCTGCAGTCGATGTTCGACCCCTTGGTGCCGCACGGCTGGCACCGCTACTGGAAATCGGTCGAGCTGCCGCCGCTCACGGACGATGCGATCGACACGCTCATCGACCACACCTCGCGGATCACGTCGCCACGCTCGTACACCATCGTCCTCCAGCTCGGCGGCGCGCTGGCGCGCGTCGCCGAGGACGCGACCGCGTTCGGCCAGCGGGACGCCGCGCACAACGTCGTCGTCAACGCGGTCTGGACCGAGGACGATCCCGACGCACGCGGGCACATCGCCTGGGCGCGCGACTTCTTCGACGCCGTGCAGCCCCACGGGCGGGACCGCGTCTACGTCAACTTCCTCGGCGAGGAGGGGCCCGATCGCGTTCGGCAGGCCTACGGGACCGAGAAGTACGACCGGCTGGTCGCGCTCAAACGCGAGTACGACCCCACGAACTTCTTTCGCCTCAACCAGAACATCCCGCCGACGTAGCTGACGAGCCGGGGTGGTGCAGGCGGATCTGGGAGCACAAGGCAGTTGCGCGTAAATCACCCGGTAAGGGGACAACCGAACGGCGTTTCCGTCCGAATACATGACGGTGACGACTGCGGCAGACACAGAAGTTCGGGACGAAGCTGAGCTGGTCGAGGCCTGGCGGGCCGAGCAGCTCGAGATGGCGGGATACGGCGCACAGGCGGCGGCTGAGCTGGCGATTCGGCCGGACGTCGACCTGCACGTCGCCCTCAATCTCGTGCAGCGCGGCTGTCCGACCGAGCTCGCGCTGAAGATCCTGGTCTAGCTCCCCGAGGCAGGCCTCTGCGGCTCCCGGCAGAATGCGGTTTCTGCCGGTGTCCCTCCTTGCCAACATCCCGTCGCCCGGAAGCGGGACGATCGACGCCGGCCCGTTCACGATCCACATGTACGGGCTCACGCTGCTCCTGGCGATCGCCGGGGCCGTCGCGCTGACCGGGTGGCGCTGGGTCAAATGGGGCGGCGACTGGGATCTCGTCTTCCGCGTGGCCGTGTGGGGTGTCGCGGCCGGCATCGTCGGCGCACGCCTCTACCACGTGATCACGAGCTGGAACGAGGTGCCGAATGAGTGGTGGGGGCCGTTCGCGGTCTGGCAAGGCGGGCTCGGGGTCTGGGGCGGGATTCTCTTCGGCTGTCTCGCCGGCGCGTGGATCGTCCATCGGTCGGGGCAAAGCGTTCGTCTCTTCATGGACGCCGTCGCTCCCGGCCTCCTGCTCGCGCAGGGGATCGGCCGCTGGGGCAATTGGTTCAACCAGGAGCTCTTCGGCAAGCCGACCGACCTGCCGTGGGGCCTCGAGATCGACCCGTCGCACCGCCCGCCGGGGTTCTTCGACCACGCGACGTTCCATCCGACGTTCCTCTACGAGTTCGTCTACGACCTGACCGGCGTCGGGATCCTGCTACTCGTCGACCGCTATTTCCGCATCCGCCGGCCGGGCCTCTTCGCCCTCTACGTCTCCTACTACTGCTTCGGCCGCTTCTTCGAGGAGCTGCTCCGGATCGATCCCGCGCACGAGTACCTCGGGCTGCGCCTCAACGCGTGGGTGTCGGCAGTGGTGTTCGTGCTCTCGACGGGATTCTTCATCTGGTGGCAGTTCATCCGGCCCGAGAGCGGCAAGGACCGGCCGCGCGCGAGCCGCGTGGTGCCACAGGGCCCGGCCATGGCCGTCCCCAAGAGCCGCGTCCGCTCCGGGAACTAGGGTCCCGGCATGGTTGTCGTGCGCGAGCTCGACCTGGACCTCGACGCCTTCGAGGGGCCGTTCGACCTCCTGCTGACGCTCGTCCTCAAGGAAGAGGTCGATCTCGTGGACGTCGACGTCGCGGGGATCGTCGTCCAGTTCGTCGAGATCCTCGCCGAGCGCGAGACGCTCGATCTCGACGCATGCGGTGAGTTCCTCGTCCTCGTCGCCGCGCTGCTCGAGCTGAAGGCGCGCGGGCTCTTCGAGGAGGAGGCCGCGGAGCTCGCCGACCTCGAGCCGGAGGAGGCCGCCGAGGAGCTGGCCCGCCGCCTCGCCGAGTACCGGCGCATGAAGGAGGCCGCCGCCTGGCTCTCGGAGCGCCTCGGGCTGGAGCGCGACCGCTTCTTCCGTCTCGGCCCGGCGCCCTTGCGGCCCGAGCCCGAGCGGCGCCTGGCGCCACAGGATCCAGAAGAGCTCGCGAACGTCGTCCGCCTCCTGGCCGCCGAGCCGCCGACGGTCTCGCTCAACCACATGGCGCTCCGCTTCCCACCCGTCGCCCAGTTCCTCGAGCGCTTCCGCGCACTGCTGCGCAAGCGCTCCGTCTTCGACTTCGACTCGGAGGTCGACGGCATGTCGCGCGCCGAGCAGGCGATCGCCTTCCTCGCCCTGCTCGAGCTCCGTCGTGCGAACCAGATCTCGATCAGCCAGGCAGCCCCGTTCGCTCCCATCCGCGTCTCCAGGATGGGGGAGGAAACCGCCGTCACGGACGAAAGGACGCCAGCGTGGAACGCCCGCTCCGCCTCGTAACTTCCAACCCGCTCGACCAGCTCGCGCGGACGATCGAGGCGCTGCTGGTCGTTGCCGGCGCCCCGCTGCCCGTGGAGGAGCTCGTGGCCGCCACGGACGACGACAAGGAGCGGGTCGAGCTTGCCCTCGGGCTGCTCGCGGAGCGCTACCACGAGGGACGGAGCGGGATCGTGCTCGAGTCGGTCGCCGGCGGCTGGGCCTTCCGTGCGTCGCGCGACGCGGCCGAGGCGTGCGGGCGGCTGTTCGAGCGCCCCGTCCAGCGGAACATCTCGCAGGCGTCGATGGAGACCCTTGCAATCGTCGCGTACCTCGGGCCGTGCACGCGCCCCGAGATCGCGCGCATCCGCGGCATCGCGGCGGACTCGGCGGTCGCCGGGCTCGTGGAGCGGGGACTGATCTCCGAGGCCGGTCGCGACGACGGCATCGGCGGCGCCGTGCGCTACCGGACGACGCCGATGTTCGAGCGAGTCTTCGGCCTCGAGAGCCTGTCGCAGCTTCCGCGCCTCGACGATCTCGGCGACGACGTGGACGACCTCCGCGAGCGGCTGCACGCGGTCGCCGCACAACGCAGCGCGTAAGACACTGCTTTCAACTCGGTTGTAGCTCCGTAGGCACGGCGGTACATTCGATGCTCCGATCGATGAGCCGAAGGGGCACACATGCACACCGCTGCTGTTGCAGGGATCGACACCGCTGACCTTGCCGAACGACTGCGCGGGGAGCTGATCCGTCCCGAGGACGACGGCTACGACGAGGCGCGTGCCGTGCACAACGGGAGCATCGACAAGCATCCCGCTTTCATCGTGCGTTGCGCGAACGTGGCCGACGTCATCGCAGTCGTGAACTTCGCGCGCGAGAACAAGCTGAGTCTCGCCGTACGCGGAGGCGGTCACAGCCCGGCAGGGTTCGCCACCGCCGACGACGGAGTCGTTCTCGATCTGTCGCGCATGAAGGGCATCAGGATCGATCCCGGGGCGAAGACTGCGACTGTCGAAGGGGGCTGCACCTGGGGCGACGTCGATCACGCCACACATGCCTTCGGTCTCGCAACTCCGGGAGGCGTCGTCTCGACCACCGGTGTCGGCGGGCTCACGCTCGGCGGAGGTCTCGGCTATCTCACTCGGAGCTGCGGCCTGAGCATCGACAACATGATCGAAGCCGACGTCGTGCTTGCCGACGGCTCGTTCGTGACGGCGTCGCCGGACCGCAATGAGGATCTCTTCTGGGCGCTGCGCGGCGGCGGAGGCAACTTCGGCGTCGTCACCTCCTTCACGTTCAGGCTCCATCCCGTCGCGACTCACATCGCCGGGCCGATGCTGTGGCCGCTCGACAAGGCGGTCGACGCGATGAAGATGTACCGCGCCGTCCTCGAGGACGCGCCGGACGAGCTGAGCGGCGTCTTCGCGTTCATCGTCGTTCCACCGGGACCGCCGTTCCCCGAGGAGCTCCACCTCAAGAACATGTGCGCGATCATCTGGGTCTGGAGGGGCGCGCCCGAGGAAGCGGACGAGCGGCTCGCTCCGGCGCGTGCGCTCGAGCCGGTCTTCGAGCTCGTCGGGCCGATCCCGCATCCGGCGCTCCAGAGCATGTTCGACGGAATCTCGGGGCCGGGCTTGCAGAACTACTGGCGCGGAGACTTCCTGGAGGAGCTCACCGACGAGGCGATCGAGGCCCATGCCGAGTACGGGGCAGGGGTTCCGACGATGTTCTCGGGTGTGCATCTCTATCCGGTCGACGGCGTTGCAGGCCGCGTGGCCGCCGACGAGACGGCCTGGGGCTATCGCAATGCGCGCTGGGCTGAGGTCGTCTTCGCGCTCGATCCTGAACCGGGGTCGCTCGAGGAGCTTCGGGCCTGGGTCGTCGACTCGTGGGAGAGGCTCCACGGCTTCTCGGCGGGCGGCTCGTACGTCAACTTCATGGTCGACGAGGGACAGGAACGTGTCCAGGCGGCGTATCGGGACAACTACGCGCGACTCACCGAGGTCAAGAAGCGCTACGACCCGGAAAATCTGTTCCGCCTGAACCAGAACATCCGCCCCGCGGGCTGACCGCGCCTTATCGTGGGCGGCGGATGCGCTCGTCTGCCGCCCTCACCGCCGTCGTCGCCGCAGCGGTCGCGATCGCGTTCGCCGACTCGTCGATCGTCGTCCTCGCGCTCCCCGCAGCTCTACGGCGCGCTTCGACACGACGATCACGGGAGTCGCGTGGGTGATCACGTCCTACAACGTCGCCGTCGCGGTCACGGCGCTCCTGCTCGTGTTCCTCGTGCACCGTGCGCGCGCAGCGTTCGTCCTCGCCGTCCGGGCTCGTCGTCTTCCTCGCCGCGTCGATCGCGTGCGCGCTGGCGAACAGCCTCGGCTTTCTGATCGCGGCGCGAAGCGTGCAGGGCGTCGGCGCGGCGCTACTGCTCGCGGGCGCGCTGCCGGTGCTCGGCGTGCTCGCCGGCTCCGACGCGCGCGGGATCGAGCATCTGGACGCTCGCCGGCACGTTCGGCGCGGCGCTCGGGCCCGCGCTCGGCGGCATCCTCACGCAGGCGTTCGACTGGCGGGCGATCTTCGTCGCGCAGGCGCCGGTCGCCGGCGCTCGGCCTCGTCGCCGCCGTGCGCGTGCGCAGCCATCGCGCGGTGGAGGAGGGCTGGCGCCCGTCGCTCGCGCGCACGCTGCCCGCGAACGCGTGCCTGGGCCTCGTGTTCGGCGCGCTCGTCGGCGCGCTCTTCCTCGCGCGTGCTGATGGTGATCACGGTGTGGCAGTACTCGCCGATCGGCGGCGCCTTCATCGTCAGCACGCTGCCGCTCGCCACCCTCTGTGTCCGGCCGCTCGCCGCTCGGCTGCCGCGCATCGCGGCGGTCTGCGGCGGCGCGGGGCTGCTCGCGGCCGGGCTCGTCGCGCTCGCGTTCCTGCCGCAAGTCGAGCGTCCCGCTCGCGGTCTGCGCGCTCCTGCTGTGCGGCGCCGGGCTCGGGCTCGCGGTGCCGATCCTCTCCAACTCGGCGCTCGACCCGGGCTCCGGCCTCGCGCGCAGCGGGACGCTCACGATCGGCGTCCGGCACCTCGGCCTCGTCCTCGCGCTCGCGTCGATCGCGCCGCTCCTCGCGTCGAAGCTCCCGGACACGGGCGACCGCGCGGAGCTCGGCGCGACCAGGGTCCTGCTCGACGCGCCGATCGGGATCTCGACAGAAGGTGCCGATCGCGCTCGACCTCAGGAAGGCCTTCCGTGACGCGCGCGACGGGACGATCCCCGACCTCGCCGAGCCGTTCGACAAGCGCGGCGCGCAGGACGACGAGGATCTCGCCGCGGCGCGCGACGACCTCGTCGCAGTGATCGAGGAGGTCATCACGCGCGCATTCCGGCCCGCCTACCTGCTGTCGGCTGCGTTCGCGGCGGCGGCAGTTGCGCTCGCGGCACTCTTCCGGCGGAGGATCGTCGCGTGAACGAACGGCGGATGACGCCGGCGCTCGCCGTGCTCGCGGCGCTGTTCGCGGCGGCCGCGATCCTCATCGTCGTCGAGTTCGGGATGGGCGCCGCGTCCGCCGGCGAGGTGAACCTGGCCGATCCGTGCACGTCGTCGAGCACGTTTCCCGGGAGTGGATTCGACGCGACCGTCCAGCAGATCGTGCTCGACGGCCTCGACGGCGCGGCCTGTCAGCTCCACACGTCGCGGGAGGAGCTCGTCCTCTCGCTGCGGCCGGGCCTCGGTTTCTCGCGCAAGTGGGACCAGCACACGATCGAGACCGCCGTGCGCTCGGGTCTGCTGCGCTCCGTCGAGGAGGCAGGGAACCGCGGCGACATCCCCGGCTTCCTTGTGGGTCCGATCCAGAAGCTCGTCGAGACGATCCCGCTCGAGCGCCTGATCGAGGGCGGGTTCAAGCTGCAGGACCTGCTCCCCTAGGTCTTCGGCCGGTCGCCTCCACCCAGCGGTAGCCGGGAATCGGGACCGCGAGCGTCCGCCGCACGCCGCGCAGGCCGCGCGGGAGGCGGAGGTAGATCTCCGGCAGTTGCTCGCGCTTCAACGACGTGCGCAGCGGCTGCGATGCGGAACAGGGGATCGGTGAGCGGAAACTTCAGCTGGTTCGAGCGCACCACGTCGAACTCCAGGTCGGGGTGGTCGAGGACGGAGCGGAAGTGCTCCTCGGACTCGTATTCGCGCATGTGGGTGGGATCGAGCTGCCAGCGCTCGGGTGCCGGCGGCTTCCCCTTGTAGAGCCAGAACGCGCGCGGGCCGCGGATCACGCTCGAGACGTAGAACCAGCCGCCGGGCTTGAGCACGCGCGCGATCTCCGGAGCGAGCACGCGGTCGTCCGGCAGGTGCTCGATCACCTGTGACGAGACGACCGCGTCGACGGACGCATCCTCGAGGGCGTCCACGTGCGCGACGTCGGAGAGGATGCCGGTGACCTTCGGCGAGAGGCGCTCGCAGAGCGCGACGTGCTCGGCCGAGATGTCGACGGCGTAGATCGTCTCGCCGACGAGCCCGGCGTGGTCGAGCGGCCAGAGCGTCCCGCCGTCGCCGGCGCCGAGGTCGGCGAGCACGCGCGGCGTCGAAGCCTGCGCCGTTTCTCGCAGCAGCGGCGGCATCCACTCGGAGAGGAAGTAGCGGGAGTGCTCGAGGTCTTGGACGGACGGGCCGCTAGCTGCCAAAGGCCTGTCGCCGCTCCAGATCCTTCTCCGGGTCGACGAGGTGCCCGTCGCGCTCGACGTAGCCGTCCTTGCCGCCGATCACGAGCATGACGAGGTCCTCCGTCTCGCTCGCGTTCGAGATGCGGCGCGGTGTCGTCGACTCGACGTGGATCAGCCCGCCCACGCCGACCTCGCGCGTCGTGCCGCCGACCTCGACGCGCGCGAGGCCGCGATGGACGAAGTACAGCTCGTCCTGCTCGTCGTGGAAGTGATGGAAGCCGTCGTAGGCCGGCGGCATGACGATGCCGTTGACGCCGAACGCCGTCACGCCGAGCGCGCGGCGCACCTTGCGGAAGCCGTAGCCGTCGCCGATCTCGTCCAGCGAGCCGATCGCGTAGCCGTCGTCGCTCATAGCTTTCTCACGATCCCTTCTGCCTCGTCGCGCGAGAACGCGCGCAGCGTCTCCGTGTGCTCGGCGCCGTAGCGGTTGAGCTTCATGAGGATCTCCATGGCCACGTCGTCGTCCGGCGCCTCGAAGATCTCCACGACGTCGTAGCGGCCGAGCGTGACGTAGACGCCGATGAGCGTCCCGCCGGCCTCGGTGATGACGCGCTCGCCCTCCTCGACCCGCTCACGCCACTTCGGCAGCCCGGCGAAGCCCTGCGTCGTCCAGCGCATCAGCGTGACGTAGTGGGCCATGGCGCGAATATATGGCTTCCGTGCGTCTCAACGCCTATCTCGCCCGGGCCGGGATCGCGTCGCGCCGCGGCGCCGACGAGCTGATCAAGGCGGGCCGGGTGCTTGTGAACGGCGAGCCCGGTCAGCTCAACACCTTCGTCGGGCGCACCGACGCCGTCGAGGTCGACGGGGAGCGCGTCTCGCCGCAGAAGCTCGCCTACGTGCTCCTGCACAAGCCCGCCGGGACCGTGACGACTGCCAGCGACCCGCAGGGACGTCCGACGGTCGTGGAGCTCGTGGACGTGCCCGAGCGCGTCGTCCCGGTCGGTCGCCTCGACGTCGACACGACCGGCGCGCTCCTCCTCACGAACGACGGCCCGCTGGCCCACACGCTGGCCCATCCCCGCTACGGCGTCGAGAAGGTCTACGTCGCCGAGGTGGAAGGAGAGCCGTCGGCGGCCACCGTGCGCCGCCTGGCCGAAGGAGTCGAGCTCGAAGACGGCATGACCGCGCCGGCCACTGTCCTGTGCCTGGCACCGTCGCGGCTGGAGCTGACGCTGCACGAGGGGCGGAACCGTCAGGTGCGGCGCATGCTCGAGGCCGTTGGCCATCCGGTGCGCAGCCTGCACCGCAGCGTGTACGCCGGTTTGACGCTCGAAGGGCTCGGGCCGGGGCAGTCGCGAGAGCTCACCCGTGACGAGGTCCGGGCTCTCCGGGAGACGAAGGGTTCGAGCCCCTGACGGGGCTCGAACCCTCCAACGTCTAGGCGGCCTACCGTGCCAGTGCGACAGCGGCCGCGATCAGCGCATCCGCTTGCGCCATCCACGCATGTGCCTGCGGCGGGCTCACCGGCCGGCCCTCGAAAGCGGCTTGGTCGAGCGCCCGCTTGATCTGGGCCGCGAGCTGGTCACGCCGCGCGGTCAGCGAGGAGATCTGCTGTTCCGTCGCCTGGTACTGGGCGTCGTTGCTGTCAGACCCACTCTTGATGGCGTTCGTCGAGGCTTTGAGCAGGCTCATGCTGAACGTTCCGAACGGCGCGTTCAGCTGCTTGTACGTGTCGCCGAGTTGACGCACAACTCCGCGGCCGGAGCGGAGCGACGGCGGTAGCACCGACGGATCGAGCTGATCGATGAGGACGCGCCCGTCGTGGACGTACGAGTCCTTGAGCCCGACGAGGCTGAGCATCGTCGGCCGCACGTCCGTGTGGTCCGCCCACGTCGTGTCGTCGCCCTTGCTCCGCACCCCCGGCCCCACGAGCCCGAGCCAGGTGGTCGCGATTTCGGGCTGAAGTCCGCCGTGGTTCCACGCGAACGTGTTCGTCGGCGGCGTCGTCGGCACGGTGATGCACGCCGTCGCACTGCAGTCCGGGGGCGGCTCGGTGGCGAAGAAGAACCAGTCGGGCTGCGCGAACATGGTCAGGGTCGGAGTCCGCTGGGGATCCACCGTCACCATGTGCAGCGCCTTCATCCCGACGGTGTCTGCGACTGCCACGCTCAGGTTCTCGCCCTGGCCCGTGTACGGATTCACCCGGTTCAGCTTCGAGAGCGTGCGACCGAAGGTCCGCGTCACGGCCGCGTCTCGGGTGGGATTCCCGTTGAGGTAGATGGTCGGAGCCATGTCGGAGTGGACGGTGAACGGGGTCGTCACGCCGTCCTGCGCCATCAGGCCGGAGAGGTTGGCGTTGACCTCGCCGACGAGGCTGTACTGACACGGCACGTTGACGCCGTCGCATCCGGCCGGTGTCGGCGGCGAGCCTGCGAAGTGGTCTCCCTCCTCGACGGTGAACGCGAACAGCGTGTTGCTCTTGTTGATGCCGTCTGCCTCCAGCCGGGTGAAGAACTTCGCGAATGCGTCGTCGTAGTTCTTCAGCTGCTGGACGTAGTCGGCCTCGCCCGGCCCGCGAGTGGCGTGGATCTCGCCCGCGACACCGTGCTGGTCGTGAGCGTCCGAGATGTACCCGAAGGTCACCGGGATGCCGGCTTCCTGCATCTGCGCGACGTACGCAAGCGTGGTCGACGCGAACAGGCCGTCGAAGCCCGGGAAGCCCGGCTGTCCGAACTGATCTCCGATCGGCTGGCCGGTGAGGCTCGGTCACGGCCGCGGCGCCGTTGGTGATCGCCGGATTGACGTACTTCGCCCCGAACAGTCCCTGGAACCCGCTGTAGCCGCCGGGCTCGTCGGGAAGCTGGTCGGGCCGGGAGTTCGTGTTGCCGGCGCAGATCCCGCCGCCGGCGCCGCAGTGAATCGCGATCCCGACGAAGTCGGTCTGGGCGAGGTTCCGTGCAGGAGTCCCCGGCGCCGCAGCGGCGGAGGCCTGTGCCTCCAGCCATTCCGGCGAGTTCGCGCCGAAGACCTTCGTCATGTCGCCGTTCGGTCCCGTGCCGGTGTTCTCCAGCACGACGTTCGCCAGAGCAGTCGCTCCCCAGTCGCAACCAGCGCGTGTGTACGGGACCCACGGCGCGGGCGTGTTCTTGGGTGAACCGCTATCGCCGTTGACCATGATCGGCGTCGGGTCCGCCGGCGGGACTCCGACGTCGTCGGTGAGGTCGGTCCAGTACTTGAACGAGGACGACGAGGCTGTCGTGCCGTCCGACTTGAAATAGCGGAACGAGTTGGAGACGGGCATCCCGTGGCGGTCGGAGTACATCCCGCTCAGGTTCGTGAGGATGCCGTTCGCCGTGTGCGAAATCAGCACGGTGTGGTCGTTTGTCATCATCGTGCCGTTGCCGCGGATGAAGTTCAGGAGGTGCGGCATCTGCTCGACATCCGAGGGAACGTTCGGGTTGTCGCGCAGGAAATGGACGTTGTCGAAGATGATGAAGATGACGTGCTTGATGTTTCCGTTGGCCGACTTGAGCTGACAAGTCGACGCCGCCGATGCGGTGTCTACGGCGGCGTTTCCATTCGAATGCACCTGCACGGCTGCGATGCTCGCCGCGATCAGGCAAGCGACTCCAAGCGCACGAAGTGCGCCGAATCTGCGTGTCTTCGCCATGTCTTCTCCCGTGTGACGGCTATGAACGCGGGAACCGTACGACTTTCGGCGGGAAAATGCCGCGGCGAACCGGTTACGGCCTGGTGAAGCCGAGGCGCTCGTACATCACCTCGAGCGTCGGGGCGGCGGCGGCGCGCGCCTTCTCCGCGCCGATCGCGAAGAGGCGCTCGAGCTCGGCCGGGTCGCTTCGCAGCTCCTCGTAGCGCGTGCGGATCGGGTCGAGCACCTCGACGATCGCCTCAGCGACGTCTCCCTTGAACTGCCCGTAGCCGCTGCCGTCGTACTTCGCCTCGACTGCGGGGATCGACTCCCCGGTGACGACCGTCATCAGCTCGATCAGGTTGGAGATGCCCGGCTTCTCCTCCGGGTCGTACGTCACGTCCGAGCCCGAGTCGGTCACGGCGCTCTTGACCTTCTTCCGGATGGTCGCGGGCGGATCGAGCATGAAGACGGTGCCGCTCTCCACCCCTCGTGACTTGGACATCTTGACGGCCGGCTCCTGGAGGTTCATCACGCGTCCGCCCGTCTCCGGGAAGACGCCCTCGGGCACGGCGAACGTCTCGCCGTACCGCATGTTGAACCGCTGCGCGACGTCGCGCGAGAGCTCGAGATGCTGACGCTGGTCCTCGCCGATCGGGACGCAGTCGGCCTGGTACAGGAGGATGTCTCCGGCCATCAGGACCGGGTACGTGAAGAGGGCCGCCGAGACGAACTCCTCGTCCGCCGCCTTCTCCTTGAACTGCGTCATCCGGCCGAGCTGTCCGTAGCCCGCCACCGAGGACAGCAGCCACGCTGCCTCGGCATGTGCGGTCACGTGGCTCTGGACGAAGACCGTCGAGCGCTCGGGGTCGAGCCCGGTTGCGAAGAGCATTGCGCCGATGTCCAGCGTCCCTTCGCGGAGCGCGGTGGGGTCGTGCTGGATCGTGATCGCGTGCAGGTCGACGATGCAGAAGAACGCTTCCCCTTCCCCGGCGGTCTCCTGCGTCTGGGCGTACTGGCGGAACCCGCCGCTGTAGTTGCCGATGTGGGGGTCGCCGCTCGGTTGGATGCCGCTGAAGACGCGCATGTGCTCCATTGTTGCGTCTCTAGACTGGCTGCATGGCAGTCACGGGATCACCGGAGCTCCTGATCGTGATGGGTGGTTCCGCCACTCCCGAGGAGATCGACCACGTCGTCGAGCGCCTCGCGGAGGCCGGCGCCGACGCGCACGTGACGCCCGGGCGCGAGGCGACCGTCATCGGCGCGATCGGCGAGCGGGACGCGTTGGCGGCGCTCCCGCTCGAGGGCTACCCGGGCGTGGAGCAGGTGCTGCCGATTCTCAAGCCGTACAAGCTCGTCTCCCGGGAGCTGTCCCCGGACCCGACCGTGATCGAGGTGCGTGGCCGGCGGATCGGGGACGACGCGTTCGGCCTCGTCGCGGGACCGTGCACCGTCGAGTACCGGGAGCAGACGCTCGAGACGGCGCGCGCAGTCGCGCAGGCGGGTGGGACGTGGCTGCGTGGCGGCGCGTTCAAACCGCGGACGTCGCCGTACACCTTCAGCGGGCTCGGGGTGGAGGCGCTCGAGATCCTCGTCGAGGCCCGGGAGGAGACCGGTCTGCCGATCGTCACCGAGCTGATGGATCCCCGTGACGTCGAGGCGGTGGTCGAGCACGCGGACGTCATCCAGATCGGCGCGCGGAACATGCAGAACTTCAACCTCCTGTCGGAGGTGGGTGGCACCGATATGCCGGTACTGCTCAAGCGCGGTCCGGCCGCGTCGATCGAGGAGCTGCTCATGGCGGCCGAGTACGTCGTGAAGGAGGGAAACGCGCAGGTGATCCTCTGCGAGCGCGGGATCACGACGTTCGAGCGGGCGACGCGCTACACGCTCGACATCAGCGCGATCCCCGTCCTGAAGCAGGAGTCGCACCTGCCCGTGATCGTCGACCCGTCGCATGCGGCCGGCCGGCGGGAGCTCGTGCTCCCACTCGCGCGCGCAGCAGTCGCCGCGGGGGCGGACGGGATCATCGTCGAGGTGCACCCGCGGCCCGAGGAGGCGCTCTGCGACGGTCCGCAGCAGATCCCGGTCGGCGACTTCCCGGGGTTCGCGGACGAGATCCGCTCACTCGCCCAGCTGATGGGCCGCACGATCGGCTGACGTGGTCGAGCGGCTTGCGATCGTCGGCACCGGGCTGATCGGGGCGTCGGTAGGCCTCGCCGCGCGAGCGGCAGGCGTGGGGGAGGTGCGCGGCTGGGACGTCGACCCGGAGGCCCTGGCCACGGCGGGCGACCGGGGCGCGGTCGCGCCGTCCGAGTCGCTGGAGTCAGCGGTCGCGGGCGCCGACCTCGCGCTCGTGGCGGCGCCGGTCGCGGCGCTCCCGGCACAGGTGGCGGCCGTCCTCGAGGCGAGCACCGAGGGAGCCGTCGTCTCCGACGTCGGCTCGACGAAGGGACCGCTCACCCGGGCAGTCAGCGATCCGCGCTTCATCGGCGGCCATCCGGTGTGCGGCTCGGAGGCACACGGGCCTGCGCACGCGAGCGCGGAGCTCTTCCGCGGCGCGACGTGGTTCCTCACTCCGGATGCGCGCACGGAGCCCGACCGCTACCGCCGGCTGCACGGCTTCGTCGGCGCGCTCGGCGCGGTACCGGTCGCGGTCGACCCGCAGTCGCACGACCGGCTCGTCGCGCTGACGAGCCACCTGCCGCATGCGCTCGCGAACGTCCTCCTGAACCAGGCCGGCGCCACGAGGATCGACGGGCACGAGCCGTTCGCGGCCGCCGGCGGGTCGCTGCGGGACATGACCCGCGTGGCCGGCGCGAACCCGCGGATCTGGGTCGACATCTTCCTCGACAACGCGGAGTCGGTCGCGGCCGCGCTCGGCGAGCACCGCCGGCGCGTGGAACAGGTGGAGCGTGCGCTCGTCGAGGGCGATGCCGGCTTCCTCGCCAGGTGGATCGCGGAGGCGTCGGTCAATAGGCGGCGCCTGCTGGCGGACGCCTACGAGCACGCCGGCGAGCTCCAGCGGTTGCGCGTCCACGTCCCCGACCGTCCGGGGGTGCTGGCCGGAATCACGCAGGCCCTCGGCGCCGAGCGCATCAACATCGAGGACTTCGAGCTGCACCACCTGTCCCGCGAGCGCGGCGGGACGCTGACGATGCTTGTCGCCGGTGAGGCGGAGGCGGCGCGCGCCGCCGCGGTCCTCGAGGCGCAGGGCTACCCGGTCGTCACCGCGCCCGCGTTGGACGAGCCCGAATGACCGGGCGAAAGATCGAGCCTGCCGGCGCGCTCGTCGGCCATATCGCGCTGCCGGGGGACAAGTCGATCTCGCACCGCGCCGTCCTGATCGGAGCGCTGGGGGAGGGGGAGACGAACGTGCGCGGCTTCGGGCGCTCCACCGACACCGAGTCGACGATCGCCGCCGTCCGCGCGCTCGGCGTGACGATCGACGAGCCCGCGGACGACGAGCTCGTCGTCCACGGCGTCGGCCTTCGAGGCCTGACCCCACCCACCGAGCCGATCGACGCCGGCAACGCCGGCACACTCCTCCGACTCCTGACCGGCATCCTCGCGGGACAGCGGGGCCGATTCGAGCTCACGGGGGACGAGTCGCTGCGCGCGCGGCCGATCGACCGCATCGCCGAGCCGCTCGCACGGATGGGCGCGCGGATCGAGACGGCGAACGGACTGCCGCCACTCACCGTCGAGGGCATGGACGGGCTGAAGGGGATCGACTACCGGCTCCCGATGGCCAGCGCGCAGGTGAAGTCCGCCATCCTCCTCGCCGGCCTCAATGCGGACGGGACGACGACAGTGGTCGAGCCGAGCCCGACGCGCGACCACACAGAGCTCATGCTCGAGGCGGCCGGAGCAAGTGTCCGTCGCCGCCCGGCCTCCGTCTCGGTCGACCCCCCGGCGCACTTGCTCTTGGACGAGGTCGTCGTCCCCGGAGACTTCTCCTCCGCTGCGCCGTTCATCGTGGCTGCGACGCTGCTCGCCGGCTCCGACCTGACGATCCACGACGTCGGACTGAACCCGCGCCGCACCGGTCTCCTCGACGTGCTCGAGCGAATGGGCGCGCGCATCAATGTCTTCAACCGGCGCAAGGAGGGCGGGGAGCTCGTCGGCGATCTCGAGGTGCACTCCGCCGAGCTGACGGCGACGGACATCGCCGCGGAGGAGGTGCCGCTCCTCGTCGACGAGCTCCCGCTGTTCGCCCTCGTCGCCTCGTCGTCGCATGGCGACAGCCATCTGACCGGAGCGGGCGAGCTCCGCGTGAAGGAGACGGATCGCATCGAGACCGTCACGGAAGGGCTGCGAGCGCTCGGCGTCCGCATCCGAGCGCGCGACGACGGGTTCGACGTGAAAGGAGTCCCCGCGCGGCTGACCGGCGGCCACATCGAGTCCGGCGGCGACCATCGGATCGCCGTGGTAGGAGCCGTCGCGGGCGTCGTGTCGCGCGAGGGCGTGGAGGTCGGGGACGCCGATGCGGTCGCTATAAGCTTCCCCGGGTTCTTCGACCTCCTCGACTCTGTTTCCAGACGATGATCGTTGCCATCGACGGCCCCGCAGGGGCAGGCAAGAGCACGGTCGCACGGCGCCTCGCCGAGCGGCTCGGCTTTCGCTACCTCGACACCGGGGCGATGTACCGCGCGCTGACGTGGCTCGCAATGCAGCGCGGGCTCGAGCTCAGCAAAGGACCGGAGCTTGCGGACCTGGCAGCTCAGAATCCGGTCGAGTTCAGCGAAACCGGCCGCGTGTCCATCGGCGGGACGGACGTGACCGCGTCGATCCGCGAATCGCGAATCGACCGCGTCGTACCGGTCGTCGCGGGCCATCCGGCGGTGCGTGAGGTCATGCGTGAACGGCAGCGCGAGCTCGGCCAGCACGGCGACGTGGTCATCGAGGGACGGGACATCGGCACGGTCGTCGCGCCGAAGGCGGAGGTGAAGGTCTACCTCAACGCCGAGATGGCGACCCGTGCCCGACGCCGGGAAGCAGAGCGGCCGGATATCGGCGGCGATGCGCTGGTCACCGACCTCCGGCGCCGCGACGAGCGCGATGCACCCCGGCTGCAGCCGGCGCCCGACGCGGAGCAGATCGACACGACCGATCTCGAGGTCGACGACGTCGTGGAGCGGATCGAGCAGCTCGTGCAGGAACGCCTCGCAGCGACCCGGCGATGAACCGCACGCAATGGGCCTGGTTCTTCGGGCGGCCGACGATCGGCGGGCTCGTGAACCTGGTGACGTCGCTTCGCGTCTACGGCAAGGAGCGCATCCCCGCAAACGGCCCGATCGTGTTCTGCTTCAACCACTTCTCGTGGCTCGACCCCTGGGCGTTCGGTTCGGTCATTCCCCGGACGATTTACTACGTCGCGAAGGAAGAGGCGCACGCGAACCCGCTGATCGGGCCGTTCATCCGCTTCTTCGGCACGTCCTCGATTCGCCGAGGCGAGTCCGACCGTGAGGCGATCAGGATCATGCGTGAGGTCGTCCGGCGCGGAGACGCGCTCGGCATGTTCCCCGAGGGGACACGCCAGGAGCGCGAGCCGGGCCCACTGCTGCCCGGCGCGCCGATGATCGCCGTGCAGGAAGGAGTCCGGATCCTCCCGGCTGCGATCCACGGGTCGCAGGACTGGCGGCTCGGGAACTTTCACCCGGTGTCGCTGGCCTTCGGCGAGCCACTGGATGTCAGCGGACATCCGCGGAACTCGCGCGGCTACCGGGCGGCGGCGGTGGACGTGCAGGTCGAGCTCAGGCGGCTGTGGGAATTCCTCGTCATCACGCACGAGCAGGGCCGCCCACGCGTCGCGATCCCACCGTCGTGAGCCAGCCGGGTCAGGGGCCGCTCCTCGGGACGGTCGCGATCGTCGGCTTCCCGAACGTGGGCAAGTCGACGCTCGTGAACAGGCTGACCGCGACACGGGCGGCGGTGGTGCACAAGACGTCGGGTGTCACGCGCGACCGCAAGGAGCTCGTCGCCGAATGGAACGGCAAGCGGTTTCTCATCGTTGACACCGGCGGCGTCGACATCGCCGACCAGTCGCCGATGACGCGGTCGATCGCCTCGCAGGCGCGCGAAGCGGTGGCAGAGGCGGACCTCGTTCTGTTCGTCGTCGACGCGCGCGCGGGCGTGACTCCGGGTGACGAGGAGGTCGCGGAGATCCTCCGCCGCGCGCGCAAGCCGGTGTTCCTGCTCGCGAACAAGATCGACGACCCGGCGCAGGAGAGCCTCGCACTCGACCTGCACCGCCTCGGCCTCGGCGATCCGATCCCCATCTCGGCGATGCACGGACACGGCACGGGCGACCTGCTCGACGACATCCTCGACGAGCTCCCGGGCGCCGGCCGCGCGGAGATCCCGGACGACGCGATCCGCGTCGCGATCCTCGGGCGCCCGAACGTCGGCAAGTCGTCGCTGCTGAACGCGATCCTCGGCCGCGACCGCGTGATCGTGTCGGAGACGCCGGGGACGACGCGCGACGCGATCGACACCGTCTTCCGCCGCGGCGACCGGACGTTCGTCCTCGTCGACACCGCAGGGATCCGCCGTAAGCGACGGCACCGGCAGGGGATCCAGTACTACTCGGAGCTGCGCGCGGTCGAGGCCGCGCAGCGCGCCGACGTCGCCCTCGTCCTCATCGACACGTCCGATGGCCTGGTCGACGGGGACCTCTCCGTGGCGGACATCGCCCGCAAGGCGCAGGACTCGACCATGGTCGTCCTGTCCAAATGGGACCTCACGACGATCTCGATCGAGGACATCCGCCCCGAGCTCGAACGCCGTCTGCGGCAGCGCCCGCCGCACGTCGCCGTCTCGTCGAAGACGGGTCGGGGGATCGAGCGGCTCCTCGACGGCGTGGAGCAGCTCTACGACAAGCACACCGCGCGGGTGTCGACGTCGGAGCTGAACAGGTTCCTCGGCGAGCTGCGCGAGCGCCGGCAGCCGCCGGCGAAGAACGGCAAGCGGCTCAACCTCCTGTACGGCGCGCAGGTCGCCTCGCGACCGCCGCGCTTCCGGCTCTCAGTGAACGAGCGGCGCCTGATGACGCGCGACTACGGCTACTGGATCGAGAACCAGATCCGCGAGCGATTCGAGCTCCAGGGTGTGCCTGTCACGATCGACTTCGTCTCCAATTGATCCTCCCGGACGCGGGCGACGTGCTCTGCGGCGACATCATCAGCCGAACAGCCGTATCAGCCCGCGTCCGATGAAGAACAACCCGGCCGCGGTGAGCACTCCGACTGTGAACCCGCGACCGCGGCGCGCGATCTGATCGCGCACAGCAGCGAGCGCACGCTGGCCGGGGCCAGGAGCAACCCTGGTCAGCACGAGTGGCACCCACGCGGGGATCGAAACCAGGACGACGAGCACGAGGGCGAGCACCGCTTCAGCTGCGATCTCAACGTCAGCTCTGGCGATCTCCTTCGCGGCCGGTGCGATCAGGGCCAGCGTCGTGAAGTTCGTCGCCATGGCGAACACGCCGAACGGAAACGCGGCCCGAGCCTGGCGCGAACCACTCGCACCCGGTCGTCACCGCCCTTGCCGCTCGGCGACTCGCCCCGGCGCCGTCCCGAGACGAGAACGAGAACAGCCACGTTGACCAACACGAGGCCGAGAACGAGGTCGAGTGTCGCGTCGAGGTGCGGCTCGGTCGGGAGCGAGATCGCGTGCCCGAACAACACGATGGCGACGACGATCACGAACGTCGCGAGGACCACACCGGCGGCGTAGCGCATCCCTGCCCTACGACCGTCGGGGCCGGAGAGGAGCACGGTTTGCTCCGTCAACATGACCGGGCTGACCGCTCCGCCCAGCCCGAGCGGGACAACGACAGCGAGTGCCGCCAGCACCGACCGGACTATAGGTCTCGGCCCTGCGGTCGCGCCTTGCGCGCACAAGGCTCGCGCACGCTCGCTCTTCGTCTCAAACCAGGCCGAGCGAGATGTGGAGCACCTCGCTGCGGCGGACGAATCCGGCCCGCTCGTAGATCCGCGCCTCCGCCTCGCCGCGCGCCATCAGGAAGACGAGGCTCATGCCCTTCGCGTAGGCCTCCTTCGCCAGCCAGCCGGTCATCGCCGGGGCGATTCCGCGCCGCCGGTACGACTCGCGCACGCCGATTCCCGCCAGCTCCGTCACGCCGTCCTGGGGAGCGGTGCAGATCCCCGCGCCGGCCGCCTCCTTCGTCGTGACCGAGCGTGCCAGCACCACCACGCCGCCGTTCTCGGCCGTCCGCCGCAGTCGGTCGCCGGCGTCATCCGGCATCGCCTCCGGCTCCTCGTACGCCTCCCACTGGACCTCGGCCGCGCCGCGGTACTCGTCCGGCGTCGACGGCGCGAGAAGCTCGATCCCGTCCGGCACCGCGATGCGCGCCTCCTCGGGGCCGCACGTCATCAGCGGGAGCCGGCCCTCGACGGCGAACCCCGCGTCGAGAAGCGTCGGCTCGACGGCCGGAGCGACGAGCGGGATGTACTCCAGGCGCGGGCTGCGCTCGCGCGCCTCGTATGCCGCGACGAGCGCGTCGACGTCCTCTCTCGTCGGCTCGGCACCATCGTCCGGCACGGCGTAGTTCAGGTACGGGCTGACGCTGGTCGGGTCGAAGGTGGCGAGGAACGGGCCGATGCGCTCCGTCTCGCGGCCGCGCGGCGCCTCCTTCCTGATCGCGTCCTGGATACGAGCCTCGAGGCCCTGCAGGTCGCTCACGGCGCGGCCCGACTCGTCAGGATTGCCGCGTGCAGATCGTGGTCGTCGGCGGCGGCTCCTGGGGGTCCGCCTTCTCGTGCGTGCTCCGCGACCGCGGGCACGAGGTGACGCTCGCCTGCCGGGATCCCGAGCAGGCGGAGGCGATCAGCGAGACCGGTCACAACCCGAAGTATCTGAGCAACGCCGACCTCCGCGGCGTCGCGAGCACGACGATCGCCGGTGCGCCGCTCGCAGACGCGGAGCTGATCGTCCTCGCCGTCCCCAGCCGCGCCTTCGCCGACGTCGCCGCCGCCCTCCCCGGCGACGCGCCGGTGCTCAGCCTGACGAAGGGGCTCGACCCCGCCACCAGCTCGCGGCTTTCCACGCGCGTGGAGGGCCGGCCCGTCGCCGTCCTGTCCGGGCCGAACATGGCCGAGGAGGTCGTCGAGGGCCTGCCGACGGCGACCGTCATCGCGAGCGAGGACGCCGAGCTCGCCGAGCGCCTCCAGGAGGCGATCAACTCGATGGTCTTCCGCGTGTACGTCAACGACGACCTCGTCGGCGTCGAGCTCTGCGCGGCTGCGAAGAACGTCATCGCGCTCGCAGCCGGCGGCGTGGACGGCCTCGGCCTCGGCGACAACGCGAAGGCGAGCCTGATCACGCGCGGGCTCGTCGAGATGGCGCGACTGGGCGAGGCCTGCGGCGCGCAGCAGGAGACGTTCTCCGGGCTCGCCGGCATGGGTGACCTCAACGTGACCTGCTACTCCGGGTACGGTCGGAACCGCCGCGCCGGCGAGCTCATCGCCCGTGGCGCCACGGCCGACGAGGCGGCGGCACAGATCGGCCAGGTCGTCGAGGGCCTGACGACCGCGCCCGTGCTCAGAGATCTCGGGCACCGCCTCGGCGTCGAGCTGCCGATCACGGAGGGCGTCTGCCGCGTCCTCGGGGGAGAGAGCCTCCACGAGCTCCTCGCAGCGCTCATGGGACGCGTGCCGACCGCGGAATGAGGGTCAAGCCCGTGCGGGCCGGGGCCGATGCTTCCCTGGACGCACCATGGCTCGCCTGCGCAGACTCCCTCTGGCTCTCGTGGCCGCAGTCGCGGTCGCCTCCGGGTGCGGCGGCACGACGGAGGCCGGGTCGGGCGGCGCGGACGTCGTCCCCGCGAGCGCCGTCGCCTATCTCTCCGTCAACACGGACACGAGCTCGTCGCAGTGGAAGACGCTCGCAGGCCTGGCGAAGAAGTTCCCGGACGAGCAGCACGCGCTCGACGCGGTCAGACAGGCCGCGGGCAAGCAGGGAGTGGACTTCGAGCACGACCTGAAGCCCGCGCTCGGCCCGGAGCTCGACCTCGCGTGGCTCGACCTCGAGAACGACGGCCAGAACTTCGTCTTCCTCGTCCAGCCCGACGACACGTCGAAATTCGAGGCGCTGCTGAAGAAGAACGGCGCGCAAAGCGGCGTGATCAGCGAGCAGGTCGGCGACTGGGAGGTCGTGGCGAAGAGCCGCGAGGTCATCGCGCGCTTCAAGCGCGAGAGCGAGGCAGGCCCGGTGCTCGCCGACGACGCGACGTTCAAGGACGCGATGGACTCGTACCCGGACGACTCGCTCTTGCGCGCGTTCGTCGACGGCAAGCCCGTGATGGACGCCGTTCACAAGTTTGCGTCGGGGAGCGGAGACCTCGACAAGCTCGGCTCGCTCGACTGGATCGCGGCGAACATCCGCGTGACGGACGACGGGGTCCGCTTCGACACGAACGTCCACGGCACCGCGGGCCCCATGCTCAAGAACGTGATGACCGGAAAGTCGTTCACCAGCTCGCTCGCGCGAAAGGTTCCGAGCGACGCGCTCCTCTTCGTGACCTTCCACGGCGCCAAGGGGATGTTCGGCGCGCTCGAGAACAACCCCGTGTTCGGCCAGACGCCGGAGCTGAAGGAGTACGCCGGGATGCTGCGCCAGGTCGAGTCGCTGCTGCAGGGGGAGGACGCCTTCTACGTCCGCCCCGGCAGCGGGAAGATTCCGGAGATCACGCTCGTGACCGAGCCGGCCCGCGGGGACGAACGGCGTGGCCGCTCTCGACCGCATCCTCGCCAAGAATCGCCACCAGCTCCCGGCACAGCCGAAGCGCACGCGGATCGCCGGCGTCCCTGCGCGCACGATCCCGCTCGGGCCGGTCGGCATCCACTACGCCCAGGTCGGCAAGAACCTCGTGATCACCGACTCGCCCGCCGCGATCGAGGCGCTCAAGGGCAACGTCCCGTCCCTCGACCTCAGCGACGACTACAAGGGCGCGGTCAAGTCCTCCGGGATGCCGGCGCGGACGCGGGGCTTCGTCTACGTCAGCTTCAAGGGCGGCCTCGGGTACGCCGAGCGGCTGTCCCAGACGCCGATTCCGGACGCGCATCAAGCGGAATCTCCGGCCGCTTCGATCGGCGGTCGAGTACGCGCTGAGCCGGCCGAGCGAGGTCCAGCTCACCCTCTTCATTCGAATCTCCTGACGCCTGCGCGCTGCGTGTAGCCTTTCGCGCCATGGCTGCCCGAGAGTTTCTCTTCACCTCAGAATCGGTCACCGAGGGCCACCCCGACAAGGTCGCCGACCAGATCTCCGATTCGGTGCTGGACGCCGTCCTGACGGACGATCCCGACGGACGCTGCGCCTGCGAGACGCTGATCACGACCGGCCTCGTCGTCGTCGCCGGCGAGATCTCCACCGAGACCTACGTCGACATCTCCAAGCTCGTCCGCGAGCGGATCGCCGACATCGGCTACACGCACTCCGAGTGGGGGTTCGACGCGACGACGTGCGGCGTGGTCGTCGCGATCGACGAGCAGTCGCCTGACATCGCGCAGGGCGTCGACTCCTCGTACGAGGTGCAGCACGACCCAGGCGACAACGATCCCCTCGACCGGGTCGGCGCCGGCGACCAGGGGATGATGTTCGGCTACGCGACGAACGAGACGAAGGAGCTCATGCCCCTTCCGATCATGCTCGCGCACAAGATCTGCAAGCGGCTCGCGGAGGTGCGCAAGGCGAACGAGCTTCCGTACCTGCGGCCCGATGGGAAAGCGCAGGTGACGATCCGCTACGAGATCGACGACGCCGGCCACCAGCAGCCCGTCGAGATCGAGCGCGTGCTCGTCTCGACGCAGCACTCGGACGGCATCTCGTCGGAGGATCTGATCAAGCCCGACATCATCGAGCGCGTCCTCCATCCGATCCTCCCGGCCGAGCTCTACGACGAGAAGCGGCTGATGAACGACCGCGACTTCGTCTTCGTCAATCCGACGGGGAAGTTCGTGCTCGGCGGCCCGATGGGCGACACCGGGCTGACGGGCCGCAAGATCATCGTCGACACGTACGGCGGCGCGGCGCGACACGGTGGCGGCGCGTTCTCCGGCAAGGATCCGACGAAGGTCGACCGCTCGGCGGCGTACGCGGCCCGCTACGTGGCGAAGAACATCGTCGCCGCGAACCTGGCCGACCGCTGCGAGGTCAACGTCGCGTACGCGATCGGCGTCGCGCGCCCCGTGTCGATCTCGGTGCGCACGTTCAATACGGAGCGCATTCCGATCGAGCGGATCGAGGAGCTCGTGAGCGAGCATTTCGACCTGCGCCCGGCCGCGATCCTCGAGCAGCTCGACCTGAAGCGCCCGATCTTCAAGAAGACCGCGGCGTACGGCCACTTCGGCCGCGACGACCGCGACTTCACGTGGGAGCGCACGGACAAGGCCGATGTGCTTCGCGATGCGGCGGGCGTGGCCGCCGGCGCGACCGCCTAGGGCCGGCGCGCCTCGAAGCTCAGCGAGCGCAGCTTCACTCCCAGCACGCGTCCCCCGAGGGGCGAGAAGGGCACGTCCACCGAGAGGAGGAGGGGCGAGCCGTTCGTCGGGATGGCGACGCGGCGCGGGTGTCCTGCGCGGACGGTGATGGTGCCCGCCGGCAGGTGGACGGTGCGGGCGGGCGTCCCGGCGGGGAGCGCGAGCGTGAGGTGGTACGTCCCGGTCCGGGCGGGCCAGCGCCGCAGGCGGAGCCTGGCGCCGATCCAGCCGTCCGGGGAGAGACCTCGGGCGAGCGAGTGCACGTGTGCGCCGGCGGGAATGCGGAGCGCGACGAGGCCCGGGCGTGGGCGGGCGACGACGCGGCCGTCGAGGTCGATCGCCGAGCCGGAGACGTTCACGACCAGCGTCTGCGCGGCCGCCGGCTTGCCGCCGATCTCCAGCGTCCCGTCGCGGGCGACCTGCGCCACGGAGCTGGGGAAGGGGTCGGGCGCGGGTGTCGCGAGGACGACGACGCCGCGCAGGTCGCGGTTCCAGCTCTCGAGGCTCGTCCCGAAGAACGAGTTCGAGCCGGGAAGCGCGAGGTAGCGGGCAGGGCCGAGGTCGGAGCGGTCGAGCCAGTTGGGAGTGGAGGCGCTGAAGGCTCGCGCCGAGAATGTCGTGACGAGACGGTCGGTGGAGTAGACGAACGCGCCGGAGACGAGGCAGAGCGCGATCGCCGTCAGCGCGAAGAGCTCCGGCACGCCGCGACGTCCGGAGCGGCAACGCGCAGGCGAGCAGCGCGAGCGCGATCGGGACGGCGGCGTAGAGGAGGGAGGCGTCTTCGAGGCCGGTGAGGTACGAGACGCGGGCGAAGGCCGACAGCGTGACGGAGTCGAAGAAGAACGCGGCCGTTCCGGTCAGGCCCGGAAGTGACACGAGTGAGAGGGCGATCGCCGAGGCGCATGCCGTCCCGGCGTACGCGAGCCTCCGCGGTCCGCCTCGTTCCGCGTACGCGAAGAAGGCGAGGAAGAGGAGCGGCGTGACGTAGAAGACGTAGCGCTCGAGCGGGCGGGACGCCTCGCCGGCGCCGATGAGAGCCGCCTGGCCCACGAACAGCGCCGTCGTCGTGACGGCGAACGTGGCGAGTGGACGTTCGAACGCGTTGCGCGGCCGGCCGAGCATGTAGCCGAGCCCGAAGAGCGCGCCCGGGACGATCGCGATCCCGAGCGAGAACGGGAGCAGGTAGGCGTTCGTCAGCGTCCAGTGCGCGATCGTCGCCGGGCGCGTAGCCGAGGTGTGTCGCCTCGCCGTACTGGCCGAGCGCGCCCGGGACGCCGACGACGACGGCGACGAACAGCGCGGTCACTCCCGCCGGCAGCACGTGGCGGCGATACGAGCCGCGTGCGCACACGGCGACGGCGACGAGGTACGCGAGCGGGAGGACGAGGAACTGGACGCGGGTCGCGACGGCGGTCGCGCAGGTCAGCGGGACGACGAGCGCTGTCCAGCGTGAAGGCCGTGCGACGGCGCGCGCAAGGACGGCGACCGCGACGAGGAAGACCGGGTACGCGAGCGCCTCCGACATGAGGTACGCGTGGTAGACGAGAGCGGGGGAGGCGACTGCCGCGACCGCGGTGAGCAGCGCGTACGAGTGGCGGACGACGCGGCGCGCGATCCAGTAGGCCGGGAAGACCGCGGACGACATCACGACCGCGTTCAGCAGCTTCGCGGCGGCGTAGGCGTCGGTCATCGAGCCGAGGAGCCAGGCCGGCGCCTGCACGAGCGGCGCGAGCGGGGCCGGGAAGTAGAAGTGCTCGCCGCGGATCTCGAGCCCGTGCCCGGCCGCGATCGCCTGCGAGAGCTTCGCGTAGAGGAGCTCGTCGTTGAAGACGGTCGGGGTCGCGTGGCCGCGCGACTGGAGGAAGTGGTACGTCGCCGCCGCCACGAAGACGAGCGGGAGGGCCAGCCGCGACACCAGCGCGCGCGGCAGCGCCAGGCTCTCCGCCTCGACGCGGGCAGCAGTCGTCGGAACCGCGCTCATCCAGCCGTTATCGGCGTTCCCGGCGGCCGCCGTTAGGCGGGCGGCCGCGGCCGGTGGATCAATCGTCACACTTCCGGCCCGATCTCCATGGCTGTCCCGACGGGGCGGGAAAATACGGGGTCTGACCCAGGTTTCGGCCGTGTCCGGAACGGACGTGCGGAGCGGGCTACTCGCCCGCTACGGACAGGCTATTCGGACGGACGAAGAGGCCGGCGGCGGCCTTCTCGCCGATGGCGCGCTCGTCGCCGTTCAGCCGGACGGTCATCTGCCCCGCGGCCGGCTGCGCGTCGCGCACTTCGATCTCGCGGCCCGGGACGAGGCCCTCGTCGTAGAACCAGTGGAGGAGCTCGCCGTCGTGCTCCGCCAGCCGGACGATCGTCGCCTTCGAGCCTGGAGTGAGGTCGGCCAACGCCGCCAGCTCCTCGTTCTCGGCCTGCTCGACGTCCGGATCGACGGGCCACCCGTGCGGGCACCGGTCCGGATGCCCGAGCCGGACCTCGATCCGCTCGACCATCTCGTCCGTGAACGTGTCGCCGAGGAGATCCGCCTGGACGTGCGCTTCGGCGGGGGTGTAGCCCATGAAGTCCGTGAGCAGCCGCTCGATGACGCGATGCTTCCGGACGACCTTCTCGGCGCGCTTCCGCCCCGCGGGCGTCAGCAGCGCCTCCTTGTGCTCGCCGCGCTCGATGAGCCCTTCGGCCTCGAGCCGCTTCAGCATCTCGCCGGCCGACGCACGCGAGATCCCGAGCATCTCCGCGACCCGCGCGGCAAGCGTCGGCGAGCCCGCGCTCACCGGCTTGTACTCCCCGATCGGGAACGCGAGGAAGTAGATCGTCTCGAGGTACTCGTCGACCGAGTGTCCCTGGGCCATTCGTCCGGATGGTATCCCTGAACGTTTGGGTAAGGTCGCCCTTACATGAGCACCGCCCAGACCCTCGTGCTCGGCGCCATCGCCGGGTTCACGATCTTCCTCGGCCTTCCGATCGGCCGCATGCAGAACGTCACCGCCTCGACGAAGGCGTTCCTCGCGTCGATCGCGACCGGCATCCTCATCTTCCTCTTCTGGGACGTGATGAGCGAGGCTGTCGGGCCGATCGAGACGGCGCTCGAGGACGGCCACGTCGGCCGCTTCACGTGGCTCGCGTTCCTGCTCACGGCCGGCTTTTTCGTCGGCCTGATGAGCCTTGTCTACTACGACGTCTGGATGAAACGCCGCCGCCGGCGCGCCTTCCTCGGCCCGGGCGCCGCGTCGACCGCGGAGTTCGAGACGGAGCACCACTTCACCGGCATGTCGCCGGCCCGCTGGCTCGCCGTCTTCATCGCGACGGGGATCGGCCTGCACAACTTCTCCGAGGGCCTCGCAATCGGGCAGTCGGCCGCGTCGGACGAGATCAGCCTCGCGATCGTCCTGATCATCGGCTTCGGACTCCACAACGCGACGGAGGGCCTCGGCATCTGCGCGCCGCTCGCCGGCGACAAGGATCGACCGTCGTGGGGCTTCCTCGCCCTCCTCGGCCTGATCGGCGGCGGCCCGACGTTCCTCGGGACCGCTCGTCGGCTCCGTCTGGGTGAACGAGGCGCTCTCGATCCTGTTCTTCGCGCTCGCCGCGGGCTCGATCCTCTACGTCGTGATGGAGCTGCTGAACGTCGGCCGCGCACTCGCGTCGCGGACGCTCGTCAGCTGGGGAATCCTGCTCGGCCTCTTCCTCGGTTTCGCGACGGACTTCATCCTCGTCGCCGCAGGCGCCTAAGAGCCCCGTCCCGCCGCGGCTCTAGTCTGGCCCGGTGAGGTACGCCTCCGTCTACCCGCTCGTGACCGCCCGCGCCCTCGCGCGCGAGTTCACGTACGAGGTCCCGGAGGAGGTCGAGCCGGGCGCAGTCGTCGAGGTGCGGTTCGGGAACGCGAAGCGCCGCGGCGTCGTCACGAAGGTGGACGTGCGACGTCCCGACGGGATCACGACCTCGCCGATCGAGCGTGTCGTCGAGGAGCTGCCGCGGCCGCTCGTCGAGCTCGCGCTCTGGGTCGCGGACTACTACGGCTCGACACCCGGACGCGCGCTCGCGCTCGTCGCGCCGGTCCAGCGCAAGCCGCGCGGGACGCGAGCGCAGCCGGCCGAGCGCGACTCGCTCCCGGGCGAGGCCGAGCCTGCCGTGCTCAGCACGTCGCAGAAGGCGGCGCTCGTGCGCATCGTCGACACGCTCGACGCCGGCGAGGCCGCGCACTTCCTCCTCTACGGCGCCACGGGCAGCGGCAAGACGGAGGTCTACCTCCAGGCGTGCGCGTCCGCGCTCGAGCGCGGCCGGGGCGCGATCGTGCTCGTCCCCGAGATCGCGCTCACGCCTCAGACGCTCGGCCGCTTCCGCGCGCGCTTCGGCGAGCGGATCGCCGTCCTGCACTCGGCGCTGACCGAGGCCGAGCGGCGGGACGAGCGCGTCCGCATCGCGGCAGGCGAGGCCCCGATCGTCGTCGGCGCGCGCTCCGCCGTCTTCGCGGCAGTGCCGAACCTCGGCGTGATCTGCGTCGACGAGGAGCACGACGCGTCGTACAAGCAGGAGTCAGACCCCCGCTACGACGCGCGCACCGTCGCGGCCAAGCGCGCGACGCTGGAAGGCGCGGTCGCGATCTTCGGCAGCGCGACGCCGCGGCCCGAGAGCTGGGGACGCCTGGAACGGCTCGAGCTCGGCGGCCGGCTTGCGGGGCCGCTGCCACCCGTACGTGTCGTCGACCTCCGCCGCGAGGCCGGCTATCCATTGTCGGCTCCGCTGCTCGCCGAGCTCGGTGCCATCGCCGAGTCCCGCGGGAAGGCCATCCTGCTCCTCAACCGCCGAGGCGTTGCACCCGCGCTCCACTGCCGCGCGTGCGGCTCGACGCTGCGCTGCGGCGAGCTGCGACGTCGCGCTCGTCCTCCACGGCGACCGCATGCTGCGCTGCCACCACTGCGGTCACACCGAGCCCGAGCCGGAGATCTGCGCGGTCTGCGGCTCGACCGAGATCGTCCGGCTCGGCGCCGGGACACAGCGGCTCGAGCGTGAGCTCGAGGCGAAGGTGCCGGAGCTCGAGCGCATCCGTCTCGACGCCGACACCGCCGAGCGTCCCGGCGCGATGGCCGCCGCGCTCACGCGCTTCGCCGACGCGGACCGCGTCGTGCTCATCGGCACCCAGATGGTGGCGAAGGGCCACCACTTCCCCGGTGTCGCGCTCGCCGCCGTCGTCGACGCGGACACCGGGCTCGGCCTGCCGGACTTCCGGGCGGAGGAGCGGACGTTCCAGCTGCTGACGCAGCTCGCGGGACGCAGCGGACGCGACGCTCCCGGACGCGTCCTCGTCCAGACGTTCCAGCCCGACGCGCGCGCGATCGGGCTCGCCGCCCGCCACGACGTCGGGCGCTTCCTCGACGGCGAGCTCGAGCGACGCCGCGAGCTGGGCTACCCGCCGTTCCGCCACCTGGTGCGCATCGTCGTCGCGGGCCCGGAGCCGGACGATCCGCTGCAGGCGCTCACCGAGCTGAAGGCGCAGCTCCCGGGCGGCGACATCCTCGGACCGGCGCCGCTGCTTCGCCTGCGCGGGAAGTTCCGCGCGCAGCTCGTCGCGAAGACCGACAGCCCGCGCGCCATCGCCGCGCAGGCCGGACGGCTTCTCAGTGCGGCGGCGCCGGCGATGCGTCGCGCCGGCCTTACGGCCGTCGTCGACGTCGACCCGCAGTCGGTCTAGTTCATCGACGGATCGACAGGCATGCGGGCGACGAGCTCGTACTGGCCGCCCTTGCGCCGCAGCAGTGTGCTCCACAGCCCTTCGGGATCGTCCGTGAAGATGTCGTCCCTCTCGGCGGGCTCGACGATCCAGTCCTCGCGCTCGAACTCTCCCTCGAGCTGCTCGGCCGCCCATCCTGCAACGCCGGCGAACACGCGCGTCCGCTGCATCGCCGGCGGCTCGTCCTCGAGCGCCTGCTCGAGCGCGACGAACCCGACGCCGTCGAGAACGACGACGCCTGCGTCCTCGGGGTCGTCGAACTCGGCCAGGACGGCGACCCCGTCGGGATTCACGGGCCCGCCGATGTAGACGAGGTCGTCGGGGTCCATCAGCGGCGAGAGCTGCGGAACGGTCTCCTGCACTGTCGACTCCGAACACCGGTTGAGGATGACGCCTACCGCGCCCTCGTCCGTGTGGGCGGTGATGAACACGACCGTGCGGTGGAAGTTCGGGTCCAGGATCTGCGGCGAGGCGATCAGGAAATGTCCGGCCAGCGAGTCCATCGCCTCATTCTTGCCCGTCTGCCGGGAAACGATTCAGGACCCAGTCCGGCCCAAGCGGCTCGCGGCTGTAGGGCCGGCCGTTCACGAGGACGAAGTCGCCGGTCCGCGGGTTCATAGGCAGACGCGATTCGGCCGGATAGTTCCGGTTGTGCCGCTCGATCAGCTCGTTGACCTCGGAGAAGTCCCACCGCTCGGCACAGGCACGCCACTCGGCGGCGAAGCGCTTCGTGTCGGAGCCGCACGCCTCGAGCAAGGCGGCATGAGCCTCCGCGATCTGCGACTCGTGCAGCGCCATTTCGACCTCGATTGCGCGCAGGCGGCGCATCCACGCGAGCGGCCCGCCGAGCGCGGCCAGTTGAGCGGTCGCGTCCGGACGGAAGTTCCGGAGCCGCCGCCGGATCGGAGCGCCGGCGAGCGGGTTCCCCTGCATGTCCTCCTCGAGCGCGTCGCGCTGAGTCCGGTCACGCGCCGTCTCGGGATGCTGGTGGCCCTGCCGCATGATCGCCTCGCGCTCGCGCCTGTTCACGTCGCTAGTGTGCCCGCGTGACCGACGTCCAGGGCGAGGTTCGAGACAGGGAAGTCGACGCCGAGCGGGAAGCGCGGCGCCAGCTCGCGCTGGCACAGATCCGGCAGTACCCCGACCCCGTCCTGCGCATGGAGGCGCCCCCGGTCGAGGAGTTCGACGACGAGCTCCGTCGCCTGGCCGAGCGGATGGGCGAGCTGATGAAGGACGCGATCGGCGTCGGCCTCGCCGCGACCCAGGTCGGCGTGCTCCGCCGCATGTTCGTGTTCTCCCCCGAGGAGGACGTCGTGCGGACCCTCGTCAACCCGCAGATCGTGCAGCGGAGCGACGAGATCGAGACGGACGACGAAGGCTGCCTCTCGCTCCAGGGCGTGACGGTGCCCGTGGAGCGCGCCGTGTCCGTCCGCATCGAGGGGCGTGACGAGAACGGCGACGAGGTCGGATACGACCTCGAGGGGATGGCGGCGCGGGTCGTACAGCACGAGCTCGACCACCTCGACGGCACGCTCATCCTCGACCGGACGACCGACGAGGACCGGCGCCGCGCGATGTCGACGCTCCGCCCGCGCGTCGTCATCCGCTAACCCGTGCGCCTGGCCGTCGCCGCGACGGCGCCGTTCGGAGCCGACGTCCTCGAGCGCCTGGCGGGACGCCACGAGGTGACTGCGTTGCTCACGCGTCCGGACGCCCCGCGAGGCCGCGGACGCAAGACGGCTGCCCCGCCTGCGAAGGAGACCGCCGAGCGGCTCGGCATCCCCGTGCTCCAGCCCGACCGTCCCGAGCCCGGGCTCGACCTCGGTGCCGACACGGTCGTCGTCGCCGCGTACGGGCTGC
This sequence comes from uncultured Actinomycetes bacterium, assembly GCA_963772855.1. Classification (GTDB taxonomy): domain Bacteria; phylum Actinomycetota; class Thermoleophilia; order Gaiellales; family Gaiellaceae; genus 3-1-20CM-4-69-9. Next base: position 759,117 of record CAVYYY010000007.1, on the reverse strand, counting down.
TCATTCCCGAGTCGGTCCTCGACGAGCGGCTCTGGCTCAACGTGCATCCGTCGCTGCTCCCGCGCTGGCGCGGAGCGGCGCCGGTCGAGCGCTCGATCATGGCGGGGGACAGCGAGACCGGCGTGACGATCCACCGCACGGTGAAGGAGCTCGACGCCGGTCCGGTCGCCGCGCAGCGTGCGTTCCCGATCGAGCCGGACGACGACGCCGGCTCGGTGTTCGCAAAGTCGGCCGAGCTCGCGGTCGATCTCCTCGACGAGGTGCTGCCCGAGCCCGAGTTCGTCCCGCAGGGAGAGGACGGCCTGACGTACGCCGACAAGATCACGTCGGTCGATCGCGAACTCGATCTCGCCGAGCCTGCGGACGAGCTCGTCAACCGCATCCGCGCGCTCTCGCCGCACATCGGCGCACGGGCGGAGCTCGACGGACGGCGCGTGACGATCTGGAAGGCGCACGCGGTGGACGGCAAACTCGTGCCGCTCGAGGTGCAGCCGGAAGGCCGCCGACGGATGACGTACGACGAGTTTCTCCGCGGTCTTCGATGACCGCACGTGCGGCCGCGCAGCAGGTCGTTCTGCGTGTCTTCGAGGACGAGGCGTACGCGGACCGCGTTCTCCGCGGCGCGGTCTCCGATCTCGACGCGCGCGACCGCGCGCTCGCGCAGCGGCTCGCGTACGGGACGGTGCAACGGGTGCGCACGCTCGACCACGCGATCACGACCGCTCGGGAAGCGGCCGGTCCGCAAGCTCGATCCTCCCGTCCGCGCAGCGCTGCGCGTCGGCGCGTACCAGCTCGGCTACACGGACGTTCCGGTACACGCGGCGGTCAACGAGACGGTCGAGCTCGTCCGCGCGGCGCGCCTCGAGCGCGCGGTCGCGTTCACGAACGCAGTCATGCGCCGAGTGTCCGAGGGCATCGAAGGGCTGCTCGTGTCGCTGCCGGAAGGAACGCCGGAGGAGGCTGCGCTCAAGCACTCCTATCCGGACTGGGTCGCGGAGGTGTGGTGGGACGAGCTCGGCGCGGAGGACGCGCTCGCGCTCATGCGCGCGCAGAACGAGCCGCCGGAGCGCGTCGTCCGGCGCAACCGCCGCAAACCCGGCGAGGTCGCGGGCACGCCCGATCCCGATCTCCCGGACGCGCTCCACGTCGAGCGCGTCGACGAGGACGCGGTGGCGGCGGGGCTGGTCTGGCCGCAGAGCCGCGGCTCGCAGCTCGCGGGCGTCGCCGTCGGCTCGCGACCGGGCGAGCGCACGCTCGACCTCTGCGCCGCACCCGGGGGAAAGGCGACACAGCTCGAGGGCGAAGTCGTGGCGGTGGAGCTGCACGAGGGCCGTGCCCGCGAGCTCCAGGAGAACGTCCGCACGCTCGGCGCGGACAACGTCACGGTCGTGAACGCGGACGCCACGCAGCTGCCGCCCGAGCTGGCGGGCTTCGACCGTGTCCTCGTCGACGCGCCGTGCTCGGGCCTCGGCGTCCTCGCCGGCCGGCCCGACCTGCGCTGGCGTGCCCGACCGCTGCCGGAGCTCCAGGGCGAGCTGCTGCGCGTCGCCGCGGAGCGCGTGAAGCCGGGCGGCACGATCCTCTACTCCGTCTGCACCATCCACGCGGAGGAGAACGAGGACGTCGTCGACGCGTCCGGGCTCACGGTCGAACCGCTCGGCGAGGAGTGGCCGCAGTTCGCGCATCCGCGGCGGCCCGAGTTCCTGCTCACGCGGCCGGACGTCCACGAAACGTCCGGCTTCTTCATCGCCCGCCTCAAAACCTAGACTCGGCTCGACGATGGGCTGGAGCGAGTGGGCGAGGTCGGTGGAGGTGGAGCCGTCGCTGTACGCGGCGGACTTCAAGCAGCTCGGCGACCAGATCGAGACGCTGCATGCGCGCCGACGTGCGCATCTTCCACTTCGACGTCGGCGACGGGCATTTCGTCGAGCCGGTCACGATCGGGCCGATCGTCCTGCAGTCGATCTCGCAGCTCATCCACGACCGCGGCGGGTTCATCGACTGTCACCTCATGACCGACGTCCCGCAGAAGCACTTCCGGGCGATCGCCGAGGCGGGAGGCGACAGCGTCACCGTGCACTACGAGGCGTGCGACGATCTGCCCGCCGTCGTCCGCGAGGCGCGCGAGCACGGGCTCCAGATCGGGCTCGCGTTCAAGCCCGAGACGAGCCCGGCGTACGCGGCGCACGCGGCGCTGTCGTCGGGCGTCGACATGGTGCTGTGCATGAGCATCGAGCCCGGCTACTCGGGACAGGAGTTCATGCCGGAGGCGCTCGATCGCATTCGAACAGTCCGCTCCGTGCTTCCGGCCGAGATGCACGTCCAGGTCGACGGCGGCATCGACCCGGACACGATCCGTCCGGCTCGCGAGGCCGGCGCGACGCTCTTCGTCGCCGGGACGTCGATCTTCGGACGCGACGACATCGCCCGCGCCTACCGGCGCCTGCTGGACGAGCTGTCGTGAGCCTCGAGCGGGCGCTCGAGCTCGCGGAGCGGGGACGTGGCACCACTCATCCGAATCCGGTCGTCGGCGCCGTCGTCGTTCGTGACGGCGAGGTGGTGGGAGAGGGCTGGCACGAGCGCAAGGGCGGGCCGCACGCGGAGGTCGTCGCGCTCGAGGCGGCCGGCCCCGGCGCGGAGGGCGCGACGCTCTACGTGACGATGGAGCCCTGCGCGCATCACGGCTCGACGCCGCCGTGCACGCAGGCGGTCCTCGAAGCGGGGATCGCGAAGGTCGTCGCCGGGCTCGCTCGACCCGAACCCCGACGCGGCGGGCGGGCTCGATCTGCTCCGCGCCGCCGGGGTCGAAGTCGAGCACGCCGACTCGTTCGAGGCCCGCGCGCAGAACGAGGCGTGGCGTACCTGGGTGGCGAAGCGGCGGCCGTTCGTCACGCTGAAGCTCGCCGTGACGCTCGACGGACGCGTCGCGACGCCGGGGTCGCGTTGGATCTCGGGCGAGGAGTCGCGCCGGCGTGTGCACGAGCTGCGCGCGCAGCTGGACGCCGTCGCCGTCGGCATGGGCACCGTCCGCGCCGACGGGCCGCAGCTCACGGCGCGCGACGTGGGCGCGGAGCGGCAACCGCGGCGGCTCGCGTTCGGCCGCGGTCCGTTGCCGGACGGATCGGAGCTCGAGCTGCGCACCGGTGACGTCGAGGAAGAGCTCCGCGCGCTCGCGGACGAGAACGTCCAGTCACTGCTTGCTGGAAGGCGGGCCGGCGATCGCGGAGTCGTTCCTCCGCCGAGGGCTCGTCGACAAGCTGCTCCTGTTCGTCGCACCGCGCGTCGCGCGGCGAGGGTCCCGTGTTCGCGCCGCGGCTCGACGAGCCGCTCGGGCTCACACGCATGACGGCGGAGCGCATCGGCGAGGACATGCTCCTCGCCGCCTACGTGCACGAGCCCTAGATCGGCTCCAGGCGCAAGAGTCCGCGTCGCCTGGCGGGAGAGCTCGTCGAGCCGCGGCATCTCCTCGCGTCCGAGGGCGAGCACGAGCGCCCCCATCTCCGGCGAGCTCGGACGCCACGAACTCCAGGAGCAGGAGCGATCCCTCGTCCGCGGCCTCGAGGTGGTCGAAGACGACAAACAGCGGCTGCTCCGCGGCGGCGCCTCGCAGCGCCTCGGTCACCTCTTCGAAGAAGCGGAACCGTGCCGCGCCGTCGTCCGCGTCTGCCGGCGTCTCGAGCGTCCTGCCCGCGTCGCGGAACGCCTGTGTCCACGGCCAGTACTCGGGAGCGTCACCGCCGCTCCAGCCGCGTCCCCAGAGGATCCGACAGCCGCGCTGCTTCGCGGCGCTGGCGGCCTCGTCGGCGAGCCGTGTCTTGCCCCGAGCCTGCGGCGCCGAGGACGACGAAGAGGCGGCCCCGCCCGGCGAGCGCGTCCTCGATCGCGGACTCGAGCACGCGAAAGCTCCTCGGCCCGGCCGACGAACTGCGAGGCGGCCTGCCGCCCGGGAGCCGCGTGCGCGCGCGGGGCAGCCGCCGGCCTGCTTTCCGGCGCGGCGTCGAGCACGGGGTCCTGCGCGAGGATCGCGCGCTCCAGGTCCTGCAGGGCGCGGCCGGGCTCGATACCGAGCTCCGCCAGGAGCGTCCGGCGGGCAGCGTGGTATGCCTCGAGCGCCTCGGCCTGCCGGCCCGCGCGGTACAGGGCGAGCATCAGCTGCAGCCGCAGGTGCTCGCGCAGCGGGTGCCGCGCGACGAGCGACTCCAGCTCGGGAACGAGCTCCGAGTGGCGGCCGAGCGCGAGGTCGGCCTCGATGCGATCCTCCACCGCGGCGACGTGGAGCTCCTCCAGTCGCGCGATCTCCTCGCGCGCGAACGACTCGTACGAGAAGTCGGAGAGCGGCGATCCCCGCCAGAGCGCGAGCGCCCTCGCGCAGGCGCTCGGACGCGTCGGCGTGGTCGCCGGCGGCAAGGGACGCCCGGCCCTCCGCGAGCAGTCGCTCGAAGCGGTCGCGGTCGAGCTCGCCCGGGCTCGACCTTCAGCTCGTAGGCCCCGCCGACCGTTCGCAGCGTCTCCGGGCCGCCGGGAAGCTACCTTGCGCAGCGCCGAGACGCAGTTCTGCAGGACCTTGGCCGCGGTCGGCGGCGCATCTTCGCCCCAGAGCTCGTCGACGATGACGTCGCGGGTCATCGCCTCGTTCCGGTGGAGGAGGAGAAGAGCGAGCACGGCGCGCTGGCGCACGCCGCCGAGGGAGAGCTTTTCCTCGCCGTCGAGCGCTTCGAGCGGCCCGAGGATGCGGTAGTCCATGCGCGCCTGCGGCGAACCTACACCGTTTTTCACCCTCGGTTACCGCGCGATGGGCGGTGATGGGCGGGTTGTGACGGGACGGTTACCTCCCGGCGGGATGCTCGTCTGGTCACGGAGGAGGAAAGGAGCACCACGATGATCCGCAAGCATTGGAGACGCAAGAAGATCGCTATCGGCCTGGCTTTCGCAGCGCTCGCCGTCGCACCGGCGGCCCAGGCGATGACCGGAATCACATCCGAAGGCCCGGCGCCGGGCGTCCGCATCACCGACGCACGTCACGCCGCGCTGCTCTTGAAGCATCAGCCGACCGCAGGGCAGATCGCGCTGACCGCCCCGAGGTTGAGCTCGATCCTCGACAGGCACGTTGCCGCCGGGAAGCTCGCGCTGCCCGTCGACACGGGGATCACGCCGCTGCAGGCTGACGGGATGCGGTGGCAGGCGATGGCTCAGTCGTACGCGAACCAGAGCCCGGTCAAGTCCGAGAACAGCTTCGGCGCACCCGGCCCGAGCGCCGGCGGCGCCCAGGGCCCGACCGGAGTCGAGGTCGTCTCCTCGACGTCGAACGGAGGCTTCGACTGGAGCGACGCCTCGATCGGCGCAGCGGTCGCGTTCGGATCTGCACTGATCCTGCTGACGGCAATCGGTCTCGGTCGGCGGTATCGGTCTCATCAGGGCACCGGACTGGCGAACGCCTAAACGTCCGGGTCACCAGAGGAGCGGGCCCCTCGCGGTCGGGCCCGCTCCTCGTTTGTGCGAGTAGCCTTGGCCGCGTGTTCACGGGAATCGTGCAGGAGCGCGCCCGCGTCGCATCATTCGACGACGGGCGCCTGATCGTCGAGGGAAGGCTCTCCGCGGAGATCGGAGACTCCGTATCGGTCGACGGCGTGTGTCTCACCGTCGTCGAGTCGAACGGCCGAACGCTCGCCTTCGACGTGATGCAGGAGACGAAGGACCGCGCGAAGCCGTTCGGGAACGAGGTCAACCTCGAGCCGGCGCTGCGTGCGGGCGACCCGCTCGGTGGGCACTACGTCCAGGGTCACGTCGACGCCGTCGGCACCGTCCGCTCCGTGACCGGGGAGGGTGACGGTCGCCGCGTCTGGGTCGACGTCGGCCCGGATGTCCTCCGCTATCTCGTCGAAAAAGGCTCGATCACGGTCGAGGGCGTCTCGCTGACCGTCGCCGAGCTCGACGACCTGGGGTTCGCGGTCGCGCTCGTCCAGCACACGCTCGCGGTGACGACGCTCGGGACCCTGGAAGCGGGCGATCGCGTCAACCTCGAGACCGACGTCCTGGCGAAGTACGTCGAGCGGCTTCTGCACCCGGATACGATTTGAGCTGATGCAGGTGCAGGAGAAGAGCGCGTTCGCGACGATCGAAGAGGCGATCGAGGACATCCGCGAGGGCAAGTTCGTCGTCGTCGTGGACGCGGCCGACCGGGAGAACGAAGGCGATCTGACGATCGCCGCGCAGTTCGCGACGCCCGAGGCGGTCAACTTCATGACGAAGGAGGCGCGCGGGCTCATCTGCCTCTGCCTCACGGAGGACCGCTGCAACGAGCTCGGGCTCCGGCAGATGACGGATCGCAACGAGACGCCCTACGGGACGGCGTTCACCGTGTCCGTCGAAGCGCGCGAGGGCGTGACGACCGGGATCTCGGCGCCGGACCGCTCGCGAACGATCCAGGTCGCGGTCGATCCCGAGTCGAAGCCGGACGACCTCGTCCAGCCCGGTCACGTGTTCCCGCTCCGAGCGCGCGAGGGCGGCGTACTCGCCCGCGCCGGACAGACGGAGGCGGCGGTCGACCTCGCGCGGCTCGCCGGGCTCATGCCGGCGGGCGTCGTCTGCGAGGTGATGAACGAGGACGGGACGATGGCCCGCGTCCCCGACCTCATTCCCTACTGCGAGCGGCTGGGGTTGAAGCTCATCACGGTCGCCGACCTCATCGAGTACCGGCGCCGGCACGAGAAGCTCGTCGAGCGCGTGACGGCCGTGCGGCTTCCGACCGCCTACGGAGACTTCACCGCGGTCGCGTTCCGCGAGACGCTGACCGGCAAGGATCACGTCGCGCTCGTCAAGGGCGACGTCGACGGCGTGGAGAACGTCCTCGTCCGCGTGCACTCCGAGTGTCTCACCGGCGACGTCTTCCACTCCCTTCGCTGCGACTGCGGCGAGCAGCTCGAGCAGGCGCTCGGGCAGATCGCCGCGGAGGAGCGGGGTGTGCTCCTCTACATGGCACAGGAGGGACGCGGCATCGGCCTGCTCAACAAGCTGCGCTCGTACGAGCTCCAGGAGAACGGCTTCGACACGGTCGAGGCGAACCTCGAGCTCGGCTTCGCGCCCGACATGCGCGACTACGGGATCGGCAACCAGATCCTCGCCGACCTCGGCCTCACGACGATCAGGATCCTCACGAACAACCCGAAGAAGATCACCGGCATCGAGGGCTACGGGCTCGAGGTCGTCGAGCAGGTGCCGATCGAAACGACGCCGACGCCGCAGAACGCGCGCTATCTCGCGACGAAACGTGACAAGCTCGGCCACAAGCTGCACCACCAGGACCTGAAGTACGAGCCGCTGGAGGGCGGAGAGTGAGCGATTTCTGGCCGGGCGACCCCAAGGTGGAGGAGCGGGACGCCGACGAGGAACGCGAGGACGAGGAAGCCGACGAGGACCTCCCGCTCGACGAGGAGGCGCCCGAGGTAGAGGAGGACGAGGAGCCTCGCGAGGCGCCTCTGCTCCGTGGGCCGGGCGAGGCCCCGCAGCACGCGTACGGCGAGCTCGACCTTCCCGACGACGTCAACGTGATCGAAGGCGAGCCCGACGGGACGCGCCGCGGCGTGGCGATCGTCGCCTCCCGGTTCAACGGCGAGATCACGAACAAGCTCCTCGACGCCGCGCTCGACGAGCTCGACGAGGCAGGCGTCCGGCGTGACGCGGTGACCGTCATGCCCGTTCCAGGCGCGTTCGAGCTGCCGCTCGCCGCGATGGCGCTCGCGAAGACGAGGCGCTACGCCTGCGTCGTCGCACTCGGCTGCGTGGTGCGCGGCGAGACGCCGCACTTCGACTTCATCGCCTCGGAGGCCGCGAGCGGCCTCCAGCTCGCGGCGCTCGAGACCGGTGTCCCCGTCGCCTTCGGCGTCCTGACGGTCGACGTGGTCGAGCAGGCCGACGCGCGGATCTCGAAGGGCAGGGAGGCCGTCCGCACGGCCCTCGAGATGGCGGACGCCTTCGCGCAGCTGCGGGCCTCGGCGGGCCGGTCGTAGCTACACTGCCCGGCCGATGTCCAAGGTCTGCGCAGTCTGCGGGAAGAAGCCCGGCTTTGGCAACAACCGGAGCTACTCCATGGTGGCCACGAAGCGCCGCTTCAACCCGAACCTCCAGCGCGTCCGAGTCCTGATCAAGGGCAAGGCGACGCGGGCCTATGTCTGCACCCGCTGCCTCAAGGGCGGCAAGGTGCAGAAAGCCGTCTGAGCAGCAACTTCTGGCGTCCGGGCGTGGTCTAATCCGTTCGTGGAGGCGGCTCCCTCGCTGACGTCGTCGCTCGGTCGGATCTCGATCTCGAACGAAGCGGTGGCGCACATCGTCGGGCGCGTGGCGACCGAGGCCTACGGCGTCGTCGGCATGGCGGCAACCCCGCGCGAGCGCCTGACCCGCGATCGATTGCGCCGCGGAATCACCGTCGGGGGCGCGGCGGAGACAGGCGTGACGATCGAGCTCAGCGTGGTCGTGGAGTACGGGCTGAACCTCGCGGAGGTCGCGTCGACGCTCCGCAACCGCGTCCGCTACGAGGTGGAGCGCCTGACCGGCCTGACCGTCGCCGACGTCGAGGTGCGGATCCAGGACGTGAAAAGGTCCTCCGCGTGAGCGAGCTGGAGCGCGTCCGTGAGCTCGCCCGCGGAGCGCTCGACTCCCTCGAGCGGCGCCGGCAGCGGATCGACGACCTCAACGTCTACCCGGTTCCCGACGGCGACACGGGTACGAACCTCACGCTTACCGCCCGCGGCGTCGTCGACCAGCTCGAAGAGTCGACCACCGAGAGCCGTGCGGGCCTCGTCAAGGAGGTCACGCGTGCGGCGCTGATGGGAGCGCGCGGCAACTCCGGGGTCATCCTCTCCCAGATCATCCGCGGCGCGGCCGACGCGCTCGGGGCGGACGGTCAGATCGACGCGAACGTCTGCGCGCGTGCGTTCCGCTCGGCGAGCGACGCCGCGTACCGGGCTGTGCGGCAGCCCGTCGAGGGCACGATGCTGTCCGTCATCCGCGAGATGGCGGAGGAAGCGGAGCGTCACGCGGCCGAAGGCGCCGGCAGCGTCGATCTCCTCCATGCCGTGGTCGCGCGCGGCGAGGAGGCCGTCGAACGGACACCGGAGCAGCTCGACGTCCTGCGTGAAGCAGGTGTCGTCGACGCCGGCGGAGCGGGGCTGCTCGAGATCGTGCGCGGGCTCTCGGCGGTCGCGGCCGGTGAGGAGCTGCCGGAGGCGCCCGTGTCGCGTGAGGTGATCAGTGTCGAAGCGGTTCATCTCGGAGCTCTCGAAGTACCGGTACTGCACGACGTTCGTCATCGAAGGGGACGGGCTGGACGGCGACGCAATCGAGGAGGAGCTCGAGCAGTTCGGCGACTCGCTCCTCGTCGTCGGCGACCCCGAGGCGCTCAAGGTCCACGTCCACACGGACGACCCCGGCCGCGCGCTCGACATCGGGACCCGCGTCGGCGTGATCGAACGCGTCGAGATCGCGAACATGCACGAGCAGACGCAACAGCGCGAAGAGCGGCTGCTGCACGCCGTCGCGGACGCGCCTGCCATGTCGGTCGTCGCGGTTGCCGCCGGTGACGGGAACCGGCGCCTGTTCGAGAGCCTCGGCGCGCACGTCATCGAGGGCGGGCAGTCGATGAACTCCTGCGGTCGGCGACTTCGCGCGCGCGATCGACTCGCTCGGTGGCGAGGCGATCATCCTCCCGAACAACTCGAACGTGATCGGCGCAGCTCGAGCAGGCGGCGGAGCACATTGGCTCGCACGTGCTGGTCCTGCCGACCCGGTCGATGCAGGAGGGGCTGTCGGCACTCGTGGCCTTCGATCCCGAGCGCGACGCCGAGGAGAACCTCGGCGCGATGCAGGAGGCGGCGGACGCGGTCGTGACCGGCGAGGTCACGGTCGCCTCGCGCGACGCGCAACTCAACGGCCTGGCCGTGAAGGCGGGGGAGTTCCTCGGCCTTGCCGCGGACGAGGCCGTCGCCTCGGGGCCGGACTTCGACGAGGTCGCGGGGGCGGTCGCGGACCGGCTGCTCGCCGAGCCGCGCGGCGTGATGACGCTCCTCAAGGGCGCGGACGAGCCCGAGCTCGGTCGGCTGCTCGAGCGGATCGGCGAGCGCTTTCCGGAGCTGGAGCTCGAAGTCCAGTCCGGCGGCCAGCCGCATTACCCGCTTCTCATGTCGGCCGAGTAACCTCCGGCCCCGTGCCGGAAGAGCCGATCCGCCTCGTCCTCGTCGAGGACAACCAGGTCTTCCGTGAGGCGCTCGAGTTGTTGCTCGGCCTGCGGGACGACATCGAGGTCGTCGCCTCGGTCGGCGAAGGGTCCTCGGCCGCGGACGTCGTTCGCACGCACCATCCGGACGTCGTCCTGATGGACTACCGGTTGCCGGGAATCGACGGCGTGCAGGCGACGAGGGCCGTGCGCGCGGCGTCGCCCGACGTCGCAGTCGTCTGCCTCACGGCGTCCGCGAACCTCCGCGAGGTCGACGCGCTCTTCGAGGCCGGCGCCGTAGCGTGCCTCTCGAAGGACCAGGAGCTCGACGACATCGTCGAGGCGATCCGGGCCGCGGCTTGATCCTCACCGCCGAGAACACGGCGATCGTGCTCGACTCGACGGCGGACTTTCCCGAGGCTCCGGAGCGCTTCCCGAACTGGCGCGTCGTCCCGCTCTACGTCCTGTTCGGCGACGAGAGCTACCGCGACTACGTCGACCTCGACGCCACACGAGTTCTACGAGCGGCTGCGCAGCGCCGAGCAGCTGCCGACGACATCGCAGCCGACGCCGGGAGACTTCCTGAAGGCCTACGAGGAGCTCGCGGAGTACGAGCGCATCTACTCGCTGCACATCTCGTCGGCGCTGTCGGGGACGTTCGCGAGCGCGACTGCGGCCGCATCCGAGATCGGCGACAAGGTGCGAACGGTCGACTCGCAGACCGCCTCCGCCGCCGTCGCGATGCTCGGGCTCTCGATCCAGGCGCGCCTCGAGCGCGGAACGAGCGACGACGAGATCGAGGAGCTCAGCCGGCGCCATCGTGACGACGCGCGCATGCTCTTCACGGTCGACACGCTCGAGTTCCTCCGTCGCGGCGGGCGCATCGGACGCGCGAGCGCATGGGCTGGACAGCTGCTGCACGTGAAGCCGATCCTCACGATCGAGCGCGAGGTCGTTCCGCTCAAGCGCGTGCGCGGGAACCAGAAGGCATTTCAGGAGTTCGTGTCGCAGTTCACGTCGACCTCCACGGACTCGCCGACGCTGAAGGTCGGCATCGCGCACGCCGAGGCGCCGGAGCGAGCCGAGCAGCTGCGGAAGATGGTCGCGGGCGAGCGTCCGCAGGCCGAGGTCGAGATCGTCACGACGCTCGGTGCCGTCGTCGGCACGCACGCCGGGCCAGGCACCGTCGGCTTCTTCTGGTTCGATGACAGGGAGTGACGCAGGTCCAGGTACGGGTTCCCGTCGGCTTCGGTGGCGACGAGGTCGGCGACTGGCCGCGGCCGCGCGGCTTCCCGCCGGCTGACGCGGGCGACCGCGCGCTCGACACCCTTCCCGGCGTCGGGCCCGCGGTGAAGAAGAAACTCGAGCGCCTCGGGCTCCGCACGGTCGCAGATCTGCTGACGCACCGGCCGTTCCGCTACGAGATCCCGGTCCCCCATCAGCGGATGGCCGACCTCGGTCGCGACGAGGAGGTCACGATCGAGGGGGAGATCCTGTCGCTGTCGAACCGCCGGCGCGGACGGCTGAAGATCCTCACTGCCCGCGTGAGTGACGGCAGCGCGACGGTCTCGGCGTCGTGGTTCAACCAGCCGTGGCTCGAACGGCAGCTCCAGCCTGGCACGCACGTCCGTCTGCGCGGACGGCAGGGGCGGTACGGGTTCGACGTCCGCAGCTTCGACATCGGCGACGCGGAGGCGACCGCGGACTTCGCGCCGGTCTACCCGGCGAGCGAGGACATCACGAGCAAGAAGCTCCGCGAGCTCGTCGGCGCCGCTCTCCCGCGCGCGCTCGTCGACCCGCTCCCGGCAGGGCTCAAGCAGCACGAAGAGCTGCCGGCGCGGATCGACGCGTTGTGGGCGCTGCACCGGCCGGGCTCGGAACTGGAGGCCGAGCGCGGACGCCGGCGGCTCGCCTTCGACGAACTGCTCCTCCTCCAGATCGGGCTCGCACGTCGGCGGCGGGAACGCGAGACCGAGCTGGCGCCGGCCCTCGCGCCGCCCGCGGATCTGGTGGAGCGCTATCGCGGGCTCCTCCCGTTCCGGCTGACCGAGCACCAGGAGCGGGCGATCGAGGACGTCGACGGCGATCTCCAGCGGAGCGTGCCGATGCAGCGGCTGCTCCAGGGGGAGGTGGGATCGGGGAAGACGGTTGTCGCGCTCTACGCCCTCCTCCGCGCGGTTGAGTCGGGGCGGCAGGGCGCGCTGATGGCGCCGACGGAGACGCTCGCCGAGCAGCACTTCCTCACGATCGAAGAGCCATGCCGCGAGCTCGGTGTCACGTGCGCGCTGCTCACGAGCTCGTCCGCGAAGCGCGAGCGCGACCTCGCCCCGAGCGCGGACGTCGTCGTCGGCACGCATGCTCTGATCCAGGAGGGCGTCCAGCTCCGCGACCTCGCGGTCGCGGTCGTCGACGAGCAGCATCGCTTCGGCGTTCAACAGCGGAAGGCACTCACGGAAGGGCGGTCGCCCCACGTCCTGCACATGACGGCGACGCCGATCCCGCGCACGCTTGCGCTGACCGTCTACGGCGATCTCGCGGTGTCGGAGATCGCAAAGCCACCAGCGAACCGCAAGCCGATCAAGACCGCCTGGGTCTCCGAGAATCGGAGCACCGAGGCGTACGCGCGCCTCCGCAAGCATCTCGACGCGGGGCGGCAGGCGTACGTCGTGTGCCCGCTCATCGAGGAGTCGGAAACGACCCAGGCGCGCGCCGCGGAGGCTGAGGCGGAACGCCTGCAGCGCGCCGAGCTGCGCGGCTATCGCGTCGGCCTGCTCCACGGCCGCCTGCGTCCGGTCGAACGGCGCGAGCTGATGGCGCGGTTCAAGGCGGGCGATCTCGACGTGCTCGTCGCAACGACCGTGATCGAGGTCGGCGTGGACGTCCCGAACGCGACGATCATGATCATCCAGGAGGCGGATCGATTCGGGCTCGCGCAGTTGCACCAGCTGCGCGGACGTGTCGGCCGCGGCGTGGAGCAGTCGTACTGCCTCCTCATCTCTCGCGCGCGCGAGGACCTGACCGACACTGCGGTCGAGCGGCTCGAGGCGCTCGTCCGCACGACCGACGGATTCGAGCTCGCCGAGGCCGATCTCGACATCCGCGGGAGCGGCCAGCTGCTCGGGACGCGGCAGTCGGGGCTCACCGACCTCCGCTTCGCGCATCTGCGCAAGGACCGGCCATTGCTGGAACGCGCGCGGGCGCTCGCAGACGAGCTCGTCGACGTCGAGGGGCCGCTCTCGGACGAGGTCGACCTCCAGTTCGCCGGCGTGGACCTCGCGTCCGACTGACCGATACTCCCCGGGTGCGGATCATCGCGGGCGAGCGCAAGGGCCACACGATCTGGGCGCCGAAGGGGCTGGATATCCGGCCGACGTCGGACCGCGTGCGTGAGAACGTCTTCAACATCGTCGCGCCGTGGGTCGAAGGCGCGCGCGTGCTCGATCTCTTCGCGGGGTCAGGCGCGATGGGGCTGGAGGCGCTCTCGCGCGGAGCCGACGCCGTCGTCTTCATGGAGAACGACCCGGAGGCGGTGCGGACGATCGAGCGGAACCTCGACAAGCTGCGCCTCACCGGCGCGACCGTTCTCCGGCGCGATGCGCGGACGGGGCTCGCGCAGGAGGTGACCGCGGGCAGAAAGTACGATCTCGTGCTGGCCGACCCGCCCTACGCCATGACCGACTACAGCGCACTGGCCCGGTACCTCCCGTCCGTCCTCTCGGAGGACGGTCTTCTCGTGCTCGAGTCCGCGGCGCGCGTCGAGCCCGAGCTTCCCGGCCTCGAGGTGCGGACGACGCGCAAGTACGGGTCCACCCGCGTCACGGTGTTCGAGCACCTGTGATTACTGCAATCGCACCTGGCTCGTACGACCCGGTGACGAACGGTCACATCGACGTGATCGGGCGCGCGGCGGGGATCTTCGACCGCGTCGTCGTCGGTGTCGTCGGCAACCCGACGCACAAGACGCCGATGTTCTCGCTCGAGGAGCGCGTCGACTTTCTCCGCTCCGCCCTCGCCGATCTCGAGAACGTCGAGGTCGAGGTCTTCTCCGAGCTCGTCGTCGACTTCGCGCGCAAGTGGAACGCGAAGGCGATCGTCAAGGGGCTGCGGGTCATCTCGGACTTCGAGTGGGAATTCCAGATGAACCAGCTCAACCGCACGCTCGCGCCGGACGTGGAGACCGTCTACGTGATGGCGAGCGCGACGGTGAGCTTCGTCTCCTCCAGCGGAGTCAAGGAGATCGCCGCCTTCGGGGGTAGAGTGGACGAGCTCGTCCCAGAAGCTGTGGCCAGGCGATTTGCAGAGCTTTTCCCGGACGGTCGTCCGGGGACACCGGAGAATCCGCAAGAATAGGAGCCCATGGACGTCCTCGTTCTCATCGACAAGCTCGACGACCTCGTTCACAACGCGAAGGCAGTTCCGTTGACCGATCAGGTGCGGATCGACCGCGAGGAGATCTACGACATCCTCGACCAGATGCGCGCGACGATCCCCGAGGAGATCAAGCAGGCGAGGTGGATCGTGAAGGAGCGCCAGGAGATGTTGGCCGAGGCGAAGCGCGAGACCGACCGGCTTCTCGGCGAGGCCCGCGAGCAGGCGGTTCGAGAGGCCTCCCAGACGGAGATCGTGAAGATCGCCGAGCGCCAGGCGCAGGACATCGTCGACGAGGCGCGTCGGCTGGCCCGCGAGACGAGGCTCGAGATGGAGGACTGGGCCGACTCGATTCTGTCCACGCTCGAGGTCAACCTCGAGAAGTTCCTCACGGCCGTGAAGCGCGGCCGCGAGCGCCTGCACGAGCGGTCGCAGGAGACGGTCGTCGCGGGAGTCGCGTCGGTCGCCGGCTCCTCCGACGACGACCAGCCCTACGCCTAGCTAGGACACATCGTCACGCTTTCGGCTCGAACTCCAGGGCCGGTCCTGACGCGTCCGGAAAGCATGGGGTCTGACCCGTCCTTTTCGCCGCGGCTGAAAGGGACGGCGGGCTAGGCCGCGACGGGCTCGGCTTCGAGCTCGGCGCAGACCTCGGCGGCCGTGTCCACGAACGCGCGCGCTGCGGGCGTTCGGTACCGGTCGCGGTGCCAGGCGAACGCGATCAGGCGCGGAGCGAGCTTCGGCATGTCGACGAGCACCGTCGTCTCGTCTTCCGGGTCCATCGTGAGCCGCGGGACGAGCGCGCTCCCGACGCCGGACGCGACGAGCGCCTGGACCGTCTGGTTGTGGTCCGAGCGGAAGACGAAGTCGAGCGGGCCGCGGAAGCTCGACTCGAGCTGTGCGAGCGTGCGGCAGTGCTTGTGGCCGATGAGCTCGAGCTCGGCGATCTCGCGCGTCGTCGGAGGCGCGTCTCTCAGAGCAAGCTCTGAGCCCGCCGCGACCACGAGGACGTATGGATCCCTGCAGCAGCTCGACCGACTCGAACGGGCCGTCCACGAGCGGCAGGTCGGCGAACGTCAGGTCGAGGTTTCCCCGCTCGACCAGACCCGAGCAGCTCCGTGTCGTCGGCCGACTCCGTCAGCGCCACCTTCACCTGCGGCCATGCTTCGAGGAAGCGGCGCATCACCTCCGGGAGGATCCGCTGCCCGACGCTCTGGAAGACCCCGACCCGCAACGTCCCTGCCTCGCCTTCGGCGAGCGCGGTGAGGTCGGCTTGCGCGGCGGCGACGCGCGCCGCGATGGCGTCCGCGTGGGTGAGAAGGAGGCGGCCGGCCTCTGTCAGCGACACGGGCTTGGGACCGCCGGGCCGCTCCACGAGCCGATGCCCCACGATCCGCTCGAGCGCAGCGATCTGCTGGCTGACGGCCGACTGGGTGTAGCCGAGGCTCTGCGCGGCGCGCACGAACGAGCCCTCGCGCGCGACGGCTTCCAGAGCCAGGAAATGGCGCAATTCGACGCCGAGCCAGCTATCAGTTTCCATAATCGATCCTCATCAGAAGTGGATTTGTCCTAATGGTACCCCAATGCCGATCATGGAGGCATGACCGGTCTCGTCGTTCTCGCATTCCTCGTCGCCATCGGCCCGCTCGCAGTGCTCTTCGGTGCGGATTCACGCCGCAGCGAAGACCGCCGCTCGATCCTCTAGCGCGCCGGTGACTGCCGCTTTCGCACGCCGGTCTCCGGTGGCCGTGGGCATCGCCCTGGCCACCATCTACCTCGTCTGGGGCTCGACGTACCTCGCCATCCGCGTCACCGACCGGACGATGCCGCCGTTCCTCATGTCCTCCGTGCGCTTCCTCATCGCGGGCACGGCGCTCTACCTCTTCGCGTCGCGCGGCCGTGCGCGCCCGACCCTCCGGCAGTGGGGCGCGGCCGCGATCGTCGGCGCAGCCCTGCTCGTCGTCGGGAACGGCGGCGTCGCGTGGGTCGAGACGCGGCTCGAGTCCGGCCTCGCAGCGCTGATCGTCGCGATCATCCCGCTGTGGGTCGCACTGATGGACCGTGTGTTCTTCGGGCGCAGGCTCTCCGCGACGGCGATCCTCGGCCTCTTCGTCGGCTTCGCCGGCGTCGCGCTCCTGATCCAGCCGGGAGGAGGCGGCGACGTCGTCGGGATGCTCGTCCTCGTCGGAACGACCGCCGCCTGGGCCGCCGGCTCGCTCTACGCGCGCGGGGCGAAGCTGCCCGAGAGCCCGCTGCTCTCGGCGGCGATGCAGATGCTCTGTGCGAGCCTCTTCCTCGGGATCTTCGGGCTCGCGACCGGTGAGGCGAGCAGTGTCGGGACCGACTCGTTCGCCGTGAGGCCGGTGATCGCGTTCCTGTACCTCGTCGTCGTCGGCTCGCTGATCGCGTTCTCGGCGTACGCGTGGCTGTTGAAGAACGTCCGGATCTCGATCGTCTCGACCTACGCGTTCGTCAATCCCGTCGTCGCGGTCGCGCTCGGGACGGTCTTCCTCGGCGAGGAAATCCAGTGGACGACTGTCGTCGCGGGAGCCGCGATCGTCGCCGCCGTCGTCCTCATCGTCACGGCCCGTCCGCCGCGTGAAAAGCCGGTGCAAGCCCCGGTCTCGAAGCCTCTCAAAGCCGCGGCCTGACTCGCTAGGGTGGCTCCGTGAGGAGCTTCAGTCTCAGACAGGTCAAGCTCCGCTCGGGGGAGGAGTATCGCGACGAGATCGAGCTCGATCTGGAGCCGTTCGAGCTCGGCGGCCAGCGCTATTTGCCCGTGCCCGACACCGTGCCGGCGGAACTCGCGATCGCGAGGGCTGCGACCGGCACCGTCTTCCAGCTCGCCTTCACCGGCCGTCTGCACGGGCCGTGCTACCGCTGCCTCGGCGACGCGGTGCTCGAACTGCCGATCGCGGCGCGCGAGTACCAGGCGACGAACCCGGACGGATCGGACGAGCTTCGGACGCCGTACGTCGAGGACGACAAGCTCGACCTCGCCTCGTGGGCGCGCGACGCGATGGCGCTCGCTCTGCCGGACAAGATCCTTTGCCGGGAGGACTGCGCCGGGCTCTGCGCGGTGTGCGGCAAGGACCTCAACGACGAGCCGCACGAGCATGAAGACAAGCCGACCGACACACGCTGGGCCGCGCTGGAACGCCTCCGCGGCCAGCTCTGATGGCTACACTGCGGCGCTTATGGCCGTCCCCAAGAAAAAGACGTCGAAGGCACGGCGCGACAAGCGCCGCGCACAGCACAAGATCGAGTCGCCGCGGCTGAACCTCTGCCCGCACTGCGGACAGCCCAAGCGGCCGCACCGCGTCTGCCCGACGTGCCACACGTATCGCGGCCGCGACATCGACCCGCTCCGAACCCCGGTCCCGTAGTCCAGTGGTCCGGGTCGCCGTCGACGCCATGGGCGGCGACCGCGGCCCCGAGGAGGTCGTCTCGGGTGCACTCGCCGCTGCAACCGACGGGCTGAGCCCCGTTCTCGTCGGTCCCTCCGGCCTCGACACGAAGGGCCTCGAGCTGATCGAGGCGCCCGATGTCATCGACATGGACGACAAGCCGACGGACGCCGTCCGGGCGAAACCGAACAGCTCGCTCGTCGTCGCGTGCCGTGCGGTCTCGGAGGGGAAGGCCGACGCCGTCATCTCCGCGGGCAACACGGGCGCAATGCTGGCCGCGTGTCTCGTCGAGCTCCGCCGGCTCCCCGGCGTCAAGCGCCCCGCGATCGCGGTCACGATCCCGGCGAAGCGCGGACCGGTCGTGCTGATCGACTCCGGCGCGAACGCGGACGCGCGGCCGGAGCACCTGCTCCAGTTCGGCCAGATGGGTGCGGTCTTCGCCGAGGAGATCATCGGCATCGCGAACCCGGAGGTGCGGCTCCTGTCGATCGGCGAGGAGCCGGAGAAGGGCAGCCTGATGGTCCTCGAGGCGCACGAGCTCCTCGCGGCGAGCAACCTCAACTTCGGCGGGAACACGGAGGGGCGCGACCTGCTCGTCGGCGCCGCGGACGTCGTCGTCACCGACGGCTTCACGGGAAACGTCGTCCTGAAGCTCCTCGAAGGAACGATCTCGAACCTCCTCGAGACCTTCCGCGAGGAGATCACCGCGACGGCCACCGGCAAGCTCGGCGGCCTGCTGATCCGGCCGGCGGGCCGGCGCCTGCGCGACCGGCTCGATCCCGACACCTACGGCGGCGGATACCTCCTCGGGCTCCGCGGGCTCGCCGTCATCGCCCACGGGAACTCCTCCAGCCGGGCGATCTCGAACGCGATCCGGCTGGCCGCGCGGGGCGTCGAGCACGACGTCGTCGGCAGGCTGGCCGAGCGGGTGGGTGAGAGCGTGTTAGCATCCCGCCCCTCAACGACTCCGACCACCACGTGAGGTGACATGGCAGCGTCGCGCGAAGAAGTTTTCGAGCGAGTCAAGGAAGTCCTGACCGAGCAACTCGGCGTCGAGGAAGGCGACATCAACGACGAGGCCTCTTTCCAGGAGGATCTCGACGCGGACTCGCTCGACCTCGTCGAGCTGATCATGGAGCTCGAGGATCAGTTCGGGATCAAGATCTCCGACGAGGACGCACAGAAGATCCAGACCGTCGGCCAGGCTGTCGACTACGTCGCGTCGCACCAGTAGCCCCTCGGAAGGGGTTGCCGAGCTCGGGAGGCTGATCGGCCGGCTTCCCGAGGAACGAGCGGGACAGGTCTATACGCACGCCTCCTGGGCGATCGACCGCTCGGAGTCCTACGAGCGCCTCGAGTTCCTGGGCGACAGCGTGCTCGAGCTCGCGGTCGCGCGGGCGCTGTACGACCGCTACCCCGACTTCACCGAGGGCCGCCTCGCCAAGGTGCGCTCGCACGTGGTCTCGCGTGCGAGCTGTGCGGTCGTCGCGCGCCAGCTGGAGCTGGGACAGCGTCTGGCCGAGCGCGGGGTCGACATCCCCGAGGAGGAGCTCGACCGCCTCTCCCGCAACCGCAACGTCCTCGCGGCGCTGCTCGAGGCAGCGCTCGCGGCGCTCTTCCTCGAGCACGGATTCGAGGCGATCGAGGAGCCGATCGTCGCAGGCGTTCGACGAGCGGATCGAGTACGCGCTCACGAGCCATGTCGACTACAAGACGGAGCTCCAGGAGGCGCTGGCTCGCCGGGGGAAGTCCGTGAGCTATGCGGTGCTCGAGGTGGAGGGCCCGCCGCACGACCGCCGGTTCACCTGCGCGGCGGTCGTCGAGGGCGATCAGCTCGGGGTCGGGACCGGGGAGTCGAAGAAGTCGGCCGAGCAGGAGGCCGCGAAGCTGGCGCTCGGGAAGCTGGGCGTCGGGCCGAGCCAGGGCTGAGCTGCGGCCTAGACTCCCGCGAGACCGAACAGGGAGGAGACATGGCCAAGCAGGTCAACTGTCCGTGCGGGGAGGTCGTTCGCGGCGAGAGCGACGACGAGCTCGTCTCGAACGTCGAGGCCCACGTCCGGGACAAGCATCCCGAGAAGGTCGGATCCATGTCCCGGGAGCAGATCCTGGGCATGGCGCAGGACGCCTGAGCGAAAGAGACGGTGGGCGGGGAGCGGCATCCGCGCTCCCCGCTAGGTTTCGAGGCGCGTGAACCTACGCGCTCTCAAGCTGCGCGGCTTCAAGTCGTTCCCCGACCCCGTCGAGATCCGGCTCGAGCCCGGTGTCGCGGTCGTCGTCGGGCCGAACGGCTCGGGGAAGTCGAACGTCTCGGACGCGATCGTCTGGGCGGCTGGCTCGCTCGCCCCGTCCGAGCTCCGGGCCGAGAAGCCGGACGACGTGCTGTTCGCCGGAGGCGGAGGGCGCGCCGCAGAGGACTTCTGCGAGGTCGAGCTGCTCTTCGACAACCCGGACGGAAACGGGCCGCTTCCCTACACGGAGCTGTCGGTGGCCCGCCGGCTGCACCGCGGCGGCGAGGGCCAGTACCTCCTGAACAAGACCGCAGTGCGCCGGATCGACCTCGTCGAGCTGCTCGCCGATCTGGGCCTCGGCGGGGGGATGCACTCGATCATCGGCCAGGGCCGAGTGGAGGAGATCCTCGGCTCCAAGCCGGAGGAGCGGCGCGCGCTGCTGGAGGAGGCAGCGGGCCTCGGACGGTTCAAGCGTCGCAAGCACCGCGCCGAGCTGAAGCTCGCACGCGTCGCCGTGCAGGTCGAACGCGCGCGCGACGTCGAGGCGGAGGTGAAGAAGCGCCTCCGTCCGCTTGCGCTCCAGGCGACGGCCGCCGAGCGGGCCGAGAAGCTGCGCGGCGAGATCGCCTCGCTCCGCGCACGGGTCGCCGAGATCGATCTCGCGACGCTCGCGGAACGACTCGAGGACGGCGAGGGACGCCGCACTGCCGCCGTGCTCGCGCGCAAGCACGCCGACGAGCGCGTCGACGCGCTGCTCGAGGAGCGCCGGCGGGTCGAGGAGGAGCTCGCCGACGCTGCGGGCCGGCGGGAAGAGTCGACCGCGACGCTCTACCGCCTCCGCAGCGCACGCGAGCGGCTGGAGCTCCGCCGCGAGAGCGCCGAGACACTGCTGGAGCGCCTGCGCGACGAGCTCGCACGCCCGCGCCGCGTGCTCGACGCGCGCGTGCGCGTCGAGCGGGAGACGCGTACGCGAGAACGCGCGAGTCGCACGCGAGCGTCTCCAGACGCTCGAGCGTGCGCTGGCGGAGCGCGAGGGCCTGCCGCCTGCGGCGCGCGCCCTCGCCGAGGAGGGCGAGCGGCTCGCGCTGTCGGCTCTCGACGTCGAGGCCGGCGACGAGCGTGCCGTTGCTGCGGCGTTGGGTCATCGCGCCTCTGCGCTCGTCGCCGCGGACGCCCGCGAGGCGCTCGCGCTCGCCGAGCGTGCCCGTGCCGCCGGGCTCGGAAGCGTCGTCGTCCTCATGCGGGATCCCCGCGAGGTCGTTCGCGAGCTTCCGGTCGTCCCGAAGGAGGAGCTGCTGCGCTCACCTGTTCCCGCGGTGACGCCGGAGGGCTTCGGCTACGACCCGCAGCGCGGCGAGCTGTGGTTCGCCGGCGAGACCGCGGAGGCCGTCTGGCTCGAGCTCGAGGCGCGCCGCCGCGCACTGGCCGCCGAGGTTGAGGAGCTCGAGGCGCGGGTCGCAGCTCCCGTTCCGGACGCTGCCTATTCGGAGGCTCCCGATCCGGTGACGGCCGCAATCGCGCGACTGACCGAGCGGCTCATTGGGACGCTCGAAGGCGTTGCGGACGACCGCTTCGAGGCGCCGCTCCGCGCACGTGCCGACGCAGGCACGACCCGCACCGGCGGGCTCGCCGAGGAGCTGCGGAGGCTCGGCGCCGCCGAGGTCGAGGCGCGCCGCACGGCCGCGGAAGCGGGCGAGCGGCTGAGCGGGATCGACGTCGAGCGCGCACGCATCGAGGCCGAGGCCGACGAGGCGCGTCGCCGGCTCGAAGCCGCCGCGGCCGAGCCGGCAGAGGGCGACGACCGCGACGAGCTCGACGAGCGGATCGAGCGCCTCGAACGCCGCCGCGAGTCGCTCGGCCAGGTCAACCCGCTCGCGAAGCAGGAGTACGACCAGGAGAAGGAGCGGCTCGTCGAGCTCTCGACGCAGCGTGCAGATCTCGAGAAGAGCCTCGAGGAGCTCGAGACGTTGCGCGACGACCTCACCCGGACGGTCGCGGAGCGCTTCGCGGAGACGTTCGGCGCGGTGCAGGCGAACTTCGCCGAGGTCGCCTCGACGCTCTTCCCCGGCGGCGAAGGCCGGCTCAGGCTGACGGAGCCGGAAGACGAAGAGGAGCAGCCCGGCATCGAGGTCGAGCTTCGTCCGGCGGGCAAGAAGGTCACGCGGCTGTCGCTGCTGTCGGGCGGTGAGAAGGCGCTCGGCGCGATCTCGTTCCTCTTCGCGCTCTTCCTTGCGCGGCCGTGTCCGTTCTATCTCCTCGACGAGGTCGAGGCGGCGCTCGACGACACGAACATCGGTCGCTTCGTCGAGCTGCTCCGCAGGTACTCCGACCGCGCGCAGTTCATCGTCATCACGCACCAGAAAAGGACGATGGAGGCCGCCGATATCCTCTACGGCGTGACGATGGGCGCCGACGGGGTCTCGCAGATCGTTTCCCGGCGCTTGCCACGCGAGCAGGCCGCCGCGGTTGCCTCGTAGCTGGTCTCAGTTACTCGGAGAGGACGGAGCGCAGCCCGAGCCGGAGGCGCAGCGGGGCGGGCTCTTCTCCCGTCTCCGCGAGTCGTTGTCGAAGAGCCGCACGGCGCTCACGGCGGAGATCGCGTCCGCGGCGTTCGACCCGGGTGACGATGCTGCGTGGGAGCGGCTCGAGGAGGCGCTGATCCGCGCGGACGTCGGCGTGCGCGCGACCGCCGAGCTCGTCGCGCGGCTCGAGGCACGCCAGGACCTCACCGATCTCAACGCTGCGCTCGCGGAGGAGATCGCGTCGCTGCTCGGCGAGCCGGGCACGCTCGCGGTGAACGCGACGCCTGCGCTGATCCTCGTCGTCGGCGTGAACGGCACGGGGAAGACGACGACGATCGGCAAGCTCGCGGAGCGCCTGCGCCAGCACGGACACCAGGTCGTGCTCGGCGCCGCCGACACGTTCAGGGCCGCTGCGGAGGAGCAGCTGGAGATCTGGGCCGAGCGCTCCGGCGCTGCGTTCGTCGGAGCGGAGCGCGGGGCGGACCCGGCCTCCGTGGCCTACGACGCGATCGAGACGGCGACGCGGGATGGTCGCGACGTCGTCATCGTCGACACCGCCGGCCGCCTACACACGCAGTCGAACCTGATGCAGGAGCTCGCGAAGGTCCGGCGCGTCATCGAAGGCAAGCTCGAGGGCGCGCCTCACGAGACGCTGCTCGTCGTCGACGCGACGACGGGACAGAACGGTCTCCAACAGGCGCGGCTCTTCGGCGAGGCAGTCGGCGTCAGCGGAGTCGTGCTGACGAAGCTCGACGGCAGCGCGAAGGGTGGGATCGCCGTTGCGATCGCCTACGAGGTCGGCCTCCCGGTCAAGCTCATCGGCGTCGGAGAGACGCTCGACGACCTCAGGCCGTTCGATCCAGATGACTTCGCTCGTGCTCTCTTGAGCTAACGCTCCACCGCGAACGCGATATTGACGGTCGTGCGGTAGTTGCTGATGTGGTCGTTCTCGACCTCGGCGCTCATCGAGACGACGGCGACGCCGGTGATTCCGCGCACCGTCTTCGCCGCTTCCTGGACGGCTGCATCCGCGGCCTTGGCGAAGCTCTCCGGTGACGAGCCGATCACCGTGATGACCTTTGCGATCCCTTCGGACATGTTGCCTCCCTCGAGTCGTCTTGACCGTTCGCGGGCACCCTAGTACGGTCCCTCACCTGTGGCAGACGAACTGCCTACCACGCTCCGCCGACTTCCTGCCGAGCGCGGGCGCCGGACGAGAACTGCAGGCTGCTGTTCTGGGCGGCCCGTATGAGCTCGACAACCCGGAGCGGTACTCGAGGTTCTGGGACGACCGACGCATGTCGCAGCGCTGCTCGAGCCGGAACGGCTGGGCAAGGGCTTGGGGAAGCGCACAAGGTGCATCCTGCGCAAGCCGCGTAACCTCGCCGTGCTGCAGGAGGCGGTCGAGGCACGAGAGCGAACGGCGAGGAGTGGTCGTGTGACGACGTGGAGGCACACCAGCACCCGCGCACGTCACCATCGGGCCCTGCTGGGTGCTCGTCCGGGTCTGAGCTCGTCCGCAGGTCGAGGCTCGCTCACCGTCGTCGGGACGGGAATCCGCGCGGGCTCGCAACTCACTCCTGAGGCCAGAGCCGCGTTCGAGAGCGCGGACGTCGCGCTCTATCTCGTCGCCGATCCAGTCGAAGTTGGCGTGCTGGAGCGGCTCAATCCGAGAGCGCGCTCGCTCTACGACCACTACGAGGTCGGACGTCCGCGGCAGGAGATCTACGACCGCATGGCCGACGACATCCTCACGGAGGTCAGGAGCGGCCACACCGTCTGCGCCGCGTTCTACGGCCACCCCGGG
Source organism: uncultured Actinomycetes bacterium (assembly GCA_963772855.1). Classification (GTDB taxonomy): domain Bacteria; phylum Actinomycetota; class Thermoleophilia; order Gaiellales; family Gaiellaceae; genus 3-1-20CM-4-69-9. The sequence continues at coordinate 734,578 of CAVYYY010000007.1, read as the reverse complement.
ATCTTCGTCTCGCCCTCGCACCAGGCGCTCCTCACGCGCGCGCGCGGAGGGCTACCCGGCGAGGATGCTGCCTGCCGTATCCGCGGAGGACTGCCTCTTCGCCGACCTCGGCGTCGACCCGGGCGAGTTCGGCTGTCAGAGCTACGAGGCGACCGACTTCCTCCTCCGGCGGCGGGAGGTCGACCCGAGCGCGGCGCTCGTCCTCTGGCAGGTCGCCGTCATCGGCGAGCGCGTTTACGCGCGCGAGCCTCCCCAGGAACGGCTCGCCGTGCTCGTCGACTACCTCCGCACGTGGTACGACGACGAACACACGGTGACGCTGTACGAGGCATCGCCGTATCCATTCGCCGAGCCGTTGATCGACCGGCTCACGCTCAGCGGCCTCGTGGACGTGCAGCCGCGTCCGCTCGCGACCCTCTACGTGCCGCCGGCGACCGAGCGCCCGCCGGACGCCGAGATGGCCGCAAGGCTCGGAATCACGTCTTGACGACGGGATCGCGCGCAAGCGACTCCGCGTGCGCCGCCGACGTGACGTTTCCCTTCTGCTCGTAGAGGGCCTGCGCGCGGCTGAACGCCGCAGCGGCGCCGGCCGCGTCGCCTGCTGCCGCGAGCGTCAGCCCGACATGCTTCACGGCGTCGCCGATGAGGTTGAGGTCGTCGGTCTGCTCCGCGAACCCGACAGCTTCCTCCGAGAGCTGCCGTGCCTCCGCGACGTCGCCGGCGCGGCAGAGGAGCTGCGAGCGCGCAAGCCGCCAGAGGACCTGCGACTGGACGTCCTTGTGCAGCGCGGTCTCCTCGCTCAGACGCGCGTAGCGGTCGGCCTCGGCCTCTGACCCCTGCTCGACGAGCGCATGCGCGAGGAGCCCTGCGATACGTCGAGAGGTTCCCTCGCTCGCCGATGTCCTCCATCGTGTTGCACGCGGAGCGGAAGCAGTGTGCCGCCGCGGCCGGCTCGCCGGCAAGCAGCTCGACCGCGCCCACGTCCGCCTGCACAGCGGCGAGCGCGAGCGTCCGCCCGAGGTCGAGGAAGATCCGCTGCGCCGCCACCGCCAGCTCGCGTGCATCGTCGAATCGGCCTCGCATCGCCTCGAGCACCGCGAGCTCTCCGCGCAGGAAGGCGTCGAGGCCCTGATCACCTGGATTCTCGTCGCGCACGCCCTCGCACCAGTCGATCGCCTCGTCGACGCGAGTCGGCCCGCGCAGCGCCGCGCGCGCCCGAACGTGCAGCAACTCGGGGACGAAGCGGCGGTTGTCGCCGCGCTCGGCGTGAGCAAGCGCGCGGTCGACGATCTCCTCCGTCTCCGCCATCTGGCAGCGGATGAACGTGATGTAGGCGCGCAGCATCAGTGCGCGGCTCAGGCCCGCGTCGTCAGCGGCGTCTTCGAAGATCGCCGCCGCCTCGTCGCTGCAGCGGGAGGAACGCCTCGAGCGGCCCATCCCACGTGTGCAGCTCGGTGAACGCCGACTCGAGCTTTGCGCGCACGTGCATCCGCGGATCCCCGGCGGCTTCGGCGGCCGTGGTCGCCTCGTCGAGCACGGTCTGCGCCTCCGAGAGCTCTCCGCTCCCCGTCAGCGCCTCGCTCAGCTCGATCATGATGTCGAGCCGCCCCTCGCCGTCCGCCTGCTGGAGCTCGAGGCGCTCTGCCGAGGAGGTTCGCGGCGGCGCGGGGAATCGCCGCGGCTCGTGGCGCGGCGACCCGCGGTTCGCAGCAGGTCGGCGGCGCGCTGCGCAAGGTCGCGGGCGTCTTCGCCCGGCAGGCCGAGGGCGGTGCGGTAGGTGAATGCCTGCTCGAGGTGGTAGCCGACGATCTCGTCGAGCTCGCCCGCCCGGCCGGCTTTCGTGTGGACTGCGAAGTTCGCGAAGGTCTCGTGCAGGCTGGAGCGGAGCTGCTTCGGGATTCCCGAGTACGCGGCGTCGCGAATCAGCACGTGCCGGAAGCGATAGGCGTCCTCGACGGCCGGGGCGGGCGGAGAGGAAGTCCTTGCGGACGAGGCTGAGGAGCAGCGCGTCGACGTCGACGCGCTCGCGCTCGTCGTCCGGCGACAGCTGCAGTACCGCCCGTCGCGTGAAGTCCTTCCCGGCGACGGCCGCGCGCTCGAGGACGACGCGCTCCTCGGTCGGCAAGCGGTCGAGCCGTGCCGCGAGCAACGCGTGGATCGAAGGCGGGATCGCGTCGAGGCTCTTGCCCTCCGCCAGCATCGCTGCCATCTGCTCGACATAGAGCGGGTTGCCCTCGGCCGCCTCGGTGATGCGTGCGCGCGCGCCCGCGTCGAGAGGCCACTCGCGTCCGATCTCGTCCAGCAGCGCGTTCGACTCGTCGTCGGTGAGCGGGCCGAGAAGCAGCGTCGTGCCGTTCGGTGACGCCAGCCAGCTCGGGCGCTCGTCGGAGACCTCCGGCCGTGCGAGGCAGAGGAGCAGGACCGGCGCGTCGTCGGTCCAGCCGGCCAGGTACTCCAGCAGGTCGAGCAGCTTCGGCTCGGCCCAGTGGATGTCCTCGATGACCACGATGAGCGGCTCGTCGCGGGCGAGCTCCTCGAACAGCCGTCGCACGGCCCAGAACATCTCGCCGCCGGAGCCGATGGCCGCGCCGGGCCCGACCGCGGCGAGGATGCGTTCCGCGACCAGGTCGCCGTCCTCCGCCTCCGCGAGCAGGTCGCGGAGGTCGTCCTCGCGCCCGAGCGACCCGACGATGCGCACGAGCGGCCAGAACGTGATGCCGTCGCCGTAGGGGAGGCACGGTCCGGTGAGCACGCGCGCATCGTGCGAGCGCGGCGCAGAGCTCGGCCGCGAGCCTCGACTTGCCGATCCCGGCCGGCCCGACGATGGTGACGAGCTTGCACGTCCGTTGGGCGACCGCTTCCTCGAAGGCGACGCGGAGCTTGTCGAGCTCGCGCCCGCGCCCGACGAGCGGTGCATCGAGTCGGCGAGCATAGGCGGGCGCGCCCTCGATCGTGGCGAGGACGTTCCACGCGACGATCGGCTCCGACTTTCCCTTCGCGTCGAGAGGATCGTGCGGCTCGAGGACGGCGGCGTTCTCGACGAGCTGGCGCGTCGTGTCTCCGACGAGGATCTCGCCGGTGCGCGCTCCTTCCTCGAGACGCTTCGCGACGTTGACGGCGTCCCCCGTGACGAGGAGCTGACCGCCGGTGCCGTCCCCGGCTACGACCTCGCCCGTGTTCACGCCGACGCGGATGCCGATCCGCACGCCGATCTCGCGCTCGAGGTTCTCGTTGAGGCCGGCGAGCGCGACGCGCAGCTCCGTCGCGGCGCGGACCGCGCGGAGCGCGTCGTCCTCGTGCAGCTCGGGCAGGCCGAAGACGGCCATGACCGCGTCGCCGATGAACTTCTCCAGCGTCCCACCGTGGCTCTCGAGGACACGCGCCGATGGCTGCGAAGTAGCGCGACATCACCTGTCGAAGCGCTTCAGGGTCGAGGCGCTCGCCGAGAGGCGTCGAGTCCGCGACGTCCGCAAAGACAACAGTGACCGTGCGGCGGCTGACGGTCATGTCAGGAGTGTAGGACGCTGTTCCGGACTGGCCTAGCGGCCTGCCGCTGCGGGAGGGCTGAACCTGTGAGGGCCGCAAGTACACTTCCCGGCCGTGTTCGACACCCTTTCAGACCGCTTGCAGGGCGCCCTCGGCGACCTTCGGGGACGAGGGAAGCTCGACGAGGAGGCGATCTCGCGCGCTATGCGCGAGATCCGGCTCGCGCTTCTCGAGGCGGACGTCAACTTCGAGGTGGTCAAGAGCTTCGTGGCCGGCGTGCGGGAGCGCGCGCTCGGCCAGGAGGTCCTGAAGAGCCTCACGCCGGGCCAGCAGGTCGTGAAGGTCGTGCACGAGGAGCTCACGGCCCTCATGGGCGCGGGGAGCTCGAAGCTCGCCTTCACCGGGCGTCCCCCGACCGTGATCCTCCTCGCCGGCCTCCAGGGCTCGGGCAAGACGACCGCGGCCGCAAAGCTCTCGCTCCTGCTGCGCAAGGAGGGACGGAACCCGGGGCTCGTCGCCGCCGACCTCCAGCGGCCGGCTGCTATCGACCAGCTCGAGCAGCTCGGCCGTCAGATCCAGGTGCCTGTCTACCGGGAGGACGACTCGGATCCGGTGACCGTCGTCCGCAACGGGATCCGCGAGCTTTCCGAGGGTGGCGCGGACACCGTCATCCTCGACACGGCGGGGAGGCTGCACGTCGACGAAGAGCTGATGGACGAGCTCGAGCACGTGCGCGACGAGTCGAAGCCCGCGAACGTGCTCCTCGTCCTCGACGCGATGACGGGCCAGGAGGCGGTGAACGTCGCGCTCGCGTTCCAGGAGCGCGTCGCCTTCGACGGCGTGCTGATGACGAAGCTCGACGGCGACGCGCGCGGCGGCGCCGCTCTGTCTGTGAAGGCCGTCACCGGCCGCCCGATCAAGCTCATCTCGGTCGGCGAGAAGGTCGACCAGCTCGAGTACTTCCATCCGGACCGGATGGCGTCGCGCATCCTCGGTATGGGCGACGTGCTCACGCTCATCGAGCGCGCGGAGGAGGCGGTCGAGGAGGACGAGCAGAAGGAGCTCGAGGCCCGGATGCTCAAGGGCGAGTTCACGTTCAACGACTTCCTCAAGAGCTACAAGATGCTGCGGCGGATGGGCCCGCTCCAGGGCGTCCTCAAGCTCATTCCGGGAATGGGGAAGCAACTCGAAGGGCTCGACGACGTCGACGAGAAGCAGCTCGGTCGCGTCGAGGCGATCATCCTGTCGATGACGCCGCAGGAGCGTGCGCTCCCGCGCGTGCTCGACGGCTCGCGGCGGCTGCGCATCGCGAACGGCTCCGGCACGAGCGTCGAGGAAGTCAACCGCCTGCTCGAGGCCCGAAAGCAAATGGCGAAGATGATGAAGAGCATGGGGAAAGGCAAGATGCCCGACCTCGCCGCGCTCGGGCAGGGTCAGGCACCGGCACAGGCGCAACAGCGCACCCGCAAGGCGACAAAATCCAACAAGCGCAAGAAACGACAGAGAAGCAGGAGGTAGCTGGCTTGGCTGTACGCATGAGGTTGACGCGCGTCGGGTCGAAGAAGAACCCGGTGTATCGCGTCGTCGTGGCCGACTCGCGCTCGCCGCGCGACGGCAAGTTCATCGAGATCGTCGGGCGGTACAACCCGCAGCACGATCCGTCCCTGATCGAGTTCGACGAGGAGCGGGTGAAGGACTGGCTGGGCAAGGGAGCGCAGCCCTCCAACACGGTGCAGCGGCTCCTGAAGGTCAGGAACCTGGCCTGATCGTCCGTGGCCGAGCTGCTCGAGTACCTGGCACGCCAGCTCGTCGACGAGCCTGACGCCGTGCGCGTCGAGCCGGTCGAGGACGGCGACATGCTCGTCCTCCGGCTGCACGTTGCGGAGGACGACCTCGGCAAGGTGATCGGGCGGCAAGGCCGGATCGCCCGCGCGTTGCGCACCATCGTGCGTGCGGGCAGCGCACGCGAAGGCCGCCGCGTGCAGCTCGAGATCGTCGACTAGTCCGCCGTGCGCGTCGCCGCGCTCTACGACATCCACGGGAACCTTGCCGCGCTCGACGCGGTGCTCGCCGAGGTCGACGCGGACCTGATCCTCGTCGGTGGCGACATGGCTGCGGGACCGTGGCCGTCCGAGACGCTCGAGCGCTTGCGCGCACTCGGCGACCGCGCGCGCTTCATCCGCGGGAATGCCGACCGCGAGATCGTCGAGACCGACAAGGCGGGGCTCGCGCCGCCGGAGATCATGGAGTTCGTCCGCAGCCGCCTCTCCGAGGGCGAGATCGAGTTCCTCGGTGCGCTGCCGCTCACGGAGTCGGTGGAGGTGGACGGGCTCGGCACCGTCCTGTTCTGCCACGCGACGCCCAGGAGCGACGAGGAGATCCTCACACGCATCAGCCCGGACGAGCGGTGGCAGCAGGCACTCGATGGGGTCGACGCCGACGTCGTCATGTGCGGCCACACGCATGTGCAGTTCGACCGTGACGTCGCCGGAGTGAGACTCGTCAACGCCGGGAGCGTCGGCATGCCGTACGAGGACGAGCCGGGTGCGTACTGGGCGCTGCTCGGGCCCCGGGTCGAGCTGCGCCGGACGTCGTACGAGCCGGGCGACCTCGCATCGAGCGGTTGGCCTGAGGACGAGCTTCCGACCGCGACCGCAGAGCAGGCGACGGAGCACTTCGAGAAGGTCGCGCGTGAGCGAGCCTGAGCGCGTTCTCGTCGGGCGGGTGGGGAAGTCACACGGGCTCGACGGGTCGTTCGTGGTCGAGAACGCGAGCGAGTCGCCCGAGCGATTCGCGGTGGGGGCCGAGCTCCTCGTCGGCGGCGAGCCGGCGAAGGTCGTCTCGTCGAAGCACGCCCGCGGGCGTCCGGTGATCCGGCTCGACCGTCGCGTCGACCGCGGCGCGAGCCTCGAGGTGTCGCGCGACGCGCTCGAGCCGGCCGGCGAGGACGAGTACTACGTCTTCCAGCTCATCGGCCTCAGTGTGGAGGAGGAGAGCGGCGCGGCGCTCGGCGTGGTCACCGACGTCGTCCCGGGAGTCGCGAACGACGTTCTCCAGCTCGACTCCGGGCTCGCGTTGCCGATGGTTGAGGAGTGTGTTCGCATCGTCAACCTCACTTCCCGACGCATCGTCGTCGCACCCGGCTTCGCCGGGGCCTGGCTAACCTGAGTTTCTTGCCTCTGCAGCTCGACGTCTTCACGCTCGTTCCGCATGCCTTCGGCTGGCTGACGGAGCAGCGGCCGGTGGCCACCGTGCTGGGCACCGAGCTCGACCTGCGTCTCTTCTCGTACCGCGACACGACGCCGTTGCGCGCCGGCCAGGTCGACGACGATCCGTACGGCGGCGGCGCGGGCATGGTGCTGCGCGTCGACGTCGTCGCGGCCGCGCTCGACGCTGCCTACGGCGGTGTCCCCGATCACCGCGTGATCGCGCTCACGCCGCAGGGGCGGCAGCTGACGCAGGACGTGGTCGAGGAGCTCGCGGACGAGCCGACGCTGACGCTGCTCTCCGCGCGTTTCGAGGGCTTCGACGAGCGCGTCGTCCGGCACCTCGCGTCCGACGCGATCTCGATCGGTCCATACGTTCTGTCCAACGGCGATCTGCCGGCGATGGTGCTCGTCGACGCGATCGCGCGCCGCCTACCCGGAGCGATCAAGGAGGAGTCGGGCGCGCTCGAAAGCTTCTCGGCCGAGCTCGAGGGTGGGCTCGAGTACCCTCAGTACACGCGTCCTGCGGAGTTCCGGGGCTGGACGGTCCCGGATGTCCTGCTCTCGGGCGACCACGGAAGGATCGAGGAGTGGCGTCGACAACAGAGTCGGGGGCGAAGCATCCTGTGAGCGACTACTACTCGGTCCTCGGCGTCGGCCCTGAGGCGTCGCCGCAGGAGATCGAATCCGCGTACCGGCGCGTCGCGCTCGAGCGTCACTACCAGGACGGGACGTGGCGGGAGCTGCGCGACGCGTACGAGGTCCTGCGCGATCCGGAGCAGCGCTTGCGCTACGACTCCGACCGCGACGGGTTCGTCCCGGGACCTCCGGCCGAGCCGCTGCGGAAGTCGCACAACCCGATCGACCGGCTCTTCCCGAACCTTCCGCACGGCTGGCGCGTCGCGCTCGACTGGGTCGTGACGATTGCCGGCGCGGTCGCGATCGTGCTCGCGATCAAGGCATGGATCGTGAACCCGTACCGGATCCCGTCGTCGTCGATGGAGCCGACACTTCACTGCGCGCGGCCCGCACCGGGCTGCGAGGCGGGCTCCTCCGACCGCGTGCTCGCGAACCGGTTCATCTACCACTTCCGCGATCCGAAGCGGGGGGAGATCGTGGTCTTCAAGACGCCGCCGCTCGCCGAGCAGGAGTGCGGCTCCAAGGGAACGTTCGTCAAGCGCCTGATCGGCCTGCCCGGCGAGGTCTGGGAGGAGCGCGACGGCTTCGTCTACATCAACGGCAAGAAGCTGAACGAGCCCTACATCCAACCCTCGCGCCGCGACAGCCAGACGCTCGGCCTCATGGACATCCCGCCTCGGCACACGTACAACCGGATCCCGCCCAACTACTACCTGATGATGGGCGACAACCGGAACTCCTCCTGCGACTCCAGGCGCTGGGGCCTCGTTCCCCGGAAGAACCTCATCGGCGAGGTCTTCGCCACCTACTGGCCTCCGAACCGGATTTCCTTTCATTAGCGAAGCTGCGCTTCGCTCAATGAGGTGAGGTACGCCGCTTCGCGGTGAACGCGCGCCGGCGAAGCCGGCACGCTCTTGGCTGTTTGGGCGGGGTGTTCCCTTCCGTGCGGCGCGGCGAGGCTCCGCGTCGCCGCGCCGCATCAGTTCGCCTCCGCCTAAGCCGGCTTCGCCTGGCTTAGGCTCCGGCTTTCACGTCCCCTGCGACGGCCGGTGCTCTCGGTCTTGCGCTAGCATTCCGCCCCGGCCCGCCGGGCCTCCTTCTTCATGAGCAAGGTCATCGAGTCACTCGAGCGCGCGCAGTTGCGCGGAGATCTTCCGCAGTTCAAGGCGGGGGACACCGTGCGTGTCCATTTCAAGGTCATCGAAGGCCAGCGCCATCGGATCCAGGTGTTCGAGGGGATCGTCCTGAAGAAGCAAGGGTCGGGCTCGCGCGAGAGCTTCACCGTCCGCAAGCAGTCCTTCGGCGTCGGAGTGGAGCGCACGTTCCCCCTGCATACGCCCAAGATCGAGCGGATCGAGGTCGTCCAGATCGGCGACGTCAACCGGGCCAAGCTCTACTACCTGCGGGGCAAGCTGGGCAAAAAGGCCCGGATCCGCGAGCTCCGGCAGGACGGCGCACGTGGCGCGAAGACGGCGGTCGTGGAACCCGAGGCGGAGGTCGTCGAGGAGCCCGAAGGCTCAGGCGGTTGAGGAGCCCGAGCCGGCCGAGCAGCCTGAGGCTGCGGCCGAGGCGGAAGTCGCTGAGAGCGACGTTTCCGAGGAGCCCGCGGACGAGGCTCCCGAAAAGCCCGCCGGGTAGGCGGCTATCCTCGCGGGCGTGGCGGCCCGCACCGGCCAGAAGCTCCTGAGGTACGACCGCAAGCTCGGCGCGCGCTTCGTCGCCGGGGCCGACGAGGCAGGTCGCGGCTGCCTCGCGGGGCCGCTCGTCGTCGCCGGCGTGCTCCTCGACTACGGCTGTCTCCGAGACCACAAGGTGCGTCCGCTCGCTTACCTCAACGACTCGAAGCAGTGCACGCCGGAGCGGAGGGAAGCGCTCTTCCACGCCGTGGTCGGCTGCGCCGAGCAGGTCGTCGTCCGCGTCATCCCGCACGGCCAGATCGACCGCGTCGGGCTGCATCGCTCCAACCTCGCCGCGATGCGCGAGATCCTCCACGCGCTGTCGCCGCCGGCCGAGGCGTGTCTCGTCGACGGCTTTCGTCTCGGCCCGACGGCGCCGGCACATCGCGCCGTCGTCGACGGCGACGAGAAGAGTGCGGCGATCGCGGCCGCATCGATCGTCGCCAAGGTGACGAGAGACCGGCTCATGCGCCGGATGGACGCGATCTTCCCTCGCTACGGCTTCTCCTCCCATGTCGGGTACATCACGCCCGGCCACTCGGCAAAGGTCCGCGAGCTCGGGCCGTCGAGAATCCACCGCCGCTCCTTCCAGGCGCTCTGTTACCTGCCGGAGGAAGAGCTGGCGGCGATGTCCGCCTGAGAGACATTCGCCTTTCGTCACACGTGCGTGCGAAAGCGCGCCGTACTCTCACGTCATGGCTCGTCCCGGACGCGGAAGCGACGCCGAACGGCGCGCGGTGTGGTGGTACCGCTTGCGCGGCTACCGCGTTCTCGAGACGAACGCGTGGGCCGGCGGCTACGAGCTCGACGTCGTGGTGCGGCGTGGGCGGCGGCTCGTCTTCTGCGAGGTCAAGGAGAAGGGGGAGACGGGTTCGGCGAGCCGCTGGAGATGGTCGACGCCGAGAAGCGGCGCCGCCTGAGGCGGGCGGCGGAGGCCTGGCTCGCCCGCCATCCCGAGGCCGACGGCCTCCGAGTCTCCTTCGACGTCGTCGCCGTCCAGCGTGGCCATCTGAGGCGGATCGCCCAGGCTTTCTGAATGCGGCGTCGAACTGGCGCGGGTGGCCCCGACTCAGGACGCTCTCTACGCCGAGATCGACCTCGCCCTCTCCTGGTCCGAGCGCGACCTCCCCGAGCGGGAACGGACGAAGCACGTCCACCGCCTGCATCCGTACCTCGGGAAGTTCATCCCGCAGCTCGTGGAGAACCTCCTCGGCCGCTACTTCCACCCGGGACAGCACGTGCTCGACCCGTTCGCCGGATCCGGGACCACGCTCGTCGCAGGCGCTCGAAAGCGGGCTGGACGCGACCGGCGTCGACGTCGCCGCGTTCAACTGCTTTCTGATGAACGTCAAGACGCGGACGTACAACCCGTTCGTCCTCGAGCAGGAGCTCCGCGCGGCGCACGCCCGTGTCGGCGAGCTGTCGGACGAGCGGCCCTCTGCGTACGTGCGGCGGTGGTACGCGCCTGTTGCCGGCCGCGAGCTGCTCGGCTTCCGTGCGCTCGCGGGTGACTACGAGCATTCCGACGTTCTACGCGTCGTGCTCGCGCGTGCGGCGCGTTCAGCACGACGGACGACGCACTTCGACCTGGAGTTTCCGCGCGAGCCGCAGCGCGAGCCGTACTGGTGCCACAAGCACCGCCGCGAGTGCAGGCCGGTTGAGACCGCCGCGCAGTTTCTGCGCCGCTACACCCTCGACACGCTTGCGCGCCTCAAGGAGTTCTCGCGGGTGCGCGCGAAGGGTCGCGCTGCGACCGTCGTGCACGGCGACGTGCGCGAGCTCGATCTCCCCGGGCGCTACGACGGCGTTCTCACTTCGCCCCCGTATCCCGGGCTCATCGACTATCACGAGCAGCATCGCTACGCGTACGAGCTGCTCGGGCTCGACGACCGGCGGGAGCTGGAGATCGGGGCGGCGGCGGCGGGAACGTCGCGTGCCGCCCTGGCCGCGTACACCGACGGCATGGTCGAGGTGCTCCGGAACGCACGCTCGGCGATGCGAGAAGGCGGCCCGGTCGTGATCGTCGTGCACGACCGGCGCGATCTCTATCCCGAGATCCTCGAGCGCGCCGGCCTCACGCTCGAAGAGCGCCTACGCCGCCACGTGAATCGTCGTACCGGCCGCCGGTCGGGCGAGTTCTTCGAAGACGTGCTGATCGCGCGCTGACTTAGAAGGCGTTCGCGGCCGACTTCCACTCCCGAAGGCGCTGTGCGATGAGCTCTGCGCGCTCCTGCTCGGTCCCACCGTCGAGCACCTCGAGGTCTGAGGGGTCGGCTCGAAGGTAGATGCCGGCGGTTCGGGCATTCACTCCAGGATCACGATCCGAGCGTGTCGTCCAGTACCCGGTGGCCCGGTCGGCTGTCTCCAGCGTGATCTCGCCGGTGCCCTCGTACTGCGGGGCATCCGGGTGGCGGGGGCGCTCACCCCTGTGGAAATACAGGATGCCGGCTGGATCCCTCCGCTCCTTGGCAGCCTCGCTCCAGTAGCGGGCCGAGAGGGTGCCGTCCTCCTGCCACGCTCGGCCGGTCACGTTCAGACCGCCGTCGCGGTCCCGCGAGATGCGCAGAAAACCCACCGCCGACGGTTCGACCTCGCTCCGCACAGTCAGCGAGAGCTGCCACCAGAGCCCTTCGACCAGGCCGCGGCGCCCCTCGGTCTCGATCGCCTTGCGGAGCTTCTGGTTGATCGCGCGAACCTCCGCCGGGCTTGTGGCCGGGTCGTAGCGGACGGAGGTCAGCCCGAGTAGGTCGCTCGGCAACTTCGAACCTTGCGCGTGGAGGATGAACGTGCGCCGGATGCCGAGCGCGCCGCCGAACAACCCGGCCTCGAACACGACGTTGTCGCGAGGAGACGCCTGACTGGGCTCGGATACATCCGTCGGTGGTCCAGTCGTCCTGGGCGAACACGAACGCGGCGAAATCGACCTCTTGGGAAAGCTCGACAAGCCGCTCGAGGGTGGACCGGCCCGGATTGAACGTCGTCGTCCAGGGCTCGACGTCGGCGACCTCTTCGAGCCCGCGCGTGATCGCCTGGAGCAGTTTTGCCTGCTTGCCCGACGATCCGAGGAAGATGCGCGGCTTGTTCAAGCGCGGTCCACCTTTCAGTCAAGCCTACGTGAGTCGCGTACAGAGTCGGCACAGACACGTGACGCTTTCCTCCGTACCGTCGAAGCGTGCTTGCACGCGCGATCACTTTCGCACTCGTCGGGCTCGAGCCTCGCCGGCTCGAGGTGGAAGCGCACATCCAGCTCGGCACGCCGTCGTTCACAATCGTCGGCCTCGCTGACCGCGCCTGCCAGGAGGCGAAGCAACGCGTTCGGAGCGGGATCCTGTCGGCGCAGCTCCGGTGGCCCGGCAAGGACAGCCGACTGACGGTCAACCTCGCGCCTGCCGAGCTGAAGAAGGAAGGGTCCGGCTTCGACCTCCCGATCGCTCTGTCGCTCCTCGCCGCTTCGGGACAGATCCCGCGAGACCGGCTCGACGAGCACGCGTCGTGCGGCGAGCTCGCGCTCGACGGCAGGGTCCGTCGGGTCGGAGGCGTTCTCGCCGTGGCCGAGGGAGCCAGGCGCGCGGGCATCCCGCGGCTGATCTGCCCGCACGAGGCGTCCGCGGAGGCTGCGCTCGCGGGCGTGACGCCGGTCGGCGCGCGGCACCTCGCGGAGGCCGTCTCGTACCTGCGGGGAGAGCGCGATCCACCCGAGGTCGTTCCCGGCAACGGACGCGCCCGGCGGAGCTCGTTCGACCTCCGCGACGTCCGTGGGCAGGAGCGCGCTCGTCGCGCGCTCGAGATCGCGGCCGCCGGAAGGCACAACCTGCTGCTCGCCGGTCCGCCCGGAATCGGGAAGACGATGCTTGCCCGACGGCTTCCAGGCATCCTGCCCGAGCTTCGCGACGAGCAGGCGCTCGAGGTCACGCGCATCCACTCGGTCGCGGGACTCGTCGACCCGGAACATCCGTTGATCGGCCACCCGCCGTTCCGGGCGCCGCACCACAGCGCCTCGACGGCGGCGATTGTCGGCGGCGGTCCGCGGCTTCGCCCGGGCGAGGCGACGCTGGCACATCGAGGAGTGCTCCTGCTCGACGAACTCGCGGAGTTCCAGCGTTCCGCGCTCGAGGCCCTGCGTCAGCCGCTGGAGGACGGCGAGATCCTCGTCGCGCGCGCGGCGGGAACGGTCCGTTTTCCCGCGCGCTTCCAGCTGGTCGCGACGATGAACCTCTGCCCCTGCGGAGCACGCGGCGATCCCGGCGCCGAGTGCTCGTGCTCGGCACAGCGTCTCGCCTCGTACCGCGACCGACTCTCGCACGCGCTCCTCGACCGCTTCGACCTGGTCGTGACCGTGCCTCGTCCGCGCGGGGTCGAGCTCCAGGCGGCCGAGGCCGAGAGCTCCGAGGCGGTTGCCGCGCGGGTCGCCGCGGCACGGACACGGCTCGCGCGGGGGAGCCCTCGCCGGACGTCGTCGGCGGACGAGCTGCTCACGCGCGCGGTCGAACGGCTGCCGCTGTCGGGACGCGGTCGCGCGAAGGTCGCGGTCGTCTCGCGCACGATCGCCGCGCTCGCGCAGACGGAGGAGGTGATGCCCGAGCACGTCGCCGAGGCGCTCGCCTACCGCGCACCGCCCGGACTCGCCACATGAGGATCCTGAGCCGGAGCGCGCTCCCTCCGTTGCTTCGCGCGATCCACGACCCGCCGGCAAGGTTGTACCTGCGTGGCGAAGGCGGTACCGCTCTTCTGGAGCAACCCGCGGTGGCGATCGTCGGCGCGCGTGCGTGCTCGTCCTACGGTGCGCAGGTCGCGCGCATGCTCGGCCGCGAGCTCGCGTCCGCAGGTCTGGTCGTGGTGAGCGGCCTCGCGCGCGGAGTCGACGGTGAGGCTCACCGCGGCGCGCTCGAGGCCGAGGGACTCACCGTGGCGGTCCTCGGCTGCGGGATCGACCGCGACTATCCGCGCGCGCACGCGACGCTCGCGCGCGAGATCGCCGAGGGATCGCTCGTCGTCTCCGAGTACGAGCCGGGTGTCGAGCCCGCGCCGTGGCGCTTCCCCGCTCGCAATCGCATCATCTCCGGGCTGTGCGCTGCGACGATCGTCGTCGAGGCGCGCGAGCGCAGCGGCGCGCTCATCACGGCGGACTTCGCGCTGGACGAGGGTCGGGAGGTCTTCGCGGTTCCCGGCGAGATCACGAGCGCACTCTCCGCGGGGACGAACGCGCTGCTCCGACTCGGAGCGACGCCGCTGACGAGGGTCGACGACGTACTCGAGTCGCTGGGACTCGAGCGACCCGAGCCGGCGAAGCGTGAGCTGAGCACCGTCGCCACGTCGATCCTCGACCGACTCCCGGCGAGCATCGACGAGCTCGTGCGCGCGAGCGGGATGGACGCGGGAGCGGTTGCGGCGGCTCTCGCCGAGCTCGAGCTCGCCGGTGCGGCGGCCGAAGGCGAGGGCCTCTACCGTGCGCTGACGTGAGCGAGCGACCTGCGGGCTCCAGTTCGAGCCGCAGGGCGCTGACTAGCCGTCGACGGCGACGATCGCCTCGACGATGATCGGGACGTTGAGCGGAGACGGTCCCTGACCCGGGCCCGACCGGGCGTGCCGCCCCTTCTCGCCCCACAGCTCGACTATCAGGTCGCTGAAGCCGTTGACCACTTTCGCGTTGTCGTGGTAGTCCGGCGCGGTCTGGATGTAGCCGACGACGCGTAGCCATTCGGTCACGCGATCGAGGTCTCCGAGCTCGAGCTTCAGCGAAGCGAGGATCGAGAGCGCGGTGAGCCGTGCTGCTGCGTAGGCCTCGTCCGTGTCGAGATCGCGGCCGACGACGCCCCGGACGAGGACCTCCGTCCCGTCGATCGGGGGGTGCCCGGCGATGTACGCCAGGCCTCCGTGAACCTTGACGACCTTGAAGTTTCCGGGCGGCGCCATCGGCTCGGGCAGCGTCAACCCGAGCTCCGCCAGCTTGTTCTCGATTCGGCCGATTGTTGGAACTTAAAGCGCGATCGTCGGTACGTCCAACTCGTTCACCCGCTCGGCCGCGGCGAGTGCGATCGCGAGATCCTGGATCGCGAGACCGGTCGAGTCGAAGACGGTCGCCTCTTCGGCACTCCTTCGACCCTCGGCAGTTCCCGCGAGCACGGCGCCGAGCTCCGTGACGTCGTCGCGGCCCAGCCGCTTGGCCTCGAAGGCGTGGACGATGTCGCCGTTGTGGCTCGCCTGCTCCCAGTCGTCGCAGAAGACGCGCACGCGGGCAAGCTCCTCCACCGAGATCTCGGCCTTTCCCGGGCCGTCGGCACCCATCAGGCTCGCGTGCTGACCCGGCTGCAGCGAGCCCTCGCCGAGCACGACTTCCCTTCCCGGCGTGACGGTGACCACCAGATCGGCCCGGAGTGCCTCCTCGCGGCTCGAGGCCACGCCTCCGCCCACGCGCTCGGCCACCGCCTCCGCGCGCGCCGTGTCGACGTCCCACAAGCGCACCTCGCGGCCGCGCGCGGCGAACGTCGCGGCGACGGCCTCGCCGTTGACGCCGGCGCCGATCACCGCCGCCGCGCCGGCGTCGTCCCGCCCGAGCGTCTCGGAGGCGAGAACGGCCGCGGCTCCGGTGCGCAGCGCGGTCACCGCGCCCGCGTCGAGGACGGCGACGGGCATCCCGTTCGTCGCGTCCGAGAGGAGGACGAGCCCGGTCACGGTCGGAAGCCCCTGCTCCGGATTTCCCGGAAAGGACGTCACCCACTTCAGCAGCGCATGTCCTCCGCCCAGCGCGGGCATCGCGCGAAAGTCGCCGGCCGGGTACGCCGGGACGTAGACCTTCGGCGGCATCGTCCACTCGCCTCGCGCGTATGCGATGAACGCATCGCGTACAGCCATGAGTGCGCGTTCCGGCGAGACGGCCTCACGCACCCTCGCCCCGTCGAAGAACGGGATCACGCCTGCCAGCCGCCCGTCTCGCCCTTGTACGTCCCGCCGAAGAGGGCGAGCGGCGTGCGGGCGAGGATCTTCAGGTCGAGCATGGGAGAGCGGTGCTCGACGTACCAGACGTCGAGCTCGATGCGGTCGTCCCACGGCAGCCGCGCGCGCCCGTGGATCTGCGCCCAGCCCGTGATTCCAGGTTTGACGTCGAGGCGCCGCCGCTGCCGCGGCGTGTACTGCTCGACCTGATACGAGAGCGTGGGGCGCGGGCCGACGAGGCTCATGTCGCCGCGCACGACGTTCCAGAGCTGCGGCAGCTCGTCGAGGGACAGGCGCCGCAGCAGCCGGCCGGCGCGTGTGATGCGCGGATCGCCTTCGTTGACGGCGAGGCCGGAGCCCTTGCTCTCGGCGCCTACTTCCATGGTGCGCAGCTTGACGAGCTCGAACTCCTCGCCGTTCAGGCCCACTCGGCGCTGCCGGTAGAAGACCGGTCCCCCGTCCTCGAGCTTGATCATCAGCGCGGCGATCCCGAGCACCGGCGCGGCCACCGCGAGCCCGAGCCCGGCGGCCGCCACGTCGGACGCGCGGTTCACCGCGTGCCTTCGGCCTTCGCCCAGACGGCCGGAACGCCGAAGCGGAGGTACCGGACGAGCGACACGACGGTCGCCCACGTGACGAGGACGTAGTAGCGCGCGATGCCGACGCCGAGCGCGGCGGCGAGCAGGAGCAGAAGTTGTGCCGCGAGCGCGAGCCGGTAGATCAGCCCCTCGCCGACGAGCGCGATCGACGAGCCGAGGAGCACGAGGTGCAGGAGGCCGCTCGCGTACCGGAGATGGCGGTGCGACAGGATCTCGAGGAGGTACGTCGGGCCGAGACGGCGCAGCATCTTGCCGCGGAGGACGATGAGCCAGCAGTGCTCGAACATGCGTACCTTGCGCCGGTACTCGTCCTCGATGTCGGTCGAGGGCTTCTCCCATGCGACCGCCTCGGGCTCGAAGATCGCGCGCCGCCCGCGCTGCACCATGAGGTACGGCAGCGCGAGGTCGTGGCCGAAGCGCGGATCGACGTCGACGTAATCAGACCTGCGCACGGAGTAGATCGGCCCGATCCCGCCGGTGATCGACCCGAGTGCGGACTCGCTCCGGCGCAGCCAGGCCTCGTAGCGCCAGTACGTCCCCTCGCGGTTCGTTCCGTCGGCCGCCTCGTAGAAGTGGCCTCCGCAGACGTAGGCGACGTCGGGATCGGCGAAGTTGCGGACGAGCTTCCGTAGCGCGTCCGGCTTCCACTGCGCATTCGCGTCGGAGAAGGCCAGGATCTCGCCGCGCGTCTCGCGCACCGCACGGTTCTGCGCCGACACCTTGCCGCCGCGCGGGCACGGCAGGAGCCGGACGCGGGGCTCGCGGGTGGCGATCGCCTGCACCCGCGCGTCCGTTTGGTCGGTCGACGCGTCAGATGCGACGACGATGTCGAGCTGCTCCGCCGGGTAGTCGAGCGCGAGGAGGTTCTCGAGCCGGCGCTCGATGACGCTCTCCTCGTTGTGGGCCGCGACGATCAGGCTGACCGACGGCGTGCCGTCCTGCTTGCGCACGGGCCGACCCCGGATGCGCGCGAGTGCGGCGGCGGCGACGGGGTATCCGGCCTGCGTCCACGCGAGGGCTCCGAGCGAGCCCCAGAACAACGCCTTAGCGAACACGGGGAAGATCGTAGAGGGGCGCTCAGCCGATTCGCGTCGCGGTCCAGGTCTGCAGGCCTGATCCGCACACGTACTGGACGCCCGCATGCGTGAAGTTCGTCGTCTTCTGCAGGTTGCCGACGGCGACGGCGCCGTTGAAGTGGCCGGTGATCGTGATCCGCCCGGTCGACGCGTCGGAGTCGACCCGTCCCGAGTAGGGGAAATCGATGTTGAATCCGTGGTCAGCGCCGATCGGGCTCGTGAACGTGCCGAGGTTGAGACTTCCGCCCGAGAGCGTCGTCCGCGGCGTGCAGCCCTCGTTGATCTGGCCGGTCTTGATCCCGGTGACCGCGTTCCCGGCGGCGGCGACGTCGAACTCGAAGATCTCGTTCTGGGCGGTCGTGCCCTTGTAGTGCCCCGGCTGGGCGTTCTGCGCGGGAGGTGTGGGCGGCTTGGGGCGCGGAGTCTTGCGCAGCCGACTGCGGACGCAGGTGAAGCCGTACCGCTTGTACGCCTTCTGGTTGCGCGCGAGGCAGCGCTGCCCCGTCTTGAGGCACTTGAACTGGCCGGCGATGACCGCCGGCTTCGACCCAGCCTTGCACGAGGCGCTCGGAGCGGCCCCTATGTCGGGCTTCGCCGAGGCCGCCCCGGCGAGGGCGAGCCCCACGAAAAGTGCGATGACGATCTGCCTCATAGTCCCTTGACCGACGCCGCGAGCTTCTCGATCGAGGCCTTGGCGTCTCCAAACAGCATGACTGTCTTCGGGTTCAAGAACAACGGGTTCTCGATCCCGGCGAAGCCGGGGTTCATGCTCCGCTTGAGGACGACGACCTGCTGCGCCTGGTCGACGTTGAGGATCGGCATCCCGTAGATCGGGCTTCCGGCATTGTTCCGTGCGTCCGGGTTGACGACGTCGTTTGCGCCGATCACGAGCGCGACGCTGGTGCGAGGGAACTCCGAGTTTGCGTCGTCCATCTCCTTCAGCTGCGGATAGGGGACGTTCGCCTCCGCGAGCAGGACGTTCATGTGGCCGGGCATGCGCCCCGCGACCGGGTGGATGGCGTACGAGACCTCCACGCCGCGCGACTCGAGGAGGTCGGCCAGCGCGCGCACGTCGTGCTGCGCCTGCGCGACCGCCATTCCGTACCCGGGAACGAAGACGACCTTGTCGGCATAGCCGAGCATGACGGCGACGTCCTCGGCGCTCGCCGAGCGCACCTGCCCGTTCGTGTCGCCCGCGGCCACGGCGGCCGCGCCGGCGCTGACCTGACCGAACGCACCGAAGAGGACGTTCGCGATCGAGCGGTTCATCGCCCGGCCCATGAGGACGGTGAGCAGCGTTCCCGAGGCTCCGACGAGCATGCCGCTGACGATGAGCACGTTGTTCTCGAGCTCGAACCCGGTCGCCGCCGCCGCGAGCCCCGTGAAGGCGTTGAGGAGCGAGATCACGACGGGCATGTCGGCACCGCCGATCGGGAGGACGAAGAGAACGCCGAAGACCAACGCCCCGACGAAGATTGCCCAGATGAGCCACTGCTGCTCGGCGCCGGCCGAGATCGCGATCCCCGCCGCGAGCAGCGCCGCGAAGAGGAGGCCGTTGACGACCTGCTGCCCCGGATAGACGATCGGCCGCCCGCGAACCAGTTCCTGCAGCTTCGCGAACGCGACCATCGAGCCCGCGAACGAGATGCTCCCGATGATCGCCGAGAGCACGATTGCGATGCTGATGTCGGTCTTGAGAGCGCCCGGCTCGGGCGCCCGGTTGTGGAACTCCGCGAGCGCGATGAGCGCGGCCGCGCCGCCTCCGACCCCGTTGAAGAGCGCGACCATCTGCGGCATCGCCGTCATCCGCACGCGCCGCGCGGCGACGAACCCGAAGGTGCCGCCGATCACCATCCCGATCGCGATCTCCCAGTAGCTGACGATCGAGTTCTGCGCGAAGGTGACGACGATCGCCACGAGCATCCCGACCGCGCCGATCTGGTTTCCGCGGCGCGCGGTCGCAGGATTCGACAGAAAGCGCAGCGCGAGGATGAACGCCACGATGGTGATGAGGTAGAGCAGATTCGTCGTGCTTTGACTCAAGAGTCCGGCGGCTTCTCGCGTTTCTTGAACATCTCGAGCATGCGGTCGGTGACGACGAAGCCGCCGACGACGTTCGCCGACGCCAGCACGACTGCGACGAGTCCGATGATCGTCGTGAGCGTGTCCTTGTGGCCGAGCCCGGCGACGAGCATCGCGCCGACGATGACGATCCCGTGGATCGCGTTCGTTCCCGACATGAGCGGCGTGTGCAGCAGCGTCGGCACCTTCGAGATCACCTCGAAGCCGAGGAAGATCGCGAGCACGAGGATCGTGATCTCGAACGTGAGGAGCAGGTTGTGGCTCATGCCGCCGCCACTGCAGGTCGCGTGACGCACGCCCCGGACGTGATCTCGTCCTCCCAGTCGAGCTGGAGCTCGCCCTGCGGCGCGAGGTGCTGCAGGAGCGCGGAGACGTTGCGTGCATAGAGCTGGCTCGCGTGGAAGGGCATCGTCGACGGGAGGTTGGTGATGCCGATGAGCGTGACGGCGTGGCGCTCGACGATCTCTCCCGGTTCGGTGAGCTCGGCGTTGCCGCCTGCCTCCGCTGCGAGGTCGACGATGACGGACCCCGGCCGCATCCGCTCGACCGCCGACGCCGGGATGAGCGTCGGTGCCGGCCGTCCGGGGATGAGCGCGGTGGTGATCACGACGTCGTACTCGGGGATCCGCTCCTCGAGGGCCTCCTGCTGCCGTCGCTGGTCCTCCTCCGTGAGTTCGCGCGCGTAGCCGCCTTCGGTTTCCTCGCCCATGACGCCGAGATCGAGGAAGGAGGCGCCGAGGCTCTCCACCTGCTCCCGGACGACGGGCCGGACGTCGAAGCCGGCGACGACCGCGCCGAGCCGGCGCGCGGTGGCGATCGCCTGCAGCCCGGCGACGCCGGCGCCGAGGACGAGGACCTTCGCGGGCGCGACGGTGCCGGCCGCGGTCATCAGCATCGGGAAGAAGCGGGGAAGGTGCTCGGCCGCCAGGAGGACGGCCTTGTAGCCGGAGACGGTGGCCTGGGAGGAGAGCGCGTCCATGGGCTGCGCACGCGTCGTGCGGGGGATGGACTCCATCGCGAACGCGTGCACGCCCCGCTCGACCAGCCGGTCGATCCCCGCGCGGTCGGTCAACGGCTCGAGGAATCCGATCAAGAGCTGTCCGTCGCGTAGCCGCGCGACCTCGTCGACGCTCGGCTTCCGCACTTTGACGACGCCGTCGGCGCCCCAGACGTCTGCGCTCGACGTGGCGCCGGCCTTCGCGTACGCCTCGTCCGTGAAGGCGGCGGCCTCGCCGGCGCCCGGCTCCACGACCACCTCGAATCCGTCTTTCACGAGCCGGTCGACGGCGTCTGGAACCAGGGCTACCCGGCGCTCGCCTGGCTCGAGCTCCCGAGGAACCGCGATCCGCACGGGTGCGATCTTACGCGCCGGGGTCCGCGGAGCCTGTTTGTACGCTGGGCGCGAATGACGCATTTCATCCAGGACTACGGGCTGTTCTTCCTGTTCGCGATCGTCTGTCTCGAGTCGGCGGGCCTCTGGCTGCCCGGCGAGACGGCGCTGATCGCCGCGGCCGTCTACGCCTCGAAAGGGCACCTCTCGATCACCGCGGTGATCATCGTCGCGATGGTCGCCGCCATCATCGGCGACAACATCGGCTACTGGCTCGGGCGCGAGGGCGGGCGCCGCCTCCTCTACCACTACGAGGCGTCACGTCGGTTCGCGGACAGGGTGCTGCCGCCCGCGGAACGGTTCTTCGAGCGCCACGGCGGCAAGGCCGTCTTCCTCGCGCGATTCTTCGGAGGCCTGCGCGTCACCGGTGCGTGGATGGCGGGCATCACGCGGATGGAGTGGTGGAGGTTCCTGCTCTGGAACGCCGCGGGAGGAATCGTCTGGGCGATCGGCGTGAGCCTGGTCGCGTACTACGTCGGAAAGGCCGCGGCCGACGCGCATCGCGCACTACGGCGTGTACGGCGGCATCGCTCTCGGGATCCTGTTCGTGCTCGCGATTGCCGGCTTGCACGTGTGGAGGCGCCGCGTCGCCGAGGAGGGAGCGTGAAGGCACTGATGCCGCTTCTCCTCGCGGTCGTCGTGCTCGGCTGCCCGGCCGCGGTCGCGGCGCCGGCCGTCCCCGACTTCGACCACGTGATCGTGATCCTCTTCGAGAACAAGGAGGAGGGGACGATCCTCGGCAATCCGCGTGCGCCGACCTTCAACGCGTATGCAAAGCGCTACGCGCGCATGACGCGCTACTTCGGCGTCACCCATCCGAGCCTCCCGAACTACATCGCGCTCGCGTCCGGCTCGACGCACGGGATCACGACGAATTGCACGACGTGTCTCATCGCCGCGACAAGCCTCGCGGACACGGTGGAGGCGTCCGGTCGCTCGTGGAAGTCGTACGCGGAGGGGCTGCCGGTGCCCGGCTTCCTCGGCGGCACGAGCGGGAGGTACGCGAAGAAGCACAACCCCTTCGTCTACTTCAGGAGCATCGCATCCAACCGCGAACGCAGGCGGGCGCATGTCGTGCCGTTCACGCAGCTCGCGAAGGATCTAAAAGCCGGGCAGCTGCCCGACTTCGTCTTCGTGGAACCGGACATGTGCAACTCGATGCACGACTGCGGCGTGTCGATCGGCGACCGGTGGCTGCGCCGGGTCGCACCGCCGTTGCTCCAGCTTCCGAACACCGTCGTCTTCGTCCTCTTCGACGAGGGCGAGACGGATGCGCGCGGGGGCGGGCACATCCCGGCACTCGCGCTCGGCACTGCCGTCCGCCCGGGCGCGCGCTTCGCCGGCGTGACCGACCACTACGGCGCGCTCCGGACGATCGAGGACGCGTGGGGCCTGCCACGGCTCGGGAAGTCCGCGAAGGCGCGGCCGATCGCCGGGATCTGGCGCTAGAGGGAAAACGGCCCGGGGCTGGAAGAGAGTCCGGCCAGATGCTGGCCGACCTCGCCTCATCGCTTGCGGCGCGCGATCCTTCGACTGCGGCCCACTGTTCCCGGGTGACCTTCCTCGCGGGACGTCTCGCGATGTGGCTGGGCTGGGACGAGCGGGAGCTCTGCGCCCTCGACGCCGGCGCCTCGGTTCACGACATCGGCAAGGTGACCCTCTCGCAGGAACTGCTGGCCAAGCGCGGGCCGCTCCAACCCCACGAGCTCGACGAGATCCGCACGCACCCGGAAGCCGGAGCGAGACTGATCGATGCCGTGGGCCCTGCGCGTGACGTGCTCCCCTACGTGCTCTTCCACCACGAGCGCTGGGACGGCGGCGGCTATCCGATAGGGCTCTCCCGCACCGAGATCCCGGCCGGCGCGAGGCTGCTCGCCGTGCCGACGCCTTCGACGCGATGACATCGATGCGCCCGTACCGTCAGGCACTGCCGATGTCTCGGGCCCTGCTCGAGGTGAAGCGGTGCGCCGGTACGCAGTTCGATCCACTGCTCGCGGAGGCGTTCCTCGATGCGTGGGACGCAGGCTTCCTGCAGGCGCCCGCCGCAGCGCTCGGCTAGAGCGAGGCCCAGACCTCGAGCTTCGAGCGCGTCCGGCTGATCACCTCGTCGGTGAACTCGGTCGTGCCGGCGTGCCCACCGAGGTCGGCCGTACGGATGCCCTGTGACACGGCCTCGAGGGCGGCCTCGCGGATCGCGCGGCCGGCCTGTCGCGCGACGTCGTCGCCGTAGGCCAGGAGCGCCGCGCCGGCGAGGATCATCGCCATCGGGTTGGCGACATTCTTTCCGCGCAACGACGGCGCGGTGCCGTGCGCCGCCTCGGCCATCACCGCGCGGGTGCGGTAATCCTCGTCGAAGGCGACGAGCAGCGACTCCGATCCGGCGATCGAGCCGAAGAGCGGCAGGACGAGGTCGGAGAGGATGTCCCCGTCGCGATTGAGCGCGGGAATCACGAGCGGATCGCCCGCCGCGGCGATCAGGAGCGCGAACGTGGCGTCGATGAGCTGTGGCTCGTACGGCACCTCCGGATGGCGTGCAGCCGCCGCGTCCATCTCCTCCTTCAGCATCCCCTCGTAGGTCGGGCTCACCGTGTACTTCGGCCCGCCGAAGACCTTCGCGCCGGCGTCCTCCGCCTGTCGGAACGCGAACTCGGCGACCGCGCGGCAGATGCGCCGTCTCGATGCGCTCCGTGCGGAAGGCGACCTCGTCGTCGCCCTCTCCCTCGCGCCACTCCTTCGCGCCGTACGCGTCGCCGACCGCCATGCGGACGATCGAGATCGGTGCATGGACCCCGCCGAACGGGACGACACCTGGAATGCGACGTCCGGTACGGACGATGACGCGCCCGCCGATCTCCTCCCGCAGCAGCCGGTTCGGGGAGCCGACGTCGTCGCGTCCCTCCGGCGTGATCGTCGCGGCCTTGAGGCCGAAGCCGTGCTCGCGGATCGCCTGCGCCGCCTCGTGCACGACCCGGTTGTCCGTCGCCCGCCGGTTCTCGAGCGAGAGGTCGAAGCGTGGGAACTCGAGCTCCAGCCCGGTGACCTCCGGCGCCAGGACGCGGAGCGATTCCTCGAGGAGCTCCTGGCCGGTCTCGTCCCCTTCGAGCACGACGATCGTTTTGACCTGCACGGCTGCGGAGACTAACGGCGGGCATGCCGAGGACGGGGGGCTGGAGAAGGGAGGGCTCGCGCGGACGCTTCCGCTACTTCGACGCGCGCGGAAAGCGGATCACCGACACGGACAAGATCGAGCGGATCAAGGCGCTCGTCATCCCGCCGGCCTGGAAGGACGTGTGGATCTCGCCGCGGCCCGGCGCGAAGCTGCAGGCGACCGGCGTCGACGCCGCGGGACGGAAGCAGTACCTCTACCACGCGACCTTCCGTGCCCAGCAGGACCAGGCGAAGTTCGACAGGCTCATCCTGTTCGCCGAGCGCCTGCCCGAGCTGCGCGCGGCGATGGCGGAGCACATGGACAACGAGACGCTCGACCGCGACCGCGTGAGTGCGGTCGCGACACGGCTCGTGAACCGTGCGTGGTTCCGAGTCGGCTCGGAGCGCTACGCCAAGGAGTCGAAGACCTTCGGGATCACGACGCTCAACAAGAGCCACGTGCGTGTCCGCGGCAAGCAGATCGCGTTCCGCTTCCGCGGCAAGCATCGCGCGGAGATCAGGACGACGCTCGTCGACGCCGAGCTCGCCGAGGCGATGGAGGAGCTGCTCACGCTTCCAGGCGGGCGGCGGCTCTTCCGCTACGAGTGGGACGGAGGCATCTGCAGCCTCACGGGCGCACGCCTCAACGACTACGTCCGCGAATACCTCGGCGACGAGTTCACCGCAAAGGACTTTCGCACCTGGGGTGGCACCCTCATCGCTGCGATCGCCCTCGCCGAGCGCGGGCCGGTCGAGTCCGACGCCGAGGCGAAGCGCGGAGTGGCCGCGGCGATGCGGCGGGTCGGCGAGCAGCTCGGGAACACGCCCGCGGTCGCGCGCGGCTCGTACGTCAGTCCGGCCGTGATCGACCAGTATCTCGACGGCACAACTATCGAGGATTTCCGGCCCCGCCATTTACGCGTCGTCGGTGCCCGCGATCTCGGACTAGACCCGGAAGAACAGTCCCTGCTCAGCCTGTTGCGCTCGTGGCGCATAAAGCAGTCACGCGTTGCCGCCTAGATTTCGTAGGCCTTTCGGTAAGCTCACTCCCGACTCAATCGGCTCTTGAGGAGGAAATCCGTGGCGCGCGTTACGAGACTGGTCTGCGACAACTGTGGCAAGGAAGTCGAAGAGGCAAAGGGCGCAGTGATGCGCATCAACTTCACCGACGCGAGGCGCGGCTCGAAGCAGGCCGATCTCTGCGACGACTGCGCCGGCAAGATGCCCGGCCAAGCGGTCGCGCGGCGTGGTCGACGGCCGAAGTCGGCAGCCGCGTAAACCCTCTCCGAAGCTCGCGCGGGGCCGTTCGGGGGCCGTCTGAGGCCCCGAGTAAAGTGGGTCGGTTGGGTCTGAACCTCATCACCGGACCGGCGAACGCCGGGAAGGTGGCGCTCCTGCTGCGCCGCTACCTCGAGGCGCTTCCACGGGAGCCGTATCTGATCGTGCCGAACCGGTCGGACGTCGAGCGTGTCGAGCGCGACCTCCTCGAGATCCAGCCGGCGCTCTTCGCCGGCTCCATCGGCACCTTCGACGACATCTTCCGCCTGCTCGCGCGGGGCGGTGGCGAGTCGCGGCCCGTGGCCACGGAGACGCAGCGCGGGCTCGTCGTCCGCCGTGCGCTCGCCGGGCGGTCGCTCAACGGCCTCGGGCGGTCGGCGCGGTTCGGCGGCTTCGCCGACGCGCTCCTGGCGGTCATCGGGGAGCTCGAATCCGGGCTCCTCGACCCGAACGACCTCGAGGGTGAGCTCGGCTCCCTCTACGGCGGCGTACCGCGCCGAGCTCGACCGGCTCGAGCTCTGGGACGCCGACCTGCGTCCGCCGCCGCGCGGCGGAGCGTGTCGCGGAGGAGCTCGACGCCTGGGCCGGCGAGCCGGTCTTCGCGTACGGGTTCGAGGATCTGACGGGCGCGGAGTGGGCGCTGCTCCACGCGCTCGCCGGGCGCACCGAGGTAACGGTCTCGGTCCCGTACGAGCCCGGGCGCCCCGTCTTCGCGTCGCTCGCGCGCACGATGGACGATCTCTCCGGCCTCGCCGACGGCCGGATCGACGAGCTGCCGCCGGGCTTCGACCAGGTTGCCGAGCCCGCGCTCGCGTACCTCGAGCGGCGGCTGTTCGAGACGCCGGCGGATGACGATCCTGATCCTCCGCCGATCGGCGGTGCCCTTCGCTTCTTCGAGACTGCCGGGACGCGCGGCGCGCTCGAGGTCGTCGGCGACGAGCTGCTCTCGCTCCTGCGCTCCGGCGTGCCGGCGGAAGCAGATCGGAATCGTCTGCCCCTCGCTCGAGCGCTGGCAGGCGCCGCTCGAGACGGCGCTCGGGTCGCTCGGGGTCCCGTATGCGCTCGAGGCCTACACGCGCCTCGACCGGATTCCATTCGGGCAGGCGCTGCTCAGCGTCCTGCGGTTCGCGTGGCTCGGCGGCGGTCGCCGCGACCTCTACGCCTTCCTCCGCTCGCCCTACTCGGGCTTCGCGCGGCAGAACGTCGACTTCCTCGAGGGGCGCCTTCGCGGACGCGCCGTCGAGTCGCCGGAACGGGTCGAGGAGGAGACCGTGCGGCTCCGCGACGGCCAGCCGCTGCCTGTGCTCGAGGCGCTGCGGTCGGCTCCGTCTCCGCTCGACGCGGTGCAATCGCTGACACGCTCGATGATTCGCGCCGCGCACGGCGTCGAGTCCCCGCCGGTGGGCGAGCACTCGCGCCAGGATCTGCGGGCGCACGAGGCCGTCCTTCGCCTCGTCGGCGAGCTGCGCGGCTGGTCGGACCTCGACGGCTCGCTCTCACCCGAGGAGGTCGTCGATGCCCTCGAGCGCACCGAGGTGCGTCGCGCCTCGACCGGCGAGGCGGGCCGTGTGGCGGTCGTCGACCTCCTGCGTGCGCGGACGCGGCGGTTCGAGATCGTCTTCGTGCTCGGGCTGGAGGAGGGGAGCCTGCCCCGGCGCGGCCACGAATCGCCGTTTTTGGGCGACGACGCGCGGCGCGATCTCGACGCACGTTCGCGCTCGCGGCTCACGCGCCCCGACCAGGTCGCGCGCGACCGCTACCTCTTCTACACCGCGTGCACGCGCGCGACGAAACGGGTCTACCTCGTCCGCGAGGCTGCGAACGACGAGGGCAGCCCGCGCGAGGCGAGCCCGTTCTGGGACGAGGTCCAGACGCTGTTCCCGCGGGACGACGTCGTCCGCTGGACGCGGCGCCGGCCGCTGTCGGAGCTCACCTGGCCCATCGATGCGGCGCCGACGGAGCGGGAACGGCTTCGCGCCATCGCGCTCGGCGCTTCCGAGGACCGCTCCGCCGCGGAGTCGATCGCCGACGCAAACGGTTGGGAGCGCCGCCTTCGGCGTGCGCTCGGGGCGTTCGAGCGCCCGACGCGCATCACGCATCCCGCCGTGCTCGCGGACCTCCAGGCGAAGGGGTCGTTCAGCGTCACCGAGCTCGAGCGATTCGCCGACTGCTCGTCCATCTGGTTCCTCGAGCGCCTCATCGACCCGAAGAACATCGACGCGCGGGTCGACGCGCGCATGCGCGGGTCGATCGCGCACCAGGTCCTGTCCCGCTTCTACTCGAAGCTGCCGAAGGAGCTTGGCGTCGAGCGCCTCGAGGCCGACCGGGTCGAAGACGCGGTCGCCTTCCTCCGCCGCTGCCTCGACGAGGCCGTCGAGGGCCAGCGGGTGGAGCTCACCGAGCTCCAGGAGCGCGAGCTCCGCCACGGGCTCTGGCGCGACCTCGAGGCATTCGTGCGCGAAGACGCAGCGTCGGAGGCGCCACTCGTCCCGCGCCGGTTCGAGGTCCTGTTCGGGTCCGAGCGCGCCGCCCCGGAGCTCCAGCGCGGCCTCGAGCTCGCGGAGGGTCTGACCCTCTCCGGGAGGATCGACCGGATCGACATCGATCCCTACAGCGCACGTGGGATCGTCCAGGACTACAAGGCCGGCAAGCACGCGCACTCGGCGGCGCAGATCGAGCAGGAGAAGAAGCTCCAGATCCCGCTCTACATGCTGGTGCTGCGCGACCTCGTCGGGATCGAGCCGCTCGGCGGGCTCTATCGACCGCTGTCGGGCGAGCGGAAGGCACGCGGGCTCCTTCGCGCCGGCGCGCGCGAAGACGGCGTGCCGGGCTTCGCAAAGAACGACTACCTCGACGAGGACGCCTTTTGGAGCCAGGTCGAGCGGGCGCGCGGGCTCGCGGTGGAGATGGTCGAGCGCGTGCGCGCCGGCGACATCCGCCATGACCCGAAGAGCGGCGACTGCCCGACGTGGTGCGAGCTCTACTCCATGTGCCGGGTGAGGCGCGCATGAAGCTCGAGCTCAACCCGGAGCAGCAGAGCGCAGTCGACGCGACCGGGCTCGTGTTCGTCTCGGCGGGGGCCGGGACCGGGAAGACGCGTGTGCTCGTCGAGCGGTTCGCGCGCGCGGTCTGCGACGAGGGGGTCGACGTCGACTCCATCCTCGTCATCACGTACACCGAGAAGGCGGCGGGCGAGCTGCGCAGCAGGATCCGCGCGCGTCTCGTCGAGCGCGGCCGTCCCGATCTCGCGCGCGCGCTCGACGGCGCGTGGATCTCGACCATCCACGGGTTCTGCCACCGGCTGCTTCGGTCGCATCCATTCGCGGCGGGTGTCGACCCGCGCTTCCGCGTGCTCGACGAGAGCCAGGGCCGGGTGCTCCGGGGCGAGGCGTTCGAGGCGGCGCTCACCGCCTTTTGCGCCGGCGACGATCCCGAGCGGCTTCGCCTGCTGGCGGTCTACGGCGCGGACGGCCTGCGGCGGATGCTCACCGGCGTGTTCGAGACGTTGCGATCCGCGGGACGGGAGCTCGTCCTCGAGCTCGGAGAGCGGCCGAGCCTCGACGCGTCGGCGAAGGACTTCCGCGTCGCCGCCGAGTGCCTCGCGGACGACGTCGGAGCGAGCGCGAAGATGCGCGAGACGGCCCGTGACGCGATCTCGCTCGTCGACAACGACACGCGAGCGGACCGGCTCTTCGATCTCGGCGACCTCCGGCTGCGCGGCGAGCGGGCAGCCTCGTTCGAGGAGGCGCGCACCGCCGTCGAGCAGGCGGCGCTCGACGAGCTCGCGGCGCACGACCGCGACCTGCTCCAGGCGCTGCTCACAGGCTTCGCGGCCGCGTACCAGGAGGGCAAGGACCGCGAGTCGGCTCTCGACTTCGAGGACCTCCAGCTGCGGGCGCGCGACCTGCTCCGCGACGACGCCGCGATTCGCGAGCGGGAGCAGTTGCGCTTCCGCTCGATCATGGTCGACGAGTTCCAGGACACGAACCGCCTCCAGTGCGAGCTCATCGACTTGCTCGCCGGCGCCGGGGAGTGCGAGCGCTTCTTCGTCGGCGACGAGTTCCAGTCGATCTACGGCTTCCGTCACGCCGACGTTCAGGTGTTCCGCGAGCGGCGCGACGATGCACGCGGCGGTGTGCTGCCGCTGACGATGAACTACCGCTCCAGGCCTGAGGTTCTCGCCGTCGTCAACCACCTCTTCGGGCCCGCCTTCGGCGACGAGTTCCAGGCGCTCGCGGCCTCCGGGGACTTCCCCGATCCGGTCTTCGGCGCTCCGGTCGAGCTCCTCGTCACCGACAAGGCCTCCTATTCGGACACCGACCTCCACTGGCGGCGCGGCGAGGCACAGGCGATCGCGCACCGCATCCGGGAGCTCATCGACTCGGGCGCGGCCGTGCCGGGCGAGATCGTCCTCCTCTTCGCGGCCGGGACCGACGCGGAGTGGTACGAGGAGGAGCTCCGCTCGCTCGGTGTCCCGACATACCGCGGCACCGGCCGCGGCTACTTCGGCCAGCAGCAGGTCGTCGACCTCCTCGCGTACCTTCGCCTGCTGCGCAACCGCTACGACGACGAGGCTCTCGTCTCCGTGCTCGCGTCGCCGTTCGTCGGGATCTCGAACGACGGGCTGGCGCTCCTGCGAAAAGCGGCACCGCGTCGTCCGCTGTTCGTCGCACTCGAGCGCGAGTTTCCGGAGACGCTCCCGACTCGCGACGCGCAGCTGCTCCGCGCATTCCGGCAGCGCTACGACCGTCTCGCAGCAGGGCTCGCGCGGCTTTCACTCGAGCGCTTGTGTGAGCGGATCGTCGCGGAGCACGACTACGACCTCGCCGTGCTCGCGAAGTGGGACGGCCGGCGGCGCTACGCAAATCTGCGGAAGCTCGCGCGGCTCGCGCGCTCATACGAGGAGCTGCGCGGTCCGGACGTCGAGGGCTTCGTCCGCTTCGTCCGCAGCCAGGAGGCGGTCGGGGCACGCGAGCTCGAGGCGGTGGCCGAAGAGGAGGGAGGCGACGCCGTCCGCCTGCTGACCATCCACGCGGCGAAAGGGCTCGAGTTCAAGGTCGTCATCGTCGCGGACGCGGGACGGGACAAGGCTCCGCCTCCGTCCGACGAGATCCTCGCGCTCTCGGACGGGCGCTTCGGCTTCCGCGTCGCCGACCCGATCACGAGCACGCGTCGCGGCGCGTACTCGTACGACGAGGTCCGGGAGGCGCGCAAGGAGGAGGAGCGGGCGGAACGACTCCGTCTCTACTACGTCGCGATGACGCGGGCGATCGACCGGCTCATCGTGTCCGGGTCGATTGACGCGACGCGCGCCGCCGACGAGACGACGCCGATCGGCTGGGTGCTCGGACGGCTCGATGCGCGGACGGCGATCGAGGACGCGGGAAGCGACCCTGTCGAGCTCGAGCGCGACGGTGCGCGCGTGATCCTGCGGGTCGACCGGTTCGCGGAGCCGCCTGCGAAGGCCGTCGAGGAGCCTGCGACAGAGCCGGGGCAGCTGGCGCTGTTCGACGAGGCGGGCGAGGTCCTGTTGCCGGCGATGATCCCGGCGCTCCCTCCGCTCGCCGAGGTGCCGAGCCCACCGCTCCATCGCGTGCGCCGGCTCTCGTTCAGCGCGCTCGCGCTGTTCGACCGCTGCTCGTACCGCTACTACGCCGAGCGGATCGTCGGCATGCGCCCGACGGACGGCACCGGCGCGCTTCCGGGCTCGTCGGGCCTGGCCGCGACGGAGATCGGCGACGCCGTCCACCGCCTGCTCGAGCTCGTCGACCTCGACGACCCGCTGCCGCCCGAGGATCTCTCCGAGCACGTCCGCGGCTGGTACCCGACCGTCGACGAACGTGAGCTGGAGCGGATCTCCGGCTTCGTGCGCTCCTACTGCGAGTCGGAGCTCGCCCGCCGCGTCGCAGGGCTGCCGGGTGCGCAGCCGGAGCGTCCCTTCGCCTTCGAGCACGACGGCGTGCTCCTTCGCGGCCGGCTCGACGTCCTGCAGCTCGACCGCGACCGCGCCGTGGTCGTCGACTACAAGACGAACTCGCTCGAGGAGGGAACGCCCGACGAGATCGTCGAGACGGACTACCACCTTCAGCGCCTCGTCTACGCGCTCGCGTGCTTCCGCGCGGGCGCACAGCAGGTGGAGGTCGTCTACCACTTCCTCGAACGTCCCGACGCGGTGGTGACGAGGATGTTCACGCGTGACGAGCTCGGCGGGCTCGAGGACGAGCTGAGCGCCGCGATCGCGAAGATCAACGCCGGAGAGTTCAGGCCGTCGCCAGACGAGTTCATCTGCGCCGGCTGTCCCGCCCTCGACGTGATCTGCGCCGGCCCACGGCTGCGGAGCGGGTCGTTCGGTGAGCGCGCCCTGGCCGCGGTCTAGTCTGCGCCACCGATGGCACGGAGCTACGTCCACGAGGCGCGGAAGCGCGTCGGCCCGAAACGCGCGCGCATCCGCCCGGTCATCGAGCGGCTGAAGGCCGCGCATCCCGACGCCACGATCGCGCTGAGGTCGCGTTCGGATCTCGAGTTGCTCGTCGCGGTCATGCTCTCCGCGCAGACGACTGATGTGAACGTCAACCGCGTCACGGAGAAGCTGTTCGTGAAGTACCGGCGGCCGGAGGACTATCTCGCCGTGCCGCCCGAGGAGCTCGAGCAGGACATCTTCGCCACCGGCTTCTACCGTCAGAAGGCGAAGTCCATCCGCGGCACGATGAGGATGCTCCTGGAGGAGTACGACGGGAACGTGCCGAGTCGCCTCGAGGAGCTCGTCCGCCTGCCGGGCGTGGCGCGCAAGACTGCCAACGTCGTCGCGGCGGAGCTCGGCGAGCCGCAGGGGGTCGTCGTGGACACGCACGTGCGGCGTCTGTCGCAGAGACTGGGGCTGACGAAGCAGGATGACCCCGTGAAGATCGAGCGCGACCTGATCCGGCTCGTCCCACGCGAGGACTGGGGCGCCTTTCCGCACCTCCTCATCTGGCATGGCCGGCGTGTGTGCATCGCACGCGCCCCGCGCTGTGAGGACTGCGTCCTCACCGACCTTTGCCCGTCGTCGCGTGTCTGAGCTCCAGCATCCTCAGGCGCGTCCGTTCGAACAGGTCGCCGCGCTCTATGAGCGAACGCGGCCGGAGTATCCCGCCGAGGCGGTCGAGTGGCTGCGGCGTGAGCTCGACCTACGTGCGGGCCGGACCGTGCTCGACCTCGGCGCTGGCACTGGGAAGCTGACGCGGGCGCTCGCCGGGACCGGCGCGATGGTCATCGCGGTGGAGCCCGGTGAGGCGATGCTGGCCGAGCTCGTGCGCGCGGTCCCGGACGTCGACGCCCGGATCGGCGCCGCCGAGGCGATCCCGCTCGAGGACGACTCCGTCGACGCGGTGACGGCGGGGCAGGCGTTCCACTGGTTCCGCCACGACGAGGCGGTCGCGGAGATCCATCGCGTCCTCCGTCCGGGCGGGAGGCTCGCGCTGATCTGGAACCGGCGCGATCCCGATGACCCTTTGCAGGAGGCGATCAGCAGTGCGATCGCGCCGCTCGCGCCGCCGGACCGTCCCGGGGCGACCTCCTGGGAGGTCCCGCTCGCGGAGACGCCGTTGCTCGAGTCGGTCGCGCAGGCGGACTTCCGTTTCACCGACGTCCTCGACAGCGACCAGTTCGTCGGCCGGATCGGCTCGATCAGCTTCGTCGCCGCGTCGAGTGACGAGGAACGCGCAGCACTCGAGGAGCGGCTGCGCACCATGGTGGCCGAACGCGGCCGGGTCGAGCTCCGCTACGTCACGTCGGCGTACGTCAGCCGTGTGGTGTGAGCGCGACGAGGAGGCCGCCGTCCTCGTCGTAGGCCGGGAAGAAGTCGCCGACGACCGGCTTCTCCTGTCCCGCACGCGTCCTGAGCTTGAGCTTCTCCCCGAGGCGGCGGACGCCCCACTCGAGGGCGAGCTTGGCCGGGTTCTGCCCATCCTGGAACCCGGAGAGCCCGAGCCGCTCCACGAGGTCCGAGCCGAGGAGGTCCTGCTCCCGGAAGCCGGACAGCTCGAAGACGCCGCGGCCGGAGGCGAGCACGCGCCCGTCGCGGTCGCAGACGACGAAGCCCGCATTGGGCGCCGGGTAGTAGTCGTCCATCAGCTCGAAGAGGAATCCGAAGCCGCAGCGCTCGCATGCGACCGGCACGTCGTCGAGCTCCTGCAGGCGGTCGTGGTCGATGGATCGGTTCTTGCAGTTCGGGCAGATGAAGTACGGCACTGTCGGGCAGGGTAGCGCCGGCGCGTCTTCCCAGGACTGACGGTCAGAGCCATTTCTTCCGGCGGAAGTACACGACCTGGGCGATCGTGATCACGATGATGATGGCCCAGGAGAAGGCGTAGCCGAAGCGCCAGTGGAGCTCCGGCATGTGGTCGAAGTTCTGGCCGTAGACGCCGACGATGAAGGTGGGGAAGAGGAGGATCGCTGCGATCGCCGTGAGCCGCTTCGCCACTTCGTTCTGCTCGGTCGCGATGCGTGTCGCGTGGTAGTCGCGCACCGACCCGAGCAGGTCGCGCGCGAACTCCAGCGACTCGTTCGCGCGCAAGAGCTTGTCGAGGACACCGGCGAAGGCCCGCTCGACGTTCTCCGGGAAGACCTCCTTGTGCATCAGCCCATGGTCGACGTCGACGCGGCCGTCGACGACGCTGCGCACGGCGTCGCGCGTCGGCGCCAGAGTCCGGCGGATGTCGAGAAGGTCGTGCCGGATCTCGGACAGCCGAACGCGTGACCTGTCGAACGGCCACCGGTCGATGTTCTCCTCGAGCTCGTCGATCTCCGAGTCGAGGTCGTCCAGGAGGTCGAGGAACCTCTCCGCCACCTCGTCGACGATGTGGTACGTGACCATCCCGGGCGGGACGTGCGTCTTCGCCTCGCACACCTCCTGGACCTTGGACGAGTCGAACGGCTCGCCGTCCTGCGGGGTCTTGCGCACGGTGAGCACGGAGCTGCGCGCGATCACGAGGTCGACCTCCTGGTAGTAGAGGAGGTCGCGATCGCGGTCGAGCACCGCCACGAGCAGCACGCCGAAGACGTACTCGCCGTGTGCCTTGAAGTTCGGCCGCGCCCTTTCGGGCCCGTGCGCCGGTTCGAGCAATCGCTGAACCACCGACGGCTCGAGCTTGACCGGAGCGTGCTTGCGGAGCTCGGCCTCGTCGGGATCGAGCAGGTCGATCCACTCGGCCATACCGGCCGAGGGTAGTCGGGAGGTCGGCTAGACCTCGGCCGTCTCGGCCTCGGGACGAGGCGCCGTCAGCGCGGTGTGCTCATGTCCCTCGAGGGCCGCGAGGTACCGCTCGGCGTCGAGCGCGCCCATCGAGCCGGAGCCGGCCGCGGTGACCGCCTGCCGGTAGACGTGATCCTGGACGTCACCGACGGCGAAGACGCCGGGCACGTTCGTCTCGGTCGAGCGTGGCTGGGTAATGAGGTAGCCGGCCTCGTCGTGGTCGATCTGGTCGAGGAAGAGCGCCGTGTTCGGGTCGTGGCCGATCGCGGCGAAGACGCCGTCGGCCTCGATCTCCCACGTCTCGTCGGTGTTCGTGTCGCGCAGGCGAACGGCGGTGACGCGATCCTCGCCGAGCACCTCGTCGACGACCGCGTTCGTGATCCACTCGATCTTCTCGTTGGCGCGGGCGCGGTCGAGCATGATCTGGGAGGCCCTGAACTCGTCGCGCCGGTGGACGACGGTCACCTTCGCGGCGAATCGCGTGAGGAAGGTCGCTTCCTCCATCGCAGAATCGCCGCCGCCCACGACGACCACGTGCTTCTCGGGGAAGAACGCGGCGTCACAGGTCGCGCAGTACGAGACACCGCGACCCTGGAGCCGCTGCTCGGACTCGAGGCCTAGCTGTCGCGCGCTCGCGCCGGTCGCGACGATCACGGCCTTGGCCCTGTACTCGTCGTTCCCGACCCAGATGCGGAACGGCCGCTCCGAGAAGTCGACCTTCGTGACGTCGTCGGTGATGAAGTCGGCGCCGAAACGCTCGGCCTGGCGCCGGAAGTCCTGCATCATCTCCGGGCCCAGGATGCCGTCGGCGTAGCCCGGGGTAGTTCTCCACGTCGCTCGTGATCATCAGCTGACCGCCCCAATTGAACCCCTCGATAACGAGCGGCTTCAGGTTGCCGCGGGCAGCGTAGAGCGCGGCCGTGTAGCCGGCCGGGCCGCCGCCGATGATGATCAGGTCGCGCACGTCTTCTCGAGTCATGGTCTTCAACTTCCCCTCCGCTGTATTAAACGAATCGGGTCGGCTGAGGCTTCCTAGCCGACGGCCTGCCCGCAGAGGAAGAGGCAGCCGTCGCGGGCTTCACTCCCATGGTAGAGCCGGTGGGGCTCCCGTTGTCCGGCCCCGACGAGGTGGACGACCGAGTGGCCCTTGGCGGCCAGGAAGTCGGAGATCAGCCGCCGGTGGCAGCGCTCCCAGGAGGTCTCGGCGCACATGAAGCACGGCCTGGGCCGGGCCGCCTCCGTCTTCAGCGCCCGTTGCCATCCGGGAGTGCGCATTCGGGCCGCGTAGCTCCGGAACGCGCGGACGCGCACGCACCGAGCCCTGGTTGAGCTGTGGATTGCGCCGAGAGAACGGGAGCCGACGCACGTCGACCAGCGTCTCGCAACCTGCCGACTGGAACGTGGCGATGAGCTCACCCCAGGCCTTGACGCCGTGGCCGACCGTGAAAAGCTCTTGCTGATGCATAGAATCGCCGCCTTCATGGTACGTAGGAGCCGCTGATGGCCGGAACCGTCAACTGGTCGCTCCTTCGGGAGCTGGCGGGCTTTCGAGCCGAAAAGGGCTGCGCGATCAGCCTCCACGTCAATCTCGATCCGTCCGAGGTCCCGACCGCGAGCGATGCGCACGCCCGGATGAACGCGCTGCTCACCGCGGCGGAGAAAGCGGACCGAACAGACCTCACCCACGAGCAGCGCGGCGCGCTGCAGCGTGACTTCGATCGGATCGCCCGCTGGTTCGACGACGACTTCGACCGCGACGGTGCCAGGGGCCTCGTCGTCTTCGCCGCCGCGCTCGACAACTACTGGTTTACGCTCCCTCTGACCGACTCGGTTCCCGACACGGTCAAGGTCGGACGCGAGTTCTACGTTGCGCCGCTCATCCCACTGGTCGCGCGGGCGGACGGGACCATTGTCGCGGTCGTCGGACGAGAGCAAGGACAGCTGTTCCGCCTGCGCGCGGGACGGCTCGAAGAAATCGCGGAGCATTTCGACGAGCAGCCGGGGCAGCACGACCAGGGCGGCTGGTCGCAGTCGCGCTACGGCCGGCACATCGAGAAGCTCGTCCAGGAGCACCTGAAGGGGGTGGCCGAACAGCTCGACCGCAGCCGGCGGAGGATGCACTCGCCGAAGATCGTCCTCGTGTGCGCCGACGAGATGCGCTCGGAGTTCATGGCCGAGCTGTCGAAGGAGGCGCATGATGCGGTCGTCGGCTGGACGCAGGCGCAGTCGAACGCGTCGCCGAATGAACTGCTCGATGCTGTCACCCCCATCCTTCATCAGGCGCTGAAGAAGGACGAGGCCGAGGCCATCGACCGCTGGCGCGAGGAGACGGGCCGACACGGCCGTGCGTCGTCAGGCTGGGATCAGACGCTCGAGGCGGCGTCGGACGCCCGTGTCGACGTTCTGCTGTTCCAGGAAGGCGCAGACCGGGAAGCCTGGCGTTGTCCCGCATGCGGTCGCGCGGCCGGGGCGGAGGGGAGTTGTCCGCTCGACGGGACGCGGCTCGAACGCACGGATGCTGCGCTCGACCTCGCCGTGCACCAGACGCTCGCGCACGGCGGCTCCGTGTGGGCGATCAAGCACCACGAGGATCTCGCGCCGGTCGAGGGGATCGGCGCGCTGTTGCGCTTCTAGCTCGGCCGCGTCAGGCAGCGTCGGCCGACAGGCCCGGCAACTCGAGCACGGCCTCCGCCTCGAGCTCTTCCTGTTCCTCGACCGCCCGCTCGAGCTTCGTCTCAAGCCGGTCGAGGCGTTTGCCCGCCTCGTGGTACTTCGACTGCGCGTGCCCGATGTGGGTGCCGATCTTGTCGAAGTCGTCGGCGAAGCGGTCGAAGTCACGCTGGAGCTCGGCGACGTAGGCCATCACCTCGTGCGCGTGCTCCTCGATCTGCATGCCGCGCAGGCCGAGAGCGATCACCTGGAGGTACGCCGTGAACGTCGTGGGCGAAACCGGGAAGACGCGCCGCTCGTGCGCGTACGACAGGAGCGCCCCGGTCTTGCCGCAGGCGAGCTCGTAGTACACGGCTTCGACCGGGATGTACATGAAGGCGAAGTCGTACGTGCCCTCGTCGGGCCGGATGTACTTGGACGCGATCGCGTCGATGTGCTGCTTGACGTCCCGGCCGAACTGGCGCTCGGCGAGCACCCGCTCGTCGTCGCTCTCGGCCTCGACGACCCGGATGAAGTTGTCGAGCGGGAACTTCGAGTCGATCGGGATGCTGCGGTCGGCGTGGACGAGCGCGTCGACGCGCTCCCCCGAGTCGAACGTGTGCTGCATCTCGTACGCGGATGGCGGCAGCCGATCGCGGAGCAGATTCTCCAGCAGGAGCTCGCCGAAGCCCCCGCGGGCCTTCGGCGGGCGGAGGGCCTGCTCGAGCCGGGCGAGGTCCTTGGCGCGCTCGAGCATCTGCGTCGTCGCCTCGTCCACCTTCCCGAGGCGCTCGTGGATCTTGCTGGTGGTCTGGGAGGCGCTCTCGAGCCGGCGGTCGACCTTCGAGTCGAGCTCCCCGAGCCTCCGATCCATCGTCTCCACGATCCCCTGGAGACGCAGGTCGACCTCGGCGTTCCGCTCCGCGAGCTGTGCGCTGGAGTCAGTACGCAGGGCGCCGAGCTCGCGCATCATCGCCCGCCCCACGAGGGCGAGGACGGCGGCGAGACCCGCGCCGAGCAGCAGGATGAGGACCACGTCGACCATCGGGCCGACGAACGGTAGAGCGGAGGTCGGACGGCGCTCGGCTACGAGGGCACAAAAAACGCCAAAGCCGGCGAACCCGAGGGTTCATCGGCTTTGGCTCGCGCAGCATACGCAGCCCGCGGACACGTCGTCAAGAGCGACCCGTCCGAGAAAATCGCGCACGTTGCGGGCTTCTATTTGACCCACGAAGGTCAGCCACTCGCGCCGCCTCTGCCGGTACCCTGGCTTCCGCTTTGGCCAAGAAGGTTCGCACCCCGCCGCCTCCCAAAAAGGTTCAGGTCCCGCAGCAGCGCCGGGATGCCCGCCGGGGCGGGACGGCCGGCGGCTCGGCACGACCGACGTGGGTCTACCTCGCGGTCGGCGCGATCGCGGCGGCGCTCGTCGCGGCGGCGATCCTCGGGGTCGTCCTCCTCCGGGACGACGGCGGCGGGACGAAGACGACGACATCGTCGACGAACTTCAACAACCTCCCAGGCGTCCGGAAGACGAAGGCGCCCTGGCCGGTCGACTACACGAACCTCGCCGACCGTCTGGCGCCGCTCGGGCTGACGACGCTGCCCGGCCACGAGGGCCTGGTCCGCCACGATCACGCCCACCTCGACATCTTCGTGAACGGCAAGCGCGTCCCCATTCCGGCCCTCATCGGGATCAACCCCGGCGCGGGCTACCTGACGGAGCTCCACACGCACGACAACCGGGGCGTGATCCACATCGAGGCGCAGAAGGAAGAGGACTTCTCCCTCGGCAAGTTCTTCGCCGAGTGGGGCGTCTTCCTCGACAAGAACTGCGTCGGCGGGTACTGCGGCGACGTGAAGTGGTACGTCGACGGCAAACAGCAGACGGGGAACCCGGCCGACCTCGTGCTCGAGCCGCACCAGCAGATCTCGGTCGTCGTCGGCAAGCCGCCGGCGAAGATCCCGTCGAGCTACGCCTTCTCGCCGGGCGAGTAACGCGGCCGGCAGTGCCGGGGGCGGGATTCGAACCCGCACGCCCCGCTACGGGGACACCCGATTTTAAGTCGGGCGCGTATCACCAGTTTCGCCACCCCGGCGAACGCAGGATAGCCCGGTCGCTCCGCGCGCCTAGACTCCGAGCGTGGCGATCGAAGAGCTCTCCGCGGAAGAGGGGCATCTCGAATGGGACACGCCGCTCTTCCGCACGGCTCTGACGCAGTTCGAGCAGGCGATCCCGTACGCGGAGGTCAACGAGTCGATCGCCGAGCGGCTGCGCTACCCGGAACGCGCGGTAATGGTCGGCGTCCCGATTCGTCGGGACGCGGGGCACGTGAGCGTCTTCCCGGCCTACCGCGTCCAGCACTCGAGCGTGCTCGGGCCGACGAAGGGTGGGATCCGGTACGACCCGCACGTCACGCTCGGCGAGTGCACGGCGCTCGCGGTCTGGATGACGTGGAAGTGCGCGCTGCTGCGACTGCCCTACGGCGGCGCGAAGGGCGGCGTTCGTTGCAACCCGCGTGAGCTGTCCCCCGGCGAGCTCCAGCGGCTGACACGGCGCTACACGAGCGAGCTCATGGGGATCATCGGCCCGCAGGCCGACATCCCCGCCCCCGACATGGCGACCAACGAGCAGACCATGGCCTGGATGATGGACACCTATTCGATGCAGGTGGGCTACGCAGTGCCGGAGATCGTCACGGGAAAGCCGATCGCCCTCGGCGGCTCGCTCTTTCGGCGCGAGGCGACCGGCGCCGGCGTCGTGATGGTGATCGAGCGAGCATGCCGGCGGCTGGGCTGGGATCTCGGCGAGCAGCGTTGCGTCGTGCAGGGCTTCGGCAACGTCGGCGGCATCGCGGCACAGGAGCTGCACGACAAGGGCGCGAGCGTCGTGGCCGTGTCCGACGTGTCAGGCGGAATTCACGCTCCGGCGGGACTCGACCTCGACGCGGTGCGCCGCTGGATCGAGGACCACGGCTCGCTCGAGGGCTACCCCGACGTCCAGCACGTCACGAACAACGAGCTGCTCGAGCTGCCCTGCGACATCCTCGTGCTCGCCGCGCTCGAGGATCAGCTCACGGCCGAGAACGCGCCGCGCATCGACACGAGGCTCGTCGTGGAGGGCGCAAACGGCCCGACGTCGATCGAGGCGGACGCGATCCTCGGCGAGCGCGGCATCCTGATCCTCCCGGACGTCCTGACGAACGCCGGCGGCGTGACCGTGTCGTACTTCGAGTGGGTGCAGGATCTGGGCCGGCTCTTCTGGACGCGCGACGAGATCCGCGCGCGGCTGGCCGACAAGCTCGCCGACGCCTTCGACCGCGTGTGGGCGCTCGCGGACGCAAAGGGCATCTCGTTGCGCCAGGCGGCGCTCGTCGCGGGCATCAACGAGGTCGCGGCCGCGCTGAAGGCGCGAGGCATCTATCCGTGACGCAGCTGGTCCGTGACGCGATGGTCCCGGAGCCCGGAGCCCTCGACGGCGACGCGACCGCGCAGGATGCCGGCGCCCGTCTCTCCGATCCCGCCGTCCGCGCCGTGCTCGTCTGCGACCACGGACAGCTGCTCGGCGTCGTCACGCGGAAGACGCTCGTGAAGGGAGTCGTGGCTTCAGGCCGCGACCCTGCCGCGACGAGGCTGCGCGAGATCGCAGAGCCGCCGCTCTTCACCCTCGATGCGTCGATGGATCTCGACGACGCGTTCCACCAGCTCGAGGAGCACGACCTCGAACGCGTGCCCGTTGTCGAGGACGGACGCCTTGTCGGCATCCTGTCGCGGACGATCGTGCAGCGCCGTCTGGCGGAGGACGACCCGCCGCCCCTCGAGGAAGGCTCGGTCGGCTAGCTCTTGTCCTCGCCCATGTTCCAGAGGGCGAGGTTGCCGGTCCAGCAGCTCATCGCGCCCTTGCCGACGTAGAGCCTCGGTGTGCGGAGGTCGTCTGCCCGGCGGACGAGCTTGTAGCTGAAGTTCACGTAGCCCTCCATCCCGTCCACCGCCGAGCGGAAGAGCCGCAGCTGGAGCCGCTCGTGCTTCTTGTGGCGCGCCTTGAAGTACGCCATGAGGGACCCGCGGTTGTGCGCGGCGCGCTGGACGCGCTTGCCGGGCGTGTTGCCGACGGCGAACCACTTCCACCACATCCCGCGCGCGAAGAGCGCGTCGAGCTGGACCGGGTCGCCGCGGTTGAAGGCGCTGATGAAGCTGTCGACCAGGAACCGCGTCCCGCCCGCGTCGCACCGCTCACCGGCCGGGCTCGCGGGGCCCGAGCCGATGAACGCGGCCGCGACCAGCGAAGCGACAGCGACGCTCATCAGCAGCAAGTGTATGCGCCCGGCGGCGCCGCGCCCTCCTCCGGTTCGGGTAGTTCTGCTGCGGACAGGGCGGCGCCGTCGAGGATGTCGCGCTCGCTGATCTCGAGCGTGGAGAGGCCGAAGAATGAGACCACCTCGCGGGCGATCACGGCTCCGGCGACGATGACGGGCGCGCGGTCCGGGTCGAGTGGCCGCAGCTCGCGCCGCTCCGCGAGCGGAACAGACGCGAGCCGCTCGAGCTGCTCGTCCAGCGCGGCGGCGGTGAGCTCGAAGCCGTGGACGCGATCCCGGTCGTACTCGTCGAGGCCGAGCGCGAGGGCCGCGAGGCTCGTGACCGTGCCCGCGACGCCTATGCCCGCCCTCGTTGCCGCCCGCACGTCGTCGGGGACGCGCTCGGCGAGCAGCGCGCGCGTCGCCGCGGCGCACGCCTCGAGCTCCGACTCCCGGGGTGGATCCGACGGCAGGAACCGTTCCGTCAGGCGGACCGAGCCGATGTCGAGGCTGTCGTGCCAGCGGACGCCGTCCGGGCCGCCGGCGACGAGCTCCGTCGACCCACCGCCGACGTCGACGATGACCGTTCCCTCCTCGAGGGGACGGTCGGTCGTGACGCCGCGGAACACCATCAGGGCCTCGTCGTGGCCCGAGAGAAGCCGTGTCTCGAAGCCGTAGCTCCACTCCACCTCGCCGAGGAACGCTTCGCCGTTCTCGGCGTCGCGGATCGCGCTCGTCGCGATCGCAAGCGTGCGCTCGGCGCCCAGTTGCTCGAGCGTGCGGCGGTAGTCGGTGAGGACGTTTCGTACGCGCGCGATCGGAACAGGTAAGAGGCGCCGGCGCCCGTCGACGCCCTCGCCGAGTCGGGTCACACGCGTCTCTCGCTCGACGTCCGCGAGCCGCCGTTCCTCCACGTCGGCGACGAGCAGCCGTGTCGAATTCGTGCCGATATCCACTGCACCGACGCGCATCAGTGCCTCGACTGTACCCCCGAAAGGCGTGGGTAGAGTGTCCCCCCGTGGGTCGCACGCGCCGCCTGTTCGTCAAGCTCGATCCCGTGGTCCAGATCCTGCTGCTCGTCGGTCTGGCCGAGGTGTATCGCCTGCTCAGGCGCGTGATTCCGACCGACTGGCCGCTGGCTTTCGCGAACGCGCACCAGGTGATGAGGCTCGAGCAGGTGAGCCACTTCGCGTGGGAGCGTGGGATCCAGGACTGGTTCCTGCGGTTCCCGGAGCTCGTCCGGACGATGAACTGGTTCTACCTCTCGAGCCACTTCGCGGTCACGCTCGCGTTCTTCATCTGGCTCTACTGGCGCGACCGGGAGGGCTTCTCGATCTTCCGCGACGGCTTCCTGCTCGCGACCGCGATCGCGCTCATCATCCACTGGCGCTTCCCGACGGCGCCGCCGCGGCTCGCCGAGGCCGGGATCAAGGACACGATCGACCTCTACTCCGGCGTCAACATCGGCCGGCCGCACCACGAGCGGTTCTCCAATCCGGTGGCCGCAGTGCCGAGCCTTCACTTCGGGTGGGCGCTGGCGCTCGGCGTCGGCGTCGTCCTCTACGCGCGGAATGCGCTGCTTGCGCACGGCGGGCGTCGTGTATCCCGCGCTCGTGATGCTGACGATCGTTGTCACCGGCAACCACTTCATCTTCGACGCGCTCACGGGCGCGCTCGTCATGGCGGTCGGCTTCGCGGCGACCGCGCCGTTCCGCGTCGCGGCGCGCGAGCCCGCCTACGCGCGCGGCTCCCAGTAGATCCCCTGTAACGCGTGACCGTCTGCGCGGACGGTAGCTGCGACATCGAGGGACGAAAGGAGCTTCAGATGAACAATCGAGATCGCGGCTTCGTCTATGTCCAGACGAACGACGCGGACAACAACGAGCTGGTCGTGTTCGCCCGCGCCGAGGACGGGTCGCTCGAGCGGCTGGGCTCGCACCTGACGGGAGGCAAGGGATCCGGCGCGCCGCACCTCCCCTCACAGAGCTCGGTCGTGCTCGACGGCGAGCGGCTCTTCGTGACGAACGCCGGCAGCGACGACGTGACGCTCCTCTCCGTCGGCGGCGAGGTCGAGCGGATCGGGATCACCGCGTCCGGCGGATCGGCACCGCGCAGCATCGCGGTCGACGGTGAGCGCGTCTGGGTGCTCAACACCGGCGACAAACCGGCGATCGTCGGCCTCCGCGTCGAGCAGGGCGGTCTCGTGGCGGTCCCCGGAGCGGTTCGGCCTCTACCCGACGGCAGCGATCCGGCGCAGATCGCCTTCAGCGCGCACGCGAAGGCACTCGTGGTCACCGACCGCGCGTCGAACAGCATCCACGCCTTTCCCGTCGCCGACGACGGGGTCGTGGCCGATGCGATCACGTATCCCTCGAGTGGACCGACGCCGTACGGCTTCGACATCAGCTCCGACGGCGTGCTCGTCGTGACGGAAGCCGCCGGCGCGCAGGCGGGGAAGGCCTCGGCGTCGTCGTACCGCATCGACCGCTCGAGCGTCACGCCGGTGAGCGGCGAAGTCGGAAACACTCGGAGTGAGGTGTGCTGGGCGGTCATCGGCGGCGACGGCCGCACCGTCTTCGTGACGAACTTCGGCGACGGCACGATCTCGACGTACGCGATCGGTGACAACGGCAGTCTCGAGCTGCGAGAGGCGGTCGCGGCGACGACGATCGACGGTCAGCCCGGCCTGCGGGACGAGGCGCTCAGCTCCGACGGTCAGTTCCTCTACGCGCTGCACGCCGACAGCGGCCAGGTCTTCGGCTGGGACGTCGGCGCGGAGGGGAAGCTGCGGGCGATCGGCACGGCCAACGGCCTGCCGCTGACCGCGGCGGGGCTGGCAGCGAGCTAAGCCGATTCGAGCCCGGCGGGCTATACTTTCGACCGCGACGCGGGGTGGAGCAGTCAGGTAGCTCGCCGGGCTCATAACCCGGAGGTCGCAGGTTCAAATCCTGCCCCCGCTATCGAAAAGGCCCGCTGTG
This sequence comes from uncultured Actinomycetes bacterium, assembly GCA_963772855.1. Lineage (GTDB taxonomy): Bacteria > Actinomycetota > Thermoleophilia > Gaiellales > Gaiellaceae > 3-1-20CM-4-69-9. The sequence goes on along the minus strand of CAVYYY010000007.1, from coordinate 689,915 downwards.
CGGGCCTTTTCTGTTGCAGGGGCATCTGCCAGTGTGCGGTGGCGCGGCGGGTAGTTGCACCGTGACGCGGAGCCCGCCGGCGTCAGGCCGACCTCCTGTTGGTGTAGAGGTGTCTGGCCCAGAGATACGAGGCCAGGGCGATACTGACGCTCCAGGCGACGGCGATGATGGCGTTGTTGCCGATCGGGGTTCCGGTGAGGAGGCCGCGCAGGGTTTCGGTGGCGGGGGTGAACGGCTGGTACTCGGCGAACTGGCGGAGTCCGGTTGGCATCGTCGCGGCGAGCACGAAGCCGCTGCCGAGGAAGGGGAGCAACGTAAGGAACATCGGCGTGTTGCTCGCGGTCTCGACGCTCTTGGCGGCGAGCCCGAGGGCGGTGGCGAGCCAGATGAGCGCGAACGCGAACAGCATCAGCAGACCGATCGAGGCCAGCCAGTCGAGCACGCCCGCATCGGGGCGGAAGCCGAGTGCGACCGCGACGCCGAACACGATGCCGATGCTGAGGAGGCTCTGGATGAGGCTGGCGAGCACGTGGCCGGTGAGGACCGCGGAGCGGGCGATGGCCATCGTGCGGAAGCGGTCGATGATGCCTCCGGTCATGTCCATCGCGACGACGATCGCGGTGCCCTGGACGGCGGCGGCGACGGTCATGAGCAGGATGCCGGGCGTGACGTAATTGAGGTAGCCGGCGTGCCCGGTCTGCCCGGCGACGTACTCGGTGCCGAGGCCGTGGCTGAGCTGACCGCCGAAGACGTACACGAACAAGAGCAGGAACACGATCGGCATGCCGACGAGCAGCAGTGTCATCGACGGGTAGCGCTGCAGGCGCCGCAGGTTGCGGCGGAGCATCGTCGTGGAATCGCTGACGGTGTAGGCGAGGGTGCTCATCACGCGGCCTCCTGTTCGTGTTCGAGGGTCGGTTGGCCGGTCACGGCGAAGAAGACGTCGTCCAGGTCGGGGCTGTGGATCGAGAGCTCCTCGACCGCGATCCGTGCGTCGTCGAGCTGCTCGAGCAGATGACGGAGGGACGCGACGTCGCCGTTTCCGGGCACGCGGAGGACGAGTCGCTCCTCGTCGGGTGTCGCGCCATCGAACAGGGCGGCGGCCGCGCGCAACGCTTGCGGGTCGGTGAGCTGGAGATGGACGTGACCGCCGGGGATCCGCCGCTTCAGCTCGTCGGGGGTGCCCTCGGCGACGATGCGGCCGTGGTCGAGGACTGCGATCCGATCCGCGAGCTCGTCGGCCTCGTCGAGGTACTGGGTGGTGAGGAAGATGGTGACGCCGCCGGTGGCGAGCTCGCGGATGTCGTCCCACATCTGCCGGCGGCTGCGCGGGTCGAGCCCTGTCGTGGGCTCGTCGAGGAAGATCACGCGCGGCGAGCCGACCAGTGTCATCGCCAGGTCGAGGCGGCGGCGCATCCCGCCCGAGTACGTCGAGACCGGCCGGGTGGCGGCGTCGACGAGGCCGAACCGATCGAGCAGCTCGGCGACGCGCGTCCTGCCGGCGGCCCGGCCGAGGTGGTTCAGGTCGGCCATCAGCTGCAGGTTCTCGGCGCCTGTCAGCAACTCGTCGACTGCGGAGAACTGGCCGGTGACTCCGATCGAGGCGCGTACACCGTCCGGGTCGCCGATGACGTCGTGGCCGGCCACACGAACAGTTCCGGAGTCGGCGGAGATGAGCGTGGAGAGGATCCGCACCATCGTGGTCTTGCCCGCGCCGTTCGGGCCGAGGAGAGCGAAGATCGTGGCCTCGGCGACAGTGAGATCGACGCCGTCGAGCACGACGGTCTCGCCGAACGACTTCCGCACACCGGTCACGACGACGGCGGGCTGGCGTATATCGGTCATTGGTGCCTCCTTTGGCCAGGGCGCATTTCGGGCAAGTCGCCTGACGCGACGAGCACCTGGCGCCGCGCCTCCCACTCCTGCTGGAACCGCGGCAGCTGCTCGAGCAGGAACTCCGCGAACGCCGACATTTCCAGCAGCGCCGCACGCCGCTCTGGGGAGGCATCGCGCAGGACGTCGAGGCCCTCGCGCGCCATCTCCAGCAGCTCCTGATACTCGGAGACGTCCATCCCCAGCGACTGCGGCGAGCTGAGGTCGATGCGGACTCGGTCCATCCGCTCGCCGGCGATGCGCGAGCGGTGCACCGCGTGCGTCGTCTCCTCGAGGAACTTCACCGCACCGGCGATCGCGCTGCGGCTGGCGAGCAGCGCCTCGGCCAGTTCGCCGATCGTCGGATCCGGCGGATCGCACACAGCGAGGTAGCCGAGAAGGCGCCCCGCCATGGGCGGGAAGGAGTAGCGGCGGGCGTAGAACCGGCCCATGTGGTCGGCGAAGGTGATCTGAGCGTCTGTTGGCATGCCGACAGAATACACGCATGACTGAGATCACACAAATTTGTGCGATTAAGCGCATCTTCGCTCTGGCCCGCCGGCGAGCTCGTTCGTGGGAGGAGCTAGCCTGGCGTCTTCAGTCAGTGCGCGCGGCCACGGTCGTCGTGCGCTCCAGGTTCTTGAGCGCATCCCGCGTGTGTTCGACCACGAACGCCAGCGAGTCGGCGACGTCCGCTTCGTCGATGTGGTCGAGCGCGGCTTGGGCGGGGTTCAGCCTCGACTCGGCGCTCCACGGGCCGACTGCTTCGTGGCGGACTCGGGCGACCTGACCCTGCATCGCTGCGTAGGCCAGTCGCGCCAGATCCGCCACGTCTCCGGAGAAGACGACCGGTGGGCAGAGCCGGTTCTTCTTCTCCTCGTCGAGGCCGCTCGACTCCACGAATCCGATCGTGGCGGCGCACCAGGGTAGGAAGCCGACCGCCACGTACTGGATCGTGATGCGGTCCCGCTCGAACACCGGCCGCGGGGCCGCCGCCGGAACGCCTGCGGCCGTGCAGTCGACGTAGACCTCGCCGGGACCACCGGGGATGTCGCCCGTGTCGAGGGCGACCGCCGTCCGGCTGATGCGACGAACCCGCCGCTCCCGTACGACACGCTCGATCGTGCGGAGCGCGTCGATCTCCTGTCGGCTGACGGTGGCCCCGCGGAACGCGAGCGGCTCGGTCGAGGGGTCGATCCGCACGAACATCCCGGCGTCCTCGAGTCGTCGTGCGAAGTCGCGTCCGTCCTTCGCGGCCGCCGCCGTCTCGATCCACCGCGCCTGGAGCCGCATGTATCCGCCGACGAGTTCGAGCGGCTGCATGAAGGCACGGTCGAGCTGCCATGGGTCGCGGCCCCGGATCCAGCGGATCCGGTCGGGATCGACGCCCGCCTCGAGCAGCCACATGCAGGTGTCGATCGCCGTCTTCCCGGCCCCGATCACCGTGAAGCGGTCGGCAGCCTCGCCGAGGTCGACGAGGTCGTTGGGCGGGACGAGGGTGACGTCGGCCTCCGCAGTGAATCCGGGACTGTGACGCGACGGTATCTCTGACTGGACGTAGGTCGCGTCGACGATGCCGCGCCGCGGCTTCACGAGCGTCTCGGAGCCGTCGAGCAGCGAGACGACGAATTGCCCGTCGCCGATCGCGCCGCGGTACTCGCTCATGCCGAAGAACCGCACCCTGCCCGTCGGCAATAGGTGCTCGTCCAGCACGCGCGCGTAGTAGTCGCAGATCTCGGCGGCACTCGCACGCTCGTAGAAGCCGGCATTCGGCCCGTGCTCGTCGATGCGGTCGTGGCCGAGTGGCCGCGACTCCACGCCGTAGTACGCCGAGGGCTGGTGGAGGCGCACGAACGGATAGGCGTCCAGCCAGTGGCCGCCCGGCCGGTAGCGCCGGTCGACGAGCACGACCTCGGCGTCCGAGTTCGCGACCAGCGTGTCCGCGAACGCCATCCCGGACGCGCCTGCTCCGACGACGAGGTAATCGGTCTCGACTTCGCGCACGCCCTGAACGCTACGGCGCTCGGCAGGTGTTCGCTCGTCAGCCGGTGACCGTCGAGGTCTTGCGCTTGGGGTTGAAGAACGGCAGCTCCGTCACCGTCGCCGCCGTCCTGCTGCGCCGCGCCTCAACCGTCCATTCAACGTCGAGTTTCGTGCCGAGAGTGCTTTGGTCGGCAGCGACTGACGCCAGCGCAACCACCTTCTTCAGTGTCGGGCTCCACGTCGTGCTGGTGGCCTTCCCGATCTGGCGGCCCCGTGCGTACAGAGGAACGGGGATGCGCGAAGCGGCCGGCTCCAGCGTCGGCGTCAGCCCCTTTGCAAGATAGAGCTCCTCGAGTGGCTCCCATTCGAGCTCGACCCCGACGAGCCTCCGCGGGGGCCCGCCGCGATCCTGTTCCCGCTCGAGCGCGCGACGGCCGACGAACCCCTCGCGCTTCTTGAAGTCGACGAAGCGGCCCAGGACGCCCAGCTCGAAGGGCGAGTACGACTGCTCGGAAATCAGCGCGCGCCTCACGGAGTCGAAGTCCACTTCGATGAGGACGAGCCCTGCCTCGATCCGCGCGATGTCGAGGGCGAGCATCCCGGCCGGCCGGATGCCGTAGGCGCTCCCGGCCCGCACGAGTGCGTCCCACAGCTCGACCGCCTGGGCGCTCTCGACCCACACCTCGTAGCCGAGGTCGCCCGTATAACCCGTCCGGGAGACGTCGACCGGGATGCTGCCGACCTTCGCGGCTCGCCTGCCGAAGTACTTGAGGTCGCCCCAGGACGTTTCGGTGGCCGCCTCCAGCACGTTGCGGCTCAGCGGCCCCTGCACGGCCACCGCGGAGATGCGCTCGCTCACGTCCTCGATCTCGACGTCCAGGCCGCGAGCGTTCATCCGGAGCCAGCGCAGCGACGGGTCGGCGGCCGTCCAGCGGTACGTCTGCTCCTCCAGCCTGCCGACCGTGCCGTCGTCGACCACGTGGCCGTCCTCGTTGCACCAGGACGTGTAGTAGACGCGGCCGACGGCGAGCTTGCTCGCGTCGCGCGTGATCACTCGGTCGACGAGACGCGTGGCGTCAGGCCCGGAGACCAGGTACTTGTAGAGCGGAGAGACGTCGATGAGCGCCGCCGCCTCCCGGATGGCGTTGTACTCGATCTCGTGGGAGTCGGCGTACGCGCTCGCCGCGAGATAGCCCGACCATTCACGCCACTGCTGTTTCGTGTTGAGTGGCGCGGTCCGGGGATAGAACGCTGTTCCGACCGACAAGTCGGCAAGCATAATCGGGCGGCTTTCGCGGAGCGCGCCGGGCCGTGCCGCGGTTAGTGTCGCCGCTGATGGCGACCTCCGACCACCGTACGTACGACGCCGTGATCATCGGCGGCGGGCACAACGGGCTCGTGGCCGCGGCGTACCTCGCGCGGGCCGGACTGAAGGTCGTCGTACTGGAGCGGCGCCACGTTCTCGGCGGGGCGGCGGTCACCGAGGAGGTCTTCCCCGGCTTCCGCTTCAGCGTCGCGTCGTACGTCGTCTCGCTGCTCCGTCCCGAAATCGTCCGGGACCTCGCACTGCCCGAGCACGGCCTCGAGATCCTGCCTCTCGACGGGACGTTCACGCCGCTCGACGACGACTACCTCTGGCGTGTGAACGACCACGGTCGCACCGTGCGCGAGCTCCGACGTTGGTCGGCGAGCGACGCGGAGGCGTACGAGGAGTACAGCCGCCTGATGTTCGAGATGGCGAGGTTCATCAAGCCGATCCTGTCCATGGCGCCGCCGGACCCCGGCCGGCTCGACCCGCGCGAATGGCTCCCCGTCGCACGTCTCGCCCGCTCCTTCAACGGTCTCTCGACCGAGCAGCGTGCGGTGTTCATCCAGCTGATGACCATGAGCGCCGCCGACTTCCTCGACCAGTGGTTCGAGACGGATCCGCTGAAGGCGACGATGAGTGCCTCCGGGATCATCGGCACGTTCCAGGGGATCCGCTCCCCGGGACCGCGTACGTCCTGCTGCACCACTACATGGGCGAGATCGACGGCGTCCTGCGCGCGTGGGGAATACCTCGAGGAGGGACCGGCGCCGTCAGCGAGGCGATCGCGAGCGCCGCGCGGTCGTTCGGCGCCGAGATCCGGACCGAGACTCCCGTCGAGTCCTTCCTGACCAGCGGCGACGAGGTGACCGGCGCCGTCACGTCGGCGGGCGACGAGGTGACCGGGCGGGTGACGCTGTCGAGCCTCGACCCGCAGCAGACGTTCGTCCGGCTCCTGCCAACAGGCGTCCTGGACGGGCCGTTCCTCGAGGACGTCGCGCGCTACCGCTACCGAGGGTCCAGCGGGAAGGTGAACCTGGCACTGGACGCGCTTCCCGAGTTCACGTGCCTACCGAGCGCCGGCGACCACCTGCGCGGTGCGATCAGCTTCAGCCCGAACATCGACTACATGGAGCAGGCCTACGACGACGCGAAGTCCGGGCGTTTCAGCCGGCGCCCGTACATCGACATGGTCATCCCGACGCTGGTCGACCCGTCGATGGCGCCTCCGGGCAAGCACGTGATGAGCTGCTTCGTCCAGTACGCGCCCTACCACCTGGCCGAGGGTGACGAGTGGGACGACGGCCGGCGTGATGCCTTCGGCGAGACCGTCCTCGACACGATCGCGGAGCGGGCGCCGAACATCCGCGAGCTGATCCTCCATGCGCAGGTGCTCACCCCCAAGGACATCGAGGACCGGTTCGGGCTCTCCGAGGGAAACATCTTCCAGGGCGAGCTCTCACTCGAGCAGCTCTTCTTCAACCGGCCCGTGCCGGGATGGGCGCGTTACCGGACGCCGCTGCGGAACCTCTGGATGTGCGGCTCGGCGACGCACCCCGGCGGTGGGGTCATGGGCGCGTCGGGACGCCTCGCCGCGCTCCAGGTCGTGCGCGCGCTCCGCTCCAAGAAAGCCGCCTGAGAGTGGCCCGGGAGCGATACGACGCGGTCGTCGTCGGGGCCGGCCACAACGGCCTGGTGACCGCTTCGTACCTGGCGAAGGCGGGGCTTCGAACGCTGGTTCTCGAGCGGCGAAGCCGGGCGGGCGGTCCCTCGCAACCGAGGAGGTCGCGCCCGGTGTGCGAGCGCCTGTGGCGGCCGACTGCGTCGGAGGTCTCCGTGACGACGTCGTCCGTGACCTCAGGCTCGGCTCGCACGGCTTCCGCGCCATCGAGCCGGAGGTGGCGGCCTTCGCCCCGTCCGCCGACGGGCCTGGTCTCACGTTGTGGCGCGACCCGGTCCGGACAGCGATCGAGCTCCGGACGGGGACCAAGCCACGCGATGCCGACGCGTTCGTCGACTTCGACCGCAGGGTCCGCTCGCTGGGCGCGTTCCTGGCGCGCGTCCAGGCAACCGAGCCACCGGACCTCGCGTCTCCCTCCCTCGCGGACGCCACCGGCGGGCTCACGCTGTTGAACGGCCTTCGGCAGCTCGGGAGGCAGCAGTTGCGCGAGGCGCTGCGGGTGCTTCCGATGTCCGTCGCGGACCTCGTCGGCGAAGCCGTCGAGGGCGAGGCGCTACGCGGCGTCCTCGGCGCACGAGGCGTTCGTTACGCCGCCATGGGCCCTCGGTCGGCGGGGACCGCGCTCAACTTCCTCTGGGACTCGGCTTCAGGAGGAGGAGCAGCGGGCCGCACGGTCTTCGCGCGCGGTGGGCCGGACTCCCTGGTGGAGGCACTCGCCGCCTCGGCACGGAGCAACGGCGCGACGATTCGCCTCGACGCCGACGTCGCGGCCATACGAACCGGTCGAGGCTCTGTTGACGGGGTCGCTCTCGCGAGCGGAGAGGAGATCGACGCGCGGATCGTGGTATCGAACGCCGACCCCAAGCAGACTTTTCTGCGTCTCGTCGACGCGGCCGAGGTCGGCCCGACTCTGGGCTGGCGGGTCGAGCACATCCGCACGCCCGGCGTGGTGGCGAAGGTGACGCTTGTCCTGGAGGGCTTGCCGGCGATCGGCGGCGCCGACGACGAGCGTCTGCGCGGGCGGATCGTCATCGCACGGAGCCTCGACGACATCGAGCGGGCATTCGACGACTCGAAGTACGGCCGGATCTCCGAGCATCCGTATCTCGAGGCGACCGTCCCCACGCTCTCCGACCCCTCGCTCGCGCCTGATGGGACCCACGTCATCACAGCGCTGTTTCAGTACGCGCCGCGGCGCCTCGGTGACGCGGACTGGGACGAGGCAGCGCGCGAACGTGTCGCGGACGGGGCCGTGCGGACGCTCGATGTGTATGCGCCGGGGATCGCGGACAGCATCGTCGCTCGCCACGTCGTGACGCCGGCGGACCTCGAGCGAGAGTACGGGCTCAGCGGCGGGCACCCGATGCACGGCGAGCATGCCCTCGACCAGTTCTTCGCCTGGCGGCCCCTCCTCGGACATGCCCGCTACCGGCTTGCCGGGATCCGCGGGCTCTACATGTGCGGGGCGGGCACACATCCCGGAGGCGGTGTCACCGGCGGCCCCGGAAGGAACGCAGCCCGGGCCATCCTGGCCGATGCCCGGCGAGCGCGACGCCACGGCAGGAGACGTCGCGCACGCGGTGCAGAAGCGAGCCTCTAGGCGGGTGTTATGGCGGGCGTCGCCTGCCGGCGACCCTCACTCGCGTCGGCTCGAAGGATCGGGGACTCGGGCCTGAAGCCCTTCACCGTGCAATAGATGCCGAGGGACAGCTCCCAGAGGAACTCCGGGATCGTCGAGATCGCCTGGAGGGGACCGCCGGCGTCGGCGACGTCGAACAGGACCAGGGTGCCCGACAGGATGATGAGCGGTCCGCCGACGAGGCCGAGCCACGCCATCTTTCGCGGCACCAAACCGGAGCTGTACATGAGGTAGCCGAGGATCAGCCCGTTTCCCCAGCCGACCACCCAGCCCGGCCCGAGGAGGAACGTCCAGTCCTTGATTGCGGCGAGCGTGTAGGCGATCGAGCCTTCCACCGCACCGGCAACCTTCTGCTGCAGCGTGACGATCCCCAGGACGGCGACGATGCCGACGAGGATGAACGTGCACTCGAAGAGGCGAGCGGTCACGTACCCCAGCGCGAGCTCTTCGCTCTGTCGCCTGACGATCGGGAAGATCACGACGGCGGTGCCGATGTTCGCGATGATCAGCAGCAACTCCAGGAACGCTCCGAACACGATCTGGTTGTTCTGCCCGGCACCCGCGATGTAGCCCACCGGATCGTCGAGCACCGGCTGGTAGAGCGCCAGAGCCGGTATGGACGTGATGAACGTGATGAGGTAGAGCACGCCGAAGACCCGCGCTCTCTTCTGATCCAGAGTCACCCCCAGAGCCCCTTTCCTCGATGGTGGTCAGCAGGTGGATCCGGCGCCACCTTGACCGAGACGAGGCGAGCTTAATTCCTCTATCCGTCCCTGCGAGACGCCTTCTCGGGCTGCCGGGCGAGTGGCTCCCGCGGGATGTTCCAGACGACGCGGCGGTCGCTCGGGCCGCGCAGCAGGGAGACGATCTCGGAATGGAGGGCGGCCGTGGCGGAGATCACCCAGTACGCGAGGGGGTAGAGCGCGCCGACGAGGAGGGCGCGGAAGATGCTGCGGTCGTAGCCGTGTTCGAGCGTGAGCGCGAAGATCACCTGGACGGTGGCGATCGCCGCGATCGCGACGCCCCACGCCAGCGCGAACCCGAACACGTTCTCGCTCTCGCCAAGGAGGGCGCCGAGCACGGCGAACACGAGCGACAAGCCGAGGGCGAACACCCAGACGAGAGAGGCCACGCCTTCGAAGCCGAGCATCCACATGCGGTGGTTGCGCCACCGGGTCACCTCGCCGAGGTGGACGTGCAGCACTTCGCCCTGGCCTCGGGCCCAGCGCTTGCGCTGCATCCACAACGCGTGGATCGACGCGGGGACCTGCATGCCGACGAGCGCACGCGGCTCATAGGCGGTGTGCCAGCCGCGGAGGAGCAGCTTCCAGCTCAGGTCGATGTCCTCGGTCGCCATCCGCGGGTCGTAGCCGCCGACGGCGAGGACACGGTCGCGCCGGAACAGGCCGAGCACTCCCGCGACGACGCCGACCCGCCCGGTCAGTGACTGTGTGCGGCGAATCAGGCCGATGATCGACGCGGCCTCGAGTACCTGCATCGCGAGGAGCACACGGCCGCGGTTGGTGACATGCGGCGCGCCCGCAACCGCGGCCAGGAGCGGCGACCGGTCGATGCGGGCGACGAGCAGCTTGAGCGCCTGGGGATGGATGTGCGTGTCGGCGTCGGTGACCGCGACGAGCTGGTGGCGTGCCTGCTGAAAGCCGAAGTTCAGCCGGTCGGCCTTGCCGCGGTTGACAGGGTCGCGGAGCACGCGGCAGCGCTCGTCCCCTCCGCGTGCTTCGACCGCGGCGGCCTCGGTGGCGTCCGTCGAACCGTCGTCGAGCACGAGCACCTCGAGCTCGGGGTAGTCGACTGCGAGCACGGCCGCGACGCTGGTCGCGATCACCGCCTCCTCGTTGTAGGCCGGGATCAGCACGGTCACGCCGGGCCAGCCTCCGTCCGGCTCCTCGGCGACACGGCGCTCATCCAGTCGCAGGAACAGGAGCCCTCCGGCGACCCACATCGCAGCCGTGCACACCGGGTAGAGCGCGACGAAGGCCAACAGCACTTCAGCCGCCGTCCACATACCGCCTCTCCTGTCGCACGCGCGCTCGCCGGGCCAGTGCGAGGACGACCAGTGCGAGGAAGAAGGATGTGAAGGTCACGGCCAGGCCGACCGCGATCGCCCAGGTGTACTCGAAGAACCGCGCTACGACGACGAGGGCGACGAGCCAGAGGAACGGACCGAGCACGACGCCCGCAACGAGGCTCGCGCGCGACGCCGGGTGAAGCGGCTCGAAGCGCACCGACGAGGCTGCGGCGTCCTCGCGCATGCCGCCGATCTTGTCAGCTTCGGTCCGTGGAGAAGGTCAGCTTCCGGGCTGTCCGCCCGGCGCCTGCCCGGACCAGCCGGCGAGTCGGGCCGCGAACGCGGCGATTCCGGCGGCGCCCCAGTGCCAGGAGGGCTCGGCGCGCAGCCGTCGGCGCATCCCGATCCGGTTCTCGTACCAGAGCGCCCCGAGGCGGTCGTGACGGGCCTCGGTGCTGAGTCCGGCGAGCGCCGATCGGGCGGCGGCGCGGTTCGCCGCGCCGTCGATGCCCGCGCGGGCGAGGTCCTCGAGCACCCAGCCGACGCCGGCGGCGCCGCCGTCGAGCCCGACGTGCAGAGCGGAATCAGGATCGCCGGGCAATTCTTCCCAGGCGCCGCCGCCGACGGCGACGCGCCGCAGCCAGCTTCCGGCGCTGCGGGCACGCGCGCGGTAGGCGGCGTCGCCCGTCATGCGGGCGGCCTGAAGGTGGACCCACGCGATTCCGGCGGCCCCGATCTCGAAGCCCGAGGCCGTCCACGCGCCGGCGTGTCCGGCAAACGGCCAGCTCACGTCCCCGGTCGAGTGCACGACGGCCTGGTCGTCGACCCAGGCAAGCAGCCTGCGTGCCGTCGCGAGGTCGGCGGGATTGCGGTCGCGCCGGTAGCGCTCGAGGAACATGTACGCCGCTCCCGCCGAACCGGACAGAAAGCCGGTCTCGTGCGTGGCGTCTTGACCGGATCTGCGTGGCAGCGGGCGCGCGCCGTTTGCGGTCAGCTCGCGCAGCCGCGCGGCGCCCGCGCGTGCGAACGCCCGGAGGGTCCGGTCGCCCGTCCGGTCGGCGAACGCGTCGAGGACGAGCACGATGCCCGCCTGTCCCATGCCGACCCCGTAGTACGCGGTGCGCGAGTCCGGGTCGTCCGTCCAGCGCCACGAGCACGCAGTCTCAGGGCACGAACGGCCTTCCGCCTGGGCGATGAGCCAGCGCACGCCGGCGAGGGCGCCTGCGCGAAAACGCGATTCGTGCGTGACCTTGTACAGCGTCCAGAGGTAGTCGCTGATTCCCGCGGCGCCGTCGTCGAAGCTCGTGAAGTGGGTGTCGGACCGGCGACCGTCCGGATCGGCCCAGTCCGGCCAGCGCAGCCCACCCGCGACCGGCTCGGCAACGCCGAGCAGGAAGTCACCCGCCGCGCGTGCGGCGCGAAGGTAGCGGGCGTCGCGCGTGACCGCGTAGGCGGCGAGGAGGCCTTCACCGATGGACGCCGAGCCCACGTCTCGGTCGGTGTGAAAGTGCGGCGCCTGAATCGACGACTGCCACGCCGAGCCGCCGTCCGGCATCGCCCGGCGCCGTACAACAAGCGAGTCTGCCGCCATGCGCACGACCTCGACCGCCGCTCGGTCCGCCACCGCTTGTCGCGGCTGCATCGCCGCGGCCGCCGAGAGCGACGCCGCCGCCGCGACGACAACCGCGTAGAAGCTGATGAGCGTGAGGATGCGCATATCCCAGAGACGGCCGACCGCCCGCCTCGGGACGAGCACCGATCCACGGCTACAGTAGACCCCGGATGAAAGTGTCGGCGATGCCGCTCGTTGCCTTTAGCTGCGGCATCTTGCTCCTCGTGAGTGGATGCGGCGGCTCGATGGGCGAGAGCGCTCAGCGCACGCCGCAAGCCGCTCCCGAGGTCGTTCTCACCGCCCAGGAGAAACAGGTGTGGGCGCCGCTGCCCCCGGACCGTTCGGCCATCCCGGTGCTCCTCTACCACGGCATCGGGCCGAAGAGCGACTTCTCCGACCAGGCGGACGCGTCCTACGCGGTCGACGTCGACGACTTCGCCAAGCAGATGACGATGATCGAGCACGCCGGCTACCAGACCATCGACCTTCAGACCTTTCTGCGCTTCGTGCAGGGCGAGACGGTCGACCTCCCGCCGAGGCCGTTGCTGCTCACGTTTGACGACGCCCGAGCCGACTCGTGGACGGGTAGCGACGGCATCCTCCAGAAGCTCGGCTTCAACGCCGTCATGTTCGTCGACGTCGGCCGCGTCGACGACGGCAACCCCGAGTACCTCACCTGGGAGGAGCTCAAGACCGTCCAGGCGAGCGATCGGTGGGAGCTCCAGCTCCACTCGGGCCACGGCCACAAGCAGATCCAGTACGGCCCGGGCGCCAACGACTACGGCCCCTTCTACGCGTACGAGCAACAGGGCGAGGACTTCGACGGATGGCAGACCCGGGTTCGCTCCGACATCGAGTGGGGCCAGTTCACGCTCGCAGACCATGTCCCGGCCTACCGACCGCGCGCCTTCGCACCGCCGTACGGCAACTACGGCCAGGACGGCACGAACGATCCACGCATCCCCGAGGATCTGCTCGGCTGGCTGACCGACCGCTACGGCGCGGTTTTCACGCAGGACCGAAATGCGCGGGCGCACCGAGGCAGCAAGCAGCCGCTCGGCCGTATCCAGGTCACACGGGAGCTCACCAGCGACGACCTCCACGCCAAGCTGCTGTCGGGAGCCCCCTAGCCGGTCTGGGGTGATGCGGCGCGGGCGGCGGCGACGGCTTCGAGTCGGGAGTTGACGCCGAGAGCCCGAAAGAGGCGGCGGATGTGGTTCCTGACTGTCTCGGTGCTCAAGTGGAGCTCGGCGGCGATCTGCTTCGTCGAACGGCCCTCCTGCAGAAGACGAAGCACCTCGACCTGACGGGGCGTGAGATGCGGGTGCGGCGCGGTGTGCGTTTCGCCGGGGCGTTCCTCGAGTAGCCCGAAGACGCCGACCACTCGGTCACCGCTCTTGAGCGGCACCGCGCTGATCTCTACCTCCACCCGGTCCCCGGAGGTCGAGACCAAAGCGCTGGTCGCATCTGTGGCCGAGGAGGTCCCAAGCACTTTCCGGGCGAAGAGCTCCTGCGCGCGCCGGCTGTCCTCGGGCACGACGATGGAGGTGAAATGGCGACCGCGAACGTCGCCGAGAAGCCGCTCGGCCGCCGGATTGAGCCACCGGACGATTCCCGTTGGGCCCAGGACGTAGCTCGGGACGCCGATGCCTTCCAGAGCTTGCTCGACGTCGCCGCCCAGTGTCAGGCCGGTAGACATCACGACCTGCTGTGCTGTGTGGTTCTCACGCCGAGAGCACTGGCGCTGACGACGAGCAGGATCCCGAGAAGCACGAGGCCGGGCGCGTCGTCGGCCTGTCCGAAAACGCCCGCGGCGATGCCGACGACGGCGACGCAGAGCGCGACGGCGAGATTTCCCGCCTTCCTCGCTGCCAGCTCGATCGCGATGCCGATGACCGTCAGGAGGACGCCGGCGGCAACGAAGTCGGCAAGGCTCCAGACCACGTCGTCGCTGACCAGGATCGCCACGGCCGGCAGCGACAACACGATCGCAACGCCGAGAGCGATGCGCACAACGGATCGAGAGAGCGTCTTGCCCGCCTTCATCGGTCCCTCCAGGATAGACGGCCGACTGGGGGCGGCTAGCCCTCGTCGCCGGTCGGCGCCTTGAAGACGTCCGGAGCGACGTCGGCGTCCGTGTTCATCTTGATGATGTCAGCGAGGGTGTGGTGGTAGTCGATCCCGTACTTCTGTCTGATCGAGGCGAGCATGGGATCGTTGAGGTAGAAGAACCGGTCGCCGTCGCGGAGCGCGGCGAACTGCTTCTTCCACATCGCGAGCTGCAGCTCGCCGAATTCCGTTCCGCGCACGTGCGGCTCGGCCAGCATCCCGACGAACGCGTCAACCTTGTTGACGTTTCCCGCGCCCGTAGACCGCGCTGAGGCGCGCTGCGAGCGGTGACCGCCTGACGCCCACGACTGCCTCCTCCTCCGCCTCGTCGTCCTTGAGCGGCACGGTCGCGCCGTGGTCGTCCTTCAGCTTCGTGAAAGCGAGAGTGTCGGGATCGTCGATCGGGTCGCGGCGGCTGATCAGCTTGCTGCGCGGAAAGTCGGCCGACTGCTCGCCCGTGATCGCCTGGTACGAGTCGTTCGGCTCGAGCCCGTACGCGACGCGGAGCTGGTTGTAAGGCGGAATCCCGTGGTCGCGATCGCGCTGGATGTCGATCGCGCCGAGATCCTGCACCGCGGAGTAGCACTTCGGATTCACCTTCGGCTCGCCGCAGACGGTCGGGTCCTTGATGCCGGGCTTCGGGATCTGGAACAGGATGCTCCGCATCGAGTCGTCGATCTGCTCGTCGTTCTTGTACTGGCGCTCGTCAGCGAGGCCCTCGAACGTCGGCCCGAGGCCGACCGTCTTGAGCAGGTTCGGGTTGCCGAACGCGACGCCGAGCGGGATGACGAGCGTGACGTTCTTGCCCTTGACCTCCGACGGGATTCCTTGCGCCCGGAACGCGCTCAGTTGTGCCTGGCTGTACGTCCCGACGGGCGCCGCCGGCTCGATCTCACCGTGCACCATGCTGTGCACGCGGTAGCCGACCGTCGCGAACTCGTTCGAGAGCGACGGGTTGACGTTTGATTTGTAGCCGCGATACGGGGCCAGGTGCACGCCGAGCGCCGGGAGGAACTCGTGGTACGTGATGTACTGCTGCTCCGCGACGACGACGCGGCGTGCGATCTGGAAGCGGTCCTGGTTCGACAGGCTGTCGGGCAGGCGGGACACGATTCGGTTGTGCTCGCGCGCGAAGAGCGTGTGCGTGGCGGTGAGCGCGATGTTCTCGTTCGCCCGCACGTCGCCCGCGACGGCGGCGGTCGCGGGATGCGTGACGAGTTGGCCCATCAGGTCCATGCCCGGCGCTGTGTCCTTGTTGCCGCGGCTCTCGGCCTGGGGGAGGTAGCCGCCGGGGAGGAAGAGCGACGCGCTGTTGTTCGAGATCTTTCCGTCGACCGGCCCGAGGCGCAGCCACTCGAGCCGCTGTCTGCGTCCCGCCGTACACCGCAGTAGCCGTCGATGAAGCTACTGACGGTGTTCGTCTGCTGCCGCGTCGTGGTCTTGCCGGTCCCGACCGCGGCCGGCGTGCGGGCGAAGTCGATTGTCGCCGAGGTCGTTCCTGAAGCGTTCGAGCGGATCCTTCGCGTTGAACGGAATCGCTGCCGTCTCGCCGCGGTGCTCGTTGCGCAGTCCGAACGTGTGGTCGAGGAACTGTCCCCAGACCCAGCCGAGCTGTGAGATGCCGTTCTCCGAGAAGAGGTTCTGCCCGAGGTCGTTGAAGACGCGGTTGCTGATGTAGCGCGCAGGCGGGCCCTTCTCCATCGCCGCCATCCCGTCGGCGTACGCGGCCCTCGTCACGCGGAGGTACGGCATTCCGATCCGACCCCACGCCGGGTGGGCGAGGTTGTTGTTGCTGCCGTCGAGCGAACGCCACTTGGACACGCCGCCGTGGAAGATCTTGATCGGAGCGAGGATGAACCCGGCGGCGAGCGCGAGCCCGACGAGGAGGGCGATGACGAGTCCTGCGCGGACGTGCCTGCGCTTCCGCCGCAGCGGCGCCTCTGCGCTCGCAAGCCGCGGGTAGGGCGGAGGCACACGTCGCCGGACGTCGAGCTCTTCCGCCGCCTCTGCTTCCTCGGTCGGGACCTCCGGCGCGTACTGCACCGAGGGGTCCGGAAGTTGCTGCCGCGCGCGTTGCGCGACGTCCGGGGGCGCGACGAGCACCAGCTCGGGGCTGATCGGCTCCGAGACCATGGCCGCAGGCGGCTGGGCCATGGCGCGGCACGTTAGCGCGGGTCGGGGTTGCCGCGTGTCCACGGCAGACACGTCTGACGTGCAGGCGAATCAGGCGTACAACGCGCGAGCCGATCGGCTAGCCGAGCGCCATTCCCTCGACCGAGCTCGAAGGCTCAGGGTCAGGGAGGCGGGTCATGCGGATGCCGTTGACGAGGCCGAGGAGCGCGGCGATGAGCGGGACGAGCAGCGCGATCTGCAGCGCGACCGGCCGCGCGTCGGTGTTGATGTCGAGGATCTCCTTCTGGACGGCCGGGGTCTGACCCTCGAGAAGATGTTCGAGCTCGGTGTTCGTCATGACCTCGGCGTTGTCCTCGAGTCCGTCCGCGACCTGCTCCTGCTGGGTGGGAGTGAGGACGTCGCTCGAGTCCGCCTGGTCGGTGAACACGAGCGAGAGCGACGCAAGCATGATCGCCCCGGCGAAGGCGAGACCGAACGAGAGCCCGAACGATCCGCCCGCCGAATTGACGCCCGCGGCCTCGCTGACGCGCTCCTCCTCGATCGGCGAAAGGGTGTAGTTGTTCAGTTGCGAGACGAGCAGGCCGAGCCCGGCGCCGGCGAGCACGAGCGGAAGGGCCATCGCCCAGCCCGAATCGGCGCGCGGCACGACCGGGATCAACGCGGCCACGCCGGCGGTGAGGAGCACGAAGCCGACGAGGATGATGCGGCTCGGGCTGCGGTCACCGCCCTTTCGCCCGGCCAGCAATGCGACGGCGAACATCGTCAGCGAGAGCGGCGCGAGCGAGAGGCCCGCCTCCATGCGCGTTGTACTCGAGCACCATCTGGAGGTAGATCGGCAGCGCGATCATCAACCCGCCGAGGGCGATCTGCTGGAGCGTCTGGGAAGAGATTCCGAGGCGGAAGTACTTCGACGCGAAGAGTCCCACGTCGATCAAGGCCGGCTTTCCCTCCCGCTTGCGCCGCCTCAGCCACCACGCCAGCGACCCCAGCGCGACGATGCCGACGGCGATGAGCGCAACCACGGCTTCCCCACCTTCCTCCCAGACGAGGATCCCGAGGACGACCCCGCCCATCCCGACCGCGGACAGGATCGCGCCGACCACATCGATACCGCGGTCGCCGGTGTACGGGCACGTCCTGGATGCGCCTTGCCCCCACAAGCAGCACGATCGCGATGACCACGACCTCCCCGGCGAATGCGACGCGCCACGAAAGGTACGTCGTGATGAAACCGCCGAGCAGGGGCCCGACCGCTGCGGCGATCGCCGCCGCTGCGCCGACGAGCGCATACGCCTTCCGTTGCATCGCACCCTCGAAGTTCCCGTGGATGAGCGACTGCATCGCCGGGAGGAGAAGGGAGGCGCCGAGGCCTCCGATGATCGCCCAGAAGATCACGATCGGAAGCAAGCTCTGCGAGAGCGTCATCGACAACGCGCCAACGGCATAGCCGAGCAGACCGAGCACGAACGCCCGCTTGCGGCCGAACAGGTCGCCGATCTTGCTGCCGATCAGGATGAACGCAGCGGACACGAGCGCCTCCAGCGCGATTGCGGACTGCACCCCGCTCGCCGTGGTATCGAGGTCGTGCACGACGGCGGAGATGGACACATTCATCAACGAGGTGTCGACGACGAGGACGAACATCGCCATCGCGAGGAAGACGGCCAGGGTCTGATCCCCGCTCGGCTCCGCCGGGACGCTGGGGCTTGCCGCGTCGCTCAGTCTTCGAGCTCCGCCTCGAGCAGGGCCCGCGCCTCGAGGTTCGCGGCGTGCTCGTCCTCGGAGACCTCCGGCCAGCTGAGGTCGAGCGATGTGACTGCATCGACGAGGACGAGCGCAACCAGGGCCTGCGCGAGCCACTTGTGGTCGGCGGGGATGACGTACCACGGCGCCCAGGGCTTGGACGTCGCCGTCAGCGCGTCCTCGAACGCACTCATGTAGTCGTCCCAGTGGGCCCGCTCGGTGACATCGGCGGCGTTGAACTTCCACTCCTTGCCGGGGGTGTCGAGCCTGGCGAGGAACCGTTTCTTCTGTACGCCCTTCGAGACGTGGAGGAAGATCTTCACGATCTTCGTTCCGTTGCGGTCGAGATGGCGCTCGAACGCGTTGATGTCGTCGTAGCGCTCGTTCCAGAACACCTCGTCGCGCGGTCCGGGCGGGAGACGCTGCGGCTCCAGCCACTGCGGGTGCACCTTCAGCGCGACGACCTCTTCGTAGTGCGAGCGGTTGAAGATGCCGATGCGCCCGCGCTCCGGAAGCGCCTTCGAGATCCGCCAGAGGTAGTCGTGGTCGAGCTCCTCGTCGGACGGCTTGCGGAACGAGACGACCTGGACCCCCTGCGGGTTGACCCCCGACATCACGTGCTCGATCGCGGAGTCCTTGCCCGCCGCGTCCATCGCCTGCAGCACGACCAGGAGCGCGTCGCGGTCGGCCGCCCACAGCAACTCCTGTGCGTCGGAGAGCTCGTCGATGCCGCGCTTCAGCGCGTCCTTGGCCCGGTCGTGCAGCTCGTCGTGGGCGAGGTGCGAGAAGTACTCGCCGCCCGTCCAGCCGGGATCCCTCTTGTCGATCCCTGCATCGGTACCCGGCTCGACGACGATCTCGTCGAGCAGGCTCTTCCGAATCTCGCTCTCGTTCGGCATCCGCATTCACATCATCTCGCAGTGCCCGGAATGGCGTAGCCTTGGCGTAGAAGCCGCAGACCAAGGAGGAAGGGAATGGAAGAGATCGGGCCCGTCGACTACGCGATCGTCGCGTTCCCGGGCAATCAGTTTCGTGGAGAGATCGGTCCTGCCCTGTCCGAGCTCGTGGACGACGGGACGATCCGCATCATCGACATCGCGTTCGTGGGGAAGGACGGAGAAGGGAACGTCGTCGGCCTCGAGCTCATGGAGCTCGATCCCGAGGTGCAGAAGAGCCTCGACGCGGCACAGATCGAGGTTAACGGCCTCCTCAACGACGACGACCTGCAGACGGCGGCCGAGGCGCTCGACCCCGACTCGTCGGCCGCGCTGATCGTGTGGGAGAACGTCTGGGCGCGCAAGGTCACGAAGGCGATGCGCGACGCCGGCGGCGTCGTCGCCGCGTTCGAACGAATTCCGAACGAGGTCGTGCAGGCCGCACGCGAGTGGGCGGCCGAGCAGGCCGAGGCGTAGAGAGGAGAGCAGAGCCATGATGAGACGAAGAGGGCCCGGCCTTATGCGTGCGGCCGCGACGACCGCGGTCGTCGCCGGGACTGCCGGCGCCGTTCGGCACCGGCAGGACCAGCGGTACGCGTCCCAGGACCAGGCCGAGTACGACCAGCAGATGGCGCAGCAGCAGGCCGCCGCGGCTGCGGCTCAGCCGCAGGAGCCTGACTATGCTGCCGAGCTCGAGAAGCTCGCGCAGCTGAAGAATCAGGGCATCATCACCGAGGAGGAGTTCGAGGCGAAGAAGCGGCAGGTCCTCGGTCTCTGATCTGCGACGGCGCGGGTGCTTTCGGGAGCACCCGCGCGTCGTGGCTCAGTCGTCGTCGCCCTGGCCTTCGACGGTCCCTGTCACGGGCCTGATCACCTGCGCGGGCGCCGCCGGCAGGTTCGCTCGCGGAGTCAGCTTTCCGACGGGGTCGCTCGCGCCGGTCGCGTAATCGAGCAAGGCGAGGTTTGCCGCTATCGCGCCCGCCGCGGCGACGACGACCAGGAGGAGGACCGCGAGCAGGCGATTCACGGCTCGAACGCTAGCTCAGGCTGCCTGGTCTTCAACGACGGATATCGCTCCCATCGGGCAGGCCGCCGCCGCATCGAGCACGGCAGGGTCGTCCGATTCGCCGACTCGGGCGTGCGCGCGGCCACCGTTCTCGAGCTCGAAGACCTTCGGCGCGAGGTCGACGCATTCGCCGAAGCCGCTACACAGCGACTCGTCGATCACGATTCGGTACATCGGGGACTCCTTTCGTTCGGGTTGGACGGTTCAACGCGCGCCAGGCCGTTGCCGACGCGACGGCGAAGACGGCTCCGAGGTACAGCCCGAAGACCCACGGCAGGCGTGTGTCGGTCCCGGCCGCGAGCCCGTGGGCGGTTGCAGCCGCGAAGGCGCCGTACGTCGCCCAGTGCAGGCGCCGCCAGGCGCGTGCGCCGATGCGCTTGCGCAGCGGGAATGAGACGATCACGACGACTGCGAACTCTGCTGCCAGCACGCCGAGTCCCGTCGCGACGGGCCGGTACGCGGCGAGCCCGGGGACGAGGAGAGCGGCCGGGCTGATGTGCACGGTCCGGTCGAGTACGAGCGTGATGCCGTGCAGCGCGATTGCGCCGAGCCCGAGCAGCGAGAGGAAGCGATGCGTGTCCGTCGCCGAGGCTGCCTTGACCGCCCTGCCGAACGGTCGCGACTTCACGGCGAGACCTGCGAGCACGGAGAGCGTGAGCAGCACGTATGCGGTCAAGCCACTCGCGCGCGCGAGCAACCAGAACGTCGGGTCATGCACAGCGCAGCCCTCCCGCGAGCGTGGTGCTGCCGTCATCGGTGACGAGCACGCAGGGAAGGGTGTGTTCATCCGCCTCTCGCTCGGCTTCGGCAACTCCCCGGAGGAACAGCGCCTTCGCCCAGATCTCGGCCTCGACGGCGTCACCGGCGACCATGGTCACGCGCAGCAGATCGCTCCCCGCGGGACGTCCGCTCAACGGGTCGATGAGGTGATGCTGCTCGCGGCCGTCGCGACGCCAGCGGCGCTTGTCCCGTCCCGACGTCGCGAGTCCGCCGGCGGAAAGCTCGAGTGTGAGTGTCCCCGTTGATGTCTGCACACCGACCGGCCACGAGCGTCCACGCACGGCGACGTCGCCGCCGGCGTTCACGAGACATGGCCCTGCGACGCCGAGGATGGTCGCGGCGCGCTCGGCGGCGAACCCTTTCGCGATGCCGCCGAAGTCGAGCTTGAAGCCGGGCTCTAGCACGATCGTGCTGCCGTTCATCTCGACTGCGCCGCCGCACCGGGCGACGCCCGCGTTGCCGTCCGGGGGTAGTTGCTCGAAGGTGCGGTCGTAGCCGGCCGCGACGAGCGCGTCGTGCACGGTCGGGTCGAACCGGCCGCCGGTCCGCTCGCGCGCGTCGAGGGCCAACTCGGTCATGAGCACAAAGTCCGGCGTGCCGTTGATCGTCCCGTCACGGTTCAGACGGGACAGCTCCGAGTCGTCGCGGAACCGTGAGAAGACCGCCTCGAGCCGATGGAACTCGGTCTCCGCGCCACGCAGGGCAGGCTCGGCGTCGTGGGCGTCGAGGAACAGCTCGATCTCGGTGCCCATCGCACGGAAGGACCTGCGCTCCATCACGACGTCCTCGTGATGGTGAGCGGGGGCAGCGTCACGACACGCACGGATGGGGCGGATGCCGCTGCGAGCTGTGTCTGCCGCGCGGAGGCAATCTGCGCCTGGCGGACCTTGAGCTGCCTGTGGTAGGCGGCCCAGCGCTGCCGCACGATCCTGTTGACGACCACGCTCTCGGCTCGCAGCTTCTGCTCGCGTGCCGCGAGCGTCTTGAGTCGCGGATCCGCGGGCGACGCCGCCCACGGATGCGCGGCGACCGCGGCCCACGTCAGGAAAAAGACGAGAAGCGCGATCGCCAGCGCGTAGAGCCGTCCGACGTGGCTAGTCATCGCCGCTTTCGGGCTCGGCGGCATGTTCGGACTCGTGCTCGGACTCGTGGTCGCCCTGTGCGCGGCTGTGCGTGAGGACGACGAGGGGAGCCGACCGCCGGTAGACGGTCTGGGGAGGGGTCAGCCCCGGCCGACGTGCGGCCGGCACCGCCGGCAGCGCGGGCGGCCGATCCCGGAGTGCACGCCGGATAGCCCGCTCGGTGTCGTTCAGCTTGGAGGCGCGCGCTGCGATCGCGGTGTCAGAGACGCCGGCGTGGGCGTTGGGAGCGACACCGCCAGTGCGCGCGGCCGCAAGCACGCCGAACACGGTTGCGACTCCGAGGAGCAGGGCGACTGCGACTACGTGAAGCTTCTTCATTCGAGCACCTCCGTCATAGACGATTCGACAGTAGGCGGAGGCGGGTAAGCGGCGGGCGAGCGCTCTGCAAGGGTTCGCCAAGGGCGGGCAAAGATTCGGCAAAGACCGCCGGCCTTCCGTGTGCGTGCGTCAGGATGAAGGCATGCGCGTGCTCGTTGTCGAAGACGAACAGGCAATTGCCGAGCCGCTCGTCGAGGGCCTGCGCCGTGAAGGCTTTACGGTCACGCTCGCCGAGACGGGGGCTGAGGCATTGGCCGCAGACGAGGCCGACGTCGTGCTGCTCGACCTTCGCCTCCCGGACGTCGACGGGCTCGACGTCTGCCGCGCACTGCGCGAACGGTCGGCCATCCCGATCATCGTCGTCACTGCGCGCGGGGAGGAGGTGGATCGAGTCGTGGGGCTCGAGCTCGGCGCGGACGACTACGTCGTCAAGCCGTTCGGCCTTCGGGAGCTGATCGCACGCATCCGGGCCGTCACGCGGCGGTCGCAGGGTCGATCCTCCGATGGGCCCGTGCGCGTCGGCGACCTCGAGCTCGACGAGCGCGGTCGGAAGGTCGCGATGCGAGGCCAGGACGTCGAGCTGACACCGAAGGAGTTCGACCTGCTCGCGGCGCTCGCGCGCGATCCAGGCGCTGTCGTCGGCCGCCAGCGACTGCTCGAGGACGTGTGGAACACGAGCTGGTCGGGATCGACGAAGACGATCGACGTGCACGTCGCCGCGCTTCGCCGCAAGCTGGGTGAGCCGGAGCTGATCGAGACGATTCGCGGCGTCGGCTTCCGGCTGCGCGCTTGAGCCGTCGCGTCCTGCTCGGATTTCTCGGGCTGGTGGTGGTCGTGCTGGCCGCGCTCGAGGTTCCGCTCGGCGTCCAGTACGCACGCACGGAGCGGCGCAACGTCGCGACGAAGGTCGAGCGTGACGCGGTCGCGCTCGCTTCGCTGAGCCAGACGGCGCTCCGCACGCAGGCGCGCCGCCAGCGGCAGGGAGCCGCGGCGATTGCGTACCGCTATGCGCGGGACACCGGCAGCCGGGTCGTCGTCGTCAACCGCAACGGCGTCGCCCTCATCGACAGCGATCCGACGACGCGCGGCGTCGAGACTTTCCGTTCTCGCCCCGAAATCGGGCTCGCCCTGCGCGGCCACGTCGCGTCGGGAACGCGTCACTCGTCTACCCTCGGCAGGGACCTCCTCTACGTCGCGGTGCCGGTTTCCTCCGGGGGTCGCATCGACGGCGCGGTCCGCATCACGTATCCGACGTCGACGTTCGACGGGCGAGTGGAGCGCTACTGGCTGATCCTCGCGGCGATCGCGGCGGTCGTGCTGGCAGTGGCCGTGATCATCGGGATGCGCGTCGCCACGTTCGTCGTCGGTCCGTTGCGGCGCGTCGAGGGCGCCGCTGCAGCGGTGGGGGAGGGCGATCTGAAGGCACGCGCGCCGGAACACGACGGGCCGGAGGAGGTGCGCTCGCTCGCGGTCGTCTTCAACGACACCGTGACGCGCGTCTCGCAACTCCTGGACTCCCAGCGCCAGTTCAGCGAGGACGCGTCGCATCAGCTGCGCACGCCGCTGACGGCGTTGCGCCTGCGACTCGAGAACCTCGAGCGCAACGTTGCGCGGGAAGGACAGCGAGACCTCGAGGCTGCCGTGCGCGAGGTCGACCGGCTCGGCGAGCTCGTCGAGAGCCTGCTGGGGCTTGCTCGCAGCGGCGCCAGCACGGCGCCACCGGTCCGGCTCGAGCTCGACCGCCTCGTCCATGAGCGCATCGACGCTTGGTCGCCGCTCGCCGCGGAGCGAGATGTTCGCCTTGCGGCGGACGCCGACGGCGGCGTAGCCGCGCGCGCGGCGGAGGAACGCCTCCGTCAAGTCGTCGACAACCTGATCGAGAACGCGGTCGAGGCGTCGCCGACGGGTGGCACTGTGACTGTCCTCGTCCGTCCGGCATCTCCTTGGATCGAGCTGCGCGTGCGAGACGAGGGGCCGGGGCTCGACGAGGCGCAGCTGAGCAGGGCGTTCGACCGCTTCTGGCGCGGCCGCTCGGGCGAAGGGTCCGGTCTCGGCCTCGCGATCGTGCGCTCGCTCGTCGAAGCGGACGGTGGCGAGGTCGAGCTCGTCCCCGCGCCCGGACGTGGACTCGACGCCGTTGTGCGCCTGCGGCCCGACTGACGCTGGACCGAGCCAAGCGCGTCGTTCGTGCTCCGAGTATCGCGCTGCGTGGGGCACTAGGCTTGCGCGATGACGTCCATCAGTGAGGTCCATCCGGACCGGGTCGAGGTGCGCGGCCGAGATCTCACCGGCGAGCTCATGGGCTCCGTGACCTTTACGGAGTACTTCCACCTCCTGCTCACCGGACGGGAGGCGACGGAGGACCAGAGGTACTTCCTCGACTTGCTGCTCGTCTCGATCGCGGAGCACGGGATGATGCCGAGCAACGTCGCCGCGCGAATGACGCTCGCGGCGGGCCCGGGCTCGCTGCATGCTGCAGTCGCAGCCGGGATTCTCGGCGCCGGCCCCGTCGTCCTTGGAACCTCGGAGGCGTGTGCCCGGCTCCTCTCCGAAGCACAAGCGCGCGTCGCCGCAGGAGCAGAGCCCGCCGCCGTCGCGAACGAGGTCGTCAGCGCGCTCCACGCGGCCGGCGGGAAGGTCCCGGGCTTCGGCCACCCGGTGCACCGGCCGCTCGACCCACGGTCGGAGCGCATCCTCGAGCTCGCGGACGAGCGAGGTGTGAGCGGCTCCCACGTGAAGCTCGCCCGATCGTTCCGCGACAGCGTCGCGACCGTCTGGGGCAAACCGCTCCCGATGAATGTCGCGATGCCGATCGCGGCCGTGTGGCTCGACCTCGGCTTCGCCGCCGAGGACGTGAACGCCGTGCCGATCCTCGCGCGCACGGCCGGGCTCCTCGCGCACCTGGCGGACGAGCGGCGGCGGCCGGTCGGCTTTCTCATGGCCGGGGCCGCCGAAGAGGCGGTCGCGGACGAGGGCGCAGACGAGTGATCCTCTCGCCCGAGGTCGAGACGCTGCCGTGGGAGCAGCAGCTCGACGTCGACGATCGGAGCTACCGGGCGCAGCTCGAGTACCTCTTCGAACGGTCGGCCTTCTACCGGCGGAAGCTTGCCGCGGCAGGCGTCGATTCGGCGGACGCGGCCGGAGGGCTCGACGAGATCACGGCGCTTCCGCTCAGCGAGAAGCAGGAGCTTCGGGACGCTGCGACGGCCCAGAGCCCGCTCGGCGCGCACCTCTGCGCGACGCCGGACGAGATCGTCCGGATCTACTCGACGAGCGGAACCACAGGAAGGCCGAGCTACGTGCCGCTCACCGCCGACGACCTCGACAACTGGGTGACCGGGTCGGCGCGGAGCTACGCCGGCTCCGGCATCGAGCGCGGTCAGCGCATCGTGTCGACGTACAACGCCGGCCCGTTCGTCGCGGGTGCCGCCCTCGCGTCCTTCGAGCGCATCGGGCTGACGCACGTTCCGGTCGGAACGGGCAACACCGAGCGGCTCGTGCGGGCAATCGAGTTGCTGGCACCTGATGCCGTCGTGGTCACTCCGTCCTACGCGGCCTACCTCGTCGAATGGTGCGCGGACCGCGGCGTCGACCTGCACGGATCGAGCGTCGGGAGAGTCCTCGTGGCCGGCGAGCCCGGGGGCGGGGAGTCCGCCTTCCGCTCGAAGCTGGAAGACGGATGGGGCGCGAAAGTCACGGAGGCGATGGGGATCGGGGACATCGGAGTCTCCCTCTGGGGTGAGTGCGAAGAGCAGGACGGGATGCACCTCGGCGCCCGCGGCTTCGTTTATGGCGAGCTGATCGACCCCGAGACGGGCGCGTCGTTGCCGATGGACGACGGCGCATCCGGGGAGCTCGTGCTGACGCATCTCCAACACCGGGCTGCGCCTCTGCTGCGTTTCCGCACGCGCGACCACGTGCTCGTCCACACCGGTGTCTGCGCGTGCGGGCGGACGAGCCCGCGGATTCGCTGCGTCGGCCGAACGGACGACATGCTCATCGTCCGCGGCGTCAACGTCTTTCCCTCGGCGATCCGCGAGGTCGTGAGCGCGTTCGGACCGCAGGTCAGCGGACACATCCTCGTGCGGCCGAAGGCCGAGGGAGTGAAGCAGGAGCCGCCGCTGCCGGTCAGCGTCGAGCTCGAGCGGGAAGCGCGCGATGACGCGGATCTCGCGCGCGCGATTCGCGAGCGTCTCCGCGAGGTTCTCGTCGTCCAGACGGACGTCGCGCTCGTCCCATGGGGAACGCTGCAGCGCAACGAGTACAAGTCGACGCTCGTCGAGCGAAAGGTGGTTGAGCATGGCTGAGGCTCTCGTGACGACCGTGGTCGGCAGCTACCCGCAGCCGGCCTGGCTCATCGACACCGAGCGTCTCGGCGAGCGGTTGCCGCCGCGCGTTCGCGCACGTGAGCTCTGGCGGGTTCCCGAACCGCTGCTCGAGGAGGCGCAGGACGACGCGACTCGTCTTGCGGTGAGGGACATGGAGCGGGCGGGCGTGGACGTCATCACGGACGGGGAGATGCGCCGGGAGAGCTACTCCAACCGTTTCGCGACGGCGCTCGACGGCGTCGACCTCGACAACCCCGGGGTCGCGCTCGACCGCACGGGCCACGAGAACCCGGTGCCCAAGGTCGTGGGACCGATCCGGCGCACACGGCCCGTCGAGGTTCGCGACGTGGAGTTCCTGCGCTCCATCACGGACAGGCGGATCAAAATCACCGTCCCGGGGCCGTTCACGATGACCCACCAGGCGCAGGACGACCACTACGGCGACGAGCGGAACCTCGCCCTCGCGTACGCGGAGGCAGTGAACGACGAGCTCCGAGACCTCAAGGCGGCCGGCGCCGACGTCGTGCAGATCGACGAGCCGTACCTCCAGGCACGCCCCGAGCCCGCCAAGGAGTACGGGGTCGAGGCGATCAACCGGGCGCTGGACGGGATCGAGGGCGACACGGTGCTCCACACGTGCTTCGGCTACGCCCACATCGTCAAGGATCGTCTGACCGGCTACCCGTTCCTCGCGGGGCTACGCGACTGCAGCGTCACGCACGTCTCGCTCGAGGCGGCTCAGCCGGGCCTCCACCCGGAGGTTCTCCGCGAGCTCCCGGACAAGACGATCATCCTCGGCGTGCTCGACCTCGGCACGCCCGAACCGGAGACGCCCGAGATCGTCGCCGACCGCATCCACCAGGCGCTCACCGTCGTACCGCCGGAGCGCCTCGTCGTCGCGCCTGACTGCGGAATGAAGTACCTCACGCGGGAGCAGGCGTTCAGGAAGCTCGAGTCGATGGTTGCCGGGGCGAGCCTCGTCCGGGACAATCTCGGCGTCTAACCAACGAGGAGGCCGATCGTGTCGATGAAGCTGAACATGCTCCCACCGAGTGTGAACAACATGTCCGTCCGTGTCTTCGTCCGGGCGGCGGAGCTCCCGGTCGAGGAGGAGAACGTCTGGGGGCAGACACAGTCCGACGAGTACCTCGCAAAGTTTCCGGCGGGCCTGACGCCATCGGTGGAGTCGGCGGAGCTTCCGAACGGCGGCCTCTGGGAGAGCTGCGCGGTGATGATGTACCTCGCGAGCCGCGAAGGGCTCGACGACCTCTACCCGACCGACCTGCAACGCCGCGCGATGGTCGACAGCGCGAACTTCTACACGATGAGCATGCTCTATCCGCTCGTCGCGCGTGCGACGTATCCGCGCCTGAGCTTCCCGGGCTACCCGGGGGAGGTGGCGACCTCCGACGCGTCCGACGATGACAAGGAAGCCGCTCGCAAGTCGGCCGAGGAGGCCCTCGCACGGATCCTCGAGACGTACCCGAGGTTCTTCATCGGCGATGGAGGTTTCATCGGCGGCGGGGACAAGCCGACGATCGCCGACATCCGGCTCGCGTGCACGCTCGAGTTTCTCGCCGTTGCGGACGCCGACCTTCCTGCCTGGGCGACGGAGTACATGAAGCGTGTCGAGTCCACACTCGGGGATGCGTACAGCGAGCCGGCCGGTGACGTGCGCGGCTACATCGCGCAGGTGACGGGCGAGGCCGTCGCTACGTAGCCGTCGCCTCGTCCGCGGGGTGGTAGGTGTGGACGGCCACGCCCGAGTCGAACGTCTGGACGTCCACGAGCTTCAGCGGCATCGTCTCGGCGGCGTTGTCCGGGAACACGCGCCGGCCGCTGCCGAGCACGACCGGGAACACCATCAGCCGGTACTCGTCGACGAGCTTGTGCTCGACGAGCGCGTGCACGAGCGTCCGGCTGCCGGCGACGAGGATGACGCCGTCGATCTCGTCCTTCAGCCGTTTCACCGCCCCGACGAGGTCGTCCTGGCCCTCGAGGAGCTGCGAGTTTTCCCACTCGAGCTCGGCGAGCGTGGAGGAGACGACGTGCTTCGGCATGCTGTTCATCTTGTCCGCGAAGCCGACCTCGTCCTCGCGTGACGGCCAGGCGCCGGCGAAGCTCTCGTACGTCACGCGGCCGAGGAGCATCACTTCGGCCTCGAGGATCTCGTCCGTCTTGAACTTCGCCTGCTTGGGGTCCATCCCGTAGGCGATCACCCAGCCGGCGTGCTTGTAGCCCGGCTCGCCGCCGGGCGAATCCATCACGCCGTCGACCGACACGAACTCCGTTACGACGACCTTGCCCATGGTGACTCCTCTCAGATTTCGGTGCGACTCAGTTGCCGTTCAGACTCTCAGACCGGGGAGGAATCATCGGTGAGGACCCGGGCGAGCGCGTCCCAGACGGCGGCGGAATTCGCCGTCCGCTCGTGTGGTCGCCGAAACTCGGCGACGAAGGTAGCGATGTCGCCGAGGTCCCACCACCGCCGATAGAGCTCGATGGTGTCGTCGTGCAGCGCAACATTGCCGGCGACCGCTTGGTACTCGTCCCAGCCGGTGAGCTCGCGGTCGAGGACCGGGCGCAGGTCGCGTTCCCGCGGCGCCATGAGGAGCGTGTCCCAGTCGACGAGGTGGAGGCCGCCGTCACGATCGAGCATGACGTTTGCTCGATGCGTCTCCCCGTGGGTCACGACCCAGTCGTCCGCGCGTTCCGCCACGACCGAGGCGAGCTCGTCGTGTTCCAGAAGTCGGCACTCGAGCTGGTCGGCGTGGCCTCGGAGAAGCTCCCGAGCCGACTCGGCGAACGGGCCCGTCGTCCACGACACATCGAGATCGGCCAACGCAGCTTCGAGCGCGTCCCGCGATGGCACGGCGAAGTCGTCTCGCCGCGGAAGGCCGGCCGGCACCGTGTCCGTGGCGGCGTGCAGCCGCCCGACCACTGTGCCCATTCGGCGACGCTCGTTCGCGGTCTCATACTCGCCGAACAACTGCGACGTCGCGTCCACGAAGGGCATGACGCGCACGGCGTAGCGGGGCGCTAGGCGCCGGATGACGGCGCCGTCGCGGTCGAGCAGCGGCGCGACGACGAACTCGAGCCCGGCGTGCCCGCGGAGCAGGGCGGCGGCGCCGAACGCGCGGGCCAGGGCGTCGAAGCTCCCATCGGCGTCGGGGCCGGGTTGGAATCCGGCTTCGAGGTCGTCGACGGACACGAACCGGTGCGTGCCGCCGTCGTCCACGGCGAGCCAATGGTGGCTGCCGAAGCCCACCGGCCTGTATTCGAGCTCGACGGCGCGGAGGCCCCAACCGGTTGCGAGCGCAGCCCGCAGCTCCTCCTGGTCGAGATCGTTCGGCGCCGCGCGCACGTTTAGGCTGGTTGCGCCCGGGTGAGACTCCCGGCGTCAGGCGGCACTCGAACGAAGGGGGCAAGGATGGGCGGCATCAGTCTCGGCGGCATCCTCGTGATCGTCGGCATCATCGTCGCGATCTTCTGGAGCCTCTTGCTCGGAATCATCGTCGCGCTCATCGGCCTGATCGCCTTCGGCGGGTTCGCCAGAGGACGCTGGTACTAGGGGAACCCGCTCAGCGGGTCGCGTCGCGGAGGTAGGCGTCCGACCCGTCGAGCCAGTCCGCCCGTGGCGGGCAGAACACGTCGACGTCGAGCGTGTCCTCGAGCGCTTCGGCCTTGTGCGGCAAGTCGGACGGGAGATGGAGGACCTCTCCGGCGGCGACGTCGACGACCTCGGACCCGTCCTCGCCGAGCCAGAAGCGAAGCTTGCCCTCGAGGATGTAGGTGAGCTGCTCGTTCTCGTGGGAGTGCTGCGGGACGATGCAGCCTTTGTCGAGGTACACGTGCGCGAGCATCATCCGATCGGTCGAGATGAGCCGCCGTCCGAGGTCCGGCTTCAGCGCCTCTCTCGGCAGGTCGTCCCATCGGTAATGACGCGCGCCGCTCGTCATGCGCTCATCAGCGACGCGAGTCGTTCGATGCCCTCGTCGATCTGGGTTTCGTCCACGAGGCTGAAGGACAGCCGTGCGGCGTCGGTGCCGCTGCCGTCCGTGAAGAAGAGCGGACCCGGCACGATGCCGACACCGACCTCGACCGCACGCCGTGCGAGCTCGGTCGAGTTACTTCCGGGCGGGAGCGTCAACCACGTGAAGAACCCTCCGCGCGGCCGCGTCCAGCGCACCCCGTCGGGCATGGTGCGCTCGAGCGCCGCCAGCATGCGATCGCACTTGCTCTGGTAGAGCGCGCGCGACCTCGTGACCTGCTCGTCGATCCACCCGCGCCGGTGTGACTCCTCGAACAACCGTTGGCCGAGGGCGCCCGCGCACTGGTCTGTGTTCTGCTTCGCAGACACCATCTGCGCTGTCACGTCTGCCGGGCCCGCGGCCCAGCCGAGCCGCACGCCGGGGAAGAACGTCTTCGATGTCGTCCCCGCCTGCAGGACGACGTCCGGCCCCAGGCTCCAGAGGCTCGTGAGGAAGTCGTCCGAGAAGCCGAGCTCGCGGTAAGCGACGTCCTCCACGATCAGGAAGTCATGACGGCGCGCGAGCTCCACGAGCAGCTCGCGGCGCGCCGGGGAGAGGCTCACACCAGCCGGGTTCTGATGATCCGGGATCGTGTAGAGAAGCTTCGGTCGCAGCCCGCCCGCGAGCCGCTGCTCGAGCGCGTCGACCTCGAGCCCGTCGCCGTCGGCGGGAACGGCGACGAGCTCCGCCTCGAAGCTCCGAAAGGCCTGGATGGCACCGAGATACGTCGGGCCCTCGACGACCACGACGTCGCCGGGATCGAGGAACGATTTGCCGAGGAGCTCCAGCGCCTCGATCGCACCGCTCGTGACCAGCAGCTCGTCGTCCGCCGGGCGGCGGCCCTGGTTCGCGTCGATCCGCTCGGCGAGGACGTCGAGCGGCCCTGCGAGCCCGCGTGTCGGCCCGTACTGGAAGGCGCTGGCCTCGCCCTCGGCGACGAACTCGGACAGCAACGTCGCCACACGCTCGCGCGGGAACGTCCGCGGGTCCGGGAAGCCGCCGGCGAACGAGATCAGGTCGGGAAGGCCGAGCAGCGCGAGCACGGACGCGATGCCCTCGCCGACGTCCGCGCGCGTTCGCTCCGCGAAGGAGCCCTCCCAGCGACCGGTCTCGGGCGTTACCGCCACGAGGTCATGCTACGGAAGCTTCCCGGTCGCAGTGATCTGCTTGATCTGACCCAGCGTGATCGGTGCGTACATCACGATGGCGATGATTTGGCCCTTCGGCCCCACGCAGCCGATGTGCCCGGAGCTCTTCCCGGATCCGGAATACGCGAGCGACGGGTTTTTGACGCAGACCCAGTGGGGCAGCGCCAGGCGGGACCCCGGCTTCGCCTTTGCCCACTGCCTCAGGAGTCCCGGCGCCGCCTTCAGGGCGAACGAGCAGGGCGTCCCGGTCGTGAACACCGTCCAGGTCGATCCCTTGAACCTGAAGGTCTTGCTTCCGGGAATCTGAACGCGCCAGGCCGTCTCGGGCCCGTGCTTCTGTCCGCAGATCTTGATCTTGCCGTTGCCGGCCGCGAGGCCCTGGGCGGCGAGCAGCCCCAGCGACGTGACGGCGATGACCAGAGCCAGAGTCGTGCGCAGCATGCTGTTCCTCCTGCTCGACCCCTCGAGTCCTGCCGCGTCCGACTCTACAACGGAACGCGGTACAGGAAGCCGCTGCGGTTGTCGGAGAGCCAGACGGCGCCACGTCCGGAGGCGAGCCCGTGCACGTCCACCCGCGTGGACGGCGACGAGACCGTCGTGACGGTGCCGTTCGGCGTCA
Source organism: uncultured Actinomycetes bacterium (assembly GCA_963772855.1). Classification (GTDB taxonomy): domain Bacteria; phylum Actinomycetota; class Thermoleophilia; order Gaiellales; family Gaiellaceae; genus 3-1-20CM-4-69-9. The sequence goes on along the minus strand of CAVYYY010000007.1, from coordinate 657,441 downwards.
CGCGGCGAAGCGCCTCCATGGTCGGGAGGCCGGACTGGTCGACGCTCAGGCTCCGCGCCGGGACCCAGAGCGCGTTCCCGGCCGCGATGACGTCGATGCCGCTGCCGCCGATCTCGACGGCGGACTTCACGGCGCCTGTGTCCGTGTCGACCTGAAGGAGGTCCATGCCGCGGCCGGTGATCCACAACATTCCGCCGAGGAGCGCCATGCGCTCCGGTGCGGTGACGTCTTCGACGCCGAGCGTGGCGAGGCGGGTTGCGCGGTTCGTCGTCGTGTCGAGCCGCATGAGCCGGCGGTCACGATGGTTGATCACCCACGCGGTCGTCCCGCGGAAGACCATGTCGGCCGCGCCGTCACCGGTCTCGATGCGCGCAACCGTGCGGTTCCTCGCGGGCGAGATGCGCAGGACCTCGCCCGTGCCGTCGGACACGACCCAGACCGAGCCGGCGCCGCACCAGATGTTGTACGGGGCCCGCGCCTCGAGCCCGATCCGCTTTGTGATCCGTCCCGACGAGGGATTGATGCGGTCGAGCGCGGCGCTGCTCTCGAGCGCCCAGATCGAGCCGAAGCAGCTTGCAACCGCGATCACCGGCGCAGAGGTCCGCACGGTACGAACCGCCTTGCGCCGCCCCGTGTCGTACTCGAGGACGCGGGAGCGCTCCTTGCACGCGATCCATGCCTTCGACCCGTTCAGCGCCAGCGTCATGGTCGGCCAGAACGGGCCCGCCCCGGCGCACGTCTTGTAGGCCTTCGCGCCCGGGACGGCGACGGGCGTCGCAGCGGAGGAGGATGCCGCTGCGCTTGACACGACGAGTGCGACCGCAGCGAACAGCGCGAGCCATGTCCGCGTCACGGACGACATGCTGCCCGTGCGCCTGGCTGTCTTTCCGACGAGTTCCGCTCGCATTCGGACACGAGATGCCGGGGCCCGCCCCTCTGCGGCCGTGAGGCGGGCCCCGGTCACTGCTCCCTCTGTCGTGCTCTTCCCCTAGCTCTTGCTCCAGTTCTCCGCGTTGAAGCTCGGGCCCTGGCTCGACGGGTTGTCGACCATGCCCTTGACGGAGGTCTTGTAGACGAGGTACGTCGGCTTCTGGAAGAGCGGGATCATCGGGACGTCGTTCGCGAAGATCTTCCCCACCCGCATGATGAGCGCGAGCCGCTTCTTCGGGTTCAGCTCACGATCCGACCTCGCGAGGAGGTTCGTGGCTGTCCGGTTGCAGTACTCGGTGTAGTTGCTCGCGTTCCCGCACGAGAAGGTGCTGACGACGTAGTGCGGGTCGACCGTGACGAGCTGCGTGAACATCGCCAGGTCGAAGTCGTGCGCAGGCAGCTTGCTCCCGAACAGCGTCCCGGCCGGGACGAAGCCGTTGCGGAGCTCGATGCCGGCCTTCGCGGCCTGATCCTGGAAGATCGTGAACGCCAGGGCACGCAGCGCGTTCCCCGAGGTCGAGGCGAAGTCGAAGGAGACCTTCGTCCCGTTACAGCGATAGACGCCGTCCCCACCCTTGCTGCAGTTGTGGGCGTTCATCATCGAGTTGACCTTGTTCACGTTGTAGTTCCACTTCGCGAAGTCGAGCTTGTACCCGGCCTCACCCTGCAGCCGGACGAGGCTCTGCAGCGCGTTGGTGGTCGGGTTGAGCGTCCCATACAGCGCGCGGGCGGCGGCGGTGCGGTTCATCGCCGTGATCAGCGCCTGGCGGAGCCATACCTGCTTCGCCAGCGGGTTGCCCTTGGCGCCCTGCTGGATCTCGACGTGCTCCCAGGAGAGGCTCCGGTGAGTAACCACCCGGAGGCCGGCCTGGCTCCGGAGATCGGCCAGTGCGAGCTGGGGCTGCGGGTAGATCGCGTCGACCTCGCCGGAGCGGATCGCCTGGATCTCCGAGTTCGTGTTCGTGATGAACCGGAACACGATCGAGTCCAGCTTCGCGGGCTTGCCGTACCAGCCCCGCCGGTTCTTCGTCAGCGTGATTCCCGCACCGCGGTCGAACCGCGTCAGCAGGAACGGGCCGTCGGAGATCGGCGCGTTGTTCTTCTTCGGGTTGCAGATGCAGTCGTTCCACACCGTCAGCATGTCCGCGCCCTGCAGCGCGTGCTGCGGGAGGACGTACGAGAAGAGGCCCTGCCAGGCGGCGAAGTTCTTCTTGAACGTGACGGTCACGACTTTGCCGTTGCCCTTCACGCTCGAGATGTCCTCCCAGCCCAACGGATCAATGTGATCCTTGTACTTCGGGTTCATCGCGGTCTGCCACGTGAAGCGCCAGTCCTTAGCGGTGACCTGGACGCCGTCGCTCCAACGCGCCTTCGGTCGGATGTAGTACGTGATCCGCTGCGGCTTGGTCTGGAACTTGTAATGGCTGATGAGGTCCGGCTTGTACGTGAACTTGGGGGTGAAGAGGAAGGCGCCGCGGATAACGGGCGTCTGGAACACAACGTTCCAAAACGCGTTGCAGTCCACGTCCAGGATCAGGTTGAGACACCAGTCCGGACCGCCACCCTGCTCAGCCCCGAAGACCAACGTGCCCGCCTTACTGGCCGAAGCACTGTCAGGCCCATTAACCCTCGCCGAGCCGGTAGCCGCCAGCGCGAGCGCCGCCAGCACCACCCCGGCCAAGAGCCAGAGCTTACGTCGATGCATCGATCCCTCCTTCGTGGTCTTCGAGTGCAAACAGAAGGACGACGGCAGGCCTCAAGCGCACCCGCAACCGCCCGCACTCCTTGACACGAGACTTGCGATCGCGCATCGAGTTAGGTGACCATCATGAGGACGAATTGCCGGATCAGCAAACGTGACGGCGTGTCGTGTTTCGCGTTCGCGCAGAAAACCAAGAGCGCACCTCCTGTCAGGTGCGCTCTTGGTTGTCAGAGTAGATGCGTCGGCGTCCGAGACAGACGCAGCTCTTCGAACATAGACCAACGCAAGGGCCTCACCTTCGCGTCTTCGTAATCGACGCTTTTCGAATTGCGATGTCGTTAGGTCACTTACGCGATGCGTGCGCGTTCCGCCGACGTGGTCTCGCCGCTGACGGTCTCGCCGCTGATGAACCGGTCCGACCACACGCGCGATGCGACCTTCCGCGTGAGGCGAATGAACGACTCCGCGATCGGGAACGCTGAGAGGTCGCGCGCCCACGCGAGTCCGATCACGCGGGGCGGGAGCGCGACCTCGAAGCTCATCACGGTGAACTCGCCGCCGAGCAGGACGGCTGCGAGATAGGGGATGAGCGCCGCGCCGAAGCCCGCCCTGAGGAAGCCCTGGACGACCGTGTTGTCGTCTGATCGCAGCGCGAACTGCGGCTCGATCCCATTGCTGCGCAGATGGGAGATCACACGCTGCGTGCTGCCGGACTGGTTGAAGCCGATGAGCTTCAGATCCTTGAGATCGCTCATCCGAATCGGCTCGCCGCGGATGGCCAGCGGCGAGTTGTGCGGGACGACGAGCACGTACTCGTCGACGGCCAGCGACTCGGTCTCCACGTCCCGCTGGAGCTTCAGCGGGAGATCGACGAAGGCCAAGTCCAGATCGCCCTCATCCAGCATGGTTACGAGCTTTTCGTCCCCCGGAGTGTCCGTGAGGACGACCTCGACATGAGGTGTCTCACGGTTGAACTCGCGCAGGACGTGGGGCAGGAGATAGGCGGCGATCGTCTGATACGCGCCGACGCGGAGCTGACCTCCGCCGGCGACGCCGACGAGCTCCGCCTCGGCGATCGCGAGGTTGGCCTGGATCGCGCGCGCGTGCACGAGGAGCCGCTTCCCCGCGTCGGTGAGCGTCAGCGGCTGCGAGACCCGAGGCCGGTTGACGAGCTGCGCGCCGACGATGCGCTCGAGCGTGGCGAGCTGCTGGCTGATGGCCGGCTGCGAATACCCGAGCCGACGGGCAGCGCGCTGGAACGACGCCTCCTCCGCCAGAGCTTGCAATGCCGCGAGGTGGCGGACCTCGATTCCTTGCCAAGCGCTGCGCGCACGTCCCGTCATGACGCCTCCGACCCTCGCGGTGGAAACGACGCCTTACACCCACACCACGTACTCGTACCCGATGGGACGCCGAACGTTCGAGTCTTGTTAGCGAAGTGCTTGGAATTCGTTAGCCGCTAGAAGAACGACGGCGCCGGAGTCGTCAGATCCACTCGGCGGCCGCCAAGCTTGCCCGTGACGTGGGCCTGCGCGTGCTGTGCCCGCGTCACCCAGGTGATGGTCAGCTGGCCGGGATCCGTGCCGCGTCCGCTCACGTCGAGCTTGACGCTTGCGTTGCCCGCGCCGCGCGGAACGGTTCCCTTTCCCGACACGCGCACGTCTTGCGTCCACTGGACGCGCTCGAGCCCGAGCGTCCACACGCGCGTCGGGAACGGGTTCGTCGACGTCGTGTCCATTCCGAACTTGCCGCCGTAGAGGCCGACGCCCGTGAAGCCGGGGATCGCGTACCAGCGGTCGATCACGTCGGCGACGGCTTCGACCGCGACGCGTGCAGCGCGGCGGTCGGTCGACGTCGAACGGTCGGCTGCGGAGGCGATCGACGCCTCCGGCTCCTGTACCGCTAGCTCTGCGAAGCGCTGCACGAGGCGGTGCTCGGAGCCGCGCGTCGCACAACTCGTGTCACCGGTGCTCCCCGTCGACATGAACCTTCGGACGATCGCGGACGCGCACGCGTCCGGGTCATAGAGCGCGGTCACATGCCCGAAGTTCTGGATCTCGACATACGTCGAGCCGGGGAAGTTCGCAGCCACCTCGCGCGCCTGGTACACGTCGGTGCGCAGGTCGAGGTCGCCGTTCAGTACGAGTGTCGGGAGCCGCGGGTACGTGCCGCCGGCGGGGAAGGACGGCTCGTTCACATGCGGCTGCGGCCAGTGGAGGCAATAGTCGTACGTGAAAAACTCGGAGCTGGCCCATTCGGGATTCGTCCAGGGGGCGAAGGTCAGCGGCGCGAGCCCGGCGATCGCGGCGGCGTACTGCGCATCGCGGGCGGCGAACGGCGAGTGCACGTCCCAGAGCTGTGGGTAGTCGCTGCACGCATACGCGAGATATGCGCCCTCGGAGAAGCCCCGCACCTCGTCGGCGAGGCTCTTGCGCTCGCGCGGCTTCCTACCCGCGTCGGTGATGTCGATCTGAGACTCCGCGACGAGCCGCGCAAGCGGACGCGGGTTGCCGGCGAGGAGCGCCTCGAGGGAGGCGATCCCCTCGCGGTCGAAGCCGGGGATCGCGTCGCCGTTCAACAGCGCGTCGAGGACACGGCGCGGCGTGAGCGTGACCTCGACCTCCTGTCCCGTGTCGCTCGGCGTAGACGTCTTCACCGGCGCGACACGCAGCCGGTCCAGCACCTGCTGCACGAGCGGGATGACTCCACCCGGCGTCGTCGGGCACGTCGCGGCGCTGCGCGCGCAGACGAGGGCGAGATTGTCGTGCAGCCGCTGCGACGTCGTCCGGTACCAGGGATCGAGCCCTGTGATCGGGTAGGTGCCGTCGAGGACGAGGGTCGCCACCGAGCCCGGATAGCGGACGGCGAAGGTCTGGGAGAGGTACGAGCCGTAGCTGTCGCCGTACAGATCGACCTGGGAGATCCCCAGCGAGTCGAGCACGGCCTTGAGATCCGTCGCGGCGTTCGCGCTTGTATAGAGATCCGAGAGAGGGCCAAGGCGGCGGCCGCACGCCTCCGCGTTCGCGACCCAGTTTCCGTCGTAGCTCTGCGCTTCCGGACAGATCAGCGGCTGCGACAACCCGGTTCCGCGCTGGTCGACGAGCAGCAGCGCCCGGCGGTTCATCAGCGGCCCGAAGAGCTCCAGGTAGTAATCGCGGCTGTCCGTGGTCGAGTAGCCGGGGCCGCCCTCGATCGCGACGATCGTCCCGAGGGAGGGCCGGCTCGTGTCCGCGCGCGGGTGGTACTCGAACGCCACCGGTGTCGTCCCAGGCGTCTTGCCCGTGCGGTCGAGCGGGACGATGATCGCGCCGCAGAGGGCATCTGCCTCGGCGCAGGGGACGAGGGCAGGGGCTCCGGGCGCACCCGGCTTCGCCAGCGCGTCCCCTGCGACTGCCAGGGCGCCCACCAGCACGACCCCCACGAAGAGCCTCCTGACAGCCCTCACCGCCTTCACCCTAGACCAGATCCGAATCCCCACCTAGGCTATGGACTGGGGTGACTTGGCAGCTCACGATTGCGGGGCTTCTGATCGGCATGCTTGTCGGCGTGACCGGGATGGGCGGCGGCTCGCTGCTGACGCCTGGGCTCGTCCTGCTGTTCGGCTTCAGCCCGTCGGTCGCAGTCGGCACCGACCTGCTGCACGGCGCGATCTTCAAGTCGGTCGGCGCGGTCCGGCACCGGCGGCTCGGCACGGTGCAGGCGCGGCTGTCCGGATGGATGCTGCTCGGGAGCGCGCCGATGGCGCTCGTCGGCGTCGCCACCGCGACGTGGCTCACGCATCACTACGGCGACAGCGCCACCTCCGTGCAGGGAGTGATCCTCGGCATCGCGCTGCTCGCGGGCGGTCTCGGCATGCTCGCCAAGAGCCTGATTCGCTTCCGCGAGGTCCCCGACACGAAGTTCATCATGTCGAGGCGCGACCACATCGCCGCGTTCCTCATCGGGCTCTTCGGCGGCTTCATCGTCGGCCTCACCTCCGTCGGGAGCGGCGTCTTCTTCGGCCTCTCGCTGCTGGTCGTGTTCCCGCTCCGCTCGGCGAAGGTCGTCGGGACGGACATCTTCCACGCGGCGGCGTTGCTGTGGGTCGCGGGCGCCGGCCACTTCGTCGCAGGCAACGTCGACATGAACGCCGTCGGCTGGCTGCTGCTCGGCTCAATACCCGGAGTGCTCCTCACCGCGCCGTTCACTGTGCGGATCCCCGACCGCTTCCTCCGCCTCATGCTCGGCGTCGTGCTGGCGGCGAGCGGCGTGAAGCTCATCAACCTGCCGCACTCGAACGAGTGGGCGATCGGAACCCTCTGCTTCGGGATGATCGCGGTCGCGTCCTACGGGATCGTGAACCGCAGGCGCACCGTGCGAGCGCGACGGGAACCTGTCCCGGTCGCTGCGCGTTGACCTCGCTCGCGTGCTCCTGACCCGGCCGCAGCTCGATGACCTCCTCGTCCGCGAGATCGAGCGCTTCGAGCGCGAGCATCCGCGGTCGCGTGCGTTGGCGCAGGAGGCCGGAGCGTCGCTCCTCGCCGGCGTGCCGATGCCGTGGATGACGAGGTGGGCCGGAGGCTTTCCGGTCTACGCCGCCGAGGCCGAAGGTGCTCGCTTCCGAGACGTCGACGGGCACGAGTACGTCGACTTCTGCCTGGGCGACACAGCGGCGATGACCGGACACTCGCCCGTGCCCACGGTCCGTGCCGTGTCGGAGCAGGCGAGCAAGGGAATCACGCTGATGCTTCCGAGCGAGGACGCGCACTGGGTGAGCCGCGAGCTCGCGCGCCGCTTCGGGCTTCCGCGCTGGCAGTTCACGCTGACCGCGACGGACGCGAACCGCTTCGCGATCCGGCTCGCCCGAGAGCTGACCGGCCGGCCGAAGATCCTTGCCTACAACTGGTGCTACCACGGCACGGTCGACGAGACGTTTGCGACGCTCGACGGCGGGTCCGTCGCCTCGCGCGAGGGCAACGTCGGGCCGCCCGTCCCCTTGTCGGAGACGACCCGGATGGTGGAGTGGAACGACGTCGACGCGCTCGAGGCGGAGCTTGCCCACGGGGACGTCGCGTGCGTCCTCGCCGAGCCGGCGCTCACGAACATCGGGATCGTGCTCCCGGAGGCGGGCTACCACGAGGCGCTGCGTGAGGCGACACGCCGGACGGGGACGTTGCTCATCATCGACGAGACGCACACGCTCTGCGCGGGTCCCGGCGGATACACGGCGGCCTACGGGCTCCAGCCGGACGTCCTGACCGTGGGGAAGGCGATCGCCGCCGGCATCCCCGCCGGCGCCTATGGCTTCTCGGGGGAGGTGGCGGACAGGCTCGAGGCGATGCTCCCGCAGGACGCGACCGCCGACGTCGGCGGGATCGGCGGGACGGTCGCTGCCAACGTGCTCTCGATGGCCGCGATGCGCGCGACGCTCTCGGAGGTGCTGACCGACGACGCGTACGCGCACATGGTCGAGCTCGGCGAGCGGTTCGAGTCCGGCGTGGCGGACACGATCGAGAAGCACTCGCTCCCGTGGCACGTGACGCGGCTCGGTTGCCGCGTCGAGTACCTCTTCCGGCCCGAGCGTCCTCGGACGGGGAGCGACGCGGCCGCCGGAGGCGACCCACAGCTCGACCGCCTGATCCACCTCTACGCGCTCAACCGCGGGATCCTGCTGACGCCTTTCCACAACATGGCGCTCATGTCGCCCGCGACCACCGCCGCCGACGTCGACCTGCACACGAGCGTCTTCGACGAGGCGGCGCGGGAGCTCGCGGCCGCCTGACCGCTACTGCGGCGGGGGAACGGCGAGTCTCGTCCAGACCGTTCCCGCCTCCGCCGGAGCAGGGCAGTGCGGATCCGGTCGCGCCGTGCTCGCGACGATGCAGACCTCGGCGAAGGCGCGGCCGACGACGACCGAGAGCCTCCGGTCGAACACGCCGTCGACGTCGGGCGCGAGCGACCACTCTGCGAGCGTCCGCGCCGGCTGGCCGGCCTGCAGTCCAAAGACGCGGAGGGTCATCGTGCGCAGAGGACGTTGCGGAAGGTTGCGCGCCTTCAGGCGGACGGCGAGCCGCGGAGCGCGTACGAACGTCTCCCAGTCGACCGCGAGCTGCGGCCGCTCGGGCGGCCGAGAGACATGCACGCGGACGCAGCCGGTCGTGTTCTCCCTCCCGTAGCACGGGAGCGGCTCGTTCCCGACCCACGCGCGGGCGCCGAGATCGTCGAAGTCGCCCGGCGGCACGGGGACGTCGACACGCTCGTCGATCTCGCCCTTTGCGTTCGGCCCGAGTGACGCGCCGTAGAGCGGTTGCCCGGGGGTCCACTCGTCGCGACCGTCCGCGTTGGTCACGTGCAGGAGCTGCTCGACCTCGACGACGATGTGGTCGCTCGAGCGTAGTCCGGCGCCGCGCACTGAGACCGCGACCATCGACGCGTTCTTCGGCGTCACGGTGATGCTCGGCTGCGTGCGGTCTCCCCAGGTCCTGACTCCCGCGTAGACGCCGAAGAGGAGCGCAGCGCCGAGCGCCGCCAGCCCTGCCTGCAGCACACGGCGCTCGAGGAGCGATCCCTGCGTGAGGACGAAGGCGGCGACGGCGCCCAGGAAGACCGCGAGCGCCGCCGCGCCGAACGCGCCGAAGCTCGACGCGGGATGGTTGCGCGCCATGCGCCCGACGAGATCGCCCGTGACCGCGAGGGCGGTCAGGAGCGCGCCGAGCGCCGGGAGCGCGGCGAGAAGAAACCGTGCCGCGCCCTTTGCGTCCTTCCCCACGGGAATGGGGCGTTTGGCTCTAGGAGCGGCCTTGCGGGGTCACTCAGGCCTCCCCAGACCACACGGGGACCACACGGGCGGCACGCTCAGCCACGTAAACGGCGGCCCAATGCTGCCTCCACTCGTCGCCGTCGGGGTCGACGATCAGGTGGCTGTACGTGTCGAGGGTCATCGAGGTGCGGGAGTGTCCCGACCACGTCTTCACGGCGACGGGGTCGAAGCCCTGCGACACCCACAAGCTGATCCGTCGGTGGCGTAGATCGTGTGGCGAGTACGCGGCGATCCTCGCGTCGCGGCAGGCCCGGTAGAGGCCGTCACGGACGGCCGCCTTCGTTGGTGCGAACACCGGCCGGTCTGCGCGACGGTCCTCGACTGGCTGCAACGCGTCGATCTGTGCGATCAATTCGCCGGGGACCGCGAGCCAGCGTTGTCCGCTGGCGGTCTTCGTCCTCGTCCTCGAGATCCGAACACGCCCATTCACCAGATCGACGTCCGTCCAGGTCAGAAGCAGGCACTCGGAGAGCCGCAAGCCGAGCGCCTCGATCACGCGCACCGGCAGCAGCAGCTTCTTCGCGATGTGCTTCTTGATCAGGTTCCACTCCTGCTGCGTTGGTGGAGAGATCTCCTCCGACACGCGCGAAGGCAACTTCACGCGCTTGTCGCGGACCGGGTTCACCGGCTCGACGCCGACGAAGTCGAGCACTTGCGCCCACGTCGACTTGTATTTCCGAAGCGTCCCAGGGCTTAGCTCGCTGTTCGCCGCGACGACGTCCGCGATGTCCGCGGGCGTGATCGTATGCGGGTCCCGATCGCCAAGGTGCGGGACGATCCGGTCGCGGGCGTTCACGTACAACTCGCGCGTCTTGTCGCCCACGTCGACGCGGGACTCGACGAACCGGTTGAACCACATCGACAGTGTGTCCGGCCGTCGAGGCTTCGACCCCGCCGCGCGCAGGACGTCGGCGGGATCGCGGAGCGCGACAAGTTCGCCCGCGATCAGGTCGCGACGCGCCCGAGCTTCCTTGAGCGTGCGGAAGCTGCCGCCGTGCTGGAGGGGGAACGCTCGCCCGCCATTGCGCCAACGGACGATGAATCGCTTGCCGGACTTTGTGTTCCTGGTCGTGATCGAGGCGCTAGCCACGGTCATCCACCTGATTAGGATCGTCTTGCATCAGGACAAGCCTCCTGGTGTCGGGGCGGGGCCGTTGACGCGGTGCCCGCCCATTTGGTGTTGTCCGCAGTCTAGTTCCCTTTCACATCGGCAGTACGTGGTCGTTGCTGAACGTCGAGGACTCGACCAACGCGAGCACGTCGCTGCGACGCACGTAGATCTTGCGGATGCCGGGGAAACTGATGACCGGCAGCTGACGCATCAGCTTCTCCGCAACGGCTCGCGTAACGCCGAGCTCGGCCATGAGGCGTTTCGCGTCCAGCAGTTCGGGGAGCTTCCCGTTCTGCTCGCCGGTCATGCGACGCGGTACTCGTCCTTGTACTTCCGGCCGCAGAAGGGGCAGAGAACCTCTCGGAGCGAGACGAACGTCCTCGTCGGCGTCACGGTGCTGCCCGGCTTCCCCGGCTCCTTGCCGCAAGGGCATTCCCAGCCGTCGGGCGGAATCTCCGCGTCCGGGTCGGAGAGTTCTTGCAGCTTCTGCTCGGAGGGGGAGAGGGGGTCTGTATACCGCTCCTGTACGCCTGCACTGCGGCAACACTCGGCCACCCGGTCTGGTGTCGGCAGCACGTCAACGTCGTCGGGGAGGGGGTCGGCGACGACGATCTGGGCGGGTCGGCCGCGTTGCTTTTCGAGGTTCTTGAGGTATCCACGGGTTCGAGCCGCCTGCCACCGCCGTGAGGTGGCGCTCTTATCGAGCTTGAGCATCTTCGCGAGCTGCGCTACCGACACGCCTTCACCATCAGCCGCTAGCACCTCGACGGCCTGAACCGTCTCGCGGACTGTTTGGGGGACGGTGGCTTCGATCCCTTCGGCGACGAGCTCCCCGACGATCTCGCGCACTGCCGCGTAGTCGTCAATTGTGGCGATCACGCGCCCGGTCGCGTCGCGTGCGCGTGTTGCCTGGTGAAGGATCGCGTGCGTGGTGATCAGCGAGAGCACCGTGCTGAAGTCGCGGCGCAACCTGACCGCGATCGGCGGCACCAGCTCGGCGAGCTCCGACGCGAACGGGATCTCGACCCGATGCTCGCTACCCGCAAGCCACGTCTGAAGGTCGTGCCAGACCGCCAGATCGCATCCGCCGGTCCCCTGCGCGAGTTGGATCAGGACACGCCTCGTTTGCTCCGCCGTATCAGCAACATGCACAGACAGCAGCCGCGTCTCGTTCTCCGGGTGCAATGAGACCGCGGCAGTGGTGACGATCAAACCGGTCGGTCCCTCACGCTCGATTAGGAGCGGCTCGAGACCGTTCGCGGTCTTCTGCACGGTCTCGTAGCGGAGGTTTCCTTCCGAGAGCAGGCTGCGCACGAGGTACGACGCAAAATCGGATTCCAGGCCGGCCGCCTCGAACAAGACGAGCATGCGGTGCCTGAGCGGCTCGGTGCCGTATGCCATCGCGTGCTCGCTCATGGCGGTCAGCGTGTAGTACGCGTCCGCGGGGAAGAACTCGCAGACGCGATCGACAAGAAAACTCTTGCCACCGCTGCTCGGTCCCTTCACCGCGACGCTTATCGGCCGTTGCAGGAACCGTGATGTCAACGCCAAGAAGAGGAGCTTCCCGCGTAGCGATTCACCCACGACGCCGGAGCGTGCGAGCTCGCGCTCGAAGCGGTCGAGGATCCGTGGCTCACGCGCGAGCAGCCCTGCCGTCTCCCACGCACGCCTTGTCCGCAACGCAGTCGCGACTCGCTCGTGCTCCTTCCACGGCACTGCTGACTGCAGCGCCTCCTCGAACCTCGCCGCGAACTGATCGCGGCCTGCGAGGTAGAGCTCGCTCACGTCGGTCGCTCCGTGGAGTTGCACGAGTTTGACGCGGCCCCGAAGCTCGGACTCGGCAAGCCAGCCGAGCACCGCCTCGCCCCCTCGGTCCGGCTCGATCACAACGTACGCGACTGCGACTTCCGCGAGGTGGGCGGCGTCGCGCTGCTCCTTCCAGTTGGCGGCACCCGGAAGACCAAGAGCCGGGAATCCCTGATACCACAGCGTCTGCGTGCAACTCTCGCCCTCGACCAGCACGACGTAACCGAGCTCGCGAGCATCCGGGAGGCGGTTCAGTCCGTACAGACAGGGCTTCGAGCGTGCCTTCCAGCGGAACCTGTCGTCGCCGGTGACCGCGATGCGGAAGCGGATCGCGTGCTCGCGCCCCCCGTCGTCGACGTAGGGGATTCGGACGGCGGGGTTCCCAAGGTAGGTGATCTCGGACAGGCCGACCGTGCGCAAGAAATCCTCGGGCAGACCCTTCGCCTCGCTGTACGCCGCGAGCGTGCAGCCCGGGGAGTGTTGCGCTGTTGCAACCGTACGGCGGGGGATTGCACCCCCTTTCCCTGCCGGTCGTACAGATCCCGGAGCGTTAGGCCGATTGCCGCGACGACCTCCTCGATCGAGCAGCCGGCGTGGCAATGGATGAGAACGCGTGTATCGCCGTTCGAGATCGAGAGGCTCGCATGACGATCATGGTGCGCAGGGCAGCGAGCCGTCCAGCCGCTGCCAGAACGCTTGACACACTCGAGCCGATCGAGGAACTCGGGCGTGCTCATGAACTCGGCTGGTCGTGCCCTCGAACTGTTTCCTCGCGGCTCGGCCCGCTAGGCGGGGTGGCCTCTTCGCTTCTCCGCCTCCTGACATTCCGTTCGACGAGTTCGTCAACATCGCTCGGGCGGAAGAGCGCTCGCTCCCCGAGCTTCACGACAGGGAGCTCTCCTCGGCCGACGAGCTTGTAGAACATCCCCGTCGAGATGCCGAGAATCTCCCGCGCCTCTCGGACGCTCAGTAAACGTTCCATAGGTATCCGCTCCTGCTTCCACGCTTCTCTACGGCTCCACTGCCATTGAAAGGAGCTATCGAGTGGGCGCAGAGAACAAGGCGGCAAATCCCATAAATCCGCGCGGCATACCCCGTGGGATTGCCAAAAAGGACGTCTACCGGGAACTCGCCCGGCTCGATCAGGAGGGCCCTGACCCCCTGGAGCGCGTGTACCTTCGCGACCGCCACCGGGGCGCGGAGCTGATCGATGACCCACACCGCGCGCTCTTCACCGATGGCTGTCCGCCGAGGAGCTGCCGTCGGCCGAGCGCGAAGGATGCTGCCGCGCTGCTGCTTCAGAGGGCAGACCTACTCGACTACATCGCGACCCATCCGACTGTCGAGGATGCGAGACAAGCCGTTAAGAAGATGTGGAGCGGCGATGAGCCCGAGGCCCGTCGCTTCTGGGGTCGCTTCTTCGCGCAGGTGGAACAGGGGGAGGAGGACCTGGTCTTCGACTTGTTGAGGGTCAAACAGGCAATCACCGGGCTTAGTCCGGAAGAGCGGTCCTACTTCGAGGACCTGCGGTTTCTGCGGGCGGTATTCCAGACGCTCGAGGGCGTCCCATTACGCTGCTCACGAGAGGCCGCCGATGAGAGGTTTCGTACGCAGTTCGGCAGGCCGCCTAACCCACCGCCGCCGGCGCTAGCGAAAGAGGTAAGGGCGGTGCAACGCAAACGGCGACGACGCGAGAACCGGGAAGCCAACTTCTTCCGACGCCAGCTCGGCAATCTTGCGCAGCTTGCTTCCGACAAGCAAGGCCGACGGATTGGCGAATGGCGGCGGGCGATCAAACGCCACCGAACGCATTCCGGCGCCTGACCAACAGCCAGAGCCGGGTCAGACACCCCTCAAGGCCGCCGCTGCTCAGGCATCAAGTAAGGCGGCGACGGGCTGATTGCCCTCGTCACCCAAGTCACCGCTCTTAGGTATTGCGCCCGCGGGAAGCTGCGAGACTTGTAAGCCACTAGGAGGCGATTGCTCACGGCCGAGCTGAACGAAACTGACCTTATCGCTGAGGCCGAAGCTGACCAAAACACAGCTGGACCGCACCGGTGGACACAGCAGGAGGCGCGCGAAGCCGCACGGTTGAGCCGCGAGAGTCGCGCAAGGGGGCTTCGGAAGGAGCCTCCTTCTGACGCGGAGATCGAGCGTGGTCTGCGCGAGAAGGCGGTCACGGACCCTCGCGCAGCGGAGATCCTCTTGCGCTGGCTGCAAAGGCCTCGCCAGGACAACCCATCGGGTGTGGGTCTCGACGCCATGTCGCAGGCACAGCTGGAGCGTTTACACGCAGGCTTGGTAAAGCTCGCGTCGATGGACGACACCGTCCTCGCCGCGTTGGTCGAGCAGGTGCTGGCCGACGACCAGCTGGCCTCGAGCTCGTAGTCCTCGCGCGTGAACAAGAAGACGGCCGACGGGGAGTGGCACCCCCGCGCGCTCGGGACTCCGGTGTCGTAAGTCTCATCCGGGCGCGCAAGGGGGCTTCGGAAGGAGCCTCCTTCTGACGCGGAGATCGAGCGTGGTCTGCGCGAGAAGGCGGTCACGGACCCTCGCGCAGCGGAGATCCTCTTGCGCTGGCTGCAAAGGCCTCGCCAGGACAACCCATCGGGTGTGGGTCTCGACGCCATGTCGCAGGCACAGCTGGAGCGTTTACACGCAGGCTTGGTAAAGCTCGCGTCGATGGACGACACCGTCCTCGCCGCGTTGGTCGAGCAGGTGCTGGCCGACGACCAGCTGGCCTCGAGCTCGTAGTCCTCGCGCGTGAACAAGAAGACGGCCGACGGGGAGTGGCACCCCCGCGCGCTCGGGACTCCGGTGTCGTAAGTCTCATCCGGGCCGCGCAAGGGGGCTTCGGAAGGAGCCTCCTTCTGACGCGGAGATCGAGCGTGGTCTGCGCGAGAAGGCGGTCACGGACCCTCGCGCAGCGGAGATCCTCTTGCGCTGGCTGCAAAGGCCTCGCCAGGACAACCCATCGGGTGTGGGTCTCGACGCCATGTCGCAGGCACAGCTGGAGCGTTTACACGCAGGCTTGGTAAAGCTCGCGTCGATGGACGACACCGTCCTCGCCGCGTTGGTCGAGCAGGTGCTGGCCGACGACCAGCTGGCCTCGAGCTCGTAGTCCTCGCGCGTGAACAAGAAGACGGCCGACGGGGAGTGGCACCCCCGCGCGCTCGGGACTCCGGTGTCGTAAGTCTCATCCGGGCGCGCAACACGCAGAGAGCGTGAGCCTCCTTCTGACGCAGAGATCGAGCGTGGTTTGCGTGAGCGCGCTGTTTCCGATCCGCGTGCCGCCGAGATTCTGCTTCGTTGGTTGCAACGGGTGCGTTCTCCCGAGGTCACTCCGGGTGTGGATCTCGACTCGATGTCGGAACGCGAGATTGAGCGGTTGCACGCGGGTTTGGTACGGCTCGCATCGATGGACGAACCCGTCCTCGCCGCACTGGTCGAGCACGTACTCGCCGACGACGAGATCACGTCGAGCGCGTAACAGCTCTAGCGCGTGAGCAAGAAGACGGCCGACGGGGAGTCGCATCTCGAGCTCGTTGCCAGCGACACCAGGGTCTGACCTCCGAACGGTGTAGCTGGAGGTCATCGGCTTGAGCCGATCAGAGAAACCCTGCTAGAGCGGGCGCTTCTGGGCGGTGCGGTTCGGGCTGTGGCTGCAAGATCGCCGTCTGTGGCTGCGGCTAGATTCCAGCTCTGGCCCCGCCTGTGGACCTTCGCGACCACTTGGCTGCCTGTTTCGCTGCACACGCGCTACGCGAAACTCGTTCAGAGGGCACGAAATCGAGCTCGATCGTCGTCTCGCGTCCGATCCGGTGGGAGGCCGGCACCCCCCTGCGATCGGGACTCCCGCGCTCGTCGCACCAGCGGGCCGAGGCCGCGCAACCCGCCGTAGTCGCGAGCCGCCGAGTGATGCTGAGATCGAACGTGGCTTGCGTGAGCGCGCAGTCTCAGATCCCCGTGCTGCTGAGATTCTCCTTCGTTGGCTGCAGCGCCCTCGTTCCGAGGAGTGCGTTGGTGGTGTCGACCTCGATTCGATGTCCGAGCGCCAGCTAGAGCGCTTGTACGCCGGCCTTCTGAAGCTTGCAGCGTTGCCTGACGAGGAGTTTCGAGCGGTGGTCGGGAGCGTGCTCGAGGTGGAGGAGCTCGGCTCGAGCGAGTAACAAGCCTTCGCGCCTGAAGCTCGCCGGGGGCGATTACCCGCGCCCCGGCCTATCCGAAAGGAGCGTTGGAGGTCTTGTACCAACTGTGACACGATGGGTTGGTCCGGTTGGCGGCGTCTACTGCGGAAGGGGCTTTGGGTTTGCGGCGGGTTGTGCTCCTCTGCGTGGCGTCCTGTTTCGTTGTCTTTGCCGTCTCTGCTGGCTCTGCCGCGACTAGAGGAGGCTCTCTTTCATCCCCCGCCAGCACGGCCGCGACGGCGGACTGCTCAAGGGCCAAGGCGCTTGAGGCTGTCGCCTCTTTGTGCATGATCACGTTCTCGGCGACGGGAGGTCAGGCAACCAGAATGGCGACCGACGGGATTTCCGTCAACGCTGTTGCTCGCGACCGCACAACCCGTGATATGCCGGACGACGCGAGTGGGCCTCAGGTGCATTTTCTCTACATCGTGCCCTCGGACGGCGCAGACAGCCAGCTCGACACGAGCGGAGGGATGGAGCAATCGATCACCCGGATCGAGCGCTGGTTCGAGGGTCAAACCGGTGACCAGGCTCTTCGAATCGATACGTACAAGAACACTCCCGACATTACGTTCGTGCGGCTGTCGCACTCGGATGCCCAGGCAACCAGCAGCAACCCCTGGCCACTCTGGGTCATCGGCCAAGATCTCGTCGCCGCAGGATTCAACGATCCGGCCAAGGTCTACGCGGCCTTCTATGACGGGCACAGCACGTGGGCGTGTGGAGGGGCGTACTCGCCGGCGTTGCGCAAGTTGGGTGCCATGTATCTCCAGGCGCAGCCGACGAACGGCCCGCGTCCATGTCGCGATGCACCCGGATTTGGAACCGGCACGGATCGACCCGGCTACTTTGAGATCGGTCTCCTGCACGAGATCCTGCACGTGATCGGGTTCAGCCCGAGGTGCGCTCCACATGCGAGCGCGAGCGCCTTTCCAGACCATGTCAACGACAGTCCGACCGATCTCATGTATGGCCCCGACGCGACGCATACCGCCTATTGGAACTGGGCGAGGGCTGTGTTGGACTACAACCACGACGACTACTACCGCGCGCACATCTCCGGGTGTCCCGACCTCTCGGAAAGCCCATACGTCGAGCAGATCCCATCGTTCCCGCTGACCGTGACGATTCGCGGCCACGGCTCTGTTGTGGCTCAACTCGGTAGTTCGAGCGCACCACCTTGCACGAGGACGGTCTGTACCTTCACCACTCGTCGGGGCTCAGCGGTAACGATGTTGGGAAATCCCGCCGCGCGCTCTCGCTTTGTCGCGTGGAGCGGCGACTGCTCGGGAAAGGGCCTTTGCCAGCTGACAATGAAAGGCCCCACGTCCGTGACGGCGACGTTCTCGGCGAAGCCCAAACCAAAGTGTCGTAAAGGCCAGAAGAGCACCAAGAAGCACCCCTGCGTAAGAAAGTAGTTACAGCGACATCGCGCGTATGGCGGAGCTTCCGACCGGGACCGTCACCCTCCTATTCACGGACATCGAGGGGTCGACGAGGCTGCTCCAGCGAGCGGGAGACAGCTACTCAGAGCTGCTAAGGGCGCATCGAGTGCTGCTTCGGGAGTCGTTCACCCGCCACAGCGGGGTGGTGGTTGACACCGAAGGCGACGCGTTCTTCGTTGCCTTCGCGTCGGCTGATGACGCCGTTGCCGCGGCCGCCCATGCACAGCAGGCCCTGGCAGCGCACGATTGGTCGGACGGGAACGAGATTCGCGTCCGCATGGGTCTTCACACGGGCGAACCGCGAGTGATCGACGGGGCGTACGTCGGACTGGACGTCCACCACGCCGCCCGCGTGATGGCAGCAGGTCACGGTGGCCAGGTGCTGATGTCGGGTTCGACACGAAAACATGTGGTGCTGGAGAGGCCGTTGCTCGACCTCGGCGAACATCGGCTGAAGGATCTCCTCCAGCCCCAACACCTGTTCCAGCTGATTGTCGACGGTTTGCCGTCGGAGTTCCCGGCCTTGAAGACGCTCGGTAATCGGCCGACGAATCTTCCAGTCCAACCCAACCCACTGATCGGCCGCGAGGACGAGGTAGCACAGCTGATGCTCCTCGTGCAGGACCCGAACGTTCGTCTGTTGACGCTCACGGGTCCGGGTGGGACGGGGAAAACACGGCTCGCGCTTCAGGCAGGAGCGGAGCTGCTGGAAAGATTCCGCAGCGGGGTTTTCTTCGTGTCGTTGGCACCTGTTAGTGACCCCGACCTGGTGATCCCGACCATTGCGCGGACACTCGGGCTGCGCGAGACCGCCGGCGAGCAAATCGCAGACACGCTGATCGCGTACCTGCGCGAGAAGCGGATGCTGCTCATTGTCGACAACTTCGAGCACGTGGTCGACGCCGCAGTCTGGCTTGCGAGGCTTCTTCCTGCTGAGGAAGTCAAGCTCCTCGTCACCAGCCGAGTGAGACTCCGACTGTCGGCCGAGCGGATCTATGAAGTACCACCGCTCGCTTTGCCGGCGTCGGCTCGAGTCGATCTCAACACTTTGGGCGCAAATGAGTCGATCACCCTGTTCGTCGCGCGGGCACAGGCAGTCAAGCCCGAGTTTGTCTTGACGGAGCGAAACGCTCGCGCGGTGAGAGACATCTGTGTTCGCCTCGACGGGCTGCCGCTCGCGCTCGAGCTTGCAGCAGCGCGGACCTCCACTCTCACGCCGGAGGCGCTCGTCCGGCGACTCGACGAGCGTCTGACGCTGCTCACGGGCGGTGCGCGAGACGTCGACGACCGCCAGCGGACGTTGCGAAAAACCATCGAGTGGAGCTACGAACTGCTCGACGAGAGGGAGCGCACGCTGTTTGAGCGGCTCTCGGTGTTCGTGGACGGTTGTCGCCTCGAGGCTGCGGAAGCGATATGCGGCGCAGAGCTCGGAGGTCTGCAGTCCTTGATCGAGCAGAGCCTCTTGCGACAGAAATCTGATCCGGACGGCGAGCCTCGGTTTTGGATGCTCGAAACGATCCGGGAGTACGCGCAGGAACGACTGCACGCGACACAGCCCGCTGAGGTGGCCGCGCACGCGCACGCCGAGTACTACCTCCGAATCGCTGAAGACGCCGAGGCCCTCTCAGAAAGCCCTGGTGCGGGCGCAGCATTCCTCACGCTGCAGCGAGAGACCGAGAATCTCCGCGCAGCACTCACTTGGCTTAGAGATCGCGACAACGATGGAATGTTCGTCCGGCTCGCCGCGGCACTCGGTCACTTCTGGGCTATCCGGACTGAGGTGCGCGAAGGACGGAAGTGGCTGGAGGCGGCGCTTGCGAGTGGAGCGGAAGAGCCGCGAGCGAAACAGCAAGCACTGCGCTATGCGTTCTGGCTTGCCGTTTTCGGTGACGATTTCGAAAGCGCCGAGTCGTTCGCTCGAGAGCGTGTCAGGCAAGCTGAGGCCACCGGAGAGGATGCCACCTTGGCGGCGGCCGTGGGTGCGCTCGCCCGGGTGTCGCAGATGCAGGGTGAGCATGAACGAGCACATGAGTTGCAAGAGCAGATGGTCGAGATTGCGCGTCGATCGGGGAACGAAAGCCTCACGGGGAACGCCCTCGCGAACCTTGGTGCCGCGGCTCTCCGCTTCGGCGATTGCGAGAGCGCCCGCCGCGCAGCGAAAGAAGCGCTCACGATCGGCAATAGGATCGGAGAGAGCACGAACGTTCTCTGGATGCTGATCCCTCGCGACGTCCTGGCGGAGACTGCTCTGCGTCTCGGGCGACTCGACGAGGCAGAAGCTCTTTACAAAGAGAACCTGAAAGGCATGTACGAACTCGACCGCCGCGAAGACTCAGAGGTCGCCTGGGGGTCTATGCGGGCTAGCCGCGGTGGCCGCCTGCCGCGGCGATTTCCTGCGCGCCGCCCGATTGGCCGGAGCCGACGAAACTCTTCTCGCGAGCGTCGAAGAGGTGCGAGATCCGCACCGACTCAAAACGAGTGAGGAGTTCTACCTCTGTCCGTTGCGCGAACGGGCGGCCGATTCTGAGTTGATGGCTGAGGCGTGGGCAGAGGGACGCTTGATGGCAGCCGACGAGGCGGTTGAATACGCACTTGAGTCCCACGGGGAGCCAAGCGAGCTCGCTTCGAGCGAGTAACAGCTCTCGCACGTCTGACGACAAGCGCTCGCCGGTGCGGCACCCCCGCGCGAGCGGGACTCCGGGACCAGGCGCCCGTCGCGGCAATCGAGCCGGCCGGTGCCGGGGAGGGGGCCACCCCCGCGGGCTCGGGACTCCGGCGCTGGAGCCTCCGACCGGGCAGCTTGAGCCTCGCCCCGCCCGGGACTCGCGTCGCAGGCGAGGAGGACGCTTAGGTCGAGCGGCCTCGGCACGCCTTACGCAGTTTCGGCGAGCTCGCGGTCGATCTGTTCCACTAGCGGGCGCAAGCCCATGCGTACGCATGCGCTACGGGCAAGCTGGTAAGCGTTCTGCGCACCGGAGACGTCGCCCAACGACCTGAGCGCACGCGCTGAGTCGATCCGCGTCTCGGCCAGCTCTACCGGGAGGTGGAGTCCCTCGAGCAGTCGCAACGCTTCCTCGAACGCAGTCGCTGAGCTGGCCCGCTCTCCCGTTGCTGCTGAGACCGTCGCCTGCGCTCGGAGGAGCGCGGAGCGCGCGTAGGAGTCCGCCTCGGGCAAGTTGCGCTCGGCAAGGGACACCAGCTCACGGGCCTGGTCGAGCCGTCCCTGCTCGACGAGCGCCTCCGCGAGGTACCGGTAGGTCTCGACGACGATCCAGCCGCCGATCTCAAGCGCGACCGGCAGCGCGTTCCGTAGCTCGACTTCGGCCCGGGCGGGATCGCCCTCGAGCAGCGCGTGAGCCGCCAGCGTGACGAGGTTCTGGGCGAAGAAATAGCTGTCGCCAGTGCGCTCAAGCCACTCGCGCGCCTGCAGGCCCAACCGCTTTCCCTCCTCCTGCTCGCCGCGGTAGTACTTCACCCCGCCGAGCCAGGCCGTCGCCTCCGCCTCGATCTTGAGGCTGCCCATCTGGCCGGCCAGGGTGAGGCAGCGGTTCAGCGCCTCCTCTGCCTCCTGATAGCGGCCGAGGTTCATGAGCATGGCCGCGAGGTAAAGATGCCCGTCCGTCAGGAGTTCGTGATCCTCCATCTCGTTTGCGATCGCGATCGCGTTGCGGAGATCCTCGATGGCGGTCTGGAAGTCGCCTTCGAAGTCGTAGCGCACCGACGCCGAGACGAATGCGACCTTGACCTGCAGCCTGCGGTCGCCGACCTTTGCGGCAAGACGCCGTGCCTCGTTCAGCTGGCGTCGCGCCTCCGAGGGCCGGCCTTGCCGCTGGTCGATGTCCCCGAGGAGGACTCTTGCCTCGCACTCGACGGCGGGGCGCTCGAGCGCTGCCGCGGAGTCGGCCACCTCGAGCAGCTCCTGGCAAGCCTCTCTCAGATGCCCGAGCATCATCATGATCTCCGCGCGCCGAAGTCGGAGCTCGGCCTGGGGCACCTGGTGCTGGCCGCAGAGCACCTCGAGCGCGCGCGTGTAGTAGCGGTGCGCCTCGCGCAGGCCTTCGCGCTGCTCGGCTCTGCGGGCGGCATGCGAGAGCGCGCCCGCCGCGTCGAGGAGCGGGGGCTCGATCGGGCTGCGCACCACCTCGCTCGACAGCCGGCAGGCCTGCTCGAGGTGCCAGGCAACGATCTCAACGAACTCGTCGCCGCTCGGCAGCAGCATCACCCAGTCCGCAAACCGCAGGTGGAGCTGTGCGCGTCGGCCCTTCGGGACCTGGCTGTACGCAACGTCTCGAATGAGGATGTGCTTGAACGCGTATTCCTCCTCGTTCGCGACGCTGGACTGCTCGTTGCGATGGATGAAGTCCTGCCGCACGAGCTTGTGCAGCCCGGGCCGTGGATCAGGCCGTTCCCCGTCGGTGGCGCCGAGGTAAGCAACCGCGCCGGCCCAGAACACGCTGCCGACGACCGATGCTTCGTGCGTGAGCCGCCTCTCCGTCTGCGCGAGGCGGTCGAGGCGTGAGCTCACCAAAGTCTGAAGGCTCGTCGGTAGCGGCAGGGTCTGTTCGCCGTATGGCAAGTCCGATGTCGGCCCGTCGAGCAACCCCTCGTCTTGGAGCATGCGCACGGTCTCCTCGAGGAAGAGTGGATTCCCACCCGCATTTTCGATGAGCTTTCCAGCGAGTTCCGTCTGGGCCAGGCTCGTGTCACCGACAAGCCCCCGGAGGAGCTCTGCGCTGGCTGCCGCGGGCAGCACCTCGAGGTCGATCCACTGCCCGCCTACGCGTTCGGCGAAAGCGGGATCTGTCTCGGCGATATCGGGCCGCGCTGTCACGATGAGTAGGAGCGGTGCTTCCGATCGATCCGACACGATGTACTCGATCAGCTCCAGGAGGGTCGGCTCAGCCCAGTGCAGGTCCTCGAGGACGAGTACCGTTGGACGCTGACGGGTCAGGAGCTGCGCGGCCCGGCGGATGCCCCAGTGGAGCTCCGCCTGGGCGATCTCTGCAGCGGCGTGCGTCCCGC
Source organism: uncultured Actinomycetes bacterium (assembly GCA_963772855.1). Taxonomy (GTDB): domain Bacteria; phylum Actinomycetota; class Thermoleophilia; order Gaiellales; family Gaiellaceae; genus 3-1-20CM-4-69-9. The sequence goes on along the minus strand of CAVYYY010000007.1, from coordinate 634,439 downwards.
GTGGCGTTGTCGGAATCCCGATCACGTTAGAGAGTGCCGCCGCGATCGTCCGCAGCTCGTCCCGGTCGTGTGTCGGCAGCCCGTCGATGAAGACTTCGAGCTTGGCCGCGAGCGTCTCGCGCGGATCGCTCTGAAGGATGCCCGCGGCGGACTTCACGAGCTCGGAGATCGGCCAGTACGTGATCCCCTCGCCGTAGGAGAGACAGCGTCCCCAGTGCACGCGACCGTCCTCCTGCACACGCCGGCCGAGCTCGGCGAGCAGTCGCGTCTTGCCCATGCCTGCTGCGCCGCGAACGCCAACGAGCCGGGTAACGCGGTCTCGGCGTACGGCCTCCCACGCAGCCAAGAGCTGTTCCAGCTCCGAGTCGCGTCCCACGAATGCTGCTGCGGCAGCGCTGTGCTCGGGCTCTTGCCCACGCACACCCACCACCTCCCACACAGGCACCGGCCGGGATTTCCCTTTCGCACCGATCGGTTCCGCACGGCGGAAGTCGATTGCCGAGCGCGTTGCTCGATACGTCTCTTCGCCGACGAGGATGCCGCTGACGGGAGCCGCCGACTGGATGCGGGCGGCTGTGTTCATCACGTCGCCGGACGCCATCCCTTCGCCTTCTGCCGTTCGTGCACCGAGCACGATGAGCGCCTCGCCAGTGTGGACACCGATGCGGACCTTCAGGTCGAGCCACTCGTCTGCCTCATTCAGGTCATCGATCGCGTCGCAGATGGCGAGCGCTGCGCGCACGGCTCGTTCAGGGTCGTCCTCGTGAGCGACGGGTGCGCCGAAGATCGCGACGACGGCGTCACCGATGAACTTTTCGACCGATCCCCCAAAGCGCTCGAGCTCGGCTCGCAGCCTCGTGTAGTACGGCTGGAGCCGTGCGCGCACGTTCTCGGGATCGAGCTGCTCGGCGGTCGCGGTCGAGTCGACGATGTCGGTGAAGAGCACGGTGATGAGCTTCCGGACCTCCTCTTGCGGAGAGGATGAGGCGAGCGCCGTCCCGCAGTTGAGGCACTTCGCAATGTCGGGGTTCTCCTGTCCGCATTGAGGACAAACGGTCACCGCTCGAGTGTTACGCCGTGGTTCAGCCCGTACAAGGGCGCTAAGGGCCCGCAGAGCGTGTCCCGCAGGCCCTGAAGCACCGGACCTCCTGATGTATGCGAAGGATCTCTCGGATTGGTTCTTTTGCGAGGTGAAGGGACCATCTGACCGCCTTCGCAGTGAGCAGATCCGGAAGTTTCAGGTGCTTGCGGACATGACAGCGAAGCCCGTTCGGCTCCTCGAGTTCAAAGACCCGGCCTCCCGAGCTCGTCGCGCGTAGAGGTCGAGGCGGATCTCGAGTTGCAGCCGACTCACCTTCCGCTCACCACGCGTCTCGCAATCCATTTGTTCATGCGGGTTTGCTGAGCGAGCTCCTGCTATATGGGCTGACGGTCCCCGGAGTACCCCCGCGAGCTCGGGACTCCGACGCTCTGAGCCTCAGACTGGGCATCACGCTCGACAACTTCCAGCCGGTCCGCGGTCAAGCCAACTGGCCAAGGGAGGGGGCACGATTCTGCCCCCTCCCTTCTTCTGCGCCGGCGCTAAGCGTTAGCAGCCGAGCGTCACCGCGCCGAGTCTGGTGGCGCATGCAAAACAACGGAACCAACCCACCGTCGCCGTGACCGCGCGCGGTTGACGAGTCCTACCGAGACTGATCCCGGGCCTGTACGCCCGCGATGAACTTGCGCATGCGAGGGATCCAAACCCGGGGGCTGGGAACCGTCGACAGACCGTCCTACACTCAGGTCATGGTGGAGCCGCGACGGGAGCGCAAGGTCGTCACCGTCCTTTTCGCCGACCTGGTCGGCTTCACGTCGCAGGCTGAGCAGCTCGACCCGGAGGACGTCGAAGCGATGGTGCGGCCCTATCACGAGCGGCTGCGACGCGAGCTCGAGCGCCACGGCGGGACTGTGGAGAAGTTCATCGGCGATGCTGTTATGGCGGTGTTCGGCGCGCCGGTGGCGCATGAGGACGATCCCGAGCGCGGGGTTCGCGCTGCGCTTGCGATCCGCGATTGGGCTCGGGAGGAGGACGTCGTGCAGGTGCGGATCGCGGTCAACACGGGCGAGGCCCTAATCAACTTCGGGGCGCGTCCGGAGGTGGGCGAGTGGATGGTGGCGGGCGACGTCGTCAACACGACCGCGCGGATGCAGTCAGCGGCTCCGGTGAACGGCGTCGTTGTCAGCGAAGCGACCCGCCGCGCAACAAGCGGTTCGATCGACTACGTCGAGCGGGAGCCGGTGACGGCGAAAGGCAAGGGGGAGCCGGTTCCTGTGTGGGAGGCGGTGGAGGCGCGGGCCGCGTTCGGTGTCGACGTCCGTCAGGTTGGTGGCGCCGCGCTCGTTGGCCGAGCGCACGAGCTGGAGACGCTCGCCGCGGCGCTCGAGCGTGCCGAACGAGAGCGCGTGCCGCAGTTGGTGACGCTTGTCGGAGTCCCGGGAATCGGCAAGAGCCGCCTTGTCTTCGAGCTTTTCGAGCGGGTTGAGGCCGCGACCGAGCTGGTGTACTGGCGTCAGGGACGGTCGCTGCCCTACGGGGAGGGCGCGAGTTTTTGGGCGCTCGGTGCGCTGGTGAAGGCGCACGCTGGAATCCTCGAGAACGATGACGATGCTGCGAGCGCGGCGAAGCTAAGTGATGTCGTCGGTTTCGCACTCCGCGATCCGAGCGAGGCGAAGTGGGTGGAGGAGCACCTGCGTCGGCTGATCGGGCTGGCGGGCGGCGATGCGCGCACGGGCGACGACCAGTCCGAAAGCTTCGCGGCCTGGCGGCGCTTCTTCGAGGCGCTCGCTGAGGAGCGGCCGGTCGTGCTCGTCTTCGAGGACCTCCAGTGGGCCGACGACTCGTTGCTTGCGTTCGTCGACCACCTTGTGGAATGGGCGGCAGACGTTCCGTTGCTCGTGGTGGTGACTGCGCGGCCCGAGTTTCTTGCGCGGCGCCCAGACTGGGGTGGTGGGAAGCCCAACGCTCTCACTGTGTCGCTCTCGCCGCTGACCGAGCAGCAGACCACCCAGCTCATCCACGCGCTGCTGGAGCGCGACAACCTTCCCGCCGACGTCGAGACGGCGCTCGTCGAGCGCGCCGCCGGAAATCCGCTCTATGCCGAGGAGTTCGTGCGGCTGGCTGCAGACCAGCTGAGTGGCGAAGAGCTGTCTTTGCCCGAGTCGGTGCAGGGGATCATCGCGGCGCGCCTCGACGGCTTGCCGGCGGAGGAGAAGGGGGTGCTCCAGGACGCGGCGGTTGTCGGCAAGGTGTTCTGGCCGGCTGCGGTCGCGGCGATCGCGGGTGGCAACGGGGTAGCGCTGGACGAGCGCCTCCATCAGGTGGTTCGCAAGGAGTTCGTTCGCCGCGAGCGCCGGAGCTCGATCGCTGGCGCGGCTGAGTTTGCATTCCGCCATGCTCTTGTTCGCGACGTGGCATACGGCCAGATCCCGCGTGCTGAGCGGGCTGACAAGCACGAGCGTGCGGCGGAGTGGATCGAGTCGCTCGGCCGCAGCGAGGACCACGCCGAGTTGCTGGCGCATCACTACGTGAGCGCCGTCGAGCTCTCGCGGCTCGCGGGCGCCGCGAGCGACGAGCTCGCGGTGCGTGCGCGGCGCGCGCTCCGCGAAGCTGGCGACCGAGCCCTCGCCCTGTACGCCTATGCGGCTGCGGCCCGTCACTACGAGCGTGCCACCGAGATCGCGGCCGATCCGGATCCCGACCGCCCAAGGGCCCTGCTCCGCCACGGCCAGGCGTTGAAGGCGCTCGGCGACGAGCGGCGCTTCGAGCTGCTCGAGGAAGCGCACGATGCGCAGCTCGCGGCCGGCGACGAAGAGGGCGCGGTCGAGGCCGACCTCGCACTGATGGAGAGCTGGTGGTCGCGTGGCGACGATGACCGCTGCGTCGAGCATCTCAACCGGGCCGCGGCGCTTGTCCACGAGCGCGAGCCGACCGTGGCGAAGGCGCGCGCGACGGCAGAGCTCGCCCGTTTTCGAATGATGTTCGGACACTCCGAGGAGTCGCTGCGGCTTGCTCAGGAAGGACTGGAGCTCGCCAAGGCGACCGGCCTCCCCGAGCTCGAGGCGCGAAACCTCATCACGATCGGCACGGTACGGAGTCACGACAACGATCTCGGAGGGCTCCAGGAACTGAAACGCGGAATCGAGATCGCGCGCGAGGCGGGCGCGATCCGCGATCTCGCTCGAGGACTCGCCAACCTCGCCTATCGGTACGTGGGCATGGCCGATCTGACGCGGGCCTGGGAGCTTGCCGCCGAAGTCTCGCCCTCGCCGAGCGGCTCGGACAGGTCGAGTCGCTCCGCTTTGCCCGCGGCAACATGATCGGGATCTCCTTCGCGTCAGGCAGATGGGACGAGGACGAGCGTCTCGCAACCGAGTTTCTGGCGGAATCGGAAGCAGGATCGCCGCACGTCCTTGACGTCCACGCCCGCGGTTTTCGGAGCCGGATTCGCCTCGGCCGGGATGAGGGCGACGCGGCGCTCGATGACGCCTCCCGGGCACTCGAGGCAGCCCGGCGCTCGCGCGATCCAAACGTCGTCGCGGCTGCGCTCCAGACCAAGGCATTGGTACAGAGCGAGCTTGGTGCGACCGAAGAAGCGGCCGCGCTGCTCGACGAGCTCCTGCCTTACAGCGACAGCATCCAGTACGGCTGGCCAGAAGTGGTCTTGGTGGCAGAGCGGGTTGGCCGGACGGCGGAGATCCGCGCGATCGTCGACGGTTTGCAGAAGACTCCCTGGAAGATTGCGGCCCTTGCCACCCTCGACGGACGCCACGCGGACGCGGCAAACGTCTACGGCCAGATCGGCACGCTCCCGGACGAGGCGCACCAACGGCTGCGCGCCGCCCGCACACTCGCTGGCGCTGGCCGGCGGGAAGAAGCTATGGACCAGCTCAGGCGCAGTCTGGGGTTCTTCCGCTCGGTCGGCGCCACCCGCTACATCCGCGAGGCCGAGTTGCTGCTCGAGACAAGTAAGTCCCAAAACAGCGTGTCCAGGAGTTGACATGGGCCACCTCCGCGTATGCGCCAGTGCCGTCCCCGTACCAACAAACGAATCCGTAGTCGAACGGGATCATCACCCCGGATGTGGGGCCCCGCACCGCGACGCCGCGAAAGATGTCGCCGGTCGAGATGGGCCGATAAACGCTCGCCTCCTCAAGGTACAAGGCCTCGGCGCTGTTCCGTTTTCTATTTGGATGACACGGAACAGAACTTTGTCCCAGCAGGGGATGGGCGATCGCAGTCTGCTACTTCGCACGCAGCAGCCACATCGCTTGAAGCGCCTGCTGGTTCGTGCGTGCGACAGCCACGCAACGATCGCCGATCCACCCTCGGAGCAGGCAAACGCGGTTACGCGCCTGAAACAGTGCTGTAACGCCGGTTTCCTACAAATGATCCCCGAGTCGGCTTATCGTTGCTGCAGGGCCCCGAAAGCGAGGATGTGCACGTGCAAGTGAGCGACGACCCGCGGGTCGGCACCGAGCTTGCCGGCTATCGGATCGAGTCGCTGCTGGGCGTTGGCGGCATGAGCGTCGTCTACCTGGCCGAGGATCTGCGGCTGAAGCGGAAGGTCGCGCTCAAGCTGCTGGCTGCGAGCCTCGCCGAGGACGAGTCGTTCCGTGACCGCTTCCTGCGCGAGTCGGAGCTGGCTGCGTCGATCGACCATCCGAACATCGTCCCGATCTACGAGGCCGGGACGGCCGAGGACATTCTCTTCATCGCCATGCGCTACGTCGAGGGGCGTGACCTCAAGGAGCGTTTGCAACGCGGCCGTCTGGACCCGGCGGACGCGATCGGCATCCTCGCGCAGGTGGCGAGCGCCCTGGACGCGGCCCATGCGCGCGACCTCGTGCATCGCGACGTGAAGCCCTCCAACGTGCTGCTCGACACCGGCGCCCGCCCCGACGGCTCCGACCACGTCTACCTGGCGGACTTCGGCCTGACGAAGCGGGTCTCCGAGGAGACCGGAATCGGCGACGACGGCCACCTCATGGGCACCATCGACTACGTCGCCCCCGAGCAGATCGCGGGGGAGGAGATCGACGGGCGGGCGGACGTGTACTCGCTCGGCTGCGTGCTCTACGAGTGTCTCGTCGGGCAGCCGCCGTTCCGGCGTGACTCGGACCTCGCGGTCGTGTTCGCGCACCTCGAAACGGAGTCGCCGGCGCCGAGCGCACAGCGGCCGGAGTTGCCGGCCGCGCTCGACGGCGTGATCGCCAGAGCGCTCGCCAAGGAGCCGGAGCAGCGCTACCCGAGCTGCCGCGAGTTCGCCCGAGCGGCGCTCGCGGTCGCGGTCGACGAGGCGAGCCGCCGGCTCGTCGACGTCGCCTCCCGTGCCGCCGCCGGCCGGAGCGACCTGAGCGAGGTCGAGGCCGAGTTGACAGGCAAGGTGATCGACCTCCAGCTCGCGCGCGAGCAGGCGCGGGCCCTCTCGGGCCCGGCCACCCCGGCCCGCGTGGCGGCCGAGGGGATCTGCCCGTTCAAGGGTCTGGCGAGCTTCGAGCCGGTCGATGCCGACTACTTCTTCGGCCGCGAGCGGCTCGTCGCCGAGCTCGTCGCCCGCCTCGTCGGCGCCGGCTTCCTGGGCATCGTCGGCCCGTCGGGCAGCGGCAAGTCGTCGGTTCTCCGCGCCGGTCTCCTCCCGGCCCTCGCCGGAGGGGTGCTGCCGGGCAGCGGGGGCTGGCGGCGTCTGCTGCTGCGTCCCGGCGAGCGGCCGCTGGAGGAGCTTCGCCGCGTGCTCGTGTCGGGAGCGAAGGATCCTCTCGCCGAGGCCCTCGACGCGCTGCCCGCCGACGCACGCCTACTCCTCGCCGTCGACCAGCTCGAGGAGCTGTTCACCGCCTGCCGCTCCGACGCCGAGCGCGCCGCCTTCGCCGACACGCTTGCCCGCGCGGCCGCCGATCCGGACGGTCGCGCAGTCGTCGTGGTCGCGCTGCGCGCCGACTTCTACGGGCGCTTCGCCGCCTACCCGGGGCTCGCCGAGCTGCTGGGCGGAAACCAGGTGCTGGTCGGGCCGATGCAGGCCTCGGAGCTGCGGCGTGCCGTCGAGCTGCCCGCCGGCCGGGTGGGGCTGCGGGTGGAGCCGGAGCTGGCCGACGCGCTGGTCGACGACGTCGAGGGCGAGCCGGGCGCGCTGCCGTTGCTGTCCACCGCGCTGCTCGAGCTCTGGCAGAAGCGGCAGGACAACACGCTCACCCTGGCTGCCTACCGCGAGTCCGGCGGCGTGCACGGCGCCGTCGCGCGCCTGGCCGAGGGCACCTACGCCCGCATCCCGGACGAGCGCAAGCCGCTCGTGCGCGCCCTGATGCTGCGCCTGGTCGGCGAGGGCGAGGGCGACGCGCCGGTGCGCCGCCGCGCCCCGCTCGCCGAGCTCGACCTGGAGCGCAACGAGGACGTGGCCGACGTGCTCGCGACGCTGGCCGACAGCCGCCTCGTCACCGTGTCGGAAGGAAGCGTCGAGGTCGCCCACGAGGCGCTGCTGCGCGAATGGCCGCGCCTGCGCGAGTGGATCGAGGAGGACGCCGAAGGGCGCCGGCTTCGCCGTCACATCACCCAGGCGGCGAGCGAATGGGACGCGGCAGGGCGCGATCGGGGCGAGCTCTACCGCGGCGCCCGCCTCGCTGCCGCGCTCGACTGGACCGCCGATCACGCGCTCGACGTCAACGAGCTCGAGCGCGAGTTCGTCACCGAGAGCCGCGAGGCCTCCGAGCAGGAGGCGAAGCGGGCTCGGCGCACGAACCGGCGCCTTCGCGTCCTGCTCGCCGGGGTCGCGGTCCTGCTGGCGGCGGCGGTCGCGGGTGGGATGCTCGCGGTCAACCAGCGCGGCGAGGCGCGCGACGCGGAGACCGCGCAGCTCGCCCAGCGCCTCGGCGCCCAGGCGCTCGTCGAGGATGACCTCGACCGCTCGCTCCTGCTCGCCCGTCAGGCGGTCGCGATCGACCGTTCGCCGCAGACCCGGAGCTATCTGCTCCAAGCCCTCCTGCGCTCGCCGAAAGCGGACGGGATCATGCACGGCCGAACCGAGTTCCTCCGCGCGATCGAGGTCAGCCGCGACGGCAGGACGCTCGCGGTTGGCAGCTTCCGCGACGGACTTCTCTTCTTCGACACCCGGACGTACGCGCGGATCGGCGGAAAGTCGCCGGTGACCGGCTACGTCGAGAGCCTCGCGTACGGCCCGGGCGGAGACACGCTTGCGGTCGGCGGTGACGGCTTCATCCGCCTGCTGGACGCGCGCACGTATGAGCAGCTCGCGGAGACACTCGTGGACGGCCTCGTCACGAGGTTGATCTTCAGCCGAGACGGATCGAGACTCGTTGTCGCGACCGGCGAGAGCGTTCCCGATTCGATCAGCATCCGCGACCCTGCCACCCTGGCGCCGATCGGCGCACCGATCGAGCCTGAGGGCTATGCCGGCGCCTATCGAGCCCAGCTCTGGGGGGCTCCCGGTCTCGCGTTGACGCCCGACGGTAGCTCCGTCCTCACCGCCTCGAACGAGCGACGAGCTCGTCTGGTGGGATCTCCGGAGCCGCTCCGCGACCAGACGCGTGAGGATCGGTACGGGTCACCATGCGCTCGCACTGAGCTCCGACGGCGACACTGCCGCCGTCGGCGTTGACCGAGGCATCCAGCTGGTCGACACGCGAAGCGGAGCCGTGCGGTCATCCGCCGGCGTTCTCACCGACGCACCGAACTGGTTGGCATTCAGCTCTGACGGGAGGACCGTCGTGTCGACGGGCCTCGACGGAGCTGTGACCCTGTGGGACGTCCGGTCGGCGACGGTCCGCGAGACCCTGCGCGGCCACTCGGCCTCCGCCGCACAGCCGGAATTCAGCCCCGACGGGAAGACGCTCTACACGGCGAGCCACGACGGAACGGCGATCGCCTGGCGCATCGCGGGCGACCGCGGGCTCGGGCGGCCGTTCGAGTTCACGCCCGGCCGGGCGGCCCGGGACTTTCGGCACCCCGGTGCCTACGTCCTCGACGGACGGCTGATCGCTGTCGGCCTCAAGGGACGAGGAATTGGGTTCCGAGACGGCGAGACGCTGGCCCGAGCCGGCGCTCCCCTGCTGAAGACAGGCGGTGAGGTGAATGCGCTTGCGTCCGATCCAGACGGGCGGCTGCTCGCGGCAGGCACGAAGGCCGGCAAGGTGACGCTCTGGGACGTCGCTTCACGGTCGCTCCGGCTGGGGCCGTTCAGCGTCTCGAAGACGTCGGTAGAGAGCCTGAGCCTGAGCGCGGACGAGACGATGCTCGCAACAGCCGGCGCGGACGGCGTGAGGCTCTGGGACGTTGCGACAGGGGCGGCGCGCGGCCGGGTCGGGGACGGCAGCTCCGTCGGCGCCGTCGCCTTCAGCCCGGCGGCCCCGCTCGTCGCGATCGTGGTCGCCGGGTATCCGGACCCGGACGAGCAAGCAGGAGTCGTCGAGGTCTGGAACGTGACCCGGCGCTCGCTGGTCATGAGGCTGCGACCCGATCTTGCCCCGGACGTAATCGGTTACGCGCTCGCCTTCACCCCGGACGGCCGGGTGCTTGCCAGCGGCGGGATCGGCGACCGGTTCGTTCACCTCTGGGACGTCGAGAAGGGAAGGCTGCTCCGCGAGCTCGAGCAGAACGTGGGCGGCGTGCACTCGCTCGAGTTCAGCCTGCGACGGTCGTACCTTGGCGGTCGGGGGGTACGGAGAGCCGTATGCGGCGCTCCTCGACGTCGCGACGGGGTCACAGATCGGCCCGAGGCTCACGGCCGGCAGAGACAGCGCGACGGTCGATGTGTCCCCTGACGGGCGCTCCCTGTTGCAGACGCACGGCAGCGGGGAGGGGGCTGTCTGGGACATCGATCCGGAGTCCTGGGCGAGGCGCGCGTGCGCGCTCGCCAACCGCACGCTCACCCAAGAGGAGTGGAAGAAGTTCCTGCCGGGGCGGCCCTACAAGCCTGCCTGCGGCGCATGAGAAAGCTCAGGGCCGGATCGACCAGGTGAAGCGCGTCAGCGCCGCCGGTGGAGCGAGGCCGCCGGGGCGGAGACCCCGCCGCACGAGCAGCGTGGGCGGGGTGGCCTCTCTGGCGAGCCTGAGGCGGGCCGGGCCGAGGCCCTCGCGGTGCCACCTCGTCGAGAGCCCGACGACGAGCAGGCCGGCGTCGCGGCTCGCCTCCAGCATGCCCTCCTCGCCCGGCGGAGTCAGCAGCGGCTCAGCGGAGATGCCGAGGACGCGCTGGACGGCGAGCGCGCCGTGCGAGAGCAGGCGGCTCGCGTCGCGCTTGCCTTGCTCCGGCACTGCGGCGGCACCTGCGAGCCGGAGCGGCGCATCGGCGGCGCGCGCGAGCCACGCGCCGAGCTCGACCGCCGCCCAGTCGTGCTCGGCCCCTCCGAACGGGACGAGCACGGGGCCTTCGGGCGGCGCGTCCCGAGGAACGAGCAGCGCCACGTCGCAGGGCGTCCCCGCAAGTAGGGCAGTGAGCTGCTCGTCGGGAGCTCCCTCGGCCAGGAGCTCGTCGGGCGCGTTGGCGAGCAGGAGCTCGACGTCGAGCTCGGTGGCGAGCCGAGCCAGCTCCTCGCCCGGCGCCGTCGACGTGAACGAGGTTGCACGGGCCACGACACCGCGCGCTTCGAGTGCAGACCGGCGCTCTTCGAGCCAGGCCGACGCGGACCGAAGCTCGGCTGCGTCCGACACGAGCCTGGCCAGGATCAGGACGCGAGGCGGGTGTCGCACGAGCGGCTCGGCCACCGCGAGCAGCGCGTCGACGTGCGTCTCGTGCGTGATCGCGACGAGAATCGACCGCTCCGCGACCTCGCGGACACCGGCGGGTGCCGGCGCCTCGACATCCAGCGACGGGTCCTGCCGAAGGATCGCCCGCTCCAGCTCCTGGAGCGCCGGGCTCGGGTCGATCCCGAGCTCGTCGACGAGGGCCCGGCGCGCATCCTGGTAGGCGTCCAGGGCCTCCGCCTGCCGACCCGACCGGTACAGCGCCGTCATCAGATACCTCCGCAGGCGCTCGCGGAGCGGGTGCTCGGCGACCAGTGCCTCGAGCTCCCCGACCAGCTCGTCGTGGCGCCCGAGCGCGAGGTCGGCGTCGATCCGGAGCTCGACCGCTGCCAGCCTGATCTCCTCGAGCCGGGCGATCGCCGCCTGGGCGAAGCTCTCGTAGGCGAAGTCCGCGAGCGCCGGGCCTCTCCACAGCGACAGCGCGTCGCGGAGCCGCTCCGACGCGTCGGCCGCCAGGCCGCGAGCGAGCAAGCTCCTCCCCTCGTCCACCAGCCGCTCGAAGCGGTGGAGATCGAGCTCGTCGGGCTCGACCCGGACGACGTAGCCGGGCGATCTGGTCGTCAGCACGTCCTGCGGAAGCGCCTTGCGAAGTCGCGAGACGTTGACCCGCAGCGCGGCGGCGGCGTCCTCGGGCGAGTCCTCGCCCCAGAGCTCGTCGATCAGCCGGTCGGCGGGAACGACCTCGTTGGGGTGGAGGAGGAGCACGGCGAGAAGCGCACGCGGCTTGGGCCCGCCCAGGGAGACCTCGCCGCCTTCGTCCCACACCTCGAGCGGTCCCAGGATCCGGAACTCCATCTGCCTGCCTCCCGGCCGGGACGCTAACAGCTGTTGCGCGGCTGAAACGGACCTGAAACAGGCAGGGTCGATCATCGGCTTCGACAGTCGAGTCAGAACGAGAGCGAAAGGGGATGGGCGAGATGCCCGCGAATCCAATCCAACTCCTCGGTGCCGGCCTTGTCGTGACCGTCGGGCTAGCAGCTACCTCCGGGGCCGTGTCCGCGCCGGCGACGGGGTCTCGGCTTGCCGCGGACGCTGCGCAAGGCAAGTCGAAGATCGCCTTCATCAGCACGCGGTCCGCAGGCGAGTACACCGGGCTCTACGTCGTGAACGCCGACGGGAGCGGGCAGCGGAGGCTAACGGGCAACGTGTTGGCTCAGTACTCCTGCGTGGTCGCCCGACGGGCGGAGGATCGCCTTCGACGTCACGCGTCGCCGGCACCGAGAGGGCATCTACGTCGTGAACGCCGACGGGAGCGGGCAGCGGAGGCTGACGCGCAACGTGGTCGTTCGGCCGCCTGCCTGGTCGCCCGACGGGCGGACGATCGCCTTCGTGAGCGACGCGCGACGGCAACAGCGAGATCTACGTCATGAACGCCGACGGCAGCGGGCAGCGGAACCTGACGCGCAACCGCGGCGTGACGACAGCACGCCCGCCTGGTCGCCCGACGGGCGGAAGATCGCCTTCCTGCGCGGCAGCACCGCGACGCCGGCAACCTGCGAGATCTACGTCATGAACGCCGACGGGAGCGGGCAGCGAAGCGACTGACGCGGACCGGCGGGGCTCGACGCCTCGACCTGCCTGGTCGCCCGACGGGCGGAAGATCGCCTTCGTCGAGCAACCGCGACGGCAACTCCGAGGTCTACGTCATGAACGCCGACGGGAGCGGGCAGCGGAGCCTGACGCACAGCCGGCGGGCGTCTACGGTCGCCTGCCTGGTCGCCCGACGGGCGGAAGATCGCCTTCGTCAGCCGCCGCGACGGCAACTCCGAGGTCTACGTCATGAACGCCGACGGGAGCGGGCAGCGGAAACTGACGCGCAACCCGGCGTTCGACGGCGATCCTGCCTGGTCGCCGGACGGGCGCTCCATCGCCTTCCGGAGCACGCGCGACGGCAACACGGACATCTACGTCATGAACGCCGACGGGAGCGAGCAGCGGAACCTGACGCGCAGCCCGGCGAACGAAGACGGGTTCGCCTGGTTGCCCCGGCAGAAGAGATAGCGGAGGTTGCGACGAAGAGTCGGATCTTGACGATCGTGGCGGGTCTGTTCGTCGCGCTGGCGGTGCAGGCCGCCGCCGGTGCGACGGCGATGGCTACAGGCGCGTCCGGACCCGCCACGGCAGCGCCGTTCCCCGGAACGTCATCGTCGAGACCGACATGGACGCCTCTGACGCGATGGCGCTTCTGTACCTGCTTCGCCGCTCCGACGTGGAGGTGACCGCGATCGTGGTCGACGGTGACGGCGAGGCGCGCTGTCCCATCTAGCCGGGATCCGGTCGGGTGACCCAAACCGTGCGTACCTGGCCGCGGACGCCTGGATCTCACGGGTGCACGGTCGGCCTAAGGAGACGATCGAGACTCAGCTGCCGGCGCTCGATGACTCGCTGGACGTGTGGAAGAAAGCCGTGAGCAGCGCGATGCGCTCAGGCGGGAAATACTGCGGCAGCACCCGGAACTTGCAGAGCGTTTCGGCTTGCGCGCCGTCCAGTGAGCCCGCGGGCGAGCAACCGCTTACGCGTCAACGGTCACGACAGAGCTACCGGTACCCCCGCAACGAGCTGGTGCTGCGCGGGACCCAAGGTCGGGGCGGCGCACGGGACCAGCAGCTGCAGCCCCGAGACGAGCTTGCCTTGCGCGAGTAACAACGATGGCAGCTGCATGGGCGGGGGTTTCAGGGATGTGTCTTGAGCTGAAAGGGAGAGGGCCCGCTTGCGGGCCCTCTCCCTTTCAACGTTGAATCCTTAGGCGGTGACCAAATCGTGTGTCTGGCCGACGACGTCACGCGCGACGACCTCGCCGAACGTGATCTTGGGCGGATTCGGCAGAACCTTGTCGAGCTTCTCGTCCCGCACCCAGGTGGATGCGATGCGACTCGACTTGTCGGCCTGCTCTGCCGTGTCGAAGAGGCTGACCGACGTCATGACGCCGTTACCGGCCTCGATGAGGTAATAGCCGCTGAACCCGGGAAGCTCCTCGAGCTTGGGGATGAACTTCTCGTCGACGTTCCTGGCCAACTCGACTGAGCGGCTCGACTCGACACCTTCGTACCTTCGCATGATGGCATGCATATGTTGCTCCTAACTCTCTTGGTACAGGGTCGGAGAACTCGGGTCGAGCTCCCCTGATGCACGTAGGCCAGCTTTCGCAAGTCAAAGAGGAAACCTCGGAGCCTCAGCGGCTTCCACGCTAGGTCTACCTGCTCAACCACCGTAGCCGCGATCCGGTCGCACCCGAGGTGTCCCCGCCCACCTAGATACCCCCTACTAGGCCGCCCTTTCGCGGCCGAGCGCATGGATAGAGGGATAGAGGGCTCTAGCGTCCCTGTGGCCGGTTTCCTCGCTCTTTGCGGCTTCTCTCAATGACGATTCACAACAGCACGCTCCTCTGGCGGCGTAATGCGGTCGAGGATGTTGTGACCGACGTTCATCGGGCTGTACCCCGCGTTTTCAGCGGGGCCAAGCTCACGCCGTGAAGACGTCGACGGCCGTCGTGATCGCGACCGTGGTCTTGAGCGCGGCGTCGTCGTCGCGCTGATCCTCACGCACGACTCCAGCAACGCGACCAAGCGCACCTGTACCGAGCGCAGCGTCTACGCCTGCCCTTAGAACCGCTTTGTTGCGGGCGCGGGCGCCCCGCAAACGGTGGCGCGGGCCACGCGAATGGCACGCACCGACCCAAGGGCGCCACGCTCGCTACCCGCGCGGCCGTCCGCGCGCTTCGGTTGCGGAAGCCGCGAGCGGAGCACGGTTTTTAAGCCGAGGGCGCGGCGAAGAGCATGCAGTTAGACCCGTCGCCGCCGCCGGGCGCGGCGTGGGCAACGGCCTCCTCGAATGAAAGGCTGCGGCCTCGCACATAGGCCTCGACGAACTTCGGATTCCCTTGTGGGAGGAGTCCCTCGTACCGCTCGCGCTCGGCTCCGAGGAGGCGAAAGCCGTGCTCCTCCTCGATGTTCTCCACACCAGCCCAGAGGAGTCCAGCAGCTTCGGCTTGGCCGTCTATTGCTGCGACGCTCGCAAGCCAGGCGAGACAGTACGCGATCATTCGTGGCGACTGAAGTTCAACCGATAACCCCAGGCTTTCCCGGTAGCGCGCACCCGCCTCGCTCACTCTTCCGTCGAGGAGCTCGCAGTCTCCAAGGCTGTGGAGTGACGGAGCCAGCGCCCAAGTGCTTGCGAGACGTCGCCTGATCGAAACGGCTTGCTCGAAGGCTTCTCGAGCTTGCCTGTAGTCGCCTGCCTCGAGGGCCTGACCACCGAGGTGGTGCAGCGCGCTTGCGACTCCTCTCTCGTCGCCGATCTCCTCGAAGATCACGAGGCTCTCCCGTACGCGACCCAGGCTGAGCAGCGCGTCGGCAATTCCCGGCTTTCGGCCGAGCTCTGTTTCGAGGCTCAAGCTCTCGTCGTAGAGCATCAGTGCCCGCGGCTCGTCCCCAAGCATCCGGACGATGTCGCCCGCCTGCCGCAGAGCGCTCGCGCGCAGAGTGACCTCCGCCGTCGAAGCCTTCGCGAGGCCTTCGTCATACCAGCGTCCACCTTCTCGCAAATGTCCCCGCACGGTCCAGAGCGGATCTAGAAGAAGGGTGAGCGACAGAGCTCGCTCAGGGACGTGCTCGAGAAACCAGGACAGCGACACCCGCATGTTTGCCACTTCACGATCGAGCTGCTCGAGCAAAGCTTCCTGCGTCGGCCCGCGAATCTCGGCATCGATTGCTCCAGCGAGGCGAAAGTGGTACTCCGAGTGAGCGCGCCTCAAGACGCCTTCTTCACCCGACTCCTCGAGCCGATTGAGCGCGTACTCGCGGATCGTCTCCAGCATCCAGTAGCGCTCGCCTGAGTGGCGTACGAGGCTCTTCTCCACCAACGACTGGAGCATTTCGAGATCGGCGTCCGCCACCTCTTCGGCCGCTTCGATTCGGCAGCCGCCGGCGAACACCGCAAGCCGCCGGAAGAACCGCTGCTCGTCCTCGGAGAGAAGCTCGTAGCTCCACTCGATCGTCGCATTCAAGGTCCGCTGGCGCTCTGGAGCGTCGTGTGGGCCTCGCGTGAGAAGCGGCAATCTCTGCTCCATACGCTCGAGGATCTGCTCCGGCGACAGTGCGATGACGCGGGCGGCGGCGAGCTCGATGGCGAGCGGGAGGTTGTCGAGGCGGCGGCAGATCTCGAAAACCGCCCCGTCTGCCTGGAAGTCGGGGACCGCCGCTTGCGCACGTGCGTAGAACAGGTCGACAGCCTCTTGCTCGACCAGCGTAGGAACGGCGTATTCCTGCTCAACCGTCACGTGCAATGGCTCGCGGCTCGTGACGATGACCTTCAGGTTCGGACAAGCGGCGACAAGCCCGGCGATGTCACGCCCTGCGGCGATGACATGTTCGAAGTTGTCGAAGAGCACGAGCAATCGCTTGTCGCCGATGTGACCAGCAAGCTCGCGCTTCGCGGCGAGCACCTGCGCTGCCTGTTCGAGCACGAGCGCTGCGTCTTGGAGGGGAGCCAGCGACACCCACCAGACGCCATTCTCGTATCCCTCTGCCACCTCAGTCGCGGCCTGCAGGGCGAGCCTGGTCTTTCCGATGCCGCCCGGCCCGGTCAACGTCAGTAGCCGAATGTCGTCGCGCTCGACGAGCGCGGCCACGTCCGCGAGCTCTCGCGCGCGGCCGAGGAAGGGCGATGCGGGAACGGGGAGATTCGACCGCTCAGCGACCTCTCGGGCCGCTGGCGGTGCCTGCGTTTCGACATCCAGCGCCGCGTCCTGGCGAAGGATCGCTCGCTCCAGCTCCTGGAGCGCCGTACTTGGTTCGATCCCTAGCTCGTCGACGAGGGGCCTGCGCGCATCCTTGTATGCGTCCAGGGCCTCCGCCTGCCGACCCGACCGGTACAGGGCCGTCATCCGAAACCTCGACAGACGCTCGCGGAGCGGGTGCTCGGCGACAAGTGCATCGAGCTCTCCAACCAGCTCGTGGTGGCGCCCGAGTGCCAGGTCGGCTTCGATCCGAAGCTCGACTGCTGCCAGCCTGATCTCTTCGAGCCGGGCGATCGCCGCCCGGGCGAAGCTCTCGTAGGCGAAGTCCGCGAGCGCCGGGCCCCTCCACAGCGAGAGCGCGTCGCGCAGCCGCTGCGACGCCTCCGCCGCCTGCCCGTCGCCAAGCAAGCTCCTGCCCTCGTCCACCAGCCGCTCGAATCGGTGGAGATCGAGCTCGTCGGGCTCGAGCCGGATGACGTAGCCGGGCGATCTGGTCGTCAGCACGTCCTGCGGAAGCGCCTTGCGAAGGCGCGAGACGTTGACCCGCAATGCGGCGGCGCGCTCGAGCGTTTCCTCGCCCCATAGCTCGTCGATCAGACGGTCAGCGGCAACGACTTCGTTGGGATGGAGAAGGAGCAGCGCAAGTAGCGCCCGCGGCTTGGGCCCGCTGAGGGAAACCTCGGAGTTGCCGTCCCACACCTCGAGCGGTCCCAGGATCCGGAACTCCATCCGCCCGCACCTCCCGGCCGGGACGCTAACAGCTTGTTGCTCGGCTGAAACGGCCCTGAAACGGACCGGGTCGATCATCGGACTCGACAGTCGAGGTCAAAAGGAGGGAAGGGAGAGCACGATGCACGACAATCGAGACATTCGCGCGCCTCACGTAATGAGGCGCCGGTTCATCGCTCTCGCACTATTCGCCGCCGTGCTTCTCGCACTGGGCGGCGCGAGCGCGAGCAGCGCAGAGCCTCAACCGTCGGGCCTGCCCGACACCTACGTCACGAGCTGGGATGCCGTCGGCAGCCAGGCCTTCAGCGCGGCTGGCCTGACGCCCGCCGAGGGTCACGTGATCTTCGCCTACGTCGCGGTCGCCGTCTACGACGCAGTGATGGCGATCGAGGGCGGCTACGAGCCGTTCGCGATCGACGTCGACGCACCCGAGGACGCCTCCGCTCAAGCAGCGGTTGCTGCCGCAGCGCACGGCATCCTGGCTCACTACCTGCCGGCCCAGGCGCCCACGATCATCGATCCGGCGTATCTGACGTCGCTGGGCACGATTCCAGACGGCCAGGCGAAGACGAACGGCATAGCCCTCGGCGAGAACGTCGCCCAACAGGTGATCGCCCAGCGTTCGGGCGACGGGTTCCGGTCTCCCGTGACCTACTCGGTGCCGAGCCCGCCGATTCCCGGAGTCTGGATCCCGACCGCAGTCACGCCGCCGATCGGCACGTACCTGGGGCTCATGCGCCCGTTTAGCCTCGACTCAGCCGATCAGTTCCGTCCTGGCGGACCGCCGGCGCTCGACACCAAGAAGTGGGCGCGCGATTACAACGAGGTCAAAGAGATCGGATCGAGCACGAGCACGACTCGGACGCCTGAACAAACTCTGGCAGCCCGCTTCTGGGCGGAGCCCCCGGTGCAGCAGGCACGGGGCTCCTTCCGCAAGCTCGTCCTCGACCATCAACTTGACATCGGCGATGCGGCGCGGTTCATGGCGATGGTCTCGGTGACCTATGCCGACGCACTTATCGCGTGCTTCGACGCGAAGTACCACTACACGTTCTGGAGGCCGATCACCGCAGTCCGCGCGGGGCACACGGACGGGAACGAGGCGACCGTCGGCGATCCCACCTGGGCGACTCTGCTCGCGGCCACGCCGAACCACCCCGAGTACCCGAGTGCACATTCGTGCGTCACGCCAGCCGGAGGGCTTGTCATCGCGAGATTCCTCGGTACACCGACGATCGACTTCACCGTCCCGAGCTTGACGGGCTTGGGCGACCGTCACTTCCGGCGTGCGAAGGATCTGGAGTACGAGGTCTCGAACGCCCGCATCTGGGGCGGTATCCACTTCCGCTCTGCGGTCGAGGACGGAGTCGAGATCGGCAAGAAGACCGCCCACCACGTGCTCGCGCACCACTTCAAGCGGTCGAACGACTAGATCGACGCAACACGATGGAGGAAGGCTCGCACGCGGGCCTTCCTCCACGTCTCGGCAGGCTCCTGGCGCGGAAGGCCGGGACCCGTCTGCTCGGGTCGCGCGGCGAGGAGGACGACGCGGGTGTGTCCGGCGAGCGCGTCGACGAGTAGCTGGAGGCCGGCCAGTCGTACTGCGAAGCCGTGCGAAGCCGTGCGAAGCCGCCAAACGTTGATCGTAGTGCGGCGCCGCGCGTGCTCGGACTCCACCCGCCCGCACCTCGTGGGGCGCTGAACCCGAACCGAGCGCATGTACACGCAGCGCGGCACAAGCGCGGCCTCCCAGACCTCTCGCTCCTCGCGGGTGCATGCGTCTCACTACAAGCCCGTGCTTCTTTCGAAGACGCCTACCGGCCCCTGCTCCGCGAAACCTTGTACCGAACCTTGTACCGATCTCAGCGCACCTAACCGGATCTAGGCGTACGGAAGCGGCGTCGAAACGCCGCTTCTGTAGCCAACTGCACTTCACTCGGCAGACCTTCAAAACCAGCACGGCGTCGTAGCCCGGCGCTAGGCAGGTTCGACTCCTGTGCCGCTCCGTTCATGCCCGAAGCCAACATTCCCGGAGAGTTGAAGGCGTCATGTCGGGCGAGCCGACGATGTACTCCTGCTTGAGGCTGTCCTGCACGGTGCTGCGGCCGTTGAAGCCCATCACGATCGCGCCGATCCCGAAGGCGATCAGGACCGCGGCGGAAACGAATCCGCCGATCTGGAAAAGCTTGCGCATCTCTTCCTCCTTGAGGTACTCCTACGCGTGCGCGCGTCGGAGCTCGTACCGGCGGAGGCGGACACTAAAAAGCCCGGCGCTCAAAAGAAGAGCGCGCGTTACGTATCGCGAGCAGCGGCGCAGCCGAATAGCGGCACCGGTACCCCCGCGACGCGCTTCATTGTGCGGGGACCCAAATCGGACGGCCGCGTCAGCCAATCCCGCGGAGCAAGCTTGCCTCGGTACGCCGTAGCCTCGGGCTGCAGCGCCCGAAGCCTCGCACTTCGCACGAGGATGATCAGCTGCAGCGGAAAGCCTCTAGCGTCGAAGAGGTCGAGAACGGTCCAGAGATCTCTATGCGATGCCTTCGACCGCTCTTCGTGCAGCGCTCATGGGTTCTCCCGACTCCTGCTGGCGTGCAGTGTCGATTGGGCCCTCAATCGCCAGCAAGGGGTTTCGCCCCAGGAACTCCGCCATCGCTCGAGCGACGGGCTCGGGACGCTGGATCTGCAGGAGATGACCGACGCCGTCGATCGTGCAGTCCTCGACGTGCGGGAGTGAGGAGCGGAGGAACTCGGCGATCTCGACCCACAGAGGCTGGGTGCTCGGCGCCGAGCACGGACAGGACTGGTCGGTGGATGGCGGCCGCCTGCTCGGCGCCGAACGTCCACTCGGTCAGGGCGGGCAGCTCGA
The DNA here is from genome assembly GCA_963772855.1 of uncultured Actinomycetes bacterium. Lineage (GTDB taxonomy): Bacteria > Actinomycetota > Thermoleophilia > Gaiellales > Gaiellaceae > 3-1-20CM-4-69-9. Next base: position 614,312 of record CAVYYY010000007.1, on the reverse strand, counting down.
CCCCGAAGAAGGTGTCGGCATCCTTGATCGACTGCGCAACCACGCCCGGGATCCGCTCCTCGAGCAGCGCTCGGCACGTGTCCCAGTCGAGGCCGCTCACGGCGGTCACGAACATGGCGAACGCGCCCGAGTGGTCGCCGCTTCCGTACGCCTCGAACACCGGCCCGGCGGACTTCAAGAACGCCTCGCCGAGAGGCAACGACACCAGCGACGGCTCCAGCAGGGTGAGCGTGTGCACCTTCTCGGGGTGGTCGAGGGCCAGCTGGGCTGCGATCGACGCGCCGGTGGAGTGGCCCGCGATGTGAGCGCGCCGCACACCGAGATGGTCGAGCAACGCGGCGGCATCGGCGGCGTGGTCCCCGATGCTCACCGGCGGTGGGGTGTGCGTGCTGCCGACCCAGCCCCGCTTGTGGTACCGGATCAGCTGGTAACGGTCGGCCAGCGACGGTTCTGTGAGGAGCGGCACGAAGCAGTCGGCGATGAGCATGTCGATGAGCAGCACGGGTTCGCCCGATCCGCGCACCTCGTATTCCAGTTCTACGCCGTTGACCTTTACGCTGTCCATGCGTCCTCCTCTGCTGGCCGGGATCGGGGTCCTCAAACCAGATGCGTGAGCAACACCGTTACGGCGGTAACTCTCCCGGTTACGGGTGGCGGCGAATCACCGCCGCGATGGATCGGTGACCGTCGGCGTGGGATGAGCGACGGCGTGCACGAGGTCGTTGTCCAGCGCGGGCGTGACGCGGCATCGCGCGGCGATTGGCAGGAGGCGTTCGACCTCCTCATGGAGGCAGACGCGGACGGTCTCATGGTCCCGCCGATCTTCCGGTTCTCGCCGAGGTCGCCTACGCCGCGGGCCACCTCGACGTGACCATCGAGGCGTGGGAACGCGCTCATGCAGGGTGCCTGCAGGCCGGCGACCAAGTCGCAGCGGGGGGCGCGGCAGTTCGCGTCGCGATGCACCTGCTTTTCGACACCGCCCTGATGGCACCGGTGCGCGGCTGGTTGGGCAGAGCCGAGCGACTACTCGAAGGTCAGGGTGAGACGTCGGCGCACGCGTGGTTTGCGGTGGTCCGCACCTACGAGCGGATGCTGACGGGCGACCCGCCTGGCGCGCGAGAGTGGGCCGGGCGCGCGATCGAGGTCGGTTCGAGAGTGCGACCCGGCGGCGTGCGCCATCGGACGGGTCGCAGAGGCCCGGCTACTCATCCTGGACGGCGACGTGCGGGAAGGTCTCGCCCTGCTCGACGAGGTGGGGGTGGCGATGGTCTCCGGAGACCTCGACCCGCTCTCGACAGGCGTCGTCTACTGCGAGCTCGTGTGCGCCCTGCAGGGACTCGCACAGTACGACGTGGCCGAGGAATGGACGGAGGCGATGGAGCGGTGGTGCAAGACGAACGCCATCGGGAGCCTCCACGGACGGTGCCGGGTCCACCGCGCGGAGATCCTCAGGCTGCGCGGGTCGTGCGACGAGGCAGAGAGAGAAGCGCTCGCAGCGTGCGAGGAACTACGCCCGTACCTGCGACGCGAACTGGGATGGCCGCTCACCGAGCTCGGACGGATCCGGCTTCAGAGAGGAGACATCGAAGGCGCGGAGCAAGCATTGCTGGCCGCTCACCACGTCGGGTGGGACCCGCAGCCCGGTCTCGCGCTGGTGCGCCTGGCCCAAGGAGACATCACTGCGGCCGTGGCCTCGATACGAAACGCTCTCGAGCGCCCTCTCCGGGTGCCATCCAAGGAGCTGCCACCGAACACCGAGTTGCAGCGGGCGCCGCTACTCGAGGCGCAGGTCGAGATCGAGATCGCGGCCGGCAACCTCGATCGAGCCCGCTCAGCCGCCGAGGAACTGGAGCTCGTTGCTGCCCGATTCCACAGCAAGGCACTGGTCGCCGGCGCCACCCTCGCTCAGAGGAGGGTGCGGCTCGCGGAGGGCAACGCGCTGGACGGGGAACGGCTCTTTTCCGAAGCTGCGCGACTCTGGAACGAGGTCGGCGCGCCCTATGAAGCGGCGCTCGCCCGCATGGGCCTCGCCGAAGCCCTCCAGGCGGGCGGCAGCGACCGACAGGCCGACCTGGAGCGCCAAGCGGCACGTACGATCCTCGAGCGGATCGAGGCCGCGCAGACGACCGACCCAGCGGCGCACGTCGCCGGACGGGAGCAGAGCAGACGAGCGCCCTGCCCCAGACCTCAGCGTCTTCCGTCGCGAGGGCGACTACTGGTCGCTGGAGTTCGACGGACGCACCGTGAGAGTGCGAGATCTCAAAGGGATGCATTACCTCGCGCGGCTCCTCGCCCACCCCGGCCGGGAGTTCCACGTGCTCGACCTCGTCGCCGGCGAAAGCGACGGGGTAGCCTGGTCGCAGAGCAGCCTTGCGGCCGATCTGCCGCGCACGGCATTCGGCGATGCCGGCGAGACTGCTCGACGCACGCGCCAAGAATGCCTACCGCCGACGCCTCGCCGAGATCGAAGACGACATCGAGCAGGCGCGCGCCCTCGACGACACCGAGCGGGAGGCGCAGGCCGACGCCGAGCGCGACTTCCTCGTTCGAGAGCTATCGCGCGCTGTCGGCCTGGGTGGTCGCGATCGACGAGCCGCATCGGCATCCGAGCGGGCCCGAGTCGGCGTGACCCGCGCGATCCGCTACGCGATGGCCCGGATCGGTGAGCACCATCCCCCGCTCGGCGAGCATCTCGACCTCGCTATCCGCACCGGCACGTACTGCGGCTACCTCCCGACCGTCGCGCCCTCGCCGCGTGGAGGTTTTAGGAACCGTGCTGACTAACCACGGACCGCGAGCAGCGAGACCTGAAGATGAACGCTTGTTGCGTTCGTCCTGTTGAGGAGCACGATGAGTACCCCTTGGCAGGATCGGCCGCATCGAGGAGCAGATCGCGCGGCTCCGCGAGGAGTCGACGAGCGTCGCAAGGGCCAGATCAGCCGCGATGAGCTACTTGAGACGCTCACCGGGCGCTTCCGCGCGATCCTGCGCGACTTAGGCTTTCCGAAGCTCGAAGATCCGCGGCCGCCGCATATCGACAAGAACTTCACCCCGCATGTGCGCGACGTCAGCTACAAGAACATCGGCTCAGCCGGGGCGATGACGCTGATCGCGCTCACGTGGCAGCTTTCGCTGTTCGAGCTCGCGGTCGACGAGGGATACCCACACCCTGGCTTCCTCATGATCGACAGCCCGCAGAAGAACCTGACGCCGGAAGGCGGCGCACGCGACGACGAGTACGGCGATCCCGCGATTGGCTCGCACGTCTGGGATCACCTGCTTTCCGTCAGCAAGCGTATGGGCGAGCCGGCTCAGCTACTCGTCGTCGACAACCGCCCACGTCCGCAGGCAGACGAGGCCGTCGTCGTCGTCGCCTGTGACCTCGACGACTCTGCCGACGAGGACGCCGTCGGCGCTGACGACATTCCAGCCCTTCTCAATCTGCAACCACGAGACAGGGTCGGTTGATACCCGGGGCCAGGGGCGGGGGGCGAACATCTCAGGCGCCTGAGCGCGTCCCCTTGGTCTCGTTTTTTGCTAACGCGCCAACGGCCGGGCGACGGTGTTTACGCGGTCGCCCGGCCGAGTCAAGGCGCTGCTGGTGATTAGTCCCCGGAGCCCTACGAGCTTCGCGTGACGCTGATGGTGCCCTGGAAGCACGTGCCGTTGGGCGCCTGCGTGCAGCTGATCACTGTGTACTCCGCGTGCACGTGGGCGTTCTTCAGATTCCCATCAACGACGCGGCCGTCGAGGACGGCCGTGTGGGTCTGGTTGTCCTGCACGCCCTCGACGTGCGCAGTGAAGGATTGGGCCGGATCAGGGGCGATGACGATGTAGACGGCCGTGAGCTGGGCGAAGCGACCGGTCGCATCCGGGGTTGCTTGGAGGACTGCACCGCCGAACGTGCCGACGATGTCCCCGCCGACGACGCCGACCATGTTCGGGAAGCCGGGCGCGAACCACTTCGTGTACGTGAGTTGGACGCTGACGGCTTTGTCGTGCGCTCTGCGGTTCTGCGTCTGTGCGGAGGCTGCGGTGAGGCCTGCGGCCAGCACGAGCACCGCGATGAGTCCCACGAAGCGCCTGCTCGTTTCGAGTCTGCGCATCTCCTGCTCCTTTCCTCTCATTGCCCACCTGCTCGCGTCCTCACCTGGATAGCGAGGAATGACACAAGCAGCCTCCCACCGAGCCGGCGAAGCTTCAAGACCAGTTACGAGTGAGGTTCCGACCTCACGCCTAGACTCAAAGAGCCGTCGCCAGAGCGGAAAGGCGACGCTGCCTACCTGGTGCTTAGCGCGACTGCGAGCACAGACCCAGGTGTTCACCTTCGTCAGGCATCAGAGTCTTCAGGCTCCTGGCTCTGGGTCTTCACCCGGTGTCACAGGACTAGGTGAATATTTCTCCATGATTTCCAGAGCGTGGTCCGCCTTATTCGGATCGACCATCGTGGCAATCATCTGGCCCTTCGTTGCCTCGAGCTGCCGCTCCTGCTCGATCCGCTTCCGTTCACTAGCGCCCACTTGGATGCCGAAGAACGCCCCGACGATGGAGCCAATCACTCCGAAGGCCGCTGTCGCGATCGTCCCCATGTCTCCCGTCGTGGCCAACGCCATCGCGACAACGCCGAGAATCACGAGCGCAACCAGACCGACTACCACGACCACGAGCGCGGGCGTGATCTCAAGCCTCCTCACACCTTCGCGATTCTAGGTGTCTCGCCGCGTTGATGGTAGGAACCGTTTCCGGGGTGATGCGGCGGCGTGGAGGTGCCTGACACGCCGGGAAAAGCGCACAGACGCTAGAGGAACTGGAGCAGCATCTTCTCGGCCTGATCGTGGTGCTTCGTTTGGAGAGCCTCGAGCGCCGCAGCAGCAAGACGAACATCGCGCAGCGATGCACCACGCTCCGCCGCGAGCCGTTCCACCCACCTGACCGCCGCCTGGTCGAACTTCGGGCTCCTGCAGCGTGCGTAACACGCCGTCAGAGCAACCCTCCTTCTGATGCGGAGATTGAGCGTGGTTTACGAGAGCGCGCTGTGACTACAGCAGGTGACGTTGGATCGTCGACGCGGCGGGTCAAGTCAGTGTGCCTGTCAGAAGGCGAGACCACACCGAGACCACACCAGCACACGATTTAACGACCCGTAAAGCAGGGACAGCATTGGAGGAATGCGCGCTCCCACATTGCTCCTAGTCGGATGTGCTTCCCCACGGGGAGGAACCTCGGCATGGCCCGACGCTACTGCGCGCGCGTTACGAAACGGTCACGAGTTCTTACGGATCTCGAGTGCGCCGAGCTCGAGCAGCTCGTGGATCGTCTCCGACGCCTCGCGCTCGAGCTCGCCCAGCTCGTCTTCGGAGAGATCGAGGCGCTCGGCGGCGAACTCGAGGAACTCGCCCAGCGGAAGGCTGTTGTCGAGCGTCGTCAGCACCCAGAGCGCGTCTGTCGTCGTCTCGACGAGGTGCTTCGTCCCTTCTCCGAGCACGACGCGCGCGGCGGAGATCGCCGGCGTCTCGTCATCCGGCTCGATCTCCTCCTCGGTCTTGAGCGTCATCGCGAGCGACACATGCTGGTCGAGCAGGCCGCCGTCCCGGTCGATCTCCGCGAGTCGGGCACGCGTCTCGAAGGCGCGGACGATCTGGTCGCCGGCGTCGTCGAGGTCGTCGTCGTCGACGGGATCCACGCGCACCGTGGGAGTCGCGTCCTGCCGGCGGCGCAGGACGACGACGCCTTCGCTGACCCATCCGACGCCGAGCTCCTCGAAGTACGTCGTCCACCGCTCGAGTGCGTCGTCCATCGCGGCTTCGTCGTATGAGAGGTGGGCGTTCCACTCGGACGCATGTGTGAGGGGGTCGGACGCGAGCGTCGGAAGGATCCATGCGTCGCAGCCCGTCTCGTTCACCCATGCCAGCACCCGGTCGTCCGCAGACTCCTCGTCGGCGGCAAGCCAGCTGACCTGGAGGGCCGCGAAACCTCCGCCGGCCAGGTGCGCGGCTGCTTCGCGCACGAGGCTCTCGGACAGCTGGTCGGCCTGGAAGCCGCTGTCCCGGTACGCCCACCGCCGGTCCGGCGAGACGACGTAGGGGGCGTTGCAGGTGATGAGGTCGAACGTCTCGCCCTGCACCGGCTCGAACAGGCTGCCCTGACGGCATTCGACGTTGGAGAGGTCGTTCAGGGCGGCGTTGATCCGCGTGTAGACGAGCGCGCGCGGATTGACGTCGGTGGCGACGACCGCGCGCGCGTGCGGCGCGGCGAGCAGGGCCTGGATGCCGCCGCCGGTGCCGACGTCGAGCGCACGATCGACGTGAAGGCGCGGCGTCAGAGAGTCGAGGACCCGCGCGGTGGGCGTGTAGGTCGCGACGTAGTCCGCCGGATCTCGCTCGTCCTCGGAGAAGCCGTCCGAGGCGAGGAGGACGTCGCCGATCGGGAGGATGCGCGCATGGGGCGTCAGGCCGTCCGAGACGTCGGCGAGACCGGTCGCCCCGGCTGCGTCGAGTCCGCTCGGGCCGAGGGCCTGCAACGCCTCATCGCGACCTATGGGGAGCTGCAGGAAGAACGCCCGCATGATCGTGGCGAGCGGCGTGTCCGGCAGACGCCTCGCCTCGACGCGTGAATCGTCGCGCTCGCTCGAGTACGCGTCGTCGCCCAGCAGCCGGTAGACGGCGTCGTCCGTGTACCCGGCGTCGCGCAGCGCGCGGCCGAGTGTCCGGGCGGACCCATCGTCCGCGATGACTTCGTGGCTCATCAGAAGCGGATCATGCCGACTCGAATCCCGCAAGGGCCTCGAGCAGGGCGGAGAGGTCCTCGACCACGACGTCCGCGTGTGACAGCTCGGACCTCGTGAACTGTCCCGTCGTGACGGCGACGCACCGGCTGCCGGCGTCGTGCGCGCTCGAGACGTCGAGCGGCGTGTCGCCGACCGCGACCGTCCGCGCCGCCGGCCAGTCGTCCTCACGTTCGCGTGCAAGGGCGAAGAGCTCGACGCGGGACTCTCGCTCACAGCCGAACGCGCCCCGTCCTTCCGGGAAGAACGCCGCGAGGCCGAGGCGCTCCATGCGCGCGTGCGCAACCGGCCCCGGGTTCCCGGTGAGCAGCGCGGCCCGCTCGAGCGAGGCGATGGTCTCGACGGCATGGGGCGATCGCTTCCAGTGGCTCGTGTCCGCCTGCGAGAGCAGCTCGACATAGCTCGCGGAGAACACGTCGCACCAGCGCGTGAGACCTGCGTCGACGGCACCGTCGTCGAAGCCCGCGCTTCTCAGCGCGCGACGCACGTGTGCCGTTGCAGTGTCGCCGGGGGCGTCCGGGCCGTCGGCGGAGGTGCCGTAGACCTCCTCGAGGGCGACCCGGCTCGCCTCGACGTAGACCTCGTCGTGTGTGAGGAGCAGCGTCCCGTCCACGTCGAAGAGGACGAGCCAGCCGCTCAGCTTGCGACCGCCGCGTCGAGGGCCTTGCGGAGCGTGCCGACGTACTCCCGTAGCGCCCGCGGTCCCTCGGCCGAGACCTCGATCGCGCGCGAGCCGACGACGATGCCGTCCGCGAGCTCTGCAGCGTGGCGCGCGTGCTCGGGCGTCGAGATGCCGAAGCCGGCGTACAGCGGGCAGGACGTCGCGCCGCGCGCACGCTCGACGAGTCGGGCGAGTGTGGGGGAGGAGTTGCTTCGCGCCCCGGTCGTCCCCGTCACCGTGACGAGGTAGAGCCACCCGTCGGTCAGCCGGCCCGCGAGCTCGATCCGTTCGTCCGTCGACGTCGGCGCGACCAGCTGGACCCGTCGGAGCTCCGGGCGCTCGCCGGCGGGGAGGTCGGCGACGATGAGCGAGCTGGCCCCCGCCTCCTGGGCGTCTGCAGCGAATGCGTCCCACCCGTACGCCTCGAGCAGCGCGGCGTACGTCATCGGCACGAGCGGCGTCTCGGGGATGAGCTCGCGTGTGCGCGCGAGACACTCGAGGCAGGCTCGGGTGCGCATTCCCTCGGCGAGCGCCTGTTCCGCGGCGTGCCGGATGACCGGGCCGTCGGCGAGCGGATCCGAGAACGGGAATCCCAGCTCCACGATGTCGGCGCCGCCTTCGACGGCAGCCGCAGCGAGCTCCGGCGTCCTGGAGCCCGCCATCAGGTAGACGACGAGGCGCTTCACCCCGTCACTGTGCGAGGACCTCCGCCAGGTCCTTGTCTCCACGGCCGGAGAGGCAGACGAGAACGAGGTCCTCTCCGAGTTCACGCGCGCGCGCGAGCGCGTGCGCGGGCTCGAGCGCGGGAATGATCCCCTCGAGCCGCGTGAGGTCGCGGAACGCGGCGAGGGCCTCAGCGTCGGTGGCGCGCACGTACTGCGCGCGCCCCGAGTCGCGGAGCCAGGCGTGCTCGGGCCCGACGCCCGGATAGTCGAGCCCGGCGGAGATCGAGTGGGCGTCGGCAATCTGGCCGTCCTCGTCGGCGAGCACCGAGGACCGCGCGCCGTGGAGGACTGCCGCACGTCCCGCGCCCAGCGACGCCGCGTCGGCAGCCTCGACTCCGAGAAGCCGCACGGCGGAGTCGTCCACGAACGCGGTGAAGATGCCGATCGCGTTCGAGCCGCCGCCGACGCACGCGACGACGACCTCCGGCAGGCGCGACTCCGCCTCCTCGAACTGCCGGCGCGACTCGCGGCCGATCACTGCCTGGAGCTCGCGGACGATGTCCGGATACGGCGCCGGGCCGACGCACGAGCCGATGAGGTAGTGCGTTGTTTCGACGTTCGTGATCCAGTCGCGGATCGCCTCGCTCGTCGCCTCCTTGAGCGTGCGCGTGCCGAAGTCCACCGGCCGCACCTCTGCCCCCAGGAGCTGCATGCGCTCGACGTTCGGCCGCTGTCTGCGCATGTCCTCGGCGCCCATGTAGACGACGCACTCGAAGCCGAGCCGCGCGCAGACCGTCGCGGTTGCGACACCGTGCTGACCCGCTCCGGTCTCGGCGACGATGCGGCGCTTGCCGAGGCGATTCGCGAGCACGGCCTGCCCGAGCGCGTTGTTCAGCTTGTGCGCGCCGGTGTGCAACAGGTCCTCGCGCTTCAGGTAGAGACGCTTCCCCGGCGCGAACCGCTCCGCGCGCGTCAGGGGGGTCGGCCGGCCGCCGAAGCTGCGCCCGAGCTCGTCGAGCTCCGCCCGAAAGCCCTCGTCCTCCTGCGCGGCGCGCCACCCAGCCTCGAGCTCGTCGAGAGCCGGGATGAGCGTCTCGGGGACGTAGCGTCCCCCGTAGGTCCCGAAGAGCCCGGTCGCAGACGTCATCTCGCTGCCGCGACGAATGCCCGCACCTTGTCGTGATCCTTGATGCCGGGCCGTACCTCGAGCCTCGAGGCGGCGTCGACCGCCCAGGGCCGGACGGCGCGCACCGCGTCGCGCACGTTGTCGGGCCCGAGCCGCCCTGCGAGCATCACGCGTCCTTCCACTGCCACGGCTCGCTGGAGGTGCAGCGGGTCGTTCTCGTCCCACGGCAGGTCCACGACCTGCGCAACCGGCCGGCCGTCCCGCATCAGCACGGCGTCGCGGCCGCGCACGCGACCTTCCTCGCGGCGGTACAGCTGTACGAGGTCGGCCGACGACGGCTCCGCTTCGCCGACGAACACCGCGACGCTGAGTCGGTCGTCGGGCACCGCAAGAACGTCGGGCGCCCGCCTCGGCGACTCCTCGGCGAGGATGAAGCCGAGGAGGTCGGCGCCCGCCTCGGCCGCGGCATCGACGTCCTCCGGGCGTGTCAGGCCGCAGACCTTTACGAGCGGGCGGGAAAGGATCTCGACGAGCTTCCCTGCCGGATCCGGCGCTCGCATGAGCGCCGAGCCGACGAGGACGGCGTCCGCGCCCGCAAGCTCCGCCGCTGCTCCCTGCGCGCGCGTGTGGACGCCGCTTTCAGCGATGAGGACACCGTTGTAGTCCACGATGGACGCGACGAGCTCCAGTTGTTTGGCGCGGTCGATCTCGAACGTCGTGAGGTCCCGCGCGTTGACGCCGACGACGTCTGCGCGGAGATCGACGGCGCGCGCCACCTCGTCGGCGTCGTGCGCCTCGACGAGCGTCTCGAGGCCGACGGAGTCTGCATGCGACATCAAGGCGGCCGCGCGCGCGTCGTCGAGGTCGCGGAGGAGGAGCAGGACGGCATCAGCGCCGGCCTCACCCAGATCGTCCAGTTCGGCCTCCTGTGTGAAGAACCCCTTCGCGAGAAGCGGAGCAGCGGTCGCGGACCTCGCTGCTCTCAGGTCGTCGACCGACCCGCCGAAGCGCTCGTCGACGAGGATCGAGATCGCCGCCGCGCCTGCGTTTCCGAACTGCGCCGCGAGCAGCGCCGGATCGGCCTGAGGCCTGAGATCGCCGGCCGAGGGCGAGCGCCGCTTCACCTCGGCGATCGCACCGAGCCCGGGTGCCGCGAGCGCGTCGCGGAAACGCCGGTTCATGCCGGCACCGCCTCGCGGGTGAACGCGACGAGCTTCTCGAGCCGTTCGGACGCCGCACCGGAATCGACCGTCTCCCGCGCGAGCTCGAGACCCTCGCGCAGATCCTCGGCGTGTCCACCGGCCGCGATCGCGCCAGCGGCATTGAGGAGCACGGCGCTGCGACGTCCGCCGTCGGCGCCGGAGAAGACCTCTCTGATCGCCGCGGCGTTCTCCGCGGGGGAGCCGCCGCGCAACTCGTCGACGGTGCAGCGCGGGACGCCGAGCTCGAGCGGGTCGAGCTCCAGCTCGCGAACGTCGCCGTCCACCACCTCGGCGACGAGGTTCGTCCCGACCGGGGAGAGCTCGTCGATCCCGCCCGCGCCGTGGACGACGTAAGCGCGGCGAGCGCCGAGCTGCGCGAGCACCTGCGCGATCGTGAGCACGAGCTCCGGCGAGTACACGCCGACGACCTGTGCACGGGCGCCCGCCGGGTTCGTCAGCGGGCCGAGGACGTTGAAGACGGTCCTCGTGGCAAGCTCTTTCCGCACCGGCGCCGCGTGGCGCATCGCCGGATGATGCGACGGCGCGAAGAGGAACCCGAAGCCGAGCTCGTCGATCGAGCGTGCGATCCGCGGGGCGTCGAGCTCGAGCTCGAAGCCGAGAGCCTCGAGGACGTCGGCAGAGCCGCAGGCCGACGACACCGCGCGGTTGCCGTGCTTCGCGACGGCCGCACCGGCCGCGGCCGCGACGAGCGCGGCGGCGGTGGAGATGTTGATCGTCCGCGCGCCGTCGCCACCTGTGCCCGCGGTGTCCACTAGGTCGTCACGCCGCGGCCGGACGGGAAGGACGTGCTCGCGCATCGCCTCCGCGCAGCCGGTGATCTCCTCGGACGTCTCGCCCTTCGCGCGCAGCGCGACGAGGAAGCCTCCGATCTGCGCCTGCGTGGCATCGCCCCGCATGATCTCGGACATGACGTCGCGCGCCTCGTCGCGCGCGAGGTCGTGGCCGTCCAGGAGTCGTTGGAGCGATTGCTGGATCACCGTCGGAGGAAGTTTCGCGCGATCTCGTGTCCGAGCGGCGTCAGCACCGACTCGGGGTGGAACTGGACGCCGTCCACGGGCAGCTCCCGATGGCGGACGGCCATCACCTCGCCGTCGTCGGAGCGGGCCGAGATCTCGAGCTCTGCCGGCACGGCCGTCGCCGCGAGAGAGTGGTACCGGCCGACCTCGAGCCGGTCCGGCAGTCCGGCGAAGAGGCCGTGGCCGTCGTGCGAGATCGTGCAGGACTTCCCGTGCACGAGCTCCTTCGCCGCGCCGATCTCGCCGCCGAACGCCTCGACGATCGCCTGGTGGCCGAGGCAGACGCCGAGTGTCGGCGTCGTCGGCGCGAGCGTCCGCACGATCTCGGGCGTGGAGCCCGACGCCGACGGCCATCCCGGGCCCGGCGAGATGACGAGGTGGGAGGGATCGAGGCGCTTCGCCTCGCTCGGGCCGACGGCGTCGTTTCGCATCACGACGACCTCTGCGCCGAGCTCGCCGAAGAGGTGGGCAAGGTTGTACGTGAACGAGTCGTAGTTGTCGACGAGCAGGATCACCGCTGCTCCGCCTCCGCGAGGTCGATGGCCGCCTCGACCGCTGCGAGCTTGCGCAGGCACTCCTGGTGCTCGGCCGCGGGGTCGGAGTCCGCGACGATGCCCGCGCCGGCCTGCAGGTGCGCCACGTCGTCGTGGAGGACGATCGTCCTGATCGCGATGCACGTGTCGAGGGTTTTCTCGCCGGGGATCACGTAGCCGACCGCGCCGGCGTACGGTCCCCGCCGTCGACCCTCGAGCTCGGAGATCATCTGCATCGCGCGGACCTTCGGCGCGCCGGAGACCGTGCCCGCCGGGAAGCAGGCGCGAAGGAGGTCGAACGGTGTGACGCCGTCGCGCAGGTCTCCGGCCACCTGCGAGACGAGGTGTGTGACGTGCGAGTACCGCTCGATGCCCAGGAAGCTCTCGACCTCCACCGTGCCAGGCGTGCAGACACGGGCGAGGTCGTTCCGTCCGAGGTCGACGAGCATCACGTGCTCGGCACGCTCCTTGTCGGAGGCGAGAAGCCTCTCCTCGTCGCCCGGGCCGCGCGCGGTCGTGCCCGCGATGGGGTTCAGGCCCGCGCGTTTCCCTTCCGCCTTCACGAGCGTCTCCGGCGACGAGCCGACGAGTGCGAGCCCGTCGAGCTCCAACAGGAAGAGGTAGGGCGACGGGTTGACGCGGCGCAGCGCCGCGTAGAGCTCGAGTGCGGAGGCCGAGGTCGCACGCTGCGCACGCTGGGACAGCACGACCTGGAAGACCTCGCCCTCGCGAATGGCCTCCTTCGCCGCGCGCACCGACTCCTCGTACTGCTCCTTGCCCGGAGTGCGGCGCAAGAAGCCCCGACGTCCCTTCGTCCTCGGCGGACGCGGCGCCGGCCGCGCGAGCAGGGACGAGACGGCTTCCAGGTCGCCGCTGACGACCTCGACCGTCTTCTGCACGTGGTCGAATCGGATCATCACGTCGGGGACAAGGAAACGGCTCTCCGGCAGTCCCGTCCCATCCGCGGGAAGCGGGACCGTCGGCTCGATTCGCGCGACATGGTCGTAGGAGACGTAGCCGACGACGGGCTCGCCGCACGCCTCAGCCGCCTCGAGGTCGACGAGGCGGGAGCCGCAGCCGACGAGTGAATGCCGTCCGAGCCGGCCTCGCTCGACCGACTCCAGCAAGAAGGCGGCGCGTCCTTCCCGCCGCAGGCGCAAGTAGGCGCTCATGGGCGTGACGAGTGCCGTTGCGATGTCCGATGCGATGGTCATGGAGTCCTCCGGTCGCGGGCGCAGAAACAGAAAGACCTTCCGGCTGGAAGGTCTCGGTCGAGCGGAACGGGCTGTTCTGGCCTAGGTCAGCCGGCGCAGGCTCCCGCCCCGCTCGCAGCGCCAGGCCCAGGTGCGAGTGGCAGGAGTCATGGTCGTCTCAGGGTACGCCCGGCCTCGGGGAGCGTCAAGCGTCGCCGCCGTCAGAGATGGGCCGCTCGTACGTGCTGATGTAGGAGGGCGCCGTCCCGTTCGTCGACTCATCCGGAATCGGCGCGCCGGGCTCGAGGCGGAGAGGGATCAGGCCGGCCCAGACCGGGAGGTCCATGTCGTCGGCGTCGTCGGTTGGAGGCCCGGACCGGATCTTCGCCGACGCGTCGGCGAGAGACAGCCGTAGGATCGTCGTCCCCTTGATCTCGCCCTCGTTCGGCTGTCGCGCGTCGGCCCAGCGTCCCTTCACGACCTGCTCCACGACGCAATGCATCGCGTGCAGCTTCTCGGCGTGATCGGTCACCTCTGACGCGCGTCCGAGCACGACGACGGAGCGGTAGTTCATGGAGTGGTTGTAGACCGACCTGGCGAGCACGAGCCCGTCGAGAAGAGTGGCGGTGACGCAGACGTCTACGCCCTCCTTGATCGCGCGGAGCATCCGGCTCCCCGGCGAGCCGTGCAGGTAGAGCAGGTCGCCGTCCCGCGCGTGGATCGTGGGGATGACGTACGGCTGGCCGTCGACGACGAACCCGACGTGGCAGATCAACGCCTCGTCGAGGATCCGGTCGATCGTGGCCCGGTCGTAGGCGCCGCGCTCGGGATGACGTTTGACCTTCGTGCGGGGCGACGGCACACCGCAACCCTATTGGTACGCTCGGACCATGGCCCGCGCAGTCATCGTGTCCACAGTTCGCACGCCGTTCGCCAAGCTCGGGGGCTCGCTTGCGAGCAAGCAGGCGACCGAGCTCGGCTCTGTCGTGATCCGCGCTGCGATCGACCGCGCCGGAATCGAGAACACCGACGTCGAGTACGTGATCATGGGCCAGGTGCTGCAGGCAGGCGCCGGGCAGGCGCCGTCGCGCCAGGCCTCGATCGGCGCCGGCCTCCCGATCGAGATCCCCTCCGACACGATCAACAAGGTCTGTGCATCGTCCATCCGGGCGATCGAGATCGCCGACCAGATGATCCGCGCGGGCGACCACGACGTCGTCGTCGCCGGGGGCATGGAGTCGATGACGAACGCGCCGTTCGCGTTGAAGAAGGCGCGCTTCGGCTACAAGCTCGGCGACGGCACGCTCATCGATTTGATGACGCACGACGGGCTCACGTCGACGTTCGACAACCGGCACATGGTCGAGCAGGCGTCCTTCGTCTCGCGCGAGCTCGGCATCTCGCGCGAGGACCAGGACCGCTGGGCGCTGCGCTCGCACGAGCGTGCGGTGCGCGCGATCGACGAGGGCAGGTTCGTCGACGAGATCGTCCCGGTGGACGACTTCGCCGTCGACGAGGGCCCGCGCCGTGACACGTCCTACGAGAGGCTGGCGAAGCTCAGGCCGGTCTTCGACCCGGAGGGGACGACGACCGCCGGCAACGCGCCCGGCGTGAACGACGGCGCCGCGGCCGTCGTCGTCACGAGCGAGGAGTTCGCGAAGAAGCGTGGGCTCGAGGTGTTGGCGACGATCGTCGCGCAGGCGTACGTCGCCGACGAGTTCGCCTACCTCGCGAGGACTCCCGCGAAGGCCGGCAAGGATGCGCTCGACAAGGCCGGCAAGGAGATCGGCGACGTCGAGCGCGTCGAGCTGAACGAGGCGTTCTCGTCCGTCGCGGTGAACTCCGCGCGCATGCTCGACGTCGATCCGGAGAAGGTGAACGTCAACGGCGGCGCCGTCGCGCTCGGCCATCCGATCGGCGCCTCGGGCGCGCGCATCGTCGGGACGATGATCCACGAGCTCCGCCGCAACGGCGGCGGTCTCGGCCTCGCCGCGATCTGCTCGGGCGGCGGCCAGGGCGACGCGCTGCTGCTCGAGGTCTAGCGCGTTTGACGTTCGAGCACGTCCTCGTCGTCGGCGCGGGCCAGATGGGCGGCGGCATCGCTCAGGTCGTGGCGGCCTCGGGCCGGCGGGTCTCGCTGCACGATGCGGCACCGGGAGCACCGGGCCGCGCGCTCGAGGCGATGAGCCGAAGTCTCCAGAAGCTGGAAGAGAAGGGCGGACCGTCGGCGGACGACGTCCTCGGCCGGGTCAGCGTCGCCGACGACCTCGTTCCCGCCGACCTGATGATCGAGGCGGTCGTCGAGGACGCGGACGTGAAGGAGGAGCTCTTTCGCCGTGCGGACGCACAGCTACCGCCTCAGGCCGTGCTCGCCTCGAACACGTCGTCGATCCCGATCGGCTCCCTCGCCGCGGCGACATCGCGGCCAGACCGGGTCATCGGCATGCACTTCTTCAACCCGGTCCCTGTCCTCAAGCTCGTGGAGATCATCCGTGGCCGCGAGACCTCGGACGAGACTGCCGATGCGATCACGGCGCTCGCGGAGGATCTTGGCAAGACGCCCGCCGTCGCGAACGACTTCCCCGGCTTCGTCTCGAACCGGATCCTCATGCCCTTCATCAACGAGGCGGTGTGGGCGCTCCACGACGGTGTTGCCGAGCCGGATGCGATCGACACGATCGCCAAGCTCGGGTTCGCGCACCCGCTCGGCCCGCTCGCGCTCGCCGATCTGATCGGCCTCGACACGTGCGTGGCGATCATGGAGGTGTTGCAGGAAGGGCTCGGGGACGATCGCTACGCCCCGTGTCCGCTCCTCCGGGAGCACGTGGCCGCCGGGCGTCTGGGCCGCAAGAGCGGCGGCGGCTTCTACGAATACGACTGACAAGCCATACGGATGCGTGCAGGGTTTACGCTCTTTGCGGAGTCTTCCTGGACACGGGCTCAAGCGGGTCGAGCCCGCTGCCGACGAAAACACGAGAGGCACGGGAAGGAGGTCGCGCCGTGCGGGTCCTGCTGGTGGACGACGATTCGGCGCTGCGCACGCTTTTGCGCACGACATTCGAGGGAGCCGCAGTCGTCGTCGTGGAGGCGGAGAGTGCCGCTACCGCGCGTGAGCAGCTTCGACTCGCTCTTCCCGACGTCATCGTCCTCGACGTCAACATGCCGGTGACATCCGGCCTCGAGCTTTGCGCCGAGCTGAAGCGCGGCGCGGCGACGCGCGACATCCCGGTCCTCGTACTCACGGGCTCTGATGAAGGAACGAGCAGCGCCGCGAAGCGTGCGGGCGCAGATGCGTTTCTGCGGAAGCCGTTCAGCCCGCTCGAGTTGCTGTCGGTCGCCGAGCGGCTGGCGGGACGCGCGCAGGGCGTCCCGTTCCGCGCGACGCCGAAGCGTTCGCCCGCCCCGCAGGAGGAGTTGCTGCTCTACGCGCGAGATCTCCGTCACCTGCTCGAGGTCGAGCGCGGGCAGCGCGATCTCCTCCAGAGCGCGTACCTGCAGACCGTGTCAGCACTCGCGAGCGCGCTCGAGTCGAAAGACACCGGAACGCGCGCGCACTCGAACCGGGTGCAGAGCTATGCGACGGTTCTCGCCCGCGCCCTCGGCAACGGGGCCGCCATGAAAGACGAGAGCACGCCGTACGGATTCCTCCTGCACGACGTGGGCAAGATCGGGATCCCCGACGGGATCCTCCAGAAGCCCGGCCCGCTGAGCCGGGCCGAGCGTCGGCGGATGCAGACGCACACGGTGCTCGGCGAGGCGATGCTCGCAAGCGTCTCCTTCCTGAAGGGCGAGGGTCTGAAGGTCGTCCGCTCGCATCACGAGCGCTGGGATGGGAAGGGCTACCCGGACGGGCTCGCCCGCACCGAGATCCCGCTCGGCGCCCGCGTCTTCGCCGTCGCCGATGCGCTCGATGCGATGACCAGCCACCGGCCGTACCGCCGGGCGATGAGCTGGAACTCCGCCAAGACGGAGATCTTCTCCCAGCGCGAGCGCCAGTTCGATCCGGATGTGGTCGACGCGTTCTCGTCCGTCGAGCAGCAACTCCGCGGCATCCGCCGCGAACTGACCGCCGCCTAGAACCCCGCGCCCTATCATCGGCTCGTGGACTTCGAGCTGACGCAGGATCAGCGGGAGATCAGGGCTCTCACCCGGGAGTTCGCCCAGTCCGAGATCGAGCCGCACGCCACGACCTGGGATCGCGAGCACGCGTTCCCGCGCGGGCTCTTCACGCAACTGGCGGAGCTCGGGCTGATGGGGGTCTGCATCCCGGAGGAGTACGGCGGAGCGGGCGCCGACTTCCTCTCCTACATCCTCGTCCTGGAAGAGCTCTCGCGCGCGGACGCCGGAGTGGGCGTGACGGTCGCCGTGCACACGAGCGCGGCGACGCTGCCGATCCTCTCGTTCGGGACGCCCGAGCAGGCGTCGCGCTTCGTCCCGCCGCTGGCGCGCGGCGAGCAACTCGGCGCGTTCGCGCTGACGGAGGCCGACGCTGGTTCTGACGCGGGGGCGCTTCGAACCGTCGCCGAGCCGAAGGGGGACGGCTGGTCGATCTCCGGTTCGAAGCAGTGGATCACGAACGGCCGCTACGCCGGCACCGTGCTGCTGTTCGCGCGCACGGACCCGGCGACGGCAGGTGCGCGCGGCGTGAGCGCGTTCATCCTCGACGGAGAACACGTGCGCGCGACGCGCGACGAGGAGAAGCTCGGCCTCAACTCCTCCGTTACCACCGATCTTGTCGTCGAGGGTGCTCAGGTCGGACGCGACCGTCTCCTCCACGAGGAGAACCGCGGCTTCCGAGTCGCGATGGCAACGCTCGACGGCGGCCGGATCGGCATCGCCGCGCAGGCGCTCGGGATCGCGCAAGCCGCGTACGACGTCGCCCGTTCCTACGCGACGGAGCGCCGCGCCTTCGGCCATCGCATCGCGAACTTCCAGGCGATCCAGCAGAAGCTCGCCGACATGTCGACGGAGATCGACGCCGCGCGGCTGCTGACCTATCGCGCCGCCTGGTTGAAGCAGGAGGGACGGCCGCACACCGAGGAGGGCGCAAAGGCAAAGCTCTTCGCGTCGGAGATGGCGCGCCGGCAGACAGCGGAGGCGATCCAGATCCTCGGCGGCTATGGCTACACGAAGGAATTCCCGGTTGAGCGGTACTACCGAGACGCGAAGATCACTGAGATCTACGAGGGGACCAGCGAGATCCAGCGGCTGGTCATCGCCCGGGCGATCCTCGGGTTGCGCGAGCGGACGCTGGTGATCCGATGAGCACGCGCCGCCGCGACGAGCCCGTGCGCCTCACGCGCATCTACACCCGTGCGGGTGACCGAGGTGAGACATCGCTCGGCGACGGCTCGCGCGTCCCGAAGCTCGACTGCCGGATCGGCGCATTCGGCGCGGTCGACGAGCTCAACGCCGCGATCGGCGTCGTGCTTGCGAACCCCGACGTCCCGGATCGGCTGCGCGAACCGCTGGTGCAGGTGCAGAACGACCTCTTCGACGTCGGCGCGGACCTGTGCGTGCCGTGGGGCGTCACCGACCGGCTCCGCGTGGCGCAACCCGCGGTCGACCGGCTCGAGGGGCTCTGCGACGAGCTCAACGCCGAGCTGCCCACGCTGAAGAGCTTCATCCTTCCGGGCGGGACGGAGGTCGCGGCGCGGCTCCATGTCGCACGCACTACCTGCCGGCGCGCCGAGCGCGATGCGCTCGTCGCGGACGGGGAGAACGGCATCAACCCGCTCGTCCTCGCCTACCTCAACCGCCTTTCCGACTTCCTCTTCATCGCCGCGCGCACCGCGAACGCGGCGGCGGGTCAGGACGAGCCTCTCTGGAAGCCGGGCGGCTAGTGCGTGGCGCCTCGATTGACCCGCATGCCACGGCTTCGCCGGTCACGAGCTGCCAACTCATGCCGGGGGTATGACTTCGGCCGGTGCCTCCGCTCGTAGACTCCTCACTGGACCCAGGTGAGACCGATGCTCGCATCCGACGCAGCGGCTGCCGGCCCGCCCCCGTTCGAGAACATGCGCTGGATTCCGCCGGGCGAGTTTTGGATGGGGTCGGAAGACTTCTACCCGGAAGAACAGCCCGTCCATCGCGTCGCCGTGGACGGCTTCTGGATGGACGAGCGGCCCGTGACCGCGGCCGAGTTCCGCCGCTTCGTGCGCGAGACCGGCTATGTGACCTTCTGCGAGCGGCCGCTCGACCCGACGCTGTACCCCGATGCGGACCCGGAGCTGCTCGTCCCCGGCTCGCTCGTTTTCCATAAGACGGCAGGGCCGGTCGACGTGCGCGACTTCCGCAACTGGTGGGCGTACGTCCCAGGCGCCTACTGGAAGCGGCCTGAGGGACCGGGCTCGACGATCAACGGCTGCGAGCGTCACCCGGTCGTGCAGGTCTCCTACGAGGACGCCGAGGCCTACGCGACGTGGGCCGGCAAAGAGTTGCCGACCGAGGCAGAGTGGGAGTACGCGGCCCGAGGCGGGTTGGAGAGCGCCGTCTTCACGTGGGGCGACGAACACGTCCCCGACGGCAAGCCGATGGCGAACACCTGGCAGGGCGAGTTCCCCTGGCAGAACCTGAAGCTCGACGGGTACGAGGGCACCTCACCCGTCGGCTCGTTCGCCCCGAACGGCTACGGGCTCTACGACATGGCGGGCAACGTCTGGGAGTGGACGACCGACTTCTTCACAATGCGGCATCCGGGCGAGGTCGAGAGCCCGTGCTGCGTCCCGCGCAACCCGCGGGTCACGAACAAGGCCGGCAGCGCTGCGCCCGGTGAGACAATCCCGCGGAGAGTGATCAAGGGCGGCTCGTACCTGTGCGCTCCGAACTACTGCCTGCGCTACCGGCCCGCCGCGCGCCAGGGCGAGGCGCTCGACACGTCGACAGGCCACATCGGCTTCCGCTGCATCGCGCGTACCTGCTGAAAGAGCGAGACGTAAGGATCGTTCTAGCTCGATGGCTCGGTCGAGGCGTCCTCCACCTCTCGATCGGTGTGCGGCAGCCCGGCCGCCCACCGGTGCGGACGCTGGTCGTGAGCAGGGACGGCCTCGAAGGCCGGCACGGCATGGCGGGGGTGCGCCGCGTACCAGGCTGCGTAACGGCGGGCGAGCGGCGTGGCGGTCAGGCCGTGGAGGAGCACCGAGAGCGCGACGGTGAGAAAGATCGTGTTCAGCAGGACCGACTCGTGCGCGAGGTCGGCTTCCTCGACCAGGATCACGGCGAACACGATTGACGCAAGGCCGCGCGGCCCGAACCAGCCAAGGAAGGCGACCGTCGGCGGCCGCGCGCCCGATCCGAGCATTGCGAGGGCGACGGGAACCATCCGGACGAAGGTCAAGCTCAGGAGCGCATAGAGAACGACGGCGCCGGAGAGGTCGTCGAGCGTCGGTACGAGCATGACGGCGCCGAAGAGAACGAACGTGACCGCACCGAGCAGGCCGCCGGTCTCCTCCAGGAAGAGCGTCACCTCGCCTCCGACCTCGCGCCGCAACCCTCCGAAGACGGCGCCGCCGACGAAGGCGGCGATGAACCCGCTGCCACCCATCCACACCGCCAGTCCGTACGCGAGCGCAGCCCCGGCGACCGGGATGACCTGGAGCCAGCTCGGATCGACGAGGCGGCGCGCGACGCCGAGCCTGACCACGACCGCCGCTGCGACCCCCGCAAGCACGCCTCCGATGATTCCGTAGCCGATCTCCTCGAGCACGAGATGCACCGCAGCGCCGTGTCCGATCGCGCCCTCCTCGGCCTCGGCAATCGCGATCGCGATCAGGAGCAGCGGGACGCAGATGCCGTCGTTGAGCCCGCTCTCGACATTGAGGCCCTGGCGGATGCGCGACGGAATTCGGGGGTCAGTGACGACCGCCTGGCCGAGCGCAGCGTCCGTCGGGGCGAGGACGATTGCAAGCAGCACGGCCTCGATGAACGCGAGCTGTCCAAACGCGGCGACACCGACGAGAGCGCCTGCCACGATCGTCAGCGGCAGCCCGATCGCGAGCAGGCGAAGAGGAACGACGTACTGGCGGCGCAGTGCTGCGAGGTCGATCCGCGACGCATCCGAGAAGAGCACGACCGTCAGCGTCGCCTCGGCAACCCAGCGCACGGATTCGCTCCCGATCGACGGGTCGAGCCAGCCCAGAACGTCCGCGCTCGCCACGATGCCACCGGCGACGAACACCATCGCCGGAGTGATCACCGACCCCAGAAGCCGTCGCGAGACCGCCGCGTACGCGAGGACGAGCAGGGCAATCGCGACGAGACCCGAGCCGCCCAATCCTCACACTCCGCCGGAGAGGTACTCGTCGGTCCGATCCACCGGCATCGGTGTTCAGACCGCGCTCACGGATCGCTCGTACGCCATCGACGCTCGGCGCTACTGGCGAGCCATCGCGACCCGAAGCCGCTCCTCGGGCGTGATCAGATGGTCGGCGTCTTCGGCGTCTTCGCCGAGGTCGATCTGCACCCAGTTGACCGTGCCGGTGAAGACGCTGCTCTCGCCGTCGTAGTCGTCGCTGACCGGGGATGCGGTGTCGCGTCCGACATCGGCGGTTTCGTCTGCCGAGAAGATCAGCGGCACTGTTGCCTCGACGCGGCCCTCACCCACCTGGTCGCCGTCGAGGTAGAGGGTGACGGTGCCGCCCTTGCCAGGGCCGCCGCCGTCGTATGCGAACTCCATTCGCACCTGATGCGTTCCCGGCGGGATCGCGGTGTCGGCGTCGATCTTGAAGCGCTGCAGCCCGAGCAGGTTGTAGCAGTACGTCGGACGTCCATCCTTCGTGATACAGGCTCCAGCCGGCGAAGGCGCCGCCCTGGGCGATGATCACGCCCTCGGCGCCTGCCTCGGGCACGACGACCTCCGCCGTGACCGCATGGGACTTGTTCTTGATGTTGAGGAGGCTGCTCTCGGTGAGGCGGCCCATGCCGCCGAAGAGCAGCTGCGAGTTTCCCTTCACGAGCTCTGGCCGACCGACGAGCTCGGCGTTGAATCGCTCGATGCGGCGGTCGTCGAGCGGGAGCACATTGTGCTTGCGAGCCTCTGCGATCCACAGCCGCTGCAGCTCGGCCAGCTTCTCGGGCATTTCGGCAGCCAAATCGTGAGCCTGGCTCCAGTCGTCCGGTTCGTAGAGCTCCCAGACGTCGTCATCGAATGGAGGCAGGGGCTGTCCCATCACCCAGGGTGTCGAGTGGCGCGTGACCGCAGTCCAGCCCTGGTGGTAGATGCCGCGGTTGCAGAACATCTCGAAGTACTGCGTCTGGTGGCGATCCGCTTCCGTCGCGCCGTCGAAGGAGTAGCGCATGCTCGTGCCTTCGATCGGATGCTGCTCGACACCGTCGACGCGGGTGGGGTGCGGGAGCCTTGCAGCCTCGAGCACGGTCGGGGCGACGTCGATCACATGGTGGAACTGGGACCGCACCTCGCCACGGGCATTGAAGCCACGTGGCCAGTGCACGATCGTGCCGTTGCGCGTGCCGCCCCAGTGCGAGGCCACCTGCTTCGTCCACTGATACGGAGTATCCATCGCGTGTGCCCAGCCGACGGCGAAGTGGCCGTACGAACTCGGCGTGCCGAACTCGTCGATGCGCGATGCGACGAACTCGGGCGTCTCGAGTGCGGCGGCGCCGTTGAAGACGAGCATCTCGTTGAACGTTCCGTTGATCGTGCCTTCGGCCGAGGCGCCGTTGTCGCCGATGATGTAGTAGACGAGCGTGTCCTCGAGAATCCCGAGGTCTTCGAGCGCGTCCACCAGCCGGCCGATGTGGTGGTCGGTGTGCTCGAGGAAACCTGCGTAGACCTCCATCTGACGTGCCAGCACAGGCTTGAGCTCGTCGGGCATTTCATCCCAGGCTGGGATCTCCTCGTGTCGCGCAGTCAGCTCCGTCTCCGGCGGGACGATCCCAAGCTCCTTCTGCCGTTCGAGGATCTCCTCGCGAAGCGCATCCCAGCCCTGGTCGAAGCGACCTCTGTACTTGTCCGACCACTCCGTCGGAACGTGGTGCGGAGCGTGCGTCGCCCCCGGGGCGAAGTACATGAAGAAGGGCTTGTCGGGCATGAGCGACTTCTGCTGGCGCGCCCATTCGATCGCCTTGTCGGTCATGTCCTCGGTGAAGTGGTAGCCCTCCTCCGGCGTCCTCTCAGGCTCCACCGGCGTCGTGCCCTCGTAGAGGGCCGGGTAGTACTGATTCGTCTCACCGCCGATGAAGCCGTAGAAGTACTCGAAACCACTGCCGCCGGTCGGCCAGGCGTCGAAGGGCCCCATCGGGCTCGTCTGCCAGACCGGCACCTCGTGGCACTTGCCGAACTGCGCCGTCGAGTAGCCGTTCAGCTGCAGGGTTTGCGCCAGCGGCGCGCAGGTGTTGGGACGGATCGAGTTGTATCCGGGTGCCGACGTTGCGAGCTCGGTGATGACTCCCATGCCCACCGTGTGGTGGTTGCGCCCCGACAGCAACGCAGCCCGCGTGGGCGCGCACAGCGCCGTTGTGTGGAAGCGGTTGTACCTCAGGCCGTTTCCTGCCAACCGCTCGGCCGTCGGTGTCGCGCAGGGCCCGCCGAACGCACTTGACCCGGCGAAGCCGACGTCGTCGAGCAGAACGACCAGCACGTTTGGTGCGCCGGCTGGGGGCAGCAGCGGCTTGATCGGTGGGAACGTCGCCTCCGGATCCTTGGCATCCAGAGGGAGCTCTCCCTCGTACGGCCTGTCCGGGATCGGCAGGACGTCACGCTTGAGCTGCGGTTGTTCGGACAACGTTCCCTCCCATCAAACGGTGGACGAGTGATCCTCCTCGTGAATAGGCATCTTGTCGAACCGCAGGCTCAGATGGTGACGCTGACAGGCGAGGTCGCGATCCACACGGCGGTGAGAAGGAAGACGGCGCAGCCGATCGTCAGCATCGCGATGCGCAGCCTCGGCGAGGTGAGCTTGGTGCTCATGCCGGCGAAGAACAGCGCCGACGCGAACAGGACGACGCCGAGCACGTAGTTCGATGCGCGCTGGATGTTGCGCCGCGCTTCCGCGGCGTTGAGCTCTGCTTGGGCGTCGAGCCGGTCGGACTCGGCGCGCGCCGCGAGTTTGTACTGGGGCATCGCGAACGGCGTGAGAGGCGCGTTCGGGTTCTTGAGCGGCCGGGTCGCGACCCAAGCATCGACCGCGGGCCTGAATTCTTGACGGAAGCGCTTGAAGTAGAAGTCCGCAAGTTCGGTCTGGTCTTGCGCATAGGCGTTGACCCACTGCGTGAACGTGGCGACGTCGACTTCTGTCTGGCTGTTTGCGAGCCCTGCGGACTTGGCTGAGGAGATTCGCAGCGCGTTCGTGCGCGCCGCTGCCTTGGCCTGCTCTCCGTTCCATCTCGTCGACTGGTAACCGCTCCACGCGGTTGCGACGGTCGCGACGGCGAGGAGCACGGTTGCGACGAGCTCCACCCTGTGACCACCGCCACCGTTGGTCGTCACGACGGCAGCGGTTCTCCGAGCGCGTCGCAGGGGAGCTGCACTTGCGTGCCGACCGCGCCAAGTGCCTCGTCGATCATCCGCAGCGAGCGCTCCATCGCGACGGGCTTGAGGCCGCCGACGCCCGATTGGAACGGGTTGTCGAGCCCGTTGAGCAGTAGCAGCAGTACGGCCACCACGGAGACGACCGACCCGATCAACATGCCTTGAACGACTGCGCGCTCGCTACGGTCGGCGAAGAAGAGCGTGAACACGAAGATGACCGCTGCGATGAAGAAGAGCACGATCCAGAGCGTGGTCGGGATCACCCCGACGGCGCCGTGAATGCGATCGAGTCGCGCCTCCTCCCGCGCCGAGGTCTGTTCGAGCCATTTGTCGTAAGCGGACTGCTGGGTCGCGGTCTGCGGCCGCACCGTCTGAAGGGATCGAAACAGCCGCACGCCCCACGGGTTTATCGCGTCTCCCTGCGTACCCGCGCGCATTCTGTCCCACTCGCCGTTGACGACCGATCGCCCGTAACAGACGAGCTCACCGGTCAGTTCGCCGGCGGCCGGCCGAGGGAAGAACTGAGCGTTCTCGACCTGCTGGACGAGAATGAGCGCCTCCTGCTCGGCTCCGCTGCGCGACTGGTCGTAGCTCGTGAAGGCGAGGAAGACGATGAACCCGAGCAGCACCGAGAATCCGGTCGCCAGGACGCCGAAGACCCCCGCCGCGCGATCACCGTCTTCGAAGAAGCCGCCCTCGGGCGCCCGGCGGCGCACGAGCAACAGCGCTGTCACCGCTACCGCCGTTACGGCAGCGATGATCAGGAAGCCCCAGACCACGTTCATCGACGCACGCGCGACCTCCAGCGCTCGATGACGTTCAAACGACTACGTGCGGCACGCCGAGACTCTCAGGCCGCCTGTGGACTGGGTTGCATAAACGCTCCGATGAGCCAGAGCAGCGGGAAGAAAATCCCGAAGAAGAACAGCCAACCGTGGCCGTTCCTGAGCGTCCTGAAGCCCAGAAAGAAGAGCAGCAAGAGGTACAGGAAGATGCCTCCGATGCCAATTCCCCACCACATACGTCCTCCAGTTCTCGTCGACGACTAGGTCAGGCCGACTCTGGATCCCATGTCGTTCTGGCACATCGCCCCACTTGGATGAAATTGGTGGGCGCAGGATCGCCGCCTCGTCCGCTCGATCTTCATCCGATCCGGATGACGAGAGCCGGAGCGCGGCGGCCCATACTCCCCACTGCTCACTCACCCGTCGACCGAAAGGAAGGACTATGGCTGGATCCACGAGCGAGACTCCGGTCCTCGACCTGCTCGCAAGCATGACTGCCGACTCGATCGAGGCGTCGAGTCTCGATTCGGAGACGCTCGCCCTCGTTCGCATCGCTGCGCTCGTCGCAGTCGATGCGCCGGCCGCCTCGTACCTGCTGAATCTCGGCGCGGCAAGCGAACTCGATCTCGGTCTCGAGGATGTGCGCGGCGTGCTTGCCGCGGTCGCTCCGATCGTCGGAACGGCGCGAGTCGCGTCCGCGACGGGCAAGATCGCCGCCGCGCTCGAGGTCGCGATCGAGATCGCGGCCGAAGACGAGGAAGACCAGAGCTAACCCGGGACGGAGGACCGCAGCCGCCGAGAGTTGCCCCTCAGCCAGAGGGCAACTCCGTTTTCCCGAGGTACGAACCCGGTGGCACGCTGGTCGGAGTCGTGACCGCGCTCGGCTTTCGCCGTGGCGTTCACAATCCACACACGAGCCGTGAACAGCGCCTCGGTGACGATCGCGACCCTCCTCTCGGCCAAAGCCGGGCTCGAAGCCGCGCCGCTAGTCGCCATCGCCGTCGTCATCACATACCTCGAAAGCGAAGCCCTCAGCTCCTACATCGACGCACGCATCGGCCAGAACACCCGAGCCGACAGCACCCGCTCCCGACCCGGTGCCTTCGTAGGACAATGGCGGCCTGAATTCGAGCGCGGACGTTCCCGGGACTGGCGGCAGCCGACTGTCGGCGGCAGTGGCGTGGCTGCGTAGCCGCGCCGACACGAGCATCGGCCGCCTCGCGTTTCTTTGGTTTCGCCGCTACTTCGAAGCGAGCCGTAACTCGGGTGGCGCAGCCGCGGGGTACGTCACGCTGTCGGTGCTCCCGACGGCCCTCGTCATCATCGCGATCTTCAACCTGGCCCGTGGAGATGAGAACGCGTTCGCAGACCGTCTGATCACGCACATGAATCTCGACGGGGCGACGGCGAGCCTCGTCCACGAGTTGTTCGGCACGACCGCGGACAATCTCGTGGCCGCGTCGATCACCATCGTGATCGGTTTTCTCATCTGGGGCCTGTCGATCGGGCAGCTGTACCAGGACGTATACGCGCGCGCCTGGCGCATCCACGTGGGCACGGCGGCCGACCAGATCCGCTTCACGGTCTGGTTCTTCGTCTTCAGCGGTCTCATCGCATTGATGACCGTCTCGGCGGCGGAGCTTCGAGCCGCGGGCTGGCTCGTGCTGCTTCCCGCCTGGATCGCCGGTTCGATGATTTTCTGGATCTGGACCCCACGCTTCCTGCTCCATCGCGAGATCTCCCTTCGACCTCTGGTGCCCGGAGCGCTCCTGGCAACCTTCGTCGTCGGAGGGACGATCGCCACCTCGCCGCTCTGGATCGGGCCGACTCTCAACCAGAACGCGAAGGCGTTCGCCGGATTCGGTGTCGTGATCGGCCTCTTTGCCTACGTCCTGATCCTCGTGACCATCTCCATGGTGTGCGCTGTCTTCGCCCCCGTCTGGGCCGAATGGCGACAAGGAGAGAGGCACACGAAAGGCCAGGAAAGCCGAGCGAGCGATGGTGGCTGACCGCGCGCTCCGTCGAGGCACGACATGCCACCCGTAGGCCGGCGGAATCCCGTCGAGCGCAGCCTCTCGCGGTTCCTGAGCAAACCGTCATCCGTGCGGACGGCGGCTCGCGTCATTGTCGTGGCAACTGCAGTGGTAGTCGTCACCGGCGGAGTCCTGATGCGGCTGCTCGACCATGAGGAGTACTCCAACATCTGGGTCGGCATGTGGTGGGCAATGCAGACGGTGACGACGGTGGGTTACGGCGACGTCACCCCGAAGAACCCCTCCGGGAGGATCATCGCCACCTTCGTCATGCTCGAGGGAATCGCCTTCGTGACCATCATCGTCGCGGCGATCACATCGACCTTCATCGCACGAGCGGCCAAGGAGCGCGGGATCGACCATGAGCTGGAAGAGGACGCCTCCACCGCGCGGGTCGACGCGCGGCTTGACGGCATCGAGCAGCGCCTCGACCGGATCGAAGAACTGCTCAGCAAGTAGGCGACTCTTCGGGTTCTAAGCCGAGGGCTGCTGTAGGAGCTTGTTGATGACGCGGGCGAGGACGGGCTCCGAGGCGGAGCGCGGGAGCGCAATCGCCGCGCCGGCCCGCACGGCCGCCGCCAGCATCTTCGGCCTCGAGGTCAGCGCGACGATCCGCACCGACGGATACACCGAGTGGAGGTCGCGCACGAACGACAGGCCGAACTGGTCGATGTCGACGACGATGACGCGGACGTTCGCGCCCGGGCTCGACGCCGTGTCGTAGGTCTCCTCGACGCTCTTCGCCCAGAGGACCCGACCGTTCGTCGTAACCGCGGCCCGCTTCGGCGTCACGACCGGCCTCCACGAGCTGCGCGCGCGGCCCGGCACGTGGAACCACGGGCCGTGGAGCACGGGTGCGCGCTTGCCGACGAGGCGGATGGTGATCCGCTGCTGCGCGACGTCGCGGCCCGCCTTCGCGGTCCAGCGGATGGAGTAGACGCCCGTGCGCTGCACCTGGCGCGGCATCCGGAGCTTGACGATCGAGCTGCCGGCCTTCCCGGCGAAGCGCCACGTGAACAGCTTCACCCGGCGCGGGCTGAAGAGCTCCGCGGTGACACGGGCCGCGCGCGTGATCGACACGCGTGCGGCGATCCGCTTGCGCGGCGCGGGCTTGAAGCGCGGTGCCGCGTGAACCTTGAAGCCGAGCGCGTCCGTGCCGCCGCCCGGCTGGACCGTGACGTCGATGACCGCGCCCTCTTCGGCGAGGACGAGATTCTCCGGGCCGGTGATGACCCCGTCCGTTCCGCCGCTCACGGTCCCGAGCTGGAAGCCGTGTGAGGTGAGGATCGCGGCGGCCTGCTCGACGGTGAGGCCGATGAGGGACGGCACGGGCAGGAGCGCGCGCGTGAGCTCGCTCTGGTTGCCCGCCAGGTCGGTCTCCTTGAGCCGGAACACACGCGTGTCGGTCGGCGTCCAGGGGCCGATGCCCGCGGTGATGAAGTCGACGCCGTAGTGGCCGATGTCGTCGGAGCCGGAGAAGACCGTCACGTAGTCGTACGTGCCGCTGTTGTCGTTGCCGGCGATCCAGCGGATGGTGAGGCCGGCAGAGCCGAGGTAGCCGCGGGCGTTCTCCGGCGCGTTCGGCGCCTCGAGGTCACGGAGCAGGCCGAACTGCGACAGGTGCTTGGTCAGGATGTGGACGCCGCTGGAGTCGCGGTAGAAGCCGTCGGCCCAGCCGCCGGGCAGGACGCCGGCCGTCGGCACGCGGGCGATCGAGCGCCAGCGGCCGTTCTCGAAGGTCGCGGGCACGAGGCTCCCGTCGGTGGAGCGCATGAGGATGTTCAGCGGGTGGTTGAACGTATGGACGAGCCCGTTCGCGAGCGCCCAGCGCGCGGTCACGTCGAGGATCTCGGGGCCGGGACCGAAGCCGTTCGTCAGGCCTGACGGCGAAGCCATCGGCGCGAGCTTGAGCACGAGCCAGTCACTCGGGGAGCTCCAGTCGCCGGACGGCATCGTCACCGACGAGAAGCCGTCGGAGGACTCGAGCGTCGTCGAGGCGGTGTCGGTCGTGTTCTTCTCGACGTACGGCCCAATGCCACTCGAGCCGGCCCAGACCGTGAAGTGGATCCGGAACGGCGTCTTCTTGCCGGCGGAGTCCTGCAGCTCGCCGGCGAGCGTGTGCGGGCCCACGGAGAGTGCGCCCGTGTTGTACGTGACGTTCGTGCCGGTCACGATCGGCGCGACGGTCGCGCCGCCGTCGAGTGTCACGCCGACGAGCGTCACGGGCTCGGTCGTCACGAAGGCGATCGAGGAGGCGGACGTCACCGTCGCGCCCTCGAGCGGCGTCTGGGAGACGATCCGCGGAACCGTGTTGTCGATGCGAATGCCGGTGACGACGTCGCTCGACGTGTTGCTCAGCGTGTCGGTGACGGTCGCGCGCAGGTCGTAGACGCCGTCCGGGAGGGTCGTGGTATTGAAGCTCGTGCTCCACGGCGAGCTCGTGTCGGTGCCGATCGTCGTCCAGGTCGCGCCGCCGGTCGGCGTGGCCGCGAAGGCGACCTGCGTCGCGCCCGATCCCGTCACTGTCGCGTTCAGCGTGATCGTGCCGGAGATCGCCGCGCCCGGGTTCGTGAGCGTGACGGTCGGCGCAGAGACGTTGACGTTGAAGGTGACGACCGGGCCGGTGAAGACGTTCCCGGCGTGGTCTGTGATGACGGGCCGGATGTCGTAGCTGCCCGTCGCGAACGTGGTCGCGTCCCAGGTCGCGCTGAACGGTGCGCTCGTCGCGTTGGCGATCTGCGTGAACGACCCGCCGCTCGTCGGCCGGATCTCGTAGCTGACGGAGGCGACGCCGGAGCCGCCGTCCGAGTAGCTGCCGGCGAGCGAAACGCTCGAGCCTCCGACGGTGGCACCTGCGCCGGGCGAGGAGATGGAGCCCGACGGGAGGGTGTTGTCCACACGGATGTTCGTGTGCTCGACCGTCGTCGTGTTGCTCGCCGAGTCGGTCGACGTCGCGCGGAGGTCGTAGAGCCCGTCGGCGAGTGCCGTCGTGTCCCACGGCGAGGAGACCGGCGCGTAGGCGCTGACGGGATCGCTGTGCAGCTTGTAGGCGAACGCGATCGGGTCGCTGCTCGTGGCCACGAGGTTGACTGAGCCGTTCACGACGGCGTTGTTCACCGGGCTGGTGAAGCTGAGGGTCGGGGCACCGTTGTCGATCACGACGTTGCGCGTGCTCGAGGTCGTCCGGTTCCCTGCCATGTCCTCGACGACGACCACGATCGTCGCCGGGCCGTCGGCGCCCGACGTCGAGTCCCAGTTCATGGAGTACGGCGCGGTCGAGTCTGTGCCGAGGAGCGAGCCGCGGACGTAGAACTCGACCAGCTTCAGCGGCGAGGTCGCGTCCGAGGCGGTGGGCAGGATCGACACCGTCCCGCCGAGGACGAGGCCCTCGGTCGGCGAGCCGACGTCTGCGTTCGGAGCGGTGTTGTCGACGACCTTGTCCGCGAGGTCGGTCGTGGTGACGTTGCCGGCGTTGTCCGTGATCTTGATGCGCAGGTCGTAGTGGCCGTCGGCGACGGACGTCGTGTCCCAGCTGGTCGTGTACGGGGCGGGCCCGGTCGTGTCGGTGCCGATGCTCGTCCACGTCGAGCCGCCCGCGGTCGTGTACTCGAACTCGACGGAGGCGATGCCTGAGCCGTCGGGATCCGGGCTGGCGCTCAGGGTGACCGTGCCGCGGAGGTAGTCGGCCGCCGCGCAGCCCGGGCAGGCCGGCGGCGTCGCGTCGATCATGACCGTCGTGCTCTTGACCGTCTCGATGTTGCCGGCGTTGTCGACCGAGAAGTACGCGATCGTGTGCACGCCGTCATTGGAGCCGTTGGACGGCGCCGGGATGACGACGCTGTTGCCGGCCGTGTAGAACGGGTTGCCGTCGACGCTGTACTCGGTGACGTTGACACCCGAGCCGGCGTCGCTCGCCGAGAAGGTCACCGTCACGGGGCTCGACTGCCAGCCGCTCGGCGCGTTATCGGTCGTCGCCGGCTTCGTGTTGTCCACCAGCTTCGTCAGGGCCGAGGACGCCGTCGAGTTGCCGGCGTTGTCCGTGGCGACCACGCGCAGCTGGACGTTCCCGTCGGCGACGGAGGTCGAGTCGAAGGTCGAGCCGGTGGGCTGCCACGTGCCGCCGCCGTTGGTGGAGTACTCGTAGGCGACGGATGCGATGCCCGAGGCGTTCGCGCCACCCGGATCGCTCGTGGAGGACGTGAGGTTGACGGAGCCGCGCAGGTACGCGCCCGGGTCGTTGAGCGTGGCGTTCGGGACCGTGTTGTCGACCAGGCGGTCGTTGACCGGCGTCGAGGAGGCCTGGTTGCCTGCGACGTCGTAGGCAACCGTCCGGAAGTCGTAGTGGCCGTCGGCGACAGTCGTCGTGTCGAAGCTGACGCCGATGCCGTCGCCCGGGTTCGAGTCGGTCGCGACGAGGCTCCACGAGCCGCTGCCGGCGGGGGCGCGCTCGAAGTCGACATGGTCGATGCCTGACCCCGAATCGGCGGCCGTGCCGGTGAGCGGCTTCGTCGCGCGCAGGTACTGGCCCGGATCGTTCTGGCTCGTCGTCGGGACGGTGTTGTCGATGCGCACGTTCGTCACCGCCGCGGACGTCTTGACGTTGCCGGCGACGTCAGTGACGACGATGCGCAGCTGGTACACGCCGTCGGTGACGCCGGTGGTGTTCCACGGCATCGAGTCGAACGGCGCAGAGCTGAGCGTGCCGATCGGCGCCCACGTCGTCCCGTTCGCCGAGTACTCGTAGGCGACGGAGGTGAGGCCGGAGGCGTAGCCGCCCGAGGCCGGGTCGTTCTCGGTCGACGACAGCGTGACGGTCTGGCGGATGTTCGCGCCGGGGTTGTTCAGCGTCGCCGTCGGGTCGGTCGTGTCGCGGTGCCACGTCCAGCTGTCCGGAGTCGGGTCGGTGTTGCCGGCCGGGTCGGTCGCGCGGACGGAGAACATGTGCGCGCCGTCGGTCAGTCCGCTGAGAGCGTCCGGGCTGGTGCACGCGCCGAAGGCGCCGCCGTCGACGTTGCACTCGAAGGTCGAGCCGGGCTCGTTCGAGCTGAAGGAGAAGCTCGGCGTCGCCGCGTTGGACGGGTCGGCCGGCTTCGTGCCGATCGTGGTCGTGCGGGGAGGTCCGGTCGACGTCCACGTTGCGGATCGCGCTCGACGGGTGGCCCGCGTTGTCGGTGGCCACGACGGCGAGCGAGCGGTTGCCGTCCGTGCCCGGGATGTTCCACGAGACGCTGTACGGGCCGGGAGCCGCGATCGTGCCGAGCGGGTTCCACACGCCGGTGGCGCAGTTGATGCTCTGGTCGGAGCAGCGGAAGAAGTCGACCTGGGCTATGCCGCTGCCGCCCGGATCGGTCGCGTTCGCCGAGAACGGGGTCGGGCTCGGGACTGAGCCGTTGATCGCCGTCGCCGGTGCCGTGATCGCGACGATCGGCGCGACGTTGTCGACGCGGATGTTCGTGTGCTCGATCGTGCGGCGTGTTGCCCGCGGCGTCCGTCGCCTGCGCGCGCAGGTCGTAGAGGCCGTCGCCGGCGGGCAGCGTGGTCGTATTCCAGGAGGCGCCCGTGGACGCGTACGAGCTGGGCGGATCGCTGTGCAGCTTGTAGGCGAACGAGACCGGCGGGCTCGCGGGCGAGGCGTCGCTCGCGCTCGCGACGAGATTGACCGTTCCGCTCACGGCAGCGTTGTTGGCCGGGCTCGAGAAGGTGAGTGCGGGCGCCGTGTTGTCGACGCGCGTCGTGACGAGCGCGGAGGTCGTCGAGTTGCCGGCGACGTCCGTCGCGATCACACGCAGGTCGTAGAGACCGTCGGCATTGAGGGTCGTGTCCCAGCTCGCAGGCTGGCTGTTGAAGCTGCCGCCGTTGGGCGCGAGCTCGTAGGAGACGGAGGCGATGCCGGAGCCGGCGTCGTTCGTCGTCGACGTCAGCGCGACGGCGCCGCTCACGGGGTTGCCCGGGCTGAGCATCGTCGCGCTCGGGGCGGTGTTGTCGATGCGGCGGTTGGCGACGACGACTGGCGATATCTCGTCGTTCCCGGCCTTGTCGGTGGCAACCGAGCGCAGGTCGTAGAGCCCGTCGGCGACCGTGGTCGTGTCGAACGAGAAGGAGTACGGGGCGGTCGTGTCGGCGCCGATCGTCGTCCACGGACCGCCGCCGGCCGGCCGCCGCTGGAAGGCCACCGAGGCGACGGTCGAGCCGCCCGTGTCGGAGGCCGAGCTCGTCAGGACGACGGTCTGACGGAGGTTCGCGCCCGGGTCGTCCTCCGCCGATGCCGGCGCGTCCGTGTCGGACTTAGCCTGGTTCGGGGAGGTCGCGACCGCGACGTTGCCGGCGTTGTCCGCGACGCTGTAGCGGTACCGCGCGCACTTGGCGCTCGCGAGCGTGTCCGGGCTCGACGCGGGCCCGAAGCCGCCGTACGAGGAACAGCTGTCGTTCGCGAGGTCGCCGACCTGGCGCTCGAGCAGCCCGCTCGAGCCGTCGACGTCGGAGTCCGGGCCGTTGTTCGTCGTGATCGCGAACGAGCCGGAGACGTAGCCGTTCGGGTAGCCGACCGTGACACCGCTCGGGGCGGTGCGGTCGATCGTGATCGTGCGGACGTCCTCGCCGTTGTTGCTCGCAATGTCGTACGCGACCGCGCGGATCGCCTTCGGGCCGTCGAAGGCCGGCGTCGACCAGAGGGCGGAGTACGGGGAAGCGTTGTCCGTCCCGAACGGGATCCACGAGCCGGTCGAGCACGCCGCGCTCGCGTTCGAGCACTCGAAGAAGTCGACGTGAGTCACGTCGCCGTCCGGCGTGGAGGCGTTGACGGGGTACGAGGTCGGATCCGAGCCGTTGATGTACGTCGTCGGGCTTGTCAGCGTCACGGTCGGAGCGCCCGTGTCGAGCGTCCACGTGAAGCTCGAGGGCGTCGCGTCGGTGTTGCCGGCCGGGTCGGTTGCCTGGACGTCGACGACGTGGGCGCCGTCGAAGAGCGCAGGGGAGACGGTGAAGGGGCTGGTGCAGGTCGTCCAGGAGCCGCCGTCGACGCGGCACTCGAAGGTGGAGCCGGGCTCGTTCGAGCTGAAGGTGAACGTCGGCGTGGTGTCGTTGTCGCGGGTCGGCCGGGCCGGTGTCGATGCTCGTCACCGGCGCCGTCAGGTCGATCGTCCAGGTGTCGCTGGCCGGGGTGGCGTCGGTGTTGCCGGCCGGGTCGGTGGCGCGGACGTCGAAGGTGTGGCTGCCGGCGCCGAGCGCGGGCGAGGTGAAGGGGCTGGTGCAGGTCGTCCAGGAGCCGCCGTCGATGCGGCACTCGAAGGTCGAGCCGGGCTCGTTGGAGCTGAAGGTGAAGGTCGGGGTGGTGTCGTTGGACGGGTGGGCCGGCGTGGAGTCGAGGCTCGTGACCGGCGCGGTGAGGTCGATCGTCCAGGTGTCGCTGGCCGGGGTGGCGTCGGTGTTGCCGGCCGGGTCGGTGGCGCGGACGTCGAAGGTGTGGCTGCCGGCGCCGAGCGCGGGCGAGCGTGAAGGGGCTGGTGCAGGTCGTCCAGCTGCCGCCGTCGATGCGGCACTCGAAGGTCGAGCCGGGCTCGTTGGAGCTGAAGCGTGAACGTCGGGGTGGTGTCGTTGGACGGGTGCGCCGGCGTGGAGTCGATGCTCGTGACCGGAGCGGTGAGGTCGATCGTCCAGGTATCGGAAGCCGGCGTCGCGTCGGTGTTCCCGGCCGGGTCGGTGGCGCGGACGTCGAAGGTGTGGCTGCCGGCGCCGAGCGCGGGCGAGGTGAAGGGGCTGGTGCAGGCCGTCCAGCTGCCGCCGTCGATGCGGCACTCGAAGGTCGAGCCGGGCTCGTTGGAGCTGAAGGTGAAGGTCGGCGTGGTGTCGTTGGACGGGTGCGGCCGGCGTGGAGTCGATGCTCGTGACCGGGGCGGTGAGGTCGATCGTCCAGGTGTCGCTAGCCGGCGTCGCGTCGGTGTTCCCGGCGGCGTCCGTGGCGCGGACGTCGAAGGTGTGGCTGCCGGCTCCGAGCGCGGGCGAGGCGGTGAAGGGGCTGATGCAGGCCGTCCAGGAGCCGCCGTCGATTCGGCACTCGAAGGTCGAGCCGGGCTCGTTGGAGCTGAACGTGAACGTGGGCGTGGTGTCGTTCGACGGATGCGCCGGCGTGGAGTCGATGCTTGTCACCGGCGCCGTCAGGTCGATCGTCCAGGTGTCGCTCGCGGGGGTGGCGTCCGTGTTGCCGGCCGGGTCGGTGGCGCGGACGTCGAAGGTGTGGCTGCCGGCGCCGAGTGCGGGGGAGACGGTGAAGGGGCTGGTGCAGGTCGTCCAGGAGCCGCCGTCGATGCGGCACTCGAAGGTCGAGCCGGGCTCGTTGGAGCTGAAGGTGAAGGTCGGGGTGGTGTCGTTGGACGGGTGCGCGGGGCCAGTGTCGAGGCTCGTGATAGGGGCGGCGAGGTCGATCGCCCAGGTGTCGGAAGCCGGCGTCGGGTCGGTGTTGCCGCCCAAATCGGTGGCGCGGACGTCGAAGGTGTGGCTGCCGGCGCCGAGGGCGGGGGCGACGGTGAAGGGGGTGGTGCAGGCCGTCCAGCTGCCGCCGTCGATGCGGCACGCGAAGGTGGAGCCGGGCTTGTCGGAGCTGAAGGTGAAGGTCGGCGTCGTGTCATTCGACGGATCTGCCGGGCCGGAGTCGATGCTCGTCGCCGGGGCGGTCAGGTCGATCGTCCAGGTCTCGCTCGCCGGCGTCGCGTCGGTGTTACCCGCCGTGTCCGTCGCGTGGACGTCGAAGGTGTGGCTGCCGGCACCGAGGGCGGGGGAGACCGTAAACGGGCTCGTGCAGGACGTCCAGCTGCTGCCGTCGATGCGGCACTCGAACGTCGAGCCGGGCTCGTTGGAGCTGAACGTGAACGTCGGCGTGGTGTCGTTGTCCGGGTTGCCGGGACCGGAGTCCAGGCTCGTGACCGGCGCGGTGTTGTCCACGCGGCGGTTCGCCACGACGCTCGTGTCCGAGTTGCCCGCCGTATCGGTCGCGACGGCGCGCAGGTCGAAGAGGCCGTCGGCGATCGCCGTCGTGTCCCAGCTGACGCCGTAGGGGGCGGTCGTGTCGGCCGAGCCGATCGTCGTCCACGTGCCGGCGCCGGCGGGCGAGCGCTGGAAGACGACCTGCTGGACGCCCGTGCTCGAGTCGCTTGCGCTCGCGGCGAGGGAGATCGTCCCCGCGACCGGCGTGCCCGGGTCATTCAGCGAAACCGTCGGCGCGTCGGTGTCGACCTTGACGGTGGTGGTGATGGTGGTGGTGTTGCCGACGTTGTCGGTGCCGGTGAGGGTGTAGCGGTAGCAGCCGGTGGTGAGGCCGTTTTGGGCGGGGGTGCCGACGAGGGTGGTGGGCGAGCCGAAGCTGCCGCAGGTGTCGGCGCTGGTGTAGGCGGCGGTGGTGCGCGACGAGGGTGGAGGAGGCGAGGCCGGACTCGGTCGCGGTCTGGTTCTCGGTCCAGTCGGTGCGCAGCCCGATCGTGAAGGTGCCGTCCTGGTCGTAGCTGGAGCTGCCACCGCCGCTGGCGGCGGTGCCGTTCACCGACAGCGCCCCACCCGCCGGGGCGGTCGAGTCGGCGGTGGGGTTGAAGCTGGAGTTGGCGCTGCGGCCGGCGTTGTTGGTGGCGGTGACGTTCTGGCTGCCGTTGCTGGTGGCGGTGGCGGTGTAGCTGTAGGTGCGGCTGGAGCCGCTGCCGCTGCCGGCCCAGTTGGTGCCGAGCGCCGAGCCGGCGGGGAAGCTGTAGGAGGCGATGCCGGTGTCGGCGTCAGTGGAGCTGGCGCTGATGTCGAAGGTGCCGTTGGCGGCGTCGGGCTTGAAGTAGACGCGGCTGCCCGAGCCGGGGTAGTAGGCGCCGCCGCCGACCGCGTTGAAGGAGAGGCTGGGTGCGGCCGGGTCGGAGGTGTCGACCTTGACGGTGGTGGTGATGGTGGTGGTGTTGCCGACGTTGTCGGTGCCGGTGAGGGTGTAGCGGTAGCAGCCGGTGGTGAGGCCG
Source organism: uncultured Actinomycetes bacterium (assembly GCA_963772855.1). Lineage (GTDB taxonomy): Bacteria > Actinomycetota > Thermoleophilia > Gaiellales > Gaiellaceae > 3-1-20CM-4-69-9. Next base: position 576,822 of record CAVYYY010000007.1, on the reverse strand, counting down.
TTTTGGGCGGGGGTGCCGACGAGGGTGGTGGGCGAGCCGAAGCTGCCGCAGGTGTCGGCGCTGGTGTAGGCGGCGGTGGTGCGGACGAGGGTGGAGGAGGCGAGGCCGGACTCGGTCGCGGTCTGGGTCTCGGTCCAGTCGGTGCGCAGCCCGATCGTGAAGGTGCCGTCCTGGTCGTAGCTGGAGCTGCCACCGCCGCTGGCGGCGGTGCCGTTCACCGACAGCGCCCCACCCGCCGGGGCGGTCGAGTCGGCGGTGGCGGTGAAGCTGGAGTTGGCGCTGCGGCCGGCGTTGTTGGTGGCGGTGACGTTCTGGCTGCCGTTGCTGGTGGCGGTGGCGGTGTAGCTGTAGGTGCGGCTGGAGCCGCTGCCGCTGCCGGCCCAGTTGGTGCCGAGCGCCGAGCCGGCGGGGAAGCTGTAGGAGGCGATGCCGGTGTCGGCGTCAGTGGAGCTGGCGCTGATGTCGAAGGTGCCGTTGGCGGCGTCGGGCTTGAAGTAGACGCGGCCGCCCGAGCCGGGGTAGTAGGCGCCGCCGCCGACCGCGTTGAAGGAGAGGCTGGGTGCGGCCGGGTCGGAGGTGTCGACCTTGACGGTGGTGGTGATGGTGGTGGTGTTGCCGACGTTGTCGGTGCCGGTGAGGGTGTAGCGGTAGCAGCCGGTGGTGAGGCCGTTTTGGGCGGGGGTGCCGACGAGGGTGGTGGGCGAGCCGAAGCTGCCGCAGGTGTCGGCGCTGGTGTAGGCGGCGGTGGTGCGCGACGAGGGTGGAGGAGGCGAGGCCGGACTCGGTCGCGGTCTGGTTCTCGGTCCAGTCGGTGCGCAGCCCGATCGTGAAGCTGCCGTCCTGGTCGTAGCTGGAGCTGCCACCGCCGCTGGCGGCGGTGCCGTTCACCGACAGCGCCCCACCCGCCGGCGCGGTCGAGTCGTTCGTGAAGGTCAGCGCACCTGCGGCCTGCGTGTTCCCTGCGACGTCTGCGCCCGTGAGGTTCTCGGTCGGCGAGCTCGTCGTTCCCTGCGCCCAGCTGAACGTGTTGGAGTCGAACGGGCCGCCTGCCGGGGTCGACACGGTCGAGGGCGTGTGCGTCCAGCCTGCGCTGCCACCGGCGAGTGCCGCGGTGTGGGAGGAGGCGGGCCCGGACTCCCCGTCGGAGACCGAGTTCGTGATCCGGAAGCTGCCACCGCCGACGACGGAGCCGCGGTAGTAGACGGTCGTTCCGTTCTTCAGTGCGGAGCCGGCGGGCGACACCGAGCTCAGCGACAGAGAGTTCGACGGCGCGTTGTTGTCGACCATCGCGATCGCGCTGGCGGCCGACGAGCCGACGTTGCCGACGCGGTCGGTCAGCTGCTCGCGGTACTGGTAGCAGCGTCCGTTGAGGACGGTCGTGTCGTTGCTGCCCGTGAGGGTGACGGTCGTCCACGTGCCGCTCCAGCCGGAGCAGGTGCCACCGCTGAGCGTCGCGACGTCGCGCTGCACGACGCTCGAGCCCGGCGCGAGGCCGGAGCCGGAGTCGCTGCCGCCGTTGACCGTCACCGGAACGGACAGGGCCGTGTAGTACCCGGCGGTGACGCTCGGCGCGGTGACGTTCGGAGCCGTCGAGTCGTTCGTGAAGGTGATGACGCTGGCGTTGGAGGTGTTGCCGACGGTGTCCTGTGACGTGACCGACTCGGTCGGGCTCGCCGTCTCGCCGGCGGGCCAGGCGAAGCTGTTCTCGTCACGTAGGGGCCACCGGCCGGCGTGCTGACGGTCTGGCCGGTGTGCGTCCAGCCGCCGATCGTGCCGCCGAGGGCGGGGAAGGTCGACGACGCGGGGCCGGAGCCGGAGTCCGAGACGGTGTTCTGGAGCTGCAGGTTGCCCGCCGCGGCGCCGCGGTAGTAGACGGTGCCGGCGTTGAGGAACGCCGAGCCCACCGGGGAAACGGACTGCAGCGAGAGCGAGTTCGTGGGGAGGCCGTTGTCGACCCGGACGTTGGTCACGAGCGTCGAGGTGAAGGTGTTTCCGACGTTGTCGGTTGTGATCACGCGGAGGTCGTAGAGGCCGTCGGCGACCGCCGTGGTGTCCCAGCTCGTCGAGTACGGAGAAGACGTGTCGGCAGCGCCGATGTTCGTCCACGTGCCGGCGCCGGCCGGCGAGCGCTGGAACTGTGCGCTCGCAACGCCGGAGCCGCCGTCCGCGGAGTTCGAGGTCACTGAGACGCTTGACCCGTTCACGTTCGCGCTCGAGGCCGGGGCCGTGATGGAGCCGGTCGGTGCGGTCGAGTCGTTCGTGAACGTCAGGACGCTGGCGTTGGAGGTGTTGCCGGCGACGTCCTGGGACGTCACGGACTCGGTCGGGCTGTTCGTCTCACCGGCGCTCCAGGCGAAGTTGTTGGTCGAGACGTACGGGCCGCCGGCCGGGGTACTGACCGTCTGGCCGGTGTGCGTCCACGAGCCGCGGTGCCGCCGAGTGCGGGGAACGTCGACGAGGCGGGACCGGAGCCGGCGTCCGAGACGATGTCCTGGAGCTGGAAGCTGCCGGCCGCGGCGCCTCGGTAGTAGACGGTGACGCCGTTCTGGAACACGGAGCCGGCCGGGGAGACGGACTGCACACTGAGCGCGTTCGTCGGCAGGGTGTTGTCGACCCGCACGTTCACGACTGCCGCGGAGGTGAACGAGTTCCCGACGTTGTCCGTGGTGATCACGCGGAGGTCGTAGAGACCGTCGGCGACTGCGGTCGTGTCCCAGTTGACGGAGTAGGGAGAGGAGGTGTCGGCCGCGCCGATGTTCGTCCACGTGCCTGCGCCTGCAGGAGAGCGCTGGAATTGCGCCGAGGCGACGCCAGAGCCGCCGTCGGCCGAGTTCGAGGTGACGGCGACGCTCGAGCCGCGCACGTTCGCGCTGGCTGCGGGCGCGGTCACTGATCCGGTCGGCGCGGTCGAGTCGTTCGTGAAGGTGAGGACGGTGGCGTTGGACGTGTTGCCCGCGTTGTCGGTCGAGGTCACCGACTCGGTCGGGCTGTTCGTCTCACCGGCGCTCCAGGCGAAGTTGTTGGTGGTGACGTAGGGGCCGCCGGCGGGGGTGTTGACGGTCTGCGTGGTGTGCGTCCAGGAGCCGACGGTGCCGCCGAGGGCCGGGAAGACCGAGCTCGCAGGGCCGGAGCCGGCGTCCGAGACGGCGTTCTGAAGCTGCAGGTTGCCCGCCGCGGCACCGCGGTAGTAGACGGTCGTGCCGCTCTGGAAGGCGGAGCCCGCCGGGGAAACGGACTGAAGTGAGAGCGCATTCGTCGGGAGGGTGTTGTCGACGAGCACGTTGGTCACGAGCGCGGACGTGAAGGAGTTCCCGACGTTGTCGGTCGTGATCACGCGGAGGTCGTAGAGACCGTCCGTGACCGCGGTGGTGTCCCAGTTGACGGAGTAGGGGGACGTGGTGTCGGCCACGCCGATGTTCGTCCACGTGCCCGCGCCTGCGGGGGAGCGCTGGAACTGCGCGCTCGCGACGCCGGAGCCACCGTCGGCCGAGTTCGATGAGACGGCGACAGCGCTGCCGCGCACGCTGCTGCTCGCGGCCGGGCCAGTGATGGAGCCCGTCGGATTCGTGGAGTCGTTCGTGAACGTGAGGACGCTGGCGCCGGAGGTATTGCCGGCCGCATCCTGTGAGGTGACGGACTCGGTGGGGCTGTTCGTCTCGCCGGCGTTCCAGGCGAAGGTGTTGGTCGTCGTGTAGGGGCCGCCGGCAGGCGTGTTGACGGTCTGGGCGGTGTGCGTCCAAGTACCGACCGTGCCGCCGAGCGCGGGGAACGTGGCGGAGGCAGGGCCGGAGCCGGCGTCGCTCACCGTGTTCCGCAGCTGGAGGCTGCCGGCCGCCGCACCGCGGTAGTAGACGGTGGCGCCGTTCTGGAACGCGGCGCCGGCCGGGGAGATGGACTGAAGCGAGAGGGCGTTGGTCGGCAACGTGTTGTCGACGCGCACGTTCGCGACCGTCGCGGTCGTCGTCGAGTTGCCGACGTTGTCGGCGATCACGGCACGCAGGTCGTAGAGCCCATCGGCGACTGCGGTCGTGTCCCAGTTGACGGAGTAGGGGGAGCTCGTGTCGGCGGCGCCGATGTTCGTCCACGTGCCCGCGCCGGCCGGCGAGCGCTGGAACTGGACGGAGGCGACGCCGGAACCGCCGTCGGCCGCGTCGCCCGAAGACACGGCGACCGAGCTGCCGCGGACGTTCGCTGCGGCGGCCGGGGCCGTGACCGTGCCGCTTGGGCCGGTCGAGTCGTTCGTGAACGTGAGGACCGTCGGGGCGCTCGTGTTGCCGGTGTTGTCGGTCGAAGTGACGGACTCGGTCGGGCTCGCCGTCTCACCGGCGGGCCACGCGAAGTTGTTGGTCGTGACGTAGGGGCCGCCGGCCGGCGCGTTCACGGTCTGGCCGGTGTGCGTCCAGCCGCCGGCCACGCCGCCGAGGACCGGGAAGACCGACGATGCCGGACCCGAGCCGGCGTCGCTCACGGCGTTCTGGAGCTGCAGGTTGCCCGCCGTCGCGCCGCGGTAGTAGACCGTGCCGGCGTTGAGGAACGCCGAGCCAGCCGGGGAGACCGACTGGAGCGAGAGCGAGTTCGTGGGCAGGCTGTTGTCGACCCGCACGTTTGTGACGAGCGCGGAGGTGAAGGTGTTGCCGACGTTGTCGGTGGTGATGACGCGGAGGTCGTAGAGCCCGTCGGCGACTGCGGTCGTGTCCCAGTTGACGGCGTAGGGGGAGCTGGTGTCGGCAGCGCCGATGTTCGTCCAGGTGCCCGCGCCCGCGGGGGAGCGCTGGAACTGGGCGTTCGCGACGCCGGAGCCGCCGTCGGCCGAGTTCGACGTGACGGCGACGCTCGACCCGTTCACGTTCGCGCTCGAGGCGGGAGCCGTGATCGAGCCGGTGGGCGCGGTCGAGTCGTTCGTGAAGGTCAGAACGGCGGCGTTGGAGGTGTTGCCGGCGTTGTCGGTCGAGGTCACCGACTCGGTCGGGCTCGCCGTCTCACCCGCGGGCCACGCGAAGCTGTTGGTCGTGAGGTACGGACCGCCGGCCGGGGTGCTCACTGTCTGGCCGGTGTGTGTCCAGCCGCCGACGGTTCCGCCGAGGGCCGGGAACACCGAAGAAGCAGGCGCAGAGCCGGCGTCCGAGACGGTGTTCTGGAGCTGGAAGCTGCCGGCGGCGGAGCCGCGGTAGTAGATCGTGGTGCCGCTCTGGAAGGCGGAGCCCGCGGGCGAGTTGGACTGCGCGCTGAGCGCGTTCGTCGGCAGAGTGTTGTCGACGCGGACGTTGGTGACGAGCGCGGACGTGAAGGTGTTGCCGACGTTGTCGGTGGTGATGACGCGGAGGTCGTAGAGACCGTCGGCGACCGCCGTCGTGTCCCAGTTGACGGAGTACGGGGAGGAGGTGTCGGCGGCGCCGATGCTCGTCCACGTTCCGGCACCGGCAGGGGAGCGCTGGAACTGGGCGCTCGCGACACCGGAACCCCCGTCGGCGGAGTTCGAGCTGACAGCGACCGCACTGCCGCGGACGTTTGCGCTCGACGCGGGCCCTGTGATCGCGCCCGTCGGGTTCGTCGAGTCGTTCGTGAAGGTGAGGACGGTCGCGTTGGACGTGTTGCCGACCGTGTCCTGCGAGGTGACCGACTCGGTCGGGCTCGCCGTCTCGCCCGCGGGCCACGCGAAGCTGTTCGAGGTGACGTAGGGGCCGCCGGCCGGCGCGTTGACGGTCTGGCCGGTGTGCGTCCAGCCGCCGACGGTGCCGCCGAGGGCCGGGAAGGTCGAGGAGGCGGGGCCGGAGCCGGCGTCCGCGACGGTGTTCTGGAGCTGGAGGCTGCCGGCGGCGGAGCCGCGGTAGTAGACCGTCGTGCCGCTCTGGAACGCGGAGCCCGCGGGCGAGTTGGACTGCGCGCTCAGCGCGTTCGTCGGCAGGGTGTTGTCGACGCGCACGTTGACGACCGCGGCGGAGGCGAAGGCGTTGCCGACGTTGTCGGTCGTGATCACACGCAGGTCGTAGAGACCGTCGGCGACTGCGGTCGTGTCCCAGCTGACCGAGTAGGGAGAGGACGTGTCGGCGGCGCCGATGTTCGTCCACGTCCCGGCACCGGCGGGCGATCGCTGGAACTGGGCGTTCGCGACGCCGGAACCGCCGTCCGCGGAGTTCGAGGTCACCGACACGCTCGCGCCGTTGACGTTCCCGCCCGCGGACGGAGCGGTGACCGAGCCGGTCGGCGCCGTCGAGTCGTTCGTGAAGGTGAGGACGCTCGCGTTGGACGTATTGCCCGCGTTGTCGGTCGAGGTGACCGACTCCGTCGGGCTGTTCGTCTCACCCGCGCCCCACGCGAAGGTGTTCGTGGTGACGTAGGGGCCGCCGGCGGGCGTGTTCACCGTCTGCGTGGTGTGCGTCCAGGAGCCGACGGTGCCGCCGAGGGCCGGGAACACCGACGAGGCAGGCGCGGAGCCCGCGTCCGTCACAGCGTTCTGGAGCTGGAAGCTTCCGGCAGCCGCGCCGCGGTAGTAGACGGTCGCGCCGTTCTGGAACGTCGAGCCCGCCGGAGCGACGGACTGTAGCGAGAGCGAGTTGGTCGGGAGCGTGTTGTCGACGCGCACGTTGGTGATCAGGGCGGACGTGAAGGTGTTGCCGACGTTGTCGGTGGTGATGACGCGGAGGTCGTAGAGACCGTCGGCGACCGCGGTCGTGTCCCAGTTGACGGCGTAGGGGGAGCTGGTGTCGGCGGCGCCGATGTTCGTCCACGTGCCTGCACCCGCGGGGGAGCGCTGGAACTGGGCGTTCGCGACACCGGAGCCGCCGTCGGCGGAGTTCGAGCTGACGGAGACGCTCGAGCCGCGCACGTTGGCGTTCGAGGCGGGCCCTGTGATCGCGCCGGTCGGGTTGGTCGAGTCGTTTGTGAACGTGAGAACCGTTGCCGCGCTCGTGTTGCCGGCGTTGTCGGTGGAGGTCACCGACTCCGTCGGGCTCGCGGTCTCGCCGGCGCCCCACGCGAAGCTGTTCGTCGTGACGTACGGACCGCCGGCCGGGGTGTTGACGGTCTGCGTCGTGTGCGTCCACGAGCCGACGGTTCCGCCGAGGGCCGGGAAGACCGAGCTCGCAGGGCCGGAGCCGGCGTCCGAGACCGTGTTCTGCAGCTGCAGGCTGCCGGCCGCAGCGCCGCGGTAGTAGATCGTCGAGCCGCTCTGGAAGATCGAGCCGGCCGGCGAGGCCGACTGCGGCGCGAGGGCGTTGGTCGGGACGGTGTTGTCGACGCGGACGTTGGTGACGAGCGCCGAGGTGAAGGTGTTGCCGACGTCGTCGGTCGTGATCACACGCAGGTCGTAGAGACCGTCGGCGACCGCGGTCGTGTCCCAGCTGACGGAGTAGGGGGAGCTGGTGTCGGCGGCGCCGATGTTCGTCCACGTCCCGGCACCGGCGGGCGATCGCTGGAACTGCGCGTTCGCGACGCCGGAGCCGCCGTCGGCGGAGTTCGACGAGACGGTGACCGCGGCGCCACGGACGTTCGCGCTCGCGGCCGGCGCGGTGATCGCTCCGGTCGGTGCGGTCGAGTCGTTCGTGAAGGTGAGGACGGTTGAGCCGCTCGTGTTCCCGGCCGCGTCGGTCGACGTCACGGACTCGGTCGGGCTGGCGGTCTCACCCGCGGGCCAGGCGAAGTTGTTCGTCGTGACGTAGGGGCCGCCTGCGGGCGTGTTCACAGTCTGCGACGTGTGCGTCCAGCCGCCCACCGTTCCGCCCAGGACAGGGAAGATCGAGGACGCTGGGCCGGAGCCGGCGTCCGAGACCGTGTTCTGCAGCTGGAGGCTGCCGGCCGCGGCGCCGCGGTAGTAGATCGTCGAGCCGCTCTGGAAGATCGAGCCGGCCGGCGAGGCCGACTGCGCGGGACGGCGTTGGTCGGGGCCGTGTTGTCGACGCGGACGTTGGTGACGAGCGCCGAGGTGAAGGTGTTGCCGACGTTGTCGGTCGTGGTCACGCGCAGGTCATAGAGCCCGTCCGCGACGGCCGTGGTGTCCCAGGTGACGCCGTACGGCGACGTCGTGTCGGCGACGCCGATGGTCGTCCACGTCCCGGCGCCTGCGGGCGAGCGCTGGAAGAGCGCGGTGGCGACGCCTGAGCCGCCGTCGGCCGAGTTCGAGGTGACCGAGACGGAGCTGCCGCTGACGTTGGCGCTCGACGCCGGTGCCGTGACCGAGCCGCTCGGCGCGGTCGTGTCGTTCGTGAAGGTGAGGACGGTGGCGTTCGAGGTGTTGCCGGCGGTGTCCGTCGAGGTGACCGACTCCGTGGGGCTCTGCGTCGCGCCCGGCCGGCCAGGCGAAGTTGTTGGTCGTGACGTAGGGGCCACCCGCGGGCGTGTTCACGGTCTGGGTGGTGTGCGTCCAGCCGCCGACCGTGCCGCCGAGGGCGGGGAAGACGGAGGTCGCGGGACCGGAGCCTGTGTCGGTGACGCTGTTCTGGAGCTGGAAGCTGCCGGCGGCAGTGCCGCGGTAGTAGACCGTCGTGCCCGTCAGGAAGGCCGAGCCCGCGGGCGCGACCGACTGGAGAGACAGCGAGTTCGTCGGGAGCGTGTTGTCGACGCGCACGCTCGTGACGAGAGCCGACGTGAAGGAGTTGTTGACGTTGTCGGTGGTGACCACGCGCAGGTCGTAGAGACCGTCGGCGACTGCAGTCGTGTCCCAGTTGACGGAGTACGGCGAGGTGGTGTCGGCGGTGCCGATGTCCGTCCAGGTGTTGGCGCCCGCGGGCGAGCGCTGGAACAGCGCCTGCGCGACGCCGGAGCCGGCGTCGGCGGAGTTCGAGGAGACGGCGACCGAGTTTCCGCGCACGATCGCGCTGGAGGCCGGCGCGGTGAGGTTGCCGGTCGGGTTCGTCGCGTCGCGCGTGACCGTGAACGTGCCCGTGGACGTCAGTCCCTGGCCGTTCGTGACGGTGACCGTCTGGGCGCCGCTCGCGACCGTCGCCGGGTTCCACGTGTACGCGCCCTGGTACGGGCTCGTGAGGTCGTCACCGCCTCCGGTCATCGCGGCGATCGCGGGGAAGTTGATCTTCTGGATCCCCGAGTCGGCATCGCTCGAGGTCGCGTCCACGGTGAAGCTCGCCGTGTTCGCGCCCTGGGCGTTGTAGTAGAGCGTCGTCCCGTTGACGTACGAGAGCGGGGAGCTCTCGGAGACGGTGATCGTCGGCGCAGACGGGTGCCGTGTTGTCGAGCTGCGACAGCGCGACGACGACCTGGCCCGTCCGGTTCGGGGCCGGCGTCTTTGTCCACGACATCGTCGTCAACCCGGCCGCGGCCACGTTCTTGCTGCTCATGCCGATCGAGTTGCTGCCGGTCGAGTCCTGGATCCGGCGCACGGTCTGCGCGGCGTTCGGGGCGAGGTTGCCGGACAGGTCGCCGGGCCCGATCGCGTCGACGACCCAGGAGTTCGGCCAGAGGGTCGTGATGTTCGTCGAGGTCAGGCCGGCCGCCTGGCTCGTCGCCACCGCGTCGGGCGCCTTCTGCGCGACGCTGTAGATCGACATCGAAGCGCCGGAGATGCTGTCGTTCACCGGCGCGGAGCTGAAGGTCATGCTGACGGCGTGCGGCCCGTTCGCGGGGTTGAGGAGGTAGTAGATCCCGACGCAGTCGTAGTTCGGCGAGGCGCTGTTCGCGAGCACCTGGCCGGCGAGCGTCATCGCCACGCCGTTGTAGGTCACGCTCGTCGGATGGCAACTCGTCGTGGTCGTGTTCTCCGCGTTGTAGGACACCAGCAGCATCCGACTCGCCTGGTTCGCGACGGTGTGGTTCCACGTGATCGTGTTGGTCCCGTTGACGCCGCCGCCGGAGACGGCGTCGAACACGATCGCCGGGTCGATGACGTACGGGAGAGGGAGCTTCGAGTCGTCGAGCGTGAGCTCGAGGCTCAACGAGCGGCCATGCCGCGCGATCTTCCACTCGGTCCCGGCAGGCGTGACCGGCGTGCCGTCCGCGTCGGCGATCGTCACCGGCATGATCTCGAACGCAGGGGTCGACGAGCCGTGCTCGTAGAAATCGATGAGACCGTTGTGCCTCAACCTCGGGTTGAGGTTCGTACCGAGATCCCAGCGCCACGTCTTCGTGCCCTGACGTCGCGTGACGGTCAGGTACTGCTCCGCCTGGCCCGGGGCGAGCGTGATCGTCTCATGGCCGAACGGCGTCGAGCGCGTCGCGCCGTTCGTGTAGTGACGCCAGCCGGCATCGCCTGCGCCGTGCGTCGTGAGCGTGACGTGTCCGTGCTTCCGGCTCTGAACGGTCAGTCCGGTGGAGTGGCCGAGCGTGACCTTCACGCCGGGTTCCGGCTTCCTGACGAGGCGCGCCGAGTTCAACGGCGAACCCAGAGCCCTCGTCAGGAATGCCGGTGCGTCGTGTGCCTTCGCGCCGCGGAGAGTGGCGAGCTCAGAGACGGCGAAAAAGGCGGTGAGAAGGAGCGCGGCGACGACCGCGAGGAGGATGGACGGGCGAACCGCACGCACAGCCCTGCACCCGGCTTTCGCCGAGCGCAATCTAGGCCGCAGGTCCGGGAAGCTCGCCATTTCTCCTGAATCCGCGCGCCTAACGCACGCGGCTCCGATGGAGGGATCGGCGGCCGGAGCAGATTGCATGAGGTTTTCGGGAAGAGACGTCCCGGAAATCACCCGTCCGAGTGAGGGAAAAATCGCGCCACCTCTGGCACGCGCGGGGTGTTCCTCGCGGCCGGCAGCTGAGGCTAAGGCTGGAGTTGAGGGTTAGACAGCGCTGCGGCGAGCGCGGCTGCGCCCGGTCCGCTGACGATGACGCTCGTCCGGTCGATCGTCGTCGCCGCGATCTCGGACGACGAGGACCAGCACCGGTCGAGAGGCGGACACTCCGACACGCTCGCGCTGGGGAACGCCGCCTGCACGTACGCCGGCGTGATCGTCCGCCACTGCTCCGCATCCTCCGGGGAGTCCCAGCGCAAAACGAGTGCGGCAACGGTCTGGCCGCTCGGCGTGACGTAGGCCGCGAGGCGCCCGCCGCCCCAGCCGTCCGCCGCCTGCACCGCATCGGCGATGTCGAACGCGCGGAGCAGGTTGCGGACGTCGAGCTCACCGAACGTCTGCGAGCTGCTCAGACGGAGATCGCCGACCTCTTCGACGAGCTTCACGGGAAGCGCGCGCTCGCGCTCGAGGAACTTGTCGACGTGCAAGAGCTGCTCGGTCGTCTGTGGGAACGTCCGCAACGCCGACGCGAGCGCGCGGCGCCCGCCGAGATAGCGCAGCTGAGCTGCGAGCACACGTCCCGGACCGACGCCCGCGGAATAGTCGAGCTGCAGGAAGCGATCGAGCGCCGTGCCGCGCAAGGGATCCGCACGCAGGCCCGACGCGAGCGCGGCGGCCCCGTCGACGATCCCGGCGGCCGCAAGTGCGCGGTCGCGATCGCGTGCACGCAGCCCGAGCATCCGAGCGACCCGGAAGTTCTGGTCGACGAGCGCGCGCACGAGCTCGTAGACGACGCGCGTCCGTCCCGCTCGCGGCGACGCACGGAGGACGAGCTTTCGCGCGCGCAGGTCGTACCACGCACGCGATGCCGATGACGTCGCGCTCCGCGTCGTCAGCCCGAGCCGCTGGTACAGCCGCGAGTCGACGTCCCGTAGCGCCTTTGGGTAGTCGCGATTCCGGGCGACCTGGAGCAGCCGGTCGTAGCGCGCAGCCGAGACGCGCGCGGTCGCGACCGGGCGCCGAGCCTTCAGGCCGGAGAGGCGCGCAGCGCTGCCGAGCAGGCCGGCGGCGCCCGGAGTCGCCTCCGCGCCGCCAGGCACGAGGAGCACGAGGCAGATGAGTACCCCTACCGACTTGTTCACGGAGTCTTTATCGGCAGAGAATCAGGCGGGCAGAAGCCACGCGCGTCCCTACAATCCGGCGTGGATGGCCACAACGGAGGATCCCAGGGCGCGCTCCGACTCGACCGGCGAGTGGAAGCGTGAGCTCTATGACGCGACGCCGGAGCGCTCCGGCGAGCTCTCCTCCACGATCTCCGGGCTCGAGAATGAGCCGCTCTACACGCCCGACAACGTCGACGTCGACTACGAGCGGGACCTCGGCTACCCGGGCGTCTATCCGTACACGCGCGGGGTCTATCCCTCCATGTACAGAGGGAAGCTCTGGACGATGCGCCAGTTCGCCGGGTTCGGGACGGCGGAGGAGACGAACGAGCGCTTCCGCTACCTCCTTGAACACGGGCAGACGGGACTCTCGACCGCGTTCGACATGCCCACGCTCATGGGCTACGACTCGGACCACGCGCGGTCGCTCGGCGAGGTCGGGCGAGAGGGCGTCGCGATCGACTCGCTCGACGACGTCGAGACGCTCTTCGACGGCATCCCGCTCGGCGACGTATCGACGTCGATGACGATCAACTCACCGGCCGCGATGCTGCTCGCGTTCTACCTCTGCGTCGGCGAGGACCAGGGCGTGCCGCGCGAGAAGCTGCGCGGAACGATCCAGACCGACATCCTCAAGGAGTACATCGCGCAGAAGGAATGGATCTTCCCGCCCGAGCCGTCGATGCGGCTCGTCATCGACATGATCGAGTTCTGTGCGCGCGAGATGCCGTTGTGGCATCCAGTCTCGATCTCCGGGTATCACATCCGCGAGGCCGGCTCGACCGCCGCGCAGGAGCTTGCGTTCACGCTTGCCGACGGCTTCGCGTACGTCGAGGCTGCGATGGAGCGCGGGCTCGACGTCGACGATTTCGCGCCGCGGCTCAGCTTCTTCTTCAACGCGCATCTCGACTTCTTCGAGGAGATCGCGAAGTACCGCGCCGCGCGCCGCATCTGGGCGCACGAACTGAAGGAGCGCTACGGCGCGCGCAACCCGCGCTCGTGGCTGATGAGGTTCCACACACAGACCGCGGGCGTGTCGCTCACGGCGCAGCAGCCGGAGGTGAACATCATCCGCACCGCGCTCGAGGCGCTCGCGGCCGTGCTCGGCGGGACGCAGTCGCTGCACACGAACTCGTTCGACGAGGCGCTCGCACTCCCGACGGAGAACGCGGTCCGGCTCGCGCTCCGGACGCAGCAGGTGATCGCCCACGAGACGGGCGTCGTCAACACCATCGACCCGCTCGGTGGGTCCTACTACGTCGAGGAGCTCACCAACAGGCTCGAGGCCGAGTCATACGAGTACTTCGACCGGATCCGTCGGCTCGGCGGTGTCATCGCCGCGATCAAGGAGAATTTCTTCCAGCGGGAGATCGCCGAGGCGTCGTTCCGCTACCAGCACGAGGTCGAGCAGAAGCAGCGGATCATCGTCGGCGTCAACCGCTACGAGCTCGATGACGAGGAGCCGCTCGACATCCTGCGCATCGACCCGGCACTCGAGCAGAAGCAGATCGCGCGCGTCCAGGCGCTCCGGGCGAGGCGTGACTCAGCGGCCGTGGAAGCTGCGCTTTCCCAGCTGAAGGAGGACGCGGCGCACGACGACCGAAACCTCATGCCCCGCATCGTCGAGGCCTCGAAGGCCTACGTGACGATGGGGGAGATGTGCGACGCGCTCCGGGAGGTCTGGGGCGTGTGGCGGGAAACCCCGGTCTTCTAGCTGGACAGGTCTAGGGTCAGACCCTTTTGGGGTCTGACCCTAGCTGGGCGAAATGAGGGTCAGGCCCTGCGGGGTCAGACCCCGGGCGCGGGCCCGGTCGACTCGCGCACGACGAGGCGTGTCGCAAGCTCGACTCTCAGCGCCTCGACGCGCTGGCGATCGAGCAGGCGGACGAGCAGGCTGACGGCCATCCGGCCCATCTCGGCGAGCGGCTGGCGGACGGTCGTCAGTGCCGGAGTGACGATGTTCGCCTCCTCGGTGTCGTCGAAGCCGACGAGGGAGAGGTCTTCCGGTATTCGTAGCCCGCGCGCGCGCGCGAGGCGCATGACGCCGATCGCGAGGTTGTCGTTGAACGCGAAGATGGCCGTCGGCGGGTCGGGGAGCTCGAGCAGCGCAAGCGCAGCCTCGAAGCCCCCGGAGATCGTCCAGTTCGATGTGACCTCGAGGTTCGGGTCCGGCATGAGGCCCGCGGCTGCCAGCGCGGCGTGGTACCCGTTGCGCCGCTCCTCGGTGGACATCCAGCCGGAGGGCCCGGTGACCGCGGCGATCCGCCGGTGGCCGAGGCGGAGGAGGTGCTCCGTCGCGCGCTTTGCGCCCTGCGCGTGCGCGGCGGACACGGACGGGATGCCCTCGTCGAGCTGCACACGCGGGTCGACGACCACGAACGGATACTTCTGCGCCTGGAGGGCCTTGAGCTCGTCGCTTCCCTCCTCCGGCAGGAGGAGAATCGAGCCGTCGGTCGTCCCGTGCATGAGCCGGTCGAGCAGCGTCACCTCGCGCTCGTACTGGTGAAGCGTGGGGCAGAGGATCGCCCGCATGTCCTGCTCGTAGAGGGCCTCGGACGCGCCCGAGAGGATGAAGGAGAAGTACTGTGCGTGGACGATCGGGAGCGTCACGCCGACGAGGCCCGTCCGGCCTGCAGAGAGAGCCCGGGCGCTCCGGTTGGTCGAGAACCCGAGGCGGCGGACGACCTCGAGCACAGAGTCCCGCGTCTCGACCGAGACGTCGGGCCGATCGTTGAGGACGCGGGAAACCGTGGCGATCGAGACGCCGGCGAGCCTGGCGATATCTCGGATCGTCGTGGGCCGGGGTTCTGTGCGGAGAGTGGCCATCAGTGGTTTCCGGAAACGGTTACAGAGTTAGACTACCGTAACCAAGCCGTCGGATGCCGTCAAACCTTGACTCGATTTCCGGAATATGGTAACCGTTTCCGGAACAAGTTACAGGACGGCCCTGCGGGGCCACTCTTGGGGCAGCGAAAGGGGAAGGAATGCAAGGTTCAGCACGGTCATCCCGCTTCTCATGGCGAGTGGTCGGGGCGGTCCTGGCCTGTGCGGCGCTTACGGTTGTCGTCGCGCAGACCGCTCCAGCAGCACGTGACGTTGCCGCCGCGAGCGGTCACGCCTGTGTCATCGCCACCGGTTCCGGGGACCAGCCGTTTACCCGGAACTTCAACGTGTTCGACGCCGGCGCCCAGCGTGACTTCACGCGGGGCGGCATCTACGAGAACCTGGTGATCTCGACTGCCTTCGGCGGCGGGCACACCTACAACATCCTGGCGAAGAAGGTCGCCTGGACGAGGGGCGGTCGCACGCTGATGATCACCCTTCGCCCGAACGTCAAGTGGTCCGACGGCCGGCCCATGACCACGGCGGACGTCGTCTACAGCCTCACGGCCGGGCAGCAGGACAAGTTCATGGACAAGATCGGAGTCGCGGACCCGAAGGGGAACATCGCCTCCGTCAAGGCGGCCGGCAAGAACAGGGTCGCGATCAACCTCAAGACCATCGACTCGACCTTCATCTCGCGACTCGCGAACGTCTTCATCGTTCCCCAGCGGATCTGGTCAGGGGTCAAGGACGTCGCGGGCTTCCAGAACCCGAACCCGATCGGGACGGGCCCGTTCACGCGGATCACCCGCTTCAACGGGCAGGACTACGTCCTGAGCAAGAACCTGCGTTACTGGAAGAAGGGCTATCCGAAGGTCAACTGCATCGAACGGATTGCCGCGGCCAGCAACGACGCCTCACTGCTCCAGATCGTTCAGGGGCAGGCCGACTGGACGCATAACTTCTTCCCGAACGTCGAGAAGGCGTACGTCGCGCACGACAAGAAGAACTACCACGCGTCGTACCTCGGGCAGGGCCTCCCGGTCGGCCTCTTCTTCGACCTCACCAAGTACCCGTACAGCCTGCCGGCGTTCCGCAAGGGCGTCAGCCAGGCGATCGACCGGCAGAAGGTCGTCAAGCTGGGCGAGTACGGCTACGCGCCTGCCGTGAACGCACTCGGTCTCGAGAAGATCTACGGCAAGTGGCTCGACCCGAAGCTCAAGGCGCAGGCGAAGCGTCTCGGGACGTACTCGCAGTCCGCGGCACGGAAGGCTTTCACCGACGCGAACTTCACGTACAAGAGCGGCGACCTCTACGACCCGCGCGGAAATCGCGTGCGCTTCCAGATCCACGTGATCGGCGGCTGGTCCGACTGGGTCGCGTCGCTCCAGATCATCGCGAACAACCTGCAGGACGTCGGCATCGACGCCTCGGTGAAGCTCGAGCCCGACTGGGGCGCGTGGCAGCCGAACGCGATGAGCACGAAGTTCGTGACCTTGCTCTGGAACTACGGAGCCGAGGACAGCACTCCGTACTCGTACTTCTTCTCGCACTACGACCCGTCACAGAACCTCGGCGCGGGAGTCGATGCCTCCCCGACTGGCAACTGGGAGCACTTCGATCACCCGACCGGGGCAACGCTCCTCCGCCAGTTCAAGGGGACGCTGAACCAGTCGAAGCAGCGCCAGATCGCCTACAAGCTCGAGAAGATCTGGCTCGACAACCTGCCCGCCATCCCACTGTTCGTCGGCCCGCGCTGGTCGACCTACAGCACGAAGTACTGGACGGGCTTCCCGACGCTGAAGAATCCGTACGTCGACCCGATCTTCTCGACCGGGCAGCAAGTCGAACAGATCCTCCTCTCCCTTCGACCCGTCCGCGGCGGCAAGTAGCAGCGCCGCGTTGACTCGAACGGCGCCGGCGGCTCCCCCTCAGCCGCCGGCGCCGTGGCGGGTGAGCAGAACGCGTCATGATTCGAAGGAGGTAACCGGGTGCGGTTCATCGTTCGACGGCTGATGTTCTACGCAGTGGCCTTCTGGGCGGCCCTGACGTTGAACTTCATGCTGCCGCGACTGATGCCCGGGTCGCCTCTGGACGGGCTGGTGCTTCGGTACCAGGACGTCATCCGAAGCAATCCCGCGATCCTCCAGCAGTTGAAGGAACAGCTCGGCTCCTCCGACGAGCCGATCTGGCAGGCCTATCCGCACTATCTCGCAGACATTCTCACGGGCAACTTCGGGCTCACCCGGGAGTCGACCGCCCAGGCCGTCCCGGTCTCCGAGATCATCGGTCAGACGCTCCCGTGGTCGATCTTCCTCGTCGGCACGGGCTTCCTGCTCGCGTTCGTCGTCGGGACGACGCTGGGGATGTTCGCCGCGTGGCGGCGCGGCGGGTTCACCGACAACGTCCTGACGCCGGTGCTCATGGCGCTGCAGTCTTTCCCGGCGTTCTTCCTCAGCCTCCTCGCGGTCTACTTCCTCGGGCTGAAGGCCGGCTGGTTCCCGATCCAGCACGCGTACAGCACCGACAAGGAGATCGCGTTCAGCTGGGCCTTCTTCGGCGACGCGTTCCGCCACGCGCAACTCCCGCTGCTCGTGATCATCGCGATCAGCGCCGGCGGCTGGCTCCTCGGGATGCGCAACGTCATGATCAACACGATCTCCGAGGACTACGTCACCATGGCGCAGGCAAAAGGCTTACGCGATCGCATGGTGATGCGCCGATACGCGGCGCGGAACGCGATCCTCCCGCCGCTCACCGGCTTCGCGTCGTTCTTCGCGAGCGCCGTCGGCGGCCTCATCCTCGTCGAGTTCGTCTTCAGCTATCCCGGCGTCGGGCTCACCATCCAGCAAGCCGCGTTGGGCCATGACTACCCACTGCTGCAGGCGCTGCTGCTGCTGCTCGCGTTCACCGTCCTCGTCGCCAACTTCATCATGGACATCGTCTACGTCATCCTCGACCCCCGGGTGCGCACCGCCTGATGGCCCGGCTCGAGAGCGACGTCCGCGCGGAGGCGATCCCGGTCGAGCCCGGGACCGGTGTGCCGCCCGTGGGTGCGGCGGTCTCTGCCGGGGCGATCTCGCCGGCCCCGAACCGTCGGCTGCGCGTGCCGATGTTCATGCGCCTGCTCCTCGGGAATCCGAAGTCCGCATTCGGGATCGTCCTGCTCACCCTCATCGTCGTGCTGTCGATTTTCGGGCCACTACTGTCGAGTCGCGCCCCGAGCGAAGCAGCGGAGCTGCCGGGTCAGCCTCCGGGCTGGTCGCACATCTTCGGGACAACCGACCAGGGCTACAACGTCTGGGCGCAGGTCGTGAACGGCGGCCGGATCTCGCTTCTCGTCGCGACCGTTGCCGCTCTGATCTCGATGGCGATCGCGATCACACTGGGGCTCGTCGCGGCGTACAGCGGCGGGGTCCTGGACGAGGGCATCAACCTGCTGACGAACGTCTTCATCGTCATCCCGCTGCTGCCGTTGCTGATCGTCATCTCCGCGTTCGTGCAGAACACGAGCCCGGTCGTGATGGCCCTCATCATCGGCCTGACGAGCTGGGCGATCGAGACGCGGATCCTTCGCGGACAGGCGCTCTCCTTGAGGAACCGCGACTTCATCCTTGCGGCCAAGGTCGCAGGCGAGTCCAGATGGCGGATCGTCTTCGGCGAGCTGATGCCGAACATGCTCAGCCGCATCGCGGCCGGCTTCACGTTCGTCTTCGTCCAGGCCGTCTTCTACGAGGCCGCGCTCGAGTTCCTCGGCCTCGGCGACGCCAACAAGGTGAGCTGGGGCACCACGCTCTTCTGGGCGGCGAACAACTCGACGCTCCTGCAGGGCGAGTGGTGGCACTTCGTGTTCCCGGGGCTCGCCATCTCGCTGACCGTCCTCGCGATGGTCTTCATCAACTACGGCATCGACGAGCTGAGCAATCCGAAGCTCCGGGACGTCAAGACCGTGCGGCCGAGCCTCTTCAAGCGGATGTTCTGGCCGAGGAGCGTCGCGACATGACGCTGACGCTTGACGGGTCGACAACGTCCGCCTTCGCCGCGGGCTCGTCGCGAGAGCCACTCTTGCGGCTCGAGGACGTCGTCATCGACTACCTGCTCAAGGAGCGGACGATCCGCGCGGTCGACGGCGTGTCGCTCGACATCCACCCCGGCGAGATCGTCGGGATCGCAGGCGAGTCGGGCTGCGGCAAGAGCACGCTCGCGCACGCGATCATGCGGATCACGCGGCCGCCGGGAGTGCTGACGTCCGGCCGGATCCTCTTCCGCGGGGAGGACATCGTCCCGCTCCGCGGCAACCAGCTTCGCCGCTTTCGCTGGCGGAACGTCGCGCTGGTCTTCCAGAGCGCGATGAACGCGCTCAACCCCGTTCTGCGCGTCGGCGACCAGTTCGTCGACATGCTCCAGGCGCACGAGCGCATCAGCAAGAAGGACGCGCTCGCCCGAGCCGGCGACCTGCTCGAGACCGTCGGCATCGACCGGAACCGCGTGCGCGCGTACCCGCACGAGCTCTCGGGCGGAATGCGACAGCGCGTGATCATCGCGATGGCGCTCGCGCTCAGGCCCGAGCTCCTCCTGCTCGACGAGCCGACGACCGCCCTCGACGTCGTCGTCCAGCGCGAGATCCTCCAGGAGATCGAAGAGCTCCAGCGCGAGTTCGGCTTCGCCGTCCTCTTCATCACGCACGACCTCTCGCTGCTCGTCGAGTTCGCCGACCGGATCGCCGTCATGTACGCCGGCGAGATCGTGGAGAGCGCTCCGTCGGAGACGCTGCTCCGGAATCCGCAACATCCGTACACGGTCGGCCTGATGGCCTCGTTCCCGCCGATCAGCGGCGCCGTCGAGCAGCTCACCGGCATCCCCGGCGCGCCGCCGGACCTCGGCGACCCGCCCGCGGGCTGCCGCTTCCATCCGAGATGCTCCCACTGCCGGCCTGAGAACGGGACCCTGTACACGCGTCAGACGAGTGTGCGGCCGGTTCTCAAGCAGGTCGGCCCGGGCCACTCGGTCGCCTGCCACCTCGTCGCGGAAGGGGGGACCCCGTGAGCGCGCTCGTCGAATCGCCGCTCGAGGTGAGGAACCTCTCCAAGCGCTTCCCGATCGGAAGCTCGCTGATGCGGCGAGACGAGCTCCGGGCCGTGGACAACGTGTCGTTCTCGTTGAAGCCCGGGACTGTCACGGCACTTGTCGGCGCGAGCGGCAGCGGCAAGAGCACCGTCGCGCGGATGATCGCGCGGCTGTACGCGCCCTCGGCAGGAAGCATCCTGTTCCGCGGCGAGGACGTCACGCGTGCGCGCGGACGCCGCGAAGGCCTGCGCTATCGCAGCAAGGTGCAGATGATCTTCCAGGATCCGTTCGCAGCGCTCAACCCCGTGAAGCGCATCGAGCACCACATCGCTCGTCCGCTGCAGATCCACGGCCTCGCCTCGCGGCGAGAGATCAGGGGACAGGTGCACGAGCTGCTCAGGACGGTCGGGCTCGTCCCGCCCGAGGAGATCGCGCAGAAGTACCCGCACCAGCTCTCCGGCGGACAGCAGCAACGCGTCTCGATCGCCCGAGCGCTCGCTGTGAAGCCGGAAGTGCTCATCGCCGACGAGCCGATCTCGATGCTCGACGTCTCGATCCGCATCGGGCTGCTCAACCTCATCCTCGCGCTCAAGCACGAGCGCGAGATCGCCTTCCTCTACATCACCCACGACATCGCGAGCGCCCGATACGTCGCGGACGACATCCTCGTGATGTTCAAGGGCCGGATCGTGGAGCAGGGCGCAACCGAAGAGGTGCTCCAGAACCCGCTCCATGCGTACACGCGTCTCCTCCTGTCCGCCGTCCCAGATCCCGGGTCATCCTCCTTCGGCACCCGCGCGTCGCTTTCGCGACCGCCGGAGCCCACGGACGACTCGGAGCTCGTCGAGGCGCGGCCGGGCCACTGGGTGCGCGTCGAGCCCGACATCCCACCACACCATGCATCGGAGGGAAGACCATGACGAATCCAGAGCAAATGTTTCCCGACGACTTCGTGTGGGGAGCCGCGAGCGCCTCCTACCAGATCGAGGGCGCGTTCGACGAGGACGGTCGCGGAGAGAGCATCTGGGACCGCTACTGCGCGACGCCCGGCAAGGTGAGAAACGGCGAGTCGGGCGCGATCGCGTGCGACTTCTACCACCGCTACCACGGGGACATCGCCCTGATGAAGCAACTGGGCCTCGATGCGTTCCGGCTCTCCATCGCGTGGCCGCGCGTCGTCCCCGGGGGGCGGGGCGAGGTCAACGAGCGGGGCCTCGACTTCTACGACCGTCTCGTCGACGAGCTCCTCGCCGCGGGGCTGCAGCCCTTCGTCACCTTCTACCACTGGGATCTCCCGCAAGTGCTCGAGGACCGCGGCGGCTGGCCCGTCCGCGAGACGGTGGATGCGTTCGCCGAGTACGTCGAGGCCGTGAGCCGGCGGCTCGGCGACCGAGTCGGCCACTGGATCACGCACAACGAGCCGTGGGTCGCCTCGTGGCTCGGGTATGGCTGGGGCAAGCACGCCCCGGGCCGGACGAGCGAGGCCGACGCGATCGCTGCCGCCCACCACCTGCTGCTCTCGCACGGCCGAGCAGTCGAGATCCTCCGTGAGACGTCGCCCAGGTCCGAGGTCGGGATCACGCTCGACCTCCACCCCGTGTACCCGGCCTCGGACGACCCTGACGACGTCGCAGCCGCGTCCCATGTGGACGGCTTCCACAACCGCTGGTTCCTGGACCCGATCTTCCGCGGGAGCTACCCCGAGGACCTCCTCGAGTACTTCGGCCAGAACGGCCCGCCCGTGGTGGAAGGGGACCTGGAGACGATCAACGCCCCCATCGACTTCCTCGGGGTGAACAACTACTCCCGCAACCTCGTCCGGGCGAACCCGAACGGCGGCAGCCCGATCCATGTCCGCGAGCCCGAGTCCCAGTACACGGACATGGACTGGGAGGTCTTCCCGGACGGGCTGCACGATCTCCTCCTCAGGCTGAAGGACGACTACGGGCCGCGCGCGCTGTACATCACGGAGAACGGGGCCGCATTCCCGGACGTCCGCGGGCACGACGGTCATGTGCGTGACACCGAGCGCACGTCGTACCTCGAGAGTCACATCGGAGCGGTCGGCCGGGCGGCGGAGGCCGGTGCGCCGGTGAAGGGCTACTTCGTCTGGACGCTGCTCGACAACTTCGAGTGGGCCTGGGGCTACTGGAAGCGCTTCGGGATCGTCTACGTCGACTTCCCGACGCTCGATCGGATCCCGAAGGAGAGCTTCCACTGGTACCGCGACTTCATCGCGCGGCAGAGAAGCGGGAAGGACGCACCGCTCGTCCGCGCCTGAGGTGCCCGCCGCGACTTTGTGACAACCGGGAAATGTGCGACGCTCTGACGGCGGTTTGGGGCGTCTGGCACGGCACATCGGCTTTGCGGGGCTGCTCGTCGTGGTGTCGGTGGGGGCTGCCGGCGCGCCGGCAGCAGCGCCTGACCCCACGCTCTTCCGCCTGACGATCAGCGGCGTGGCGCACCACGAGTGGTCGCACACCGCGGCGCCGGTCGAGAGCGGCGGGTGCCGTCGCACCCAGCTGTCGGAAGGCACGCGAACGACCCGCTTCGCGACGTCGCGCCCCGTCCTCGTCCGCCTGACGCGCGGCCGCGTGCTCCCCGCCGCCGTGCCCGGCATCGCCGCGACCGTCACCCTCGACGGCGCCACCACGACGAACGAGAGCTGCGGCGGGCAAACGACCTCGAAGATCGCGGATTGCGCGAGGACGAGGCGGGCGCTCAGGGCGGCGCGAGTGCACGTGTCGAGCCCTGAGCGCGGGCTGCTCGCGGTCGGCCGTCCCGCGAACGTCCGGCTCCGCGCAGCGACCTGTCCGAAGGAGCCGGCCGACGTGCGGGCCCGTCCGTTCGGCCCGCTGCTCACGCCGCTGAGGCTCCCGAGGCTGGCGTTGACGGCGACGCCCATCGCGCGGATCTCGCTGAAGGCCTCACGCGCTGGAAGCTCGAAGTACGAAGCGCCCGAGGGAGGCAGCCTCCGCGAGCGCGTCGAGTACACCATCACGCTCGTCCGCGCCTCCTGACCGCGCCAAGTCCGTCCCTATACTGAGCCGGCCGTGGCCCGCAAGATCAGAGTCGTCATCGCGAAGCCGGGGCTCGACGGTCACGACCGCGGCGCGAAGATCATCGCCCGCGCGCTGCGTGACTCGGGCATGGAGGTGATCTACACCGGCCTGCACCAGACACCGGAGCAGATCGTCGAGACGGCGATCCAGGAGGACGCCGACGCCGTGGGCATCTCGATCCTGTCTGGCGCGCACATGACTCTCGTGCCGCGCATCCTCGAGGGGCTCAAGGAGAACGGCGCGGAGGACGTCCTCGTCGTGGTCGGCGGGACGATCCCGAAGGACGACTCGGACGAGCTGAAGCAGCTCGGCGTCGCCGAAGTCTTCACGCCCGGAGCTCCAACGAGCGAGATCGTCGACTTCCTCAAGGGCAACGTCCCGGTTTGATCCGCGTCGACCGCGAAGACGCCGTCGCGCTCGTGACGGTCGACCGTCCCGATGCGCTGAACGCGCTCGATCTTGCGACGCTGACGGAGCTCCGCGACCGGCTGCGTGCGCTCGCCGACGACGACGCTGCCCGGGTCATCGTCCTGACCGGGGCCGGCGACCGTGCGTTCGTCGCGGGCGCCGACATCAAGTACATGAGCGAGCTCGACGTGGAGGAGGCGAAGGCGTGGGGCGCTCTCGGCCACGAGGCCGGGAGCCTTCTGGAGACGATGCCGAAGCCGACCGTTGCGGCAGTCAACGGCTTCGCGCTCGGCGGGGGCTGCGAGCTCGCGCTGGCCTGCGACATCCGGTACGCGTCGAGCGCGGCGAAGCTCGGTCAGCCCGAGGTGAATCTCGGGATCATCCCCGGCTGGGGCGGCACCCAGCGGCTGGCCCGGGTCTGCGGCCTCGGCGTCGCGAAAGAGCTGATCTTCACCGGGCGCCTCGTCGATGCGGAGGAGGCTGCGCGGATCGGCCTCGTCAACGGCGTCCACGATCCGGTGCTCGACAAGGCGCGCGAGACAGCCGCGCTGCTCGCGTCGAAGAGCCCCGTCGCACTGCGTGTGATGAAGCGCCTCGCGAACCGAGCGCTCGGCGGCGAGCACGTCGAGAACCTCGCCGCGGAAGGCGAGTCGTTCGGCGAGCTGTTCTCGAGCGACGACGCGAGGGAGGGGCTCTCGGCGTTCGTCGAGAAGCGCGAGCCGAAGTTCACCGGCCGCTGACCTAGGCCCTCTCGACGGCAGGACTGAGCTAGCCGAACGCGATCAGGGCCGAGGTGAGCGCGCCGTCGTCGGCGCGCTGGGCCTTGAGCGTCGCCGGCGCCGGCTGGGTCCACACGACGACCTTGTCGCCCTTCTGCGCGAGCGAGAGGTTCGCCACGGTGCGGAGTGCGCCGCCGGCGGAGGTGCCCTGCACGACCGTTGACTCGGGCACGGTGATCGCGACCTGGCGGTTGAGCTTCGTGAGGACGATGCCCGAGGGCCACGCCTGGCACGTCGCGACGTTCACGACGAGCCGATCCACCGCCGCGGTGACGACGGTGCCGGTCAGCGTCAGCGCGAAGGGTGTGCCGGCCTTCGCCGAGAAGAGCAGCTTGTACGCCTTCTGCAGGTAGGGGTACGGGCTGACGGCCTTGCCGCCGTTGGGATGCACTTCGAAGTGCAGGTGCGCCTGGAGGCCGTTCGCGTCGCCTGAATCTCCGACGTAGCCGATCTGCTGTCCTGCCTGGACCTTCGCGCCGTTCTTCACGGTGTACGCGACGCCCTTGACGCACTTCCCGCGGTTGTCGTTCTTCAGCGTGAGGTCGTTGTTCAGGTGGATGTAGAGGTACGTCGTGCCGCTGTCGCCGTAGAGGTAGAGCATGCAGCCGGCGTTGGCGGACGTCGTCCAGTACTTCACCTTCCCGCCCTCTGCGGCGACGGCGGGCGCGCGCTTCGTCGACATGATGTCGTTGCCCTGGTGGCGGATGCCGCCACGCGGCGCGCCGAAGTCGTCGATGTACTGCGCCTTGCCGACGACCGGGAAGACGATGTGCTCCGGCGGCGGGCCCTTGGCCGCGGAGGCGACTGCGGTCCCGGCGACGAGACCGACTGTTGCGGCGAGAAAGAGGACCCCTCGGGCTGTCGTCCGGCGGCGTCTCATGGGGGGACGGGCGCTCCGGTCGCGTCCGAAGTGCGTGACCTTAGCAACCATCTCGGGTCGCGTCACCCTCAGTAGAGTCCTGCGCGCATGAAGATCGCGGTCTGCGTGAAGCAGGTGCCGGAAGGCGGCGCCCGGATGGATCCCGGAACCAAGCGGCTCGACCGCTCGGGGGAGGGCGCGCTGAACCCGTTCGACGCAAACGCCGTCGAGGAGGCTCTTCGGCTGAAGGACGCGGGCGGCGAGGGCGAGGTCGTCCTTGTCTCGATGGGGCCGGCGAAGGCGCAGGACGCGCTCCGGAAGGCGCTGGCAATGGGAGCCGACCGCGCCGTTCTCGTCAGCGACGAGGGAGCAGCCGGCGCTGACCTGGTGGCGACGAGCTATGCGCTCGCGAAGGCCCTCGAGCGCGAGAGCGCTGACCTCATCCTCTTCGGTCAGCAGGCCGGCGACTCCGACGGCGCAGTGCTGTGGGCTGCGGTCGCCGATCGGCTGCGCCTGCCCGTCGTCTCGCAGGCGGCCGAGGTGACGCACGCCGGCGGCAAGCTCACCGTGAAGCGCCAGACAGAGTTCGGCTACGACGTGATCGAGGCACCGGTCCCGGCGGTCGTCGCCGTGTCCGACGCGATCAACGAGCCGCGCTACCCGTCGCTCAAGGGGATCATGGGCGCGAAGTCGAAACCGCAGGAGACCGTGTCGCTCGCCGACCTCGGCGTCGAGGCCGAACGGTCGGGCGCCGAGGGTTCGCGCACCGAGGTCTACGCGCTCAACGACCCTCCGGCCCGGGGCGACGCGCAGAAGATCGAAGACGACGGCAACGGCGCGCAGGCAGTCGTCGACTTCCTCGCGGAGAAGAGGCTCGTCTGATGAGCACTCTGGTCTTCCTCGAGCACCACGGCGACGAGCTGTCGAAGGCAGCGCTCGGCGTGCTGTCGAAGGCCGCAACGCTGGGAGACTCCGACCTGGCGGCTGTCGTCGCTGGGAGCGGTGTTCGCGCGCTTGCGGGCGAGGCCGGCAAGTTCGGAGCGTCGACCGTCTATGTCGCGGACGACTCGCAGCTGGAGGCGCCGTTGCCACAGCCTCGCGTCGACGTGCTCGCGCAACTCGTGCGCGATCGGAACATCGATGCGGTCCTGTTCGCGAACTCCGTCCTCGCCGCGGACGTCGCCGCCGGGCTCGCCGCGCGCCTCGATGCGGGCCTCAACTGGGACCTCACGGACGTTCGGCTCGACGACGTCAGGCTCGTGGGCACGCGTCCGGCCCTGCAGGACTCCGTGTACGTCGACGTCGGATGGACGTCCGAGCCGCGCCTCGCGCTCTTTCGATCCGGCTCGTTCGATCCGAGCGAGACCGGCGGCACCGCGCAGATCGAGGACGTCCCGGTCGAGCTCGAGGACTTCTCGACCGGCGCGCGCATGGTCGACCAGGCGCACGAGGAGAGCGAGGGCCCGTCGATCGAGGATGCGGAGATCATCGTGGCCGGCGGCCGTGGGCTCGGGGGCCCGGAGAACTTCACGCTCGTCGAGGAGCTTGCGAAGGCGCTCGGCGGTGCGGTGGGCGCGACGCGCGCCGTCGTCGACGCGGGCTGGTACCCGTACTCGACGCAGGTCGGCCAGACGGGGAAGACGGTCTCGCCGAAGCTCTACATCGCCTGCGGCATCTCCGGCGCGATCCAGCACAAGGTCGGCATGCAGAGCTCGGGCGTGATCGTCGCGATCAACAAGGATCCGAACGCACCCATCTTCGAGTTCTCCGACCTCGGCGTCGTCGGTGACGTCCATCAGATCGTTCCGAAGCTGACGGAGCTCGTCAGGCAGCGACGCGGCGCGTGACGAGGCCAGCGGAGTTTCCGCCGCCGTTCGACTCGCGGTCGGCGATCGCGCTCCCGACCGATGCCGCGGACGAGCGCATCGAGGTCGGCGTCCTCATCGTCGGCGCCGGGCCGGCGGGACTGGCGTGTGCCATCCGACTCGAATCAGCTGCTCGAGGACGCGCCCGAGGTGCGTGAGCGGCTCGGGGAGGTGCCCGTCGCCGTTCTCGAGAAGGGCAAGCAGCCGGGGTCGCATCTTCTGTCGGGCGCAGTCGTGAACCCGCGCGGGCTGCGCCGTCTCTTCCGCGACCGCAAGCGGATCGACGAGATGCCGTTCTACGGGCCGGTCGAGAACGAGTCCGTGCTACTTCCTGACGCAGCGGCGGCTCGGTCCGCATTCCCGCCGCCGCCGACGATGCGGAACGACGGCAACTACGTCGCGTCGCTGTCGCAGCTCGGTCGCTGGCTGGCGGAGGAGGCCGAGGAGGGCGGGGCGATGATCCTCCCCGAGACCGCGGCGGAGAAGCTGCTGGTCGCCGACGGTCGCGTCCGCGGCGTGCGCACCGGCGACAAGGGCGAGGGCCGCGACGGCGAGGAGCTCGGCAACTTCGAGCCCGGCGCGGACCTCGTCGCGCGCGTCACCGTGCTCGCCGAGGGCACGCAGGGTCATCTGACCGGCGTTGCGCTCGACCGCTTCGGTCTCGCCGGCGACAACCCGCAGGTGTGGGCGCTCGGCGTCAAGGAGGTGTGGAAGGTCGCGCGGCCGCTGCGACCGGATCATCCACACGATGGGCTGGCCGCTGCGCGGCGGCGCCAAGTTCCGCGAGTTCGGCGGGTCGTTCATCTACCCGATGGGCGACGACATGCTCACGTCGGGATGGTCGTCGGGCTCGACTACCGCGACGTCGAGCTGTCCGTTCACGACCTCCTGCAGGAGCTGAAGACCCACAAGCTGGTCCGCAAGCTGCTCGAGGGCGGCGAGCGCGTTGCGTGGGGTGCGAAGACGATCCCGGAGGGCGGGTTCCTGGCGTTGCCGCGTCGGCTGCACGCGCCGGGGGTGCTCATCTGCGGCGACGGTGCGGGTCTCGTGAACGTCCCGGCGCTGAAGGGCATCCACTACGCGATCGAGTCGGGGAAGCTCGCGGCGGAGACCGCGTTCGCCGCCTTGCAGCGCGGCCAGACACCGTGGACGCCCGGCGCGCTCGCCGGATACGACGAGGCGCTGCGCGAGAGCTTCGTGTGGAAGGACCTCTACGAGGTGCGCAACATGCGCCCGGCGTTCGCGCGCGGGTTCGTGATGGGCGGCGCCCTTGCGGGGATGATGACCGCGTCGAAGGGCCGGTTTCCTCCGGGCGACCGTGAGACGGAGCGTGACGCCGAGCGTCGAGCTGATCCGCACCGATCGCTCGAGCAGCTACCCGGCGCCGGACGGGAAGCTCACCTTCGACAAGCTCTCCTCCGTCTTCGCGTCGGGGAACAAGACGCGTGACGACCAGCCGAACCACATCGTCATCCAGCGCGAGGTGCCGAAGGATCTCGCGGAGATGTGGTGCCGCATGTGTCCCGCGCAGGTGTACGAGGTGGGCGCCGCGGCGGGGGGTGCGGCGGACGGGAATGTGACCGTCGAGATCACGCCGTCGAACTGCGTCCAGTGCGGCGCGATCACGGCCAAGGGCGGCCGCCTCACCCCGCCCGAGGGCGGCAGCGGCCCCGAGTACACGCTGACCTAGGTCGCGGCGTGCAGATCTGGGTCTGACCCCTAGCGTTGTCGCGCGCGTGCCAAAACCGTGCCGACATTCCGCCCTACGGACGGAAGCGCCAGACGTCGGATCCGGCGAAGCTCGAGATCCACACGTCGCCCGCGGCCACCGTGACCGAGAAGGCACCGCGTCCGCCGCGTGTGACATCCAGGACACGGTTCGTGGCCGGGTCGATGCGCGTGACCGTGTCCCGTTCCTTCTCCGCCACCCAGAGCGTCCCGTCCGGCGCCGCAGCGATCCCGGCCGGTGTCCCCGGTACCGGCACCGAGGCCACGACTCGACCTGCCACCGGATCGAAGCGGACGGCATATCCGTCCGCAGTTGTCGCCCACAGCGACCTGAACGCACGCACGAGGGCGCCCGGCGCGTCATGGCCGATGGGCACGCGCGTGAGAGCGCCGGACGCCGGATCGAGTCGGCCCAGCGCTCTCCCCGCACGCCCGAAGGAGATCCAGAGCGAATCGCCGTCCCGCGCGAGCCCGGTGGGGTTTTCCCCGACCCGGTACACGCGCAGCACGCGACCCGACCTCAGGTCGAGACGCGCCACCGTTCCGAGCTCGTACGCCGACACCCACATGCTCCCGAAGGCGAGCTCGAGATCGGCCGGCCAGCGACCCACGGCAGTCCGCCCGACCACGCGGCCACTTCGCCAGGCAACCCGGTACACGACGTCCGTCACGTCGCTCGCGACCCAGAGCAAGCCCGCCCCGGACGCAACGTGGCACAGCCCGCGCGCGACCTTCGTCCGCCGGATGACCCGGTTGCGCTGCGGATCGATGCGCACGAGACGGCCCGTTCCGTACCCGGCGACCCAGACTGATCCGAATGCCGAGTGCAGCCCGCATGGCCCCGGTCCCGTCACAATGCGTGCAACCGGCCTGGGAGATGCCGCGGCGACGGCTCCGAAGACGCACGTGACGACGACCAGGCAAACCACAACTGCCCTTCGCGCGTACCGCATCTCAACATGAGACATCGACTCTTCCTCCTTGCGTTGGCGGCTCTACCCTTCGCCCTGGCCGGTTGCGGCAAGGGCAAGTACTGAGGCCCGCCTGACCTACACCGCTCGGGCCGCCTCGGGTCCACCTGAGTACGATCAGGACGTGGCCACGACGGGCGCCCTCATCACGCTCGACGATGTGTACCGCGCGCGCGAGCGCATCGGCGACCGCCTGCACCGTACGCCGCTGCTCAGCTCCGCAACGCTCTCGAGCCGTACGAACGCGGACGTCCACTTCAAGGCGGAGCTCTTCCAGCGGACGGGGTCATTCAAGCCCCGCGGCGTGCTGAACAAGCTCGGGACGCTTTCCGCGGAGGAGAAGGAGCGCGGCGTCATCTCCATCTCGGCCGGCAACCACGCGCAGGCGCTCGCCTATGCGTCCGCGGTCGAGGAGATCGACGCGCTCGTCGTCATGTGGCAGACCGCAAGCCCGATGAAGATCGCCGCCGCGCGCGGGTACGGGGCCACGATCGACACGGAGGCGCCGGACATCCCGACCGCCTTCGAGCGACTGGAGGAGCTGATCGAGAGCACGGGACGGACGCTCGTTCATCCGTACGACGATCCGCTCGTCATGGCCGGGCAGGGAACGGTCGGGCTCGAGATCCTCGAGGACGTCCCCGACGCGGACATCGTCCTCGTCCCGGTCGGCGGCGGCGGGCTCGTGTCCGGGATCGCGACCGCGGTCAAGGGAACGAGGCCGGACACCCGGCTCATCGCCGTCGAGCCCGAGCGTTCGCCGGCGCTCCATGAGAGCCTCAAGGCGGGCGAGCCGGTCACCGTCGAGGCGAAGTCGATCGCGGACGGCCTCAACGGTCCCTACGCGGGCGCGAACTGCGTTCGAGTCTGCGCCGAGCTCGAGGTCGAGTCAGTGCTCGTCACCGAGGACGCCATCCGCGAAGCGTTCCGCTTCATGTACGGGCGGATGAAGCTCGCGTGCGAGGCGGCCGGCGCGGCCACAGCGGCGGCGCTCCTGTCCGGCGTCGTCGAGCCCGAGCGGGGCCAGACCGTGGCCGCAGTCGTCTCGGGCGGCAACGTCGCTGCCAAAACGGCCGCTGCTATCCTGGCCTCCGATGAAGCCTGATATCCACCCCGACTACGTCCTTGCGACCGTGACGTGCTCCTGCGGGAACACGTTCCAGACGCGCTCCACCAAGCCCGAGCTTCACGTCGAGATTTGCTCGAACTGCCATCCGTTCTACACGGGGAAGCAGAAGCTCGTCGACACCGGTGGACGCGTCGAGCGCTTCCAGCGCCGGCTGGAGAAGGCCGGCGGCGCCCGCCGCGGCTAAGAGCCCCGCGAACCTATGACGAACGTCGGAGGACAGGCCGTCCTTGAGGGCGTGATGATGCGTGGCCCGTCGAACTGGGCCGTCGCCGTCCGCAAGCCCGACGGCGACATCGTCGAGGTCCACCAGGCGATCACGTCGCCGATGGCCCGGCATCCGCTCTTCCGGCTCCCGGTCATCCGCGGGATCATCGCGCTGGGCGAGTCGCTCGCGATCGGCTTCCGCGCTCTCGCCATCTCTGCGAACTACCAGGCGCAGGCCGAAGGCGAGGACGGCGAGGAGGTCCAGACCGAGCTCACGCGCGCGCAGCTGTTCTTCGCCTTCGCGGTGGCGATCGGGTTCGCGATCCTCCTCTTCAAGGTCTCGCCGGCGCTGCTCACCGACTGGATCGGGATCCGCCAGACCGCGTGGTTCGTGATCGTCGAGGGCCTCATACGCGTCGGCATCTTCGTCGGGTACCTGTTCCTGATCTCGTTGTTCCCGGACCTGCGCCGCGTCTTCCAGTACCACGCCGCCGAGCACAAGGCGATCAACGCCTACGAGGCCGGGGAGGAGTTGGAGCCGGAGACGGTCCAGCGCCACAGCAAGATCCACCCGCGCTGCGGAACGGCGTTTCTGCTCTGGGTGATGGTGATCGCGATCTTCGTCTTCGCCTTCTTCGGGCGGCCGCACTGGTACTGGCTGATCGGGACGCGCATCCTGCTGCTCCCGGTCATTGCCGGCCTCGCATACGAGCTGATCCGGTTCGCGGGCAAGCACCAGGACAGCCCGATCCTGATGGGACTCTTGGCGCCGGGGTTGTGGCTCCAGCGGCTCACGACCCGCGAGCCGTCGCTCGACCAGGTCGAGGTCTCGATCCGCGCCCTGAAGGAAGTGCTCGTGCTCGAGCAGGCCGATCCGAATGCGCGCAAGATCGAAGTGATGGCCTAGTGCCCCGCATCCAGCGCGAGGCAGACGTCAGGTGGGAGGGAAACGTCGCTCGCGGAAGCGGCGCGATCAGCGCAGCCACGGGCGCTTTCGAAGGACTGCCGTACTCGCTGGCGAGCCGGGTCGAGAAGCCGGACGGCAAGACGAGCCCGGAGGAATTGCTCGCCGCTGCGCACGCCGCCTGCTACGCGATGTCCCTCGCGGGCGAGCTTTCATCCGCCGGCAACGTCCCCGAGGCGGTCGACGTTCACGCGACCGTCACGCTCGACGAGGTCGAGGGCGGCTCGCACCGGATCGTCGCTTCCGAGCTTCTCGCGCGCGCGCGTGTAACGGGACTGAGCGTCGGAGATCTTCAGAGTGCGGCCGAGGCCGCGAGCAAGGGCTGCCCGTTCTCGGCGCTGATCGAGGCGAGCGGGACGGTGACGGTGAACGCGACACTCGAGGGAGGGACCGATGGCGACTGAACGCAAGGCCGAGGTGACGTGGCACGGTGACCTGATGAGCGGCGACGGCCGCATCGACTCCGTCACGAGCGGAGCCGTCGGCGGCCTCGACGTCAGCTGGCCCGCCCGCGCGGAGGAGCCCGGCGGCATGACGAGCCCTGAGGAGCTGATCGCGGCCGCGCACGCCACGTGCCTGTCGATGGCGCTGTCGCACGGGCTGGCGCAGGAGGGACATGCTCCCGACGAGCTCAAGACCTCCGCGACGGTGACCTTCCAGCCCGGGGAGGGGATCACGAAGATCGCGCTCGACGTCCAGGGCAAAGTGCCCGGCATCGACGCCGACGCCTTCCAGCAGGCGGCTCAGACCGCGAAGGAGAACTGCCCGGTCTCGAAGGCGCTCGCCTCGGTCCCCGAGATCACTCTGAACGCCGGCCTAGCGAGCTAACGTGTCGCCGGCGATGGCCGGCAACATCGAACAGCTCGTCGAAGACCTCGAACGGTCGTATCACGAGGCGCAGGAGCGCATGTCCGACCCTGCGGTCTACAACGACCACAAGGAGGCTGCGGGCGCCGGCCGCCGACTGAAGGAGCTCGAAGGGCCGCACCGGCTGGCGCAGGAGTGGCGTCTGGTGCGCGAGGACCTCGACGCGGCGAGAGGCGACGGCGACCTGCGCGAGCTCGTGCCCGAGTTGGAGGAACGGACGCACGGTCTGGAGGAGGAGCTGCGCGTCGCGCTCGCCCCGACCGATCCGGCCGACAGCAAGGACGTCATCCTCGAGATCCGGCAAGGCGTCGGCGGAGACGAGGCGGCGCTCTGGGCCGCGGACCTGCACCGCGCCCTCACGCGGTACGCGGAGCGCCGGGGCTACAGCGTCGAGGAGCTCGGCTCCAGCCCGAACGAGGCCGGCGGCTTCAAGGAGGTCACCTTCGCGGTGAAGGGTGACGGCGCCTACTCCGTCTTCAAGTGGGAGGGCGGCACGCATCGCGTGCAGCGTGTCCCGGAAACGGAGTCGCAGGGCCGCGTCCACACGTCGACCGCGACCGTGGCGGTCATGCCGGAAGCGGAGGAGGTCGAGGTCGAGATCGATCCCAACGACCTGAAGGTGGACGTCTACCGCTCGACCGGGCCGGGCGGCCAGAGCGTGAACACGACCGATTCGGCCGTCCGCATCACCCACCTGCCGACGGGGCTCGTGGTCTCGATGCAAGACGAGAAGAGCCAGCTGCAGAACCGGCAGAAGGCGCTCCGCGTCCTGCGCGCGCGCCTCTACGAACAGGAGCGCGAGAAGCAGCAGGCGGAGCTCGACGCGACGCGACGTTCGCAGATCGGCACGGGCCAGCGCGCGGAGAAGATCCGGACGTACAACTTCCCCGAGAACCGCATCACCGACCACCGGATCAAGCTCACCGTGCACCAGCTCGACCGAGCCCTCGGCGGCGAGCTCGACGAGTTCACCGAGGCGCTGACCGCCGAGGACCGGCGGCGCGCCCTCGGCGAGTGACCGCGGCCGAGGCGCTGCGCACGGCGGAGCGGCGGCTCGCCGAGGCGGGGGTCGACACGCCGGCGGTCGACGCGGAGTGGATCGTCGCGCACACGCTCGGCGTGACGCGGTCGACGCTCAGCCTCGAGCCCGGCCGCGAGGTTCCGCAGGACGAGCTCGAGTCGCTGCTCGAGCGCCGGATCCGCCGCGAGCCGCTCGCGTACGTCCTCGGCGAGTGGGGCTTCCGGGGGCTGACGCTGAAGACCGACTCGCGCGCGCTCGTTCCGCGCCCTGAGACGGAGGTCGTCGTCGAGCGGGCGCTCGCGCTGGTGGCCGGGCTCGACGAGCCGCGGGTGCTCGACGTGGGCACCGGCACCGGTGCGATTGCTCTCTCGATCGCCGACGAGCATGAGCGTGCGCGGGTCACGGCCGTCGACTCGTCGGCGACCGCGCTCGAGCTCGCGCGCGAGAACGCGGCGCGGCTGGGCCTCGACATCGAGCTTCGCCACGCAGGCGTCGAAACAGTTGCCGAGGGCTGGGATCTCGTCGTGTCGAACCCGCCCTACGTGCCGGCCGGAGACCTCGCCGGGCTTGCGCCGGAGCTCGCATGGGAGCCGCCGGAGGCGCTGGTGGACGCGGAGCTCTACGACGACCTCGCCGAGAGTGCGAGCACGACGTGGCTCGTCGTCGAAGTTGGCGACGGGCGCGCTCCGGAAGTCGCTCGGACACTCGGTTCGCACGGCTATACCGAAGTTAGGATCAGCCCGGATCTCTCCGGGAGGGAGCGCGTTGTGGAAGGACGACGAGCGTGAGCGCACTGGACGACGCGGTCACCGCCGTGCGGGCCGGAAAGCCCGTCGTGCTCCCGTTCGACACCGTCTACGGGCTCGCCGCGGACCCGTATCGCGAGGACTCCGCCCGCCGGCTCTACAAGCTGAAGGGACGCGAAGAGGCGCAGCCCAGCGCGCTCGTCGCGGCCGACCTGGACTACCTGCTCGAGTGCGTGCCCGAGTTGCGCGGCCGCGCGGCGTCGATGGCACGGCTGCTCCTGCCAGGGCCGCTCACGCTCGTGGTCCCGAACCCCGCCGGCCGCTTCCGCTGGATCACCGGCACGAACCCACAGGCGATCGGGGTCCGGGTGCCCCGGCTCGGGGGCGTCGCCGCCGACGCGCTCGGCCGGCTCGGGGCGGTGGTCGCCACGAGCGCCAACCACCCCGGTGGGCCTGATCCGAAGCGGCTGGAGGAGGTCCCCGACGAGATCCTGTCCGGCGCCGCGGCCGTCCTCGACGGCGGCGAGCTGCCCGGGAGGCCGTCCACGGTCATCGACCTGACCGGCGACGAGCCGATCGTCCTCCGCGAGGGCGCGGTGCCCGCGGACGAGGCTCTGGGCCGACTGGCGTCGGCAGTACGATCAGGCTGAACCCGGGAGAGGAGAGCCATGGCCGTCGCGCAGCAGACCTTCGAGCAACTCACCAACGCCGGCCTCGACCAGCTCGACCCGGAGATCGCCGAGCTGCTCGGCCGCGAGCTCGAACGCCAGCGAGGCCAGATCGAGCTGATCGCATCGGAGAACTTCACCTGGCCGGCCGTGCTCGAGGCCGTCGGCTCGACCCCGACCAACAAATACGCGGAGGGCTACCCGGGCAGGCGCTACTACGGCGGCTGCGAGGTCGTCGACGAGATCGAGCAGCTCGCGATCGATCGCGCGAAGGAGCTGTTCGGCGCCGATCACGCGAACGTCCAGCCGCACGCGGGCGCGCAGACGAACATGGCCGTCTACCTGGCCGCCCTGAATCCGGGCGACACGATCCTCTCGCTCGAGCTCTCGCACGGCGGTCACCTCACGCACGGGCTCAAGGTCAACTTCTCCGGGAAGCTGTACTCGATCGTCCACTACGGCGTCTCGCGCGAGACGAATGTCGTCGACTACGACCAGGTCCTCGAGAAGGCGCGTGAGAGCAAGCCGCAGCTGATCGTGTGCGGCGGCTCGGCGTATCCGAGGCTCGTCGACACTGCCAAGTTTCGGGAGATCGCCGACGAGGTCGGCGCGCTCCTGCTCTGCGACATGGCGCATTTCGCGGGGCTCGTCGCTGCCGGGCTGCATCCGAATCCGGTCGAGCACTGCGACTTCGTCACCTCGACGACTCACAAGACACTGGC
Organism: uncultured Actinomycetes bacterium; assembly: GCA_963772855.1. Lineage (GTDB taxonomy): Bacteria > Actinomycetota > Thermoleophilia > Gaiellales > Gaiellaceae > 3-1-20CM-4-69-9. The sequence continues at coordinate 541,103 of CAVYYY010000007.1, read as the reverse complement.
CGGGCCGCGCTCCGGGTTCGTCCTCTGCCGGGAGGAACACGCGCAGGCGGTCGACCGCGCCGTCTTCCCGGGCATGCAGGGCGGACCGCTCGTCCACACGATCGCGGCGAAGGCAGCGTGCTTCAGGATCGCCGGGACCGAGGCATTCCGCGACTACCAGCGCCAGGTCCGCCGGAACGCGGACACGCTCTCCGAGACGTTGATCGACGGCGGGCTCGACGTGCTCACCGGCGGCACCGACACGCATCTGCTGCAGCTCGACCTGCGGGGGACGGACTGGACGGGCAAGGACGCCGAGGAGCGGCTCCACGAGGTCAAGCTCACGGTGAACCGCAACACGGTTCCCTTCGACGAGCGGAAGCCGACGATCGCCAGCGGCGTGCGCATCGGCACCCCCGCCGCCACGATGCGCGGGATGGACGAGGACGACTTCCGCGAGATCGGCGCCATCATGGCCGGAGCGCTCGGGGACTCTCCGGACATCGGTGCGCTGCGCGGGCGCACGGAGGCGCTCTGCGAGAAGCGGCCGCTGTACCCGGGCTTCCGCGGCTGGACGACCTACGTCGCGTCGTGACCGTGACGGAGACAGAGACACGTCGGGGCAGCGTCGTCGAGGTCAAGCACCCGCTCGTCCAGCACAAGCTCTCCTACCTGCGCGCCAAGGACACGCCGACGGTCCACTTCCGCAAGCTCGTCAACGAGGTGACGCTCCTCCTCACCTACGAGGCCACGAAGGATCTGCGCACGGAGGACGTCCCGGTCGAGACGCCGCTCGAGGTGGGGCGGTTCCCGCGCATCAGCGGGAAGAAGGTCGCCGTCTGCCCGATCCTGCGCGCGGGTGTCGGCATGCTCGACGGCGTGCTCTCGCTCATCTCGAGCGCACGGGTCGGCTTCATCGGGATGTACCGCGACGAGGAGACGCTCGAGCCGGTCGAGTACTACGCCAAGCTCCCGGCAGACATCGCGGAGCGCGACGTGATCCTGCTCGACCCGATGCTCGCGACCGGCAACTCCACCGCCGCCGCGGTCCGCACCGTCAAGGACGCCGGTGCGAGCTCGGTGCGGCTGATCGCGATCATCGCCGCGCCCGAGGGCATCGAGCGAATCACGCGCGACCATCCGGACGTGCAGATCGTGGTCGCGGCGATCGACCGCGGTCTCAACGAGCGCGGGTTCATCGTGCCCGGTCTCGGTGACGCGGGCGACCGCCTCTACGGCACGAAGTAAGCCGTGGGCGCGGTCGGGGAGTTCCGCAGGCGCCGGCAGGCTCGGCGCTGGCAGCACTGGTCCGAGGTCGACCCCGAGGATGACTTCCTCCGTCGCTCCCGAATCGTCACGGTGATCGCCGTCGTCTTCATGCTGCTCGTCTTCGGCATGATCGCCCTCGGGCTCGTCCTCGCTCTCCTCTGATGCTGCACACGCTCGCCGACAACCTCGAGATCGTCTGGGGCGCGCTGCTCGCCGCGGCGATCGTCGTGCTCCTCACCCCGGCCGTCGGCGGCATGGCCCGCCTTCTCGGCGTCGTCGATCGCCCGGAGGGCCGGCGACTCAACCGGAGCACGGTGCCGAGGCTCGGCGGGCTCGCGCTCTTCTTCGGGATCTTCGTGCCCTGTCTCGCGTTCCTCGACCTGTCGGGGGAGATGCGGGGGCTTCTCCTGGGAGCCGCGGTCGCGACGACGGTCGGCGCGATCGACGACTTCCGCGGGCTCAAGTGGTGGGAGAAGCTCGGCGGCCAGATCGCGGCAGCCGCGATACCCGTCGGCTTCGGCATCTGGATCCACCGCTTCACGTTCCCGGTGCTCGGGATCCACGAGCTCCCCGGCTGGGTCGGGATGCCGCTCTCCGTTCTCTGGATCATCGCGATCATGAACATGTTCAACTTCCTCGACGGACTGGACGGGCTTGCAGCGGGCGTCGCCGCGATCTCGGCTGCGACGTTCACGCTGATCGCGCTCTCGCTGACGAATCCCGAGATCGAGGCCGCGCTCGTGTCGGCGATCGTGCTCGGAGCGTCCCTCGGGTTCCTCCGCCACAACCTCTATCCGGCGCGCATCTTCATGGGCGACTCGGGAGCCCTCCTGCTCGGGTTCGTCCTCGCGACCGTGCCGCTCCAGGGACTGCTCAAGACGGCGTCGATCGTCACGCTCTTCTTCCCGCTCGTGGTCCTGGCAGTGCCGATCCTCGATACGTCCTTCGTCGTCGCCAAGCGCCTGAAGTACCGGCAGCCCGTCTACGCGGCCGACCGCCAGCACCTCCACCATCGCTTCGTGAACATCGGCTTCTCCCAGCGGCGGGCGGCCACCTACATCTGGCTGTGGTGCATCACGCTGGCCGCCACCGCCCTGGCTCTCCGGTTCATCCGTCCGCACGAGCACGGGGAGTGGCACCCGTGGCGGACACTGGCCGTGTCGATCTTCGGCCTGCTCGCCGTTGCGGCCTCCGTCTACATGGTCTACCTGCTCGAGATCGTGAAGCTCGCGAACCCGATGATCCGGCGGCGCGAGGAGCAGGAGCGCGAGAACGAGCGCAAGACCGCGTAGAGGACGACTTGTACAAAGTAGGCCGTTTTTGGCTATGAAATGCGGTATCCGGCTGTCACAAACTTGGTATGCTTGCGCCCGGATGGAGCCAACGACCCGCCGCTCGTTCGAGCCCGCAGGGGCGGGAAGCGTGCTCCTCGGCATCCTCCTCGCAGCCATAGCCGTCGGAGCCCTGATCGGCTGGATCGCCGGCTCGGCAGGGATCGGCGCGCTCGTCGGAGCGGTCGTCGGGATCCCGCTCGCGCGTCTACTCCGTCTATCTCCGCTACCGGGGGAGCTTCTGATGCGGGAGGGAATCTTCGCGACGCCCCGGCCCGTGCCCGGACGGATGCTGCCTGCCGTCGGCGGACTCCTCGTCCTTCTGCTCGCGCTGCCCGTCTTCCTCATCGCCGGCTGGGACATCAAGGGCTGGGCGCTCGGCGCGCTGCTCTGGGTGGGCCTCGAGGCGGTCGAGATCGTGCTGACGCGGCTGCGCAGCCGAACAGCTAACGTCGCCGCCTCGGCAGTGCTGGCCTTCGGACTGAGCTTCAAGGCGCTCGCAGTGCTCGCGGTGCTCATCGCCGCGGCTGCGACGAACCCCGACGTCGCCGTGGCGGCGGCGGTCGTCTACGCGCTCGCCTACACCTTCCAGCTCGGGCTCTCGCTCATCGCCTACTTCGGGACCGAGCGGTGAAGCGGGCGTTCGTCACGCTCACGCTTCTCGCGCTCGCGATCCCGCAGGCGGCGTGGGCGAAGGGCGAGTTCCATCCCGAGGAGGAGTTCGAGCAGCACGAGTGGGTGCCGATCCACCTCGGGCCGCTCAACCTGTCGATCACCAAGACCGTCGCGTACCTCCTCCTCGGCGCGCTCGTGACGATCGTGTTCGGCCTCTTCTTCATGCGCGGCAAGACGCTGACCCGCCGCGGCACCACGGGAGAGCTGATCTACGACATCGCGCAGACGCAGGTCGCGGAGCAGGGGCTCCCGTCGAAGGCGATCGCCCTCTGGTTCCCCTACGTCGCGACGCTGATGCTCTTCATCTTCATCGTGAACCTGCTCGGATTCATCCCGCTGCCGCTCTCCGACGAGAAGGTGCACATCTTCGGCGTCGAGGTCCCGACGCTCGGCATCTACGCCGCGACGTCGTCACTGTCGGTGACGCTGGCGCTCGCCCTCCTGACCTTCGTCTTCACTCACTTCGAGGGCATTCGCTACAACGGGCCGGTCCGATACTTCAAGAGCTGGATCCCGGAAGTGCCGAGGGCGATGCTGCCGCTGATCGTGCCGCTGGAGATCCTGGGCCAGTTCATGCGCCTCATCTCGCTCTCCGTCCGGCTCTTCGCGAACATGCTCGCGGGGCACATGCTCATCCTCACGTTCATCGGGCTGATCTTCGTGCTCGAGAACGTCTTCCTCGCGGTGATCGCGGTCCCCGCCGCAACGGCGTTCTACCTCTTCGAGGTCGTCATCGTCGTCGGCATCCAGGCGTTCATCTTCGCTGCTCTCTCAGCCATCTACATCGGCTCGGCGATCGAGCCAGGACACTAGGAGGTACACGTGTTGGCCTTTCTCGTTGGTGCCGTCTCCGACGGAGCGGACGCCGGCAAGGCAATCGCGCTCGCGCTCGGCATCGGCCTCGGCGCGCTCGGAGCCGGTGTCGGCATCGGGAACATCTTCGGCTCGATGATCCAGGCGGTCGCCCGGCAGCCAGAGCTGCGCGGCGAGCTCCAGGGCATCCAGTGGCTCGGCTTCGCGCTCACCGAGGCGGTCGTGTTCTACGGCCTCATCGGCGGCCTGCTCGCCTACGTGCTGGTCTAGGTGGGAGTGCTGACGTCGATGCAGATGCTTGTCGGATCCTCCGATCTGATCAAGGTCGTGCCGGGTCTCATGATCTGGACGCTCGTGGCGTTCGGGCTCACGTTCTTCGTCCTCAAGCGGTACGCCTTCGGCCCGATCCAGCAGACGATCGACGAACGGCGCGAGCGCATCCGCCGCTCGCTCGACGAGGCCGACGAGGCCCGTGACGAGGCCCGCAAGCTCCTCGAGGAGCACCGCGCCCTGCTCGGCCAGGCGCGGGGACAGGCGGAGGAGATTCTCGCCGACGCCCGTCGTGTCAGCGACGCCCAGCGGCAGCGGGTGAAGGAGGAGACCGAGGCGGACCGCCAGCGGCGGCTCGAAGAGACCAAGCGCCAGATCGAGGCCGAGACGCAGCGCGCGCTCGGAATGATCCGCGCCGAGGTCGCCGAGCTCACGCTCCAGGCGACCCAGAAGGTGACGGGCAAGGTGCTCGAGGACGCCGACCACCGCCGGCTCATCGAGGACGCGATCAAGGACATCGACTTCTCCGTGCTGGAGCAGGAGGCCTCGAGATAGCCGTCATGCACCGCACCTATGCGCGCGCCTTGTTCCAGGCGGCGCAGGAGAAGGACGTCCTCAAGAATGTCCATGAGGAGCTCGGCGACTTCGCCGCCGCAGTCAACGACGTTCCCGAGCTGCGGGGCGTCCTGCGCAACCCTCAGCTCGAGCCGCGCGTCAAGGAGCAGATCGTGGGCGACCTCGTCGGCGGCGCCGAGCAGATCCTCCAGAACTTCCTCCGGCTCACGGCCGAGAAGGGCCGAATCGGGGAGATCGTCGAGATCGCGCGGGAGTTCGACCGGCTCGTGGCCGCCCAGGAGCGCCGGGTCAACGTCGAGCTCACGACTGCCGTCGAGCTCTCGGACGACGCCGCCCAGGACCTCGTGAAGCAGATCGAGCAGGCGACCGGGAGAACGGTGGAGGCGACACGCCGCGTCGATCCCGATCTGATCGGCGGGCTCGTCCTGCAGGTCGACACCCTCCGCGTCGACGCGTCCGTCCGCGGCCGGATCGAAGGCTTGCGCCATGAACTTGTGAGAAGGACCTAAAGAGGAGACCGTCACCGTGAAGCTACGCCCCGAAGAGATCACCTCGATCCTCAAGGATCGAATCGAGCACTACGACGTCGAGACCGACCTCGCGGAGGTCGGGACCGTCCTTCAGGTCGGCGACGGCATCGCGCGGATCTACGGGCTCGAGAACGCCGTCGCGCTGGAGATGCTCGAGCTCGAGCACGGCGTCGTCGGCCTCGCGTTCAACCTGGAGGAGGACGACGTCGGCACCGCGCTCTTCGGCAACTGGCAGCACGTCAAGGAGGGCGAGGCGGTCCGCCGGACCGGCCGCGTCGCGAGCGTCCCGGTGGGCGACGCGATGCTCGGCCGCGTCGTCGACCCGCTGGGCAACGCACTCGACGGCGGCGGTCCGATCGAGACGTCGGAGAGGCGGCCCCTCGAGTTCAAGGCGCCCGGCGTCGTCGCGCGCCAGCCGGTGAAAGAGCCGCTCCAGACCGGCATCAAGTCGATCGACGCCATGACGAACATCGGGCGAGGCCAGCGCGAGCTCATCATCGGCGACCGCCAGACCGGCAAGACGGCCATCGCCGTCGACACGATCCTCAACCAGCGCGACACCGACGTCGTCTGCATCTACGTCGCGATCGGGCAGAAGGCGTCGACCGTCTCCCAGACCTACGAGCTCCTGCGCGACCGCGGCGCGATGGAGTACACGACGATCGTCTCCGCAGCCGCCCAGGAAGCCGCGCCGATCAAGTGGATGGCGCCGTTCGCGGGCTGCGCGATGGGCGAGCACTTCCTCTACAACGGCGGGCACGTCCTACTCGTCTACGACGACCTGTCAAAGCACGCGGACTCGTACCGCCAGCTGTCGCTGCTGCTCCGGCGCCCGCCGGGCCGCGAGGCGTTCCCGGGCGACGTCTTCTACCTTCACTCGCGCCTGCTCGAGCGCGCCTGCAAGCTCTCGGACGCGCTCGGCGGCGGGTCGCTCACGGCGCTGCCGATCATCGAGACCCAGGCGGGCGACGTGTCGGCGTATATCCCGACGAACGTCATCTCCATCACCGACGGCCAGATCTTCCTCGAGTCGGATCTGTTCTTCTCCGGTGTCCGGCCGGCCGTGAACGTCGGCATCTCGGTGTCCCGCGTGGGCTCGAGCGCCCAGACGAAGGCGATGAAGAAGGTCGCCGGGCGCCTGCGCCTCGACCTGTCGCAGTACCGCGAGCTGGAGGCCTTCGCGCAGTTCGGCTCCGAGCTCGACGAGACGACGCAGAAGGCGCTCGCGCGCGGGGAGCGGATGGTCGCGACCCTGAACCAGCCGCAGTACCAGCCGTGGCCGATGGAGGACCAGGTCGTCGCGCTCTACGCCGGCGTCAACGGGTACCTCGACGAGATCCCCGTCGAGCAGGTGCCCCGCTTCCTCGAAGAGCTGATCGAGCACCTTCGCGCGGAGAAGTCGATCCTCAAGGAGATCAACGAGTCGGGCGACCTCTCGGACGAGACTGCTGCAAAGCTCGACGAGGAGCTCAAGAAGGCCCTCCAGGGCTTCAACATCGAAGAGAAGGAGTCCCTCGTCAGCTAGGCGAGCCGATGGCCTCCGTCCAGGACATCCGGCGCCGCATCCGCTCCGTCGGCAACACGCGGAAGATCACGCGTGCGATGGAGCTCGTCGCCGCGGCGAAGCTGCGGCGTGCGCAGGGCCGCATCGAGGCGATGCGCCCCTACGCCGACCGCATGCTCGAGCTGATGGCCGGCACCGCACGCGCGAGCGCGTCCGTGCGCGGCCTGCCGCTGCTCCAGAGCCGGGACGAGGAGCGGGCGGTCGCGATCGTGACGCTGACGGGCGACCGCGGCCTCGCCGGCGCATTCAACTCCCAGATCCTCCGGCGCGCGCTCGCGACCGAGCGAGAGCTCCGGCGCGAGGGCAAGCAGGTCCACTGGGTCGGCGTCGGACGCAAAGGCGTCGGCTCGCTCCGCTTCCGCCGCTTCGAGCTCGCCGGCGAGTTCACCGGCTTCACCGACCAGCCGCGATACGCCGACGCCCAGGCGATCGCGCACCGTGCAGCGGAGCTGTACACGGACGGGGAGGTCGACCGCGTCGTCGTGGTCTACAACCAGTTCGAGTCGGCGCTCACCCAGCGCGTGACCGTCCAGGACATCCTGCCGCTGTCGGCCGACCTGCTCGAGACCGACGACGAGGAACGGCAGGAGGACGCGACGCGGGGCGACTTCATCTTCGAGCCCGAGCCCGAGCAGATTCTCGAGCGCCTGCTTCCCGTCTACCTCGAGACGGAGATTTACCGCGCCCTGCTCGAATCCGCCGCCTCCGAGCACGGAGCCCGCATGACGGCCATGCGGAATGCCTCCAAGAACGCGGGCGAGCTGATCGACACACTCACGCTGCAGATGAACCGGGCCCGCCAGGCCGAGATCACCCAGGAGATCCTGGAGGTCGTGGCCGGCGCAGACGCTCTGACCGCCTGACTGGGCCCTCCCTGAAGGCTTCCTAACAAAGCGGCTTCTTTCGCGTCTCTTTGTCTGTCAGAATGCGGCCCGCCCCGGCTGGGGCGGGACGGTTTATGGGGCTGCGGCCGCAGCCTCTGAACGAACGGAGGGAGTAGATGCATCGACGTAAGCTCTGGCTCTTGGCCGGGGTGGTGCTGGCGGCGCTCGCGCTGGCGGCTACCGGCTCGGCGAGGGTTAATGGGCCTGACAGTGCTTCGGCCAACAAGGCGGGCACGTTGGTCTTCGGGGCTGAGCAGGGTGGCGGTCCGGACTGGTGTCTCAACCTGATCCTGGACGTGGACTGCAACGCGTTTTGGAACGTCGTGTTCCAGACGCCTGTGATCCGCGGCGCCTTCCTGTTTACGCCTGCGTTCACCTACAAGCCGGACCTGGTCTCGAAGGCTGTCCTGAAGCTCCGGCCTCAGCGGATCACGTACTACATCCGGCCTGGTGCCCGGTGGAGCGACGGCCAGCCCGTCACGGGCAAGGACTTCCGGTTCACGTGGCAGACCGCGTTGAACCCGAAGTACAAGGATCACATTGATCCGCTCGGCTGGGAGGACATCACCAGCGTGAAGGGCAACGGCAAGGTCGTGAACGTGACCTTCAAGAAGAACTTCGCGGCCTGGAAGGGTCTCTTCGGCTACGTCCTGCCGCAGCACGCGCTGCAGGGCACGGACATGCTGACGGTGTGGAACGACTGCATTTGTAACCCGAAGGCCAGCAACAAGCCGATCGGGGACGGGCCGTTCCTCCTCACGCGGTTCGACCGCGGTGCGGGAATCACCCTCACGAAGAACCCGCGCAAGTGGCACGGCAGGCCCGCGAAGCTGAGCTCGATCGTGTTCCGGTTCATCACGAACACGAACTCGGAGATCCAGGCGATCCGCTCCGGCGAGGTCGACGCGATCTACCCGCAGCCCCAGCTCGCACTGGCTGACCTCCGCGGTCAGGCAGGCCTGCGCGTCGTGTCCCACGTCGGTTTGCAGTGGGAGCACGTCGAGATCCAGCAGGGCGCCAAGGGCAACCCGCTGGCGAAGCAGGTATGGCTCCGCCAGGCGCTGATCACGGCCATGAACCGCACCGCGGCCGCGAAGGCGCTGTACGGGACGCTCAACCCGAGCGTCGGTGCGCTGCAGAGCCTCGTGCGCCTGAAGGGCGAGGCCGGGTACAAGCCCGACTTCGCGAAGTGGAACTACAACGTGAACAAGGTCAACTCGATGATGAACGCCCACAACTGCAGCAAGGGTGGGGACGGCATCTTCCGGTGTAACGGGACGAAGGTCTCCTTCGACTTCGCCTCGACCTCGGGGAACGCTCTGCGTGCCCTGGCGTTCACGATCTTCCAGGATCAGGCCGCGAAGGCCGGCATCGAGCTCCGCAACGGCTTCGTCCCGGCCGGGACGCTGTTCGGGAGCAAGCTGCCTGCGCACGACTTCGACCTGGCGATGTTCACGTACCTCGTGACCGTCGACCCGCACTATGTCGTCAGCATCTTCTCGTGTGGGAACGCCAGCAACTACACCGAGTACTGCAACCGCTCGGTGACGAACAAGCTGACTGCATCGGATCAGCAGCTCAATCCGAAGAAGCGGCTTGCTCTGATCACGTCGGTCGGCAAGACGATGGCCAACGACGTGCCGATGGTCCCGCTCTTCCAGAGGCCGACGTACCTCGTGTACAAGACCTCCGTCAAGGGCATGGTCGACAACGCCAGCTCCCAGGGTCCGAGCTTCAATGCGGAGAACTGGAGCAAGGGCTAAAAGGGACAGGCTCTGTATCTAGAAGCCTGCTGAATCGCCGAGTCCCGCCTCCTGTTTGCAGGGGGCGGGACTCGTTCATAATGAGGTAGCCGATGCTGACCTACATCGTTCGAAGACTCCTTTACAGCATTCCGGTGCTCGTCGCGACGAGCTTCCTGATCTTCACGTTCGTGTCGATCTCGGGCGACCCGCTCGGCCGGATCCGGGCGAACCCCTCCATCACAGCGGAACAGTTCGCCAGCATCGAGCACTCCAAGAACCTCGACAAGCCGGTGGTCGTGCGGTACGGCTACTGGGTCAAGGACGCGTTCACGAAGCAGTTCGGGACGACGCTCTTCGGAAACCGTCCGATCTGGCCTGATCTCCAGCGCGTCATCGGCCACACGCTGCAATTCATCCTCACCGCGCTCATCATCTCGGTGATCCTCGGAGTCGGGATCGGCGTCTACTCGGCGTTACGCCAGTACTCCGCGTTCGACTACACCGCGACGACGTTGAGCTTCGTGGGCTTTGCGATGCCGGTGTTCTGGCTTGCGCTCATGCTTCAGGTCCTCGTCGTCCAGATTTATCTGAAATGGAACATTCGAATCTTCTATACGTCCGGGCTTTCGTCGCCGACCGGGGCGGGCTCGGGATTCCACTGGCTCCTCGACCGGGCGCAGCACCTCGCGCTGCCTGTCATTGCGCTTTGCGTCCTGAGCACGGCCCAATACAGCCGCTACATGCGTGCCTCGATGCTCGAGGTCCTGAACTCCGACTACGTGCGCACTGCGCGTGCAAAGGGGCTCGTCGAGCGCCGCGTGATCATGAAGCACGCGTTCCGCAACGCGCTCATCCCGATCGTCACCGTCGTCGCGCTCGACTTCGGCGCGCTCTTCGCCGGCGCCATTGTCACCGAGACGATTTTCACCCTGGACGGCATGGGGTTCTACTTCATCAACGCGCTCTCGGCGAGCGATCCGTATCCAGTGATGGCCTGGCTGATGATCGTCGCGGTGATGGTGATCACCTTCAACCTCATCGCCGACATCCTGTACGGCGTCTTCGACCCGAGGATCCGCTATGACTGAGCCGTACCACGATCCACACCCGCTCGCGGTCGCGCCTCCCGGCGCGGAGCGGATCATGGAGGGCGCGCTTCAGGGCGATCCGCGCGACATCGCGCGCGTGGGCGAGGATTCCCACGAGCTGTCGTACGAGTCAGGGCTCGAGGTCAAGGCGCGCAGCCAGTGGGCCTACGCACGTATGCGCTTCTTCAGGCACCGCCTCGCGCTCGGCAGCCTGATCGTCCTCATCGGCATCTTCGGCTGCGGCGTGTTCGCGAACTTCATCGCGCCGTACACCTACCAGGAGATCAACCTCGAGGCGCTGAGCCAGGCGCCGTCGAAGCACCACATCTTCGGGACCGACAGTGCGGGCCGCGATTCCTTCAGCCGGACGCTCTACGGCATCCGAACCACAGCTCGCGTCGGCATCTTCGTCGGCCTCCTGTCGACGCTGATCGGCACGATCATCGGCGGCCTCGCCGGGTTCTACGGGGGCTGGTCCGACAACCTGCTGATGCGGACGACCGACCTCTTCCTGACCTTACCGCTGCTCGCGGTGCTGTTGACCGCCTCGAGATTCTTGGGCTCCAGCACTCCGACGAAGCTGGCGTTACTCCTGGCTGCGCTCATCTGGACGTCGATCGCCCGCATCGTGAGAGGAAGCTTCCTGTCCTTACGCGAGAAGGAATATGTGGAAGCGGCCCGCGCTGCGGGTGCCGGCGACGTCCGAATCATGTTCCGGCACATGCTCCCGAACTCGATCGGCCCGATCGTGGTCGCCGCGACGTTGACGATCGCCATCGCGATCCTCCTCGAGGCCACGCTGTCGTTCCTGGGATTCGGGATCGAGCCGCCGACGCCGGCGCTCGGAGCCCTGCTCAACGAGGGGCAGGATCAGGGTCTCGACAAGTGGTGGCTCGTCACCTTCCCGGGGATCGTCATCGTCGTCATCGTTCTCTGCATCAACTTCATCGGTGACGGACTGCGCGACGCCCTCGACCCGACGCAGCGCCGCGTCCGTGCCTAGACCGGGTACTCGAACCGCCGACCAAGATCGCACGTGAACCAGCCTGAGCCGAGCTCTGAACCGCTCCTCTCGATTCGGGACCTCGTCGTCGAGTTCTCGACCGAGGACGGGATCGTCCAGGCAGTCGACGGCATCAGCTACGAGCTCTACCCGGGCGAGACGCTCGGCATCGTCGGCGAGTCGGGGTCGGGCAAGAGCGTCAGCACGATGTCGATCCTCGGCCTCATCCCGCAGCCGCCGGGCAAGATCGTCAACGGCGAGGCGATCTTCAAGGGAACCGATCTGCTGACGCTCTCGAAGAAGGACCTCCGCCAAGTGCGAGGCAACGAGGTTGCGCTCGTGTTCCAGGACCCGATGACGTCGCTCAACCCGGTGCTCAAGATCGGCAACCAGATCGGTGAGGCGATCAAGACCCATCACCCCGAGCTCAAGGACGGCGAGATCGAAGAGCGCACGGTCGGCCTGCTGCGCACCGTCGGAGTGCCGAATCCCGAGCGGCGGGTGCGAGCAGTACCCGCACGAGTTCTCTGGCGGCATGCGGCAGCGCGCCATGATCGCGATGGCGATCTCGAACTCGCCGTCGCTGCTCATCGCCGACGAGCCCACGACGGCGCTCGACGTGACGATCCAGGCACAGATCCTCGAGGTCCTGAAGAAGGCGCAGGCCGAGACCCATGCGGCCACGATCCTCATCACCCACGATCTCGGTCTCATCGCGGAGCTTGCCGACCGCGTGATCGTCATGTACGCGGGGAAGGTGGTCGAGCTCGGCGACGTGCATACGATCTTCCGCTCGCCGCGGCATCCGTACACGATCGGCCTCATGGACAGCCTGCCGAAGCTCGACGCGGAAGACGACTGGCTACGGCCGATCCCCGGACAGCCGCCGAGCCTCATCAACCGGCCGCCCGGGTGTCCGTTCCACCCGCGCTGCTTCCTTTCGCAGGGCCGCGTGCGGTGTCGCGAGGAAGAGCCGGAGCTCCGGACGACCGACGAGTCCGAGCATCTTGCCGCGTGCCACTTCTCCCAGGAGCTCGAGGGCAGGCCCGGCCACTTCGCCGAGTCTGTGGGGGCCGGGACATGAGCGAAGCCGAGGCGACGCAGGCGCCCGAGGAGGAGCTGCCCGAGGTTCACGAGCGGGCCGAGGAAGGCAGGGACATCCTCCGCATCGAGGGGCTCGTCAAGCACTTCCCGATCACGTCAGGCGTCTTCAAGCGCCGGGTCGGACAGGTTCACGCCGTCGACGGCGTCGACCTCGCGCTGAAGGCGGGCGAGACCCTCGGCCTCGTCGGCGAGTCCGGCTGCGGCAAGACGACGCTCGGCCGCACCGTGATCAAGCTGGTCGAGCCGACGGATGGGAAACTCGTCTTCAACGGCCAGGACATCACCCGCTTCTCGCGCAAGAAGATGCGGGAGGTCCGGCGTGAGCTGCAGATCGTCTTCCAGGACCCGTACGCCTCGCTGAACCCGCGAATGACCGTGCGGGAGATCGTCGCCGAGCCGCTTCGCGTGCACAACCTCTACAGGGGCCAGGAGGGAAGGCGGCGCATCGACGAGCTGCTGCGGACGGTGGGTCTGAGCCCGGAGCATGCCAACCGGTTCCCGCACGAGTTCTCGGGCGGCCAGCGCCAGCGCATCGGCTTTGCGCGCGCGCTCGCGCTCAACCCGCAGATGGTGGTGCTCGACGAGCCGGTCTCCGCCCTCGACGTCTCAATTCGTGCGCAGGTCGTGAACCTGCTCGAGTCGCTTCAGCGCGACTTCGGCCTCACATACCTCTTCATCGCGCACGATCTCTCGCTCGTCCGTCACATCTCCGACCGGGTCGCCGTCATGTACCTCGGCAAGATCGTGGAGATCGGCATCAAGGACGACATCTACGAGCGCCCGTCGCACCCGTACACGCAGGCCCTTCTCTCCGCGATCCCGATCGAGGAGCCCACGCAGCGCGGGAAGCGCAAGCGGATCGTGCTGGAGGGCGACGTGCCGAACCCCGCGAACCCACCCTCGGGCTGCCGCTTCCGCACCCGCTGCTGGAAGGCGCAGCCGATCTGTGCGGAGGAGGAGCCGGCGCTCATCGACCGCGGCCAGGGCCACCCCAGCGCATGCCACTTCGCCGAGATCGTCAAGCCGCTTCAGATCTCCGCCTTCGAGGCGCCGGCGCAGAACTGACGCTCGCAGCGCTGCGCACAAACCGAAGACGCCGAATCGACGTCAAAGAGGTGTGAGGACGATGGCGGCCCGGTCCGGCGTGCGCGGATGGATCGCGCTCTTCGCTACGGCGGGGGCGCTACTCGCGTTGGCCGGCTCCGCGTCCGCGGGCCCGCCTCCAGGCGGCATCCGCATGGACGACACGAACGGCCGGACGACGTACCTCTCACGCTGCAGCCTCCTGCGCGGGGAGACGAAGATCTGGGACTGCTACGTGTCGCGTCTCTACGCGGACGTCGAGAAGTCGAAGGACCCGGCGGACGAGCTGCCGCGGATCGACACGAAAGTGCGCGCCGGCGGTGGGTATCTCCAGTCGGCGTGCCACATGATGATGCACGTGGTCGGCCGCATGTACGCGAAGCGCCACCACGTCACGCTCGACAACCTGCAGCGCAACCTCCCGCGTTCGAACGACCCGGGCTGTTCCGCGGGGTTCGGGATGGGCATGGTGATGACGCTGGGTGCGCAGATCGGTCGGCTCGGCCCCGACGGCGCAGTTCAGATGTGCATGAAGGCGCCTACGCGCTTCCGTTCCTATACGTGCATCCACACGCTCGGGCACGCGTACATGCGCCTCTACCACGGCCAGCTGAAGTTCGGCGTCCAGGCGTGTCGCGCACTGCCGGCGAAGCAGGCGCCGGACTGCGCGCAAGGCGCGTACCACGACTACTGGCTCTCGCTCGCCGGACGGGACGCCACCGTGCGTCCGCACAACGCGCAGCGTTCGGCGCGCATCCTGTGCGCGAAACAGATCCGCTCGTTCGTGAGGCCGTGCTGGTACCGCTACTTCCTCGAGCTGCCGCCGAAGAATCCGCCGACCGGCGCGGTCGGCGTCCGTCGGCTGTGCACCGGGCTCGCCGGAGTCCAGCGTGAGGGCTGCATCGGCGCGGCGTCGCTGATCACGTCGGCGGACCCGTTCCAGCAGCTGCGCGTATGCGCGGCGCTTCGGGCGGCGGACGCGACGAGCTGCGTGTACGGCCTCAACGCCCAGAACCTCGCGAATGCGCCGGGCGCGCGGCGCGTCCTCCTCATCGACCGCTGCGGGAAGATGCCTGGGACTGCGCGGACGACCTGTTACCAGTGGCTCGGGACCGCCTTCAGCGTCATCACCAACGGCCAGTTCGAGAAGCGCGCTTGCCCCTTCATCAGCAAGCCCGGACGGGACGCATGTGCCACGGGAGCGAGCCGCATGAATGACGCGTTGGTGACATTCAGCTGACGTCTATCACCCAGGCTGAATGAGCGATTAAAGAATTTCCGCCCAGAGAACGAAGAATTGTCTAACTTCTCCTAGGGCAGACCGTCAGAACTGGGGTGAGCATCAATATGGGGCAGCTTCCCTCGACCGATTGCGACCGTATCCGGAGCTCTATCTCAGAGTCCCTGGACGGTGAGCTGTCGGAAATGGAGGGCGTGCGACTCGAGACTCATCTCGAGCATTGCGCCGCGTGCAACGCGTACGCGGCCGACGCTCGGCATGCCGCAACGCTGATCCGCAGCACGCCGCTGGAGTCGCTGGACTTTCCAATCGTCCTCCCTAGCCGCCGCCTCGCGGTGGCCAGGCGGATGCAGGTCGTCTCGGCCGCCGCGGCCGTCGTCCTCATGGTCGGGCTCAGCGCCGTTGTCGGCAGCATCGGTTCCAACGGGGGCACGGGGCTCTCCGCCGAAGCCGCCTCCGCGAACACCGGCGGGCTGCACTCCACCGAGGCCGAGCTCCGGATGCTCTACAAGGCATCCGAGCACGCCGGCCTCACAAAGCACGCCCGCTTCGCGCTCTAGCGCTCGAGTCTCGCGGGTAGACTGACGCCGCCGAGGGCGGTTTTCGCGCTCTCGCGCCATCCTCTTAACGCGTCGCCAGGAGACCCATGCCCGAACAGAGCGCCCAGAAGCCCGGACGAATCATCGAGATCAAGGGCGTCGTGATCGACGCCGTGTTCCCGGAGGAACTTCCGGAGATCCTGAACGCGCTGCGGATCGAGATCCCGGGCAGGACGGCGAGGAGTCGAGGACGCTCATCGCCGAGGTGCAGCAGCACCTGGGCGACGACCGTGTCCGCGCCGTCGCGATGGACTCGACCGACGGTCTCGCGCGCGGCCTCGAGGTGGAGGACACCGGGCAGCCGATCTCCGTCCCGGTCGGCGACGTCACGCTCGGCCGTCTCTGGAACGTGATCGGCGAGCCGATCGACGAGAAGCGAGGCCCCGGAGAACGCCGAGCGCTGGTCGATCCACCGCGATCCGCCGACAGTTCCGCGACCTCTCGCCGACGATCGAGATCTTCGAGACGGGCATCAAGGTCATCGACCTGATCGCGCCGTACGTCAAGGGCGGCAAGATCGGCCTCTTCGGCGGCGCCGGCGTCGGCAAGACGGTGCTCATCCAGGAGCTGATCCACAACGTCGCGATGCGAGCACGGCGGCGTGTCCGTCTTCGCGGGCGTCGGCGAGCGCACGCGCGAGGGCAACGACCTCTGGCTCGAGATGGAGGAGTCGGGCGTGCTCGACAAGGTCGCGCTCGTCTACGGGCAGATGAACGAGCCGCCGGGCGCGCGGCTGCGCGTCGGCCTCTCCGGCCTGACGATGGCGGAGTACTTCCGCGACCAGGGCAACGACGTGCTGCTCTTCATCGACAACATCTTCCGCTTCGTGCAGGCGGGCTCCGAGGTGTCGGCGCTGCTCGGTCGCATGCCGAGCGCCGTCGGCTACCAGCCGACGCTCGCGACCGAGATGGGCCAGCTGCAGGAGCGCATCACCTCGACGCAGAACGGGCTCGATCACGTCGGTGCAGGCGATCTACGTGCCGGCCGACGACCTCACCGATCCCGCTCCGGCGAACACGTTCGCGCACCTCGACGCCACGACCGTCCTCTCACGGGCGCATCGTCGAGCAGGGGATCTACCCGGCCGTCGACCCGCTCGACTCGTTCTCGCGCGCACTCCAGCCGGGCATCGTCTCGGACGAGCACTACGCGACGGCGACGCGCGTCCAGGAGATCCTGCAGCGCTACAAGGACCTCCAGGACATCATCGCCATCCTCGGGATCGACGAGCTCTCGGACGAGGACAAGCTGGTCGTCTCGCGCGCGCGCAAGATCCAGCGCTTCCTCTCGCAGCCGAACTTCGTCGCGGAGCAGTTCACCGGGACACCGGGCGAGTACGTCAAGCCCGAGGACACGATCAAGGGCTTCCAGGAGATCATCGAGGGCAAGCACGACGATCTCCCCGAGCAGGCCTTCTACATGGTCGGGACGATCGAAGCGGCGGTGGAGAAGGCTCGCAGGCTCGCCGGCGACGACGCCGAGCAGGCGGAGGAGGCGAAGGACGACGCCGAGGTCGGCGACGACGCGCGTGAGCCGAGCCCGAGCCGGCCGGCGTGAGCTGAGCCGGTGGCCGACGGCGAGAAGAGGCTCTTCGACGTCTCCCTCGTGACGCCGGACGGCCCGGCGTTCGAGGGCGAGGTCGAGATGCTCGTCGTTCCGGGCGCGGCCGGCGAGATCGGCGTCCTCGCGCGTCACGCACCGCTCATCGCGACGCTGAAGGCGGGCTCGACGCGGGTCTACCTCGACCGGGACGCCGAGACCGTCCAGGAGTACGCGACCGGCCCGGGGTTCTTCAAGGTCGAGACCGACCGCGCGATCGCCCTCGTCGACGACGCGGTGGCTCGCGAGCGAGATCGACGAGGATCGGGCGCGCGGGCAGCTCGAGGAGGCGAAGGCGGAGCTCGAGCGCGTCGAGCGCGGAGAGTCCAACGCCGACCGCTGGCAGCTCGAGCAGCGCATCGTCCACGCCGAGAACCAGCTCTCGGTCGCGGGCAAGCTCTCCCTCAGCGGCACGAGGCTCAGGGCCGGCTCGGTGTCCACGAGCCGGCCGTAGCCGAGCGCGGCGGCGAGCTCGCCACAGCGTTCCTCGACGATGCTCGGCCTCGAGCTCGCCGACCTGTCCGCGCCACTCGTCCGCCTCGAGTGGGAACCACTTCCGGTCGGTCGGGAGCGTCGCGAACGGGAACTCGTGTCCTGGGCGCGGCACGAGCTCGGGGTCGAAGGCGAGGCCGACCGACGAGCAGACTGTGCGGACGACCTGCTCGGGGCGCTCCACGAAGTCTTCGAAGCGGACGGCGACGAAGCGGCCGCCGGTCGCCTCTCCGTCCTCGAGCGCGAGCCGGATCGAGTTCTCCCAGTTCTGCGCGAAGACCCGGATCTGGTCCGGATAGTCGATCTCGCGCGACCAGGACGGCGGCTTTCGGCGCGCCGCCCGGAAGGACATCGTGTAGGGATTCCGGATCACGAGGACGAAGTGCGGCTCGTATCCCTCGAGCAGGCGGTCGATGTACCCCACCTTCACGGTGTACGTGTGCGTCTTGTCCACGAAGCGCGCGTGGGCGGGGTCGCGCGCGTAGACGGCGATGTGCTCACGGAGGACGCGCTTGAATCTCGCGCTGTCCTCGGGCGTCGCATCGGCCGGGACGTTCCGATAGCTCGGCAGGAGCTCGTCGCACGCATAGACCGACGCGTGCTCCGTGCCGAAGAGCGGATGCGCGAGGTCCTCGCGGTGTGCGGAGCTCCAGAGCGTCCGCGGAAGCGCGTCCATCCGGTTGCGGACGAACCCGATCTCGTCCGTCGCGACCCAGTAGGCGGAGTTGCCGCTCATGCTCACCACGGACGGATGGCGGAGCAGGCAGCGCGAGACGAGCGTCGTCCCGCCTCCCTGCATGCCGAGCACGAAGATCGGCCGGTCGAGCGGGACGCGGTCCACCGACGGCAGCCGCCGTCGGATCGAGCGGCGCCAGCGGTCTCGGCGACGCCACCGTTCGGCCTTCACGGCGACCGTCCTCGCGAACTCGGAGGCGCCCCGGCCGTCTCGGCGAAACAGGTACGAGAAACCGCGCGAACCGGGGGCCACGAGGCGATCCTACTTCCTGCTCTTGCTACCCTTTTCGCTCCCGGAGAGCTTTGAAAGGCAGCTTGGCGACCGGGTCATCAAACGCCTAAAGAGCCCGCGCGCCTCTCGACGGCGCGGTCCTCTCTCGGCAGAAACGGAGCAAGGGAATGAAGGACGCTCGCAGCCGACTCGAAGCCATCCTCGGGGAGCGCATCGCGCTGCTCGACGGCTCGTGGGGCGTTCTCATCCAGCGCGACATCCGGGGCGAGGAGGCGTACCGCGGCGAGCGGTTCAAAGATCACCCGCGCGACGTCGCGGGCGACCCGGACTTGCTCAATCTGACCCGTCCCGAGGTGGTGCTCGACATCCACCGCCGCTACTTCGCCGCCGGCGCCGACATCGCGACGACGAACACCTTTACCGCGACGACGATCGGACAGGCCGATTACGGGCTCGAGGACCACTCATACGAGATGAACGTCGCCGGAGCGCGGCTGGCACGCGAGGCCGCCGACGAGGTGGGAGGGTTCGTCGCCGGCTCGGTCGGTCCGCTGAACGTCACGCTCTCGCTCTCTCCCCGCGTCGACGACCCCGCATACCGGACACACACGTTCGATCAGGTTCGGGACGCGTATGCGGAGCAAGTCCGCGCCCTCGCCGAGGGAGGCGTCGACTTCCTCCTCGTCGAGACGATCTTCGACACCCTCAACTCGAAGGCGGCGATCGCCGCCGCGCTCGACGAGGCGCCCGACCTGCCGCTGTGGCTTTCGTTCACCGCGATCGACCGCAGCGGGCGCAACCTGTCCGGGCAGACAGTGGACGCGTTCTGGCTCTCGGTCGAACAAGCGCACCCATTCATCGTCGGCGTCAACTGCTCACTCGGCGCCGCGCAGATGCGGCCGTTCGTGGAGGACCTGTCGCGGATCGCGCCGACGTGGGTCGCCTGCCATCCGAACGCCGGCCTCCCCAACGAGTTCGGAGGTTACGACGAGCAGCCGCACGACACGAGCAGGCTGCTGCGCGAGTTCGCCCAAGGCGGGCTCGTGAACATCGTCGGCGGCTGCTGCGGCACAACTCCGGAACACGTCATGGCCATTGCGGAGGCGATCAGGGGACAGTCCCCGAGATGTGTCCCTGGGAGCGAGTCCGTGACGCGGCTGAGCGGCCTCGAGCCGTTCCGAGTCTTTCCCGACGCCAATTTCGTCATGGTCGGCGAGCGGACGAACGTGACCGGCTCCGCGCGCTTCCGCCGGCTGATCGAGGCCGACGACTACCAGAACGCCGTCGAGGTCGCGCTGGAACAGGTGCGCGGCGGGGCGAACGTCCTCGACGTGAACATGGATGCCGACCTGCTCGAGTCCGAGCAGGCGATGACGACGTTCCTCAACCTGCTGGCGACCGAGCCCGAGGTCGCGCGCATCCCGGTCATGGTCGACAGCTCCAAGTGGACCGTGATCGAGGCGGGGCTCAAGTGCCTTCAGGGAAAGGGCGTCGTCAACTCGATCAGCCTCAAGGAGGGGGAGGACGCGTTCCTCGAGCAGGCGCGCTGCATCCGGCGCTACGGCGCGGCGGTCGTCGTCATGGCTTTCGACGAGCAGGGCCAGGCCGACACGGTCGAGCGCAAGGTCGAGATCTGCGAGCGCGCGTACACCATCCTCGCCGCCGACGGCTGGGAGCCGGAAGACCTGATCTTCGACCCGAACGTGCTCGCGGTGGCAACAGGGATCGAGGAGCACGCCGAGTTCGCCAAGGCGTTCATCGAGGCGATCCGGCGGATCAAGGCGCGGTGCCCGGGGGTGAAGATCTCGGGCGGGATCTCGAACCTCAGCTTCGCGTTCCGCGGCAACGACGCCGTGCGTGAGGCGATGCACGCGGCGTTCCTCTACCACGCCATCGCGGCCGGGCTCGACATGGGCATTGTCAACGCAGGCCAGCTCGCGGTCTACGAGGACATCGATCGCGAGCTGCTCGTCCTCGTCGAGGACGTCATCTTCAACCGCCGCCCCGATGCGACCGAGCGCCTCGTCGAGTACGCGTCCCGGGTCGCCGGAGAGGGGACCAAGCGCGAGCGCGACCTTTCCTGGCGCGAGGCGTCCGTCGACAAGCGTCTCTCGCATGCTCTCGTCCACGGCATCGTCGACTTCATCGAGGCGGACACAGAGGAGGCGCGGCAGCAGCACGCGCGCCCACTCGACGTGATCGAGGGCCCGCTGATGGACGGGATGGGGATCGTCGGCGACCTCTTCGGCGCCGGGAAGATGTTCCTCCCGCAGGTCGTGAAGAGCGCGCGTGCGATGAAGCGCGCGGTTGCCTACCTCGAGCCGTTCATGGAGGAGGAGAAGGCGGCGTCCGGCGAGGCCTCGCGCTCGCAGGGGAAGGTCGTGCTCGCGACGGTCAAGGGCGACGTGCACGACATCGGGAAGAACATCGTCGGCGTCGTGCTCGGGTGCAACAACTACGAGGTCCTCGACCTCGGCGTCATGGTGCCGGCCGATCGCATCCTCGACACGGCGGTGGAGGAGTCCTGCGACATCGTCGGCCTCTCCGGGCTGATCACGCCGTCGCTCGACGAGATGGTCAACGTCGCCAAGGAGATGGAACGCCGGGAGCTCGACCTGCCGCTGCTGATCGGCGGAGCGACGACCTCGCGCCAGCACACGGCGGTGAGGATCGCGCCGGAGTACTCGCAGTCGACGCTGCACGTGCTCGACGCATCGCGTGTCGTCGCCGTCGTGTCGCGACTGCTCGACGCGACCCGCAAGGTCGAGCTCGACGACGAGAATCGCGAGCTCCAGGACCGGCTGCGCGAGCAACACGCGGAGAAGGAGAGGCGGCCGCTCCTCCCGATCGCCGAGGCGCGCGCGAACCGGGAGCGCGTCGCGTCCGGCGCTACGCCCGAGCCGCCGTTCACCGGTGCACGGACCGTCGAACCGGATCTCGCAACGCTCCGCGAGTACATCGACTGGCAGTTCTTCTTCCACGCCTGGGAGCTGAAGGGCAAGTATCCGGCGATCCTCGAGCAGCCCGCGGCTCGCGAGGTGTTCGACGACGCACAAGAGCTCCTGGACGAGATCGTCCGCGACGGGCTCCTCCGTCCGCGCGGCGTGTACGGCTTCTGGCCCGCGCACACCGACGGGGACGACGTCGTGCTCGAGGGTGGGCCGACGTTCGCGTTCCTCCGTCAGCAGTCCGCGTACGGCGACTCGCGGCCGAACCGCAGCCTCGCGGACTACGTCGACCCGGCCGGCGATTTCGTCGGTGCCTTCGCTGTCGGTATCCACGGCGCGGACGAGCTCGCGATCCGGTACTCGGCCGAGCACGACGACTACCGGGCGATCATGGTCAAGGCGCTGGCCGACCGCCTCGCCGAGGCGTTCGCCGAGTACCTGCACCAGCTCGCGCGCCGCGACTGGTACGAGCCTGGCGAACACCTGTCGAGTGATGATCTCGTCGGCGAGAGGTTCCGCGGGATCCGGCCGGCGTTCGGCTATCCGGCGTGTCCCGACCACACGGAGAAGGGCAAGCTCTTCGAGCTGCTCGGCGCCGAGGCCGCGGGTCTCGGCCTGACGGAGTCGTTCGCGATGACGCCTGCGGCCGCCGTCAGCGGGCTCTATCTGGCGCACCCGCAGGCGCGGTACTTCTCCGTCGGCCGCATCGGGCGCGATCAGGTGGAGGACTACGCCGCGCGGAAGGGGATGAGCGTGGACGAGGCCGAGCGCTGGTTGCGCCCGAACCTCGGGTACGACACCCGTTCGAGGGACGAGGCGCTCAGCCGCTGAGGTCGATGGCATGACCATGCCCGGCCGTCTGGGTCTCGTCCTGCTCGCCCTCCTCTCGCTCACCGGCACTGCGTTCGCAGCCGGGAGCGCCGGCGATCCTCGCGACCCGCAAAAGCACTACAACGCACCCGACCAGTCCTGGGCTCGTTCGATGCGAGTCAACCGGGCCGACCTCGGGCAGGGAGACTGGCGCGTCGAGCAGTCTCCGACCGACGACAGCGGCGCGCCTGCCGGTTGCAAGAACCCGAACCTCTCCGATCTCGTCATCACCGGGGAGGCGGAGAATCCGGACTGGAGCCGGAACGGCAGCTTCGTCGGGTCCGGCGCCGAGGTCTGGTCGAACGAGCGCCAGGCCGCGATCGCGTGGAAGCGGAACACGAGCATGCCGCTGGCCCGCTGTATCGCGTCGAGCATCCTGCGCCAGGTCGGCCAGGACCCGCGGCTGAAGGTCACCATCCAGGCCAAAGGCCACATCAAGCTCCCCAACCTGGCACCGCGTCTCTACTCCTACGGGATGCGGTTCAGGATCTCCGGGCCCGGCGCCACGCTGAACGGGCGCATCGGCTTCTACGCCTTTGGGCGAGGTCGCGCCGACAGCACCCTCCTGGTCATCTCCTTCAGCGCGCCGCTGACGCCGATCAGCCCCGCGGTGGAGCGCCATCTGGCAACGCTCGTGGCGAACCGCCTCAAGCACTCCTAGCCCAGCGGCCTCCTCCGCACGGTCGGCTATCCTCGGTCCGGCTGGCGCCCTCGGAACGGGCGCCGCCCCTGTTTTCCTGCCCCGATGAAGACCACGCTGAAGAGAGGCATGGGACGCGGCGCCGCCGTCAACGGCAACGGGCGTGCCGTCTACCCGCCGGGCGCACAGACGCCGATGCGCCGCTACCGCCAGCCGGAGCCGGCTGCGCGGAGCGCGTGGCACGTCGTCCGGGCGGTCATGCTCTGGACGATCCTCGCCGCGCTGGTCGTCGCCGGCGGGGCCGCCGGCGCCGGGTACCTCTACGCGCACCGCTTCATCGAGGCGGTCGCGCCGCGAACCGCGGCGGACAAGGCAGCGGCAAGGGCAGCCGACGTGGCCATCCCCGGCCAGCCCACGACCGCGCTCCTCATCGGGACGGACAAGCGCAAGGGGAAGGAGGCCGACCTCACCGGCCGCTCCGACACGCTCATGCTCGTCCGCGCTGATCCGCGGACGAACACGATCTCGCTGCTCTCGTTCCCGCGCGACCTCGTCGTGAACATCAGGTGCCCCGGACAGACGGAGTTCCGCGACCGGATCAACGCGGCCTTCTCGGCCTGCGGGTCGGTGGGGAGCCTCCAGACCGTGCGAGCGCTCACCGGGCTCCCGATCAACTACTTCATCACCGTGAACTTCCGCGGGTTCATGGAGCTGGTGAACAACCTCGGCGGGGTCTGGCTGGACGTCGACCACCGCTACCTCTGCGACGCGACCAGGTGCCCCGACGTGACGCCGATCAACCTCCAGCCCGGGTATCAGCGGCTGAACGCGACGCAGGCGCTCGCGTACGTCCGATTCAGGCATCTCGACTCGGACCTCTTTCGCGTCGCGCGCCAGCAGCTCTTCCTCAAGGCGCTGAAGCAGCAGATCACGAGCTCGCTCGACTTCAACACGGTGCTCGACATCGTCGATGCCGTGGAGAAGAACGTCGTCATCGGCCGAGGCGGGAACCAGCCGCTCGACCTCCAGACGATCAAGGACTACATCTATTTCGCGCGCTCGCTGCCGCCCGGACACATCTTCCAGGCCACGATCAACGGGCTCACGGGATACAACGAGCTCTCGGCTCCGCAGGGGGACATCAATGCCGCGGTCCAGGAGTTCATCCGCCCGGACGTCGAGTCGCCGGCGAAGTCGCGTGACGTCGCGCTCGGGATCAAGCGGCGGTCGAACGCGCCGCGACCGAGGGATACGACGATCTCGGTGCTGAACGGCAACGGCGTCGCCGGCTCGGCTGCGAACGCGGCCTACGAGCTCGGCCGGCGCGGATTCAAGATCGTCCTGCCGCCGACGGGAACACCGCAGAACGCGCCGACGTTCGACTACTTCCGTACGACCGTGTTCTTCGACCGCACGAAGCCGCGCTCGCGCGCCGCAGCGGTCAAGGTCGGAGACCTCTTCGGTGACGCAACAGTGAAGCCGCTTCCCGCCGGCCAGTTCGCGACGCTCTCGAACGGCGCAATGAACACGGTCGTGGTGGGTCAGAACTTCCACGGCACGCTCGCACCGACGCCGGTCGACAAGACGCCCACCAGACAGCCGCCCAACGTCGTCGCGAACGCGGCGATGACGCGGTCGATGCTGCTGTCCGTTCGGAAGCGCGTGCCGTTCAGGCTCGAGGTGCCGCGGCTCGTCGAGCGCAACTCGCAGGCCGACTCCGAGTCGCCCATCCGCGTGCACACGATCAAGAAGGGCCACAACGCCGTGCGGCTGACGTTCCGCACCGGAGGGAACGAGTACTGGGGCATCGAGCAGACCGACTGGACCGAGGCGCCGGTCCTCGCCGACGCGAGCTTCCTCCAGCGCATCCGCGGCCGTGAGTACTCCCTCTACTACTCGGGCCCGCACCTCCACATGGTCGTCCTGCGCGAGAACGGCTGCGACCTACTGGGTCGTGAACACCGTCCGCGACTCGCTGTCGAACGAGACGATGCTGGCCATCGCCCGAGGGCTTCAGCCGCTCCCCAAGTAGGCTTCTTCGCATGGCGGGTGGGCGAACGATCGGCGTCTTCGGCGCCGGCTGGGTGGGTCTCGTCACGGGCGGGTGCTTCGCCGAGCTCGGGCACCGCGTGATCGTCCGAGACGTGGTTCCCGAGCGGATCGAGTCGCTCGAGGCGGGCCGAATGCCCTTCCACGAGCCGGATCTCGCGGACGTCCTCGCCCGGAACCGCGAGCGGATGACGTACACGCTCGACGCCGCCGCCCTGGCGGAGGCCGACGCACTCTTTATCTGCGTCCAGACGCCGCCGACCTACTCCGGCGACGCCGATCTGTCCTTCGTCTGGACGGCGCTCGACGAGCTCCCGCGAGTCGAACGGCGCCAGACCCTCGTCATGAAGTCGACCGTCCCGGTCGGCACCGGCGAGAAGGTCCGCGCGGCGCTCGAGGCACGAGGGCTGACGAATGTCGGCTACGCCTCGAATCCTGAGTTCCTCGCCGAGGGCAACGCCGTGCACGACTTCCTGAACCCGGACCGCATCGTGATCGGGGCATTCTCGGACGAGGACGCAAGCGCGGTGGAGGAGCTCTACGCCGGAGTCGACGGGCCGGTCGTCAGGACCGACGTCGCGTCGGCCGAGATGATCAAGCTCGCCGCCAACGCGTTCCTCATGACGCGCATCAGCTTCATCAACGAGATCGCGAACGTCTGCGAGGCCGTCGGCGCCGACGTCGTCGAGGTGGCGGAGGGCATCGGGCTCGACCATCGCCTCGGGAAGCACTTCCTGCGCGCGGGGATCGGCTACGGCGGTTCCTGCTTCCCGAAGGACTCGCTCGCGCTGAAACAGCTCGCGTCGAACTCCGGCTACCACTTCCAGCTGCTCGCCGCGGTCATCGAGGTGAACGAGCTCCAGAAGCGCCGGGTCATCCAGAAGCTGCAGAAACATCTCGGCAAGCTCCGGGACAAGAAGGTCGCGCTGCTCGGCCTGTCCTTCAAGCCGGGGACGGACGACATGCGCGAGGCGCCGTCGCTCGTGCTCGCCTCGCGGCTGCTCGCCGAGGGCGCCGAGGTTCGCGCATGGGATCCCGTCGCCCGGCCGGGCGAGCTGATGAAGGGCGCGGTGCTCGCAGATTCCGTCCTCGAAGCCGTTCGCGACGCGGACGCCGCCGTCATCGTCACGGAGTGGGAGGAGCTCAGGAACCTCGCCTCTACCGAGGTCCGCGAGGCGATGGCGCGGCCGCTGATCATCGACGGGCGCAACCTGCTCGATCCCGGCGAGACGAGACGCGCCGGCTTCGCCTACGAGGGCATCGGCCGGCCGAGCTCGCCCTTCGAGACGCTCCCGGAGACGGCGGAGCCCGAGACGAGGGTGTCGAGCTAGTGGAGGCGATCATCCTCGCCGGCGGGCAGGCGACACGGCTCGGCGACGCTGCGCGAGGCCATCCGAAGGCGCTCGTGCCGATCGCGGGACATCCACTCGCCGAGTACCAGGTCGCGCAGCTCGTCCGTGCCGGCGTCGAACGCATCATCGTCAGCTGTGCGGCGGGACAGTCGAGCATCTTCGAGGCCAAGCTGTCCGGCCTCGGCGCGGACATCGTCGCCGTCGCCGAGCCCGAGCCGCTCGGCCGTGGGGGAGGGCTCCGCTTCGCGGCCCAGCATCGTGAGGAGTCGGGGCCGTTGTACGCGCTGAACGGTGACGAGCTGACGGACGTCGACCTGCGCGCGCTGCTCGAGACGCACGAGGACCAGGGCGGCGCGGCCACCATCATCGTCGCTCCGCTCATGTCGCAGTTCGGGGTCGTGGACCTGGACGACGGCGACCGCATCACCGGTTTTCGCGAAGCGCCGCGCCTTCCGCACTGGGTCAATGCCGGCCTGTACGTCCTCGACGAGGAATCGCTCGAGCGGCTGCCCGAGCGCGGCGACCACGAGCAGTCCACCTTCCCCGAGCTCGCGGAGGAGGGCAAGCTCTTCGCATTCCGGCACGAGGGTCTCTGGATCACGGTGAACACGCCCAAGGATCTCCTCCGCGCCGAAGAGCACTACGCGGCCCATCCCGAGCTCCGCCCGACGCTCGCGCGCGGCCGCAGCTAGAGGCTTAGAGTCGGCCGGTGGGCGTCGACTCGCCGAATATCGAGGGGCTCGACTCCTGGTCGCACGGAGCCGCGCAAGGTGGAGAAGCCCTGGGGTCACGAGCTGATCTGGGCGGAGACCGACCGCTACGTCGGCAAGATCCTGTTCGTCCGCGCGGGTGAGTCGCTGAGCCTCCAGTTCCACCGGGTGAAAGACGAGTCCTGGCTCGTCCACTCGGGACGGGCGAAGCTCGAGCTGGGCTCGGCCGGCGAACCCGATGCTGAAGCAGGAGGTGATCGCCGCGGGCGCCGCCTTCCACTTTGCGCCGGGGACCGTCCACCGAGTGACGGCGATCGAGGACACGACCATCATCGAGGTCTCGACGACCGAGCTCGACGACGTCGTCCGGCTCGAGGACCGCTACGGGCGGGAGGGCACGTCGACGGCCTGAGCGACCCGCGCGTGCTCGCGTGGGACGGCTGTGTGAACGTGCGCGACCTCGGCGGCCTCCCGACGGAGGACGGGCTCGAGACGCGCTACCGCGTGGTCGTGCGCGCCGACTCCATCCGCGGTCTCACGGAGGCCGGATGGCAGGCGGTCGTCGACTACGGCGTCACCGTCGCGATCGACCTCCGCGCCGATTCGGAGGTGGCCGAGGATCCGAGTGTCGCCGCACCGATCCCTGTGACGCGTGTGCCGATCGTGCCGTGGGAGATCGCGGCCGGGCACGACTGGCCCTCGATGCGCGAGGGCTACGCCGCCGTCCTCGACCGGTTCCGGCCGCAGTTCGCGCGAGCGGTGTCGGAGCTTGCCGTGGCCGACGCGCCGGTGATCGTCCACTGCCAGGGCGGCCGCGACCGCACGGGCCTCGTCGTCGCGCTCGTGCTCCGGCTCGCATCCGTCGACCCGGAGGTGATCGCCGAGGACCACGCCTGGAGCGACGAGTTCTGGGCGCCACTCGTCGAGGACTGGTTCGCGACGGCTCCGACCGACATGGAGCGCGAACGGCGGCGGCGGATCGCCGCGCCGGCTGGCCGCACGATGGTGGACGTCCTCGCAGATCTCGAGGCCCGGCACGGGAGCACCAGGGCATTCCTCGCGGGTGGTGGAGCGCCGGAGGCCGACCTCGACGGCATCCGCTCTCGGCTTCGCGGCGAAACACCTTGACACAGATGTGTTAAGGTCTGGCCCGTGGATGCACTGACCGTCGGAGAGGCGGCCGTCCGGACGGGCTGGTCGCCACGCATGCTGCGCTACCTGGAGTCCGCCGGGCTCGTCGTTCCGCAACGGAACGCCGCGGGCTACCGGCTCTACGGTCTCCTGGAGCTGAACCAGCTGCGTTCGCTCCGCGAGCTCCGCCGACGGCACGACGTCGACCTCGACGAGATGGCCTTCGCGGCCCGGCTCGAACGCGAGCCGGATTTGCGGGCCGCGGTTGCGACGTGGCTCGCCGGCAGTCAGGTCTCCGCACTGGACTGGGAGCAGCGCAAGCACGAACGGCTGCTCGTCGCCTAACGACGACGGAAGGACTGAATGGCAACGACCAAACGTCATGACGTGAAAGACCTGGCGCTCACGCCCGAAGGGGTGCGGCGGATCGAGTGGGCCGATCGGCAGATGCCGGTGCTCGCCGCGATTCGCGAGCGCTTCGAAAGCGAGCAGCCGCTCTCCGGCTATCGCATCTCGGCCTGCCTCCACGTGACGACCGAGACGGCGAACCTCGCCCGGACGCTCAAGGCGGGAGGCGCGGACGTCGTGCTCTGCGCGTCGAACCCGCTTTCGACCCAGGACGACGTCGCCGCGGCGCTCGTCGACGAGTACGACATTTCCGTGTTCGCCATCAAGGGCGAGGACAACGACACGTACTACTCGCACATCGAGGCCGCGGTCGACCACAAGCCGCAGCTGACGATGGACGACGGCGCAGACGTCATCGGCGTCCTCCACTCCGCGCGTCGCGAGCAGCTCGGCGACATCATCGCCGGGACGGAGGAGACGACCACCGGTGTCATCCGCCTGAAGGCGCTCGAGCGCGACGGCGCGCTCGGGTTTCCGGTGATCGCCGTGAACGACGCTCAGACGAAGCACCTGTTCGACAATCGCTACGGCACCGGCCAGTCGACGATCGACGGCATCGTCCGCGCGACGAACGTCCTGCTCGCAGGCAAGCGCTTCGTCGTCTCGGGCTACGGCTGGGTGGGTCGCGGCGTCGCGTCGCGGGCCCGCGGCATGGGCGCGCACGTGATCATCACCGAGGTCGATCCGATGCGGGCGCTCGAGGCGAGCATGGACGGCTACGAGGTCCTCCCGATGGACAAGGCTGCCGCCGCGGGCGACATCTTCTGCACCGCGACCGGCGACAAGTCGGTCATCCGCCAGGAGCACATCGAGCAGATGAAGGACGGCGCGATCCTCGCCAACACGGGGCACTTCAACGTCGAGATCGACATCCCGGCGCTGAAGGCGCTCGCGAGCGAGACGCGCGAGGCCCGCGCGTTCGTCGACGAGTTCACGATGAGCGACGGCCGGCGGATCTACCTCCTCGGCGAGGGTCGGCTGATCAACCTCGCCGCAGCGGAGGGACATCCTGCGCTCGTGATGGACATGTCCTTCGCGAACCAGGCCCTGTCGGCCGAGTACGCGATCCAGCACGCGGCGGAGCTCGAGCGGCGCGTGTATCCGGTGCCGGAGGACATCGACAAGGAGATCGCTCGCCTGAAGCTCGAGACGATGGGCGTGACGATCGACCAGCTCACCGAGGAGCAGGCGAAGTACCTGGCCTCGTGGGACGAAGGAACCTAGACCCGCAGGACATCGTTCGGTACGAGGAGGACGGCCCGCGCGTCGTCCTCCTCGACCAGCGCTTGCTGCCGGACGAAGTCGTCGAGCTCGAGTGCCGCTCCGCCGGCGAGGTGGCGGATGCGATCCGTGTCTTGGCCGTTCGCGGCGCGCCGGCAATCGGCGTTGCGGCCGCGTACGGGCTCGCGCTCGCGGCCGAGACTGGGGCGGATCTCGACGTGGCCGACGCGGTGCTCCGCGCGTCGCGACCGACCGCGGTGAACCTGGCGTGGGCGCTGGACCGCGTTCGCGACGAGCCGACCCCGGAGGCGGCGCGCGCGCTGCACGATGAGGAGGTCGCGCGTTGTCGTGCGATGGCGGCCCACTGTGCCGAGCTCTTCGACCCGGGGACGCGCGCGTTGACGCACTGCAATGCCGGCGGTCTCGCGACCGGCGGCTACGGCAGCGCAGTGGGGGCGCTGCGGGCGGCGTGGGAGCACGACCTGCTGGAGCGTGTCTGGGTCGACGAGACGAGGCCGCTTCTCCAGGGCGCCCGGCTGACCGCCTGGGAGCTCGAGGCGGCGGGGATCCCGCACGCCGTCATCGCCGATTCCGCCGCCGCCTCGTTGATGGCCGCGGGCGAGGTCGATTGCGTCGTCACCGGCGCCGACCGCATCGCAGCGAACGGCGACACCGCGAACAAGATCGGGACGTACTCCCTCGCCGTCCTCGCGGCGCATCACGGCATCCCGCTCTACGTCGTCGCGCCGACCTCGACGGTCGACCTGGCGACTCTGACCGGCGCAGGAATCCCGATCGAGGAGCGGGCCCCGGAGGAGATCACGTCCCGTTTCCCGGCCCGGAACCCCGCCTTCGACGTGACCCCCGCCGAGCTCATCGCTGCGATCGTCACCGAGCACGGCGCGCACCGTGCGCCCTATGCGGAGTCCCTGGCGGCGCTCGCGTGAAAGTCCTGATCCTCGCCGCCGGGTACGCGACGCGGCTGCGGCCGCTCACGGACTCGATCCCCAAGCAGCTCCTGCCCGTCGGCGGCCGGCCGATGATCGACTGGATCCTCGACCAGGTCCGCGATACAAGTGCCGACGAGGTCCATCTGGTGACGAACGCCCGCTTCGCCGGCGACTTCGAGCGGTGGGCCCAGGACAAGGACGTCATCGTCCACAACGACGGGACGACATCGAACGAGGACCGGCTCGGGGCGATCGGGGACATCCGGTTCGTCGGGCTCGACGACGACGTCCTCGTGCTCGCCGGCGACAACCTCTTCGATGCATCTCTCGCCGAGTACGAGTCGTTCTGGCGCGCCTCCGGCGGCAGCGCTCTCGCCGTGCGGGATGTCGGCGACAAGCAGCTGGCGTCGCAGTACGGAGTGGTCGACGTGGACGGAGACGATCGCATCGTCGACTTCGTCGAGAAGCCCCCGGCGCCGCCGACGACCCTCTGCGCGACGGCGATGTACCTCTACACCCGCGAGCACGCACGCCGAGTTCCGGAGTATCTCGACGAGGGCAACCCGCCGGACCAGCCGGGCAACTACATCGCGTGGCTGCACAAGCGTGCACCGGTCTACGCGTACCGGCTGCCGGGGGAGTGGTACGACATCGGCGACCGCGGTCAGCTGCTGGAGGCGGACAACCGCATGCGTCGCCGCGAGGGACTGCCCGAGCGGTCCGAGTATTCACCTAGCTGACACAGACTCGTCACACCTTTCCGCCTAGCGTGGAAACGTGCTCGAGCTCCTCCTCCCGCAGCGGTGCCTCCTCTGTGCGCGACCGGGCGCGCACGTCTGCGACGAGTGCACCGGCGGGCTGCCGCGGATCGCGCCGCCGCTCTGTGAGCGCTGCGGCACGCCGACGACCTGGCCGGTGCTGAGGTGCTCCGAGTGCTCGGGCCGGCGGCTCGGGTTCG
This sequence comes from uncultured Actinomycetes bacterium, assembly GCA_963772855.1. Taxonomy (GTDB): domain Bacteria; phylum Actinomycetota; class Thermoleophilia; order Gaiellales; family Gaiellaceae; genus 3-1-20CM-4-69-9. The sequence continues at coordinate 509,055 of CAVYYY010000007.1, read as the reverse complement.
CGCGTGCCCGCGCGGCGGTGGAGTACGGCGCCGGCGCCCGCCGCGTCGTCGTCGCCTGGAAGGAGCGCGGACTGCGCAAGCTGGCGGGCTGGGCCGCCGCCGTGGTCGAGACGACCGTGGCCAGGCCCGACGCCGCCACCCTGGTCTGGGTCCCGGCCGACCCCGATCGCCGGCTGTGGAGAGGCCATCACGCTGCGGAGCTGCTCGCGCGGGAGCTCGCCGACGCCTGGGAGCTGCCCGTCGCCGGCGTGCTCGGCCGTGCGCGCGGCTCTCCCCGCCAGCGCGGGAGCTCGCGGGCCGACCGGCGCCGCAACGTCGCGAATGCGTTCCGCCCGACGGTCGCCGTTCCGTCGCGCGTGACGCTGATCGACGACGTCTACACGACGGGTGCGACGGCCGCCGCCGCGGCATCCGCACTGCGAAAAGGAGGCGCCGAACACGTCGAAGTTGTGACGTTCGCCCGCACGATTCGCATTCGCTAGGGTGGAAGCTCCGGCCAGCGAGGAGACCCGATGCGATTGCACGTGAAGGGGAAGAACGTCGAGGTCAGCGAGTCGATCCGCAGGTACGCCGAGGACAAGATGCACAAGCTCGACCGTCAGCTGCACGAGCTGACCGAGGTCGAGCTCGAGCTCAGCGTCGAGAAGAACCCGTCGATCTCGGACAACCAGGTCGCCGAGGCGACGGTGTGGACGAAGGGCCCGACGCTGCGCGTGACGGAAGCCTCCGCGGACATGAAGGCATCGATCGACCAGTTGACGGAGAAGCTGCGGCGCCGCGTCGAGCACTACCGCGGCAAGCGTAGGGACAGGCAGGTTCGAGGCAACGGCATTCCACCCGGAGGTTCGATGAGCATCCCCGATGAAGAGGAGACGGGCCCGCAGATCGTGAAGACGAAGCAGTTCTCGGTGAAGCCGATGAGCGCGGAGGAGGCCGCACTGCAGCTCGAGCTGGTCGGGCACGACTTCTTCGTCTTCCGCAGCGACGAGTCGGCAGAGATCAACGTCATCTACCGGCGCCGCGACGGCGGCTACGGCCTTATCGAGCCGCAAGGCTGAAGTGTCAGTGAACCTTCGAACCGTCTTGGTCAGCGTTTCAAACGGACGCGCGGGCAAAGCCCGCACGTCCTCTAAACGGCACCGCGAGCGGTGCCTCAGCGAGCCGCAAGGCTGAGGTGTCAGTGAACCTTCGAACCGTCTTGGTCAGCAATTCAAGCGGACGCGCGGGCAAAGCCCGCACGTCCTCTCGACGGCACCGCGAGCGGTGCCTTAGCGAACCGCGGGGGTAGCGTGGGGCTCTTCAAACGCAAGCCGCTCCACGAGCAGCTTGCGGAGGAAGGCGGCCTCTTCGAGCCGGTCACCCAGCCGCCGTTCACGGGCGCCATCCCGGAGACGGGGATTCACGGGATCCCGCGCGAACGCGAGTACGACGCCGTCGTCACCACCGACGCGCCGGATGTGAAGGGCACGACCGCGCGCTTCGTCGGGCTCGAGGACGGGTCGCTCCTCGTCGAGGAAGCCGAAGGGGACGTCGCCGCGCTGGCCGAGGCGATCGAGCAGGCGCTGAGCCCGCCCTACCGGGCGACCGCGATCCGGCGTGACGACAGCCAGTGGGCGGTGGCCGCATCTCGTCTCCGGGTCATGGAGCTGCCGGAGCTGGGCGGCGACGAGCTCGAGCTTGCGATTCGAGGGGAGGAGAAGACGCTCGTCGTGGACGGGCAGCGGGTTTTCGGCACGGTTCCCGAGCTCGAGGAGCTCGCGGAGGGAGACGCGGTCGTTCGTGCCGCACGCCTCGACGGCGGGCTCTGGGAGGTACGCGTCGACCCGCTCTGACCCCTCGGGCAGGGGGAGGAAGCCCGGGCGAGAGCCGGTACCCTAGGTCGCAGATGTCCCAACAGCTCGGAGCCTTCGAGAAGGTCCTGCGCGTCGGCGAGGGCCGGCGCATGAAGCGGTTGGCTCAGCAGGCCGCCTACATCACCTCGATCGAGCCCGAGTTCCAGGCGCTCTCCGACGACGAGCTCCGCGACAAGACGGTTGAGCTCCGGGAGCGGCTCGAGAACGGCGAGACCCTCGAGGAGCTCCTCTTCGAGGCCTTCGCGGCCGTTCGCGAGGCGCGCCTGCGGGAGTCCGACCAGCGGATGTTCGACGTCCAGCTGATGGGCGGGATCGTCCTCCACGAGGGCGACGTCGCCGAGATGAAGACCGGCGAGGGGAAGACGTTCGTGGCGAGCCTCGCGCTCTACCTGAACGCGCTCGCAGGCGAGGGCGTTCACCTCGTGACGGTGAACGACTACCTCGCGCGCCGCGACGCCGACTGGAACCGCGGCGTCTACGAGCGCCTCGGCATGACCGTCGGCTACATCGAGAACATGATGCCTTTCGCCGACCGCAAGGCCGCGTACGAATGCGACATCACCTACGGGACGAACTCCGAGTTCGGGTTCGACTACCTCCGCGACAACATGGCGGTCAGTCTCGACGGCGTCGTCCAGCGCAGCCACAGCTACGCGATCGTGGACGAGGTCGACTCGATCCTCATCGACGAGGCGCGGACGCCGCTGATCATCTCGGGCGAGCCCGAGGCGGCAGCGCAGGTCTACTACGACTTCGCCCGCGTCGCGCGCTCGTTGAACGGCGTCGAGCACGACCCGCTGCTGAAGGGCGGCAACCCGGACGCGGACTACGAGTACGACGAGAAGCACAAGACGGTTGCGCCGGGCCACGCGTCGATCGAGGCCGTCGAGCGCGCGCTTCGGATCGAGAACCTCTACGACCCGCGGAACGCGCAGCTCGTCAACCACCTCGTCCAGTCGCTCAAGGCCGAGTCGCTCTACAAGCGCGACGTCGACTACGTGATCCAGGACGGCGAGGTCAAGATCGTCGATGAGTTCACCGGCCGGATCATGGAGGGCCGCCGCTGGTCGGAGGGACTCCACCAGGCGATCGAGGCGAAGGAAGGCGTGAAGATCCAGGAGGAGAACGTCACGCTCGCGACGATCACGCTGCAGAATTACTTCCGTCTCTACGAGAAGCTCGCCGGCATGACCGGCACCGCGAAGACGGAGGAGAAGGAGTTCGTCGAGATCTACAACCTGCACGTCGTCGAGATCCCGACGAACGTCCGGGTTGAGCGCGACGACAAGAACGACCTCATCTTCAAGTCGAAGGAGGGGAAGTTCCAGGCGGTCATGCGCGACATCAAGGAGCGGCACGAAGCCGGCCAGCCGGTGCTGGTCGGGACGATTGCCGTCGAGACGTCGCAGTACCTGAGCGAGCTGATGACGCGCCAGGGCATCCCGCACAACGTCCTGAACGCGAAGGAGCACGCGCGCGAGGCCGAGATCATCAAGGACGCGGGCCAGCTGGGGGCGGTCACGATCGCGACGAACATGGCCGGCCGCGGCGTCGACATCAAGCTCGGTGAGGGCGTGGTCGAGGCCGGCGGGCTCTACGTCCTGGCCACCGAGCGCCACGAGGCGCGGCGGATCGACAACCAGCTCCGCGGACGCTCCGGCCGCCAGGGCGATCCGGGCGAGTCGCGCTTCTATCTCTCCGGCGAGGACGACCTCGTTCGCCTCTTCGCGGGCGACCGGATCATGCGCATCATGGAGCGCTTCAAGATCCCGGAGGACCAGCCCATGGAGGCCAAGATCCTCTCGAGCCAGATCGAGGGCGCCCAGAAGAAGGTCGAGGAGCAGAACTTCGTCGCGCGCAAGAACGTCCTGAAGTACGACGACGTCATGAACATCCAGCGCATGAAGATCTACGAGCAGCGCTCGCAGGTCCTCGAGGGCGAGGACATGTCCGAGGAGGTGCGCGTCTGGGTCGAGGAGGTCGTCGCGCGGACCGTCGAGCAGTTCACGCAGGAGGAGTACGCCGAGGAGTGGGATCTCGAGGGCCTCGTCAAGCAGATGGATGCGCTGTACACCCAGCCCAAGGAAGAGCCGATCACGGTCGACGAGCTCAAGGAGGACGCGGTCGCGCTCTCCCGCGATTCGCTGATCGAGGACTTCCAGGAGGAGGCGCTCGAGCGGTACGAGGCGAAGGAGGAGGAGCTCGGGCCCGAGCTGATGAGGGAGCTCGAGCGGTTCGTGATCCTCCAGGTGGTCGATCAGCGCTGGCGCGAGCACCTCGACTCGATGGACTACCTCCGCGAGGGCGTCCACCTGCGGGCGATGGCACAGAAAGACCCGCTCGTCGAGTACCGACACGAGGGGCATCATCATGTTCGAGGCTCTCGGCGCGGCGATTCGCGAGGAGGTCGTCCTGACGCTCTTCCACGCGCAGCTCGCACCGGAGGAGGCGCAAGAGCTCCAGCGCGCGCAGGAGGCGGCCGCGGTCAACGGCGGCGGGCTGCAGTACGCGCACGAGTCGGTCGCGGGCGCCGAGGCGATCGCGGCGGCGGGCGGCGGGGGCGGAGCCGCGACCGCGACGCTGGCGATGTCCGGCAGCGGCACGACCTCGACGGCGGGCGCGGGCGCACCGCGTCCGATCGTCAAGTCCGACCGGGAGAACATCGGCCGCAACGATCCCTGCTGGTGCGGGAGCGGCAAGAAGTTCAAGAAGTGCCACGGCGCCTGACGCGCGCTCGCCCTTCCCTAGAGCTACCATCGCCGCCGTGGCCGAAGAGACGACGCAGCCGTTGAGCGATCAGCTCGAGGAGATCAAGGACCAGCTCGCCTGGGTCCGTGATTACCTTTGACCCGGATGCGCTGACGGCCCGCCGCACCGAGCTCGAGGAACAGATGGGGGAGCCCGGCTTCTGGGACGACCAGGAGCGAGCCGCCGCAATCTCCACCGAGCACAGCCGCGTCACACGCAAGCTCGAGCGCTACGAGCAGCTCACGCGCGACTACGACGACGCGCAGGAGCTCTACGCGATGGACGGCGAGATGGAGTCGGAGATCGCCACCTCGATCGCACCCCTTCGCCACGAGCTCGCGCGTCTGCAGGAGGAGGCGCTCTTCAGCGGGGAGTACGACTCGGGCGACGCCGTCGTCACGCTCCAGTCGGACGTCGGAGGCACGGACGCGCAGGACTTCACGGAGATGCTTCTGCGCATGTACCAGCGTTGGGCGGACGACCGCGGGTTCCGCACGGATGTGATCGAGGCAAGCCCCGGCGAAGAGGCGGGGCTCAAGTCCGCCACCTTCACCGTGGAAGGCGACAACGCGTACGGCATCCTCCGCGCGGAGCGCGGGAAGCACCGTCTCGTCCGCCTGAGCCCGTTCGACCAGGCACATCGCCGCCACACGTCCTTCGCGCAGGTGATCCCGGCGCCGCTCATCTCGCAAGACGGCGCCATCGAGATCGACGAGAACGACCTCCGCATCGACACGTATCGAGCGCAGGGCGCCGGCGGCCAGCACGTGAACAAGACCGACTCGGCCGTGCGCATCACGCACCTGCCGACCGGCGTGGTCGTCCAGTGCCAGAACGAACGCTCGCAGACGGCGAACAAGCAGACCGCCATGCGCATCCTCAAGTCACGCCTCGCGGAGCTCGCGGAGGAGGAACGGGAGGAGGAGCTGGCGAAGGAGCGCGGCGTCGTCAGCATGGGCTTCGGCGGCAACCCGATCCGCAGCTATGTCCTGCATCCCTACCAGCTCGTCAAAGACCACCGGACGGAGTACGAGGCGGGGAACGCCCAGGGCGTCCTGGACGGCAATCTCGACCCCTTTATCCATGCCTATTTGTTGGCCAGAGCAGCGGGAAAGGTCGTCTAGGCACCCGAAAGGGCCGTCCAGGTGTTCAGCTAAACTTGCCGAACTTCCAGCCAGGTGCGCGCCCAGGAACCGCGCGCCCTTTGAGGACGCGGTGCAGGACGTAACCCTTCAGACCGAAGAAACCATCCCGACGGCGACGCACGCCGAGACCGAGCCGATCGACGGCGCTCCCGTCGCCGGCCCGGGGGCGATGATCGTGTTCGAGTCGGTGACGAAGGTCTACGAGCCGGATGTCACAGCCCTACGGGACGTCTCCTTCGTCATCGAGAAAGGCGAGTTCGTCTTCGTCGTCGGTGCGTCCGGCTCGGGCAAGTCGACGATCGTCCGCCTGCTGCTGAAGGAGCTCGAGCCCACACGCGGACGCATCGTCGTCGGCGGCCGGGACCTCACGCGCCTGCGCGGCTCGAAGGTGCCGCTCCTCCGCCGCAACGTCGGCTGCGTGTTCCAGGACTTCAAGCTCCTCCCGAGCCGCACGGCGGCCGAGAACGTCGCCTACGCGCTCAAGGTTCAGGGCGAGAACGCGAACTCGATCCGGCGGAAAGTGCCCGAGGTCATGAACATGGTCGGCCTCTCGCACAAGATGAACTCTCTGCCCGACGAGCTCTCCGGTGGCGAGCAGCAGCGCGTCTCGATCGCGCGCGCGTTCGTCAACCACCCTCCGCTCCTCGTCTGCGACGAGCCGACCGGGAACCTCGACCCCGACACGTCCGTCGGGATCATGCAGCTCCTCTACCGGATCAACCGCGCGGGCACGACCATCCTCATGGTCACGCACGACCGCGAGATGGTCGACAAGATGCGCCGCCGCGTGATCGCGCTCGAGGAAGGACGGCTCGCCCGAGACGAGCGCCGCGGCGGGTACGAGAGTTGAGTTGGAACGTCTGAAGCTCATCGTCACGGAGTCGCTGCGGTCGCTCGGAGCGAACCTGTCGACGACGTTGGCCGCCACCGTGACCGTGCTCATCGGAATGTTTCTGCTCGGTCTCTTCATCGCCTTCGGAAGCTGGGTCGTCTCGTGGAGCGACCACGTGAAGCGCGAGCTCGTCGTGCACGTCTACTACTGCACGCCCGACACGTGCGCGAAGGAAGCGTCCTCCGCGCAGATGAACGAGATCGCGCGCGTCGCCGGGAGCAGCCCGCTCGTGAAGAAGGTCGACTTCGTCTCGAAGCAAGACGCGCTCGCGATCATGAAGAAGAAGCACCCCGAAGAGGTTGCGTCGCTGCCGACGAACCCATTTCCGAACGCGCTCACCGTGACCCCGAAGTCGGGCGACGACGTCGAGAAGGTGGCGGCACTCTTCCGCGCCGACCCGAGGCTCGGGATCGACAAGGTGGACTTCGGCAAGGAAACGACGCACCGCGTGCTGAAGCTTGCGCGCGTCATCGAGGTGGTCTTCATCATCGCCGTCGTGCTCCTGCTCGCCGCGTCGACGCTCCTCATCGCGAACACCATCCGTCTCTCGATCTTCTCGCGGCGCCGCGAGATCGAGGTGATGAAGCTCGTCGGCGCGACGAACTGGTTCGTGCGCGGGCCGTTCATGCTCGAAGGCCTGCTCTGCGGACTGGCGGGAGCGGTCGGCGCGATCATCCTGCTGATCCTGGGCAAGGAGATCGCCCTGCCTTCCCTGCTCCACACAGGCCCGCTCAACGCCGGCGACGACGTCAACGCTCTGGCGTTCGGCCTCAACGCGCTGATCCTGCTCGCGACGGGCCTTCTGCTCGGCGCCGCGGGCTCCGGACTCACTATCCGCCGCTTCCTCAAGGTCTGAGCGAGCAACCGGACCGTCTCGTCGTCGAGGTCGACCGGCGGGGCAAGCTCCTCCTCGGCGAGCCGTACTTCGTGCCGAACGTGCCGGTCCCGCTCGACCGCAAGGGTGCCGGCGACGTCGGTCCGGGCGATCTCGCGGTCGTGCGCACGGGGCGGGGACGCGCGCGCATCGAGCGGGTGCTCGGAAAGGCGAAGGACATCCGTGTTGTCCTCGAGGGTCTGCTCGTCCACAGCGGCGCACGGACGGACTTCGAGCCCTACGACGCACCCGACTCCGATCTCTCCAACCGAGTGGACCTGCGTGAGCAGCTCTGTTTCACGATCGATCCCGACACGGCAAAAGACTTCGACGACGCCATCAGCGTCCAGGAGGACGGCGACGGTCTGCGCGCCTGGGTGCACATCGCGGACGTCTCCGCGTTTCTCCCGGCCGGCTCACCGCTCGACCGCGGCGCAGCGGGGCGAGCCCTCTCGACCTACGTGCCGGGAAACGTCGCGCCGATGCTCCCCCACGAGCTCTCTGAAGACCTCTGCAGCCTCCGGGCGGACGAGGACCGGCTGTGCGTCACCGTCGAGCTGCCACCGAGCGGCGAGCCGATCGTCTACCGCTCGATCATCCGTAGCCGCCAGCGACTGACCTACGGCCAGGCGGAACGGCGCGAGGCCGACACGGACGTCGTGCGCGCGCTCGAGCTCACCGACCGGCTGACCGGGTCCATGCGTGACCAACGCTTCGCGCGTGGGGCGCTCCGCATCGAGAGCCCGGAGACGGCATTCGAGTTCGACGGCCGCGGCGGCGTCGCGCGAGCGTGGCTCGAATCGGAGCCGACATCGCACCGCCTGGTCGAGGAGCTGATGATCGCGGCGAACGAGGCGGTCGCCCGCCTGCTGGCGAGTCGGCGCCGCGAGGCCCTCTTCCGCGTCCACGAACGGCCCGACCCCCAGGCGATCGAGCTCCTTCTCCGGAAGCTCGCCGACCTGGACGTCCCCACGCCGCCCGCGCCCGAGCAGCTCACTCCTGCCACCGCCGCCGCTGTGGCCGCCGAGGCGAGCGAACTGGTGACGGACTACGTCCGCCGTTCGGGCCGTGGGCCCCGCGCGTTCCCCGCGATGATCCTGCGCTCACTGAAGCAGGCGCGCTACGACCCGGCGAATCTCGGCCACTCGGGCCTCGCGAGCCGTGCCTACTGCCACTTCACCTCGCCGATCCGGCGCTATCCGGATCTCGTCGTCCACCGGGCGCTGCTGCTGGAGCTCGGCCTCTCCGAGGATCCTCCGGCCGAGGATCTCCCCGGTCTCGCGGAGCTCACGTCGGCCCGCGAGCGGGAAGCCGCCAAGGTCGAGTACCTCGCCGACGAGCTCTGCCTCGCCTGGCTGCTCGAGTCGGTCCTCTTCGAGCGCGGCTGGGACGACCCGTTCGAGGGCGAGATCGTCGGGGCCATCGACTCGGGCCTGTTCGTTCGCTTCGGCGAGGTGTTCGAGGGCTACCTCCCGGCCCGGCGGCTGGCCGGGGACTACTTCGAGCTGAACCCCCTCGGCACCGCTCTGGTCGGCCGCCGGGGTGGGGGCACCTACCGGCTCGGAGACGGGATCGAGGTGCTCGTGGAGAAGATCGAGAAGGCCGAGGGAAAGGTGGAGCTGTCCCACGTCCGCCGCAGAAAGCCCTGATTCCAGGGGCTTTTTGACAGGCACACCGCACCTCGAGGTAGGGAAAACCGTAGGGACTTCGCCCGTCTAGTGGTCGAGACTGAGCGACATGAAGAAGCGACTGTTCATAGGGCTGATCTTCCTCGCACTGCTGGTTCTGGCGGCGCTGGGCACGATCATCAGCACGGGGAGGCACTGATGCTTTCCATGACCGTCGCTCTGCCGCTGTCGATCCTGCCGACGCTGAGCCTCGTTGCCACGCTCCGCTGGATGGCGGGCTCCAGCCGCTAAGGCGGCGCGACTACTTCGTCATCTGGAACGTCGCCGAGCCGAGCATCGGGCCGTACCTGATCTCCGAGCGCGGGCCGTAGCCGGGCCAGACGTACCAGGTGTAGACGCCCTTCGCGAGCCTGTACTTCTTGCCCTCGAACTTCCAGGGGCTCTTGAAGGTGAAGCGCGGCTTGATCGGCCAGACGCTGAGGATCTTCTTCGGCGCTGCCCCGGCGCCCGTGAAGAGCAGCGTGTTCCCGCGGTAGAGCTGGAAGTTGTAGTAGTTCGCCTTGGGGTCGACGGCCCAGGTGAAAAGCTTTGGCGCCTTCTTGAGCTTTACGCCCGCCTTCGGCGTCTTCAGAAGCGAGGCGCGGGGCGTCACGACAACCGCGACGCCGGCGGCCATGTTCCCGTTCTTGTCCACCGACTGGATGAGGTAGCGGTAACTGGTGCCGTTCTTCAGGCCCTTGTCCACGTAGGACGTGGCCGTGCCCTTGTAGACGAGGGTGCCGGCGACCTTGAAGCTCGCGGCCGAGGTCGTGCGGGTGATCTCCGTGTGGTCGAAGTCGCGTTCGGTGGGCTTCGCCCAGCGCAGGACGACCCGCCTGTCGCCGGCAGTGGCAGCGGCGCTCCGGACGTTGGATGGCGGCGTGTTCTCGACGGGCGGGGGAAGCGGCGGCGGCGTGGTGCCCGGTGTGGGCTTCGGATGAACGGTCAGCGTTGCCGAAGCCGAGGTCTTGTTCCCGCTCGCATCGGTCGCTGTAAAAGTGACCGTGATCTTGCCAACGGGGAAGAACTGTGGGGCGTTGTTACTTACTCTTGGGCTTGGATCCGCGATGTCCGCCGCGTGTGCGCCATTGACGAAGCGAGAGGCCGGACCCTCATCAGCCGCTGGGATGCCTGAGTCGGTCGTGGCGTAAACCCCGGTATTCCCAGGGGGATTCAACGTCGGCGGCGTCGTGTCGACGACGTTCACGGTGAAGCTCGCGGTGCCCTGGTTGTTGCGGGGGTCGGTCGCGGTGCAGTTGACCGTCGTCGTACCGAGGGGGAACGTCGCGCCGGGGGCGGGATCGCACCCTACGAAGGCAATTGGTGTTCCGAGGTCGACAGCCGTCGGCGGCGTGAACGTCACCTTCGAGCCGCCCGGCGCGTTCGCCTCGACGGAGAGGTTCGCCGGGACGTTGCTCAGCGTCGGTGCGGTGGTGTCGACGACGTTCACCTGGAACGAGCCGCTCGCGGAGTTTCCGCGTCCGTCGCTGGCCGTGCAGTTCACCGTGGTCGTCGCGATCGCGAAGGTCGCTCCGGAGGCAGGAGTGCAACTGACGTTGACGGCTGCGCCGAGGTCGGTGGCCGACGCGCTGAATGTCACGGCCGCGCCTGTACCGGATGTCGCTTCGGCGCTGATGTCCGACGGCAGGTTGAGCGTCGGATCCTGGGTGTCGCGTACCTGCACGGTGAAGCTTCCGTTCGCGACGTTGCCGTGGCCGTCGTCAGCCGAGCAGTTCACCGTCGTCGTCGTGATCGGGAAGGTCGCGCCAGAGCCCGGGTTGCACGAGACGCCGACGGGCGCGCCAAAATCGGTCGCGCTGGCCGAGTAGCTGACCGCCGCGCCGGATGTGCTGGCCGCCTCCGCCGTCAGGTTCCCGGGTAGGTTCAGCTGTGGAGGGGTGCTGTCCCGAACGGTCACGGTGAACGAGCCGTTGGCCGTGTTGCCATGGCCGTCGTTCGCGCCGCAGTTCACCGTTGTCGCCCCGATCGCGAACGTTGCCCCCGAGGCCGGGTTGCAGTCGACCGGCACTGATGCACCGAAGTCGGTCGCGCTCGCCGAGAAGCTGACGGCCGCGCCGCCCGGGCCCGTGGCCTCGGCGGTCTGGTCGCCCGGCAAGCTGAGGTTCGGTGCGGATGTGTCGGTCACGGACACGCCGAACGTGACGCTCGCACTGTTGCCGTTTCCGTCGTCCGCTGAGCACTGAACGGTCGTCGTCCCGAACGGGAACGTTGCGCCGGATGCCGGCGAGCAGTTGACCGGACGCGACCCGGTGACTGCGTCCGTCGCCGTTGGGGTGGCAAAGGACACGGCTGCCCCGGCTGCCGACGTCGCCTCGATGGGGGACGGCGAAGGAACGTTGGTGATCGACGGCGGCGTGGTGTCGACGACGTTGACCGTGAACGATGCAGTGGCGCTTGCGCCGTGTGTGTCGGTCGCGTTGCATGAGATCGTGTGCGCGCCGAGGCCGAGCGTCGACCCGGAGGCCGGATCGCAGCCGGAGCTCGCAACCGAGTCGTCCGGATCGCCGAACGTGACGGGGTACGTCACGACTGCACCGGAGCTACTAGTCGCCTCGACGGAGAAGTCACCCGGGGTCGAGATCGTCGGCGGCTGATTCGGCGGTGGGAGCGGCGTGACGGTGACGGTGAAGCTCGCGTTGGAGTTGTTTCCCGCCGCGTCTGACGCACTGCAGTTGACCGTGGTCGTCCCGTTGTTGAAGAACGAGCCCGAGGCGGGATCGCAGCTTCCACTCGCGAAGTCGTTGTCGGGATCCGAGAAGTTGACGGTGTAAGTCACGACCGCGCCGTTCGAGTCCGTCGCGGGCCGGGTTATGTCACCTGGCGTATCGATCACGGGTGCGGTGCCGTCAAGCGCCCGGGCGCTGCGGTCCGTCATCGCGGACGCCAGTGGCGTGCCGCAGATGACCGTGACGGCGAGCGCCGCCAGGAGTCCTCTTCTCAACGTCAAGGCCGCGCTTGCCGCGCGACCCGACCCTCCCCGTGCCACAGTTAAGTTGTCTCCCTCTCCCTAGAGGCCCCGTTTGAAGGAGGGATTCTAGGACGTTGCGGGCCAGATACAAGGCCCACCTACACTGGCTCCATGGCCCGGTCCAACGGAGAGCGCCTCATCGTCGACAACCGTCGTGCCCGGCACGACTACCACCTCCTCGAGCGCGTCGAGGCCGGCCTCGTGCTGACCGGGACCGAGGTGAAGTCGCTGCGCGACGGACGCGCGTCCCTCCAGCAGGCCTATGCCGATTTCCGGGACGGAGAGGCGTGGCTCGTCGGCGCTCATATTTCCGTCTACGACCAGGGAAACATCGCGAACCACGACCCGGATCGCGACCGCAAGCTGCTCCTCCGCAAGAAGGAGCTCGCCTCGCTCACGGGCAAGGTGACGCAGCGGGGTCTGACACTCGTCCCGACGCGGCTCTACTTCAAGGACGGTAGGGCGAAGGTGGAGCTCGCCCTTGCGCGCGGCAAGGAGCAGCGCGACAAACGCCGAGACATCGCGAAACGCGAGGCGGATCGCGACATGCAGCGGGCCCTGAAGTCGCGGCGCTAGTGCGCCGGGGCACGATCCGGTCCGGTCCGGGTCGCGTACCCTCCAGAAAGCAGGCCGACCAGCAACACAAGGGGGTTTTTCCGATGCTTCGCGCGTTCTCACTCGCCGCGGCGCTGCTGGCTGCTGCGGTCGTCTTCGCAGGGGGCTCGAGCGCTCGGACGCCGCTCTTCCCGGACGTGATCCAGCTTCCGCGCGGGTTCCAGCCCGAGGGAATCGAGATCGGCAACGGCCCGACGTTCTACGTCGGCTCGGTGGCCAACGGCGCCGTCTACCGCGGCAGCCTTCGCACCGGAGCGGGCGCGATCCTCGTGCCGGGTGTCACCGGCAACGCGGCCACCGGCATCGAGCTCGACAACCGCAACCGGCTCTGGGTCTCCGGCGCAGGCACCGGCAAGGCAAACATCTACAACGCCCGTACCGGGGCGCTAATCAAGACCTACACGTTCGCGAGCAGCGACACGTTCATCAACGACGTGGTCGTGACGAAGGCCGCTGCGTACTTCACCGACTCGCGGAAGGCCGTGCTGTACCGCGTTCCGATCGGCGGAGGCGGTGCCCTCGGCACCGCCCAGACGGTTCAGTTGGGCGGTGACTTCGTGCTTGCCGACGGCTTCAATCTGAACGGCATCGACGCGACCGCGAACGGCGGCGTCCTGGTCGCCGACCAGACCAGCACGGGGAAGCTCTTCCGCATCAACCCGGCAACCGGCGTCGCGCGCCAGATCTCGCTTGGCGGCCAGACGCTGCCGAACGCGGACGGCATCCTGCTCGCTCGCCGCGCCCTGTTCGTCGTCCAGAACCAGCTCAACCGGATCGCCGCGATTGCCCTCTCGGCGAACCTCGGATCGGGACGGATCGTGACCCGCATCACCGATCGCGACTTCTCCGTCCCGACCACGATCGACAACTTCGGGAAGGGCCTCTATGCGGTGAACGCCCGCTTCGGGATCCCGAATCCAACGACCGCCGCGTATCAGGTCGTCCGCGTGGGCAGGCCGAAAGTGGGCTGACCGCGGCTACACTTCGATGGAACATACGGGGGCGACCTGGTTTCGACGTGGTCGATTCTCCGGCAGAGTCGCAAGCCGAGGTCGCCGGTAGGCCTCGTAAATCCACCGGCAAACAAAGCAAGTGCGAAGAACAATCTCGCACTCGCCGCCTAGCTTCTAGTTAGGTAGCGACGTCGCTCCGAGCTGGGCCCGTGGCTCGGGTAGCGGCGCCAACAACGGGCTCGGCGCGGAGGGAGAGCCAATCGCCCAAAGCGCGACACCAAAGGATGGCTAGGCCGCCGGTAGGGTGTCCGCCTCCGGCCGGCGGTCGAATTCAAAGCGCGGACTACGCTTGTAGACGCTCTGTCCGGTGCGTCCGCGGACGCGGGTTCGATTCCCGCCGCCTCCACTTCCAAGGCCAAGAGACTTCGACCCGGACCTACTGCCTTCAGAACAGTTCTTCGAGTGACTTCGGCGCCTGCGGCGCCGGCTGAAGGTCACGCGCAGGCTGCCGCGGTCGTGACGACCTCCGCGAACTCGTCCTGGAGGTTGATGCCGGTCATGCGCGCGATCTCGGCAGCCGGCACCACCTCGCCATCCGGGGCGGCGATGTCGAACGTGTGGGTCGCGTCGAGGACGAACCACACGTCGTACCCAAGGTCGGAGCCGATCCGAGCGGTCGTCTCACAGCAAAAGTTCGTCTGAATCCCGCACACCGCGATCGCGTCGATCCCGCGCTCGCGCAGCCATGCGTCGAGATCGACATCTCCGTGAAACGACGAGTGCACTGTCTTGACAATGCGCACATCGGGCTCGCCGGCGACGGCCTCTTTCAGCTCAAAGCCGGGCGTGCCGCGCTCGAGCGGTCCACCCCGCCAATCGTGCTGAACGACCACGATCGGGTCGCCGCGCCGGCGCCATGCGGCAATCAGCTTGGCGACGTTCTCCTCGGCCTGGGGATTGTCGCGGGGTCCGAGCGCTGGATCCTCGAAGCCGCGCTGAACGTCGACCACCAGGAGCGCACGCTGTCCGATCATGCGGCTGACCCTAGCGTGGGCCGCCCGAGGCGGCAGCACCAGCCGCTCGTTCGGACATGTTGAAGGTGCCTTCCGGAAAGGACACGATCCTCTTGCTCAGCTGATGCGGATCAGCTTCTTGTTGACGAACTCGTCGGCCCCGTAGCGGCCGAGCTCGCGTCCGAAGCCGGAGCGTTTCGTGCCGCCGAACGGCAGCTCGGCAGCGTCTGCGCCGACGATGTTCACGTAGACCATGCCGGCGTCGATCCGGTCCGCGACGCGCTCGGCCTGCTCCAGGTCGTTCGTCATCACGTATGAGCCGAGCCCGAACGGCGTGTCGTTTGCCAGCGCGACCGCCTCCTCCTCCGACGGCACGCGATAGACCTGGGCGGCCGGGCCGAACAGCTCTTCACGGTAGATGTCGTTCTCCGGCGTGATGTCCGTCAGCACCGTCGGCTCGAAGTAGTTGCCGTTGCGCTTGCCGCCGGCGACGACCGTCGCGCCCTGCTCGACCGCGCGCCGGACCTGATCCTCGAGGCGGTCGGCCGCGACCTGAGAAGACAGCGGCCCGCACTCGGTCTCGCGCTCGCGCGGATCACCCTGCTTCACAGCGGTGAGCGCGGCCGTGAACTTCTCGAGGAACGGCTCGTAGAGCTCGTCGATCACGATGAACCGTTTCGCGGCGTTGCACGACTGGCCCGCGTTGTCGATCCGCGCGGCGACAGCGTCCTCGACCGTCTTGTCGAGGTCGTCAGTGCCGAGGACGATGAACGGGTCGGAGCCGCCGAGCTCGAGAACGACCTTCTTCAGATGCCGGCCAGCGATCTCCGCGACGGCGGCGCCGGCGCGCTCGGAGCCGGTGACGGATACGCCGCGGACGCGTGGATCGGCGATCACCCACTCGATCTGCTCGTTCGTGGCGTAGATGTTCACGTATGCGCCGTCGGGGAAGCCGGCATCGCGGAACATCTGCGCCATCGCCTCAGCCGACTGCGGGCACTGGGGCGCGTGCTTCAACAGAAACGTGTTGCCGATGATCAGGTTCGGCGCCGCGAAGCGTGCGACCTGGTAGTAGGGGAAGTTCCACGGCATGATCCCCAGCAGGACGCCGAGTGAGCTGCGGCGGACGACCGCCGACCCCTCACCCGTCGAGGAGCTCAATCGGCTCGTCTGCCATCAGTGCTTCCGCATTGTCCGCGTAGAACTCGTAGATCGACGCGCAGAAGTCGACCTCGCCCCGCGCTTGGCGTACCGGCTTGCCCATCTCGGCGACGATGATTTCCGCAAGCTCCTTCCGCCGTTCCGAGTGCAGCTCGCCGACGCGCCGCACGAGCGAGGCGCGGTCAGCGACGGTCGCAGCTCTCGACCACTCGCGGTGTGCCCGGTCGGCGCGGGCGATCGCGTCCCGCAGCTCGTCGTCCGTGATCGTCGGGTACTCCTTGAGCGTCTCGCCGGTCGCGGGGTCGACAACTGCGTACATGCTCATCACTTCGCTCCTCCGTCGGTCGGACTGAGGCCGACTCTACGCGTAGTCCGGGCTGATCTGGTCATCTGGCGCGGCGGGGGCGTCACTGGCGAGCCGCATCAGGGGAGGCGTCAGGGACGCTGGCGCATCCGAGTACGCGTTGTCTCCTAGACCGATTGGGTTACTTCCAGACTGGGGGTAAACAGTCTCCATTGCCCCTCGGAGACGACGTCGACGGTGCCGTCGACCACTGTGATGGCAGTCTGGTCGTCGATGGCGTACGCCGGACCCGCGATGTCGGCCGCCCATCTCTCCGCCTCGGCCATGGTGTTCCCCGGCATGAGCTCGTGACCCAGGTGCGGGAAGATCGAGAAGTCGACGACCGCCAAGGTGCTGTCGCCGCCGGTGGGCGGCCTCCAGTTGACGAAGTGGTCACCGATGCGGGGGGTCATCACCATGCTTCCGGCGCTGACTCCCACCCAGACCGTGTCGGTCAGCGACGCCATGAGGTCCGCCAGCCCGGACTGCCGCATCCAGTGGGACAGGTACGCCGCATCCCCGCCGTCCACCAGCAGGACGTCAGCCTCCCGGACCCACGGCACCCAGCGCTCCTCGCCGATGCTGGACAGCGCGGTGAGTTCGAGGACGCCCACCGACTTCCAGCCGAGGTCGCACATGGGCGCCGGGCTCCGGCCGGCGATGAACCGCCAGGCGGAGGCCGGCGTGCACATGGGGTGGCCGTACTCCGCGGTAGGGATGCAGAGGGCACTGGACTCGCCGATCGGCTTGCCCAGCAGGCCGACGAGCGCATCGCGGATGCTCGTGTTCGCGACGCCCCCGGACGTAAGAAGAAGCTTCATGCCACCTCCCGAAGTCATTGCTGCAGGCGATAGGCGCTAACGGATGCGTTCACGATAGAGACCAGCAAACCACCGAAAACTCATCGACTCCTGGCAGATCGAGCTTCACGGCGTCGGTCGACATTCCCGAACATGACCCAGTCGAGCGAGCCGTGGCTCTGGGCGCCTCTCGGCCGACGCGATCATGGGCTTCATGAGCAAGTCGAAGATCTCGGTCCGAGTGCGGGCAGGCGCCCACCGCGACGAGGTCGTTGGAGTCCTGGACCGAGTGCTTCTCGTGCGGGTGGCGGCACCGGCCCACGAGGGGCGCGCAAACCGCGCGCTGTGTCGCCTGCTAGCCGAGCGCTTGGCCGTCGCCCCGTCGCGCGTGGTGATCGTCCGGGGTCAACGTTCGCGAGAGAAGCTCGTCGAGGTCGACGGGATCGACCAAGCAACCGTGGATCGTGCCCTTGGACTCTGAACCACTCGAAGCGATGGCGCCTCGTGCTCAGTCGATCTCATCGTCGCCTGTTCCGTCTCCTGGAGGCGGTCCTGATCAGGAATTACAAGAGCATCGGTGAGGCGGCCGTGGACCTTCCCGCGTTCTGTGCCTCATCGGACCGAACGCGGCGGCCAGGAGCCATTTCCTGGACTCGCTCGCGTTCGTGAGGGACTGTCTGGCGGACTCACTGAGGCAACGGACCAGTTGGCCTGAACGCCTGTCTACGTGGCCATCGGCTGCTTCTCGGGCCTTGCCGGAAGCAGCAGCGCGGCCCCGAGACCAATCAGCCCGAAAATCGCGACGGAGGCCATTGCCCACGCGTAGGAGCCGTTCCCGCGTGATGCCGCGGCGACCACGATCGTCCCGGCGATCGCCGTGCCGAAGGAGGAGCCAAGGTTTGAGACGCTGCGGGAGAGGCCCGAGATCTCACCCTGCTGCCCCTCGGGGAAGCTGGACTGTACGACGTTGACCGAGGGAGTGAGCATTCCGCCGAGGCCGAAGCCGACCAGGAAGAGGCCGGGCACGAAGGCGACGATGCTCGACCACGCGACGACCAATCCGATCAACAGCGCGATTCCCGTCAGCGTGAGCACGAAGCCCCACACGATCAGCGTCTTCTGCGCCCGCCGCTTGGCGAATCGCTCGGCGCCGAGCGACGAGATCAGTATGCCGACGGTCGCCGCCGTGAAGATCACACCCGTCTTGATCGCGCTGTACTCACGGACGGTCTGAAGGTAGACGGAGACGACGAACGAGGTTCCCATCAGGATCAGCCACTGGATGTTCTGGGTGACGAGCGCGAAGTTACAAGTTCGGTTCTTGAACAGGCCGGTGGACAGCAACGGCTCCTTGCCTGCCCGCTCTTGACTCCGGATGTACAGGTAGAACCCGGCGAGCAGGACGATGCCGATCACGAGGAAGACCATCAGGAGCACGTTGTTGCTGCCAGCCTGCAGGATTCCGAACACCAGGCAGAACATCCCGGCCCCGGATAGGGCCGCCCCGACCCCGTCGAACGGCCGCGTCGGGTCCGCCGGCAGTGGATCGGTGATCCGACGGCCGAGCAGGATGATGATGACGACGACCACCGCCTGGAACACGAACGCTGCGCGCCAGCTGATTCCCGTCGTGATGAGGCCGCCGATCAACGGCCCAGCCGCGGCGCCGATGCCGCCCAGCCCGCTGATCACGCCGAAAGCCCAGGCGCGGCGTGTCAAATCTGTGAACCACAGCGTTGCGAGGATGTAGACGGGCGGAATCAGGAGCGCGGTCCCGACGCCCTCGAAGACGGAGTTGCCGAGGATCAGCACCCCGAGATTCGGAGACACAGCGCTGAGCAGTGCACCGACCCCGTACAGCGCGAGACCGCCGTTAAAGCACCGCTTGCGGCCCCAGCGGTCGGTGAGCTTGGAGCACGGGATCATCAGGATCGCCATGATCAGCAGGAACAGCGTGATCGCCGTCTGCACGCCTTTGACCGTCGTGTCGAGGTCTTCGCTGATGTCGTTGATCATCACGTTCATGTTCGAGCCCGCGAAGCTGCAGATGAACTGCGCTAGCGCGAGCGGGAGGATCAGCCGCCGCGCCGACAAAGCGGGGCTCGGGGCGAACGCCCGGTCCGCTGACACGGACGCGTCGGTCACCGGCCGGCCAGCAACTCGCGCACGAGCCGATGCTACGCAAACGAGGCCCATGCGCACGGGCACGAGGCCAACAGCGGATTGGCGCCAAGCAACGCGCAATCAGGCAAGATCCACATTCCGAGACAACGGACCTGAGGCGGGGTCCCTCGAGGCCGCCGCCCCCGACTCGATCAAGCCGCCACTCGAGTGGGCTGCCACAAGGAGGTTGTCATGGCCGCAAAGAGGAAAGCGCCCGCCAGGAAGACGTCCGCGACGAAGAAGGAGATTCGTCTCTACCCGCCACCCGCCGCAGGACTTCGACCCGTTCGCGGCGACCAAACGGGAGTTGACGAAGTACGGGCTGCCGTTGCGACCCGACCCCCACAAGGAGCCCGGCATGGCCGCGCTGTGGGAGCGACAGGCTGCCAACTACCGCGGCTTCGAGCATCTCGAGCCGCGGCCGAACACGAAGACCGCGAACAAGAAGGGACTCCCGGCCAAGATTCCCGGCCGGGACTGATTTCTCGTTCCCGTTCGGTCCGGACCCGATCGAGTCGTGCGGCTACCAGTTCTTCCTCTCCTCGGGCAACTTCACGGCCCTGTTCGTCACCTGGACGGTGCCCGACCTGCAGTACAGCCCCGGCCAGTTCGACCCGATCAACCACTTCCATACCTTCGTCGGTCTCGGCTTCCTCGACGTCCATGTCGACATGACCGTCGACTCCGCGCAGAACGTCACCAGCACGCTCTGGGCACAGGGCGTCGGGGACGTCAACCTGCCGGTGCGCCCCGGCGATGTGATCAGCGGCACGCCTGTGCCTCGACACCAACGGCAAGGCGGCCTACTTCTTCGCCAACGAGACCACCGAGCAGTCGATCAGCTTTGCGATCAACACCGGTTTTCCCCCTGCCGTCACGATCAACGCGGGCGTCACTCGCACCGGCGACACAAGCCAGCCTCCGTTCTTTCACCCGCTGGCGAGCTTCGGCGTCGTCTACTTCGACGAGATCAGTGCCTTCAGCACGGTCGGCAGTCGGTCGCTCACGGCGGGCGACGCCATCACCATGGTCAACCAGAACGGCAAGATCCTCGCGCGGCCCGTCAGGCTGAACGACTTCGCCTTCAAGACGGTGTTCGTCGCGGCGCTCTAGTCCTTCGGCGTCCGGAAGGTCAGCCATCGTGAGCGGCCCGGGTTACCAGCACTCGGAAACGCGTCCACCGCATCCGTGGAAACCTACGCGCGTGGACAACGTCGCCCGCGTTCGAGACGCGTTCAGGGCCTTCGCCGAGCGCGACCCGATCACCGTCGGCCGTCTCATCGGCAACGGCGTCGTCTGGCGCGTTCCCGGGCAGAGCGCCATGGCGGGCGAGTACCGTGGCCGGGCCGAGATCTTCGAGTTCCTCCGGCGAACGGCCGAGCTCACGGGCGGCACCTACCGGACGGACGTGGTCGACGTCTGGGGCGGCGACGAGCTCGTTGTCGCCCTCTACCGAGCGGTCGGCAGCCGCAACGGGCTCGACCTCGACATCCCGCAAGCCCTCGTCTTCCGCTTCCAGGGCGAGGAGCTGCGGGAGGTGCTCGCGGTGCCGGGCGACCCGGCGGCGTTCGACGCCTTCTGGAGCTAGGAGGACCGCTACCGAGAACAGTCAGGTTTGGTCGAGGGGCCCGGCGGGACAGTTATAGAATCGCGCCGCCCGATCGGGGGCCCAGCCCGCCGATCGCAGCGTCCACCACACCCAAGCCAGTGGAGGTCACGCGATGAGCAGCCGACTTCGGCTTTCTCTCCTTCTGACGACCCTCTTCGCCCTCTTTCTCGGCGTATCCGGCGCCACGGCGTCGACCGGTCTCGCAGCCGACTCGCCGAACACCAAGGTCGCCGGTATCGACGGTGTCAACTGACGCGACGACGATCCCGCAGCTCCAGAAGTTGATGGACGCGGGCCGGCTTCAACTCCGTCGACCTGACGAACTTCTATCTCCGGCGCATCCGCGAGCTCAACCCGAAGCTCCACGCGGTGATCACGGTCAGCCCGACGGCGCTGCACGACGCACGAGCGGCCGACCGGCGCGGCGGAACGGCGATCAGCGTTCCGCTGCTCGGGATTCCGATCATCGTCAAGGACAACGTCGACACCACCGGTATGCCGACGACAGCCGGCTCCTGGGCACTCGCCGGGAGCACGCCCGGCGACGCGTTCATCGCGATGCGGCTGAAGGCCGCCGGCGCGATCATCATCGGCAAGGCCAATCTGTCCGAGTGGGCCAACTTCCGGTCCGGCCCGTCGTCGAGCGGCTGGAGCGGCATCGGCGGCCAGACGAACATGCCCTACGTCCTCGATCGCAACCCGTGCGGCTCGAGCTCCGGCTCCGGCGTCGTCGCTTCCGCTGATCTCGCGATCGCAGCCGTCGGCACGGAGACGGACGGCTCGATCGTCTGCCCGTCCGGCGCCAACGGCGTCGTCGGGATCAAGCCGACACTCGGGTTGTGGAGCCGCGCAGGCGTCATCCCGATCAGCGCCAACCAGGACACCGCCGGCCCGATCGCCCGCAACGTGACCGACGCCGCGGTACTCCTCGGCGCAGCGACCGGCGTCGACCCGAACGACGCCGCGACCGCCGCGCAGGCCGGCCACGCCGTCCCCAACTACACGCCGTTCCTCGACAACAAGGCGCTGCAAGGCGCTCGAATCGGCGTCTGGCGCGCCGGCACCTACGACCCGGTGTTGGTGGGACCGGTCGTCGAGCCGATCCTCGCCAACGTGATCGCCGCGCTCAAGGCCCAAGGCGCGACCGTGGTCGACCCGACCGACATCGACCTGTCGGCGACCGTCAACGAGGGCCCGGCCCTGCAATTGCGAGTTCAAGACCGACATCGCGACCTACCTCCAAACCTACGTCCACGGCACGAACCCGGTGACGAACGCCGCCGTACCCGCAAGACGCTTGCCGACCTGATCGCCTTCGACCAGGCGCATCCGAACCTCGAAGGACCGTGGAACGATGCGGTCTTCGAGGGTGCCGAGGCGACGAACGGCCGTGACGCCGCTTGCGCTGCCCTCCGCGCGGCGACGACGCCGCCCGTTCAGGCGTCAATCGACCAGGTCATGGCCGCGAATCACCTCGACGCGATCATCGCGCTCACCAACGGCCCGGCATGGCCCACGAACGACAATCCGGCCGAGGGCGACCTCAACGGGCACTTCGAGTACTTCGTGGGCTCGTCGACGGCGGCCGCGGTGTCGGGCTATGCCGACATCACGGTGCCCGCCGGCTTCGACGCCGGACTGCCGCTCGGGATCACCTTCATCGGCGGCCGCTGGGCGGAGCCGAAACTGCTCGGCCTTGCGTTCGACTACGAGCAGGCGACGCACGTTCGTGTCCCGCCGCAGTTCATCCCGACGATCGGCGACGCTCTCTTCCCGGGCGTCCCGAACCCTGCGGATCAGCTGCAGGCATTGCGGAAGCAGTCGGCCCAGGTTCAGCGCGATCTCACCGTGCGCTTCCGGTAGAGACCCGTCGTCGAAGCAACGGAGCCCGGCCAATCGGCCGGGCTCCGTGCCGTCTCAGCGGCGCTGCGCCGTAGCCCGCTTCAGGCGTGTCTCCGCGATCGCCTCCCCGGCGGCATGGGCTGCTGAGTGTCCGGTGACGGCTGACAGGAAATCAACGCGCTGCAGCGCGTACAGGTTGGAGTCCACCGCAGCCTTGACCGTTGCCGTTCGCGGGACGTCGCGCAGGAGTGCGATCTCACCGAAGTAGTCGGCTTCGTGCGCGGTCGAGTGGCGTCCGTCGGCATCGATGTCCAGCTCACCGTCGCGCACGATGTAGAAGCGGTCACCCGCATCGCCCGCCTGAATGACGATCTCTCCCGCAGCAAACGACACCGGGAGAAGGCTCGCCGCGACCTGTTCCTTTGTTGCGATCGAAAGCGGAGCGAACAACGGGACGCGATCGATGAGCTCGAGCTCCGGAGCCGGAGCGACGGTCCTGTCGATCGCGGTGAGCTTTCGGTAGGCGAGCAATGCGAGTAGCGGGAGGATCGACCCGACGACCACGAAAGCCGGCCGAGGCCCGATTGCTCTGACCACGGCCGGCGCGGCGATGGAGCCGACGGCAACTCCACCCATCGCGAGGCCCCAGACGAGTCCGAGCACGCGGGTCAGCATGCGATCTGGGACAAGCCGCTGGAGGAGCGTGAACACCGCAACGTCCTCGACGCTGTTGGCCGCGCCGACGATCGCCAGTAGGACGACCGCGGCGCCGAAATACGGTCGAACCGCCATCAACGTGATCGGTACACCCCAGAACACGAGTGAGAGCCCGAAGGGAGCAGCGAGTCGACCGCCGCGGAGTGTCATCGCTCCGATCGCCCCGATCAGTCCCCCGACTCCGATTGCGGCCGTCAAGTAGCCGACTTGCGCCGCGCCCCCGTCGAAGACCTGGAAGGCCGCGACGACGATGAGGACATTGAGGCATCCGCGGACGAACGTCTGCGCGACGATCAGGCCGACGACGAGGCGGGCGCTGCCCGTGTGCACGACTGTCCGGAACCCATCCGCGATCATGCGCCGGAGGCTCCGCGCCGTCGATCTCGCTTGCCAGGCCGACGCGGCTCTCGACCTTGATCCGGGCGAGGAGGACGGCGCCCACGACAAGCGCAGCAGCTCCGACGGCAAAGACCGTGGCCACGTCGGCGACGGACACGAACACTCCTGCGACCACCGGTCCGACGAGCGTTCCGACACTCTCGATGGTCGAGGTCGCGGCGTTCGACGCGATCAGCTCCTTCGGTGTCCGCGCGAGTGACGGCAGCAGTGCCTGCAACGCCGGCCGGGTCAACGTGACAGCCACTCCGACAACGCTGGCGAACGCGAACACGAGGACACGGTTGTCTGCGAACGCGGCTGCGGCGGAGGCGGCGAGCGCACCAGCACCGAGGAGCGTCAGTACGAACAGAAAGCGCTCGCGGCGAAACCGATCGCCGAACGACGCGGCGAACGGTGCGACAGCCGCTGCCGGCAGCAACCGAACCAGCCCCGCGATGCCCACCGCGGCGGTGCCGCCCTCCTCGTAGGCAAAGACGCCGAGCGCGACGAAGTGCGCCCACTCGGCCGCAATCGCCGTACCCCAGGCGAGCTCCAGCCGCCGAATGTTCTCGTTTCGAAAGGCGGCTCCGAGAGCCGAGACCAACTGGACTGGTTGAACCACGAGTTCATTGAATCGGTCGCGATCTGGTGGAACAACCCCGGGACGTTCGTAGCCAACGCACCAGCTGCACGGATGACCCGAACGGGTCCAGCGCTCAACGGACTCAGCCCGCCGGTGCAGCGGCAATCTGTGGACCCGCACGACGACAGGTCGGTCGCGAGCGGCAGCGTAGGCGCCGGTGCCGGAATGCCAGCAACGTACGCGAAGAGACCTCGGGCCTTCTCTTTTCCCGGCAGGACTAGGGCATGACGGCGGCGCAGATAACCCAGGTCTGCACGGCCCAGCTGCCCGCGTTTCCACCGGTCGACTCGCGACCGGTGGCAATCCAACCGGTGCCCGGATCCGTCGGCCGGCTCACCGAGAGGAACGTGTTGATGAGCGCGCCGGTGATGACGCCGCCGCCACCTACCGCCCGCTTACCCGCCGGGCAGTCCTGCTGCTGGGTCTTCGGGCTGGTGCTGTTGGACGTGCCACTCCCGGAGATCAACTGCAGCCCGCTCGCTCCAGCCGGCCCCTGCGGGCCGGCCGGTCCCTGCGCGCCTCGTGGGATCTGGCCGGGTGCGAAGTCGGCGGTACGGAGCGAGGCGTTTTTCACCTTCGCCGAGTTGACCGCGTTGTTCTTCAGCTGAGCGGGGCCGACGCTGTTCCGCGGCAGCGCCGTGGAGACGGCAAAGGCGGTGCCGCTGAGCGAGATCACGAGAGCCAGACAGGCGACGACCATTGCCGGTGAGGGCGGACGCAAACGCATTCGCGAAAAAAGTCTAGGGAAGGGCTCGGCCGTCCCCGGCTAGGCGCTGGGAAGGAGAGCCAGGCTGTAGGAGGAGCCCGGAGCGACGGCGGCCGCGCCGCTGGAAGAAAACCGTTTGCCTCCACCGTCCGGTAGACGGGAAACCCAATCAAAGGAGGCTGCGGTGGCATACGAAGAGCTGAAAGAGCGGCAGAGCGTCATGTGGGGCCAGGGGCCGTACCAGCGGATCACGGAGACGATCTCCGACGTCCACGAGATGATCATCGACCGGCTGGCGCCCGAGGCCGGCGACCGCTGGCTCGACCTCGCCTGCGGGACCGGCGCTGTCTCCGAGCGCGCCGCCGCGGCGGGCGCGAGCGTGACGGGCCTCGACCTCGCGCCCGCACTGCTCGAAACAGCGCGAGAGCGCGCCGGCAAGCTGAACCTCTCGATCGACTACGTCCAGGGCGACGTCGAGAACCTCGACCTTCCCGATGGGAGCTTCGACCAGGTCTCCTCGGCCTGCGGGATCATGTTCGCGCCGGATCACGAAGCCGCGGCCAAAGAGCTCGCGCGCGTGACCGCGCCCGGAGGCCGAATCGCGCTCGGCAACTGGACGCCGACGGGCGGCCTGGCGAAGATGTTCAAGGTCATGGCGCCATACATGGCGGCGCCGCCCCCGAGCAGCCCGTTCGCCTGGGGCGACGAGAACCACGTCCGGGAGCTTCTCGGCGACTCGTTCGACCTCGAGCTCGAGGAGCATGTCTCGGAACTGCGCGTCCCGAGCGGTGAGGACTACTGGGAGCTCTTTTCCACGAGCTACGGTCCGACGAAGGTGCTCGCCGACTCGCTCGGCGACCGCCGCGAGGAGCTCCACAAGGACTGGGTCGACTTCTTCGAGACCAACTACCGCGTGGACGGCGAGATCGTCCACACACGCGAGTACCTGCTCGTGCTCGGAACACGCCGCTGACCGGCGCTCCGGACGTCCGAGAGGCACGCCGCCTCTACCCCGCGACCGAGGAATGGGCCTACCTCAACACGGCTGCCGTCGGGTTGGCGAGCCGGGCAGTTGAGGAGGCCTACTCCGCGCTGATCGGCGAGTGGGCGACGAGCGGCTTCGACTTCGTCCGTGGAGAGGCGGCCGCCGAGAACGCCCGATCCTCGGCGGCCGCCGTCATGGGCGCGAGCTCCGACGACGTCGCCCTGATCCCGTCCGTGTCGTCCGCGGCCGGCCTCGTCGCCGCGCAGCTCGACCGGGCAGACGCCGGCGAGAACGTCGTCATCGGCGAGCGGGAGTACAGCTCGAACCACTTTCCGTGGCGGCTGCTCGCTCTCAAGGGCTACGACGTCCGTCAGGTGCCGTTCCGAGACGGCGGCCTCGAGCCCGACGAGGTCGCGAAGCACGTCGACGGCGGGACGCGGCTCGTCGCGTTCAGCGGCGTCCAGAGCGCGACCGGCCACCGCTCCGACGTCGCCGCCGTCAGCGCGGTGGCGCGGGAGGCCGGCGCGCTCGTCTTCCTCGACGCGTCGCAGATGCTCGGCGCCGTCCCCGTCGCGGCCGAGCTCGACCACGTCGACGTCCTGGCCGCAGCGGACCACAAGTTCCTCCTGCATGCCGGGCGAGGCATGGGCTACTGCTACCTCTCCCCGCGTGTGCGAGACGACTTCGTTCCGATCAACGCCGGCTGGAGGGCGGGGGCGGTCCCGCTCGAGAGCTTCTTCGGCCCGACCATGGAGCTCTCCTCGACTGCATCACGCTTCGACAACTCCATCAGCTGGCTCGCGGCCGTCGGCAACGAGTCCGCGCTGACCGTGTTCGAGGACTTCGGCTCTCAGGCGATCTACGAGAGGAACGCCGAGCTCACCGCGCTTCTTCGCTTCGCCATCTCCGATGCGGGCTTCCCGCCGCTGCCGGCGTCACGCGCGAACGGCAGCACGATCGTTGCGGTCCCGCTCGGCGAGCGCGACGGCCCCGCGCTCGTTGCGGCTCTTCGCGAGCGGGGAATCGTCGCGGCTACCCGTGACGGCAACCTCCGCCTGACGATCCACTTCTACAACCACGAGGACGACGTCGACCGCCTGGTTCGCGCGCTAAAGGAGCTCTGAGCCGACCCGCTCGTTACGGTCAGGCGCGTGACCGCCGCACCGCTGCGCCGGAACCGCGACTTCGTGTTGCTCCAGACCGCGGCCCTCCTCTCGAGCTCCGGCTCGCAGATGACCGCGATCGCGTACCCGCTCCTCGTGCTCTCGCTGACCGGCTCGTCCGCGCGGGCCGGCTTCGTGACCTTCGCGCGCCTGCTGGGGATGGCGCTCTTCGCCTTGCCGGCCGGGCTCGCGGCCGACCACTGGAGTCGCCGGAGGCTGATGATCGGCGCCCACGTCTGGCGGGCGATCGCCGTCGGGACCCTCGGCGTACTCGTCCTCACCGACGAGATCGCCTTCTGGGTGATCCCCGTCGTCGCATTCGTCGAAGGCTGCGGCGCCCTCGTCTATGCGTCGGCACAGGCAGGGGCAATGCGCGCGGTCGTGCCGCAACACCAGCTCCCCGACGCGACCGCGGTCGTCACGGGCCGCGAGGCCGCGATCGGGCTCGCGAGCCCCGCGCTCGGCGGCGCGCTCTTCTCGGTCGCGCGCGCACTGCCGTTCCTCGTCCACGCGGTGACGTACGTCTTCTCGTCCATCGCCCTCCTCGCAATGCGGACGCCGTTCGAGGAGCAGCGCGAGGTCGACCGTGCGCCGTTGCGGGCGCGGTTCGCCGAAGGTTTCCGTTTCCTCTGGCACCACGCGTTCCTCAGGACGTGCGCCTTCCTCTACGGCCTGTCGAACTTCATCGGGCCGGGCGTCCTCCTCGCCGTCGTCGTGATCGGAAAGGACCAGGGTCTCTCTGGTGGGGCGGTCGGCCTGCTCGTCTCGGCCTTCGGCGGCTGCCTGCTGCTCGGCGCGTTCCTGTCGTCCTTCATTCGGCGGACGCTGCCCGTTCGAGGCGTGATCCTGCTCGAGCTCTGGACGTGGGTCGGGTGCGGGATCTTCGTGATCTGGCCGAACGTCTACGTCCTCACGGCGAGCATCCTTCCGACGGCGCTCGCGATCCCGGCGACCGATTCGGTCGTGAACAGCTACCAGCTCGCACTCACGCCCGATCGCCTTATTGGCCGCGTGTCGAGCGTGCG
Organism: uncultured Actinomycetes bacterium; assembly: GCA_963772855.1. Classification (GTDB taxonomy): domain Bacteria; phylum Actinomycetota; class Thermoleophilia; order Gaiellales; family Gaiellaceae; genus 3-1-20CM-4-69-9. The sequence continues at coordinate 480,771 of CAVYYY010000007.1, read as the reverse complement.
GACGACGATCGCCCTCCTCATCGCGCCCCTCGGCCCGCTCGCGGCGGGAGTGCTGCTCGAGGCAGTCTCCGACCGGGCGACGATCGCGCTGTTCGCGGCGTTCGGGCTCGCGCTTGCGCTGTGGGGAACGCTCAGCCCCGCGATCCGGGGTGCGCCGAGCCTCGAGGACATCACCGGGAGCCCGATGTCGAGAACGCCGGCCGCGCTCCGTTCCTAGGGTGTCAACTGCGAAAGTGGGCTCGAGGCCCGGAAAGACGAGGAGTGAGATGACCAGATACCTGCTCGTGGTGAATTTCGAGGGCGGCGTCGTCGACACGCCGATGGAAGAGTGGAAGCCGGAGGAGATCGAGGCACACCTGGAGCACTACAGGGCGCTGCACAAGGAGCTCGTTGCCAGCGGCGAGCTCGTGGAGTCCGAGGTGCTCTCGGGCCCGGACCTGGCGAAGATCGTGACCTCCGACGGAACTGCCCCGGTCGTCACCGACGGCCCGTTCCAGGAGTTCAAGGAATGGCTCGCGGGCTACCAGATCGTCGACGTGGACTCGGAGGAGCGCGCAATCGAGATCGCGGGGAGGATCTCCGCCGTGCCGGGGCCCGACGGGGTCGCGACCCAGCAGCCGATCCAGGTTCGGCAGGTGATGGATCACTCGCCGTCCAACGCCGCCGAGATGGATTCGTGGCTCGAGACGGGTGGGCGGGTAGCGCTGAACGTTCCCTCCGGTGTCGAGGACCTGCTGCGCGAGCTTGCGCCGCAGGTCCTCGGCGCGCTCGTCCGCCGACACGGTGACTTCGACGCCGCCGAGGACGCGGTGCAGGAGGCGCTCCTTGCGGCGGCCGTGCATTGGCCCGACGAGGGAGTGCCCGAGAAGCCGCGCGGCTGGCTGATCCAGACCGCCGAGCGCCGGATGATCGACCAGTGGCGCAGCGAGCGCTCCCGCACTGACCGGGAGAACGCGGCGCTGCAAGATCCACGGCCGAGGGAGGTCTCCGACCAGGACGACTCGCTCGTGGTGCTCTTCATGTGCTGCCATCCGGCGCTGACGCCCGCGTCGGCGATCGCGCTGACGCTGCGCGCGGTCGGCGGGCTCAGCACGACCGAGATCGCGAGCGCGTACCTCGTCGACGAGACGACGATGGCGCAACGCATCTCGCGCGCGAAGCAGCGCATCAAGGACTCGGGAGTGCCGTTCCGGATGCCCGTTGGAGAGGAGGAGCGGACTGCGCTGCGCTCCGTGCTCCACGTGCTCTATCTGATCTTCAACGAGGGCTACACGAGCAGCGCGGGGACAGACCTGCACCGGACCGAGCTCTCCGAGGAGGCAATCCGCCTGACGCGGATGGTGCATCGGCTGCTCCCCGACGACGCCGAGGTGACCGGTCTCCTCGCTCTCATGCTGCTCCTGGACGGACGACGTCCCGCGCGGACGGACGCCGGCGGAGAACTCGTGCCGCTCGCCGAGCAGGACCGGTCGCTCTGGGATCGCGCTCTCGTGTCCGAGGGTCTGGCCCTGCTGGATCGCGCGCTGTCCGGAGGCGCGGTCGGCGAGTACCAGCTCCAGGCGGCGATCGCCGCCGTGCACGCGCGCGCGGAGCGTGCCGACGAGACCGACTGGCGGCAGATCCTCGCGCTCTACGGGCTGCTCGAGCAGATGACCGGCAACCCGGTCGTCACGGTCAACCGAGCCGTGGCTGCGGCGATGGCGGACGGCCCGGCCGCGGGCCTGGCCGTCCTGGACACCGTCGACGAACGGCTCGACGGTCACTACCGCGTCGACGCGGTTCGTGCGCATCTGCTCGAGATGGCGGGGGAGAGGGAGGCGGCCGTCGAGCACTACCGCGCGGCGGCGAGGCGTACAACAAGCCTCCCGGAGCAGCGCTACCTGACCGAGCGGGCCGCTCGACTCAAGCAAGATCAGGGCAAGGGCAGTGTGCCCTCGCCCGCCACGCAGTCAGCGAGGTAGAGCGCCGTTCCGGGATCTCCGGTCCACAGGGAGAAGCGCCCGCGCCCGTGGGTCGAGCGGTCGCGCTCGACCTGTGCGGATGCATGGACGGCGAATGCCCGCGCGCGCTCGAGCCAGACCTCGTCACCCGTGCGTCTGAGCAGGGCGAGGAAGGCGTAGCCGTTCCCCGCGGTTCCGTGGCAGAGATTGGCGCCCTTGGCCAGGGGCCCTGCCTGCCAGACGAGCTCGCCGCCCGCGCACATCAGCCGCTCGTGCTCCGCGTCGTACGGCGCGAGAGCGGCAAGAGACGTGACGATCCCCGGCGCTCCGTGGCACCACTGCACCCGGATCTGGCCGTCGCGGTTCGCGTCCAACGCGGCATCCACGACCGTCGGCCAGTTTGCAAGGCCGTTCTCCTCGACCGCGTACCGGCGTGCCACACTCGCAGCGCGCTCGTCGACATCGGCGGGTCCCGACGCCAGGCCGAGGATGCATCCGGCGGCGCCGTGCGCCGCACCGAGGTACCGCACGGACGAGCCTTCGATCTCCTGCGTCCACACTTCGGCTTCGGGATCCCATTCGTCCTCGAGCCACGCGGCGCTCTCGTCCCAGAGCTCCGACCACCTCGCCTCGCCGGTCGAGTCTCGAAGAGCAGCGGCTGCGAGCATCGTGCCGGGGCTGCCCCAGAGCAGCTCACGTCGGGCATCGCGTGCGTTCGCGCCGACGAGCTCCGCGATGCGATCGCAGTTCTCCGGAGCGGGGGAGATGCGGTGCCGAACGAGGCGTATCCCCACGTCGCCTGCGAGGAGGCTCCGCTCCTCGTCCTCCTCGGGGAAGTCCGGGACGTACTCCCCGCTCACGTACGGGAGATAGTCGCGCCGCAGCTCGACGAGCCCGCGCTCCTGGAGCTCGTGGAGCGCACGGATCACGCCTGCGCCGCCGAAGTAGACACAACGGAAGCGCAGCGGCTCGTCCTCGTCGAGCGGGTGCGCCGGCCAGCCGTCGTCGAAAGCATCCTCCGCCTCTTCCACGATCTCCCGGATCGCCTGCCGCGCGCTCTCGGCGTTCCAAGGCTCGCTCGTCGGACGCTCGTGGGACCCGGGGCTGAAGAGCACCGAAGGAACCTACCGCGTCGGGTTTTGGTTGACAAGACCAAAACCATGTCGTAAGGTAACAGTCATGCCGACCAAAACCAGGGACTCGAGACCCCCGTTCGACTATGACCCGTCGCAGTTTCCGCCCTTTGCGGTCACCGTGGACGTGGTCGTCCTGACGATGTCGCAGGGGATGCTCCACGTGCTGCTCGTCTGCCGTGGTGAGGCGCCTTTCGAGGGCATGTGGGCGATCCCGGGCGGGTTCAAGCGGCCGAACGAGACGCTCGACCAGGCCGCGAAGCGAGAGCTTGCCGAAGAGACCGGCGTGGACGCAGCGAGTCTGTTGTCACAGTTCGGCGCGTACGGCGATCCGGGGCGCGATCCACGGATGAACGTGGTCACGGTGGGGTATCTCGCCGTCCTGCGGGACGTCGGGGTGGTCTCCGGCGGCACCGATGCCGCCGCAGCGGCGCTCATCCCCGTCGAGGACGTCCTCAAGGGGAAGATCGACCTCGCCTTCGACCACGTGGGAATCGTGCGCGACGCAATCGAGCGCGTGCGTCTCGAGCTCGAGGTGACGGGCATCGCGACCGAGTTCGTCGGCCCGACCTTCACGCTGGCCGAGCTGCGCGCGGTCTACGAGGCCGTCTGGGGCGTGGAGCTCGATGCAGCGAACTTCCGGCGCAGCGTGGTGGCCGAGGAGGGGTGGGTCATCCCGACCGGGCGTCAGGCGCGTCCCGGCCCAGCGGGCGGGAGGCCGGCGGAGCTCTACCGAGCCGGGCGGGCGTGGAGCCACGGCGGCCCCATCCATCGCTTCCAGCGGACCTGAGAAAGGACGTGAGTCACATGAGAGCCGTTGTCCACGACAGGTACGGGTCACCGGACGTGCTGCGGGTGGACGAGGTCCCGCGACCGGTGCCCAAGGAGGACGAGATCCTCGTCAGGATCCACGCGACGACCGTCAACAGGACGGATTGCCATCGGCGCGCAGCGGATCCGTTCCTCTGGCGGTTCATGGCCGGCATACGCAGGCCGAAGCACCGGATTCTCGGCACCGAGATGTCGGGGGAGGTCGAGGCGATCGGCGGTGCGGTGACGGAATTCGAGGTCGGCGAGGCGATCTTCGGGACGACCGGGCCGACGCTCGGAGGGCACGCCGAGTTCTTCTGCCGCCGGGAGACCGGCCTGATCACGCGCAAGCCCGAGGGGATGAGCTTCGAAGAGGCGGCGGCTGTTCCCGACGGCGCGCTCTCTGCTCTGGGCTGCCTGCGTGCGGCCGGCCTGCACGAGGGGCAGCGGGTCCTGGTCTACGGTGCGTCCGGGTCGATCGGCACGGCGGGCGTCCAGCTCGCAAAGCACTTCGGCGCGCACGTGACCGCCGTGTGCAACACGAAGAACCTCGAGCTCGTGCGGTCACTCGGCGCGGACGAGGTGATCGACTACACCCAGGAGGACTTCACCAAGAATGGCAAGACGTACGACGTCATCTTCGACGCGGTCGGGATGCACTCGTTCCGGCGGTGCAAGGGCTCGCTCGAGCCGCACGGCATCTATCTCCCGACCGACGGGTTTCGGAACATGGGGCTCGCACGTCTGGTCGAAGAAGTTCGGTGACAAGAAGGTGCGATTCGTCCTTCCGAACTGGACGAAGGAGGACATCGTCTTCATCCGGGAGCTGATCGAGGCCCGTGAGTACCGGCCGGTCATCGACCGTCGCTACGCGCTCGAGGACGTGATCGAGGCGACGAAGTACGTCGAGACGAGGCAGAAGACCGGGAACGTCGTGCTCACGGTCGACGGCGCCGGATGAGGGCTGTCGTCCACGACCGCTACGGGCCTCCCGAAGTGCTGCACTTCGAGGAGGTCGAACGGCCGGCGCCCGATGACGACCAGGTGCTCGTGAAAGTCGAGGCGACGACGGTCAACCGGACCGACACCGGGCTCCGAAGCGCCGAATTCTTCGTCAGCAGGTTCTTCACCGGTCTCCTTCGGCCGAAGCGGAGGATCCTCGGGATGGAGCTGGCCGGCGTGGTCGAGGCCGTTGGCCCCTCGGTGACGGAGTTCGACGTGGGGGACGACGTCTTCGGCGTGAAGGGCTCCGGGGCGCACGCCGAGTACGTGTGCCTGCGTCAGAGCGCGGCGCTGGCGCGGAAGCCGCCCGGCATGAGCTTCGAGGAGGCCGCAGCGGTGTGCGACGGTGCATGCATCGCGCTGTCCTGCCTCCGGGATGCCGATCTGAGCGAGGGCCGAGGAATCCTCGTCTACGGCGCGTCGGGCTCGGTCGGGAGCGCGGCCGTGCAGCTCGCCTCGCACTTCGGCGCCGAGGTCACGGCGGTGTGCAACACGAAGAACGTCGAGCTCGTGCGATCACTCGGCGCAGATCGGGTCCTCGACTACACCAAGGACGACTTCACGAAGGACGGCGAGACGTACGACGTCGTCTTCGACGCGGTCGGCAAGCTCTCGTTCCCACGCTGCCGGCGCTCGTTGAAGCCGCACGGCACGTTCATCGGGACCGACCCCGGCTTCATGTGGAACACGCCGCTCTTCGCGCTCGCCACGAAGGTCGTGGGCGACAAGAAGGTGAAGATGGGCATCGCCCGCTACTCGAAGGAGGACGTCCTCTTTCTCAAGGAGCTCATCGAGGCGGGGGAGTACAGGGCCATCATCGACCGGAGCTATCCGTTCGACGAGGTGATCGACGCGACACGGTACGTCGAGACAGGGCAAAAGACGGGCAACGTCGTGCTCACCCTCCGATGAAGGCGAGCAGCCGGTGGACTTCCTGCGGGAACTGGAGCCCGTCGACGACGGCGTACGGCGCGAGCGCCGAGCTCACGTCGGCGATGACCTCCTCGACGAGGCGCTCCCTGTCGTCCAGGGCCTCCTCCGCGAACAGCGTCGCGAGTGGTGTCCCCGACAGCTGGACCTGCACGTAGTGCGCGGCAGACGGAAAGTGGACGGTCTTCGTCGCCGTCTCGACGGTGACCTGGATGAAGCCTGCGGACTCGACGAGGCTCCGGAGCTCGTCCGTGTCGGCGAGGGTGTGCTCGTTTCGCTTCGCGAGAGACGCGCCGGGGCGAAGCCGATGGTCGAGCGCGTCGGAGAGCGCATGCGTGGCCGGGTTGTGCTCGATGGGACCGAACACGTTCAGCGCAAGCCGGCCTTCGCGGGCGAGCACGCGCCGCATCTCCCGCAGCGCCAGCGGACGGTCGGGGAAGAACTGCAGTCCGAGCTGGCAGAACACCACGTCGAAATCGCCCTCGCCGAACGGCAGGTCGAGCACGCTGCCCTCGTGCCACTCGATCGGCGTGCCGGCGACGGGCGGGAGCGAACGGGCGACCGCGAGCATGCCCCGGTTGAGGTCCAGCGCCGCAACCGAGCCCGTGCTTCCGACACGCTCGGCCGCCACCCGGGCCACGACGCCGGTTCCACAGGCCGCGTCCAGGACACGCTCGCCCGGGCGCAACTGTGCGAGGTCGGCGAGATCGGCCGCCCACATGGACGTCATCGCGGGCACGAGATAGCGCTGGTAGAGCTCCGGTGCGCCCGCGTCGAGCTGCCATTGCTCCTGGCCGCCGCTCATGCCTGAAGTCACCTCCACGATGAAGGCGTTTGTGTACCACGAGTACGGCCGGCCGGACGTGCTCGAGCTCCGTGAGATCGAGAGGCCGCCGCTGACAGAGGACTCCGTGCTCGTCCGCGTCCACGCCACGTCGGTGAACCCGGTCGACTGGCACACGCTCACGGGGATCCCATACATGGCGCGGCTGCAGGCAGGACTGCGCAGGCCGAAGGAAGCTCAGCTCGGCGTCGACTTCGCGGGGACGGTGGAGGCGGTCGGCGCCCAGGTGACGAAGTTCAAGCCGGGCGACGAGGTATTCGGGGCGAGGAACGGCGCGTTCGCGGAGTACGTGTGCGTGCGTCAGGAACGCTCGATCGTCCCGAAGCCGGCCAGGCTCTCGTTCGAAGAAGCGGCGGCGGTACCCGTGGCCGCGATCACTGCACTGCAGGGCCTTCGCGACAAGGGCGCGATCCAGTCCGGGCAGCGAGTCCTCGTCAACGGTGCGTCGGGCGGGGTCGGAACGTATGCCGTGCAGATCGCGAAGTCGTTCGGGGCGGAGGTCACCGGCGTGTGCAGCACGCACAACGTCGAGACGGCCCGGTCGCTAGGCGCGGACGAGATCGTGGACTACACGAAGGAGGACTTCATCGACCGCGGAGGCCGGTACGACCTCGTCCTCGACATCGCCGGCGGCCGGTCCTGGAGAGAGTGGAAGCGCGTGCTCGCCGACGATGGAAGGCTGGTCGTCGTCGGCGGCCCGAAGGACAATCGGCTCTGGGGCCCGATGGGGCAGGTCGTGAATCTGAAGGTCGCGTCGCTCGCGCGGGGGGCGCACGGTCGTCCCGTTCCTGGCGAAGATCACGGGAGATGACGTCGAGACGCTGCGTGATCTGCTCGAATCCGGGCAGATGAGGTCCGTGATCGACCGGCGATATGAGCTCGGCGAGCTCCCAGAAGCGCTCCGATACCTCGGCCAGGGCCATGCCCGTGGGAAAGTGGTCGTCGCCGTCTAGAAACCTCTATCCAGCTCGAGGGAAGGCGGGCGGGCCCTCGCCCGTCAAGTCCGAATGGAGATTTCGCTCCAGCTTTTGCGTCTTCGTCTTCGGATCGGTCCGAGTTTCGAGGCGATAATGGCCGAACTCTTCGAGATGTCGGCACACACACGGATCGGGACCGAGGTCGCCGGCTTCAGGATCGAGTCGGTCCTCGGGCGGGGCGGCATGAGCGTCGTCTATGTCGCCGAGCAGGTACGGCTCGGCCGCAAGGTCGCGCTGAAGCTCCTCACGACCGAGTTGGCGTGGGACGAGCAGTTCCGCGAGCGATTCGTGCGCGAGTCGCACATCGCGGCGGCGATCGACCATCCGAACATCATCCCGATCTACGACGCGGGCGAGGCCGACGGTCTGCTGTACATCGCCATGCGCTACGTCCGCGGCCCGGACCTCAAGGAGGTTCTGAAGCGCGGCAGCCTCGGGGTCGGCCACACGATCTTCCTCGTCGAGCAGCTCGCGAGCGCGCTCGACGCCGCGCACGCCGCACTCGCTGGTCCACCGCGACGTGAAGCCCGGGAACATCCTCGTCGAGGAGAGCACCGACCACGTCTACCTCACCGACTTCGGTGTCGCGAAGCAGACGACCGCGCGCGGCTTGACGTCGACCGGGCACTTCCTCGGCACCGTGGAGTACGCGGCGCCCGAGCAGATCGAGGGAGGCGTCGTCGACGCGCGCACGGACGTCTACGCGCTCGGGTGCGTCCTCTACGAGTGCCTCACCGGCGCGCCGCCCTTCTCGCACGGGACCGAGCACGCCGTCCTGCACGCACACCTCGTCGATCCGCCGCCCTCCGTGAGCCGCGCACGGCCCGATCTGCCACACACGTTCGACGGCGTGGTGGCGACCGCGATGGCCAAGGACCCGGACGACCGCTACGGATCGTGCGGCGAGCTCGCACACGCTGCGCGACACGCGGCGACCGGAGCCGGCCGCCGCGTCGACGGTCCGATCACTCCGCCACGCGCGGAGACGATCCAGTCGGCGCCGGTGCCGGTTGTCCCCGAGTCACCGGAACCGATGGCGGCAGTGCCGGTACCGCCCGTCCCACCGGAGCCGCCTGCGCCGCCGGCGGTTTCCGCCGAGGAGCCCGAGCCGGCCCGGCAGGAGAAGGGCGGTTTGACGGGGGCAAAGCAGTGGCTCCTCGTCGGTCTCCTGGTCGTTCTCGCTGCGGCCGCGTCAGGGCTCGTCGTCTACTTCCTGACGAAGAGCGACGCCCCGGCGGCGTCAACGGCCTCGACGCCGCAGCCGGGCGCCGTCCATCCTCTCGCCGATCTCGTGCCGTCACCTGTCTGGGACACGTGCAAGACGCAGAAGACGCCGCGACCCGGGGCGGTCGAGACGGCTGTGTGCGTTCCGCCCGCGGACGCGACAAGCTTCACGCCCGATCACCTCGAGATCTCCACCTACGCGAGCGGCGCTGCTGTTCAACACGCGTACGAGGCGGAACGGAAGCTCGCCGGCGTCCCACGCAACCGCGGACGCTGCGACGGGCTGAGCTGGAGTGGAGAGGGGACGTGGCTCCACAATCCTGGGACGTCCGGCGCGGCCCCGAAGCCGGGCGGCTCACGGTTTTGCCACTTCGAGGGCAACGACGTCGTGATCGTCTGGACGCACCGCAAGCTCGGGCAGGACACCCACACGGACATCCTTGCCGTCGCACGCGAGGGCGGCAGTGATCATCCAGGGCCTGTACGGGTGGTGGCGGTTCTGGCACCACCGGATCGGCAAGGTCGCCTAGTCGTGCGCGTCTCGGCTCCCTCGGCGGTCGTCGCGCTCCTCGACGGCACGGGAGGGAGCCAGCACGTCGAGATCGTCGGCCACGTCACCGTCGGCCGCGGCGACGACGCGGATCTCCTCATCGACGATCCGGAGATCTCGCGTGCACACGCCGTGCTCCTTGCATCGGGCGACGGCCTCGAAATCGAGGACCTCGGATCGATGAACGGCACCTGGGTGAACGGCGACCGGATCACGGGTTCGACCGCACTGAGCCCGACTGACGTGATCAAGATCGGTACGACACGCATCGAGGTCATCTCGGTCGCGGCCGGCGCACATGCGGCCGGCTCCCAGTCGGCTCAGCAGTCGTCCCCGACGCCGGTGCTGGCGGAGGACGAGCTGCGCCCCGTCAGCGCGCTCTTCGCCGACATCGTCGGCTCGACCGCGATCGCCGAGCGCCTCGACCCGGAAGACTTCACGGTGCTGATCCGCGGCTGTGTCGACCGCATGTGCCAGGCGGTGGAGCAGTTCGGCGGCGCCATAGACGCATACATGGGCGACGGGATCGCCGCCTTCTTCGGCTTTCCGTCCGCGAACGAGGACGACGCGGACTGTGCGGCGCGAGCGGCGCTCGGCATCGTCGCCGCGATCGACAGCTATGCGGAAGAGGCGCGACGGACGTGGAACCTGCCCGACCTGAGCGTCCGCGTGGGCGTCAACAGCGGCCAGGTCGCCGTCGGCGTCGTCGGCTCCGCTGAGCGCCATCCAGTCGCCCTCGGCGACACGATGAACGTCGCGGCGCGGCTCCAGGCCGCGGCGGAGCCGAGGACGGTGGCGATCGGCGGCGCGACCGCGAAGAAGCTCCGCGGCCGGTTCCTCGTGAGTTCGCTGGGCCACATCTCGGTGAAAGGTCGCGAGACGCCCGTGGAGGCGTGGCGGCTGCTTCGGGCGCGGCCGGACCGGCCGCGCCACGATCAGTCGGCGCTGGTCGGGCGCGAGCACGAGACGGCGGCGCTGAAACGCGTGGCGGACCAGCTCCGTGCCGGTCGCGGCGGGCTTGTCGTCCTCGAGGGCGAGCCGGGGATCGGGAAGACGCGCCTGCTCGAGTGGTTCCGAGACGAGATCCAAGGGGATGCGCTCTGGCTCGAGGGTCAGTGCGCCTCCTACGGCGGCCAGCCTTCGTACCACGCGGTCGCCGAGGCGCTCAAGGGCTGGCTGGCGATCGACGACCTGGCCGGCCTGAGCCTCGGGCCCGACGCGGCTCCCTACCTCACGACGCTCGTGTCTTCGAGCGCGGGCGGCGAGGCCGATCTCGAGCTCAGCGACGGGGCGGCAGCCGAGTTCGGCTCTGGTCTCCGCCGTGCGTACGCGGACTGGCTGCGCGGCCTGTGCCGCCGTCAGCCGGTCGTGCTCGCGCTTCACGACCTCCAGTGGGCCGACCACCGCACCCTCGAGCTCGTCGAGAGCCTGCTCGATCTGCTCGGTGACGTTCCGTTGACGATTGCCGCCACGAGCCGCCTCGCGCAGGACTCGAGCGACAGGCGGCTGCTCGAGCGCGCTCGAACGGCGCACGCGGAACGCCTCGTCGAGCTCAGGCTCGGGCCGCTCAGCGAGGCTGAAGCCGAGCAGCTCTTGACGCAGCTCGCGCCGGGTGAGCTCGCCGATGACGCGCGGCGCGAGGTGATCTCCCGCGCAGAGGGGAACGCCCTCTACGTCGAGCAGCTTCTCCGCTCGTTGCTCGAGACCGGCGGGCTGGTCGCGCGGCGGACATGGGCGCTCACCGTTCCCGCTGCACAACTCCCGACAGGGCTCGAGAGCCTGCTCGTGGCGCGCATCGCGGCGCTGCCGCGCGACGCACGACGTGTGGCGCAGGTCGCCGCCGTCTTCGGCAGGACCTTCTCTGCGAACGTGCTCGCACGTGCGAGTCGAATCGACGACTTCGAGGCAAACCTCGCGCGTCTCGTCCGCGCCGACATCGTCCGCGAGACGCACCCTGCGCCGGACCGCGAGCTCGCGTTCACGCACGGATTGCTGCAGGAGGCCGCGCTCTCGACTCTCACACGCGCGCGCCGCCGGGAGCTCTACCGCGCAGTCGCGACGGCGACCGAGCAGGTGTTCGCCGATTCGCTCGACGACGAGCTCGAGCGGCTCGCCTTCTACCACGCCCGCGCCGGCGATCTCTCGCAGGCGCTCGCATATCTCGAGCGCGCCGCAGAGCGTGCGTCGTCGCTCGGCGCGTGCACGCAGTCGGTCGACCTCCTGAAGCGTGCGGCGAATGTCGCCGAGAAGCTCGACAACGTCGAGGCTCAGGAGCGCATCGCCGGACAGCTCAGTCCAGCTGGTGGATGACGAACGCCACCGCGAAGCCGAGCGTCGTCGCGACCCCGACGAGCTTGCCGCCATGCTCGTAGGCCTCGGGCATCATCGTGTCCGCGAGCATCGTCAGGATCGCACCCGCGGCGAAAGTGAGCACGAAGGCGACCGTGTTCGGCGAGGAGCTCTGGAAGAGGCTGTAGCCGGCGAGTGACGCGATTCCGGAGACGAGCGCGATCGCGATCCACATCCAGAGGATCCGGGCACTCCGCCAGCCGGCGATCGTCAAGCCTGCCGTCGACGAGATCGCCTCGGGCAGATTGGAGATGAACACCGCCACGAGATAGGCCGCTCCGACAGCGCCTCCCTCGTAGATGGTGAGCCCGATGACCATCGACTCGGGGATGCCGTCCAGAACGGTGCCGAGCACGATGGCGAGCGGCGAGCCCTCCTTCTGCGCGCCCGTCGCGTCCTTTCGGTCGCCGCCGCCCTGTCTGTCGATGAGCCAGTCGCCGCCGAAGAAGACGGCGCAGCCGGCGAACATCCCCGCGAGGACTGCGCCGTTTCCCGACGCGTGGCCCACCGCCTCCTCGACGAGGTCGAAGGCGACCGCGCTGATCAGGACGCCGGCGCCGAATCCCATGATCAGCCCGACCGGCCGGCGACCGATCGGAAAGAGCAGCGCAATGAGTGCGCCGATCACGAGGGACGACGCCGCGAGGATGCCCCAGGCGAGGGCGGCGGCCATCTAGCTGCTCACCACGCGTCTATCCTCGCCGGATGGTTGGACGGGAGCCCACTCCTGCGGACGGCGCCAGCGCCGAGGAGCAGCTGGCGGCGTTGGCGTCCGCGGGCAGCCTGCTGGACACGAACGGGCTCGACTACTGGCTGTTCGGCGGCTGGGCTGTCGACTTCCACGTCGGGGCGATCACGCGTGGGCACGAGGACATCGACGTCGCGGTCCACCTCGATGACGCCCTTGCGATCGGGTCGGTGCTCGAGGCGGACGGCTGGAGGCATCGAACCGAGCGAGGACGACGACGGCGGGACGGGCTACGAGCGCGGCCGCGTTCGCCTCGAGCTGACGTTTCTCGTCGAGGGCCCCGACGGCACGGTCCTCATTCCCTTGCGGAGCGGGACGGCGTTGTGGTCGGAGAAGCCGTTGGGTGACGAGACGCGCGAGCTCGACGGAACACGCGCCCGTGTCGTGAAGCTCGAGCTCCTCAGGCGGGGGAAGTCGTCACCGCGCGACGATCCCGCCGAGGCGGCGAAGGACCGTGCCGACTACGAGGCGTTGACTACGTGGAGCCCTCCGGCTTCCTCGCGACGAAGACGATGAAGGCACTGTCGCGCGTCGCCGGCTCGTGTCGGTGGTCGCCGTGCACGACCACGTCCACGAAGCCCGCGCGCTCGAGCATCAAGAGCAGCTCGTTCTTGAAGTAGAGGTTGATGTGGAGCACGTGCTCTTCCGTGAGCACGAGCTCGCCGTCGCGCCACAGGCCGGCTCGCATCTCGTACGTCAGTCGCTGCTCGAGCGGGTCGAGATCGACGGTTCGGGACTGGAGCGCGTACTCTGCGCCGTCCGAGCCGCGTCGCCGTTCTGCGGTCTCTAGCGGCTTCCAGGGACGGGGGAGAAGCGCTCGCTCGGCTCGCCGAAAGTAGCTCCACGGATAGTCGTCCGAGTACGGATTCTCGTTGTCGAGAACCAGCGTCCCACCGGGCTCCAGGTGCTCGTGGAATCGCCGGAGCGCCTCTTCGTCCCCTTCGCGCGTGCTGCCGAGGCCGAAGCCCCCGCAGACGAAGATGGTGCGGTAGCGACGCGGCGGGTCGAGCTCGGACATCGGCTGGACGAACAGCGTCGGGCTCACGCCGGCGCGCTCGGCTCTCTCCCGGCACAGCGCGATCATGTCGGGCGAGACATCGGAGCCGTCGACATCCAGTCCGGCTTCGAGAAACGGAATCAGCAGGCGGCCCGTTCCGCACGCGACGTCGAGTGCAGGTTGCCCGCGCTCGACATGTCGTCGGAAGTAGTCCACCTCGGGGCCGCCCTCGTTGAACTCCGCCCACCATTTGGCGACGAGGCCGTAGTGCCAGGTTCGAGTTTGGGGGGTTTGCGACACGGCGACGACGAACATATCGGGAAGAAAGCGGTTGCGAAACCCGTCATCTACAGTGCATTGGTGAGTCGTCACTGGTCAGAGTTCTTGCGCGGCCCCGCACCTTCGGGGCATGCGGTGCACCTCTACACCGACCAAGCTGACCTCGTCGAATCCGTGGCCGCATTCGTTGCGTCGGGGTTCAACGTCGGAGCTCCAGCCGTTCTCGTCGCGACGCCGGAGCACACTCGTTCCATTCGCGCACAGCTGAACGCCGCCGGGTGGAGCGATGCCGGCGATCTGCTCGTCGTCGCGGACGCGGCGACGACGCTCGATGCGATTCTTGAGGACGGCGTGGTGTCGGCCTCGGCGTTCGAAAACGTCATCGGCGGGCTGCTCGACGAGGTCGCCGTGCGCTTTCCCGAGCAGACAACGCGCGTCTTCGGCGAGATGGTCGATCTCCTGTGTGCACGCGGCGAGATGGGGACTGCCGTCTCGCTCGAGAAGCTGTGGAACGAGGCACTCGAGCGGCGGCAGTTCTGTCTCCTATGCGCGTACGAGCTGGATCTCTTCGACCGGGACGCACAGGTCGGCCCGCTGCCCGACATCTGCAGCCACCACGCACAGGTTCAGCCCGCGTACGATTCGGGGCGCCTGTCGCGCGCGGTCGACCTGGCGCTCGAGGAGGTGCTCGGGTACGCGGACGCAGGGCGGGTCTACTTCGACGTCGCCGAAGAGGCACGTCGAGAGCGGATTCCCGTCGCCCAGCTCGCGCTGATGTGGGTCAGCGCGAACATGCCTGACCGGGCCGACCGGGTGCTCGCCTCCGCACGCGCCCGCTACAACGCGACGAGCGTCCAGGCCGCTACGTAAGCGCGTAGTCGTCGGCGAAGTCCCAGGCGCGGAGCCGGCCCGGCTCGACCCGGATCACCGTGTCGTCCTGCCAGTCGTCCGCGAACTGCGTGCCCTCCTTCTCGCCGAGGTAGCGAATCGCGAGCCGGCGTCCCGTCTCGCCGCCCCCATCGCGACCGACGCGCGCGTCTCCGGTCACCTCGATGCCGCGGTAGGGCGGCTCGTGCTCGTAGACGAGGACGCTCGCGCGCGGATCGCGCTGCAGGTGTGCCACCTTGACGTCGTCGGAGCTCGTGGCGACGGTGAAGCCGCCGTCGCGCCACTCGTGCCAGACGGGGGAGAGGAGGAGCGACCCATCCGCACGGCGTGTTGCCAGCACTGCAACGAGGGGCCGGTCGAGCAGGTCGCCGAGATCCTCGGCTCGCAGACCCCGCCGCATCGGCTACTGCGTGCGGAGCAGCTCGCAGACCGGCACGTCGTAGAGCTCGACGTCGGCGACGGCCATGCCGGCCGTCTCCGCCACCTTCTCGCGCATCGAGCCACGGCCCCGGCGGGAGCGCTCCTCGGCCTCCGCACTGTCCCAGAACGTGATGATCCGCGCTCGCTCGCCCTCCTCGTCGGTGAGGACGATGAGGCCCTCGTAACCGTCGAAGCCGCGGAGCCACTCCTCGATCTCCTCGTTCGCGATCCGGGCGATTCCTGCCATCCCCGGCGCGAGGCCCGTCATCAGCGTCATCGCGGCGACCACGGTCCCAGAGCTTACGCGTCCCCGTGGCAGGATCCCGTCATGACCGCGGCGATCGAGGGCTTCGTCGACTTCCGTGGATACCGCACGTGGTACCGAGTGGTCGGAGACCAGGAGTCGGGCGCCACTCCGCTGCTCGCGTTGCACGGAGGCCCGGGCTCCACGCACCACTACTTCGCGCCGCTCGAACGGCTCGCCTCTAGTCGTCCCGTCGTCGTGTACGACCAGCTGGGCTGCGGAAGCTCGGACCGGCCGAGTGACGTGGAGTGGACGCTCGAGCTGTTCCGCGACGAGGTCGTCGCCGTGCGCGAGCAGCTCGGGCTCGATCACGTTCATCTGCTCGGGACGTCGTGGGGCGGGATGCTCGCGCTCGAGCACGTCCTGTCCGGCGCCGGCGGGATCGGAGGGCTCGTTCTCAGCTCGACACTCGCCGACGCGGCGCAGTGGGCGTCCGAGCAGAAGCGCCTGCGAGACGCCCTTCCACCCGACGTCGTCGCGACCCTCGACCGGCACGAGCGGGCCGGGACCTTCGACGACCCCGAGTACGTCCGCGCAGAAGACGTGCTGTTCGAACGTCACTTTTATCGCGGGCCGCGGCCGCGAGTTGAGCTCGAGCGCATGCACGAGCAGCGCGCGCCGGACGTGTACCGCGCGATGTGGGGACCGAACGAGTGGACGATGACCGGTGCGCTCTCCGGTTGGGACGTGACCGGTCGATTGCATGAGATCGACATCCCGACCCTCGTCATCCGTGGGCGTCACGACATGAGCACCGACGCGATCTCCGCGAAGCTCGTCGGTGGCATCCGCGACGTCAGGGAGGTCGTGCTCGAGGAGAGCTCGCACACGCCCGTCCTCGAGGAGACGGACTCCTACCTCGATGCGGTCGGCGGCTTCCTCGACGAGAGCGATCGGCGCTAGGCCGCAGTCAGAGACCTGCAGATCTCCTCGATGTGGCGGTGGTCCGTGCCGCAACAACCGCCTGCGACCGTCAGTTGCGGCAGGCGTGCGTCGAGCTCGCGGTACCGCATTCCGAGGTCCGACGGATCGCCCTCGTCGAGCACTTCCGCCTCGTCGAGCTCAGCGTGGCTCTTCGTGGACGCATTCGCGCGCACGCCGCGGAGCCGCTCGAGCCAGGGCCCGTCCTCGAGGACGTGCGCGAAGTGGGTGGGATGGGCGCAGTTGACCATGAAGTACGACGCCGTGCCGTCCGTCTCGCGGTCGACCTGCTCGACCGCCTCGCGCAGCGGCTGGCCGCTCGGCAGCCGGCCGTCGGTCTCGACCGTGAACGACACGGCGACGGGCATCCCGGCGGCTCGTGCCGCGTGCACGATCCCGGTCGCCTCGTCGGAGTACGTCATCGTCAGTGCGGCGACGAGGTCCGCGTTGGTATCCGCGAACGTCTCGATCTGCGTGGCGTGGTAACGCTCGGCCTCGTCAGCGCCCATGCGCTCGTCTGCCACGTAGCCGTCGCCGCGGGGGCCGACGCACCCCGCGATCACGACCGGCGTGCGCTCGGACTCGTGCTCCGCACGGATCTCCTCGAGGAGCGTCACACCCCTGCGGTTGAGCCGGTCGAGATCGGCGGCGGAGTAGCCGAGCTGCTCACCCCAGTCGGAGCTCGCGCGCCACGTCGGCGTGTCGAGCACGATGCCGACCTCGTACCGCCTGGCGACGTCCACGTACGGCTCGAAGTACGACCGCAGTGCCTCGACCCCGTCGTCGTCCTTCAGGAGGTCGAACGCGGCGAAGAGCGGGAGCTCGATCCCGCGGTGGAAGATGAGCGTCGTCTCCATCCCGCCGTCCGTGATGCAGCGCGTGCCGGCAAGCTGCGGAAGGGCGTTGCGATAGCGCACTAGCCTCCGAGCACCTCGGCGAGTTTCTCGTTGCCGCCGCTGAGGATCGGCTCGCCGTGCGACACGAGAACGCGCTCGACGGGAAGGTCGAGGAGCGGCCGGAGAGACGTGCGCAGATCCTCGTGCGTCGACTTGCCGAGCCAGCCCTCGGGACAGAGGCGCAGCGGATCGGACGTCGCCCGCGGCTTCGCCCCGGCGCCGAGGAGGACGTCGCCCACGGCGACTGCGCGATGTTCGGGCAGCCAGAAGACGACCTCGGCGGAGCGCGCGGTCTGGAAGGCCTGGATCCCGCCGGGGAGCGGGTCGCCGGCGCGGAAGACGTCCGTCACGCCGATCCCGCGGCTCTGAAGCGGGCGCGCGGACCTGCTCGAGCCCCATACGTGCTTCGGGCGGAGGTCGCCGGTCGACCGTCCGTGCCAGTAGACGGTGACGAGGACATGCTCGGGGCTCCGAAGGAATGAGGGCGGCTCGATCGGATCCACGAGGACGAGGCCGTCGTCCGTGTCGACGGCGAGTGCGCCGACGTCCTCCTCCCAGTGGTCGTGCCAGGCCGTCCAGCGGCGCAGGCCGGGTGCCAGCTCCTCCATCGGAGGAGACTCTAGTTCGGGCTGCTAGTTCCCCTGCTGGCAGTGGCGCAGCGCGACGAGGCAGTCGTCGACGAGGCGCCTGAGCTGACGCTGCTTCCACGCGTTGAAGAAGTCCGCGTGGGCGGAGTACTGGCCGCCGGACGCGAGCGTGACTCCGGCGCCGCCGGTCGTCGGGTAGCGGTAGATCAGCGTGATCGCCGGTACGACCACCGGATGCGACGCGGGGCAGTGAGCCTTCGTCGGGTAGGCCATGTGGCTCTGGTGGTCGGCGCTGTCGAGGTTCTTGCCGTCCCAGCAGCTCGGGAAGTTGACGTGGAGCCTGAGCGCGGACATGCGCGTGTCGCGGGCAGGTCGGAACGGTCGAGGACGGAGGAATTCCGGCGGCCTGTCCGCAGTTCCAGAACGTGATCTTCTCGCCCTGCGGTGCGGTGGCCAGGGCGCTACCCGCGATCATCTTGAGCCCCGCGGGGAACGGGCGGATCGCGTCGACCGACTTGCGGCGGTAGTAGATCGTCGCTCCGGTCGGCATGACCGGCTGGCCGTTCACGGAGAGCGTCGGCATCCAGTAGGCGGCGGTGTCGCCGGCCCGGCGGCACGTGGTCGTCCCGCGGAGGAGCGTGGCACGCGTCGAGAACGCGTTCGTCGTGTTGTTGCCGACAAAGCTGTGGTCGTGCGACATGCCAGGCATCCCGGCGTGGACGATCGGATCGTCGGGCGCCCGGTGGCTGAAGCCGCAGTTGCTGACGAAGTTGACCCCGCGGAGCTGCTTGGCGGCGACCATCCCGGGGCGGGCGGCATCGCCCGTCGACGTCAGGACGGCGACTCCGAGGAGGACCCCGGCGCCGAGAGCAACGAGAGCGGCCAGCGAGCGCACGGGCCGGAGATTACGCCGCGATCGTTAGGTGATCGTTAGGTCGATGTAAACGCTGCCGCGATCACCTTTCTTAACACGTCCTGAGTACGCTCCGCGCATACGTGCGCTGGCGTCATTCGGGCTCGTCCTCGCGTTGCTCGCAGTCGCGGGTTGCGGCGATTCGGACAGCTCGTCCCAGGGCGGTGGCCCCGGGACGACGACGACCAAGGCGACGAGCACCGTCGAGACGACCGCCGCGGATCCGCTCGAGGACGCGGGCACCGATCCGGTGGAGGCACAGGCGACCGGTGACGAGACGGCGCTCCTCGACCGCCTCGCCGTCGGCGGCCATGAAGGCTTCGACCGGGTCGTGTTCCAGTTCCGGAACGGCCTGCCCGGCTACCACGTCGAGTATGTCCAGCCGCCGCTGAAGGAGGACGGGTCCGGCAACGTCGTCCAGGTGAAGGGCAACGCCTACCTGGAGGTTCGCATGGAGCCCGCCTCGGGCTTCGACGTGACCACCGGCGAAGGCGAGCTCGTCTACAAGGGCCCGAAGCGCATCGACGGCGCGGCGGCCGGAGGCTCCGTGGTGGAGGAGGTCGTTCGTCTCGGCGACTTCGAGGCTGTCCTCACCTGGGTGATCGGCCTCGAGAAGCGCGCAGACTTCCGCGTCACGACCGCCGACAGTCCCGCACGTCTGATCGTCGACATCCGCAACACCTGACGATGGCCCGTCCCGTCATCGGGATCACGACGTACGTGACGCCGGCCAGGTGGGGCCACTGGAACCAGGAAGCCGTGCTCGTCCCTGCGTCGTATGTGGATGCGATCGAGCGGGTAGGCGGCCGCGCAGTGCTGGTTCCCCCCAGCGAGGACGGCGTGGAGGAAACGCTCGACGTCGTGGGCGCGCTGGTGTTCTCGGGCGGCGCGGACCTCGATCCGGAGCTCTACGACCAGGAGGCGCACGAGCAGACGTTCGGCGTCCAGCCCGAACGCGATCGTGCCGAGCTCGCCCTGCTCACCGGAGCGCTCGAGCGGGACATGCCCATCCTCGCCGTGTGCCGTGGCAGCCAGGTCTTGAACATCGCTCGCGGCGGCGACCTCGTTCAGCATCTGCCCGACCTCGTCGGGGACGAGCGGCACAAGCACTCACCGGGAACGTTCTCCGATCACGACGTCACGCTCGAGAAGGGGACGCAGCTCGCGGCGCTTCTGGGCGACCATGCTCCGGTCAAGTCGCATCACCATCAGGGGTTCGGCCGCCTCGGCGACGGGCTCAGGGTGGCGGCCCATGCCGAGGACGGGACGATCGAGGCGGTCGAGGATCCCGGTCGGCGCTTCGCGCTCGGGGTCCTGTGGCATCCGGAAGCCGGTGAGGATGCGCGTCTGTTCGAGGAGCTCGTTCGGCAGGCGAGCACCTACGCGGCGCAGAACGGCTAGAGGTCTTTGCCCCAGCTCGTCGGGTCGAAGCCGAACGTCTCGGCGAGACCCTTGCGGCCGGCGTTGATCGCTGCCGCCCGCGCTTCGCTGTAGCTCCAGACCGTCTCGGCTTCCCCTCCGTGCGCACGGTGGATCTCCAGCGCGACGGGCTGGTGCTCGTCCACGTACTCGAAGGCGAAGTCGGCGGCGTCGAGGAAGTTCGGGCTCTCGCAGACGGCCACTCGACGCTGCCAGCCGGGCTCGAAGTGAACCTCGAAGACCTTGTAGACCGGCTCTTCCTCGGGATGAGACATGACCGACGTCTCGAGCTTGGCATTCC
Source organism: uncultured Actinomycetes bacterium (assembly GCA_963772855.1). GTDB lineage: Bacteria > Actinomycetota > Thermoleophilia > Gaiellales > Gaiellaceae > 3-1-20CM-4-69-9. Next base: position 460,339 of record CAVYYY010000007.1, on the reverse strand, counting down.
CGTCGAGGTCGACGCCGTGCTGGTCGGCCAGGGCGCGGGCGAGTTGGGCGCCGCTCACGTACTGACGCGAGATAAGGATCTCGCCAAGCCGGCCGTGGCTGCGCTGCTGCTCGGCGAGCGCGTCTGTCAGCTGCGCTTCGCTCAGCACGCCCTGCTCGACGAGCAGCCTCCCCAACGGCCGCCACTTCGCAGGCGGGGCCCCGAACTCGGGCGGGTCGGCGAGCGCAAAGGACTGTGTCGGGACGGTCGGCAGGTCGTCGGGGTCGGCGGCCTGTAGCCGGATCCCGTGCTGCTCGGAGAGGACGCGTGCAAGCGAGAAGGCGGAGAGGTAGCCGTTGTCGACGAGGATCTGCCCGAGGAGCCGGCCGCTCTTGGCCTGCTGGCTCAGCCCGAGCTCGAGCTCCTTCTCCGTGAGCAGTCCCTGATCGAGCAGGAGGGCGCCCAGCTGGCGCCAAGGAAATTCGGCCGCAGAGGCTTCCATCCCCTCCTTATCGGCAGGGGAGCCTCAGTAGTCCAGTCCTTCTCCGCGCGCCATCACCCGGATTGTCCGCCCGAGGATCCCGAGGTCGTAGCGCAGGAGGGCCCAGGCGCCCAGGGAACCGCTTCGTTCCACGTATTCCAGGTCGAGATCGGCGTACCGGCGACCAGAGCCCTTCGTGACCTGGGCAGGCCCGGTCAGGCCGGCGACCACGCGGTTGCGGTAGTCCTGACCCTCCTCGACCTGGCGCTCGACCATCTCCGGGGGCCAGGGCCGCGGCCCGACGAGACTGATGTCCCCGCGCAGCACGTTCAGCAACTGAGGGAGCTCGTCGAGGTACCAGGGCTTGAGGATGCGGCGGCCGGCCCAGGTCAGGTTGGACGGGTCCGCTTCGAAGAGACGCGCGTGACTTCCGGTGCTCGCCATCTCCGCGAGCGCGACGGCGCGCAGGGTGCGGAACTTCAGCAATCCGAAGATGCGTCCGCGCGACACGCGCGGCTCGCGAAAGAGGAATCCGCCGCGGTCACGCCGGACGAAGAGGATGTCGACGGCCATCGCGATGAGCACGACGAGCAGCACGGGCGACAGCAGGAGCAGCAGCACCAGCGCGACGGTCAGGTCGAGGATTCGCTTCGGCGCCCGGTACGGCATGCGCCGGCGAGCATGTCACGCCGACTAGTTCTTCTTGTACGTCGGGATGACCGACACGAGCGCGCTCGCCGCATTGGACAGCGGAATCGCGCGCATGCCGTTCGTGATCTTGAAGAACATGCGGGCGGCGGGAGGAAGCGAGGCGACGCCAAAGCCGTGGCCGCCGCCGATGACGTTGCCGCTCGCATCGAGCACGACAGTCGAGAGCTCGACGGACTGCACCGTCTTGGACGGGTGGTCGTTCTGGATCTCGCCCTCGACCGAGCCGCAGAACTCGGGCTCGAACGGGCTCGGCAGTACGCGCACGAACGACGTGGGCGGCCGCGAGCCCAGGGCGGGCGCACCGCGGCCGACCTCCACCACGACCTCGAGGCGCGCGATCGGGGCGGCTCCCGGGAACTGGAGCTCCCCGCCCACCGCCTGCTGCGTGCCGGCGCCGATGTTCCCGACGCGGACGGTGGCAGAGCCGATCAGGCGATTGTCGGGCATGACGAAGTTCACGAGGACCTTCGCGTCGAGCGCGTCGCGTGTCTTCGACTCGTTCGTGAGGATGACGCCGTAGCTCACACCGCTGCCGCCGCGCGGATACTCCCGCACGGACCAGCCCGACTTCACGACGCGGATCTTCGGCGGAATGACGCCGCCGATGACGGTGAACGTCTTCGTCGCGCGTCCCGCTCCTGCGCAGGAGGCGGTCGCCGTCGCCTTTCCGGGCTTCACCTTCCGCTGCACCGTCCACGTCCACGAGGCGCGTCCCCCGGCCGCGACGACCGTTCCGAGCCCCTTCTGCTTCGACCCGCTCTTGTAGCGGACGGTCAGCGAGCAGCGGGCGCCGGACGGGGAGACGTTGATGCTCATCGTCGCCTCGTTCCCCTGCACCACGCGTGCGTTTCCGGAGACGAACTGAACGGCCTCCGCGCGTGCGCTCGCCGCGCCGGCGACGACCGCGACGACGACCAGGGTCGCGTAGGCGAGCAGGAGGAGGCGTCTGGCGGTGGGCTTGGCGGTCATGTCCTCGGAGCGGCGCACCGCGTTCGGGCGCCACTTTTCTCCTTCGCTTACAACCCAGGTTTGCTCGACCCTCGAAGGAGGGATCGGCGGTGCCAGGCACGGGACAGGGCCGCTTTTGCCGCCAGGTGCCCGCACATCCCGTGGACGCCGCCGCCGGGCGGCGTGGCCGACGAGCAGACGTAGAGCCACGGCAGCGGCGTTGCGTACGGGACGTGGCGGAAGACCGGCCGGGCGAGGATCTGGGTGAGGTTGTTGGCACCGCCTCCGATGTCTCCGCCGACGAGGTTGGGGTTGTCCCGCTCGAGGTCTCGCGTCGTTCGAGTCGAGCACGCGAGCACGCGGTCGCGGAAACCGGGCGCGAACCGCTCGATCTGGGCCTCGACGGCATCACGCACGTCGACGTCCGAGCCGTTCGGGACATGGCAGTACGCCCACGCGACGTGCTTCCCCGCCGGCGCGCGCGTCGGGTCGAACAGACTCTGCTGCGCGAGGAGAACGAACGGGCGCCTCGTGGGCCGACCGTTCCACGCGTCGTGCTCGGACGCCGAGATCTCCTCGAGCGAGCCGCCGACGTGGACGGTCGCCGCCTCCCCGACCTGCGGCGCGCGCCACGGAATCGGGCCGTCAAGCGCGTAGTCGAGCTTGAACACGCCGGGCCCGTACCGCCAGTGTGAGAGACGTCGCCGGTACCGCACCGGCAGCTGGTCGCCGCCGACAGCGACGAGCTGTCGCGGGGTGAGGTCGCAGAGGACAGCACGACTCGGCGGTAGGTCACGCAGGGACGTCACCGTCCGTCCGGTCTCGATCGTCCCGCCGAGCTCGCGCAGCCGCGCCGCGAGCGCGTCGGCGATCGCCTGGGAGCCGCCTTCGGGGAACGGCCAGCCCACGCCGTGCGCAAGCGCGAGGAGCACGAGCGCGAAGGAGGCGGAGGCGGGGTGCTCCAGCGGCAGCGTCGAGTGCGCCCCGGCGCCGGCGAAGAGCGCACGCGCCTTCGGCGTCTCGAACCGCTTCGCAACGCCGCGCACGGAGCGGAGCGCTCTGACGCCGAAGCGCGCTGCCGCGACCGGATGGTGTGGAACGCGCAGGAGCGGGCCGAGCAGCTCCGGCTCGAGCGCGCGCCAGTCGTCCACGGCCTCCCCGAGCAGCCGCCGGTACGCGGGCCCGTCCGGCCCGAGCTCCGCTGCCGTCTCGTCGACGGAGCGGTGGACGAGCGCTGCGGATCCGTCATCGAACGGATGCGCGAGGACGACGGGGGAGTGGAGCATCGTGAGCGGGAGATCGAGCGAGCGGAAGAACGGCGATTCCGGGACGAGCGGATGGATCGAAGAGCACACGTCGTGACGAAATCCGGGCAGGGTCAGCTCCGCCGTCCGGACCCCGCCGCCGACGGTCTCGTTGCGCTCGAGGAGGAGCACGGACCGTCCCGCCTGCGCGAGCGTCACGGCTGCGGCGAGCCCGTTCGGGCCAGCGCCGACGACGACGGCGTCTAGGTCAGTTTCCGACGACCTGGACGAGCCAGCGCCGGTCGCGCTCACGATCCAGCTCGATGAACATCACCCGCTGCCACGTGCCGAGGAAGAGCTCGCCGTCGCGTACCGGCACGGACTCGCCCGCAGTGCCGAGCAGCATCGCCATGCAGTGCGAGTGGCCGTTCCCGAAGTCCATGTCCTCCGGGCAGATGTTCTCCGTGCGCTTGTCCCAGTCGTCGTGCGCGTAGTAGGTCTCGCTCGGGACGAGCCGGCGCAGCAATTCGGCGAAGTCCTCGATGAAGCCGGTCTCGAACTCGTTCACGCGCACACAGCACGTCGTGTGCGGCGAATAGACGCACGCGATGCCCGTGGTGATCCCGCTCTCGCGAACCGCTTCGTTGACCTCGTCGGTGATGTCGCGAACGGCGAGCCCGCCGGCGGTCCGTAGCTCCGTCTGGCGCTGGAAGACCTTCACCGGGCCTATTCTGAGGGTTCCGCCCGGCCTGGGCGCAGGGGAACCGTCCCGCTACGGGTAATAGCCGCCGGAGTCGTCGCTCGTGGTCGTCTCGTCGTCGCCGGTCGTCGTCCCGCCGCTGCCCGCTCCGCGTCCGACGACGATCTCGCCCTCCATCCCCTGTCCGCGGTGGTTCCCGATGGGGCAGTACATCTCGTAGCGGCCGTCGTCCGAGAGATTGACCCGGATCGTGACCGTGGAGCCCGGGCCGATGTCGCCGCTCTTGTGCTCCTCGCCGTTGCCTTCGATCTCGAGCGCGTGGGTGATCTGGCCGTCGTTGCGGACGTTGAACTCGTACGTTCCGGCCTCCGGGAGCGTGATCGTCTTCGGCGTGAGGGAGTACTCCGCCTCGGAGATCTGGATCGTCGTGACGACCGGCCCGTCGGAGCTCGATTCGTCCGAGCTGTTGCCACCGCATGCGCTGAGGAGCATGGCGGCGGGCAACAGGAGCAACAGCCTGCGCATTTGGAGAGCCTACGCCAGCGGGTCGCGCCCGGATTCCGCGCTACGGTGTCCTTTCGGACATGGCTATACGGACGATGCTGGGGGTTGCAGTGGTCGCACTTGCGGCCGGTGCGGCACTCGGCCGGGCTCAGCCGGCTGCTGTCGCGCACGCGAATGCGAGCGTGTTCCGCATCAGCCGCGTGGTCGACGGCGACACGGTGGCTCTCACGAACGGCGCGCGTATCCGGTTGGTTCAGATCGACACGCCGGAGGTCTACTTCGACTCGGAGTGCTATGGGCGGGAAGCAAGCGCTGTGGCGAAGCGACTGCTGCCGGTCGGAACCGGCGTGCGCCTGTCCCCGGAGCCGGCGACCGACCGGGTCGACCAGTACGGACGCCTGCTGCGCTACGTCGTGCGCGCACGCGACGGACTCAACGTCAACGTGCGGCTCGTCGCGGTCGGAGCTGCGGCGCCGTACTTCTATGCGCACCGGCGCGGCCGCTACGCGGCACGGCTCGACCTGCTCGCTCGGCGCGCGCGAGCCCGGAAGCTCGGGCTGTGGCGGACGGTGTCCGGGAACGCCGTACGACCCGTACCGCTTGGTCTCGACCGGCAGCCGTAGGTGAGGCTAGTCTCGCCGGAGCGGGCCCGTAGCTCAGCTGGTTAGAGCAGCGGACTCATAATCCGTTGGTCCCTGGTTCGAGTCCAGGCGGGCCCACTTGACACCTGGAGGGATGCGGGACGGCACATTCCTCCAAGGGCCATGTATGACATGTAAGCCATAGCGCGCGAATGGTGTTGGGCCGCCGGTGCTGGCATCAAGATCTCGCCAAGCTAGGCAACGCAGTGGTTTCTCCGCGCTCTTGCAACGGAGGGGCAATGCGGCCGCGCCCCTCTCCGTCTAAGTCAGTCTCCCTACCAGCACGTCCCTGCGTTGTATGGGGGAGGCTGGTGGGCGTAGATGTCTCGCGCGGCGGCGAGCACGGCCGTGTAGGCGGGGTTCGCATCCGTCCGCTGCTGCGTGATGTAGCGCACCTTGGTGACGTAGCGGGAACGCCAAACCCAGCGACCGTGAACCTTCGCCCGGTAGCGGACCTTCGTTCGGTATGACACCGGCACCTGGACGTCCTTCGCGACTGTCGGCGTGATCCACTTGGCTGTGAACCGAGGCATGTCGGCGAGTGCGCAGGCGTTCACGCGGCTCTCATCCCCGGAGTGGAGCTTCTGGTGATGGCTCTCATGGTCGAGCGTCAGCAGCGCGATCGCGGCGTCATACGGGTTAGCAAGCACCAGATCCGTACTGAACGTCTTGTAGATCGACGGACTCAGAAACAGGGTGTGGTAGGCGCGGTACTCGTAGCCGTCATACGGGTTGTAAATCCAAAAGTCCGGGTTCGAGGTTGTGTAGGTGAAGCCAGCCGTCTCGTACCCGCTGTTCGGATCGTTGCCCGTCAGTGCGTTCCACTCGGCGACGTTGTCGGACGCGGCAACCGTGATTGGGAAGCCGGCGATCTCCGATGCCGCCTGGTCGAGCGTGTTCAAGTGCCAAATCGTCGTCGAGGCGGCGTCGGCGCTCCCTACAATCATGAGCGACATCACCACCGTGGCGGCAACGAGTCGTTTCAACGTCTTTCCTTTCTCTCCGTGGTACGCGGGTGTGCAGTTCAGTCCACTAGTGGCAGAGCCGCTCTAGGAGACCGGCGATTTTTGAGCGCCCCGCATCGCCCTCTGCGCACACATACTCGACCACGCATAGCCAACGCGCTATGACACGACTTGGCTAATCGCAAGCCTCGCTCCGGGCTTCGGCCGTGCTGGGTTAGGTTCTCCCGGGTGTGGCGCCGCTGGATCCGTGGAGTTGGTCAATGTCGGGATGTACCCAGGGCCGTCCTATGATCGATTGCCTGTACGTGCTGGAAGGCGCCAAGGCGCCCAGGCAAGCCCACTTTCGGAGCCCTACTTCGAGCTTTCTCCCACCGTGAGATGCGGTCGACCGCGACGTTCTCGAGGCGCGTCTCGCGTCCGTTCGGATAGCGCACGAGGAGCTCCTTGACTTCGTCCGCATCTCCGAGGCCGAAGTGCACGCGTGGATCCTCGGACGAGAGGTAGCTCGAGCCCGCGAGCACGTAGCGCACGAGTCTTCGCCCGGAGGGGAGCACGGCAGTGACGGTGGCGCCGGGCGAGAACCTGCTCAGCTTCACCTCCAGCCAGTGCCGGGCCGGTCCCGTGTTCCGCAGCAGGACGAGTCGACTGCCGATCGTGTTGATGGCGACGTCGACGCGACCGTCGTTGTCGTAGTCGGCTGCGGCGACGCCGCGCCCGTTCAGACGCCGAAGCCTGTCGAGGCCCACGGTCGAAGCTGCGGAGGCGAAGCTGCCCGGCATGCCCTCTCCGGCCAGGTTTGCCAGCACGTGGACGCGCTCGGCGTCCTTGGCCAGGTTCGTGATCGGTATGGCTCCGCTGGCGAGCACGAGATCGGGATACCCGTTGTTGTTCAGGTCGACCCAGGAGGCGCCCCAGCCGGTGAAGCTGCCCCCGAACGCAGCGGCGAACGCGGATCGCCCGTTCACGAAGGAGTCGCCACGGCTCCGGAAGACGGCGTGCGTCTGGCCACGCGAGTTGCTGACGAGGAGGTCGAGGCGCCCGTCGCCCGAGTAGTCGCCGGCCGCGATGCCCATGCCCGCGCCTCGATCGGCGACACTCCGCGCTCTTCCCCTCCTCGACGAAGTGGAAGCCGAGCGGCCCGCCCGGCTCGTTGATGTAGAGCCGGTTGGGATCCAGGTCGTTCGCGACGTACAGGTCGGGCCGCCCGTCCTCGTTCACATCGACGAAGGCCGCTCCGAGACCGTGGTCGACGTGCTTCGTCTCGATCCCCGCCTTCAGGGACACCTCCTTGAAGCGTGGATGACCGTGCGCGTCGACCCCCTCGTTGAGGTAGAGGAGATCGCGGAACGCCTGGTAGTTGAGCGGGAAGCCGCCCGATGACTGCGAGGGGGCGTTCATGTCCGTGTATCCCGACGCGAAGATGTCGAGCCGCCCGTCCCCGTTGACGTCTGCGACGGCGGCGCCGGTGTGCCAGCCGAAGGTGCCGAAGGCGTCGATGCCGGCCTTGTGCGTGATGTTGGTGAACGTCCCGTCGCCGTTGTTCCAGAGCAGCACGTTGTAGAGGTTCGTCGTGACGAACAGGCTCGGATGTCCGTTCCCGAAGTCGGCGGCCACGCATCCGTTCCCCTGCTGCGCGATGTTCGCGTGCGCGCGGGCACCGACGTTTGCGAAGCGTCCGTGCCGATTCTCGAAGAGGGCGCTCCGCGGCAGTCCGCCGCGCTTAGTCCAGGTCTCGCGGTCCGCGTCCGTGAACGAGTTGACGGCGAAGAGATCGAGCCAGCCGTCGTTGTTGTAGTCGAGCCAGCACAGACCTCCGCCCATCATCGAATGGAAGTCGTTCGACATCCCGAAGCGGAAGTCGTCCTGGCGAAAGTCGAGCCCGACCTGTCGGGCGACGTTCGTCAGCCGCACACCTGCGAAATCCGCCGCCGCCGCGTGCTGCATCGCGGGAGTCTCGACCGGCGTGGGTACGACGGACGGGGTGACGCCGAGGCCTTCGGCGATCACGTAGCGCCCGTCGTCGAGCTTCATGCGCACTGTCGCCTGAAACGCCCTGGGTGCCGTTCGGTCAACGGCTATTGCAGGCGTTCCCGCGTAGGCGGTCGCCTGCTTGAGCCCGCGCAGCCTGGCGACGGCGACGGCCGGCTCCTGGCCCGCTCCCCGCTCGAGCCAGACGTCCATCCGCTGGACGCGGTAGGTGGGCGCCGTCAGCCGTCGGCCCGAAGCGCTGTCGATCGCCCTCTCCTGGAGCCGATCGAGATCGGCGAGCAGGTCGCGCGCGATCTCGTGCGCCGCGGGCCGGCCCAGCGTGGACTGAACGCCCCGAGACGGCAGGATCGCGATCCGCGGCAACTGTCCGACCTTCCCTATCGGACCGGCAGCCCCGGCTGAAGAACGGGCCGGGAGCCCCGCAACGACGAGGAGCCCGGCGCACGCCGCAGCGGCCAGGATCCCGCCCGCGGCCAGACTGGGGGTGCGCAGGCGAGGGAGCTTGACCGGGAGAAGCTCGAGCAAGGGTCGCGCAACGCACACGATGGCGAGCGAGCCGAGCACCGCGACCTTGCTCCAGAACTCGGTGGTGGCCGGTGCAATCAGCAGCGCGGCGAGGAGCCCCACCGCGATTGCGTAGGCGATGCGACCCCGGCGGCTGGACGGCGTGGTCTTGGGATCCGTGATCATGAAGAACAGGAAGACCAGGATCTCCGGGGAGAGCGCTACCGCGACCCAGAAAGACGCACCGGTGATCGGGCCTAGGTGCCAGTTCGCGGTCATCGTGTGGTCGCTCAGCCGCCAAGACGGCGATCGCCGTCGCGAAGGTGACCCAGAAGGCGACGGCGATCACGAGCAGGCGCAGCCGGGACAGGATCACGACCCCGCCCACCACGATGATGAGCAGCGCCACGGCCATCCAGGCAGACATCGGGCCCCACCAGAAGTCGAGCGGTTCCGCTCGCTCCGGCCCGAGCAGGAGGAAGCACACGACGAGCCCGATGTTCGAGGGATTGAAGATGTGGGCTCCGCGGAAGCGGATCAGGTGCTTGGAAAGCAACGAGCCGGCGGCAGTAGCAGCGAAGATCCACCAGCCGTTCAGGCTCCACCAGTCGCCGTGCTCCGTGCCGGGAACGCGCAGGATGAACGCGACGCTGTTGCCCGTGATGAGCGCGCTCGCGGGCCACATGATCACGCCCTGGCGCCAGAAGGCGATGCCGAACTCGAGCACTGCGCAGACGCCGAGCGCTATGAGGATCTGAGCGATCGACACCCGGAAGTCGAAGGCCACCTGGCCGAGGACCTGCAGCGAGATGATCACGGCGGCGAGGTGCAGCCGCGGGTCCCGCAGGGTGGGCAGCAGCACCGGGTAGCGCCTGCCGTGAAGCGTGAGCGCTCGCCCTTGAGGAGCAGACACCGCCGGCGCGCTCATGAGACACCCCATGCTACTGCCGGGTGCGCAGCGATCGGGCAGTATGGACGCGAGTGTCCGTCCCCGGTGTCCGTTACGACCCGCTCGTCGCCCGACTGCGCGACGCGGCTCGACCTGAGCGAGACGGACCGAGCGCCTTCGGGCCGTATCTCACCAAGGTGCGTGAGCGCGCCTACACGGTTACCGACGAGGACGTACAGGCGCTCAAGGATGCGGGCCACTCGGAGGACGAGATTTTCGAGCTGACGGTTTCCGCAGCCGTCGCCGCCGGCCTCGAACGCCTCGATGCGGGGCTGGGCGCGTTGCGGTGAGGCTCGGCTGCGTGGAGAGCGGGCACGACGCCCGCGAGGCGGGGGTGCTCGAGCAGATCCGGAGCCAGCGGGGGACCGAGCCGCCGGATGTGCTGAAGACGCTCCACTATCGGCCTGAGCTCTTCGGCCGTCCGTACTCCGAAGTCCTCGATCTCGCCATGCGCGGCCCATCCGACTGGAGCGCGGGGGAGCGCGAGCTCTTCGCCGCCTTCGTCTCCTCGCTCAACCAGTGCCCGTTCTGAACCGGGTCCCACGGCGCGGTCGCGTCGTACGCCCTCGGTGAAGACGTGTGGCAGGCCGTTCGGCAGGACTGGCGTACGGCACCCGTGAGCGCGCGAGTCCGGTCGACCCTCGGATTTCTCGAGCAGCTCACCCTTCGTCCCGGCGACGTCACGCCGTCGGATGCCGCTGCGGTCATCTCCACCGGCGTGACCGAGGAGGCGCTCGCGGACGCCGTTCACATCGCCGCGCTGTTCAGCATGATCGTCCGCCTCGCCGATTCACTCGACTGGTACGTCCCTCCGGCCGAGCAACTCGCTGCGCGAGCTCCGCAGATGCTCGACTCCGGATACGTGCTGGAGACTGCTCACCCGGATTAGGCGAGTAGCGAGCCGATCGCGTCAGCGTCGGCGAACGATCGCTGCTACGGTCGATGCGGAGCTGCGGCGTTCGCAATGGCCGCAGTTCACGACAGCCGCTTGACCACTCGAGCCGGGTCTCTGCAGACGCCGATGTCGGTGGCGGGTGCGGCCGAAGGACGAACGACCTGTGGCGCGCCAGGTTCTCCGGGCGACGCCGCCCGCGTCGCTCCCCGGAGGACGCCACCGCAACGCTGGGAGGCCGAAGATGAGACCGACCACCCCGCTGCGGCTCTTCCTGCTCGCCCTCACCCTGGGGTTCCTTCTCGACGGCGCGGTCGCGGATGTCGCGGGCGCAACCGCGAGGAGATCCGCGACGACGTTGACCGGTTCCGTCGTCCAGGTCGACAAGGCGTTTGTCTGCGCACAGCCCGTGAGTCTCGACCTGCTCCAGGTGACGATCACCGACAGCGCAGTCGGCAAGAACAAGGACGCCGTGCTGCTTCGCACGGGATGCACCGGCACGATCCGCCGCCTCGTCATCTCGAACACGCAATGCGACGGGGTCAAGGGCGGTGCCGCGAACCTCACGATCCAGGGCGGCACGATCGACCTGCCCGCGAGGCGCCCCGACCGCGAGTGCCATCAGGACGCCGTCCAGATCTCCGCCGGGACGAACATCACCTTCTCGCAGGTGACGATTCGCGGCGGCGGACACTCGGGCTTCTTCATCAACGGAGCGCAGGAGCCCTCGAACATCCTGCTGACGGCGAGCGTCGTCGGGTCGTACCCCGGCCGTTCCGATCTCTTCGACACTGATGTGACCATCGGCGACTCGATCTCGAGCGGCGTGTCGAACTCCACGCTCTACGCGGTCAAGCAGCCGAAGCTCGCGCCGGCCGGGGTGTACATCCCCTCGTCGCCTTCGACGGGCGGCGCGCAGGCGCGGAACCCGATCAACGTGAACAACCGCTACATCCCGGCGAGCTAGCGAGCTCTGCCGGCCGGGCGCGGCGCGGGACGAACCCGCGTCGCGCCCGCCTTCGCGTGATACTGCTTCGACCGAAAGGAGGCACCGATGACGGGCAAGTCGGATTTCACCGATTCGGAGTGGGAGCTGGTCCGCGAGGGGCCGGCTGTCGCCGGCATCTACGCCGCGATGGCCTCGAGCGGAGGCTCGTTCCGGGAGAGTTGGGCGCTGGCGAAGGGATTCGCCGAGGCGAGACAGCAGCACGGCGAGAGTGAGCTGCTCGACGCGCTGGTGGCGGAGAAGCCGCATCCGAAGCGTTACGGCTCGCGGGAGGAGCTCGAGCAGCAGGGCCTCCAGCGGCTCGGCGAGGCGGTCGCTCTGTTGCAGCAGAAGGCGGAACCGGCCGACGTCGACGCCTATCGGAAGTTCACGGTCGCCATGGCCGAGCGCGTCGCCGCTGCGCACAAGGAGAAGGGCGCAGCCGTCAGCGCCGGGGAGCAGGAGGCGCTCGACAAGATCGGCGCGGTGCTGAAGGCGAGCTAGAGCATGGAAGGGGGATGCGCGTGCGGAGCGGTTCGCTACCGGTTGATGTCAGAGCCGCTCATCGTCCATTGCTGCCACTGCCTGAATTGCCAGCGGCAAACCGGGAGCGCATTCGTCATCAACATGCTGATCGAGACGAAGCTGCTGGAGGTCGTCGCGGGCGAGCCGAACGCGGTCGACGTGCCGCGAGACGACGGCTCGATGCAGACGGTCTGGCGGTGCCCGACCTGCCAGACCGCGCTGTTCAGCCAGTACACGAGCCCCCGGATCCGCTTCGTCCGGGCCGGCACGCTCGACGATCCGTCCGTCGTCGCGCCCGACGTCCACATCTTCACGCGGTCGAAGGTCCCGTGGGTGAGCATTCCCGACTCGGTGCCGGCGGTCGAGGTCTTCTACGACATGAAAGAGCTGTGGCCGAAAGAGAGTCTCGAACGCCTCGAAGCACTAGACTGACCTGACCGCCGATCGACCCAAGGAGAGGGAAATGCGCGGAGCCTTCATGTCCATCCAGTTGAGCCGTTCCACCTATGCAAAGGACATGAAGCTTGGCGCGAACACTGAACTTGGGGATCCTGGCGCATGTAGACGCCGGTAAGACGAGCCTCACCGAGCGGCTGCTCTACGCGGCCGGAGTCATCGACGAGCTCGGCAGCGTCGACGACGGGAGCACCCAGACCGACACACTGGCGCTCGAGCAGCGCCGGGGGATCACGATCAAGTCCGCGGTCGTGTCGTTCGTCATCGACGACGTCACGGTCAACCTGATCGACACGCCCGGACATCCGGACTTCATCGCCGAGGTCGAGCGCGTCCTGAACGTGCTCGACGGCGCCGTGCTCGTCGTCTCGGCGGTCGAGGGCGTGCAGGCGCAGACGCGCGTCCTGATGCGGACGCTGCAACGCCTTCGCATCCCGACGCTCGTCTTCGTGAACAAGATCGACCGGGCCGGCGCCGACGACGCGCACGTGTTGCGGGCGATCTCCGAGAAGCTGACGGATGCGATCGTCCCCATGGGTGCCGCGGGTGGGCTCGGGACTCGGAGCCCTTCATTCATAGCGTTCGGCGCGGGCGACGCCGCCTTTCGGTCAAGGCTTGCGGAACTGCTCGCCGACCATGACGAGTCGATCCTGGCGGCGTTCGTCGACGACGAGGAGGCCGTGTCCTACGACAGGCTCCGCCGCGGGCTCGCGGCGCAGACCGGGCGGGCCCTCGTGCATCCGGTGTTCCTCGGCTCGGCCATCACCGGCACGGGCGTCGAGGCGTTGGCGTCCGGCATCGCCGAGCTGCTGCCCGCTGCGGACGGTGACGCAGATGGGCCGCTCTCGGGCACGGTCTTCAAGGTCGAGCGCGGCGAGGCGGGGGAGAAGGTCGCCTACGTCCGCATGTTCTCGGGGACGGTGCGGACGCGGGACCGGCTGCGGCTCGGCGGAGACGAGGAGCGGAAGGTCACGGCGATCCGGGTGTTCGACCGGGGCCGCGTCGACCAGCGGCCGGCGGTCGTCTCCGGTGAGATCGGGAAGGTGTGGGGGCTCGGGGACGTCCGCATCGGGGACCCGATCGGCGTGCCGCGCAGCGGTGCCCGTGTCGAGCACTTCGCCCCGCCGACGCTCGAGACCTCGGTCGTCGCCCGGCGTGATGACGAGCGAGGCGCCCTTCATCTGGCCCTCACGCAGCTCGCGGAGCAGGACCCGCTCATCAACCTGAGGCAGGACGATGTCCGGCACGAGCTCTTCGTGTCGCTCTACGGCGAGGTGCAGAAGGAGGTCATCCAGGAGACGCTTGCGAGCGAGTACGACCTCGACGTCGAGTTCCGCGAGACGACGACGATCTGCATCGAGCGCCCGGCCGGGATTGGTGCGGCGGTCGAGGCGATCGGCGATGCGTCGAATCCGTTCCTGGCGACGGTCGGGCTGCGGGTGGAGCCGGGAGTGCTCGGCTCAGGGGTCGAGTACCGGCTCGACGTCGAGCTGGGTGGACTGCCGCTCTCGTTCCACAAGGCCGTGGAGGAGACGGTGCGCGGGACGCTCGACCAGGGTCTCTACGGCTGGCAGGTCACGGACTGCGTCGTGACGATGACGCACTCGGGACAGGTGCCCGGAGAGCACCGCCGGCGACTACCGGAAGCCTCACCCCGCTCGTCCTCATGAGCGCGCTGGCGGAGGCGGGCACGACGGTCCTCGAGCCGATGCATCGCGTCCACCTCGAGGTTCCGGCCGACACGCTCGGCGCGGCAGTCGCGCTGCTGGCGCGCGTGCAGGCCGTCCCCGACACGCAGGAGCCTCGCGGATCGGCGTGGTTGCTGGAGGGTCAGATTCCGGCGGCGCGCGTCCACGAGCTGCAGCTCCAGGTGCCTGTCGTGACCCGCGGTGAGGGAGTGCTGGAGTGCGAGTTCGACGAGTACAGGCCCGTTTCGGGCACGCCTCCTGTCAGGCACCGCTCGGACCGCAATCCCCTCAACCGCAAGGAGTACCTGCTGCACGTCGCGCAGCGGGTCTAGCGAGAGGGGAGACGAACCGGCACAGCGGTCTCCTGGCCTGGACTGGGGAGCTCCGACCACCGTGCCGGCACCGCCCAAGCTACGGCGGCATCCTCGCGCGTCTGCTGACACGAACGTGTCAACTCGCCCGTCGCCGTCGTCCCGTCCGGCATGCCCGCGCGGTACAGTCGCCGCGCGATGCGCGGAGTTCTCGCTCTCGTCGTCCTCGCTCTCCTCGTGGCCGGCTGCGGTGACACCGAGCCCTCCGTCTACAAGGCCGAGTCGACGGCCAAGTGCCTGCGCGGCCAGGGCTACCGCGCCACGACCGACCCGTCCCGTGTCGGGGTTGTCGCCGCCAACGCGCCGAACGGCGGACTGCGTGCCTTCAAGCCGGGGAACGCCCTCACCATTGCGTTCGGCGCGAACTCGGACGATGCGCTGGGAATCGAGCGTGCCTTCCGCCGCTTCGCGCCGGCCAAGCTCCGGCCGCACATCGACGACGTCATGCGCACGCAGAAGAACGCCGTCCTCCTCTGGACCGTCACGCCTCCCCAGGAGGAGATGAACCAGGTCTTCTCCTGCCTGAAGGGCTAGGTCCGAAATGGCGACGTCCTGTGCCTGGCACCGGGGCATAGAGCCTCCGGGCTAGAATCGCGGCGATGGCCGAGATCGGGACGATGCGGGTCAAGAGCGGCCTCGCCGAGATGCTGAAGGGCGGGGTGATCATGGACGTCACCACCGCGGATCAGGCCAGGATCGCCGAGGACGCCGGGGCCTGCGCGGTCATGGCGCTCGAGCGAGTCCCCGCCGACATCCGGGCCGAGGGCGGCGTCGCCCGCATGGCCGACCCGGACAAGATCGTCGAGATCCAGGAGGCGGTGACCATCCCGGTGATGGCCAAGGCGCGCATCGGTCACTTCGTCGAGGCGCAGATCCTCGAGGCGCTCGAGGTCGACTACATCGACGAGTCCGAGGTGCTGACGCCCGCCGACACAGCCCACCACATCGACAAGTGGAAGTTCACCGTCCCGTTCGTCTGCGGCTGCACGAACATCGGCGAGGCGCTGCGCCGCATCTCCGAGGGCGCCGCGATGATCCGGACGAAGGGCGAGGCCGGGACGGGCGACATCGTCAACGCGGTCACGCACATGCGCTCCGTCTTCGGCGCGATCAAGCGACTCGGCGCGATGGACGAGGACGAGCTCTTCTCCGAGGCGAAGAACCTGCAGGCGCCGGTCGAGCTGGTGCGCTGGGTGGCGGAGAACGGGCGCCTTCCGGTCGTGACCTTCACCGCCGGCGGCATCGCGACGCCCGCCGACGCGGCTCTCTGCATGCAGCTCGGCGCCGACGGCGTCTTCGTCGGCTCGGGGATCTTCAAGTCCGGGAACCCGAGCGAGAGGGCGAAGGCGATCGTCGAAGCGACGACGCACTACAACGACGCCGAAATCCTTGCGCGCGTGTCACGCGGTCTCGGTGACGCCATGAGCGGGCTGTCCGCGGCTGCGCTGGCTCCTGAAGAGCTGCTCGAGACCCGAGGCTGGTAATGCGCCCACGAGTCGGTGTGCTGGCCGTCCAGGGCAACTTTCGCGAGCATGCGGCGATGCTGCGCTCGCTCGGCGCCGACGTCGTCGAGGTGCGGAAACCGGAGCAGCTGGAGGGGCTCGACGGCCTCGTCGTCCCGGGCGGCGAGTCGACGACGTTCATGCGCCTGATGCGGCTCTACGGGCTGGACGAAGCGGTGCGCGGCTTCGACCGGCCCGTGCTCGGCACGTGCGCCGGGATGATCGTCCTCGACCGTCGGCACCTCGGGCTCGTGGACGTGGAGGTCGACCGCAACGCCTACGGCCGCCAGGTGGCGAGCTTCGAGGCCGATCTCGAACTGGCGGGAGACGACGTGCCTCTTCGTGGCGTGTTCATCCGGGCTCCGCGTGTACGCACGACGGGGCCGGATGTGGAGGTGCTCGCCGAGCACGACGGCGAGCCCGTGCTCGTGCGCCAGGGGCGCTTCCTCGTCGCGTCGTTCCACCCGGAGTTGACCGATGATGCGCGCGTGCACGAGCTGTTCCTCGACGGGGTCAGGGAGGCGATGAGTGTCCGGGCATAGCAAGTGGTCCTCGATCAAGCACAAGAAGGGAGCTGCCGACGCGAAGCGCGGGAAGCTCTTCTCGAAACTGTCCCGCGCGATCATCGTCGCGGCAAAGGAGGGCGGGCCGGATCCCGCCGCCAACCTCGCCCTGCAGAACGCGATCGAGAAGGCACGGTCGTATTCGATGCCGAAGGACAACATCGAGCGTGCGATCGCGCGGGGGTCGGGCGCGGACTCCGACGCGCAGGCGTTCGAAACCGTGGTCTACGAGGGCTATGGGCCGAGCGGGGTTGCCGTGATCGTCGAGGCGCTCACGGACAATCGCAACCGCACCGCCTCAGACGTGCGGCACGCGTTCGACAAGAACGACGGCAACCTCGGCACGTCGGGCGCCGTCGCCTGGCTGTTCGAACGGCGCGGCGTCGTGCTCGTGCCGGCGGAGGGCGTCGACGAGGACGACCTCACGCTCGCGGCTGCCGAGGGCGGCGCGGACGACGTCTCGCGCGACGGCTCCACGTACACCGTGATCTCCGCGCCGGAGGCGCTGACCTCCGTCCGCGAGGCCATCGACGGCGCGGGCATCCCGGTCGACTCCGCGGAGCTGACCATGGTCCCGAAGACGACGGTCGAGGTTGCGGACGAGTCGGCGGCGAAGAAGGTCATCCGCCTCATCGACCAGCTCGAGGAGAACGACGACGTCCAGGACGTGTTCGCGAACTTCGACATTCCCGAGCGCGTTCTCGAGGCCGTCGCCTCGTAGCGCCCCCGGGGACGTGGCCGTTGCGGCCCCGTCTCGTGCCTGGCACCGGACGCTAGACCCAGCCGCGTTGCCGTGCCACGCGGCAGAGTGCCCGCCGCTTCGCGTGCGCCGGCTGACCGGACAGGCCCGCCTTCGCGTAGACGCGTCGAAGCGCGGCCTTCACCGTCCCGGTCGCACCGGGCGTACCGAGCTGGGCCG
This sequence comes from uncultured Actinomycetes bacterium, assembly GCA_963772855.1. Taxonomy (GTDB): domain Bacteria; phylum Actinomycetota; class Thermoleophilia; order Gaiellales; family Gaiellaceae; genus 3-1-20CM-4-69-9. The sequence continues at coordinate 442,823 of CAVYYY010000007.1, read as the reverse complement.
CGATCTCCTCGTTGGACGGCAGCATCTCGAGGCTCGCGCCGGCTAGCCATGGGCCGCAGAGGCACTGCACGACCTGGCGCTGGAGCGACGAGAGCTGGACGGAGCCGGATCCGTTCGAGTCGACCTCATCGAGCGGCTCGGTCCGGTTCGGATCCTGCAGCTGCGCCGGGCAGGAGAAGACGACCGACTCCGCGCCGAAGCCGATCTGGTCCGCGTGGCGGAGCGGGAGCGGGGAGCCCGGCTGGACACGGGCCCCGTTGATGAACGTCCCGTTGAAGCTCCCCCGATCCTCCACGAACCAGCGGCCGTCCTCGTAGCGGATCACCGCGTGCTCGCGGCTGACGGTCGGTGACAGGAACGAGACATCGTTCTTCTCGTCACGACCGATCGTCACCCTCTGGGCGAGCGTTCGCTCTGTCCCGTCCGGCAAGGTGAGCCAGCTGCCATCGGACATGCGGCCACCTCTTTCCCCACTCGGCCGAACGAGGAACATCCGGGTAGGTGCCTAACCTCTGATCGTGAAGGTCATCGGCATCGATCCGGGAACAGCCTCGTGCGGGTACGGCATCGTCCACGAAAACGACGGGCGCCTCAGGGCCATCGACCACGGGTGGTGGAAAACCCGCGCAACCGAGCGACCGGAGCTGCGGCTGAAGACGATCTTCGACGGCGTGGCCGGTCTCATCGAGGCGCATCGTCCCGATGCCGTCGCGCTCGAGGAGTCGTTCGTCGGCGTCGACGCCCGCACCGCACTCTCCGTCGGGCAGGCGCGCGGAGTCGTCATGGTCGCGGCCGCGAGCGCAGGCGTCGACTGCACTGAGTACTCCGTCACCCACGTCAAGCAGACCGTCTGCGGCTACGGCCGCGCCGAGAAGAAACAGGTGCAGAAGATGGTGCAGGTCATCCTCGGGCTGAACGAGGAGCCGTCGTCGAGCCATGCCGCCGACGCGCTCGCCGTCGCGATCTGCCACGCCCTCGCTCCGCCGCTGCTGAGGATCGCCGGGTGATCGCCCGCCTTCGCGGGAGACCCGTCGCGAACACGCCGGACGGCCTCGTCCTCGACGTCGGCGGCGTCGGCTACCTCGTCGCTGCGACGCCGTCGGCGGTACAGAACGCCGACGGCTCCGACGAGATCGCAGTGCACACGTATCTGCACGTCCGCGAGGACACGCTCCAGCTCTACGGCTTCGCGGAGGCCGCCGAACGGGAGCTGTTCGTGCAGCTGCTCTCCGTCAACGGCGTCGGCCCGAAGGTCGCGCTGGCGATCGTGTCCGGCTCTCCCGCGGCAGATCTCCGCCGCGCGATCGTCCTCGAGGACACGGCCCGCTTCCAGGCCATCCCCGGCATCGGCAAGAAGACGGCCGAGAGGATCGTGCTCGAGCTGAAGGAGAAGCTCGGGAACGAACCGGTGATGCCGACCGCCGTCCCGGCCTCGACGCAGCCGCATCTCGTCGCGCGCGACGCGCTCGTCGAGCTCGGCTACTCGCTCGGCGAGGCTGAGCTCGCGCTCGCGCGCGTGGATCCGGAGCTCTCGCCGGAGGAACGCGTCCGCGAAGCGCTAAAGGCTGCCTGAGCCATGTCTCAGTTCCTCGCACCGGCCGTCGTCCCCGAAGAGGAAGACCTCGAGCAGTCTCTGCGTCCGCGCCGGCTGTCGGAGTTCGTCGGCCAGGAGCGGATCAAGGAACAGCTCGCGATCTCGCTCGACGCGGCCAAGGGACGCGAGGAGGCGCTCGACCACGTCCTGCTCGTCGGGCCCGCCCGGCCTCGGCAAGACGAGCCTCGCGTACATCGTGCGGGAGGAGCTCGGCGTCGGGATCCGCTGCGTCGCCGGTCCGGCACTCGAGCGCAAGGGGGACATGGCCGCGATCCTCACGGGGCTCGAGCGGCACGACGTCCTCTTCGTCGACGAGATCCACCGGCTGAACCAGCTCGATCGAGGAGATCCTCTATCCCGCGCTCGAGGACTTCAGGCTGGACATCGTCGTCGGGCAAGGCGCGGCCGCGCGCACGCTGACGCTCGACCTGCCTCCGTTCACGCTCGTCGGCGCGACGACGCGCACCGGTCTGCTCACGACGCCGCTGCGCGACCGGTTCGGGATGACGTTCCGGCTCGATCTGTACGAACCTGCCGAGCTCGGTGTCATCGTGCGCCGCTCCGCTCGCATCCTCGGAGTCGAGATCGAGGACGAGGCCGCCGACGAGATCGCGCGGCGGTCTCGCGGTACGCCTCGCATCGCGAACCGGATCCTGAAGCGAGTGCGCGACGTCGCGCAGGTGAAGCACGACGGCGCGATCACGACGGACGTCGCCCGTGAGGCGCTCGAGCTGCTCGAGGTCGACGGCAACGGGCTCGAGCGGATCGACCGCGCGCTCCTCGCGACGATCCTGTGGAAGTTCGCGGGCGGCCCGGTCGGCCTGTCCACGCTCGCGGTGGCGCTCGGCGAGGAGCCCGACACGATCGAGGACGTCTACGAGCCGTACCTCCTGCAGCTCGGATTCCTGCAGCGAACGCCGCGCGGTCGCATCGTCACCGAGCTGGGCCGCGAGCACGTCGGCGCAGCTCGAGGACAACAGCAGGCTCTTTTGAGCCCGGACCTCTGGGTCCCCGGCGCGGCCGAGCCCTCACTCGACGACTTCGTCGAGCGTATCCACCGCCAGATCGAGCGGTTTACGTCCACGCACACCGCGGACCAAAGCAGCGTCGAGGTCGAGCTCGGCGACGGCGAGCGTCTTCTGCTGCGGTCGCTGTCGAGCGACCCGGGCTACGGATTCCTCACGCTCGTCGTCCACGGTGCCGACGGCGGCACGGAGGAGCTCATCGTGCCCGTCGGGGCGATCAGGCGGATCGCACTCGGTCCAGCGGACGAGCAACGCCGCCCGGGCTTCGCCCTCCCAACAAAAGAAGGAGCGGAACCCGCCGCATAGGTTCCGCTCCGAGATGTCCGCCCCGGCCGCAGTTCCGGGGTCTGCTCTGCCGCAGACAGAGCTTCGAGGACAGGTTGCTACATGAGGGAGCATCGGTCACCCGAAGCGGTTGATTCCTCCCCCTTCGGGTGGTTCATCTCGATGGTTCACTTCACCCGCCCGGGGGGTGCGCGATCCGGCCTCCCGCCTGATCCTGAGAGCCGGGAGGATCGTGGGGGGCCGCAGCCCAACATCCTCCTATCGGTCTCGTGGGGGAACTCGCGTTCCCCCACGGGCCCTCTTCCGCCAGGTCTCGTGCCTGGCACCGGACACGTCCCGGGGTCAGACCCCGGGACGTGCCTCCAGCGGACGCAGGCGGCGCAGGCCCGCGAGGAGGTACGGCGCGAGGAGCAGCGCCATGACGTCGAACCAGACGTAGCCCGATGCGACACCGCTCGGCGGGTTGCCGTCGGGGATGCCGAGGCCGGGCATGTCTCCGCCCACCGCCACGTCCCGATCGCCGTCCCGTAGAGCTCGAGCGCGGCGACGACGAGGAAGACGCCGGCGTACGACGCACGCGCGGACGAGCGCCAGAGGAACAGGAGCAGCAGCGGAACGCCGAGTGCGCCCGCGGCGTCGGTCCGCGGGAGGACGGTGAGGCCGAGGACGCCCCAGGTTGCGGCGGCCGCGGCCGCGACCACGACGAGCGCGCGCGATCGTCGCCGTAGCGCCTCTGCGAGCGACAGGCCGGCGATGAAGACCAAGCCCGTGCGCGGGCGGCACGAACGTCGGCAGGTTGCCGAGGCGGTACGAGTAGACGCCCCAGATGATCGAGCCGGTGAGCTCCGCGACCGTCGCAGCGCAGATCACGACGAACACCTGCGCCCGCCGCTCCGTGGACAGCGGCCGGGCCGCGACGACGAGGACGACCCAGGTCAGAGCGCCGAGCACGAGCTGCCCGTGGAGGTCGACCTGCGTGTCGACGGCGAGCAGCGTTGCGAGAAACGCGGCGATCGCGGCACTCCGGCCGGCGGCCAGCCCGGCTCACGGCTTGAACTGGAGCTCGTGCCACGACGGCACCGGCGCCAGCTCCAGCAGCGCACGGTCGCCGTTCGGGATCGCGGTAGCCGAAGTCGGCCACGTCCTCGTCCCACGCGACCTCGAGGAGGCCCTCCTTGACGCGGTGGTCGAGCCACGCGCCGCGGAAGACGAGTTTCTTGAGCCAGTAGACGAGCGACTCGCCGCCGACGAGCGACACGCGCTCCCAGTGCCGGACGAGGTAGCGGCCGAGCTCGCTCCTCGGCTCGTCGATCCAGTCACGCTCGACGAGCTCGACGAGATCGCGCGCTCTCGTCGTCGTCGAGCTCGTTGTCTCGCACGAGGCCGAGCTTCACCGCGGCAGCCGTGACGCGCTGCTCGAAGTCGGACGCGTTGAAGCCGAATCGGTAGCCCAGGAACTCGACGACGTAGTCGTCACCCGATTGATAGTTCGCCTCCGCCACGGACCGAGCATAGCGCTGGCCTAGGCTTCCGCCATGACCCTTCGCCTGGCCCTCGCCTCGGTCGCCGTGACGGTGCTCGTCGTGCTCACGGTCTGGCTCACAGAGCTCTCGTTCGAGCGTGCCGCCCTGCTTGCACCTGTGCTCGTGATCGGGCTCGCCGCGGTGGCCGGGCTCGCGGTGTTCTGGGGACGCGTCGGGCTCGACTCCCTGCGCAAGGCGCGTCATCCGCGGCTTGTCGTCGGGCTCGCGATCGGATTCGTGCTGCTCCTCGTCGGGCTCACGCTGCTCGGCGTCGACCTCCCGCGAGAGTCGCCCTAGAGCTCGGCGGCGAGCGCCCGGGCGAGCGTGTCCATGTCGGCGTCGTCGTTGTAGCCCTGGAACGAGGCGCGCATGTAGCGGGCAGAGCCGCGCTCGAAGACGGGAATCTCGACGCGGTGCTCGTCGTAGAGCCGCTCCTTCAGATCCGAGCGTGTGTCGTCCGGAAGCCGGAGCGTGACCATCTGCCCGAAGAAGGCGCGTGAGTCCGGCGTCAGCGGGCTCGAGCCCGAGCTCGTTGCGGGCGCGCCGCGCGAGCCCGTGACAACGATCGCGCACCGCGTCCCAGTCGTGCTCCCGCTGCCACGCGATCGCCGCCGGCACGGTGAGGTACGCGGAGGGATCGCGCGTGCCCTGCTTCTCGTGACGCGCGAGAAAGGTCGGATCATCCCCCTCGTAGCCCCAGCTGAACACGGCGGGATGGATGTCGTGCTGCAGATCTCGCCGGACGTAGAGGAAGCCTGCGCCCTTGGGAGCTCCCAGCCACTTGTGGCAGTTGCCCGCGTAGTAGTCGACGTCCAGTTCCCGGAGGCTCAGCGGCAGATGGCCGGGCACATGCGCACCGTCGACCACGGTCAGCAGGCCGGCCTCGCGTGCGCGCGCGCACAACTCCGTGACGGGGAGCGTCATCGCGGTCGACGACGTGTGATGGCTGAGGAAGAGAACGCGTCGTGTGCGGGCCGACGGCGCGCCCAGACCGCCTCGACGATCTCGTCCACACCGGACACGGGAAGTGGGATCGGAGCACGGACGTAGCGCGCGCCGAAGTCACCGCACACATGCTCCCACGCGAGGTCGAGCGCGCCGTACTCGAGATCGGTCGCGAGCACCTCGTCGCCGGCCTTCAGACCGGCGGCCCAGGCGGCGAGGTTGACGCCCGTCGTCGCGTTGGGGACGAACACGAGGTCGTCGGGGTCGGCGCCGACGTAGGCGCCGAGCTCCTTGCGGGCCTCCGCGAGGAGCTCGTCGATCCTCCGCGCGAGGAAGAGGACCGGCTGGCGCTCGAGCTCGAGCTGCCACTCCTGGTACCGCTCGAACACGGCGCGCGGGCACGCACCGAACGACCCGTGGTTCAGGAACGTGACGTCCGGGTCGAGCAGGAACTCACTGCGCAGATCCATGTCGTCCGACACCGCTCCTACCGTAGTCGTGTATGTCTGAGGGCACCTGGACCATCCGTCCGTGCCCGCACCGACAGGCGAGCGGCCTTGCTCGGTCGCTCGGCCTCAACGAGATCACGGCAAGCGTGCTCGTTCGGCGCGGCTACGGCGACCCCGAGGAAGCTCGGGCCTTTCTCGCGGGCGAGTTGCCGCTGCACGACCCCTTCGCGCTCGGGAACATGCGCGAGGCCGTCGACGCGATCCACGCGGCGATCGCCGCAGGGAAGCGCATCTGCGTCCACGGCGACTACGACGTCGACGGCATCTGCGCCACCGTGCTCGCTCTGTTCGTCCTGCGTGAGCTCGGCGCGGATGTCGAATGGCACCTGCCGAGCCGGTTCGACGAGGGCTACGGCGTCAGTGGGCAGACCCTCGAACGTCTGGCGGAGGAGGGGTGCGGCCTCGTCCTGACCGTCGACTGCGGCATCACCGCGGTCGAGGAAGTGCGGAGAGCCCGCGAGCTCGGGCTCGACGTGGTCGTCACCGACCACCACCGCCCTGGCGAGGAGCTGCCGGACTGCCCCGTCGTCGCGACGCGTCCGTCGGACTACCCGTTTCCGGAGCTCTGCGGCACGGGTGTCGTCTACAAGCTCGGCCAGGCCCTGCTCGGGGCGGACTCGGAGGCCCTGCGCCGCCACCTCGACCTCGTCGCGCTCGCGACGATCGCCGACGTCGTGCCGCTCGTGGGCGAGAACCGATCGCTCACGATCTCCGGCCTGCGAGCGCTGGCGCGGACGCAGAAGCCCGGATTGCAGGCGTTGATGAAGGTGGCGCACGTGGACCCGGCGGTCGTCGACGCCGGACAGGTCGCGTTCCGGCTCGCCCCGCGCATCAACGCCGCAGGGCGCCTGGGCCATCCGCGTGCGGCGCTCGAGTTGCTGCTCACGACGGAGCGCGACGAAGCGCGTGAGCTCGCGAACCGGCTCGAGGAGCTCAACCGCGACCGTCAGGCGGTCGAGGACACGATCCTGCGCGCCGCGATCGCACAGGTCGAAGAGTGGCCCGAGGCGAAGCGCCGCCGGAGCGCCTATGTCGTCGTGGGGCGAGGACTGGCACGAGGGCGTCATCGGCATCGTGGCGTCGCGCCTCGTCGAGCGCTACAACCGCCCCGTCGTCCTCATCGCCGGCGACGGAGGGCCTCTGGAAGGGGTCAGGCCGCTCGATCCCCGCGTTCGACCTGCACGGTGCTCTCGGCGCCTGCGCGCAGTTCCTCGAGCGCTTCGGCGGTCACCGCGCCGCCGCCGGCCTCTCGATCTTGCCGGAGTGGATCGAGCCGTTCGCCGACGCGTTCGCCGCAGCAGGCGGAGGGCCGCCTCGGTCCCGAGGACCTGACGCCGACGACCGTCGTCGACGCCGTCCTTCCGCGCGACGCACGGCTGACGCTCGACCTCTGCCAGGAGCTACGGCGGCTCGCGCCGTTCGGGCTCGGCAACCCCGACGTCACGCTGCTCGCTCCCGGCTGCGAGCTCGGCGACCTGGCGACGGTCGGCGACGGCAAGCATCTGCGCTTCCGCGTGCACCGAGACGGACACGACGCAGGCGGCGCGATCGCATTCGGCCAGGGCACGAAGCTCGACCGCTATCGCCGGCAGGGACGCTACGACGTCGCGTTCCGACTCCAGGAGAACCACTGGAACGGCACTGTCGCGCCGCAGCTCGTCGTGCGTCGCGTCTTCGACGCGGACGATCGGTTCGACGAGCTGTACGACTGGCTGCGCGCGCAGTGGCTCGCGTCGGCGCGCGATGCGCAGGCGGCGCGGATCTTCGAGGAGCTCGAGGTCGAGGCGGGCGGCCCGAAGCGCCATCCGCTCGAGTCCGAGACGTTCAGGGCGCTGCTCGCCGAGCCGGCGCTGCTGCGAGCTGCGTGAGCTAGCGCGCGCGCTGACCGAGGCCCGGCGGGCAGGCTTTGCCGGCCGCGGCCGACACGCCGCGCACCGGTCGAGCGCGAGCAACAGACGTGCGGCGCGCACGGCGGCTCGGCGTTCCTGTCGGCGTCTGTACCAGGTCATGAACGGCTCTTGTTCAGCATCGGACGGCGTCTTTCCTGCCCTTTAGTCACGTCCCCTGAACCGGGGGAGGGCGCCGCGGAGGCCCGGAGTACACTGGGGATATGGCTGTCCTTGAGACTCAGGAGAAGCATCAGGAGCTCATCGACGAGCTGATTTCGGACGTCGCGGCCTACAACACGGAGGTCGACCGCGACCTGATCACGCGGGCCTTCCTGTTCGCTGCCCACGCGCACGAGGGGCAGCAGCGGCGCTCGGGCGAGGACTTCGTGCTCCATCCCTGGGGCGCCGCGAAGATCTGCGCGGAGCTCCGTCTCGACGACGAGACGATCGCCGCGGCACTGCTCCACGACGTCGTCGAGGACACGGACGCCGAGCTCGACGACGTCCGCGCCGAGTTCGGCGACGAGATCGCGAGGCTCGTCGAGGGCGTGACGAAGCTGACGCGGGTGCAGTTCCAGAGCCGCGAGCAGGCGGAGGCGGAGAACTACCGCAAGCTCATCGTCGCGATGGCCGAGGACGTGCGCGTCATCCTGATCAAGCTCGCCGACCGCCTCCACAACCTTCGCGAGATCGAGTACCTCGGCAAGCAGAAGCAGGTGCAGAAGGCGAAGGAGACCCTCGAGGTCTACGCGCCGCTCGCGCACCGGCTCGGCATCCACGCGATCAAGTGGGAGCTCGAGGATCTCGCGTTCGAGACGCTGCACCCGCGCAAGTACGCCGAGATCAAGGCGATGGTCACCGAGCGCCGCGCCGACCGCGAGTCGCACGTCGCCGAAGCTGCGCGCATCCTCCAGCTCGAGCTCGACAAGGTCGACATCCCCGTCGGAGATCTCGGGCCGCGCGAAGCACTTCTATTCCATCTACGACAAGATGGCCAAGAAGGGCCGCGAGTTCAACGAGATCTACGACCTCACGGCGATGCGCGTGATCGTCGAGCGGTCCGGGCGACGAGGGGACGCGCGACTGCTACGGCGCGCTCGGCCTCATCCACTCGCTGTGGAAGCCGATGCCCGGGCGGTTCAAGGACTACATCGCCATGCCGAAGTTCAACCGGTACCGGTCGCTGCACACGACCGTGATCGGGCCCGAGGGCCGTCCGCTCGAGATCCAGGTGCGAACGCGCGAGATGCACGAGACGGCCGAGTTCGGAATCGCCGCCCACTGGCGCTACAAGGGCGGCCGCCGGCCGAAGACCGACGAGGCCTGGGAGAGCTGGGTGCGCCAGCTCATGGAGGCGCAGCCGGACACGATCGACGAGCCGAGCGAGTACAAGCGCGCGTTCCTCACCGACCTCGTCGACGACGAGGTGTACGTCTTCACGCCGAAGGGCGAGGTCAAGACGCTGCCGTCGGGCTCGACGCCGATCGACTTCGCCTACGCGGTGCACACCGACGTCGGCCACCGCACGGTCGGCGCGAAGATCAACGGCCGCATCGTCCCGCTGCACTACCGGCTGAAGAACGGCGACTTCGTCGAGATCCTGACGTCGAAGGCCGGCCGCGGCCCGTCGCGGGACTGGCTCTCGCTCGCTGCGTCCTCGCGCGCGCGGAACAAGATCCGGCAGTGGTTCTCGCGCGAGACGCGCGAGGACCAGGAGCAGAAGGGCCGCGAGGCGCTCGAGCAGTCGCTGAAGGCGGCGAAGCTGCCGTACCGGAAGCTCGCCGGCTCGGCCGTGCTGGCCGAGGTCATCCGGGACATGAACTTCAAGAAGGCGGAGGACTTCTACCTCGCGCTCGGCTCCGGGAAGCTGACCGCCCAGTCGGTCGTCAACAAGGTCCTGCAGCGCCTGAAGACCGAGCAGGTCGCCGAGGAAGAGGCCGTGCCGCTGAAGGCGCCGCGCGCGAAGCACGCGGTCGGGAGCGAGAACTACGGCATCAACGTCCACGGCGTGGACGACGTGCTCGTCCGGCTCGCGAAGTGCTGCACGCCTGTCCCCGGCGACGAGATCGTCGGCTACATCTCGCTCGGCAAGGGGATCACGATCCACCGCGGCGACTGCCCGAACGTGAAGGCGCTCGCGCGGAACCCCGAGCGGTTCACGCCCGTGAGCTGGGACGGCGGCGCCTCGCAGAGCTTCCGCGTCCAGATCGCGGTCGACTCGTGGGACCGGCCGCGCCTGCTGGAGGACGTCGCCCGGACGTTCGCCGAGCACGGCGCGAACATCGTCTCGTACGGCGGCACGGTCGAGGACCAGATGGCGAAGAACTGGTACGTGGCCGAGGTCGGCGACGTGAAGGAGCTGCGCGGCCTGCTCACGGCCCTCCGCAACATCGAGGCCGTCTTCGACGCGTACCGCGTCACGCCGTCCTAGCCGCCTCTCGCCACAAGCGTCACTCGCGAGAGGGATCGTCGCCGGCGCGTGTGCGAGGTACCTCGGCCGAGGGATAGCGCGCGGCGCGAAACCGACTACAACGTGAGCAGGGGGAGAGGGCACCACAGCTGCGGCGCCCGTTCCGTTCCGAGGACAGCGGGCGGGCGCGCGGCCTTTCAGATCTCGCTTCGCTCAGGTGAAGCGTGTGCGCCGGTCGCCGGACGGCCGGCGCACTGCGTTTCCCGGTGCCAGGCACAGGTCAGGCCCTAAGGAGACCAGGCTTCGCCGCCCGTGTCCCAGCCGACGAGGCAGTACGGCGAGATGAGCAGCGCGACACGCTCGAGGAACGTGGCGTCGTCGGACGTGAACGCTGCAGGCGCGTCCGAGTCGATGTCGATCTCACGCGACGACGCGGCCCTCGTACGAGACCGGGACGACGATCTCCGACCTCGTCGAGGGGAAGCACGCGAGGTACCGAGGGTCGGCGTTGACGTCGGCGACGATCTCCGTCCGCCCGCTTGCCGCCGCTGCGCCGCAGATGCCCTGACCCACGGGAATGCGGACGTGCTCCGTCGCCTCCGGCCCCTCCCACGGGCCGAGGACGAGCTCGTCGCCCTCCACGAGGTAGACCCCGACCCAGGTGTAGTGCTCCACTCGCTCGTGGAGGACGGAGACGACCGCGCGGAGGACGTCGTCCGCCTCGCCGCCGCGGTTGACGAATGCGGTCGACCGCCTCCAGTGCGCCCGTGTGCGCGCTCATGTCTCGAGCGCCTCGCCCTCGAACTCGCGGATCGCGTCGCGGTAGGTGTCCGGGATCGGCACGGCCTTCCGCTCGTCGAGGTCGACGAGGACGAGCGTCTGCGTCGCCGTGACCATGAGGACGTCGTCCCTGGTCCGGTACGCGGCGAGCTCGTACGTCGTGCTCGTCCGGCCGATCCGCGCGGTCCGGACGTAGACGTCGATGAGGTCGTCGAACACCGCCGGCGCGAAGTACTCGATCGTGCAGGCGCGCATGACGAACTCCTGGCCCTCCTCGCCGATGTCCATCCCGAGCAGGCCGAGGTTCCGGTGGTACTCGACGCGGGCGAGGTCGAAGTAGGGGAGGTACCGGCCGTAGTAGACGATTCCCTGCGCGTCGGTGTCCGAGAAGCCGACCCGCGTCTGCGCGCTGAACGAGAACGGGGGCTTCACGAACGGATGACGCCGAGGACCTCGTCCCGCTTCCGCTCCATCAAGTCGTGCGAGAGCGCCTCGAGGTTGAGCCGCAGCAGCGGCTCGGTGTTCGACGGCCGCACGTTCATGTGCCAGTCCTCCGACTCGACCGACAGACCGTCGAGATGCGAGACGCTGCCCTCCGGCCCGAAGCGCTCCTTCAGCTCCTGGAGCTTCAGCGCGACGTCGTCGACGGGCGTGTTCAGCTCGCCGGTGATGAAGTAGCGCTCGTTGAAGGGTCGCAGGATCTCCGAGAGCTTCCGGCCGCGCTTCGACACGAGCTCGAGCATCAGCAGGAACGGGATCACGCCGGAGTCCGCCTGCGAGAAGTCGCGGAAGTAGTAGTGGCCCGAGACCTCGCCGCCGAAGACGCGCACCTTCTTCGCGCATGCGGTGCTTGAAGAACGCGTGGCCGACGCGGTTGATCAGCGGCACGCCACCGGCTCGCTCGATCGTCTGCGGGACGGCCCAGCTCGCCCGGACGTCGTAGAGGATCTTCGCGCCGGGCTCCTTCGTCGACGACCGACTCCGCGAGCAGCGCCGTGACGAAGTCGCCGGGGACGAACTCGCCGGTGTCGTCGACGAAGAAGCAGCGGTCGGCGTCGCCGTCGAACGCCACGCCGAGATCCGCGCCCTCCTCCTTGACCTTCGCCACGATGAACTCGCGGTTCTCGGGCAGCAGCGGGTTCGGCTCGTGGTTCGGGAACGAGCCGTCGGGCTCGAAGTAGCAGCGGACGGCGTCGATCGGAAGGCGCTCCAGGACCGGGGGCAGCATCACGCCGCCCATGCCGTTCGCCGCGTCGATCACGACGCGCAGCGGCTTCACCGCGTCGACGTCGATGAAGGACAGCACGCGGTCGACCCAGCCCGGCCAGATGTCCTCCTGTCGGACCTGTCCGAGGACTGTCCCTCGGCGCCGTCAGCGTCGGCCATGGCGCGCGTGCGGATGTCGAGAAGACCGGAGTCGCCGCCGACCGGCAGCGCGCCCCGCCGCACGATCTTCATCCCCGTGTACTCCTTGGGATTGTGCGAGGCGGTGACCATGATCCCGCCCTCGAGCTCGAGGTCGCCGACGGCGAAGTAGACCATCTCGGTGCCGACGAGCCCGACGTCCACCACGTCCGCGCCGGCGTCCGAGGCGCCGCGGATCACCGCCTCGGCCATCGACGGCGACGAGAGGCGCATGTCGCGCCCGACGGCGATCGAACGGGGCTCGAACTCCGTCCACGTACGCCCTGCCGATCGCGTACGCGCCGGCCTCGTCGAGCTGGTCGGGATAGATCCCGCGGACGTCGTAGGCCTTGAAGACGGACGGCTCGAGCACGCCGCGATGCTACGGGAAGCCGCTCGGCGACGCCCTTTCGCATAGGCCGGAAAACCGTATTCGGAACCTCTGCTCCCGTACCTAGACTTTCGGTATGGAGCGCAAGCTGGCGACGGTCCTGTTCGCCGACCTGGTCGGCTCGACCGAGCTTGCCGCAGGGCAGGACCCGGAGGTCACCCGGCGGCGGGTGACGACGTTCTTCGACGGCGTCGCGCGCTGCATCGAGACGCACGGCGGCACCGTCGAGAAGTTCGCCGGCGACGCGGTCATGGCCGCCTTCGGGATCCCGCAGGCGCACGAGGACGACGCCGAGCGCGCGGTCCGCGCCGGCCTCGGCATCCTCGACCACGTCATCGAGCTCGGGCTCGAGGCGCGGATCGGGATCGAGGCCGGCGAGGTCGTCGTCGACGAGACCGACTCCACCTTCGCGACCGGGGAAGCCGTGAACCTCGCCGCGCGCCTCCAGCAGGCCGCCGGTCCGGGCCAGATCCTCATCGGCGACGCTGCGCACCGGCTGACGAACGGGCGGATCGAGGTCGAGCCCGTCGGCCCGCTCGAGCTGCGCGGTTTCCGCAACCCGATCTCCGCCTATCTCGCTGTCGCCGCCGTCGACGGCCTGCCGCCGCGCACCGCGAATCTCCGCGCCGTTCATCGGCCGCGAGTCCGAGCTCGACCTGCTCGAGAACACGTTCGACCGCACGCTTCGCGACCGGCGGCCGCACGTCTTCACCGTCTACGGCGAGCCGGGCGTCGGCAAGAGCCGCCTCGTCCGCGAGTTCCTCGCGGGCGTCGAGGGCGCCACGATCCTGGCCGGGCGCGCGCTTCCCTACGGGGAAGGCATCACGTACTGGCCGCTGGCCGAGATGGTGAAGTCCGCAGCGGGCATCACCGACGACGACCCGATGGAGACGGCGCGCGAGAAGCTCATCGAGTGCTGCGGCGACGAGTCGATCGCCGAGCTGCTCGGGCTCGCGTCGGGCGTGATGGAAGCCGTGGAGGGCGAGCGCGGACAGCCGGAGATCGCCTGGGCCGCGCGCGAGTTCGTGGACGAGCTCGCCGACGTCCAGCCGCTGGTCATGGTCTTCGAGGACATCCACTGGGCCGAGGAGCCGCTGCTGGAGCTCATCGATCATCTCGCTCAGTGGGTGCGCGAGCGCTCCCTGCTGATCATCTGCCTCGCGCGGCCCGAGCTCCTCGACATCCGTCCGGGTTGGGGCGGAGGGCGCGTGCGCTCGACCGCGATCGAGCTCGAGTCGCTGCCGCGCGAGGAGAGCGAGCAGCTCGCCGAGGCGCTCCTCGCCGAGCACGACGTGTCCCAGAAGGTGCAGTCGCGCCTGCTCGACAAGACGGAGGGGAACCCGCTCTTCGTCGAGGAGACGGTGCGCATGCTCCTCGAGGAGGGTGTCGACCACGGCGATCGGATCCCGGACTCGCTCCAGGCGCTCATCGGCGCGCGCATCGACCGTCTTCCGGCCGGTGCCAAGGTCGTGCTCCAGCGCGGCTCGGTGATCGGCCGCGTGTTCTGGGCCGGTGCGGTCGACTCGCTCTCTGCGGAGTACGACTCGGACGAGCTCGAGGACATGCTCGACGACCTCCTGCTGCGCGACTTCGTCACGCGCGAGCCGCGCTCGACGATCACGGGTGAGTCCGCGTACCGCTTCAAGCACGTGCTGATCAAGGAGGTCGCGTACGGCGGGCTCTCCAAGTCGAGCCGCGCGGAGTACCACACGAAGTTCGCCGAGTGGCTGCGCCTGCGTGCCGACAAGGAGCTGCTCGAGATCCGCGCCTACCACCTCGACCAGGCGTGCCTCCTGTACGCGGAGCTCGACGGAAAGCCGCCCGAGGAGCTCGCGAAGACCGCTGCGAGGGCGCTCGAGGCGGCGGGGAAGCGTGCGCTCGCGCGCGAGTCGAACGCGGCGGCGCGCAAGCTGCTGCTCCGTTCCGTCGAGCTCGAGCCAACGCTGCAGCGCCGCTTCCAGGCGGCGCGCGCCGCGTGGCAGCTGGAGGACCTGCTCGCCGTTCGCGACGAGATGACGATCATCGCCGAGCACGCCGAGGCTGAGGGCGACCGCGGGATCCACTCGCGCGCTCTCACAGCGCTGGCAGAGACGGCGCTGTCCCTCGACGGCGAGCTGGCCCGCGCCGAGGAGCTCGCCGAGCGGGCGCTCGAGATCGTCGAGCCCGACGACCACGAGGGCCGCTTCCGCGCGCTCGACCGCCGCGCGCGAGTGGCGCGGTGGGGCGGGCGGATCAGCGAGTCGGAGGACTTCGAGCGCGAGGCGCTGGAGGCCGCGCGCGCGGCCGGCCGGAAGGACCACGAGGCGAAGGCGGCGCTCCAGCTCGCCGGGATCCACGTGGCGCGCATGGAGGAGGACAAGGCCGAGCCGCTCATCGACCGCGCGCTCGAGCTCGCCGAGGCGAGCGGCAGCATGGTCGCGCGCGCGAGTGCGGCGCAGTCGAAGGGGGATCTCGCGCGTGTGCGCGGGCACCACGAGGAGGCGGAGGGCTGGTACACGAAGGCGCTCGACCTCTTCCGCGAGGCAGGGTCGGCGTCCGGAATCGCGTGGACGTCGCGTCAGCTCGGTCGGCTCGCATGGGAGCGCGGCCATCCCGAGAAGGCCGAGAAGCTCTTCCGCGAGTCGATTCGCCTGCTCGCGCCGATGCAGGAGCGCGGAACGCTCTGCGAGAGCCAGCGCCTGCTGGCGCAGCTCCTCGTCGCGGAGGACCGGGTCGACGAGGCCGAGAAGTATGCGCTGGCGGGACGCGAGACCGTCAGCGCCGAGGACATCACGTCACGTGCGACGACGCGCGTTGCGCTCGCACAGGTGCGTGCTGCTCAGGGCCGGAACGACGAGGCGGACGAGCTGTTCCGCGAGGCGGTGGAGATCCTCGGCCCGAGCGAGCACTGCCGCATCCTCCTCGAAGTGTTGCCGCCCTACGCGGACTTCTTGCGCGCGGGCGACCGCGAGCCCGAGGCGCTCGAGCTCGACGCGCGGCTCGCGGAGAGCGTGCCGACCGCGGCGTAGAGCTCGTCCCTGATCGCGAGGCTCGACTCGAGGTCGGGCGCTTCGCTGATGACCGTCGCCGGGCGGTCGAACTCCCTGAGCGCGACGCCGAGCGGTTCCACCCGGAGCGTGCCCTCACCGTAGGGAAGATGCTTCGTCTCGTTGCGGTTCGCGAAGGCGATGTCCGAGAAGTGGATGTGGAACGGTCGGCCCGGCTCGATCACGCTGTCGGCGCCCTCGAGGATCTCAGTGAAGGCCGCGCTCTCGGTGAAGCCCCCGTCCGTGACGGCGTGGAGGTGCGCGAAGTCGAGCACCGGACGGACCCAGCCGGTCCGTGACGAGATCGCGAAGACGTCCTCCGCTGTTCCGAGCTCGCGGACACGGCCCATGATCTCGACGCCGAACGGCACCGCGCGATCCTTCTTCTCCAGGCGCTCGCGGAGCTCGCCGAGCTGCTCCACCACCGAGTCGATGGCGTCGGCACGCTCGCGACCGAGGAGGAAGCCGGGGTGGAAGACGACGACCTCGGCGCCGGCGGCCTTCGCCACGCCCGCGGAGTGGTCGAGCATCCCGACCGCCATGTTGAGCTTCTTGCCACGTTCGGCATGGCCCATGAAGCCGGCGATCGGGGCGTGCACGGAGAGGACGATGTCCGCGTCCCGCGCGAGCTCGCCGAAGCGCTCGGCCCACGGGTAGTCCATCCAGAACTTTCCTTCGAAGTCGATCTCGCAGGCCGTATAGCGGTGCTCCTGGAGGAGCTCGATCGCCTCCTCTGGGCTCTCCCGCGAGGGCACCCGCGCCGGGCCGAAGTGCAGGGTGGCCATGGCCCAACGGTACTCGGTCTGTGCCTGGCACCGACCCTGGCCCTTCCGCCCCGAGAAGTCCGTCCGATGGCCTCCCTACCCTCGGAGCATGGGCAAAAAGCCGTCACGTATCGATCTGCTTGAGCTCGATATCGACCTCCGGCTCACCGACCTCTGGCGAGAGGCTGCCGAGATCACCGAGTGGAACCTCGACGTGGTGGCGGCGTTCATGCGCGCCGCATATGGCAAGGGCTACTGCGACGCCCTCACCGAGGATTCACCGGGTGCGCTTTGCAACGATCACGGCTACCGCATCCCGGGCCGCCGGCCCGCGCCGGCCCACGACTAGCGGTCTCGGGCGCGAAAAGACGCCGCTAGACTGGGTTTCGTGCCCGGCAAGCGCAGCCCTGTGCGGCTGATCGTCGCGCTCTCGGTCGCGGCTGTTCTCGCCGTCTTCCTCCTCTACACCTCGATCGCCGGAGGCGGCACGCCGTCGCTGCAGCCGAGCCAGGTCGCGGGACACACAGGGCGCATCTCGGTGGGAGGGATGGTCGTCGGGACGCCGACCGGGGACGCGCACGCGGGCGGCCTCCACTTCCGGCTGCGCGACCCCAAGGGCAGTGCGACTGTCGGCGTCGTCTACAGGGGCTCGGTCCCGGATCTCTTCCGGACGGGCCGCGAGGCCGTCGTCGACGGGAAGCTACGGAACGGCCGTGCTCGTCGCGGTTCCCGACACGCTCGTGACGAAGTGCCCGTCGAAGTACTCCCCGAAGAAGGGGTAGCCGGTGCCTGACCTCGGGCGTGCGGCGCTCGTCACGTCGCTCGGGCTGCTCGCGTACGCGCTCGTCGCCGGATCGTTCGCGGCGTGGAAGGGTCGCAGACGCCTCGCCGAGTCCGCGCAGAACGCGCTCGTCGCGTCGTTCGCGGCGACGCTCGTCGCCGCCGTCGTCCTGTTCACGGCGCTCGCGCGCCACGACTTCTCATTCCAGTACGTCGCCGACCACACGAGCCGCGAGCTCCCGTTCGGCTACACCCTGACCGCCTTCTGGGGAGGGCAGGAAGGATCGCTGCTCCTCTGGCTGCTCGTCCTCTGTGCGTACTCGGCCGTTGCGGTGCTCACCGGCCGCCGTGCCGGACGGGACGTGCTGGCATGGGTCGTCCCCGTCCTCGGCCTCGTCGGAACGTTCTTCGCCTTCATGCTCGTCTTCGTGTCGAGCCCGTTCGCGACGCAGGCGACCGCGGCCGACGGAGCGGGGCTGAACCCGAGTCTGCAGAACCCGTACATGGCGATCCATCCGCCGATGCTGTACCTCGGGTATGTCGGCCTGACGATTCCGTTCGCGTTTGCCATGGGCGCGCTCCTGGCGCGGCGGACAGACGAGCGCTGGATCGTCGCGACGCGCCGCTGGACGCTCGCCGCGTGGGCGTTTCTCGGCGTCGGGCAGCTTCTCGGCGCGCACTGGGCGTACGTGGAGATCGGCTGGGGCGGCTATTACGCCTGGGATCCGGTGGAGAACGCCGCGCTGATG
The DNA here is from genome assembly GCA_963772855.1 of uncultured Actinomycetes bacterium. Taxonomy (GTDB): domain Bacteria; phylum Actinomycetota; class Thermoleophilia; order Gaiellales; family Gaiellaceae; genus 3-1-20CM-4-69-9. Next base: position 424,749 of record CAVYYY010000007.1, on the reverse strand, counting down.
CCCTGGCTCGCGGCGACTGCGTTCCTGCACTCGGTGATGATTCAGGAGAAGCGGGGGATGCTGAAGGTCTGGAACGTCCTGCTGGTCACGCTCGCGTTCGGCCTGTCGCTCTTCGGGACGTTCCTCACGCGAAGCGGGATCATCCAGTCGATCCATTCCTTCACGCAGAGCTCGATCGGGCCGTGGTTCCTGGGGTTCATCTGCCTCATCGCCGCCGGCTCGCTGGCGCTGATCTTCGCGCGGCTGCCCCTGCTCAGATCGAAGACGCGGTTCGAGTCGCTCGTCTCCCGCGAGGCGACGTTCCTCTACAACAATCTCCTCCTCGTCGCCCTCGCGCTGACGATCCTCTGGGGCGTCGTCTACCCGCTGCTGTCCGAAGCGCTGACAGGAGAAGCGGCGACAGTGAGCAAGCCCTACTACAACTTCTTCCTGAAGAGCTTCGGGTTGCCGCTGTTGCTCCTGATGGGGATCGGGCCTCTCGTTGCGTGGCGTCGCGCGTCCTTGCGCGCGCTCGGACGGACGTTCGTCTGGCCGCTCACGCTTTCGGTCGCGACGGGGGTGGGCCTGATCGCGCTCGGCGCCGGCTCCTCGCCCGTCGGCGTCATCGCGTACACCTTCTGCGTCTTCGTCCTCGCGTCGATCGTGCTCGAGTTCGCGCGCGGGACAACTGCGCGAAAGGCACTCGGCGGCGTCGGCTGGTTCGAGGCGTTTTCGTCGCTGCTCGCCCGTAACCGGAGGAGGTACGGCGGCTACATCGTGCACGCCTCGATCGTCTTCCTGGCCATCGGAGTGACGGGCTCGAGCCTCTACGGGACGACCCGCGAGGCGCGGCTGAAGCCCGGGCAATCGGTGACCCTCGCCGGCGATCGGCTCGTGTTCCGTGGGTACGAGTCGAGCCTCGAGTCGAATCACCGCGCGATTCGAGCGCGCATCGACGTCTACCGCGGCGACCGCTACCTCGGTCGGTTCAAGCCCGGGAAGAACCAGTACTTCGCCGAGGATCAGGTCTCGAACGAGGTTGCGATCCGCCATGACGTCCTTACAGGCGGCGACCTGTTCCTGATCGCCGACCAGGTGAATGCCGACGGCAGCCTGGATCTCAAGGCACTGCAGGAGCCGCTCGTCAACCTCATCTGGTTCGCGGGACTCGTCTTCATCGGCGGATCACTCGTTGCGCTCTGGCCGGACGCACGCGAGCAGCGCCGGCTCGCCGAGCGCTACGAAGGGGCGACGGTGCAGGCATGAGCGCGGCGCTTCTCGTCGGCGCAGTGCTCGCGATCGGATGCGTGCTTCTCGTCGCGCTGCCCTACCTCCGCGAGCCGAAAGCGCAAAACGACCGGCTCATCGAGCCCGACGAGCTCGAGCAGCGCCGATTGGCGCTCGCGGAGGAGCGTGACCGGACGCTCGACGCCCTGAAGGAGCTCGAGTTCGACCATCGCACGGGCAAGATCTCCGACCGTGACTACCGGGAGCTGGTCGGCCCGCTGCGTCGCCGCGCCGCGGAGGCGCTGCGCGCGCTCGACCTGCGCGCCGGGCACTCAGCAGAGGAAAAGCGGGTGACGTCGCGTGGCTGAGGTCCGCGACGATGCGCGCTACTACCGGGGTCGCACCCGCGGCGCTCCTGCTGGGTGTCGCAGCCGCCTGCCTCGGCGTCGCCGTCGTGCTCTTCGCCACCGGCAACTGGCCGTTCGGCCTCGTCGCGCTCGGCGTCTCCGTCCTCTTCCTCGTCCTGCTGCTGGAGGCGGCGAGACGCCGGCCGAAGGACCGGGTTGCGCGTGCGACGGCGGGAACGCTGACCGGTGTTCGCGCGCGGGGAGGCCGTGCCGCCGACTCGATGGCGACGCGTGGACGCGCCGCTCGCCGCGTCGTCGCGCTCCGTCGTGAGCTGCGCCGACTCGCGAAAGCACGGTCCGGGCTGCTGCTGGAGTTCGGCGACGCCGTGTACCGTGGTGACGATTTCCGGGCGGACGCCGCCCGCGAGCAGCTGCGGAATCTGGACGAGCAGACGGTACAGAGGGAGGCAGAGATCAGCACGACCGTTCTCGACGTACAGGAGCGCCTGAGCAGGCACCGGTTCGAGGCCCAGCCCACCGAGGCGATCGAGCTGCCGGAGGAGCCGGCTCCGGCCGTCATCCCGGAGCCGTATCCGCCCCCGGACGAGGGCGATCCGCCCCAGCCGGCGATCATCCCCGAGCCGGAGCCGCCGCTGATCCCGGAGCCCGGCCCCCAGGGCCAGGAGGAGGCCGAGCGCCCCTAGGGTGCGCGTCACGGCAGGGACGTCCGGCGCCCTGCCGAACCTTCCGACATGGCCCGCCGACTGGCCATCCTCCTCGCTGCGCTGCTCGCGTTCGCCGCCCCGGCGGCTGGCGACAACGGCGGCAAGCTCGACGAGCTCCAGGCCCGCATCGCCGCCGCGCAGGCGAAGGAGGCGAAGCTGACGTCGCAGATCCACGGCATCACGGCCCAGATCAGGGAGCTCGAGGGCCGGGTCGGCGACGTCGCGAAGAAGCTCTCGATCCTCGAAGACGACCTCGTGCTCCACGAGCGGCGCCTCAATCGGCTCAACACGCTGTTCGAGTTCCAGAGCGAGCGCCTGGCGTTTCTCCAGCGGTCGTACCAGAACGTCGTGCGCCAGTTGAACCTCCGCATGATCGACATCTACGAGAGCGACAGCCCGTCGCTCGTCGAGGTGATCCTCGAGTCGGACTCCTTCCAGGAGGCGCTCGACCGAATGCACTACCTCGACGCGATCGCGCGGCAGGACAAACGGATCGCCGCCGACGTCGCGACGGTGCGCGATCAGGTTCACGTCGCACGTGACCAGACGAAGGTCGTGCGCGCGAAGGTGCACGCGGAGACGCTCGTCGTCGCGGTCCGGACGCGGCAGCAGCGAGACGTGCGCGACCGGCTCCTCGCGAGCCAGCACGGGCTGTCGAGCAAACGGACGAGGCAGCGGAGCGCGCTCGCAGATACGCGGGAGGCGAAGGCGGTCCTCATCTCCGAGGCGAACGCGCTCGCGGCCGAGGACGCCGGCATCCGTGGACAGCTGGCCGCGGCTCAGGGCGCGACCGACACCGTTCCGTCATCCCAGGGTCTCGTCTGGCCGGTGAGCGGGCCCGTCACGAGCCCCTTCGGGTATCGCTGGGGACGCCTGCACGCCGGGATCGACATCGGCGTCCCGTACGGCACGCCGATCCACGCTGCGGCGTCTGGGAGGGTCGTCCTCGCCGAGCTGGACCGGCGGGTACGGGAACTACACCTGCATCGACCACGGCGGCGGTCTTGCCACCTGCTACGGACACCAGTCCGCCTACGCCACGTCCGCGGGGGCCGAGGTCTCTCAGGGACAGGTCATCGGCTACGTCGGCAACACCGGGCACAGCTTCGGCGCCCATCTCCACTTCGAGGTCAGGATCAACGGCAACCCCGTCGATCCGCTCGGCTACCTGTAGGCCACCGGCCGGTGCCAGGCGCGAGTCACGTCCCAATGGGACGTGACTGAGACAAGCGCGAGCCTCGAGCCCTACGACATCCCGCGCTAGAGCACCCCGAACGTCTGGGCCAGCAGGAAGACGTTGAGCGCGGTGATCACGGTGGCGACGATCACCGCCGCGACGATCGTCGTCCGCCGGTTCACGAGCACCCCCATGATCTCGCGGTTGCTCGTGAACAGCACGAGCGGCACGAGCGCGAACGGGATCCCGAAGGAGAGGACGACCTGGCTGATGACGAGCGTCTTCGTCGGGTCGAGCTGCAGCCCGATGACCACGAACGCCGGGATCATCGTCACGAGCCGCCGAAGGAAGAGCGGGATGCGTCGCCGGACGAAGCCCTGCATGACGACCTGACCCGACATCGTCCCGACCGTCGAGCTCGACAATCCGGATGCGGTCAGCGCCAGCGCGAAGAGGACACTCGACGCGCCCCCGAGCAGCGGCTCGAGCGTTCGGTGCGCGCCTTCGAGCGACTCGACGTTCTTCTCACCGCTTCCGAAGAAGACCGTCGCGGCGACGATGAGCATCGACATGTTGATCAGCCCCGCGATGGTCATGGCGATGAGGACGTCGATGCGCGTGTATCGATAGAGACGTCCGCGCCTCGGAAGCGTTCTGCGGCACGATCCGGTCCTGCGTCAGCGCGGAGTGCAGGTAGATGACGTGCGGCATGACCGTCGCGCCGAGAATTCCGACCGCGATGAGCACCGACTCGTTGCCGTCGAAGCTCGGCACGACGGCGTGCTTCGCGACCTGGTCCCAGGGCGGATGGGCGAACCAGAGCTCGCCGAGGTAACAGACGCCGATCACCGCGACGAAAGCCGTGATCACCGCCTCGAGCGGCCGGAACCCGTAGCGCTGCAACCCGAGGATGAGGAACGTGATCACGCCGGTGATGACCGCGGCCGGGAAAAGCGGGATGCCGAGGAGGAGCTTGATCCCCACGGCGGCGCCGAGGAACTCCGCGAGGTCGGTCGCCATCGCGATGATCTCCGCCTGGATCCAGAGCCCCGTCGACATCCGCCGTGAGAAACGCGCCCGGCAGACCTCCGGGAGGTTCTGCCCGGTGGCGATCCCCAGCTTCGCCGAGAGCGTCTGGATGAGCATCGCCATGAGGCTCGAGGCGACGATCACCCAGAGAAGCGTGAATCCGAACTTCGAGCCGCCCGCGATGTTCGTGGCGAAATTGCCCGGGTCCATGTAGGCGACGCAGGCGATGAAGGCGGGCCCGAGGAAGGGCAGGAGGCGGCGGCGCGAGTCACCCCGCAGGATGCGCTCGCCGGCGCCGGGAACGGCGAGTGGGAGGGCCTGGGCATCGCGGGTGCGGAGCATCCCGCGAAGTTTAGCCTAGCCTAACTTTTTGGGTCAGCCCTCAAGACGTGCAAGTCCGGCAGGTTCCGGTAGCGCTCGCGCAGGTCGAAGCCGTAGCCGACGAAGAGCTCGTCCGGAACGGTGAAGCCGACGTAGCGAACCGGCAGATCCTCGACGAGCCGCCGATAGGGTCGGTCGAGGAGCGTGATCGCGGCGAGGGAAGCGGGATCCCTCAGGGCCAGAGTCTTGCAGAGGTAGTTGAGCGTGAGGCCGGTGTCGACGACGTCCTCGACGATGACGACGTGCCGTCCTGTGATCTCCTCGTCGAGGTCCTTGAGCAGGCGAATGCGCGCATGGCCGCCGGTGTCGGCACCGGACGCGTAGCTTGCGAGCTCGACGAAGTCGAGGCCGTGGTGGATCGGGATCGCGCGCGACAGGTCGGAGACGAAGACGAGGCTGGCCTTGAGGGGCGCGACGAGCAGAGGCTCGAGCCCCTCGTAGTCGTGGCCGATCTGGCGGCCGAGCTCGCGCACGCGCGTGCCGAGCTCGGCGCGCGAGAGATACACCTCGCCGACGCGGGAGCCGGGGTGTGCGGCCTCGACCGGGTCCATCGCCTCGGCTGCTCGCCCTCCGGGCCGCGCCACTATGACGCGAGCTCGAGCCGGTAGCGCTCTGCGAGCCGCTCGATGTCGCGCTTGTAGAAGAGCTTCACCCGGACCTCCGGGTACCGCTCGCGCAGCTTGCGGAGCTTGCGGTTCTTGCGGGTCACGAGCGACTGCTTCATCACGGTGACCTCGACGTACAGGTCCTGCTCCGGCAGGTAGAAGTCCGGCTTGAACGCCTCGACGACACGGCCGTCCTCGTCCTCCTCCAGGACGAAGGTCGTCGGCTCGTACTCCCAGGGCACGCCGTAGTAGTCCAGGACCTTCGCGCACTCGAGCTCAGCCCGGTTTGCGAAGCGTGGGGGTTCCTGGCCACGATATGCCTGGAAATTCGGGGTTTCCAGCACCACCTGAGAAGAGGGTAGCACCAGGTCCGGATGACCCTTCCGGCGACGCCAAGGCCCCTACACTTCACCCATGGCGGCACGTGACGGCACGTTCACGATCGTCCAGATCTCCGATCTGCACTGCGGCACGCAGTTCTTCCTGCCGAACCTCCTCGAGCGTGCGATCACGGAGGTCAACGACATCGCGCCGGACATCGTCGTCTGCTCGGGCGACCTGACGACCTTCGGCTTCAAGGAGGAGTACGCCCTCGCCAAGGACTACCTCGACCGGATCGACTGCGAGACGCTCGTCGTCATCCCGGGCAACCACGACTCCCGGAACGTCGGGTACGTCCACTTCGAGCAGCTCTTCGGCGATCGCAACTCGGTCACGCACGTCGACGGCGTCACCGTCGTCGCGGTCGACTCCACCGAGCCCGACCTCGACCACGGCCAGATCGGCCGGGGCCGGTACCCCTGGATCGAGGAGAGCTTCGCTGAGCCGGCCGACCTGCGGATCTTCGTCTGCCACCACCACCTGCTCCCGGTGCCAGGCACCGGACGTGAGCGAAACATCATCTACGACGCCGGAGACGCGATCGAGTGCCTCCAGCGCTCGGGCGTCGACCTCGTCCTCTCCGGACACAAGCACGTGCCGTACGCCTGGCGGCTCGAGGATCTCTTCATCGTCAACGCCGGCACCGTGTCCTCGCTGCGGCTCCGGGGGAACACGCGGCCCTGTTACAACGTGATCGAGTTCTCGGGCACGCACGTGGACGTCTGGCGCAAGTACCCCTTCCACGGCCAGGAGAAGATCATCCAGTTCGCGGTCGACACGCTCGAGTTCGAGAAGTACACGGCGAGGATCGAGGGCGAGGTGACGACGCGGCGATGACGCGCGCCCTCGTCGTCATCGACGGGGAGCACTACCCGCCGGTGGTCCGCGACGCCATCGCCGGCCTTCCGTACGAGGTTGTCGGCGCCTGGTTCGCGGGCGGCACGGAGAAGCTTCGCGGCGGCGTCGAGGACTACGGCGTGCCGCTCGTGGAGACGATCGAGGACGGGTTCGCGGAGGCGGAGGTCGTCGTCGACCTCTCGGACGAGCCGGTGCTCGGGCCGCGGGAGCGCATGCTGCTGGCGAGCCGCGTCCTCGCCGGCGGGCTGCGCTACGAGGGCGCCGACTTCCGGTTCGAGCCACCGCAGTACGAGCCGTTCCCCGCTTCCGTCGCTGGCCGTGATCGGCACGGGGAAGCGGATCGGGAAGACGGCGGTCACGGGTCACGTCGCGCGACTGCTGGCCCGCGACCGCGACGTCGTCGTCGTCGCGATGGGGCGCGGGGGTCCCGAGGAGCCGCAGGTGGCGGCGGTGCAGCCGACGCTCGAGTCGCTGCTGGATCTGTCGCGCGCGGGTGAGCACGCCGCATCGGACTACCTCGAGACCGCGGCGCTCACCGGAGTCGTCACGATCGGCTGCCGGCGTGCGGGCGGCGGGCTCGCCGGCGCGGTGACGACGTCGAACGTGGCCGAGGGAGCGGCGCTCGCAGCGGAGCGGGAGCCGGACGTCGTCGTCTTCGACGGCAGCGGGGCCGCGATCCCGCCGATCGACGTGGACGCCCGGATCCTGGTGTCAGGCGAGGACATGACCCGTTGGCGTACCTGAACCCGTACCGCGTCCTCGTGTCCGACCCGTCGTCCTCGTCGGCGGCGGCGACGCGGCTGCCATCCGCGAGCTGAAAAAGATGCCCGTCGTCGAGGCGCAGCTGCGGCTGCGGCCGGTCTCGCCGCTCCGCGGCCGGCGCGTCGCGGTCTTCACGACCGGGCCGGCCGCGACCGACCGCGCTCGACGCGGACGTCGTCAGCGTCTCGCGGAACCTGGCCGAATCGGGCCGCCCTCAGCGAGGATCTGGCCCGCACCGATGCAGACGTCTATCCTCGTCGAGATCAAGGCAGCGGCGATCGACGTCGTCGCGGAGGCCGCGATGAAGCGCGGCGCCGAGGTCGTGTTCGCCGAGAACGAGGTCGTCTCGGACGAGCTCGACGACGTCAGTCATGGCGGCTCGTGCCGGCGGGAGCGCGGGCGTGAGCCATCCACGCCACTCCGAGCCCCTGCCGCTCGGCACGGCCGAGCATCCTTACTCGAAGGGCCTGATGGCCCGCGCCCTCGTCGCGGTCGGCGTCCCGCTCGGACGTGCGTACGAGCTGGCGAAGCGCATCGACCAGGACCTCGTCGAGCGTGGCGAGCAGGGCACGGACCTCGAGCGGGTCGAGGAGCTCGCCCTCGAGGTGCTCGGCGACGCCGAGGGCTCCGAGGCGGTCCGCCGGCTCCGGCGCTTCCGTGAGCTGCACGAGCTCGACCTGCCCGTGATCGTCCTCGTCGGCGGCGCGACCGGCACGGGCAAGTCGACCGTCGCGACGGAGGCCGCGTACCGGCTCGGGATCACGCGGGTCACGTCGACCGACTTCGTCCGGCAGACGATGCGCGCGTTCTTCTCCGAGGAGTTCATGCCGTCGATCCACTACTCGAGCTTCGAGGCGGCGGCCGGACTGCGCGAGCCCGAGCAGGCCGACGATCCGGTCATCGCCGGCTTCCTCGAGCAGACGCGGAACGTGCTCGTCGGCGTCCGCGCGTCGATCGAGCGTGCGCTCCAGGAGGGCTGGTCGATGGTGCTCGAGGGCGTCCATCTCGTGCCCGGGCATGCTTCCGCGGATCGACGGCGCGCTCGTCGTCCAGTGCGTGCTCGCGATCGACGACGAGGAGGAGCACAGCACCCACTTCCTGATCCGCGACGCGGGCCTGGACGGCCTGCGGCCGCACGCGAAGTACATCGACCGCCTCGAGGACATCCGCCGCATCCAGGATCACATCGTCCGGCGGGCGCGCCGTCATCACGTCCCGGTCATCGCGCACACCGACATGCGCGCGGCGATCGACGAGCTCCTCCAGCTCGTCCTTGCCAGCGCAGAACAGGTTCAGCGGGTCTGAGCCATGGCTGAGACCGTCCAGGAAAGCGACGTCGCCGACGACCCAGGCCGAGCCCTCGGCGCTTTGCCTCTGCGAGCAGTACGTGCGCGTGACGGAGGGTGCGGCGCTCACGGCCGCCCGCTGGCTCGGACGCGCCGACCAGGAAGGCGCCGAGCGCGACGCCGCGCAGGCGATGCGTGCCGGCGCTCGAGGGATTCCCGATCGACGGGCGGATCGTGATCGGTGCCGTCGACGAAGACTCGCCGCTCCACGTCGGCCAGCGGATCGGCGCGGGCGGCGAGAAGGTCGACCTCGCACTCGACCCGCTCGAAGGTCGCGGCGTCGTCGCGCGCGGCGGCAACGGCGCGATGTCGATGATCGCCGTCGGCGAGCCCGACTCGCTGCTGAACCTCCCGGACATGTACATGCGGAAGATGGCCGTCGGGCCGCGCGCCCGGGGATCGATCGACCTGCTCAAGCCGCCCGGCGAGAACGTGCACGCGATCGCCGAGGCGTTCGGCCGCCGGCCGAACGACATCACGACCATCGTCCTCGACCGTCCTCGCCATCACGACCTGATCGAGGACATCAGGGCGTCGGGCGCGCGCATCAAGCTGATCCAGGACGGGACGGTGACGGCGTCGATCTCCGCTGCGATCCGCGGGACGAACGACCACCTCGCGATCGGGATCGGCGGGACGCGGCAGGCTGTCATGTCCGCTGCCGCGCTCCGCTGCCTCGGCGGCGAGGTGCAGGCGCAGCTGTGGCCGACGTCGAGACGGGAGATCGAGCAGGCCCGCGAGCTCGGCATCGAGGACGAGACGCGCGTCTTCACCACCGAGGAGCTTGCGCCACGGCGAGGTCATCGTCGCCGCGACCGGCGTCTCGAACGGCGACCTTCTGCGCGGCGTCCGCTTCCTCGCCGACTCCGCGCGGACGCACTCCCTCGTCATGTGCACGCGCTGCAACTGGGTGCGGTTCACGGACGGCGTCCACTTCTTCGCGCGCGACCGCCGCGAGGAAGTGCGGCTGCTCGGGTACTAGGCCGTCGGTACACTCGACGCGATGCCGACGAAGGACGAGGTGCTCGAGGCGCTCCGCCAGGTGGAGGATCCCGAGCTCGGGATGGACATCGTCGAGCTCGGGCTGCTCTACGACGTCGAGGTGAACGGCCCGAACGTCAAGGTGATCCACAGCCTCACGTCCATGGGGTGCCCTGCCGGGCCGATGATCCAGGAGGACATCGCCCGCGTCGCGCGCGAGGTGCCGGGTGTCGAGGACGTCGACATCGAGCTGACCTGGGATCCGCCGTGGACGCCCGAGCGGATGTCGGACGACGCCAAGTTCATCCTCGGGATCGGCTAGAGCCCTAGGGAATCGACAGCACGATCTTGCCGAGCTGCTCGCCGGCCTCGAGCCGCTCGTGCGCGGCCGCCGCCTCGGCGAGCGGAAAGGCCTGGTCGACGATCGGAACGGCACGCCGGAGGTGACAAGGTCGTAGACGCCTTCGAAGTCCTCCTTCGTGCCCATCGTCGACCCGTAGACGGTCAGCTGCTTCCACCAGAGCCGGTGCAGGTTCGCCGGCGGGTTCGGTCCGGTGGTCGCGCCGCAGACGCAGACGCGTCCTGCCGCGCGGGCCGCGTCGAGTGAGCGTTTCCAGGTCGCCTCGCCGACATGCTCCACCACGACGTGCGCGCCGCCGCCGGTGAGTTCCTTGACGGCTGCGGGCACGTCCTCCGTCTCGTGGTTGAGAGCGGCGTCCGCGCCGAGCTCCCGCGCCCGCGCGAGCTTGTCCTCGCTCGACGAGGTGACGACGACGTGCGCGCCCAGCGCCTTCGCGATCGCGAGGACTGCGGTGGACACGCCGCTCCCGATGCCCCACGTGAGCACCCACTCTCCTTCCTGGAGCTGCGCCTTCGTGACGAGCATCCGGTAGGCGGTCTCGAAGACGAGCGGGAACGCGGCAGCCGTCTCGAAGTCCAGCGAGTCCGGCAATGGATAGACCTGTTCGCGCGGGAGGGCGATCAGCTCGGCGTGCGTGCCGTCCGTGTGCTCGCCGACGACCGTGATCCGCCCGTCGCCATGGTCGAGGCCCGGGATTGATGACCACCCGATCGCCCTGGGCAAAGCCATCGCCCGAGACGACGATTCCAGCGCCGTCCGCGCCGAGGATGCGCGGCTTCGGAACGGACGGGAGGCCCTTCCGCACCCACACGTCGAGGTGGTTCAGCGACGCCGCGCGCAGGTTGATGAGGACCTGTCCTGCGCCTGGCACCGGATCTGGTGCGTCCTCGTAGCGGAGCACCTCGGGCCCGCCGTCCTCGTGGATTCGAATGGCTTTCATGCAGGCACAATCTCCCACATGACCGCTGCCGAGTTGGCGGTACTCGCGCGGGAGCTCGGGCTCGACGTCGTCGGGTCGGCCCCGCAGCGGCCTACGACGGCACGGAGCGCCACATCCATGAGCGCCGCGAACGCGGCCTCTTCGCCGACATGCGCTTCACCATGTCCCGTCCGGACGAGTCCTGCCATCCCGAGACGCTGCTCGACGGCGCCCGCAGCGTGATCTCGGCCGCGCACTGCTACTACGCGCCCGAGCCGCCGCTCGAGCCTGGCGAGGGTCGACTTGCCCGCTACACCTGGTACGACGGCTACGCGGAACTTCGCGATCGCCTTGCGCAGCTGGGACATCGCCTGGGGGGCGACTACCGCGTGCTCGTCGACGCGAACCAGCACGTCGACCGCGAGGCGGCGGCGCGATCAGGGGTCGGCTTCTACGGTAAGAACACCATGCTGATCACGCGCCGACACGGCTCCTGGGTCGTGCTCGGGACGCTCGTCACCACCGCGGAGGTCGAGCCGACGCCGCCGCTGGAGCTCGACTGCGGTTCGTGCACGCTGTGCATCGACGCGTGCCCGACACACGCGCTGGACGAGCCGGGCGTCCTCGACGCGACGAAATGCCTCTCGTACTGGACGCAGGCGCCGGCCTCCATTCCCGAGGACTATCGACGCGAGCTCGGCGCTCAGGTCTACGGCTGCGATATCTGCCAGGACGTCTGCCCGTGGAACCGCGGGATCGAGAAGCGACGTTCCGAGACGTCACCTCCCGAACACGCGCGCCCACACGTGTCCCTCGTCGAATGGCTCCGTCTCGACGGCGACGTCTTGACACGGGAGTACGACCGGCTCTTCGTCCCGAAAAACGACGAGCGATACCTCCGTCGGAATGCGCTCGTCGCTCTCGGCAACGTCGGCGGCGAGGAGCACCGTGAGCTCGCGACGAGTTTCGTCGACGACGACGATGAGCTCGTGCGCGAGCACGCCGACGTGGGCGTTGGCCCGGATGGACGAGCGCCGATGATGGGCGGCGTCGAATACCAGCGGGAGATCGAGCGATGGATGGCGTGGATCCGCCTCGCGATCGTGCCGGTCGCGGTCGTGCAGGTCGCGGTTTCGGACGGATTCCCGCCCGGCTACCACACGGCGGCCTGGATCACGACCGCCGTTTTTGGGCTCGGCGCCGCCGTGTTGTTCGCGCTCTCGCGTCGTGGCCTGTCCGGTCGCCAGCTTGCGCATCTCGGCGTAGTCGCGCTCGTCTTTGACTTCGCGATCGTCTCCGCCTACATGATCTGTTACAGCTTCGAGCGGGGCACGCCTGTCCGACAGCTCGTCTTCCTGACCATCGTCGAAGCGGCGCTTCGGTACGGGATGGTCGGTTCTGTCGGTCTCGCGCTCGCGAGCGCGCCGATCCTCGTCGTGTTCGAGTGGCTGCGTCAGAAGCACACCGAGCCGCATTCGTTCCAGGTCAACTTCGTCACCTTCCAGCTCGGTGTGGAGGTGTTGACCGCCGTGATCGTCGGGTGGCTCGTTCTCCGTATGCGCGCCGGACGCGCAGAGGCAGAGGCCCGCGCGACGGAGGCGGAAGTGCTCCGCGACCAACTCGGCCGTCGCTTCGACGTGCTCGAAGCCGCCAATCGCTGCGCCCGTGCCCTCGCCTCGTCGCTCGACATCGAGGAGGCGTTCGGCGCCTTCATTCGCGAGCTTCGCGGCCTGATCGAGTTCGACCGTGTGACCATCGTGGGCGTCGAGCGCGGGCGTGCCGTCGTCATGGCGGCGGCCGGACGCGGGACGGAGACCGTGTTTCCTCCAGGCTCGGCCCGTCCGGTGAAAGGCTCAGTGCTGGAGGAAGTGCTCGAAGGCAAGCTGGTCTACCGCGAGTCGATGGATCCGCCGCGGTTCCCAGAGGAGGAGGAGCTCCTCGCTCTCGGGCTCCGGAGCCGTGTGCTCGCACCGTTGCAGGTAGGCCCGCGCACGATCGGCATGCTCGGCCTCGTCCGGGCAGAGCCCAGTTCGTTCACGCCTGACGAGGTGGAGCTCGTGGCGCTCCTCGGGCGACTGGTCGCGACCGCAGTCCAGAACATGCGGTCGTACGAAGCTGAGCGCAGTACCGCGGACGAGCTCCGTCGACTCTCCGCACTCCGCGCCGATTTTGTGTCGGTCGTTTCACACGAGCTGCGAAGCCCGATGGCCGCGGTGATCGGCGCCGCGCGCACGCTGCAGGGACGTTGGCGTGAGCTGACGTCGGAACAGCGCAACGCGTTCCTGGCGCTCATTGGTGACGAGACGTCACGGCTGGCCAACCTCATCGGCGACGTGCTCGACACGTCTCGGATCGAGGCGGGGACCTTCAGCTTCACGTTCAGCGACGTCGACGTCGCCGAGCTGCTCCGCGACGTCGCGGCGGCGGCGGAGCTCGGTCAGGACGAGGTGCGCGTCAGCACGCGCGTTCGTGGTGCGCTGCCGGCCGTGCGTGGAGACCGCGAACGCTTGCGCCAGGTGATCCAGAACCTCATCGACAACGCGGTCAAGTACTCGCCGTCCGGCTGCGAGGTGCGCGTCCTCGCGACTGCCGACGACGGGCACATTCGCGTCGACGTCGAGGACGACGGCCCGGGAATTCCGACCGAAGATCAGAGCCTCATCTTCGAGAAGTTCGGCCGCTCCACTGCTGGTGGAAGCGCGAAGCCAGGCACGGGACTTGGCCTTTTCATCGCCCGCTCGATCGTCGAGGCCCACGGCGGGTCGCTCGACGTGGAGTCGAGCTCTGACGCCGGCTCGACCTTCAGGCTCGCGCTGCCGGTCGGCTAGGCGCGGACGCGCAGGCGCGCCACGCCGAGCTCGTTCGCGAGCTCTCGGGCGCGTGCGGCGACTGTCTTCCTGAGCTCCTCGGGTTCGAGCAGCACTGCGTCCCCTCGCTGGGAGAAGATCTCGCCGATCAGCCACTCCTGGCTTCCGACGGGCATCTCAGCGAGTGCGGTGCCGTCCTTGAGCAGCGTTGCGCCGCGTTCGACGGCCCAGCGCGCGGCGACGCCCTTGAGATAGAGCACCTTCGCGGTGCGTGCGTCCCGAAGACCGCGCGGCTCGAAGCCGGCGCGCGGCTCGAACGTGTCGGAGGTGATCGTCGCGGAGCGCATGCGGTCGAGCCGGAAGCTGCGTTCCGCATCGCGACTCCGGTCCCAGGTGTGGACGCGCCAGTTCGGCAGCTCTCGCTCGAGCGAGTAGGGCTCGACCACGCGCTTCGACCAGGTCTGCTCGCCCTCCTTCTGATACTCGATCTCGACGAGGTGGCGGCCGCGGATCCCGTTGGTGAGCGTGGCGACGAGATCCGCTTCCGCATCGCCTGTTCTCGGTGCGGGGGACTGGGACAACTCGAACTGGCCGAACGTCTCCTCGAGCTTCTTGCGCACGCGATCCAGCGGTGTGTGCGCGTCGGCGGCGATCATCGGCCCGACGAACTCGAGCGCGAGCCGGATTGCCCGGGCTTCCAACGGTGTCAGGCGCGGGGCATGCCGAAAAGTGTCGCCGTAGAGCTCCTTGTCGACGTGGACCTGATCGCCCTCGAGTGCGGCGTAGACCGTGTAGCAGCCACCGCCGAAATTGACGAGGTTCAGGAGCTGGAGGTGTTCCTCGAGCTCCTCCTCGGGGATGTGGAAGCGCTCGACGATCTCGCTCGCCGGAATGATGGCGCTACTGTCGTCGCCGCACGCGGCGAGAAGGTAGGCGAGGAGAGCCTGGAGGACGGCGAACCGCTCGGGGACGACCGGGCCGGCCGGTCGCTCGCCAATAGCGTCGATGCGCGCCGGGGGTGCCTTGGCCGCGAGCTTCGGCGGCGGACCGTCGTGACTGTCACGCACGGCGCGGAGCGCGGCGGCGACCTCCCGGCGGAGCTCGTCCGGCTCCACCGGGATCGCGCGTCCGTCTTGCCGGAGGATCCAGGACGCGAGCTGGGACGGCGTCGAGTATTCCGTGACGAAGACGCCGTCTTCGAGCTGGCCGGCCTCCCCGTAGGCGCGGGCGACCCACCATGCCGTGTCGCCGGCGAGCTCGATCCGAGCCACTCCGACGATGTCTCCGATCTGCCAGGGCGGGCGCCCCCGGTAGATGTCGATGTCGAAGTCGGTCGGAATGCGGAAGTCTCGTTCGCGCCGAGTCGCGAACCGGATGTCTCCGCGGATTCGCGAGACGCGAAACGTTCGGATGTCTTTCCGGTCGAGGTCCTGTCCGATCAGGTACCAGCTGCCGTTGTCGGAGAGCAGCCCGTATGGGTTGACCGTTCGCTCCGTCTGTCGATTGCGCGAGATCGAGTAGTACGGGAACTTGATCGTGCGCTGCTTCGAAATCGCTCCCTCGAGCTTCCCGAGCCTCCCGGGCATCTCGGGCGAGTAGTCCGGGTCGAGGATCTCGACGCGAACCGCCGTATCCGTCGCAGGCTCGTCGAAGCCGGGGCGGCCGAGGGCGAGATTCTGGAGTGCCAGTCGCAACGGCTCGGCATACGCGAATTTCCCCTCCAGCAGGTAGAGCGCCGTCTGGAGGGCGGCGAGCTCGTCGTTGTCCAGTTCCAGCTCGTCCAGGAAGTAGTTCTCCGACCGGAGGGTGTAGAGCTCCTCCCCGGTGAACTCGTCCCGTTGAGATTGCAGCGGAACACCGAGTGCGATCAGCTCCGCGCGGTCGGAGTAGAAGCGACGCGCGAACGCCTCGTCGGACATCTCCGAGTAGCCCTCGACGTTGGATTTCACGTCTCGCGCCGTGACCGCACGGCGCTCGGCCATGAGGTAGGAGACGAGCGAGAGCTGGCGGATCAGCTTGTCCGTGTCGTGCGACACGAGGCGAATCTATCCGACTCGGGGCTGAGTCCGGCGGCCAGCGCCACTGGCCGGAACGGTGGACGAGGCCGTGGCGAGCCGGATTGTGGAGGACGTACGCGAGGACATGTTCGTACTGCTCCTCGGACTCGATCGTCCGCGACCAGAAGCGGCTGCCGAAGACGTGATCGCGCCGGCCGTAGCGATGGTTGAAAGCGCGAGCGTAGTCACCGTTGAGGTCGCGCATTCCGTCCGACAGGCTGGGCGTCGGAGTCTCGAGGACAAGGTGGTAGTGGTTGCCGAGGAGGGAGTGGGCGTGAATCCTCCAGCCGTAACGGAGCTCCACCCGCCGGAGGATGTGGAAGAAGACCGTGCGATCCTCGTCGTCGAGTGCGATCGGAGCACGGTTGTTGCCGCGGGCTCCGACGTGGTAGTAAGCGCCGGCAGCGAGGTAGCGGGGCGGGCGGGCCACTGCTCCGACGCTAGCCGCGCTCTGAACGAAACTCCGGCGCGTTCGCAGTTCCGGCGCGCCTCCGATTCGCTCATGTCACGTGCCAGGCATGGGACAGGGCCCAACCAGGCAACGGGTCCGGTGCCGGGAAGGTCAGCCGCCGGCTAGGCGGCGACCTTGGAGCGCTCGAGGTGCTGGTGCGACGGGCAGTAGTCGCGCTCCGGGAGCGGCGTCCGCTGGCATGGCTTGCCCTTGCGGGTGGTCGCCCGGCACCGCGCGACGCCGCCGTCCAGGGCTCCCGCCTCGATCTGCTCCTCGATGAAGGCCACGGCCGCCGCGACCCCCTCCTTCACCGCCCACGCCACCTCGGCCTGGGCCGTGATGGGGAAGTACCGGCGGATGTCCTGGAAAAGGGCCCGGTCGGGCTTGGCGAAGTAGAGCGGATCCTTCGCGAGCCGTTCCATCGTCTGCTCGCACTGCTCGAGGACGGCCCGGCGATACTCGAGCTGCAGCTCCGGGGCGACGTAGGGATCGATCAGATCCTTAATCGACCTATAGATGGCTCTCGAGTATTGATACATGCAGGCCTGTAGCTGGGCGGCGTACTCCTCGATCACAGTATCTCTCGCTCCCATTAATCCCCCGCAAAGCTTTGTTAAGCCGCGGTAAACCGTCGACGGCCGGCGTGTCCCCGTCGCGGAGTCTATAGCCTCTCGGGCCCTGTTACAAAGTCCCGCCTCGGGTTGTCTCTACTGAGAACGATTACTGGGCGATTTCTCGGGCGTAAGAGGTGCCGAAACCCTTGGCGGCAGCGGATGCCTGGGCTCGATCGGCCTCCGGCCGAGAGGAGTAAATCCCGCTGAACACGACGTAGTAACCGGGGTGGAGGCTCGAATACCGGCTCGAGTCGAGGACGCCGACCTCCGGCAGCCCGGCCCGCGACGCCGCCCGCGCTCGCGCCAGGGCGAGCGTTCGCCCGGCGCTGGTCGGGATGGAGATGAGGACGACCGTGAACCCGTTCTGGCCGGCCGGCCAGGTCGTCAGCGACCCGGGCGGGGGCGTAGTCGTCGTCGCCGGGGGCGGTTCGGTGGGCGTCGAGGGCGGCCCTGTCGGCGTCCCGGTGGGCACCGTAGGAAGCGCCACCGTCGTGGTGACCGGCGCAGTGGTAGGGGAATGCGCGTCGCCCCCCTCCGTCGCGACGATCGGCTTCCCGTCGTCTGCTCCCGCATCCGCAAGGACGATGGCGGCTCCGGCTCCGGCGACCGCGATGAGGAAGCCCAGGATCACCGGCCACACCCACTCGCTCGGATACCGCCCGAAACGGGCATGCCAGAACGACGAGAGCCCGCCCAGGACGCCCTGGGGCGGCGTCAGGCGGTAGCCGCACTCGAGGCAGTACTCCTGGTCGGGGCCGTGCGGCGCGCCGCAGCGCGGACAGCTCGGCTCGTCCGGGGGCGGCGCGTTCACTGCTCCCAGCTGTCCTGCGACGGAGCCGGGAGCGCCTCGAGGAGCTCCGGCTTCGGCTCGACGGCCGCGGCCTCGGACTGCTTCTCGGGCGCGACAGCCTTCCCGCAGACGGCGCAGAACTTCGCCTCGGCGGCGAGAGCGCTGCCGCAGCTCGCGCATCCGACGACCGGCGGCGCCGCGGTCGTCGCGCGGCCGCAATTGGCGCAGAAGTGGGATCCCCACACGAGCGGTGCCCCGCAGGCACACCGTGCAGGCGGCGCGGCACGGCGTACGGAAACCGCGGCGGCGAGAAGCGTGTCGAGCTCGTGCAGCCGCTCATCGAGGGCGACGAGCTCGTCGCAGCGCTCGACGAGCAGGTCCTGACGGAACTGGTCGCGGCGGAACATCTCCAGCATCAGGCCGCCGAGATCGCGCAGGCGCTGCTCGCGCACGCGCAGCAGCGCACGCCGCTCGCGGCGCAGCTGCCCCGGATGGGGAAGGGCCCGTCGCGGAGGCCCGGACGACGCCGTCGCGACCGGACGCTCACCTGTGCGGCGGAAGCGTGCAAGCAACGAAGGCCGCGCCACGCGACCAATGTAACAGCGCCCTGCGACGCCTCAGTGGCCGCGCCGAAGCCGCTCGCGGCCAATTCCGAGCACGAAGACGACGAAGAGGATCACGGCGATCAGGCCGAGTGGGACGCCGACGAACCACGCGCCCACCAGTGTCGCGACGATCGCGACGACCGCGAGCACGAGGACGAGGCCGATCAGGGAAGCTGGAGCACGACGAGGCGCTCCTCGGTCATCTCGCGGATCGCGTACGCGGGGCCCTCGCGCGTGTTGCCCGAGTCCTTGACCCCGCCATACGGCATCTGGTCGCTGCGGAAGGTCGGCGCCTCGTTCACGGTGACGCCGCCGAACTCGAGCTCCTGGGCCGCTCGGAGCGCGCTGTCGATGCGGCTCGTGAAGATGCCGGCCTGCAACCCGTAGCGAGTGCCGTTCGCGAGGCGGAAAGCCTCGTCGAGCGAGTCCACGGCCGTGACGGTGCAGACGGGACCGAACACCTCCTCGCACGAGACCTTGTCCTCGACGCTCGGGTTCGCGATCACGGTCGGCCGGATGAGGTCACCGTCGGTCTCTCCACCGGTGAGGATGTCGCCGCGTGTCTCGCGGATCCATTCCAGGATCCGCTCGCGCGAGCCCTCGTCGATGACCGGGCCGACGTCCGTCTCCTCGTCGGCCGGGTCGCCGACCTTGAGCTGCTCGACGAGCGGAACGAACAGCTCGACGAAGCTGTCGTAGACCGGGCGCTCGACGTAGATCCTCTGGACGGAGATGCAGCTCTGGCCGGCGAACGAGAAGGCGTTCTGCGCGAGCTTCGTCGCCGCGGTCGACACGTCCGCGTCGGCCGCGACCACGACTGGCGTCGCGTTCCCGAGCTCGAGATTGACGCGCTTCTTCGGCGCGCGCTGTTTCAGCTCCCAACCGACGGAGCCGGAGCCCGTGAACGTGATCAGTTTCACGCGCTCGTCCTCGACGAGCACATCTCCGATCTCGGACGCGCGGCCGACGAGCACGTTCAGCCATCCGGGCGGCAGCCCGGCCTCCAGCGCGAGTTCCGCGAGGAGCAGCGCCGACAGCGGGGTCTGGCCCGCCGGCTTGAGCACGACGGCGCAGCCCGCAGCGAGCGCCGGCGCGAGCTTGTGCGCGACGAGGTTGAGAGGGAAGTTGAACGGGCTGATCGCCCCGACGATGCCGATCGGCTGCCGGAGCGTGAACGCGAGCTTCCCCTCGCCCGCCTGGGCCGCGTCCATCGGGACGATTTCACCTGCGAGCTTCCGCGCCTCCACCGCTGCGAACGTGTACGTGGACATCGCTCGTGCGGCTTCGACGCGCGCCGCCTTCATCGGCTTGCCGGCCTCGTCCGAGATGAGGCCGGCGACCTCGTCGTGGCGGCGCCCGAGCGCCCCGGCGACGCGGACGAGGATCTCCGCACGCTTGTGTGCGGGGAGCGGCTCCTGCATCGCCCGCTCGGCCGCGTCGATCGCGCGGCGCGTCTCGTCCGCCCCTGCGCGTGGGACTCGCGCGACGATCTCCCCCGAGTACGGCGAGCGGACTTCCTGCCACTCGCCGGTGTCGATCCATTCACCGTCGACGAGCAGGCGTTTCTCGGTGACCGCTGCGACCACGGAGCTAGTCTAGACCGCATGGCTGCGTGGGAATCGGACGCCCTGATCATCGACGCCGTCCGCTCGCCGATCGGCAGGAAGAACGGATCGCTGTCGTCGATTCGCGGCGACGACCTCGCGGGCCAGGTCCTGAATGGCCTCGTCACGCGCCTGGCACTGGATCCCGCAGAGATCGAGGACGTGCAGCTCGGCTGCGTCACGCAGATCGGCGAGCAGGGCTGGAACATCGGGCGGATGGTGCCCCTCGTCGCCGGGTGGCCCGAGACCGTCTGCGGCACGACGGTCGACCGCCAATGCGGGTCGTCGATGCAGACGAACTTCAACGCCGCGACGGCCGTCTGGTCGGGGCAGCTCGACGTCGTCGTCTCGGCAGGCGTCGAGATGATGTCGCGGGTGCCGATGGGGTCGAACGGCGGCGACCTCTCGGACCAGCTGCTCGACCGCTGGCAGATCGTCCCGCAGGGGATCTCGGCCGAGGTGCTCGCCGAGGAGTGGGGCTTCTCCCGCGAGGAGCTCGACGCGTTCTCGCTCGAGTCGCACCGCCGGGCGGTCGCCGCCATGGACGAAGGGCGGTTCGAGGACGAGCTCGTGCCGATCGACCTGACGAACCCGCACGTGGGCGTCGTCCTCGACGTCGACGAGACGCCGCGCCGGGACACGTCCGCAGAGGCGCTTGCCGAGCTCCGCACCGGCCTTTCTGCCGGAGGGGAAGGTCACCGCAGGAAACTCGTCGCAGATCTGTGACGGCGCAGCCGCGGTTCTGATCACGAGCGAGCGTGCGGCGTCGCGCCTCGGCCTCGAGCCACGCGCGCGGTTTCGCTCCTTCGGCCTGTCGGGCGTGGACCCGCATCGGATGCTCCACGGCAACCCGCAGGCGTGCCTCGCCGCGCTCGAGCGCGCCGGGTTGGGCTGGGACAACGTGTCCGTGATCGAGGTGAACGAGGCGTTCGCGTCGGTCGTCCTCCAGTTCGCGCGCGACGCGAACCTCGAGAACCGCTGGGACGACATCAACCCGAATGGTGGCGGCATCTCGCTCGGGCATCCCCTCGGTGCGACCGGCGTGCGTATGACGGCGACTCTGCTGAACGAGCTCGAGCGTCGGGGCGCACGCTACGGCGTCGCGACGATGTGTATCGGCTTCGGCCAGGCGATCGCCTGCGTGATCGAGCGGATGTAGCCGCGGGGCGCTCTGTCGTGCTCTAGGCTCGGGCGGTGGCGGAGACGGCAGGCCGCGCAGTCGAGCGTGACCCGAAGGAGATCGTCGCGCGCGGCTACGACACGATCGCGCTGCGCTACGCCGAGTGGGCCGGCAACATCACATCGCCGCTGCTCGGGTGGATCCGTGAGCTGACGGAACGGCTGCCGGAGGGAAGTGAGGTCCTCGAGCTCGGATGCGGACGCGGCGTCCCGTGCCACGCGGGAGCTCGCGCGGCGCCACCGCGTCGTCGGCGTCGACATCTCGGCCGTGCAGATCGAGCTCGCGCGGCATCACGTTCCGGAGGCGAGCTTTGTCCACAGCGACGTGGCCGAACTGGAGATCGCGCCGGTCTCGCTCGACGCCGTCGTCGCCCTCTTCCTCTTCGGACACATCCCGGTGGCGGAGCAGCCGGCACTGCTCGGGAGTGTCGCGACCTGGCTGCGGCCGGGCGGGCTCCTGCTGGCGACGTTCGCGGCGGGTAGGGCGGGCGAGGACGTCGACGAGGACTGGCTCGGCGCGCCGATGTTCTTCGCGTCGCTCGGGGAGGACGCCTACGGCCCGCTGCTCCGCGACGTCGGCCTCGAGCCGCTCCGTGACGAGGTGGTCGCACAGGACGAGCCAGGTCACGGCGAGGTGCGGTTCCGCTGGGTGCTCGCGCAGGCCGCCGAAGCCGCATAGGATCGCGCGCCGTGGAGATCCGGAAGGTTGGCGTGGTCGGGCTCGGCACCATGGGTGCCGGCATTGCGCAGGTGAGCGTCCAGGCGGGTTTCGAGACCGTCGGCCGGGAGGTCAGCGAGGAGCTTGCCGAGCGCGGGCGCGCGACTGTCGACCGCTACCTCACGCGCGCGGTGGAGAAGGGACGTATGACAGAGGCGGATCGCGACGCGGCGCTCGCGCGCCTGACGTTGACGACGGAGCTGAGTGACCTGTCGAATTGCGATCTGGTCATCGAGGCCGTCCTCGAGGAACTTCCGCTCAAGCGGGAGGTGTTCTCCGAGCTCGACCGCGTGACGCGGCCGGAGGCGGTGCTGGCCACGAACACGTCGGCGCTCTCCGTCGGCGAGGTCGCAGAGGCGACGCAGCACCCCGAGCGCGTTGTCGGGATGCACTTCTTCAACCCCGCGCCCGTCCTGCCGCTCGTGGAGATCGTGCGCACGCCGGCGAGCTCGGACACGGCCGTCGAGGCCGGGTACTCGTGGGCCGAGCAGGCCGGCAAGCAGCCGGTTCGCTGCAACGACACGCCCGGGTTCATCGTGAACCGGATCCTCATTCCCCTCCTCAACGACTGCGTTCGCGTCCTCGACGAGGCCGGAGTGGAGCCGGAACAGATGGACAGGGCCATGACGAACGGCGCCGGCTGGCCGATGGGCCCCTGTGCGCTCGTCGACCTGATCGGCATCGACGTACACGTCCACGCGTCGGAGGCGTTGCACGCCAAGCTCGGCGAGGATCGGATGGCGCCGCCCGAACGTCTCGTCCGGATGCAGGCCGAGGGCAACCTCGGCCGCAAGTCGGGGCAAGGCTTCTACAGCTACTAGGCGGCGAGCCGGCGCTCGGGGAGATCCACGACCACGTCGGGGAGCTCGGGGTGGCGCTCGTGCGCCTCGCGCCAGATCGCCTCGGCCCGCTCCGCACGGAGCATGTCCAGCGCGACGGCGTTCATCGTGGCGACAGAGGCGAGCTCGACGAGCCGCTCGGCCTCGGCATGTCGGAGCCCCGACGCGGCGCGCGCGACCTCCTCCAGACGGGCGATGAGCAGCCTCGCCGTTCGCTCAGAACGGGTGTCCTCGGTCACGCGGCCATCTTCGCGGCGCCGCCGGACGATCCTCCGCAAGCGGAAACGACGCCCGGTGCCAGGCACAGGACAGTGCCCAAGCGGACGCGTCCTACGGGACGCTGAGATGTGTCCACACGTTGCCGAGCAGGCGGTCGACTGCTGGTAGGCCGATCGATGCGCCGAAGTTGAGCGCGCCCGCGGCGAAGACCTTTGCGCCCGAGGGCGTCTCGTAGTACGTCATCTCTGCGGGCCGCCCGCCGAGCAGGTTCGGGATGTGCGCGAGGAGCTGGATGCCGCGCGGCGACGCCGACGTTCGCGCGTCGATTTCGATGCCGTACATCCCGAACGACGCGCCGTCGGCAAGACCGGTCCCGTCGAAGGCCCACCGTAGGGAGGCCGCGCCGGCCACGATGAACGCGCCCTGGTGCTGACCGTGGTCCGAGCCGACGTACTGCACGCCGACGATCCCGGCCTCGGGCCGTCCGAGCTGCCGCCACGTCGCGCGCCGCACGAGACTCGTCCCCTTGCGGTCGACGCGGCGATAGAAGTTGTTCGCCGACAGGAACATGAGGTTGCCGCCGAGGTTGCGGTAGCGCTCGACGACGTCGTACTCGTGACGTGTCACGTATTCCTCGTGACCGGGAAACACGACGAGGTCGTAGCGCCGCGCAAGCTCGTCGCCGCTCGCCACCGTGTCGAGGTCGTCGTCCGAGATGAAGTCCACCTTGCGACCTGTCCGGTTCAGCCACGCGATGAACTCGAGATCCCAGTCGTGAAAGCGGAAGGGGACACCGAAGTCGAGGAACGGACGCTGGAGCTCGACGCTCCGATGCTTGGCGGTGACGTACCACGAGTCGCCCCAGCCGTCGCCGTCCGCGTCGGCGAAGTTGTATGCCGCCCACGTGTTCGTCGACAGCACGACCGCGACGCGGTTCGTGCCGAGACGCCGCGGCCGGACGATGAACGGCGCGTAGCCGATCCTCCCGTCGCTCGCGGTCGCGCGCACGAAGTAGAGGCCGCTCGGCCAATCGCCGGCGCGCACGACCCGGAGGAGGGCGGGGCGGTCGCGATGACCGCTCCAGTCGACGCGCACCGCGTCGGTCTTCGCGAGCCCGGCCGTCTTCGTGTCCTGCTCGCTCGGCCGCCCCGGAGACTGGTACGCGAAGACCTGCAGGCGCAACGACTTCGCATCCGTCGCCAGGCGTAGGTCTGCCGCCTGCCCGGGTGCGTAGCTCCGTTTCGTGAACGCCGCATCGATTCCCTGGACGCGGACGACTGGCGCGTTCTGCCGCCCGCCCGGTCCGTAACCGCCGTAGACACGGGTCCCGACCTTCAGCCGCATGATGTACGTGCGCGGCTCGGTCGACCGCGCCGGGCGCCACGTGAGCGAGCCCTCGCCGGCTGCGAAGCGACGCGATGTCCGCCAGACGGCGGTGGTCCCGCTCTTTCCGGCCCTGAGCATGTCCGTCGCGACCGCCTCCATCACGACGACCGCCGGCTGCGTGAGCCGGAAGCGGACGGTTGCTGCATCACGGAAACCGTCCCGGTTCGGTGTGACCGTCGTGAGGAGCGGCCGGTCGCCCGCGAACGGGGAGCCGTTCGTCACGCGGAGATCGAGGAGCTGAGGACCGGGTGCCGCCAACGCGGCGACGGCGGCGAGAATCAGCGCAGCCATGCGCTTACACTTTCCTTACGTTCCGCTGATCCACGGCACAATTGAACAGTCGATACTGACCCACATGAGGCGACTCCTCACCTTTGCCATGCTCGCGGCCGCTCTCGCACTGCCGGCGGCGTCGGCCGCACAGCGCGACGGCGCGAACGATGGCACGCTCTCCGTCAAGGACGCGCGGGGAACCATCGTCATCGCTGTCCGCGGCGCGGTCATCGGCAGTTTCGCGTCCGGGAGCGTGAGGATCGTCGACCCGGTCGAGGGGGACGGCACCGGGCCGATCGTGACAGGCCAGGAGTTCCACAAGGAGCTCGACGAGAAGACCGACGTCTACCGCGGCACGAAGGTGCGGTTCCGGCTCATCGGCGGCTTCTTCCGCGTGCGCATCCAGGGGCGGGGGATCAACCTCTCGCTCGTCGGCAAGGGCACCGTGACGCTCAACGGCGCAGGCACGGACGACGACGGGACGTACTCGGTCAACGGGGGCACCTACGGCACGGTCCCGGACTTCTCGTTCGTCTTCCCGCTCTCCGCGTCGTCGGCGCCGACCCAGTAGTCGGGTGATGAGCAACGGCACTCAGGCAGTGCTGGTCGTCGAGGACGAGGCCTCCATCGCCTCGTTCGTCTCGCTCTACCTGAAGAACGCCGGCTACGAAGTGCGGAACGCCGTGAACGGCACGGAGGCGCTCGCGTCGGTGCAGAAGCAGCAGCCGGCGCTGATCGTCCTCGACCTGATGCTCCCCGACATCGACGGAATCGAGATCTGCCGCCGTATCCGGCAGAAGTCCGACGTGCCGATTCTCATGCTGACCGCCCGCGACGAAGACGTCGACAAGATCATCGGGCTCGAGGTCGGCGCCGACGACTACATGACGAAGCCGTTCAACCCGCGCGAGCTCGTCGCGCGCGTGAAGTCGATCCTCCGCCGGGCGGCGCCGGAGCGCAAGGAGCCCGAGAGCGCCGTGATCGAGCACGGCGACCTGAAGGTCGACGCCGGCCGTCGCGAGGTGAAGGTCGGGACCGAGGAAATCCAGCTCGCGCCCAAGGAGTTCGACCTCCTCTGGGAGCTGCTCGACCACCGCGGGCTCGTCCTCACGCGTGACCAGCTCCTCGAGCGCGTCTGGGGCTATACCTTCGCCGGAGACACGCGGACGGTCGACGTCCACGTGCGCCAGCTGCGGCGGAAACTCGGCGAGGCGTCGCCGGTCGTGACCGTGTGGGGGGTCGGCTACAAGGTCGGGCCCGCGCGCGACGCGGTCGCCAGCTAGAGCGCCCGTGTCCCCAGCCGGCGCTACCGTTTAGGAGCGACCATGCTCAGATCGCTGCGCTTCCGGCTGCCGGCCTTGTTCCTGCTCGGCATCTTGGTGAGCGGGCTGATCGCCGCGATCGTCGCGCTCCGGCTCTTCCAGGGTTACGTGCTCCAGCGCTCGAAGAGCGAGCTGCGACGCGAGGCGATCGGGCTCACCGAGGTATTCGCGACGCAGGCGATCAGCGCGAACGACACGGGGCAGGTTCCCCGGATCGCGCAGCAGCTCGAGCAGGCGACCGGCGACAAGCTGTTCTACGTCGGCGTCGACCCGGTGCCCGACGGCGACATCGGCCTCGCGCGCCTGCCCCCGACGGCGGTGGACTGGCGGTCAGGGCGGACGATCACGTTCGAGTTCGTCCCCCCGGGACGCAAGCAGACCTATCTCGCCGTGGCGCGTCCGCTTCGCCTCAACAAGAGGGGCCCGGCGTTCGGCGACCTGATCGTCGCGACGCCGAAGACCGAACTGACGAAGCAGTGGGTGCCGCTACTCGAGCGGCTCGCGCTCGCCTCGCTCGGCGGCATCCTCGTCGCCGGCCTGCTCGGCTGGTACCTGTCGCGGCGCATCACCGGGCCGGTCCTGGCGCTGTCGAAGGCGACCGACCAGATCGCCCGTGGAAGCTATGACGTCGACGTCCCCGAGGTGCCCGGCGGTGGTGAAATCGGGCAGCTCGCCGACAGCTTCCGCAAGATGGCCGCCCGACTGGCGGAGGCCGAGCAGCAGGAGCGCAACTTCCTGATGAGTGTGTCGCACGAGCTGCGAACGCCGCTGACGGCGATCCGCGGGCACGTCGAGGCGCTGCGCGAGGGCGTCGCCGACGACCCGACGGTCCGCGCCGCCTCCCTCGACATGATCGCGAGCGAGAGCACCCGGCTCGAACGGCTCGTCGGCGACGTGCTCGACCTGGCCAAGCTCGAGGCGCACCGCTTCACGGTGCTGCAGGAGGAGGTGGACATGGGGCGGCTCTGCGAGCAGGCCTACGCGGCGTTCGGGGAGGAGGCGCGCCGTCGCGGGATCGACTACGACAAGAGCTTCGAGAGCGAGCCGACCATCGTCACCGACGGCGACCGCGTGCTGCAGATCATCTCCAACCTGCTCTCGAACGCGTTCCGCTGGACGCCCGATGGCGGTCGCATCGACCTCGCGCTGAGCGCTCCGAACGGGAACGTGCTCGTCGCGATCGGAGACAGTGGCCCGGGCGTGCCGCGCGAGGAGCGTCAGCGCATCTTCCGTCCGTTCTGGTCGAGCGACGACGCCGGCACGGGCCTCGGCCTCGCCATCGCACACGAGCTCGCCGTCGCTCTGGGCGGGCGGATCGAGTTGGAGTCCGAGCCCGGCCGCGGCAGTCGGTTCCGCCTCGTCCTGCCTGCAGCCGCCGGCGACTAGCGCTCGACGGCCTTTACGATCGGCGACGTGTCCGTCACGGAGCACGCAGAGATCCTCCTGCTGCCGCCGCGCCGATCTCGGCCGAAGGCGGTGCTCGTCGCGCTGCGGCCTCGCCAGTGGACGAAGAACCTCCTCCTCTTCGCGGGGATCATTTTCGCGGCCGAGCTCGGCGATCTCACACGCTGGGGTCAGGCACTGGCCGCGTTCGTTGCGTACTGCGCCGCGTCGAGCGCGAGCTATCTGGTCAACGACGTCCGGGACGTGGCCCACGACCGGCGCCACCCCGTCAAGCGGTCGCGGCCGATCGCGCGCGGTGAAGTCTCGCCGCGCCTCGCCGAGGCGCTCGCCGCTGCCCTGCTCGTCGTCGCGTTCCTACTCGTCGCGCCCCTCGGGCTCGCGTCGATCTTGTTCCTCTGCACGTTCTTCGCGCTGCAGGCGGCCTACACGCTCTCGCTCAAGCACGTCGTGCTGCTCGACGTGATGACGATCGGGGGCCTGTTCGTCGTGCGCGCGGCCGCGGGAGCGGCGGCCGTCCACGTCAGGATCTCTCCCTGGCTGCTGTTGTGCACCGCGCTGCTCGCGCTGTTCCTCGCGCTCGCAAAGCGCCGCGGCGAGCTCGTTCTCGTCGGAGCCGAGGCCACCCCCGGCCGGCCCGTGCTCGAGGGCTACTCCCTGGCGCTCGTCGACCAGCTCGTGACCATCGTCGCCGCGTCGACCGTGATCTCGTACTGCCTCTACACGTTCACCGCGCGTGACTCGAAGGCGATGATGATCACGATCCCGTTCGTCGTCTTCGGAGTGTTCCGCTACCTGCTCCTCATGCACCGGCGCGACGCGGGCGAGGAGCCCGAGGAGATTCTCCTCCGGGACGTTCCGATCCTCCTGTGCATCGCAGGCTGGACCGCCTGCGCCGCGGTCATCCTCGCGGTGACCTAGGCCTCAGGAGGTCGCCGCGTCTGGCCGGCGGTCTTCCATCCGGTAGACGACCGCGCCCTCGCGTTGCTGGAGGCTGCGCTCGAGGCGGCCGAGTGCCGCTTCGATGCGCGCGAGCCGTGCGTCGACGCCGTGCCATCCGGACGAGACGAGCTCGACGAGCAGGCCGAGATCGTCGACCCGTGCATGCCGCTCCCCGAGCAGATCGCCTTCGACGCTCTCGAGCCGGCGGATGACCTGGTTCATGAGGCCGCGCATCTCGGCGAGGTTCCGTCCGACGGGATGCGCCTGGTCGCGGACGACTTCCTCGACGCGGGACGGCAGGTCTTCCTGCAAGGTCGACGTCGCTGCCGCGAGCGCCTCCACCTGCTCGCGTGCCCTCAGAACGAGGAGCTCGAGCGCAGCCGCGTCCGCACGCTGTTCCACCCGTTCCTTTGCACGCTCAAGCGTGCCGTCGTCCATGTCCGGTAACGCTACCGTGGGCATCGGATGAAAACCAGGGAGCTCGACTACGACCTCCCGCGGGAGCTGATTGCGCAGCATCCCCTGGCGCGCCGCGACGAGTCGCGCCTGCTGGTCTACGATCGCGTGTCCGAGCGGGTGGATCATCTGAGGTTCGCAGAGCTCCCGGACGTGCTCGCGGACGTGCTCACGGTCGTGAACGACACTCGCGTCGTCCCGGCACGGATCCCGATCGACCAGCCGAGAGGTGAGGTGCTCCTCCTCGAGCAGGTCGGCAACGACGGGCTGTGGGAAGGGCTCGCGCGTCCGACTCGCAGGTTGCGGGCCGGGCGGCGGTACGGCCCCGTCGAGCTGCGGGAGCACCTGGGGGAGGGGCGTTGGCTCCTACGCCTCCACGGGGAGCCCGACGGCGAGACACCGCTCCCGCCGTACATCACGGAGCCGCTCGCCGACCCCGGCCGGTATCAAACGGTCTATGCCGACCGCGCCGGCTCCGCGGCCGCGCCGACCGCCGGCCTGCACTTCACCCCGGAGGTGCTGGCACGCCTGGACGTCGAGCGCGTGACCCTGCACGTGGGGCTCGACACGTTCCGCCCGGTCGCCGTCGAGGACCTCGACGACCACGCCCTTCACGGCGAGCGCTTTTCGGTCACGTCCCGTGCCTGGCACCGGATCGAACGATCCGCACGGGTTCTGGCCGTCGGGACGACGACCGTGCGCGTGCTCGAGACGCTCGCGCGTGGCGGCCCGCTCGACGGTCGCACCGACCTGTTCATCACGCCCGGCTTCGAGTTTCGCCGCACCGACGCGCTGCTGACGAACTTTCATCTGCCCCGCTCGACGCTGCTCGCCCTCGTGATGGCCTTCGCCGGGATCGACGAGACGCGCCGGCTGTACCGCCTCGCCGTGGATGAGCGCTACCGCTTCTACTCCTTCGGCGATGCGATGCTCGTGCTGTGAACGTCCGCATCGCGACAGTCGGGGACGTCGAGACCGTCGGCGGCCTCATGGACGAGGCGACCGCCTGGGTGAACGGCCTCGGTCACGAGCAGTGGCCGCGACCGTTCCCGCGCGACGAGCTCGCCGGCGCTGTCGGGCGCGGCGAGGTCTTCGTCGCGGAGGAGGACGGCGACCCGATCGCCACCGTGACCGTCCTCGCCGCTGATTCCGTCTACTGGGGCGAGCGGCCTCCAGACGCGCTCTACGTCCACAAGCTCGTCGTCCGACGCGACCGCGCAGGCCGCGGGCTGGGAGCGGACGCTCGTCGCCTGGGTCGACGCCCGCGCGGCCGAAGCCGGCCGCCGCTTCCTTCGCCTCGACTGCCTCCGCGACGATCGGGGCATCCGCGCGTACTACGAGCGTCTCGGCTTCGAGCACCGGGGGGACTTCGACGACACGGCTCGAGGGCTCCAGCTCAGCCTCTACGAGCGCCCGATCCGATGAGCTGAGCACGTTCTCCCTCGAGGCGACCGACGGCGCCGCGCGCGCGGGTGTCGTCCACACGGCGCACGGCGACGTCCAGACGCCGGCGTTCATGCCCGTCGGGACGAAGGGAACGGTGAAGACTGTCGACCCGGACGAGCTCCGCGCGCTCGGCGCGACCATCCTCCTCGGCAACACGTACCACCTGCACTTCCGGCCGGGGGAGGACCTCGTCGCGGAGCTCGGCGGGCTCCACAGGTTCATGGCCTGGGACGGGCCGATCCTCACGGACTCGGGCGGCTTCCAGGTCTTCTCGCTGCGGGACACGATCGCGCAGGTCGACGACGACGGCGTCACCTTCCGCTCGGTCTACGACGGCGCGCCTGCACGGTTCACGCCCGAGTCGGTCGCGCGGTGCCAGGCGCAGCTCATGTCCGACATCGCCATGTGCCTGGACATCTGTCCGCCGGCGACCGTCGACCGCGCGACGCTCGCTGAGGCAGTGCGCCGGACGACGCTCTGGGCGACACGCCAGCGCGCCGCGCCGCGCGCCGACGGCCAGCTCCTCTTCGGGATCGCGCAGGGCGCGTCGGACCAGGAGCTGCGGCGCCGCTCGATCGCCGAGATCACCGAGCTCGATTTCGACGGCTACGCGCTCGGCGGGCTCTCCGTCGGCGAGGACCGCGACCTGATGTTCGAGACGACGACGTGGGGCGCGGAGCTCCTCCCGCACGGACAAGCCGCGCTACTTCATGGGCATCGGAGACCCGGAGGGCATCCTCGAGGTCGTCGCCCGCGGCGTGGACATGTTCGACTGCGTCCTCCCGACCCGGACGGCCCGGACGGGGAGCGCCCTCACGTGGGAAGGTCGCCTGAACCTCCGGAACGCCCGGTTCGCCCGCGACCCGGCCCCGCTGGACGCGTCCTGTGCCTGTCCGGCGTGCAGCCGCTTTTCCCGTGCCTACATCCGCCACCTGGTCAACCAGGAGGAACTGCTCGGCCTCCGCCTGCTGAGCCTCCACAATCTACGATTCGTGCTCGAGCTCACCGCGCAGGCACGCGAGGCAATCAAAGAAGGCCGGCTGGAGTCGTATAAGGCCGAGGCACTCGGCCGACTCCGCTCCCCCGCGGCCGTCTAGGAGGTTCGTTGCAAGGCTATATCTTCATTCTCGTCCTGCTGGCCCTGATGTGGTTCCTCCTCATCCGGCCCCAGCGGCGCCGCCAGCAGGAGGCGCAGCGGCTCACGGAGTCGCTGCAAGTGGGAGCCGAAATCGTCACGGCCGGCGGTCTTTACGGAACAATTACGGAAGTCGACGAGGACGACGTCCACGTCGAGATCGCCGACGGCATCGAGGTCCGGGTCGCGAAAAAGGCCGTAGCAGGCCTGATCGGCGACGAGGAGGACGAAGAGGACGACGAGGGGGACGAGGAGGAGCTCGAGGACGAAGAGGGCTCCGACGAGATGCGAGGGCCCGACGCCGCCGAGCCTGGGGAAACCCCGGCTACCCTTCGGCGTGACTGAGCGTGTCCGACAGGCGTAACCACCTCCTCCTCCTGGGCTTCATCGTCGCCGCCCTCGTCGGCGTGCTCCTGCTCGCGGTCCCGGGATCGCCCCTGCACAAGAAGGCGACCCTCGGCCTCGACCTGCAGGGCGGGCTGGAGGTCGTCCTCCAGGCGGTTCCTCCCAAGGGCCATGAGCTGACGGCGGACGATCTCACCCGGTCGATCGACATCATGCGCAATCGGATCGACAAGCTCGGCGTCTCGGAGCCCGAGATCCGCAAGCAGGGGTCGGACCAGATCGTGATCCAGCTGGCCGGCGTCCACGATCCTGCCGCCGCGGCGAAGCTCATCGGTAAGACCGCGGTGCTCGAGTTCTACGACTTCGAGTCGGACGTGACCGGGCCGTCGGTGACGTCGGGCCTCAACCGCGTCCCCGTCGCGAGCGGCAGCCTCTACGAACTGCTCTCCGACCCCAGGACACGTGCGCTGGCCCAGAACGGCGAGCCCGAGCAGTGGTACCTCTTCGGGCCCAACAAGATCGTCAAGGCCGGGCCGACGCCGACGGAGGAGGATCTGCTCAAGAGCGAGATCGTCAAGAAGCCGAAGAGCGAGGGCGGCCTCGGGGGCAAGATTCCGGACGACTGGAAGGTCCTGAGCGTGCCGAAGAACACGGTCGTCGTGAGCTGCGACCCGGCAGCGGGCAACTGCCTCAGCAACGAGCAGGTCACCTCGAAGAAGGCCTTTTACCTCCTCAAGCACCGAGTCGGCGAAGGCGTGGCGAAGCCGGTCCCGGAGATGACGGGCAACGACCTGAAGCTCGACGGGACCCGAGCGGACATCGATCCGCAGTCGAACGGCCCCGTCGTGCTCATGCAGTTCACCGGCAAGGGCAAGAAGATCTTCCACGACATCACGCGGCAGGAGGCGCAGCGAGGCGCGCTCGGCGGCAGCTGTGACCAGGGCACGTCCGCCGCCCAACGTCCAGCACTTCGCGATCGTGCTCGACCACGAGATCCAGTCGACGCCGTACATCGACTACTGCCAGAACCCGGACGGGATCCCCGGCGACAACGGCGCGCAGATCGACATGGGGCAGGGCGGCGGCCTCGGCGAGGCGAAGCAGCTCGCTCTCGTCCTCCAGACGGGCGCGCTGCCGGTCGAGTTCGAGACCGCCGAGCGCACCGACGTCTCGGCGACGCTCGGCAAGGACTCGCTCCAGGAGGCGAAGAAGGCCGCGCTCGTCGGCCTGCTCGTCGTCGCGCTCTTCCTGCTCCTCTTCTACCGCTTCCTCGGGGTGATCGCGGTCATCGGGCTCGGCATCTACGCCGCGT
The DNA here is from genome assembly GCA_963772855.1 of uncultured Actinomycetes bacterium. Classification (GTDB taxonomy): domain Bacteria; phylum Actinomycetota; class Thermoleophilia; order Gaiellales; family Gaiellaceae; genus 3-1-20CM-4-69-9. Next base: position 391,770 of record CAVYYY010000007.1, on the reverse strand, counting down.
TCCTCTACGCGGCCATCCTGCTCTTCAACGTCACGCTCACCCTGCCGGGCTTCGCCGGCCTGATCCTCACGATCGGGGTGGCCGCCGACGCGAACGTCGTCATCTTCGAACGCATCAAGGAAGAGGTGCGCGCCGGGAAGTCCGTGCGCGCCGGAATCGCTGCTGGCTACTCGAAGGGCTTCCACACGATCATCGACGCGAACGTCGTCACGGCGATCACGGCGCTCGTGCTCTTCGCCGTCGCGACGGCGCAGGTGAAGGGCTTCGCGCTCATGCTCCTGATCGGGACGGTGATCTCGTTGATCACGGCGGTCGGCGCGACGCGAGCGATGCTCGGCCTTCTCGGCGGTTTCGCGTGGTTCAACAACCCGCGTTTCATGGGCGCCCAGGGCCAGCAGACGGCCAAGTGGCTGCAGATCGACTTCATGAAGCGCCGCAACACATGGTTCGCGATCTCGGGCGTCATCGTCCTCGTCGGGGCCGCCGCGCTCGGCATCCGCGGGCTCAACCTCGGCATCGACTTCGAGGGCGGCACGCAGCTCTCGTTCAAGACGCCGGTGGCGCACACCACGGGTGACGTGCGCGCGGTGATGGCCGACCAGGGGTTTGGCGACGCGGTCATCCAGGGCCGGGGAGCGGCGAAGGACGGCGACAAGTACTCGAGCTTCCAGATCCGAACGGAGGCGCTCGAGAGCCAACAGCTCACGAACGTCAACCGGGCGCTGGAGGACTCGCTGCAGACGACTGCACCGGGCGCGACGACCGTCTCGTCGAGCTTCGGCCGCCAGATCGCGAAGTCGGCGATCCTCGCGATCGTCGTCTCGCTCCTCCTGGTCGTCATCTACATCGCGATCCGGTTCGACTTCAAGTTCGCTGCGCCGGTGATCATCGCGATGCTCCACGACGTCGTGATCTGCATCGGGATCTACGCGCTCGCTCGGCCGGGAGGTGACGAGCTCGACCATCGCGGCGATCCTCACCGTGCTCGGCTACTCGATCTACGACACGATCATCATCTTCGACCGTGTCCGGGAGAACATCCCGATCATGCGCCGGTCGTCATTCGCGACGATCGCGAACGTCTCGCTGTGGGAGACGATCCGCCGATCGCTGGCGACGTCCTTCATCACGCTGCTTCCGGTCGCTGCGCTCTTCCTGTTCGGCGGCGACACGCTCAAGGACTTCGCGTTCGCACTCATCGTCGGCATCCTCTCCGGTGCGTACTCGTCCATCTTCATCGCCGCGCCGGTGCTCTCGATGCTGAAGGAGCGAGAGCCCGAGTACGCACGGCGGAAGGACGTCACCATCGGGAAGTCGGCCCGCGGAGCGTTGGTCGAGGAGGCGGAAGATGCGTTGATCGCCGCGGAGTCCGCGGAGTCCGCTGAGTCTCCCCCGGCGGCGGCACCGACTCCGGTGGCGGCAGTGGACGGGACAGATGGCGGCGCTGCGGCCGCTGCTGCGGCGAAACGCGATCGCCGGCGGCAACGGCGGCGCGCGCGCCCGCATGGACGAGCCCGTTAGGCGGCTCGCGCTCGCGGCGCTCGGCGCCGTGGCGCTGACAGCCGAGCGAGCAGACGAGCTGGCCGAGTCCCTCGCGGACCGCGGCGGGATGAGCAAGGACGAGGTGCGGACCTGGATCGACGAGGCGACGAACCGCTGGCGCGGCGACGCGATGCGCGTCGGCGAGCGGGCAGGGTCGACGCTGCAGGGCGCGCTTCGGGAGCTCGGGCTGGTGACGCGAGACGACTGGGAAGAGCTCGAGCTGCGCGTCGCTCAGATGGAGCACCGTTTGAGGCTCTTGGAGACGCGTCCGCGCGGCCTCCCGTCCCGCGAGGACTAGCCCTTTCTGAACCTCTCTCGTGCCTGGCACCGGCAGGACCGGTGCCAGGCACAGGGCATGTCCCGGCCGCCCGCCGGCGCGAGGAGCTATCGCCTGCACCTGCAACACTGAGCGCATGGCCCAGCCGGCCACCAGCCGCAACCTCGGCCGCCTCTCCGAGATCGCGCAAGTCGCGGTCCGCCACGGCTTCGGGTACTGGTTCGACACCCATCGCCTGTCGGACCTCTTTCCGCGCCGCAGCCCACGCGAGGGGCTGGACGACGGCCAGCCGTCGCAGCGGGGCCAGCACCTCCGGGAGATGCTCGACGAGCTCGGTCCGACCTTCGTCAAGTTCGGCCAGCTGCTCTCGACGAGACCGGACGTGCTCCCTCCGGACATCATCGCCGAGCTCCGGGGCCTCCAGGACGACGTGCGCCCGTTCCCGCTCGCCGACGTCGAGAAGGTCGTCGAGGAAGAGCTCGGTCTGACGGTCGAGCAGCTCTTCTCGGAGTTCGACGACCGCCCGATCGCCGCCGCATCCATCGGCCAGGTCCACCGCGCGACGCTGCCGAACGGACGCGAGGTCGCCGTGAAGGTCCAGCGTCCCGGTGCCCCGCGACAGATCGAGGCCGACCTCGCGCTCCTCTACCAGGCCGCGCGCATCGCAAAGGAACGCGTGCGCGCACTGGACTTCATCGATGCTCACCAGCTCGTGGACGAGTTCGCGCGCTCGATCCGCCAGGAGCTCGACTACCGCCTCGAGGCGAGGAACGCGGACACGTTCCACCGCAACTTCGCCGGCCACCCCCACGTGCGTGTCCCGCGCGTGTACTGGAGCTACACGCGCAGCCGCGTCCTCACGCTGGAGTGGATCGACGGCATCCAGGTCGCGGACGTGGACGAGAACTGGTCGGTCGCCGAGCGTCACGACCTCGCGCACCTCATGGCCGAGACGTGGATGACCATGATCTTCCGACACGGTTTCTTCCACGGCGACCCGCACCCCGCGAACATCCTCGTGCTCGGGCGCGCGGATCAGATCGGGCTCGTCGACTTCGGTGCCGTCGGGAAGCTCACCGACGACGACCTGTCGAAGCTGACGCGGATGTTCATCGACGCCGCGTCGGAGAACGTCGACGCACTGCCTCGGCGGCTCGCCGACCTCGGCGTTCGTTACCCCAAGGAACGAGAGGAGGAGTTCCTCGCCGAGTTGCGCGAGATGTACTACCGCTACTACGGCGCCAGCCTGTCGGAGATCGACCCACTGCAGGTCATCCGCGAGGTCTTCCAGCTGATCTACTCGCTCAACCTCCAGCTGCCGACGCGCTTTCTCTTGCTCGACAAGTCGATCGCCACGCTCGCCTCCGTCGGCATCGACCTCTACCCGGAGTTCAACGTGTTCGAGGTCGCACGGCCCTACGCGCGCGGACTGCTTCTCGACCGGCTCAAACCGCACCGGCTCGCTGCGCAGGCGCGCAAGGAGACGCTCCGCCTCGGACAGATGGCGCTCGACCTCCCGTACCAGCTGCACGACACGCTGGAGCAGGTCCGCGACGGCCAGATCGAGGTCGGGTTCGTGCACAAGGGGCTCGACGACCTCCTCAACCGGATGGACGTCGTCTTCAACCGCCTCGTCATCGCCATGATCGTCGCGGGTGGCCTGATCGGATCGAGCCTCATCGGCATCTTCGCAAAGGGCGGTCCGCAACTCCTGGGCATCAACATCATCTCCGTCCTCGGCTTCGCCTTCTCCAGCTTCCTCGGGCTCTGGCTTCTCTGGGGCGTCGTCCGCTCCGGCCGTCTCTGACGCGCAGCGCAGCCGCCAGCGTCCGAACCGGACGCCTGTCGATCGTTCGTCACAGTTTCTCGCGAAAGGACATCTAGCCCGCCGCGCGGCTCGTCGCTACGTTCGTTCGCATGTCGACCGCGCTGCTGCTTGCAGAGGCTCAACCCGACACGCGTTTCTATCTAGAGCGTCACCTGAGAAGCGACGGGTTCCAGGTGGTCGACGACGCAACGCCGCCGGATCTCGTCCTCCTGGGAGACAGCGCTGCGCTCGACGAGTGCCGCGCCCGGCACGGCGACGTGCCGGTGATCGTCCTCGGCCGTCCCGAGTCGGACGCCGTCGACTGCGTGCGCGCGCTGGAGCGCGGCTGCGACGACTTCCTCTCGCGCCCGTTCGACTATGCGGAGCTCCTCGCGCGCATCCGCGCCGTCCTCAGACGGACGACGCCGTCGCCGCACGAGCACAGGCGGGCCGGCCCGATCACCGCCGACCTCGCGACGAGGTGCGTGCGCGTTCACGGGTGTGCGGTCGTTCTCGCCGGCAAGGAGTACGAGCTTCTGGTGAAGCTGATGACCGATCCGACTCGCGTCTTCACCAAGGAGCAGCTGCTCCGCGACGTCTGGGGGTTCCGCTCGCTCGGTCGCACGCGCACCCTCGACTCGCATGCCTCGCGACTCCGGCGCAAGCTGTCGGCCGCCGGCCCGGGTCTCTTCGTCATCAACGTGTGGGGGGTGGGCTACAGGCTGCTGGACGGATAGGCTCGCGCATGTGAGCGCGTTCGGGAATCTCTCGACGCTCGACCTGCAGCGCATCTGGGACGGCGTGCACGGCCGCGTCGTCTACGGCGAGAAGCTGACGCTGGGGATCATCGAGCTCGACCCCGACAGCCTCGTGCCCGAGCACAGTCATGACAATGAGCAGCTCGGCATGTGCCTCAGCGGCTCGCTCCACTTCCGCGTCGGCGCCGAGACGCAGGAGTTGCATGCGGGCGAGACGTGGTCGATCCCGAGCAATGTCCCGCACGAGGTGCGGGTCGGCCCGGACGGCGCGGTCGTCATCGACGTCTTCGCACCGTCCCGGGACGACTGGCGCGACGCCGAGCAGGTCGAGACTCGGACGCCGCGCTGGCCCTGAGGGCACCGGCGGCTCAGCCGGACCCGGGCGACGGCGCGTACTCGCCGAGGAACCCGGCGCCGATGATGCGCTGGTCGACCGCTGCCCGGCCGATGTAGCACTGCCAGACGCGGCCGTCCGACCGCAACGACCGGCAGCCGCCGTTCACGTGCTTCGTCCGGTCGACGGTCGGCTCGACGGTCCCCTTGAGATCGGCGACCTCCGGGTCAGCGGGGAGCCGTCCGAGGACGCAGCGGTACTCGACGTCCTGTCGCACGACGGTGCAATGCGGATCGGTCCCCTGGAGCATCCGCGTCCCCGCGGGGAGACCGGCGGCGACCTCGTCCGTTCCGATGAGGACGGACGTCCCGTAGGCGATGCCGGGCGCTGCCACAGCCAGGACGGCGACCGCGAGCAGGAGCTTGCGCGGTGCTCGCCGGCGACGGGGCGCTGAGCCGATGTCGGCGGCGACGGCGCGTTCGAGCTCGTCGCCGAGACGGCGGAGGTCGGAAGAGGTGTCGTTCATCGTGTTGCCTCCTTTGCCTGGAGCAGGCGCTGCCGGATTGCGGTGAGCCCACGGTGGACGCGCACGCGGGCCGCGCCGACGGTCGTCCCCGTCGCGTCGGCGACGTCCGAATACGGGAGCTCGTCGATCACGCGGAGAGTGACGGCCTGGCGAAGCTCGGACGGGAGCTCCGCCAGAGCCTCGTCCAGGCCCTCGACCCACGTCTCGGACGGCTCGGCGACCGGAGCGTCGGTCTCCCGGCCGGCGAGCATCCCGAGGCGCTCTGAGGCGCTCTGCTCGACCCGTCGCTTCCGAACGGACGTGACGAGCACGTTCCGGGCGATCGTGTAGAGCCACGGGGCTGCGGACCCGTTGACGACGTCGCGAAAGCGACCGAGCGAGAGCCACGCCTGCGCGAAGGTCTCGGCCGTGAGGTCGAGCGCCGCCTCGTGATCGCGGGTGCGGGCGAGATGGAAGCGGTGGATTCCGGCGGCATGCCGCTCGTAGACCGCGCGGAAGGCGGACGCATCCGTGCGCGCCATCCCCAGCAGTTCGGCATCGGTTCTCATGCCCACGTGGATTACATCGCGCGGGCGGCCGGCGCCGTTACACCGGTCAGAGGATTGCGCCCTCGAGCCGGAGTAGCTGCTCCTTCCGCTCGAGCCCGCCCGCATAGCCGACGAGCTTGCCGTTCGCTCCGATGACACGGTGGCACGGCAGCACGATGGGAAGCGGATTTCGGTTCATCACGGTTCCCACCGCCCGGGCCGCCTTGGGCCGCTCTGCGCGCGACGCGAGTTCCCCGTATGTGACGACCTCACCGTACGGAACCCGGGCGAGCTCGCTCAGGACCGTGCGGTTGAAGCCCGCGAGCCGCGAGATGTCGAGATCGAGGTCGAAGGTGCGGCGGCGGCCCTCGAAGTACTCGTCGAGCTCGTGTCTGATCGGATCGATCGGCTTGGCCGTCCGAAGGATGCGGACGCCGAACGCTCGCGCGAGCCGCTCGACCTCCTGCTCCGGGTCGGCGTCGTAGGAGATGCGGCACACGCCGCGCTCGTGTTGTCGCGACGAGGAGGCTCCCGATCGGCGAGTCGACGAGGTCGTACGCGACGTCGAGGAGGTTCTCCGCGGCGGCGGCGTCGCGGAACCGGCGGTCGAGATCTGGGGAAATGCGAGTCATGAGGGTTCCTTCCGTCGAAGTCTTCGAATGCCGGCCGAGGCTGCCTGCCGCGCTGCAGTCGCATTCGAGCCGAGCGCGGCGCCGATGTCGGCGTAGTCGAGGTCGTAGCCGTAGCGGAGGACTACGGCGGCGCGCTCCGTCGGGGGGAGCGACTCTGCGAGGTGCTCGAGCTCGGCGAATGCCGGTCGCCCGTCCAGTGCCGCCAGCTCCGGGAGATCCGCGTCGGCGCGCGGGCGACGATGCTCGTCGATCGCCACCCGGCCGGCGATGGTGTAGGCCCAGGCCCGCAGGTGCTCGCCGTGCCGTAGCCCGGGATAGGCACGAAGCGCCTTCAAGAACGTCTCCTGGAACGCGTCCTCGGCCCGCTGCGGTCCGAGCCGGCGGACGAGAAAGCTGTAGATCTCCTCACGATGCTCCTCGTAGAAGGTTTCGAAGGGCGGCAGGGTCATCTCTGACATCTTGAAACGTCCAGGGAGGCTGAGGTGTGAGGATCCCGTCCGTGCGAGTTGCCGTCGTCGGCCACGTGGAGTGGGTGGAGTTCGCCCGCGTCGAGACGGTCCCGCGGCCCGGTGAGATCGCTCATGCCCTCGAGATCTGGGAGGAGCCCGCCGGCGGCGGCGCCGTCGCTGCCGTGCAGCTCGCTCGACTGGCAGGCGGCTGCACGTTCTTCACGGCCCTCGGAGCAGACGAGCTCGGGCGGCGCGCCCGGGCGGAGCTCACACGCCTCGGCGTCGAGGTGCACGCGATCCCGGAGACGGAGTCGACACGCCGGGCCTTCACGTTTGTGGACGACAACGGCGAGCGGACGATCACGGTGCTCGGCGACAAGCTGCGGCCGCGCGGCGGCGACAGCCGACTCCCCTGGCGCGAGCTCGCGGGAATCGACGCCGCCTTCTTCGTGAGCGGCGACGACGAGGCGCTGCACTATGCGCGCGGCTCGCGCGTCCTCGTTGCGACCACGCGAGAGCTTGCGACACTGCGCGGCGCGGGCGTTCAGCTCGACGCGCTGGTCGGGAGCGCCGAGGACGAGGGCGAGCGCTATCGCCCCGGCGACCTCGACCCGTCCCCGCATCTCGTCGTCACCACATCCGGCGGCCTGGGCGGCTGGTTCCAGCCCGGAGGGCCTTTCCGGCCGGCGCCGCTTCCGGGGCCGGTCGTGGACGCGTACGGGTGCGGCGACTCGTTCGCCGCCGGGCTGACGTTCGCCCTCGGCCGTGGCGATTCCGCCGAAGAGGCGGTGGCCCTCGCCGCGCGATGCGGGGCGGCCGTGCTGACTGGGCGGGGCCCGTACGACGCACAGTTGGACGACGCCTCGGCATGAGTTCCGCGAGAAACGCCGAATAGAGGGCCTTCCGAGGGAATCGAGCGGAAGCTCGGCCGGCGGTCCTACGGGCGCCCGAGCCCCAGAGATCCCCCTTCCGGGGTGGACATGTGGGGGGTGGTGGTCTAAAGTGGGGGGAAGTGGTAACCTCTCCCAATCCCGGGCATGCTCCTAGGCGCACACGACCACACCCTCGATGACAAGAACCGTCTCACCCTTCCGGCCAAGTTCCGTCAGGACTTTGCGGAGGGTGTCGTCGTCACCCGGGGGCTCGATGGCTGCCTCTACGCCTTCCGTCGTGCGGATTGGGATCGACTCGTCGAGCTTCGACTCTCCGCGCTGGATCCGCTCAGCCCGGAAGGGCGGCGCCTCCAGAGGCACTTCTTCTCCGGGGCCACCGAATCCGAGCTCGACAAACAGGGCCGCGTGATGATCCCCTCCCAGCTCATCGAGCACGCGAAGCTGGGGAAGGAGGTCGTCGTCGCCGGCGTCAACGACCGGCTCGAGATCTGGGACCGCGCCGCATGGCGCAAGGAGCTGGCTGAGGTCGAAGGGAGTGCGGAAGATGTTGCCGAACGTCTTGCAACCAAGCGCGACTGACCACGTCCCCGTCCTCGCAGGAGAGGTCCGCGAGCTGCTTACTGTGCAGCCCGGCGAGACGGTCATCGACGCGACCTTCGGCGCCGGCGGGCATTCCGCCTTTCTCGCCGCCGACCTTCAGGGACGCGGCAAGCTCATCGCGATCGATCGCGACCCGGGCGTGCGCACATACTTCGAACACTTCGCGAAGCGGGCGGGCGCGCAAACACGCTTCCTGCGCGGTGACTTCGCGGTCGTCCTCGAGCAGCTCGCCGACAACGGCGTGGAGGCGGATGCGATCCTCATGGACCTCGGCGTGTCCTCGATGCAGATCGACCGTCCCGAGCGGGGGTTCTCGTACAGCGCCGACGCACCGCTCGACATGCGGATGGATCCGTCGGCGGACGTCACCGCGGCCGGAATTGTGAACGAGGCTGCGGAGCGCGACCTCGCGACCATCTTCAAGCGCTACGGCGAGGAGCGGTATGCGCGCCAGATCGCGAAGGCGATCGCAAGGCGCCGCAGGGAGCGCCCGTTCGAGCGCACTGCCGATCTCGTCGAGACGATCAAGGCGGCGATCCCCGCGCCGGCGCGCTTCGGCGACGGCCATCCGGCCAAGCGCGTCTTCCAGGCGCTCCGTATCGCCGTGAACGACGAGCTCGGCTCGCTCGAGGCCGCGCTCCCGGCAGCGTTCTCGATGCTGCGACCTGGAGGTCGGCTCGCGGTGATCAGTTTCCACTCGCTCGAGGACCGGACGGTAAAGCGCTTCATGCGCGATCTCGAACAGGGCTGCGAGTGTCCGCCGGACTTCCCGGTGTGCGTCTGCGGGAAGGAACCGCAACTCCGTTCCACGCCCCGTAAGGCCGTTCGCCCGGGCGCGGCGGAGAGGGCGACGAACCCGCGCTCGTCCTCGGCACGACTGCGCGTCGGAGTCAAGACCTGATGGCAACCTGGGCCGCCGCAGTCGAAGAGCCGGAGACGCCGCGTCACGCACCGCGCCCGATTCGGCGCGAGCGCCGTGTCACGGGCGGCGTGTTCTGGATCGCGATCGTGGCAGCCCTTCTCGCAGGCGTGGTCGCGACGAACGTCGCCGTGCTGCGCCTGAACATGAAGCTCGACCGGCTCGGGCGTGAGCGCGCCGACCTCAAGGCACAGACCGCCGCGCTCTCGTCGCAGCTCTCGAGTGCCGCCGCCGCGCCGCGGATCCAACGGCTTGCGGCGAAACAGCTCGGTCTCGTCCAGGCCTCCCAGGACGAGACGACCTACCTCACGCTTCCCCACTAGCGAGGCCCGCACGTGAACCGCCTCGTCAACCGGCGGATCAGAGTCTTCCTCGCTGCATTGACGCTTGCCTTCGGCGGTCTGCTGCTGCGCGCCGTCTGGCTCCAGGGTGTCAGGGCGGAGACGCTGTCGAGCGTCGGCCGCACCCAGCACCGCGAGTCGGTGACGATCCCGGCGGGGCGCGGGACGATCTTCGACCGAACGGGCGTCGAGCTGGCACTCGGGGAGCGCGCGACCACGGTCTACGCGAACCCCATGCAGATCACGAACCCGCGCCGGGCAGCGGCCGCGGCCGAGCGGACGCTCGGGCTCGATGCGGATCGCCTCTATCCACAACTGGCCGACCGTACGCGTGGATTCGTCTACATCGACCGGCAGGCGGATCCCGCCCAGGCGGCGGCCCTCCAACGGCTGAAGCTGCCGGGCTTCGGCTTCTACCCAGAGGAGCATCGCGCCTACCCGCAGCGGTCGGTCGCCTCGCAGGTGCTCGGCTACGTCGGCATCGACGGAAACGGCCTGGCCGGGCTCGAGCTGGCGTTCGACAAACAGCTCGCCGGCCGTGCCGGCCAGGAGACGGTGGTCAAGGACCCGAGCGGCAGCGTGATCGAGGTATCCCAGCAGCGTCCGGAGATTCCCGGCAAGGACGTCTTCCTGACGCTCGACCACACGATCCAGGCCAACGCCGAGGAGGTACTGCGCCAGACCGTTCGGAGGTGGAACGCAAAGAGCGCCAGCGCCCTCGTGCTCGATCCGCGCACCGGGGCGATCCTCGCCATGGCCGTGCAACCCGGCTACGACGCCAATCGCTATCCCAATGCCGCGAGCGACCTACAGCGCAACCGCACCGTCACCGACACGTACGAGCCGGGCTCGACGTTCAAGCTCGTAACGGTCGCCGGTGCGCTGTCGGAGAAGCTCGTCTCGCCCTCCACGCGGTTCACGCTCCCGTACCAGCTTCACGTCGCCGACCGCGTCATCCATGACGCGGAGGAGCGTGGGACGGTCAACTACTCCGTCGCCCAGATCCTCGCCCACTCGTCGAACATCGGTGCGATCACGCTCGCGCAGATGCTGGGGCGGACTCGGCTGTCGTCGTGGATCAGCCGCTTCGGCTTCGGCAAGACGACCGGCGTCGACTTTCCCGGCGAGAGCCCAGGGATCGTCCTCCCGCCGGACAAGTGGTCGGGCTCGACCATCGGCAACGTCCCGATCGGCCAGGGCATCGCGGTCACGCCCGTGCAGATGGCGGCCGCGTATGCGGCAATCGCGAATGGCGGTGTGTGGTCACGGCCGCATCTCGTCGACCACGTCGAGGGAGGCGCGCGGCCGTCGCTCCACCGTCACCGCCTCGTCTCGCCGAGGATCGCCGGCCAGCTGATGACGATGATGAAGGACGTCGTCGCGGAGGGAACAGGGCAATACGCGGCCATCCAGGGGTATCAGGTGGCCGGGAAGACCGGCACGGCGCAGAAGCCGGACTCACACGGCGGCTACGCGACCGGTCGATACGTGGCGTCGTTCGTCGGCGCGGTTCCTGCGTCGAGGCCGAGGCTCGTCGTCCTCGTCGCGGTCGACGAGCCGAGGGGCGCCATCTGGGGCGGCGTCGTCGCCGCGCCCGTCTTCCAACAGATCGCACGCTTCGACCTCCAGTACCTCGAAGTGCCGCCGGACGCGATCACGCCCCAGGGCTGAATTTAGCGGAGGGGCGAGCCGTGCTCCTTCGACCACTGCCAGAGCGCCCGGTCGAGCGTGCGACCGTCGACTCCGGACCGCGCGACCAGGTCGACGTACTCGCTCACGTACGCAGTCCAGAACCGGAAGCTGTACGCGGGCGGCCGGGGGAACCCCAGCGCCTGGAGCGCTCTCTGGTCGAGGATCGGGTAGCGCTCGGGGTACGCGAGGTGGAGGAGCGTCGATGCCGTCGGGAACGCCACGCCGTGGAGCGAGAGCAGCGCCCGCATCCGCTCGCGCTCGAGGGTGGCGTCGGCGAGGGCCGTTCGTGTCGCCTCGTGGACGGCGTCCGCGGAGTTTCGTGCGACGTGCGACGAGCTGCGCACCGACTTCCAGCGGCAAACCCTCACGAACTCGTCGAGCGTGTAGTGGCCGCGGCGCCGGGCCGCCGCACCGACGGCGAGGGCCTCGTCCTCCTCGGAGAAGTGGAAGCGGCTCGCATACGCGTGAACGTCCTCGATCGGGAACTGGAGGACGAACTCGGGCATCGCCCGAACCGTAACGACGCCCCCTTGGGCGCGGCGGATGTGCAGATCCGGCACACAGCTGGCACAGACACGTGCGCCGCGACGCCGTACGCTGACGGCTGGTGGGCGGGGTCAGGGGCTCCCTCTTCACGCGCGCGCGTGTTCCTGACGAGGTGGACGCCTGGTGACGGGCGCCGTGGGGAGCGGACACTAGACTTGACCGGCGATGCAGCTGGAGCGGCTCACGGCAGCGCTCGCTCCGACCGACGTCGTTGGGAACGTCGCCCTCGAGATCCGCGAGTTGGCGTACGACGCGCGGGAGGTGCCGCGCGACTCCTTGTTCTTTTGCGTCCCCGGCGCCCGGGCCGACGGCCACGATCTCGCACCGCAGGCGGTCGCGCGCGGAGCGGTGGCGCTCGTGGTCGAAAGGCGGCTCGACCTGGATGTTCCCCAGCTCGTCGTCGAGAGCACCCGCGTGGCGATGGCACGCGCAGCAGTCGAGTTCTTCGGCGACCCGTCGGCCGACCTGCCCGTGGCCGCGATCACCGGGACAAACGGCAAGACGACGACCGCATACCTCCTCTGGTCGATCCTGGAGGCCGCCGGCCGGCGGCCGGGCCTGCTGACAAACGTCGAGCGCCGCGTCGGATCGGAGACGCGCAGCGTGGGTCTCAACACCCCGGAGGCGATCGACCTGCAGCGGCTCTTCCGGCAGATGCTCGACGGCGGCAACCATGCCTGCGTCATGGAGGCGACCTCGATGGCGTCGGCGAAGGGACGCCTCGACGGAACCCGGTTCGCGGTGCTCGTCTTCACGAACCTGACCCAGGACCACCTCGACTTCCACGGCACGATGGAGGACTACTTCGAGTCGAAGCGTCGCCTCTTCGCGCAGGCGCACAGGACCGTCGTGAACGTCGCCGATGAGTACGGCGCCCGCCTCGCCGCCGATCTCCCGGACGCGTCGACCTTCACGGACGCCGACGATCTCGACGGGATCGACCTCAAGCTCCTGGGCCGCTTCAACCGGGAGAACGCTCTCGCAGCCGCGAGCGCCGCACGCGCGCTCGGCGTCGGCGAGGCGGAGATCAGGCAGGGAATCGAGGCCGTCGAGCGAATTCCCGGTCGCTTCGAGTCGGTCGACGAGGGACAGCCGTTCACGGTGCTGGTGGACTACGCGCACACTCCAGGTGCACTCCGGACCGCGCTCCGCTCAGCGCGCGACCTCGCGGGCGGGCGCGTCGTCTGCGTCTTCGGCGCCGGCGGCGACCGCGACCGTGCGAAACGGCCGTTGATGGGCAAGGTCGTCGCCGAGCTCGCCGACGTCGCGGTCGTCACGTCCGACAATCCGCGGAGCGAAGATCCCGGCGCGATCGCCGCCGAGGTCGTCGACGGGCTTGCGCTCGAGGTCGAGCTCGACCGTCGCCTTGCGATCGAGCATGCGCTCGAGACCGCGCGTGACGGGGACGTCGTCCTGATCGCCGGCAAGGGCCACGAAACCGGCCAGGAGATCGCGGGCGAGAAGCTGCCGTTCGACGATCGCGAGGTCGCACGCGCCGCGCTGCGGCGCCTGAAGGCCCACGCGTGATCGCGCTCGAGACACGGCTCCTCGAAGGGCTCGGGACCCTCGATGCGCGCACCGACCGGTTCACCGGGGTCCAGGTCGACTCACGCCGGATCGTCGACGGCGACCTGTTCGTCGCGGTGGGCGAAGGCTCGGGTTTCGTGGACGACGCACGGGAGCGCGGCGCCGCCGCGACGCTCGTCCCGGACGATGCGTTCGCGGCGCTCGCGCGGATCGCCCGCGCAGTCCGCGACAGGAGCTCGGCGCGCGTGGTCGGCATCACGGGGTCGATGGGGAAGACGTCGACGAAGGACATCCTGGCCGCACTGTGCGCCCCCTCGGCGAGCACGATCGCCGCGGAGTCGAGCTACAACAACGAGGTCGGCGTTCCGTTGACGCTCGCCCGTCTCGAGCCGGACACGGAGGTCTGCATCCTCGAGCTGGCGATGCGTGGGTTCGGCCAGATCGCCGACCTGTCCGAGATCGCGCGACCGCACATCGGCGTGGTCACGAACATCGGTCCGGTGCACCTCGAGCTGGTCGAGTCCATCGAAGGCGTGCTTCGTGCCAAGGGCGAGCTCGTCGCTGCGCTCCCAGCGGGCGGGACGGCGGTCGTCCCGGCGGACTTTCCGGTCGACCGAGACGACGTCCACGTCATCCGCGTCGCTGAGCCGGCCGCGACGGTGGAGGACGGCCGCACGCTCGTCGGCGGCGTGAGCTTCAACTTCACCGCGCGGCATCAGGCGAAAAACGCCGCCACCGCGCTCGCCGCGCTCGACGCCCTCGGTCTCCCGCGGCCGACCTCCGTCGACGTCGACTTCGCTCGCTGGCGGGGGGAGGAGGCCGAGCTTCCCGGCGGCGGCGTGCTCATCAACGACGCCTACAACGCCAACCCGATCTCCATGCGCGCCGCGCTCGCGTACCTCGCCGACCGCTCCGAGGGACGGCGGCGTGTCGCGATTCTCGGCGACATGGCCGAGCTCGGCCGCACCGGCGAGGAATACCACCGCCAGGTCGGCGAGGCGGCTGCCGAGCTGGGCGTCGACGAGCTGCTCGCGGTCGGACAGCTCGCGCGCGGCTACCTCGAGGGTGGCGTTCCGGGCCGCTGGGTCGCGAACGTCCACGAGGCTCTGCACGAGGTGGACGACGTCGTCCAGCCCGGCGACGCGGTCCTCGTCAAGGCGTCGCGGGCGATCGGGCTCGAAGCTGTCGCAGCCGCGCTGACCCACGTGCCGACCGCGTGATCCACGTCCTCGCCGCTGGGGTGGTCGCGATGGTCGTGTCGATCCTCGTCGGCCCGAAGTTCATCGAGTTCCTGCGCCGGAACGAGTTCGGACAGCACATCCGCGAAGAAGGCCCCGAGGGACATCGTGTGAAGCAGGGGACGCCCACGATGGGCGGTCTCCTGATCCTCGTCGTCGCCACCGCCTCGTTCCTCGCCTTCTCGAAGTACAAGGTACCGGCGCTGACCGTGCTCTTCGTCACGCTCGGCTGCGGCGCGATCGGGTTCCTCGACGACTTCATCAAGCTCACGCACCGCCGCTCGCTCGGCCTTCGGGGGCGCTGGAAGATGCTCCTGCTCGCGTTGATCACCGTCGGCGTCGGCTTCGCCGCCGATCACCAGGACCTGCCCACGAACGTCTTCATCCCGATCGTGCACTGGAACATCGAGCTGTCGTGGGGCTGGTACATCCTCCTGTTCCTCGTCATCGCCGGAACCGCGAACGGCGTGAATCTCGCGGACGGCGTCGACGGGCTCGCTGCCGGCACGGGGATCATCGCGCTCCTCACGTTCACGGCGATCTCCGTCGTCACCTACATCCGCTCGGGAAACCCCGGCGGCCGGTTCGACAGTCGGCTCGACCTCGCGATCGTCGGCGCCGCTCTCATCGGGGCCGCGATCGGTTTCCTCTGGTACAACGCCTTCCCCGCCGAGTTGATCATGGGCGACACGGGGGCAATGGCGATCGGCGGTGCGCTCGCGGCGATGGCCATCTTCACGAAGACGATCTTCCTGCTCCTGTTCATCGGCGGGATCTTCCTCATCGAGGCCGTGTCGGTGATCCTGCAGGTCGTGTCGTTCAAGTACTGGGGACGGCGCATCTTCCTCATGACGCCGATCCATCACCACTTCGAGATGAAGGCCTGGTCGGAGACGAAGATCATGGTGCGCTTCTGGATCGTGACGGCGATCCTGTGCGCCGTCGGCTTCGCGCTCTTCTACAACGACTTCACCTTCTTCAGACGCTGAGCGGCGACCTCGACCGGGTGCTGGACGACGCTCGCCTCGAGCGAGGCGACCGCGTCGTGGTCGTGGGCACTCGGATCGTCCTTCTGGCACTCGCGGCAGCGGAGCGGGTAGGCCCGGACGGTGAGGTGTTCGCGATCGACAGGTCGGTGGACGCCCTCGAGGAGTTGCGTGCGGCCTCGGGTGCGGCCAACATCTCGTACCTCGTCGGTCAGTCGGCGGTGCTGCCCCTGCCGGACGCGTCGGTGGATGCGGTCCTCACCGACACGGTTCCGGGGCCGGCGCAGGACAGGGAGGAGACCCTGCGCGAGTTCAACCGTGTGCTCGCCGAAGGGGGCCGCCTCTCCCTGTGGAATGAGCCCGTAGAAGAGACGTGACGATGAAGCTCCCCCGCCGCGTACTCGTCCTCGGCCTTGCGCGCTCCGGCGAAGCGGCTGCACTCGTCCTCGCTCGCCGCGGCGTCCCGACCCTCGGCGTCGACCGGCGGGACGGGCTCGACACCGGGAGGCTTGAACGGGCCGGCGTCGAAGTCCACCTGGGCACGGAGGAGGAACGGTTGCTGGACGGCGTCGAGCTGCTCATCAAGAGCCCGGGAGTGCCGGGCGAGTCACCGCTTGCCGCGGCCGCACGCGCACGCGGTGTCACGACATGGAGCGAGGTGGAGCTCGGATTCCGCCTGCTCCGAAACCCCTTCGTCGCCGTCACGGGGACGAACGGGAAGACGACGACCAGCGAGCTCCTCGGCGCGATGTTCCGGGCCGCCGGGACGCCGGTCGAAGTGGCGGGCAACGTCGGGCGTGCGCTCACGAGCCTCGACGGTGAGATCGACCCCGATGCGTGGATCGTTTGCGAGGTGTCGAGCTTCCAGCTGGAGGACGTCCACCGGTTTCGTCCTCGCATTGCCGTCCTGCTCAACCTCGAGCCCGATCATCTCGACCGTCACGGGACCTTCGACGCGTACCGCGAGGCGAAGTTGCGGATCTTCCAGAATCAGACCGAGGCGGACACCGCGATCGTCCCGCGTGGATTCGGGCCGCTTCCCGGCGGCGCGGCGCGGGTCGAGTTCGACGCGGGAGACCGGCTGCCCGCCGAGCCGCTGATACCGGGCGCGCACAACCGCGAGAACGCAGCCGCCGCGACGGCTGCCGCCCGCTCGGCCGGCGTCAGCGACGACGCGATTTCCGAGGCGCTTCGGGCATTCGCGGGCGTCGCGCACCGTCTCGAGCTCGTCGGCGAGGTCGACGGCGTGCAGTTCGTCAACGACTCGAAGGCGACGAACACGGCAGCCGCCAGGCGCGGCATCGCCGCCTACGCAGGCCGGCCGCTCCGGTTGATCATGGGCGGGTCGCTCAAGGGCGAGCCGTTCGACGAGCTCGCCGAGGAGCTTCCTCCGACCGTCCGCTCGGTCGACCTCATCGGCGAGGCGACCGAGGAGCTCGCACGCGCGCTCGGACGGGCGGGCCGTCCGTACCGGCGGTCGCGCGATCTCGCGACTGCCGTCGGCGCCGCCGCGGGCGACGCCGAGACCGGCGACGTCGTGCTCCTGTCACCGGCATGTGCGAGCTACGACCAGTTTCGCGACTTCGAGGAGCGCGGCGACACGTTCCGCCGGCTCGTCCGGGACCTCTGGTGAAGAAGACACAGCTCGAGTCGCAGCTGCTCGTGCTCGTCACGCTCGCGCTTGTCGCGTTCGGGCTCGTGATGGTGTACAGCGCGACGTCGGCGCCGGCGGCCCTCGCGCGCACCGATCCGATGTCGTACCTCAAGAAACAGGGGATCTACGCGCTGATCGGCGTCGCGCTCATGATCGCCGCGGCGCGCTTCGACTATCGCCGCCTCCGTCTGCTCGCGCCGGGACTCGTCCTCGTCGCGCTCGGCGGCTGCCTCGCCGTGCTCGTGATCGGCTCGAGCGTCAACGGCGCGCGCCGCTGGATCGAGCTCGGTCCGGCGACCTTCCAGCCGTCCGAGCTCGCGAAGCTCGCGATGGCCGTCTGGGCAGCCGCGTATCTCTGCAAGCGGCCGGCGCCCCGGACGCTCAAAGAGCTCTGGCGGCCGATCGGACTGCTGCTCGGCGTCTTCTGCCTGCTCATTCTCGTCGAGCCCGACCTCGGCACGGCGATCTCGCTCGTGGTGGTCATCCTGTCGGTGCTGCTGATCTCGGGAACGCCGACGCGGACGCTCGTGTCGGGCGTCGGGATCGTGACGGCGCTCGGCCTGGTCGCCATCTGGTTCGAGCCGTACCGCCGAGCGCGGATCTTCAGCTTCCTCGACCCGTGGAAGGACCCCCAAGGCGCGGGCTTCCAGACAGTGCAGGCGATGATCGGCCTCGGCTCCGGCGGCGTGCTGGGCGTCGGGCTCGGGCACGGCGTGCAGAAGATCAACTACCTGCCCGAGGCGCACACCGACATGATCATGGCGGTCATCGGCGAGGAGCTCGGGCTCATCGGCGTGACCGCCGTCATCGCCGCCTACGCGACGTTCGCCTACGCCGGGCTCCGCGTCGCCCTCGCCTGCAAGGACCCGTTCGGCAAGCGGCTCGCAGCCGGTGTGGTCGGTCTGGTCTGCGGTCAGGCTGTCATCAACCTCGCCGCCGTTCTGGGGCTCGCGCCGCTCACCGGGATTCCGCTGCCGTTCCTCTCCTACGGCGGCTCGAGCCTCGTCGTCGCGCTCCTGAGCGTCGGCATCCTCCTTAACATCGCCGGCAGGCATGGAGCAGAAGCGACAGTTGCGCTGCCTGATCGCGGCCGGAGGGACAGCCGGCCACGTGTCGCCGGCGCTCGCAGTGGCGGAGGAGCTCGGCAAGCGCGGCGTACAGGTGACGTTCGCCGGGTCGCCCGATCGCATCGAGGCGCAGCTCGTTCCTGACGCCGGCTACGACCTCGACACCTTTCCGATCTCCGGCTTTCCGCGCCACCCGTCACTCGCGCTCGGCCGTGCGCTGCTGCAGGCGGCTCGCGCACCACATGCATGCGGGCGGATCCTCGACGCAAGGCGGCCAGACGTCGTCCTCGGCGGCGGCGGCTACGTGTCCGGCCCGATGGTCTATGCCGCAGGACGGCGGAAGCTGCCGGCCGCCCTGATGGAGGCCGACGCGCACCTCGGCCTCGCGAACCGTCTCGCCGTGCCGTTCGCAAGGCGCGTGTTCCTCTCGTTTCCGATCGACGGGCGCGAGGCGCCGAAGTTTTGCGTCACCGGACGGCCGATCCCGAACAGCTCGAAGCGCACCGACCGGGCGGACGCGCGTCGGCTCTTCGGACTTCCGGAGAACGGCCCGGTGCTGCTCGTCTTCGGCGGCTCGCTCGGCGCGAAGGTCCTCAACGATCTCGCGGTCGACCGCTTCGGCGCAGCCGGTCCGGCAGTGCTCCACCTTTCGGGCACGCGCGACTACGAGGCGTTGCGCGAGCGCATGGTCCGACCCGACTACCGCCTCTTCGCGTACACGGAGGAGTTCGGCGCCGCACTCGCAGCATCGGACCTCGCGCTCGCGCGCGCTGGTGGTTCGGTGTGGGAGCTCGCCGCAGCGGGGACGCCTGCAGTCCTCGTTCCGGGCGACTTCGCCACCGGCGACCACCAGACGAAGAACGCGGAGTACTTCGAGCGCGCCGGTGGTGCAATCGTCTTCCCGGAGGCCGAGCTCGGGCGGGTCCCGGATGTTGTCGCCTCGCTGCTCGACGACGCCGCGCGCCTCGGGGAGATGTCGCAGGCGATGCGCGCCGTCGCGCGTCCGAACGCGGCCGCGGAGATCGCAGAGGAGCTCATTGCCCTCGCCGCTTAGCGGCCGGCGACTCTGGATCGCCGGGATCGGCGGGGCGGGCATGAGCGCCTACGCGCGGCTCGCGCAGGCCTGGGGCGCGGAGGTGCGTGGGTGGGACCGCGTGCACACGCCGTACCTTGACCACCTCGACGGGATCGCGGCCGAGATCTCGGCGGATCCGCCCGACCCGCCCGAGGGGTGGGAGTCGTACGTCTCCACCGCCTTCGCCGGACGGGTGCGTGGTCGGCCGCGGGCGGACCTCCTCGCCGAGCTGGTGTCCCTCCGCGACTCGATCGTGGTCGCCGGGGCACACGGCAAGACGACGACGTCCGGGATGATCGCCTTCTGCCTCGCACGCCTCGGTGCCGACCCGGCTTGGCTCATCGGCGGGGACATACCCCAGCTCGGAGGGAATGCGGGCACCGGCGAAGGCTGGCTCGTCGTCGAAGGCGACGAGTCGGACCGCTCTCTCGCGGCGCTCCGCCCGAAGATCGGTGTCGTCACGAACGTCGACCTCGACCACCACACGACGTTCGGCTCGCTGGCCGAGGTCGCCGAGCTCTTCGACGACTGGCTCGCGCAGGTCCCCGCGGCGGTTCGCGGCGAAGAGCTCGCGCCGTACGACGGCCGCCTCTCGGTGCCGGGAGAGCACAACCGGCGCAACGCGGCCTGTGCGCTCACAGCCCTTCAGCTCGCCGGGATCGACCGCGCAGATGCGGAGACCGTCATCGCCGACTTCGAGGGAGCCGGCCGCCGACTCGAGTTCCGCGGCAGCGTGCGCGGTGCGTCTGTGTACGACGACTACGGGCATCACCCCGCCGAGATTGCAGCAACCCTCGACGCGGTTCGCGACGACGGTCGCGTCCTCGTGCTCTTCCAGCCGCACCTCTACTCCCGCACGCGCCACCTCGCGCGCGAGCTTGCGCAGTCGCTCACGGGAGCGGACGTCGTCGCCGTCGCGGACATCTATCCGGCACGGGAGGAGCCGTTGGCCGGGGTGAGCGGGAAGCTCGTCGTCGACGCCCTCGCCGAGTTGCGGCCGGGGATGACCGTCGCCTGGACGCCGTCGGTCGAGGACGGTGCCGAATTCCTCGCACGCGTCCTACAGGAAGGCGACCGTGTGGTCACGATCGGCGCCGGGGACGTCGATCGCGGGGTGGCCCTCCTGCTCGAGCGCCGATGAAGATCGAGGAGCTCGTTCCGCTCTCCCGGTTCACGACCCTCGGGACCGGCGGTCCGGCCCGTGCGTTCGCGCGGCCCGAGACCGTCGAGGAGCTCGAGGCGACGCTCGACCACGCCGGTGAGCGCGGGCTCGCGCTCGCGACGATCGGGCTCGGCTCCAACCTGCTCGTCGCGGACGAGGGCTTCGACGGGCTCGTCCTCAAGCTCGGAGGCGCGCTCGCCGCCGCCCGGGTCGACGGCGACCTGCTCGTCGCGGGCGGCGGCGCGGCGAACGCCGTCTGCCTGCACCGCGCCCGCGCGGCGGGTCTCGGCGGCTTCGAGTTCGCGTGCGCCATCCCGGGCACGACGGGCGGCGGCGTCTGGATGAATGCCGGCGCATACGGCGGAGACTGGGCCGGCATCCTCGAGCGCGCGCTGGTCGTAGACGCCTCCGGCGCCGACTGGCGGACGCCCGAGCAGCTCGGCCTGCGCTACCGCCACTCCCACCTCCGGCATGACCAAGTCGTGGCGGAGGTCGAGTTCCGCCTGTCGCCGCGGCCGCCTGACGACATCAGGGCGACGATCGCCGACCTGCAGGCTCAGCGGAAGGCCGCCCAGCCGACGAACAAGCGGACGTACGGAAGCGTCTTCAAGAACCCCGATCACGACCTCACGGCGGGGCGGATGCTCGAGGCGTGCGGCCTCAAGGGCTACCGGATCGGTGGCGCCCAGATCTCTCCGCGGCACGCGAACTTCATCGAGAACGCAGGTGAGGCGCGATCGGAGGATGCGATCGCCCTCATGCTCGAGGCACGCAGGCGAGCCCGCGAGCAGTTCGGTGTCGACCTCCAGCACGAAGTCGAGCTGCTCGGGCCCATCTCGCTGAACCGGGGCGGGGAGTAGGACCGGGTCACGCGGCGGCGAAAGACTCGCCGTGACCGAGAAGGTCCTGCCGCTGCGCCGTCGTTCGCGGATCGACGTGCTCCACTACGTCCCCTCGGGCCGATCGCTCGTCGTGGGCGGAGCGATCCTCCTCGTGACTATCGGGCTCTACTTCATCGCGCGGGAGTCGTCCCTGTTCGCACTCCAACGCGTCGAGGTGACGGGCGGTACGGCTCAGATCGGCGACGACGTGAAGAACCTGCTCCGCTCGGAGACTGGCCGGAGTCTCGTGGCCACGGACTCTTCGAGGATCGAACAGAAGGTGGCCGGGCTGCCGACGGTCCGGAGCGCGGTCGTCGATCGCTCGTTTCCGCACACGCTCGAGGTGACGGTCGTGCCGGAGGTGCCGGTCGCCGTCTTGCGTCGCGGCGCGGCCTCGTGGCTCGTGTCGGCGCGCGGGCGTGTCATCAGGGCGATCGACCGCGGGACCGAGCGGACGCTGCCGCGCATCTGGCTCCCGCCGCGAACGGAGCTCCAGGTCGGTGCGCTGCTCGAGGACGAGCCGGGGGGCCTCGCCGCGCGCTCGCTGGCCGCATTCGTCGGCAGCGGGTTCCCCCAGCGGATCTCCTTCGTCCGCGCGCTTGACGGCCAGATCACGCTCGGCCTTCGAGGCGGCCTCGAGATTCTTCTCGGTTCTCCGCTCGACCTTCCGCTCAAGATCGCGATCGCCCGCAGGCTCCTCCCGGTCCTCGCGCTCCCCGGCGCGGGCGGCCCCGACTACCTCGACCTCGCCGTCCCGGAGCGGCCTGTGGCAGGCCGCAACCCTCAACCCTCAGGTTCAGCTTGATGGTTTTTCGCGTTGACAGGCGAGAAATCGGAGCGTACCCTGCTGCGAGGGACAGGTTCGGTCGCCCCAACGCTTTACTCCAGCTTGAGGCCGGGCATCCCTCAGTGTCATGAGCCAGACAGGCAATTACCTCGCAGTCATCAAGGTCGCCGGCGTCGGCGGCGGCGGCACGAACGCCGTCAACCGCATGGTGGACGCAGGCCTCGCAGGCGTCGAGTTCATCGCCGTGAACACGGACGCGCAGGCCCTCCTCATGGCGGACGCGGACGTCAAGATCCAGGTGGGCTCACAGGCGACGCGCGGCCTCGGTGCCGGCGCGGATCCGGCGATCGGCCTTGCCGCCGCGCAGGAGAGCCGGGACGAGCTGAAGGAGGCGCTGAAGGGCGCGGACATGGTCTTCATCACCGCCGGCGAGGGCGGGGGCACGGGAACAGGCGGTGCGCCGATCGTCGCCGAGATCGGTCAGGAGATCGGGGCGCTCACCGTCGGCGTCGTGACGCGGCCGTTCGCGTTCGAGGGGCGCAAGCGGGCGGAGCAGGCCGAGAAGGGGATCGACCAGCTGCGCGACCGTGTCGACACCCTGATCGTGATCGAGAACGACCGGCTGCTCCAGGTCGTGGAGCGCCAGACGTCCGTCGTGGACGCCTTCCGCATGGCCGACGACATCCTTCGCCAGGGCGTGCAGGGCATCACCGACCTGATCACCGAGCCGGGGCTCGTCAACCTCGACTTCGCCGACGTACGGACGATCATGCGCGACGCCGGCTCGGCGCTGATGGGCATCGGCGCCGCGTCGGGCGAGAACCGCGCCGCCGAGGCCGCACGCACGGCCGTGTCGTCGCCGCTGCTCGAGGCGTCGATCGAAGGCGCGACCGGGATCCTGCTCAACGTCACCGGCGGCTCGGACATCGGGCTCTTCGAGGTCAACGAGGCAGCCGAGGTCGTCACGGGCGCCGCCGACCAGAACGCGAACGTCATCTTCGGAGCCGTGATCGACGACGCGATCGGCGACGAGGTGCGGGTCACGGTCATCGCAACCGGATTCGGCGGCCAGTCGCGCCGCAGGCGCCGCCGCGAGCTCAGCGAGCAGGACGCGCCGCTGCCGGCGGGAGCTCCGCCGACGGAGGGCTTCGACATCTCGCACGAGGTGCTGGACGTCCCGTCCTTCCTCCGCGACGACTGAACCCCGACGAAAGCTCTGCAATTTGCGCATGCCGTGCGTTTGGCGCCGGCACGGCCGCGGTACGGGTCCGAGTGCGCTCTTGGGGCACGCCCTCCCCGGTAGCCCCTTGATCCGGTCCGTCGCTCCGGCTGCCCTCCCCCCAGAGACACAGTCGGAGCGACACCTTTCCGAGGCTCGTTAGCATCGTCGGAGATGGCCCAGACCCTCCAGTTGACGCCGCTTCACGCGCGCCACGTCGCCCTCGGAGCGCGAATGGTCCCCTTCGCCGGATGGGACATGCCCGTCCAGTACGAGGGTGTCATCCAGGAGCACAAGGCCGTGCGCCGCGACTGCGGCGTCTTCGATGTTTCCCACATGGGCGAACTCGAGCTCGAGGGGCCCCGGGCGACCGAACTGCTGCAGGCCACGCTCTCGAACGAGCTCGGCAAGATCGGGCCGGGACAGGCGCAGTACACGCTGCTCACGAACGAGCGCGGCGGGGTCATCGACGACCTCATCGCCTACCGGCTCGACGACTTCCGCTACTTGCTCATCGTCAACGCCGCCAACCGGGACGCCGCCTTTCGCTGGCTGAAGGAACGGGAGATTCCCGGCTCCGACGTCCGCGATGTCTCCGACGACTACGCATTGCTCGCCGTCCAGGGCCCGCGTTCGATCGAGCGCCTCGGCCTGCCCGAGGCCGAGCAGTTCACGTTCGCCGAGGCGGAAGTCGACGGCGTTCAGTGCATGGTCAATCGCACCGGCTACACCGGCGAGCGCGGCTGCGAGCTGCTCGTGATGCACGAGGATGCCGAGGAGCTGTGGGACCGCGTGCTCGAGCGCGGCGCCGTCCCGTGCGGGCTCGGGGCCAGGGACACGTTGCGCCTCGAGGTGTGCTTCCCGCTGCACGGGAACGACATCACGACCGAGACGGATGCGATCTCCGCCGGCCTCGGCTGGTGCTGCGCGCTCGACAAGGAGTTCACGGGCGCCGAGGAGCTCCGCGGGATCAAGTCCGAAGGACCTGCGCGCAAGCTCGTGCCGTTCGTGATGGACGACAAGGCCGTCCCCAGGCCGGGGATGTCCGTGCAGGGCGGGGGAGAGGTGACGTCCGGGACGCACTCGCCGATGCTCGACCGCGGCATCGGCCTCGCCTACGTTCCGTCGAGCGCGGCCGCAGCCGACACCGAGCTCGAGATCGACGTCCGCGGGAAGCCGCGGCGTGCGCATGTGGTGAAACGACCGATCTACCGACGAGAGGAGTAACGAGGCCTTGGCCGCCGAGAGCTACCCCGCCGACCTGAAGTACCACAAGGAACACGACTGGGCCCGCCTCGACGGAGAGGAGGCGGTGCTGGGCATCACCTGGTTCGCCCAGGACTCGCTCGGCGAGCTCGTCCACTACGAGCCGCCGAACGAGGGCGACACCATCGCCAAGGACACGCCGTACGGCGAGGTCGAGTCCGTCAAGGCCGTGTCCGACGTGATCACGCCGCTCTCCGGTGTGGTGCTCGAGGTGAACCAGAAGGTCGTGTCGGAGCCGGAGACCGTGAACGCAGACCCCTACGGCGACGGCTGGCTCGTACGGATCCGGCTGAGTGACCCGGCGGAGACCGACGCGCTTCTCGACGTCGACGCCTACAAGCAGGTCGTCGCCGACTCCTGAGTTGAGCTACCTCTCACTGACCACCCGGGACCGCGACGAGATGCTCGCGGCCGTCGGAGTCGACTCTGTCGAGCGGCTCTTCGACGACATTCCCGCCGGCGTCCGCTTCGGACGGGAGCTCGACCTCGACCCGCCGCTCTCCGAGCAGGAGCTCACGCGCCACCTCGAAGAGCTCGCGGCGAAGAACGCGGACACGAGCAGCGAGCTCTCTTTCCTCGGCGCAGGCATCTACGACCACTACGTGCCGGCGATCGTGGACGCCGTTCTTCAGCGCGGCGAGCTCCTGACGGCCTATACGCCCTACCAGCCGGAGATGAGCCAGGGCGTCCTCCAGGCGATCTTCGAGTACCAGACCGTCGTCTGCGAGCTGACTGGCATGGACGTCTCCAACGCCTCCGGCTACGACGGCACAACCGTCGCGGCCGATGCGTGCTACGTCGCGAAGCACGCGACCGGAAGGACGAAGGTCGTCGTGACCGAGGCGACGAACCCGCAGATCCGCCAGGTCGTGAAGACGTACGCACCCGGCTTCGGGCTGGAAGTCGTCGAGGTCGCCCACCGTGGGGGGACGACGGATCCGGACGAGCTCCGCGCTGCCGCCGCCGACGCCGCCTGCGTGATCTTCCAGCAGCCGAACTTCTTCGGCTGCCTCGAGCCGGCACCGGATCTCGCCGCCGCCGCGCGCGACGCGGAAGCGATTGCAGTCGCGCACGTCGACCCGATCTCGCTCGGCGTCCTCGAGGCGCCCGGTGCGTACGGCTGCGGCATCGTGATCGGCGAGGGTCAGAGCGCGGGCAACTACCAGTCCTTCGCCGGACCGCACTACGGGTTCCTCGCTGCGCGGCAGGAGCTCATCCGCCGGATGCCCGGCCGCATCGTCGGAGAGACGCTCGACGCTGCGGGTGAGCGCGGCTATGTCCTGACCCTGCAGACCCGCGAGCAGCACATCCGTCGCGAGAAGGCGACGTCGAACATCACGACGAACCAGACGCTGCTCGCACTCGCGGGCCTCGTCCACCTGTCCTGGCTCGGGCCGCAGGGACTGCGCGAGGTCGGGGAGACCTGCATGAGCCTCTCCGCGTACGCGCAGCGACGTTTGACGGAGGCGGGGCTCGAGCTGGTGTTTCCAAAACGGGCAACGTTCAAGGAGTTTGCCGTGCGCGCCGGACGGGGCGCGAAGGACGCGATCCGCGACGCTCGCGCGCGCGGAATCCATCCCGGCTACGCCCTCGGCCGCGACTACGAGGGGCTCGACGACGCGCTGCTCGTCGCAGTGACCGAGCGCCGCACACCCGAGGACGTCGACCGGCTCGTCGAGGCGCTGACCTCAGGATGAAGCTCATCTTCGAGAAGTCGCAGGCCGGTCGCCGCGGCGGCGAGCTCCCGCACTACGACCTTCCGCCGGCCGAGGTGCCCGAGGGGCTGCGTCGAGCGGAGCCGCCCCGGCTCCCGGAGCTCGCCGAACCGGAGATCCTGCGTCACTTCACGGAGCTGTCCTCGCGCAACTTCGGGATCGACACTGGGCTTCTATCCGCTCGGCTCCTGCACGATGAAGTACAACCCCCGCGTCAACGAGCGGCTCGTGATGGCGCCCGGCTTCCGCGACCTCCATCCATACCAGGAGGAGGACGCGATCCAGGGGGCGCTCGAGCTCATGTGGCGGCTCCAGGAGGCGCTGATCGAGGTCTCGGGGCTCAATGCCTGCTCGCTCCAGCCTGCCGCAGGCTCCCAGGGGGAGCTGACCGGGCTGATGCTCATGCGTGCGTACTTCGAGGACCGTGGCGAGGGCGACAGGCGTGACACGATCATCACTGCGGACACGGCCCACGGCACGAATCCCGCGAGCGTGACGATGGCCGGCTACAAGCTCGCGAAGGTTCAGACCGACGCGCGTGGGAACGTCGACGTCGCGCATCTGCGCGAGCTCGTCGACGAGCGTACCGCCGGGCTGATGCTCACGAACCCCTCGACGCTGGGTCTGTTCGACGAGCACATCGAGGAGATCGCGAAGATCTTCCACGACGTCGGCGCGCTCCTCTACTACGACGGGGCGAACCTCAACGCCGTGTGCGGGATCTCCCGGCCCGGCGACATGGGCTTCGACATCGTCCACATCAACCTCCACAAGACGTTCTCCCAGCCTCACGGCGGCGGCGGCCCCGGTGGTGGGCCGATCGTCGTCCGAGAACGGCTCGAGCCGTTCCTGCCCGTGCCGGCCGTGGTGAAGGACGACGACTCGTTCCGGCTGGACTTCGACCGGCCGAAGTCCATCGGCAAGGTCCGCGGCTACACGGGGCCGTTCGGCGTGTTCGTGCGGTCGTACGCATACATCCGCTCGTACGGCCCGCGGCTGCGCGAGATGTCGGAGATCGCGGTGCTCAATGCGAACTACCTCCTTGCCGGGCTCAAGGACGTCTACGACCTCCCGTTCGACAGGCTCTGCATGCACGAGTTCGTGCTGAGCGCCCGCTCCCTGAAGCGTGTGCACGGAATCACCGCTCTCGATGTCGCGAAGCGCCTGATGGACTACGGCTTCCACCCGCCGACGATCTACTTCCCGCTCGTCGTCCCCGAGGCGCTGATGATCGAGCCGACGGAGACGGAGGCGAAGGAGACCCTCGACGCGTTCGTCGACGCGATGCGCGCGATCGCGAGCGAGGCGGAGACGGAGCCCGACACGCTGCGGTCCGCTCCTCACGACCGACCCGTGCACAGGCTCGACGAGGTGCTCGCCGCGAAGCGAGCGATCGTGAAATACGGGTTCGAGGATCATCCCGACCTCGGCAGCGAGCCGGGCGAGGCGCGCCAGCTCGAGACGCAGAAGGGGCCGCCTGACCGCGTCTACGCGGCGAGCGGCAGGCTGAGCTGCGTCAGACCGAGCCGCGCGAAGACGCGCTCGACCTCGACCGCGACCGGTTCGAACTGGTCGGCCGGCCAGACGTGTGCGTCGTCCTCCGCCTGCAGTTTGTCGAGTCGCCGCTCGAGGACGCTGGTCGCCGGATCGCAAGAGCACGGTCTGCGCGTAGCAGCGCGCCCAGATCTCGTGGATCGACCGGAAGTAGCGTTGGCGCGACGCGCCGCCGGGAAGCGAGCGCACGTCGAGCAGCGTCGTCGCTTCGCGCCACGACACGAAGGCATGGTGGACCTCGGACGCCCACGCGCGCGTCTTGCGGTCGTAGTAGCTCTGGTGGTCGAGCAGATGTCCGAGCTCGTGCAGGAACCCGAGTGTCGCGCGCCCGCCGAGCCGGGAGACGCGGACGTCGATCGGATCCTTTTTGCGGAAGCGGTACGCGCCGGCCTCTGTGATCGTCGCGGTCGAGCGCACCGGAACCGGCTCGAGGTCGGAGTGGAGGCCGTGCAAGCGGGACGCGGCCGCGAGCGCGCGCTGCAGCTCGGGCATGAGCGGGCTACGACGCGGAAGCGCGACGACTTCCTCCAACGGGCGCAGACGCGGCTTGCCTTCGCGGCCGACGCAAATCGGATGTTGGCGTTGTCCCATCGGTAAATCGTCGGTCGTGGGTCGGACGGACTTGAGCGTGTCATGCTCTGCAGCGTGAATCTCCGACTGCGCCGAGCAGTTCTCGTCGCGACCGCGGTTTCCTTCGCTGCGGTCGACCTCACGTACAAAGTGGTCGAGCCGGCTGAGTTCCACCATGCGCGCACGCCGTTCACCGCGCTCGTCATCGGTGTGCTCGTCGCAGCGCTCGTCACGCTCGTTCCGCGCATCCCGTCGACCGCTGCTGCGATCGGCGCGGGCATTGCGTGCGGTGGCGCGCTCGGCAACCTCGTGTCGCTGCTCGCGTGGTCGCAGGGCGTCCCCGATCCGCTCGTGATCGCCGGTGCTGTGCACGGGATCGCGTTCAACCTCGCGGATGTGTTCGCGCTCGCGGGCGATGCGCTGTTGCTGAGCGCAACGGCCCTTCACGGGGTCCGGCGCCGCGCACAGCTCCGCGAGCGCGTGTGAGTCGTCAGTACAGGTCGTCGAGCTCGTCGACGGCGTCGGCGTCCGCTTCACGCCGCCGGCGGACGACCTCCGAGACCGCCAGCAGCACGAGGGCGGCGGCGGCGAATGTGAGGCTCGTCCAGGCGATGGCCAGCCAGGCGACGACGACGAGCGGACACGCCGAGACGCTGACCGACTCGGTCGTGCCGCAGAAACCGCAGGAGCACGGCGGCTTCCTTCATCTTGCTCCTCCTCTCACGACGCAGCATCGGCGTCGGCCCAGGAGCTCGTCTATCCCCCGTATGCGTAATGCGGAGGGCTTTCGCAAGACTGTAGGGAGGAAAGAAACGAGGGAGGATGATGACGAAAGTCCAGAAGACCGAGGAGCAGTGGAGGGCCGAGCTGAGCCCCGAGCAGTACCACGTGCTCCGGGAGAAGGGAACCGAGAGGCCCTTCTCCGGCGAATACGATCACACGTTCGAGCCCGGGACCTACCGGTGCGCCGGCTGCGGCGCCGAGCTGTTTCCGGTCGGAGACGAAGTACGACTCCGGCTGCGGCTGGCCGGCCTTCTCCGCGCCGGCGGACGTCGGACGCAGTCGAGGAGGAGACCGACACGACGTACGGCATGATCCGGACCGAGGTCATGTGCGCGAACTGCGGCGGCCACCTCGGCCACGTGTTCCCGGACGGCCCCGCGCCAACCGGACAGCGTTACTGCATCAACTCGGCAGCACTCGACCTGGAGGAGGAATAGTGGAGAAAAAGGCCACGTTTGGCGCCGGCTGTTTCTGGGGCGTCGAGGCGGCGTTCCGTCAGCTCGACGGCGTCACCGCGACCCGCGTCGGCTACACCGGCGGCACGCTCGACAACCCGACGTACGAGGACGTGTGCTCGCACACGACCGGGACACGCCGAGGTCGTCGAGGTCACGTACGACCCCGACGTCCGTCTCGTACGAGCAGCTGCTCGACGTGTTCTGGGGGAAGCACGATCCGACGCAGCTCAACCGCCAGGGCTGGGACATCGGTGACCAGTACCGCTCGGTGATCTTCGTCCAGGACGCCGAGCAGCAGGAGGCCGCAACGCGCTCCAAGACGGCCGAGCAGTCGAACTGGAAGGCGCCGATCGTCACGCAGATCGAGCCCGCCGAGACCTTCTACGAGGCGGAGGACTACCACCAGCAGTACCTCGAGAAGCGCGGCCGCTCGACCTGCACGCCGGCGCTGCGCGGCGCTGCGGCGGCGAGCTAGCCGAGCGCCGAGACGAACGCAGCCCAACCGCCGTGGCGTGAGACGTCCACGCCGCGTGCGGTGAGCTGCGGATCCCCGAGGAACGCGTCCACGACGCGGCCGTCGGCGAGCTCGAGCGGCGCGCGTTCCCAGCCCGGCGGCTCGATCGCCGCGAGCCGCGCGATCGTGCCGTCGTCGAGCTCGTAGAGCTCGCAGGCGATCTCGACGCCGTCGTCGTCGGGGACGAGTGCCGGCCACTTTCCGTCGACGAAGTACAGGCGGTACCTCGGAGCAGTACGCACGTCCTCGACGAAGCGTCGCGCCCGCGAGGTTGTCGTGCCCGATCTGGCCGCGCATGAACGTGCCGTAGATGACGAACGTCGTCACGTCAGAAGTGCTGCGGCGTCGTGGTCGAGAAGAGCGCCGATCAAGCGACCGTCGGGTGCAAGCGCGGCGTCCCGGAGAGCCCGCTCGCGCGGTGTCGCCACGCCTCGTCGAGAAGAGCGAACCAGTGTGCGGTTCCCGCGAAGAGCAGCAGCAGTCCGTAGCGGTAGTCGAGGCGCAGTCGTTCGAGCGAGTAGTCGGTCACTCCCGCCGCCGAGAGGTGCGTCAGGTAGCGATCGAAGAGGCCGGCTTCGGCCGTTCGACGATCTTCCACGGTGAGCGATCCGGCGAGGAACATCGCGAGATCCCAGGCCGGCGGGCCGCTCGACACCGTCTGCCAGTCGAGGAGCGTGACCGGTCGAGGTGCGCCCGGTGCGGAGAAGACGATGTTGTCCAGGTGAACGTCGGCATGAATCAGCGTGCGTGGCCCAGCGTCCAGCGTCGCGGCCACCGCCGCGAGCTGCGAGCGGAGACGATCGGCAATGCTCACCACCACCGGTGGCAGACGATCGGCGGCCCGTTCGAGGAATCGCCTCGCCACCGCCGCGTATCGCTCCTGGCGGTCGGCGGGATCGCCCGTCCAGCTCGGAAAGCCCGTCGTCGTCGCCCGCTCGTCCCACCACTCGGCGTGGAGGGTTGCCAGCTCGTCGAGGACGAGACCCGCCTCGTCGACGGTGCAGCCTCGAAGAACGTCTCCCTGTCGGCCGTCTCCGACGTCCTCGAGCAGGATGACCACCCTGCGCCGCTCGTCCTCTGTCGCGGCATAGAGCAATGTGGGCGCGCAGTTGGCGCCGATCTCGCGATAGAACCGCGCTTCGGCGGCGCTCCTCGCGAAGTAGCGCGCTCTCCGTGCAGCATCGGCTTCCTGCATCCTGCGGTAGCCGGAGACGGTCGCGTCCCGCGCCATCGGGAGCTTCGCCACCACAGATCGAGGCAGATCCCCGTTTGCGTCGGTGTAGTCGAGCTCGAGTCGGACGATGACTCCGGTGAAGCCGTAGTCCTGGCCGACACGCTGCTGCCGCACGTCCTCGACGTGTCCGGACCGCAGCAGCCCGGACGCTCTCAGGGCAGCCGTGAGCCACTCCGGCGTCAACCCGGCAGGTGTATCCGGGACCGGAAGCCGCGCCGCCACGGTCAGCGCTGCATCACCGCGAGAGCGCCGCGAGCTGCCCGCAGGCGGCGGCGATGTCGCGCCCGCGCGTGAGCCGGACCGTCGCCGGGAGACGTGCCTCGTCGAGCACGTCCTTGAACGCGGCGATCGCCTTGCGCGACGAGCCCTCGTACATCCCGGTCGGGTTGTACGGGATGAGGTTGACCTTGAAGGTCTTCGGCGTCGAGGAGCTCGGCGAGCGCGCGTGCCTGCTCGACGCGGTCGTTGACGCCGCTGAGCATGACGTACTCGACGAAGACCTTGCGGCGCCGGACCTCCCGGTAGCGACGACATTCCGCCAGCACGTCGGCGAGCCGGTACCGGTCGTTCACGGGCATGAGCTCGCTGCGGAGCTCGTCGGTCGGCGCGTGGAGCGACAGCGCGAGCCGGATGGGCTCGTTCACCTCGTCGACGAAGCGCTGCAGTCCCGGGCAGCCACCCGATCGTCGAGACGGTCGTCCGGCGCCAGGTGATCCCGACGTCCGGCAGCAGACGCGCCGCCTCGACGACCGCGTCCACGTTGAGGAAGGGCTCGCCCATGCCCATGAAGACGGCGTGGTCGACCGGCTCGAGCCGGCGGAAGTGGAGCGCCTGGTCGAGGATCTCCGATGCGGTCAGGTTCCTGCCGAACTGCATCTGCCCGGTCGCGCAGAAGCGGCAGGTCAGCGGGCAGCCGGACTGCGAGGAGACGCAGATCGACCTCCGCCCGTCGCGGTAGCGCATCAGCACGGCCTCGACCGGATGGCCGTCGTGCGTCCGGAAGAGCGCCTTCACGGTGCCGTCGCGTGACTTCGCCTGGCCGATCAGCTCGAGTGTCGAGAACGGAACGGAGCGCTCCAGCTCGTCCCGCAGGGGCACGGGCACGTTCGACATCTCGTGGTAGCCGGACACTCCGCGTGCCGCCCATTCCCACACCTGCCGAGTCCGGTACGCGGGCTGGCCACGCTCGCTCAGGCGTCGTTCGAGCAGCGCGCGGTCCACGTTCGCCAGGGTAGCGTTGCCCGTGGCCTCGGACCGGCAGCCCTGGTGGCGCGACGGCGTCATCTACCAGATCTACCCGCGCTCGTTCGCGGACTCGGGCGCGGACGGCATCGGCGACCTGCAAGGGGCTCGCGGACGCCTCGACTACCTCGAGTGGCTCGGCGTCGACGGCATCTGGTTCTCGCCGACGTTCCCGTCGCCGAACGCCGACTGGGGCTACGACGTCGCCGACTACTTCGCGGTCCACCCGGACCTCGGGACGCTCGACGACCTCGACGCGCTCGTCGCGGATGCAG
The DNA here is from genome assembly GCA_963772855.1 of uncultured Actinomycetes bacterium. Classification (GTDB taxonomy): domain Bacteria; phylum Actinomycetota; class Thermoleophilia; order Gaiellales; family Gaiellaceae; genus 3-1-20CM-4-69-9. The sequence goes on along the minus strand of CAVYYY010000007.1, from coordinate 358,720 downwards.
GATCGCGCGGCATCCGTGTGCTGCTCGACCTCGTCCCCGCGCACACGAGCGATCGCCACCCGTGGTTCGTGGAGGCGCGCTCGCGGCGGGACTCGCCGATGCGCGACCGCTACATCTGGCGCGACGAGCCGGCCGAACAGGAGTCGATCTTCGGCGGCCGGGCGTGGAGCTACGACGAGGGCAGCGGCCAGTGGTACCACCACCTGTTCCTCCCCGAGCAGCCCGACCTCAACTGGGCGAACGACGACGTGCGCGACGCGTTCGACGAGATCCTCCGCTTCTGGTTCGACCGCGGCATCGCGGGCTTTCGCATCGACGTCGCGCACGAGATCGTCAAGAATCCGCCGGACCGTCCGGATCGTCCCGAGATCCACCGCGTGCTGCGACGCTGGCGGTCGATAGCCGACGCCTACGAACCGGCGCGCGTGCTCGTCGGCGAGACGTGGGTGGAGCTCGACGAGCTGCCGTCCTTCTACGGGGACGGCACGGACGAGCTGCACCTCGCCTTCAACTTCCCGTTCATGCTCGCCGACCTCGACGCGCGCGCACGTGCCGACGTCGTGGCGACGACGAACGAGCTCTTGCCGCCGTCGGCGTGGCCGGTGTGGGCGCTCTCGAACCACGACGTCATCCGGTTCGCGACGCGTCTCTGCGCGGAGGACGACGCCAAGGTGAAGGCTGCGCTCCTGTTCCTGCTGACGCTGAGGGGGACGCCGGTGCTCTACAACGGCGACGAGCTCGGCATGCGCCAGGTCGACATCCCCGCTGACCGCGTCCTCGACGTCCACGGCCGCGACGGCGCGCGGTCGCCGATCCCGTGGGGCGACGCGTCGTGGCACGACCCGTGGCTGCCCCTCGGGGAGAACACGCGCAGCGTCGTCGAGCAGCGAGGCGACCCGAGCTCCGTCCTCGCGTTCACGCGAGACCTCATCGCCCTACGCCGGGCGCGCCGCGAGCTGCGAGACGGTGCCGTACGCGGAGCTCGAGTCGGAGACGGGAGTCTGGGCGTGGCGGCGCGGCGACGGAGGTCACGGTCGCTGTCAACCTCACGGACGTCGACGCGCGGCTCGACCTCGAAGGCTCCGTCCTCCTGTCGACGCACGGCGAGGGCGAGCCCGGACGCCTGCGCGCGTGGGAAGGCGTCGTCCTGGGCTAGGCGGATTTCGTCGGACGCGCGTGGCACCACGCGTCCTGGATCGCCGAGCGCTCGCCGACGACGAGCTCGACGGAGCGGCCGAGGATCCGCTCGAGCGCCTCGACGTCGACGTCTACCGGGTCGGCGACGGCAACCTCGATGCGGTCCGAGCTGAGCATGCGAACCGGCACGGCGAACATTCGCCGTGCGACCTCGACGGGGAGCATCGACGCAGTGTTCGGGTCGAGCGGATGGCGGACGAGATCGACGTACTTCAGACCGGACTGTTCGGCCAACGCGGCCGCGAGCTCGGGCTCGAAGAGCCAGCCGCCGGCGAGCAAGGTCTCGCCCAGGCGCATGCCGGTGATCCGTGCGCGCTCGAGTGCGGCGTCCAGCTGCTGGTGCGTGATCCAGCCCTTCTGGACGAGGATCGACCCGAGCATGGGCCTGACCTCGTGCTCGAAGTAGCCGTGGTCGAGTCGGGGCGGTGCGGCCGCGCCCGAGGCGAGCCGCAAGCCGCCGCCGATGAACCGCTTGTCCTGGGACGTCATTTCCACAGACCTCTCGCCTCAGTAATCGGCGTCCGGGAGGCTCGGCGACTATCACCCTCCCAGGGGAGGCCGCCCAGGGCAGAATTGGCGTTCCGATGATCGATCTGCGCTCCGACACGCTTACCCAGCCCACGCCCGGGATGCGGGAGGCGATCGCCTCCGCGGTCGTCGGCGACGAGCAGAAGCGCGAGGACCCGACCGTCAACGAGCTCGAGCGGATCGGGGCCGAGTTCCTCGGCCAGGAGGAGGCGGTCTTTCTGCCGACGGCGACGATGGCGAACCAGATCGCGCTGAACATCCTGGGCCGTCCCGGCGACGCCCTCCTCGTCGAGCGCCACGCTCACATCATGCTCTCCGAGCTCGGTGGGCCCGCTGCGCACTCCGGCCTCCTGACCATCGGCCTCGACAGGCACGCACGGGCGGTTCTCGCCGGCGCAGGTCGTCGGAGAGATCCGCGACCGGACGAGCGTCCACGTCGCGCCGACGCGCATCGTCACGGTCGAGAACACGCACAACAGCGCTGGCGGTCGCGCCTGGCCTCTGGAGGAGATCGACGCGATCGTAGCCACGTGCCGCGAGCACGAGCTCGCCGTTCACCTCGACGGCGCGCGGCTCGTGAACGCGGCCACGGCGTGCGGCGTTCCCGCCGCGCGTGTCGCGGGCGACTTCGACACGGTAACGCTCTGTTTTTCGAAAGGGCTGGGCTGCCCGCTGGGCGCGCTGCTCGCCGGGTCGGCGGACCTCATGGCGCAGGCGCGCCGCGGCAAGCACTACTTCGGCGGCGCCATGCGGCAGGCCGGGATCGTGGCTGCGGCCGCCGTCTATGCGCTGCGGCACCACGTCGACCGCATCGCGGACGACCACGCGCGGGCGCGCCGTCTCGCGGAGGGGCTCGCCGAAGCGGGCGTCGTGGTGGACCTCGACCAGGTCGAGACGAACTTCGTCCAGATCGACGTCGGCCCGGACCGTGCGGACGCCATCGGCAGGCTCAAGGAGCACGGCGTGCTCGTGTCGACGACCGTGCACCCGACCGTTGTGCGCGCGGTGATGCATCTCGACATATCGGACGACGACGTCGAGACTGCGACGCAGGCGATTCCGGCCGCGCTCGGCGCGCTCAGCCGGGCCTGACCTCTATTCGTACTGGAGCGCCTCGAGCGGGTTGAGGCGCGCGGCACGTCGCGCAGGGAAGATCGCCGCGACGATGCCGACGACGATTGCCGCGATCCCGAAGATGATCAGCTGGCCGATCGGCAGGGAGAGCTGGATGAAGTCGACGCGCGCGATGAGAAGCGAGGCGAGCACGACGCCGAGCACGATCCCGATCGCGGCACCGATCAGCGCGGTGATGATGCTCTCGTGGCGGATCATCCGTCTCACCTGACGGCGCGACATGCCGATCGCGCGCAGCATCCCAATCTCCCGCGTCCGCTCGAAGACGGTGAGGACGAGCGTGTTGACGATCCCGAAGAGGCTCACGATTACGGAGAGCGCGAGCAGGACGTAGAGGATGTTCAGGATAGAGCTGAGCCCCGAGATCTGGTTGTCGATGAACTCGCCCCGCGTCTGGGCCTTCGCATTCGGGAAGCTCTTCAGGGTCTGGTCGAGTGCCGCGAGGTTGGCGTCGTTCTGGCCGCCCTGCATGAGCACGAACGAGTAGAGGTTCTCCGGGTGGTCGTTGAGCCGGTCGAAGGTCGCCGCCGAGATGGTCACACGGCCGAAGGGCGAGCCTCCGGGCGGCGGGTCGAAGATCCCCCTGACGACAAAGTCGTGCTTGCTGCCGTTCGCAAAGGTCAGGTGGAGCGGCGACCCGAGCACGAGCTTGTGGGTGTCTGCATAACCGTTGTCGACGAAGGCGCCGTTCTCGCCGAGGTTGGCCACGACCGCAGACGAGCCTTCCTTCCAGTCGAGGGCGAACATTCGCGCAGCCGCGGGATTGACCGCTGTCGTGGTGATCACCTTCCCGAAGCTCAGTGACTGGCCGGCGCGCACGTTGCCGACGGCGGTCACGCCGGGCGTCTTCGCGATCGAGTCGGCGACGGCGGCTGGGATCGGCGTGAAGTTGTTCTGGGCGGTGACCGCGTAGTCCGCGTTCTTCCAGAGGTCGTTCACGGCGCCCTTGAAGCTCGAGACGATGCCGGCGGCGAGCACGGAGACGAGCGTGACGAGCGCCAGGCCGATCATGAGCGCCGACGCCGTTGACGCCGTCCGCTGAGGATTGCGCTGCGCGTTGTCTCGGGCGAGGACGCCGGCGGCCCCGCCGATCTTCGTGGCGGGCCATCCGAGTGACCCGGCAAGCGGTTGTACGAGCCGGACCGACAGGAGCGCGATCCCGAAGAAGATGAGGAGCGCGCCGACGAGCATCAGCACGAGGACCTGTGTGGTGCTGAGGCCGGGAACGAACAAGCCGGAGAGCAGGCCGGCGAAGCCGAGCGCGGTCAGGAGGATCGAGGCCGGGACGCGATAGCGCGCAAAGCGTGACTCGGGCAGCGTGGCGCCCTCGCGCACGGCTGCGATGGGCGGGACGCGCGTCGCCCGGAACGCGGGGCGGAGGCTCGCGAGCAGGCGTCACGACGATTCCGACCAGAAGCGAGACGACGATCGTCCGCGTCTCGAACGTGAGGCCGCTGTTCGGCAGCGTGAAACCGACCGCGTCGAAGAGCGAGAAGAGCCCCTTCGCGAGCAGCAGGCCGAGGAACAGGCCGATCACCGAGCCGAAGATGCCGACGACGAGCGCCTCGACGACGATCGAGCGGAGCACCTGGCGCCGCGACGCGCCGACCGTCCGCAACGTCGCGAGCTCGCGCGTGCGCTGCGCGATCGTGATCGACAACGAGTTGGCGATGACGAAGCTGCCGACGAAGAGCGCGACGCCGCCGAACGCGAGCAGGAAGTTCTGAAGGAACGAGATGAACTGGTTCGTGTCCTTCGCGTCCTCCTGGGCCTGCTGCTCGCCCGTCCGGACCTGGGTGTCGGGGGGCAGGATCTGCTCGATCTGGGATTCGACCTCCGCGTCGGACACGCCCGGCTTGGACTTGACGGCGATCTCGTCGAGCTTGCCGCGCTTGCCGAAGAGGTCCTGCGCGGTGGGGAGGTCGAAGCCGGCGAGCGTGGCGCCGCCGATCGTCTCCACGGAGCCGAACTTGACGATCCCCGAGATGTGCAGGCGGCGCACCGGGCCTTCGGCCTGCACCCCGACCGAGTCGCCGACGGAGAAGTCCTCCTTGCCTGCCGTCGACTTGTCGATCACGACCTCGCCGCCGGCCGGCCAGGACCCCTGGACGAGCGTGAGCGGGTTGAACGGGGAGTCGCCCCTGGCGATGCTGAAGCCGAGGTTCGGCGCTCCGCCGTAGACGATCGCCTTCCCGTCCTTGCCGATCAGCTGGACGGCGTCGTTGCTGACGCTTCCGTCGGCGACCTCGACCCCCGGGAGTGCACGGACTTTCTCGAGCAGCGACTCGTCGAAGGCGGGGGCGGTGGAGCCGGCCCCGCTCGTGAGGTCGAACGCCGCCTTGCCGCTGATGACGACGTTCGACCCCTGGCGGACGTCCGTGAAGATCGAGTTGAACGCCTTGTCGATCGAGTCCGTCAGGACGTATGTCCCGCTGACGGTCGCGACGCCGAGCATGATCGCGATCGCCGTGAGGGCGGCGCGCAGCTTGCGTCCGAGCAGCCCTTTGAGCGCTACCTCGAGCACCGCTCAGAAGGTAGCGAGGGAGCGCAGCTCTCTGCGCTCCCTCCTCACCGTGTCATTCGTATTGCAGAGCCTCCAGCACATTGAGACGTGAGGCACGACGGGCCGGCAGGATCGCCGCGAGGACGCCCGCGATGACCGTCGCGATGATGAAGAGCACGATCGTCAGCCACGGCACCGCGAAGACGATGCCCTCGTCGGAGAGCGCCCGGGTCGTCAGCGCGGCCAGGAAGAAGCCGACCGCCACCCCCAGCGCTCCTCCGATCAGCGACGTGACGATGCTCTCGTGGCGGATCATGCTCCGCACCTGCCGCCGCGTCATGCCGACCGCGCGGAGCATGCCGAGCTCGCGCGTCCGCTCGAAGACCGAGAGGACGAGCGTGTTGACGACGCCGAAGAGGCTGATGATCACGGAGAGCGCGAGCAGCACGTAGAGGGCGTTCAGCAGGCTGTTGACGAACTGCTCCTGCGTGTCTTCTTGAACTCCTGGCCGTCTGGATCTTCGCCTCGGGGAAGTCGTTGACGGAGCAGGCCGAGCCGTGCAGTGTTCGCGTCGTTGATCCCGCCCTTGATGTTGACGAGGGTCATGAGGTTCTTCGGGTCGGTGTAGTTCGCGTCGAACGTCTCGTTCGACATCGTCGACGCTCGCCGAAGGGCGAGCCGCCGTTCGGCGGGTCGAAGACGCCCTTGACCTTGAGGTGGAGGATCTTGCCGGTGGGCGTCTCGAGCTGCGATCGGCGAGCCGATCGATAGGTCGTGGTCCTTCGCGTAGTCCTTGTCGACGAACGCGCCGTCCTTGCCGAGCTTCGACGGCACGCTGCTGTCGACCTTCGCGTCCAGTCGATGCGCACGGTCTCGGCGACGTTCGGCGGGACGGCAGTGATGAAGATGTTGCTGTCGAACGCCCGCGCGTCGCCCTCGCGGATCGGTGAGACCGCCGTGACGCCCGGCGTCACCGCGACGGCGTCGTCCGACGCAGGGCTGAACGGATCGAACCCGTTCTGCGCCGTGACCGCGTAGTCGGCGATGAACAGACGGTCGACCGCGCTCTCGAACGACGAGCGCAGTCCCTGTCCGAGGATCGCGACGAACGTGATCAGGGCGAGCCCGATCATGAGCGCCGACGCCGTCGACGCGGTGCGGCTCGGGTTCCGCATCGCGTTCTCGCGGGCGAGCTCGCCGGAGGTCCCGCCGATCCGCGTCCCGGGCCAGCCGAGCACCGAGGCGAGCGGCCGCACCGTTCGCTTCGCGTTCATCGCGACGCCGACGAAGAGGATGATCGTCCCCACGCGCGAGCGAGAAGAGCCGGGTCGCTGTCGAGAGTCCGTGGCCGAAGATCCCGTAGGAGAGCAGCAGGATCCCGACGACCAGGGTCGCGACCGACATGAACGCGGCCAACCGGCGGTGCGCGCGCAGGCGGCAGCGTCGCACCTTCGCGCACCGCCGCGATCGGCGGCAACGCGCGTCGCGCGGATCGCCGGCCGCAGGCTCGCAAGCAGCGTGACGATCACGCCGACGAGCAGGCTGACGACGATCGTCCGGGTGGCGATGACCGTCGTCGCCCTTGGGGAAGTCGAGCCCGATGGCGACGAACAGCGCGTTCAGGCCCTTCGCCAGCAGAAGGCCGACGGCGAGGCCGATGACCGACGCGACGACGCCGATGACGAGCGCCTCGACCATCACGGTCGTCAGCACCTGGCGCCGCGAGCCGCCGATCGTCCGGATGGTGGCGAACTCGCGCACGCGCTGGGCGATCGTGATCGACAGCGTGTTCGCGATCACGAAGGCGCCGACGAAGAGGGCGACGCCGCCGAACGCCGAGCAGGACCTTCTGGAAGATGCTGATGCCCTGAGTTGATGTCGTCGGCCTGCGACTGAGCCTGGTCGTCCGCCGTCTTCACCTGAGCGGTCACGCGGCAGGACGGGCCGGATCTCGTCGACGAGCTTCGCCGGCGTGACGCCGGGCTTCGCCGCCGCCTGGATCTCGTCGAGCTGGCCCTCCTTGTGGAAGAGCCGCTGCGCGGTCGGCAGGTCGAAGATCGCGATCGTCGCCCCGCCGATCGACGACACCGACGCGAACTTCGCGATGCCCTCGATCTCGTACTGCTGGACGCCGTCGTCGGTGGAAACGCCGATCGTGTCGCCGACCTTGTACCCCTCGTCGCCGGCGGTCTTCTGGTCGATCGCGATCTGCGTGCCGCCGGAGGGCCACTTGCCGTCGACGAGCGTCAGCGGGTTGAATCGCTGGTTGCCCTCGGGGTTGACGCTGAACGCGAGGCTTGCTGCGAAGCCGTGCGTGATCGTCTTCCCGTCGCGGCCGACGAGCTTCGCCTCGTCCGAGATCGAGCCCTCCGCCGCTGCGACGTCCGGCAGCTCGCGGACCTTGCCCAGCACGCTCGCCGGAAACGCCGGGATCTCCTCCGTGTCGCTCTGGGTGTTCTTGAAGGCGACCTTTCCGCTCACGACGGCGTCCGCGTTCTCGTACGACTTGTCGAAGATCGTCGTGAACGCCGCGCTGATCGTGTCCGTCAGGACGTAGGTCCCGCTGATCATCGCGACGCCGAGGACGATCGGCGAGCGCCGTCAGGAATGTTCGGAGCTTGCGGCCCCAGAGACCTTTGAGGGAGACAGTGCGTCATCGACTGAGCTCTTCCATCACCGCGATGACGTCGTGAGCCTCGGCCCTGCCGAGATCCCTGACGATCAAGCCGTCGGCGAGGAAGAGGATGCGATCGGCGATCGCCGCGGCACGCGGGTCGTGCGTGACCATCACGGTGGTCTGGCCGTACGAGTCGACCGAGTCGCGCATGAGCTCGAGGATCTCGCCGCTCGTCTTCGAGTCGAGGTTGCCCGTCGGCTCGTCCGCGAACACGATCGTCGGCTTGCTGACCAGTGCCCGGCCGATCGCCACGCGCTGCTGCTGGCCGCCGGAGAGCTCGGACGGCCGGTGGCTGCGCCGGTCCTTGAGCCCGATGTTCCCCATCAGCTCGTCGACCCAGGCCTTGTCCGGCTTCTCGCCGGCGATCGAGAGCGGGAGGGTGACGTTCTCCTCCGCGTTCAGCATCGGCAGCAGGTTGAAGAACTGGAAGATGAACCCGATGTGCTCGCGCCGGAGCTTCGTCAGCTCCGTGTCGTTGAGGTTCGAGATCGCCGTGCCGGCGATCGTGACCTCGCCGGAGGTCGGCTTGTCCAGTCCCGCGAGGATGTGCATGAGCGTGGACTTGCCCGAGCCCGACGGGCCCATGACCGCGGTCAGCTGGCCCTTGGGGACGTCGAGCGACACGCCGCGAAGGGCGTCGACCGCGGTCTCGCCCTCTCCGTAACGGCGGGTCAGATCTTGCGCGGAGACGACCGGCCCCGTCTGGGACTGCCCCGTCGCCGCATCGCCTGCTGCGACTGCTTCAGTCATGTGGCCTCCATGTCGTTAGGGGCAAGTCTTCCAGCCTCTCGTCCGAGTCTCAATGCGCCTATCACCCCAATCGCGGGTGCGGATAGCCGCACCTCCGCATCTTTTCTAGCGGCTCAGCGGTCCCCGGCGATCCAGCACGCGACCACGAAGAGGCAGTAGACCCCGAAGAGCAGGCCCCCCTCCCAGCGCCGGGCCCGCCCGTCGCGGATGACGAAGGCGACGAACGCCGCCGCGCCGCCCATGCCGATGAGCTCGATCGGCCGGAAGGCGAGCGAGAGCGGGTTCGCGAAGGCGAACGACACGAGCGTGACGACCGGGATGACGAACAGGGCGACCTGCGCGCTCGACGAGACCGCGATCTCCGTCGCCAGCTTCATCTTCCCCCGGCGGGCGATCACGACCGCGCCGCCGTGCTCCGCCGCGTTGCCGACGATCGCGACGATGACGATCGAGATGAAGAACTCGGACATGTTCGCCGCGTGGGCGAACGCCTCGAGCGAGTGAACGAGGATCTCGCTGATCAGCGCGGTGACGACGGTCGCCACCGCGAGGACGCAGAGCGAGAGCCGCAGCGTCCAGCGTGCCCTCCGCCGCCTCCTGCGGGTGCCTCCTGCGCGCGGAGGCCTTTGATCGTCACGACGAGGTAGAGCACGAGCAGGCGATCGCCGGGCCGATGCTCAGCACCGCGAGCGAGTGCCGGTTCGGATCGCCGCGCCACCCGGCGATCGACGGGATCAGCAGCAGCGAGGACCGCCGTCACGACCGAGCCCGAGCTGCCGGTGCAGTGAGCCGCGGTCGATCTCGCTGCGGTCGGGCCCCAGAAGCAGGGCGGCACCGAGCACGAGCAGGATGTTCCCGACGACGCTGCCGGCCATCGAACCGCGGACGACGTCAGGCAGGTTCTGCGACACCGCGATGATCGCGATGATCACCTCGGGCGCATTGCCGAAGCTCGCGTTGAGCAGGCCGCCGATGCGCGGGCCGGTGTGCTCGCCGGCGTGCTCCGTCGCCTCGCCGATCAACCACGCGAGCGGGATGAGCGAGAGCGGCCGCGAGGACGAAGAGCGTGACCTTGCTCGGGTTCGCAACCCGGTCGATGACGAGCGTGGCGGGCGCGAGGGCGAGCGAGGCCCAGAGGAGTCGTCGCGCCACGGCGGCCTAGGTTAGCCGCCTAGCTGATTCGGGGGCCGCGGTCAAGTCTTGCGGAGGCGGTGTTTCGGACTGGACAATTCCGTCATGCCACCAGAGGCGCAACGCGTCGCCGCCGGGATTGCGACCGAGCTTCCGCTCCGTCCGCAGGACGAGCTCGAGTGTCGGCGGTGCGACGTCCACTGCGACAAGGTTGTGTATCCCTCTGCGTGCGTCACTCGCGCCTGTCCGTTCCTCTATGCGTTCGAGGAGTTCGGGCACACGTACATCGGCTGCATGCAGAAGGTGTACGGCGTCGAGATCAACCTCGAGATGCTGCGCGAGGCGGAGGCGCGGCGCGAGGGGTTCGGCGCGATGCGAACCACACGCGCGCCGCTCCCGATGTGCCGCGTGGAGGTCGAGGAGTGCTACGGCGCCGAGCGGTCCGGCGAGCTCGGGTGCATCAACCCGGAGTTCAGTGAGCTCCCCGTCGGCGCTCCCACCTTCAAGGTCTTCGCTCGGCTAGCGGACTGAGCACCGCGTAGCCCACGAGCGGGCTGGCGGCGGCGACCGCGAACGCCGCGCGCCACGAGGCGTGGTGCACGACCACGCCGAAGGCGATCGGCGCGACGAGCCCGCCGGCGGCCAGAAAGGTCTGCTGGAGCCCGATCGCCGCACCGCTGCGGGCGGGGCCCGCGGACTCCGCCGCGGCGGCGAACGAGAGCCCGTTCCACGACAGGGTGAACGTTGTTGCCACGACGAGCAGGGGGATGAGCAGCCAGGTCGGGGCGCCCAGCAGCACCGCGGTCAGCGCGACCGAAACGGCCATTCCGAGCGCGACGCGCCGCAGCGGGACGATCCTCATGCGCAGGCGGTCGGACCAGCGGCCGGCGGCGATGCGCGCGACTCCACCGAGCACCTGTGTGATCGCGAGAGCGCCTGCCGCGAGCCCGGTCGACACGCCGCGGTTGTCGTGGAGGAACAGCACGAAGAACCCGAGCAGGCTCAACTGCGGCAGGACGTAGAACATGCTGCCGACGCAGATCCTCCAGATGCGCGGGTCTCGCAGCGGCTGCGTCGACACCGAGTGAACCTGGGCGGGCTCGACACGCATGAGCGGTGCGGCGATGAGCGCGGCGACGAGGCAGCCGGCGGCGATCCCGACGAAAGCCGCGCGCAGGCTGATGTGCTCGTCGAGCGCGGGGAGCGCGAGCGCGCCGATGGCGCCGCCGAGGGGCGTCGCCGTCTGCCGGATGCCGAGCGCCAGGCCGCGCTCCTCCGGTCCGAACCACGCGACGACCGCGCGGCCGCTCGCGGAGTTCACGCCTGCCCCGAGCCCGCCGGCGAGGAAGAGCGCGGCGACGAGCTCGCCTAGCGACGATGCGTAGCCGGCCCACACGAGTGCGGCGGCGCACGTGCTAAGCCCGACGGTGATGACGACACGCTCGCCGGCGGCGTCGGCGACGATGCCCCACGGCAGGAGTGTCACCAGACCTCCGGCGAAGCTTGCTGCGAGCACGACGCCTGTCTGCGTCAGCGTGAGGTCGAAGTCGTCCCGGATCGCAGGCGTGATCGCCGCAAGGCCGAGCAGGAGCGCCGAGTACGACGCCTGCGCGAGGACGCCGGCGGAAAGGACGGTCCAGCGGTAATTGGAACGGGTGGTGTGAGCCGAGCTCACACCACCCTCCTATGCGGCGCCGTCAAGCGGCGCCTAGGACGTGGCGCGCGCGTGGATGTCACGCAGCTTCTGGATCTCCTCCGCGTTCGGGCCCTTGCCGTCCGCGCCCGGAACCTCCAGCACCACCGGAAGGTGCTGGAGCTTCGGGTGTGCGAGGAACACGCCCATGCCCTCGCCCATCAAGCCGTCGCCGATGTTGTCGTGGCGGTCGAGGTTCGAGCCGAGCGGCGCCTTCGCGTCGTTCGCGTGCAGCAGCGCGGAGGCGGTCGAGCCCGATCCGCTCGTCGAGCTCGGCGATCGTCGCGTCCCACGTGTCGGCGTCCGTGACGTCGACGCCCGAGACGTAGAGGTGGCAGGAGTCGAGGCAGATACCGAGCCGCTCGTGGCGGTCGAGCGCGTCGAAGAGGACGGCGAGCTCGTCGATCGAGCGTCCGATCGTCCCTCCTGCGCCCGCGGAGTTCTCCATCAGGAGCCACGTGCGGTCGTTGCACCGCTCGAGGATCTGCTCGAGCGCGGGACGTCACCCGGCCGAGGCCCGCTTCGAAGCCGGCGCCGAGGTGTGAGCCGACGTGGAAGACGACCGCGTCGGCGTCGATCGCGCACGCTGCGTCGACCGTCGAGCGCATCGTGTCCACGCTCTTCGTGTAGATCGCGTCGTCGGGCGCTGCGAGGTTGACGAGGTAGAGAGCGTGCACGAGCGCCGGCGACGGCGGCTTCGTCGCGTTCCTCGCGGAAACGTTTCAGCTCGTCCGGGTCGTGGTTCGGGAACCGCCACGTACGCGGGCTCTGGACGAAGAGCTGAACCGCCTCGGCGTCCATCTCCAGTCCTTTGCCGAGCGCCTTCTTGATCCCGCCCGCGCAGTGCGCACCGAACAACATGGCCGCGACCCTAACGGCCGTGTCGAAAAGGACGGGTCAGACCCCAGCCTTTTCCGCCGGGTCCTGCCGGGCCCTGGAGATCGAGCCGGATGTGTGGCGGTTTGTCCACAGGATCGGAGAAATGCGGCTGCGTAGGATGCGGGCGATGGCCGTCCGCGTCCGCATGGCGCCGAGCCCGACCGGGTTCCTCCACATCGGGAACGTCCGCACGGCGCTGTTCAACTGGCTCTACGCGCGCCGCGAGGGCGGCGAGTTCCGCCTGCGCATCGAGAACACGGACACGGGCCGCGAGGTCGCGGAGGCGACGCAGCAGATCCAGGACTCGCTGCGCTGGCTCGGGCTCGACTGGGACGGCGACGTCACGTTCCAGCTCGAGCGGATGCAGGACTGCGCAGACGTCGCGCGCACGCTCGTCGCAGGAGGGCAAGGCCTACGAGGACGAGGGAGCGATCCGCTTCCGCATGCCGGACGAGGGCGTCACCGCCTGGGACGACGTCGTCCGCGGCCGCGTCGAGTTTCCGAACGAGCAGCTCGAGGACCTCGTGATCGTCCGGTCCGACGGGAGGCCGACGTACAACTTCGCCTCGCCGATGGAGGACGTCTGGGACGAGATCACCCACGTCATCCGCGGCGAGGACCACATCTCCAACACGCCGAAGCAGATCAACATCATCCGCGCGGTCGGCGCCGAGCCGCCGGTGTACGCGCACGTGTCGCACGTGCTCGGCCCCGACGGCAAGAGCCTCTCGAAGCGCCACGGCTCCGTCACCGTCGACGAGTTCCGTCACGCGGGCTACTACGCGCCCGCACTGATGAACTTCCTCGCGCTGCTCGGCTGGAGCTACGACGACAAGACGACGATCATGTCGCGCGACGAGCTCGTCGACCGCTTCTCACTCGAGCGCGTCGTGCCGAGCCCGGCGACGTTCGACTACGAGAAGCTCGACTGGATGAACGGGATGTACCTCCGCGCGCTTCCGGGGGAGGTCTACGCGGAGGAGCTCGTCCGCTTCCTGCGGGAGGAGGGGCACGACTGGGACGACGACCTCGTCCGCCGTGCCGCGCCGCTCGTCCAGGAGAAGATCGAGCGACTCGGGCAGTTCCCCGACTTCGCGGGCTTCCTCTTCCGCGAGGTCGAGCCCGACCCGGCGCTGCTCGACGGCCGCGCGAACATCGTGGAGGCGGCACGCGAGGAGCTCGAGGGGGTCGACCCCTTCGAGGCCCCGAACATCGAGGCCGCACTCAGGGGCCTCGCCGAGCGCCTGGAGCTTTCGCCGCGGAAGGCGTTCGAGCCGATCCGCATCGCGGTCACCGGGTCCAAGGTCTCACCGGGGCTGTTCGAGAGCCTCGAGCTGCTGGGGAAGGAGAAGACGCTGCAGCGCCTCAGCGCCGCGGCAGGCGCAGCGGTCTAGGCGCCCCTCGCTAGGTCGACGGCCGCTTGCCCTGTCGGCGCAAGGGCCTCGGCGGAGCGAGGGGGTCCAGAGCCCGCTGGAAGGCGAGCCAGCAGCGCCGCCTGAATTGCGGCGTCGGGCGGGGGAGAAGGCCGGGTGGCCCCCGGGTGGCTGCTTGAGCGGGATTTCTCATTTTCAAGAATCAAACGCCCGGACTTCGAATCTGGTTACGCGTACACTTCCGCGCGGCGTGGACTCGCCCAGCCACACCATTCTCGTCGTGGACGACGACGCGTCGATCCGCTTTCTCTGCCGTGTGAATCTGGAGCTGGACGGCTGGGACGTCCGCGAGGCCGCGACGCTCGACGACGCCCGGCGCGAGCTCGGGGACGGCCGCGGTGGTCGTCACGCTGCTCGACGCGCACATCGGCAGGCAGAGCGGCCTCGTGTTCCTCGACGAGATGCGGCGCGACCACGCCGACGTCGCCGTCGCGATGCTCACGGGCTCGGTCGGCGCGGCCGCCCTCGACTGCTCGCGCGCCGACGCGTTCATCCCCAAGCCGTTCACGCTCGAGCAGCTGCGTGACACCGTGCGCCGCCTAGCGGCGCAAGCCGCGCAGACGGCTGGATAGAGTTCTCTCGATGTCGACGACTGCGGTGCGCAGCCCGGCGGAGTTCGAGGAGCACCTCCAGCGCTACCTGTTCGAGCGCTCGGAGGAAGGAAGGGCCGTCCGCGTGGGCGAGAAGGAGGTCTCCGAGCAGGCCGCGATCGTCGCGCGCTACTCGGATCTCTTCAGCCGCGAGCAGCTCGTCGCCCTCCGCGAGGAGGAGAGCCGTGCCGACGGCGAGCAGCAGGAATGGCTCTACCGCCTGCGCAAGACGTGCGAGGGCGGTCTGATCTCGGCCGAGCTGGCCGAGCGGGACGACGAGCTCGAGAACGCGATCCTCGCCGCGCGGGTGACCTACGACGGCGAGGAGCTGCCGCTCCGCTCCGCCCTCGCGCAGCTCGCCGTGCTCTCCGACTACAAGCAGCGCGACGAGCTCGGCGAGCTCTACTACGCGCGGTCGGCCGAGTTCAACGAGCAGCGGCTCGAGCTCCTGCGCGCGTACGAGGAGCTGGACGCGGACCTGTCGGAGGAGCCGGATCCGGTCGCGCGCAACGAGGACGAGAAGCAGATCTCGCTGCGCGACCTCGAGTCCGTGCTCGCCGCGGCCAGCGACGCCATCGACGAGGCGTTCCTCGGCATGCGCGAGCGGTGGTTCGAGCGCGTGCTCGGGCCGGAGCGCGAGGAGGTCCCCTCGTCGGCGCACATGGGCTACATCCGACGGCTCTCTCCGCTCGAGCCGACGTACACGAAGGATCGCGCGACCGACGTCTGCCTCGCAGACGCTCTCGGCGCTCGGGTTCGACCTCGCCGCGGACGAGAACATCCGCCTCGACCTCGACGACCGGCCGCAGAAGTCGCCGCGTGCCTGCGTGATCGCGTCCGACCCGCCGAAGGTCGTCCACCTCATCACTCGTGCACAGGGCGGGCTGCACGACTACCAGGCCTTCCTGCACGAGGCCGGCCACGCGCTGCACTACGCAGGCTGCGACCCGACGCTGCCGTACACGTTCCGGCGGATCTCGCGTGACCACGCGCTGACGGAGATCTACTCGTACATCTGCGAGGCGATCACGCGGGAGCCGGGCTGGCACGCCGAGCACTTCGGTCTCGACGAGGACGAGGCGCGCGTGAACGCGGAGGCGACGCTCTTTCTCGAGGCGCTGCTCTTCCGGCGCTACACGGCGAAGCTGCAGTTCGAGCTCGGGTTCTGGTCGGACTTCGACAGCGCCGGGCTCGCGAGCGACGACTACTCGAGCGGCTCACGGCCGCGACCGGGCGTCCACTATCCGCGCGAGGGCCACCTCGCCGACATGGACGCCGGCTTCTACTCGGCCGACTACCTCCGCGCGTGGATCCGGCACGCGCAGCTCCGCTCGCACCTCATCGAGGAGGTCGGAGAGGACTGGTGGCGGAGCCCCAGGACCGGTGAGCTGCTGCGGGCCCTCTTCGCCGAGGGGACGAAGCCGTCGAGCGAGGAGATCGCCGCGCGGCTCGGCTACGAGCCCTACGACACCGCGCCGCTGATCGGCGAGCTCACCGCCTAGACGCGTGCGCTCCGTCGCGTACGACCACTTCTACGCGTACGAAGAGCTCAGCGACACGCTGCGCTCGTGGGCCGAGGAAGCGCCGAAGCTCTGCACGCTCGAGTCGATCGGCACGTCGTTCGAGGGGCGGGACATCTGGCTCGTCACGATCACGAACAGCGAGACCGGCGCAGCACGCGGACAAGCCGGCGCTCCTCATCGAGGCCAACATCCACTCGATGGAGTGGACGGGATGCACCGCCGCGCTCCACCTCATCCACCGGCTGCTCACGGGCCACGGGAACGACGACGTCGTCACGCGCGCGCTCGACACGCGCACCTTCTACGTCATCCCACGCCTCAATCCCGACGGCGCCGAGCGAGGGCTCGAGGAGCGCCGTTTCATCCGGTCCAGCGTCCGTCCGTATCCACGCGAAGAGCTGGACGACGGGCTGCACGTCGCAGGACCTCGACGGCGACGGACGTGTCCTCGACATGCGCGTCGAGGACCCGAACGGCGCGTGGCGCCCCCATCCCGACGAGCCGAAGCTGCTCGTCCGGCGCGACCCCGTCGACAGTCCCGACGACGGCCCGTTCTACCGCCTGCTCGTCGAGGGACGGATCGAGAACTACGACGGCGTCACGATCAAGATCCCGCCGCCGCTCGAGGGCCTGGATCTCAACCGGAACTTCCCGGCCGACTGGGCGCCGGAACACGAGCAACGCGGCGCCGGTCCGTACCCGACCTCGGAGCCCGAGGTCCGCGCGATGGTGCAAGCGGTCACGGACCGCCCGAACGTCACGGGGCACATTGCGTACCACACCTTCAGCGGCGTGCATCTCCGTCCGTACGCCGGCCACCCGGACGACGACCTTCCGACTCACGACCTCCGCGCCTACACGATCATCGGCGAGCGGGGGACGCAGCTGACCGGCTATCCGGCCGTGTCCGTGTTCCACGACTTCAAGTACGACCCCAAGATGACGATCAAGGGCGGCGCGCACGACTGGATGTACGACCACCTCGGGGTCTACTCGTGGACGACGGAGTTCTGGAGCCCGCAGCGGCAGGCCGGGTTGTCCGACTACCACTTCACCGACTGGATCCGGGAGCATCCGGTCGAGGACGACCTTGCGCTCATCGAGTGGGCGAAGAAGACGTATCCCGACGCCTACGTCGACTGGTACGAGTTCGACCACCCGGAGCTCGGCAAGGTCGAGCTCGGCGGCTGGGACATCATCAACTACTGGTTCAACGTGCCCTTCGACCGGCTCGAGGACGAGGTCGCGCCGCACACGGAGTGGGCGCTCTTCCACCTGCTCATCTCGCCGCTCCTCGAGATCCGATCGCTCGACGTCGAGAAGCTCGGGGAGAGCTCGTTCCTCGTGCGGCTCGTGCTGCAGAACTCCGGCTGGCTGCCGACGAACGTCAGCGACAAGGCCGTCGAGCGGAAGGCGGTGCGCGACCTCGAGGTCGAGCTCGACCTGCCCGACGGCATACGGCTCGTCGGCGGCGAGGTCAAGACGACGCTCGGGCAGCTCAAGGGCCGGACCGAGAAGCGCTCGACGACGTGGTGGGGCAACGACGAATCCACGTCCGATCTTGCGAAGGTCGAGTGGGTGGTGGAGGCGCCGGCCGGCACGGAGATCGGGATCGAGGCGCGACACCAGCGCGCCGGCACCGTCCGCCGGAGGATCACCCTGGAATAGACGAACGGCGCCTTTCGGCGCCGTTCGTGGTGGACAAGCCTTTCGACCGGCTGGTGCTACTCGGCGAGTGATGCCGCCGTGCTCATCATCGAGTCGGTGTTGCTCGACCAGCTGGCGGAGTTCCAGCTCGCCTCGGCCCAGCTGGCGGAGTTCCAGCTCGCCTCGGCCCAGCTCGCCTCGGCCCAGCTCGCCTGCGCCCAGGAGGCGCCGGAGGCGACGAACGACGCCCAGCTCGCGGAGTCGAATATCGGGCCGCCCGTGTTCGGGTCCTTCGTGACGAACTGCAGAAGGCCCTCGTTCGGGTTCGGCGGATCGTCGATCGTCGAGGCGACGCCCGCGTCGATCTCGCCGACGCCGGCGGAGTAGCCGCTGACGTTCGGGAGGTAGTTCGCCGCGAGCATCAGTGCGCCCTTGACCTGATCCGGCGTCCAGTTCGGGTGGCGAGCCAGGAGCTGCGCCGCCGCCGCCGAGACGACCGGGGTCGAGAACGACGTGCCGGACATCCAGATGTAGCCGGGTGCCATGATGCGATCCGGAACGAGCTTGGCGATCGTGCCGCTCATCGGCGAAGGCGCGACCATGTAGCGGCCGGGTGCCGAGAGGTCCGGCTTCGAGAAGCCGTCCATCGTCGTCCCGTGCGCCGACCAGGGGGCGACGGTGTCGTCGCTCGGGTCGGAGCTGCCGCTCTGGTCGAGCGCGCCGACCGTGATCACGAACGGATCGTTGCCGGGGGCGAACGACATGTTCACCGGGCCGCCCGCGCTGCCGTGGTTGCCCGCGGCCGCAACGACGACGATGCCGTTCAGCCAGAGGGTCTCGACGGCGCGGTCGAGCGGATCGATCCGGACGCTCGTGTCGGATGCACCCGCGAGCGAGAGGTTCGCGACGCGGATGTTGTACTTCTTCGCGTTCTGGAGGATCCAGTCGGCCGCGGCGACGACGTCGCTCGTCCGCGACTGGCCGTCGGCGTTCGCCGTCCGGATCGAGACGATCGGGGCGTTCGGTGCGCCACCCGGATACGTTCCCGAGCCCGCCGCGATGCCGGCCACCATCGTGCCGTGGCCCTCCTCGTCGACGGTCGAGCCGTTCGGGCACAGCGAGCAGATCGTCACGCTCGCGACGAGGCGCCCGCCGAAGTCGGTCCCGGGCTGCACGCCCGAGTCGACGACTGCGATCGCCGGCGCCTGCGGTGCAGGACCGGTGACCTCACCCGTGTTCGGGTCGAACGAGTTCTGGAGGATCGACAGGTCGGTCGAGTCCATCCACATCGTCGAGTCCTGGTACGACATGCTCCGCACCGGGACGTTCCGCGTGATCGCGGCGACGTGAGAGCTCTGTGCGAGCTTGAGGATGACGAAGCCGGGCAGCGTGGCCTGAACGCCCTCGACCGAGAAGAACTTCCGCCGCAGCGTGCCCTTCTCGTTCGTGACTTCCTTGCCCGTGTCCGCGGCGGAGCGATCCTTCTTGCCCTGCACGATCACGTCGAAGCTCTTCAGGGGGTTCTTCGTGGCGTCAGCCAGCAGGCTGTCGGGGACGAACGCCTTGATCTTCGGGTTCTTGCCGTTGCCGATCGACGGTGCGCCGCCGTTGGCTGCGCTGCCCGCCACGGGCACGACGAGCATGAGGAGAAGCGCGAGGGTGAGCATTCCGCGCTTGCCGCTGCCCCAGAGAGCGTTCGTGCGAGATTCGCCGCGCCGTCCCCACAGCGCGTTCGCTCGAACGCTTTTCCGCATGGTTCGGTCCTGCCGCATGTACAAACTCCTTCCACCCCGCGAACTGGCCGCGGGCCGCAGTCGAAAGGCAAATAGCCAAACCGCAAACTAGAAGTGGCCACGAGCCTGTTCCTCCCCCGTTTGCGGTAGCGCAGCCCGAATCACTCCTTCGAGTGAGCGGGGCGATTCGGCCCCGACGCCGATGAATTGGCCGGAGCGTTTCGCGTCCTTGTACGCGTGCGTGAAGGCAACGATGACTCTGCGGACATCTCGCCACCCCTCTGTCTCTGCGGGCCTGCGGCGCCGTCCTCTCAGGCTGGCCGCTGCGATCGCGGGCGCCGCTGCGCTCCTCCTCACCGCCTTTGCGGGCGCCACCGGCGCCGGCGTCTCAAGTTACACGGGGCCGCTCTATCTCGCCGGTGGGTCTTCGTCAGTGAGTGGCAACTACCAGCTCACGACGGATACGCCTAGTGCGCAGGGGGCCGCCCCGGTCGCCTCTGCGGGAGTGCCGAACAGCGGCGGTGTCCCGACCGGTGCATACAAGTACATCTACGCGACGAAGAGCGGCTACGCGCGGACTGCGAGCGCCGCCTCGAACCAATTGAGCGTCACGAACGCGCCGGTGACGGTGACGAATGTCCCGGTCGGTGCGGATGTCTACCGCGCCAAGATTCCGGCCGGCACGAACACGTTCACCTACATCCTCGTCGGGACGAACGCAGGGCCTGGTACAAGCTACACGGACACGAGCAGCGCAACTTCGGGGCCGCTCCTTCCGGAGGCTGACAACCGCTTTGCCCTCTCTGCGACGGGCTGGTCGGCGTTCACGCCCGGCACGAGTCTTGCCATCCCCACTGCGAACACGACGCCGGTGAGCTCCTCGTTGCCGTCGATTCCCTCGAGCTGCGCGGGATGGGTCGTCGACGCGCAGGGCGGCATGTCGTTCGCTGCGGGAACGTGGAAGGTGGACGTCCAGGCCCGGCCAGACTTGAACGCGACTGGAGCCGCCGTCTTGACCGCCGCAATATGGAAGGTCGACGACGGCGGCAACACCATTCCCGGCGGCACCGTCGTGCCTGTGACAGACGGAAGCTCCTTCGCGTTCAACTCCATGAGCCAAACGGTTTCCGTCTCGTACGCCACCTCTTCCGTGACGACGCTCGCCGACAACGAGCATCTGTGCGTCCAGTTCTGGCGCCATCAGACGGCCGGGGCGTCAGGTGGAGCGACGTCCCGAATGATCCAGCTTCTCGCGTGGGATCCGAACAACAAGATCAGCGTCCACCCAAGCCCGAACGCCTTCGCCTCCGCGTCGCTCGCATCGCCTGCCGACGGCCTGCAGACGATGTCGATCCCGACGGTGGGGGCGACCTACGCCGATCCCGAGACGGACGCCGGCAGCCTGACGATCCGGCTCTGCACCGACGCGGCGTGCTCGTCCTCACCGCAGAACTCCGGTGCCATGCCAGCGACGAACGGCTCGACGCAGAGCTGGACGCCCGCCGGCCCGCTCGCCGACGGCACGTACTACTGGCAGGCAAAGGCCCAGGACGCGCTCGGGCTCGCGTCCGCGTGGACGGCGTCCCGGAGCTTCACGATCGACAACGCTTCGCCGACCACGACGATCACGAGCAACCCGCCTGCCGTGTCCAACGCCGCGAGTGGCTCCTTCGCCTTCAACGCCAACGAGCCTGTGACCGGCTACCAGTGTCGCGTCGACGGCGCCGCCTTCGCGGCATGCAGCAGTCCTGCCGCTTACGGACCGCTGGTCGACGGGCCTCACAGTTTCGACGTGAAAGCCGTTGCGGACCTCGCCGGAAACCCCGGTACCACGACCACGTACAGCTGGTCGATCGACCTCCCGCCGAACACCTCGATCACGTCGAGCCCGCCGGCGCTCACCAACTCGGCGAGCCCGAGCTTCGGGCTCTCGAGCACGGACCCCGGCTCTACCTTCGAGTGCAGCATCGACGGCGCGCCGTTCGCCACCTGCCCCAATCCGCAGACGTATTCGTCGCTTGCGGACGGCGCACACACGTTCCAGGCTCGAGCGGTCGATCCATTCGGCAGCGCCGACCCGACGCCGAGCTCTCACAGCTGGACGATCGACACCGTTGCGCCGAATGTGCCGGTCCTCGACCTACCCGCCGACGACGGCTGGGTCCACGACGTCAAGCTGGGCGCGACGTTCAGCAAGCCGTCGTTCGCCGGCATGGGCTTCGTCGACTTCCGGCTCTGCTCCGACGCGCTCTGCCTCGGGGTCGTGCGCAACGGCAGCTCCGACGGAGTCCTCAACGGAACGCTGACGACGTGGTCACCGGGCTCGCAGCCCGCGAACGGCTTCTACTACTGGCAGGCGCGCGGACGTGACACGGTCGGCAACGCCTCCGCATGGACGGCGTCGCGGATCCTGCATGTGGACACGGTCGCGCCTGGCGAGCCGCAGAACTTCCACGGCGACGTCACCCCCGAGGGTCTGATCCTCCGCTGGGACGCGCCGCCGGCGGAGTTGGTCGCCAACTACGTCGTCTTCGCGAACGGTGCGCCGTCGAAGAACTTCGGCGGCAGCGAGTTCGAGGCGCGCCTCGGCGCATTCGATGCGAACGATGCGCGGACGTTCTCGGTCGTCGCGGTCGATCGCGCCGGCAACATCGGCGAGATGTCGCCCGTTCTCGTCGGCGTCCCGAGCCTCGTCGGCCTGACATGGTCGGAGGCAGTCGGAGCTGCCGCCGGCCGCGGACTGACCCTGCACCAGGAAGGCGGTCCGATGCCGTCCGTGCCCCTGCTCGTCACTGGCCAGAATCCTGTGGCTCCCGGTGTCGCGGAGCGCGGAAGCACCGTCGACGTCGCGGTCGCGCCGCCGAAGGGCACGCCGCTCGCGATCAAGGTCGACCAGGCACGCGTCGTTTGCGCCGGCGGAGCGATCGTGAAGCTGCGGGTTCGGCTCTCCGCTCCCGCAACGGTGAAGAACCAGCTCGTGAACGGCCGCGGCCGTGTCGTCCACCGCAGTGTTGTCGGCCGACTCAAGGCCGGGGCGTCGAACGTTCGCGTCAAGCTTCCGCGGGCGCTGCACAAGGGGACGTACCGCCTCCTGCTCGACGCCGCCGGCAAGGACGGCTCGGCGCGCGCGACCGTGCGGGTCGGGATCGGCGCGAGCGCGTGCCGCGCAAACTGACACGATTTTCTTAGATAGTTCCGGGGAGACCGCGCTACGATCGAGCGAGTTCGCTGGGGACTGCCCGGGGAGAGGGCTTGGAGCTCAGTAGGGGATCAGGGGGCGCGTGAGGCGGCCTGGTTTTCGCCGCGGCGTCGTCGCGCTCGCGGCCTCGTGCCTCCTCGTGCCGGTCGGATGGACGGTCGGACGCTACGCCGGCGACGTCAGGGGCGGCCCCGCCGCGTTTCTCGCCTTCGTCACCTCGAGCGGCGGGGCGGACAAAGCCGGGCCGGCGACGACGTCGGGTGTCGCGCCGACGGCGTCGGACTTCGACCGGCGTCGTCTTCTGACTCAGCAGTCGCCGTTCACCTTCGATCCGGCTGCGCCTCCCGCGCCGGGCTTCGTCGGCGGTCCGACGTTGAAGGACGTCGCAGCCGCAAGCCATCCTTCGCGCTCGCCGGGGCGAACCAGGTCGGAGGCACGTTCCGGCCGCTCGGCGCCGCTGTTCCCCGAGGAGCCGCCGGCCGAGCCGCCTGTGCCGCCGGTGCCGGCCGACCCGCCGCCAGCCGAGCCCCTGACGATCGACAACGTCACGGTCGACGAGTCCGACTCTGCGGCGAGCCTCACGTTCGACACGAGCCTCCCGGCGACCGCTCAGGCGGCCTATGGCCCCGGTGCAACACCGCTCGTCTGGGGCGTCGCCGACGGCCCCGATGTCACCCACTCGACGTCGTTCCCCGGCCTGAGCTCGTCGATGACCTACCAGGTGATGATCCGCGCGGTCGACCGTTGGGAGCGGGTGAGTACGGTGACGTTCAGCTTCGAGACGGACGACATGGCGGAGGAGGCCCATGCGGCGATCAACGGCGACACGATCCTCGTCAACGGCGAGCCGATGTTCCCGCGGGCGATCTGGAACGAATGCACGAACTCGGTGGGGGAGAAGATCGACCTCGGCATCAACCTCTTCATGGCCGAGGGCTGCGGCAAGGAGGAGAGGTTGCCCGAGGTGCTGCGCGGGCGCGCGTACTCGGTCGTCGACGCGCAGTCGGAGATGGAGGACGAGCCCGGGCTCCTCGGCTGGTACTACCCGGACGAGCTCGACGGCCGGCTGACGCCTCCCTTGACCGAGTCCGACATCAAGGGTTTCACCGTCGACGCCCCGCCTGGTCTCCTGCGCTTCCTCACGCTCACCAACCACTTCTACACGGGCGCGAGCCCGCTCCCGATCGGACGCTCGCTCTATCCCGCGTTCGTCGGTCTCGCCGACGTCGTGGGGTTCGACCTCTACCCGTTGCAGAACTGGTGCCAGCTGAACAAGGTCGGAGACGTCTATGACGCCCAGAAGGAGCTGGACGCGCTCTCGAATCACAAGCCGACGTTCCAGTGGATCGAGGTGCGGGTGATGGACTGTCCGCCCGAGTCGTACCTCATCCCGACGCCGGAGACGGTGCGCGCGGAGACGTGGCTCGCGATCGCCGGCGGCGCCGACGGCATCGGCTACTTCCCGCGTGAGTGGTCACACGAGGTCGGCGACCAGATTCAGAGCCTCGACACGAGGATCGAAGAGCTCGCGCCCGCGCTTCTGGCGGACGATCTTCCGGTCGAGACGGGCGATGGACGGATGAAGGCGGGCGCGCGCACGCTCAACGGCGCGACGTACGTCATCGCCGTGAACTCGAGCCAGACGCCGATCGCCGCGAACATCAAGGTGCCGCTCAAGGGCACGCAGACATTCGACGTGCTGGACGAGAACCGCCGCATCGAGGCGGTCGACGGCGTCATCAACGACACGTTCGACCCGCTCGCGGTGCACATCTACATCGCCGCGCCGGAAGGCTGGGGTCCCGCGGCCGAGCAGCCGCTCGTCTGGTAGTCGCGCGTTACTGCGCGAGCAGCTCGGAAACGGTGACCGCCTTCAGGCCCTGTTCGTCCATGGCATCGAGGATCGAGGTCATCGCCGTGGCCGTCGCCTCCCGCGTCGGATCGCTGAGCTCGAAAGGCTCGTGGGGCGGCCGCCCGTCATGGAGGCACACGATTGCACCGGGACGCAGCTCGGCGATGACGCGGCGCGCCGTCTCATCCGCGGGCAGCTGCCAGTCGCCGGGCATGATCGAGTACCAGACCTCGCGGAGGCCGAGCGCGCCGACCGCGGCCTGAACGCGCTCGTCCGAGTTGAAGTACGGAGCCCGCCACAGCGTCGAGGGCGCTCCGGCGACGTTCTCGATGACGGCCGTCGTGCGTTTGATCTCGTCACGAATTCGATCGTCGTCGAGCAGGGTCAGGTACTGGTGGGTGAAGGTGTGGTTGCCGATCTCCGACCCGGACTCGAGGATGCGCCTCATCGTCTCGGGCCGGTCCGCGACGACGCAGCCGAGGACGAAGAACGTCGCGTGCCCGCCGTGCTCCTGGAGCCGGTCGAGAATGGCTTCGGTCCAGACCGACGGCCCGTCGTCGAAGGTGAGCGCGACGACATCCCGGCCGATGTCGGCCCGTGCCTCGATGCGGTCCATGGGGCGTTGAGCCTAGCCCGTGACGGTGCGCGAGAATCGTCCCTATGGAGGCGCCGATCCGGTACGCGAAGAGCGGGGACGTCAACATCGCCTACCAGGTCACGGGCGAGGGCGAGCTCGACCTTGTTCTGGTCTCGGGCTTCGTCTCGCATCTGGACAACGACTGGGAGCATCCGTCGTCCGCGCGGCTGCTGGAGCGGCTTGGATCCTTCGCGCGGCTGATCCGCTTCGACAAGCGCGGGACCGGGCTCTCGGATCGCGCCGTCGGGCTGCCCGACCTCGAGACGCGCATGGACGACGTCCGCGCGGTGATGGACGCGGCCGGCAGCGAGAGCGCGGCGCTCTTCGGCTATTCGGAGGGCGGACCGCTGGCAATCCTCTTCGCCGCCACGTATCCGAAGCGCGTGCGCGCGCTCGTTCTGTACGGGACGTATGCGAAGCGGTCGGGGCCCGACTCTGACTACCCGTGGTGCGAGACGCCGGCGGAGCGCGCCGCCTATGCGGAAGCAGTGGAACGCGAGTGGGGGGCGGAGGCGGATCTCAGTCGCATGGCCCCGAGTGCCGACGAGTCGCTGGCGAGATGGTGGATCGAGCGGGCGCGCGCAGCCGCGAGCCCCGGCTCCGCTCGGGATCTCGTCCTCATGAACTCGCAGGCCGACATCCGCGATGTTCTGCCCGCCGTGCAGGCTTCGACGCTCGTCATCCATCGCGTCGGCGACCGCGACGCACGCATCGAGGAGGGCCGCTACATCGCCGAGCACATCTCCGGTGCGCGTTTCGTGGAGCTCCCGGGCGACACGCACGTGCCGTTCTGGCATCCGGACGACGTCGTGGACGAGATCGAGGAGTTTCTCACCGGCTTCCGTCCGACGCATGCCGCCGACCGTGTCCTCGCCACGATTCTCTTCACCGATCTGGTCGCTTCGACGGAGCGTCTCGCCGAGCTGGGCGATCACGCCTGGGCCGAGCTCCTCGACCAGCACCATCGGGTCGTGCGCCGCGAGCTCGCCAGGTTCGGTGGTGAGGAGATCGACACCGCGGGCGACGGGTTTCTCGCGCTGTTCGACGGGCCGGCGAGGGCCATCCGTTGCGCGCTCGCAGTCCGGGAGGGCCTCGCCGAGCTCGGCCTCGGTGCGCGCGCGGGCGTCCACACGGGGGAGGTCGAGCGGCTCGACGGAGGGGAGCCGCGCGGGATCGCCGTGCACATGGGAGCGCGAATCGCAGCTGCCGGTGGGGCCGGTGATGTCCTCGTGTCGACGACGACGCGTGATCTCGTCGCTGGATCGGGCCTCGAGTTCTCGGATCGCGGCGACGTCGAGCTCAAGGGGATCGGCCCGCGCCGGGTGTACGCCGCGGCCTGACGACGGACGAGTACGGCGTTCCGCACCCGCACTGGCGGGGCGACACCCATCCCCGGCCCGTCGACTTTCGCCATCCTGGGTACATGGCAGCGATCGCGATCTACACGAGCGGCGCCCTTTTCGCGGCACTCATCGTCGTGATCCTCGTCCACGTCTACGCGCAGTGGACCATCCGGGACCTCGACCGGGAAGACGAACGGGAGGGCTGACTCGGCCCTAGTTCGGCGCCGGCGGCACCGCGGCAGGACGCTCGGCATCGATCGCCTTCGCAAAGGTCTTCCAGGTCTTCCCGGTGACGCGGGCGTACGCCTTCGGAAACCGGCTTCGGAGCTCAGCCGCGTCCCGTCGGTAGAGCTCGGCAATCTCGCCCATCGCGAAAATCGTCTGGGGAGGAAGCTCCGCGCCGTGCTCGGCAGCCAATTGGCGGAGCCGCTCGATCGCGACGTCGGCGTCCTGGTGGAGTCCGAGAACGTCCTGCAACAAAACCACTCGCTTGATCAGCGGTGACGTTCGCCCGGGGTAGAGATCCGAGAGGAACTCGACGGCGTATCGGAACCGCTTGCCCTGGATCCGCACCCGATGAAAGTCGGCCGCAGGCGAGTCGACCGCGATCTTCTCGGCGGACTTGCGCAACGCCGCGAACCGCTCCTGGATCAGCTCCGGCGCCACGGCCAGCGCCGGGAGCGAGGGAGGACCGGAGGCACGTCCTCGCGCCGAGCGGAGAAGGCGGCCGAAGCGACCGACGAACAGCTCGTACCGGCGCGAGTCGAGCGCATCCAGCATCGCCTCCCGAGCGTCGGAGCGCTTTGCCTCCAGCAATGAGCGCAGCGCGGCGAGCGGCTTGCGGTCCGGCTCGGGGACCTCGGAGAGCAACTCCTCGAGCTGCTCCAGTTGCACGTCGAGGTCGCGAACGGCGCCGAGGGTATGGCCGACCCATCGGAGGTCGTCGCCGAGCTTTTCGGTGGAGGGCGGGAGGACCTCGGCGAAGAGCGAGAGCGCGGCCCGAAGGCGGCGGCTCGCGACGCGCATGTCATGCAGCTCCTCGGAGTCATCGCCCAGCCTCGTGCCGGGTTCCCTCGCAAGCAACGCCGTGAATTGGCGGCGCAGCACTGCGAGCGCGACACGACCGATCGGCGCGGCTGCCTCGACGGCGGTGGAACCGAAGGCCTCCGGGGCCTGCTCCAGACCGACCGTGAGGACGCCGGTGTCGTACTCCGACAGGTGGGCCGGTTGCAGCCGGCATGCAGTCTTCAACCGTTCGACGAACGGCTCGAGGGCCGACAGCGCCGCCTCCGGCGCCTCGATCTCGACCCGATGGAGCCGCGTCGCGGCCCCGCCGTTACCGGGCCGGATCGTCGTGTCGTGGAGCGAGATCTCACCCGGAGGGAACCCGTCCGCCGTCACCGAGAACCGGCTGCGGCGGGTGCGAATCTCGAACAGGAGGCGCAGCTTCTTCCTGCCCGCCACCGCTCGTACGCGCAGCCCGACCGGGCCGGCGCTCTGCGCCACCAGTCCCGGGTCGGCGTCCTGGAGTCGCTCGGAGACCTCCTGCCTGTTGCGCAGACCTCGCCGGGGAGTCGCCCTCGGCTCGAGCTCCTTCAGGATTGCCTCGGCACCAGCAGCCTTCGCCCTCGTCGCCTGCCGAATCCGCAATGTGTAGCCCGCGCGGTGGAAACGGCGATCCTCGGTATCGAGATAGATCTCGACCTGGCTCGTGCGACCGGCGGAGCCGATGCTCACGTCGCAGTCTCGGGTCACCACCTCGTTCGGGTCGCCGAGCCAACGAAGGACAGGTCGAAGGTCGACCGCGTCGAACTGCCATTCCACTTCACGAGCGTTCACTCCACCTCCAGCCTGATCACGCGAGCTCGCCCGCGATTGGTCGGAGGTCAGCTTCCCACTGGGGAGCACGTCGTGCCACACGGTCTCGCCCCGAGCGGGTCCGCCGGAGCTTCGAGTCATCGAGCGCGCTGACTGCGCGAGCCAAGAGCATCAGGCGAGCGAAAGCATCAGTGGTTTTGCCGACTGTCGTTCCGAGAGCTTGCCGATTCGCCTGGATGCCGCGGGGGTCATTCTTAGCCCGATGGGGTTCTAGGCAATGCCCCCAAGGTAGAGAGGTGACGCATGTTCACCTATGTCGGGTTGTTCCGACTCGCGCCGATCGCGCGGGAGCACCTCGAGAAGACCCCCGAGCACTTCGACAAGATCCACACGATCGTCGAGGACGAGGGCGGGACTGTCGAGCGATTCCTCGCAGTGATGGGCCCCTGGGAGTATCTCGGTATCTTCGAGTATCCCGATCTCGAGACCGCGTTCCGCGTCCTCGGCAAGATCGCGAAGCTCGAGGTGTTCGAGACCGAGACGTTCCCTGCAGAAGACGTCAAGCTCTTCTGGAAGGCGCTCGTCTAGCGGCGAGCTCCTCAAAGGAGCGACGGAGGCCGCCATTCGGTGGCCTCCGTCTGTTGAATCAGTAGTTTCGGCCCGTCAGGTCCGTGCAGCCACCGATGACGAGCGTCTCACCGTTCGTGAGAGTGAGGAGTCACGAAAGGAGGACCACAATGGAGATCCTCGCCATCATCGTTGTGCTCGCGTTCGTTGTCGGGGTCTTGGGCGTCCTTGCGTACGCACTCTTCGAGGTGAGCCCATTCGCACATCACGCTGAGTCGTTCCGCGATCCCCGGACCGGGAAGCGACGCTGGGAGAGCCCGCGTCTGGACTGAGGAGACGGGTGAACTAACCGGCCCACGGACCGACGCCGCCGATCCGCTCGACCGTGATGTGCATCACGTGGCCGGGAGGCGGATTATCCATCGGCGGGAACTTCACCTCAGGCCCGAGGTAGACGTGGGCGAGCCGCTGCAACAGCTCCGCCGCTCCACCTTCTACAACTCGGGCTCGTCCGTGCAGGACGAGGTACTGCTTCAGGCCGGGTGGCTGGATCTCAGTGCCCTCGATCGATAGCGCGACGCGCGGATCGCGCGCGATGTTCCGGAGCTTTCTCTGGTCGGCGCGAAGGTGTCCGGAGACAATCTCGTCTCCATCCAGTCCGACCCAGACGCAGGTCACCTGCGGCGAGCCGTCGGCGTTGAGCGTGACGAGATGTGCGAGCGAGCCCGATTCGATCAGCCTGCGGGCACTGGCCGCAAGCGTCATTTCGGTCGGTCCTTCGCCGAAACCGCCTGCGCCTTCATCCGCGCCATTGTGAACCACCGGTAGGGCGGCATGCACGAAGCAGCGCAACGACCCCGGTCTTGGATCCGGTTGATTTTGCGGGCGATTGAGTCGGGTTTGGGCTAGGCCCAGGAGCGTCCGTTGGCAACAATCAGTCACTGGGCGCGATCGTCGACCGATGGGTCTAGGTTCTATTCGCTGTCATCCTGCAGGCTGTGGATGCGCAGACTGGAAGCGCCGAGTCGGAGGCGCTGCGCGAGCTCGTCGAGCGCGAGGCCGCCGCCGCGAGGAGCGCCGCAGCGGCACTCACCGACGAGGCCGTGGGCAGGGCGCTCGCGGCCTCGGCGCGCCTCGTGCGCGGCCGCGCCGCGGCGCTCCTCGCGGCGAACGAGCGCGATTGCGCCGCCGGGGCCGGCCGCCTAGATAGCGGGATGCTCGACCGCCTCCGGCTCGACGCAAGCAAGATCGAGGCGCTCGCGCAGCAGGTCGAGGCCGTCGCCGCCGCGGATCCGCTTGACCGCGAGATCGCCTCGTGGAGGCTCGCGAACGGCCTTCAGGTCAGCGAGCGCCGGATCCCGATCGGCGCCGTCGGTGCGAACTTCGAGGCACGTCCGAACGTCGCCCTCGACGTCGCCTCGCAGTTGCTCAAGAGCTTGAACAGCGCGGTGTTGCGCACCGGTGGTGCTGCGCTCGGCACCGTTACGGTGCTGGTCGACGACGTCCTCCGTCCCGCGCTCGAGTCGGCGGGCCTCCCCGCCGGCGCCGTCGGTCTCGTCCGCTCGGCCGATCACGAGGGCGCGCGCATCCTTGCGACCATGCCAAGGCTCATCCCGCTTGTCATCCTGCGCGGCAGCGGCGCGACGACGGCTGCGCTTGCGAACCTCGCTGCCCGAAACGGCGTTCGTACGCTGGCCCACGCCGAGGGCGGAGGCGTCCTTTACTTGCACGGCGCCGCGGATCCAGAGAAGGCGCTCGCGATCGCGGAAGCCAGCCTCGACCGCCTCGGCGTCTGCAACCGGCTCAACCTCGCGCTTGTCGACCGTGACGCGGGAGAGTTGGTGGGCCGCCTCGTCGCGCTCCTACGAGACAAGAGCATCGACGTCCGCGGGACCGTCGACGGCGCGCAACCGCTCGACGAGCGGCTCGGCTACGAGTGGGCCAACGATCCCGATCGCATCGCAACTGTCAGCATTCATCTCGTTCAAGGCGTCGACGACGCAGTCCGCGTGGCAAACGAGGAAACATCAGGCCTCGCGGCCGGCATCGTCACGGAAGACGTCAGCGCCGCCCAAAGGTTCCTCGACGGCTACCGCGGCACGGTCGCACTCTGGCACGCGACGACCCGCTTCGCCGACGGCTTCGAGCTCACCGGTGCCCCGGAGACCGGGATCAACGTCGATTGGACGCCGGGACCGCGTGGGCCCGTGACGTACCGAGACCTGTGGCTGCGGCAATACCGAGTGGTCGGGGACGGGACCGAGCACCGATGAGCGTCGTTGTGAAGCTGGGGTCGAGCCTCGTGGCAGGCAGAGGGGGCAAGGTCCGGCGGAAGCTGATGCAGGCACGCGCGCGCGAGATCGGCGAGCTGGTGCGCGGCGGCGAGCCGGTGTGTGTTGTCTCGTCCGGCGCGATCGCGCTTGGGCTGCCGCAGCTCGGCCTCGACCGGCGCCCGCGCAGCGTCCCACAGCTCCAGGCTGCGTCGGCGCTGGGCCAGGCGCGCCTGCAAGCTGCGTGGGAGAGCGCGCTCGCCACCGAGGGCGTGGCCGCGGCGCAAGTGCTGCTGACGGCGGCCGACATCGCCGCCCGGCCGACGTATGTCAACGTTCGCAACGCGCTCGGCACGCTGTTCAGGTTCGGCGCCGTGCCGGTCGTGAACGAGAACGACGCGACTGCGACGGACGAGATCACCTTCGGCGACAACGACGCGCTGGCTGCGCAGGTCGCGGTGCTCGTGCGCGCACGCCTGCTCGTGTTGCTGACCGAGGTCGAGGGGGTGTACACGAGGGCGCCCGGAAATCCCGATGCCGAGCTCATCGCGGACGGCTCGCTCGCCGTCGCCGCCGAGCTCGACGGAATGGGGCCGCTCGCGCGCGGAGGAATGAGGAGCAAGGTGCTCGCGGCGCAGGTGGCTGCGTCGGCCGGGATCCCCACGGTAATCGCAGCCGGCGTCGACGACGAGGTCCTCGGCGCGATCATCGCCGGCGAACCGCGCGGGACACGTTTCTCGGCGCGAGACCACACGGAATCCGCCTTCAAGCTCTGGCTCCGGCACGGCAAGCCGGTGGTGGGGCGGCTGCACGTCGACGCCGGCGCTCAGCGTGCGCTGGTCGAGGACGGCGCAAGCCTCCTCGCCGTCGGCGTCGAGTCTGTCGAAGGCCGGTTCGCACCGGGTGACGCGGTCGAGCTTGTCGGGCCCGACGGAACGGCCTTTGCGAAGGGTATCGCCGGTACCCCCGTTGACGCGGCCGCGGCTGGCGCGCGCGGCATCGAGGTTGTGCATCGTGACCGGCTCGTTCTCTACTAACGGGCCCGACTAGACCTCAGCCGCTAACCGTCGTCCGGTTTGCGCCGTCGCCAGAGGATCAGGATGAGGAGCGCTGGGACCGCCAAGGCCACGAATCCGCGCGTTCTGAGCCGCCCCTCCTCGGCGAGCCTGTCTTGGTAGTAGGAGAGCATCTCCTCGGCGTAGGCGAGAAGCTCGAGTAGCGTCACCCCCGGATCCTGCTCCGGTGCGTTTGTCCACCTCGGTGGCACGTCGCAAGTGAATCAGGTCATCGACCCGAGCTCGATCGGCTCCAGGCGCGAGACGAGAGGCCTCGTCCCCCGAGTCCCTGGGCCTGCCAGTAGCGTGTCCAGGGTCCGCCATGAAGTTCTATCTCGCCGTCATAGCCACCGCCGCTCTGGGAGTTGTCGCCCCGTCAGCGGCAGCTGCGCAGAGCCCTGCCGCATACCGCACACAACTGAACCGTCATTGCCGCACGTTCACACCGAAGTTCAAGCGAATCGAAGCGGATCTCAAAAAGGCGGTCAGCACGAAAGACCCGAAGCTGCTCGCCTATGCCCTCGGTCAGGGGCTCGCGCTCAACCTCAAACAGGACGCCTACATCGAACGAGTTCCGGTGCCTGTCGCGATGCGCACGCAAATGGCGCCGACTTTTGGTCTGCTCAGGAGAGTCGATAAACATGCTCGGTTCGCACTGCGCGACGGCAACCAAGGAAACGGTCAGGGGTTCAAGACCGAGGTCCAGGAGGTCAACCGGCTAGTTCCACTTCTCAACAAGCGCCTCGACCGCGTCGGCTTGCGCGATTGCGGCTCCAACCAGACCTAGTTGGCGGCCACGGTGCCGGTGGGGAGATCGCCGCGCACAAGCGGAGTTTCGCGCGTGGCAGTAGCCTGGGAGAGGAGGGCCCTGAGCGGGGGGCTTCAGAGGCTGCGGGGCAAGGACTCGAACCTTGACTACCTGATCCAGAGTCAGGCGTCCTACCATTAGACGACCCCGCAACGGGGCCGCATTGTACCCGCGTTCGGCGGCGTTCCGTCCCGCGCGCGACGACCCCAGAAGACGCCGCTACACTGAGCGCGCCGGCCCATTCGTCTAGTGGCCTAGGACACCGCCCTCTCACGGCGGCGGCACGGGTTCGAATCCCGTATGGGCCTCTCTAGGGTTCGCAACTTCGCGGCTCCCGCATGGTTACGCGGATCAGGTGTGCCGGGTGAGCCCCGAATGCACATGTGGTGCCTACCTGGGTGCCACCTCAGGACGTTGTCTGCTCAGGCATTGGCTTTAGCTCGGCATCTCCGCGACGACTGGCACCCCGGCCGGGTCGACCTCCTTGACGTTGCCGGCGGCGAGGAGCTCGTCAGCGACGACGCCGGGGCCTGGAGGGCTGCCCTGATGCCGGAGCTGCAACTCGCGGCGCGGCGACAGCCTCGTCTTGGTAGATGGTCGACGGATGACCCCGCGTACTGTGCAGAGGCTGCAACGCA
Organism: uncultured Actinomycetes bacterium; assembly: GCA_963772855.1. Classification (GTDB taxonomy): domain Bacteria; phylum Actinomycetota; class Thermoleophilia; order Gaiellales; family Gaiellaceae; genus 3-1-20CM-4-69-9. The sequence goes on along the minus strand of CAVYYY010000007.1, from coordinate 325,115 downwards.
CGACGCGGAGCCATCTGTGGCACGATCCGCGAGCGTGGATAAGAGTCGGATGGCAGCATTTTCGGTCTTCGCCGATCTGCCTGCTCCGGAGCTCAACGAGCTCGCGGGCGCGATGAGCGAGGTCGAGGTCGAAGCGGGCGCCAAGGTCATCACGCTCGACGACTACGGGACCGCCATCTACTTCATCGAACAGGGAGAGGCCGACGTCCTGACCGACGATGGCGATGCGAGCCAGGCTCTCGGCCCCGGCGACACGTTCGGGGAGATTGCACTCCTCCTGACGGGAGAGCGGACGGCCAGCGTCGTGGCACGCACGCCGATGCGCCTTCTCTCGCTCTCTGGTCAGGACTTCGAGCGCATCCGGGCACGTGTACCCGAGCTCGAACGCTCGTTGCGTCGGCTCGGCCTCGAGCGCGCGGCTCGATAGACGCAGTGGATTCTTGTACCGCACACGCTCGCGCGGTGCCTACCCCGTGCCACCTCGCGCCGGGGAAGGTGCCGATTTGCAGGGGGTGTTCGAATCACGTATCGGCCTGCCTTCCCGCAAGTCGCACCTGGCGGTTCAGGCCGGGAGTGTGAGGCTTTCGATGTCGCTCGGGTAGTCGGTGAGGATGTCCACGCCGTCCTCGGTGACCGCGACGGTGTCCGAGTGACGAAACCCTCCGATCGCCGGATCGTAGAGACCCGGCTCGATCGTGAACACCATGCCCGGCTCGAGCATCGTGTCGTCTCCGACGTCGAGGAAGGGCGCCTCGTGATTCCGCAGGCCGATTCCGTGGCCCGTGTGCTGGCGCCAGTACGAGAGCAGGTCGTTCTTCTCGAAGTAGCCCATCACCGCGCGGTCAACGTCGGCGCATGTGGCGCCGGGCCGGATCGAGTCGACGGCAACGTGCTGCGCCGCGACCGTGTGGTCGAAGAGCCGCCGCATCTCGTCGGTGGGCACGCCGATGATCATTGCCCGCTCGAGCTCCGCGTTGTACCCCCAGATCGGCGCACTCGTCTCCGTCACGAGCACGTCCCCTTCCTGGAACTTGATGTTGTGCGCGACCGCGTGCGCCCACGCGCTGCGTCGCCCGATCTGGCCGCGGTAGCCGGCAGACGCGCCGGAGGAGGATGAAAGGCCGCCTCCGTACCTCTGGCCCAGCGCCACGAGCATCGCGAGCGTTGTCTCGTGACCCGCTCGAAGGCTCGCCTCGGCCTCGGTCGCCCCGGGGCGGGAGTACTCCTGCAGCAGTCGGTGCGCGTGCGCGCACCAGCGCCCACTCTCGCGAATGAGCTCGATCTCGCTCTCGCTCTTGCGCGCCATCATGGTCTCGATCAGGTCGTCGAGCGGCGTGACCGAGGCGCCCGCCACCTCGCCGAGGGCCGGCCCCTTGTAGCCGAGGATGCCCGGGTAGCCGTCCTGGTCGGCGCCGATCGGGTCCCTGATGCCAAGGTCGGCCAGGACGCGCGCGAGGATCGACATTGGATGCTCGGGCCCGGGGTACTCGGGATAGGACTCGATCCGTGCGAAGTCGGCCTCGGCGCGCGTGCGTTCCACCTCGAACTCCGGCACGAACACCGCGGACTCGCCGCCGACGTTCTCGGCGTAGACCACGGGCCGCTCGTTCGAAAGGAACCAGAAGCCCGTGAAGTACTGGATGTAGTCGGCTCCGAAGAGCACATAACCGGAGAGCCCAAGGCGCCGGACGTGCTCGACCAGCCGCTCGCGCCGGACGCGCAGGTCGGCGGCGTCGATCCCGGTGATCGGTTCGGTGCGGTGCTCCGTCACAGGTCAGGTCTCGAGCCGGTAGATCGGAACCAGGCGCTTCTCCGCCTCGGTGTCGATGTGCGCCACGACCTCGACGTACGGCTCGAGGCCGGATCCCTGCAGCTTCGCCTTCAACAGGCTGTCGACCTGGTAGATGCCCGACGAGTTGTTCATCGTGATCTCGATCAGCACGGGACGCTCGGCGCCGTCCTTGATCGCGACGTCCTCGATCGCCGCGGCGCTGAGCGAGTGGATCGAGATCGATCCGCGCGCGAACGGGATGCGAGACCGTCCCTGCTCCATGTCGAGGGCGTCCGCGACACGCACGATGCCGGCCTCGAGCGTCAGCGGCTTGCCGTAATCGCGGTGGCTCGTGATCGCCTGCAGCACCTCGGAGACGATCACGGTGAGGTCGGGCTCCTCGTAGATGTCGTCGAGCAGCTCGCGCAGTTTCGGCTCGGCGAGGAAGAGGCTGAAGTCCTCGTGCCCCTCGCGGTGCACCGACATTCCGATGCAGTGCGTCAGCGACGCGAGGAGTACGACGACCTCGGAGTCGTCGGCGGAGTACCCGTAGTCGCGCACCATCGACGGCTCGACGTGGTGCTTCGTGAGCTGCCGCAGGAGCTTGAGCGCGATGTTGGAGACGATCTGGATGTGCACCCAGGAGTGGTCGTTGATCTTCATGCGCGCCACCGCGTTCACGTTCGCCGTGTGCCACCAGCCCTTGAGCTGCGTGTCCGCGTTCACGCGCTCGAGGATCCTTCGCAGCTTCCGGTTGCCGCGCACCGGCACGTTGATCTTCATCTGCTTGACCGCTTCCGCCGGAGTGAGCCGCGTCTCGCGCTCGGCCTCCTCCGAGACCGGCTGGTCGATTCGCCCCTCGGTCTCGGGGTCGAGCGCCACGGCTAGACGGCCGCCGGCGCGGGCGGCGCGGGATCGACCCCTGCGGACAGACGGGCGAGGCGGAAGTAGAGGACGGCACCGACCGCCGCGATGAACGGGGTGGTCACGCTGTGGGCCACGAGGCCTCCGACCCAGATCTCGAAGAAGTTCGGCAGCGGGATGAAGATCGCACGGAAGACGCCCTGGGCCACGACGTAGAGGAGGAACGACACGATGAGGCAGCCGAACACTGCCCAGCCGTGGCCGCGCGTGAGCTCCCAGGACCGGTCGAACGAGTCTCCGGCGCGGCGCTTCTCGATGACGATCACCGCCGGGATCAGGATCCAGCGTGTGAACAGGAAGAGCCCTGGGATGATCAGCAGGACCAGGCCGATCGCGATCGCGAGGCCCGCGACGACGCCTGCGCCGATCAGTGCAGGCAGACGGTGCCGTGTCCGTTCGAAGAGCTCTCCGATGGTCGTATCGATCCGGCCGTCGCGGACGTCCACGACGGCCTCGATGAGAGCGCCCTGCAGCCAGAACGCGCCGACGACGGAGAGCACGAGCGCGATGAGGCTCCACAGGACCACCGCGCCGGCGGAGTTGCCGGCCGCGGTGTCGGCGAACGCGGAGGCGAGGTCGAGGACGACGAACACGATCGCCGCGGTCGAGACGAAACGCCAGAAGAAGCGTTTGTAGAGGTCGAACGCCTCGCCGAGTACCTCGCTCACGCTCACGAGGCGGATCCTACGACGTGGCGATCAGGCGACGTCTGCGGCCCAGTCCCCGTACAGCGACGTGTACAGCCCGCTGAGGGCGAGGAGCTCGGCGTGCGTGCCCTGCTCCACGATGCGACCGTGCTCGAGGACGACGATCAGGTCCGCATCCCGGATCGTCGAGAGCCGATGGGCGATGATGAACGCCGTCCGGCCCGACAGGAGCAGGCGTAGGGCGCGCTCGATCTTGCGCTCCGTCCCGATGTCGACGGACGAGGTCGCCTCGTCGAGGATGAGGATGCGTGGGTCCGCGAGCAGCGCGCGGGCGAGCGCGATCAGCTGCCGCTGGCCGAGCGAGAGCCGCGAGCCCCGCTCCTGGAGGTGCGTCTCGTACCCGTCCTCGAGCCGCAGGATGAAGTCGTGCGCACCGACCGTCTGCGCCGCCTGGACGACCTCCTCCGGCGTCGCTCCCGGCTTGCCGAAGGCAATGTTCTCGGTCACGGTGCCGGCGAAGAGGAACCCCTCCTGCGGGACGATCCCGAGCTGGCGCCGCAGCGACCGCTGGGTGACGTGGCGCAGGTCGCGACCATCGATCGTGATCGCCCCCTCGCGGGGGTCGTAGAAGCGGGCGAGGAGCTTCGCGATGGTCGACTTGCCGGCGCCGGTGTGGCCCACGAGCGCCACCGTCGTGCCGGCGGGCACGTCGAGATCGAGCGCGTGTAAGACCTCGGGGCCCTGCCCGTAGCCGAAGCTGACGTGGTCGAAGCGGACCCTGCCGTCGACGTCGGGAAGCAGCGACGCGTTCTCGTCGTCAACGATCTCCGGCTCCTCGTCGAGGACGTCCATGATCTTGTCGAGCGCCGCGGTGGCGGAGAGGAACGTGTTGTACAGCTGCGACAGCTGCTGGATCGGATCGAAGAAGTTCGAGATGTAGAGCATGAACGCGAAGAGCGTTCCGAGCGAGATCGAGCCGTTGTAGAAGCGGTAGCCGCCGTAGCCGAGCACGACGACGGTCGAGATCGTCGCGAGCAGGTCGACGTAAGGGAAGTAGAGGCCGTTGAGCACGACCGTCTCGTGGTTTGACTGCCGGTACTCCTCGTTGATCTCCTGGAAGCGGCGGCGGCTCGCCTGTTCGCGGGAGAAACCCTGCACGACACGGATGCCGGCGATGTCCTCGGCGAGCGTGGCGGTGACGAGGCCGAGACGCTCGCGGATAGCGCGATAGGCGCGCGCCGAGCGCTTCCGGAACCAGATCGTCCCCACCGTCAGCGGCGGGACGATCGTGAGCGTCGCGAGCGCGAGCTCCCAGTCGAGGAAGAACAGGATGATCACCGTCCCGACGAGCGTCAGCGTGCTCTGCACGAGCGTCGTGACGCCGTCTGTCACGAGCTGGTCCAGCGCCTCGACGTCGTTCGTGAGGCGCGAGATGATCACGCCGGCGCGGTTCCGCTCGTAGAAGCCGAGAGACAGGCGCTGAAGGTGCTTGAAGAGTTTGATCCTGAGGTCGGCGAGGATCCGTTCGCCCGTCCACCCCGTGAAGTACGTCTGCGCGTACGACGTGGCCCAGTTCGCGATCCCCGCGAGCAGGAAGAGCACGACGATCACGGACAGCGCGTGGAGATCGTTCTTCCGGATGCCGTCGTCGATGGCGAGCTTCGCGAGATAGGGGGGCACGAGCCCGGTGGCGGTCGCGGCCAGAAGCGATCCGAGCGCGAGTGCAGTGCGGCCCTTGTAGGGCGCGGTCAGGCGTGCCAGCGTCGCGAGACGCCGCCGGCTCGTGCGCCACGACCAGTCGTCGACCTTCGCCCCGCGCTGGGCCGTCAGGTGCGAGCCGGCCTGCCAGACCCTCACGCGCTTGCCTCCAGTCGCTCGACGAACTGCGCCTCGAGCAGCCCGTGCTCATAGATCTCGCGGTACACGGGGCTCGTCTCCAGCAGGTCGTCGTGGACGCCCCGCGCGACGAGACGCCCGTTTTCGAGGACCACGATCTCGTCGGCGAGAGCGATCGTCGAAAGGCGGTGCGCGATGATCAGCGTCGTTCGGCCGCGCATCGCCTCGCGCAGGCCGAGACGGATCTTCGCCTCGGTCGTCGCGTCGACCGACGCCGTCGCGTCATCGAGGATGAGGATCCGCGGGTCGACGATCAGCGCGCGGGCGATCGCGATGCGCTGCCGTTGCCCGCCGGAGAGCGTGATCCCGCGTTCGCCGATGACCGTGTCGTAGCCCTCGGGGAGCCGCTCGACGAACTCGTGAGCCTGCGCCAGTCGGGAGACCTGCTCGACCTCCTCGTCGGTGGCGTCCGCTCGGCCGAACGCGATGTTGTCCCGCACACTTGCCGAGAAGAGGAACGGGTCCTGCGAGATCGCGCCGATCGCGCCGCGGAGCGACGTGAGCTTCACGTCTCGCACGTCGACTCCGTCCACAAGGACCCGCCCGGAGGTCGCGTCGTAGAACCGCGGCACCAGGGAGGTGAGCGTCGTCTTGCCCGAGCCTGTGTGCCCGATGAGTGCGATCGTCCGGCCCGCCTCGACGTCGAGTGCGATGTCTTCGAGTACGGGCCCCCCGAGCCCGTACGTGAAGTTGACGTTCTCGAAGCTGATGCGGCCCTTGCCCTCGGGGAGCTCGGTCGGGTTCGGGCGGTCGGCGATCTCCTCCGGCTCGTCCATGACTTCGAAGATCCGCTCTCCGGACGCGGTCGCGCGCTGCGCCTGCCCGATCCACATGCCCAGGGAGCGGAGCGGAACGACGAGCATCAGCACGAGCAGGTTGAACGTGAAGAACCCGCCGAGGGTCATGTCCCCGTTCGCCACCATCCGGCCTCCGGCGAGGAGGACGGCCGCCTGTGCGACCAACGGGATGAATGAGATGAGCGGAACGTAGAGCGCGCGCTGCCGGTTGGCCTCGACGGACTGACGGAACACCTCGTCCGAACGGTGCGCGAACTTCGCCTGCTCCTGTGGCTCCTGCGCGAACGACTTGACGACGTGAACGCCGACGATGTTCTCCTCGGCCACCGTCGCGACGTCCGCCATCTTCTGCTGCACGTCGCGGAGGAGCGGGTGCGCGATGTGGCTGTACCGATACGCAAGGATGATCAGGACCGGCGTGATCGCGACCGCGATCAGCGCCAGCTGCCAGTCCAGCCAGAGCATGACCGCCGTCGCCGAGACGACGGTGAGCACGTTCTGGAAGAAGAAAATGAGCCCGTAGCCGAGGAAGAAGCGAACGCTCTGCAGGTCGACCGTGGCGCGCGACATGAGCTGCCCCGTCTGGTGCCGGTCGTAGTAGCCAAACGAGAGCCGGAGCAGGTGCGCGTAGAGCCCGTTCCGCATGTCGAACTCCACGCCGAGCGCCTGCCGTCCCGAGATCAGGCGGCGACCGGCCATGCACACCGCCTTCACGATCCCGAGCGCGAGGATGAGGCCGAGGAGAAGCCAGAGCTCCTGGTGGTCGTGCGTCCTGATCGCACGGTCGATCACGGCGCCGGTCACGACGTAGAGAGCTATCTGCGCCGCCTGCGAGCCGGCAGCGAGGATGATCGAGACGACCAGGGAGGCCTTGTACGGCTTCAGAAAGCTGAGCAGGCGAGCGAAGGTCGTGCGATACGGAGGTCTATATGGCGCCTGCTCCACGGGCTCAATCTAGCGTCGGCCTCCCGAATCACGGCCCGAGCCGGGCCAGTTCGCGCCGCACGAGGTCGGTCGCGCGGGCGGTCAGCTCCCGGTTGGCGGGCGCGTTGAGCCAGCTGCTCGCACCGGACGGATGCGGCAGCGGGACCGCGACCGCGCCGTCGAGCTCGTAGCTCCGGCCGATGCATCCGGCCAGTCCCGAGACGCCCAGGAGCGCCTTGATGGCGAGCCCGCCGACCGGGACGATCAGTTGCGGCCGGATGAGCTCGAGCTCCCGGTCCCGCCAGAACGCGCACAGGTCGCGCTCGTGCGGCGTCGGCGTGCGGTCGCCGCGCCCGGAGGCTGCGCGCCCCGGGTCGCAGCGCGTCACGGACGCGCAGTAGAAGGTCTCGTAGAACTCGTCCTCGTCCATCGAGAGCCAGCGTCTGAGCGTCTTCCCGGCACGGCCACGCCACGGCCGCCGCTCCTGCCCCTCGATCACGCCAGGCGCCTGGCCGTACATATATGCGCGCTGACCGATCCGGTCGTTCAGGACCGGTCGCGACTCGAGTGGATAGCCGGCCTCGACGCATGCGCGGCACACGCGCAGGTCGCGCTGGAGTGAGGCGAGCGACCGGTACGACGAGCGCCTGCGCGTCAAGCGCGCACGACGACGAACCACGTGCCCTCGAACAGCACCGTCGCGTCGAGCTCTTCGGCGAGCTGCTGCCCGGTGAAGACACGCTTGTACACGTGCCAGGTCGACCCGTCCTTGAGCATCCGTTCCTCCCAGCGCTCGAGGGGATCTCCGGCCCCCGGAACCGAAGCGACGACGACGAGCTCGCGCGCGACCCGGCGCGCCTCGGCGAGAAACCGGCTGCGGTCGTCTCCCTCGAGGTGGCAGTAGAAGTAACTCGTGAAGACGCGCTCGAACGCATCGTCCTCGAACGGCAGCGCGAGCGCATCGCCGCGGACGAAGCGCGCGTTCGGCGCCTGGCGCCGCGCGACGTCGAGCATTCGCTCGCTCGCATCGAGCCCGACGACCTCTCCGCGGAGATGCCTCGTGAGGAAGCCCGTTCCGCACGCGATGTCGAGCGTCCGTGCGGGCGGAAGCGTCGCGATCTGCTGCTCCAAGAGACGGAGCTCGTCGTCCCAGCCCGGACGGTTCCGCTCGGCGTACAGCCCTTCGCCGAGCCACCAGTCGTCGTACTCCGGCGCTCGACGGTCGTAGTACGTCTTCACCTTCGTAGAGTACGCGCCGTGACGCTGCCCCTCGAGTCGGTGCCGAACGTCTCCGAGGGACGAGACGCCCGCGTCATCGATGCGATCGGCCGCGCGCTCGACACCAAGGCGACCTTGCTGGACGTGCACTCGGACGTCGACCACAACCGATCGGTCTTCACGCTCGTCGGCGACGACGTGTCGCTCGTCGAAGCGCTGCTCGCCGGCGTCGCCGGCGCCAAGGACTTGATCGATCTCCGTGCGCACGACGGCGCCCACCCGCGGGTCGGCGCGGCCGACGTCGTCCCGATCGTCGCGCTCGCGCCAGAAGACGCGGAGCGTGCGCGCGACTGCGCACTGCGCGTCGCGGAGAGGATCGGCTCCGAGCTCGGCCTGCCGGTGTTCCTCTACGGCGAGTCGGGGGAACCGGGACGCGGGCCGGCGTTCTACCGCCGCGGCGGGCCTGCCGAGCTCCAGCGGCGCGTCCAATCCGGCGAGCTTGCACCCGACTTCGGCCCGGCACAGCTCGACGAACGGGCGGGAGGCGTCATCGTCGGTGCGCGTCGCCCGCTCATCGCGTTCAACGTCAACCTCGCGACCGGCGACGTGAACCTCGCACGCGAGATCGCCGCAATCGTCCGTGAGCGGGACGGCGGGTTTCCCGGCGTGCGCGCGCTCGGCCTCGCACTGCCGAGCGTCGGCCTCGCCCAGGTGAGCATGAACGTCGAGGACTACGAGGCGGCGGCGCTGCACGAGATCGTCGCGCGAATCGAGGAGGAGGCCCGGCGGCACGGAGTCGAGGTCGCGGGCTCGGAGCTTGTCGGGCTCATGCCTGCGGGTGCCGCGCTCGCGGCCGCCGGCGGAGTCCTCCGCATCGACGGCTTCGATGCGTCACACGTGCTCGAGCTCCGGGTCGCGGGCCTGCCGAACGCCGGGAGTTAGACTGGCCGCTCGATGGCTCAGGCGACCGCGATCCGCCTGACCGGAGACGACCTCCGGATCGAGGATGTGTGGGCGGTCGCGTTCGGCGACGCCGACGCAGGCCTGTCGGACGATGCGCGCGAGAAGATGCGCGCCGCGCGCGACCTCGTCGAGCGGACCGCTCACGGCTCGCGTGAGCACACCTACGGGATCAACACCGGATTCGGCCGGTTCGTCTCCGAGTCCATTCCGGAGGAGCACACCGAGGAGCTCCAGCTCCGTCTGCTCCGCAGCCACGCGTGCGGCGTCGGCGAGCCTTATCCGGCGGAGATCGTGCGCGCGGCAATGCTCCTCCGCGCGAACGCGCTGGCGAAGGGAACGTCAGGTGCGCGCATCGAGACGGTCGAGCTCCTGCTCGCCTGTCTGTCGCGCGGCGTGCTGCCCTACGTTCCGAGTCGCGGCTCCGTCGGGGCGAGCGGAGACCTTGCGCCGCTCGCACATCTCGCTCTTCCGCTCGTCGGGGAGGGAGAGGCATGGATCGACGGCGGCCGGGTTTCGGGCTCGGACGCGCTCGAGGCTGCGGGCCTCGAGCCGACGCACCTCGCCGCGAAGGAGGGGCTCTCGCTCATCAACGGGACACAGTTCATGGCCGCGTACGGCGCGCTCGGCGTCATGCGTGCGCGGCGGCTCACGAAGGCCGCCGACCTCGCCTGCGCGCTCTCGCTCGAGGCGCTGCAAGGATCGCGCACGAGCTTCCTCCCGCAGATCCACCGCCTACGACCGCTGCGCGGGCAGGCCGACTCTGCGGCAAACGTCCTGCGTCTCCTCGAAGGCTCGGCGATCAACGAGGCGCATCGGTGGTGCGACAAGGTGCAGGACGCGTACTCGCTCCGCTGCGCGCCGCAGGTGCATGGCGCCGCGCGCGACCTCCTCGACTACGTCGAGGGGACGATCGCGGTCGAGCTCAACGCCGCGACCGACAACCCGCTCGTGCTCGTCGAGGACGAACTGCTCGTATCGAACGGGAACTTCCACGGCCAGCCGGTGGCGTTCGCGCTCGACGCGCTCGCGATGGCGAGCTCGGAGCTCGCGAGCATCTCCGAGCGGCGCGTCGAGAGGCTCGTGAACCCGAACCTCTCCGACGGCCTGCCGGCGTTCCTCACGACGGAGGGGGGCCTCAACTCCGGCTTCATGATTCCGCAGTACGTCGCTGCGTCCCTCGTGAGCGAGAACAAGGTGCTCTGCCATCCCGCGAGCGTCGACTCGATCCCGACGAGTGCCGGCCAGGAGGATCATGTGTCGATGGGAAACGCCGCCGGGCTAAAGGCGTGGCAGGTGCTCGCCAACGCCGAGCGAGCCCTCGCGATCGAGCTGCTCGCCGGTGCCCAGGCGGTGGAGTTCCTCGCACCACTCGAGCCGGGCGCGGGCGTCCGCGCGACGCACGCGTTCGTCCGTTCGGTGTCCCCGCGTCTCGGCGACGATCGCCCGCTCGGGGGCGACATCGAGGCCGTCGCGGCAGCGATCCTCGACGGATCGCTCATCGCCGCCGTCGAGGCCGGGGTGGGGGAGCTGGCGTGAGCGCGACACGACCGCTCGACGCCGTGGTCGAGGAGCTGTGCGGCGATCTCGGAGCAATCCGCGCGCCGCGCGGGACCGAGCTGAACGCGCGCGCATGGTCGACGGAGGCGCCGCTCCGGATGCTTCTCAACAACCTCGATCCGGAGGTCGCCGAGCGGCCGGAGGAGCTCGTCGTCTACGGAGGCACGGGCAAGGCGGCGAGGAGTCCGGAGGCACTTCGATCGATCGTCCGGGAGCTCCTCGAGCTCGACGTCGACGAGACGCTGCTCGTGCAGAGCGGAAAGCCCGTCGGCGTCTTCCGCACGCACGCGGGCGCGCCGCGCGTCCTCATCGCGAATTCGATGCTCGTCCCGCGCTGGGCGACGTGGGACGAGTTCCGCCGCCTCGAGGCGCTCGGCCTGACGATGTACGGGCAGATGACCGCGGGCTCCTGGATCTACATCGGAAGCCAGGGCATCCTCCAGGGGACGTATCAGACATTCGCCGCGGCCGGCGAGGTGCACTTCGGCTCGCCCGACCTGGCGGGGCGGACGATCCTGACTGCCGGGCTCGGCGGCATGGGCGGCGCGCAGCCGCTCGCGGGGACGATGGCGGGAGCGGCGATCCTCTGTATCGAGGTCGATCCGGCGAGGATTCGGCGCCGCCTCGAGACGCGCTACCTCGACGAGGCGACAGAGTCGCTCGAAGACGCGCTTGCCCGGATCCGTTCTGCCGCATCCGAGCGACGCCCCCTGTCGGTCGGGCTGCTGGGGAACGCGGCCGACGTCGTTCCCGAGCTTGCGCGGCGGGGCGAGCACTTCGACCTCGTGACCGATCAGACCGCGGCCCACGATCCGCTGACTGGATACATCCCGTCAGGCCTGTCGGTGGACGAGGCTGGGGCGCTACGCGGGTCCGATCCGGAGACGTACCTCGAGCGCGCACGTGTGTCGATTGTGCAACACGTTGAGGGATTGCTCGAATACGTCCGCCACGGGAGCTATGTTTTCGATTATGGCAACAACCTCAGAGGTGAGGCCCGTGAAGGTGGCGTAGCGGAGGCGTTCTCATACCCGGGCTTCGTCCCGGCCTATATCCGTCCCCTATTCTGCCGGGGAGTCGGCCCGTTCCGGTGGGCGGTGCTGTCCGGAGACGCGGCGGACATCGCGGCGATCGACGCGATGCTCCGCGACCTCTTCCCGGATGACGCTCTCCTCCAGCGATGGCTCGAGCTCGCCGAGGACCGGATCGCGTTCCAGGGTCTCCCGGCACGCATCTGCTGGCTGGGGTACGGCGACCGCGCGAAGGCGGGGCTGGGGATCAATGAGCTCGTCCGCACGGGCGAGGTCAAGGCGCCGGTCGTGATCGGGCGGGACCATCTCGACTCAGGGTCGGTTGCCTCGCCCTACCGCGAGACGGAAGCGATGCGCGATGGATCCGACGCGATCGCGGACTGGCCGATCCTCAACGCTCTGCTCAACGTCGCGGCGGGTGCGACCTGGGTGAGCGTCCACCACGGCGGCGGCGTCGGCATCGGCAACTCGATCCACGCGGGAATGGTCGTCGTCGCGGACGGGAGCCAGGACGCGGCCGAGCGGCTGGAGCGGGTCCTCACGACCGATCCTGGCATCGGCGTGATGCGCCACCTCGACGCCGGCTATCCCGAGGCGATGGCGGCTGCGGAGGCATATGGGCTCGAGGCGCCGATGCCGCCGGACGACCCCGGATGAGCCCGGCGGGCGGCGGGAGCCGCCTGCTCGTCCGCGACCTCGCGCAGCTCGCCAGCCCGGCAGGGACGACTGCGCCGCTTCGTGGCCCGGACCTGGGCACCGTCGACGTCCTCGAGGACGCGTTCGTCCTCTGCGGGGACGGCCGCATCACGGCGACCGGCCGCATGCGCGATCTGCCGAGCCTGGACGGCGACGTCGAGGAGGTCGACGGGCGCGGCCTGTGCGCCGTTCCGGGCCTCGTCGACTGCCACACCCATGCCTGCTTCGTGGGCGATCGCGTGGACGAGTTCGCGATGCGTGCCGCCGGCGCGAGCTACGAGGAGCTCCACGCCGCGGGCGGGGGGATCATGTCCACGGTCCGGGCGACGCGCGAGGCGGATGACGCGAAGCTCGCCGCTATCGTCCGCACGCACCGCGCCTGGATGCTGCGGGCCGGGACCACGACATTCGAGGCGAAGTCCGGCTACGGGCTCGACCGCGAGACGGAGCTCGCCTCCCTGCGCGCGATCCGAGCTGCGGGAGGCGTCCCGACATGGCTCGGCGCGCACGCGGTCCCGCCGGAGTTCGCGGACGCGGACGCGTATCTCGACTTCGCGCTGGAGGAAGTGCTTCCGGAGGCCGCGGGGCTCGCTGAGGCCGCAGACATGTTCGTCGAGCGCGGCGCATTCGACGTTGCGCAGGCGCGCCGCTACCTCCAGGCGTGCAAAGAGGCCGGCCTCGTGCTTCGCCTGCACGGGGACCAGTTCACGGAGCTCGGTGCCGTACAGCTGGCGATCGAGCTCGGCGCACGCTCGATCGACCATCTCGAGGCGACGCAGACGAACGGCGTTGCTGCGCTCGGCGCGAGCGACGTCGTCGCCGTGCTGCTCCCCGCGAGCGCCCTCTTCCTCGCGCGTCCGATGCCGCCGGCGCGGGCGCTCGTGGATGCCGGCGCAATCGTCGCCCTCGCAACCGACTTCAATCCCGGCAGCGCGTTCTGCGAAAGCCTGCCCCTCGTCTGCTCGCTCGCGGCGACTCAGCTCGAGCTTTCGCCGGCCGAAGCCTTGGCCGCCTGCACCGTCAACGCGGCATACGTGCTGGGGAGGGCGGAGGAGGTCGGGCGGATCGCGGCTGGCTACAGGGCCGACCTCGTGCTCCTCGACGCGCCCGACTGGCGCTACCTCGCGTACCACCTTGCGGGCGACGTGGTGGCCGGGGTCGTGGTCGACGGCATGTCTGCGGAGCTAGGCTAGGCCCATGCCGACGAGGAAGCAGCGGCGCCGAAACCAGAAGGCGCGTAGGCACGAGTACGAGTACGTCTACGTCGACGACGAGGGGAACGAGGTTGACGTCGATCCCGAGGAGCTCTCCGCGGCCGAGGAGCTAGACCATCCGGCGAGGCCGCAGAAGCCCGCCCGGAAGGCGACATCGTCCGCGCCGACCAGCCGTCGCGGCATGGAGCCGCCGTCCTGGCGCCGCTCGGGGAAGCGCGCGCTGATCCTCGGTCCGATCATGGTCGTCGCACTGATGCTGTTCAACACCAAGGCGTCGATCGCGGAGCAGGTGGCGCCCGCGCTCTTCCTCGTCGCCTTCTTCATCCCGTTCAGCTACTTCACGGACTCGATCGCGTACAAGATGTACCGCAAGCGGGTCGAGCGCGCGAAGAGCGCGAAGACTCCGAAGCCGGCGAAGAGCCGCTAGGCGGCCGGGAGGTCGCCGCGGTAGTGGCCCGCTCCGGGCCACGGCGCGAGGACGAGCAGGATGCGCGCCCCGTCCTGCGTCGAGATCGACCGGCGCTCGTCGATGTCGAAGGAGAAGAAACAGCCCGTTCCGCCGTCGACCGTCTCGCCGGCCGACTCCACGCGCACCGACCCGTCGAGGACGACGACGAGCGCGCATTCCTTGACCTGGTGGTCCCCGAGCTCCTGGCCCGGCTCGAGCGCGATCAGGACCGCACGGGCCGCGTCGTCCGAACGGAGCACGACCGGAGAACGACTCCCGCCGGGAGTGTCGATCTCGCGGAGGTTCCAATGCTGCATGGCGCGATCCTAAAGAAAGACTTCGCGAAGGCGCCGTTAGACTCAAACGCCCGTGAGCCTCGTCGTCGATCGCTACGAGCTGGGCCCGATCGGGACCAATTGCTACGTCGTCCGCGCCGAACGCGGCGCGCCGGAGGCGGTCGTCGTCGACCCGGGCGATGAGGCCGCGCGCCTGCGCCTGGAGCTAGCCGGGATGGAGACGCGCTGCACCGCGATCCTCGTGACGCACGGGCACTGGGACCATCTCGGCGCGGTCGCCGACCTCGCGGAGGCCTCCGGCGCACCGGTCTTCATGGCCGACGAGGAGCGAGTCCTGCTCGAAGACGTGAACAGCTTCACGCCCCCGAACATCCGGCTTCGTCCGCACGTGCCCGAGGTCGGCCTGTCCGGAAACGAGACACTGGAGCTCGCCGGCATCACGTTCGAGACGCTACGGGTGCCGGGGCACTCGCCTGGGCACCTCGCGTTCGCCGCCGACGGCTGTCTTTTCTCGGGCGACGTCCTCTTCGCCGGCTCGGTCGGGCGGACCGATCTCCCCGGCGCGGACTGGGACACCCTCGTCGAGTCGATCCGCTCGCTCGCCGATCGCTTTCCACCCGACACCCGCGTCTACTCCGGGCACGGGCCGGAGACCACGCTCGGCGCGGAGCTCGCGCGCAACCCGTTCCTCGCGGAGCTGCGCGCGTGAGGCGCTTCGAAGCGCCGCGCGGTACGCACGACATCCTCCCTTCCGAGCAGCCGCTCTGGCAGTGGGTCAAGGGAGAGATGGAGGCCGTCGCCGACCTCTACGGCTACCGGCGTGTCGACACGCCCGCGTTCGAGGACACCGAGTTGATCGTCCGCACGTCGGGCGGCGGATCGGACGTCGTCCAGAAGGAGACGTACACGTTCGCCGACCGGGGCGGACGCTCGCTGACCCTACGGCCCGAAGCGACCGCACCGATCTGCCGCGCGTACCTGCAGCACGGACTGCACCGTGAGCCGCAGCCGCAGAAGCTCTACACGATCGGCCCCATGTGGCGGTACGACCGCCCGCAACGGGGCCGCTACCGAGAGCACTGGCAGCTGTCGATCGAGGCGATCGGGACCGAGGATCCAGCGATAGACGCGGAGGTGATCCAGCTGTACTCGGAGATCCTCCGCCGCGTGGGAGTCTCGGAGCACACGCTCGAGCTGAACTCGATCGGCGACGCCAACTGCCGCCCCGCATACGTGCAGAAGCTGAGCACCTGGCTGGACGAGCGCGAGGCCGACCTCGACGAAGAGGCGAAGACGAAGCGCGCGACCTCACCGCTGCGCGTGTTCGACGTCAAGAGCGAGCGTGTCCAGGCGTTGCTGCAAGATGCGCCGAAGATCGGCGAGTCGCTCTGCGACGCGTGCCGCGACCATTTCGCGCGCGTGCGCGAGTACCTGAGCAGCTACGGCGTCGCCTACGAGCTCACGCCCACGCTCGTGCGCGGCCTCGACTACTACACGCGCACGACCTTCGAGTTCAAGGACGAGGCGATCGGCGCCAAGGACACGATCTGCGGGGGCGGGCGCTACGACGGGCTGATCGAGGAGATAGGCGGCCCGCCGACCCCAGGGATCGGCTTCGGCGCCGGGCTCGAGCGTCTCCTGCTCTCGCTCGACACCGCCAAGGCGCCCGAGCAGCCCCACGCCGACGTCTTCTTCGTCGTCGAGGACGACGCCGACCGCAGCCGGATCATGCCGCTCATGGCAGAGCTCCGCCGCCGCGGCCTACGCGCCGACACCGACTATGCCGACCGCTCCGTCAAGGGCCAGCTGACGCAGGCAGGCCGGCTGGGGGCGGGCTGGATCGTCATCGTCGAAGGCAACGAGGCGACCGTGCGTGAGCACGGCCGGCCGGACTGGACTGCCGCCCTGGACGGCGTCGTCGACAGGATCTCGGGATGAACGCCTGGCGGGACATCATGTGTGGCGACCCGCGCCCGGAGCACGTCGGACGCGAGACGACCGTCGCCGGCTGGGTCGCGCGCCGCCGCGACCACGGTGGTCTCGTCTTCGTCGACCTGCGCGACCACACCGGCGTCATCCAGCTCGTCGTCAATCCCGAGCGCTCGCCCGAGGCTGCGACCACTGCGCACGAGATCCGCTCGGAGTTCGTGGTGCGCGCGAAGGGCGAGGTCGTTCGCCGGGCTCCCGACGCCGTGAACCCGAACATCCCGACCGGCGAGGTCGAGGTCCAGGTGGACGAGCTCGAGATCGTGGCGCGCTCGGAGCCGCTGCCGTTCCAGCTCGACGACGACGGCGTGGAGGAGCCGCTTCGCCTGCGCTACCGCTACCTCGACCTGCGCCGCGAGCGCATGCAGTCGAACCTCCGACTCTCGGCCACCGTCATTGCGGCGATTCGGACGTCGATGGAAGAGCAGGGCTTCATCGACGTCTGGACTCCGTCGATGACGCTCGGCACGCCGGAAGGGGCGCGCGACTTCCTCGTCCCGGTCCGGTTACAGCCTGGGCGGTTCTTCGCGCTCGCGCAGTCGCCGCAACTCTTCAAGCAGCTGTTCATGGTCGGCGGTCTCGACCGCTACTACCAGATCGCCTCGTGCTGGCGCGACGAGGATCTGCGGGCCGACCGCCAGTTCGAGTTCCGCCAGCTCGACCTCGAGCTCGCGTTCCCGACGCGCGAGGACGTCCTCGACGTTCTCGAGCAGATCGTGGTCGCGTCGTTCGAGGCGCTCGGCCGCACGCCGCCCGCGCGCCCGTTCCCGCGGCTCTCGTACGCCGACGCGATGCTGCGGTACGGCTCCGACAAGCCCGACCTGCGATTCGGGCTGGAGATTGCCGACGCGACCGACGTCACGCGCGGCTCGGGGTTCGGCGTCTTCGCGAGCGCGCCGGCCGTTCGCTTCATCACCGTTCCGGCGGTGCTGTCCCGCGCGCAGCTCCAGAGGCTCGAGGAGTTCGCGAAGGAGTGGGGCGCGAAAGGCCTTGCGTATCTCGTCGTCGACGAGTCGAGCGAGATGAGGTCGCCGATCGCGAAGTTCCTCTCCGAGGAGGAGCTCGCCGCATTCCGCGCGGCGCCGGGCTCGACCGTCCTCTTCGTCGCCGACACGTCGGCGATGGTGGAGCGTGTCCTCGGCGCGCTCCGGCTCGAGCTCGGCGAGCAAGTCGGCCTCATCGACAAGACGAGGGACGAGTTCCACTGGGTGCTCGACTTCCCGCTCTTCCTCGAGGACGAGGAGACGGGGCAGTGGACCTTCGTCCACCACCCCTTCACGAGCCCGATCGACGGCCACGAGGACCTCATCGAGTCCGATCCCGGCGCCGCGCTGAGCCAGCACTACGACCTGATCTGGAACGGCTGGGAGCTCGGGTCGGGGTCGATCAGGATCCACCGCCAGGAGATCCAGGAGCGCGTGTTCCGCGCCATGGGAATGACCGACGAGGAGGCTGCGGCAAAGTTCGGCTGGTTCCTCGAGGCGCTCCGGATGGGCGCACCGCCGCACGGCGGGTTCGCCCTGGGGATCGAGCGCTTCGTCGCGCTCCTGGCCGGAGAGTCGAACATCCGCGAGGTCATTCCCTTCCCGAAGACGTCCAGCGGCTCGGATCCGCTGACCGGAGCACCAGCTGAAACCACGAAGGAACGGCTCGACGAGCTTGGAATCAGCCTGAAGGCCCCTGGGCCTAAGCCGGAACGCTGACCAAGCCGATGGAACCTGCATACTTTCGTCAGAGGAGCTAGCTGCCGTGGCCGCACAAGAACCAGGACATCCGTCGCTCACCGCGCTTCCGCGCATCGAAGACCTGCCCAAGGTCGGAGAGGGCTACGACCCGGACAAGGTCCGCGAGGCGTTCGAGGCGTACCGTAGGCATCTCGCGCAGCTGCAGGCGCAGCTTCGCGTGCTTCAGGCGGCGAGCCGCAGTGGCCAGTCCGTCGAACCGACGGGTCACGCGGTCCGCATGGACGCGCTCCACCTGATCCGTGCGGCCTCCGAGTATGCGGACACCGTCGAGGCCGACGCTCAGCGCGCGTCCGAGGCCCAACTCGGGAAGGCAGAGGAAGAAGTCCGCCGTCGCCGCCGCGAGCAGCAGGACCGCGAGTCCGAGATCGAGCGCTACCGTCAGGAGAGCGAGCGGCAACGCGCGGAGATGCTGAACAACGCCCGGAACGAGTCGCGCGAGCTGCTCGCG
The DNA here is from genome assembly GCA_963772855.1 of uncultured Actinomycetes bacterium. Taxonomy (GTDB): domain Bacteria; phylum Actinomycetota; class Thermoleophilia; order Gaiellales; family Gaiellaceae; genus 3-1-20CM-4-69-9. The sequence continues at coordinate 306,554 of CAVYYY010000007.1, read as the reverse complement.
AACTCGAACCGCGAGGCGACGCAGGAGCTCCGCGAAGCCGAGGCGAAGGGCAACCGGCTGCTCGAGCAGTCGCGCCACCAGGCCACCGAGCTCACCAATTCCGCCCGCGCCGAGGTCGAGCAGACGCTCGAGTGGGCGCGAGCGCAGGCATCCGCGATCCTCAGCCGCGCACAGACCGGCACCGAGCAACTGCTCGCCGCAGCAGGGCTCAGCAAGGACGAGATCACGCACGTGGGCGAGGCGATCGTCGAGGCCGCGAAGGAAGCGACCGAGGCGAGCCGGGCGTCCGCGGCGCCACGGCGGCCTGCACCTACACCGACACCGCCTCCGGTGACGCCGCCGACGTCTCCGCCCGAGCCACCGACGAGCGCGCCGGAACCGGCCGCTCCGGAAGCGTCTGCGGAGCAGGCGCCACCGTCCGGGGATGCAGCGTCCTCGGACAAGTCGCAGGACGAGCAACAGCCGTAGGATCCCCCCGTGCCCGTCGTCGGCCCCCGGTTCCTCCTCGAGGCCGGATTCATCATCGCTGTCGCAGTCGTTGCCGGGATCAAGCGGCTCGACACGGTGTGGATCGTCGTTGTCATGGGGGTCGCATGGCTGCTGGTCGCGGTGCTCGAGATCGTCCTGTCGCGCCGTCGGTCCCGTGCGCGGTCGGTAGAGCCGCAGCGTGAGGAGCCGCAGGCCGCTCCGCCGCCGGTCGAGCCCGTCGCGGTCGCTGCAACCCCGGAGGCAGTTGTGCCGACGCCGGAGCCCGAACTAGAGCCAGCCCGAGAGCCGGAGCCGGAGCGGCCGCAGCTCGTCGCCGTCCCTGCGCCGCCCGAGGCCCATCCCGAGCCCGAGCCGGAACCGCAGACCGAGCCCGAACCGTCGGCGGCCACGGTGCCCGTCATCCCGCGGGCGCCGGCGTCGGACGGTCCACGCGAATGGAACCTCTGGGAGCTCGAACGAGTCGCCCGCGACCACGCCGGGAGCGACCTGGCGCGCGATGAGGAGCGGAGCTACCTCTTGATGTACCTCCGTGAATTCGCCGACCCCGACGGCCTGCTTCCGGCCGACTTCGACGGGCTTGTCCGCGACGCGTTCGGCGATCTGCTCCAGACCGCGGCGTCATGAGGCCGAGCCTCGTCCAGCGGGCGGCCTGGCTTGCGGGCATCACCTTGCTCGCGGCGCTCGCGGCGCTTGCGATCACGAGGCGCGACCAGGATCGCGCGCGTGCGCTTCCGGAAGCGGTCGCGGTTCCCGGGACCGCGAACGGCTACTACACGACGCGCGCCGCGCCGTACCAGCCGGCCCAGAAGAAGAGCCCGTGCGGGCAGGTGCTCCTGAAGACGACCGAGGGGGTTGCTAACCCGGTGCTCCCATGCGGCGTGCGCGTCTACATCCGCTTCCACGGGCGCGAGGTGCTGACACAGGTGATCGACCGGGGGCCGAACGTGCCCGGCCGTGAGTTCGACATCACGAAGACGCTGGCCGACAGGCTCGACCTCCACGGCACGCAGACGATTCAGTGGCGCTTCGCGCGCTGAGCCCGGGCGCACGCTCGTCGGCTAGTCTGCGACTCCCGACCCTGTTCGTGGTCTGCGCATCAATGTAGAACCAACACCACTGCTGAGGGAGCCGGCGTCCGACCGAGGCATTCGCCGACAGTCGGCACGGCACCCACCTGGTTGTTCCAGGTTCACAGCGGGCGCGGCCACGGCAGGGTGGGGTATGTCCTGCAGCTAGCCTGACCGAGTGACAGAGCTCGTCGGTGACTCCGCGCGCGACGGCGATTTCGAGTTCGTCCGCCTCGAGCTGGACGGCGACCGGATCGTTTCCGCCGACGCCTCCGGGCTCGACCGCCCGCTCGAGGGCCTGACCTTGCTCGAGGCGGCAGCCGTGGGGGGCGAGACCCTCGCCGTCGATGCGCTCGCGAACGCCATCGGCCCCGTCTTCCGCGCCGCGCCGCAGCCGGGACGCGTCGCGGTCGCGATGAGCGGCGGCGTCGACAGCGCCGTTGTGCTCCTCAGGTCGCTCCCGAACGCGGTCGGCGCGACTCTCCGGCTCTGGCTCGACCCGGACGGCCCCAGCGCGGAACGGGCGTGCTGCTCGCCGGAGGCCGTGATCGCGGCTCGCGAGACCTGTCACGCGCTCGGCGTGCCGCACGTGACGCTCGACCTGCGCGACGAGTTCCGCCGCTCGGTCGTCGACCTCTTCGTGGACGGTTACGCGCGCGGGGACACGCCGAATCCGTGCATGCACTGCAACGGCGACTTTCGCTTCGCGCGACTGCTCGAGCTCGCCGAGCGCGCGGGCGCCGACGTGCTCGCGACGGGCCACTACGCGCGCATCGTCGAACATCGGGGCCGGAGACTGCTCGCACGCGCCGCGGACCCGGCGAAGGACCAGTCGTACATGCTCGCGCGTGTCGAGCCCGAGGAGCTCGAGCATGTGAGCTTCCCGCTCGGCGGCCAGACGAAGTCGGAGACACGTGCAGAGGCGGAGCGAGCCGGGCTCGCCGTCGCGCGGAGACAGGAGAGCCAGGAGGCGTGTTTCCTCGCCGGTGACGACTACCGGGCGTTTCTCGAGCGGCGCGGGCTCTCCGCGCAGACGGGACCGATCGTCGACGAGGAGGGTCACGAGGTCGGGCGCCATGACGGGTACTGGCGCTTCACGCCGGGGCAGCGCCGCGGGATCGGCGTATCCGCGCCGGCGCCGCTGTATGCGATCCGGTCGGACGCGGCGACGAACACCGTTGTCGTCGGGACGCGTGAGTCGCTTGCCCGCCGCACCGTCCAGGCCGACGGCAGGCTCTACGTCCCGGTCGAGCGGGTCGATGTGAAGCTTCGGTATCGCTCGTCGCCGCTCGCGGCGACGGTGACGCCGACCGAGGCCGGCTTCCGACTCGATCTGGACGAACCGGCCTACGGAGTCGCGAACGGCCAGGCGGCAGTCCTCTACGAGGACGGCGTCGTCGTCGGCGCCGGCCTGGTGCAGGGCTCGTGACGTTCCGGGTGCTTCCCCCGAAACCTTCGGGGCGCGTCTTGCGTTCTACTGACGGATCGGACTGGAGGGGAGTGCTATGAGCAGCGACGAGATCTCACTGACGCTGCCTGCCGACGAGGAGTTCCACGGTGTCGCACACCTCGTGCTCGGAGGCCTCGTCGCGCGGCTCGACCTCACGGTCGAGAGCCTCGAGGACCTCGAGCTCGCGCTCGATGCGCTGCTGGAGCAATCGAGCGACGGGGACGACGTGACGCTCGAGGTGCGCGTCCTGGACGGCGCGCTCCAGACGCTCGTCGGGCCGTTCGCTGCGGTCGCGACCGCACTCGAGTCGGACGGCGACGGCGACGGTTCGCTCGACCTCCGGCGGATCCTCACGACGGTGACCGACGACGTGCAGGTCGTGGAGCGGGACGGTTCGCAGTGGGTGCAGCTGACGAAGCGGATCGAGACGCGGGGAGACGCGGCGTGAACGAGTCGGACAAGGTCCTCCTCCGCCGCTACCACGAGGAGGGCGACCTCCAGGCACGGGAACAGCTGATCGAGCAGTACATGTCGCTCGTGCGCTCGCTCGCCCGGCGCTACTCGTATCGCGGCGAACAGCTCGAGGATCTCGTCCAGATCGGCGCGATCGGCCTGATCAAGGCCATCGACCGGTTCGACCTCGACCGCGGTGTCGAGCTCACGACGTACGCGACACCGAACATCATCGGGGAGATCAAGCGCCATTTCCGGGACAAGGGCTGGTCCGTGCGTGTCCCACGCGGCCTCCAGGAGCTCAACGTCCAGCTCTCGAAGCTGATCGAGCAGCTGACCGTCCAGCTCGGCCGCTCGCCGACGATCGCCGAGCTTGCGAAGGCGTCCGGGTCCGAAGAGGAGGAGGTCCTCGAGGCGCTCGAGTCAGGGCGCGCCTACTCGTCGCTCTCGCTCTCGTCCGGAAGCGGGGGACACGACGACGGCGAGGAGCTCGATCCGCTCGAGTCGATCGGGACCGAGGAGCACCAGTACGAGGTCTCGGAGGACCGCGCCGTGCTCGCGCCCGGTTTCCGGATCCTCGACGATCGGGAGCGCACGATCCTCCACCTCCGGTTCTTCGAGGGGCTGACGCAGTCGCAGATCGCCCAGCAGGTCGGGATCTCCCAGATGCACGTCTCGCGGCTGATCCGCCGCTCGCTCGAGAAGATTCGCCAGGAGATCGCGGCGGAAGAGGAGAGCCAACCGCGGAGAGCCGCTCGCGGTTGACCGTCTTCGCGGGCGAGACCGCCTGACCCCGCACTTACAATCTCGGGGTGCGCACCTCAGCTGAGTTGCGCGCGGGCTTCCGCGCCTTCTTCGAGTCCAAGGGCCACGTGTTCCGCCCTTCGACGCCGCTCGTCCCGCGTGCGGACGACCGCTCGACCCTGCTGACCACGGCGGGGATGCAGCCGCTGATGCCGTACTTCCTCGGTCGCGAGCAGCCGCCCGCGCCGCTGCTCACGACCGTCCAGAAGTGCTTCCGGACGCCCGACATCGACGAGGTCGGGCTCGACGGCTCGCACCTCACCTTCTTCGAGATGCTCGGCAACTTTTCGTTCGGCCAGTACTTCAAGGAAGGGGCGATCGATCTCGCCTGGGAGTTCGTCTTCGAGCACCTCCGGATCGACCCCGAGCGCTTCTGGGTCACCGTGTTCGCGGGAGATCCGGAGCTCGGCCTCGGTGAGGACCGAGTTGCTCACGACCACTGGATCGAGGTCGGCCAACCGGCGGAGCGCATCGTCTTCTTGCCGCGGTCGGAGAACTTCTGGTCCGTGGGCGGTCCCGGCCCATGTGGCCCGGACACCGAGATGTACTACGACTGGGGCGAGGAGCACGGCTGCGGCGAGCCTGACTGCCAGCCCGCCTGCACGCGCTGCGAGCGCTTCCTCGAGTTTTGGAACCTCGTCTTCATGGAGTTCGAGCTCCACGCGGACGGCAAGCTGACGCCGCTCCCGCAGCAGAACGTCGACACCGGCATGGGCGTGGAGCGCACCGCGGCGATCCTGCAAGACGTCATCTCCGTCTACGAGACGGACGGCTACCAGGCGATCATGCAGTGGATCGCGGGCGAGAGCGGTGTCGCGTACGGCGACTCCGCGGAGGCGACGAAGGCGCATCGCATCCTTGCCGACCACGGCCGCGGCATGACCTTCCTCGCGGCGGACGGCGTGTCGCCGTCGAACGAGGGACGCGGTTACGTGATGCGGCGGATCATCCGGCGCGCGCTCCTGCAGGGCTCGCGCGTCGGGCTCGACTCGCCGTACCTGTCGCAGCTCGCGGAGGTCGTCATCGAGCACATGAAGGGCGGGTACCCCGAGCTCGAGGAGCACCGCTCGGAGATCCAGAGCATCCTCGCTGCCGAGGAGGAGCGCTTCGGCCGGACGCTCGAGCGCGGGATGCGCCTCTTCGAGGACGTCGCGCAGACAGGCGGCGACATCTCCGGAGACGACGCGTTCCGCCTGCACGACACGTACGGCTTTCCGCTCGAGCTGACTCGAGAGCTCGCGCGTGAGCGCGGCCTCGGCGTGAACGAGGAGGAGTTCACGACGCTGATGGCCGGCCAGCGCGAGCGCTCCCGAGCCGCGATCTCCAAGGACGACAAGCAGGCGGCGGAGCTCGCGAAGCGCGCCGGATTCAAGACGGCGTTCGTGGGCTTCGAGCGGACGGACGTGCTCACCCAGGTCGGAGCACTCGAGGGGCTCGGCGACGGGCTCTTCCTTGCGAAGCTGCGCGAGTCGCCGTTCTATCCGGCCGGCGGCGGCCAGGTCGCCGATGCGGGGTGGATCGAGCGCGACGACGGGAGCGGCACGCGCGCAGAACTCCGCGACGCGTTCCGGCTCGAGGACGATCAGGTGCTGCTGTTCGAGGGCGACGGATTCGCCGAGGGAGATCGCGTCCGCGCCGTTGTGCCCTGGGCTGTCCGTTTCCCGACGATGGCGAACCACACGGCGACGCATCTCCTGCATAAGGCGCTGCAGGAGATCCTCGGAGACCACGTGCGCCAGGCCGGCTCCGCGGTTCGTCCCGACAAGCTGCGCTTCGATTTCACACATCCGCAGGCGCTATCGACGGAGGAGCGCGACCGGATCGAGCAGATCGTCAACGAGAAGGTCTTCGAGAACCACCCGGTACGCATCTACGTCACGCCCATCGAGGAGGCTCGGCGCCTCGGGGCGATGATGCTCTTCGGCGAGAAGTACGGCGAGCACGTCCGCGTCGTCGAGATCGACGAGTACTCGCGCGAGCTCTGCGGCGGAACGCATGTGCGCTGGACGGCCGAGATCGGTCCGTTCGTGATCCTCTCGGAGGGGTCGGTCGGGGCAGGCGCGCGACGCATCGAGGCGATCACCGCCGGCGAGGCGTGGGCGTACCTGAACGCGGCGCGGCTGGAGGTCGGCAAGTTGCGGGACAAGCTCACGCGCGCGAGGAAGGACGCGCGGAAGCCGAAACAGGCGGATTCCGCCGACCTCGAGATCGTGGATCGAAGCGGAGACGTGCTACTCGCCGAGGTGAAATCGCTCAAGGGCGGAGAGCTCCGCGATCTCTCCGACCGGCTTCGCCGGCAGGAGAAGGCGGCAGGCGTGATCGTCGGCTCGGTGGACGACGGGCGCGCGTACCTCGTCGTCAACCTCGACGACTCACTCGTCGCACGCGGGCTCGACGCGTCGAAGCTCGTGCGCGAGATCGGGCGCCACATCGGAGGCGGGGGCGGCGGCCGGCCCACGCTTGCAGAGGCCGGCGGCAAGAATCCCGCCGGGCTGCGCGACGCCCTGCAGGCCGGGAAAAAAGCGATCGCCGACACGCTGACGTGAAGATCCTCGCCCTCGACTACGGCCGGGCGCGCACCGGCGTCGCCGTCTCGGACCCGACCGGGACGATCGCGCGGCCGCTCTGCGTCGTGGAGCGGGCGGGCAGCGGCGACGGCCTCGCACGGCTCGCTGCGCTCGTCGGCGAACAAGAGGTGGAGCGTGTGGTCGTCGGGCTCCCGCTCACGCTCAGGGGCGAGCGAGGCGAGCAGGCGCACGAGACAGAGCGCTTCGTCGAGGCGTTGAGCGACGTCATCGAGATCCCGGTCGTCACGTTCGACGAGCGGTTCACGACCGACCTGGCCGAGCAGACGCCGTCCGACGTCTCGGAGGACGCCCGCGCTGCGGCCCATTTGCTCTCGAGCTACCTCACCTGGGCGAGCGGAGCACGCGCATGATGCCCCCGCGGCCCGGGGGGCCGCCTGAACGTCCCGATTCGCGTCAGATCGCGCGGCGCCGCCTGCTCGCGCTCGGCGCGCTGCTCCTCGTCCTCGGCGGCCTGGGCTGGCTCGCGGTCGCCGCCATCGGTGGCAGCGATAAGAACGGAAGCAGCGCGAAGGAGCTGTCGACGGTCGCGAGCACGCTCGTGTTGCGAACCGTGACGCGGACGACGCCGACGGGAACCGTCGAGACCGTCATCGCGGTGCCGAAGCCGTTCCACATCGTGTTCCCCGAGGGCTTCACGCGCCGGCAGATGGCCGATCGCGTCGACGCCGTTGGCAAGATCGCGCAGCGGAAGCGGCGGGGGAAGGTCCATCTCTCACGTCCCGGCTACCTGGCGGCCACGCGGACTCCGCGGGTGCCGACGTGCTTCAAGGGCAAGGTGCTGACGATGGAGGGATTTCTCTTCCCCGCCACCTACGAGTTCTTTCCGCAGACTCGGTCCGCCCAGCTCGTCCGCGATCAGCTCGGCGCGTTCTGCGAGAACTGGGAGCAGGTCAACCTTGCGTACGCGCGCTCCAAGAACCTGACGCCGTACGACGTGCTCATCATCGCGTCGATGGTCGAGAAGGAGACGCTCTCGCCGGACGAGCGCCAGCTCGTCGCGGCGGTGATCTACAACCGTCTCCACGCGGGCATGCCGCTCGGCATCGACGCGACACTGCGCTACGGGCTCGATATCCCGCCCACCGAGTCGATCCACCAGTCCCAGCTGGAGAGCGATTCGCCGTACAACACGAGGAAGCGTCGCGGACTGCCTCCGACACCGATCGCGAACCCGGGGCTGGCGTCGATGCAGGCGGCCGCGCATCCCGCGAAGGTGAGCTACCTCTATTTCGTCCGCAAGCCCGACAAGAAGCATCACTTCTTCACCTCGAGCTTCGAGGCGTTCCAGAACTACGCCAACACGCACGGCTACGGCGCGCCGTGATCACGGGCGCGACGCGGCTCGTCGGCCTGCTCCGTGGTCCGCTCGTCCCGTCCCTCTCGCCCCGCATGCACAACGCCGCATTCGCCGCGCGAGGGCTCGACCTCTCGTACGTGCCGCTGTCCGTCCGGCCGGAGGAGCTCGAATCGGCGTTGAGGGGTCTCGTCTCGTTGCAGTTCGTCGGCGCCAATGTCACGACCCCCCACAAACTGGCTGCGGCGAAGCTGGTCGAGACCGATGAGCCCTCCGTGAACACGCTTGTCATCCGGGACGACCGTGTCTACGGCACGTCGACCGATACCGCGATCCTTGGGGAGCTCGAGTTCTCCCGCGCCGCGATCATCGGCGACGGCGGTGTCGCAGCCGCGTTCGCGGCGGCGCTTCCGGATGCGTTGCGGTTCTCGCGTCGCAGTGCCTGGCCGCCGGCGACGTCGGAGGCCGACCTGGTCGTCAACGCGACCTCCGAGCGCAACCAGGTCCTCGTCGAGCTGCACGAAGGGCAGACCCTCGTCGACCTGCCCTACCCAATGACTGCCACCGCGCGGGCGGCAGAGGCCGCCGGCGCGCGCGTCGTGGACGGGCTCGATGTCCTCGTCGCGCAGGGAGCGGCGTCGTTCGAGCTGTGGACAGGAGTCCCCGCTCCCGTGGAGGTCATGCGCGCCGCAGTACGCTCCGCGCCATGACGCTCGAGCTCGTCACCGCCGGCGAATCGCACGGGCCGGCGCTCATCGCGGTTGTCACCGGCCTTCCGGCCGGGCTCGTGCTCGATAGGGACGCGATCGACGCCGACCTGCGGCGCCGCCAGCAGGGGTACGGGCGGAGCCCGCGCCAGCAGATCGAGCAGGACGAGGTGGAGGTGGTCGCCGGCCTGCGCCACGGCCGGACGCTCGGCACGCCGTTGGCCCTGATCGTGAGGAACCGCGACCACGCGAACTGGGAGTGGGGGATGAGCCCATGGCCGCCCGAGGGCGAGCCGACGGGAAAGGGCTCCAGGGCCGTGACGCTCCCGCGTCCGGGGCATGCCGACCTCGCGGGCACGCTCAAGTACGGCCTCACCGACGTGCGCGACGCGCTCGAGCGCGCGAGTGCCCGGCACACGGCCGCGATCGTGGCTGCCGGGGCCGTCGCGAAGGCACTCCTCGCCCGGCTCGGAGTGGAGGTCGAGGGCGCCGTCGTCGGCGACGACCTCCAGCGCCGCGTCGACGAGGCGCGCGCCGACCGTGACACGGTCGGCGGGGTGGTGATCGTACGGGCGCGCGGCGTCCCACCGGGCCTCGGCTCGTACGCGACGAAAGACGGGCGCCTCGACGCGAGACTCGCCGCAACGTTGATGGGTACGCAGGCGGTGAAAGGCGTCGAGATCGGGGACGGGTTCGCGCTCGCCGAGGCGCGCGGATCCGCCGCGCATGACGAGATCCTGAGAGACGATCGCGGACTCCACCGTGCGACGAACCGCGCCGGGGGCATCGAGGGCGGCGTGTCGAACGGCGAAGAGATCGTTGTCCGAGCTGCGATGAAGCCCCTCCCGACGCTCATGCGGCCCCTCGCGTCCGTCGATCTCGAGACGAGCGAGCCGGGCGAGGCGCTCGTCGAGCGCAGCGACACCGCGGCAGTCGAAGCCCTAGCCGTCGTCGCCGAAGCGTGCGTCGCTTGGGAGCTCGCCCGCGCAGTCCGGGAGAAGTTCGGCGGCGATGCGCTCGACGACGTTCTCGCCGCGCACGACGCGTATCTGGAGCGGATCGACTGGCAGCCACGCACGCGCTAGACCGACATCTCGCGCTCGTCGGGTTCATGGGCTCGGGCAAGTCGACCCTCGGCGCGGAGGTCGCCGCACGCCTCGGCCGTCCTCTTGTCGACCTCGACCGCCAACTGGAGCGCGAGCTGGGAAAGACCATCCCCGAGCTCTTCCGCGACAGCGGCGAGAGCGAGTTCCGCGTCCAGGAGGAGGCGAGCGCGATTGCGGCGCTCCACCTCCCCGAGCCCGCGGTCATCGCGTTCGGCGGCGGTGCGGTGGAGACGGCCTCGATCCGGAACGAACTTCGCGGCCGCGCATTCACCGTGCTGCTCGAGGTCGACCCGTCGACGGCCTGGGAGCGCAGCGCCGGCAGCGACCGGCCGCTCGCTCGAGACGAGGCCGACTTTCGTGCGCTGTACGACCGCAGAGGAGAGCTGTACGACGAGGTCGCCGACGCTCGTGCCGTCGACGAGGACGATGTCGTGCTCGCGGCGGGCGGCGTCCACGTCGGCACGGGCTTGCTCGAGCTGCTCGACTCAGTGGTGCCCGGTAACGGGGCGGTTGCGCTCGTCTCGGAGCCGGTCGTCGCGGGGATCCACGGCGCCGCCGCCCAGGTGGCGCTCGCCTCGCGGCTGGCGTCGGTGCACGAGCTTCCCACGGGAGAGGACGCAAAGACCGGTGCCGAGGCGGAGCGAGTGTGGAACGAGCTGCACCTCGGGCGCGACGGCATGCTCGTCGCCCTGGGCGGCGGCTGCACGACGGACGTCGCCGGTTTCGTCGCGGCGACGTATCTCCGCGGCATCGACTGGGTGCCCGTCCCGACCACGCTCGTCGGCCAGGTTGACGCGGCGCTGGGCGGGAAGACGGCGATCGACCTGCCGAGCGGCAAGAACCTCGTCGGCGCATTCCATTGGCCCGCGCGGGTCGTCGTCGATCCCGGGCTGCTCGAGACGCTCCCGGAACGCGAGCGCCGCGAGGGCCTTGCCGAAGTGGTGAAGACCGGCCTTCTCGCGGGTCATGCACTGTGGGAGCTGCCGTCGGCGGAGCTCGTCAAGCGTACGGCCGCCTACAAGACGGCGCTCTGCCTCCGCGACCCGTTCGACCGCGCGGAACGCACGTGGCTCAACCTGGGCCACACGTTCGCGCACGCGCTCGAGGCTGCGTCCGGCTATGGGGGTCTGACGCACGGAAGCGCCGTGGCGCTCGGGCTGCTCGCCGCGCTGCGGCTCTCGGGACGCTCGACGGACGTCGTCGAGGAGGTGCTCCGGCCCGAGCCCGTCCACGTCGACCGCGAGCGTGCGTGGAGCGCGCTCCAGCGTGACAAGAAGGCGCGCGAGGGAAGGCTGCGTATCGTGCTCCTCGGGGACGCCGAGCCGGTGGTCGAGGAGCTGCCCGCGGCGGAGATCCGAGCGGCGCTCGATCGGCTGATCGCCGACTGACTAGAGTGCCCGCGTGCAGGTCGTCGTCCTCAACGGCGTGAACCTCGACGTCGTAGGACGTCGCGACCCCGCGCTGTACGGCGGCCTCACGTTGTCCGAGCTCGAGACGCGCATCTACGAGTGGGCCTCCGAGCTCGGCTGTCACGTCCGCTGCCGCCAGACCAATCACGAAGGCGAGTTCATCGACTGGTGCCACGACGCGCTGGACTGGGCGGACGGCGTGATCGTGAACCCCGGCGCGTGGTCGCACTACTCCTATGCCCTCTACGACGCCGTCGAGCTGTTCGAGGTCCCCGTCGTCGAGGTGCATCTCTCCGACATCGAACAGCGGGAGGAGTGGCGGCGGTCGACCGTGATCGCCGGATTGGCCGCGAAGCGCGTTCTCGGCAAGGGCCCCGACGGCTATCGCGAGGCGCTCGCCTTCCTGGTCGAGAGCGGGCCGGACGCGTGAGCGAGAGGATCGACCGGCTTCGCGATCTTCTCGACGAGCCTCTCCTCGTCACGTATGCGACCAATGTCGAGTACCTGACCGGGTTCAAGAGCTCGAACGCCGCGGTCCTCGTCGACCCCGAGCGCGTGCGCCTCTTCGCCGACTTTCGCTACGCGGAGGCGGCACGTTCCGTCGCCGATGTCGAGTTCGAGGAGACGGAGCGGAACCTCCTCAAGGATCTGGCCGAGCGCTTCTCCGGGCCGGTTGGATTCGAGGCGGACGCGATCTCCTACACCGGGTACGAGACGCTGCGCGGCGGGAGGGTCGAGCCCGTTCCGCGGAGCGGGCTCGTCGAGCGTCTGCGTGCCGTGAAGGACGAGGGCGAGCTCGCGGCGATCAGACGGGCATGCGAGATCACCGACCGGGTCTTCGAACGGCTCATCGAAGAGCGCTTCGTGGGGCGGACCGAGCTGGACGTCGCCTGGACGATCGAGCAGCTCTTCCACGAGGAGGGTGCCGACGGGGTGGCTTTCGAATCGATCGTCGCCTCCGGCCCCAACGCGGCGCGTCCGCACGGCCGCGCCGGCTCGCGCACCGTCGGCCGTGGCGAGACCGTCATCGTCGACACCGGCTGCGTCGTCGACGGCTACGTCTCCGACTACACGCGCACCTTCGCCACCGGTCCGCTCGATGCGGTCGTGAAGGAGGCCTATGCCGTCGTGTTGGCTGCGCAGCAGGCGGGCCTCGACTCGCTCCGACCGGGCGTCTCGGGAATCGAGGTCGACGCGGCCGCACGCAATGTCGTCGACGGCACGTCGTTCGCGGGCACGTTCGGGCACGGGCTCGGCCACGGCCTCGGCCTCGAAGTCCACGAGGCACCAAGACTGTCCACCGAGTCTTCCGACACGCTTCGCGCCGGGAACGTCCTCACCGTCGAGCCAGGGGTCTACCTCGAAGGGCTCGCCGGGATCCGCATCGAGGACAACGTCGTGATCACCGAAGACGGAATCAAGAACATGACCGGCTTCCGCAAGGACCTGGTCACGGTCGACTAGCCTGTACGCCGATGGCCGAGACGGTCAACACGAACCAGTTCAAGAACGGCATGCACATCGAGCTCGACGGCGGCTTCTGGCGCATCGTCGAGTTCCAGCACGTCAAGCCTGGCAAAGGCGGCGCGTTCGTGCGCACGAAGCTCAAGGGTCTCGACAGCGGAGCGGTCGTCGACAGGACGTTTCGGGCGGGCGAGAAGTTCCCGCGGGTTCGCACCGAGACGAAGGACATGCAGTACCTCTACGACGCCGGGGACGAAGTCGTCTTCATGGACCAGGACACCTACGAGCAAACGTCGCTGCCGCGGGGCACCGTGGAGGACGCGCTCGAGTTCATGCTGCCGTCGAGCTCGATCCAGATGATGCTGGTGAACGGCAACCCGTCCGGTGTTCAGCTGCCCGCGTCCGTCGAGCTGTCGGTGACCGAGACCGAGCCCGGTGTGAAGGGCGACACGGTCTCCAACGTGACGAAGCCCGCGACGCTCGAGACGGGCGCGGTCGTCCAGGTCCCGCTGTTCGTGAACACGGGCGACCGCATCAAGGTCGACCCGCGCGAGAAGCGCTACATCAGCCGGGCATGATCCGCTGACACCGCGGCGCTTTTACGACAGCGCCGCGCGCAAGGCTTCGCGACCCTGCTCGAGCACCGGCTCTCCGTGCGACACGAGCACGATCTCGATCGGCAGAGCGCCGAGCCGCTCGAGCAGGCGCGGCTTCAGCTCTTGCTCCGCCCACTCACGCTCCGCCGTCGGGAACCACGTAACCGGCAGCTCGACGCCGCCGTTCTTCGCGATCAGCAGGTCGCCCGCGACGAGCGCGCGGTGGTGCTCGAGGTAGAAGAGCGCCTCGACCCAGTCGCTTCCCTTCACGACCTCGGCCTGTACGCCGGCGGGCAACTCGCCCTTCTCCTCGGGACGCCAGAGGGTCGCCCCGTAGCGGTCGAGCACCGTGTCGACGCTCCGCTCGTGCCAGTGCACCGTCAGGAGCACGTGCACCGGCAGGCCGAGCCGTTCGACGTCGCGGTCGAGCGCGTCCCAGAAGCGATTCTCCTCGTCCTCGGGAACGAGGGGATCGACGACGACGAGCGCCTCGGGCAGCTCCGCGTAGACGGATCCCACCTCGGGGCCCCAATGCTCCGCGTGATCCCACTGCGGATGCGACGCGGTCCAGCGCCACAAGCCGGGGCGGAGTTCCCGCACGTCCATCGCAGAGAAAACCTATCGCGGCGGCGCTAGGCTCCATCCATGCCGGCGCTCGCCGACACGACAGTTCGCCTGCTCGGACAGGAGCCGCTCGCCGGGCGGATCCCGACGGCGCATCAGGTCCGCATCGCCGAGATTCTGGACCGCGCCGGCTTTGCGTACCTCGAGGTTTCCGGCGGCGGGTGCTTCGACAGCGCGGTGAAGCGCGGAGTCGAGAGCCCGTGGGAACGAATCCGGGCGCTCAAGGCGCGGGTCGAGACGCCGCTCGGTCTCGCGCTGCGGGGCCGCTTCCTGGTCGGCTCGAGGCCGGTCGACAACGACTTCATCCGCAGGTTCATCGCGTCGGCGGCCGAGAACGGCGTCGACGTCTTTCGTCTTCACGACCCACTGAACGACGTCTCGAATCTGCGCGAGGCGGCGGCTGCGGTCGCCACCGCAGGGGGCGAGTTCGAGGCGGGCCTGGTCTACAGTCCGGGGCGCACGGGCGAGACCGACACGCTCATGGAGCAGGCGCGCGAGTTGCCCAATCTCGGCGCGGCGCGCGTCCTCCTCCACGACCCGACCGGCTCGCTTCAGCCGCACCGGGCGCGGGAGCTCGTGACCGGCCTGCGCGAGGCGAGCGGCCTCCCTGTCGGGATCTACTGCCAGGGCTCGGGCGGGAATGCGCTTGCGGCCGCGCTCGAGGCCGCAAGGGCCGGAGCGGAGCTCATCGCGTGCGCGGTCTATCCGATCGCGCTCACCCTTCATCGTGTCTCGGGCGAGGCGCTCGCCGAGGCTCTCGGCGGGCTCGGGCTCGAGTGCGACGTCGACATCTCCGCGCTGTGGGAGGCGTCCGACCTGGTGGACGAGCACATCGGCAACGAGCCGGTAACGCCGCTCGCTCCGCGTGTCGCCGTCCGTGCCGCGCAGCACGACCTGCCTGCGAGTCTCGTCGCCGCGCTCGACTCGAACCTCCGTTCCCAGTCCGCGAGCGACCGGCTCGACGAGACGATCGCGGAGCTCATCCGCATTCGCTCGGAGGTTGGTTGGCCGCCGCTCGCCTCGCCCATCGGCTCGATGCTCGGCTCGCAGGCGCTCCTGAACGTGCTCGCATCGAGCCGCTACGCGGTGGTCGTCGACGAGCTCCGGGCGCTGGTGGATGGACACCTGGGCACGCCGCCTGCGCCCATCGACGTCGATGTCCAGCGCGCCGTCGCGCTCACGTCGGATCCCGAGTCGGAGGAGGACGGGACCGCCCCGCCGCTCCACGAGGTCCGGGCGCAAGCCGAAGGCCTTGCCTCGAGCGAGGAGGAGCTCTTGCTGCTCGGCCTCTTCGGCGAAGATGCGGAGCCGTTGCTGCGCACCATCCGCGGCCGGTCGGCCGGCTTCGAGTCGCTGTCCACGGGCGGCGTCGACGAGGCCCGCGCAGAGCGCATCCGCGAGATCGTGCGCATCGTCCAGGAGACCGGCATCGGCGAGGTGACCATCGAGGAGGCAGGCATGCGCGTGTCCGTGCGCCGCACGGAGGACCGCGCCCCGGCGCTCGAACCGATCGACGAGGCGCTTGCGGCGGATGACCTTCCTGAAGGGGAGCCCGTATCGGTGCCGTCGACGAACGGCCTCATTCGCATCGAGGCGCCGATGGTGGGCACCTTCTACCGCGCCCCGCAGCCGGGCGCTCCTCCGTTCGTCGAGGAGGGACAGCCGATCGGCGCAGGCCAGACGCTCTGCATCCTCGAGGCGATGAAGCTCATGAACGAGGTGAAGTCGGAGGTCGAGGGCATCGTCCGCACGATCCACGTCGAGAACGCCGAGCCGGTCGAGTTCGGCCAGCTGCTCTTCGAGCTGGAGCCCGTAATGGGGCGTCCCCTAGACGCGTTGTGATGTCTCGACACGTCGAGAGAGAGGCGAGTGTCGGTCAAACGGCCGCGCCGGCTGAGCCGGCACGGCCTCTAGGAAGGACGTCGCAAGCGACGTCCTTGCTGGACGCCCTCTAGCGTGTTCTCGCGGGTGCTCGTGGCGAACCGCGGGGAGATCGCGGTCCGCGTCATCCGTGCGCTGCACGAAGCGGGCGTCGAGGCCGTCGCGGTCTATTCGACCGCCGACGCCGGCACGTTGCACACCCGCCTCGCCGACCGCGCCGTCTGCATCGGCCCGCCACAGGCGTCGGAGAGCTACCTCAACATCCCGTCGGTCGTCGCCGCCGCCGAGACGACCGGATGCGACGCGGTCCATCCCGGCTATGGCTTTCTCTCGGAGAACCCGGCGTTCGTCCATGCGTGCGAGGACAACGACCTTGTCTTCATCGGCCCCGACGCCGACGTGATGGCGCGCATGGGCGACAAGGTCGAGGCGAAACGCGCGCTCGCCGAGGCGGGGCTACGGCTCGTGCCGGGAACCGATGCGGCCAGTGTCGAGGAGATCCGTGCAACCGCCTCCGACATCGGCTACCCGGTCCTGCTCAAGGCGTCGGCCGGCGGGGGCGGGAAGGGAATGCGCCTCGTCGACAGCCCCGACGATCTGGAGGAGTCGTTCGAGCGCGCGAGCGCGGAAACGCATGCGGCGTTCGGTGACGGGCGCATCTATCTCGAGAAGTTCATCGCGCCCGCGAGGCACGTAGAGGTGCAGGTTCTTTGCGACCAGAACGGCGGCGTGCTCACGCTCGGGGAGCGCGAGTGTTCGATCCAGCGCAGGCACCAGAAGCTCGTCGAGGAGTCACCCTCGCCGGCGCTCGACGAGGAGACGCGGTCACGGATGGAGACGGAGGTGGCCGATGCCTGCCGCGCGATCTCCTACCTCAACGCGGGCACGTTCGAGTTCGTCCTCGCTCCCGACGGCACGTACTACTTCATCGAGCTCAACGCACGGCTCCAGGTCGAGCATCCGGTGAGCGAGCTCGTCACGGGCGTCGACATCGTGCGCGAGCAGCTGCGGATCGCCTCGGGTGAGCGCCTTCACGCCACGGGCCGCGCCGAGCGTCGCGGTCACGCGATCGAGATCCGGATCAACGCCGAGGATCCGTCGCGGGGTTTCGCGCCCGCACCCGGCGTGATCGAGCGCTTCCGCCCTCCGCTCGGTCCGGGCATCCGGCTCGACACGCATGTGGAGGAGGGATCGATCATCCCGCCCTACTACGACTCGCTCATCGCGAAGCTCGTGGTCTGGGACGAGGATCGTCCCTCCGCGATCGCGCGCTGCCTCCGTGGACTCGAAGAGCTCGACGTGCGCGGCGTCCCCACGACCCGGGACGTCGCGATCGAGATCCTGCAGAACTCCGACTTTCGTGACGGCCGCTACTCCACGAACTTCCTCGAAGACGTCGAGCTGGCAGCAACCACCCCCTCATGAGCTACGTCGTCGAGAACGCGCAGGGAACGATCACGGTGCCGCCGTCGGTCCTCGCCGACCTCGTCGTGCGCGCCGCCGAGACTGTCGACGGTGCACAGGTGCGCCGAGGGCGGAGGCGGCTCGAGGTCGAGCTCGCGAACGGCGCCGCCCGCATCAGGCTCGAGCTCGCCGCGCGCTACGGAACGGTGCTTCCGGATCTCGCCCGCGCCGTCCAGGAGCGCGTCGCCGCAACGATCGAGGCAACGTGCGGTGTCGACGTCGAGGCGATCGACGTCTCGGTCGAGGAGGTCGTGTGAGCGGCAGGCGCTCCGCGCGGCGCACCGCGCTGTTCGTCCTCTACCAGTGGGACGTCACCGGCCAGCCGCTGGCCTCGCTCTACGAGGGCGACGTCGACACGTTCGCGCGCGAGACCGCCGAGGCGGTCGCGGCCGCCGCCCCGGAGCTCGACCGCCGCATCACCGAAGCTGCCGAGGGGTGGACCGCAGATCGGCTGGGCGCAGTGGAACGGAACATCCTCCGCATCGCACTCCACGAGCTGGACGGGGACGATGTGCCCGACGAGGTGGCGATCGACGAGGCGGTCACACTGGCGAAGAGATACGCCACGGACGACGCGGCCCGGCTCGTGAACGGCATTCTTGGGCGCATCGTGAGAGAGCAGGTGGGACATGAGCGCTGACGAGGCCCTGGCCAGGGCGGAGGAGCTGCTCGCGCGGCTCGAGAAGGCGCGTGCCGAGCTCGAGCAGCTCTCGCAGGCGGAGGACGCCGAGAAGGCGCTCGACATCCTGGCCGAGCTCTCCGAGCTCAGCAAGGCGATCGAGGAGGAGCTCCAGCGGGCGAAGCGTGAGGCGGACGCAGATGCGGCGACCTGACGAGCTCCGCGCGCTCGTCGAGGGCTACGTCGGCGAGCTCGCGCTCACGCCTGAGCTGCACGGACAGGCCGATTCCGTGCGCTATGCGCTCGTCGGCGGCAAGCGCGTCCGGGGAGTGATCTGCCTTGCGACCGCGGAGGCCGCCGGCGCGGATGCGGAGACTGCGCTTCCGGCGGCCGCGTCGCTCGAGCTCGTGCATGCCTTCTCGCTCGTCCACGACGATCTTCCGGCGCTCGACAACGACAGCGAGCGGCGCGGACGCCCCTCGGCCTGGGCCGAGTACGGCGAGGCCGTGGCGGTGCTCGCCGGCGACGCGTTGCTCGCGGAGGCGTTCCGGCTCGCGCTGTCCTACTCGATCGTCGACGTCGCCCGCGAGCTCGCCCAGGCGACGCTCGGAATGATCGGCGGGCAGTACCTCGACATCACCGGGGCTGCTCCGGACGAGGCGACGCTGCACCGCCTCAAGACCGGTCGGCTCTTCGCGGCGTCGGTCGGGATGGCGACCTGGGTGGCGGAGGTCCCAGAACGAGAGCAGGCGCCGTGGCGCGCATTCGGCGAGGAGCTTGGCCTGCTCTTCCAGATCGTCGACGACATCCTCGACGGCGACGGGTACGTGCTGAGTCACGGCGAGGAGCAGTCGCGCCGGCTCGCGGACGAAGCTGCCGCGCGCGCGCGAGACCGCCTCGCCGACGTGCCGGCGGACACCGGTGTCCTCGAAGACATCGTCGAGGGCCTGGCCACGCGCACTTCCTGAGGTGAAGAAGCGCATCGACGTGCTGCTCGTCGAGCGCGGGCTCGCCGAGAGCCGCAACCAGGCACAGGCGCTCGTGCTCGCCGGCCGGGTGCCCGGCTACGCGAAGCCAGGCATGCAGGTGGACGAGGAGACGGAGCTCGAGGTCACGAGCCCGCCTCCCTACGTCTCGCGCGGCGGCACAAAGCTTGCACATGCGCTCGACGCATTCGACATCGACCCGGCCGGACGCGACTGTGTCGATGTCGGCGCATCGACCGGCGGATTCACCGATGTGCTCCTGCAACGCGGAGCGGCGCGCGTGGTCGCGGTCGACGTCGGCTACGGGCAGCTGCACGAACGACTCCGTGGAGACCCTCGCGTGACCGTCCTCGAGCGCGTGAACGCCCGCACGCTCGACGAGCTTCCGTTCACGCCAGACCTCGATTGTGTGCGACGTGTCGTTCATCTCCGTGAAGCTCGTGATCCCGCCGGTTCTTTCGCTCGCGGCCCGGCCCTGGGAGGCGGTTGTGCTCGTCAAGCCGCAGTTCGAGGCGGGGCGGGGTGAGGCGAAGGGCGGTGTCGTCCGTGACGACGCGGTGCGTGAGCGTGTCGTGCGCGAGGTGGCACAGGCCGCGCTCGCGTGGGAGGGCCAAACCGTCGGCGTCGTAGACTCAGGCCTGCCCGGTCCGAAAGGGAACCGGGAAGTGTTCCTCCACCTCGTCCACCATGAGCGGCCCCGGTTCTACGACGACATTGACGAGCGCATCGCAGCTGCAATCAGGTGACGCCGTGAAGCGTGCGGCGGTGATCACGCACGGGAAGCCGACGACCATCGGCCCGGCGCTCGAGCGGCTGGAGAAGGTGGCGCGTGAAGCGGGCGTCGAGCTGCTCCTTCCGGACGAGGAGGTCGAGAAGCACGGCGTCGGCGAAGCCGAGGACGACCTGAGCGGCGCCGACATCGCGGTGGTGCTCGGCGGTGACGGGACGATGCTCCGGGCGCTTCAACGGTTCCTCGGAACGGAGATCCCGGTCATCGGTGTGAACTTCGGCCGCGTCGGGTTTCTCGCCTCGGTACAGGCGAACGAGCTCGAGTCGGGTCTCGCTCGGGTCTTCGCCGGTGACTATGGCGTCGTCCAGCTGACGACCATGGAGGTCGAGGCCGGCGGGATGCGCGGCGCGGCGATCAACGACGTCGTCGCACTCAGCGCGATCCGCGGGCGGATGGTCGAGCTCGCGTGGGCGCTCGGCGGCGAGGACCTCGGCGTGCAGCCCTGCGACGGGATGATCTGCTCGACCCCGTCGGGATCCACGGCGTACAACCTGTCGAACGGCGGGCCGGTGCTCGTGCGCGGCCTCGATGCCATGGCCGTGACCTTCATCGCGCCGCACTCGCTGCACGCACGTCCGATGGTCGTGCCGCGCGGGCTCGACCTCGTCATCCGTAACCGGACGCCCGACGTGAACGTCGCCGTCCTCGTCGACGGGCACCCGCTCGAGGAGGTCGGCCACGACGTCCCGATCACGGTCCGGCTCAGCGACCAGCTCAGCCGCCTCGCGGCGCTGCCGGAGGCCACCTTCTTCCGGCGCTATCGCGAAACCTTCGCCTCGTAATCACACAGATCCGGCGCACTCCCGTTTCCCATGCGTAGGACGGACGGGGCTACGCTCGCCCGCATGGGGAGGGAGGTGGGGTTCCCGACGGTAGACGCGTGTACCTCTACGGCGGTGCCGGGCCTCGATTGGACGATGGTGTCGACCTGCTGCGCCGCTTACCATCTCCGGCGGCATGCTTCGCCGCCTGCGCATCGAGAACCTCGTCCTCATCCACGAGGCCGAGCTGACCTTCGCTCCAGGGCTCAACGCGATCACCGGCGAGACCGGCGCCGGCAAGACGATCCTCGCTCAGGCGATCGGCTTGCTCCTCGGCGCGAAGGGTGACGCCGGTTACATCGGCCCCGGCGGAAGCGAGGCCTACGTCGAAGCCGAGTTGGACCTTCCGGACGTCCTCGAGGACGACGAGTTGGCGTCGCTCGCCGAGCTCCGCCCGGATGACGAGGAGGGGCTCGTACTCGCCCGGCGCGTGTTCGCCGACGGCCGCACGCGCGCGTATGCCTGGGGACGAGCGGCCGCGCGCGAGGATCTCGCCGCCGCCGGGGAGCGCCTCATCGCGATGTCCGGACAGTTCGAGCAGCGCCGCCTTGCACGCGCCGCGTATCAGCTGGACGTGCTCGACAGCTTCATCGGCGACGACCAGCAGCGCCGACGGGCCGAAGCCCGACGAGCCTGGCGCGAGCTCGTCGTCGCCCGACGGCGACACGATGAGCTGCAGACCGGCGCGGAAGCGGAGGAGGCGCGGCTCCAGGGGCTGCGGGCGCTCGTCGAGGACACCGAGGGGCTCGACCCGGAAACCGAGGACGAGCTCCGTGCAGAGCGGGAACGCCTGCGCCACGTCACGGAACTTGCTGCCGGCGCTGCGGCTGCTGCGGATGCGCTCGCGCCGGACGAGGGCGAGGGGGCAGCCGCCCTTGTCGGCTCGGCAGAGCGAGCGGTCTCGCCGCTCGAGCGCCTCGCCCCCGAGCTTGCGCGCGCAGGCGACGAGCTTCGCGATGCCGAGCTGAGGCTGCGCGAGGCGGCGAGCGAGCTTCGAGGATTCCTGACAACGCTCGAGGCCGAGCCCGGCCGGCTCGAACAGCTCGAGGCGGATCTCGAGCGGATCACGGACGCGAAGCGGCGCTTCAAGGCGGAGACCTACGCCGATCTCCTCGCGCGCGCAGCCCAAGCGCGCACAGAGCTCGAAGCGATCGACGAGGGCTTCGACCCGGCTGCGGCCGCTGCGGAAGCGCTCGCGAAGGCCGAGAGCGCGGTCGAGCGGTTGGCCACCGAGCTCACGGCGGCGCGTCGGGAATCCGCGCCGGGCTTCGCGCAGGCGGTCGCCGCCGAGCTCGTCGGGGTGGGGATGGGCGAGGGCGAGTTCCAGGTCGAGTTCGGAGAGCGAGAGCGCGGCCCGACGGGCACCGACACGGTGTCGTTCCTGGTCCGGCCGAACGCGGGACTGCCGTTCGCGCCGGTCGCCGAGACCGCATCCGGCGGAGAGCTCTCGCGCATCGCGCTGGCGATCGCCGCCGTCGCGGGCGGCGAGACGATGGTCTTCGATGAGATCGACGCGGGCATCGGCGGCGAGACGGCGCACCGAGTCGCGGAAACGCTCCGCCGGCTGGCCGAGCGCGCACAGGTGGTGACCATCACGCACCTCCCCCAGATTGCGAGCGTGGCGGACCGGCACTTCCGGGTGGACAAGATCCCGGGCGATCCGACGCACACGCGCATCGCCTCGCTGGACGACGCACAACGGCGTGACGAGCTGCAGCGGATGCTCGGCGGGCGCGAGTTCCTGTCGAGCGTGAGCCAATGAGCTTCATCGAGCTCACCGGGCACGCGAAGCTCGACCGCCTGACGAAGAACCTCGTGAAGCGCTTAACGGCTGACGACATCGCGATCATCGACCATCGCGACATCGATCGTGTCTCGGCCGAGGAGCTCGTCGAGTCAGGAGTGCGCGTCGTCGTCAACGTCTCCGAGTCCCAGTCGGGACGCTTTCCGAATCCGGGGCCACTCGCACTCGTCCGCGGTGGCGTGCGCCTCATCGACGTGAGCGCCGACGATCTCTTCGACCGCGTGAACGAGGGGGAGCTGGTGACCGTGCGCGGCGCGGGGCTCTACCGCAACGGCACGCAGCTCGCCGCCGGTCGCGTCCTCGACGAGATCCAGCTCGAGCGCTCGCTTGCCGAGCAGCGCGGTCGGGTCACCGAGGCGCTCGAGGCGTTCGCCGAGAACACGATGCGGTACCTCCGGGAGGAGGGAAAGCTGCTCGCCGACGGCGTCGACTTCCCCCAGCTCGCGACCCGGTTCCGCGACCGCCACGCCCTCGTGGTCGCCCGCGGCCCCGGCCACAAGCGCGACCTGCGGATGGTGAGGCCGTACGTCCGCGACTTCAAGCCCGTGCTGATCGCTGTCGATGGTGGCGCGGACGCACTCCTCGAGGACGGTCACGTGCCGGACGTGATCGTCGGCGACATGGACTCGGTCTCGGACGCGGCGCTTCGCTCGGGCGCGGAGCTGCTCGTCCATGGCTACCGCGACGGGCTGGCTCCCGGGGAGGGCCGCGCGCGAGAGCTGGGTCTCGACTACCAGGTCGTCCGCGCGACCGGAATCAGCGAGGACATCGCCCTGCTGCTCGCCTACGAGAAGGGCTCGCAGCTCATCGTGGCCGTCGGCACGCACTTCAATCTGATCGAGTTCCTGGAGCGGAACCGCTCCGGGATGTCGTCGACGTTCATCACGCGACTCAAGGTGGGGGAGATCCTCGTCGACGCCAAGGGAGTCTCCCGGCTCGCCAGTCGCCAGGTCGGCCTCTGGCCGCTCACGCTCGTCGCGCTCGCCGGCCTCGGCGCGATCGCGGTCGCGATCGGCGTGTCGCCTGCGCTGCGGCATCTCATCGAGTACATCGCGCTGCGCCTTCGCGATCTCCTCGGAATCGGCTGAAAACTAGTCTTTGCAGCATGCCGCGAGCCTCCGCCACGCGCGAGCTCCTCGCGTCCCGCGACGACGTGTGGTCGTTCATCGCGGAGCCGCACCACTTCAGCGACTGGTGGCCGGGCATCGCCGGGGTTCGTCCCGACCGGCGCGGGCTCGCCGAGGGCGCGCGCTGGGAGGTCCACGGCTTCGACCAGCCGACGCTCCTGCGGCGGTCGACCTCGAGCGGCATGCTCCTCGTCCGGACCGTGAAGCGACCCGAGCGCTTCGCCTGGACGATGACGGGAGATCACATCGACGCAGACCTTCATCTCGAGCAGCCCGGGCCGGAACGGACGCTCGCCACGCTCGTCGTGGAGGCGCCGTGGCTCTACGGTCTCAGCCGCACGCTCCCGCGCCGCGCGCTGGGCCGCCTCCACGCCCTGTATCAGACGGCGGCGGAGCTCTAGCTACCTTTCGCGGCCGTGTTCGATTTCCGCTACCACGTCGTCTCGCTCGTCGCCGTCTTCCTGGCCCTCGTGATCGGCATCCTCGTCGGCGTCGCCCTGGCATCGCACGGCCTCGGCGACACCGAGCGCGACCGCCTCCAGGAGGATCTCCGGCGCGCCGAGACCAGGGGCGACGGGCTGCAGTCTCAGCTCGACGCGCTCGAGGTGAGCGGCGCCTCCGACCACACCTTCGTCGACAAGACATACAAGGTCGTCATGACCGACCGGCTCAAAGGCAAGCGAATCGCGGTGCTCTACGTCGGCTCGTTCGACAACGACGTCCGCTCGGCGATCACGCGCACGCTCGACGACGCCGGGGCGGGCGCGCCCCTCCGCCTCAACGCGCTGACCATCCCGATCAACCTGAAGGGTCTCTCGAAGCGGCTGCAGAATCGGCCGTTCCTCGCGGCCTACGCAGGCGAGCAGCAGCTCGGCGACCTCGGCCACGCCCTCGGCCAGGAGTTCGCCGCCGGCAAGGACACCCCGCTCTGGAATGCGCTCGAGAGCCTGATCGTGGAGGAGAAGGGCGGGCCGCTGAGGCGTCCGGCCGACGGCGTGATCGTTGTGCGAACGGCCGCACAGCAGACGGGGCCGACCGCGCGCTTCCTCCAGGGCCTGTACTCGGGCCTGCGCGACGTCGGCGTCCCGGCGGTGGGTGTCGAGGTCGGCAGCGGCAGCGGCTCCTCGATCAAGGCGTTCGAGAAGGCGGGGCTCTCGACCATCGACGACGTCGACAGTCCCACCGGGAAGCTGGCCATGGCGCTCCTGCTCAGCGAGCCGGGTCTCAGGGGGAACTACGGCGGCAAGCCAACCGCCAAGGATGGACCGCTCCCGCAGGTGACGCCGACACCCACGACGACCACGGGTGGATGACCCACTGACGATCCTCGTCGCCGCCCGCGACGAGGAGTCCGTCATCGGCGGGACGGTCGAGATGCTCAGGCGCAGCTTTCCGCGCGCCGAGGTGATCGTGGCCGACGACGGGTCGAAGGACCGGACCGCGGATATCGCCGAAGACGCCGGCGCGATCGTGCTGCGGCTTCCCCGTCGCGGCAAAGGACAGGCGCTGTCGGCGGCCGAGCGTGCGGCGGTGCCAGGCAGTCTCCTCCTCTGCGATGCCGACCTCGCCGGCGACGTGACCGGACTCATGGACGGTCGTGCCGATCTCACGATCGCGGTCTTCGCCGAGCGGGCGGGCGGGGGCTTCGGCGTCGCCAAGAAGGCGGGTCGCGTGCTCATCGAGTGGCTCGGCGGCGTTGTGACCCGAGAGCCGCTCTCGGGTCAGCGGATGCTGTCGGCGGCGGCCCGAGACGCCTGCTTCCCGGTCGCCCCGGGCTTCGGGTGCGAGGTCCGGATGACGATCGACGCGGCTCGCGCCGGCCTGCGGATCGAGGAGCGGGAGCTCGAGTTGAGCCATCGAGCGACCGGCCGTGACCTGCGCGGCTTCGCGCACAGGGGACGACAGCTCGCCGACACGCTCACCGCCTGCGGGCCGCTCGGGGTGAACTTTCGAGGTCTGCGTCTCCCGCTCGTCGGCTGGAAGGTGGGCGCCACCGGCGGCCCAGCCGTCGCCGCAGTCTCGGCACTCGGGCTCGCCGACGACCTCTGGAGTGGCCCCGAGCGCGGCTTCGGAGCACATCTCCGCAGCGGCGGGACGACCGGCGTGCTGAAACTGCTCGGGATCCCGCTGGTCGGGCTGCTCGCGACGCGCAAGGTCTCCGGCGCCCTTCTCGTCGGGCTCGCCGCGAACGCGCTGAACCAGCTCGACACCCGTCCGGGCCGCGCGCTGAAGGCCTACCTCCTCGCCGCGCCTGCGGTCGGGGCGCCGGTCGGGATCGCCGTCCTGCTGCTTCCCTACGATCTCCGCGAGATGGCAATGCTCGGGGACGCGGGGTCGAACGCGCTGGGTGCCATGCTAGGCTTGAATTCCGTGAAGCAATTCACGGGACGAGGCCGTTGGGTAGCGATCGGCGCCCTTGCGGGCCTCACCGTCCTCGGAGAGCGAACCTCGATCGGTGAGTGGATCGAGCGCACGCCGGGCATCGACAGGCTCGACCGGCTGGGACGTCGCCCGTGAGCTCGACGGCGCGCCCGACGAAGTACGTGTTCGTCACCGGCGGAGTCGTGTCCGCTCTGGGGAAGGGGATCGTGGCCGCGTCGCTCGGGCGGCTGCTGAAGGCGCGAGGGCTGCAGGTTCAGGCGCAGAAGTTCGACCCGTACCTCAACGTCGACCCGGGAACGATGAGCCCGTTCCAGCACGGCGAGGTGTTCGTGACGGAGGACGGCGCCGAGACCGATCTCGACATCGGCCACTACGAGCGCTTCATCGACGAGAACCTGACCCGCGCGGCGAGCCACACCGCCGGCGCGATCTGGGACTCCGTGCTGCGCAAGGAACGGAAAGGCGAGTTCCTCGGCGCCACCGTCCAGGTCATCCCGCACATCACGAACGAGATCAAGTCGCGCATCCGTGCGAGTGCGATCTCGTCGCCGACGGATGTCGTCATCAGCGAGATCGGCGGCACCGTGGGCGACATCGAGTCGCTCCCGTTTCTCGAGGCGATCCGACAGTTCAGGCGTGAGGTCGGCGCGGCGAACGTCATGTACCTGCACGTGACCCTCGTCCCGTTCCTCGATGCTGCCGGCGAGCTGAAGACGAAGCCGACCCAGCACTCGGTCAACGAGCTCCGCCGCATCGGTATTCACCCTGACATCGTCGTGTGCCGCTCCCACGAGGAGCTCAGCCTCGACATCCGCGAGAAGATCGCGCTGTTCGCGGACGTCGAACAGGAAGCCGTGATCGCCAGCCCGGACGTGCCCGACGTCTACCTCGTGCCGTCGCGGCTGAAGGCCGAGGGCCTCGACCGCCTGGTGTGCGAGAAGCTCGAGCTTCCGCTCGGCGATGCCAATCTGGGCGAGTGGCTCGACCTGACCGAGCGCATCCAACGCAGCGACGAACTCGTCGAGATCGCGCTCGTCGGCAAGTACGTCAAGCTCCAGGACGCGTATCTCTCCGTGCACGAGGCGCTGAAGCACGCTGGCGCGCACCACGGGTGCAACGTCCGAGTGCGCTGGGTGGACGCCGAGGGGATGTCGCTCGAAGAGGCGGCTCGACTGCTCGAGCGTGTCGACGGTGTGCTCGTACCCGGCGGCTTCGGCTCGCGGGGCTGGGAGGGCAAGATCCTCGCCTGCCGGGTCGCGCGTGAGCGGCAGATTCCGTACCTCGGTATCTGCCTGGGCATGCACGTCGCCGTCTCGGAGTTCGCCCGCCACGTCATCGGCCTCGACGGCGCGAACTCGACCGAGATGGATCCCGAGACGCCGCACCCGGTCATCGACCTGCTTCCCGAGCAGAAGGAGATCGAGGACCTCGGCGGGACGATGCGCCTCGGCGCGCAGGCGGTCGAGCTTGCCGGGTCGACGCGCGCGCAGGAGGCCTACGGCGAGCCCGTCGTGCACGAACGGCACCGGCACCGGTACGAGGTCAACAATCACTACCGGCCCGAGCTCGTCGACGCCGGCCTCGTCGTGTCGGGGACGTTCCAGGAGGGACGGCTCGTCGAGATCGTCGAGCTCCCAGACCATCCGTGGTTCGTGGCGAGCCAGTTCCATCCCGAGTTCAAGTCGCGGCCCACGAGGCCCGCGCCGCTCTTCCGCGACTTCGTCGGCGCCGCGCTCGAGCGTTCGCGCGAGCGGACCGCGGTCGCAGCGGCTTCCGCGTAGCTCTCTCTAAGATCGCGCCATGCCGTCCGAGGTGGTCGATCTCTTCCTCGAGCTCGCCGCGACGCCGAGCCCGCCGGGTGAGGAACGCGCCGTCGCCGACATCGTCGTCGGATATCTCAGAGACCTCGGGCTCGCGGTCGACGAGGACGACGCCGGGGCGAAGGTCGGCTCCACGATGGGCAACGTCTACTGCCGGCTGGAGCCGAACGGGAACGGCGGCAGCCCGATCTTCTTCTGCGCGCATCTCGACACGGTGCCGCCCGAAGGACCGATCGAGCCGGTCATCGACGAGGGGCTCGTCCGGAACGCGGGCGGGACGATCCTCGGAGCCGACAACAAGTCCGCGGTGGCGGCCATGCTCGAGGGAACCCGCCGCGTGCTCGCCGAGAATCGTGCGCACGCAGGTATTGAGCTCCTCTTCACCCCGAAAGAGGAGGTCGGTCTCCTCGGTGCCGCGGCGTTCGACCACGAACGTTTCGCCGCGAGACTCGGATACGTCTACGACCAGGCGGCTCCCATCGGCGACGTCATTCTCGGTGCGCCCCACTCGCAGGCGATGCAGGTCCGGTTCCACGGGCGCGCCGCGCATTCCGGCATGTATCCGGAGGACGGGCGCTCCGCGATCGCTGCCGCCGCGCGCGCCATTGCCGACCTGCGGCTCGGTCGCGTCGACGAGGAGACGACCGCGAACGTCGGGATCATCCAGGGTGGAACCGCGGGGAACATCATCCCGGAGTGGTGCAGCCTCGACGCCGAGGCGAGGTCGCACGACGAGCGCAAGCTCGCCGACCTCGTCCAGGAGATGGTCGACGCGTTCTCCTTCGCGGCGGGGCTCGAGGACTGCGAGGTCGAGACGAAGGTGTCGAAGAGCTACCGCGGCTATCGCTTCAAGCGCGACGACTCGGTCGTGCGGATCGCGCACGACGCGCTCGAACGGACCGGCTACACGCCCTCCTATGGGCTCAGCGGTGGGGCGGCGGACGCCAACGTCTTCAACGACCGCGGGATGGAGTGCCTGAATCTCGGCAACGGGATGAAGGACATCCATACGCCCGACGAGCGGATCGCGGTCGAGGATCTCGAAGGGATGGTCGAGGTCACGCTCGCTCTGGTCGACGCCGCCCGCGATGCAGACACTTAGGCGCGGTCGCGTCACCGCCGTCGTCGAGCGGCGCGCGGGTCTTGCGCGCATCGAGGTCGAGGGCGAGCCGTGCGTGGCGTACCCGCGGCAGACAGGCGCCGTCGCGGTCGGGGACGACGTTGTGGTCAACGTGCAGGCGCGCGAGCTCGGGCTCGGCTCCGGTGGGTTCGACGTGCTCGTTGTGAATTTGACCCGCGGCCTCGACCTGCGCCCCGAGCCGGATGCGCACGTGATGAAGCTTCCGTACCTCCCCGGCCAAATGGCGGTCAGGCACGCCGAGGAGAGCGAGCGGTCGGCGGACGACCTGGGCGGCATGCCGGTGGTCTGCTGCTCGCTGCACAGCCAGGTCGCCCCTGTCTGCGCGGCGCTCGGTGCGGAACGTCGCGTCGCCTACGTTCAGCTTCCTGGCGGGGCGCTTCCGGTCGTCCTCTCCGACACGTTGCGGGTCTTGCACGAGCGCGGGCTCGTCGAGACGACGGTCGGCGTGGGCGCGTGCCTCGACGGCGACGTTGCGTGTGTGTCCGTTGCGTCCGCGCTTCTGTGGGCGCGGGCCGAGGGGTACGACGTGGTCGTCTGCGCCGTCGGGCCGGGCATCGTCGGAACGGCGTCGAGCTTCGGGCACGGCGGTGTTGCCGCCGCCGACGCGGCGAACGCGGCGCACGCGCTCGGCGGATCACCGGTTCTCGCTGTCCGCGCCTCCGGAGCGGACGAGCGCGAGCGCCACCGTGGCGGGTCGCACCACGCACGCGCGGCGCTGCGACTGTGCCTCGGTCCCGTTGCGGCGCCGTGGCCCGCGGGGTGGGAGGCCCCTGCCTGGCTCGAGGGCAGGGAGGAGGTCGACGTCGACGGGTGGGAATCCGCGTGTGAGGGTCTGCCGCTGTCGCACATGGGACGAGGCCCGGACGAGGATCCCCTCTTCTTCGCGGCGGCGTTTGCCGCGGGGCGTCTCGCGGGCGAGCAGATCGCCTGATGGAGGAACGCCGGCTCGGGCCTGTCGTCGGGCTGGGAACCTGGAACACGTTCGACGCGGATGCGATGCAGGCGCGCGAGGTCGTCTCGGCCGCGCTCGACGCAGGCTGCCGTGTGTGCGACTCGTCGCCAATGTACGGCGGCGCCCAGCAGTCGCTCGGCGCGGCGCTCGACGGACGGCGTGACGAGGCCGTGATCGCCACGAAGATCTGGGAGCGCTCGGTGGAGGGAGGACGCGCGCAGTTTGCGCGGCAGCTCGAGTGGTTCGGTCGCGTGGAGATCGAGCAGGTTCACAACCTCGTCGCCTGGCAGGAGCATCTGCCGTGGCTCGAGGCCGAGCGCGACGCCGGACGGATCGACCGGATCGGCGTGACGCACTACTCCTCATCCGCGTTCGACGAGCTTGCGACGGCTCTGCGCACTCGACGCTTCGACGCCGTGCAGCTTCCGCTCAATCCGCTCGAGCGCGAGTGCGAGCGAGAGCTGCTCCCGCTCGCGGCGGAGCTCGGTGTCGCCGTGATCGTCATGCGTCCGCTCGGCGCGGGCTCGCTCGTTCGACGCTCGCCGCCCGTGGATGTGCTCGCCGAGTTGGGCGTCGAGACGTGGGCGCAGGCGCTCCTCAAGTGGGCGCTCTCCGACCCGCGAGTCGACGCCGTGATCCCGGCGACCAGCCGGTCCGAACGGGCACGTTCGAATGCCGTTGCCGGTTCGCCGCCGTGGTTCGACGACGAGCAGCGCCGGCTCGTGGAGCGCTGGGCGGCGTGAAGCCGGACTCCAAGCGGATCGTTTACGACGGGAAGTTCTTCGACCTTGCGGTCGAACGCTGGGGCAAGCACGAGCGAGAGGTAGTCGTCCACCCAGGGGCCGTGGCCGTGGTCGCGATCGATCGGGACGGCGGCGTGTGGCGTGAGCTACGGGCATTCTTCACGACGCCGGACTTCTGTCGCGAGGACAAGCGTCGTCGCATTGGCGAGAAGCGCGAGTGAAACTTGACACATACCCCCGCCCAGGGTGGGGGTGATCGACCCTCTCTCCCTCGCGGTCGACGATACCGCCACACCTCGCACGCATCTGCATCGTCACGGCGCCGAATGCGTGGCGATTCTCGCGAAACGGTAGGGTGATCCGCCGTGAAGATCGGCGTCGCAAAGGAGATCAAGTCGGACGAGTATCGCGTTGCGTTGACGCCCGCAGGCGCTCGCGAGCTCGGTCAGCGTGGCCACCAGGTCGTCGTCGAGACGAACGCCGGCGAGGGGAGCGCGTTTACCGACTCCGCATACGAAGCGGCGGGTGCACGCATCGCGTCCGTCGACGACGTGTGGGCGGACGCCGAGCTCCTGCTGAAGGTGAAGGAGCCGATCGAGCCCGAGTATGCGCGCCTGCGCGAAGGGCTCGTGCTCTTCACGTACCTGCACATTGCGGCGGACGAGCCGCTGACCCGTGCGCTCCTCGAGAGCGGAATCACCGCGGTCGCCTACGAGACCGTCGAGACCGAGTCCGGCGCTCTGCCCCTGCTTGCGCCGATGAGCGAGATCGCCGGCCGCCTCGCCGCACAGGCAGGCGCCTACTTCCTCGAGAAGCCGCTCGGCGGGCGTGGGCTTCTGCTCGGCGGCGTGCCGGGCGTCGCGCCGGGACGCGTCGTCATCATCGGCGGCGGGATCGTCGGCTACAACGCCGCAGTCATCGCGATCGGCCTCGGGGCGAACGTCACCATCCTCGAGCGCTCGATCGACCGGATGCGCCACCTCGAGCAGATCCTCTCCGGGCGGGTGAGCCTCGTCATGTCCTCGAGCCTCCAGATCGAGGAGTCGGTGAAGGAAGCGGACGTCGTCATCGGCGCCGTGCTCATCCCAGGGGCGCTCGCGCCGAAACTGCTCACGCGTGAGATGGTCGCCGGCATGAAGGACGGCGCCGTCTTTGCGGACGTGGCGATCGACCAGGGTGGGTGCGCGGAGACCTCACGCCCGACGACGCACAGCGAGCCCGTCTACACGGCCGAGGGCGTGACGCACTACTGCGTGGCCAACATGCCCGGAGGAGTCCCGATCACGTCGACGAAGGGCCTGACGAACGCCACGCTGCCGTACGTCGAGGCGATCGCAGACAGCGGTCTCACGGAGGCGGCGGCTCGTGATCCTGCGCTCGCTCTCGGTGTGAACGTCATCGACGGAAAGGTGACGTACGAAGCTGTCGCGGACGCGCACGGGCTCGACTACATGCCGCTCGAGGACGTGCTGCCGCTGTCTCCTGTCTAGTGGCGCGCTCTACGAAGGCGACTTCGATGCCTTCGACGGCGAGTATCTGACCACGACCCACGTGATCGACGCTGCAAGCGTGATCACGCACGCGCAGAAGACAGCCATCGCCAGCACTCCGAGGACGTCGAGCATGGGAAACCTAGAATAGCCGCCATGCCGAGGGCGTGTGTCATCGTGCTCGATGCGGTCGGGGCGGGCGAGCTCCCCGATGCCGACGAGTACGGCGATACGGGCTCGAACACGCTCGGCAACGTCGCTCGCGCCGTCGGCGGGCTCGATCTCCCCAACCTGGAGGCGCTCGGGCTGGGCAACGTGGCGCCGCTCGAGGGCTGTCCGCCGCAGGCTGGAGCGCCGGCCGTGGCCGGGAGGCTGATCGAACGATCGAAGGGAAAGGACACGACCACCGGACACTGGGAGCTGATGGGCGTGGTCACGCCGCAGCCGATGCCGACGTACCCGCACGGCTTCCCACATGACGTCATCGACCCGTTCATGCACCGCACCGGCCGCGGCGTGCTCGGGAACAAGCCGGCGTCCGGGACCGAGATCATCCAGGAGCTCGGCGAGGAGCACCAGCGCACCGGCAAGTGGATCGTCTACACGTCGGCGGACTCCGTCTTCCAGCTCGCGGCGCACGAGGAGACGATCCCGCTCGAGGAGCTCTACGAGGCATGCCGCGGCGCGCGCGAGATCCTCACCGGCAAACACGCGGTCGGCCGGGTGATCGCGCGTCCCTTCGCGGGCGAGCCGGGCAACTTCGAGCGCACTGCCAACCGTCACGACTTCTCGCTCGTTCCGAAGCGCCCCAACTACCTGTCGCTCGTGCGGGACGCGGGCACGCAGGTGCACGGCGTCGGCAAGATCTCCGACATCTTCGCCGGACAGGACATCGACGAGTCGCACCCGACGAAGTCGAACGTCGACGGCATCACCCAAACGGAGAGGCTCCTGCGTGAGATCGACGAGGGGCTGGTCTTCACGAACCTCGTCGAGACCGACATGCTCTGGGGCCATCGGAACGATCCCGAGAACTTCCACCGCTGTCTCCAGGACTTCGACCGCAGGCTGCCCGACCTGCTCGATGCACTCCGCCCGAGCGACCTCCTGATCATCACATCGGATCACGGCTGCGACCCGACGACGCCCTCGACCGACCACTCGCGCGAGCACGCCATGCTGCTTGCCTACGTTGAGGGCAAGAACGCGGCCGGCCGCATTCACGAGGGCGAGTTCGCGGACGTCGGCGCGACGGTCAACCATTGGCTCGGGGGCAAGACGCCCTCGCGCGGAGTCCCCGGCCAACCGATCCTCGAGCGCTGACAGCCGAGCGTTGATCCACGCGGGGGAGTTGATCCGGCGGAAGCGCGACGGGCAAACGCTCGCGTCGGACGAGCTGACGGAGCTCGTCCTCGGCTACACGCGCGGTGAGGTGCCCGACTACCAGATGGCTGCCTTCTGCATGGCCGTTTACTTCCGCGGGCTGAACGCCGAGGAGACCTTCGCGCTCACCGACGCGATGATCCGGAGCGGCGAGACGATCGAGCTCGGCAAGGCAATCGGCCGCAAGGTCGTGGACAAGCACTCGACCGGCGGCGTGGGGGACAAGACCTCGCTCGTCGTCGGGCCGATCGTCGCGGCCTGCGGAGTTCCCTTCGGGAAGATGAGCGGTCGCGGCCTCGGCCACACGGGCGGGACGCTCGACAAGCTCGAGTCGATCCCAGGCTTCCGCGTCGAGCTGACCACCGCCGAGTTCCTCCGCCAGGTGAAAGACGTCGGCCTGGCGATCATCGGCCAGACTGCTGACCTCGTTCCCGCGGACAAGCTGCTGTACGGGTTGCGCGACGTGACGGCGACGGTCGACAACGTCTCGCTCATCGCCGCGAGCATCATGTCGAAGAAGATCGCGGCCGGCGCCGACGCGATCGTCCTCGACGTCAAGGTCGGCGACGGTGCCTTCATGAAGACACTGGAGGACGCACGCGAGCTCGCGCACCTGATGCAGGAGCTCGGCCGGCATGCCGGCCGCGAGGTCGTCTGCGTCCTGACCGACATGGACCAGCCGCTCGGCTATGCCGTCGGAAACGCCCTCGAGATCCGCGAGACGATCGCGACGTTGCGCGGCGAGGGCGAGGCCGACTTCACGGAGCTCGCGCTCGACGCGAGCGCGCACTTGTTGTCGCTCTCGGATCTGGGCGTCGACGAGGGGGCCGCGCGCGAGCGGGCGGAGGCGGCGGTCCACGACGGTTCCGCGCTCGCGGCGTACGACCGCTGGATCGCGGCCCAGGGCGGCGATCCGAGCGAGGACTCGCTGCCGCGGGCCCCGGTCGTGCGCGAGGTGGTCGCCGACGAGGCGGGCTTCGTCCGCGAGCTCGGCGCGATCGACATCGGGCTCGCCGCACTTCGGCTCGGCGCAGGGCGCCAGACGAAAGAGGACGAGATCGACCATGCCGTCGGCATCCGCTGTCTGAAGAAACGCGGCGACGAGGTCGCACACGGCGACGTGCTGGCGGAGGTGTACGCCCGCGACGAGGACGCGGCCCGGAAGGCGGACGCGGACGTGCGCGTCGCCTACACGATCGGCGCCGACGCGCCGTCGTCGCGTCCGATCGTGCTCGAGACGATCGCCTGATGCCGGAGCTGCCCGAGGTCGAGACGATCCGGGCCAAGCTCGAGCCGCACCTCGTCGGCCGTAGGTTCGACCGTGTCGAGATCGCGGATTCGCGGCTCGTTCGGCCCTTCGAGCCGCCGGTGGTGGCGGCCGAGCTCGAAGGGGAGCGCGTGTCGGCGCTCGAGCGTCGCGGTAAGTATCTGATTGTCCGGTTCGAGTCTGGAAGGGCTTTGCTGATTCACCTCCGGATGACGGGGAGCCTGCGACACGCCGCAGGCGGGGCGCTCGGCGAGGATGCATACCGGCGAGCTGTTGTCAGATTAGACGACGGATCGGATGTTGCGTATCGCGATGTCCGGCGATTCGGCACGTGGCTCCTGCTCGAGCCGGGCGAGCTCGACCCCTACCTCGGTGACCGCGTCGGCGTCGAGCCGCTCGGACGCGCGTTCACGTCCCGTCGGCTCGCGCACCGGCTCGAGCACCGTCGCGCCCCCGTCAAGGCCGCGCTCCTCGACCAGCGCACTGTGGCCGGACTAGGGAATATCTACGTCGACGAGGCGCTCTGGCGGGCGCGCCTCCACCCGCTGCGACCGGCCGGCAGCCTGACGCCGGTAGAGCTCGCCGAGATCACGAGGGCGATCAAGACCGCGCTGCGGACCGGCGTCGCGCGGCAGGGGGCGAGCCTGCGTGACTACTCCACGCCGGACGGTGGCCGCGGCGGGATGCAGGACCGGTTCCGCGTCTACGACCGGGAGGGAGAGCCATGCCTGCGCTGCGGCACGCCGATCGACAAGATCCGCGTCGCCGGGCGTGGGACGTGGTACTGCCCGTCGTGCCAGCAGCTCGAGCACGCCGGGACCCGTGTCGCCCGCAGACCGTCTCAGGCGGCGAGGCGTTCCGCGAGCCGGCCGTCGCGGTCGAGACGCCAAAGCTCCGTGTAGCCGCCGATCGGCTGGTCGTCGATGAGGATCTGCGGGACGGTCCAGCCGCCCGTGTGATCGAAGAGCCTCCGGCGGAAGGCCGGGTCGTCGTCGAGCGAGACCTCCTCGAACTCGATGCCGCGGCTCGTCAGGAGCGCCTTCGCGCGCACGCAGTATCCGCACCACCGGGTCGAGTAGACGCGAACCCTCGCCATATGGGTTGGAACGGAGAAACGGCCGCGAAAGGTTCCTCCACCCCCGGGACTAGACTGGCTCAGCCATGGCCGGGCGTACGTACAAGACCGAGGCCGTCGTGCTGCGGTCGTTCCGGTTCGGCGAGGCGGACCGGGTTCTCCATCTCTACACGCTGGACCGCGGTCGGATCGGAGCCGTGGCGAAGGGCATCCGCAAGACGAAGTCGCGCTTCGGCGCGCGGCTCGAGCCGCTGTCCCACGTCGAGCTGATGCTTCATCAGGGCTCCGGCGAGCTGCAGACCGTGACGGGGGTCGACCTGGTCCGCTCGCACCGCGCCGCCCGTGAGCAGCAATACCGGCTCGCGGTCGGTCTCCTCGGCGCCGAAGCAATGCTGAGGCTCTTCACCGAGCAGGAGGCGAATGCGCGCGCGTTCGGCGCGCTCACCCGTTTCCTCGATCTGCTCGACGAGACGCCGCCGCTGACGTCGAGGCCGGCGCTGGACCCGCTCGCGCTCTCGTTCCAGCTCAAGCTCCTTTGGTTATCCGGCTACCTGCCCCACCTGACGAGTTGTGCGGAGTGCGGGACGGAGACGGATCCGCTGATCGGCTACTCCGCGAAGGCCGGAGGCGCCGTTTGCCGGGGCTGCGGCATCGATGCGCTCGCGCTCTCGCCCGCGGGGATCACCGGCATCGAGGGGCTGCTGGCCCGTCCACTCGCGGAGGCACCCGCGGTCGGGCTGACCGACAGGTCTGCCCGCGACGCACTCGCGGTCATCACGGCCGCCTACGAGTACTTCGGCAACTTCCGGCTCCGGACCCTGCACAGCGCGTAGGGCTCGTCTTCAATCGCTCTTCGGCGTTGTCCAGTCGCGCTCGAGCGCGTCGTCGAGCCAGTCAAGCACACCGCTGATGGGCAGTCGCTCCTGTGCCAGCGAGTCCCTGTCGCGCACCGTGACAGTGTCGTCCTCGAGGGTCTGCTCGTCGATCGTGAACGCCCATGGCGTGCCGATCTCGTCCTGACGCCGGTAGCGGCGTCCGATTGCGCCGCCGTCGTCGTACTCGACGCTGTGCCTGCGACGGAGGTCTTCGTAGAGCGAGCGCGCCTTGCCGACCA
Source organism: uncultured Actinomycetes bacterium (assembly GCA_963772855.1). Classification (GTDB taxonomy): domain Bacteria; phylum Actinomycetota; class Thermoleophilia; order Gaiellales; family Gaiellaceae; genus 3-1-20CM-4-69-9. The sequence goes on along the minus strand of CAVYYY010000007.1, from coordinate 269,644 downwards.
TGTCGTCGCTCTTTCCGATGAGCGGCAGGATCGCCGCGGTCACCGGAGCCATGCGTGGGTGCAGCCTCAGCACCGTGCGCTCGCGTTCACCGACGACCTCCTCCTCGTAGGCGTCGACCAGCAGCGCCACGACGATCCGCTCGATGCTTACCGCGGGCTCGACGACATACGGGACGTACCGCTCGCCGTCCGGGCTGACGTACTCGAGCTTCGTGTTCGAGTGCTCGCCGTGCTGAGTCAGGTCGAAGTCGCCTCGGTTCGCGACGCCCTCGAGCTCCGACCAGCCGATCGGGTACTCGTACTCGATGTCACTCGTGCCCTGGGAGTAGTGCGAGCGCTCCTCCGCGTCGTGCTCGCGAACGCGGAGCTTGCTGCGGCGAAGTCCGTACCGCAGGTACCAGTTGAAGCGCTCGTCGATCCAGTAGCGGTACCACTGCTCGGCCTCGTCCGGCGGCACGAAGAACTCCATCTCCATCTGCTCGAACTCCCGCACGCGGAAGAGGAAGTTGCCCGGCGTGATCTCGTTGCGAAAAGACTTCCCGACCTGCGCGATGCCGAACGGAGGCCGGCGACGGGCAAGTTGGAGGACGTTCTTGAAGTTGATGAAGATGCCCTGCGCCGTCTCAGGTCGGAGGAACGCGCGCGAGCCCTCTTCCTGCAGCGCGCCGACCTTCGTCTCGAACATGAGGTTGAACTGGCGCGGCTCGGTGAGATCGCAGTCCGGCGTCTCCCCGGGGCGCTTGCTCGGCTTCCGGCCGCAGTTCGAGTCCTCGAGCTTGTCCGCGCGGAAGCGGAGCTTGCACGTGCGGCAGTCGATGAGCGGGTCCGTGAAGCCGGCGACGTGGCCGGACGCCTCCCAGACCTGAGGATGGAGGATGACCGCCGAGTCGATCGCGACGATGTCTTCGCGGTTGCGGACCATCGCGTCGAACCACGCCTCGCGGATGTTGTTCTTCAGCAGGACGCCGTAGTGACCGTAGTCGTAGGTCGACCCGAGCCCGCCGTAGATCTCCGACGAGGGGAAGACGAATCCACGGCGGCGGGAGAGGGAGACGATCTTGTCCATCGTCACGGGCTCGGCCATGGGTCGAGACGTTATCCGCGACAATGGGCGCGTGACGGAGCACCCGCCGGTCGAGCTGCACATCGTCTCTGACTCAACGGGGGAGACCGCCGCGCGCCTCGTCCAGGCGCTCGAGGCGCAGTTCCCGGAGCAGGAGTTCGAGGAGGTCCGGCACACGCGGGTCGAGACGGTCGAGGATCTCGAGCGAGCGGTGCTGAGCGCGCGCGGCCACGCCGCGGTCGTCGTGTACACCCTCGTCGACCCTGAGCTTCGCGACGCGATGCGGAGGCTCTGCCGTCGCGCCCGTGTGCACTACTGCGACCTGCTCGGCCATCCGATCGACGCCGTGGCGCGCGTGTCGGGCCAGGCGGCGCGGATGACGCCCGGCTCGCGCGCGCCGCTGAACCCGGCGTACTTCCGCCGGATCGAGGCGATGGAGTTCGCGGTGAAGTACGACGACGGCGTCGGCGCGGGGCTCGACGAGGCCGACATCGTCCTTGTCGGCGTGTCGCGCACATCGAAGACGCCGCTGTCGATCTATCTCGGCTACCTCGGGCACAAGGTGGCGAACGTCCCCGTCGTCAAGGGGATCACGCCGCCAAAGGGACTCTTCGAAATCAACCCCGTCAAGATCGTCGGGCTCAATATCCATGCCGATCGGCTCGCCGATATCCGGCGTGCGCGCGTCCAGAACCTCGGCGCGAACAACCGGCGGTACGCGGGGCTCGAAGAGATCTACGACGAGCTGGAGGAGGCGGCCGCAATCCACCGCCGGCTCGGCTGCCCCGTCATCGACATCTCCGAGCTCTCGATCGAGGAGACGGCACAGCGCATCCTGCGGACGGTCGAGAGCCGCAAGGCCGAAGCCGCGGCCACGAAGGCCACGTGAAGCCGAAGCCGCCGGTGTCCGTGTCACGCTGGGCGATGTGGTGGGCGACACTCGGCGTGGCGCTCGTGGTCTTCTACGTGCTGCTGACACCGATCTGGCTGGGCCTCAGGGGTCTTGCCTGGGTGGCCGAGTTCCGCGCTCGCCGCAATCGCTGAGGGTGTGACGCCGGCGTGTCGGATGCGTGCCGACACGCGCAGGACCCCTAGCTCTCGCCACACACCGCCGCTATCCCGGTTGGAGGACATCAACAACCGGGAGGAGACGCATGCGCGTGAGCGGGTTACGAATCGGCGCTGCAGCCACAGCCGCGCTGGCGGCGACGGCGGCGGGCGCGTGGAGCAGCGGAGCACGTAACGGTGGTGAGGTCATCCATGCCTGCAAGCGGGCGAACGGCGTCCTCCGGGCCCTCTCGGAGGGTGGCCGCTGCCGACGGGGCGAAACGGCACTCGCCTGGAACGTGCGCGGGCCGGCCGGACCGCCGGGACCGGCAGGGGCGGCAGGCGCCGTCGGGCAACCCGGACGGCAGGGACCCGCAGGTCCTGCAGGCCAAAAGGGCGCGGCCGGCGACCGCGGCCCGGTCGGCCCGCAAGGCCTAGCCGGACCGAAGGGAGACGCCGGGCCGCGAGGCGAGCCGGGCCCCGGCCTGACGAGCTTCGACGCACTCGCCGGCCTCGCCTGCCGCGCAGGCGGGAGCTCGGGCCGCATCACGCTCGATTACGACGCATCGCGGCACGCCGTCATCACGTGCGCCGAATCGGGATCCGGCGGCTCGGCCGCGCTGCGGGTGAACGAGTTCTCCGTCGGGACGTCCAGCTCCCTCGCCGACGAGTTCGTCGAGATCGTCAACGCCGGCCTCGTACCGGCGGACGTCGGCGGCTGGAAGCTCGTCTACCGGTCGGCGGCAGGGACGTCCGACGTCCTCCTGGCGACGCTGCCGGCGGGCACGAACATTGCGCCCGGCGGCCTCTACCTCTTCGGAGGCAGCGCGTACGCAGGCGGTGCACCTGCGGACCAGTCGTTCACCCAGGGTCTTTCGTCAACTGCCGGCGGGCTGGCGATCCGTGAGGCCTCCGGCGCAATCGTGGATTCAGTCGGGTACGGCGATGCAACGAACGCGTTCGTCGAGACGGCGCCGGCCGCGGCGCCGACGGTGACGGCCGAGCCCGGGACAAGCGTCGGCCGCATCCCCGACGGGCACGACACGAACGACGGCTCAGCCGACTTCGTCGCGACGTCGGCGCCGAGCCCGAGAGAGGCGAATCACTGAGCTCTGACGGCCCTCAGCAGCAGGAAGTTTGGAATTGGTCGATCCGGATCCGGCGGCTCGCGAACAGCCTCGATCAGGAAGCCGGCGTCCTCGAACGCTCGCACGTAATCCTCGAGCGAGTACGTCCAGCCGGCGAAGGTCACCTCGTGGCCGCCTCTGGCGATCGTCATCGGGCCGAACTTGCGTTTGCCGAGATACGGCCCCGTGATGACGAATGGTGCGTCCGGATCGGCGCTTCTGAACCGTCCCGCGTCGCGCATCGGATGCGTGACGCAGACACAGAAGCGGCCGCCCGGCTCGACGACCCGGGAGGCCTCGCGGACCGCGCCGGGCATGTCGTCGACATCCATGAGCGAGTTGAACGCGACGACGAGGTCGAAGCTCGCAGCGTCGAAGAGGGGGACGGCGGCGTCGCCGACCACGTACTCCCCGGTCGGATCGGCCTCGCGGGCGAGACGGATCAGCGTCGACGACGAGTCGATGCCGACCACGTGATGCCCGCGCCTCTTCAAGTCGCGTGCGACCCGACCTTCACCGCAACCCAGGTCGAGCGTCTTTCGACCGGGGGGAGGAAGGAGCTCGAAGAAAGGCGGGCCGGACTCGCTCCAGTATGAGTCATGGCCCGGCTCACGTGCCCAGGCTGCCCAGCGCTCGGCCTCGCGCTCCCAGTGCTCGGAGCTGTTCACGAGAGCAGTACCGGCTCGATCCGCTCCTCGCCGTCGGGAGTAACGCGAAAGGCCGCGGCCCCGTCGCGCGTCGTGACCGCCTCTCGCAGCTCCGTGCCGACGTAAAGGAGGGCGACGTCGTCGTCCGCGGCGACGCCTGCCGGGAAGCCGGCGCCGACGAGATGGGTGTACACCGGCCGCCGGCGCTCCTCGCCGTCGTAGTGCGGACACGCGCTGCCGGGGAGGAATCCGAGACAGTCCATCGGAGCGAGTTCCGGCCCGAACGAGTCCGTGACGCCGTGCTCGAACCAGCAGATCATCCCGGCGCTCCAGCCCGACAGCACGACACCGGCGTCCCATGCCTCGCGGAGGATCTCGTCGAATCCGTGCGTACGCCAGATCGCGATCGCGTTCGCCGTGTTCCCACCCGTGACGAGGATGACGTCGTGCTCGAGCACGAGCTCTCTGAGGCCCGGGGGCGGCCAGGGGAAGAAGTGGAGGTGCGTCATCGTGGCCCGCCCCCGAAGCCGCTCGTACCACTCGACTGTTCGCCCCGGATCCTCGTTGCCGGCGGTCGGGACATAGAGCAGACGGGTGCCGCGGGCGAGGCCGAGTACGTGGTCGAGCAGCCGCTCGTCCGCGAACCCGCCCATGGCGACGATCTGCCGCTCGACCATAACGCTGAGTATTGCAGGGGGTTTGTGAGAGGATTCCGTCCTTGGCAGGCGTCCGGTACGTCTACGACTTCGACGAGCCCTCTGACGGCGGGCGCGACTTGCTCGGTGGCAAGGGCGTCGGCCTGGCCGAGATGACGCAGATGGGCGTGCCGGTTCCGGCGGGGTTCACGATCACGACGGACGCGTGCCGCGAGTACTCCCGGAACGGGCGCTCGATGCCCGACGGGCTCGAGGACGAGATCGACGCTCACCTCGAGGCCCTTCAGCGCAAGAGCGGCAAGCGCTTTGGCGACGCCGCCGATCCGCTGCTCGTCTCCGTCCGCTCGGGAGCGGCGATCTCGATGCCCGGGATGATGGACACGATCCTCAACCTCGGGCTCAACGACGCCGCCTTCGAGGGGCTGGCCGCGCGGACCGGGAACGCGCGTTTCGCCAGCGACTCGTACCGTCGTCTCATCCAGATGTACGGCGAGGTCGTCGACGGCATCGCCGGGCACCGCTTCGAACAGGAGCTCACGGACGCGAAGCGTGCGAAGGGGGTCAAGGACGACAGCGGCCTCGACGAGGGCGACCTCGGCGCGCTGATCGACCGCTACAAGACGATCTATCGCGAGGAGACCGGACGGGACTTCCCGCAGGACGCACGCGAGCAGCTCACGCGTGCGGTGCGGGCCGTCTTCGACTCGTGGGACTCGCCGCGCGCGCAGGTGTACCGGCGCACGTACGACATCGCGGACGACCTCGGTACTGCAGTGAACGTCGTCCAGATGGTGTTCGGCAACAAGGGTGACGAGTCCGTGACCGGCGTTGCCTTCACGCGCGACCCGTCAACGGGCGAGCAGGGCCTCTACGGAGAGTTTCTCTCGAACGCGCAAGGCGAGGACGTCGTCGCTGGCATACGCACGCCGCAGCCGCTCCAGGAGATGGAGCAGCGCATGCCCGCCGCGTTCCGCCAGCTCCTCGACACGATGCAGCGGTTGGAGCAGCACTACCGCGACATGCAGGACATCGAGTTCACGGTCGAGGACAACGAGCTCTATCTCCTGCAGACGCGCTCGGCGAAGCGGACTGCGGCCGCGGCGGTCAAGGCCGCTGTGGACATGGTCGAAGAGGGATTGATCTCCCGCGAGGAGGCGGTCGTGCGCATCGACCCGGACCAGCTCGAGCAGCTGCTGCATCCGATGCTCGACCCGTCTGCGTCCTGGGAGGTGGCGGCCAAGGGCCTCAACGCCTCACCGGGCGCCGCCTGCGGGGAGGTCGTGCTCGACGCCGACACCGCGGAGCAGCGGGGCAAGGCGGGGGAGAGCGTCATCCTCGTCAGGTGGGAGACCACGCCGGACGACATCCACGGGCTCATCCAGGCGGCGGGGATCCTGACCGCCCACGGCGGGATGACCTCGCATGCAGCCGTCGTCGCGCGCGGGATGGGGAAGCCGTGCGTCGCCGGGTGCGACGCGCTGTCCATCGACCTGAACGAGCACACAATCGCCCTCGGCGACCAGACGCTCGGAGAGGGCGACGTCATCACGCTCGACGGCGGAACGGGCGCGGTCATCGTCGGCGAGGTGCCGCTCGTCGCACCGCAGGTGAACGACGACCTCGAGACGATCCTCGGCTGGGGCGACGACTACCGGCGTCTGAGCGTCCGCGCGAACGCCGACACGCCGGAGGACGCCGCGAAAGCGCGCGAGTTCGGCGCGCAGGGAATCGGCCTGTGCCGGACCGAGCACATGTTCATGGCCGAGGACCGCCTTCCCGTCGTGCGCGAGATGATCATGGCCGAGGGCGAAGACGGCCGGCGGGCGGCGCTCGAGAAGCTGCTGCCGATGCAGCAGAGCGACTTCGAGGGGATCTTCGAGGCAATGGCCGGCCTGCCCGTGACGATCCGGCTGCTGGATCCGCCGCTGCACGAGTTCCTCCCGCCGCTCGAGGACGCGACCGACGACCGGATGCGGAGGCGCATCAAGCAGCTCCAGGAGTCGAACCCGATGCTCGGGACGCGGGGCTGCCGGCTCGGTCTGCAGTGGCCCGAGATCTACGAGATGCAGGTGCGGGCGATCATGCGCGCCGCCAGGGCGGTCGAGTCGCGCACGTCGGACGCGCCGCTTGTCGAGATCATGCACCCGCTCGTGGGCTTCGAGGAGGAGCTCCGCCGCCTGCGCGAGCTCACCGTCCGGGTGGCCGAGGAGGAAGCGCCGGACACCGAGTACCTGTGCGGGACGATGATCGAGTTGCCCCGCGCGTGCATCCGCGCCGACGAGATCGCGGGCCAGGCGGACTTCTTCTCGTTCGGGACGAACGACCTCACGCAGACGGCGCTGGGGTTCTCGCGCGACGACGCCGAGGGAAAGTTCCTCACGCACTACCTCGAGGACGGCGTGCTCGACAAGAACCCGTTCGAGACCCTGGACGTCGAAGGTGTCGGCGATCTCATGCGGATCGGGGTCGAGCGCGGGCGCTCGGTCAAGCCGGGCCTCAAGGTCGGGATCTGCGGCGAGCACGGCGGCGAGCCGAAGTCCGTCGCCTTCTGCCACCAGCTCGGGCTCGACTACGTGTCCTGCTCGCCCTACCGCGTACCGCTCGCACGGCTCGCGGCGGCACAGGCCGCGCTCGCCGAGAAAGGCTCCGTCCAGTACGCCGCCGCGGGGGGTTGAGGACGAACTACGCGATCCTCGTCGACGGTGAGCGGGTCGCGCGCTTCGACTCCGAGGACGCCGTGCGTTCCTGGATCGCGAAGTACCGCGAGGCGCACTCGGACGACGACCCGGGCGCCGCGCATCTCCAGATCCTCGAGCGCGGTTCCTTCGCGTGGCTCGTCGGCGGCAAGCTGCTCGACCGCCGAGACTTCTTCTGAACTGGGAGGCCGTTCGCGCGCGGCGGCTCGAGCGCAGCTCGCTCGTCCGGCGCGCGCCGGCCGGACGGCTGGTCGAGGTCGTGCGCGCGGTCGGAGGAGTGCATGCGCAAGTCCAGGCGTCCGCGGAGCTCCAGTTGGCCGCCCGCGTCGGCGGCATCACGCAGGCCGACGTTCGCGACGCGCTCTGGCGCGACCGGACGCTCGTCAAGGCGTGGACGGTCCGCGGGACACTGCACCTGCATCCGGCCGACGAGCTGTCGCTGTGGCTGGCAGCTCGGCGGGCCGTGGGCGGAGAGACGGGACCGCTCCCGGAGTGGCGGGACCCGCAGGGAGTCCTGCACCCACCCGTCAATGCGAAAGACGCCGAGAAGCTGACCCGGGCCGTCTGGGACGCCTTCGACGGCGAGCCGCTGCTCCGCGACGAGCTCGTCGCGAAGGTCGTCCGCCGCGCGGGCCGCAAGCACGAAGGTCGTCTGCGTTCCGGGTTCTCGTTCTTCACGGGCGAGCTGTGCCAGGGACCCCCGCAGGGGAGCAAGGTCACGCTCGTGCGGCCCGACCAGTGGGTCGAAGGCTGGAAGGATGTCGACGAGGCTTACGCGCTTCGCGAGGTCTGCCGGCGCTTTCTGCACGCTTATGGACCGGCGCGGCCGTCGGACTTCAAGTCCTGGTTCGGCGCGCCCGAGCTCGGGGGCGTCGACGTGCGGGAGGTCGACGTCGAAGGCCGTCCCGCCTTCGTGCTCGCCGGAGACACGTCCTTTCCGCGCAAGCCGAGGACGTGCGTTCGGCTCGTGCCTGAATACGACGTCTACGTGATGGGGTTCCGAGAGCGAGAGCATCTCGTGCCGGCGCCCGTGCGAGAGCAGGTCGCGGCCCACGGCCGCGGGCGCTACGAAGGACCGGCCGGCGTCCGGTTCCTCCTCATCGACGGCGTGGCGGCGGGGCTCTGGGAACGCCGGAAGACGAGCAAGCGCATCGAGGTGACAGTGCAGCCTGCCCGAAAGCTCACGCGAGCTCAGCGGACCGAGCTCGAACTCGAGGCCGAGCGCTTCGGCGCATTCCTCGAGCTCGAGCCGGCAATTACGGTCGAATGACGACCGGCGTGCCGAGCGGGACGACGCGCATGAGAAAGCGAAGGTCGCGCTCGCGCGCGTGGACGCAGCCGGCGGACACCGCCTCGCCGAAATCGCTCGCCGACAGCGCGCCGTGGATCGCGACGCGGTTCCCGCCCGTCCAGCCGTCCGGAAGGTGCGGCTGCACGGCCGAGAGCGCGAGGATGCAGCAGCCGTACGAGGCGCTGAAGCCGGCGCCGCGCAGCTTGTCGGTCACCGAGAAGCGACCGGTCGGCGTGGGGGAGTCGAACGCGCCGACGCCGACGCCCATCCGCCGCACGGTCGTCGCGCCTCGACGAAGTGCGAGCGTGCGATCCGAAAGGTCGACGTCGAGCTCGAGCTTCGTGTGCGCGTAGTGCACGCCGTGGGCGCCGGCATCCATCCAGACGACGCGGTTGTTCCCGATTCCAGGCTCCGTCACGCCAAGCCATCGGCCGCGTCGCGTTGCGACAACGCCGAGCGCCCGCGGTGAGCCGAAGCGTGTGATCGAACCGACGTGCGCGACGACCGGGCCGAACGGGCGGCTGCGCAGCGAGACCGTGTGCCCCGAACGGACGCGCGCGATCAGGTGAGCCGCCGGCGTTGGGGGCTGCACGTGAACCCATTGGGACGGCGTCTCGTCGATCACGACGTGACCGACGGCGTTCGAGGGCGCGAAGGCCCAGCCCGCGGCAAGGATCGCGGCGAAGGCGACGAGAGTGAGCAGCGGCCGGCCCACACCTCATGGATCGGCACCTCGATCCGGCCGGGTTTCCCCCGGAAAGGGGGTTGGCGCTAGCCGCGGCGCAGCTCGCGTGCGAACGAACCGCCGCCGATGATGCGCTCCGCGTGATCGTGCACGCGCTCGCGCAGGCCGCGGTCCGACGTCACGACCCAGACGGGAGGCTTCAGCTCGCGCGCGAGCCGGGCGATCTGGTCGTCCGCGGGCTCGGGCTCTTCCCAGACCACCTGGATGTCATGGCCGTTCCGATCGCCCCAGCGCTTGCTCGACTCGACGAGCTCGTCGCCCGACATGTTCGGCCAGAGCGACCTGCGCACGTTCTCGGCATCCACGAGGACGACGGCCAACGGCACGCTCCTAGGTCGCGTAGCCCCGCACCTTGAAGTAGGCGACGAGGATGCTCACGACTCCGACCATCACGACCGCGAGCGTTCCCGCGAGACCAGGGTTTCCGTAGGCGGCGTTCGCGCGTCCGAATCGCGTCATGCCGAGCATCGCGACGGCGCCGCCGATGAGGCCGCCGATGTGCCCGCCGATCGAGATGCTCGGGAAGGTCAGCGTGAAGACGAGGTTGATGACGATGATCCCGAGGGCGCTGCCACCGAAGACGTAGTCGCGCTGGCGCTCGAGCACGAAGCCGGCGCCGAGGATCCCGAAGATCGCGCCCGAGGCGCCGACGGTCGGCGTCGTCGGATCGAGCACGAGCGCGCCGGCCGACCCCGCGAGCCCGGACACGATGTAGAGCAGCAGGAACCGGCCGGAGCCGATCCGCTCCTCGAGCAGCGTCCCGAACCAGTAGAGCCCGAGCATGTTCAGCAACAGGTGGAGCGGCCCGTAGTGAAGGAACGCCGCGGTGATGAGCCGCCACCAGTCGCCCTCGGCGACGCCGATGATGTTCCCGTTCGAGTCGATCACGTGACCGGCGACGAGCACGCCCTTCTCGTAGATCCAGCTTCCCGTGCCGTTCACGCCGCCGCCGGTCAGCAGCTCCGCGATGTAGACCGCGATGTTCAGCCCGATGAGGATCCTGGTCACCTTCGCGCCGGCGCCCTCGTAGCTCGCGCGGCGCACGCCGCCCGCCACGCGCTGGACGCCCTGGGGCCTCCCGGAGTGCTCGGGGCAGCGAATTCCGACCGGCGCCATCGTCATGCACTCGGTGCAGATGGGCCGTCCGCACTCCGAGCAGGAGAGCCCGGTGACGCGGTCCGGGTGTCGGTAGCAGGTCCTCTCGGCGGTGTCAGTCATGTGAGAAGTAGCGTAGTGGCGGGATGCGCGTGGAGGTCGCTTTCACCCCGCAGGAGGCCGCTCCTGCACCGCTCGGGATCGTGGTCGACGTCATCCGTGCGACCTCGACGATCGCGCAGGCGCTCGCGGCCGGATACGAGCGCGTGCTCTGCTGCGCGGAGGTCGACGACGCCCGCGCGCTGCGGGACGAGATCCCAGACTCGCTCGTCGGCGGCGAGCGGAAGGCGGTGCGGATCGACGGCTTCGACCTCGGCGCTTCCCCGCGTGAGTACCTGGAGCCACGGGCGCGGACGCTGATCCTCTCGACGACGAACGGGACGCGGGCGATCCTCGAGACCGCCGAGCGCTGCGAGGACGTCGTCCTCGGCAGCCTGCTCAACCTCGACGCCGTCGCGGGCGCGGTGAACGGGCGCGACGTCGCCGTCGTGTGCGCCGGCTTCCAGGGCTCGTTTGCGCTCGACGACGTCTACTGCGCCGGACGAATCGTGCAGCGTCTGGACGGAGCGGAACGGACGGACTCGGCCGTCGCAGCCGACCTGCTCGCGCGGGCGTTCCCGACTCCGCTCGACGGGATCAACGCGCGCACGTACGGACCCCCCGGGCTGGAGGAGGACATCGCCTTTTGCACGCGCGAGAGCGTTCTCGACGTCGTCCCGAAGCTCGTCGGCTCCGTCGGCCCGGCCGCGGAGGTGAGGCGGGCGTGAGGGCGGCGCTCGTCCTCGTTGCCGCAGCGGCGGTCCTCGTGCTGCCGGTGCGCGGAGCGACCGCGGCCGCGACCCCGAAGCCATGGCTGTGGCAGTGCAGCGTCATCCACAACGTGGAGGCGCAGTTCCACTGTTACGTGCGCCTTCTCAAGCAGGACGTCGAGGCCTCGAAGGACCCGGCGAAGGAGCTGCCGCGCATCGACAGGCGTGTCCTCACCGTCGGCGGCACGGTTGCGGCGAGCTGTCACGTCCTCATGCACGAGGTGGGACGCGAGTTCGCCCGCGCGCATCACCTGACGCTCTCGTCGCTCCAGCGCTATGTCCCGCGGTCCAACAACCCCAACTGCTCCGCCGGGTTCGGCATGGGCCTTGTGATGTACCTCGGCCCGCAGATCCTGAGGTCGGGAGGCGCGACCGCGGCCCGCGCGTGCTCGCGTCTCCCGACGCGCTACCGCGCGTACACCTGCGTGCACGGCCTCGGCCATGCGCTCCTGCGGGCTTACCACGGGGATCTCGGCGAGTCCGTGCGTGCGTGCCGTGCACTCTCTGCGGACGTCGCTCCCGATTGCGCGCAGGGGGTCTTCCACGACTACTGGATCTCGCTGCGGGGCGCGGACGACACCGTGCGGCCGCGCGGCCGGGCGCTGTCGCCGCGCGTGCTGTGCGACGGACGGCTCACGTACGTGCGGCCGTGCTGGTACCGCTACTTCCTCGAGCAGCCGGTGGTGCAGCCGATCCGTACGCCGGCCGACCTCGTTCGCCAGTGCCGCGGCCTCCGGTCGATTCAGCGCTTCGGGTGTATCAGCGCGGCGACCCTTACGATCTCGTCGGATCCCTTCGAGCAGATGCATGTGTGCCGTGGCCTCGAGGGCGCCGACGCGGACGCATGCGTGCGCGGCATCGCCGACCAGGCGCTCGCCGGCCGTTCCGCGCAGCAGTTGCGGCTCATCCGCGGGTGCGCGCGCATGCCGAAGGATGCGCGCGAGAGCTGCTACTCGTGGCTCGGCCGGACGCTCGCCGTCGTGACGAACGGGTCGTTCCGGCAGGACGGGTGCGGAAGGCTCCTCGCGCGAGCGCGCGCGTGGTGCCACGCCGGCGCGCGTCGCATGGACGACGCCCTCGTGACGTTCTCCTAGAGGCTGGGGAGAATCCGGAGCGGGTCGACCGAGGCGTTGCGCACGCGCACCTCGAAGTGGAGGTGCGGACCGGTCGCGTCGCCCGTCGCGCCGACGAGGCCCAGCCGCACTCCCTCTCCGACCCAGACGCCGACGCGGACGTCGATGCGCGAGAGGTGGGCGTACATCGAGCGCTCGCCCCGGCCATGGGCGACGGTGACGAGGAAGCCCCAGCCGCCCGCACGCCAGCCGGCCCAGACGACGGTGCCCGAGCGCGCCGAGTAGACCGGCGTCCCGGCCGGCGCGGGGAGGTCGACGCCGGCGTGCCACGCGCTGCCGCGCGGCCCGAAGCGGTCGCCGATGACCGGGTTCGTCAACGGCCAGGCGAGGGGGAGGGGAACGGCCGGGACCGGCCGGGCGAGGGCCTTCAGGGTCGCCGGGCCGGCGACGCCGTCGGCTCCGAGGTTCGCCCATTCCTGGAAGCGGGTGAGCGCGGACTGGATGTGCGGGCCGAAGATCCCGTCGAAGGCGCCGGACGGGAAGCCGTGCTCGGCGAGCCGGAACTGCAGCGAGGCGACGTCCCAGCCGGTCTTCCCGACCTTGAGCGGGCGGCTGCCGAGCGGGTGGCGGGCAAAGCGGCCGAGTGCGCGGCGTGTCTGCGGCCCGACGACACCGTCCACGCTGATCTTCGCGCGCTGCTGGAGACGACGGATGGCGGCGGCTGTCCCCGGCCCGCCCACCCCGTCGATCGGCCCCCGGTAGAGCCCACGCGACTGCAGGCCGACCTGAAGGGCGGCAACGGCCGCGTCGCCTGCGGCGGCCTGGGGGGTGAAGGCGGCAGCCGCGAGGGCGATGAGCGGCAGAGCAAGGAGCGCCCTGGCGCGCATAGGGCGGACCGTTTTCGGCGCGGGCAGGCGGAACCCTTGACATCGAACATACGTTCGTGTAGAACATACGTTCCTGTGATCGCCTGCCTCCTCATCCCCGGCTTCGAGCTCCGGGCCGCGCTGCGCAAGCACCCGCGCCTGGCCCTCCGGCCGGCGGCCCTCGCTCCCGCGGCCGGGACGGAGCCCCTCATCGGCCCCGTCACGGGCCCGGCGGAGCGGCTCGGCGTCCGTCCGGGCATGCGGCTGGGGGAGGCGCTGGCGACGTGCCCCGGGCTCGTTCTCGTCGAGCAGGATCCGGCCGCCGCCGAGCAGGCGTGGGAGGAGATCCTGCGTTCGCTCGAGGACTCGGGCTTCGCCGTGGAGACGGCCGGAACCGGCTGCGTCTACTTCGAGACGCGCGGGGTGGAGAGGTTGTACGGCGGGCTCGAGGCCGCGCTTCGGCGCGCCCTGGCCGCCGTCGGTCCTGCCTGGGATCCACGTGCGGGCGCAGCGCAGCGCCGGTTCGCCGCACTCGCGGCCGCGAACGTCGCGCGCCCCGGGCAGATTCTGGTCGTCTCCGACGACCGGCTGTCCGACTTTCTCGCGCCACTCCCTCTCGAGCTCGTGCCGATGGAGCCGCGACGGCGTGCGGAGCTCCACGAGCTCGGCGTGAAACAGATCGGACAGCTTGCTGGGCTCCCGGGTGGCGCTGTGGCCGAACGATTGGGGCCGGACGGCCGGCGCGCCTGGGGCCTAGCGAGAGGTGGAAAGGCCGCACGGGTACGGGGACGGCGACCGCCGGCGGAGATCGTCGAGGCGCTCGAGTTCCCCGAGGCGGTCGGCAACGAGTTGACGCTGCGGCGCGCGTTCGCCGCGCTGCTCGAGACGCTCATGGCGCGTCCGGAGCGGGCGGACCGGTTCGTCCGGAAGGTCGCGCTGTCCGCGCGGCTCGTCGGCGGCGGGTCGTGGCGGCGAACGGTGACGCTCCGCGACGCGACGACCGAGCCCGCACGGCTGAAGGCCGCGCTCGGCGCCGAAGCTCGCCGAGCTGCCGGCGCCGGTGCTCGAGCTGCGTCTGGAGCTCGTCGAGCTTACGGAGCACGACGGGCAGCAGTTGGAGCTCCTGCCGGCCGCAGGAGGTGAGCTGGACGTCCGCCTACGGGAAGGCCTGCGCCAGGTCCGGGCGAGCACCGGCTCGGGCTCGGTGAATCAGGTCGTGGAGGTCGCGCCGTGGTCGCGCATTCCGGAATCCCGCGCGCTGTTCGTTCCGCGGGACGACTGAACGAGCCGCGTGCGGCCGTCGTCGAGGCACGTGTCGATGGGTCGCCCGTCCGGGTGAACCGTCTGCCGGTCGAGCTCGTCCGCGAGGAATGGCGGGTGGTCGACCGGTGGTGGACGGAGGAGCCGGTGTCCCGGCGCTACTTCGAGGTCGTGTTGCAGTCAGGGGAGAACGCCGTTGTCTTTCGCGACGAGGAGCGCAGCTGCTGGTTCACCCAGCGAGGGGCCTGAGACGTCAGCTCCTGTTGCGGAGGAAGTCGTGGAAGCCGCTGCTCGGTGCGTGGATGTTGAGCACGCGCGCGGGCTCCGGGCCGGGGTTCGAGAACGTGTGCACGAGGCCGATCGGCGCAGCGACGAACGATCCGCTGCCGAGCCTGAGCGTCTCTCCGTCCATGAGGAACTCGGGCTCGCCCTCGAGGACATAGAACGAGTCGACGTGGTCGTCGTGGGTGTGAGGCTCCGGGCCTTTGAAGCCGGCTCTCAGCTCGAACTCGACGAGCGAGAGCTCGTCACGTCCGATCTTGATCGTCGGGAAGAGCGTCTCGCCCGGGAGGTGCTCTCCTTCCCCCGGGCGAAGGAGGACCGCGTCCGAGGCGGGCAGGCCGCTCCCGGGCTCGGCGTCGTAGCTGTCGAAGCCGCCCTCCTCGCCGCGATCCCGCGCGCGCAGGTTGTCGGCGAATCCGCCGTCGGGCGTGTGGAAGTTGAGGAACCTCGCGGGCGACGTGCTTCGGAACCCGTGCACGAGACCGGGCGGTGCGCAGACGCACGCGCCCTTGGGCAACGCGATCTCGTCGGCGTCGACGAGGAAGGCAAGGTCGCCCTCGAGCACGTAGAACGAGTCCGCGTGCAGCCGGTGAAGGTGCGCGCGTGCTCCCGGCCGCGCGTCGGGGAAGTGCGACTCCGTGATGCAGAGCTGCTCGAAGCCCGCCTTGATCACGATCCGGCCGCCGAAGAGGGCCTCGCCCTCGCCGGGCCTGAGCACGACGCCGTCCATGGCGGACGAGTATGACGACCGGCGAATCCGGCGCGGTCGACTACGTCGAGCTGCACGCCCACTCGTCGTACTCGTTCCTCGACGGCGCGTCGCAGCCGGAGGAGCTCGCCGTGCGCGCCGCGGAGCTCGGCTATCCGGCTCTCGCACTGACGGACCACGACGGCGTGTACGGATCGCTCGAGTTCGCGCACGCCGCGAAGCACTTCGGCGTTCGCCCGATCACAGGCGCGGAGCTGACGCTCGCGGACCGCTCCCACGTGACCGTGCTCGTCGAGACGCCGCAGGGCTACTCGAACCTCTGCCGGCTCATCACTGCCGCGCATGCGCACACGAGACCCGAAGGAAGAGAGTCGCAGCCGCCCGGCGATCCCGCGCTCGACCAGGCGCTGCTGGAGGAGCTGAACGACGGGCTCGTCTGCCTCTCCGGCTGTGCGCGGCACGGCCTGGCAGTGCGCGACCCGAACGCAACCGCCCGGCTCGCGCGTGCCTTCGGCCCCGACCGGTTCTACGTCGAGCTGCAGCGTCCATACGAGCGCGGTGACGCGCGGCGGAATGCGCTGCTCCGCGATCTCGCCGGCTCGCTCGGCGTGCCGACGATCGTCACCGGGGACGTTCACGCGCACCACCCGCGGCGCGCGCCGCTTCAGGACGTCCTCGTCGCCGTCCGCCACCGCAGCTCCCTCGAGGGCTGCGAGGCGGAACGCCGAGGCAACCACGAGTGCGTGCTGCTCTCACCCGCGGAGATGGTGGAGCGCTTCCCGGAGGATCGGCTCGCGGTAGCGCGCACCGTCGAGCTCGCAGAGCGGCTGCAGTTCGACCTGACAAAGGAGCTCGGCTACCGCTACCCGGACTTCTCCGACAGCCCCGAGCCGGCGATCGTGCAGCTGGCGCAGGTCTGCAGGAGAACGTTCGAGGACCGCTATCCGAGGGGGCATCTGCTCAGACGTGAGGCGTTCGCCCGTCTCGACGAGGAGCTGAAGCTCATCGACGAGCTCGGGCTGGCCGGGTTCTTCCTGCTCCACTGGGACGTCCTCGAGCTCGCGCGCGAGTGCGCCATCGAGGTGCGGGGACGCGAGTCGCCGCGGCATGCGCTCCCGCCGGGACGCGGGCGTGGGTCGTCCGTCGGCTCGCTCGTCTGCTACCTCACCGGCCTCTCGCACGTCGATCCCGTCGGCGCCGAGCTTTCGCTCGGCCGGTTCCTCAACCGTGAGCTCGACTCCGTCCCCGACATCGACCTCGACTTCCCGCGCGACATCCGCGAGAAGCTGATCGTCGCGGTCACCGAGCGCTACGGCCGCGAGCACGCGGCGCTCGTCGCCTCGTTCGCGACGTACCGCTCCCGCGGCGCGATTCGCGACGTCGGCAAGGCGCTCGGCCTCCCGTATGCGGAGCTCGAGCGGATCGCACGCGTCTCGGAAGGATGGAACGCGAAGCGCATCGCGGAGGAGCTGCAGCAGCTCCCCGACGCCGATCGCAAGCTCCTCTCGCCGCGCTGGCGCGCGTTCGCGGAGCTCTGCCACGAGATCGCCGGGCTCCCGCGCCACATCTCGCAGCACCCCGGCGGAATGGTGATCTCCTCCCGGCCGCTGGTGGAGCTCGTCCCCGTGCAGCCAGCCGCGATGGTCGGCCGGCAGATGTGTCAGTGGGACAAGGACTCGTGTGCGGACGCCGGCTTCCTGAAGATCGACCTGCTCGGGCTCGGGATGCTGTCCGCAGTCGAGGACTGCGTCGACCAGATCGCGCGGCTACGCGGGGAGCCCATCGACCTCTCGCGGATCCCGCTCGACGACCGCGACGTCTACGACGACATCCAGCGCGCCGACACCATCGGCGACTTCCAGATCGAGAGTCGGGCGCAGATGCAGAGCCTGCTGCGCACCCGGCCGGAGAGCATCGACGACCTCACGGTGCAGGTCGCGCTCGTCAGGCCGGGGCCGATCCAGGGGAAGGCCGTCCATCCGTACATCGACCACCGGCAGCAGCTGCGACGAGGATCCGTCGTTCGTCCCACCGGTCGACCACCCACTGCTCGCGGAGTGCCTGCGCTCGACGCTCGGCGTGGTCGTCTTCCAGGACCAGGTGCTCGAGGTGGCGATCGCGCTCGCAGGGTTCAGCGTGGGGGAGGCGGAGGGGTTGCGGCGCGCGATGAGCCGCAAGCGGTCGCACGAGGCGCTCGAGGCTTACCGCGAGCGGTTCGTCGAGGGCGCGCTGAGCAAGGGCGTGGGGGCAAAGACGGCCGACCTCGTCTACGACAAGCTCGTCGGCTTCTCGGGCTTCGGCTTTCCCAAGTCGCACGCGGCGGCATTCGGGCTGCTCGCGTACCAGTCGGCGTGGCTGCGCCATCACTATCCGGCCGAGTTCCTCTGCTCGCTGCTCAACGCGCAGCCGATGGGCTTCTATCCTCCGGCGACGCTCGTCCGTGACGGCCAACGGCGCGGAGTGGAGACCCGACCTCCCGACGTGAACGTCAGCGCGGCCGACTGCACGGTCGAGGACGGCGCGGTGCGTGTCGGCGTCGACTACGTCAACGGCATCGGCGCGGACGAGGCGAAGGCAGTCGTCGAGGAACGGGAGCACGAGGGTCCGTTCGACAGCGTCCGCGATCTCGCCCAGCGGACGCAGCTCTCGGAGCACGGTCTCGAGACGCTCATCGTGTCGGGCGCCTGCGACTGCTTCGGGCTACCCCGGCGCCAGCTCCTGTGGCAGCTCGGGCTCGTCCCGCGCGCGCAGAGCGTCCCCGGCTCCGGTGGGGAGGAGAAGCAGCTCGCGCTCGCGCTCGATCCGACCGCGGACACGCCCGACCTGCCCGAGCCGACCGTGTGGGAGCGGATGCTCGCGGAC
This sequence comes from uncultured Actinomycetes bacterium, assembly GCA_963772855.1. Classification (GTDB taxonomy): domain Bacteria; phylum Actinomycetota; class Thermoleophilia; order Gaiellales; family Gaiellaceae; genus 3-1-20CM-4-69-9. Next base: position 251,356 of record CAVYYY010000007.1, on the reverse strand, counting down.
TACCGGACGACGAACCTCTCGGTCGGAGTCCACCCGCTCGAGCTCATGCGTCCGCACCTTCCAGACGGAGTGTTGAGCTCACGGGAGCTCGAGCGCGCGCCCGACCGCTCGCAGGTGACGGTGGCGGGCATGGCGGTCGCACGCCAGCGCCCGGCAACCGCGAACGGCGTCGTGTTCATGCTGATCGAGGACGAGTTCGGGCCGGTCAACCTCATCGTCCCCCCGACCGTCTACGACCGTCATCGCGCGATCGTGCGCGGCGAGCCGCTCATCCTCGCGCGCGGCCGCTTCGAGCGGATCGAACGGAACCAGAACGTCCTCGTCCGCTCGCTCGAGACGCTCGGACCGCTCGCGCGTGAGATCTCGCAGGAGTCCGAGGTCGGCGCTTCCCTCCCGGGTGCGCACCACTTCGGCCACCGCTAGAGGCTAGTAGCTCTCCTCTCCCTTTCCCTGGCGGTCGAGATTGAACGCCGTGTTGACGAGCGCGACGTGCGTGAACGCCTGCGGGAAGTTGCCGAGCTGGCGCCGCGCCTCGCGGTCCCACTCCTCCGCGAGCAGCCCGAGATCGCTGCGCAGGTCGAGCAGCCGCTCGAAGAGCTCCTCCGCCTCGTCGATCCGGCCCTGGAGCGCGAGGTTGTCGCAGAGCCAGAACGTGCACGGGAGGAACGCGCCTTCGCCGGGCGGGAGACCGTCGACGCTCTGCACGTCCTCGTCGTGCGAGTAGCGGTAGACGAGGCCGTCGCGGACGAGCCCGTGCTCGATCGCGCGCACCGTGCCGACCATGCGCGGGTCGTCGGCTGGGAGGAACCCGACGAGTGGGATGATCAGCAGGCTCGCGTCGAGCCGCTTCGAGCCGTACGACTGCGTGAAGGAGTTGAGGTCGGGGTCGTAGCCGCGCTCGCAGACCTCGTCGTGGATCTCGTCGCGCGCGTTGCGCCAGCGCTCGACCGGCCCGGCGCGGTCGAATCGCTCGACCGCCTGGACGCCGCGGTCGAACGCGACCCACGCCATCACCTTCGAGTGCGTGAAGTGCCGTCGCGGTCCGCGGACCTCCCAGATCCCCTCGTCGGGCTCCTTCCATGCCTCCTCGAGGTAGCCGAGGAGCCGCCGCGTGCAGCGCCCACGCCTCGTTCGAGCGCTCGAGGTTCTGGAGGCGGCCGTGATGGAGCGCGTCGAGCACCTCGCCGTAGACGTCCAGCTGGAACTGCTCGCTGGCCGCGTTGCCGACACGCACCGGCCGCGAGTCCTCGTAGCCGGGCAGCCAGTCGACCGTGTACTCCTGCAGCCGCCGCTCGCCGGCGACGCCGTACATGATCTGGAGCGCGGACGCGTCGCCCGCGACGGCGCGGAGGAGCCAGACTCGCCATGCGCGCGCCTCGTCGAGATACCCGGCGTTGAGGAAGGCGAGCAGCGTGAGGGTGGCGTCGCGCAGCCAGCAGTACCGGTAGTCCCAGTTGCGCTCGCCGCCGAGTTTCTCCGGGAGCGACGTCGTCGCCGCGGCCACGATTCCACCGGTCGGCGCGTACGTCAGCGCCTTGAGAACGATCAGGGAGTGGTGGACGGCGTCGCGCCACTTGCCGTCGTACGCGCAGCGGTCGTTCCAGTCGTCCCAGTACGCCATGGTCTCGTCGAGCGCGTGCTCGGGATCGATCGCATCCGGCGGCTGCTCGTTCGACGGGTACCAGGTGAGGACGAAGGGGACGCGGTCGCCCTCGCGCACGGTGAACTCGCCGATCGTGCGCATGTTCTCGCCGCGGTTCTCGACCGGCGTGCGGAAGCAGAGCGCGTCCGGTCCGGCGACGGCGATGCGGCCGTCGTCCATGCGCCGCACCCATGGGATCGTCGAGCCGTAGTCGAACCGGATCACGAGCTCCGAGCTCATCTCGACCTCGCCGCGCAGGCCCTCGACGATGCGGACGATGTCCGGCGCCTTCCCGCGCGGCGGCATGAAGTCGATGACGCGGACGGCGCCCGTGTCGGTCTCCCAGTCCGTCTCGAGGACGAGCGTGCTCGGCCGGTAGCGGCGACCGCCTTCCCAGCTGTCGCCGCGCGGCGCGAGGATCCAGCGGCCGTTCTCCGCCCCTCCGAGGAGCGCTGCGAAGCAGGCGCCGGAGTCGAAGCGCGGGAAGCACGCCCAGTCGATCGAGCCGTCGCGGCCGACGAGGGCGCACGTCTGCAGGTCGCCGATGAGCCCGTAGTCCTCGATGCGCGTCATCGATCCTCGATCTCCAGTGCGAACCGGCGGAACCGCTTGAGGACGGCGCGGTTGAAGGACTCCTCGTACTCCTCCGAGGTGGCCTCGTCGAGCGTGGAGGCGAAGTTGTCGCGAAGGTCGGCGAGGATCTCGGTGCCGGTCTCGACGAGGTCGACGTAGTCACCGTAGCGCTCCTCCGCCTCGTCGCGGTCGGCGCGGTTGTACGCACGCTCCGCGGCCAGACAGTCGTCGATCAGACCGCGCTGTTCGCGAGCGAAGAGATCGAGCTGGCGTTCGATCACGTCCGAGAAACGCCCGCGCCGGAACATCACGTGAGCTGACCGTACAGCTCGAGGTGCGCGTCGGCCGCGGCATCCCAGGTGAGCGTTTCACGTGCACGTCGTGCGCCGGCGCGTGCCTCCGACAGCGCGGCAGGTTCGTCGAGGAGCTCTCGCGCGGCGGCGGCGAGCGCGTCGACGTCGCCCGCCGGGACGACGCGGCCGGCGCCGAAGCGGATGATCGGCTCGGCGAGCCCGCCGATGTCGTAGGCGATCACCGGCACGCCGGCGCCGAGTGCCTGCATGAGCGCGCCGCTCTGGTCGAGCTCCGGCCTGTACGGGAAGACCGCGACGGTCGCGTCCCCGAGCGCGCGGACGATCTCGCGCTCCGGGAGGTAGCCGAGCCGCCACTCCGCGCGGTCGCCGGCCTGCGCGCGGTAGGCGTCCATCGGCTCGAGGGGGTCGCCGGCGACGAGCAGGCGGGCGCCGTCGACGCGCTGCGTCGCGGCGATTGCGTCGCCGAGGCCCTTGTAGGGCCGGATCGTCCCGAGGGCGAGCAGGGTTCGGCCGTCGTCGGCGCGAACCGGGTCGGTCGGGAACACGGGATGCGGGATGACCTCGGCCTGGATGCCGAGCTCGGCGAGCGTCTCGCGGCCGCGGACGGTGTGCACGACGACGCGGTCGAAGCGGCCGAGCAGCTTTCGCCAGAGATCCCGCTTCGCCGCGGTGCGGCGGGGGAGGAGGTCGTGCGCCGTGAAGACGCTCGGCACGCGCGGCCGGAAGACGACCCGGTCGAGCTCGGGGGCGGCGAGCCACTGCACGTGCAGAACGTCGGGCTTGCGTCTCAACAACGCCGCCGAGCCGGGGACGTGCTCGACGACTTTCACAGGGACGCGCAGGCGCGACCGCCCGAACACGCGGGACGACACCGGATAAAAGGACTCGGACCTGCGGTAGCCGTCGACGGCGGGAACGTCACCGAACCGGAAACGGGAAGTGACGAGCTCGACGTCGGCGCCTCGTCGCACGAGCGCGGCGGCAAGCTCGTGGTCGTACTGAGGCGTGAACGCCGGCGGGTCTGCGAGCACGACGCGCATCGGGCAGTACAGTAGAACGCCTGCTTGTCCGGACCTGGAACCTCTTCCACGGAAACACGGAGCCGCCTGGACGCAGAGCGTTCCTCGAAGAGATCGTCCGGCTGGCGAGCGAGGACGGCCCTGCAGTCCTGTGTCTGCAAGAGCTGCCGGTGTGGGCGCTCGGCGAGCTGGGCGATTGGTCCGGCATGACGGCGGTGTCCGAGGTCGCACAGCGGCCGAGACTCGGTCCCGTCCCGTCGACCGCAGAGGTCGGACGGCGGATCACGAGCCTGAACCACGGGCTCCTTCGCTCGGCCTTCACGGGCCAGGCGAATGCGATCCTCGTGCGCCCGGATCTCCGCGTGGTCGAGCAGCGCCACATCGTGCTGAACCCGCGCCGCTTTCGTGACGCGCAGGCGCGGCTCCTGGGGCTCGGCACCGTCGCGCGTCTCGCCTGGGCGAACGAGCGGCGCGTCTGCCAGGCGGTGCGCGTGAGCGACGAGGCAGGGACGTTCGTCGCCGCCAACCTGCACGCGACGAGCTATCCGCCGGATCGGGACCTCCCCGACGCCGAGTTGTACCGCGCCGCGGTCTTCGTCGACGGCTTCGCGCAGCCCGGCGAGCCGATCGTGCTCGCGGGAGACTTCAACATCAGCGTCCGCTTCTCGCGCACGCTCGCGGAGCTCACCGGACCGGAGTGGGCCTTCTCGGGACCGACGCCGACGGGCATCGACCACGTCCTCGTCCGTGGGCTGAAGGCGGGCGCTCCCGCGCGCTGGCCGGACGTGCGCCGGCGACACGACGGACGCCTGCTCTCCGACCACGCGCCGGTGGAGGTGGAGGTCGCGTGACGTACGCGGAGGCGCGTGCGCAGATTCCCGTGCTGGAGCGCTTCGCGTACCTCAACGCCGGCACGCTGGGACCGCTCTCGCAGGCGACGCTCGACGCAATCGACGAGCGCCGGGACTACGACCAGGCGCAGGGGCGCGGAGGGCGCGGGTGGTTCGAGAGCATGCTCGCATTGCGCGAGACGGTCCGCGCAAGCCTGGCCGGCCTGATCGGCGCGCGGCCCGAGCAACTCGCGCTCACGAGCTCGACGACGGACGGCTGCAACATCGTCCTCGCCGCGCTCGGCCTCGGACCGGACGACGAGATCGTGACGACCGACTCCGAGCATCCGGGCCTGCTCCTGCCGCTCCACGTCTCGGGAGCCCGGGTCGTCGTCTCACGCGTCGCCGGGCGGCCGACGGCGGGGGCGCTGGACAGCATCCTCTCGTGCGTCACGCCGAAGACGAAGCTCATCGCCGTGTCCGGCGTCCTCTGGACGACCGGCCAGGCGATGCCGGTGCACGACCTCAAGCGCACGAGCGGCCTGCCGGTTCTCGTCGACGGGGCGCAGACCGTCGGCGCAGTTCCCGTGGACGTCGGCGAGCTCGACTTCTACACCGTGTCGGGGCAGAAGTGGCTCTGCGGCCCCGAGCCGGTCGGAGCGCTCTACGTCCGCGACCCGGAGGCGCTACCGATCGCTTTCCCGACCTACTTCGCGCAGACCTCGATCGAACCGGACGGGTCGTTCGTCACGCGCGACGGCGCGGCACGCTTCGACTCCGGCTGGCTGCCGCCGCCGTTGCTCGCCGGCTTCGTGTCGGCGCTCGAGAGCGCTCCCGAATGGCGGTTCGAGCGCGGGCTGGAGATGGCCTCGCACTGCCGCATCGTCCTGGCGGAGCGGTTCGAGGTGATCGGCGAGCCGGGCCAGTCGACGCTCGTGTCGTTCGTGCCGCCCGGCGACGCCGCCGAGACGACCGCAGCGCTCTACGAGCGGGACGTCGTCGTCCGGGAGCTGCCCGGCACGGGCTGGGTTCGCGCCTCGTGCGGGTGGTGGACGAACGAGGACGACATCGAGCGCCTCGTCTCGGGTCTACTGATCCGGTAGCGGCGCGTAGAGGTCGAGCACGGTCCCGTCAGGATCCTTCACCTGCGCGTAGCGCTGGCCCCAGAACGCGTCCCACGGCTCCTTGTGGACGCTGCCGCCCGCCTCGACGAGCTCGCCGAAGACGCGGTCGACCTCCTCCGAAGACTCGCATCGGAAGGCGCCCCCGCTGACGTGCCCGCCCGGGCGCTGCCAGCCGGCGTCGAAACTCTTCACGACGTCCTCGGTGTCGAGGCCGTAGCGCATGCCGCCGGGAAGCTGCGCCTCGACGTGGCCCTCGTTCTCCGCACCCTCCGGAAAGTCGAGCCCGAGCCGGCGATAGAACGCGAGCGAGCGCGCCATGTCGCTGACGACGGCACCGAAGAAGTCGAACTGCGGGGTCAGGTCGCCTCCGCGGTCTCCGCCGTGGGCAGTCCGAGCTCCCTTGCGATCGGCTGCATCGCGCTCACGACGTTTCGAATGTGGTCGTCGAGCTCGATTCCCAAACCCTCGGCGCCCGCGTAGACCTCGTCTCGGTGCACGCCGGCGGCGAACGACGGCTGCTTCAGCTTCTTCTTCACCGACTTGGGCTCGAGCCCGTCGAGCCCGGTCGGCCGGACGAGGCCGCAGGCATGGACGAAGCCCGACAGCTCGTCGCAGGCGAAGAGCGTCTTCTTCAGCGGCGTGTCGCGTGGCATCGCGAGGTGTTCCGCGTGGGAGAGCACGCCCTCGACGACGACTTCGGGGTATCCCTCCTCGCGCAGAATCGGCGCGCCGTCCTGGGGATGCTGGTCGAGCGTCGGGTGGATCTCGTAGTCGAAGTCGTGGAGAAGCGCGACGACGCGCCAGAGCTCCTCGTCCTCGCCGAAGTCCCGTGCGTACCAGGCCGTCGACGCCTCGACCGCAAGCGCGTGACGCAGCAGCGCCTCGCTCTTGGTGTACGTCGTCAGCGTCTCCCAGGCCCGCTCGCGTGTCACGTCCACGGCATGGGTAGGCTACCGCGATGTCTCAGACCGCCGTCATCGGTCGAGCGGCGGAAGCCTTTGTGATCGAGGGCGGCCGTCCGCTCTCGGGACGGATCCAGGCCGCCGGAAACAAGAACGGCGCGCTGCCGATCCTGGCCGCGTGCCTGCTGACGAGCGAGCCGGTCCTGCTGCGGAACGTGCCGCGGATCGTCGACGTCGAGACGATGCTCGAGCTGCTTGCGGACGTCGGCGCGGACGTCCAGTGGACGGGCCAGAACGAGGTGCACATCCAGGCAGCAGACATCTCGAAGCAGGAGCTGGACGAGGAGCTGTGCAGCCGGATGCGTGCGTCCTTCCTGCTCGCCGGCCCGCTACTCGCGCGCGTCGGAGGCGTGAGCGTGCCGCCCCCCGGCGGAGACGTCATCGGCCGGCGGCGCCTCGATCCCCACATCCACGCGTTCAACGAGCTCGGCGCGCACGTCTCTGTCGGCAGCCGCTACGAGATTCGCGGCGGAGTCATGCACGGAAAGCACATCTTCCTCGACGAGGCGAGCGTCATGGCGACCGAGAACACCGTCATGGCCGCCGCGCTGACGCCCGGCGAGACGGTCCTCGGCAACGCGGCGTGCGAGCCGCACGTCCAGGACCTCTGCCGCTTCCTCGTCTCCCTCGGTGCGCGCATCGAGGGGATCGAGGCGAACGTGCTGCGCATCGAGGGAGTCGAATCTCTGAACGGCGGCGAATGGGACATCGGACCGGATCACATCGAGGTCGGAAGCTTCATCGGGCTCGCGGCGATCACGGGCGGCGACGTCACGATCGACGGAGTCAAGCAGGCCGATCTCAACTCGGTCCTCCACGCATTCGAGAAGCTGGGTGTTCAGGTCGAGCGCGAGGACGACGCCGTGCGCGTTCCGCCGCACCAGGACCTGACCATCCGGGACGACCTCGGCGGTCACGTCCCGAAGATCGAGGACGGGCCGTGGCCGGCGTTCCCGTCGGACCTGACCTCCGTCGCCCTCACCGTCGCGACCCAGGCGACGGGGACGATTCTCATGTTCGAGAAGATGTTCGAGAACCGCCTGTTCTTCACGGACAAGCTCGTGAGCATGGGTGCGCGCATCATCCTCTGCGACCCGCACCGTGCCGTCGTCACCGGCCCGTCGAAGCTGCGGGGCCAGCGCATGGAGAGCCCTGACATCCGCGCGGGGATGGCCATGCTCCTCGCGAGCCTTTGCGCCGAGGGGTCGTCGACGATCGGCGCCGTGTACCAGATCGACAAGGGGTACGAGCGGATCGACGAGCGCCTCCGCTCGCTCGGCGCGCACATCGAGCGGATCGAGAACTAGCTCGTGGCCGCGACCGGACAGGGACGGGCCAGCGCCCGCGTCGTCGTCGCGGGACACGGCGAGACGAACGTCGCCACCGGCATCCCGGTGCTCGACCATCTACTGACCGTCCTCGCCGAATACGCGTCCTTCGACCTCGCGCTCGAGGTGGAGCCCGCCGGCGACGCGGAGACGGAGATCACCGCCGCGGCGCGCTCCCTCGGCGAGGCGCTCGCGCAGCCGCTGCGCGGGGACGACGTCCGGGGACACGGCTCGGCTGTCATCCCCGTCGACGAGGCGCTCGCGCACGTCGTCCTCGAGGCGTCGGGCCGGCCGCTGGTCGTTTCGAATGTGGACCTGTCCCAGGCGCGCATCGCCGGTCTCGCCGGCGACCTCGCCGCCCGGTTCCTCGACGAGCTCGCTGCCGCCGCAGCGTTGACCGTGCACGTCCGCCTCGTCGAGGGGCGCGACACGCAGCACGTGCTCGAGGCGATCTTCAAGGCGCTGGGCGTCGCACTCGCCCAGGCGTGCCGACCGCGGAGGAGGGAGGAGCAGTGAAGGAGGTCATACGGACGGAGGGTGCACCCGCGCCGTTCCAGGGCGCGCCGTACTCCCAGGCGATCAAGGCGAACGGCTTCGTCTTCGTCGCGGGGCAGGTGGGGATCAGGCCGGACAACCCGCAGCCGGTGAGCGACTCGATCCAGGAGCAGACCGAGCAGACGCTCACGAACCTCCGCGCGATCCTCGAGGCTGCGGGGAGCGGCATGGACAAGCTCGTGAAGACAACGGTCTTCCTGACGAACCTCGACGATTTCGGTGGGATGAACGAGGTGTACGCGAAGCACGTCGGCGACCGGCCGCCCGCACGCTCGACATTCGAGGTCTCGAAGCTTCCGCCGGGGCTGCTCGTCGAGATCGAAGCGATCGCACTGGAGTAGTGCACCGCACAATCGAGGACTTCGTCCGCGGGCTCGGTCTCGACGCGTACCTCGTCGGCGGTGCGGTGCGGGACGAGCTGCTCGGGCACCAGTCGAAGGACGCCGACTTCGTCGTTCCCGGCGTGGACTACGAGGGCCTCCGAGACGCCTTGGCGCCACATGGCCGCGTGGACGAGTTCGAAGTTGCCGGGCGTCGCGTGGGCGTGCGCCTGTTCCCGCGCGATCCGGAGCTTCGCAGGCTTGCACCGGCGGGCCTCGAGTTCGCCCCGCCGCGTGCCGAGAAGAGCACCGGCCCGGGCCGGCACGACTTCGAGATCGTCGCGGATCCGGAGCTCTCGATCGAAGACGACATGGCGCGCAGGGACTTCACCGTCAACGCGATGGCGAAGAGGCTCGAGACCGGCGACATCGTCGATCCCTTCCACGGGGAAGCGGACCTCCGGAACGGCGTGCTCCGGACCGTCCGTCCGCGCAGCTTCGCCGAGGACCCGCTCCGCATCGTCCGTGGGCTGAGGCTCGTCTCGCAGCTCGGGCTCGAGCCCGACGACTCGACGGTCGACCAGATGCGCGAGGAGGCCGGCAGCGTTGCGCTCGTCTCCGCCGAACGGATCGGTGGAGGCCTGCACGCTGACGGTCTGGGAGAACTGTCGAAGCTTCTGCTCGGCTCGCAGCCGGCGAAGGCGCTGCGGCTTGCGCGCGACACCGGCGTGCTGGCGGCGGTCATCCCGGAGTTCGAGCCGTCGTTCGGCTTCGACCTGGAGGACGACCGGCAGCCGCTCCCGCTCGACGAGCACATCTTCGCGGTCGTCCAGGGCGCCGCCGACGAGCACGCGTCGCTCGCCGTTCGGCTAGGCGCGCTGCTGCACGACCTCGGTAAGCCCTCCGCCGCCGCCGACCACGCGGACGAGAGCGCTCAGATCGCCGACGGGGTCCTGAAGAGGCTGCGCTACCCGAGCCGGATGCGGGCGTATGTCACCCGGCTGATCGGGAGCCACTCCTTCGAGGTCGAGGACAGGGACGAGGTCGATGCACGCCGGTTTCTCCGCTCGTACGGGGACGAGCTCGCGTTCGACCTGGTCGCGCACAAGGAGGCCGACCTGCTGAGCAAGAGCGTCCCGCGGGAGGAGCTCGCGGCCGTCGAGCGTTTCCGCCGCCTGCTGGAGGAGCAGCAGACGTACCCGCACCGGATCTCGGATCTCGCGGTGGACGGGAACGACCTGATCGCATCCGGCTTCTCGGAGGGCCCCGAGCTTGGGCGCGCGCTCGACGTGCTTCTCGACGAGGTGGTCGAGGACCCGTCGCTCAACACGAGGGACGCGCTACTCGAGCGGGCGGAGCGCCTGCGGCCATGAGCGTGCCGCTGATCCGGTGGGATGCACCCGGCCGATACGCGGTGGCGTTCTCGACGCGGGAAGGCGGCGTGAGCGACGGGCCGTTCGACTCGCTGAACCTCGGCGCCCTCACAAGGGACGTGCCCGAGAAGGTCCACGAGAATCGGCGCCGCCTCTGCGAGGCCGTCGGCGCGGACCCGGGTCTGCTCACCATGAACAAGCAGGTGCACGGTGCCACGGTGAACCGGGCGCGGGCGGGCGAGCGGGGCACAGAGGGCGACGGTCTCTGGACGGACGAGCCGGGCGTCCCGATGCTCAAGCTCACGGCGGACTGCCTCCCGATCGCGCTCGCCCGAACGGACGGGACGGGCCTGGCACTCCTCCACGCCGGGAGGATGGGTCTGCTGCAGGGTGTCGTCGAGGCCGGGATCGCGGCGCTCGGCGGACGGGCTGCGGCAGTCGTCGGGCCGGGAATCGGGCCGTGCTGCTACGAGGTCGGCGACGAGATTCGCGAGGAGTACCGAACGCGCTTCGGCCCGAGCGTGGTCGCGGGGCGCAACCTCGATCTCTGGATGGCGAGCGAGCGCGTCCTACGGGACGCCGGCGCGGCATCCGTCGAGCGACTCGACCTCTGCACGGCTTGCAACTCGACGCGGTTCTTCTCGCATCGCCGCGACCGCGGCACGACCGGGCGCCAGGGAGTGATCGGCTACGTCGCCTGAACGCGTCCGTGCGAACGTCGAGCGCATCCGCGCGGAGATCGGCGTGGGAGTGACGATCGTCGCGGCCACGAAGTACGTGTCCGTCGAGGACATGTCCGTGCTGATCGACGCTGGGGTCGAGGTGGTGGGGGAGAACCGCGCGCAGGACCTCGAGCAGAAGCACGCCGCGTACGGCGATGCCTTCCGCTGGCACTTCATCGGGCATCTGCAGTCGAACAAGGTGAAGGTCGTGAACCGGATGTGCGAGCTCGTGCACTCCCTCGACTCCGAGTCGGCGGCGCGGCGTCTCGCCGTTCCCGCGCTCGTCGAGGTCAACCTCGCGGATGAGTCGACGAAGTCGGGGATCGAGCCCGACCAGCTGCCGCGCTTCCTCGAGCGCTACCCGGACATCCTTGGGCTCATGACGATGCCGCCGGAGACGCCGGATCCCGAGGCGTCACGGCCGTACTTCCGGCGGCTTCGCGCGCTTGCGTCGGCGCACGGGCTCGCCGAGCTGTCGATGGGGACGAGCCAGGATTACCGGATCGCCGCGGAGGAGGGCGCCACCCTCGTGCGTGTCGGCTCGGTCCTGTACGGGGAGTAACATTTCGCGGCACATGGGCTTCGCCGACGTCTGGAACAAGACCCTCGTCTACTTCGGCATCGCCGAGGAAGAGGACTGGGACGAGGACGGCTACGTCACGGACGAAGACATTCAGCGGAGCTATGCCGAGCGCCCGAACGTGCGCCGGCTCGCGCCCCGCCGGCGCGACCGCGACCGCGAGTTCGACGACTGGACCGACCCCGCGCCCGCGAACGAGCAGACCGCGGTGCTGCGGCCGCGCGTCGCCGCGGTCCCGTCACCGGCGTCGGTTCGCGTGCACCTTGTGATCCCGAGGAGCTTCAACGACGCACAGCAGATCGCGGACAAGTTCAAGGAGTCGATCCCGGTCATCCTCAACCTCCAGAGCTCGGACCAGGACCTCTCGAAGCGGCTGATCGACTTCGCCAGCGGGCTCACGTACGCGCTCGACGGCGGGATGCAGCGCGTCGCCGACAAGGTCTTCCTGCTCACCCCGCGCAACGTCGAGGTGTCGGCCGAGGAGCGCGCGCGCCTCCTCGAGCGCGGCGGCTTCTTCAACCAGGCCTAGGCCCGAGGAATACGGCCGGCCAGCCCGAAGTCAGCGTGATGGCCGGCGGCGCCATGCTCGGCTTGCTCTACGACGTGGTCAACCACGTCGAAAGCTTCCTGCAGGTTTTCGTGTACGTCTATTCGCTGTTGATCCTCGCCTACATCATCACGATGTGGGTGCGGCTTCCCTATTCCGTTTGGCTGAACAGGATCCAGCGGTTCCTCTATGACGTCTGCGACCCGTACCTGCGGATCTGGCGCCGGATCCTGCCGAGCTTCGGGCCGCTCGACCTCTCGCCCGTGGTCGGCGTCGCAGCCCTGTACATCCTGCTGGCAGTGGCGACGAACATCCTCGACCGACTGCACTGAAAGGAAGACCGATGGCACTGGCACCCGTTGAGATCAGACACATAAAGCCGTCCAGGACGCTGTTCCGCGGCTACCACCGGACCGAGATGGACGATCTGCTGGACGAGATCGCCTCGAGCTTCGAGGACGTCTGGCGCGAGCGCGCCGACCTCGCCGACAAGGTCGAGCAGCTCGAGGCCGACCTCGTGCGGTTCCGGGAGCTCGAGACGCTGCTGCGCACGACCCTCATGTCCGCCGAGCGAGCCGCGGTCGGACTCAAGGAGCAGGCGGCGAAGGAGGCCGACCTGATCGTCGAAGAGGCGCGTTCGGAGGCGCGGGCGATCACGAGGACCGCGCGCGCGGATCACGACCGCCTGCTCACCGAGGTGCGCCGGATGCGCTCGCTCCTGCACTCCGCGCTCGCGGTCGTCGACGAGACTCCTCCGGAGGAGGTCTCCGAGGCCGAGGCGGCCTAGGTGCCAGGCTAGACTCTCGACGTGAGCGTGACCGACGTCGACCGCTTTCGCGAGGCGCTGCTCGAGGAGCGCCGCCGCGTCACGGCGGCGATCGAGAACCTCCATGACGACCATCCCGGCACGCTGAGCGACGAGACCGGCGAAGAGGTCGCCTACGACAACCACCTCGCCGACACCGCGACGGAGACGTACGACCGCGAGCTCGACTACACGCTCGAGGAGAACTCCGAGCACGTTCTCGGCGAGATCGACGCCGCGCTCGCCCGCATCGAGGACGGGACGTACGGCACGTGCACGAACTGCGGCACGCAGATCCCCGTGGAGCGGCTCGAGGCCCGCCCCTGGGCGACTCTCTGCATCGGGTGCCAGCGCGAGCGGGAAGGGCGTTGAGCGAGCCCGCATCCTCGCGCCCCGCCGATGTCCGCGTCGGCTCCGCGACAGACGGCCTCACCCCGATCTCGATGGCGGAACGCCAGATGGGCGCAACCTGGGTGCAGTGGGTCAGCCTGGCCGCCGTCGCCTTTTCAGCGCTCGCCGCCGACCAGCTGACGAAGGCGATCGTCACGAGCAGGCTCGACCTCTACGACCAGGTGCACGTGGTTGGCTCGTTCTCGATCCACCACGTCGCGAACTCCGGTATCGCCTTCGGGTTCTTCTCGAGCGCGACGCCGATCGTCATCCTCCTGACGAGCGTCGCCGTCGCCTGGATGCTCTACTTCTTCGCCCGCTCGGGCTCGCGCCATCCGATCCTGCCCGTCGCGCTCGGGCTCGTCATCGGCGGAAGTGTGTCCAACCTCGTCGACCGGGTCCGGCTCGGCCACGTCACCGACTTTCTCGACCTGCGTTACTGGCCGGCGTTCAACCTCGCTGACACGTTCATCGTCGTCGGCGTCGCGGCGCTCCTGCTCGCGCTCGTGATCTCGGACCGCAACTCGGTCAGGCCGCAGCGCGTGCGTGAAGCAACGCGTCCCTGACGACGCCGCCGGCGAGCGGCTCGACCGCTATCTCGCCTCGCTTCCGGCCATCGGCTCGCGCGCGGCCGCGGAACGGCTCCTCGAGTCGGGCGCAGTCACGGTCGACGGGCGGTCGCTGAGCAAGAGCCACAGGCTCGAGGGCGGGGAGGAGGTCGAGCTCGAGATCGCCGAGGCGCCGCCGCGGGAGCTCGAGCACGAGGAGATCGAGTTGAGCATTGCCTACGAGGACGAGCATCTCGCCGTCGTCGACAAGCCGGCCGGTCTCGTCGTGCATCCGGCTCCGGGACACTCGGGCGGGACGCTCGTGAACGCGCTGCTCTCGCTCGGCGTCGCCGGCGGAGAACAGGATCGGCCGGGAATCGTCCACCGCCTCGACAAGGACACGTCGGGGCTCATGGTCGTCGCGCGCTCGGAGGAGGCTTACCGGAGACTCCAGGACCTCGTCCGCCGCCGCGAGCTCGAGCGCCGCTACAGCGCGCTCGTGGTCGGCAGGCCGCGCTCGCGGAGCGGCCGGATCGAGGCGCCGATCGGCCGCGACCGGCGCGACCCCTTCAAGCGCTCGCTCGACACGGACTCGCCCCGCGAGGCCGTCACACACTTCGAGCTCGTCGAGCTTCTGCCGCGGCACGCGTTGCTCGACGTCGGGCTCGAGACCGGAAGGACGCATCAGATTCGCGTCCACCTCGCGGCGATCGATCTTCCGGTCGCAGGGGACCCCGTCTACGGGCGTCCCGAGGAGCTCGGGCTGGAGCGCCAGTTCCTCCACGCCGAACGGCTTGCCTTCGTCCATCCGTTCACGGACGCGCCCGTCGAGCTGGAGTCCGGACTGCCGCGCGACCTCGCCTCCGCGCTGAAACGAGCGCGGTCCGCGAGCCGCTAGTATGCAGCGGTTTTTCGTGCACCCGACCCGGCGGACTCGCCTGGGTGGCGGTGCCGGCGTTCGACGGACGCCGGTTCCAGCCAGGCCCGCCGGCAGCAACTGAACTCAACCAGAGAGGGGATTGATCCCATGGCCGTCGTGTCTATGCGCGAGCTGCTGGAGGCCGGAGTCCACTTCGGTCACCAGACGCGTCGCTGGAACCCCAAGATGCGCCGCTTCATCTTCACTGAGCGCGGGGGCATCTACATCATCGACCTCCAGCAGACCCTGCAGCTGCTCGAGGAAGCCCACTCGTTCGCCCGCAACCTCGCCGAGCGCGGCGGCTCGGTCCTCTTCGTGGGAACGAAGAAGCAGAGCCAGACCGCGGTCGAGGAGCAGGCGAGGCGCGTCAACATGCCGTACGTGAACCACCGCTGGCTCGGTGGGCTGCTGACGAACTGGCGCACGATCTCCGACCGGATCGACCGCCTGCACGAGCTGCGCCGCCTCAAGGAGGAGGGGCAGCTCGACCTCCTGCCGGCGAAGGAGCGCATCTCGATGCTCGGCGAGCTCGAGAAGCTGGAGGAGAACCTCGGCGGCGTCGCCGACATGAAACGGCAGCCGGATGCGATCTTCATCGTCGACCTGCGCAAGGAGCAGCTCGCGGTGCGCGAGGCGCGCCGCCTCGGGCTGCCGGTCATCGCGCTGGTCGACACGAACTGCGACCCGGACGAGGCCGACTACGTCATCCCGGGGAACGACGACGCGATCCGCTCGTGCGACCTCATCGTCCGCGCAATCGCGGACGGCGTCGCGGCAGGACAGCAGAAGGCGACTCCTGCGGACTTCACGCCTCCGGCGACGAACGGTGCCGCCTCGAGCGAGCCCGAGGCGGAGGAGCAGACGGTCCCCGAGGGGGACTACGAGCAGGTGAGCCAGGGCGAGGAGCCGGTGGCGAACGGCGCCACGGAGGAGGCGAAGACCGATGGCTGAGATCTCCGCCGCGCTCGTCAAGGAGCTCCGGGACGCGACCGGCGCGCCGATGATGGACTGCAAGCGCGCGCTGCAGGAGACGAACGGCGACATGGAAGCCGCAGTCCGGCTCCTGCGTGAGAAAGGGATGGCAGGAGCCGCGAAGCGCTCCGACCGCGCGACGCCCGAGGGAAAGGTCGGGTATCGCCTCGGTGACGACGGCAAGCGCGGAACGATGGTCGCCGTCGGCTGCGAGACGGAACCGGTCTCGAACAACGACGAGTTCCTCGCGTTCGCGAAGAAGGTGCTCGAGCAGGTCGAGGCAGACGGGCCGGGCTCCGAGCAGCAGCTGGAGGAAGAGCGGGTACAACTCGCCGGCAAGCTGGGCGAGAACATCGTCGTCGCCGGGACGGTCCGTTTCGAGGCGATCGACGGCAGTCGTATCGCCGCATATGCGCATCCGCCGCGGAACAAGATCGGCGTCATGCTCCAGATGCGCGGGGGCTCCGACGACCTCGCCCGCAAAGTTGCGATGCACATCGCCGCGATGAAGCCGGGCTGGATCGGGCGCGACGACGTGCCCGAGGAGACGGTGACGCAGGAGCGCGAGATCTACGCGAGCTCCGACGAGGTGCAGTCGAAGCCGGAGCAGGCGCGCGAGAAGATCGTCGACGGCATGCTCAACAAGCGCTTCTTCGGCGCCCAGGTCCTGACCGACCAGGACTGGATCCACGACTCTTCCAAGAAGGTCGGGGACGCGCTCGTGGGCGAAGGCGCCGAGGTGCTCGAGTTCGAGCGCTTCGAGCTGTCCGACTCGTGACCGTCCAGTCGGAGGAAACCGCGGCCGCGCCGACCGAGGGGCGGTCGATGTTCCGGCGCATCCTGCTCAAGCTCTCCGGCGAGTCGCTCATGGGCGAGCGCGAGTACGGGATGGACCGGAACCGGATCGACGAGATCGCCGAGGAGCTCGTCGACGTGCAGTCGACCGGCGTCGAGATGGCGGTGGTCGTCGGAGCCGGGAACATCTATCGCGGCATGGCCGCCGCAGCGGAAGGGATGGACCGCGCGACCGGCGACTACGCAGGGATGCTCGCCACCGTCCTGAACGCGCTCGCCCTGCAGGACGCCCTCGAGGACCGCGGCGCCTACACGCGCATTCTGTCGGCACTCGAGCTGAAGGAGGTGGCAGAGCCGTACATCCGCCGGCGCGCGATCCGGCACCTGGAGAAAGGGCGGATCGTCATCTTCGCGGCCGGCACGGGGAACCCGTTCTTCACGACCGACACCGCCGCGGCGCTCAGGGCACTCGAGATCAACGCCGACGCGATGCTGATGGCGAAGCACGGGACGGAGGGTGTCTACGGCGGCGACCCGCGGCTCGATCCCGACGCTGAGTTCCTGCCGGAGCTGACCCACCTGCATGCGATCGAGCGCGGGATCCGGGTGATGGATACGACTGCGCTGTCGCTCTGCATGGACAACAATCTGCCCATCTACGTGTTCGGCCTGGTGAAGGGCAACATCCGCCGTGTGCTCGCGGGCGAGCGCCTCGGCACCATCATCTCGACGCCCGCGAAGGAGGATCGGTGAATGGCGACGGTTGACGACCTGATCCAGGACGCTCAGAAGCGGATGGATGCGAGCGTCGAGCACACGCGCACCGAGTTCAACACGGTTCGCACGGGTCGGGCGTCTGCGGCCCTTCTCGACCGGGTGCAGATCGACTACTACGGCCAGCAGACCCCGCTGAAGCAACTCGCGACCATCAACGTTCCCGAGCCGCGCATGCTCACGATCCAGCCTTTCGACCCGAGCTCGATCAAGTCGATCGAGAAGGCGATCCAGGAGTCCGACCTCGGCTTGACGCCGTCGAACGACGGCAAGCTCATCCGGTTGCCGATGCCGCAGCCGACCGAGGAGCGCCGCAAGGAGCTGGTGAAGGTCGTCCGCAAGATCGCCGAGGAAGGACGCGTCGCCGTGCGCAACGTCCGCCGCGACGCAGTCCAGCATCTCAAGGAGCTCACGAAGGGCGACGTCGGCCAGGATGACGAGCACCGAGCCGAGGAGCGCGTCCAGAAGCTCACCGACGAGCACACGAAGACGATCGACGAGCTCTTGAAGCACAAAGAAGCCGAGATCATGGAGGTCTAGCTCCGGCTGGACCGCGACGCGCGAGCCCTTGAGCCTCCTCACGAAGATCCGGACGCTGACGCACGTGCGGCCCGCGCCCGAGCCGCAGCTGCCCGACTCCGCGCGCGCCGTCGCCGTGATCATGGACGGGAACGCGCGCTGGGCGCGCAAGCGCGGCCTGCCGATCGCGGCCGGACATCGCGCCGGAACGAAGGCGTTGCGGCGAACCGTCGAGGCGGCAATCGACCTCGGCCTCGACTCACTGGCGGTCTACGCGTTCTCGACGGAGAACTGGACGAGACCGCCCGACGAAGTCGAGCTGCTGATGGAGATCTTCACCGAGACGATCGAGCGCGAGCTCCCCGACCTCGTGCGTCAGGGAGTCCGCACACGGTTCATCGGCCGGCGCGACCGCGCACCCGACGCGCTGCGCCAGCGCATGGCCGCTCTCGAGCAGGAGACGAGCCACAACACGCGGCTGAACCTCTGGATCGCCTTCGACTACGGCGGGCGCGCGGAGATCGTCGATGCCGCGAACCGCGCCGTGGGCGAGGGAGCGGCAGTCGACGAGGAGACGTTCGCCTCGTACCTCAACGCGCCGGAAATGCCCGATCCCGATCTGCTGATCCGAACCTCCGGCGAGCTGAGGGTCTCGAACTTCCTCCTGTGGCAGCTCGCCTACGCCGAGCTCATCTTCGTCGACGCCCTCTGGCCGGATTTCGGCGAAGAGCAGTTGCGTGCCGCCCTCGACGACTACGCCAGCCGCAGGCGCCGCTTCGGCGGCCGGTGAGGGAGAGATAGATGCCGGCGCTCGCCTCGCGCGTGCTCGTCACGGTCATCGGCCTGCCCGCAGTGCTCGGCCTCGTGTATCTCGGAGGGTGGTGGCTCTTCGCGCTCGTGGCACTCGGCGCGATTCTCGCCCTCCACGAATACGCGCTCATGATCCGCGCGCTCCGTCCGGTCATCCTTGCGGCATATGCCGGCGCGATCCTCGCGCTCCTCGGCGCGCGGCTGAGCGGGATCGACTGGACCCTCGCCGGCTTCATGAGCACGATCGTGCTCGCGTTCATCCTGCACTGGCTCGCGGAGACGAGGCAGTCGGCGACGATCGCGATCGCCTCGACCGTGCTCGGCGCCGCGTGGATCGGCCTGGGCCTGGCCCATCTTCTGCTGCTCCGGGACATACCTGAGGACGGAAGGCTCGCCACGTTCACCGTCCTGCTCGCGGTGTGGGCCGGCGACATCGGGGCCTTCTTCGCCGGCCGTCTCATCGGCAGGCATAGGCTCGCGCCAACGCTCTCGCCCGGCAAGACGTGGGAGGGGTTCCTCTTCGGGGCGGCCGCGACGATCTTCGTCGTTTTCGTCGCGCTCTACAAGCAGGACTACCTGTCGATCCCGGAGTCGATCTTGCTCGGTGCCGTCATCGCCGTCGCGGCGCCGCTCGGGGACCTGTTCGAGTCAGCGTTGAAGCGGGACATGCAGGTCAAGGACTCGGGCCGCATCCTCGCCGCGCATGGCGGCGTGCTCGACCGGATCGACTCGCTGCTCTTCGCGATGGTCTCGTCCTACTACCTGCTACTCGCGTTCAACGCCGCCTAGCTGCTTGCGGTAGCGCACCTCGGGCACCTCGCGGTCGAACACCTCGATCGGCCGCCTGGTTCCATCTGCCGTCCAGCCGGCTCGCTCGTAGAACGCGCGCGCTCGTGGATTGTCCTCGAGCACCCAGAGGACGACGTCGCGATGCCCCAGTGCTTCGAGTTTCTGCTCTCCCGCCTCGATCAGCGCTCGCCCGACGCCAGTGCCCCACTGGTCCGGATGGACATAGATGGCGAGCAGCTCCCCGTCGGCGTCATCGTCGCGACTCGTTCCGACGCTGACGAACCCGACGATGCGCCCGTCGACCTCGGCGACGGTCGGCGGAGAGCTCCGGTGCAACGCCGCACGCTGGGCCACGCGCTCGGACGACATGTCCTCGAGCTGATCTCGAGGGAAGACGTGGCCGTACGCCGCCCGCCACGTCTCGAGATGGACACGGGCCACAGCCTCGGCCTCCTCGGGGGTGCCTGGACGGATCAGCACCCTCGCGAACCTACACTTGTCTGCGTGAAGCGAATCGCCCTCCTGGGGGCCACGGGCTCGATCGGGCGCCAGGCGCTCGAGATCATCGACGCGCACCCCGAGCTCGAGCTCTGCGCCGCCGCATCCGGCTCGCAGCCGATCGACGGTCTAGCGCCGCTGACCCAGACCGGAGGAGACCTGACCGAGCTGCTGGAGCGCGCGGAGCCCGACCTCGTGCTGAACGCCGTCGTCGGGTTTGCGGGGCTTCCGGCGACCCTTTGGGCGCTCGAGCGCGGCGTCGACCTCGCGCTCGCCAACAAGGAGAGCCTCGTTGCCGCCGGCGAGCTGGCTCTCGAGGCGCAGCGACGAGGAGGAGGCAAGCTGCTCCCGGTGGACAGCGAGCACTCGGCCGCGTTCCAGTGCCTGGAGGCTCGTGCCGATGAACAGGTGCAGTCACTCGTCCTCACCGCCTCGGGCGGGCCGTTCCGCGGACGTTCGCGCGAGGAGCTCGACGCCGTCACGCCCGACGAGGCGCTCGCGCATCCGACCTGGAACATGGGCCCGAAGATCACGATCGACTCCGCCACACTCGCGAACAAAGGGCTCGAGCTCATCGAGGCGCACTTTCTCTTCGACCTCCCGTACGACCAGGTCGAGGTCGTCGTCCATCCGACCTCGGTCGTACACGCGCTCGTGCGCTTCCGGGACGGCGCGGCGCTCGCGCACGTCGGCTACCCGGACATGCGCGTCCCGATCTCGTACGCCTTGACCTATCCGGAGCGCGCGGCAACCCCTGTTCCGCCGCTCGACCTCGCTGGAGGTCTGACCCTCGAATTCGAGGACCCCGATCTCGAGGCATTCCCGCTGCTCGACCTCGCACGCCGTGCAGGCGAGCAGGGCGGGACGGCCTCTTGTGTCTTCAACGCCGCGAACGAGGTTGCGGTCGCCGCTTTCCTCGACGGACGGCTGTCGTTCCTCGGCATCGCGGACGTCGTCGGTGATGCGCTCGAGTCCGCGGACGGAGCGCCGGCACGGGATCTCGACGATCTCGTCGCGGCCGACGGGGAGGCACGTCGGCTCGCAGAAGGAACAATGAAGGTCGCATGAGCATCTTCATCGCGATCGTCGGCCTTGCCGTCCTCGTGCTCCTGCACGAGGCAGGGCACTTCTTCGTCGCTCGCGCGGTGGGGATGAGTCCACGGCGCTTCTACCTCGGCTTTCCGCCCGCGCTCGTGAAGACGACGCGCAACGGGATCGAATACGGCATCGGCGCGATTCCTCTCGGCGGCTATGTCCGCATCCCCGGTATGCACCGTCCGGCCGCGTCCGACCTCGACGTCCAGCTCGGCCCGGCGGTCAAAGAGGATCCGGTCCTGTTCCCGAAGGTGGCGCGCGTCCGTCGTGCGCTCGAGGGCGGCGACCTCGACGGTGCACGCGCGTCGCTGCCCGAACTTGCGCGCGTCGGTCGACGAGGCCAAGAGCCTGAGCCCGGCCGCGGCCAAGGCGGCACAGCGGGGCGTCATCGAGATCGACGAGGGCCTCAGCGACGACGCGTACTGGCGCCAGCGCACCTGGAAGCGCGTAGCCGTCATCTTCGCGGGCCCCGGAGTGAACATCGTCCTCGCGATCCTGCTCGTCGCGCTCGCCTACTGGATCGGCGCTCCCGGAGACGCCAGCCGCTCGGTGAAGAACGTCAAGAGCGGCACGCCGGCCGAGAGAGTCGGGTTGCACCAGGGCGACGTCATCATCGCCATCGACGGGCGGCCGACCCCCGACTTCGACAACGTCTCGGCTCGCATCAGGGCGTCGGACGGCAACCCCATCATGGTCACGGTCGTCCGCAACGACCACGTCAAAGTCCTCGGGCCCGTGAAGACGGAGCGGATCGGCGACCGCTGGGCGCTCGGGTTCGAGCCAGGCTGGCAGGAGCTGAAGTACGGGCCGATCGGCGCGTTCGGCCGGAGCTTCAGCGACAACTGGCAGGCAACGAAGAGCATCGTCACGTTCTTCCCGCGACTCGTCACCGGGTCAGGCCGGAAGGAGGTGTCGAGCCCCGTCGGCATCGTCGACGTCTCGAAGCAGGCGGTCGAGCTCAACTTCCCGCTCTACCTGATCATCCTCGGCCTCATCAGCCTGTCGCTCGCCATTCTCAACCTGCTGCCGCTGCTGCCGCTCGACGGCGGCCACATCCTCTTCTCGCTCATCGAGGGCGTGCGCGGGCGCGCCGTAGGACGGGAGATCTACGAGCGCGTCTCCGCTGTCGGGATCGCGCTCTTCCTCGTCCTGATGTTCATCGGCCTCTCGAACGACATCAGCCGCCTCGGCGGCGGCTAGAGCACCCGACCAAGGTGCTGGCCGGCGGGCACGGCCAGGTGACCGACCGGAGCCATCAGCCGTTGGTGGCGGTTGAGGGCGGGCTCCATCGCCGCGACACGGAAGCGCTACATACACTGGACGGAGATGGCCTCCGAGCGGCAGATCAGCGTCGGCGGAGTGAAGATCGGCGGCGGAGCACCCGTGGTCGTCCAGTCGATGACGCTCACGAAGACGTGGGACGTGGAGGACACGACGGCGCAGATCGCCGCGCTCGCCTCCGCGGGCTGCGAGGTCGTCCGCTGTGCCGTCCCGAAGAACGAGGACGCCGAGGCCCTCACGGAAGATCGTTCGCCTCTCGCCGATCCCCGTGATCGCGGACATCCACTTCAACGCGAGCCTCGCCCTGAAGGCGATCGACTCCGGCGTCGCGGCCGTGCGCATCAACCCGGGCAACATCGGCGGGCCCGACAAGGTCGCCCAGGTCGTCCGCGCGGCGAAGACCGCCGGGATTCCGATGCGGATCGGGGCGAACTCCGGGTCCCTCCCGAAGCACCTCGCCGAACTCGCACAGCAGGACCAGGCCGAGGCGCTCGTCGAGGCAGCACTCGAGGAGGTTCGGCTGCTCGAGAGCCTGGACTACCGGGACTTCAAGATCTCGGTGAAGTCGAGCCACGTCCCGACCATGATCCGCGCCTACCGGAGCCTCGCGGCGAAAGTGCCGTACCCGCTCCATCTCGGCGTGACGGAGGCGGGAACGCCGTTCGCCGGCGGGATCAAGAGCGCCGTGGGCATGGGCTCGCTGCTCGTCGACGGCATCGGCGACACCATGCGCGTCTCGCTCACGGCGGATCCGGTCGAGGAGGTTCGCGTCGCGTTCGAGATCCTGAAGGCGCTCGGATTGCGCGAGCGCGGGCCGATCATGATCGCCTGCCCCTCGTGCGGCCGGGACAACGTCGGCGTCCAGACGCTCGCCGAGAAGGTCGAGGAGCGCCTCCAGACGTACCCGCAGCACTTCGAGGTCGCCGTCCTCGGCTGCGCCGTGAACGGACCGGGGGAGGCCGGCGACGCGGACTTCGGGATCGCGGGCGGCCGCGAGACAGGATTCGTCTACGCGCACGGCCGCGTCCTCAAGAAGGTCTCGTCCGACATCCTCATCGACGAGCTGTTCCACGAGATCGACCGGTGGATCGAGGACGGCATGCACCGGCCCAAACGACTGAAGATGGCGAAGCCCGCCGCGCTGGCGATGGCTGAGGCTTCGCTGATTCCGCTCGGCGAATAGTCTGCTCGGACAACGATGATTGCCCGGGCCTCACAGCTGTTTCTCCCGACGCTGCGCGATCCTCCGGCCGACGCGGAGGCCGCAAGCCACAAGCTGCTCGTGCGCGGCGGCTTCATCCGCCAGGTCGGCGCAGGTTTGTGGACGTTCCTGCCGCTCGGCTGGCGTGTCCACCAGAAGGTCGTCCAGATCATCCGCGAGGAGATCAACGGGATCGGCGGACAGGAGATGCTGGAACCGGTGCTGACGCCGGCGGAGCTGTGGGAGACGAGCGGCCGCATCGGGATCCCGATTGTGTTCAAGCTCAAGGACCGCGCCGGGCGGGACTTCGTGTTGCCGTTCTCGCACGAGGAGACGATGACGTTCCATGCGCGCGAGCTCCAGTCGTACAAACAGCTCCCGCAGGTCTGGTACCACTTCAGCACGAAGGAGCGCGACGAGCCCCGCCCGCGGGGAGGGTTGCTCCGCGTGCGCGAGTTCATCATGAAGGACTCGTACTCGTTCGATCGTGACGAGGCCGGGCTCGATGCGGCGTTCGACCGGCACAAGGGGGCGTACGAGCGCATCTTCGATCGCTGCGGCCTCGAGGCGCACTTCGTCGAGGCCGAGTCGGGAATCATGGGCGGCCGCGAGTCGTCGGGCTTCATGGCGCCGACCGAGTTCGGCGAGAACATCTTGATCCGGTGCGAGAACGGTGACTACTTCGCCGACTACGACGCCGCGCGTGGAATCCCCCGGCGCCCGACGTTTCCCGAGCCGCTCGACCGGCCCGAGGAGGTCGAGACGCCGGGCGCGACGACGATCGAGTCGCTGGCGGAGCTCCTCGACATCGACCCCGCGGCGACCTCCAAGGCCATGCCCGTGATGGTCGGCGAGCGAATGGTGCTCGCACTGATTCGCGGCGACGACCGCCTCAGCGAGGAAAAGCTCGTCACGGCGCTGGGACAGGCCCACAGAGCGGCGACCGAGGACGAGATCCGGGCGACGTTCGGCGCCGGCGGAGGCTCGATCGGGCCTGTCGGTGTGACCGTCGAGATCCTCGCGGACGAAGCACTGAGCGAGGGCCAGTTCGTCGCGGGTGCGAACCGGGACGGATGGCACCTGCGCGGAGTTCAGGCGGGGCGCGACTACAACCCGCGCTTCGTCGACATCCGACAGGCGAACGACGGGTGACGCCTGCCCGCTCTGCGGCGGCAAGCTCGTCGAGCAGACTGCGATCGAGCTCGGACACATCTTCAAGCTCGGAACGTTCTACTCGGTTCCCTTCGGCGCGAACTACCTCGACGAGGACGGCAAGGAGAAGCCGATCGTGATGGGCAGCTACGGCATCGGCCCGGCTCGCACGATGGCCGCGATCATCGAGCAGCACCACGACGATCGCGGGATCCAGTGGCCGGCGTCCGTCGCACCGTACGACGTCCACATCGTCGCGCTTCCCGGTCTCGAGGAGCAGGCCGAGGAAGCCGCCGCGGGGCTCGACGCAGTCGGGTTCGACGTGCTCCTGGACGACCGCGACGCGCGCGCCGGAGAGAAGTTCGCCGACGCCGACCTCATCGGCTGCCCCGTCCGCGTCACCGTCGGGCGAAAGGCGGCGGAAGACGGTACGGTGGACGTTCGCGAGCGCACGAAGGGGGAAGACAAACCGGTGGCCATGAGTGAGCTCGTCTCGACGGTGCGCGAAAGGCTCGGCTGATGGCGCGCAAGCGGCGCTTCAGCGACGAACCGTTCGGCCCGACCATCGAGAAGCTCATGGCGGAAGCGGGGCTGACGTACCGCTCGCTCGCCGAGAAGACGCGTCTCTCTGCCGGCTATCTCAACCATCTCGTGCACGGCAACCGGCCGGTTCCGTCGGACGACGTGATCAAGACGCTCGCGCGCGCACTCGGCGTCGAGGCCGAGCACTTCCGCGAGTACCGCCTGCGTGTGATCACCGACCGGCTCGAACGGATGCCGGACCTGATCGACAAGCTGTACCGCCGCTACGGCACCTAGCGATGGAGCGGGCGATCCTCGACTTGCTCGGCGAGGACGGCGCACTCACGTACGAGCGGATCGCGGCGCGGCTCGACGAAGCGCCCGATGTCGTGCGCGGCGCGTTGCAGTCACTGCGCGAACGGGGCTGGGTCGAGCTGACGGGCGGCGGCGAGATCCAGGGGCACACGGCATCCCCGTCGATGAACTGGGAGCTCACGCAGGCCGGCCGGGTCGAGGTGGCCCGAAGTCGCCTCGAGTAGAGAAAAGGGCCAGGCGCGCGGCACCGCAGGGGTGGAACGAACAGGAGATGCCACCTCCCCCGGACGCTTCCCCGCCGCAGGCGGCCCGGCCCCACATCTCATATAGACGACTCCGGCCGAAAACTCCACTGGGAGGCGGCTTCGTGGCGACTTTCCAGGGATCGAGCCGCCGACGGGGAACTCTCACCACGGGGCCGGGTCCCGTCGTGCCGTGCGCACCGCCGCAGTTGCGCCCGGTTGCCGTCAGTTGGACGCGGCCCCTTTTTCTCCCGGCGCACGCCGCTACTATCAATGCGTCGCGGGCTGTGGCGCAGCCTGGTTAGCGCGCCTGTCTGGGGGACAGGAGGTCCCCGGTTCAAATCCGGGCAGCCCGACTCGAGAGCCGCCGGAACGTCGCCGGTCTACCCGATGAGCTGGATCGACCGGATTCCGAAGTCCGGGGTTGAGCCCGCGCCATGTTCCGCGAGGATTCCACTGGCGATGTAGGTCGTGAAGTAGCCGTTGAGGGTGGCGTTGTTCCCGTGAACCGTGTAGCTCTGGAGCATGAGGCCGATCCAGCCGATGATCAGGTATTGGGCGTTCTGGCCAGTCCCGCTGAGCGTCTTGTAGACCGGGAAGAGCAGGACGGTGTCGAGTCGGTTGGTGAGCGCGCTGCGGATGTTTTGCGACGAGAACTTCGCGCCCGGATCGGACTTGTAGTAGCCGAGCGGCAGGTACTTGTCGAAGCCGGTGAGGATCCACTGGCCCTCCTTCGAAGAGCCGACTGTGCCGTTTCCTCCGTCGAGGTTGAGCATCCCGAACGCCCCGGGCGCTCCAAGTGCGTTGTAGTCGAGCGAGGTCTCGACGTCGAAGGTGGGGAGGTTCGATCCGTTGCAGTTGTGGATCAGAGGGTGGTCGCAATAGACCACCATCGGCGCGACGTGCAAGGCCTGTGCCGGTACTCCCGTTATGGCGGTTGCGTGCGCTCCGATGTCCACGGAGTCGATGCCGAGGACGCGGCTGAAGAAGCCCGGGCCCACCTTCTTCGCCGAAACGGTGATCGTGTCGTTGGGCATGTTGGTCGAGGTGATCGAGATATCTGCGCCGAGGACGCCACCGCCGTTTCGGTCCGCGTAGCTGAGCGCGAGCTCGCCTGCTGTCCCAGCGTCGTCGGGAAGTGCCTGCGCGCCGGCAAGGGCTGCAGCGTCGGCTGCCCCCTGCAGCCTGCGTTTGGTCTCGAACCAGGCACCGACATCCATCACGAGCGCGGCCATCCCGAGCAAGATCACCATCGCGATGACGCTGAAGACGACTGCTTGGCCACGCTCGCTGTCGATCGACTGCGGAACGCTTATCGACTTCTGCCCGTCTGCTCGTTGGTCCACCATGCGGCCGCCATTCCCTTGCGCTCAGTGGCGTGCCGCACCACCCGATTCGACTCGATTACGCGAGTCATCACACAGACCTCCGTCGAGGGCAATCCCCCGGAGCGGGGATATCAGCTCTTGCGGCCGACGAAGATCGCCCAGCCCATGAGCGCGCGGTTCACCGTCAGGTACTCGCGGCGATAGCGCTCGTGCCGCTCCCGCATGTCTTCGGCGCCCTCGTGGCCCGGATGCTCTGCGAGCCACTCTTCGATTGCCCGCCAGTGGAGGCTCTCGTAGTGATCCCAGTTGTCCTGAGAGGAGGCGATGATCCCTGTGAGGGCGAAGCCGGCCTGCTCGAAGCGGCCGGCGGTCCCGGCCAGGTCGACGTAGCCCTCGTGCCTGACACCCGGGGGCGGCGGCCACTCGTGCCAGAAGGGCTCTCCGATCGCCGCGAAGCCGGCAGGACGGACGGCGTCGTACAACGCCGGCGCGGCCTCGACCATCGTGCCCCAGACGAAGCTCGCGCCGAGACACAGGGCCGCGTCGAAGGATCTCGGCTCGAGCTGAACGGCAGACGCGTCCGTCGTCTGCACCTCGACGAGCGCGTCGAGCCCGCGTGCCGCAAGTCGCGCACGCGCCTCATCCGCGAAGCCCGGGTTCTTCTCGATCCCGAGGATCCTGCAGCCGTAGGTCTCCGCGAGGATCGCGGCCGGCCCGCACTTCCCACAGGCGATGTCGAGCAGGCGGCTCCCGTTCGTGAGCCTGAGGTAGTCGCCGAGGAGACGGATCTTTGCCGGGGTCAGGGGGTTCTGGATCTCGTGATCGCGCTCGATGATCTCCCAGGGCCAGAACACCTCGGGTACAGCATCGCCGGTTCTCCGGACGCGCGTCGTTCGGAGCCGGTTTACTGAAAGCTCGGTGGAGGGGTCGATTCTCGAGTTGCTCGAGCAGCACGGTTCGCTCGCCTACGAGCAGATCGCCGCGCATCTGCGCGAGCCGCCTGACCATGTGCGAAACGCGCTCCAGGACCTCCGGGAGAGCGGCTTCGTGACGGTGCTCGCGATCGGGCTCGTCGAGGGGCACGCGACCAGCCCGGCGACGTACTGGCAGCTCACGGATGCCGGCCGCGAGGAATTGGCGCGTCTCCGGATGACCTGACGTACTGGTGGGCCGCTTCGCGCGGCCCACCGCGGGTCAGAGCGCCCCGCCTGCTGCCGGTGGAGCGGGGCTCGCCGGCTCGTCGGCGCCGACGGTGCCGCGGCTGAGGTAGTCCTCGACCAGGAGCATGTTGTCGACACCCGCCCGGTCGACGACCGCCAGGAGGGAGCTCATGCTCGCAACTTCTTCGCGCTGCTCGTCGAGGAACCAGCCGAGGAAGTGCTCGCCCACGTGGTCGCCGTCGTCCCTCGCGACGCCGACGAGTCGGGCGATCTGCTCCGTCACGGTCTTCTCCTGCCGAAGCGCGAGCTCGACCGGTGCGCGATCGTCGGCGAACGACGCCTGGGGCGCCGCCACCGGCGGCGTCACGACGGGCTCGTCTGCATCCAGCAGGTACTGGACGATCATCATCGCGTGGTTCCGCTCCTCGAGCGCCTGGCGGTAGAAGTGCGCGGCGAGGCGGGGGAGGGTCTGGGCGTCGTAGTGAACGGCGATCGCGACGTACTGCTGCGAGGCGCCGAACTCGCTCGCGATCTGCTCGTTGAGAGCGTCGGAGAAGCGGCTCACCGGCCGCGAGACGCCCGGAAGCGGCCTTCGTAGAGCCGCACCCGGCCGCCGGCGCTGACCATGCAGGGCGTGACGCGCTCCTCCGTGAACTGCCACGTCGGGTCCGAGGCGCCGCTCGCACTCGCGGGCTGCCTGGCGGCGGAGGAAGGCCGGGTCGAAGCCGCGCATCAGCACTGCTGTTTCCCCGTCCGATTGTGTGACGACCCTGGCAGCCACTGTAAGGCCAACCTTACAGCATCACTTCCTAGACTCGTGGCGTGAACTGCTGCCGACAGGGCGAGTACGACGAGCTCTTCGGAGAGAAGACGGCGCAGCGGGACGCTCGGGCGTACCGGCGTCGTGGCCTGCACCCGCCGGCGCGCTGGATCGTCGACGCCGTCGTCGACCAGGGCGTATCGGACGCGAATGTGCTCGAGGTCGGGGGAGGCGTCGGGGCAATCCAGCTCGAGCTGCTCAAGGCGGGCGCGCGGCGGACGTCGAACGTCGAGTTCTCGCACGGCTACGAGACGGCCGCCGCCGAGCTCGCGGACGAGGCCGGTCTCCGCGAGCGGATCGACCGCGAGATCGGCGACTTCGCCGAAGACGGGCGTTTCGGCGACGCAGAGGTCGTCGTCATGCACCGGGTCGTGTGCTGCTATCCGGACTACGAGCGTCTCGTCGGTGAGGCCGCCAAGCACACGCGCCGCGTGTTGGTCTTCAGCTTCCCGCCGCGCAATCTCGTGTCGAGAGCAATCAACGGCGCGGCGAACCTCTGGATGAGGGCGAGGAGAAACGACTTCCGCAGCTACGTCCACTCGCCGGACCGGATGATCGAGGTCGCCCGGCGACACGGCCTCGAGCCCGTCACGCGCCGGCGGCGGCGCGTCTGGCTCGGCGTCGCGCTCGTGCGTCGCTAACGCCACGCGAGCGGCCCTCCGAGGAGGGCCGCTCAGCGTGAGCCGGATCCGTCGCTGCTAGTGGAAGAAGTCGAAGACCGGCTGTCCCTGGAACTTCAGATTTGCCTTGTTCGGGTGACAGCCGTCCTTCTTCGTCTGGTTCGTCTTCGTCGTCGCTCCTGCCGACGGCGTCTGGTAGATCGAGACCAACGGCCGTAACACCGGTCCGGGCAAGGCCCGGCCCTCGGCGACGAGCCGGTCGGCCAGGGCGCGCATGCGTGCCGGTCCGTCCGGGCCAGTGACGTCACACGTGTGCGGTGCGACGAAGTCGTTGATCGCCGACACGTAGACCGTCACCCCCGGAATACGCCGTTCGAGCTCCGCGCGAATCCTTAGCGCGGAGTTGTAGTTGGAGTCGTCCGTCTCACCGCCCTGAGTCGGCGGGAACGAGCAGAGGCCCCACCAGATGGTGTCGGTCGGCCGCTGGTTGTAGAAGTTCGTGAACTGCGTCCAGTAGGTGTTCTGCAGGTTGTTCGACCCCCACCGCGTGACCGTGCCCCCGTGGTAGGTCTTGTTGCCGTCGAGTGGCACCCAGAAGCGCGTGCCGCCGAGCTGGTCGTAGCCCTGGACGGCGTTACGGATGTTCGAGCATCCGACCCACCCCAGGGTCTGTGTCTCTGCGTGTGCCGGCGTGATCAACGTGGCACCGAGCACCACGAGAACGAAGAATCTCACCGCGAAGACCCTCAAATCCCCAATCTCCTCTCCCCTCGATTGCTCGCGGCGTCGCCGGTGCGTTCCAGGTCGAAAAGAGAGCCCGGGCCGCTCCGGCGCCGCCGCATCCGCAGGCCAGGATTGTCCCTCGCTGGGTGGAGGAGTTCAAGGGTCGGCCGGCCCTCTCGACGCGGTCTCTTTTGTGAGCCATACTCCGGAGCAGGCGCCACTGCGGGCACGACAGGCGACCTGGGGGTGGGGAGAGATGCGGATCGAGCTATCGACGCGGGCGGCCGCGGATGCGCTGGCCGAGTACCTGCGGCGCTGCGAGTGTGTCGTCAGCTACGCGGGCGACTGCACCCTCGACGCGTCGGCGCGCCCGCGTTCGCAGAGCGAGCACGAGTCGAGGATCGAACTCGAGGGATACCTGCGCGTGTGGCGCGCGATGCATCCGGAGGTCCGGGTCCACGCGCCGAGCCTCGCCGCGGTCGACTGAGCCGGGCTGTGACCTAGAGCCAGTCGATAACCGCGTTGAGCGCGCCTGCGACCGAGTCCGACAATGCTGCGATCGCGATGATGATGGCGGGGGTGATGATGCCGAGAATCACGGCGTACTCCGACATCGTCTGTGCCTCTTCGCGGCGCGAGCGGGAGCGAATGCGGTCGATCCAGCTTGGCTGAGCCATGGTGGGGGAATCGGCGTCCGTTCGCTCTCGCCATATAACTCGTCCTGGGGATTGGCGGTGGCCGGGGAGAGTGAGATGCTTATCGCGTGCGGCTCCCCCTCTTGGCGCTGGCGCTGACCCTCGCGCTGCCCACAGCCGCCTCCGCGGTCGCACCGCCGAGGAGGCCCGCGGCCGCGCACAAGACCGCGATCTTCTTCTATCCCTGGTACTCGAACCCGAGGATCGACGGCGAGTACGCGCACTGGACCCAGGGAGGACACGTCCCGCCGTTCGACGTCGCGTCGCACTTCTTCCCGTCACGCGGCGCGTACTCGAGCAGCGACCCCCGTGTCCTGAGGGATCAGATGCGCGACATCGCGAGCGCGGGGGTCGACCAGGTCGTGAGCTCCTGGTGGGGGCTCGGGTCCCCCGAGGACAGACGACTCGGCGCGGTGATCAGAACCGCGCGCCGCGTCGGGCTCGACGTTGCGGTCCAACTCGAGCCGTACTCGGGCCGAACTGCGGAGACTGTGATTGCCGACCTCGCGTACTTGCGCGGCCTCGGCATCCACGACGTCTACGTCTACCGCACCGCCGACCTGCCCGGATCCGAGTGGCGCAAGGTCACGCAGCAGCCGAGCGGGGTGAGGCTCTTCGCACAGACGGACCGCGTCGGGTTCGCAGCTCAGGCCGGTTTCGCGGGCTTCTACACGTACGACATCCTCCTGTACAACGGCGCGAAGTTCGACCGACTCTGCGCGCAGGCGCACCGCAAGGGGATCCTCTGCGCGCCGTCGGTCGGTCCCGGCTACGAAGCGTGGCAGGCGACGCGCGACATGCGCGCAAAGCCGCGGCGCGACGGCGCGACCTACGACTCGATGTGGGGCGCCGCGGTTCGCGCGCACGCCGACCTCGTGACGATCACGAGCTACAACGAATGGAGCGAGGGAACGCAGATCGAGCCGGCGGGGCACGGCGGACGCTACGAGAGCTACGACGGCGCGTGGGGCTTGCGCGGGCGTGCTGCGGAGCGCGCCTATCTCAAGCGGACCGCCTTTTGGGCGTCGACGTTCAAGCACGCCGTCCCGGGTATCAAGCGCTAGACAGAAACACGTCGGCGGCGCAGCCGGCGACGAGCCCCTCGAACACGTCCTCGACGCCGCGGAGCGACGGATGCCCGAGGTCGACCTCGACGTCGTCCCACTCCTCGAGCGCAAGCGCACCCGCGCCCTCGTCGGCCCCGAAACAGAGGAGCCTCTCGGTCCCGATCACGTTGCGGCGCCCCGATTGTCGCCGGCCGATGCCCTCGAGCTCGCGCAGTTCCTCGAGCGGGTCGATGCGAACATTCGAGTCCGATCCGATGCACAGGCCGATGCCGCGCGCGCAGGCACGCTCGACCGGAAGGAAGCCGTCGCCGAGGTACGCCTCCGTCGTCGGGCACGCGCAGATGCGTGCGCCCGCGCGCGCCACGAGGTCGAGCTCTGCGCCGTCGGCGTGGGTCGCGTGGACGATCGTCGTGCGCTCGCCGAGGCAGCCTGTCCGGTCGAGGAGCTCGATCGGACGCACGCCGTGCTCGGTGAGGCACTCTTCGATCTCGCGCGGCTGCTCGTCGGCGTGGACGTGGAGCGGAAGCCGCTCCGACTCCGCATAGCGGCCGATCTCTTCGAGCCAGTCGGCCGGGCACGCGCGGACGGAGTGGGGGGCGACCCCGACCGCGATCCCGCGTCCTCGGAGCTCTTCCAGCTGACGGAGGTAGTCCGCGGGCGACTCCTGCCTGAAACGCGGCAGCCCGCCGCGTCCGTAAGCGGCGAGGAGGAGGACGAGGCGGACGCCCGCCTCCTCGGCTGCGTCGGCGGCCGCGAGCGCCTCGTCGAAGCCGAGATAGTGGAACTCCCCGACCGCGGTGTACCCGGCGGCACGCAGCTCCCGGTAGACGAGGACGTACTCACGGCGGACGAGCTCCGGAGTCTGGCGTTCCGCCTCGGCCAGCATGAGCTCGCGCCAGCCCCAGAAGTCCGCACCGCCCGATCGGCCGCGGAGCGCGCGCTGGAAGGCATGGCAGTGCGCGTTCACGAATCCCGGCAGGCTGAGGGTCTCGGCCACGGGCGTATCCTTTCCACACCGATGGCCACGCGCGCGGTTCCCGCTCCACTGCACCAGCTTCCCAATGCGCTGACCGTCGCGCGGCTGCTGCTGATCCCGGTCTTCGTCGCGCTGATGCTCGCGGCCGAGGGAGGGCACAGCTGGCCCGCTGGCATCGTGTTCGGCATCGCGGGCATCACCGACCAGGTCGACGGCTATCTTGCGCGGCGCTGGCACGTGGAGTCCGACTTCGGCCGTGTCTTCGATCCGCTCGCAGACCGGCTGATGATCGACGCGGCCGTGATCCTGCTCTACATCGACGACCACATGCCCCTGCTCGGGCTCGTCGTCATCCTCGGCCGCGACGTCGTGCTCCTCGCCGGCTACAAGGCGATCGCGCCGCAGGGATACGAGCTGAAGGTGAATTTCCTCGGGAAGGCGGCGACCTGGCTTCTCTACGCGGGGATCGCCTTCCTCATCGTCACCGATCCGTCCACGGACTGGCCGTACTTCATCTTCTGGACCGGCCTCGTCCTCGCGTTGGCCGCGGCCGCCGTTTACGCCGTCGGAGCCTGGAGAGAGGTGAGGAAGTGAAGGCCGTCGTCATGGCGGGCGGCGAGGGCACGCGCCTGCGTCCGCTCACGTCGAATCAGCCCAAGCCGATGGTGTCGATCATCGGCAAGCCGTGCATGGAGCACATCCTCGAGCTCCTCCGCGAGCACGGGATGACTGACGTCATCGTCACCGTCGCCTTCCTCCCGCAGGCGATCCGCGGCTACTTCGGCGCCGGTGACGCCCTCGGGATGGAGATCGGCTACTCCGTCGAGGAGTCTCCGCTCGGAACAGCGGGCTCTGTCCGGCATGCAGCGAAGCAGCTCGACGAGACGTTCCTCGTCATCTCCGGCGACGCGCTCTGCGACGTCGACCTCAGCGCCCTCGTTGCGTTTCACAAGGAACGCGGCGCCGCCGTCACGATCGGGCTCAAGTCGGTCGAGAACCCCCTCGAGTTCGGCATCGTCGTCACCGACGAGGAGGGGAGGATCGAGCGCTTCCTCGAGAAGCCGTCCTGGGGCCAGGTCTTCTCCGACACGATCAACACGGGCATCTACGTGCTCGAGCCGGAGGTGCTGAAGCACGTCCCGACCGATCGACCGTACGACTTCTCGAAGGAGCTCTTCCCGTACCTGCTGGAGATGGGCCGTCCGCTCTACGGCTACGTCATGGACGGCTACTGGCAGGACATCGGGAACCTCGACCAGTTCCGCCAGGCGAACTTCGACGCGCTCGAGGAGCACGTCCGCCTCAACATCCCCGGGATCCGCATCCGCGGGAACGTCTGGATCGGCGAGGGTGTCGACATCGCCGACCTCGAGCAGATCGAGGGGCCGGCGTACGTCGGGAACTATTGCCGCATCGCACCCGGCGCAACCGTGGGCGAGTACTCCGTGCTGTCGAACAGCGTGACCCTGCGTGAGCGGACGCGCACGACGCGCTCAGTCATCGACGCGTCGACGCACATCGGCCGGAGCTCGCTCATCGAGGGCGCGATCATCGGCCGCTCGTGCGACCTGCGCGCGCACGTTCGCATCCACGAGGGCGTCGCGATCGGCGACGAGGTCCGCATCGGCTCCGAGAGCGTGATCATGCCGGGCGTCCGGATCTATCCCTACAAGGAGGTGGAGTCCGGTTCGCTTCTTCAGGAGAGCCTCATCTGGGAGTCCCGCGCCGCGGCCAGGCTCTTCGGGCGTGACGGTGTCGCCGGGCTCGTGAACGTCGACCTCACGCCGGACGTTGCCGTGCGCGTCGCTGCGGCGCTCGGCACTGCGCTCAAGCGCGGCGCGAGGGTTGCCGCGAGCAGGGAGTCCGCGCCTGCCTGCCGGATGATCAAGCGCGCGATGATCTCCGGCTTCACTTCGGTGGGCCTCGACGTCGCCGACCTTCGCGTCCTGCCCGCCGCCGTCGCGCGCCACCTCCTGAAGACGGAGGGGTTCGAGGCCGGCGTCCACGTGGGCACGAGCCAGACCGACCCCGAGGTCGTCCAGATCCGCTTCTTCGAGCAGCCCGGCACCCCGCTCTCGTCCGAGCTCCAGAAGGAGATCGAGAAGAACTTCACGCGCGGAGAGCTCCGGCGGGCGGCGTTCGGGGACATCGGCGACATCAGCTATCCGGCGCGCGTGCGCGAGTCGTATGCGCACGACCTCCTCGCCGGCGTCGACGTCGAGGCGATCCGCGACCGCGGGTTCCGGCTGGTCGTCGACTACGGGTTCTCGGCCGCGTCCTTCGTCCTGCCCCTCGTCCTCGGGCCGCTCGGCGTCGAGGCGGTCTCGGCGCACGGCTTCACCACGGACCGCACCGACAGCAGCTCGGTCCTGCTGCGGGAGACGATCGGCCAGGTCAAGCAGCTCGTCCCGGCGGTGGGGGCGGACCTCGGCGTCGTCCTCGACCGCGCCGCGGAGCGGCTCTACCTCGTGGACGAGAAGGGCCGCGAGGTCCCGGTCGAGCAGAGCCTCCTGCTGTTCCTCCGCCTGCTCGGGACCAACGGACGCCGGGGCAAGCTCGCGTTCCCGATCACCGTCACGAGCCAGGTCGACAAGATCCTCGAGGGGAGCGGGCTCGAGGTCGTCCGGACGCCGCACTCGCTCGCCGACCTGACGAAGGCGGCGGCGGAAGACGGGGTGATCTTCGCCGGCGCCGTGGGCGGGGGATACGTCTTCCCCGAGTTCGTCCCGGCCTACGACGCCGTCGCGAGCCTCTGCAAGCTCCTCGAGCTCCTGGCGCCGGTGCGCCAGCCGCTCTCGGAGCTCGTCGCGGAGCTGCCCGCCCCGACCCTCGTCCACCGCCAGCTTCCGTGTCCGTGGGCGATGAAGGGCGTGGTGATGCGGGTGATGACGGAGCGCCTGCGCGACCGCAAGCTCGATCTCACCGACGGGATCAAGGTCTTCGAGGACCGCGGCTGGGCGCAGATCCTCCCCGACCCCGACGAGCCGCTTCTCCACATCTACGCGGAGGGCCGCTCGGAGGAGGACTCGAAGGCGCTCGAGGCCGAGTACCGCGCGCTCGTGGAGGAGATCATGCAGACCGAGGGTGCGTCCGCAGTCAGCGTCTGAACTCTCAAGCTCAGGTTGACCCTTGGCGAGGCTGCTGCTTTACTGCGTCGAGCCCACGACCCGAAAGGCGGCCCGTTGGAACCCTTGCCCGATCTCGGCAACCTGTCCGATGACGACCTGAAGAAGCTCATCGACGACCTGACGCAGCAGGAGAACGAGATCTCCTACCAGCGGCGTCTCCTGCACGGGAAGATCGACATCCTGCGCGCCGAGCTCGTCGCGCGGCTGAAGGAGACCGAGGGGAAGAGCGTCCTCGATCAGGTCGACGTCGACCACCTGACGGAGATCCTCACGTCGAAGGCCGCCCCGCCCGGCTAGGGCACTCGTGAGCCACATCTACTGCCAGGAGTGCGGGTTCCAGAACCCCGAGTCCGCGAACTACTGCGCGCGCTGCGGCGCGCTGCTGGTGAAGGACGAGGGTGGGGCGGAGACGACGCAGACCTTCAGCGCCGACGAGGGCGACGAGGCGCCGGCCGAGGCCCTCGAGGACCTGGGCGTGAAGGGGCCCGCGCTCGTCGTCCGGTCCGGCGGCGGGCGGGCGGGGGAGACCTTCCATCCCGAGGAGGAGACGACGATCGGGCGGTCGCCCGACTGCGGGATCTTCCTCGACGACGTCACGGTGTCCCGGAAGCACGCCGTCCTCGTCCAACGTGACGGCGGCTTCTTCATCGAGGACCAGGGGAGCCTGAACGGCACGTTCGTGAACCGGAAGCGCGTCGAGTCGTCGAAGCTCGAGGACGGCGACGAGCTCCAGATCGGCAAGTACCGCCTGACCTTCTTCGACCGCTGATGGCGACTGCGTCGACATCCCGGCAGCTCACGATCGGCACCGTCTGCGGGATGCTCAAGGACGAGTTCCCGGACATCTCGATCTCGAAGATCCGGTACCTCGAGGATCAGGGGCTGCTCGCGCCGCGGCGGACGCAGGGCGGCTACCGGCTGTTCAACGAGGAGGACGTCGAGCGCCTGGAGACGATCCTTCGGCTGCAGCGGGACGAGTTCCTGCCGCTGCGCGTGATCCGCGCAGGAGCTGGCGTCGCCGGCGGCGCGTGACCGGAAGCGCCGTCGTCCGGCGGGCCTGACGGACGACGAGGCGGAGCTGGACCTGGAAGAGCTCTGCGAGCGGGCGGGGATCGAGCCGCGGCTCGCGAGGGAGCTCGAGGACTTCGGGCTGCTCGCGCCGCGGACGAGCGGCGGCGCGAAGCACTACGCGGAGCTCGACGCCGACATCGCGCACGCCTGCGGGCAGCTGGCGCGGTTCGGGATCGCGCCGCGGCATCTGCGGAGCTTCCGCACGGCCGCGGATCGCGAGGCGGGGCTCATCGAACAGGTCGTCGGGCCGTCGCTCCGTGCACGCAATCCCGAGCGCCGCCGTGCGGGGCTGCGAGGATCTCGAGTCGCTCGCCGAGGTCGCGCAGCAGCTCAGCCGGCTCCTCTCCTGGCGCGCGCTGCGCCGCGTTGCGTCAACATGATCGCGGTGAATCTCGCCGAGAAGGTCCGGGAGATACCCGACTGGCCGCAACCGGGGTCGGGTTCAAGGACATCACGCCGCTCCTCGCCGACCCGAAGGCGCTCGCGTACACCGTCGACCAGCTCGCGGAGTGGGGGAGCGACAAGAAGCCGGACCTCGTCCTCGGTGCCGAGGCGCGCGGATTCATCCTCGGTGCCGGCGGTGGCGACCAAGATCGGGTGCGGGTTCGTGCCGGCGCGCCGTCCCGGGAAGCTCCCGCCAGAGACGATCAGCGCCACGTACGCGTTCGAGTACGGGCAGAACGCCCTCGAGCTCCATCCGGACATGATCCCGGAGGGGGCACGGGTGCTCATCCACGACGACGTCCTTGCGACCGGCGGGACGGTGGAGGCCATCGCCGAGCAGCTCGTCGAGCATCTGGGTGGGGTCGTCGTCGGGTGCTGCTTCATCATCGAGCTCACGTTCCTCCACGGCCGCGACCGGCTCGAGAAGTACGACCTGAAGGCCCTCATCGAGTACTAGGCGGCCGGCCGCTGCGGCGGCGGTCAGGTTTGACGTCCGGGATGCCGATTAAAAGGCACGTATGTACGACGCGTTGACGGGACGGTTCACGTTCCCGTGCCCCGCACGGGGAGAGGCGCGCGTCACGCTCTCGTCCTTCCGGCAGCTCGAACGGCTCCCGGGCGCGGCCCACCCCGCCGTCTTCCAGGTCCTCTTCGCCTGCGGGTGCGGAGAGGAACACGACGGGCTCGTCACCCACGACGACCTCGACTGGGCGCCGCTCGGCCTCCGGGGCGGGCTCTTCTACAACGTCATGACCGCCCGCCTGGACCGCTTCGAGGACGACCTCTCCCAGACCGCCGCGCGCCGGATCCAGGGCGGGGAGTGGCCCTGGAGCTTCTTCTGCTACCCGGAGGAGCGCCCGCGGCCCGTCTTCCCGTCCTCGTTCTTCCTCCTCGCGCCGGGCGACGGCTCGCTCGGCCTCGCTGTGCGCTGCCCCGCGTGCGACCGGACGTCCGTCAACCTCGTCTCCCACGAGCACGTCGACCTCCCGTTCCACAACGACCCGGAGGTCGGAGTGGTCGAGCACGTCTTCAGCGAAGACGTCGCCGGTGCCGTCGAGGCCTTCCGGGCAGAGCTCTACTCCGCCTCGTTCGATCTCCGTCGCCTCACCCTCTAGATCAACCGAACGGGGGTTCCCGGATTGCCCCGGCCGGGTATCAGGCCCTGGACCGACGGAACGAGGTGAATCGAATGTACGGACTGACACGCGGAACGATCACGCTCCTGGCGGCCGGCGTGGCCGGCCTGCTGATCTGGCTGGCGACCCGGATCGACAACGACCACACGGGCGGCTACTGGGCCCGGATCGGCATCGTTGCCGGCGCAGGGCTCGTCATGGCTCTGTCCCAGCTGCTCGGCGGTTGGACGAAGTGGGGCTGGCCGCGCCTGTCCTCTGCGGTCCTCCTGACGGCGTTCGTGCCTGTGGCGATCGCCTCGCTCTGGGTGATCCTGGCCGCAGAGCCCAGCAACGGGTGGTTCCACAGCCACGTCCTCAACTGGAGCGGCGACATCAGCATCGACGGGCTCGTGGACGACCTGCTCGTCTACGTCCCGCTGCTCGCGTTCGGGACAGGGCTCGTCTTCGGGTTCTCGTTCGACACCACCGGGCCGAGGGTGGCCGCCGAGCCCGACGCGGTGGTTGTCGACGACCGTCCGCCGGTGGACGACACCGTTGCGGACGAGCCGCTGACGGCCGACCGTCGCGAGGTCGCGGCCGAGCCGGAGCCCGCTGACGCCACGCTCGACGATCGAGAGAGGATCACGACCACCACACGGCGAACAGAGGACTAAGGCCGCACTGAGAACGCGCCGCGCCGCCCCTCGGCACGCCCGAGGGGCGGCTTTAGCCTCTCGTCAGGGATGAGCCGGCGCACGCGCGCCGCCGATACCTGTCGGGCAATGCACCATCGCTCGCGTTTGCAGGGCGAGAAGGGGTCCGAACTGCTGCTCGAGCACTGCCGTGCCCTCTGTCTCGCGGCCGAAGATCGGCCACCGGCATTCCTCCGCCTCGAGCAAGCGCTCGGCGGGGAGCTCGCACGGATGCTCGTCGGCGCGCTCGCCTCGCGGCGCGGCGCCCGGACCGGCAGCCTCAGACTCGCGGCCTAGGGCCGCTCGTCGCCGCCGTACATCCGGACGAACAGAAAGATCGCGCCGAAGGAGAGCAGCGCGACGATGAACGCCGTACCGTGCTCGACGCCGACGCCGAGCATGAAGAGCCAGATGTAGAGCGCGAGCGAGATCGCCCAGAGAAAAGCGCGAACGCCTGCGTCGGTGCTCGGGGCGCGGAGATGCATCGGCGCGATCCTAACGAGCGGAGGAGAGTCGCCCTAAACGGGACCAAAAAAATTCGCCGAGCCGGTTTCGCTTTCGTCCACCGCTTCCGCTGACCTTCGCCTTCCGGCTACTGCCCTCGGTCTCGGTTTCGACCTACTTGCGCTCCGTGCTCGGCGCAAGGGGGAATCTAACGACTTCCGCAAGCGGGTCAAGGTCTCCAGAAAGGACGTGCCCGCAATTTGCGGAAATTTCTTTTTTCAACATTTCCACAGCCGTTTTTGCATCTTGTGGACAGCGCTGTGGAGAGGTTCGGCGGCGCGTCGATCGGAGTGAGAAAGCTCCCGCAATTCCGCCGGTTGACCGCACGGCGACCATAACGCATTGGACATACTCGTGCGCGTGACCCGTGCTCGCATCGCCGTGGTCGTCGCGGGCACCGCCTTCGCGTTCGCCGTCGTTCTTGCCGCGCTGAGGGTGGGGGAGGCGGCCGGGGAAGCTCTCCGGGTGGCAGGCGTTGGTCGCTCGGGATCGTCCAGGGAGCGACCGAGCTGCTTCCGGTCTCGTCGTCCGGCCATCTGATCCTTGTGCCCTGGATCTTCGGCTGGACGTACCTCCAGGACCACCCGGACTTCAACAAGACGTTCGACGTCGCGCTCCACCTCGGGACGCTGGTCTCGGTCGTCATCTACTTCTGGCGTGACGTCGTGCGGCTCGTGCGAGCATGGCTGGGGAGCATTCGGCGACGGCGGATCGAGACCGACGACGAGCGGATCTCGCCTGGTACGTCGCGGTCGCAACGGTGCCGGCTGCGCTCGCCGGTGCGGCAGGTGAGAGCTTCATCGAGGACCATCTCGGCGATCCCTGGCAGATCGCGATCTTCATGGCGCTCTTCGCGGTCCTGCTCTGGCTCGCCGATCGCGTTCCTCCTCGGCGCGAGATGGAGGACATCGGCTGGAAGGGCGCCCTCGGAATCGGCCTCGCCCAGTGTCTGGCACTGATGCCCGGCGTGTCCCGCTCGGGCGTGACCATCACCGCCGGGCGCTTCCTCAAGCTCCACCGGGACTCGGCGGCCCGCCTGTCGTTCCTGCTCCTCATTCCGATCGTCTTCGGCGCCGCCGTCCTCAAGGGGGTCAAAGACGTCCTGATCGATGGCCTGCCGCCTGGATCGGCCGGGCCCCTTCGTGATCGGGATGATCACCTCGGCGGTCGTCGGCCTCGCCGCGATCTGGGCGCTGCTCGGGTACGTCCGCCGGCACACCTACACGGTCTTCGTCGTCTACCGGCTCGTCTTGGCGGCGCTCATCCTCGTGGTCATCGCCAGCGGCTGGCGCGACTCGACCTTCTAGTCGCCCTCACGTCCGGGGGAGACCGCGCCGCCGGGTCTTCTTGTCCTGACTTGACATAACGTCGATTTCCGTGCATTCGACCGGTAAAGGGCTTTACACCTTGACTCGGCCCCTCACGACTTGAGAGCGTCCGCGTTTGGCACCCGGCACTCTGAGGCAAAGAGGAAGCAGGCGATGACGGTCTCGATCGAGTCGATCCTCCAGCACGAGGACATCCAAGGACTGCTGGAGACCGCAGAGACCACGGGCTCGGTCCGTCAGCCGGAGCTCGCGGAGCTGATCGAGGCGCACGAGCTGGACGTGCTCGAGACCGACGCGCTGTTCAACGAGCTCGAGCGGCGGGGGATCGAGATCGCGGAAGACCCCGAGAAGGAGAAAGAGAAGGAGAAGGAGCCGGCGCCTCCCCCGCTCCAGGTCTCGTACGAGACGACGACCGACGCGCTCCAGCTCTTCCTCCGCGAGGCCGGACGCCACGCGCTGCTGACCGCCGCCCAGGAGGTCGAGCTCGCGAAGAAGATCGAGCGCGGCGACATGGGCGCGAAGACCCACATGATCCAGTCGAACCTCCGGCTGGTCGTCTCGATCGCCAAGAACTACCGGAACCAGGGCCTGCCCTTCCTCGACCTGATCCAGGAGGGCACGCTCGGCCTGATCCGCGCCGTCGAGAAGTTCGACTGGCGCCGGGGCTACAAGTTCTCGACCTACGCGACCTGGTGGATCCGCCAGGCAGTCGCGCGGGCGCTCGCGGACAAGGCGCGGACGATCCGCATGCCCGTCCACATCGTCGAGCGCCTCCAGAAGATGAACCGCGCCGAGCGGACGCTCTGGACGCAGCTCGGCCGCGAGCCGACACTCGAGGAGATCGCCGAGGAGGCGAGCCTGCCCCTGCAGCAGGCACTCGAGGTCAAGGCCGCTGCGCGCGCCTCCGCCTCGCTCGACCAGCCGGTCGGCGAACAGGAGGACGCCGTCTTCGGGGACTTCGTCGCCGGCGACGACCCACTCCCGGAGGACGAGGT
Source organism: uncultured Actinomycetes bacterium (assembly GCA_963772855.1). Taxonomy (GTDB): domain Bacteria; phylum Actinomycetota; class Thermoleophilia; order Gaiellales; family Gaiellaceae; genus 3-1-20CM-4-69-9. Next base: position 209,174 of record CAVYYY010000007.1, on the reverse strand, counting down.
CGAGGTGTCGCTCCGCTCGCAGGCACTCACGGCTGCGCTCGGCTCACTGCAGGAGCGGGAGCGCCAGGTGCTCGTGCTTCGCTACGGGCTCGACGATGCGGAGCCGAAGACGCTCGAGGAGATCGGGCGCCGGCTCGGGCTGACCCGCGAACGGGTCCGGCAGATCGAGCTCGAGTCGCTCAGGCGTCTCGCGACGTTGCGCGAGATGCAGTACATGTCGGCGTAGTTCGGGCGGCTCAACCCAGGCGGTGTCACGGGCGGAGCCCGCGCCACCTCGACGATCGGCATCGCAAGCGATGCCTCAGCGAGCTCGAGTCGCTCAGGCGTCTCGCGACGTTGCGCGAGATGCAGTACATGTCCGCTTAGCGCGCCGCGTTCACGCGAGCCGTACGGCCGACCTCGAGGCCGAGGGCCGTGCCGTCGAACAACGACCGGGCCTCGGGCCCGAGACGCTCTTCGGCCACGGCGAAGGCCTCGTCGAGGTGGGCCGGCCTCGTCGATCGGTGTCCATCCGAGGCGACGATGCCGGCGAGGCCGCGTTCCAGGAGCGACCAGGCGAGCTGCTCCGGCTCCAGGCCGTGCCGGCCGAGGAGCGACGTCGCGTTCACCTGCAGCGTCCAGCCGCGGTCGGCGATCTCGTCGGCGACTGCGGGCTGGTTGAGGACCGCCTCGGTCCGCTCGGGATGCGCGATGACCGGCCGCAGGTTCTCGCGCTCGACGTGCTCGGCAAGCTCGAAGAGAATGTCGGCCGAGCCCGAGAACGGGACCTCCATGAGCACGCAGTCCGTGCCCTCGAGGACGTAGCGGTTCGGGTCCTCGCGGAGCAGCGCGCGCGACGGAGTCAGCTCGTATCCGAGCCGCAAGTCGAGCCTCGCCCGTACCCGCATCCGCTCGTACGCGTCGACGACGTCGAGCTCACGCTCGCGGTCAAGTGTGAAGTACGGCCAGATGTGCGGCGTCGCAAAGAGGATGCCGGTCCCGTGCTCCCGCGCGCTGTGACAGAGGTCGAGGCCTTCCGAGATCGACGCGGCGCCGTCGTCGCCCGACGGGACGACGTGCGAGTGACAGTCGACGAACGGACCCATCGGGCCCACCGTACCCGTCAGGACCGGAGGTAGAGCTCGAGGTCCGGAGCGACGGCCCGCAGCTCGCGCAGTGCGCGAGCCTCGAGCTGGCGCACACGCTCGCGTGTGATGCCGAGCCCCGTTCCGACCTGTTCGAGCGTCTGGGGTGTCTCACCGTTCAGGCCGAAGCGGAGCGAGAGCACACGACGCATTCGAGGGTTGAGCCGGAGCATCGCCTCGGCGAGCTCCTTTCGGCGAAGCTTCTTGGACGTCGACTCGTCGGGACGCTCGGAGTGGACGTCCTCGATCAGGTCGGCATACATGCTCTCACCGTCGCCGACCGGGGTCTCGAGACTGACGGGATCCTCCACCAGGTCGAGCAGCTCCCGCACGCGCTTTTCGGGGAAGCCGCTTTCCTTCGCGAGCTCCTCCTCCGTCGGCTCGCGGTTGAGCTTCTGGGCGAGCTGCCGGCGCGCACGCATCAGGCGCCGCACCTGGTCGGCCACGTGAACCGGGAGCCGGATCGTCCTCCCCTGGTCGGCGAGCGCACGCGTCACGGCCTGACGGATCCACCAGGTCGCATACGTCGAGAGCTTGAACCCGAGCTTGTAGTCGAACTTCTCGACCGCGCGGATGAGGCCGAGGTTGCCCTCCTGGATCAGGTCGAGCAGCGGGACGCCGGCCTTCGTGTAGTTGCGCGTGATCGACATGACGAGCCGGAGGTTCGACTCGATCAGTTTCTTCTTGGCCTCCTCGTCGCCCTCGTCCTTGCGCCGCGCGAGCTCGCGCTCCTCGGCCGCCGTCAAGAGCGGGCCGTCGCCGATGGCGCGGACGTAGAGCTTCAGGGGATCCTGCGTCGTCTCGGCCTTGGCGGCCGGCGGCGCGTCGTCGCCGTCGGCGTCCTCCTCGGACGCCTCGGCAGACTCTTCGGCTTCCTCCTCCTCGGGCTCCTCGCGCTCCTCGACGTCGGGGACGAGCTCGAGGCGAGCCTCCGGGCCGGAGTCTGAGGGCAGGTCGGGAAGCGGCCGCATGTTGTGCTGTATCGGCGTGCCTCGTTCGAGGCTTGAGCCGTTCGTCAACCCTCCAAGGAGGGATCGACCTCGCAGAACCCTCCAACCGGGGCATGGAACTAACAAGGACGTCCGCCGATGCGTCTAGAAGAATGAAGCGACCGTCGGGTCGCTTTCGAAATTCGTCAGACACTGTGTGCGGAATCGCTGGATATAGCCTCGCCCCTGAGAGCCGAGTCGACCGGACGGTCGCCGCGAGGGCTCTCCTGGCCGGCATCGCCGAGCGCGGTGCCGACGCCGTGGGCTACGCATACCGCCGCCCGGGCAGGGAGATCGCCGTCCACAAGCAGCGCTCCGGGGCAACCGCCCTGCTCGAGCGCGTGAGCGTCCCCGAGGACGCCGCGAAGCTCCTGGTCCACGTCCGCGACTACACGAAGGGCCATCCGAGCTTCCTGGCCAACAACCACCCGATCCGTCACGGGTCGGTGGTCGGGATCCACAACGGGATCATCGAGAACGACGACGAGCTCTTCGCCGAGCACCGGATCGACCGGGCCGAGCCCGGCATGACGGTCGACTCCGAGATCATCTTCGCGCTGGCCGAGCGCTCGAGGGGCCGGACGGCCCAGGTCCTCGAGACGCTCTACGGCTCGATGGCGGCCGCCTGGATCGACGAGGAACGGACCGAGCTTCTCATCGCCCGCGGCGTGGGCCGGCCGCTCTGGCTCGGCGAGGCCAAGCACGGGCTGCTGTTCGCCTCCACCCGGCTCGCGCTCGACCTCGTCGAGAGCTACGGCAGCGTCAAGCTCCGCAAGCGCCAGCTCGACGAGGGCACGGTGATTGCGGTCGACCGCGGCCGCGTCGTCGCGGAGGACCGCTTCCGTCCGGACACGGCGTTCGAGGAGTCGCCGCTGCCGGCCGTCCGCGCGCCGGACGAGGCGCGCTCGTGCCTCGCACGGCTCGCCGCGCTTCACGCCGCCGCCTAGCTAGGCCACGCGCCCGTCGGACCCGACGGTGCGCCCGTCCTCCTCGAGGCGCTCCTTGATCAGGAACTGGAACGTCGACCAGGCTCCGCGCCGCGCGTCGAACATCCGGTAGACCTGCCACTCGGTCAGCATCGCGTCGTCCTTGCGCCGCGCGGCCGTCCAGTCGGCGAACTTCGGCAGCCGCTTCAGCTTCCGCGCGAGCGCGACGCCCTGGTCGACCGCCCGCTCGAGGCGCTCCTCGCCCACCGGGACGTCGAACCCGGCCTCGCGCAGCGCCGCCGAGAGCGAGCCGAACGTGTGCCAGTAGAGCGACTTCGACGGCATCGAGCCGCGCTCGGCGTCGAGGTCCTTGGCCGTGGGGATCGCGCCCGAGCCTCCCCCCTAGGTCGCGCAGCAACCCGACGAGCTCCTCGCGGGTCGCGAACCGGCGCGGGACGAGTCCTGCCTCCCGCTTCGCGGCGTTCCAGCTCCCGAAGTGCTCGATGACGGTCTGCGGATGGACGGTCGTCTCCGCGTCGGCGGCGAACTCGCGCATCGTCGGCGACCGGCCCAGGCGCTCGGCGGACGCCTGCAGCTCACCCAGGATCTGGTCGTTCGAGTAGCGCTTTCGGATCCCGGCCTGGAACGACGCAAGCGCGGCCGGATCGATCTTCGCGACCGCCCTGTAGGGCGGCTTCCGTGCCATGCCAATAAGGATAGAGCGTTCTGGAAAGAACGCAAGTTAAGGTGAAGTTCGGATCAGGAGGCGAGCGCGGCCAGGCGAGCGCGCTCCGCGTCGCTCTGGAGGCTCTCGAGCGGCAGGATGCGCTCGAGCGCGCTCACGCAGCGCGGGCAGAACTGGGATCCGGCGGAGCGCCGGAGCTCCTGGAGAGCGTCGGCGGCAGGCCGCGCGGCCCGGTAGATCCGCGTAGTCAGCATCGAATCGAGCGCGTCGGCGACGTGGATGATCCGGGCCCCGAGCGGGATCTCCTCCCCACGCAGGCGGTCCGGGTAGCCGGTGCCGTCGAAGCGCTCGTGGTGGTGGCGGATGGCCGGGACGGCGTCCATGAGGAAGCCGAGACGGTCGATGATCCGTGCACCTTCGTCGGCGTGCCGCTGCATCAGCGCCCACTCGTCGGGGGTCAGGCTCGCCGGCTTGAGCAGGATCGCGTCGGGAATCGCAAGCTTGCCGATGTCGTGGAAGAGCGCAGCATGCCCGAGGAGGTCGAGCTCGGCCTGCGAGAGGCCCAGCTCCCGCCCGATGGCCAATGCCAGTTGCTGGACGCGGCGCGAATGGCCGGCGGTGTACGAGTCCCGGGCGTCGACGGTGGCCGAGAGGCGACTCCATCGCGGCCGTCGAGCGCTCCTTCAGCAGCCTGTTCGCCTGCTCGAGCGAGACGTTCTGCGACTGGATGGTCTCCGCCGCGGCGCGGAGCTTCTGCGCGCTGCGGTGCGTGTGCTTGAGGTACGCCTCCTGCGTCTTCCGCATGAGGAGGAGCGGCACCGCAAACACGGCGAGCGCGAGCAGCTTCACCGCCTCGTAGGCGAGCGCCATCACGCCTGCGATGAAGCCGTAGACGATGTAGTGCGGCAGGAGCCACGCGAACTGTTCGCGGAACACGTTCCACCAGCGCTCGTGCCCCTGCAGCGCGAGCGCCAGTGAAACGAGTCCCATGTTGACGGCGAAGTACCCGGCCCCGGCGACCAAGCCGAGCCCGGCCACAGCAAGCTGGTGGCCGGTTGTCCCATCCGGGAACAGGAGCCCGATCATGAACACGCTCGCGGCCGTCAACGACGCGAGCGTCAGGGCTCCGATGTTGAAGAGAACGTTGTGCAGCGGCTGACGGCGGGCGCTCCAGTCGACCGCAACGCTCGTGATCGCGAGCGGGAGCGCAGCGCGGAAGCCGAACAGCGACGCGGCGGCGAGGCAGCCGACGGCGCTGACGGAGAGCACGGCTGCCCCCTCGTCCGCCTCGAGCGCGAGCGCCTGCCCCACGCCCACGAGCCCGAGCAGTGTCAGGAGCCCGATCAGATCCTCCGTCGTCCAGCTGAGCGTGAGCCCGAGGATGCCGGCCGTGACGCCCAGGGTGCTGACCAGCCCGACAAGGAGGCTGAGCCGGCGGTCCAGCGAGAGGAAGCGCGGGCCGTGCACGGCGTGCGGCCGCGGATGGCGCGGCTCGCTCCGGCGCTCCTCCTTCGGCGGAGCCTGCGTCGCTGCGGAGATCGGGGTGTGGTGCTCGCCGTCGTCCGGCACGGCGATCAGGCGCGCGGTGCGCTCCGCCGGGACGAGCAGCGGCTCGGAGCTCGCGCCGAGCACGCGGTTTCGTCCCTGGAGCTTCGCGCGGTAGACGGCGAGGTCCGCCTGGTGGATCAGCTCGTTGGCGTCGGTGCCGTCCTTCGGGTAGCCCGCGACGCCGATCGACACCGTCGCGCGGATGGGCTCGCTCGAGGTCTCCACGTCGAACGTCCGGTCGGCGACCGCGCGTCGGATCCGCTCGGCGATCTCGAGCGCCTGCTCCGGCGGCGTCTCCGGCAGGAGGATGGAGAACTCCTCGCCGCCGAATCGGGCCGGGACGTCGTAGTGGCGAAGCTGCGCGCGGAAGACCTCTGCGATGCCTTTGAGGACGGCGTCGCCCGCGAGATGGCCGTACGCGTTGTTGATGTCCCGCAGGAGATCGAGGTCGGCCATGATCAGCGACATCGGGCGCTCGAACCGCTGTGCCCGCCCGAGCTCCTCGGAGAGCGCGACCGCGAAGTGCCGCGCGTTGAAGAGACCTGTCTTCGGGTCGACCCGCGCCTCGGCCTGGAGCTGAGGCACCGCGAGCGAGCGGTGGACGAGCACGAGCGGCGCGATCGCGAAGGGGATCAGCCACGGGTTCGTCTCCCAGAACGCGAACGTCGCGACGCCGAGCGCTGCGAGCACGAGGTCGGTCGAGAGATGCTCGAGCTCGAACAGGCCAGTCTCCCGCAGCGTGTGTCTCCGCGCGAAATGCAGCATGAGTGCGAGCACCGTGTGGTTGATCGCGACGAAGACGACGCAGCCCACCAAACCCGCGATGGCGAGGCGGAGCGACTCGTTCGGGATCGTGTCCCAGCCGAGGATCGTGCGCGCGAGGAACCAGACCGCCATCGAGCCCAGGACGTAGTTGCAGATGTTGAACGTCTGCAGGTACCAGCGGTAGCGCATCTTCAGCCACTCGGGGACGTGCTGGACGATCCCCATCAGCGCGACGAGCTCCGGCGGCAGAAGGAACGCGCCGGCGATCAGGAAGACGATCGCGGTGTGGTACGCCTGGTCACGCGGCGTCCGCACGACGAAGAGCTGTGCGACGGCTGCGCACGACCCGAGGATGAAGAACGCGAGCCAGTCGTGCGTGTCCTGCAGCCGGCCCATGAATGGCAACGTCGCCCCTGCCGTCGCGAGCACGACGCACAGAAAGTAGATTCGCGCGTTCCGCGGCAGCTTCTCGGTCCGGCCCGAATCGGGCTCGGAACCGAGCGTGATCTCGTTTTCCACGGCGCTCATTGCCTTGAAGCGTCCGTCATTGCAGGGGTTTCTCCTTTTTGAGCAGGGCCGCAGGACAGAAGCCCAACGCGGAAAGTAGGCCCCTCCCACTTCGTGGGCATCCCCCGTTCGGGCATCCCTCGATCGATTCACCCTTTCGGGGGAGAACCGGGCGCCGCAGGACGCTCGGATAGCCTCTGCGGCCGTGCGCCTGCCCGTCCCCCTCGCGGCGGAGATCGCCCTCGCGCGCGCGGCGGGACGGCTCTCGCGGCTCGCCGGCGCCGGTGGGGGACGACCGTCCCCGGCAAGCTCCTCTGGAAGCTCGATCCGGGCGCCGTCGACCGGCTCGCGGCGCGCCTGTCGCGCGGGTCGGCACTCATCTCCGCGACGAACGGGAAGACGACGACCGCGGCGATGGCGGCCGAGCATCCTCGGCGGCAAGGGGCGCATCGCCCACAACCGCTCCGGCGCGAACCTCGTCTCCGGGGTTGCCTCCACCCTCCTCGAGGCCCGGGACGCCGACCTGGGGCTCTTCGAGGTGGACGAGGCCGCCCTGCCCGAGGTCGCCGCCCGGTTGCGGCCGCGGGCGATCTGCCCTCGGGAACCTCTTCCGCGACCAGCTCGACCGCTACGGGGAGCTCGAGCACGTGGCCGCCGCGCTGGCGAGGAGCCGTCCGTGACCTCCCCGCGGACACGGCGCTCCTGGTCAACGGCGACGACCCGCTCGTCGGCGACCTCGCCCGTGAGCGCTCAGGGGCCGTCGTGTTCGGCGTCGACGACCCCGCGCCGCGCGCGGCCATCGCTCCAGCATGCGGCCGATTCGAAGTACTGCGTCCGCTGCGGGACGCCGTACGAGTACGTGACCGCGTACGTCGGCCACCTCGGGGACTACCGGTGTCCCGCGTGCGGTCACGCGCGCCCGCCGCTCGACGTCGCCGCGCGGGAGATCGAGCTCGACGGCCTCGAGGGCGTGGGTTTCCGGCTGGACACCCCCGCGGGGACGGGCCGCGTGCGTCTTCGCGTGCCGGGTCTCTACAACGTCTACAACGCGCTCGCTGCCGCCGCGCTCGCCTCCGCTCTCGGAGCCACGTTCGAGGAGGTCGTGGCCGGGCTGGAGAGCTTCACCGCGGCCTTCGGTCGCTTCGAGCGGATCGCCGTGGGCGACCGCACCCTCCTCATGCTCCTCATCAAGAACCCCGCGGGCGCGAACGAGGCGGTCCGGACGATCGTCGACGGCGGCGCCCCGTCGAGCGCTGTGGTCGCCCTCAACGACGCGATTGCCGACGGACGCGACGTGTCCTGGATCTGGGACGTCGACTTCGAGCCGTTTCTCGCCGGCCTCGAGCACGTCGTCGTCACCGGCGATCGCGCGGCCGAGCTTGCGCTGCGGTTCAAGTACGGCGGGCTCGACGAGCGCGCCATCGAGCTCGTCCCCGACCTCGAGCGCGGGCTCGACCGAGGGCTCGAGCTGACACCGCCCGGCGGCCAGCTCGTCGTCCTCCCGACCTACACCGCGATGCTCTCCCTCCGCAAGATCGTCGCGGGCCGCGGCTTCGTCCGCCCCTACTGGGAGCTCGCGGCATGAAGATCGTCGTCGGCCATCTCTACCCGGACTACCTCAACATCTACGCCGACCGCGGCAACATCGCGGTGCTGGAGCGGCGTGCGGCGTGGCGCGGCCACGAGCTGGAGGTGCGTGCCGTGTCGGTGCGCGAGCCGCTGCGAACCGGGGAGTACGACCTGCTCTACATCGGCGGCGGCCAGGACCGCGAGCAGGCGCTCGTCGCCGCCGACCTCGCGGACAAGGGCGAGGGCGTCCACGAGGCGCTCGCGGACGGCGCCGCCCTGCTGGCCGTGTGCGGCGGGTACCAGCTGCTCGGCCGGTCGTATCGCGACCTCGGCGGAGCGGAGCTCCCAGGTGTGGGCGTCTTCCCCCTCGACACGGTCGCGGGGCACCGGCGGATGATCGGGGACGTCCTGCTCGAGTGCGAGCTCGAGCCCGGCGTGCGGCGAACGCTCGCGGGCTTCGAGAACCACGCCGGCCGGACGCGGCTCGATCCCGGCGCGGAGGCACTGGGCCGGGTGGTGTCCGGGTTCGGGAACGACGGCGAGAGCGGTTGGGAGGGCTGCCGCGTGGGCCGCGCGGTCGGCACGTACCTCCACGGGCCGCTCCTCCCGCGGAACCCGTGGTTCGCCGACTGGGTGCTCGCCCAGGCGCTCGCTCGCCGGTCGCGGGGAGCCGCCGACGCTCGAGCCGCTCGAGGACGCGCTGGAAGCCGAGGCGCACGCCGTGTCGGCGCAGCGCGCCCGCGCGCGCGGCGGCCGCTAGCCGGTCAGCGCCAGACGGCCGGCGAAAGGCGGCGAAGCAGATGGCGAACGCGACGGCCTCGAACCCGCCGCGGAGAGATCCCTCGACGATCGAGCTCTCCGCCACGGATGTGCCCGCGAACATCACCAGTACGATCACCGCGCCGATCAGCCATGGCCGGGCGGCCGGCCCGAGGTCGGCCGTGAGCCCGTTCGCGGGACCGTGCTCGGTCACCTGCAGCGTCGATGATCGGACGTACGACAGCGCCGCGGCGCCGAGCGGCACGAGCGCGACGATCCCCGTCACGAGCACGAGCGCGGCCCACCAGCCCGGGACGAGCGACCAGAAGTTCACCGCGTAGAGCACGCTGCCGGTCACCGACGGCCGTCCCAGCCGCGAGAGCGACGGCGGCACGGCGGCGCAGCACCGCCACCTCGCCGTCCGCGAGAGTCCGCGCCCGTCGAAGCCGAAAGGCACGCAGCGCCGCAAGACAGCCGGCCGCGAAGGCGATTTGCGCGCCGAGGACCATCGCGATCGCCGCTGGTCCGGCGAGGAGGATGGAGCGGCCGGCCGCAATGTCCGGGACCATCGGCAACGACACCTGGGGCACGGCCAGCGCGACCGCGGTGACGGCGAGAGCGACAAACGTCCCGATGGCGGTGCGCCGCGCCAGGTCGGTCGCGAGCTCGTCGGCGAACTGCTCGGCGAGCAGACGCGGCTCCCCCAGCTCCGCAGCAGGATTGCAGGCGACGTGGTCGGCGATCTCGGTGAGGATGCGCTCCCGGCGCCGGCCGCGAATGCCCACCGCGCCGAGCTCGCGCGAGAGCTCGTCGATCACGTGAGCACCCCGTCCACGATGCGCGCGAAGGCGCGCCACTCGCCGCGGTTCGAGGCGAGCTCGCGTCGTCCGTCCGCCGTGAGCCGGTAGATCCTCCGGCGGCGGCCGTCGGCACGCGTCCACGAGCTGCGCAACAGGCCGCGCCGCTCCAGTCGGTGCAGTGCCGGATACACGGTCCCCTCGGGCAGGTCGAGACCTCCCCCGCTCCGGCGCTTCAGCTCCTGGATCACGGCGTAGCCATGCAAGGGCTCATCCACGAGGACGGCGAGGACGAGTGGGTCGAGATAGCCCCTCAGCGAGTGTTGCATACCTAGAAAGTCTATGCCTAGACAGACTAAGCGTCAACGCGCCCACAGGGCGCCGAGGTACACCGCCGGGTCTCCCGGCTGCCAGCGGCTGAGGAAGCGCTGGATCGGCGGGTGGATCACGACGCCGTCGAGATCTCCGAACGCGAACAGCCGGTGGCCGCGGACGGCTGCGTCCTTGGAGGTGACTGCCTCGAGCGACCGCCCGCCGAGATCGCCCGCGAAGATGATGTGGACGACGTGCTTCGACGGCACTCCGGTCCCCGGGCTGATCGAGTCGACGATCGCCACCGGCCCTTCGACCGGCAGCTGGTCGTCGATGCCGATCTCCTCCGCGAGCTCGCGGTGGAGGGCGTCGACGAGGCTCTCGCCGGAGTTCACGCCGCCGCCGGGGAGCAGCCAGTACTCCTTGCCCGGCTTCTCGTGTCGGCAGAGCAGCACGCGTCCCCGCCAGTTCAGGATCGCCGAGACCCGGATGCGCGGCTCGCCGGCCATCAGGCGGCGGACGAGCCGAAGCCGCGTACGCCGCGCTCGCTCGCAGGGAGCTCGTCGACCTCGAGCAGCTCGACCTCGGGAAGCGGAAGCACCACGAGCTGGGCGATGCGCATGCCCGGCTCGACGACGAAGCGCTCGGTCGGATCGGTGTTGAGGAGAACGACTCGCAGCTCGCCGCGGTAGCCCGAGTCCACCAGCCCGGGCGAGTTCACGATCGTCAGGCCGTGGCGCGCCGCGAGCCCGGAGCGGGGCTGAACGAACCCGGCGTACCCCTCCGGTATCGCGACCGCCAGCCCGGTCGCCGACGAGCGCCCGCTCGCCCGGTCCGAGGTCGACGCGCTCGCACGCCGAGAGGTCGAGACCGGCGTCGCCTGCGTAGGCTCGGTCGGGGATGACCGCATCGTCCCGTAGCCGCTGGATTGGCAGCTCGATCATTGCGCCTTGCGCGCGACCTCCGCATGCGCCTCCGCGACGAGGTAGGGAGCGAAGCGCCTGAGCTCGCGCCGTGGCAGCCGCGCGCGAACGTAGACGCCGCCCTCGCGGTCCTCGCGTTCGTCGACGGGCGCCCCGAGCTCGTACAGCTCCGCGAGCTTTCCGCCCTCCTCGTACGGCAGGAAGAGGTGCACGGCCTCGAACCGGTCGGCAAAGCGCTCGGCGATGCGCGCGCGAAGCTCGTCCAGCCCCTCACCCGTGAGCGCCGACAGCTGCACAGCGTCGGGGAAACGGTTCGTGAGGCGCCGCCGGGCGAGGCTGTCGACCGAGTCGATCTTGTTCACGACGACCTCGATCGGGAGCTCGGCCGCTCCGATCTCCTTCAGGATTCCCGTCACAGCGTCGACCTGCTCGTCGATCGACTCGTCGGGCGCCGACGCATCGACGACGTGCAGGACGAGATCGGCGACGAGCGTCTCCTCGAGCGTCGCGGCGAAGCCCTCGACGAGCTCGGTCGGCAGCCTGCGGATGAACCCGACCGTGTCGGTCACGAGGTAGGTGCGCCCGTCGTGGGCGAACGAGCGCGTCGTCGGGTCGAGCGTCTCGAAGAGCCTGTCGTTCACGGACACGTCCGCCTGCGTGAGCGCGTTCAACAGCGTCGACTTGCCGACGTTCGTGTACCCGGCGAGCGCGACCGTGGGCGTCTCGCTGCGGCTGCGCTCCTTGCGGCGCACGTCGCGCTGCTTGCGCAGGTCGCGCAGTCGCCTCCGAAGCACGGTGATCCGCCGGCGCGCGAGACGGCGGTCCGTCTCGAGCTGCGACTCGCCCGGGCCGCGCGTGCCGACACCGCCGCCGAGGCGCTCGAGGTGCTGCCACATGCCGCGCATGCGCGGGAGGTTGTACTCGAGCTGCGCGAGCTCGACCTGGAGCTTTCCCTCGGCGCTCTTCGCGTGCTGGGCGAAGATGTCGAGGATCAGCTCCGTCCGATCGACGACGCGTGCCTGAAGGACGTCTTCGAGTGTCCGCTGCTGGGCCGGCTGGAGCTCGTCGTCGACGAGCAGCACCTCGGCGCCCGATTCCTTGTACCTCGCTTTGAGCTCCTCGAGCTTGCCCTTGCCGACGTAGGTGCGCTGGTCCGGGCGGGGACGGTGCTGGACGAGGTCACCGATCGGCTCGACGAGCGCTGTGCGGGCGAGCTCCCGCAGCTCGGCCAGCTCGTCGTCTGCGTCGACTCCCTGCGCCAGCACGGCCACGATGAACCCGCGCTCCAGCGCGGGATCCGGCTGGCGTTGGCTCACGTCCGGAGATTACCGCCAACGCGGCAGAATCCCCAGGATGCGCCTCTCCCCCGCGCTCACGACCACCGGGACGTATCCGTTCGTCCGCCTCGAGGCGGCGAAGCGGGAACTGGCCGCGCAGGGAGTGGAGCTCATCGACTTCGGGAAGGGCGATCCCCGCGAGCCCACCGACGAGCGCATCCGGCACGCGCTCGCCGACAGCCTGACGGAGATCTCGACGTATCCGCTCGCCGAAGGGCTCCCCGAGCTGCGCGATGCCGTCGCCGGCTGGTGCGAGCGGCGCTTCGGGGTCGCGCTCGAGCCCGACACGGAGATCGTCCCGACCTACGGCTCGAAGGAGGCCATCTTCCTCCTGGCGCAGGTCGTCGTCGATCGCGACAGCGACCGCCGGCTCGTTCTCACGACCGAGCCCGGGTATCCGGTCCCGGACCGCGGCGCGCTCTTTGCGGGGGCCGAGGTCATGCAGCTCCCGCTGCTGGAGGAGCACGGCTTCGTACCGGATCTCGACGCCGTCGAGCCAGACGTCTGGCAGCGCGCGGCGATCGTCTGGATCAACTACCCGAACAATCCAACGGGTGCGGTCGCTCCGCTGGACAGGCTGGGGAGGCTCGCCGACCTGTCTGCAGAACACGGCTTCCTGCTCGCAAGCGACGAGGCGTACACGGAGCTCTGGTTCGACCAACCGCCCCACTCCGCGCTCGAGGTGCGCGACCGCGGCAACGTCGCCGTGTTCAACACGCTGAGCAAGCGTTCATCGATGACCGGTTACCGCTCCGGGTTCGTCGCCGCCGGCGCCGAGCTCATCGCAGCCCTCAAGCAGTTCCGCCCGTCCGTCGGGACCGCGCCGCAGGAGTTCGTCCAGCGGGCGTCTGTCGTGGCCTGGAACGACGAGGAGCACGTCGAGCGGACGCGCGACGCGTACCGCCGCAAGCGCGAGGCGCTCCTTCCCACGCTCGACCGAAAGTCGATCCGGCTTGCCGGGAGCACCGCGACGATGTTCCTGTGGCTCGAGGTCCCCGGCGGCGAGACCTCTGAGGACTTCGCGTCGCGGTTGCTGGAACACGGCCTGATCGTGTCCCCGGGCACCTTCTTCGGGCCCGCCGGCGAGGGGTATTGGCGGATCGCGCTCGTGCCAACAGTAGAGGAATGTCACCGGGCCGCTGCGATCCTCGACGAGGTTCTGTGAACGCACAGCGCGTCGAGGAGGTCATCGCCGCACTCGATCGCGGCGAGGTGCGCGTCGCGGAGCCTGACGGCGACGGCTGGCGGGTCAACCGCGAAGCGCAGGAGGCGATCCTCGACTACTTCCGGCTGCGCGAGATGGAGCCGCAGGAAGTCGGGCCGTTCGAGTACCACGACAAGATCCCGCTGAAGCGCGACTACGACAAGCTCGGCGTCCGCGTCGTGCCGCCCGCGGTCGCGCGCTACGGTTCGTTCCTCTCGCCGGGCGTCGTGATGATGCCGAGCTACGTCAATATCGGCGCGTGGGTCGGCCCGCGGACGATGGTCGACACCTGGGCGACCGTGGGCTCCGGCGCGCAGATCGGCGCCGACGTCCATCTCGCCGGTGGCGTCGGGATTGGTGGCGTGCTCGAGCCGCCCGGCGCGCAGCCGGTCATCGTCGAGGACGCGGCCTTCATCGGCTCGCGCGCGATTCTCACCGAAGGCGTCCGCGTCGGAGCGGGTGCGGTGATCGGGCCGAACGTCTCGCTGACCTCGACGGTCCCGGTCATCGACGTCACCGAGCCGGAGCCCGTCGAGCATCGCGGCTACGTCCCGGAGCGGGCGATCGTCGTCCCGGGCACCCGGCCGAAGGAGTTTCCGGCCGGCACGTACCAGCTCGCGTGCGCGCTCATCATCGGCTGGCGCAGCGAGGCGACCGACCTGAAGGTCAGTCTCAACGACGCGTTACGCGAGCTCGACAGCGGGTCCGGTTAGCCGCGCCTCTCCGTCGGCGAGCTCGACGAAGAGGTCGCCGCCCTGCATGTGAACCGTCACGGGGCTGATGCACCAGCCGTTTGCGATCGCGGCGGCCGCGGCTGCGACCGAGCTCGTGCCCGACGAGAGGGTCTCCCCCACCCCGCGCTCCCACACGCCGACGGTCAGATCGTGCTCGCCGTCAACCCGGACGAGCTGGACGTTCGTCCGCCCGGGAAAGCGCGGATGCCGCTCGAGCCTCGGCCCGAGCTGCTGAACGTCTGCGGGGTCGCGCTGGACGACAGCGTGCGGGTTGCCGACGGAGACCGGCGTGAGCTCGACCTCCTCTCCGTCGACGACGACCGTCTCGGGTTCCCCTACGTCGACGCGGCCGAGATCGAGCGTGACCTGGTCGCCGTCCACGGTCGCACTGAGGTCGCGGCCGCCGATGTGGAGGGTCACCTCGCGCGCGCCGGACTCCCGCGCGAGCCACGCGGCGCTGATCCGTGCGCCGTTCCCGGACATCTCCGCGATCGAGCCGTCCGGATTCCAGACGCGGACTTCGGCGTGCGTGCCGTTCCGCCCAACCACTTCGAGGATCCCGTCCGCGTCGCCCGTCAGCTCGCGCACGCGTTCGGGCGTCAGTGCGTCAGCCTGCTCCGCGAGCAGGTACGCGTTGCCGAGCGCGTGCCACTTCGACAATCTCATCTGCAACCTCGTCCGCCGGGCGATCCGCGTTGACGCTAACAAGGCCCGGAATGCGCCGCATCCACTTGCGCTGATAGGCGGCGTAGCGCCGTGTGCGCGTGATGAGCGCCTCACGTGCTTCGTGTCCGGGAAGCTCGGCAACCTCGCGCAAGCCCAGCGCGTGCACCGCCGTTGCGGAGATCGGCCCGGCGAGTGCTTCCCGCGCCTCCTCCACCACGCCCGCATCGAACATCTCTGCCGCCCTCCGCGCGATCCGCTCGTTCAGGACGTCGCGCGGGACGTCGAGGCCGAAGACGGTGGTCGGATGCCGGGTCTCGCCCGACCAGAGGCGATCGGCAGACGGTCGCAGCGACGAACCGACCTCCGTCAGCTCGAGCGCGCGAACGACGCGACGCCGATCGTTCGGGTGGATGCTCGCCGCCGCCTCCGGATCGCGCGTGACCAGTGCCTCGTAGCCGCGCTCGGGCCCCAGACGGTCGTAGGCCTCCTCCCAGTGCGCACGACGTCCTTCGGCGGGTGCGGGCGGGAGCTCGAGGTCGGCGAGCGCAGCGCGTAGGTACAGGCCCGTGCCGCCCGCAACCACGGGAGTGTGGCCGTCCGCGACGAGCCCGTCGATCGCCGCGTGGGCGAGGCGCGCGTACTCCGCCACGGAGCCCTCGTGCGACAACGGCCAGATTCCGACGAGCTGCGTCGGCCGCGTGGGCTGTGCCGTGAGGATCGGGAGGCCGGTGTATGCCTGCATCGAATCGGCGGAGACGACCTCACCGTCGAGCCGGTCGGCCACCGCCTCCGCGACCGCCGTCTTGCCCGAGGCGGTCGGCCCGAAGACTCCGACGACGACGTTACGGGACGGCAAGCTTGAAGTCGGTCTCCTGGGGAACCCAGTCGCCGACGAAGTCCGCCGCGTGCTCCGGGTGCTCCCGGAACCACGAGACGGCACGCGGAATACCCACGTCAAGGGGCACCTGCGGCTGCCAGGCCAGCAGGTCGTGCGCCTTGCGGATGTCCGCGACGTAGTGCGTCACCTCGCCGAGCAGCGCCGGGGTCAGCTCGACCTGGGGCTCGATGCTCAGCTCCGCGCCGATCAGCTCCGCCGCCCGGACGATCGTGTTCCCCTCGCCGTAGGCGAGGTTGACCGTCTCGTTGACGACGGTGCCGGCCCCGAGCGCTTCGATGCCGCGCGCGAGCCCGTCGACGCAGTCGTCGATGTACGTGAAGTCGAGCGTCTTGTCCGCGCCTCCATAGATCGTGATCGGCTGGTTGCGGAGCAGGCGCTGGATGAACAGAGGGATCACGCGCACCATCCGCGAGAGGTCGTTGTCGTAACGGCCGTAGACGTTGGAGAAGCGGAAGACGAGGTAGCGCAGCCCGTAACAGCGCGCGTAGGAGTAGATGAGCGCCTCCGAGGCGATTTTCGACGCCGAGTAGGGAGACTCCGTGTACGCGAAATCGGCGGTCGCCTCGCCGTACTCGTCGAACCTGTGCACGTCGCCGTAGACCTCGCGCGTCGACGAGAAAACGAGCGGCAGCTGGTTGGCCCGGCAGTACTCGAGGACGTTGAACGTCATGATCGAGTTCTCGAGCGCGCGGCGCGGCTCGCGCACGAGCTCGTGCACTTTCGCGTGCGCGGCGAGATGGACGACGAGGTCGGCCGGCGGATAGTCGTCACCGAGGCCGCCCGGGAACGTGAGGTCCTGGAGGAGGTAGCGGAAGCCGTCCGTCCACGCGTTCAGGCGCTTGTCGACCCCGAACACCTCGTGACCGTCCTCCCGCAGGCGCAGTGCGAGGTTCGTCCCGATCTGGCCGCTCGAGCCTGTGACGATCACCCGCATCAGGCGGCGATCCGCAGAGCCTGGGTTCCGTGAAGCGTCATCGAGCTCGCGGCGTCGATCCGGACGTCGACAAGCTCGCCCGCGGTCGCCGGGCCGGTGAAGTTCACGGTCGTGTTCCGCCGCGTGCGCCCGCGTAGCAGCGTCGCATCCGTGCGGCTCGGCCCCTCGACGAGGACTTCCTCGGTGCGGCCCACGCGCTCCGCGTTCCGCTCCGCCGCGACGCGCTGTACGACCTCGATGAGCCGCTCGATCCGGTCCCGTTTCACGTCCTCGTCGATCTGGTCGGGCATCTCCGCCGCCTCGGTGCCGGCGCGCGGGGAGTAGACGAATGTGAACGCGCCGTCGAACGCGACCTCCTCCACCGCCTCGATCGTCTCCTGGAACTCGTCCTCGGTCTCGCCCGGAAAGCCGACGATGAGGTCGGTGGTGAGCGCGAGATCGGGAATCTCGGCGCGCAGCTCCTCGACCAGGCGCAGGTAGCGCTCCCGGCTGTACGTCCGGCGCATCGCCTTCAGGATGCGGGACGAGCCGGACTGCAGAGGCAGGTGCGCGTGCTCGCAGACGGCCGGACAGTCGGCCATCGCCTCGATCACCGGGCGGCGGAAGTCCTTCGGATGCGGACTCGTGAAGCGGACGCGCTCGATCCCGTCGACGGCGTCGCACGCCCGCAGGAGCTCGCCGAACTCCGTGTGGATGTCCGGGGTGAGGTCGCGTCCCCAGGAGTTCACGTTCTGGCCCAGCAGCGTGATCTCGCGCACGCCCTCCCCGGCCAGCCGCGTGACCTCCGCGATGACGTCGCCGGGACGACGGCTCGACTCGCGCCCGCGCACCGCAGGGGACGATGCAGTAGGCGCACTTCGAGTTGCAGCCCATCGAGATCTGCACCCACGCCTGGAAGCGCCGCTCCCGGTGCATCGGGAGACCGCCGGCGAACGCGCGGTCGTCGAGCCCGAAGCTGCCCCGGTCGACGCCGAACCCGCCGGCGCCGAGCCACTCGCCGAGATGCGGGATCGACCCCGGGCCGAACGCGACGTCGACGTAGGGGTAGAGATCGAACAGGCGCTCGCGCTGCGCTTCGGCGTAACACCCGCCGACGGCGATGACCTTCTCCGGGTGGCGCCGCTTCAGCGCGGCTGCCTGCGCCAGGTGCGCCGCGAATTTCGTGTCGGGTTTCTCGCGGATCGTGCAGGTGTTGAAAACGAGGACGTCCGCCTCGTCCTGGTCCGGTGCCTCGCCGAGACCGAGCTCCTCGAGCATGCCCTTGATCCGCTCGCTGTCGTGAGCGTTCATCTGGCACCCGAACGTGGTCACGTGGTACCGCCGCACGGGGCAGAATGGTACCGGTGGTGTTTCCGGACCCAACCGAGCTCTGGCTCTTCTGCCTTGCAGCCGTCGCCCTCCTCGTCATCCCCGGTCCCTCGGTGCTGTACATCGTGGCCCAGAGCGCGGAGCAGGGACGCCGGGTCGGCCTCGCGTCGGTCGCAGGGGTCCATCTCGGGTCGCTTGTCCATGTCGCGGCCGCAACGGCCGGCCTGTCGGCACTCATCGTCGCCTCCGACCTCGCATTCAACGCAGTGAAGTACGCGGGGGCTGCCTACCTCATCGTGCTCGGGATCCGAAAGTTCCTCGAGCGCGACCGGCTGCCCGCTGTCCCGGAAGGGACGGGACAGCTGCGGCGCGCCTTCGCGCGCGGAGCGGTCGTGAACGTCCTCAACCCCAAGACCGCGATCTTCTTCCTCGCCCTCCTGCCGCAGTTCGTCGAGGCCGATCGCGGCGGCGTCTGGTCGCAGGCGCTCGTCTTCGGGCTGGTGTTCATCGCCCTTGGGCTGGTGAGCGACTCTCTCTACGCGCTCGTCGCGGGAACTGTCGGCGGTGCCCTGCGGCGCCGGCGAAATCTCCTGCGCTACGGGTCCGGGGTCGTCTTCGTCGGCCTCGGCGCGGCCGCGGCGCTCGTGAAACGAAGCTAGGCGGCCTGGTCGGGCTGCACCTGCGGCTCCGGGGTGGTGGTGGGCGCCGCCTCCGCCGGCAGCTGGTCGTGCCCGCCGTTCGCGAAGTTCCGCGCAACGTCGACCGCGCGGCTCTCGCGGATCACCGTGACCTTCACCTGGCCCGGATACTCGAGCTGGTCCTCGATCTCGCGCGCGATCTCGTGCGACAGGAGCACCGCCGCGTCGTCGTCGACGTCGCCCGGCCGCACGATCACGCGGATCTCGCGTCCGGCCTGTAGTGCATAGACCTTCTCCACTCCGCGCTTCTGTGCCGCAAGTTCCTCCAGCGACGCGAGCCGCTTGATGTAGTGCTCGAGGCTCTCGCCTCGTGCACCGGGCCGCGAGGCGGAGATGGCGTCCGCGGCGATGAGGAGCACGGCCTCGACCGTCTGCGGCTCGACCTCGTAATGGTGCGCCTCGATCGCGTGCACGACGTGCTGCGTCTCGCCGTAGCGGCGCGCGAGCTGCGCCGAGATCGACGCGTGGGAGCCCTCGATCTCGTGCGTCATCGCCTTGCCGAGGTCGTGAAGAAGCGCCGCGCGCTTCGTCACCTTGACGCTCGCCCCCACTTCCGACGCCATGATCCCGCCAAGGTGGACGACCTCGAGCGTGTGCTTGAGCACGTTCTGGCCGTAGCTCGTCCGATACCGGAGCCGGCCGAGAATCTTCACGAGCTCCTCGTGGAACTCACCGCAGTTCGCCTCGAATACCGCCTGCTCGCCGGCCTGCGTGATGTGGTCCTCGATCTCGGCCTTGGACGCGTAGTAGGTGTCCTCGATTCGTGCCGGGTGGATCCGGCCGTCCTCGATCAGCTTCGACAACGTGAGCTTGGCGACCTCGCGGCGGATGCCGTCGAACGACGAAAGGACGACGGCCTGTGGCGTGTCGTCGATGATGAAGTCGACGCCCGTCAGGTGCTCGAGCGCGCGGATGTTTCGTCCCTCTCGGCCGATGATCCGTCCCTTCATGTCGTCGGACGGCAGCTCGACCACGGAGACCGTGGTCTCGGCGGCGTGACTGGCCGCGACGCGCTGGAGTGCGTCGGCCACGAGGTTGCGCGCTCGCCGCTTCGCCTCCGTCCTTGCCTCCTCCTCCATCTGCCTGACCCTGCGTGCGAGCTCGTGGCGGACGAGGTCCTCCGAGCGCTCGAGCAGGTGGAGCTTCGCCTCGTTCACGGTCATGCCCGAGATGCGCTGGAGCTCGGACAGCTGTTGCTCCCTGGCCGCCTTGTGATCCTCCTGGAGCTCCTTCAGGTGGGCCTCGCGGTCCGAGAGCCCCTGCTCGCGACGGCTGAGCTCCGTGAGCTTGCCGTCGATCTCCTCCTCCTTCGCGAGCACGCGCTCCTCGACCTTGACGATCCGGGAGCGGTGCTCGGCCACCTCGCGGTCGATCTCGGCGCGCAGCTGGACCGCCTCCTCGCGGGCGGTGATCTGGGCTTCACGCCGCAGCGTCTCCGCCTCACGCCCCGCGTCGTCGAGGAGCTGCTTCCGCTGCTGGCGCGCTGCGCCGAGCCGGGACTTGCCGAGCGCACCGACCGCGACTGCGCCTCCGAGTGCTCCGGCGACGAGCCCGATCAGAATGCCGATGGCGACCTGCATGGCAGCCCCCTGGGGTCGTTGTCCGTGGCGTTCGCCACGGGTCGCCTCACCCGGCAGTCCGACCGGCACGGGATGTCCGAATCTGTCCAGCGAGCCGACACCGCGGCTCGAGAAAGCGGTTGGCTACAACGCCGCCTGCGGGGGCCCTTCGGTGTCGCTCGAGTGGTCGATGGTCACGGGTTCAGAAGTTCGGTTGGTGCGATTCGGAAAACGTCCGTATGCAGGTAAAACGTTCGAGTTGAGGCACTTGTCATCCTACTCTCGATCACGGCTCGGCGCAAAAAGCCGGGCCGAGAGCCGCCTCGATGGCCTCATCTCCGAAGCCTTTTCCGCCCAGAAAGCGGGCTGTCTTGGGGCCCGGCCCACGGCGCTCGACGATCCTGCGGGCACGGGCGGGCTCGGGCTCGAGCCCCGCGAGCGCCTCGGCGACCAGGTCCGCGCCCACCCCCTGGCGCTCGAGGTCGTGGCGGATCGCCGTGTCGCCGCAGCCGCGTTCGGCGAGGCCTGCCGCGCGCGACCGGGCAAATCGTGCGTCGTCGACGAGCCCAGCCCGCTCGAGGTTCTCGAGCGATTCCTCCGCGGTTGTCTCGTCGACACCCGCACGCTCGAGCCGTGCGGCGAGGCCGTCGCGTGAGTGATCACGTGACCGGAGCGCCCGCCCGGCGACCGCGAGCGCCTCGGCCCGCCTGAGCTCTCGGCGGAGCAGCCTCAGTGCAGGCCGATCGAGGACGCGGCCGTCCGCGATCCCCGTCCGGGCGACGACGTCCACGGGCAGGGTCCGCCAGGGGCGGCCGTCGAGCTCGACCGCGATCTGCCCGCGGCGCGCGTCGCGCAGCGCGGTGACCGTCGGCATTCCTACTTGGACTTCGACGCGGCCTTCTCGACCGCCTCTTCTGCGACCTTGCCGTTCTGCTCCGCGAGACCAACCGCTGGCAGAAGCCGTGCCGACGCCACCTGGTCCGGGCCGAGCTCCGTCTGGATCTTGGCAAGGATGGCCTGACAGACATCAGGGTGCTCGCGCAGGAAGGCGGTGGCGTTCTGCCGCCCCTGACCGAGCCGCTCCTCGTCGAAGCTGAAATAGGAACCGGACTTCTGGACGATCTTCCGTTCGAGGCCGGCGTCGAGCACCGTGCCCTCCCAGGAGATCCCCGTGCCGTAGATGATGTCGAACTCGGCCTGCTTGAACGGCGGCGCAACCTTGTTCTTCACCACCTTCACGCGCACGCGGTTCCCGAACGCCTCCACGCCTTCCTTCAGCGTCTCGATCCGCCGGATGTCGAGGCGGATGGAGGAGTAGAACTTCAGCGCGCGTCCGCCCGGTGTCGTCTCCGGGTTCCCGAACATGACGCCGATCTTCTCGCGCAGCTGGTTCGTGAAGAGACAGATCGTGTCGGTGCGGTTGAGCGTCCCTGCGAGCTTGCGCAGCGCCTGGCTCATCAGCCGCGCCTGGAGCCCGACGTGCGAGTCGCCCATCTCTCCCTCGATCTCCGCCTTGGGCGTCAGCGCCGCGACGGAGTCGACCGCCACGACGTCGAGCGCGCCGGACCGGATGAGCAGCTCGGCGATCTCGAGCGCCTGCTCCCCCGTGTCGGGCTGCGACACGAGGAGGTCGTCGATGTTGACCCCGATCCGCTTCGCATACGCCGGGTCCATCGCATGCTCGGCGTCGATGAAGGCGCAGATCCCGCCCTGGCGCTGCGCTTCTGCGATCACGTGGTAGACGAGCGTCGTCTTCCCCGACGACTCGGGACCGAAGACCTCGACGATCCGCCCGCGTGGGAGCCCGCCGATGCCGAGCGCGAGGTCGAGCGCGAGCGAGCCCGTCGACACGGAGCCGATCGACACGGCGGCGCGGTCGTTCATCTTCATCACGGCGCCCTTTCCGAACTGCCGCTCGATCTGGCCAAGAGCCGCATCCAGAGCCTGCTCGCGATCCATTGGCACCTGCATCAACCTCCCAAATCAAACGAGTCGACAACAACGTACTGCGCCCCGGTGGACCGCAGCAGTGAATGGTAGGCAGCGGCATCGGACGGAACGATCTCCCCGAGCTCCGGCAGCGGAGGGCGCAGCCGGGGACGCTCCCGGAAGCGCGCCACCGTGACGTGCGGCAGCCAGGCCCGGCGTTCACGCTCGTAGACGCCGAGCTCCTCCAGCCTCGCATGGAGGTCGGCCGCCAGCAGGCCTGCCCCGCCCGTGACGTCGGTCAGCACCAGCATCCCGACGCTCCGGGTCTCGCGATACCGCTCCGGCAGGAGCCGGATCGGCTGGGCTCGTACGGCGGCCGAGCGCAGGGCCTCGAGGATGCCGTCGAGCTCGTGCACGGGACGATGGCCAAGGAAGGCCAGCGTGATGTGCAGGTGGTCGCGCGCAACCGGCCGGCTTCGCGTGATGCACTCGGCCTGCCAACGGGACAGCGCGTCGAGCACCTCGTCGGGGAGGCGGAGGGCACAGAACAGCCGTGCGCGGTCACGACCCTCCACGCTAGCCGGGAGAGTCACGCGGATTCGTCGCGGCTCTGTTCCAAGAGGCGCCGCGTGAGGTGCAGCGCGGTGACCGTCGCGCGCCGCCGGATCCCCTCGCGGTCGCCGGGAAACACGAAGTCGGCGTCCCGGGATCCCTCCGGGCCCTCGACGCGCAGATAGACGAGCCCGACCGGCTTCTCCTCCGAGCCGCCGTCCGGCCCGGCGATGCCCGTGACGGAGATGGCGACGTCGGCGCCCAGCCGGGCCCTGGCGCCGGCGGCCATCGCGGCGGCGGTCTCGGCCGACACGGAGCCGTGCCGGTCGAGCACCTCGTGCGGCACGCCGAGCTCGGCCGCTTTCACCTCGTCCGAATAGGCCACGACGCCGCCCAGGAAGACCTGGCTGCTGCCTGGCACCGACGTGAGGCGTTGGGCAACCATCCCGCCCGTGCACGATTCGGCCGTGACCAGCGTCAAGCCCTGGGCGCCACACAGGTCGAGGACGATCCCCTCGATCGGCCGCTCGTCCCGGCTGAAGAGATTCCGTTCGAGCGGCGCGACCAGCTTCGCCGAGAGGTCGTCCGCACGGGCTTCTGCCCCGGCCTCGACGACGAGGTCGACGTGGATCTCGAAGTCCCGGGCGCAGATGGTTGCCTCGACGCCGTCACCGTCACCGCCGGCGTCTGCGAGGGCCCTCGCGACCGCGGACTCGCTGGCGCCGAAGAAGCGGAGCCGACGGAGCTGAGGCGGGCGGCCGCGCGCCAGGACTCGCTCCACGGGCTCCGCCGTCTCGACCGCCCGTCCCCAGAGGCGCTGGAGCTCAGCGGGCGGGCCGGGGAGCACGACGATCACCGTCGATCCGGACTCGAGGACGAGCCCCGGTGCCGTCCCGGCCAGCCCGAGAGACAGTGCCCCCTCAGGAATCGTGGCCTGCTTGCGCACGCCCGTCTCGAAGTCCGCGTACGGACGTCCCAGCCGCTCCGCGAAGGCGCGTGAGATGCCGCCGATCTCCGTCTCGAGCCCCTCGTCGACGCGCAGCCCGACGCCCGCCGCCCGCGCGACGAGCTCGACCGTCCGGTCGTCATGTGTCGGCCCGAGCCCACCCGAGACGACGCAGAGGTCAGCCCCGAGGGCCTCCCTCAGCGCACCCTCGAGCTCCTCCTCCCCGTCCCCGACGATCACGATTCGAGCCGGGTCGATCCCGAGCCGCAGCAGCGCGGACGCGAGAAACGGGCCGTTGAGGTCCCTGCGCTCTCCGCGCACAAGCTCGCTCCCGGTGACGACGACGACCGCGCGAGGGCGCGTCAATGCGGAGCCGCGGTCAGGCCGTCCGGCCCGATGATCACCGCGCGTGCGCCGTTCGGGATCTGTACGCCCTTGCCGTTCGCGGTGAGGACGAGCGCGTGCGGCGTCGTCGCCTCGAGACGGAGCGTGCGGCCGCCGAAGACGAGGGTCCTGCCGAGGTCGATCCAGTTCTTGAAGATCACCGGCCCGGAGGGCGGGTTTCGCTGCACCATGATCCACGAGCTGCCGGTGTCCGCGTTCACGACGAGGCGCACGCCGGTCTTTTGTGTCGCCTTCGGGGTCGTCGTCGGCGGGGCCGCCACGGTCGGCTGCTGGTTGACGCCGAAGAGATTCTCCTTCTGCGGCTCGCCGCGCGTCCACGCGACGATCACCAGCGCGGTGACGAGGGCGATCCCGAGGAGCGTCAGCATCAGGACACGCGACTGCACGCGCACGCCGCGCGACGGCGGAGTCGAGCGTCTAGGGCGTGCGGGGCGTTCGTCCTCCCCTCCGACCACGAAGCGCGAGTTGTACTCGTCGACGTAGAGCTGCCCGTCGAGGCCGAGGTACTCGGCGTACGAGCGTAGGAAGCCCTTCACGTACGTCTCGGCCGGGAGGAGATCGAACTGCTCGTCCTCGAGCGCGCGAAGGTACTTGCCCCGAATCTTCGTCCCCTGTTCGATCTCGGGGAAGTCGAGGCCCTGGCGCAGGCGCGCCTCTCGGAGACTGGTGCCGATTTCGAACATGGCGGCCGCCCGATTGTAGGGCGTCAGCGGTGGCGCTGGTAGAAGAGCACCGCCTCGTAGAACCCGACCGACAGCGCGGCGGTGACCGCCAGGCAGACCGTGACCATCCCGATGATCACGGCCACGCTCGCAACGGTCGTGCGGTGCTCGTCCCGGAGGCTGAGCCAGCGCTGGTTGTCCCGGGCACGACGGGCCATGAGCAGGCCCACGAGCCCGAGGACGAAGGTGACCGGAATCGCATAGGCCCCGTCGAGGAGCGACACGCGGCCCGAGCGGCGGGAGAGCTCCACGGCGGCGGGCAGCGCCAGCAGCCCGGCGAGCGCGAACAGGAGCGCGATCCACGATCTGGCTCGGATGTGCGCGTTGGCTGACGACACGATGGTGGTGATGAGTGCTCCGCGCGCTACTGCTTGATGTAAGGGCGGCCGGCAGCAGCCGGAGGAACCGAGCGGCCGATGACGCCGCAGACAGCGACGAGCGTCAGCACGTACGGCAGCGCCTGGAAGAGGACGGACGCGCTCCCCCACGGAACCGCGAGCCGGAACGAGAGCGCGGTCGACGCGCCGAAGAGGAGCGCGGCGCCCCACGCGCCGAACGGCCGCCAGTTGCCGAAGATGACCGCAGCGAGCGCGATGTAGCCACGGCCGGCGGTCATGTTCTCGCTGAAGGAGCCGAGGTATCCGATCGACAGGTACGCACCTCCGAGGGCCGCGAGGATCCCGGAGAGGATGACCGCCGCGTACCGGACCGCGTAAACGGAGATCCCGACGGTGTCGGCGGCGCGCGGATGCTCGCCCACTGCGCGGATGCGCAGGCCGACCGGCGTTCTGAACAGCGTGATCTGCGCGACGATCAGGAGCGCAAAGGACGCCCAGATCATGAGGTTGAGGTCGCCGAACACGGCGCCCAGCTTGTCGATCTTGATGTCTGGGATGCGTGGAAGGTCGCCCGGAGTGCCGTTCTCTCCGTAGACCTGGATGAAGAAGTAGCCGGTCACTCCGAGGGCGAGGAAGTTGATTGCAAAGCCGCTGATGATCTGATCCGCGCGCAGGTGAATCGCCATGAACGCGTGGAGGAGCGCAAAGGCGGCGCCGGAGACCGCCGCGCAGACCAGTCCCATCTCCCACGAGCTGAACTTGTCTGCACCGAGCGCGCCGAAGAAGGCGCCGGAGAGCATCATCCCCTCGAGGCCGATGTTCACGACGCCGCTTCGCTCGCTGAACATGCCGCCGATCGCCGCGTACGTCAACGGCGTGGCCCAGACGAGCGTCGCCGAGAGGAGCGCTCCCCAGACGACGACGTCGTCGAGATTTCCCACGCTTGCCCGCGTCGCGAGGACGCCGAGGCCGATCCCGACGATCCCGAAGCCGATCGCCATCCACCCTGGGCGACCCACGCCGCGCGAGACGGTCCAGACACCGCAGGCGATCGCGAGCAGCCCGATCATCGCCGGCCACCAGAACTCCCTCGCGGTCGGCGGGAACGAGACGGAGCCGGTGAACGACGGCAGCGCGACGACGAAGGCGAAGAGCCCGAGGCCGATCCCCACGCGGGCCACGGTCTCGTCGAAGGACAGGTTTCGGACCCTCGTGGCGATCTCGGCGGTGCTCATACGGTCTCCCTCGCGGCCGTCACCTCTCCGGACGACCGCCGGAGCCTCTTTCGCGCCTGCCAGGCGTAGACGATGAGCAGGTCCGCGCCGACGAACAGCAGGACGAGCGCCTGGATCATCAGCGCGAGGTTCCCGGCGAGCTGCGGCGGGAAGACGGTCGGGATCGAGGCTGCGCGTGGAGGTACCGGTCAGGAGCGCGCCGAAGAGGAGCGCGGCGAGACCGACGCCGACTGCGGTGTTGCGTCCGAGCAGCGCGACTGCGATACCGATGAAGCCGATCTGCGACACCTGGACGTCGAGCACGCCGAGGCGGTGCTGCCAGCCGACGATGTCGAGGCCGCCGGCGAGCCCGGCGAACGCGCCCCGAGATCGCGAGCGCGATGACGAAGTTCCGGCCGACGCTGATGCCTCCGTAGCGCGCTGCCTCAGGGTTGTAGCCGACCGCGCGCACCTCGTAGCCGAGCGTCGTCCGGTTGAGCACGAGGTAGAAGACGACGAGTGCGGCGATCGCGACGAAGATCCCCGAGTGCAGCGCCTGGAGAGCCGGGTTCCCCCAGATCGCCGAGAGCTTCGCGCCGTCGGCGACGTCGTCGGAGATCGGGATCGACTTGTCGAAGTGGTTCTGCAGCGGGCCGTCTCGGCCGAACAGGTAGCTGCCGCCCCAGTACGCGATCCAGTTGAGCATGATCGTCGTGATCACCTCGTGCGCGCCGACCGTCGCCTTGAGGAAGCCGGCGATCCCGCCCCAGCGCCGCGCCGGCCAGCGCCGCGAGCAGTGATCGCGAGCAGGACGTGCGGGACGTGCGCCATGTCGACGAAGCGCGAGCCGACGAAGACGGCGGTGATCGCGCCCGACGATGTACTGGCCCTGTCCGCCGATGTTGAAGAGGCCGCAGCGGAACGCGAAGGCGACCGCGAGCCCGGTGAGGATCAGCGGCGTCGTCGTCAGCAGCGTCTGCGTGAGGTTGTACGCCGCGGTGTGGTTCGTGTTCGTGTCCCACCAGAACCAGACGTGAGCGTTCGTGAACGGGACGTCGATGTGGTAGTTGCCGAAGTGGAAGAACCAGTTCAGACCGGCGCCCTCGAAGATCGCCTTGTAGGTCGTGAACGGGTTGTGGCCGGTTGCGAGCGACGACGAGGCCGCCCATGAGGAACGCGAAGACCGCCGTGAGCAGCGGTGTGACGATCCCGCCCGCCCGCTGGTAGAAGGCGAGCCGTCCGCGCGACGGTAGGCGCGTACGCCTCGGGCTCCTGCCCGAGCGGCGCCGGGGCCGGGGTCTGTTCCGGACCCTCGGTCAAGCGGCCCGCTCGCGTTGGCCGGCGCCGAGCATCGCGATCCCGACTTCCTCCTCGGTGACGTCGGGCGGGAACTCGGCGACGATCTTGCCCTCGTAGAGGACGAGGATCCGGTCGGAGAGCGACAGGATCTCCTCCAGCTCGAGCGAGACGAGGAGCACAGCCTTCCCGGCATCCCGCTGCTCGACGAGCCGGCGGTGGACGAACTCGATCGCACCGACGTCGAGGCCGCGCGTCGGCTGCGCGGCGATGAGGACGCTCGGGTCGCGCGACACCTCGCGCGCGATGACGACCTTCTGCTGGTTCCCGCCGGAGAGCGAGCCGCTGCGGGTCGTCGGACCGCCGCCGCGAACGTCGAACTCCTGGAGCAGTCCGCGCGCCCAGCGCAACCAGCGGCGCGGGTTCATCCAACCCAGCCGCGAGAACGGCTCCTTGCCGTAGTCGTGGAGGACGAGGTTCTCGGCGAGGTTGAAGTCGAGGATGAGGCCGCGTCGGTGGCGGTCCTCCGGGATGTGTCCGAGGCCCGGCGTCGAGCGCGTCGCGCGCGGTCGCATGCGAGAGGTCGTGACCTCCGACCGCGATCTCGCCGCCGGCGATCCGCCGCAGACCGGTGAGCGCGTCGATGAGCTCGCTCTGGCCGTTGCCGTCGACGCCGGCGATGCCGACGATCTCGCCGGCGTGGACCGACGAAGGAGACCCCGCGGACCGCCTCGAGGCCGCGGTCGTCGCGCACCGAGAGGTCCTTGACTTCCAGGAGCGCGTCTCCCGGGTTGCGAGGGCGTCTTGTCGACGCGCAGCAGCACCTCGCGGCCGACCATCGAGCGCGCGAGGCCCTCTTCGGTGGCGCCCTCGCGCGGGATCGTCTCCACGAGCTTGCCGCGGCGCAGGACGCTGATCCGGTCGGCGACCTCGAGCACCTCGTTGAGCTTGTGGCTGATGAAGATGATCGACTTGCCCTGCTGCCGGAGGCTCTCGAGGATCGCGAAGAGCTCCTTCGCCTCCTGCGGCGTCAGCACGGCCGTCGGCTCGTCGAGGATGAGGATCTCGGCGCCGCGGTAGAGCGCCTTCAGGATCTCGACCCGCTGCTGCTGCCCCACCGTGATCTCCTGGATCCGCGCGTGCGGGTCGACCGCGAGCCCGAACGACTTCGACGAGCTCGCTGACCTTCTTCTCCGCCTTGTCGTAATCGAGCAGCACGACGCCGTGCCTCGGCTCCATGGCGAGGACGATGTTCTCCGTCACCGTCATCACCGGGATGAGCATGAAGTGCTGGTGCACCATCCCGATCCCGAGCTCGATCGCATCGCTTCGGCGACGCGATCTTGACCGGGCTTGCCGTTCAGCAGCATCTCGCCCGAGTCGGCCGTGTAGAGGCCGTAGAGGATGCTCATCAGGGTCGACTTGCCCGCGCCGTTCTCGCCGAGGAGCGCGTGGACCTCGCCCTTGCGCAGGTCGAAGTCGACGTGGTCGTTGGCAAGCACGCCGGGAAACTGCTTGGTGATGCCGCGCAGCTCGAGAACCGGGGCTTCAGCCATCGAGAGGCGATTCTAAGCGGGAAGAGACGAGGCGGGCCTTGTGAGCCCGCCTCGTACCTTCCTCAAACGGAGATGCCTAGCCGCCGACGGTCGTCGGGGGCTTGATCTTGCCGGAGATGATCTGCTTCTTCAGCGTGGCGATCTGCGCGAGCCACGCCTTGGGGATCTTCGCCGTCTTGCTGATCTTGCCGAGCGCAGACGCCTCCGTTCTTCAGGTTGAAGACGAGGTTGCCGCCGCGCTTGTACCCCTTGCCGCTCTTCGCGCCCTTCACGGCGAGGAAGATGCCCGTGTCCACCCGCTTCACGGCGCTCGTGAGAATGTGCGGGCCGAGGTACGACTGGTCGACGTCGACGCCGACGCCCCACTTGCCGCGCTCCTTTGTCGCGTCGAGCGCACCCAGGCCGCACGGACCGGCGACGCGAAGACGACCTGCGAGCCGGCGTCGATCTGGTTCGTGCGCGATGGTCTTGCACTTCGCCTGATCGATGAAGTCCTGCGAGTAGCCGATCTGGACAGTCGTGCCCCGGGACGCACTTCTGGCGCCGGCCTTGTAGCCCGCCAGGAAGGTGTCGACCGGCGGGATCTTGATGCCGCCGACCACGCTGATGTTCTTCCTGCCCTGCCTGCTTGGCGACCTTCGCCGCGAGGCAGCCGACCAGGTAGCTGTTCTGCTGCGTCGCGTACGTCAGGCCCTCGATGTTGGTGTGCTGCCTCTTGAGGCCGTGCACGTCGACGTCGGTGATCGCGAACTTCGTGCCCGGGAACTGGTCTGCGACATCCTCCGTCGCGTCGCCGAGCAGGAAGCCCGCCGAGATCACGATGTTGTAGCCCTGCCGTGCCAGCGACGCCATGTTCGGCAGGTAGTCCCCTGCAGACCGCGATTCCACCGCGCGGTACTGGATCTTCAGCTGCTTGGCGGCACGCTTCATGCCGGTCAGCTGGTTCTGGTTGAAGCCCTTGTCGTTGAAGCGGCCCACGTCGCTGACGAGGCCCGCCTTGAACGCGGCCTGCGGCGCAGCCGCGCCGGTGGCCACGAAGCCCACGGCCGCAAGGGCCACTGCCACGAGCGCACTCAACCCGAAAGGCAGCAGTCGATGCTTACTCAAAAGAGTTCCTCCTCTTCGTTTTACCCGGGGCGATGCTACTGCCTGCCGCTGCCCCGCCGTGAGGTATGACGCTCGAAGGGCAGCCCTGGTTAGCGAGCGCGATACCGTCAGCTCGTGGAAGTGCGCGAAACGCTCGCTTTCGACCCCTCCGACAGGTCGTTCGTCGAGAACCCCTACCCCACGCTCAACCGACTCCGCGAGGCCGCGCGGGTCTTCTACGAGCCCGATCGCGACCGCTGGTTCGTCACGCGCCACGAGGACGTTCGGACCTGCCTTCGTGACAAGCGGCTCGGGCGGAACTTTCGACATGTGTTGACACCGGAGGAGATCGGGGTCCCGCCGCTCGACCCGCGCTGGCAGGCGTTCTGGGAATCGGAGCGCTGGAGCCTCCTCTGGCTCGAACCGCCCGACCACACCCGTCTCCGGAAGCTCGTTGCCGCGGCGTTCACGCCCCGGAGCGTCGAGGCACTGCGCGAGCCTTCCCACCTCCTCGCGGCGGAGCTGCTGGAGCCGCTGGCCGAGGCCGGCGAGATGGAGCTCCTCTACGACTTCGCGCAGCCCTTCTCGATCTCGGTGATCTGCCGGATGCTCGGTGTTCCGCTCGACCGTCACCGCGACCTTCTCGAGTGGTCGCACCGCATGGTGAAGATGTACGAGTTCGACGTGCCGCTCGAGGCTGCCGAGTCTGCAAACCGGGCTGCGGCGGAGTTCGCGGCCTACGTCCGGAAGCTCATCGCCGAGCGACGGGCCCGACCCCAGGAGGACATGGTCAGCGCGCTCGTCGAGGCGCGCGTCGACGGCACCCGCCTGTCGGAGGACGAGATCGTCAGCACGGTGATCGTCCTGCTGAACGCAGGCCACGAGGCCACCGTGAACACGCTGGGGAACGGCAGCCTCGCGTTCGCTCGGCATCCGCGAGCAGTGGACGCGTGTCCGGAACGGCGAAGTACCGGCGAACGTCGCGGCCGAGGAGATGATCCGCTACGACCCGCCGCTGCAGCTGTTCGAGCGCTGGGTGCTGACCGACGACTTCGCCGTCGGCGACGTCGCGATTCCCCTCGGCGCGAGGATCTCGATGCTGTTCGGCTCGGCGAATCGCGACCCGCGCGTCTTCGAGCGTCCCGACGCGTTCGACGTCGGACGCGAAAATGCCGGGCAGCACATCGGCTTCGGCGGCGGCATCCACGTCTGCATCGGGGCGCCACTCGCCCGGATCGAGCTCGAGGCGAGCGTCGAGGCCCTCCGCCGCTGGTGGCCGGACTTCCAGCTGGTCGAGGAGCCGCGCCGCACGGGCGCGTTCGTCATCTGGGGGCTCGAAGGGCTCCGGCTCGCGCGTGCCTAGCCGGCGACGTGCTCGCCCTCGCCGACGAGCACTCGGCGGGGCTTGGAGCCCTCGTAGCCGGAGATGATCCCCCGCCGCTCGAGCATGTCGATGAGCCGTCCTGCGCGCGTGTAGCCGACGCGGAGCCGGCGCTGCAGCAGCGAGACCGACGCGGTCTGCGTCTGCACCACGATGTCGATCGCCTTCTCGAGCAGCGGATCCTCGTCCGGGTCGAACTCTCCGTCCTCGTCGTCGACGTCCTCGGCGAAGACCTCCGGCAGCTCGAGCAGCGACTCGTCGAGCTCCTGCTCGCGCTGGTGCCGGCACTGGTCGACGATGAGGGCGATCTCCTCTTCCGAGACATACGCGCCCTGGACGCGCTGCAGGCGCGAGGTGCCGAGCGGCTTGAAGAGCATGTCGCCCTGGCCGAGCAGGCTTTCGGCGCCTGACTGGTCGAGGATGACGCGCGAGTCGGTCTGCGACGAGACCGCGAACGCGATGCGCGACGGGACGTTCGCCTTGATCATCCCGGTGATCACGTCTACCGACGGACGCTGTGTCGCGAGCACGAGGTGGATGCCGACCGCACGCGACTTCTGCGCGAGGCGGATGACGGCGTCCTCCACGTCCTGGGGCGAGATCATCATCAGGTCGGCGAGCTCGTCGATCACGACGAGGAGGTACGGGAGAGTCCCCTCCCCGCGCTGGCGCAGCACCCTGTTCGCCTCCGCGAGGTTGCGCGCGCGCACCATCGACAGCTTCTCGTAGCGGCGCTCCATCTCCGCCACGACGTTGGTGAGGGCGACTGCCGCCTGCTTCGGGCTCGAGACGACCGGCGTCAGCAGGTGCGGGATCGACTCGTAGAAGCCGAGCTCGATCCGCTTCGGGTCGATGAGGATCATGCGAACCTCGTCCGGCGTCGAGCGCAGCAGGACCGAGGTCAGGAGCGTGTTGATGCAGCCCGACTTCCCGGAGCCGGTGGTGCCGGCGATGAGGAGGTGCGGCATGCGGGCGAGGTCGGTCCACACCGCCGTCCCGGAGATGTCCTTCCCGAGCCACACCGCGAGTGGGCTCGCCGTCGCCGGGAGGTCGTCGAAGATGTCCCCGAGCGTGACGAGATTCGGCGAGAGGTTCGGGAGCTCGACGCCGACCGCCTGCTTCCCCGGGATCGGAGCGAGGATGCGGATCTCCGTCGTCGCGAGCGCATAGGAGAGGTCGTCCTTGAGCGCGGCGACCTTCGACACCTTCGTGCCGGGAGCGAGCTGGAGCTCGTAGCGCGTCACGCGCGGACCGGAGATCTGCCCCACGATGGTCGCCTGGACGCCGAAGTGGGAGAGCGTCTGCACGAGCGCCGCCGCCGTGCGCTCGGCGACGTCGCTCGAGACCTCGCCGCCCGGTGGTGACCGGCGGAGGACGCCGCGATCCGGAAGCTGGTACTCCTCGCGCTCCTCGACAGTCCCGACGTCGAAGAGGCTCGGCTGGTCGGGGTCGTCCGCGGTGGAGACCGGGTCGACGAGCAGCGGCGGCGGCTGACCGTCGCCCACGACGTCCGGAAAATCGTGGACGGCGTCGACCGGGGGCTCGGGGGCGCGGAGCGGGATGACAGGGGCGGCCGGCTGCGGCTCGGCGTGCTGGGTCGGCAGCGCCTGGCGGGCACGCGAATGAGCCCGCTTCACCGCATGGCCCGAGCGGCGGACGAGTGCGCCTGCGGAAGCGCCCGTGAGGAGGAGGATGCCGACGACGAGCGCGAGCGCGCCGATGATCGTGGTGCCGGTCGAGCCGACGAGGATCCCGAAGAGATCCTCGAGCCCCGCGCCGATCGCGCCGCCGTGCGCGGAGCCGAGCGCGGCGAGCAGTCCGAAGGTCGTGACGATGAGGCCCGTGCGGAACGGGCGGACGTCCACCAGCGCGCTGCGGGAGACCATCAGCGCGCCGACGGCGAGGAATGCGATCGGGGCGACGTAGGCGGCCCCGCCGATCATGGCGACGAAGCCGTCGGCGATCCCGCCGCCGACCATTCCCCCACTCCAGCCCAGGTAGAGGATCGAGGCGAGGAAGATGCCCAGGGCGATGAGCCCGAGGCCGATCAGCTCGAGATGCTGCTGGCTCCTCGGAGCGCTCGGCTTGCCCTTCCGCGTGCGCTTCTTCACGCGCGCGGGCAGGCGCGGCTTGAGGGTGCGCTTCTTGCGGCGGCGCGCCATGGCGGCCGAGTTCGCCGCCGCGGCGCGGCTTCCTACGTGTCAGCGAGCCTTCGGGTCTAACTGACCATTTGAGGGCCGGAGGTTAGAGCCTGAGCTCTAACCGGAGGCCGGACTCACGTAGGCAGGGACGCGAAGCGCCACTGCCCATGGACCAGTTCAACCGCTGACCGGTAACCCGAGAGGAGTGCGCGGGCTCCGCTCGCGCACGTTTCGCGCGAAGCGCCGTACCTCATCCTTCGCGAAAGCGCGAGCTTTCGCGAAGACTAGGACCAGCCGGTAGGAGGAATCACGTAGACCTTCGCCGCGAGGGGCGCGAAGGAGTCGGAGAAGCCGTCTGCGTCCGCGGCGACGGACTGGCCGCCGCCGAAGACCATCGCCGACCGGCCCGCGATGCCCTCGACCGTGAGGCGTGCCTGCACGGTCGTCTCGGTGGTGTTCACCGCGATGACGTAGAGCGCGCCGTTGAGCGTCCGCGCGGAGACGCGCACCGCGGGAGCATCCGAGCGTACGTTGGAGTCCGGAGCGAGCAGCGCGGGCGCGAGCGCCTTGAGCTCGCGGTTCGTGCGTGCGATCTCGCCGCCGATGGGCGCGCTCCACCGGTTCGGGAAGTAGCCGACGCCGTCGGCGCCGCCCGCCGACCGCGAGCCAGGTCTCCGCGCGAACGGTCGCCGGGCTCGGATTGAGCGAGACGTGGTTCTTGCACGGGTGCTCCATCGGCGCGACCTCGATCCACTGGAACGTCGGCTTGCCGCCGGAGCCCGTGTGCAGCTCGGCCTGCGCGTCGAAGACGTCGCCGAACGCCGGCCGGCACCAGACCTGCAGTGGGTAGAGATCGAAGCCGAGGACGTCGGGGATCGAGAACAGCACGGGGTACATCCCCTTGCCCTGCGGGAGCGGCGCGGCCTTGCTGTAGAAGTGGTTCGTGAGCGTCAGGAAGCTCACGCGTCCCGCGCGCGGCCCGACGATGGTGTTCGCGAGGTCCGAGCGCTGCACGTCGCTGGACAGGAACGCATCCCACTCGTCCGGGTAGTACCAGCCGATCACGCCGCGGCCGGTCGCGTCGACGTGCTCGGTGTCGACGATCGAGTACGCGCGCCCGCCGAGCCGTCCGGGGAGCTTCAGGTCGCCCTCGCACCCGTCGCCCATGAAGAGGTTGATGCCGTCGGAGATGTTGCTGCCGAAGCCGTCGGAGCACTGCGCCCACACTGCGGTCGGGAAGAACGGGCTGTCGTCGACGACGATCGAGTCGCCGGTCGTGCGCGCGGAGCTCGTCGAGGGCATCGGCCCGGTCGTCAGGCTCAGCGTCTGCGTGACGCCGCGGTTCCACTCGTCGACGCCATGGAGATAGACCTGGTAGGTCGTCGAGACGTCGAGGCCGGTCAGCACACTCTCGTGCTGGATGAGGCTCGCGCCGCTCGGCTGTGCCCAGACGGTCGGGCCGTCGAGCCCGAATGCCGTCTGCGCCTGCGTCGGGAAATTCGTGTTCCAGGTGATGCGCGCGCTCGACGACGTGAGCGAGGTGACCTGGGGGTCGGCGATCGCGAGCGCCTCGACGGGGGGTGTCGGCGTGACGGCGGCCGACCGGGAGTCCTCCGGGATGAGCACGGTCTTGGCCGGCGCCTGCTGCCTCGCGGTCAGGTGAGGGCGGACGGCGGGCGTCGGCTTCGCGACCCTCGGCAGCGGAGCCGGGGCGGGCGTCGAGACGTGCGGCCGCGTGACGGGCTCGGGCATCGGCTTGATCGCCACCGGTCGGCGGAGGCCAGGGACGCGCTTGAGATCGGAGGGCTTGAAGTTCGCGACATGCGGGCCGCCGACGGCCACCGCCGAGGCCGGCTCCTGCTGGGTCCGCTCGACGAGCACGGCGATCCAGACGCCGCTCAGCGCGATCAGGGCCAGCATGAGTTGCCGCAGCCGCATTTCTCCACCAACTGGCATTACCAGGAGGTTTCGGCCGAGTCAGGTGAGTTCTTTAACTCGGCACGAAGGCGGCGCAGAGCATCCCGAAATACGTCGGTCGCTCGTATGAGAGGAGCTCGGCGCCCCACTCCCGCCCGAGTGCGCCCTCGAGCATCAGCATCTGCCACCAGCTGTCGGCCTTCGCGGCGTCCACGAGGGCCGGATCGAGGGCGGTCAGGTCGCCCAGCCGGTTCGAGCGGATGAGCTCCGTGACCTGGTCGTCGTAGCGAGCCGCGGCCGGGTCGAACCCGTACGGGCCCTCCGCGTCGTGGGCATGACCGTGGTCGGCGCTCGCGATGAGCGCGACCCGCTTGCCCGACGCTTCGGCCGCTCGGCGGATCGCCAGGCCGGCTCGCACGTGCTCCTCCGGCGACCGGTCGCGTGCGGGGCTGACCACGACCGTCGGCACCGGCGGCTCCGAGCGACCACCCATGTACCACAGCGGGATGAGCACGCCCCAGTCCATCGGCGCCGACGCGGCGGCGGGATCGTTTGCGCCGAAGCTCGCGCCGACGACCGGGATCCCGTCGTCGTGCAGGACGACCACCGTCTCGGCGGCGAGCTCGACGTCCACGGGACACGTGAGCTCGACCTCGGGCGCCTCGAACTCCGCGAGGCTGCCCGCGAGCGTCCCCGCGAGGACGACCGCGAAGTGCCCCTCGACGTGGACGTTGTGCGGCGTGAAGACGATCGTCGCCTCCGGTGACGCCTGGTCGAAGCGGCGACCGAGCTCCGCGAGGGCTGCATGAGTCGCATCCGATCCGGGCACGGCCGCCGCGGGCACCCCCGGGACGTCGACGGTGCCATGGGGCGCGATCGCGGCGAAGACGATGCTCACGAGAGCGAGTTGATGCGCTCGACCAGGAGGTCGAGAAAGCCGTCCGAGTCGACGTCGACGCCCACGAGGCAGTTCGGCTCCCGCTCGGTCCGCCGCCAGAGGTCGACCACCGTGCGTCCGCGACAGAGCTCGGACTCCACGTCGATCTCGACGTTGCGGTGCGCCGTTTCGACGATGCCGGGGCGAAGCACCTGTGCCACCGCGAGCGCGTCGTGGATCGGGGAGCCGTCGAAGCCGTACACGTTCGTGTGGAACGTGTTGTAGAAGCCGAGCAGCTCGGTCACCATCTTCCCCACGCGTCCGGTGAGGCGCTCCCGGTGCGCGCCTGTGAAGAGCGCCCTGTGCGTGACGTCGAGCCCGACCATCGTCACCTCGATGCCGCTCGCGAAGACGCGCGCGGCAGCCTCGGGGTCGCACCAGATGTTGAACTCCGCAGCCGGCGTGACGTTGCCCTCGGCGATCGCGCCCCCCATGAGGACGATGCGCTCGGGCCGCGCGTCCGGATGGAGCGCGAGCATGAGCGCGACGTTCGTGAGCGGCCCGACGGGGACGAGCGTCACGCCGCCGTTCCCCTCACGGATCTTCTCGGCGAGGAAGTCGGCTGCATGCTGCTCGACGGGCGAGCCTTGCGGCGGAGGCAGGTCGGGCCCGTCGAGGCCGGTCACGCCGTGCACGTTCGCCGCGACGGTCTGCTCTCGGACGAGCGGCCTGTCCGCGCCTGCGGCGACCGGTATCTCCGTCCTGCCCGCGAACTCGAGCACGCGGATCGCGTTCGCCGTCGTCTTCTCCAGCGTCTGGTTGCCGGCGACGGTCGAGACGCCGAGGATCTCGATCTCCGGCGATGCGAGCGCGAGCAGCAGGGCGATCGCGTCGTCGTGCCCGGGGTCGCAGTCGATGAGGACGCGGGTGGCGCTCACGCCGTCAGTATCGCGTCTACCTCATCGGCGGTCGGGAGTGACGGTTGCGCGCCGAACCTCGACGCCGTCAGCGCGCCCGCGGCGCAGGCCCGCCTCAGCGCCTCGTCCGGGTCGCGTCCCTCGAGAAGCGAGACGACCAGGCAGGCCGTGAACGCGTCGCCGGCCGCGGTCCCGTCGACTGCATCCACACGCGGCGGCCGTGCTCGCGCGACTTCGCGTCCGGACTCGAGGAGCACGGCGCCCTCCTCGCCGAGCGTGACGGCCAGCAGCGGCTGGTCTCCGACGACCTCCGCTTCGTAGCGGTTCGCAACCACGAGATCCGCCTCGACGACGAGCGGCCGTGCTGGCGCTGCGTTCACGCACAGCCACGTGGCGTGTGCGCGCGCCTCCTCGAGCGCGGTGTCCGGGATCTCGAGCTGGCACAGCACGTTCGCGCGCGTGTCGAAGCCGCGCACCCGATCGTTGGCGCCGGAGACGACGACGATCTGGTTCTCCCCGTCCTCTGCGACGAGGATGACGGCGATCCCGGTCGGCGCGTCGACGGTCCGGACGTCGAGCCCGACGCCCGCCTCCCGCAGCCCGGCGAGCGCGTCGTCGGCGTTCGCGTCGTCACCGACGCAGCCCACCAGGCGGACGTCGGCGCCGAGGCGTGCCGCAGCGACGGCCTGGTTCGCTCCCTTGCCGCCGGGAATGCGCTGGAGCGTCCGCCCCGTCAGTGTCTCGCCCGCCCGAGGCAGCCGCTCGAGTGGCACGACGAGATCGAGGTTGATCGACCCGACGACGTCGAGCTGCGGCGTGTTACGCGGCAAGCGCGCGGAGGTCGACCGCCGCACGCTCGAGGTTCTCGCGGAGATCGAAGAGCCCGGCCCAGAGCGACGAACGGTCGGGAACCGCCTCCATCCGCGCCATGTCGGCGAGACCCTGCAGCGCGCGAACGAGGACCGCGAGCTCGAGATACGCCTGCGCGACGCGCGTCGGGCAGGCGGTCACGCCGGCACGCTTGAGCACGGGCGCCCAGTCGATCAGCTCGCCCGCGCCCGGCCCGCCGTACCACGACCGCCCCTCGGCCCGTTCCGGCTCCAGCTCCAGGAGGTAGCGGTCGAGCGGGCGGTCGAGCCCGACGAGCGCGGTCTCGGCCCGGAAGGCCGCATGTCGCAACGCCGCGTCGCGCGCGCCCGCAGTCGACGGATGCGCGTCGCCTCTCGCCCAGCGCTCGAGCAGACGGCAAAACGCAAGCGCGGCGGCGTCGCACGCGCCGAGCTGGCCGACGAGGCGCCGGGCCGTCGCCCACTCCGCGGCATGGTCCTCCAGCACGTCCGCCCAGCCTGGTTCCCGCGCGCGAATTGCCATGACTAGACCTCGACCACGACGGGCAGGATCATCGGCCTGCGCCGGGTTCGGTCATAGATGATCTGGCCGACTTCGTCATGAAGGTGCTCTTGTAGGAGCTTGATCTCGGTTATGTCCGACTGCAAGAGGTCCTGGAGCACCGTGTTCGCGACGTCGCGAAGCTCGTCCAGAAGCGGCGCGCTTCCGTCACCGAATCCGCGGGCGATGAGTTCCGGTGGGCCGGCCGAGCCGCCGTTCGACGCTGCGACAGTCGCGACGATGATCAGCACGCCTTCCTCCGACAGCCGCCGCCGGTCGCGCAGCGCGACGTCGTGCACGTCCCCCACTCCGAGGCCGTCGACGAATGCGATGCCCGTCTCGACCTCGCCGATGACGTGCGCTCCCTCTGAGGAGAGCTCGACCAGCGTGCCGTTCTCGGCGAGGATGATCGAGCCCGCGGGCACACCCGCGTCGCGCGCGAGCTCCCCGTGTGCCGCCAGCATCCTGAACTCTCCGTGGACGGGCATCACCGCACGGGGCCGCACCAGCGAGAGCAGCGTCCGGAGCTCCTCGGCGCAGGCATGGCCTGACACGTGCACCGGTGCGATGTCCTGGTGCAGGACCTCGGCACCGAGCTTGGCCAGCTGGTTGATGGTGTCGTGCACGCGCAGCTCGTTCCCCGGGACCGGTTTCGCGGAGATGATCACGGTGTCGCCGCGCTCGACGGTGATCGACGGGTGGTCGTTGTAGGCGATGCGGGTCAGCGCCGACAGAGGCTCGCCCTGGCTCCCGGTGCAGAGAATGAGCTGTTCGTGCGGTGGAATGTCCCCCAGGTCGGCCGGCCGAACGAGCACGCCCTCGGGGACGTCCATGTAGCCGAGGTTGCGCGCGATGTTCGCGTTCTTCCGCATCGAGCGCCCGACGATGCAAATCTTGCGGCCGAGACCGACGGCGACGTCGACGGCCTGCTGCATGCGGTGCACGTTCGACGCGAACGACGAGACGAGGATCCGGCCCTCGCGCAGCGGGAAGATCTGGCGGAACGCCTCGCCGACGATCCGCTCTGACTGCGTGAATCCGGGCCGTTCGGCGTTGGTCGAGTCGCCGAGGAGGAGGTCGACGCCGCGGTTGCCGAGATCCGCGAGCTTGCCGACGTCCGTCTTGAGGCCGTCGACCGGCGTGTGGTCGAGCTTGTAGTCGCCGGTGTGGACGATCCGGCCTCCGGGCGTCTCGAGGACGATCGCGGCGGCATCCGGAATCGAATGCGCCATCCGGACGAGCTCGATGCGGAACGGCCCGAGCTCCCGCGGCGGGTCGTCGGGGTGCACCTCCACGAGCTCGGCGGAACGGAGGAGCCCGTGCTCGTCGAGCTTCGACTTGATCAGGCCGAGGGTCAACCGCGTGGCCCAGACCTGCGGGATCGGCACCTCCCGCATCAGGTAGGGCAGCCCGCCGACGTGATCCTCGTGGCCGTGCGTGAGGATGACCGCGAGGATCGAGTCTGCCCGCTCGCGCAGGTAGGTGAAGTCCGGCAGGACGAGGTCGACGCCCAGGTGCTCGTCACGTGGGAAGGCGAGCCCGGCGTCGACGACGACGATCGAGCCGTCGGCCTCGTAGACGGTGAGGTTCTTCCCGACCTCGCCCAGCCCTCCGAGCGCGACGATCCTGCAGGTTCCGGCCATCGGCCAAGTCTACGGCCCGGCTAAGCGGGCGCCTCGATCCGACCGATACAGAGGGGATGCGGCTCGCTCGCGCGCACCTCGTCACGATCATCCTCGGCCTTGGCGTCGTCAGCGTCGCTCTGACGCGAGCCGGCGATTACGGCCAGACCGCTTTCGCCCTCCTGCTTGCCGCGGCGATCCTGCTGGAGCTCTTCGAGGCCCCGGAGCGCGACCGCCTACGCGAGCCGCTCCACGCCGACCGCCTCAAGGTGGCGTGCGCCGTGCAGATCGGCGCGGCGATCCTCCTCGGCCCGTGGGCGGCTGCCCTGGTGGCCGCGACCGCCGTCCTCGTCGGCGGGTGCTTTCGCGGAACGTCGTGGCGGTCGCTGCTCTTCGACGCGAGCGCCTATGCGATCGCGGCCTGCGCCGGCGGCCTCGCCTTCGGGCTCACCGGCGGGACGACCGGCAGCTTGCAGTTCCTCGACGACCTCGTCCCGGTCATCGCGCTCGGGCTCGTCTACCTGACGGCGCGCGCAGTCCTCCTCGACGTCGTTCGCGCGCGGGAGACATTCGACCCGCGGCTGGTCGCGAGCGCCGGCGAGACCGGCCTCGGCTCCGCGCTCGCGCTGCTCGCGATCGGCCATCCCTGGAACGTCGTCGTGCTCGTCCCGATCGCAGTCGCCGTGCACGCGATCCAGGCGCGCCTCGCGAAGGTGCAGCACGAGACGCTGCGCGCACTGGAGACGTTCGCCAACATCGTCGACGAGCGCGACCCGTCCACCTATCGGCATTCCCTCCGAGTTGCGTCGTACGTCGACTCGCTGGCCCGCGCGCTCCGGCTGCCGTACAGCGAGATCGACCGACTCCGCTGGGCCGGGCGGCTCCACGACCTCGGCAAGGTCGCGGTCGACGCGTCGCTCCTACGGAAGCCGGGCGGCCTCGACCGCGGTGAATGGGCTGCGATGCGACGCCACCCGCGGCTGTCGGCGCGCCTCCTCCAGCGCTTCGAGTTCGTCGCCGCGCAGGCGCAGGCCGTCGAGCTCCACCACGAGCGCATGGACGGCCGCGGCTACTACGGCGTCGGCGGCGACGAGCTTCCGCTCGCCTCCCACTTCCTCATCGTCGCGGACAGCTTCGACGCGATGACGACCGACCGGCCGTACAAGGAGGGCATGTCGCACGAGGCGGCGCTGCTCGAAATCGAGCGCAACGCCGGCACGCAGTTCCACCCTGGGGTCGCGAAGGCGTTCGTCGCCGTCCAGCGCGGCGTCGACCCCGAGACGGTGCTCACGCCCGCCGAGCTGGCCGAGATCAGAGGCGCCGCAGCGCCCTACCGCGTCGGCCTCGCCGGGCCGGCGGAGCTGAAGGAGCGTCCCGAGCTGATCGCCCTGGCGGGCGTGGTGCTCGCACTCGCCGGCCTGGGGTTCGAGCAGGTCTGGCTCGAGGTGGCGGGCTCCGTCATCGCGGTCGCCGGTGTCGTCCTGCACACGGTCGTTCGCCGGCGCGCAGACCGTGCGGCCCGCACGTTGCGCGAGGCGCTCGGCGCGGGCGGCGACCAGGCGTCCGTCTTCGACGCGCTCGCAACGGCCGTGTCCCGTGTCTGGCACCACGACTGGATGGGCGTCGTGAGCTGGGACGACGACGGTCTCGGCGGTGTCGTGGAGCACGCGCGCGGCCTCTCGGCGCCCGAGCCGGCGGCCCTGACCGGCTGGCTCGTGCGCGAGGCGGAGTCCGGGCGCCGACGTGCACATGACGCCCGGCAGCGAGCTCGGTCGGGGCGGAGTCGCAGCCGCCTTCCCACTGCGCCGCGACAACAGCGCCCTGGTCGGCTTCCTCGTCGTCACCGCCGATCGCCTGCCGGCACGGCACGTCGAGCTGGCGCTGCTGGGCTCCCTCGACGAGATCGGGCTCGCGCTCGCCGCGCGGCCGGAGCTAGACGGCGGCGGGGCTGAGCGCCCCGAGCCGCTCGAGACACTCGCGGACGCGCGCGACCTCGCCCTCGTCCGCCTGGACGAGCGGTAGGCGGAGGCCGCCGACCTCATGGCCCAGAAGCGTCAGCGCCGCCTTGATCGCGATCGGATTGGTCTGGACCTTCAGCAGCTCGTACGCCGGTTCGAGCTCCTGGTCGAGTCGGCGCGCAGTCTCGACGTCGCCGTCTCGGAACGCGCGAACCATCGCCTTGACCTGGGGACCGGCGACGTGCGTGTGCACGCACACACCGCCGATGCCGCCGATCTCGAGGAACGGGAAGATGAGGTTGTCGTCCCCCGCGTACAGGTCGAGGTCGGTCTCGGCGACGATGCGACGCGCCTGCGCGATGTCGTCATTCGCCTGCTTGACGGCCCGGACGCCCGGGATCCCCGCGAGCTCGACGATCGTCTCGGGCTCGATGTTGATGACGACGCGCGAAGGGATGTTGTAGACGATGATCGGCCGGTCGCTCGCGTCCGCGACGGCGCGGAAGTGCTCGACGATTCCTCTGGCGGGGGGCTTGTTGTAGTAGGGAGTGATGACGAGGAACCCGTCGACGCCGAGCGCGTGCGCTTCTCGCGTGAGATGAACGGAGTGCGCGGTGGAGTACGTGCCGGTGCTGGCGACAACGGTGCCGCGCCCCCGGAGCGCGTCGACGGCGACGCGGAAGAGCTCGAGCCGCTCGTCGTCCTCGAGCGTGGGGCTCTCCCCCGTCGTTCCCGCGACGACGACCCCGTCGGAACCATTCTCGACGAGGTGCTGCGCGAGTTCGCCGAAGCGCTCGAAGTCGATACTCCCGTCGCGCCGGAAGGGCGTGACGATGGCGGTCAGGACCTCGCCTAGCACGGAGCCATAGTCTAGACGCATGGGTCTGACGATCCGGGACGCCCGGGCCGTGGACGCTCCGGCGATCGCGGAGCTCCTCGGCCAGCTCGACTATCCAACCGACTCCGACGCCGTCGCCGGCCGGCTCGAGCGGCTCGTCATCGTCGGCGACCGCG
The DNA here is from genome assembly GCA_963772855.1 of uncultured Actinomycetes bacterium. Taxonomy (GTDB): domain Bacteria; phylum Actinomycetota; class Thermoleophilia; order Gaiellales; family Gaiellaceae; genus 3-1-20CM-4-69-9. The sequence goes on along the minus strand of CAVYYY010000007.1, from coordinate 165,672 downwards.
TGATCGTGGCCGAGGAAGACGGCGCCGTCGTCGGTCTCGCCCACCTCCACGTCTCGCCGGCGCTCGAGCACGAGCAGCCCGGCGGCCAAGCTCGGCGCCCTCGTCGTGGACGAGTCACGCCGGGGCGAGGGAATCGGTCGCGCGCTCGTCGAGGCCGTCGAAGCCGAGGCGCGCGCACGCCGGTGCAGGCTGCTCTACCTCACGAGCGCCGAGCGCCGCGACGGGGCGCACGCCTTCTACCGCGGCGCCGGGCTTCGACGAGACGGGGCGACGCTTTGCGAAGGAGCTCGACTACGAGTCGCGCGGGCGTCGCCGGCAGCGAGTAGTCGATCCACTCCGAGCGCGTGGCGCCCAGGCGGTCGTAGACACGCTGTGCCCGCGCGTTGTCCTTGGCGGTCTGCCAGATCAGCTCGGCAGCGCCGTGGGAACGGCATTCCTCGAGACACGCGGAGATGAGCTCGTCGGCGGCTCCCGTCCCGCGCGCCTCCGACTCGACGAAGAGGTCGTTCATCACGCCGATGCGGTCGCCGACCAGCGTGTTCCAGCTCCAGAAGATCGTCGCGAACCCGACAGCCTCTCCGCTCTCGTTGCGCGCGACCAACTGGACGCCCTCGCGTTCCGGATCTGCGACGAGCGCACGTGACAGCTCCAGCAGAGCCTCGTCGGAGGGCGACACGCGGTAGAAGTCGCAGTAGGCACGGACGAGCGGGAGCAGCTCCTCCAGGTCGGCAGCGGTGACTCGCGTGACCGTGCTCAGAGCAGCGTCTCGAGGCCGACGGTGAGACCCGGCGGGAGGCTCGCGACCCGGTCGAGGGCGAGCAGCACGCCGGGGACGAACGCCTCGCGCGAGAACGTGTCGTGCCGGATGGTGAGCAGCTGGCCGTCGCCGCCGAACAGCACCTCCTGGTGCGCGACGAGCCCGGGCAGGCGCACCGAGTGAATCGCGACCTCTCCACCGACGAGATCCGCCGTCGCCTTGGCGGTGCCTGACGGGGCGTCCATCTTGGCCTCGTTGTGGAGCTCGACGATCTCCGCGCGCGGCATGAGCTGCGCCGCCTCCTTCGCGAACCGCATCATCAGCACGGCCCCGAGCGCGAAGTTCGGCGCGTAGAAGCACGGGACAGCACGCTCGGCCGCGAGCACGTCGACGCGCGCCTGGTCGAAACCGGTCGTGCCGATGACGCACGGCACGCCGAGCTCGAGCGCCGCACGCACGTTGTCCTCGACCGCATCGGGCGCGGTGAAGTCGACCATCGCCTCGGCGGCGTCGAGGTCGACGAGCTCGTGGCCGGCGTCCGCGAGCGCAGGTTCGAGCACGCGCCCGACCTTCCCGCCGCGGCCGTTGAGCGCGACCTTCACGCAGCCTTCGCGAGCACGGCCGGGTTGAGTCGCCGCGCTGCGCTGCGGAAGACACGCTCGGTCGGACCGATCCCGGAGATCGACAGCCGCTCGGGCGCAAACAACAGGCCGGCGAGCTCCGAGACCTCGTCGGCTTCGACGGCCTCGATCTCGGCGATGATCCGCTCGAACGACAGCAGCTCGGAGTCGGTGATGAGGGACTTCCCGAGGCGGCTCATGCGGTTCGACGTCGACTCCATCGAGAGCATGATCCGCCCCTTCAGGTTCTCCTTCGCAAGCGCGATCTCCTCGGGACGCAGCTTGCCGGCGGCGATCTCCGCGAGTTGCTCGGCTGCGATCTCGACCGCGGGGCCGAGGTTCTCGCCACGCGTGCCGACGTAGACGCCCACGAGCCCCGTGTCCGTGTATTGCGACGCGAACGAGTAGACGGAATACGCGAGCCCGCGCTTCTCCCGAATCTCCTGGAACAGGCGGGACGACGCCGAGCCGCCGAGGATCGCGTCGAGGATCGAGGCCGCGAAGCGCCGCCGGTCCGATCGCGCGATGCCGGGAGCGCCGACGCACACGTGGTACTGCTCCGTGTCCTTGCGGACGAAGCGCAGCCCCGGCGGCGGCGACTTCACGAGCGGCCGTCGCACGCGAGGACCCCCCGCAGGCGGACGCTGCTGGCTCTGCGCGCGCTGCAGCATGCGCATGAGCTTGTTGTGCTCGACGTTCCCGGCGGCGGCGATGACGACGTTGCCGCCCGCGTACATCTGCCGGTGGTACGTCGAGAGAACACGGCGCGTCACCGAGGAGATGACGTCCGCGGTTCCGATCACCGGCCGGCCGAGCGCGTGCCGTCCAAAGACGGCCTGTGAGAACAGGTCGTGGACGAGCTCCTGCGGCGTGTCCTCGTACATGGCGATCTCCTCGAGGACGACCTCGCGCTCGGAATCGAGATCTGCGAACTTCGGCGCGAAGACCATGTCGGTCATGACGTCGAGCGCTGTCTGCACACGGGCGTCCGGAACGCGCGCGTAGACCATCGTGTGCTCGCGCGACGTGGCCGCGTTCAGCTCGCCGCCGAGCCCGTCGAAGATCTCCGCGATGTTCTGGGCCGTGTAGGCGCGCGAGCCCTTGAACAGAAGGTGCTCGATGAAGTGCGAGACGCCGGCCTTGGCGTCGGTCTCGTCGCGCGAGCCTGCGCCGATCCAGAATCCGAGCGCCACGGAACGGACGCTCGGAACCCGCTCGGAGATGACCCGCTCGCCCGAGTCCAGCTCGGAGAGCACGTACTTCTGCACCGCCGCATTATCCTGACGCGGCCCGATGGCCGCCTACCGGTTCCTGACCACCTGGCTCCTGGACGCACCCCGCGAGGTGGTCTGGGACGCGATTTACGACGCTGCGCGCTGGCCCGAGTGGTGGCCGGGCGTCGAGAGAACCGAGGCTGCTCTCCGAGGATCTCTGGCGGTCGTCCTGGCGCAGCCGTCTCCCCTACACCCTGGACTTCGAGTTCGAGATCCTGCGTGTCGAGCGGCCGAACGTCCTCGAGGGCCGTGCCCGCGGGGAGTTGACCGGTGACGGGATCTGGCGCGTCTACGACGGCGAGCTCGGCACGGCCTCCACGTGGGAGTGGCGCGTACAGACCACCCAACGCTGGATGAACGCCTTCGGCGCCGCCGCGAAGCCGGCGTTCGCCTGGAACCACCACCACATCATGCGCCGGGGCGGCGAAGGGCTCGCACGGCACCTGGGCGTGCCGCTGCTCGCCGCCGGCTGAGCGGATGGACGTCTGGGCGCCGGGGCGCGTCAATCTCATCGGCGAGCACACGGACTACGCCGGCGGGCTCGTTCTCCCGATCGCGATCCAGCTCGGCCTCCGGCTCACGTTCGAGCCGACCGAAGGGATGGAGCTCGACGCGCCGGGCGGCGAACGTCTCGCGGCGGCGGTGTGGGAAGAGCTCGGCCGTCCCGCGGGGATCGCGGGCTCCGTGGAGTCGAACCTGCCTCAGGGCGCCGGCCTGGGGTCGTCGGCCGCGTTCGAGGTGGCCGTCGGGCTCGCCCTCTGCGCGGCAGCCAAGCTCGAGCTCGCGCCGCTCGAGCTCGCAGTCGCCTGCCAGCGCGCGGAGCTGAAGGCGACCGCCGTGCCGTGCGGGATCCTCGACCAGGCCGGTTCGCTCCTGCCCCTCGCGGGTCACGCCCTCCTGCTCGACTGCGGCAGCCTCGAGCAACGAGACGTCCGCCTCCCCGAGGGCCTCGCGTTCCTCGTGGTCGACTCGGGCGAGCGGCGAGACCTCGAGTCGACGGCGTACGCGGACCGCCGCCGCGAGCTCGAGGCGGGCGCCCCGGCGCGTGTCCGGCATGTGCAGTCGGAGAACGAGCGGGTGCGCGCGGCCGTCGAGGCCCTCGAGCGAGGCGACATCGCGGCGCTCGGACCGATCTTCGCGGAGAGCCAGCGCAGCCTGCGCGACGACTACGAGGTGTCGACTCCGGGAATCGACCGGCTCGTCGAGCTCGCCGTTCGGGCGGGAGCCGTCGGGGCGCGCCTGACCGGCGGCGGCTTCGGAGGATCGATCGTCGTCGCAACCGAGACGGAGCGTGCGGAGACGGTCCTCGCGGAGGTCTGCGGACGCGCCGGTGTCAGGGGTTGGATCCTGCAGGCGAGTGACGGAGCAGCTCACCGACCCGCACCTGCTCCGTGAGCAGGCGCCGGAAGCGCTCGGGGTCGCCGTCCACGTACGAGCGGCAGAGGTCGCGCCCGGCCGCATACGTCAGCACGTAGCTCCGTGACGTCGGGTCGGTGAGGAATCGAATCATGTGGTCCGCCAGCTCAGGGTTCATCAGCCCCCAGCGCCGAAGATACGCCCGCACCTCCGACTCGCCGGCGCCGCGGTCGTGCAGCAGCAATGCCGCGTTCACCTCTGCCCACCGCAGCGGCTCCGCGGCGCGGTCGACGGCGAGCGCGTGGCCGAGATCGAGCCCGATGTCCGCCTCGAGCACCGAAGCCCGGCGCGAGCTCTGCGATGCCTTCGGAGACGAGCGACTGCGGCGTGGGCACGAGCACGATCGACTCCTCCTGGAGGCCGCGGTCCCGCACGAGCAGCTGATCCTTCAAGCAGCGCTCCGCGTGGTGGCCAGGGTAGCTCTCGTGGATCGTGAGCCGAACGAGCTCGAGGACCATGTTCGGAAGATCGAGGTTGATCGCCATCCGGCTGTGCAGGTCGCCGAGGTAGTCGTTGAACGCGAGCCAGGGCTTGCCGCGGACGAACTCCAGTGCGACGGCCTCGCCGTCGGGAAGCTCCACCAGGTCGGAGGTCCACCTGCGCGCTTCCTCCAGGACGTGTCTGATGAGGGGCTCGATCCGGTCAGCCGGGACGATGTCTTCGCTCCGCCAGCGCTCGTGACGGTCGGCGAGATCGCCCTTCCCAGGAAGCAGCTCCGCCAGCTCGGCGTGCGCAGCCTCGAAGACGTCCTCGTCGGTGTAGACGGGTCGGACGCCGAAGCACCACTCGACCTCGTCGGCGTACGAGCCGGCCTCGCCGGCGAGCACTTCCGCGTAGGTACGGAGACCGACGACCTGGTCGCGCAGCCATCCGTCCTCGAGCTCCGCCAGGAGTGATTGAGCGTCAGCGACGAGCGATTGCGGGTCGGCGAGCGGTTCGTCGTCGACTGCGGACGCCAACCCGGGCGGACCGAAGTAGGCGTCCACGATCCCGTCGACGTGCCTCTCGAGCCGCAGACCGAGCAGGAGGTAGCGCTCGGCGTGCTCGTTCAGCCGACGCAGAACGGGTTGCCGTCGGGGTCACGCATGACCGTCCAGGTGTGGTCCCTGCTCGAGCGCTCCTCGACGACCGTCGCGCCGAGGTCGTTGAGCCGGCGCACCTCAACCTCCCGGTCGTCGGCCTCGAGGTCGAGGTGGATCGGATACGACGCCGGTTGGGACTTCTCGCGTCGCTGGAACAAGAAGCGCGGACGGCTCGTCGGCGTCTCGCGCGTCACGTAGAACGACTCGCGCTCGCGCTCGTCCATCCCCTCCGCGAGCAGCGTCTGGATGAAGCCTTCGTCAACGGGCTCGTCCGGCCAGCCGAGTGCAGCTGCCCAGAAGCGACCGAGCGGGATCGGCTCCGCGCACGAGAACGTCACGTTGCCGATGAACCTCCCCTGGGTGTTCGGAGGCGACTGGATGCAGAAGCCGTTGCCCTCGGGGTCACGCATGACCGTCCACGTTTCCTCGAGCTCTCCGATGCGGTGCGACTTCGTCTCGACGAGCCGCGCGCCGAGACCGAGGAGTCGCTGCAGTTCCTCCTCGCGGTCCGGGACATTCACGTCGACGTGGATCGGGAGCTCGATCGTCGGGGACTTCTCCATGCGGTTGAAGAGCAGCGTGGGGCCTTCGCCGGAGGCGCGCGCGCCCTCAGGCCCTCCTTCGACCTCGTAGCCGTCCAGGAACGCGGCCCAGAAGGCGGAAAGCCCTCCGGGATCCTCCGCCGCGAAGGTGATGTGTCCGAGCCGGAGCACTGCTCCGAGCCTACGTGCTACCGCGGGACGAGCGTCCGCACCTCCTTGAACTTCGAGAGGAGCGTCGCCCAGCCGGCGTCGCGGCCGAAGTCGAGCCGGTCGTACGCGACCTGCACGTCGCCCTTCTTCCCCACGGGAAAGTAGATCGCGACGCCCGTGGCGCGATCCACCGACGCGCCCTTTCGCTCGGCCTTGATGACGAGCGGGGCGTCGCCGAACAGCGTGTCCGTGACGGCCTGCGCCGCCTGCTTCACCTCGTCGCGGGGCGACGCCTCGGCGAGCAGCGAACACAGATCGCCGAAGTCGGCGAAATCGTTCATCTCGAACCGCTGCACGCTGTTCGCCGCCATGCTGATGTCGCCGTAGTCGTCCCGCGAGTCGAGCAGCGGGACGAGAGCGTCCGCGAGCTGCTTCGCGGCCGACGCGACGTCCTCGACCCGGGAGACGTCGAGCGCCGACTGCGTGATCTCTTCGTCGCCGTGATACGACGACACGTAGCTGCCGACGAAGCTCGTGGCCGCGTCCTGAGGGGCGATGTCGGGCGTGTCGACGAGCGTACGAACGACGGCGTCGTACGGCCAGCCGTCTCCTGGCTCCACCTCCTCCGACCCGACGAGGTAGTCGACCATCCCGCGGAGCTGGTATGCGACCTCGACCATGTTCATCAGACACGCGTCGAAGCCGAAGATGTCGATCGGGGCGGTCTTGTGCTTGACGACCTCGGCGAGGACACGCTGCAGCTCGGCGTTGTCGAGGAAGTCCCGCGAGGTGTCGTCGTACGCGACGGCGCGGTCGTTCACGGCCTCCTCGATCGTGGTCGAGAACACGGCACGGCTGTGACCGCTCGCGGCGATCTCGCGCGCCCGCGCGCGCGGGATCACGCCCTGTCCGGGCGTGACACCGCGTTCCACCCTCGCGCCGGCAGCCGCGGCGCGAGCGTAGACGTCGGTCTCGTCGATCCCGCTGCCGTGGTTCCAGATGATTCCGACGGTCTTCTCCGAGGGCCAGTTGTCATAGGCCCACGTGAAGAAGTCGATCGCCACCTGCGGATCCCCGGTGTTGGTCTCGCCCAGCTCCTCGACGACGTCGTCGTCGAGGGAGGTGTCGGCCCTGAGGTAGTAGCGACGCGTCTTCTCGTCACCCATCCGGTCGAACTGCGCGACGACGGCCACGTCGTCGGTCGAGCCGACCTTCTTCATCTCGCCCAGGTCGGTTGCGCCGTACGAGTCCAGGTTGTTGTCACCAGCAACCCAGACGGCGACGGTCCACTTCCTGAGCGGGGAGCCTGGCTCGTGCTCCATCACTCGCTCCTTTCACGCGGCAACTGCGGCGCCCTCGACGCTATGCCTGCCCTCCGGGAGTGTCAACGGACCGAACGAACGAGGGCGGCCCGTGGCCGCCCTCGTTTCGACGCATATTTCCCTGCGTTAGTCCCGACCGCGATCGCTGCGGCCACGGCCGCCGCGACCGCCACGGCGCGCCGTCGCGCGGAGGACGATCGTCCGTCCGCTCGCGCGGAGGAGCGTCCTTCGCCCGCTCGATCAGCTCCTCGGGGCTGACGGTGCTGCCGTTCTCGTGCTTCTGGATCAGCTTGAGGCCGATCCGTCCGCGCGCCTTGTCGACCTCCTGGACGATGACGTCCAGGATGTCGCCGCGGTTGATCACGTCCTCGATGTGGCCGACCCGTCCCGGGCCGACGTTCGAGACGTGCAGCAGCCCGTCGGTTCCCTTCTTCAGCTCGACGAACGCGCCGAACTGCGTCGTCTTCACGACCTTGGCGTTCCGGAACTCGTCGCCGACCTCCGGCTCCTTCGTCAGCGACTCGATCGCCTCGATCGCCGACTTCGCCTTTGCGCCGTCGGTCGCGTAGATGAGGATCGTGCCGTCTTCCTCGATGTCGATCTGCACCTCGTGGTCGGCTTCGAGCGCGCGGATCGTCTCGCCGCCCTTGCCGATCACCATGCCGATCTTCTCCTGGTCGATCTTCACCGACGAGATCCGCGGAGCGTTCTCGTTCAGCTCGGAGCGAACCTCGGGGATCGCCTCGAGCATCTTGTCGAGGATGATCTCCCGCGCCCGCTTCGCCTGCTCGAGCGCCGCCTGCATGATCTCCCGCGTGACGCCGGTGATCTTGATGTCCATCTGCAGGCCGGTGATGCCCTCGCGCGTGCCGGCGACCTTGAAGTCCATGTCACCGAGGTGGTCCTCGGCGCCCTGGATGTCGGTGAGGATGACGTAGTCGTCGCCCTCCTTGACGAGGCCCATCGCGATGCCGGAAACGGGCGCCTTGATCGGCACGCCCGCATCCATCAGCGCGAGCGTCGAGCCGCAGACCGAGCCCATCGACGACGAGCCGTTCGACTCGAGCGTCTCGGACACGATCCGGATCGTGTACGGGAACTCGTCCGTCGACGGGATCACCGGCTCGAGCGAACGCTGCGCGAGTGCACCGTGGCCGATGTCGCGGCGCTTGGGGCCGCGCATGAAGCCGGTCTCCCCGACCGAGTAGGGCGGGAAGTTGTAGTGGTGCATGAAGCGCCGGTCGGTCTCGAGCGACAGGTCGTCGATGCGCTGACCTTCCTTGGCGGTGCCGAGCGTGAGCAGCGACATGATCTGCGTCTGCCCGCGGGTGAACAGGCCGGAGCCGTGCACGCGCGGCGAGACGCCGACCTCGCACTCGATCGGCCGGATCTCCTCCGGGCTCCGGCCGTCCGGCCGGTGCTTCTCGACCGCGATCTTGCGCCGCACGAGCTCCTTGTAGATCGCCTCGGCGGACTTCTTCGACGTAGCTCTTCGTGATCGAGTCCTTCGCCGTCGCGGGCTCGCCTTCGCCGACGGAAGGACCGACCGGGAACGGCAGCGAGACCGTCTCGACGATGCGGTCGAACAGCAGCTGCCGCTTCGCGGACTTGAGCTCCTTCGAGTCCTGCTCCGCGTCGGTGAGCGCACGCAGATCGGTCTCGAACTGCTCGCGCACCGGCGACAGGACCGACTCCAGCCGGATCTGCTCCAGCACCTGGGCGAGGCTCATCTTGCGCTGGAGCTGGCGGAGGACGTCGTCCTCGGTCGAGTCCATGCTGAGCTCGCCGAGCGCCTCCTCGGTCACGGCGTCGGCAGCGCGCAGGCCCTCGGCGTTGATCCGCTCGCGGATGCTGCCGCCGAACTCGCTCGCCACCTCGTCGGTGACGCTCTCGTCGAGCCACTTGGACTTCCCGGCCTCACGCTGGAGCTCCAGCTGCGCGTCGCACAGCTTCCGGATCTCGTCGTGGGCGAGGTCGAGCGCCTCGAGCAGCTTCTCCTCCGAGACCTGGTTCGCGCCGGCCTCGACCATCGTGAGCGCGTCGGGCGTGCCGACGACGATCAGGTCGAGATCCTGGTGCTCCTCGACCTCGGGGAGCGTCGGGTTGAGCGACGAGCTCGCCGTCGATCAGCGCCACACGGACAGCGCCGACCGGCCCGAGGAAGGGCATCGGCGAGATCATCAGCGCGGCGGACGCGCCGTTGATGCACAGGATGTCGTGCGCGGTGACCAGGTCGGCGCTCAGCACCGTGCAGATCACCTGGGTCTCGTTCTTGTAGCCCTTCGGCCACAGCGGCCTGATCGGCCGGTCGATCATGCGCGCCGTCAGGATTGCGCGCTCCGTCGGCCGTCCCTCGCGCTTGAAGAAGCCGCCGGGGATCTTCCCGGCCGCGTACATGCGCTCCTCGACGTCGACGGTCAGCGGGAAGAAGTCCGCGCCCTCGCGCGGCTCCATCCGGCCCTGGGCCGTCGCCAGGACCATGGTGTCGCCGGAGCGGACGACGACGGCCCCATCGGCCTGCTTCGCCAGCTTCCCGGTCTCGAACGTGATCTCGCGCCCGCCGATCGTCACCTTGACGTCGGAACGGCGCTCCGTGGCAATTGCCATCACTTTTCCTCCACTCTGCTTTGCGGGAGAGTGGGGACTCGAGTCAGCGTCGGAGCCGGCGCTCGCTCGAATCTCCACTCTTCCTGTTTCGAGAGCTAGCGCCTCAGCCCCAGCTCCTTGATGAGGGCGCGATAGCCCTCGAGGTCGTCGCTTCTGGAGATACGTCAGGAAGCGACGGCGGCGGCCGACGAGCTTGAGCAGTCCCCTGCGGGAGTAGTGGTCCTTCGGGTGGCTGCGCAGGTGCTCGGTGAGGTCGTTGATGCGCTGCGTGAGAAGCGCGATCTGGACCTTCGTCGAGCCGGTGTCCGTCGTGCCCGCCCCGTGCTTCTGGACGATCTCTTCCTTCACTTCCTTCGTGAGACTCATGTCACCTCCACATCGTCGTCAGTCCCAGCGAACCGCCGGAAGTAGGCGGAAAGCCGCGGCTGCGGTCGCGGGACAGGGTAGCAACGGCTCGCGTTACCTGAGGAGAAGCAGCCCGATTCGCCGTTCGGCGATGACGAGGCCCGCGACGCCGAGCACGCACGAGGATGACGACATTCCCGAGCTGCGCCCAGCCCACCGTGCCGAGGATCAAGGCTCGCAGCAGCTCGATCGCGTGGTAGAGCGGGGAGCACCGGACGACCCACTGCAGCGCCTCGGGATACGTCGAGATCGGGAAGAACGTCGCCGAGAACAGGAACAGCGGCAGCTGGACGAGCCCGATGAGCTCGAAGTCCTGCCACGTCCGCATGTACGTCGTCGCGGCGACGCCCATCCCGGCGAACGCGAAGCCGATCAGGATCGCGGCCGGGAGCGCAAGGACGCCCCAGAACGACTCCACGAGCCCGAGAACGCTCGCAACCAGCATGAACGAGACGGCGTAGAGGAAGCCGCGGAAGAGCGCCCATGCCGTCTCCCCCACCGCGACGTCGACGGGCCCGATCGGCGTCGAGAGCACCGCGTCGTACACCTTCGCGTACTTCATCTTCCAGAAGACGTTGGACGCGTCGTAGACCGCGCCGTTCATCGCGGCCGACGCGAGGAGCGCAGGCGCGACGTAGCTCGCGTAGCTGACCAGCTGACCGTCGGGGAGCGGCACCTTCCCGACGAAGTGCCCGAGCCCGACTCCCATCGAGAAGAGGTAGAAGAGCGGCTCGAAGATCCCGGAGAAGATGATCATCCAGGAGCGCCGGTAGACCATGAGGTTGCGCTCGAAGAGGAGTCGCGCCGCGGCTGCCGTGCGAATGCGGCCGCGGTCATTGGCGCAACCTCCGCGCATAGGTGCGCTCGGCCCACAGGAGCCCGGCGACGACGAACACCGACAGATACGCGACGTGCGCGAGGGCGTGGAGCCAGTCGACGGTTCCGAGGGTGAATCCACGGCAGAGGTCGACGCCGTGCCACAGCGGCGTCGCGTACGCGAGCCACTCGAGCGGCAGCGGCAGCTGGGAGATCGGGAAGAACGTTCCCGAGAAGAGGAACATCGGGACGATGACGAAGCGGTTCACCGGGACGAACGCTGCCTCGTTGTTCCGCGTCGCAGCGTAGGCGGCGAACGGCGTCGTGAACGCGGCCCCGAGCAACACCGCCGAGGGCAACGCGAGGATTCCGAGCGGCGAGTCGATTGCGCCGAAGGCCGCGATCACGATCAGATAGACGGCGCTCGTCGACGCGACACGCGCGGTCATCCAGAGCTGATGTCCGTACACGATGTCGCGCGGGCCGAGCGGCGTCGCCAGCATCGCGAAGTACTGGCGCGTCCAGCGGAACGAGCCCATGACGGGCCAAGACGCCTCGTTCGTCGCGATCGTCATCGCGGTCGCAGCGAGGATCCCCGGCGCGACGTAAGTCGAGATACGGAACGCCGAGGGACGCACCACTCGACCGGTTCACGAGCGTCCCGAGGCCGACGCCGAGCGCGCCGAGGTAGAGGACCGGGTTGACGACGCTCGTGACGGCCGTGCCTCGCCAGACGCGCCTGTACTGCATCAGCCAGTACTCGAAGACGCGGAGTGGGAGCGCGAGCGTGCTCATCAGTCGTCGACGAGCGTGCGGCCCGTCAGGTGGAGGAACACGTCCTCCAGCGTCGACCTGCGCACGAGGACGCTCTCTGGCCGCAGCCCGATGTCGTGGATGCGGGACGCAGTCGCGTCACCGTCGTCCGTGTACAGGAGCAGGCGGTCCGGCAGCGCCTCGAGCCGGCGCGCGAGCCCGTCCATCCTTTCGGCGATGTCCGGCGCGACCTCCTCCGCCTTCTCGTCGGCGCGGAACCTGAGCTCGACGACCTCACGGGTCGAGTAGCGGCGGATGAGGTCCTGCGGCGAGCCCTCCGCCGCGATCTTGCCCTTGTCCATGACCACCAGCCGGTCGCAGAGCTGCTCGGCCTCGTCCATGTAGTGCGTCGTGAGGATGAGCGTCACGCCGCGCTGCTTCAGCCGGAACAGCCTGTCCCACACCGTGTGCCGCGCCTGCGGGTCGAGCCCCGTCGTCGGCTCGTCGAGGAGCAGGACGTCGGGGTCGTTGACGAGCGAGCGCGCGATCGTCAGGCGGCGCTTCATCCCGCCGGAGAGAGGCTCGACGCGGTCGGTCGCGCGTTCGTTCAGCTGGACGAACTCGAGCAGCCGGTCCGCTCTCTTCCCGAGCTCCTCGCGCGCGAGACCGAAGTAGCGGCCGTAGATGATGATGTTCTCCCGGACGGTGAGCTCCATGTCGAGCGTGTCCTGCTGCGGGACCACGCCGAGCCGCGCTCGGATGTCCGCGCCCTGCGCCACCGGGTCGAGGCCCAGGATGCGCAGCGTCCCGTCGGTCGGCGGCGAGACGCAGCCGATCATCCGCATCGTCGACGTCTTTCCGGCGCCGTTCGGCCCGAGGAACCCGAATGCCTCGCCGCGCTGCACGTCGAAGTCGACGCCGTCGACCGCGACGAGATCACCGAAGCTCTTGACCAGGCCGCGGGCATGCACCAGCGGCAGCTGTTCGCCTGCGTCAGCCACCCCTGCAAACTACCCGCCGCTCGGGCCCGCGCAAACGGTTCCGAGCGCGTGGTCGGCGCGATAGCTTCCCGGCGATGCAGGCGGCAGTAGCGGCGGGTCATCCGGCAACGGCGGCGGCGGGAATCGAGCTGCTCGAGGACGGCGGCACGGCGGCCGACGCCGCGGTCGGCGCATCGCTCGCGTCGTGCGTCGCGGAGACCGTCATGACGGGCTTTCTCGGCGGTGGTCACGCCGTCTACTTCGAGGCTGCGGCAGGGAGCGTGCGCAACCTCGACTGCTTCGTCGCGGTCCCAGGGCTCGGTGCGGAACCGCGCGACGTCGAGCTCCTGGAGCTCCAGGTGCCGTTCGGTGCGGAGCTCGTCTCCTACGCGGTCGGGCCGGCGTCATGCGGCGTGCCGGGTCTACCGGCCGGGCTGGAGGCGCTCTGGAGCGAGCACGGACGGCTGCCCTGGCCGCGTGTCGTCGAGCCGGCGCTGCGGCTTGCACGCGACGGCGTCGACTTCCCACCGGCGCACGCCGCGTGTCTCGCGATGCTCGCGCCGGTCATGACGATGAACGAGGGCGCCGCGATCTATTCGCCGTCAGGACGGTTGCTGGAGAGCGGCGCGCGGCTCGAGCAGCCGGGCCTGGTCGCCGCGTTGGAGGCGATCTCCGCGGAAGGGGCGGCCCGGTCGGCGTACGGCGGGACGATCGCGCAGGCGTTGCTGCACCTCTGCGACGAACGCGGAGGCCGGGTGACCAAGGACGACCTGGGTTCGTACTCGGCGCGCTGGGACGAACCGACGGAGGTGAGCTACCTCGACGGGCGCCTCCTGACGAGACGCGGGCTGTCGGGAATTCCGGAGACGGCCCCGCGCCTCCCGCAGCTCGCGGGGCTGGCCGAGCGCGAACGTGTGCTGCAGTTCCTCGCAGCGCTCGAGGACGGCGGCACCATGCAGGACGGCTTCGGCGACACGACGAACGTCTCCGTCGTCGATCGTGAAGGCAACGCCTGCGTCCTCACCTCGAGCCTCGGGCTCGGGTCGGGCGACTTCCTTCCCGGGCTCGACCTGCACCTCAACAGCATGCTGGGCGAGGTCGACCTCATCCGCGGCCCGCTCGCTCCCGGAAAGCGCGTCGGGAGCATGATGGCCCCGACGCTCGCGTTCGATGCGCGCGGGCTCTCGGCCGCGGCTGGGGCGGCCGGCGGCACCCGGTTGCGGACTGCGTTGCTCGGCGTCCTCGCGGCGGTGCTCGACGAGAGGATGGATCCGCAGCAGGCGGTTGACCGCGCACGCCTCCACCCCGCTCCGGGCGTGCTCAACGCGGAGCCCGGCGTCGACGAGGACGCGCTCGCCGCCCTCGAGCACGACGGGAGGACGGTCAGGCGCTGGCCGGACCGCCATCACTACTTCGGCGGCGTCAGCGTCGTGTGCCGGGCGGGGGCGGCGGCCGATCCGCGCCGGAACGGACTCGCGCTAGCTCTCGCCTGATGTCGGGACCCAGCCGAGAGAGCCGCAGTCTGGACAACCCGGGTTCTCGGTGACGACACCGCCGCCCGCAGGCTTCACGTAGATCGCTCCGCATTCCAGACAGCGGACGCCCTCGAGCACCGTGGCCTCGCGCGGCTCTCCGTCGGATTCCTCCACGCCGAAGAAGACTCGGAGCGTGGTGAGAACTTGCGGCGATCCGCTCAGGCCGGTCGCGTCGCCGCGCGGGTTTGCTCGACATCGCGCCCGATCTGCGCGACGAGCTCGTCCTCGCTCGGGAAGGACCGCTCGTCGCGTAGCCGCTCCCACAGCTCCACCACGAGCCGACGCCCGTAGAGATCTCCGTCGAAGTCGAGTAGGAACGGCTCGATCCGTCGCTCCTCGCCGCCGTAGTGTGGGTTGACGCCGATGGAGATCGCAGCCCGGTGACCGAGGGCTGCTCCGGCGTAGATGCCGTAGGCTGGCACGAGGAGCTCGGGCGGGACGGCAAGGTTTGCCGTGGGGTAGCCGAGCGTGCCGCCGCGTTGGTCGCCGGGCACGACCGTTCCCTCGACCTCGTGTGGTCGTCCGAGCAGCCGCGCGGCGCCGACCACGTCGCCTTCACGGAGAAGCCCTCGCACCGCGGTGGACGAGACGCCTTCGAGGAGCGGAATCGCCTGGACGTGGAACCCGAGTTCCCGGAGCAACGTGACGTCACCCGCGGCCGCCCGGCCGAAGCGGAAGTCGTCGCCGACGGCGATCGTCTGCGTCCCGATTCGACGGAGGAGCGACTCCGCGAACTCCCCGGGCTCGAGTCGCGCGAGCTCGGGAGTGAACTCCACGACGAGCACGTCGTCGACCCCGGCCTCCTCGAGCAGCTCGAGACGCCGTTCGAGGGACGAGAGGAGGTCGACGCGGTTGCCGAGGACGAGCCTCGGATGCGGCCAGAAGGTGACGACGGTCGTCGTGCCGCTTCCTGCCCGTGCAGCTTCGAGCACGCGCCGGTGGCCGAGGTGCACGCCGTCGAAGCTCCCGATCGCGACCGTGCGTGCCACTGCCGGCACCTCGTCCGTTCGGTGCGCGACCTTCACAGTCGGGCGAGGGCTTCGTCGGGCGGGATGAAGCGGTCCGGATCCGCCTCCTCGACCGAGAAGGGCCCGATCTCCAGTGCGCCGCAGCGTCCTGCAGTGCCCGCCGAGCAGATCCGCGATCGACCGGATGTACGTCCCGGAGCTCACGCGCAGGTCGAGCCGCACCGTCTCCCCTGTATACGAGATGACGTCGAGCGCGTCCACGCGAGATCGCCGCACGGG
Organism: uncultured Actinomycetes bacterium; assembly: GCA_963772855.1. GTDB lineage: Bacteria > Actinomycetota > Thermoleophilia > Gaiellales > Gaiellaceae > 3-1-20CM-4-69-9. The sequence goes on along the minus strand of CAVYYY010000007.1, from coordinate 150,166 downwards.
CATCTCGACCGCGACGCCGCGACGAGCCAGCTTGTAGGCGCGCTCACCGCCGATCTTGACCGCGGATACGGCCGGAATCGGCAGCATCACGTCGCCGCGGAGGCCCGCGAGCCGCTCGTCGAGCTCGTCGTCTGTCCGGTGGCGTCGTGCGCTCGACGACCTCGCCTTCCGGGTCGCCCGTCGACGTCCGCGCGGTCAGGTCGATGTCGGTGACATAGCGCTTGTCGAGCCCGACGAAGCATGAGGCCAGCTTAGTTGCCGAACCGGACAACAGGAGTAACAAGCCTGTGGCGAAAGGGTCGAGAGTTCCGGCATGCCCGGTTCGCGCTCCCGTCTTGCGGCGCATGGCGGCGACGATCGCGAACGACGTCGGCCCCGGCGGCTTGTCCACGAGGACGATGCCGGCGGGGTTAAGAGCGCGCGGAGGCAAATTCCCGGCGAACGATCTCTGCGATCTCGTCGATCGACAGCTCGCTCGAGAACCCGGCCGCCTGCCGGTGACCCCCTCCGTCGAAGTGACGCGCGATCGCCGAGACGTCGAGCTCGTCGATGCTCGCGCGCAGGCTCACGCGTCGCGTCGGTCCGTCAAGCCTGGGCGGCTCGCGAATGAGCACCGCCATGTCGGCGCCCTCCACGGCGCGAAGGTAGTCGATGATGCCCTCGGAGTACGGTTCCGCCGCGCCGACCTCGGTGAAGTCAGTGCGGAGGAGGTACGAGATGACGACGCGCCCGCCTTCGTAGATCTGCGCCCGCTCGAGCGCCCGGGCGAGGAGCTTGAGCTTGGCGAACTCGACCGACTCGTAGACCCCCTGGAAGACGCGGTGGACATTGGCGCCCGCCTCGACGAGCTCAGCCGCGAGGCGCAGGGCCTTGGGAGTCGTGTTCGTGTACTGGAACCGTCCGGTGTCGGTGACGATCGCGATGTACAGCGCCTCGGCGATCTCGGACGTGAGGCGAACGTCGAGCTCGCGGAGGACGTCGCGGAGCACCTCCCCCGTGGAGGACGCGTCGCCAACGATGAGGTTGAGCTGGCCGAACCGTGTGTTGTCGTGATGGTGGTCGACGTCGATCGACAGAGGGACGCGTCCGAGCACCTCGGGGTCGGCGATCCGGCTCTCGTTGGCGGCGTCCAGGGCGAGCAAGACCCGGTCGGAGACGTCGTCCGGCCAGCGGCGCTGCACCTCGTCGAGCTGCATGAACGAGTACTCCTGGGGGAGCGGCGTGTCCCCGAGCAGCACCATGATGCTGTCCTTGCCGAGCTGGTCGAACGCGAGCTTTGCCGCGAGCAGCGACCCGAGCGCATCCCCGTCGGGGTTCTCATGGGTCGTGAGGACGAAGCGGTCGTTGTCGCGGATCGCCTCCACGACTGCGGCCAGGTCACTCGCTGTCGTCTGGGGCGAGCTCATCGATCAACTTGGTCATGCGGACCCCGCGCTCTACGGTCGGATCGTACTCAAATGCAAGCTGAGGGGTTCGCTTCATTCGCAGCTCCCGCGCGATCCGCGCTTGCAGGACGGCGTGCGCGGCCTCGAGACCGTCCATCGTCTGCGCACGTTTCCGTTCGTTTCCGAGGACTGACACGAAGACACGCGCGTGCCGGAGATCGGGCGAGGTCTCCACCCCTGTCACCGTGACGAAGCCGATCCGCGGATCCTTCAGTTGGCCGACCGCCTCGGACAGAAGCTGGCGGAGCGACTCGTTGACGCGGCGCATTCGCTCGGCCATGGCCCCTATTCAAGCGTGACAACCTCCCGGTCGGTGCGGACGAGCTCGTATTCCTGCCCGGAGAGGTACCGCTCGGCCTCGTCGAGGAGCTGTTCGGCCTCCCGGTATTCCCGGGCCACGCACGAGAGCGTCAGCCGCGAGCGCTGCCAGAGATCGTGGTGATCGACCTCGGCGACAGACACGCCGAACCGGTTCTGGAGCTGCGCCTTCGCCGACTTGACGTACTTCCGCTTCCCCTTGAGCGATCCCGCCTCGGGGAAGTGCAGCTCAACGCTGAGGATGCCGACATAACCCGCGCCCACGCGCCGTATTCAACCGCGCGTGGTGCGGCTAGGTCGCCGCGGCGGGTGCCGGTTCGTCGAGCGTCGTCCGCTCGACGGCGCGCGTCTCGAAGGCCTCGAGAATGTCGCCTTCCTTCACGTCGTTGAAGCCGTCGAGGAGGATCCCGCACTCGAAGCCCTCGGTCACCTCGCGCGCGTCGTCCTTGAAGCGCTTCAGTTGCGCGATCGTCGTCTCGTGGATCACGGTCCCGTCGCGGACGACGCGGACCTGTGCGCCGCGCCGGATCAGGCCACTCGTGACCATGCAGCCCGCGATCGTGCCGAGCCGCGAGACCTTGAAGAGCGCACGCACTTCCGCCTCGCCGAGTGTCTCCTCGGTCTCGACCGGCTTGAGCATGCCGACGAGCGCCTGCTGGATGTCCTCGGTGAGCTGGTAGATGACGCGGTAGGTCCGGATCTCGACGCCCTCGCGCTCGGCGAGCGAACGCGCCTCGGCGTTGGGCCGCACGTTGAAGCCGACCACGGTTGCACCGGACGCGGAGGCGAGCATGATGTCGTTCTCCGTAATTCCGCCGACGCCCTGGTGGATGACGTTGACGCGGACCTCCGGGTGCTGGATCTTGCCGAGCTCCGACACCGCGGCCTCGACCGAGCCGACGACGTCGCCCTTGAGGACGAGGTTGAGGTCCTGGACGGCGCCGGCGCCAAGTTGCTCGAAGAGACCCTCGATCGAGACGCCGCGCGACGACTGAGCCAGCTGCTCGCGCCGGAGTCGCTCGCCCCGTGCGTTGGCGAAGTCACGGGCACGCCGCTCGTTCTCGACAACACGGCAGAGCTCCCCGGCGGGCGGCGGCTTGTCGAAGCCGAGGATCTCGACGGGATCGCCCGGTCGAGCCTCCTTCACCTTGTCCCCGCGGAAGTTGTAGAGCGCGCGCACCTTCCCCCACGCGTCGCCTGCGACGACGGCGTCGCCGACACGCAGCGTGCCGCGGTGGACGAGCATGGTGGCGACCGGGCCGCGGCCGACGTCGAGGCGTGACTCGATGATCGGGCCCGACGCCTCCGCAGCTGGGTTCGCCGTCATCTCGAGCTCGGCGTCCGCGACGAGCAGAACCTTCTCGAGCAGGTCGTCGAGGTTCTCGCCCTGCTTGGCGGAGACGTCCGAGAACTGGGTCGTCCCGCCCCACTCCTCGGGCTGCAGCCCCTCTGCGGAAAGCTCGCTGCGCACGCGGTTCGGGTCGGAGTCAGGCACATCCACCTTGTTCACGGCGACGACGATCGGCACCTCCGCGGCCCGCGCGTGCGAGATCGACTCCTTCGTCTGCGGCATGACGCCGTCGTCGGCGGCAACGACGAGCACGGCGATGTCGGTGACCTTCGCGCCGCGGGCGCGCATGGCCGTGAAGGCCTCATGGCCAGGCGTGTCGAGGAACGTGATCTTCCGGCCGTCGTGCTCGGCCTGGTAGGCGCCGATGTGCTGGGTGATGCCGCCGGCCTCGGTTTCCACCACCGAGGTCTTGCGAATCGCGTCCAGCAGCGTCGTCTTGCCGTGGTCGACGTGTCCCATGATCGTCACGACCGGCGGGCGCGGAAGGAGATCGGACTCGTCGTCCTCGAACGCCTCCGGCTCCTCGTCGTCGTCCGCGGCGTGCTTGATCGTCAACGCGCGATCCGGCGCCAGCTCCGCGGCGATGAGCTCGACCTCCTCGTCGCCCAGGGTCTGGGTGATCGTCACCGCCTTCCCCAGGCCCATCATGAACATGATGATCTTGGGGGCCGTTACGCCGAGCGCCTGAGAGAGGTCGCGCAGGGTCACGCCGGACTGGACGGTCACGGGCCCGGTCGGAGCGACGACCTCGCGCGGCGTCTTCGGCCGCGCCGCCTCACGGTCGCGCTGCTGCTGGCGCGCGTCGCGCGGGCGGTTCGCGGCGTTGTCGATGACGACACGCCGCTTGCGCCGCTGGCCGGCACCACCCTGACGGGGCCTCATCGGCCGGTTGGGACGGTTTGAACCTGGTTCGTTCGCCATTTACGCGCTCAAGTGTAGAGGGACGAGAGTTCCGGCTCGACCAGCACGGTCTGCCTCAGCGTGCGGTTGAAGGCCCGGCGCGCCACGGCGCGCTCGAAGCAGGACAGCCGGCGGCAGGTGTACGCCCCGCGACCCGGCTTCGCGGCGCCCGGGGAGAGCGTGCCGTCCTTCGACACGAAGCGCAGAAGGTCGCGTTGCGGCGCCTTGCGCCCGCACCCGACACACGTCCTGATCGGCTCGGTCACGCAGCAGGCGGCGGCTCCTCGCCGTTGGCGGAGGTCTCCTGCTCGACGGGGATGCCCGCCGGGACCTGGTGCGCCTCCGCGACCTGGCTGGTGTCCGCCGTCTCCGCCGCCATGGGCTCGTCCTCCGCGACCGCGACGAGGCTCTCCGGACCGATGCTCTCGGCGTCGGGCGGCGCCAGGTCGGCCTCGGCCTCGAGCTCCGGCTCGGACTCGGCCACGATCGGCTCCGTGTCGGGCGTGTCGTGGAGCGCGAGCTCCTGGTGGGCGGGAAGTCCGCAGTAGCGGGAGCCCGGGAGCGCCTCGTTGGGGCAGCGCTTCCCGTTCGAGAGCACGGCCGAGCACCGGCCGGTGAACTCCTCGCCACCGTCGCCGCCACCGTAGGCAGCTGCCGCCTCGGCCTGCGCAAACTCGGTGTCGGACTGGATGTCGACCTTCCAGCCGGTCAGCCGTGCGGCGAGGCGGGCGTTCAGCCCTTCCTTGCCGATGGCCAGGGCGAGCTGGTCGTCGGGGACGATGACGGTCGCCTCCTTGGTCTCGTCGTCGACGAAGACCTCGCGGACCCGCGCGGGCGACAGCGCCTTGGCGACGAAGCGCGCCGGCTCCGGGTTCCACGGAATGATGTCGATCTTCTCGCCGCGGAGCTCCGAGACGACCATGCGGACGCGCGATCCTCGCGGGCCGACGCACGCGCCGACCGGATCCACGCCCTGGGCGTGCGACTCGACGGCGATTTTGGAGCGGTAGCCAGGCTCGCGGGCGACCCCGCGGATCTCGACGAGGCCGTCGGCGATCTCCGGGACCTCGAGCTCGAACAGCGTCTTGATCAGCTCGGGATCGCGGCGCGAGAGGATGACCTGTGGGCCCTTCGTCCCGGACCTGACCTCGGTGATGACGGCCTTGATCCGCGAGCCCTGCTCGTAGCGCTCGCCGTCCACCTGCTCGGATCGCGGCAGCAGTGCCTCGACCTTGCCGAGGTCGACGAGCACGTTGTTGCGGTCGCCGGCCTGCTGGACGATGCCGGTGACGACCTCGCTCACGCGGTCGACATACTCGTCGTACATCATCGCGCGCTCCGCCTCGCGGATCCGCTGGAGGATGACCTGCTTCGCGGTCTGCGCGGCGATGCGTCCGAAGTTCTCGGGCGTCACATCCTCGCGCTTGACCTGCGACTCGGGGATCTCGGACCAGTCGACGTCGAGATCGTCGTCCGAGATGAGCGTGTGAGACCGCTCGCCGGTCTCGGCCTCGAGCGCCTCGAGCTCCTCGAACTTCCGTTCCCGCGCCTCGTCGATCAGGCGCTCCTCGACGTCGGGAGGAAGCTCGACGGCGAAGACACGGAAATCGCCTTCTTCATCGATCTCGACGATCGCGTGCCGCGCGGCTCCCGGCATCTTCTTGTAGGCGGCCAGCAGGGCATCCTCGAGCGCGGCGACCAGCGTGCCGCTCTCGATGCCCTTCTCGCGCTCGATGTCGCGAACGGCCTCGACGATCTCCAGGCTCATCTGCCTCCCGTCTCTTCGATCAGATTTCCCCGCACGATCGCGTCGTATGGGACGTCCACCGACTCGCCGTCGGTCTTGACCGTCACGCTTCGCTCCCCCGCGGAGACGACTTCCCCGCGGACGCGGTTGCGTGTGCTCGTCTTCAGGGCCACCCGGCGGCCGACCACGTTCCGGAAGTGGTCCGGCGTCCGCAGCGGACGCTCGATCCCCGGCGAGGAGACGTCGACGGAGTACTCGCGCAGGTAGTCACGGAGCACGTTCGTGACCCGCTGGCAAAGGGCGTGGTCGACGCCCTGGGCATGGTCGACGTAGACGACGAACCGCTCGGGGCTCGTCAGCTCGACCGCAAGCACCTCGGTCCCAGGCACGGCAGTCTCGACCCGAGGAGTGATCTCCCTGGCCAACTGCCGTTCTCTCTCGTGTGTCGCTGCCATCTGGGCTCCTGTGTCACAAAAAATGGGCCCGCAGGCCCATTCCGGAACATGCTCGAAATGTGGTGTTTCGAGTGTAGCAAGCGCCTCTTCAATCAAGAACCACGGTGACGGGGCCCTCGTTCACGAGCTGGACCGCCATCCGCGCCCCGAAGACGCCTCGCTCGACCGGCACCCCCTCCTCGGCGAGCCGCTCGCAGAACAACCGGTAGAGGGCGTCCGCCTCTTCGGGCGGAGCGGCCCGCGCGAAGCTCGGCCGATTGCCCTTCCGCGTATCGGCGATGAGAGTGAACTGGCTCACGACGAGCGCTGACCCGCCGACGTCGACGAGGCTTCGGTCGAACTTACCCGCGTCGTCCTCGAAGATCCGGAGACGCGCCACCTTCCCGGCCATGCGGTCGGCGGCCTGGGGAGCATCGTCGCGCTCGACGCCGAGGAGGACGACGAGTCCAATGCCGATCTCACCCACCTGCGTCCCGTCCACGCTGACGTGAGCTTCGGTGACGCGCTGGCAGACGGCCCGCATCGCGCAATCATCCTCGACGGCCTCGACGGGCTGACCGCGTGGCGGGTGACGAGGTACACGCGCGCGCGCGCATTCCCCGCCCTGGGTGGGGGAAGTCCCTCCGCCCGCGTGCCATCGACGCTACACGCGAAAGGCGCACGCAACGCCCACGCCCGTGTGTCGATTCGGCGTCTACTCCGCCGGCGTGAGCGGAGACTGCTCGCCGCCGTCTTCGTCCTCGCCCTCGTCCCGCGGCAGGTCGAGGATCCGTGAGGCGTAGTGCTTGCTCTGCGGTCTGAGCGAGCTCGCAAGCTTGTAGTGCCCGTTCGCCTCGGCCTCCCGGCCCTGCTTCTCGAGCGCCCGGCCGAGGGCGTAATGTGCGTAGTGATCCGCCGGCGAGAGCTCGAGCATCGCGCGAAACTCCTCCTCGGCCTCCTCGTACCGCTGAATCCGAAGGTAGGCGATCCCGAGCGCCTCGCGGATGGACGCCTTGTCCGGCTCCCGTCGCTTCGCCTTCTCGAGCGCGACCGTCGCCTGCGCCGCCCGCCCCTTCTTGAGATGCGTGCGGCCCTGCTGGTACAGGTCGTAGGTCTCGCTCATATGGATCGCAGGTAGGGAAAGTTCTCCTCCACCAAGTCAAGCGGATACGTCAAATCGCGCGTCGGGCCGATCTCGACCGCGATCACGTTCTCGCCGGCCTCGATCGCCGACTGAAAGGCGTTCTCCAGCTCGTGTGGGGGCAGGTCGAGGCACAGCCGCTCCGCGACCCGAGCACCGATTCCCCACAGTGGTGCTCCCGACCACGGATTGCCCGGGTCGTCGTCGCGCATCCGGAGGACGCGCCCGTCTTCCACGCCGACGGCATGCCGCCCCGGGCCGGGCGGCGGGTCGGTCCGGACCGCGACCGCTCCCCCGGCCCTCGATTCGCCGAAAGCGGAGGCGAACCGGCCCACGTCGCCCCTCCGGTAGAGCGTGTCCGCCGCCGAGACGACCAACGGCGGGGAGGCGCCCGCGTCGAGCGCGCGCTGCACGGCGTCCGCCGAGCCGAGTACGCCCGGCTGGCGCGCGAAGCCGACCTCGACGCCGAAACCGGAACCGTCCCCGACCAGGGCCTCGACCTGCTCCGCGAGATGGCCGGTCACCACCCAGACACGCTCGATGCCGCCGGCCGCGACTTCGTGGAGCAGCGTCGCGATCACCGCGCGGCCGTCGATCGGGAAGCACGGGCTTCGGCCAGCGTTCAGTCAGCGGGCGAAGGCGCGTCCCCTCCCCCGCGGCCATGACGACCGCCTCCAAGCGCTAGCCGAGCCCGAGTGAGCGGACGGAGAACAGGCCGCGCAGCCGCTCGGACACCAGCATGCTGTGCCGGAGCCGCGCCTTCAACGCGCGGAGCTCCGAACGCGCGCGACGGGCCGCCTCTCCTGCCTCGTCCGGGCGCCCGTAACGCGCAGCCGTTGCCTCGCGTGTGAAGTCCCTCGCATCGACGCCGAGACCGGAATAGACCGTCTCGCCGATCTCGTGCAGGGTGGCGCCGTCCGGAACCTCCTGCCGCTGGTCGCGCGCGAAGTCGGCCAGCTCGCGCGCGCACGCGACCGCAATGCGGCGCGGATCTCGCGTGAGATAGCGCAGTCGGCGCCGGCCGACCTTCAGCACGACGATGACCGCGGCGACTCCGGCGGCGAGGAGGATCACGAAGAGGATCAGGCTCGGCGTGTGCTTCACGTGCGGCGTCGGAGCGAGCCCGATGTCGCCCGGCGAGTCACCGATCGTCCTCGGCGTGCGGCGGTTCGGATCGTGGCCGATGATGCCCACCGCGGCCGAGTTGCCGAACACCTCGCCGCCCTTCACGAGCGTGTTCAAGAGCCGCGCGGCGGCGTCCGTGTTGAACCCGAGCGCGCTGGAGGAGTACGTCCCGCCGAGCCGGCCGCGGCCCGGAGTCGGATCGAACGGCAGCCAGCCGTAGTCCTTGAACCAGACCTCCACCCAGGCGTGGGCATCGTGGTCGGTCACCGTCCACTCGTTGTCGTGGAAACGCCCGGGCACGAAGCCGACCGCGACGCGCGCGGGAATGCCGAGCAGGCGGAGCATCAACGCCATGCCGCCGGCGTAGTGCTGGCAGTAGCCGGTCTTCGTGTCGACGATGAAGCCGACGAGCGGTGGGAGGCCGGGAGTCGCGCCGGGCTGCTCCGCGTACGTGAAACCGCCCGTCGAGCGGAACCACGCCTCGAGGGCGACTGCCGCCGCGTACGGGGAGCTCGTCTGTCCCGCGACCGCGCGGGCGCGGTTGAAGACCGCCGCGTACGGCTGCAGGCGTCCCCTGAGGAGCTCGACGACGCGCGCGTCCCGGCCGGGCCGGGCGAACGGAGGCACCGTTACTCCGGGGGAGAGGTCGAGCTCGCGGCCGGCCTCGGTCAGTGCGCGCGGATAGCTCGCCGGATCGCGGGCGAGCTGCTCCGGCGTCGGACGCGGTGCGTAGCTCCAGACCGTGTACGTCTCGTCGGGCTCGAGCCCGCCCCCGAGGACGCGCGTGACTCCTTGGCCCACGTTGCGGGTAGGGAGGTCGACGTCATAGTCCACCGGTGTCGTCGCTCCGATGAGGTGATCGTCGGCGAGCGCGCCGACCTTCACCTGCTGGGCGACCCACTTCGAGCGGTCGAGGGCGCCGACAGGCTCCAGCTCTGCTCGCTCCGTCGGGGTCTCGCTCCAGACATGCTCGAGCCAGCGCGTTCCGTCGAACCGGTCGAGGACGGTCGCGCGCCAGTACTGCGGCCTGCTCGAGGCCCGGATCGTGAGGACGGTCGTGCGCTTGTTCGGAAAGTGGACGCCGCTGTAGCGCGCATCCCAGACGTAGCGGACGTTCACGGAATGCGGCGCGCGCGTGTAGAGGTCCCACTGCTGCCAGTCGAGGAAGGCGGACTTGGCGACCGCGGCGGAGCTGGACAATGCGAGCGCCCCGACGATCACGACCCCCGTTGCGCCGAGCGCAATGCGGTTGGCCCGGCCGGTGATGCCGGCGAGCAGCACGAGCGCGACCGCGAGGATGACGGCGCCGCGGCCGAGCTCGTTGCCGCCGGCTAGCAGCGTCGCCGGCCAGCCGGCGCCGACGAGGAACGTGACGACGGCGAGGAGCACGCGCCGGCTCGCGATCGCAAGCGCGACGACGAGCGTGAAGACGAAGATCGCGACGAGGATGACCTCGTGCATCTGCGGGTGTCGGTCCGGCGTGATCGGCAGCCTGAACTCGTAGAAGTCGCCGAAGCCGTTGCCGAACCGCGAGGCGAGCGGGCCGAAGTAGCCGTTCCCTCCGGGCCAGAGCGACAGCGGCGAAACCGAGAGCGCGACCCACAGGCCGAGCACGACCGAAACCGCAACACCGACGACTCGTGGCCACAGCGGCCGCAGCAGCACAGGCGCGATCGCGAGCACCGCGAGGACGAAGGGGCGGCCGCCACTGCTGCGCGGCTCCTCGAAGCGGAGCCAGTCGACGGCGATCACGAGCGCCGCGAGCCCGGAGAGCGCGACCGTCCTAAGCATGAATCGCCTCCAGGTGCGGCTCGCCGGTCAGCGCGGCCGCGAGGTCGTCGCCCGCGCGCACGACCGCGACGGGCACGCCCGCCGATTGCAGCCGGAGAAGCGCCGGTTCCGGCTTGCGTCCGGCTCCGTTGAAGGTCGCCGGCTCGACGTAGACGAACGAGACGTTCCGCCGTGAGAGCGCACGCTGGACGACCCGGTCGATCATGGCCGGCTCGATCCTGGCGGTCACGACGACGAGATCGAGTGCGCGCGCTGCGGGGCTGTTCTCCTCGGCGAGCACACCGGCTGGAAGCGGCGACCCGATCGCTTCGACCGCGGCCAGGACCTCGAGGGCGCGCCGCCAGTCCGACGCTGGTGCATGGACGTGCTGGACCTCGCGCCGCTCCGAGTTCACGACGAGCACGGCACGGCGGCCACGAAGGACGTACTCCTGGAGGATCGAGCCCGCGGCGCGCACCTGGACGTCGAAGCTCTCGCCGACGACGGATTTCTCGTCGACGTCGAGCAGGACCGCGATCTCGTCACGCGGGGCGTCCTCGAGTTCCTTGACCATCAACTGACCTCGTCGCGCGGTCGAGCGCCAGTGCACGCGGCGGAGCGACTCGCCCTGTGCGTACTCGCGGACGCTGTGCAGCTCGAACCCGCTCGCGCGACGGAGGAGCAGGCGCCGCCCGTCCTGCGACCGCGCGCCCGATTCCGAGAAGAGCGGGCCCAGCCGGACGAGCCGCGGATACACGAGCAGAGCTGCGGGCGGCGTGATGGGCGTCGTCGCGCACTGAAGGCCGAACGGGTCGGCAAGCTCGACGTGCACGTGGTCGAACGGATACCGGCCTCGCGGCACCGCAGGCAACACGTAGCGGACGCTCAGTCGGCGGCCACGGCGGTTGAGCGCGTGGCGCTGCACCCCGAGGCGCCCGACGGTCTCGACGAGCGTCGCGCTCGCAGGCATCACGTCGCTGCTCGGCACGAGGTCCGCGACGACGGGCACATCCTCGCCCTCGACGTGCTCGCCGTCGCCCCAGCCGCGCTGGGACGTGAACGGTCGGTCGGCGAGGCGGACCCACACCCACGCGACCGCGACTGCGAGCAGGAAGCCGGTTGCGACGGGATACAGCGGCTTCGAGCCGAAGCCCCACGCTGCGAGATACACGACGATCCCGAGCGCGAGGATGACCCGACCGCGCCGGGTCACTAGACCGGGACCGGTGTCTTCTCGAGCGCCTCCTGCACGAGCTGCTCTCCGCTCAGGCCGCTCGAACGCGCCTCCGGCGCAAGGATCAGGCGGTGCGAGAGCACCGGCACGGCGACCGCCTTGACGTCGTCCGGCTCCAGGTAGTCGCGGCCGTCCGCAAGCGCGCGCGCCTTGCCGACGCGGAGGAGCGCGATCCCCGCGCGCGGGCTCGCGCCGAGATAGAGGCGGCTGTCGCTCCGTGTCGCGCGGAGGAGCGCGACGACGTAGCGGTTCAGGCTCTCTTCCACGTAGATGCGCTTCGCCTCCTCGGCGAGAGCGAGTGCGTCGGCCGCGTTCGCCACGGGCTGGAGTCCTTCGAGCGGCGGGTCAGCCGTCTGCTCGGTGAGCATCCGCGCCTCGTCGGCGAGCGGCGGATATCCGATCGCGATCCTCATCGTGAAGCGGTCCAGCTGAGCCTCCGGAAGGGGATACGTCCCCTCGTACTCGATCGGGTTCTGGGTCGCCATGACCATGAACGGCCGTACGAGCTCGTACGAGGTGCCGTCGACCGTCACCTGCTGCTCCTGCATGCACTCGAGGAGCGCTGCCTGCGTCTTCGGCGACGCGCGGTTGATCTCGTCGACGAGCAGGAGGTTCGCGAAGACCGGGCCGGGCCTGAACTCGAACTCGTTCGAGCGCTGGTCGAAGACGTTCACGCCGGTGACGTCCGAGGGGAGAAGGTCGGGCGTGAACTGCATCCGGGAAAACGAGACGTCGAGCGACCGCGCCAGCGCCTTCGCGAGCATGGTCTTCCCGACGCCCGGGAAGTCTTCGAGGATCAGATGGCCCTCGCTGACGAGGCACAGCGTGCAGAGCCGCAGCGTCTCCTCGGGCGCGTGCACGACACGTGCGAGGTTCTCGCTGATCGTGCGGATCGTCTCCGCAGCGCCCGAGACCTCGACCTGATTGCTACCGGGCTCGCTCATGCATCAACTCCTCGGCGCTGTCGACGATGGCGGCCGCGATCCGGTCCTTCGACGCCTTCTCGATCTTCCGCTCTCCGCGCTCCGTGACGAGGACGACCTCGTTGTCGTCGGAGTCGAAGCCGATGTCCTCGCGCGAGACGTCGTTGAACACGACCAGGTCGACGCGCTTGGCGGCCAGCTTCTCTCTCGCGCGCGCGAGGCCGTTGTCACCGCGGTCGGCGGCGAAGCCGACGAGCACCTGGCCGTTCGTGCGGCCCTCGCCGAGCGTGCGCAGGACGTCGGTCGTCGGCTCGAGCGTGATCTTCCACACGTGCTCGTCCTTCGGACGCTTCTCCTCGAGCTGCTCGGCCGGCCGGTAGTCGGCGACGGCGGCCGCCATGAGGACGAGGTCTGCGTCCTTGAAGGTCAGCGCAGCCTCGAGCATCGAGCCCGCGGTCGGGGTCTCGACGACCGTGACGCCTTTCGGCGCGGACACGACGATGTTCGCCGCGAGCAGCGTGACGTCGGCGCCGCGCTTCCTCGCCTCCTCGGCGAGCGCGACGCCCATGCGCCCCGACGAGCGGTTGCCCAGGAAGCGCACGGCGTCGAGAGGCTCGCGGGTCCCGCCGGCCGTGACGAGCACGTGCTTGCCGGCCAGCGAGTCCGATTCGCCGAGCAGCTCGCGGCAACGCCTGAAGATCTCCTCGGGCTCCGCCATGCGGCCGACCCCCCACTCGCCTTCGGCCATCTCTCCTTCCTCCGGTCCGACGACCTCCACGCCGCGCGATCGGAGGACCTCGATGTTCGACTGCGTGGCGGGGTGCACCCACATCCGCGGGTTCATCGCCGGCGCGACCAGTATGGGGCCCGTGTGCGCCAGGGCTGCCTCGGCCACGATGTTGCCGGCCAGACCGTGCGCGAGCTCGGCCAGGGTGTTGGCGGTCAGCGGTGCGACGACGAGGAGGTCGGTCCGCTGAAGGTGCGGATAGGGATCCGCGGCGGCCGGGCGGCGGGCGAGCGCGTGAAACGTCTCGGCCCGGACGAATCGCTCGGCGCCCGGGGTGACGAGCGGCACGACCTCGTGCCCGCCCTTCACGAGCAGGCGTACGAGCTCGCAGGCCTTGTAGGCCGCGATTCCACCGGTGACACCGACCATCACCCGCGCCATGGCTCGAATTGTGCCCGTTTGGCGGGGCCGCGAAAGGCCCCGAGGCCCTACTTCGGGTACTTGTACTTGAGCTTGCCCTCGGCGACTTCCTCGAGGGCCATGGTCAGGTAGTTCTTGGAGCGGGATTCCACGAGCGGCGGCGGGGCCTGCTCGAAGCCGATCCCCTCCCCCAGCTGGTGGTGATAGTCGTTGATCTGGCGGGCCCGCTTGGCAGCGACGATGACCAGCGCGTAGCGCGAGTCGACGTTGTCCAGGAGCTCATCGATTCGAGGGTGGATCATGGGCGGGTCATGGTACCTGCGGTCTGCAACTCCCGGCGGACGATTCCCGTGAGCTCCTCTGCGGCCCGCTCGACGTTGTCGTTCACGATCGAGTAGCTGAACCTGTTTTTCTGCTCCTGCTGGCGGCGCGCGAGGTCGAGCCGCACCTGAATTTCGCCCGAGCTCTCGGTTGCGCGCTCTCTCAGCCGGCGTTCGAGCTCCTCGAACGTCGGGGCGTCGACGAAGATCGTCACGGCGCCCGGGATCGTCTCCTGGACTCGGAGCGCGCCGTCGGTCTCCAGGTCGAGCAGCGGCACCCTCCCATGCGACTGGATCCGGTCGATCTCGGATCGGAGCGTGCCCGAGCGGGCGCCCCAGGGAAGGTCGACGTACTCGAGGAACTCGTCGTCCTGGACGAGGACCTCGAACTTCTCGGGCGTGATGAACCAGTACTCCCGGCCGTTCTTCTCACCGGGCCGCTGCTCGCGTGTCGTGGCCGAGACCGCCAGCTCGAGCTCGGGCATGCGCTCGAGGAGGAGCTTCTCGAGGGTTCCCTTGCCGGCACCCGAGGTGCCGGTGACCACTACGACCAGCTGCTTACCTGTTGAAGAGGCCAATCAGCTCGGTGCGTTGACGATCGGAGAGACCGCCGACCGTCTTCGACTGGCTGATCCTGCACATGTTGAGGAACCGCGCCGCCTTCACCCGCCCGAACTTCGGCACCGCCATGAGCATGTCGAACACCTTCGCCGTCGACACGTACTCGGGAGGATTGCTGAGGATCTGCTCGATCTGGACACGCCCGTCCTTGAGATCCTTCTTCAACTTCGCTCGCCGCACGCGGATGTCGTTGGCCCGTTTCAGCGCCTCCATTCGTTGATCGAGCGAACGAATCGGCGCTTCGGCCTGCGTCTTGGTCGACACCATGGCGCGGGAGTCTAACAAGCGGCATCCGTCGGTCAAGTTGTGTCGTTTGGCCGTCTGTGCAGGAGTTTTAAGCCGTATTCATCCTCGCCAACAACGACGTGTCTTCAGTGCGTTGTCCCGACGGCCAACACTTCTTCGTGCGCGGCACCATATGCATCGTCATATGAGCTCCAGCCGTGTTCGGCCGCGGCGGCATGCAGCTCGGCGCGCACACGTGCAGGCGCGTCCGGATCCGCGAACAGCACCGTTCCGAGCGCGACGTGACGCGCGCCTGCTGCGATGAACTCGAGCGCGTCGGTGCCGGTCTGCACTCCGCCCATCCCCACGATCGGCATCCCGGTCGCGACGAAGCAGCTCGCAACCGCTGCAAGGGCGACCGGCTTGAGCGCAGGGCCCGAGAGCCCGCCCTGACCAGGGCCGAGCACCGGGCGCAGCGTCCGCGCATCCAGCTTCAGGCCTCGAATCGTGTTCACGAGAGAAAGGCCGTCGGCACCCGCGCCCTGGGCTGCCCGCGCGACCTCGGCGATGTCCGGGACGGCCGGCGAAAGCTTGGCCCAGAGGGGCTTTCTGGTGGCCACGCGTGCCGCTGCGACGATCTGCGTCGCGCTCTCGGCCGGCGCCTCCACGTTCGGACACGAGACGTTGAGCTCGATCGCGCTCACCTCCGCGTGGTCGTCCAGGCGGGAGCAGATCTCCGCGTACTCGTTGGCCTCGAAGCCCCCGACCGAGACCCAGACCGGCACGCCGAGCTTCTCGAGCTGCGGCAGCGTCCGGGTCACGAAGCGGTCGATGCCGGGATTGGCGAGACCGATCGAATTGAGCATCCCGACGTCCGTCTCTGCGATGCGCACCGGCGCGTTCCCCTCACGCGGGAGCGGCGTCACCGTCTTCGTCACGAACGCGTCGAGGCTTCGCGCGACCTCGGGCGCCGTCAGCGCGTCGAGACAGCCGGAGGCGTTAAGCAGCACGGGAGAGCACAGGTCCGTCGACACAGAGTCGTCTCAGCTCGCCGTCGATCTCGACCGCGCAGCCGTAGCAAGCGCCGTAGCCGCATGCCATCGGCGCCTCCCACGCGAGCTGCGCCGCGGGATCCCGCGCACGAACCGCCTCGAGCATCGGCTCCGGCCCGCAAGCGAGGAGGTCCATCCCCTCGGGCACGAGCGTCGTGACGAGCGTCGGCTCGACGCAGACGGTTGCACGCGGGACGAGCTCGGCAGCCTCGGCGTGCCAGTCTGAGCGGAAGCCGAGGACCGCGGGCGGACGGCCGAGGGTCTCCGAGAGGTAGGGAAGCGGCGCGACGCCGATCCCGCCGCCGACGAGCAGCGGCCGCTCCACCTGGAGATCGAAGCCGTTGCCGAGCGGACCGAGCACCTGCAGCCGGTCGCCGCGATCGAGCGCGCAGAGCGCCTTCGTCCCCGGGCCGATCGGGTCGATGAGGAACGCCAGCTCTCCGGGCGGAGACAGGCAGAGGCTCATCGGTCGCGGCAGCAGCCGGCCCGGCGCCTCGAGCATGAAGAACTGTCCCGGCCCGCCCGGATCGATCGGGCCTCGTGCAACGCGCAGCAGCGTGTACGGCCCGACGCTCTCGTTCGCGCGGACGTCAAGCAGCGCGCGTCTCATGCTCGATCCGTTCCTGGAGGGACATGGACTCTTCGTGGCGGGCGTTCGCAATTGCGTGCACGGCGGCCGCGGCGCCGGAGAGCGTAGTGATGCAGGGAACGCGGGCGACGAGCGCCGCCTCGCGGATGAGGTAGCCGTCCGTCCGGGCACCGGATCCCTGCGGCGTGTTGACGACGAGGTTGCAGCGGCCACGACGGATGAGGTCGACGACCGTCGAGCCCTCGCCCTCCTCCGTCACCTTGCGCACGCGCTCGACCGTCAGGCCGGCGTCGCGCAGCGTGTCCGCCGTCCCCGACGTCGCCAGCAGCTCGAAGCCGAGCTCCGCGAGCGCGATCGCCACGGTGACGAGCGAGTCCTTGTCGCTGTCGCGCACCGAGAGGAACGCACGGCCCGAGGTCGGCAGCGGCCGGCCGGCCGCGCGCTCCGCCTTCGCGAACGCCGTCGGGAGGTCGGCCGCAGTCGCCATCACCTCGCCGGTCGCACGCATCTCCGGCCCGAGGACGGGATCTGCTCCCGGGAACCGCGCGAATGGCAGGACGGCGGCCTTCACCGAGACGTGGCCGAGCGCGCGAGGCTCGACGAGACCCAGCTCCGAGAGTCCGGCTCCGGCCATGATGCGGCACGCGGCCTGCACGAGGTTGATGCCGGTCGCCTTGGACGCGAACGGCACCGTGCGCGACGCCCTCGGGTTCGCCTCGAGCACGTAGACCGTCCCGCCGACGACGGCCAGCTGGACGTTCAGGAGGCCGACCACGCCGAGCTCCCGCGCGAGCGTGCCGACGGTCCGGCGGATCTCCTCGTCCTCGGACGCCGTCAGCGACGGCGCCGGGAGCACGCAGGCCGAGTCGCCTGAATGGATGCCCGCCTCCTCGACGTGCTGCATGACGGCGCCGACGTACGTCTCCGTCCCGTCGGACACCGCGTCGACGTCGATCTCGATCGCGCTCTCGACGAAGCGGTCGATGAGCACGGGGCGCTCGATCTCGCCGATGTCCGACGGCGAGTAGCAGATGCGCATCGCCCGTCCGCCGAGGACGTACGACGGACGGATGAGGACGGGGAAGCCGATCTTGCGGGCGATCGTGTGCGCTTCCGCCGTGCTGTGCGCGATCCCCCACTCCGGACAGCGGATCCCGACGCGCGCGAGCAGCGCGCCGAAGCGCTCGCGGTCCTCCGCGAGGTCGACGGCGTCGAACGTCGTGCCGAGGATCGTGTACCCGGCTGCCTCGACGCCGCGTGCGAGCTTCAGCGGCGTCTGTCCACCGAACTGGATGGCCACGCCGGCCGGCTGTTCGCGCTCGCACACCGCGAGCACCTCCTCCAGCCCGAGGGGCTCGAAATAGAGGCGATCGGACGTGTCGTAGTCGGTCGAGACGGTCTCGGGATTGCAATTGACCATGACCGCCTCGTAGCCGAGCGACCGGAAGCTCTGAGCGGCGTGGACGCAGCAGTAGTCGAACTCGATCCCCTGGCCGATCCGGTTCGGGCCCGACCCGAGGATGACGACGCGAGGACGATCGCCGTCGGGCGGCGCCTCGTCGGCCTCGCCCCAGGTGGAGTAGTAGTAGGTAGACGCCGCCTCGACCTCGCCGGCACACGAGTCGACGCGGCGAAAGACCGGCCGCACGCCGCAGCTGCGCCTCCTCGCGCGCACGGTCTCCTCGGAGACGTCGAGCTCGACGGCGATGTCCGCGTCGGACAGGCCCGCGCGCTTCCGTTGGAGGAAGTCGTCCGCAGCGAGGTCGTCGATCGACGTCGCCGGCGCGGCCGGACTGTGCGCGAGCTCGTCGTGGAACCACGGATGCGCGCTCTCCGGCAGCGGCCACTTCTCGGCCCCGTCCAGCTCCCGCGACCGCTCCGCCTTCCTGTACGCCTCGACGAACGTTCGGCCGATGCCCATCGCCTCCCCGACCGACTTCATCTGCGTCCCCAGCGTCGTGTCGGCGCCGGGAAACTTCTCGAACGCGAAGCGCGGAAACTTGACGACGACATAGTCGAGCGAAGGCTCGAAGCTCGCCGGCGTCGTGCCGGTCAGGTCGTTCGGGATCTCGTCGAGCGTGTAGCCGACCGCGAGCTTGGCCGCCACCTTCGCGATGGGATACCCCGTGGCCTTCGACGCGAGGGCGGACGATCGCGACACACGCGGGTTCATCTCGATCACTCGCAGCTCACCTGTGTCGCGCTCGCGCGCGAACTGGATGTTCGATCCGCCGCACTCGACTCCCACCGACCGGATGACTGCAGCGGCCGCGTCGCGCAGCTCCTGGTACGCGTGGTCCGAGAGGGTCATCTGCGGCGCGACGGTGACCGAGTCGCCCGTATGGACGCCCATCGGATCGATGTTCTCGATCGAGCAGACGATGACGACGTTGTCGTTGCGGTCGCGCACGACCTCGAGCTCGAACTCGTCCCATCCTCGCACCGATTCCTCGACGAGCACCTGACCGATCGGGCTCTCGGCGATGCCGCGCTCGACCTGGGCGTGCAGCTGCGCCACCGTCTCCACGAAGCCGCCGCCGTGCCCGCCGAGCGTGAAGGCAGGCCGAACGACCGCCGGCAGCGAGACGCCGCCGAGCTCGTCGCTGTCTGTGACGATCCTCGAGCTCGGCACCTGCAGTCCGACGTCGCGGACGGCCTCGCGGAAGAGCTCGCGGTCCTCGGCACGGCGGATGACGTCGAGCGGGGCGCCGATGAGCTCGACGCCGAGCTCTTCGAGGACGCCGGCCTGCGCGAGCTCGCTGGAGAGGTTCAGCGCGGTCTGGCCGCCCATCGTCGGGAGCAGAGCGTCGGGACGCTCGCGGGCGAGGACGTCGGCCACACCGTCGAGGTCGAGCGGCTCGAGGTACGTGCGGTCGGCGAATCCCGGGTCGGTCATGATCGTCGCGGGGTTCGAGTTGACGACGATCGTCCGGAAGCCGTCGGCACGCAGGACCTTCAATGCTTGGCAGCCGGCGTAGTCGAACTCGCAGGCCTGCCCGATCACGATCGGACCGGAGCCGATCAGGCAGATCGACTCGAGGTCATGCCGCCTCGGCATACGCCACCTCCTCGACCCACGTTTCGACGATCGGCCACGCGTCGTGCGGCCCCGGGCCGGCCTCGGGATGGAACTGCACCGACTTTGCGCTCTCGAGCGGGAAGTCCAGACCCTCGACGGTGCCGTCATAGAGCGACACGTGCGTCGCCTCCCGAGCCTCGCTCGGCGCGACGGCGAAGCCGTGGTTCTGACTCGTGACGAGAACGCGGCCCGCCGCACGGTCGAGCACCGGATGGTTCGCGCCCCGGTGTCCGAACGGGAGCTTGAACGTCGTGTGTCCGGCGGCGAGCGCGAGCAGCTGGTGGCCGAGACAGATGCCGAGCACGGGAACGCGGCCGATCAGCTCGCGCACGACCTCGATCTCGGCCCTCAGGGGCTCCGGATCGCCGGGCCCGTTCGAGAGCAGCACGCCGTCGAAGCGCACGAGCTCGTCTGCCGTGGCGTCGTGCGGGAAGACAGTCACTGCAGCGCCTGCACCGGCGAGTCGACGGAGGATGGAGCGCTTGCATCCGTAGTCGACGACCGCGACGCGTGTACGCCCGGCGTCCGAGTAGATGTAGGGCTGCGGCGTCGACACGTCCGAGGCGAGCGCACGACCGGCCATCGGCGTCTGCGCACGGGCGACCGCCACCGCCTGGTCGACCGATCCGTCGCCTGCGACGACGACCGCCCGCAGCGCGCCCGACTCGCGGAGCTTGAGGACCAGTGACCGCGTGTCGACGCCGCTGAGCGCGACGATCCCGCGCTCGTGCAGCCAGTCGGTCCACGCCGGCCCGCGCGCCTCCCGCATCAGCACTGCCCGCGCATGTGGCCGTGCCGACTCCGAGCGTCCTTCGGCCACGCCGTAATTCCCGACCATCGGGGCGGTGAAGCAGACGAGCTGCTCGGCGAAGCTCGGATCGGTGACCACTTCCTGATAGCCCGTCATCGCCGTCGTGAACACCGCTTCGCCGACGGCGAATCCCTCCGCCGCGACGGACGTGCCGCGGAAGACGGTCCCGTCCTCGAGCGCGAGAAAGCCCGTCATGCGGAGTAGGCCAGTCTCCCGGCGGCGATGGTCGCCCGCACCTTGCTCTTGACTGTCTCGCCGAGCAGCCACGAGTTCACCGACCGCGAGCGGAACAGATCCGCCGTGATCCTGTAGCTCGCGTTCAGGTCGAGGACGACGAGGTTCGCCTTCGCGCCGACGGCGATCGTCGGCGTTTCGAGGCCGTACGCCTTCGACGGGCCCGCGGTCATTCGCTCGAGAATGGTCGCCAGCGGAACCAGTCCCGGCTCGACGAGGTGCGTGTACAGCGCCGGGAACGCCGTCTCGAGCCCCGTCACGCCGAATGGCGCTGCCTCGAACGGCACCTCCTTCTCGTGTCGCGCGTGCGGCGCGTGGTCGGTGGCGATCGCGGTGATCGTCCCGTCCTTGAGGCCCTCGACGAGCGCGGTGCGGTCGGTCGCCGCGCGCAGTGGCGGGTTCATCTTCAGGTTCGGGTCGAGCGACCGGATCGCGTCGTCCGTCAGGCAGAGGTGGTGCGGGGTCACCTCGCCCGTCGCCTCCACGCCTTCGGCGCGTGCGCGTCGCAGCGCCTGCACCGACTCCCAGGCCGACAGATGGAGTAGGTGCAGCGGCTGGCGCTCGTACGCCGCGAGCGCGAGATCCCGCTCGACCATGAGGCTCTCGGCCACCGACGGGTAGCCGGTGAAGCCGAGCTCCGCCGAGACCTCGCCCTCGTGCATCTGGCCGCTCCGTGAGAGCGTCGGCTCCTCGCAGTGCAGCGCGACACGCCGGCCGGTGACGGAGGCGTACTGCAGCGCCCTGCGCATGAGGCCGGGCGACTGGACGGGAACGCCGTCGTCGGTGAATCCGGCCGCGCCGGCGTCCGCGAGCTCGCCCATCTCCGTGAGCTCCGAGCCTCCTTGCCCCTTCGTGATGGCGGCGAGGAACCCGACCGGCACGACGGCGTCCTTCCTCGCGGCCTCGACCAGCGACCCGAGCGTCGAGGCCGAGTCCACCACGGGATCGGTGTTGGGCATGGCGAGGATCGCGCAGAAACCGCCGGCCGCTGCAGCCGCCGTCCCCGAAGCGATCGTCTCCTCGTCCTCGCGCCCCGGTGTGCGGAGGTGCACGTGCGGATCGACGAAGGCCGGCGCGACGACGAGGCCCTGCGCGTCGATCACGCGGTGAGAGTTCGTGTCGAGGTCGGTGCCGAGGGCGGCGATGACCCCGTCGTCGATGCGGATGTCGAGTGCCGAGTCGACGCCGGCGGTCGGATCGATCACGCGCGCGCCGCGGACGACGAGGTTCTCGGCGGGTCGTTGGTTCGCGAACAGCATCACGCCACCTCCAGCGCGGCCTCGGTGTTGACGCCGATCGGCCCGGAGGTCAGCAGGTCGTAGAGCACCGCCATCCGCGTCACGAGGCCGGCGCGCACCTGGAGCTCGATCAGCGCGTCCGCGTGGTCGGCGACCAGCGGGTCGATCTCGACGCCGCGGTTCATCGGCCCGGGATGCATGACCTTCTGGCCCGGCCGTAGCCGCTCCGGAGTCACGCCCCAGCGCGCCGTGTACTCGCGGAGAGACGGGACGTAGTTCGCGCCCTCCTGCATTCGCTCCCGCTGCATGCGCAGCACGTACACGACGTCGGCCGCGCCGATCGCGCGGATGTCGGTCGTCGCCTCGCAGCCCATCGCCTCGATCCCGCGCGGGAGGAGCGCCGGCGGCCCGACGAGGGTCACGTGTGCCCCGGTCAGCATCAGCGCCTGAATCAGCGAACGGGCGACGCGCGAGTGCAGGACGTCGCCCACGATCGCGACGTGGACGCCTTCAAGGCGCCCGAGCTCCTCGCGCATCGTGTAGAGGTCGAGGAGCGCCTGCGTCGGATGCTGGTGCTTGCCGTCGCCCGCATTCACCACGTGCGCCTCGGTGACGCGCGCGACGAGGTCCGGAGCGCCGATCTGGGGATGTCGGATGACGATCACGTCCGGGTCGTAGGCGCCGAGCGTGATCGCCGTGTCCTTCAGCGACTCGCCCTTGTCGACCGAGGAGCCCGACGACTTGATCGACATCGTGTCCGCCGAGAGGCGCTTCGCAGCCAATTCGAAGCTCGAGGACGTCCGCGTGGACGACTCGTAGAAGACGTTGATGACGAGGCGCCCCTTGAGCGTCGGCAGCTTCTTGACCTCCCGCTCGAGGGAGCGCTCGAACGTCCGCGCGGTCGCGAGAAGCCGCTCGAGGTCGTCACGGGTGACGTCCTTGATCGAGATGAAGTGCCGCCGCGGCGGCGTGGCGGGCGGGCGCAGGTCCTCCCGCATGACTCTGATGTCAGCCACTGTGGCTCTCCTCCTCAGGCGCTTGAACGAGCAGAATGCGGTCGACCTCGTCCACTTCCACGAGCTGCACCTGGATGCGCTCGTCGCGTGAGGTCGGAAGGTTCTTGCCCACGTAGTCGGGCCGAATCGGAAGCTCGCGATGCCCACGGTCGACGAGGACGGCGAGCTGGATGCGCTCCGGCCGGCCGTAGTCGAACAGCGCCTCGATCGCGGCGCGGATCGTTCGGCCGGTGTAGAGCACGTCGTCGACGAGCACGACGGTCTTCCCTTCCAGCGGGAAGTCGAGCGCCGTCGAGCGGACGACGGGCTGCGCGTGGCGCGGCGCGCCGCCGCTGCGAACCTGGACGTCGTCGCGATAGAAGGTGATGTCCACCGCGCCGAGCGACGGCACCTCGCCTGCGCGCTCCTCCACGAGCCGGCGCAGTCGCTGGGCGAGCGGCACGCCGCGGGTCTGGATGCCGACGAGCGCGACGCGTGACAGGTCGGGATTCGCCTCGATGATCTCGTGCGCGATGCGCGACAGCGTTCGGCGGAGCGCGTCGTGATCGAGAAGGACGGTTCCCGCCTGAGCCTCCACGACGCTCACCGGGCGTGCAGGGGCAGACGGATCTGGGCAGGCAGCTTCATACGACTCCTTTCCGGCCTCTCTGGACCGGGTTAAAGGGGTTCGGTCGGGCGAGAGAGTACCCCACCTACCGGACGGAGATCAACGCAGCCGGAAGAGCACCGCCCACTGACGGGCGTCGAGGTCGCGGGGACGCGCGCCCCGCGCGAAGCCGAGCTCGCGCCTCGAGGCGCTTCAAGCGTCTGCGGGGCACGACCGCAACCGGGCCGTCCCGGTATCCGTGGGCGAGAAACGCCGCAGTAGGCCCGCGCGTCGCGTGGAGCCACGAGCGGGTCGCTTCGTCGGACCGCGCGCATGACGCCCGCGTCGACCGCGGGCGGCGGCGCGAACGCGCACGGCGGCAGCCGCCGCGCGACCGACAGCTCGAACCAGGCGCCCCAGTACACGCCGAGCTGCGTGCTCGGCCAGACCGACGTCCGCTTCGTCACCATCCCCCACTGCAGGACGACGTCCGCCGACTCGAGGCACTCGCTGCGGATCGAGGACGTGTCGAAGGATGTCGGTCGCGCCGTCGAACGGGAGGTTCGCGACCACCTTGAACGGCTCGCCGCGGAAGTGAGACGTGACGAGCATCCGTGCGGCGGACGTCTGCGCGCGGGAAGCGCGCTCGGAGGCCGCCGGCGAGGATCGGGATCGATCTCGACGGCGACGACGCGTGCGCCTGCCCGGGCGAGCGCGACGGTGAGCGCACCGCTGCCGGCGCCGAGGTCGAGAACGAGGTCGCCGGGCCGAATCCCGGCCGCGCGAACGAGCTCCGCTGCGAGCTTGCTACTGCGGAGGAAGTGCCGGCCGCGGCCGCGAGCTGCTCGCGGTCGGACGGCCACGGAAGGTCACCATGCCCATAGCTGCCATCACTCTACGGTTCTCCGACGATTTCGTCGCTCTCGGTCATCGCCTCGATCGCGTCCTGCGCCTGCTCCACTGACGACTCCGGGACGGACACCGTGACGGAGTCGTCCTCGCCGTCCGTGAGCTCTGACTCGATCCCGGCGGATTGAAGGATCACCTGGATCTCCTCCGCCTCGGCGACGTCGCCCGCAACCGCGACTCGGACCATGCTCGTCATGACGGCGCGGATGATACGACCTCGGACTCGCGATCGTGCGCGCGCGCCGCCCTTGACGAGCAGCGGCGTCCCGCGCTCAGCGAAGGGAATCTCGACGAGGTCGAAGTCGCGCGGCACGACCGTCGCGGCGAAGATCTCCCGCGCCTCGCGCGCGATTTCCGGTCCGAAGTAGCGATTGGACAGGTGCGTGAGCGCGAGCAGCCCGACCTCGGAGCGCCGCGCGACCTCCGCTGCCTGTGCCGCGGTCTGGTGGTTCGTCTCCTCGGCCCGATCGCGCTCCTCGTCGGAGAAGGTCGCCTCCGTGACGAGCAGCTCCGCCCCCCATGCGGCCTCGACGATGGACTCCGACGGCGCGGTGTCACCGGTGATGACGATCTTCCGTCCGGGCCGAGGCGGGCCGAGGACGTCATCGGGACCGACCGTTCGGCCGTCGGCGACAGTGACACCTTCTCCGCGCTGGAGCGCGCCGCGCTCCGGCCCGTTCGGCACGCCGAGCGCGTCGGCCTTCTCCACGTCGAACCGCCCGGGCCGGGTCGCCTCGATGAGCGACCACCCGATCGCGGAGACGCCGTGACTGACGTCGAACGCCGCGAGGCGGTAGCCGTCCCGCTCGAGGACGTCGCCGGCCTCGAGCTCCGTCATCCGCACGTCGTAGGGGAGCCGGCCGACGACGCGCTTCAGTGTGGTCATCAGGTCGCCGAGGCCCCTCGGGCCGTAGAGGTCGAGCGGCAGCTCGCGCCCGCGGAGCGCAAACGTCTTCAGCATCCCTGGCAGCCCGAGGATGTGGTCGGCGTGAAAGTGCGTGAACAAGATCTCCTGGAGGTCGACGAGACCGACAGCGGATCGCAGCAGCTGGCGCTGCGTCCCCTCGGCGCAGTCCACGAGCAGGCGTTCGCCGCCCCGGCGGACGAGGAGCGCCGCGGGCGCACGCTGGGCGGTCGGCATCGAGCCCGCCGTCCCGAGGAAGACGACGTCGAGATCCACGGAGCGATTCTAGGAGCCGCCCCGCCGCGTTAGGCTCGCGCCGTGAGCGTCGACGTCCGAGATCTCCTGCGCCGCGATGTGGCCCCGGCCGAATACGACGAGATCCGCGAGCTCTGGAAACGGCACTCGATCGCCGAGGACGAGCGCGACCTGCCGGGCCTGATCTCGACCCTCACGGACGACTGCGTCTACGAGCTCGCCGGCACGCGGCCACAGCTGGGAGGGCCACGAGGGCGCCGCGCGCTTCTACATGGGATTGCTCTCCGCATTCCCTGACATCCACTTCGACCTGACGGACATCGTCATCGGCCCGCAGGGTGTCTGCGAGGAAGCCGACGTGAACGGCACGCACGAGGCCGAATGGCTCGGCTTTCCACCGTCGGGCGAGCGCCTCACGTGGAAGGTCGCGATCTTCTTCCCCTGGGACGCCGAGCGGCGCCTCTTCCGGGGCGAGAAGATCTACACGGCCGGGCTTCCGCTGACCGAGACGCTCTCGTAACCGGACCGATGAAGGGTCAGACCCCTTCGGGGTCAGACCCTGGCTAGGGCAGGACAAGCTGCTGGCCGGGCACGATCGTCGTGCCCGTCGAGGTGATTCCGGTCCTGGAGCTCGTAGATCCCCTCGCGCGGATCGCCCGCGTAGTGGCTTGTCGCGATCGACCAGAGCGTGTCGGTCGGGCTGCACGACATACGAGGTCGCCTTCCCGGCCCCGCCCGACGGCCGGGCGACGACGCCGACGAACAGCCCGAGGGCCAGCAGCAGGATCATGAGCTTGGGGAACATGTGTTCGTAGAGTACCGAACACCTGTTCGCCCTGTCAAGGGCATTCCTAGAGGGTCACGAGCTCCGGCGTGATCCGCCCCCGGCGCACCGTGAGGATGAGCATCGAGTGGACAGGCGCTGTCCGCCGCTCGGTCGGCGATCCCGGGTTGAGGACCCAGAGGTGCTGGAAGCGCTCGACCTGCGGCACGTGCGTGTGGCCGTAGACGACGGCGTCGCAGTCCTCGAAGCGGGCCGCGAGCCGCGCTTCCCGCCCCACTCGCGGTCCCGCGTCGTGGACCATCCCGATCCGGACGCCCGCGACCTCGACCACCCGGTGCTCCGACAGCGCCTCCCGCACCGCCGCGTCGTCCATGTTCCCGTAGACGCCCTCGAGCGGAGGCCCGAGCGACCGCAGGTCGTCCAGCACGACGCCCGTCGTGAAGTCGCCGCCGTGCAGAACGAGCCCGGCGCCGCTGACCAGCCGAACGCACTCGGGCGGAAGCGCACGCGTGCCCCGCGGGAGATGCGTGTCCGAGATGACGGCGACGCGAGTCAGGAAGCCACGACGGGCTCACGAGCGACAGCGCTGGGCTCGTGGAGGAAGCGGCCGGCCTTCCACACGAGCTCACCGTCGGCGTAGACCTCGCCGTCGGCCCGCAGATCGCAGATGAGATCCCAGTGCAGCCCGGACTCGTTCTGGCTGCCGAGCTTCTTGAACCCGGCTCCGAGCGCGAGGTGGATCGTCCCGCCGATCTTCTCGTCGAAGAGGATGTCGCGCGTGAAGCGGTCGATCTCGTAGTTGAGGCCGAACGCGAGCTCGCCGAGAATCCGCGAGCCGTCGTCCATGTCGAGCAGCGAGCGGAGGTAGTCCTGTCCCTCCCCTGCCTCCGCGTGGACGACCCGGCCGCCCTCGAACCGCAGGCTGACGTCCTCGACGCCGCGCCCGTGGAAGATCGCCGGGAACGAGAACCGGATGTCACCCTCGGTCTCGGTCTCGACCGGGCTCGTGAAGACCTCGCCGTCGGGCATGTTCAGCCTGCCGTCCGCGGCCTGCCAGCTGCGGCCGTCGACGCCGATGCGCAGGTCCGTGTCGGGCCCGACGATACGCAGCTCGCGTGCGGCCTCGAGCTCGCGCGCCCGGGCGCTGAGCTCGCCCGAGATCCCGCGCCAGTGCGCGACCGGGTCCTCGTCGCCGCGCACATGACATGCCCCGTAGACGAAGTCCTCGTACTCGGCGAGCGACATCTCCGCGTCCTGGGCGTGCGCGTCGGTCGGGAACCTCGTCCCGACCCAGTTCGCCTCACCCTTGTCGATGCGCTCCCAGAAGCGGTTGGTCAGCTCGCGCCGCGAACCGATCCGCCGGCTCATCCGCTCCGGATCCGCCTGACCGAGGGCGCGCGTATTGCGGTCGGCCCAGATCGTCATGAGCGCGTCGATCTGCTCGATCTCGAACCGGTCGATCTCCGACACGTACGTCAGTTGCTCCTCGGAGGACTCCGCGAGCGCGATGAACGTCGAGCCCCTCGAGATCGATCCGCGTCCTCACATTGGCGCCTGCGCGGAGCGCGTGGCGGTACACCTCGGTGACGAGCGGCGCCGCGACGGTGTGCCCGTCGATCCGGAGCAGCTGCCCCGGGCCGAGCTCCAGCGAGTAGTTCACGAGGAGATCGGCGAGCTTGACGACCCGGACGTCGAGCATCGCGATCCTTATACCGCATTCAGCCGCTTCCGGATCACGGCCGAACGGGACGTGTCTCTAGCGGCGCTGGAACGTGTTCGTGAGCGTCGTGACGCGCGCCGGGTTCATCTCGGCCCGCAAGCGTGACGCGTCACGCGGTAGGAGCCGCGACCCAGCCGCGGCAGCTTGAAGACGATGTCGCGGGCGGCGTCCCCGAGCCCCGACACGCCGGTGAGCCGGCGCGTGCTGGCGGGCCGCGTGACCTTCACGTCGTAGCGGAAGCCCTCCTCCGCGCGGATGAGGAACGAGCCGCGGCAGCTTCTTGAACACCGCGCTCGCGCCGACGACGCGCTCGGTGTGACGCCACTCCTTGATCTTCGAGTGGCACTGACTGTTCGCGAGGATCGCGTCCTTCACCTTGGCGAACGACGCGCGCCGCGTCCCGTCGGGGA
This sequence comes from uncultured Actinomycetes bacterium, assembly GCA_963772855.1. GTDB lineage: Bacteria > Actinomycetota > Thermoleophilia > Gaiellales > Gaiellaceae > 3-1-20CM-4-69-9. The sequence goes on along the minus strand of CAVYYY010000007.1, from coordinate 121,878 downwards.
GGACGAGCCCGCTCTGCCACGCCGGCAGCGACGTCTCGTCGACGGCATGGAAGAAGTTCAAGAGCGCGACGCTCGGATCGCACGCCATCATCGCGATGAGCTGCGCGTACCAGTCGCCCTGCGTCGCCTCGTCGATGACGGGGACGTTCTCGGTCCCGGTGTAGAGGCGCATCTTCTCGGGGGCGATTCGCGCCTGGTAGCCGACCTCGTCCACGTAGATGTGGACGAACGGGCCGACCCGACTGGCCGGCCTCACGGAAGAGGGGCTGCGCGGTGCCGTGGAACGCGTCCCACCAGGCCTGCTTGATGCGGTCGAAGTTGACGCAACCGACCTTCGGCCAGGCGTAGCCCACCGATGGAGCGTCGGTGTTCGCGTTCGGGTAGCAATGGATCGAGAGCTCGTCGGCGATCGGCTTGTTCCGTCCGCTTGCGCGGTACGCCTCCCCCACCTCGCCGAGAAAGCGGATCGGCGAGTGCGACACATTGCTGGGAGCGTCGAAGTCGTCGTTGCCGCGCGGTGAGAGGCCGAAGGCGATGACGCTGATGTTGGGATCGACCGCCTTCACCGCGTCGTAGCAGGCGGCCATCGCCCGCTCCTGCACGTAACCGGAGATCCCGTTGCCGGCGTCGTCGAACTGTGGCTGGTGGAAGCGAGGCTGGTTGCCCTCGTTGAGACAGATGATCTTGCGGACGTACGGGTAGCGCCGTGCGACCTTCGCGACGTAGTCCGCGAAGAGCTGGATGCCGTTCGGCGTGTCGACGAGCGCGCGCGCCTTGAGCGGATAGACCGCGAAGATGACCTCGATGCCACGGCGCATCGCGTTCGGGATCGAGCGGTCGAGAAACGCCTGGTCGACGATCGTCGTCGGATTCGCCGGGTCCCAGAACACGGCCATCCGGTTCTCCGTCATGCCCAGGTCGGTGAGCATGTGGAAGAAACCAGCGCCCTGGTCCTCGCTGTACTTGCCGGCGTCGTCGGCGACGCCGAAGGTCGTGCTCGAGGCAGCACCGGCCAGCGCGAGGGCCGCGCAGGCAGACGCCAGGACCGCAGTGATGCGCCACATGCCTCTCTCTTCGGCACTTCACGAGGCGCCTTCGACGCCCGGACGGGGGGTGTTGCCCGGCTAGGCGGCCTTGGCGAGCGGGTGGTTCAGGACGGCGTCGAGGAGCTTGCCGGCGCCGAAACGGACGGGGTCGTCGGCCGGAAGCCCGGTCTCCTCCTCCGCCTCGGCGACCGCCCCCCGCGCCTCCTCCTCGGAGAGCTCTGAGGTGTTCAGCGCCACGCAGGCGACCTTCGCGGGCCGCAAGCGCAGCGACATGCGCTCGTGGAGGTCGACCAGCTCCTTCAGGCTCGGGATCGGCGACTCGGTCGGGTCACCCTCGACGATCGTCCTCCCTGCCTCGTGGCAGAGGACGTAGAGGTGGGGCGCGCTCCCGTGGATGAGGCCGAGCGTCACACCGGAGTAGATCGGATGGAGGATCGCCCCCTGGCCCTCGACCCAGAGGAGGTCACCGCGCTTCGCCCCCTCGACGACGAGGCGCTCTGCCGAACCGGCGAGGAAGTCCGCGACGACCGCGTCGACCGAGATGCCCCAGCCGGCGATCGCGATGCCCGTCTGGCCGGTCGGCACGAAGACGGACCGCAGACCGCGGTTGCGAGCCTCGAGGTCGAGCTCACAGGTCGCGGTCATCTTCCCGATCGCGCAGTCGGAGCCGACCGTGAGGACGATCGTCGCGTCGACCTCGAGGTTCTCGCCCGTCGCCGTGCTGAGGTCGTCCGGCGGCTCGCGCAGATCGCGGAGCTCGACGCCGTGCCGCTGCGCGAGCTCCTCGAGGCCCGCGATGTCGTGGAGCCGGACGTGCAGTCCGTTCTCGAGGTCGAGTCCCTTCGCGACGCAGCTCTTCAGCAGTTCCTGCCAGTCGCCGGGGAAGCGGCCGCCCTGCGTGACGACGCCGACGAGCGCGGTGTTCGGGTTGAAGCACAGCGCGTCGTTGACCGAGCCGACGATCGGCACGCCGTCGTCGGTCTCCCCAGCGCGCTTCGTGTCGAGGATCGCGACGACCGACTCGCGCCGGTACCGCATGACCCCGCGCAGCGTCTTCCCGTAGTGCGGGTCGTGCGAGAAGTCTTCAGCGAGGATCAGGTACTTCTTGTCTGACACCGAGTCCCGGTTCGTCGGCGGGAAGCTGGACGCCGTCGCGAAACTCGACGCCAGGCCAGGGATCTTCCGAGAGCAGGAGGTTGCCGTCGAGGTCGACGTGGTCGCACAGGCTCGCGACCTGCGCCGCGGCGCCGATGCCGAGGCCCGACTCGACCATGCAGCCGAGCATCACGCCGAGGCCGAGCGCACGTGCCGCGTGCGCCATCCGGACCGCCTCCCTGATGCCTCCGCTCTTCGCGAGCTTGATGTTGATGCCGTGCGCCCTCTCCGCGCAGTGCGACGATGTCTTTGAGGCGGTGGCAGTCCTCGTCCACATAGATGGGAACCGGCGAGGCGGCCTTGAGCGCCGGCCCGCCCTCGTCGCCTCTCGGCAACGGCTGCTCGCAGTACTGCACGCCGAGCTCCACGAGCTGTGGAAGCGCGTCGAGCGCCTCGTCGAGCGTCCAGTACTCGTTGACGTCGACCTGCAGCGGCACGGCGGTCGTCGCGCGGACAGCGCGCACGCGATCGACGTCGAGCCCGTCGCGACCGCCGAGCTTGAGCTTGAGGCGGAGAAAGTCCGTCGCCTTCGCGGCCCGCGCGGCCATGTCGTCGGGATCTCCCAGCCAGATCGTCCACGACGTCGGCGGGCCTGCCTGACGGAGACCGAGCAGTCTCCACACCGGCAACCCCACGAGTCTCCCCTGCAGATCGTGCAACGCGGCGTCGAGCGCGGCGCGCGCTGCGAACTCGCGCTCGGGAAGCCGGCGTTCGATCTCGTCGAGCGCGAACGGATCGTCTCCGAGAAGGTCTGCGTGCTCCTCGACGTACGCGAGCGCCGACTCGGCCGACTCGTCGTACTCCGCGATCGGGGCAGCCTCTCCGTGGCCGGAGACGTCGCCGTGCGTCACCTCGACCTGGACGACGTCGACGGCGTCCGTCGCGCCGCGGGAGATCACGAAGGTCTCCGCGAGCTCCAGCGTGGCCAGCCGGGCGGTCACTTCCATCGGGGCTACACTAGCCCGCGACGCGCCTGTAGCTCAGGGGATAGAGCGTGCGCCTCCGGAGCGCAAGGTCGCAGGTTCGATTCCTGCCAGGCGCACTCACCGCGTGGTTGAGCGGCCGTCAGCAGCGTTGTCAGCGGTGGCACCCCCCGTGTAATGTCGCCACCACGAGCGACTACAGGATCTTGCGCATCGGAGCCGTTGCCGCCGTTGCCGGTGCGGTAGGCCAGCTTGTCGCGACGGTGTTCGAGCCCGATTCGAGCGGCGAGCCAGACGACGCGGTGCGGGTCGTCGCCGACAGCGGATTCTTCACCGCCGACCGGGTGCTGGACCTGATCGGCGTGCTGCTGACGCTTGGTGCGCTCACCATCGTCGCTCGCACCTTCGCTGAGGGAGCCGGACGGGATTGGGCCCGTCTTGGACAGCCCTTTCTCGTGCTCATGGCGGCGCTCGGATCCGCGGCGGTGGTCGCAGGAGCGAACAAGAAGGAGTTGGCGGACAGTTGGGCTGATGCTTCCGGCGACGCCAAGCAGTCGTACGTCGCGTCCTTCGACGCCGCGAACAACCTGACGGACGATCTCTTCTTCGCGGCGTTCTTAGCACTAGGGCTCTACCTCGCCGCGCTCGCGGCGGCGATTTTGACTGGAGGTGTGTACGCGCGCTGGATCGGCTGGGCCTCAGCCGTCAGCGCCTTCCTCGTGCTCACCGGCGACCTGCTCCTGCTCGGCTCGGACGTAGCCTTTCTCGCCTTACTCGCCGGCTTCGCACTCTTCCTCACTGTGCTCATCGCACTCGGCGTCTCGCTGTGGCGACAGGCGGCGAGTTTGGCCTGAGCCGCAGCAAGTCCCAAGGCCGCACTCAGAGGAGAACGGCCCGGCGACTGGAACAGCCTTCGAGTGGCGAGGCGAATCCACGAGATTCGGGGGCAGATTCCTGGGCCGGTCGCTATCCGAAGGCAGGATCTCGAGATCGAGGTACGCGCCCACGGGGAGCTCCTCGGATGGCTCGATATCAGCCAGGGAGGCGTCGACTGGACCCCTGCTGGTTACCAACGAACGTTCTCGCGTGGCTGGGAGACTTTCGACCGGCTGATGCAGGACAACGGAAGGACCGGACCGCTCAAGGCGAGGGCGCGTAAACGTCGTCGGCGCGGCTCCGAATTCGACTAAGTCGTCGACTTCCTGCGTGTGAAGCGAATGTACAAGCCGCCGTCAGCAGCGTTGGGCTCTCCGACGACGTGGGTAGATACTGAGGCACTGGCCGCTCCGTGATGGGCCAAACCCAACAACGGAGGTTGACGTGCTAGTTGCAACTCACGGCTGGTGGCCCTGGCTTCTGACGTTGTTCATTCTCATTCTCATCGTGTGTGCGATCGGCTACTTCGTCAGAGCCCGCAGACGCGCGACCTGAACTCGCGGGCAAGCCGCGAACTTGACGCACGTGGGTCTAGCGACACCGTCGTTCGATTGGCGATGCTCCGTGCGTGGAGACGGGGGTCTGTCTCCTCTCTTGGGACAGGGTCCCGGCGGCCGTCGGGACCCTGTCTTTTCTCAATGTCGAGGCGGACATCGCGGAGAAGCTCGGCCGCGATTGACCAACTCGTGTCATAGCGCCATTGCTATGCGGGGTCGAGTATGTGGTCAGGGGCTATGCGGCGGCCCCGCTCCTACTCCGACCGAGTCCCGAGTGACCCCGGTGGAAAGAAAGGTTGCATGTTGAACGCGGTTACTCACACGACGAAGCTCGACGGCTTCTCTGGCTGGGAGGTCAGGGAGTACGAGGACGGCCACTACGCCGCCGTCGAGATCTTCGGTGTCGCACTCTCTCCCGGCCTCCCCTCGTTCGACGAGGCGGTCGCCTGGGTTCGGGACTCAGAAGCGCGAGCCGACGCCGCCCGCGTCGCCCGATGAGCACCGAGCTCGCCGCGTAGTCCATCTACGACGTTTTCGTCAGTCGCCGTTGGCGGCGTGTGCGATCAGCTCGGCCGCGCGTTCCGGCGCAAGTGTGTCGGTGTTGACGACGAGGTCGTAGTGGATGGGCTGCTCGCGCTCGACGTTGTGAAAACGCTTCAGGTAGTCCGCCCGTGACGCGTCCTCGCCGGCGATGAGCTTTTCCGCGCCGCGCTCGTCCACGTTCCTCGCCTCGGCGATTCGACGCGCTCTCGTCTTCTGAGGAGCCGTGACGAGCACGCGCAGCGTGTCGTCGCGTCCCGCCAGCAGCATTGCCGCGCCGTGCGACGCGATGACGATGTCCTTCTCGTCTGCCACGTCCTTGATCGCGTCGCGGATCAGCTCTCGCAGGTCCTCGTCGCTCGGCATCTCCCTGGCAACCGCCGCCCCGCTCCCGTGGTCGCCGGATGCATCCGGTCGACTGGGCAACGGCTCGGAGCGCATCGCGGCGCCGAGCCGTGAGCGGAGCGACTTCCGGCGCTCGACCGCACCGACGACGGACGGCTGGAGCTCGACCCATTCCGCTGCCGTCTCGATGATCTCCTCGTCGAGGTAGCGGAAGCCGAGTCGCTCCGCGACCGCTCGCGCGACAGCCTCACCCTCCGCGCCGGTGAGATGTGAGACGCAGATGACCCGCCGTGCCACTGCCATGACCTCGGCAAGTCTAAGAGGAAACCCGCTCGGACCTCTAGACGGCGTACTCTGAGCGCATGAAGCGTTTCGTCGCGTTGCTGGTCAGCGTGGCGGCCGTCGCGACGGCGACCGGGCTGATCTACGCGCTTCGCCCCGTCGCACCGGACCTCAGCCTCGGCGTGGTCTACGTGCTGCCCGTGATGCTGGTCGCAATCGCGTACGGCATGGCGTTCGCGATCGGCACGGCGGTCGTGAGCATGCTCGCGTTCAATTTCCTGTTCCTCCCGCCGCTCTACTCCTTCACGCTGCAGGACGCCGAAAACTGGCTCGCCCTCGGCGTCTACCTCGGGATCGCCATCGTGGTGAGCGACCTCGCGACGAGGTCTCGCCGGCGGGCCGCCATCGCCGAGCAGCGCGGACGCGAGGCGGCGCTCCTCGCCGAGATCGCGACCCACCTCCTCGAGGGCCGGCGGGTCGAAGACCAGCTGGACTGGATCGGAGAACGTGCCGGGGAGATCCTCGGTGTGGGCGACACCCTCATCGAGCTCGGACCGCTGGAGGAGCCGCGGCCGAAGCGCGCCCCGCACACGCTCTCGGCCGGCGGCAAGGTCGTCGGCACGATCTATACGGACGAGCACTCTGAGGCGAACCTCGAGGTCCGCAAGCGCTTTCTGCCCGCGCTCGCGTCGCTGCTCGCGGTCGCGCACGAACGGGAGCAGCTGACTCGCGAGGCACTCGAGGCGGAAGCGCTTCGCCGGAGCGACACGGTGAAGACCGCGATCCTGCGCGCCGTCTCGCACGACCTCCGTTCGCCGCTCACGGCGATCACGACCGCAGTCGGAACGCTCAGAAATCCTGACCTGAAGCTGAGCGACCGCGACCGCGACGAGCTGCTCGAGACGATCGACCTCGAGACGCAGCGCCTCAACAAGTTGATCGCGAACCTGCTCGAGATGTCCCGCCTCCAGGCCGGAGCGGCCGCGCCCCAGATGGAGCTCTGGACGGTTGAGGACCTCGTCCGGGATGCAGTGGACGAGCTCGGCGTCGCGGCACACGTCGAGATCGGCGCCGCGGCGGTCCCGCCCGTCCGGGTCGACGGCGGTCAGATCGAGCGCGTCCTCGTCAATCTCCTGGAGAACGCGCTGCGGTTCTCTCCACCCGACACCCCGGTGCAGGTCCGTGTGACGGCCACGCGCGCGGAGGTCATCGTACGGATCGTCGACCACGGCCCCGGCTTGCCACCGGCCGAGCTCGAGCGCGTGTTCGAGCCCTTCTACCGCCACGAGCACGACCCATCGGGCGCCGGGCTCGGGCTCGCGATCGCGCGCGGCTTCGCCGAAGCGAACGGCGGCCGCGTCTGGGCGGAGTCGCGGCCGGGACAAGGCGCGACGTTCGCGCTCGCGCTTCCAGCAGCCGTCGAGCGGGCCGAGGTGCCGGCCTGAGCGGACAACGCGTCCTCGTCGTCGACGACGAGCCTCAGATCCTGCGCGGCCTCACCACCATGCTGCGCGGCGCCGGCTACGACGTCGTCACCGCCGCGACGGCAGCCGACGCGCTCGCGCAGGCCGCCGCGGATCCCCCCGAGGCCGTGATCCTCGACCTCGTGCTTCCGGACGGCCGCGGGACGGACGTGACGCGAGAGCTGCGTACATGGACCAACGCTCCCGTTCTCGTCCTGTCTGCCGTGGGCGAGGAGCGTGACAAGGTCGCGGCGCTCGACGCGGGAGCGGACGACTACGTCACGAAGCCCTTCAGCGTCGACGAGCTGCTCGCGCGACTGCGCGCCGCACTCCGAAGGACCGGCGGCTCGCATTCCGAACCGATCATCACCGTCGGCGAATTGAGAGTCGACGTCGCGAACCGCGACGTGCAGCTCGCCGGCGAACGGGTGAAGCTGTCACCGCACGAGTTCGACCTGCTGCGCGTGCTCGTCCAGAACGAGGGCCGCCTCCTGACCCACCGCACCTTGCTTCGCGAGGTGTGGGGGCCCGCGTACCAGGTCGAGGCGCACTACCTGCACGTCTACGTCTCGCACCTCCGAAGGAAGATCGAGCCGGACCCCCAGAGCCCCCGCTACCTCCTCACGGAGCCCGGTGCCGGCTACCGGCTCGTCGATCCGACACGCGGCGGCGTTTAGACAGCCTTAAGGCAAACGCGCGGAACCTCTAGACCGCGTTGAGAGCGGTGGGCCTACCGTCGAGGCGTGGTCGAGTTTCTCGGGATCGTCATCAGCGTGGCGTGCTTCGCGATCGCGTACCTCGCGATTTGGGGCCTGGACCGGATCTGATGTCCGCGGCCGACGCCTTCGGGCTCGCCGTCTCGCTGGCGGTGTTCCTCTACCTCGCCTACGCCTTGTTCCGCGGGGAGAAGCTCTAGATGGGCCAGGGGATCGCGCAGATCCTCGTGTACGTCGCAATCCTGCTCCTTCTGGCGTATCCGCTCGGTGCGTACATGGCCTGGGTGTACTCGGAGCGGTTCCGCGCGCCGCGCTGGCTCACCGCGCCGGAGCGGGGTTTTGTCCGCGTCCTCGGCGCAAGCACGAAGGAACAGGACTGGAAGTCGTACGCCAAGAGCGCGTTCGCCTTCATGGGCGTCTTCGCCGTCCTGCTCTACCTCCTCCTGCGCCTCCAGGACCATCTTCCGCTGAACCCGGACGGCATGCCGGCCGTCCTCCCGCACATCTCGATGAACACGACCGCGAGCTTCGTGTCGAACACGAACTGGCAGTACTACGGCGGCGAGTTCACGATGTCGTACCTGTCTCAGATGGCGGGTCTCGCCGTCCAGAACTTCGTCTCGGCGGCGATCGGGATGGCCGTGCTCGCCGCCGTGGTCCGAGGCTTCGCGCGCCGGTCGCGCAGCGAGCTCGGGAACTTCTGGGTCGACCTTTACCGCTCAGCGGTCTACGTTCTGCTGCCGCTGTCGCTCATCCTCGGCGTCATCCTCATCTCGCAGGGCGTCGTCCAGACCTTCGACGGTCACGCGACCGCGCACACACTCCAGGGTGCGACGCAGGACATCGCGCGCGGACCGGCCGCGTCGCAGGTCGCGATCAAGCAGCTCGGCACGAACGGCGGCGGCTTCTTCAACTCGAACTCCGCCGTCCCGTTCGAGAACCCGAACGGGTTCACGAACTTCCTCGAGTCGCTCGCGATCCTGCTCATCCCGGCGGCACAGGTCTTCATGTTCGGGCGAATGGTCGGCCTGCGGCGGCAGGCCTGGCCGATCCTCGGTGCGATGGTGGCGATGTTCGTCATCGGGGTCGCGATCGCGTTCCCGGCCGAGCAGCACGGCTCCCAGGTGCTGCGCGCCTCCGGCGTGAACATCACGCAGGGACACGGCCAGAGCGGCGGCAACATGTCCGACAAGGAGACGCGGTTCGGCATCGCCGACACGGCGCTCTGGGCGACCGCGACGACGAACGCGTCAAACGGATCGGTCAACGGCGGCCACGACGCCTTCACTGCCGCCGGCGGTGCCGTTCCCATCCTCAACATCTTCACCGGTGAGGTGATCTTCGGGGGGGTTGGCTCAGGCCTATACGGAATGTTCTTCTACGTCCTCATCGCGGTGTTCATCGCGGGCTTGATGGTCGGCCGCACGCCGGAGTACCTCGGCAAGAAGATCGAGGCCCGGGAGATCAAGCTGGCCGCGATCGGCGCGCTCTTCGTCCCGACGATGGTGCTCGTCCTCACCGCGATCTCCGTCGTGACGTCTCACGGACTTGCCTCGATCTTCAACCCCGGCGCGCACGGCTTCTCCGAAGCGCTCTACGCCTACGACTCGCAGTCGAACAACAACGGCAGCGCCTTCGCCGGTTACGGCGCGACGGAATTCTCCGCGCTCGCCGGGACGATCGCGCTCTGGCTCGGGCGGTTCGTTCCACTCATCGCCGCGCTCGCGATCGGCGGTTCGCTGGCCCAGAAGCGGGCTGTCCCCGCCTCCGCCGGCACGTTCCGCACCGATGGGGCGACGTTCGCCGTCCTCATCGTCGGCGTCATCCTGCTCACCGCCGGGCTGATGATCTTCCCGGCCCTGTCGCTCGGGCCGATCGTGGAGTCCCTGTCCTGATGCGAACGCTCAGAGCCTCCGCCATCGCCGTCGTGCTCTGCACGCTCGTCTTCGGACTCGGCTACCCGCTGTTGATGACCGGCTTCGCGCAGCTCTTCTTCGCCAACAAGGCAGACGGAAGCCTGGTGAAGATCGGCGATCGCGTCGTCGGCTCAAAGCTCGTGGGCCAGGAGTTCACGAGCCCGCGCTACTTCCACTCGCGTCCGTCGGGCACTGCGCCCGCCTACAACGCGGCCGCCACGACGTTCGCGAACCTCGGGCCGACCAACCTCGAGCTCGCCAAGGCCGTCCGCCAGCGCGTACTGGCGATCCTCAAGCTGGAGCGTCCTTACAACCCCGGCCTCACGATCGGGGACATCCCCGTCGACGCGGTCACGACGTCCGCGTCGGGCGTCGACCCGCAGATCACCGAGGCGAACGCCCGGCTTCAGGCGGCGCGCATCGCCAGCGTCCGCGGGCTCTCCCGCGACCGCGTTCTGGACCTCATCGAGTCGAACACCAAGGGCAGGTCGCTCGGGTTCCTCGGCGAGCCCGGCGTGAACGTGCTCGAGCTCAACCTCGCGCTCGACCGGGAAACCGGCTGATGGCCCGCAGCGAGAAACTCTTCACGCGCGAGATCGTCGTCGGCGCGATCTGGGACTCGTTCCTGAAGCTCGACCCGAGGACGCTGTTTCGCAACCCGGTGATCTTCATCGTCGAGGTCGGTTCGGTCATCGTGACGGGGATCTTCTTCCGCGACCTCTTCGGCGGCGGCAAGCACGAGCCGCTCTGGTTCACCGGAACGGTGGGCTTCTGGCTCTGGCTCACCGTCCTCTTCGCCAACTTCGCCGAAGCCGTCGCCGAAGGGCGCGGCAAGGCTCAGGCGAACGCGCTCAGGGCGACCCGCTCGACGATGCCGGCGCGGCTTCGCGACGGAGGAGAGGTCCCAGCGCCCGATCTCCGTCGTGGCGACGTCGTCGTCGTCGAGGCCGGAGAGGTCATACCGGCGGACGGCGAGGTGATCGAGGGTGTCGGCTCCGTCGACGAGTCGGCCATCACCGGCGAATCCGCTCCCGTCATTCGCGAGGCCGGCGGCGACCGCTCGGCCGTCACGGGCGGGACGAAGCTGCTCTCAGACCGGCTCGTGATCGAAGTCACCCAGGAGCCCGGCCAGTCGTTCCTCGACCGGATGATCGCTCTCGTCGAGGGCGCCGAGCGTCGCAAGACGCCGAACGAGATCGCCCTCAACATCCTGCTCGCAGGCCTGACGATCACGTTCCTCGGCGCCGTGGTCACCCTTCGTCCCTTCGCGCTCTACGCGGGGACGCCGCTCTCGCAGACGGTCCTGATCGCGCTCCTCGTCGCCCTGATCCCGACGACGATCGGTGCGCTCCTGTCCGCAATAGGCATCGCCGGCATGGATCGCCTGGTGCAGCGGAACGTTCTCGCCATGTCCGGTCGCGCCGTCGAGGCCTCCGGCGACGTCGACGTCCTGCTCCTGGACAAGACCGGCACGATCACGCTCGGGAACCGCCAGGCCGCCGAGTTCATCCCCGTCGACGGCATCAACGAAGAAGAGCTGGCCGAGGTGGCCCAGCTCGCCTCGCTCGCAGACGAGACCCCGGAGGGCCGGTCGATCGTCGTGCTGGCGAAGGAGCGCTTCGGTCTTCGCGGCCACGAGCTCTCCGAGCACGAGGCCACGTTCATCCCGTTCAGCGCGACGACGCGGATGAGCGGTGTCGACGTCGACGGGAGGAGCCTCCGCAAGGGCGCGGCGGACGCAGTGAAGAAGTGGGTCGAGGAGCAGGGCGGGCGGGCGCCCGTCGGGCTCGACGACGCAGTCGGACGCGTGGCCCGGGAAGGCGGCACGCCGCTCGTCGTCGCGCAGGACAACTTCGTCCTCGGGGTGATCTACCTCAAGGACATCGTCAAGGGCGGGATGGACGAACGCTTCAGCGAGCTCCGGCGCATGGGCATCCGTACGGTGATGATCACCGGCGACAACCCCGTGACCGCCGAGGTCATCGCGAAGGAGGCCGGCGTCGACGACTTCCTGGCCGAGGCGACGCCGGAGGCCAAGATGAAGCTGATCAAGGACGAGCAGTCGAGCGGCCGTCTCGTCGCGATGACCGGCGACGGCACGAACGATGCGCCCGCACTGGCCCAGGCGGATGTCGGGGTGGCGATGAACACCGGAACGTCCGCGGCCAAGGAGGCCGGAAACATGGTCGACCTCGACTCGAATCCGACGAAGCTCATCGAGATCGTCGAGGTCGGTAAGCAGCTGCTGATCACACGCGGCGCGCTCACGACCTTCTCGATCGCGAACGACGTCGCCAAGTACTTCGCGATCTTGCCCGCGATCTTCGTCACGACGTATGCCACCGGAGGCAAGCCGGGGCCCCTGGACTCGCTCAACGTCATGAATCTCGGCAGCCCTCAGAGCGCGATCATCTCGGCGATCATCTTCAACGCACTCGTCATCCCGGCACTCGTGCCGCTCGCTCTTCGCGGCGTGAAGTACCGCGCGATCGGTGCGACGGCACTCCTCAGGCGCAACCTGCTGATCTACGGTTTCGGAGGTGTGATCCTTCCCTTCGTCGGCATCAAGCTGATCGACCTGGTCATTCACAACCTCTTCGGCGCGTGAGCGGTGGCCCGCGGTCAATACCGCATTCTGCTCGGCGCGGCAGCGGGCGTTGGCAAGACCTACAGGATGCTCCAGGAGGGCCGCCAGGCTCAGGCTGAGGGTCGGGACGTCGTGATCGGGTATCTCGAGCCGCACGAGCGTCCCGAGACGACGGTGCTCGCGGAGGATCTCGAGGTCGTACCGCGTCTCCGGGCCTCGCACGGCAGTCTCGATCTCGGCGAGCTCGACACGGATGCGGTCATCCGCCGTGCACCGGAGCTCGCTCTCGTCGACGAGCTCGCACACACGAACGCCCCGGGATCCCGGAACGAGAAGCGCTACCAGGACATCGAGGAGATCCTCGACGCCGGCGTCGACGTCATCTCGACCGTCAACGTGCAGCACCTCGAGAGCCTGAACGACGCGGTCTTCGAGATGACCGACGTCCGGGTCCGAGAGACCTTTCCGGACCGGATCCTCGACGAGGCCGACGAGGTGATCCTCGTCGACCTCTCGCCCGAGGCGCTGCAGCAGCGCCTCCGCGCCGGAAAGGTCTATCCGCAGGAGCGCGTGGAAGCCGCCCTCACGAACTTCTTCCGGGCCGACAACCTCAGCGCGCTGCGGGAGCTCGCGCTCCGGGAGGTTGCCGAAGACGTCGAGGCTCGCCGGTCGACCAACGTGCTCGATCCGCTGAGCCAACAGGCCGTCAACGAGCGCGTTCTCGTGCTCGTGACCCCGGCCCCCGAGTCGCAGCGGGTTCTTCGCCGTGCCTGGCGTTCGGCGCAGCGGCTCGGCGGAGAGCTCGACGCACTCTGGGTGCGTGAGCCCGGACAGACGCTCGATGACGCCGAGACGACCTCTCTCGCCGCGCTACGTCGGCTCGCCATCATCCTCGGAGCTCACTTCCTCGAGGAGGAGGCGGACGACCTCGTCCGCACAGTGCGCCGCCTCGTTTGTGAGCGTGGCTCCACCTACGTCTTCGTCGGGACGCCTGACGAGAGCCGCAAGCGCGAGATCCTCCGCGGGTCCCTCGTGTCGGCTCTCGTCCGCGAGCTCCCGGGCGTCGACATCCGCGTGGTTGCCAACCGCGCCGAGCGAAGGAACCTCACGCCGTGACCGGCTGGCTCCTCGGACGGCATCGGAAGCCGACGGCGGCCCCCGGCGCGCGCAGGATCCTCGTTCCCTTTGTCGGCGAGCTCGACGCGACCGTTCTCGGCGCGGCGATACGGATCGCGCATGCGGAGAACGCCGTGCTGGTGCCCGCCTACCTGCTCGTCGTCCCACTCTCGCTCCCCGAAGAGTCTCCGCTGAAAGGCGAAGTCGAGGTCGCCATGCCGCTGCTCGAGGCAGTCGAGCACGCGGCACTCCAAGCCGGTGTGCCCGTCGACGCACGGATCGAGAAAGGGCGCAGCCTCACACACGCGCTGCAGCGCCTCTGGGCCGTCGAGCGGTTCGACCGGATCGTCGCCCCCGCACCCACGAACGACACGGCGGGCTTCACGCCGAAGGATCTGACATGGCTTCTCACGCACGCGCCCGCCGAGACGGTCGTGCTGCGCCCCGCGCCGCCTGAGGACGGCGTCGCGGGCGATAGCCTGGCGCGGCCATACGCGCCTACATCCGCAGCCTGAATCCGCACCTCCCGCGCGACGTCTGGATCCTCCAGGCGGGCGGCCTGGCGAACATGTTCGGGAACGGGGTGATCGGGCCGTTCCTGATCATCTATCTGCACAACGTCCGCGGCATCTCGCTCGGCGTCGCAGGCCTCGTCGCCGCGTCGAACGCCGGCGCGGCGCTCTTCTCCGGGTTCGTCGCCGGCGCGCTCTCCGACAAGATCGGTCCGAAGCGAGTCCTGACCGGCGCGCTCGTCGTCATGGCGGTCGCGTTCGCGTTCTTCCCCCTCATCCGCTCGCCGTGGCAAGCGCTCGTGCTGAACATGCTCGCGGGCGCAGGCAGCGGCGCGTTCTGGCCGAGCCAGTCGTCGCTCGTCAATGCACTCACCCCCGCGAGCAGGCGGCACGCCGCGTTTGCGCAGCAGCGGATGACAATGAACCTCGGCATCGCGCTCGGCGGCCTCGTCGCCGGTCTCATCGCGCGGAGCGACAACCCGACGACGTTCACGGTCCTGTTCCTGTTGAACGCCGTGACGTTCCTCGTGTTCGTCGGCGTGCTGCGCCTGATCCCGTCGCCGCGCACGGTCGCGGCCAAGGCCGAGCCCGGCCGGTACCGCGACGTCATGAGGCACCGGGTCTTCATGGCGTACATCGCCCTCAACGTGACCTTCATCGGCGCAGGCATCGCCGTCGCCGGGGAGCTCTTCCCGCCGTTCGCGAAGAACACCGCCGACGTGAGCGAGAAGTCGATCGGGCTGATCTGGTTCGCCACCTCCATGGCGATCGTCATCGCGCAGCTCCCCGTGGTGAAGCTCGTGGAAGGCCGACGGCGCATGCCCGGCCTCGCGCTGATGGGCGTGATCTGGGCTGCGTCCTTCGTGGGGATCTTCTTCGGCGGCAAGTACTTCGAAGGGACCGAGGCGGCGCTGGTCTTCGGCGGCGCGCTGACGATCTTCGTCCTCGGCGAGTGCCTGCACGGGGCGATCTACGCACCGCTCGTCGCCGACCTCGCCAAGCCGCGCCTCGTCGGGAGGTACATGGCCTTCTCGAGCTTCTCCTGGCAGCTCGGCTTCCTCATCGGCCCGGCGGCCGGCGGCTTCGTCCTTCAGCACGCGCCACTGGGGCTCTGGATCGGCGCCGCCGTCATCAACGTGTGCGCCTCCGCCTACGCGTTGGTGCTCGAACGCTGGATCCCCGCCTCCGTCCGACTTACGCCGAAGGACTCCGGCGCAGGCGTCCCGGGTACGATGGCGAACATGGCGCCAGCGACCGACGAACCGCTCAGTACCGATGCCGAGCCTGCCCCGCATCCGGCGGACGAGGCCTCGCGGATTCGCAGAGGCGGTCGCCCCGCGCCCGGAACCACGCCTCGCTGAGCTCAGCGCCAACGGCCTCACCTGGATCCACCTCGATCCCCCGGTCGATCCGGAAACGGTCAACCGCCTTCGCGAGCGCTTCGGCTGGCATCCGCTCGACGTCGAGGACGTCCTCTCGAAGCGCCAGCGGCCGAAGATCGACGACTACGCCGACGAGGGTTATCTCTTCGGCGTCCTCCACTTTCCGGCGTACGACAAGAGCATCCAGCGGCTGAACTCGGGCGAGCTCGACGTCTTCCTCGGGCCCGACTACCTCGTCACGATCCCGAACGTCGACCTGCTCCCAGTTACGCGTCTCTTCACGCGCGTCGAGGAGGACGAGAGCTTCCGGAACCAACTGTTCGAGAAGGGCTCGGGGCGGCTGCTGTACGAAGTCCTCGACGACCTCTTCGACTACTGCTTCCCGATCCTCGACAAGATCGCCTACAAGCTCGACTCGATCGAGGACGACATCGAAGACCGGCGGAGCGAGGAGATCGTCACCGACATCTCCAAGGCGAAGCAGGAGATCATCTCCTACCGCAAGATCATCAAGCCGCAGCGGCCCGCGCTGCGTCTGCTCGAGCGGCGGATCGAGCGGTTCCTCCCAGAGAACCTCGAGCTCTACTTCGACGATCTCGTCGACGCCTCGGAGCGCATCTGGGACCTGCTCGACAACTACAAGGAAGTGGTTGAGGCGCTCGAGAGCACGAACGAGCAGCTGATCTCGCACCGGCAGAACGACGTCCTGCGCATCCTCACGGTCTTCAGCGTCGTCATCCTGCCGCTGACACTGATCTCGGGGATCTTCGGCATGAACGTCCTCTTCCCCGGCGAGCACACGCACACGGCCTTCTGGGTCATCGTCGGGCTCATGATCGGGACGATCGCCGGAATGATCGCGCTCTTCAGATACAAGCGCTGGCTCTAGGTGACTCTGAGAGTCACCGTGGTACGCGTAACCGGAGAGCACTCGTCGCCGTTGTAGGGGCGGAAGGAGGTGCTCGTGAGCATTCTCTGGATCATTCTCATCGTGGTGCTCGTCCTCGCACTGCTGGGTTTCTTCGGGTACCGCTAGCTCACAACGCACGTTGAAACTGGAGGGCCGCCGCGAGGCGGCCCTCCGTCTATCTGAAGGACTCCGGACCGCGCGGCCGAAGAGGCGGACCGAGATCGCATGCTGACGCTCCAGGCCCTCCTCATCGCCACCTCCCTGCTGCTCGTCTGCGGGATGGTCGCGTCCACCATGTGGCTCGCCGCGCTCCGCGTCCCTGCCGACCGGGAAGGCGTCCCGGTCGAGCCCGCGGACACGCGTCTAGACTCGCCTGCGTGAAGCAGTTGTGGGCGCCCTGGCGCCTCGAGTACATCCAGTCGGCGGACGACGACCCACGCTGCGTCTTCTGCGCCGCGGTGGAGGGTGACGACGCAGGAGCGGCTCGTGCTGAGGCGCGGGACGCGCGCGATCGCCCTCCTGAACAAGTACCCGTACTCGTCCGGACACTTCATGGTCGCTCCCACACGCCACGTCGGCGAGTTCGGCGACCTCGAGGAGGACGAAGTCCTGGAGCTGCACCGCTTGGCGTCGGCGGGGATCGGCGCGCTGGCGCAGACCTACGCGCCGCAGGGCTACAACGTCGGCTGGAACCTCGGGCGCGTCGCGGGCGCCGGCGTCCTCGACCACGTCCATCTCCACGTCGTGCCGCGCTGGGCCGGCGACACGAACTTCATGCCGGTGCTCGCGGACACGAAGGTGCTGCCGGAGCACCTCGAGGACTCGCGCCGGAAGCTCGCGGAAGCCTGGCCGAGCTAGGCGCTACGCCGCGACGCCGGCGCCGTACTTCGTCTGCAGGTAGCTGATGTAGGGCCGCGAGTCGAGGGTCGACCCCGTCGCGCGCTCGAGCGTCTCCTGCGGCAGGAACTTCTTGCCGTTCTTGTGGACGCTCTCGCCCAGCCACTCGCGAAGCGCTTCGAACCGGCCCTGTTCGACCTGTTGCTCGAGGTCGGGGATCTGCTCCTGCGCCTTCTGCCAGATCTGGATGGACATGACCGTCCCGAGCAGGTACGTCGCGAAGTACCCGATGGAGCCCGAGGCCCAGTGCGTGTCCTGGAGGACTCCGTGCGCGTCGTCCGGGACGTCGACGCCGAGGTACTCGCTCATCTTCTCGTTCCAGGCCCGCGGAAGCTCGCGGAGGTCGACGCGGCCGTTGATCATCTCCTGCTCGAGCTCGAACCGGAGAATCACGTGCATCCCGTACGTCACCTCGTCCGCCTTGATGCGGATGAAGGACGGCTTCACGCGGTTGATCGCTGCGAGGAAGGCGTCGAGCTCGACTCCGCTGAACTGCTCCGGGAACGTCTCCTGCACGTTGGGGTAGAAGAGCCGCCAGAACGGACGGCTCCGGCCGACGAGGTTCTCCCAGAGGCGGCTCTGCGACTCGTGGATGCCGAGCGAGCACGGTCCGCCGGTGGGCAGCCGCTGAAGGTGTCGCGGCAGTTGATGCCCGTAGAGGCCGTGTCCGTACTCGTGCATCGTCGAGAACAGAGACTTCATCGACGACGGGTCGTAGTGCGTCGTGATCCGGATGTCGTCGACGCCCGCGCCAGAGGCGAAGGGATGCTCGGTGTGGTCGAGCCGCCACGTGTCCGGCCGATAGCCGAAGAGCTCGACGACCTCCTTGTCGAGCTTCTCCTGCCGGTCGACGGGAAACGCCCCGGTCAGAAACGAGTCGTCCACGTCTTCCTTGCGCAGCTCGGCGATCATCGGGATCAGCTCCGCCTTGAGCGGCTCGAAGATCTCGCGCACCTCCGCCGTCGACGTGCCCGGCTCGAAGTCGTCGAGCAGGATGTCGTACGGCTCGTCGACGTCGCCGAAGCACTCGACGTAGCGGCGCCGAAGCTCGAGCTGGCGCTCGAGCACGGGTAGGAACATCTCGTAGTCGGACTCCGCCTTCGCCTTCACCCACACGGGATGGGCCTCCGCAGACGCGCGGGTCATCTCCGCGCGCAGGTCGGCAGGAACGCGCGACGCCTTCTCGTAATCGCGCCGAGTGACGCGCAGTAGTGCCGCGTCGTCGGAGTCGGGATCGAGCGAGTCCTCGAGCGGTCGGAGCTCATCGAGCAGCCGACCGGTGCTCTCGTCGGTGAGGAGCTCGTGCGAGAGCCGGCGCAGCGTCGAGAGGTGGTCGGCGCGGTGCTTGAAGCCGGCCGGCGGCATCATCGTCTGCTGGTCCCAGCTGAGGACACGAGCGATCCGCTCGATGTCGACGATGCGCCCGAGGCGCTCCTTCAGCTGCGCGAGTGCGTCCCCGTCCCCCACCGCCCGGCAGATTATCGAGCGAGCCGCTCCAGGATCTCGTCTACCGTCGCCTCCAGCCGGCCGAGCCGTTCCGCGAGGGCCGCGAGGCGATCGTCGTCCTCCGGCGCCGCCGTGGGCGGCTCTTCACCGTTGCCGCCGAGCAGCTGCCGGTAGCGGTCCTCCTTCTGCCCCGCGCGCCGGTCGACGCGGACGACGAGCTCGCGCGAGGCAAGCCCCTCGAGCGTGCTCGCAAGCTCCTCGTGGGACGCAAAGGAGTGCAGCCGGTCCGTCCGCTGCCTGAGCTCGCCGGGCGTCTGCGCGCCGCGAAGCATGAGCACCGCCAGGACGGCGAGCTCGCCGTCCGAGAGGCCGAGCGCCTGGTCGAGGAGGTGGCGGTACTTGACCGCACGGCTGCCCGGCCCGCTCGCCAGGCGTACCCACTCGCGCTGCGACAGGCGCTCGAGTGCTGCGCGGATGTCGGGCTCGTCGAGGTCGACGACGGGATCGCGATTCGTCGCCTGGTTGCAGGCGAGCCGGAGGGCATTGAGGGACAACGGATACGCGTCCGGCGTCGTCCGCTGCTTCTCGATGAGGCATCCGAGCACACGAATCTCCACATTTGTGGCGTCCACGGCGAACACAGTACGTCGCGGGTGCACGGGGCCGGGATTCCAGCCACAATCGACCGATGCGGAGACCTTGGGGTCGGGCTCGCGTCTATGCGCTGGTGTCCGTCCTGGCGCTCGTCGCGCTCACATCCATCGCGGTGGTCGACCACCGCTCGAAGGAGGACCGGCTTCAGCGCGCCCGGGAAGCAGAGTTCGTCTGCAGACGCGAGGGGATGCGCTGCAACGAGGAGAAGCCGATCTCGATCCAGGACGGCTGGCACGGGCGCGAGCGTTTCTACCGCGGCGCGTTCGCCCTCTTCGTCGTCGTCGGCGCGGGCTCGCTCATCGTCCCGAACGTCCACCTGAGGCGCCGTCCGCAGTAGCGCGCAAGTTTGGCCGCCGGCCCGCGTCTACCGGATGGGGCCGTGCTCTGAGCCCAGTCTGCGGCAACTGCGGCGAAGCTCCTCCAGAGGGGTCTAGGGGACGAGCTAGCCGGCCCCACCGTCTGGCAGGCGGCGGCGAAACATGCGAAGGTCGCGCCGGCGGCTCGCTCCATGCCGGCGATGAGACCCCCACAGGCCGGCGTGGGATCCCCAGTGAGGCCGTCTCCTTGGCAGTCCGGGCGGGGAGCCGTCCCTGGGGCAGAAGTCGGCTCCCCGCTCAGCAAGGGCGACGCGTTCAGAGTTTCCTTACGTTCGTCTCGTATGTTCGGGCGCGCGTGCCAGGGAGGCGGGGTCGGATCTCGGTCGTCTGCGCGGTCCTCGTGTCCGTGCTTGCGCTTGTCGTTCTCGGGGGAAGCGCTTCCGCTCAGGGAAGAAGAGCCCAGGCGCCGGTGGCCGTGACGCTGACGGACTTCCACATCAGGCTGTCGCGCGCCGCGGTGCAGCCCGGGAAGATCGTCTTCGTCGTCGTCAACAAGGGCCATGTCGTCCACGACATCAGGTTCACGGGCCGCGGCGGCTCGCGCAGGTTGCAGCCCGGACAGCATCAGCGCGTCACGGTCAAGCTCCCGAAGGCGGCGCTGTACCGGTACCTCTGCTCGGTGCCCGGTCATGCCGCGCTCGGGATGAAGGGAACGCTGCGCGTCGGCAAGGTCAGGGCTCCCGCGCAGCCGTCACCGCCGATGAAGCCCGTCATCACCGGCGACCAGGTGCAGCTGACCCTCGTCGCGAACGGTCTCACCGGCGCGACCGACGTCACCGCGCCGCCCGGCGACACGCATCGCCTCGTCGTCGTGCAGCAGGACGGCCGGGTCGCGCTCATCAAGGACGGCGCCGTTCAGCCGACGGCGTTCCTTGATCTGCGCGACCGCGTGCGCCCCGACGGGGAGAAGGGACTGCTGTCGATCGCGTTCGCGCCGGACTACGCGGCCAGCCGTCTCGTCTATGCGTTCTACAACGACCTCGACGGGAACATCCGGATCGTCTCGTTCCGTCAGAGCGCCGAGACTCCCGACGTCATCGACGCGTCGACGGAGCATCTCCTGCTCGAGATCCGCAAGCCGACCGCGGATCACAACGGCGGGATGATGCAGTTCGGGCCCGACGGCTCTCTCTACATCGGCGTCGGCGACGGCGGCGCGGACGTGCCGACCGTTCCGATCGGCGTGTACGGGCAGACGCTCGACGACCTCCTCGGCAGCATCCTGCGGATCGATCCGCGCGGCGGCGACCCGTATTCGATCCCGAGCGGCAATCCCGTTCGTGTCGACGCCGGAGCGCGCCCGGAGATCGTCGCCTACGGCCTCAGGAACCCGTGGCGCTTCTGGATCGACCCGGACACGAAGAGCGTGCTCATCGGCGACGTCGGCGAGGGGTCGCGCGAGGAGATCGACCGCCTTCCGCTCGACCAGCTCGGGCTCGACTACGGGTGGCCGTGCGAGGAGGGAACCGTCGTCCCGCCGGAAGAGATTCCGCGTCCTGCGTCGTGTGCGGGCGCGAAACTGACGCCTCCGCTCTACGAGTACGCGCACGAGGGCTCGCGCTGCAGCGTGATCGGCGGTGTCGTGTCACACGATCCGCGGCTGCCGGAGCTGCGGGCCACCTATCTGTTCACGGATCTCTGCGAGGGAATCCTCTACGCCATCAATCCCGCGCAGGCGAAGCCCGTCGCGGTCACGCTCGGGCTTACGGTCAAGGCCCCGACGAGCCTCGGCGTCGACGCCGACGGGCGGATCTACCTCACGACCGGCGGCGGCCAGCTGTACCGGCTCGACCCGAAGTCGCTGAACTGAGCCCGTGCGTGGGGCTTGGAGCCCTGCGGCTCGATCCGGAGAAGCTTGTCCAATCGTCGGACCCAGACCGAGCCGAATCCAAAGGCGAGGTTGAACTCGGTCCAGACGAGGGCCGGCGACAACGGAAGCGAGCCCGTGAACGCGCCCCTTCCCGGATCGAACCGGAAGAGTCGACCGGCCTGAATCCAGAGGGAGCCGTACGCGGCCCCGATCCCGCGAATCCCGTTCCCGGGTGGACCAGGGATCGGGATCTTCTTCGCGATCGTGCCCGTCTGGACGTCGATCAGACGGAGGGCGTCGCAGTCGGCGACCCACACGCCCGAGTCGTCCGAGGCCAACTGGCCCTCGACACACGTGAACCCCGGAACTCTGAGCTCGACGGCATTGGTCGAAGCGTTGATCCGCACAACCGACTTCAGGCTTGGAACACCAACCCAGATCGCGTTCGAGCCCGCGACGATGCCCGTCGGGCCGCCGTTGCCCTCGAAGCTCGAGCCGAGCCCGATGATCGCCACGACGCGGTTCGTCGCGGGGTCGATCCGGACGACCGAGCCCGCCGGGGCGTCCTCGGTTCCCCAACGATTCGTCACCCAGACGGCGCCGGGGGTCGTCGCGATTCCGAGCGGGGCGACACGGAACTGCGTCGGAGTGCCGAGCGGAATCGTTGCGACTATTCGATTCGTCGAGGGGTCGACGCGGTGAACGCAGCTGCAGTCCGCAGCTCCGTCGAGGACCCACAGCGAGCCGTGGTCGAAGGCCAGGAGCGTTGGGCCATGAAGGGGATCGGCCAACAGGTCGCTGACGGCAATCGTCGCAACGATTGCGTTCCTGTCTGGAGCGACGCGCATAACCGCGTGCGAGTTCGTGCTTGCGATCCAGACCGAGCCGGCGCCGAAGGCGATTCCTCCGGTCGAAGGAATGTCGAGCGTCGCGACGACCCGCCCTGCCGGCGGAAGCGGCGTCGGCGACTTCGGGCCCCCGACGAGCCGCGCCGAGTGGCAGTGGAAGCCGTAGCGGTGGTACTGGCGGTCCAGTCGCTTCAGGCACCGCTGTCCACGGCGAAGGCAGACGCGCTTCCCCGCGATCGTTGCCGACACACTGCCCGTTGCGCACTGCGCAGCGACTGCTCGCACGTTGGGCGGCGATCCGGATGCGGGGCCGGCACCGACCACGATGAGGGCAAGCATCAGAAGAGCGAGAGCGCCGGTCACCCAGCAGCCTGTACTCCTACATCGCACGGTTTCCGGATTCTCGCCCCTGTGACCGTCAGGAAGTAGCCGAGGCGCCGAGAAGCTTCACCCCTTCTGGGCGAAGAGGGGTTACTCGTCCGCCCGGGAAGATGGCGGGGTAGTGCTCACAGTCACGAAGCGCACGGTTGCGCTCGGGCTGGCCGCCGTCGGTCTCGCAGCCTCCGCCGGGCTTGCGACGGGAGCCCTGACTCAGGCTCCCGGTATCCCGCTGGTCCAGGGAGCGACGAAGGTCACGATCTGCCACGCGACCTCGAGCGAGAAGAACCCGTTCGTCCAGATCAGCGTCGACGACGACTCGATCGTGAGAAAGGGCCACGGCGACCACGAGGACGACATCATCCCGCCCTTCGACTACGTCGAGAACGACAAGACTCAGCACTATCCCGGGAAGAACTGGGATTCGACCGGGCAGGCGATCTGGGCGAACGGCTGTGACGTGCCGAAGCCGCCGGACGCCGCCGAGCCGGAGCCGCCAAGCCGTCGTTGCCGATCCAGGTGTTCGGCAGTTGCGTCGACAACGACGGCTCGATCTTCCACGCCGTCTTCGGGTACACGAACCCGAACGAGCAGGAAGTCACCATTGCCGTGGGGTCGGGAAACTCCTTCTCCCCGGCCCCCGAGAACCGCAGTCAGCCCGGCACGTTCACGCCCGGGACCGCCTCGACGGCGGTGACCGTGACCGGAAACACCGGGTCGACCGTGAGTTGGAGCGTCACCACCGGAAGCGTGACGACCACCGCGGTCGTGAACGCGTCGTCGGCACCCTGCGACACGGGTCCAGCGCCGCCTGGCCCGCCTGCGATCGCGATCGGCGTCAGCTGCGTCGACAACGCCACCGGCACGTTCAGCGCGCGGTTCAGCTACTCCGCCGCAGCCGCGGCGACGATTCCCGCAGGGACCCCCGAGAACAACCTGACTTCCGCGCCCGCGGGACAAAGCCCTCCGTCGAGCTTCGAAGTCGGCACACACCAATTCACGATCTCGGGCATACCGGACGGAACCACGCTGGTCTGGACACTGACGTCCGCTACGACGGAGACGGCGAGCGCGACCTCGGATTTTCAGGAGAAGTGCAACCCCCCGCCGGAGCCGCCGGAGCAGCCGCCGCCGGAGCCGATCTCCATCTCGGTCACGTGCATCCAGGATCGGGGCTCGACCTTCGAGGCCACCTTCGGCTACGTGAACCCGAACGGCACGCCGGTGCAGATTCCCGTCGGCGGGCACCAACAGCGTCACGTTCAGGGGGAGCACCGGGCCGGCGGGCCAGCCCGAGACGTTCGACGTCGGCCCGCACACGAACGCCTTCACCGTGTCGAACGTCCCGGCCGGCTCCGACGTCGAGTGGACGGTCACCTACGCGGGCGAGGTCAGCATCGCGACCGCCAACGAGGCCTTCCCGACGCATTGCTCGGAGAGTCCGCCGAACCCACCGGGCGCGTATCGGCTCGGAGTCTTCGTCTCGTGCGTGACGAACCAGGGGTCGACGTACTCGGCCACGTTCGGGTACTCGAGCGACGACACGCAGACGTCCACGGTCCCGGTCGGCGACGCGAACCGCTTCTTCCCGGCCCCCGAGAACCGTGGCCAGACGACGACGTTCGAGCCGGGCACGTCGAGCAAGCGTTCACCGTCACCGACATCCCCACCGGGACACACCTCGTGTGGGTCGTAACGTCAGATAAGGCTCGCTCGGCCGACGCGAGTGCCTCCTTCGAGACGAAGTGCAACGCGGGTCCGGGACCCGCCCCCCGCGGAGGAGGTCCCGATCGGCGTCTTCACCACCTGCGTCACCAATCACGCCGACACGTACGACGCCGTCTTCGGCTACGAGAACGACAACCGCGCGACCCAGATCATCCCGCTCGGGCTCGCGAACACCTTCCTCCCGGCCCCCGGGAATCGCGGCCAGCCGACGACATTCGAGCCCGGCACGGTGCGGAACGCGGTGACTGTCACCGGGATCCCGAACGGCTCGGTCCTCGTCTGGACGGTGGAGTTCTCGAGCCCGCGGTCGGCCGCGGCGAGCCAGTACCTGACGACCAAGTGCAGCGGGCCGCCGCCGACGGAGCCTCCGCCGACGGAGCCTCCGCCGGCGCTGCGTCCGCCCCAGTCAGGGGTGTTCGCGACCTGCGTCCTGCACCTGGGGAACCAACGGACGTACGACGCGATGTTCGGCTACGTCAACGCCAGCGAGCAGACCGTGACCATCCCGATCGGAGGGCGGAACCTCGTCACCCCCGCGCCGATCGACCAGGGACAACCGAGCGTCTTCATACCCGGCATCGTCAGCCATGCGTTCACGGTCACGAATGTGCCGCGGGGAAGGGACCTGACCTGGGCCGTAAGACTCCCCAACGGCGAGATCAGGACGACCACGGCGACGGCGAGATTCCCCCGCAACTGCATCACCGCACCAGCCGCGCCCTCCGCCGACCTCGTCCTACAGAAGACCGCGCCGAGCGGCACGGTCTTCGCAGGCCGGCGACTGACCTACACGATCCAGGTGCTCAACAGGGGCCCGAACATCGCTCTCAGGGTGAGGATCGTCGACGACGTCGACCGGCGGCTGGAGCTGCTCTCCGCTTCGTCGAACCGCGGCAGCTGCACCACGTCGGGGCAGCAGGTGCGCTGCTCGATCGCGGAGCTGCCGCCGGGCGCGGTCGTGCGCGTCATCGTCGCCGTACGGCCGACTGCCGGAGGCACGATCGGCAACGTCGCCACGGTCACCCACTCGCGACCCGACCCGACCCCGGGGGACAACGTCGACCGCGCGTTCGTCGACGTCGTCGGGCGCGCCGGTGGCGTCCTCCCAGGGTTCACGGGGTGAGGGTCGTGCGTGCCGGGCGCGTTGCGCTGATCCTGGCCGCAGCGCTCCCGCTGGGCGGCCTGGCTCTCGACACCGCACGCGCGGACGAAGGGTCGTCGCCGGCGGAGGTGCGGCTCAGCGGCGTCGACAACGTCTACCGGTGGGCGTACGTCCTCCGTCGCGTCGTCGCGAGGAGCCAGCCGACAGCAACCGCGAGCCCCGTCGGAGTCGTTCGCGCGGTGACTCCAGAAGGCGAGACCGACCTCGTGCTCATCGAGACCGCACTCCGCGACGACCAGGGACAGCTCTGGTTCCGGGTTCCGCTCACGGCGCTGCCGAACGGGCAGAGGGGCTGGGTGCCGCGCGAGGCGCTCGGTGACCTCCACATCGTCCGTACGCACCTCATCATCGATCGCGCACGGCTCACCGCGGTCCTCCTGCGCAACGGGCGCGTGGTGTTCAGGACAACCGTGGGAGTCGGGCAACCGCGCTGGCCGACGCCGCGCGGCGAGTTCTACGTCAGGGTCCTACTCGAGCACTTCGATAGCCCCATGTACGGCCCGGTCGCGTTCGGAACCAGCGCACGCCAACCCTGGCTCACGGACTGGCCGAAAGGCGGCGTCGTCGGGATCCACGGAACCGACACGCCGCAGCTCCTCCCGGGACGGATCTCGCATGGCTGCATCCGCCTTCGCAACGCCGCAATTCTCCGCCTCGCCCGGCTGATGCCCCTAGGGACACCAGTGTCGATTCGCTGACCGCGAGATGAGCACACGCGCTCGCCGGGCATGTCCGACGACAATGAGCGTATGCCGAGCGTCTTGGAGACGGAACGACTTGTCCTCCGACGCTTCACGGACGACGACGTCGACTCGCTTGTCGAGCTGGACAGCGACCCATCCGTGATGCAATTCATCACCGGGGGCATCACCACGCCGCAGAGCGAGATCGAAGAGGACGTCCTGCCGGCATTCCTCCGTCACTACGCCCGCTGGCCCGCGTGGGGCTTCTTCGCAACAGAAGAAAGGGTGTCGGGGAACTTCCTCGGCTGGTTCCACCTGCGCCCCGACGACCGAGACCCCGACGACGAAGTCGAACTTGGATATCGCTTGCGCAAGGACGCATGGGGAAAGGGCTACGCGACCGAGGGTGCCCGAGCCCTCATCGACTACGCCTTCGAGCGCGGTGCGCGACGTGTCTACGCGGGGACGATGGCGGTCAACGTTGCCTCACGCCGTGTGATGGAGAAGGCCGGGCTCCGGTTCGTCCGGAGTTTCCACCAACCATGGCCATACAGGATCGAAGGCGAAGAAAAGGGAGACGTCGAATACGCGCTCCTGCGAGGTGAGTGGGAAGCCTCGCGAGGCGAATCGTGAACTGAGGTCGACCGACGAGCAGTTTCCGTTCGAACACTCGCAGGGCGCTTGCAGGGATTGAGCTCTCGCTAAGCGCGAGCCGGCGTTTGCGCTGGACCCGTTCCTCGGGTCGATTCGGGGGACTCAGAACCGCCCTGAGCGAACGGTACGCCGACCCGCTCCCTCCACCATAGACCTCTCCGGACGAGTTTGTTGCTTTCGCAACATTTTGCAGCGATACTCCTGCTGCGCTGGACTAGCCGCGGTCGTTCGACTCCCGTAGCGAGAGGACTCGTTCTGCTGATGTTGGCCTTTGCGCGCCGGGCGCGAGAAACGGTGCTGCATCAAGGTAGAAGGGGGCTCTCCCTTGATCGCTACGGCGGCACCGTTTCTTGGCCCCGGGCATCAGTGGCCGAAGCACCAGACCCCTGTTTTCGGCCTCCAGACCCTGACCTCCTCCGAAGCGGACGATGGGGCTCGCCGGAAGCCGCTCGAGAAGGGGTGAGGACTGGCGCGCAACTGGCGCGCGCTCACTGACGACTCTCCGCTCCCCACTCAAGGATTTCGGCGGCGCGTGAATCTGAGACTGCACGCTCGCGCAACCCACGCTCAATCTCCCCATAACTCGGAGGCTCGCGACTACGGCGGTTGCGCGTTTCCGGCTGAGACGTCGCGTCCTCAGCCGATCAGGACGGGGTTCCTTCACCGCGCGCGCCTCGATGTAGTCGATCGCGCGGTTGGTGATGCGGATGCAGCCGTGGCTGCGAGCCGTTCCGAGCGGGTCGAGAAGGCTGGCTCCTCCGCGGCCGTGGATGGCAACCGTGCCCGGGCCGCCGTCGAAGTGGATCAGCTTGTTGGAGAACGCCGTCAGGTGCAGTGCCGAAGGGCCTAGGAATCCCTTTGGGTTCGGCTGGGGGACGCGTTCACTCACCGCGAACAGCCCATGCGGAGTCGGCCACTGCGGCGCGCCGACGACGGCCCGAAACGTGCGCACGACCCGGCCCGCCTCGAGGAACTGCACGATCCGCTGCCGCGTGAGGATCTCGATGCGGTACGGCGTCGGGCTGAGAGCGGTTTCGTCTGCAGGTATCCAGCGCACTCGTGCCGTTGGGCCGAATGGGAAGGCGAACCCTGAGCCACAGCGAGCCGTCGGCGGCGGTGGTCGTGCCCAGCACAAGCAGGCCGACGGTCCCGCGGTTCCAGTTCGCCGGGGTCGGCACGTGCATCACGGCCGAGCCCGCGCCCGGCTCCCGCAGCGCGTCGACAGGCGTGACGACGCGCGCGATCCACGCCTCGGTCGGGGTCGGCGCAGCCGGGCCCGGTGGAGACTCCGCCTCCGCAAGCCCGCCGCCGGTCGCGAGCACGACCAAAGCGACGAGAGCACTAGCCCGTAGTGCCGCCACCTCGTTCCTTCCCTGCCGGAAGCACCTGGATGCGAGCGCCCGCCCGGCACGTCTTAGTGGCGGTTCGTGTCTCGGCCGTGAGCGAGCGAAGGCTGCACCTCGCGACGTTGTCACCTTCGACGTTGGCGGTGTTCATCACGTAGCGGCGGCGACCGACACCCACGGCGCGCACGCGAATCTGGTAACGGACCGTTCTCGCTGCCGGCAGGCTCGCCAACTGCCAGCATGCCTGACCCCGGCGGAAGTGGGCACCGCGCGCACGCACGAAGACGAGCCACTGCGGCAGGCGGTCACAGACGGAGATCTGGCGTGCCGGTCGCTGTTCCTCGTGGTGTCGTGAACGTCAAGCGATCAACGCCCTTCCCGAGTCACACGCCGAGCGTCGTTCGCACGGGACCCACCGGCGGAGTCCTGAAGCCGGTCAGCGGCACCGTGACCGGGGGCTGCCCGACGTCACCGATTGGAGCCCGTCGAACACCGTCAGATTCCGTGCCGCCTGTGTCGGATCGCGATACGCGACGACGATCGCCCAACCGCCGTAGCGATCCTGGCCGGTGGCCTCCTGGACGTCGCCCACCCAGTAGTTCCCGTTCCCCGCTGCCGCGACCCGGCCCGTGACGTCGACGAAGCCCTGATAGCGGCCGTCGGCGCTTGCCGCGCTGATATCCAGGACCGGCGCCGTCAGGGTTGTGTACGCGGCGGCGCCCGGCACCTTCAGCTTCACCGTGTTGCGCAGAGCAGCGTTTGCTGCAGCGCCACCCGTGCCGGCGGTCGTCGCCGCACCGTAGTAGAGCCCCGCAAACAACACCGTCGCACCCGGCGGCAGCGTCAGCGTCGCCATCGACGAGTCGAGGCTCGTCGCCGGGTCGCCGTCGGCGTCGAGGCGCTGCATCGTCCAGTTGTTGTTGTTCAGCACCGAGCCCGTCCCGGCCTGCGCTGCGGGGCACCCACTTGTCGCGACCGGGCACGTCTCGAGCGCGTCGGCGGCGATCGTGATGTTGCCCGTGTCGTTCGTGCTGAACCGCGGTGTGAAGCCGCGATCCGCCAAAGCCGGTGACGTGAAGGTCCCGAACGCGACCGCGAATGCCACGAAGACAGCGACTCGCCCCAAGCGATGGAAGACGCGACTCCCTCTCATCGCTGCCAGGCGCTCGATGCACCCCCGAGGCACTACTCGGGCCAGGGTACCAGCAGGTACCCCTGGCGCGGGGCGCGCAGACGGCCGCGTTCCTCCGCCCGAAGAACGGCTCGCCGGTAGCCCGAGGGCTCAGCCATCCTGGGAACATCGGAAGCCGACGTTCCCGTGGAGGAGTCGGGCGTCAGCGCGCGTGTCGTCGTACAGTACGAGCGGTGCAAGCGCGGACGTTGCTTGTGAGCGTCGCCCGCGTCGTCTTCGCGGTCACGACCGTCGTCGCGATGACGTATCAGTTCGCATCGTTGCGGGCGACGGTGCGCCTGTTCAATCCCGGGAACTTCTTCAGTTTCTTCACCATCCAGAGCAACATCCTCGCCGCGGCGCTGCTGTTCTCAATGGCGCTGATCCGTCGCGACGAACGGTCCCTCCTGTTCGATCTGGCGCGCGGGGCCATCACTCTGTACATCGCCATCACTGGGGTCGTGTTCGCGCTCCTCCTTAGTGGCCTGCAGGAGAGTCTCGATACGCACATCGGCTGGGTCGACTTCACCGTGCACAAGCTGATCCCGGTCGTCGTCGTTGCGGACTGGGTGTGGGATCCGCCGCGTCACCGTCTGCCAGTGGCAGCGAGCCTTGCGTGGCTGATCTATCCGGTCCTGTGGTTGATCTACACGCTCGTTCGAGGCGCGAGCGAGGACTGGTATCCGTATCCGTTCGTCGACGCCGCCCACCTCGGATACGGTGGTGTCTTGCTCCGCTCCGCGTTCCTCGTCGTCGGTTTCGTCGCAGGGGCGGCGGCACTGATCGTGATCGGGAACTGGCGAAGCGGTCGGGCGAAGCACAGTCCAGCCGGCGACGCAGTGGCGGGATGACCGGCACGGTTTCCGGATCCGTGTTCTATCGTGAGCGGATCGCGCTCCGCGAGGATGCCGTAGTCGTTGTACGGCTCGTCGGAGTGGCCTCGGTGTTGTCCGAGCAGGCGATCGAATCCCAGGGCAGACAGGTGCCGATCCCGTTCGAGTTGAGCTACGAGGATCCGGAGATCGACGCTGATCAGAGCTACTCCGTGGAGGCGGAGATCCGAATTGGCGAGCAGGTCCCTCTTCGAGAGCGGCGACGTCGTCCGGGTGATCACACGGGGCAATCCGACGAGCGACGTCGACATTCTCCTGCGCAGCGTGCCGCAGTAGACTCGCCGCGTCGTGGCCGTCCCGACGCAGAAGACGGCGTTGCGAGTTGCCGCCGGGCTCGTCGTCATCGCCGCAGCCGCATTCTCATCAGTGGCTGACGCCGCGAAGCAGCAAGAGGGCGCTGGAACGGTCAAGGTGGCGTTCCTCCAAGGCGAGCAAGTCATCTACCTCGATCGTCCGGGCGCCAACCTCAAGGCGGCGTTGACGGCCCTCCTCGCCGGGCCGACGAAGGCCGAGGCGAAGCGGGATATCAAGTCCCAGATCCCCGCGGGATCGACGCTCCGGAGTCTCTCTCTGAAGAACGGTGTCGCGACCGTGGACCTCGGTGAGAGGTTTGCGCTCGGCACGAGGGCGGAGAGCCTGACCGCGCGTGTTGCACAGGTCGTGCTCACGACGACCCGTTCCGAGGGCGTGCGCTCCGTGCAGCTGCTGGTGAAGGGCGGTACGCCGCTCGGGCTCTTCCCGGGTGTCGTCACGCGGTACCCATTGACGGCGAAAGCGGTGCGGGCGCCCACGCTCCCGCCTCCGGCGCCGCCTGCGCCGCCGCCGCCCGCGACGCCGTCACCGGACACGCGCTCGTTGCAGCAGAGCCTGGCTGCGCTCGGCTTTCTCCCCGGTGACGCGGTCGACGGTAAGGCCGGCCCCCGGACGGCTTCGGCAGTCGTGGCCTTCCAGAAGTGGGCGGGGCTGGGCCGGGACGGGGTGGTAGGCGCGACAACGCGGTCCGCGCTCAGCTCCGCGGCGCAGCCGAAGCCCGTTGTGCGTGGCTCGGGGCGGCGCGTCGAGGTTCTGCTCGACCGTCAGCTCGCGCTCGTGATCGACGGCGCTCGGGTGACTCGCCTGCTCGACATCTCGAGCGGCAAGCCAGGCTTCGAGACGCCGACCGGCTCGTACCGCGTGACGCGGAAGGAACAACGGTCATGGTCCGTTCCGTACAAGGTTTGGCTTCCGTGGGCGAGCTACTTCGTCGGCGGCGTTGCCTTCCACGAGTACCCGGACGTGCCGCCAGCGCCCGCTTCGCACGGCTGTGTTCGCGTTCAGCGCTGGGACGCGCCCTGGCTCTACAACCAACTTTCGATCGGAACCCCCGTGACCGTGATCGCGCGCTCGCGGTGAAGGCGATGATCGCAGCGGTTGTCGCCGCCTCGGTGGCAGTGACGATGCCGGCAATCGCTGCGTCGCCGCCGACCAAGGCCGCCGGCACCTTGACCGTCGGCCTGGCAATGCCGAGCGCGGGCTTCCAGGTCGGGTCGGTTCAGGGCCGCAAGGTCGTGCTTGCCAAGGGAATGGAGATCGATCTCGCTCGCGCGCTCGCGAAACAGCTTGGGATCCCGCGTGTGCAGTTTCTCAACGAGACATTTCACTCGGCCCTCTTACGGGGCGGCCGAACGGACTGGGACATCGCGCTCGCTGAAATCTCGATCACCGCGCCGCGCGCGAGTCGAGTCGACTTCTCAACCCCGTATCTGCAGGTCGATCAGGGCGTGCTCGTGCGCCCGGATCTCCAGAGCCTGCCGCGTTCGCTCTCCGATCTGCGCAAGCTGAAGCTGTGTGCAGAGCGAGCGACGACCGGAGCGCTCCTCGTGCTGAACCGCGTCAAGCCCACACGAAAGCCGCTCATCGTTCCGAACACATCACGGCTGTCGTACGACCTGTTCATGAAGCGCTGCGACGCGGTCATCTTCGACGCACCGGCACTCGCAATCCTTCGCCGACAGGCGCCCGACCGTTACGGGCCACTCGTCGGACGGATCGTGACGAAGGAGAGGTACGCGGCTGCGCTCGAGAGAGGGAGCTCCCTCCTGCCGGCCATCAACCGCGCGCTTATTACACTCACCAAGGACGGCACGATCGCTCGTCTCCGGCAGCGCTGGCTCGGGAATAACACACCAAACCTGCCGATCCTCCGCTAATCGATCTCGCGATCAACTCTGCGAAGGCGACCTGGGCGGAAAACGGGCGCAGCGCCTCCTGCCCTGCTGGACATTTGAGGGGTTGGCCTTCCAATCGTCGCGCCCGCGCGCCCCTGGAACGAGAAAAGGCCCGTTTCCGGGGCCTTTCTCGAAGCGGACGATGGGGCTCGAACCCACGACCCTCAGCTTGGGAAGCTGATGCTCTACCAACTGAGCTACGTCCGCGTGCCGCGAATTCTAGCGGCGGCGGGACCGGGCTCTAGGCGTCCGTGATGATGACCTGCGTCCCGAGCTCGACGTGGTGGAAGAGCCACTCGGCGTCGGGGATGTGCATCCGGATGCAGCCGTGCGAGGCGGAGTAGCCGATGGAGGCGTCGTCGGGCGTCCCGTGGATTCCGACACCCGGCGCCGACAGCCCCATCCAGCGCGTCCCGAGCGGATTGCCCGGGCCCGGCGGGATCGGCTTGAGGCCCTTCGCCCACTCCGAGTCGGGCGGGTACCACCACGGGTTCAGCTGCTTGTCGACGACGCTGAACATGCCCGTCGGCGTGGGATAGATCGACTGCCCTGTGGCGACCCCGAACTTGCGGACGAGCTTCGTGCGGATGTAGTAGCGAAGCTCGTTCGAGCTGCGGCGAATCACGAGCACGGGACCGAAGTTCGCGAGCGTCTTCTCCGGCTCGACCTCCTTCACCGCGACGCGGGTCTGCCGGATCCGGGGAGTCTGAAGCGCCCTGGTGATGCGCTGAGCGGTCAGGCGCTTCAGCACGCGGATGCCGAGCTCCTCGCCCTTGTACGCGGGGACGAGCCCACGGAGTCCGGTCAGCTCGGCGTCCTTCGGCGCGACCGCGATGCGCGTGTCGAGCGCGCGCGCGAAGTCGTCGACCGCGTTCTCGTCGACCGTCGGCTCCAGCGGCACCGCCTCGCCCGCGTCGGCCTGGAGCGCCTGCGCCACGCCGTCGGCGATCGAGGCCTCCCCACCGAAGCGGCTCAGCCGTAGCTTCCAGGCGCGGTCGCCGTAGACAAGACGGACGGGACGCGCGAAGGCCGGCGCGAGAGTCGCCTGCGCCTGCTCGTTCGACATGCCGCCGACCGGCACGCCGGCGACCGTCACCCCCGGCTCGACGAGGGCGATCGGGGCCGCATCGCCCCGCAGGACGGGCGCCAGCGCGGCGATGACGAGCACGAGCAGGACCAGACGGCGAAACACGTGGCGAAATCGTACTGGCGCGGTCAGCCGCCGCCAAGGGCGCCTAACGAGCTCCTAACACCAGGAAACCCCCGCATCTGAGGAATACTTCGGCCTGGACAGACGAGGGAGGACTCAGCACATGGACATTCAGCAGCTACACGAGACCGCGGTCGCGATCGTGGCCGAGGGCAAGGGGATCCTTGCGGCCGACGAGAGCGACAGCACGATCAAGAAGCGCTTCGACTCGATCGGGGTCGAGTCCACCGAGGACAATCGCCGGGCCTACCGCGATCTGCTCTTCACGACCGAGGGAGTCGAGGAGTACATCAGCGGCGTCATCCTCTTCGACGAGACGATCCGCCAGCGCAGCCTCGACGGCACGCCGTTCCCCAAGCTGCTCGAGTCGAAGGGAATCATCCCCGGCATCAAGGTCGACACCGGCGCGAAGCCGCTGGCGCTCGCGGACGGCGAAACGGTCACGGAAGGGCTCGACGGCCTGCGCGAGCGATTGGAGGAGTACCACGGGCTCGGCGCACGGTTCGCGAAGTGGCGCGCGGTCATCAACATCGGCAAGGACATTCCCAGCGAATACGCGATCTGGACGAACGCACACGCGCTCGCGCGGTACGCGGCGCTCGCGCAGGAGGCCGGCCTCGTGCCGATCGTCGAGCCCGAGGTACTGATGGACGGCGACCACACGATCGAGCGAAGCTTCGAGGTCACCTCGCGCACGCTCCACGCCGTCTTCACAGAGCTGCGCGACCAGCGCGTGCAGCCGGAGGGAATCCTGCTCAAGCCGAACATGGTGCTGTCCGGCTACGACTGCCCGACGCAGGCGTCCGACGAGGACGTCGCCGCGGAGACGGTCCGGTGCTTCAGCCGCCATGTGCCGGCGGCCGTCCCGGGCGTCGTGTTCCTCTCCGGCGGCCAGAGCGACGAGCAGGCGACGTCACGGCTCAACGAGATGAACAAGCTCGGACCGCATCCCTGGCAGCTGTCGTTCTCGTACGGACGCGCGCTCCAGGCGCCCGCACTCAAGGCCTGGGTCGGCAAGGAGGAGAACGTCGCTGCGGCACAACACGCCTACTACCACCGCTCGAAGATGAACAGCGCGGCGCGCACGGGCGTGTACGCGCCCGAGATGGAGCGGGAGGCGGTGCCCGCCTAGAGCCGCACGACGAACCAGCCGTCGACGTTGTCGCAGAGGACCTGCTCCGGTCCCTCATGCGCGTACGTGTAGACGGCGACGCCGTTGCGCGCGAGTTGCAGGCGCCCGTTCGGGCGATGGATCACGCCGAACGTCCCCTTCACGCCGGGAATCCGTTTCTGCACCGCGGCCCTGCTCTTGACGTAGAGCGGCGGCCAGAGACGCGCACAGCCGCCGGTGCAGCGGATCTTCCCTCCGGCGCGCTTCTCGACGTTCCAGAAGTACAGCGCCTGCTTCTTGGGGGTCGCAAGGATGCGGCCGAACGAATCGTCCTTGTACGCGATGACCGGCGCCTTGACGGCGGCGGCCGCGCCCGAGGCGAGGACGAGCGCCGAGCCCGTCAGCGCGACGAATCTGGCGATTCTCATGCCTGCCCGTCTCGCGAGGAGGTCGGGCGTTACAGGCTCAGCGGTATTCGCGACCGGTCAGCGCCTCGAGCTTGTCGAGCAGGTGGTTCGCCTCGATCCGCCGCGAGGTGCCCGACCGCGACCGCATGACGATCGAATCGGTGAGCGCGCCGTTCGGCAGGTAGCGGACGCCGCGTAGCAGCGATCCGGTCGTGACGCCGGTGGCGGCGACGAAGACGTCGTCCCCCGCCACGAGATCGTCCGTCCGCAGGACGCGGTCGGGGTCGAGGCCCGCACCGACGAGCTGTCGGCGCTCCTCGTCGTCGCGTGGCCAGAGCTTTCCCTGGATTCCGCCGCCGACGCATTTGAGAGCTGCCGCGGAAATCACGCCCTCCGGCGTCCCGCCGATCCCGTAGAGCATGTCCACCCCGGTCCCCTCCTGCGCCGCCGCGATGGCCGGTGCGACGTCCCCGTCACGAATAAGCGAGACCTTCGCGCCGGCCTCGCGCAGCTCGCCGATCAGCGCCTCGTGGCGGTCGCGCTCGAGGACGACGACCGACACGCCGCGAGTCGTGACGCCTTTCGCCTTCGCCACAGCCGCGACGTTCTCCGTCGGCGATGCGTTGATGTCGATGACGTCGATCCCGCGCGGCCCGACCGCGATCTTCTCCATGTAGACGGCCGCTCCCGGAAAGAACATCGTCCCTCGCTCTGCGACTGCGAGGACGGCGATCGCATTCGGCTGGCCGAGCGCCGTCAGCCGCGTGCCTTCGAGCGGGTCGACCGCGACGTCGACCTGCGGGCCGGTGCCGTCGCCGACCGACTCGCCGTTGAAGAGCATCGGCGCCTCGTCCTTCTCGCCCTCCCCGATGACGACCACGCCGGCCATCGACACGGAGTCGAGCATCGCGCGCATCGCGTCGACTGCCGCCCGGTCGGCGGCGTTCTTGTCGCCGCGACCCACCCACCGGCCGGCGGCGAGCGCCGCCGCTTCGGTGACACGCACGAGTTCGAGCGCGAGGTTCCGATCAGGCGGCCTGGCGCTCACAGCCCGGCACCCTACATCCGTTCGGGCGCCTCGACTCCGATCAGGTCGAGGCATCTCGCGATCACGTCCTGCGTCGCCCGTACGAGCGCGAGACGGAACGCCTGCGTGTCCGAATCGACGACGCGGTGCTCGTGGTAGAAGCGATGAAAGTCATCCGCGACGCGGATCGCGTAGATCGGAATCGCGTGCGGCGCGCGCCGCTCCGCTGCCTCCGCCGCAACGGCGGGGAAGTCGGTCAGTCGCTTGATCAGGTCGCGCTCCTCGCGCTCGAGCTCCTTCGGCGCCTCGTCGGTCGTCCCGGCGACCCCGGCGTTCCGCAGGATCCCGGCGATCCGCGCGTGCGCGTACTGCACGTAGTAGACGGGGTTCTTCTGCGTCCGTTCCCCTGCGAGCTCGACGTCGATGTCGATCGGCTGATCGTGTCCTCTCGAGACGAGGTACCAGCGCGCCGCGTCGACGCCGATCTTGTCCACGAGCTCCCGCAGGAAGACGACGTCGCCTCGCCGCTTCGAGATCTTCTTCGTCTCGCCGCCCTCGACGATGTGGACGAGCTGGTAGATCAGCACCTCGATCCGCTCGGGGTCGTAGCCGAGCATCGCGGCCGCCGCTTTCAGGCGGGCGACATACCCGTGGTGATCAGCCCCGAGGACGTAGATCGCAAGGTCGAACCCGCGCTCGAGCTTGTCGCGCACATAGGCGACGTCGGCGGCGAAGTACAGGTACGAGCCGTCCTCCGAGCGGACGAGCGGCCGGTCCTTGTCGTCGCCGAAGGCGCTCGTCCGCGCCCACAGGGTCCCCTCCGCCTCGTACGTGTCGAGCTTCGGCAGCACTTCGGGAACCTCACGCTCGATCTCGCCCTGCCGGCGCCAGGTATCGACGTTCACCCGAAAGTCGGCGACCTCCCGGCGGATCTCCTCGAGCATGTGCTCGACCGGATCGCCGTCGACCTCGGCGATCTCGTCGATGTACTCACCTTGGTAGCCGCCCTCCGGCACCTCCTCCCCGCGTCTCCGCGCCTCGACGGATTCGCGGAACAGGTCGACCTGGCGCCCCGCGTCGTTGAAGTAGTACTCGCGCTCGACCTCGTGGCCGGCGAACGCGAGCACGCGCGCGACCGAGTCACCGTAGGCGGCGTTTCGCGCCGAGCCGACCGTCAGTGGCCCCGCCGGGTTCGCGGAGATGAGCTCGACCTGGATCTTCTGAGCCGCGTCCGCGGAGCCGCCGCCGTAGTCGGGGCCGATCTCGCCCAGCGCCGCCGCGAGCCATGCGCTCGTTACCCAGAGGTTCAGGAACCCCGGCCCGGCGACCTCCGCGCGCTCGATCTCATCCAGTGCTGCTGCTCGGTCGGCGAGCTCGGCGGCGTACTCGCGCGGCGGCCGTCCGTTCTGAGCCGCGTTCTGCAGCGCGACGTTCGTCGCGAAGTCCCCATGTGTCGGATCGTTCGGCCGCTCCAGCTGCACGGGCGCGCCCGCAACGTCGGAGAGTCGCGCGGTCAGGCGGTCGACGGCCAGGGTCGGTGCCACCCCAGTAGTATCGCGGCGTGGAAGACGAGCCCCAGGATCGCCAGCTCAACATCCACCTCGACCCGGAGCAGATGGCCGGGGTCTACGCGAACTTCGCCAACGTCACGTTCTCGCCGTACGAGTTCACCGTGACCTTCGCGCGCATCGACCACGAGATCGAGGAGGGCGACGTCCCGGGCGTCGTGGTGTCGCGGGTCAACATGTCGACGCAGTTTTTCCAGGAGCTGCTCGCCGCGATGCAGGACTCCTACTCCAAGTGGTCGACACAAGAGGGGATCCGGAACCTCCCCGAAGCACCGCCCTCGAACGACGACAACTAGCGCGCGTTGCGCTGACGCCAAGCGGCGGCCTGCTCGATGCGGGCGAGCACGGTTGGGTGCGTGTCGAGGAACACGTGCGCCCACCACGGCGGCGTCGGGTCCTCGAGGCCCGTCCTTGCGAAGCGGCGGAACAGACCGCGCGCCGCACCGGGGTCGTGCGTCGCCACCAGCGCCGTCCAGTCGGCCTCAGCCTCGTAGCGCCGGCTCACCGCGTTCTGCAACGGGAGCGAGAGCAGCTGGAGCGTGACGATCACGAGGAGCACGAGCGGAACGTTGCCGGGGTCGCGCAGTCCACCCCGTCGTTCCGTGACCCACGCGACGAGCCCGAGAATCGGGACGATGAAGAGCGCGAACCACGCGACGCCTTTCACGAGGTGGTTACGGGCGATGTGGCCGAGCTCGTGGGCCGCGACGAAACGCACCTCACGGTCGCTGAAGCGCCCATCCAGGAGCGTGTCCCAGAAGACGACCCGCTCGGTCGGCCCGATTCCGACCGCGTACGCGTTGGCCGCGGTCGTCCGGTCGCTGACGGTCTGCTCGAGGATCTTCGGATCGCCCGCGTGCTCAGTTCGCTCGAGCTGCTCGATCTGGGCCGCGAGTTTTCGGTCGCGCAGCGGATGCGTGTCGACGGTGAGGAGGTACGGCAGCAGCACCTGCAGCGCGGTCGCGACTCCGATGAAGAGCGGCGCGGCGACGAGCCACCATCGCGAGCCGAACTTCCTCGCGAGCCCGAGGATGACAGCCAGGAGGACGAAACCGACGAAGACCTCGGAGAGGAGGCTGCCCCACGACGCTCCGATCACGGCGCCGTACGACTCTTTCGAGATCCCGTACCGGCGCTGCCACCACGTCGCCGCGAGCTCGAACGGCAGCATCACCGCCCACGCCGCGGTGAGCGTGATCGCGCCGACGATGATCCCCGCGTTCACCTTCCCCAGCCCGACCTGGCCGGCGAGGCGGGGGCCTCGGCGCACCATCACCGCAAGCACGCCGAGTGCCGCGACCGTGCTCACGACCCACTCGAAGCGGAAGAAGCGTTCGTAGTGCTCCGCGCGACGGACGAGCGCAGCGCCGAACACGGTGGTCTCGTCGAGGGACGGCATGTGCAGGTTCGACGGGACGTCCGTGCGCCACAGCACGAGGGCGGCGAGCACCCAGAGGACCGCACCGGCCGTTAAGGTCGCGACTCTCGTCATGCGGGTCGCAGTCATATCGGACGTCCACGCTAACTTCCGCGCGCTCGAGGCAGTGCTCGAGGAGATCGACTCGGAGCGCGTCGACGCTGTCTGGTGCCTCGGGGACACCGTCGGCTACGGACCGATGCCGAATGAGTGCTGCTCCGCAGTCGAGAGCCGCGCGGACGTGTCGCTGGTCGGGAACCACGACCTCGTGGTGCTCGGGAAGCTTCCGTTCAGCGACTTCAACGACGAGGCCGCGGCAGCCGCGCGGTGGACGTCGGAAGTGCTGAGCCCGGCCGCGCGCGCCTTCCTCGAGGCGCTCGAGCCTGCCGGGACTGCCGAGGGCGCCGACCTCTTTCACGCGAGCGCACGTGACCCCGTCTGGGAATACGTGCTGACGGAGGAGGCGGCCGCGGCGACGCTCGAGCTCTCGCACGCTCCGCTCGTGCTCGTGGGCCACAGCCACGTCGCTCTTGCGATCACCACCGACGCGCATGGGCTCCGCGGCGGGCCGGCGCCGGCAGGCACCGAGATCGAGCTCGACGGACGCTGGCTACTGAATCCAGGGTCCGTCGGACAGCCGCGCGACGGCGACCCGCGCGCCGCCTGGCTCCTCCTCGACACCGAGAAGAGATTTGCTGCGTTCCGCCGGGCGGACTACCCGGTGTCGGAGACGCAGGCGGAGATGCGGGCAGCACAGCTTCCGGGGCCGCTCGCCGCGAGGCTCGCACGCGGGGAGTGAGGCTCAGCAAGACCTCCGCAGCCTGCGTGGCCGCGCTCGTTCTGGCGGGCTGCGGGAGCGGCGCCACCGATCGGGGGGCCCCTCCCTCGCCCACGCTTCCTCGAGCCCTGGCCGCCGGGCTCGCCGCGGGCGGCGACGACGTCGCGGACGCTTTGCGGGCGGGCAGGGACTGTCGCGCCCGGATGCTCGCCGAGAGGCTGCAGCGGCAGACGATCGCAGCCATCAACGCGAAGCGCGTGCCCCCGCCGTTGCAAGAGCCGCTCCAGTCGAGCGTGAATCACCTCGCCGCGGGCATCTCGTGCCCGTCGCCCTCGCCTCCCGCCGCGTCGGCCGCTGCGACGAGGTTCAGCGCCTGGATCCGGCGCCACTCACCGTCGAGCCGAGCGTCGGACTAGGAAACGGCTTCTTCGGCCCGAGGAGTCTTCTCCTCGCCGAAGGTGATGCCCTCACGGGCCATCGACACCTGCACGTCTTCACGTGCCTTGTAGATACGCCACTTGACCGTGGCGAGCGTGATCTCGAGCGAGTCGGCGATCTCGGTGTAGGAGAGCCCGACGACGTCGCGCAGGAGCAGCGCCATCTTGAGGTCGACGCTGAGGCCCTCCACCGCGCGCCACACCGCGTCGATCGCCTCCAGCCGCTCCATCGGCGCGTCGACGACCTCGAGCGGCGGAACGTCCTCGAGCGCGACGACCGCACGCGGCCTCCGCTCGGACGCCCGCAGCTCGTCGAGCACGCGGTTCTTCGTCACCTGGAACAGCCACGTCGTGAACTTCGAGCGGAGCGAGAACCTCGGCAGGCCCTGGTAGACGCGGAGGAAGACCTCCTGCGTCAGATCCTCGGCCAGCGAGCGGTCACCGACCAGCCGCAAGACGTAGTTGAAGACAGGAACCTGATACGCGCGGACGATGATGGAAAAGGCTCGCTCGTCACCTTTCTGAGCCTTCCGCAGGACGCCAAAATCAGGTTGCTGGAGCGACAAAGGTTCCGGAGTATAGCCCGGATCAGGCCCGGATCGTTAGCGATTTGCCGGTCATTTGCAAAGGTTGCTTTAAGTTCAAAAAGCCCAGCACAGAGGGCACTAAATCTGACAGCTCTCCGCCGCCTCTGAGGGTCACCCCGGGGTCTGTGACGACAACCGGCACGGGGTTCGTCGTATGGGCTGTATGCGGTGATACACCGTCCGCCTCGAGCATCTGCTCGGCGTTCCCGTGATCGGCCGTGATCAGCGCCACGCCGCCCTGCCGATCCACGGCTTCGACGATCCGGCCCAGGCAGTCGTCCGC
Source organism: uncultured Actinomycetes bacterium (assembly GCA_963772855.1). GTDB lineage: Bacteria > Actinomycetota > Thermoleophilia > Gaiellales > Gaiellaceae > 3-1-20CM-4-69-9. The sequence continues at coordinate 80,473 of CAVYYY010000007.1, read as the reverse complement.
GGTCTCCACGGCCTTCACCGTCGCCGGAATCGATCCTGTGTGGCCGACCATGTCCGGGTTCGCGAGGTTCACGACCGCGAATCCGTACTCCCCGCTTTCGACTTCCTCCACGAAGCGCTCGGTGACCTCACGGGCGGACATCTCGGGCTTGTGGTCGTAGCTCGGGACGTCGCGCGGCGACGGGACGAGCACTCGCGTCTCACCGCCCCACTCGGCCTCGCGGCCGCCGTTGAAGAAGTAGGTGACGTGGGCGTACTTCTCCGTCTCGGCCACGTGCAGCTGGCGGACGTCGTGCTCCGCGAGGACTTGCGCCAGCGTTTCCTGCACGTCCTGCTCCGGAAAGACGACCGGCACGTCGAAGTCCGCTCGATACTTCGTCATCGTCGTGATATCGGCATCCGCTTCGATGAGCTTCAGGGTGAGCTGGCGGGCGCGGTCGGGACGGAAGTTGAAGAAGATCGCCGTGTCGCGCGCCGGATCGAGGCGCGGCCGGCCTTCGAGGACGACGGGCTCGATGAACTCATCCGTGATCCCTCGTTCGTAGCTACGCCGAACCGCGGCGATCGGATCGGCGGCGAGCTCGCCCTCCCCGCGCAGGATTGCGGCGAGAGCGCGTTCGGTTCGGTCCCAGTGGGCGTCGCGGTCCATCGCGTAGTAGCGGCCGACGACGGTGGCGATCTTCTCCGCGGGCAGCTCGGCCAGGTCGTCGACCGCGGCGTGCGGCGAGACGTCCCGTCCGTCGGTGAACGCGTGGATCCACGTCTTCTCGGGCGCGAAGCGGAGGAGCGCCTGGAGGTGGTCGATGTGCGAGTGGACGCCGCCGTGCGAGACGAGGCCGAGGAGATGGACGCGCTCGGCCCGCTCGAACGCTCCCCTCAACGGTGGGCTCTCGAAGAACGAGCCGTCCTCGATGGCCTTGTTCACGCGCATGAGGTCCTGGAACAGGACGCGCCCGGAGCCGATCGTCAGGTGTCCGACCTCGCTGTTTCCCATCTGTCCAGGTGGTAGTCCAACGGCCTCGCCGGACGCCGCGAGGGTCGTGTGCGGGTAGGCAGCCCACAACCGGTCGAAGTTGGGCGTCTCGGCGAGCTCGACCGCGTTCCCGGGGCCGGGCGGCGCGCAGCCCCACCCGTCGAGGATGACGAGAGCTACGAGCGGACGGCTGCCCGGCAAATCGCGGTGAACGATTCGAGGTCGAGCGACGCCCCGCCGACGAGCGCGCCGTCGACGTCGGGTTGCTCGAGTAGCGCGGCGGCATTGTCGGGCTTCACCGAGCCGCCGTAGAGCACGGGCACCGCCAGCAGAGACTTCACGAAGGCGTGGGCCTCTTGCGCCATGTCCGGAGTCGCGGTCTTGCCGCTTCCGATCGCCCACACGGGCTCGTAGGCGACGACCAGGTTCTCGTCCGGCTCGAGGACGGACACCTGGCGGCGGAGGACGTCCTCGGTCTCGCCGCGTTCTCGCTCCTCGGCGGTCTCGCCCACGCAGGCGATGACGAACAGCCCGGCGGCGATTGCGGCCGACGCGCGCCGCGCGACGTTCTCGTCCGTCTCGCCGAACAGCTGGCGCCGCTCGGAGTGGCCGACGATCGCGCCGTAGACGCCGATCTCGCGGAGCATGGACGCCGAGATCTCGCCGGTGTACGCGCCCTCGTCCTCCCAGTGGACGTTCTGCGCGGCGACGGCGATCTCGGTGCCTGCGAGCAGCTGCACCGCCGGTGCGAGGGACACGCACGGCGGACAGACTACGACGTCGACGCCGCCGAGATCCTCGTCCCGCAGAGCGAGGCAGAACTCCGCCGTCGCGGCGGGGCCCTTGGTCATCTTCCAGTTGCCGGCGATCAGCACGTCACGACACCTCCGGGATCACGGTCACACCAGGGAGGTCCTTTCCCTCGAGGAACTCTAAGGCGGCGCCGCCTCCGGTCGAGAGCCAGGTGACGCGTTCGGCGAGACCGAGCTCTGCAAGCGCCCGGGCGGAGTCGGCGCCCCCGACCACCGTCAGAGCGTCCGAAGGCCGCGACCGCTTCGGCGACCGCCTTCGTCCCCTCCGCGAACGGCGGCCACTCGAAGACGCCCATCGGGCCGTTCCAGAAGATCGTGCGCGCGTCGCCGATGCGCTCGGCGAAGAGCGTCCGCGTCTCAGGCCCGATGTCGAGGCCGAGCCAACCTTCCGGGAGCGAGTCGTACGGCACGACCGTCGACTCGGCGTCCTCGTCGAACTCGCTTGCGGCGACGACGTCGACGGGGAGCACCACGTCGAATGGAAGCGGGTTCTCGGCGCGGATCTGCTCGGCCATCTTCCCGCCGATCAGGACCGTGTCGGCCCTGCCGCCGAGGTTCTGCAGCACGCCGAGCTTGTCGTCGACCTTCGCGCCGCCCGAGATGAGGACGAACGGGCGCTCGACGTCCCCGAGCAGCCTGCCCAGCTCCTCCAGTTCGCGTTCGAGGAGCACGCCGGCGTACGCGGGCAGGATCTCCGCGACGCCGACCGTCGAGGCGTGCGCGCGGTGGACCGAGCCGAACGCGTCCTGGACGAAGAGGTCGTGGTCGTCCGCGAGCTCACGCGCGAAGGCCGGGTCGTTCTTCGTCTCGCCGGCGTTGAAACGGGTGTTTTCCAGCACGTCGAGCCGGTCGTCGGGCAGGAGCTCCCGCAGTCTGCGCGCGACCGGCGTCATCGAGAAGGCGGGATCCTCCCCCTTCGGCCGTCCGAGATGCGAGCAGACGGTCAACGCGCCGACGTCGCGATCGAGGAGCAGCCTCAGGGTCGGGAGCGACGCCCGAATCCGCGTCTCGTCCGCGACCCTCCCGCCCTCGAGCGGGACGTTCAGGTCGGAGCGCACGAGCACGCGCTTACCGCCGACGTCGGCGTCCCGCACCGACCGTGGCCTGCGCACGCCGGCCTTAGGCGGAGACGGTCGCGGGAATGTCGGCCGCGATCTTCGAGACGACGTCGACGAGGCGGCAGCTGTAGCCCCACTCGTTGTCGTACCAGCCGAAGACCTTCACGTGGCTGCCGCCCGCCATCGTCAGCTCGCTGTCGACGATGCACGAGTACGACGAGTGCACGATGTCGGTCGAGACGAGCGGGTCGTCCGCGTAACGCAGGATGCCCTCGAAGCGGCCGGTGTCGGCCGAGGAGCGGTACGCGTCGTTGACCTCCTCGACGGTGACGTCACGTCCCACGTGGACGACGAGATCGGTGATGGAGCCGGTCGGAACCGGCGCGCGGACCGAGATCCCGTCCACCTTGCCCTTGAGGTCCGGCATGACGAGACCGATCGCCCTCGCCGCGCCCGTCGACGTCGGAATCAGGTTGATCGCGGCGGCACGCGCACGGCGCAGGTCCTTGTGCGGCAGGTCGAGGATCTGCTGGTCGTTCGTGTACGCGTGGATCGTCGTCATGAAGCCGCGCTCGATGGTGAAGTTGTCGTGCAGCACCTTCGCGAGCGGTGCGACGCAGTTCGTCGTGCACGACGCGTTGGAGACGATGTGATGCTGCTCCGGGTCGTACGTGTCGTCGTTGACGCCCAGCACGATCGTCACGTCCGGATCCGTCGCCGGGGCGGAGATCACGACCTTCTTGGCGCCCGCGTCGATGTGCTTCTGCGCGCCGTCGCGATCGGTGAAGAAGCCCGTTGACTCGATGACCAGGTCGACGTCCAGCTCGTTCCACGGGAGCCCTGCGGGATCGCGCTCCGACAGCACCTTGAGCTCCGTCTTGCCGGCCTTGATGACCCCGTCGCCGACCTCGACGTCGTCCTCGAGCTGCCCGAGGACGGAGTCGTACTTCAAGAGGTGCCCCATCGTCTTCGCGTCGCCGAGGTCGTTGATCGCGACGATCTCGAAATCCCCGCCGCGCTCGTTGTGCGCGCGGAAGAAGTTCCTGCCGATGCGGCCGAATCCGTTGATCCCAACGCGTGTCTTCGCCATACCGCGAGTCTAAATGAGGCCCGGCGACTCCGGCCCGAAGTGCGGCGGGCCACGCCCTTGGGGTCTGACCCCTTTGTTTCACGACTCTGTGTCAAGACGGCACCGAGTTGGCGTCGAAAGAGTGCGGCGGGCCAAAAAGTGCGGCGGGCCACTGAGGCGTCGCTTGCGACGCCGACGATCAAAGGCCGACCGGATCTGCCGGTCGGCCGAATGAAGTCCCTCTGGCACGGCGCACTTCGAAGAAGTGCGGCGGGCCAGAGGGGAAGCTCCGAGGACGACCTCCCCCTCCGGTTGAACCACGCTCAGGACCGTGGCGTCGGACGGGGTCTGAATCCGGCGCCGGACGAGCGCGGACCCGCCGCTTGCTGAGTATGAACGACCTCCGGGCCTACAAACAAGGAGCGGAAAGGACGCACGCGGCCCGTCCCCGCGGGGGTGTCCAGCCGGAAACCCACGCCCTGGAGGCCTTCGAGCTCGATCTCCCGCGCGGCGACGTCGACGAGCGGCGGGCGCGCGTGACCGCACGCGGGACACCGGTAGTCCCCGGTGTCAGCGTGCGGCGAGGTCCTGCAACTTCCGCAAACGCCTGTGCGCGGCGGCCTTCGTTGCCGGCGGACGGCACTTCGCCGCGAGCTCGCGCAGCGAGAGCGTCGGATGCCGCTCGCGCAGCTCGGCGATCTCGACGAGCCGCGGCGGCAGCCTCGACAGCTCACCGCTTCGGCGGAGCCGCTCGACTGCACGCAGCTGGTCGTGCGCGGCACGGCTCGTCCGGACGAGGTTCGCGTGGTCGGCGTTCGCGAGGCGGTTCGCGCGCGCACGCGTCGCCGCGACGACGGCGCGTTCCTCGAAGAGCAGGACCGTGGAGCCGGCGCCGGCCAGGGCGAGCACGCCGCCGATCGACTCGCTGCCCTTCGCGTACGCGACCGCATGCCGTCCGCGGTCGAGGACGGCGAGGTGGACGTCTTCCTCGGCCGCGATGCGCGCGAGGAACGCCGCGCCGTCGTGACCGGCGCTCCGGATCTCGAGGTGCGGCGAGCGCGGCCCGCTCAGCGACCCGCCGCCGAGGAGGGCACCGCGCAGGTAGGCGGCGCGACAGCATGACCGTGCGACGACCCGTCGCGGCGGATACTCGAGCGGTGTCAGCCGGGCGCTGAGAACGCCCGCCTCGTGCAGGACCTGGAGCGCTCGCTCGTCGCCGGCGACGTGGAGCTGGTACCGCGTCCCGCCGTCGAACGCGCGGCGGCGGTAGGTCCTGATCTCCGACGCGACGCCGAATCCCCGGAGGAGGCTGAAGGCACGCCTGGCAACGGCGGGGTCGGAAAGGTCCAGGTGAACGGACACCTCTCCGCGCCCGCGGAAGTGCTCGCTGCCCGCGGAGTGGAACAGCCCTGACAGCTCGGCGAGGCGGTCGCACTCGCTCTTCGGCGTGATCGCCGCGAGCTCGTGCCTGAGGTCTTCAGACAGCGACACCTTCGAGGGCGAGCAGCCGCTGTTTGTACCCGGGCCCCAGCGAGCCGTACGAGCCCAGTCCCGTCGTGCCCACGACGCGGTGGCACGGCACGACGAGGCCGAACCGGTTCTTCGCGCAGAATGTCCCCGCGGCCCGCTGCGCGCGCGGATGCCCGGCGAGCCGTGCGAGGTCGCTGTACGAGACGACCTCGCCGTACGGGACGCCCCTCAACGCCTTCAGCACGTCGAGCTGAAACGGCGTCCAATCGTCGACTTGAAGCTCGACGTCGTCGAAGTCCTGCCGCTCACCGGCGAAGTAGGCGCGAAAGCGCAGGACGAGCTCCTCCCCCCATCCCGACGAGCGCCTGGGCGTCCGCGTCGACGCCGACTTCCGCGGGCGTGGCAGCTCGTGCCACGCGACGCGGTCGTCTTCGAGCCACAACTCACCTTTCCCCCACCCCTTGACGGCGTACGAAAGGCACGTCACAGCCACGGTCATCAGCCTACAATCGCCTCGCATGTCCGCCGCGCCCGGCCTCTTCCGACCGCCGTTCCCGGAGAACGAACCGGTGAAGTCGTATGCGCCCGGCACACCGGAGCGGGAGGAGCTGCGCGTGCGGCTCGAGCAGATGCGCTCGGAGCAGATCGAGGCGCCTCTCGTGATCGGCGGCAAGGAGATCCGCACGGGCAAGACGTTCGAGGCGGTCATGCCGCACGACAAGGATCACGTGCTCGCCACGGTGCACAAGGGCGACGCGAGCCATGTCGAGCAGGCGATCGAGGCCGCAGGCGAGGCTTGGGAGGACTGGCACCGGACCCCATGGGCGGAGCGCGCATCCGTCTTCCTCCGCGCGGCCGAGCTGCTCGCCGGCCCGTGGCGCGCGACGCTCAATGCCGCGACGATGCTCAACCTCTCGAAGACCTCGCACCAGGCCGAGATCGACGCCGCGTGCGAGCTGACCGACTTCTACCGGTTCAACGTGCAGTTCATGCTCCGGATCTACGAGGAGCAGCCGATCTCGTCGCCCGGAATGTGGAACCGGCTCGAGTACCGGCCGCTCGAGGGCTTCGTCTTCGCGGTCACACCGTTCAACTTCACGGCCATCGCCGGGAACCTGCCCGGGAGCGCCGCGCTGATGGGCAACACCGTCGTTTGGAAGCCCGCCTCGACGGCCGCATACACCGCGTACTTCCTGATGAAGCTCTACGAGGAGGCCGGCCTGCCGCCGGGCGTGATCAACCTCGTTTGCGGGTCCGGCGCCGAGATCGGGGATCCTGCCCTCGCGAGCCCGCACCTCGCCGGCGTGCACTTCACCGGCTCCACTCCCGTCTTCCAGGACATGTGGAAGACGATCGGGGGCAACATCGCGAACTACCGGAACTATCCCCGCATCGTCGGCGAGACGGGAGGCAAGGACTTCATCGTCGCGCATCCCTCCGCGGACGCCGAGGCCGTCGCCACGGCGATCGTGCGCGGGAGCTTCGAGTACCAGGGACAGAAGTGCTCCGCAGCGTCACGCGTGTTCGCGCCCTCGAATCTCTGGCCGGAGATTCGCGAGCGTGTCGTGGAGGAAGTGCGCACGATCAAGATGGGCGACGTCTCCGACTTCCAGAACTTCATGGGCGCCGTGATCGACGCAGGCTCGTTCAAGACTCAGCGAGAGGCGATCGAGGAGGCGAAGGCCGCGGCGAAGGTCGAGGTGCTCGTCGGCGGCGGCTACGACGACTCTGAGGGCTACTTCGTCGAGCCGACCGTGCTCGAGACAACCGATCCCGACTTCCGCACGATGCGCGAGGAGCTCTTCGGCCCGGTCGTCACGACGTACGTGTATCCGGAAGGAAAGTACGGCGAGACGCTCGACCTCATCGACAAGGGCGCGCCGTACGGACTGACCGGCGCCGTCTTCGCGCGCGAGCTCGACGCGCTGGAGCTCGCCGATCAGAAGCTGCGCTACGCGGCCGGAAACTTCTACGTGAACGACAAGCCCACGGGCGCCGTCGTCGGCCAGCAGCCCTTCGGCGGGTCAAGGGCCTCGGGGACGAACGACAAGGCCGGCTCGATGTGGAACCTCATCCGCTGGGTCAGCCCGCGCACGATCAAGGAGACGTTCGTGCCGCCGACCGACTACCGCTACCCCTTCATGGCGCCCGACGACGGGCGCGGCGCGCTCTAGCTCCATGAGGAGAGCACTCGCCCTCGCGGCCGCGACGGCGGGGCTTCCCTCCGGCCGCGATGCGGTGGTGGTGGCAGGGACTTCTAGCCGGTAGGCCACACTGGTCCGATGTTCCACTCGGTCTTCCACGCCATCGGGGTCTTCTTCGACCATCTCGCCTCGGTCGAGTGGAAGTGGCTCGCGCTCGGCGTCGCGTGCCACCTCTGCAAGCTCGTCGCAGTCTCGCGCGCGTGGCGCAACATTCTCGTGGCCGCGTACCCCAACACGCGCGTCTCGTGGCCGCAGATGTTCGGCGCGTACGTGGCGGGCACCGGCGTGAACGCGATCCTCCCGGCACGCGGCGGCGACGTCGTTCGCCTCTATCTCGCGCGGCACAGGATCGAGGGCTCGACGTACACGACGCTGGTGTCGAGCACCCTGCTGCAGACCCTCTTCGACATGGTCGTGGCCGGCTGCATCCTCCTCTGGGCGATGACGCAGGGCGTTCTGCCGGGCCTCGACGTCCTCCGCAGCCCGAGCCTGCCGTCGCTGGACTACGGCTGGGCGTTCAGGCATCCGACCGCCGGCCTGATCCTCTTCGGTCTCCTGCTCGTCTTCGGGACGCTCCTCGTCGCGTGGGTCGCGGAGCGCGTGGAGCAGTTCAGGGCGAAGGTCGCACAGGGGTTCGCTGCGTTCCGCGACCGCGAGTACTACGTGCGCCATGTCGTCGTCTGGCAGGTCCTCGACTGGTCCCTGCGCCTGGCGACGGTATTCTTCTTCCTCCGCGCGTTTGGCATCCCCGCGACCGTGAACAACGCGCTGCTGGTGCAGGTCAGCCAGAGCCTCGCGACGGTGTTCCCGTTCAGCCCGGCGGGCATCGGGACGGAGCAGGCGCTGCTCGTCTACGCGTTCCGCAATGTCACGTCGAAGAGCGTGGCGCTCAGCTTCAGCGTCGGCATGCGCGTGACGCTGATCATCGTGAACGTCATCGTCGGCTTCACCGCGATCGTCTTGATGACCGGGACGTTCGACATTCGCGCGAGAGCGCGTGCCGACCGCGAGCAGGCTGAAGCAAACGAGACAAAGGTCTCGGACGGCCGCTCCCCCGAGGCAGCGAGCGGCCGTCGCGAAGGCTAGAACCGCGTTCTAGGCCCGGCCGTCCGAGAAACCGTCGGCACCGGGGCCGGCCGACGCACGTCCGTCGGAGAACCCGTCTCCGAAGAACGACGAGCCATTGGGATGGTGGTGCTGCTTCCCACAGCGGGCAGCCGCCGACGCGTTCGACGCGCCGAAGCTGACGGCGACCACGATGAGAGCCCCAACCAAGCAGATCTTCCGCAGCATCCTGATCACCTCCTCTCTAGAACCTGACGTCCTGCAGGGCCTCCGCGGCCCGCCGGTAGAGGACAGCGGCCGCGCTGTCGTCTCCACGACGTGAGGCGAGGTCGCCCTGAGCCGTCCAGGCAACCGCGCGATGGCTGGCGGAGGAAAGCTGTGACAGGCTGAGCTCGGCCTCGGCGAAGGCATGCTCGGCCTCGTCGAGACGGTCCTGCTCGAGCAGCGACCGGCCGAGAACGATCTGTGCGTTGCCGATCTCGTCGAGGAAGTCGGCGCGCCCTTCGAGCAGCTCGAGGGCGTGGCGGGCCTGCTCCTCGGCGAGATTCCACTCGCCGGCGCCGAGGTGCACCTGAGCGAGAGATGACACGGCCTGCGCGGCGTCCGCCTCGCTTCCCACCTCGAGCGCCACCGAGAAGGCGCGCTTGAGGTACGAGACCGCTTCCTCGGGCTTGCCCAGGAGGAAGTTCAGCCCGCCGAGGTTGTTGAGCATGCGACCGAGGTTCTGCTGGTCGCCGTGCGCCTCGTAGAGCTCCTTCGCGCGCTCGGCGAGCGTGCGTGCGCGCAACCACTGACCGTCGCGCTCGGCGACGAGCGAGGCCTGGAACGTGACATGCGCGACCGTGAGCGTGTCGTCGAGCCGCTCCGCGAGCTCGAGCGCACGCTCGATGTCCTCGCGCGCAGCCTCGAAGTCCCGCTGGCGGCGCGAGCAGCGCGACCGCCACTCGAGGATGTGGGAGCGGAGCCGGTCACACGGGACGCCGGAACGGTCGGCGAGGTCGAGTGCCTCGCTCAGGAGCGTCTGGGCGGTGTTGATCGAGGTCAGCTTGTAGCGGCAGACGCCCATCCGGTAGAGGGCATCGGCCCGCTCGACGTCGGAGAAGCCGGGCAGTTCCGCGAGCTCGCGGGCCCGGGCGAGCTGCTCGAGCGCCGGCCGGAGCTCCCCGTTCGACATCCGCGCCCAGCCCTCGGACATGAGAGCGCGGAACTCGAGCTCACGCGCCTCGGGTGAGAACTGCAGCCCGTCGAGCGCCTCGATCGCGCCGTCGAACTTGCCGCCCTCCAGCGCCGCCTCCGCGCGGGTCACGGCCGCCTCGACCTGGGCGTACTCGTTCCAGCTCTGCCCGGTCTCGAGGTAGGTCACGTCGACGCCGAGCCGCTCCGCGATCCAGGCGAGCGTCTCGCGGGTGGGCCGGGTCTTGCCGCGCTCGATCTGGCTCAGGTACTCCTTCGAGAACCGGTCGCCGGCGAGCTCGGACTGTGTCAGTCCGGCGCCCACGCGCAGCTGTCGGAGTCGGGATCCGAGTCCCGACGTCGCACGCTGCGGCGTGCCAAGGGGGGTGAGGATGCGGCCTTCCATGTTGCGGCCCTCTTCGTATCGGCGCCGGCGGCCTCGGGACGCATCGCTCCGGTGAGGGATCCGGCGGAGGGCCGGAACTAGGCCCGGCCGGCCTTGTGGAGCTGGGCGTAGATCGACCGCGCCGTCTTGGCGGGTACGCCCGGAACTCCCTCTAGCTCCTCCTGCGAGGCTGCAAGAAACCGCTCGGCCGAGCCGAAATGCTGGAGAAGAGCCCGCCGGCGAACGGGGCCGACCCCCTCCAGCTCCTTGAAGATCGAGGCGAAGGAGCGGGCGTCCCGCCGCTGCCGGTGGAACCCGACGGCGAAGCGGTGGGCCTCGTCGCGGATCCGTTGGAGGAGCTGGAGCCCGGGCGAGTGGGCCGCGAGCCGGATCGAGTCCGGCCTGCCCGGCACGAAGACCTCCTCTGTCTTCTTGGCCAGCGCGACGACGGCCACCCGGGGCAGGTCGTAGGCCTGCATCGCCGCGAGGGCCGCGGACAGCTGCCCCTTGCCACCGTCGATCACGACGAGGTTCGGCGTCGCGGCGAAGGACTCGTCGTAGTCCTCGGCCGTCACGTCCGACAGCCGCGCGAACCGACGGGAGACCACCTCGCCCATCGCGGCGAAGTCGTCCATCCCCACCTGCCCGCGCACGCCGAACTTCCGGTAGTGCGCCTTCTTGGCCACGCCGTCCTGGAAGACGGTCATGGAGCCGACGTTGTCCTGGCCCATCACGGTCGAGATGTCGAAGCACTCGATCCGGATCGGGAGCGACTCGAGGTTCAGCACCTCGCGCAGTTCCTCGAGTGCCTCCACCCTTCGCAGCCGCTTCAGCTCGGCCTGGCGCACCTCCGACGCGAGCGCGTGCCGCGCGTTCTCGGTCGCGAGCTCCTGGAGCCTGCGCTTCTCGCCGCGCTCGGCCGCTCGCACCTCCACGCGGGCCCCGCGCCGCTCCGACAGGAACTCTGCGAGCGCAGACGTATCGCCCGCGTCGCGTGGAACGACGATCTGCGGTGGGACGCTCGGCGACGAGCCGTAGTACTCGAGCACGAAGGACTCGAGGATCGTCGTCAGGTCCTGCCCGCCGACGTTCTCGAGCTGGAACGAGTACCGGTCGATCATCTTGCCGTCGCGGAGCGGGAACACCTGCACGATCGCCCGGTCTCCCTCCACTGCAAGCCCGAGCACGTCGATCGTCCCGACCGAGCGGCGGTCGGCGGCCTGGCGTTCCGCCAGGTGCTGCACGCTGCGGAGCCGGTTGCGATACCGCGCCGCCTCCTCGAAGCGCTCGTCGGCGGCCGCTTCCTGCATCTTCTGGTCGAGTTGACGCTGGATCGGCTCCGTGTCGCCCGACAGGAACTCGATCACCTGGTCGATGATCGCGTCGTAGTCCTCCTTCGACACGTAGCCGACGCACGGAGCCAGGCAGCGGTCGATGTGGTAGTCGAGACACGGAATGCCGGAGTGACGACCCGGCTTCGGCCCCTCGCAGGGCCGGTACGGGAAGACCCGGTTGAGGACGTCGAGCGTCTCGCGCACCTTCTTCGCGTTGGCGTAGGGGCCGAAGTAGACGACGCCGCGGCGGTGGCGCTCACGCGTGAACATGACTCGGGGGTACTCGTCCTCGACCGTGACGGCGATGTACGGGAACGACTTGTCGTCCTGGAGCCGCACGTTGAACGGCGGCCGGTGCCGCTTGACGAGGTTCTGCTCGAGGTGGAGCGCCTCGACCTCGTTCTGCGTGACGATCACCTCGATGTCGGTGACCCGGTCGGGGAGCTGCTGGATCGCCGCCCTTGAGTCGAGGCTCTGCTGGAAGTACGAGCGGACGCGGGGCCGGAGCGACTTCGCCTTCCCGATGTAGAGGACGTCCCCCGCACCGTCGCGGAAGAGGTAGACGCCCGGCTTGGCCGGGAGCCCCTTCAGCTGATTCTCGAGCCTCGAAGCCACACGGCCAATCTAGCCCTGCGACCCCTCGTCACTGCCTGCCGGGAGGTGGGGTGCGGCCCGGCTGGAGGGACCGGGCCGCTGGAGAGTCCGGATCGGTGAGAGGGAGTGGCGAACGTCCCGGAGGCCCCCTGCGGCGAGAACCTGGCAACACGATCCTGACTCCTGTCAAATATCGGACGTCGAGCCGTGTTTCGCTCCCCCGCGCGAGGGATCTTCGCCCGGCGTTTTCGGGACGGTTGACGGGTTGACGCCTGCCGGTCTTCATTCCTACACTGACTTGCCCGTCCTCCGAGTCGGGTTGACTTTTTACTTTGACCCTGCGCCGAGCCCTCATCGCACTTGCCTGCGCCCTCGCGGCGACCATCGCCGCTGCCCCGGCCTCGGGGGGGCTGACGATGTACATGGGCGCCGCCGAGGACGAGGGCCGCAATGCCGACCCTCAGGTCGCGATGACGAAGATGGAGCTCGCCAAGGCCGCCGGCTTCGACACGATCAGGATCACCGCACTCTGGGCTCCCGGGCAGAGCGCCGTGCCCGCCGGCGAGCTCGACGCGCTGACGTCGATCGCTGCGGCCGGCGACTTCCTGAACATCCGGATCGTCGCGACGATCATGAATGCCGGCAACCGCACGACTCCGCTGACCGCGACGGCCCGGACGCAGTTCGCGCGCTTCTCGGCCGACCTCGTGCGCCGTCTTCCGAGCATTCGCGAGTACATCATCGGCAACGAGCCGAATCTGAACCGCTACTGGCTGCCCCAGTTCGGCCCGCAGGGCGAGGACGTTGCAGCGTCGGCGTACGTGCAGCTGCTCGCGCAGACGTACGACGCGATGAAGGCGGCCGACAAAGGCGTTTTCATCGACGGCGGCTCGCTCGCGCCACGCGGGATCGACCGGCCCGGCACCGGTCGCGACACCCACTCCCCCACGACGTTCATCACGGACATGGGGACCGCGTACCGCGCCATGAAGCGCAACCGCCCGATCATGGACGGGCTCTCGTTCCACCCGTACGGCGAGAACTCGAGCACGCCACCGACCGTGTTGCACCCGCGCTCGACCGCGATCGGGCTCGCCGACTACCCCAAGCTGGTCTCGCTGCTCGCGCAGGCGTTCGACGGGACGAAGCAGAAGGGGTCGAAGCTCCCGATCGTCTACGACGAGTACGGCGTCGACTCCGAAATTCCCAACGACAAGCAGAGCATCTACTCCGGTCGTGAGCTCTCGAAGCCGGTGCCGGAGGCGATTCAGGCGTCGTACTACCGCCAGGCACTCGAGATGGCGGCGTGTCAGCCGACCGTGCGCGGGTTCCTGATCTTCCACGTCACCGACGAGACCGACTACGGCCGCTGGCAGTCGGGGGTCTACTTCCCCGACGGGTCCGCGAAGACGAGCCGGCCGCTGGTCAAGAAGGCCATGTCCGAGATCCGCACCGGCGCCGTCCTCTGCGAGGAGCCCGAGCCGCCGTTCGTCGGCCCCGGCGACGGCTGGACCACGGCGACGAAGAAAGACCTGGCGGCGAAGAAGGGCTCGAAGGCCGTCGGCGGGCGCGTTCGCGCGACCTCGCCGGGCTAGCATCTTCAGCGTGGAGGGCCAGTACGTCGCCTACACCTTCTTCCGGGTCGCCCCCGAGTGGCGGCGGCTGCCCGTCGAGGAACGCGCGGCGGGCAAGGACGCGTTCGCGGAGGTCGTCGAGGACTGGGTGTCGCGCATGGACTTCCTGCGCGCGTACTCCGTCACCGGTGTCCGTCCCGACTCGGACTTCTTCCTCTGGAAGATCACGCAGCGCTACGAGGATCTCGGCGAGCTCGGCGCGGCGCTGAACGGGACGCCTCTCGCCGGGTGGCTCGAGACGCCCTACTCGTACCTCGCGACGACGAAGGCCTCCGAGTACACGAAGGCCCGGCGCGCCCGCCGCGTCATCCCCAAGGGATCGCCGTACCTCGTCGTCTACCCCTTCGTCAAGACGCGCCCTTGGTATGCGCTGCCCCGTGACGAACGTCAAAGGGCGATGGACGAGCACATCCGCGTCGGCGCCGAGTTCGAGACGATCCACAACCACACGACGTACTCGTTCGGCATCGACGATCAAGAGTTCATGACGGCGTTCGAGTGCGACGAGCCCTCGGACTTCATGCACCTCATGCTGACGCTGCGCGAGAGCGAGGCGTCGCGCTACACGGAGCGCGACACGCCGATCTTCGTGGGCCAGCACGTCGACATCCGCACCGCCCTGGACGCGCTCGACGGCGCCGCGTCCCGCGTCGAAGCCTAGGAGGCTTCTGCCGCGAGGCGCTGCCAGCGCTTCAGGTGGCGGAGCCCGATCGCCGCGGGCAGCAACGGCAGCCAGAGGTTGAAGATGCGATAGGCGCAGACCGCGAGCACCGCGGTGGTCAGCGGAATGCCCGTCCATACGAGTGCGAAGGACACGAGCGCCTCGACCGAGCCCGCGCCGCCGAGCGGAAGCGTGCGCCGCGTCAGCGCGTATCCGGTCGCGTAGCCGATCACGAGCGCCGCAAGATCCGGCGAGTCGTGGAAGGCGCGGAGACACGCCCAGAGACAGCCGATGTCGCCGACCCAGTAGAGCGTCGTCCCCAGGTACGCGCCGCCGTGGGGTGCGCCCTGGCGAGCGAGGTCCTTGAGCATGTGCACGGCGTCGAGCAGGTGCTTGAGAACGCCGCGCCAGCCGCGCTCGTCGCGGAACCGATGCCGGACGGTGAGCGCGGCGAAGGCGGCCGCAAAGCCGAGCGGCACCGCAATCGCCCACGGCAGCGTGAAGCCGAGGCTCGGATGCGTGGCGCCGCGCGCGAGGAGGATGACCGCGGCCAGCGCGGCGGCCGGCGCGAGGACTGCGTATTCGAGGAACCCGAGGCCGAGCACGCGGACACGCGCCTGTCGCGGCTCGAGGCCGGCGGCTTCCAGAGCCTGCCGGTCGACGACGAAGCCGCCCCGGATGACGAACGCACCGAAGCCGGCAGCCACGATGGCGCCGGCGCGGCCGAGGCCAAGCCGCGGTCCGTCCTCCACCCGGGCGACCTCGCGGTACGCGACGACGTACCCGAAGTACGCAGCGAGCTCCATCCCGAACGCCACCGGCAGCCACATGGGATCGATCTCCCTGAGGCCCTCGAGCACGCTCCCGAAGCCGGCCGCCCAGGAAATCCCGACGACGGCGCCCAGCGCAAGGGCGGCCCCGACGCCGATGAGCAAGGCGTGCTGTGCCGCGTGGCGCTCGAGGTGCGGTGCTGGCCGGAGGACGCGTCCGAGAGTCATCGAAGTCCCATCGGCCGCAGCGCCGTCGACATCGACCCCCCAGTCTGGATCAGTAGGTGTAGCTGTGGCGGTCGCGCCAGATGCGGAACATCGCGTAGCCGGCCCCGGCGAGGACACCGATGAACCCGAGGACCTCGTAGCCGGGCCAGCCGTGCCAGTAGTAGAGACCGATCACAGCGACGATGAGGACCGCCGCACCGTAGAAGACGATCCGCTCACGCACGGACCACGTCTCGATCTCGCCGCGCCGGTCGCGCCAGACGAGGTAGATGAAGAAGGCGATCGCGAGGAAGAACGCGATCCGCAGCACCATCCCGATGGCGATTACGGTCGTGTAGAGGTTGAGCAGCACGACGGCGAGCACGATCACCGCGATGATCAGGAACCCTCGGAGGGTGGGACGGTCGCTGAGCCACTTGCCCATGGCTCAGGCGGTCATGTAGGCGCGGACGGCGAGCACGGCTGCGACCAGAGTAGCCGCAGCGAACCACCACAACCGCCGCCGGGTGTCGCGCGGTGCATAGAACCACGGCCAGGCGAGAGCGAGAACGGCGAGGCTCCCGTACATGTAGTGCTCGCCGCGCGAGGCGTGCCTGTTGTCGGCGAGGAGGAGCAGGCCGAACGCGACTTCGGCCACCACGAGCGTCTGCGCAAGAGCCAGCGCATGCGAGACAAGGGCGTCACCTCGGCCTCGACGCCACGCCGCGACTCCCGCAAGGACCGCAGCGATCCCGCAGACGCCCAGCACGAGGAATGCCAGCAGTCGATGCACCGTTAGCATCGCCAGCGCACCCTACAGAGAGGATTCTGGTGATCGAAGAAGGCAAGCCAGCACCGGACTTCGAGCTGCAGACCGACACCGGCGAGACGGTCAAGCTCTCCGATCTCCGCGGCAATCCCGTCGTCCTGTACTTCTATCCCAAGGACGACACGCCCGGCTGCACGACCGAGGCGTGCGAGTTCAGAGACGCGTACGACGTCTTCCGCGAGCGCGGCGTCGAGGTGTTCGGCGTGTCCCCGGACGACGTCGCCTCCCACGAGAAGTTCAAGACGAAGTACGAGCTGCCTTTCACGCTTCTCGCGGATCCCGAACACGCGGTGGCGGAGAAGTACGGCGTGTGGGGCGAACGGAGCTTCGCCGGAAAGAGCTACATGGGCATCAACCGTTCGACCTTCGTGATCGACCGCGACGGCAACGTCGCGCGCTCGATGCTCGGCATCAAGCCGGCGGGACACGCCGCCAGGGTGCTCGAGTCGCTTCCGGGCTGAGCCGGTGACAATTCCCCCGAGCGAGGGACGACCCTGTCCCTCGTTCGGGTGATCCGCGCGGCGTGGCTACGTGAAACGCTCGGTACGGCGGCACGATGCAGCTTCGCGTCAGCGACCCTTGCTACACCGAGCGCCTGGCGAACTTCCTGCGGAGTCTGGGCCAGGCGGCGAAGGCGGCCGGTCCAGGACGGCTTGAAGTCGACATCGCGCCGACAGACGATGCGCTCGTCGAGCTCGGGATCTACCTGAGGGTGTGGAAGGTCCTCTACCCGGAGGCCGACGTCCACGCCGAGAACGCGGACGTGGACGTGGACGGCGACGAACTGCCGGCCGCGTAGGGCCGGACCGCGCCGACGTACGACAGCGCGTAGCGCGCCTGGAACAAGCTCGAGACCCTGACCACATCCCCGGTGTGCGGCGCGTGGATGAAGGAGCCGTTTCCGATGTACATCCCCTCGTGCTGGGGAACGCCGCCCGAGCTGGCGTGGAAGAAGACGAGGTCTCCCGGCTGCAGCTGCTCGCGGGGGACGCGGCGGCCCTCGTAGTACTGGTACCCCGTGTAGTGGCCCAGTTTGATCCCGAGCTGTCCGTACACGTACATCGTCAGGCCGGAGCAGTCGAAGCCGGACGGCGACGCGCCCGCCCAGACGTACGGCACGCCGAGGAAGCTGTACGCGATCGCGACCGCCTGCCCGCCCAGCGTGTTCGTCGGGACGAGCTCGGGAGGGGCGAGGAAGGACGGGACGCCTGCCATCGCGGCCTGCGCCGCCGGAAGCTGGGGTAGGCCGAGGACTGCGGCCGCGCTGCTCGTCGCGGTCGCGGGATGAGCCGCACGTGCAAGACCGACGAGCAGCTGCGTACCCGGTGCGAGACCGAAGGACGGATCGGCGATGTACGCGCGCAGGGCGACGAGGCCGGAGCCGTTCCGCCCGGGCGAGACCGCCTCCTGGAGCGCGACGAGATAGCTCCCACCCTGGAGCGGAATGAGCGAGTTTGGGCCGACGACGTAGCTCGTCCCGTCCGCGACGAGCCCTTCGATCTCGCGCGCCGGCCAGCCCGCGTGCCGGCACCACGAGCCGGCGGATGGTCACGCGGCCGTTGAACATCGAGACGTCGCTCAGCTCGACCCTCGCCGCAGTCGTCCGTGCGCCGCCGATGCGGAGGACCGACCCGTCTGCGGGATAGGCGTAGACACCGGCGCCGGCCTTGGCGAGCAGCGTCCCGTCCGAGGAGCGCACCTCGGCGAGCCCGAGCGTCCCGGCGTGCGCGGGCGCCGCGAACGCCAGGAGGCAGGCCACAACCGCCACACCCCATGCCTTGCGCATCGAAGGCGGGAGTCTAGTCAGACCTGCGGCGAAGCGACCGCGCCGCGACCCGAGCGCGCCTAGGGTGCCCGACATGAAGATCTTCAACCTGAACGCCAACGACTGGGACCGCACCGAGGACCGCGAGGGGTGGCGCAGCAAGGAGGCGTGGGTGGGGCACCACATCGGCGGCGAGCTGATCGGCGCGAGCATGTCCGAGCTCGAGCCGGGCGACCGGCTCTGGCCGTACCACACGCACCACGCGAACGAGGAGTGGCTGATCGTCCTCAGCGGCGAGCCGACGTTGCGGACGCTCGAAGGCGAGACGTCCTGAGAAGGGCGACGTCGTCTGCTTCCCGCGCGGAAAGGAAGGCGCGCATCAGGTTCGCAACGACACGGCCGCTCCGGTCCGCGTCCTGATGCTCTCGAGCATGATCGCCCCGGACATCGTCGAGTACCTCGACACCGGCAAGATCGGGGCGAGGAGCGTGAAGGGCGAGCGGATCATGCTCGGCCGACCCGGGCCCGACCTCGACTACTGGGAAGGCGAGAGCTAGGCGAACGCCCGCACGATCTCCGGGAGGTGATCGACGATCAGGAGGTGACCTTCGTCCGGGACGAAGGTCGGCTCGCAGTTCGGGATCCGCGCGGCCAGATTGCGTCCCATCGCCGGCGGCACGAGGACGTCCTCCTCTCCCTGCCACAGCAACACCGGCGGCGTGACGTCGTCCGGACGGAATCCCCATGGGCGCCCGAGCAGCACGATGTCGTCTGCGGCACCGCGGCTGCCCTGTCGGAAGGCCTCTGCGAAGACGGCGGCGAGGACGCGACGAACCTCCGGTCGCGCGACGATGTCGGCGTCGGACGGCGACATCGCCCGGCCGATCGCATCGAGAACGCGGTCCGGTTGACGCTTGCACCTTCCGCTCCATCGAGGACATGGCGAGCCGCGCCAACGGCGGAAAGCGCGCGCCGAGGTCGAACCCGACGCGGTTCGCCCAGCGCATGCCCTCGGTGGCGCCGGGCATGTCGCGCGGGCCGAGACCGCTGACGATGCCGACCTTCGTGACGCGGTCCGGCAACTCGTGCCCGCAGGCGAGCGCGTATGGCCCGCCGCCGGAGCTTCCGAGCACCGCAAAGGAGCTCAGCCCGAGAAGGTCGGCGACCTCGGCGACGTCGCGCGGCCAGTCGAGCAGCGTTCTCCCCGGCTGGACAGTCGGAGAGCCCGTAGCCCGGACGGTCGAGCGCGACGATTCGCACGTCCGCTTCCGTCGCGGCGTCCTCGGCGAGCTGCGGCTCGAGCCGCGAGCCCGGATGTCCGTGGAAGTAGAAGCCGGGCGCACCGTCGGGCCGCCCGTACTCCGCGCAGCCGATCCGCCTGCCGTCGCGAAGGAGCAGCGTCTGCGCGTCGCGGGCCACGACCCGAAGTGGAGCACAGAACAGGAGCCGCGAGCCGTTCCGAGAATACGCGCGAGGTGACCATGTCGTGGGACGAGGCTCGCGCCCAGGGACGCCGTGAGGCGGCCCCGGCGGCGCTCGTTCTCTCCTCCTCTTCCTCGGCCTGACGGCGGATGAGCCGGGCGCAGGGATGGCAGCTCCTGGATCTCCACTGGTGGATCTGGCTGACCGTCGCCGCGCCGGCGCTGCTGCTCACGCTGGATCTCTTCCTCAACTTCGGCGGCCAGGGGCTCGTCCAGTCACGGAGCGCGGCCTCGTCGCTCCTCTGCGTCTCTCGTGCTCGCGAACCTCGCGGCCGTGTCGATCCTCGTCGTCGGTCTGGTCACCACGAGCACGAAGGACCTCACGGGCGCCGAGCTGCTCGTCACCGCCGTCGCACTCTGGTCCGCGAACGTCATCGTCTTCGGACTGCTCTTCTGGGAGATGGACGCGGGCGGGCCCGCGCAGCGGATGCGCGACGAGCTCGCGCACGAGCACCGACCTCCGCTTCCCGCAGGACGAGGAGTCGGACAGCACGTGGCGCCCCGTCGTCTGGGACTACCTCTACGTCTCGATGACGAACTCGATCGCCTTCAGCCCGACCGACACGATGCCGCTGACGCTCGGCGCCAAGGCGACGATGGGCCTGGGGTCGGTCGTCGCCGCGTTCACGGTGCTGCTCGTGCTCGCGCGCGCCGTGAACGTCATCGGCAGCTAGAGGTGTCGTCCGCGTCTACCGCGGTGACTCTGCGCGATTAACGCGAAATCGCAGGTGGGAAAAGCTGATCGGGGCACATCGGGGGCGAGGGACGGCTGGGGAGCCTGGTTCCTCCTCCTGGCGGCGGACGGCTCGCCTCCCCGGGGAAGAGGCGGGCCGTCGCTCCTCGCCGGAGCGAGCTCGCGTTCAGGGTCACCCGACGCGAGCGCGCCGAG
Source organism: uncultured Actinomycetes bacterium (assembly GCA_963772855.1). GTDB lineage: Bacteria > Actinomycetota > Thermoleophilia > Gaiellales > Gaiellaceae > 3-1-20CM-4-69-9. The sequence continues at coordinate 60,101 of CAVYYY010000007.1, read as the reverse complement.
GCTTCTTGGCGGCTGAAACCGTTCGGCGCATCACGCAATGGTTCTTCCCCTTGGGTCGGTCGTAGCTGAAGCCGGTCTGCTCATAGAGGCTGCGCGTGACGTTGTAGAGAAACGAGGCCGAAATCTTTTTGCCCTGCGTGTCCTGCGGATAGCCCTCGACCACGCCACCGCCAGCCTTCGCGATCAGGTCGAGGGCGCCACGAAGCGCGGCACCCGCGACGCCTTTCCGTCGGTAGTCCCTGTCGACGAAGATGCACGTGATGCGATAGTCGGGCGGCTCGTCCGTACGGGTCGCCTCGTACTCCTTCCGGTGATGGATGCGCGGAAGCTCCTCAGGAGAGCCGTATTGGCACCAGGCGACCGCGGCGTCGCCGTCGAAGACGAGGGCCGCATGAGCGCTACCCTCGCGAACGAGACGCTCTTTCCAAGGGCGACCTTTTTCGCCCTCGGGCCTGCCCTCCCGCGAATGGAACCACGTGCACCAGCACCCACCGAATCCCATGCCGCTGTGCTTCTCAGCGAGACGGGCCCACGCCTCCCACGTCGAGGCATCAAGTGCCTTGATCGCATATTCGCTCATGCACGCTCCGGCTTGACCAAGGTGACGACCGAGCGACCCAAGCCTAGGGCAGGCGCTCCTGGTGGTACCTCTTCTCGTCCTCCGCGCGCCACTTCGCCTCGTAGGCCTCGGCTTCGGCGAACTCCTGCTCTGTTAGAGCTCGTGCTTCCGCGTCTTCACTCGGAGGATGCTCGGCCGCGACCGTCCTGCGACGTGTCGCCACGAAGCCGACAACGACCAACGGTACGGCGACCAGGGCAAAGATCATCCATGGGATCACCCGGGCAGCGTACCCCCGCAGCGGTGAAACGACGGCCCGCCCAGAGGCTCGCTATGCGGATGAGAGGACTTGAACCTCCACGGGGTTCGCCGGGGAGTCGACCCGTCTCCTGACCGTTTGGGCCACGAATGGGCCACGGTGACGTGCCTTAGACGCCTCGCCATGTCCGTGATTGTGTGGTTTGTCCAAAGCAGTGAAGGGCTCGCGCGAGGCGGCCCCCCACTGCTGAGGTTGCGAATGGCTACTACGCGGTTGGAGCTACCGGGGCTCCGATCTCCTTCGGAGCTCCCTTCTTCGAGAGCTGCGGCGCGGGCTCGACACGCTTGAGCGTGCCGCCGACCGCCAGGATCCCGAAGCCGATCCCGGAGAGCAGCAGAGCGATGCCGACCACGATCCCGAAGAGCGACAACGACTCCGCCATGTAGCTCGTGTTCAGAGCGGTGCTGAGCGCAGTCTCGGTCACCCAGAGATTGCGGGCGCCGTTCTCGACAGACCGCTTCGTGTTGGGATCGACGAGCGCATACTTCTCATCACTCGTGGCGCCGTGACCGTCCGTGAGCTTGGCTGGGGTCCCCGGCTTGGCGACGAAGCGACCCATCTGTGAGTACGTCAGTCCACCGGACGCCTCGAGGGCGTGGATCCGCATGTAGCTGGCGAACGCGCGCGCCTTGGTGCCGTTATCGATCTTCTTCCCGGCGACACTGACAGTGGGCAGGCTGAGCGCGGTTACGTCGAGCCCGGCGTCCTTTGCCTCGGCCTTGATCAATGCAGGCGTCATGTCGGGCGAGCCGACGATGTACTCCTGCTTGAGGCTGTCCTGCACGGTGCTGCGGCCGTTGAAGCCCATGACGATCGCGCCGATCCCAAATGCGATCAGGACTGCCGCGGACACGAATCCGCCGATCTGGAAAAGCTTGCGCATCTCTTCCTCCTTGACCAGTCCATCCCTGGCCGTCATGCGCCATGGGCGGGCTGCTGATTCGGTAGGTACTCCTACGCGTGCGCGCGTCGGAGCTCGTACCGGCGGAGGCGGACACTGAAAGCACGGGCGCTTAGAAGAACAGCGCGCGTTACGTCTGGGCCGGACGCCTTTTGTGGCGTTGGATACATATTACCATGCTGGGTCCGGAGGGTCACCTCCCGGACAGTCGCGCAAGTGTTAGGAACGGCCGGATGTACCCGAGATGCGGCGAACTTTGGTACTGCGAGGCGAACCGCGATCGTGTGATTGCGCGGGTCAGCGCGCGGAACCGGAGACGAAGCGAGCCGATAGTCGGTCGCGATGGCCACAGATGTCCGAACGCCGCAACTGCTGACCGTTCGCGAGGTCGCTGATCGGCTGAAGTTGTCCGAGAAGTCGCGCTAGAGCGGGCCGACGTCGACCGGGACGCGCGCGTCGTTCACGTTCGCCGGCGGTTCTCGCAGGGCGATCTGAGGAGGGCGGCAAGACGGACGGGTCGATGCGGACGGTGCCGCTGCGTCAACGCGTACTCGACGCGCTCGACAAGATGCCGCCGCGGATCCCTCTCGTTTGGGCCACGATCGGGCCATCGTTCCGCCTGATCTGGCTATGCGGATGAGAGGACTTGAACCTCAACGGGGTTCCGAGAGCGGTGGCGGGTGTTGGCGAACCGTGGAGAACAAAAGGCGTTGAGGGCCTAGCGAGCAGCGCGGCCCCGAGTGATTAAGCGCGGGTCACTCAAGAGCTTGTACGGGCATTTGCTGCCGAACGGCGAGGGCTGGGTCAAGGGCGCGTGGGTCGCTGACACGGCACCGTAGCGACCGCATCCACCTCGTCCTCAGCGCATGATGATGTTGTGAACCTCAAAGACCTCCGGTTCGTCGGAAAGCCCGATCCCGAGCTCCGTTAGGACGGTCATCATCTGTTCATCAAACGCGGCTAGTTGCTCCCGTGAGTCCCAGATCTCGCTGATGCGCAGGTCATCCTCCGGCCCGAAGAAGACATGACTTTGAAGACCGTCGGGGGGCCATGTTCCAATCTGCTCGAGCCGTTGGATGCTCTCGTTGTACTTCTCGGTTGTGAGATTCGTGGGCCTGAAGCGGACGACGATGCTCATGTCCTGATCCTCCGTGATAGGGGAAACACCATCGACCCTACTCCTCTGTTGCGGCCTCTGGCGCCTCGCTGACGGGGCGGTCGGGTCGCTGACGGTGCATCAAGCCGAGGCGATTCGACCGTGCCGAGAAGAGGGCTACGACGTGGCGAACGTCAGAGCCTTCTGGCTCATGCGCGAGAAGACGACGTTTACGGACTGAGCGCGGACTCACCGAAAGCGGCGAGCCGCAACTTCCCGCTAACCAGCGTGATGCGGATGAGAGGACTTGAACCTCCACGGGGTTTCCCCCACACGGACCTGAACCGTGCGCGTCTACCAATTCCGCCACATCCGCGCGGAGGCACAGTGTAGCCGCGGCCTTTCTCGCTGCTGTCCGTACACTTTTCGGCCTGCGACGGGGTCTCTTCATCACGGCGTTCCTTGGGCTGGCGTTCGCCCCTGCCGCACATGCCGAGCGAGTCGAGGTCGTCGTGACGCTGAAACAGCCGGCCCTCGCGCCGCTCTTCGCCGGCGCCGAGAAGCGGACGCTTGCCTACTCGTCCTTCCTGCATCCGCAGCGGCTCCGCCTCACCACGCCGGGCAGCACGGACTACCTCGCGCGCCTTGACCGCACCCAGATTGCGGTCCAGAGCCGCATCCGCTCGGCCATCCCACAGGCCGCCTTCCGCTGGCGCTACGGGGTCACGCTCAACGGCTTCTCCGTCGTCGTCTCCCGCAACCGCCTGGGCGCGCTCGCAAACGTGCCCGGGGTCGAGACGGTCTGGCCGACACGGACCTACCACTCGAACCTGGACGTGACCCCCCAGCTCATCGGAGCCACGACGGTCTGGGGCCCGACCCTGGCCACCGCGGGGCAGGGGATGAAGATCGCCGTCATCGACGACGGGATCGACCAGACCCATCCCTTCTTCGCGCAGCGCAGCCTCGCGTACCCGCCCGGCTTCCCGAAGGGGCAGACCGCCTTCACGACTCCGAAGGTCATCGTGGCGCGCGCCTTCCCCCCACCCTCGCCGCGCTACGCCAACTCGACACGGCCCTTCGATCCGACGCTGTCCGACCACGCGATCCACGTCGCGGGCATCGCCGCTGGGGACGACAACACGATCACGCGGAACGGCTTCCACCTGAACGGGATCGCACCGCGTGCGTATCTCGGCAACTACAAGGCACTCGCCGTTCCGAGCCAGTTCGGGCTCAACGGGAACTCGCCGGAGCTCGCCGCCGCCATCGAGGCCGCGGTCCGCGACGGAATGGATGTGATCAACATGTCCCTCGGTGAGGTGGAGATCGAGCCGAGCCGGGACGTCGTCGTGCGCGCGCTCAATGCCGCCGCCGATGCCGGCGTCGTGTCGGCCGTCTCGGCAGGCAACGACGGCGGAGAGTTCGGCCTCGGCTCCGTGGGATCGCCGGCATCCGCGGCGAAGGCGATCGCTGTCGCCGCATCGACGGGCGGCCATGGGAGCACCGAGACGGACGCCCTCGCCGACTACTCGTCGATCGGGCCCACCCCCTACTCGCTGCGCCTGAAGCCGGACGTCACCGCACCGGGCTCCGACGTCGCGTCTGCATTCCCACACGGGGCCTACGGCGAGCTGAGCGGCACGAGCATGGCCGCACCGCACGTCGCGGGAGCGGCGGCGCTGCTCATGGAACGCCACCCGACCTGGACGCCGGCGCAGGTGAAGTCCGCGCTCGTGCTCACAGGCGATCCCGTGCACATCGGCTCGACCGAGGTGAGCCCGTTGTTCGAGGGCGGCGGCCGCATCGACGTCGTGCGCGCCGACAAGCCGCTCATCTTCGCAAGCCCGACGAATGCATCGTTCGGCCTGGTTCGGGCAGGGCGATCGGCATCTCGGACGATCGCGCTGACCGACGCCGGCGGCGGCGCCGGAACGTGGAGCGTCCAGGTGACGGCGAGCGGTCTCGTCTCGGCCCCCGCCCAGATCACCGTGCCGGGGCGTCTCACCCTTCGCGCCCGCGTCGCCGCGACGGCCAAGTCCGCGGACATCGCCGGGTTCGTCGTCCTCACGCGCGGCACCGATCGCCGGAGGATCCCGTACTGGGTCGGAACGGAGAGGCCTCTCCTCGCACGCGACCTGCACCGGATCCTCGCTCGCCCGGGGACGTACAGCGGCAACACTGCCCGCGGCGTCTCGCGAGTCACGTCATACCGTTATCCGGAGGCGCCGAATGCCGGGATTCCCACTCGCCTCGCAGGCCGGGAGGTCGTCTACCGCGTCCGTGTGCGACGCCCGGCGAACTTCGGAGTGGCGATCACGTCCCTCGATCGGGGCGTGCGAGTCGAGCCGCGAATCGTACGCGCGGGCGATGAGAACCGGCTCGCGGGATACACGGCGCTGCCGATCGATCTGAACCCGTATCGCGTGACGGTCGGGAAGCACCGCCTGGTCGCAGGCGTGCTGCTTCCGGCGCCGGGTGCGTACGACATCGTCTTCGACACCCCGCGCAATGCGCGTCCCGGCGGCTTCACCTTCCGCTACTGGGTCGGCGACGTCGCTCGCCCTTCACTCCGGTTCCTCGGCGTTCGCGGAGGCGCCGTGGAGTTCGCGGCGGGCGACTCGGGCTCGGGAATCGACCCGGTCTCGATCGAGGCGCGGGTCGACCGCGCGCTCACCCCGGCGTCGTACGCGAACGGCCGCATCCGCGTGTCGCTCGCGCTCGCCTCACGCGGCCGCCACACGCTCACGCTGAGCGTCGGGGACTACCAGGAGACGAAGAACACCGAGGACATCGCCGGCGTGCTTCCGAACACGCGCACGGTCACACAGGCGTTCAACAGCCCGTAGGGCTACCGCTTGCGGTCGTGCTCCTCGATCGTGGGCAACTGATCCAGATCTCGCTCGACGCTCGCAGCGAACTCCTCCGTCTCGGTCCGCAGCAGTGTGAGCTGTCCCTTGCGGCGCGCGCGCTCGCGGCGGTGCCGAGCCTCCGCGCCATAGCGGCCTGAGACGCGCGGCCACTCCGCACCGATCACGACCGCGACAGTGCCCACGAGCAGGGCGATCATCAACCAGCCCACGGCACGATTCTACCTCTCGCGCCCAGGCTCCGATGAGAGCCGGTACTAAACCGCTGGACCTCGTCGGCCGATAGAAGGACGATGACCAGCCAGTTCTTCGTCCCGTACATGGTCTTCTGGGCGGCGCTCATGCGGGCGCTCCTGGTGCGGGCCCGGATCGCGCCGCCGCTCTGCGCCCACTGCGGTCTCAAGCTCGAGCGGTCAGAGCTCGGCGAGACGATCTGCAGCGGCCACTAATCCGGTCGGCTCTCACCCACCGAGTAGATCCGCATCGGTAGCCCCGCGAGCGGCTCCCCGCCGTTCGCCGTGACGAGCCACGTGTCCTGCATGTAGAGGCAGTCGGCGCCGTTCTCCGCGATCACGTGCGGATGCATCGAGAAGACCATGTTCTCGCGCAACACGGTGTCGATCCCTTCCCCGATCTTCGGATGCTCGATCATCGTCATGCCGATCGAGTGACCGGTCACGTGCCCCAGGTGGTACCCGCGGTCGGTGAAGCCCTTCGAGACCGACCGGTGGACGTCGTGGGCCGTCGCCTTCGGACGGAGCCCGGCTCTTGCGGCGTCGAAGTACTCCTCGTAGGCCTCGAGCATCCTGGAGACCTCGGCGTTGGGAGCTCCGATCGCACGCGACACCTCGACCCAGTGCCCGCCCGGGCCGGCGATCTCGAGCGACGGGATGCAGAAGTCGCCGAGGACGGCGCTGCGGCGGGCCATCGCGAACTCGACGCCCGCCAGGACCATGTTCATCGTGAGGCGACCGCAGCCCTCCTCGACGAAGAGCCTCTCGGCGGGCGCGAGCACTTCCGCAACGGTCTTGCCCGGCGCGTAGGCGTCGAGGAACGTCCAGAACCCCTCCGTGTTGATGCGGACGGAGTCGCGGACGGACTCGACTTCCTCGTCGCTCTTCACGGACCGCGCGAGATCGAACTCGAGGTCGAACGGGACGAGCTCCGCGCCCTTCCGGGCGACGTCGAAGTCGCGGACGGCCATGACATAGTCGAGGCCGTAGACGCCGACGCGCTTCGATGCGAGCCGCTCGGCGATCCACTCGCCGGGACGGTCGGCGAAGACCTGGTCCTCGATCCATGACGTCCCGTGCTCGCCCACGTAGCGCGCCTCGGACGGGAAGATGATCGTCGGCTCCCCTTCGCGCGGAAGGAGGACGTACGCGTAGCGATGGACGATCACGAACCCCGACAGGTACGTCACGGCCCCTTCGAAGCCGGTGTACTCCGAGCCGCACACGAGCACGGCGTCGAGATCGTGCGCCGCCATCGCATCGCGGACGAGCGCGTAGCGGCGGTCGACGTCGTCGCGGCTCACCATGACGACTCCAACCCTTTCACCAGCGACCAGATCGTGCGGTTGATCGGCGTCGCAACTCCGTGTTCCTCGCCGAACCGGACGATGCCGCCGTTGAGGTAGTCGATCTCCGTCGTGCGCCTCGTCTCGACGTCCTGGAGCATGGACGCCTTGTGGTCGTACGCGACCTCGGGCTTCGCGGCGTGGTCGATCAGCTCCTCCGGATCGGTGTCGAGCTCGATCCCCTGCGCTGTCGCGACGGCCTTGCCCTCGTCGACGAGGCTGGACACGAGAGCACGGAGCCCGGCGTTCTCGCAGACGCGGCCGTGCGTGAGCCCGGTGAGCGCACCGACGGGATTCGTCGACGCGTTGAAGATCACCTTCCGCCACTGCGGGCCGCGCGCATCCGCGACTGCCCAGGTCGGCATGCCGGCGCGGTCGCAGGCCTCCGCGAGCCGCGCGATCTCCTCCCCGGGCGCCGGCCTCGGCTCGAACGGGCCGAGCGTCGTGTCGCCCTTCACATCCCACTGGACATGGCCCGGCTTGAGCACCTTGCCCGCGGGGAATGTCGTCCCGCGGATGACCCGGTCGACATGTTCGGCGATGGCCTCCTCGTTCCCGAGCCCGTTCTGCACGGTGGCGACGCAGCCGTCGGCGAAGGCATGGGCCGTCGCCTCCACCGCGGCCGAGGTGTGCATCGCCTTCGTCGCGACGATGCCGAAGTCGCACGGCGGCAGCTCTGCCGCGTCCGACGTGGCCCGCAGCCTGCCGAGCACGTCGCCGGCACCGCTCAGCCTGAGACCGTCGCGGTTGATCGCGGCGACGTGGTCCGCAGCGAGGTCGTAAGCCCAGACCTCCACGTCCTCGAGCTGCGCGAGGTTGGCCGCGAAGAGCGATCCCACCGCACCGCAGCCGACGACGCACACCCTCACGCCTCGTCCTCCCTGTCCATGTAGCTCGCCTCCCTCGCCTTGACCAACCGGTACACGGCCGTCTGCAGCGGCGCCGCGACACCGGCGAGCTCGGCCTCCCGCACGAGCGACCCGTTGATGAGCTCGACCTCCGTGGGACGGTGAGAGTCGACGTCCTCGAGCATCGACGGGTAGTGGGCGCTGCCGCGTTTCGTCGCCAGGACATTCATCTCCCAGGGATCGTCGTACAGCTCGACCCCCGCAGCCGCGGCGACGCTCTTGCCCTCGTCGACGAGCTCGTGGACGAGGTGGCCGAGATCGGACGTCTCCCCCTCCGCTGCGAAGTGCCAGTCATGGCGGAGGCCCGTGAGCGCCGCGACGCCGTTGACCGTCGCGTTGAAGATCAGCTTCGACCACTGCGCTGGGAGCAGGTCGGGAAGCGCCTCCGCCCTGAGGCCGGAGTCGACGAGCATCGCGGTGATCTCCTGGACGCGCTCGAACGGGGTGTCACCGTACGGGCCCAGCCATGTCGGCGTGTCGAGGATGTACTCGACGTGGGTGTCGGAGTGCTTCGTGCCGCTCATGAACGTCACGGCCGAGACGAGTTCCCACCTCCCGCGCGCCCGCATCTCCTCCTCGGCGCCGAGGCCGTTTTGCACCGTCATCATCGTCGCGCCTGGGAAGTGTCCTGCGAGGGACTCCGCCGCGGCGCGGAGCCCGGTCGCCTTCGTCGCGACGATCCCGAGGTCGAAGTCCGGCAGCTCGCCTGGATCCGCGGCGGCCGTCACCTGCGACGTGAAGTCGGCGCGACCGCTGACGCGGAGGCCTTCCTCGTTGAGCGCACGCGCGTGCTCCGCCCGTCGCGTGAGGACGCAGACCTCCGTGACCCGGGCCAGGTGCGCGGCGAACAGGCTGCCGATCGAGCCGGCGCCGACGACGCAGACTCTCACGCGAACTTGTTCTTCAGGTACCGCAGGTACGGATCGGGATCGAGATCGGAGCCGGTGACGCGGCGGAGCAGCTCGCGCGGCGGATACCGGCTTCCGTGCTGGTAGATCTGGTCGCGCAGCCACTCACGCAGCGGTGTGAACTCCCCGCGGGCGAACTGCTCGTCGAGATCGCCGAGATCCTCGGTCGCGCGCTCCCAAATCTGGACGGAGATCACGTTGCCGAGCTGGTACGTCGGGAAGTAGCCGAAGAGCCCGGTCGACCAGTGCATGTCCTGCAGGACGCCGCGCGCGTCATCCGGCACCTCAACTCCCAGGTACTCGCGCATCCGCGCGTTCCAGACGTCCGGCAGGTCGGCGACCGAGACGCTCCCCGCGAGCAGCTCCTGCTCGAGCTCGAAGCGCAGGATGATGTGGAGCGCGTACGTGACCTCGTCGGCGTCGCCTCGGATCAGCCCGGGACGGATCGCACTGACCTCCGTCACGAACGCGTCTTCGGAGACCGATCCGAGCGCGTCCGGGAAGACGGACTGGAGCTGGGGGTAGAACCAGCGCCAGAAGCCCGCGCTCCGGCCGACGAGGTTCTCCCACATGCGGCTCTGAGACTCGTGGATCGCGCTCGACGTCCCGTGTGCGAGGGGCGTGCGGGCATAGGCCGCGTCGATGTCGTACTCGTAGACGCCGTGCCCGAACTCGTGCATCGTCGAGAAGAGCGAGGCGAGGCTGTGCTCGCTCGTGGTCGTGGTCAGCCGGATGTCGCCGAGGCCGGGCTTCGACGCGAACGGGTGCGGCGTCTCGTCCAGGCGCCAGGACGTCTCGTTCCAGCCGAATGCGTCGAGGATGCGGCGTGCCGCCTCCCGCTGGCCGTCGAAGGGAAACGGTCCTGAGAGCATCGACTCGTCGGCGTTGCGATCGCGCGCGTCGACGAGCGGCACGAGCTCCGCCTTGAGGCGGGCGAACACCTCCGCGACCTCCGCCGTCGTCGTCCCTTCCTCGTACTCGTCCAGCAGCACGTCGTACGCCGTGTCGATGTCCGGGAAGCAGGCGATGTACCGAAGCTTCAGCTCGAGCTGGCGCTCGAGGTGCGGCGCGAACGACGCGAAGTCCGACGCGGCCTTCGCCTCGTCCCAGGCCGCGACCGCGAGCCCGTTCGAGTGCGCGATCTCGGCGGTGAGATCCGCCGGGACGCGACTCGCCCGCTCCCAGTAGCGTCGGGTCCGGCGCACGAGCGCCGCGTCGACGGAGTCGTCGTCGTCCGCCGGAGACACCTCCCGGAGCAGCTCGCCGACCTCGTCCGCGACGAGCCGCCGGTGGATGAGCTCGGCCATGGTGGCGGAGACGTGAGCGCGCGCCGCGGCTCCACCGTGCGGCATGAACACGCGCGAGTCCCAGTCGAGGAGCTGCTCGGCGTGGCTGAGGTCCTCGAGCTCGGCGAGGAGCTCCTTCAGCTGCTCGAGCGCAGGCGGGCTCTCCTGCGTGATCAAGCCGGCTGCGGCGCGAGCTTCTCGCGCAGGTAGCGGACGTAGGGCGCCGCGTCGATGCGGCTGCCCGTCACCCGCTCGATCGTCTCCTGAGGGCTGAACTTGCGGCCGAGCCGGTAGAGGTGCTCCTGGAGCCAGTCACGCAGGTCGCCGAACTCACCGCGCTCGAAGCGGTCGTCGAGGTCGCCGAGGTCTTCGAGGGCGCGCTCCCAGATCTGGACAGAGATGACGTTGCCGAGCGCGTACGTGGGGAAGTATCCGAGCGCGCCGCCGGCCCAGTGCATGTCCTGGAGCACACCGCGCCTGTCGTCCGGCACCTCGATGCCGAGGTACTCGTCCATGCGCGTGTTCCACGCGTCCGGGAGGTCCTTCAGGTCGAGGCGGCTCTCGATGAGCTCCTGCTCCAGCTCGAAGCGCAGGATGATGTGCATGTTGTAGGTGACCTCGTCCGCGTCGATCCGGATCAGGGTCGGATGCACCTTGTTCACCGCGCGGTAGAACGCTTCCTCGTCCACGGCGCCGAGCCGCTCCGGGAACGTCTCCTGGAGCCGGGGGTAGAAGAAGCGCCAGAAGGAACGACTGCGGCCGACGAGGTTCTCCCAGGTTCGGCTCTGCGACTCGTGCAAGCCGAGAGACACGCCGCTCGCGAGTGGCGTCCGCGCCAGCGACGGGTCAACGCCCCACTCGTAGACGCCGTGGCCGAACTCGTGCATGTTCGCGAAGATCGACGTCAGGTCGTTCGGCCGGAAGTTGGTCGTCAGCCGAATGTCCCCGAGGCCCATGTCGGTCATGAACGGGTGCGGCGTCTGGTCGAGCCGCCACTGGTCGTCCGTGTACCCGAAGCGGCGCAGGATCTCGAGCCCGTAGGCGCGCTGCCTGTCGACGTCGAACTCGCCGGTGAGGAAGGAGTCGTCCACCTCCCCGGCATCGCTGATCTCCCTGATCAGCGGGACGAGCTGCTCCTTGAGGCCGTCGAAGATCTCTCGCACCTCGGCCGTCTTCATGTTCGGCTCGAAGTCGTCAAGGAGGATGTCGTACGTCTCGTCGGCCGGGTCGAAGCAGTCCACGAGCCGGTGCTTCAGCTCGAGATTCTTCTCGAGGTGCGGTCGCAACGCCTCGAAGTCCGACTGCTCCTTCGCCGGCCCCCACGCCGAGAGCGCGAGCGCGCCTTGCCGTCGGATGTCTCCGACGAGCTCGGGCGGAACGCGCACTTCCTTCTCGTAGTCGCGCCGCGTGACACGGATGAGGCTGGCCTCGAAGGAGTCGTAGTCGGAGCTCTCCTCGAGGCCGCGGAGCTCGTCGAGGAGCTTTCCGACCGCGGGATCGGTGAAGCGCTCCTGTGCGATCTGGCTGACCGTCGCCATCGCCTCGGCCCGTGCTTCGGCGCCGCCGGGCGGCATCATCACGCGCTGGTCCCAGAGCAGAAGCGTGGCGGCCTTCGTGAGGTCGGTGACCTCCGCGAGCCGGTCCTTGAGGCGATCCAGAGGCTGTGTCATGGGGCCAACTTTGTCAGAAGGCGGCGGGCCCTTGCCCGGCGAAGAGAGAACTCGCGACCACCCGTCAGTCCGGTCGGCCGCACGATGAGGACGAGCGCCATGAGCGCGCCGACGACGACGATCCGCGTCCCAGCGGGCAGGTCGATGGTGACGCCGGCGACGCGGACGCCGTTCTCCGCCTCTGCGAGAAACGAGTCCACGGCGCTCACCGCGATCGCGCCGACCACCGCGCCCCAGAGGCTCGTCGCACCGCCGATGACGAGCATGGCGAGGGTGATGAAGGTGAGGTCGAGATACACGGATTCGCTGTTCACCGGGAGCTGGTGCGTCAGGAGCCCGCCGGCGAGGCCCGCCAGCGCGCCGGAGACGGCGAACGCGACGAGCCGCTCGCGGTAGATCGACACGCCGACTGCGCGGGCGGCTGCCGCGTCCTCGCGCGTCGCTCGGAGCTTCCGCCCGTAGCGGCTGTGTGCGTAGGCGAACGCCACGACCACGGCGATCAGGGCGCCGACAGCCGCCTGGAAGAGCCCGGTCGTCTCCGGGACGGCCGAGAACGTATTGAGCCCGGGGCCGATGGTCTCCCAGTAGCGCAGGACGTTGTGCGTGATCTCGAGCACGCCGAAGGTCGCGATGCCGGCGGCGAGGCCGGACAGCCGCATCAGCGGGAGCCCCACGACGAGCGCGTAGACCGCGCCGACACCGGCCGCGATTGCGAGCGACGGGACGTTGCCGACCGTCGTGTCGCGGAGGAAGCCGGTGAGGTTCGGCATGATCGCCGGCTTCTCGTCCGCCGCCATGGACAGGATTCCCGCGGCCCACGCGCCGACGGCGACGAAGCTGATGTGGCCGAACGAGAGCACGCCCGATTCCCCGATGAAGACGTAGAGCGCGACGACGATCACGACGTTGATCAGCGTCGTGATGACATACGTCTCCGTGGACGTCGAGACAAGCGTGCCGACGAACGCCGCCGCGACGACCAGGAGCGCCGGAGCGAGGAGCTCACCGAGTGCGCCCGCACGTCTCACACCCGCTCGACCGCCTGCTGGCCCGCACGGGAGAAGAGGCCGGCCGGCCGGATGAGGAGGACCAGGATCACTGCGGCGAACAGGAACGACGGGAGGTACTGACTCTGGTCGGTGGGCAGCGCACCGCCGAGGAAGCCCGACGCGAAGCCGATCGCAAAACCACCGAGCGTGGCAGAGACGAGACGGTTCATCCCGCCGAGCACGACGCCCGCGAGGACGAGGATGGTGTCGCGCAGAGCGAAGTCCGGCGTGACCAGCGGGTTCTGGACCGTCATGAGCACGGAGACCGTGGCGGCGAGGAGCCCGGAGACCACGACGGCGGAGCCGATGACGCGGTTCGCGCGCACCCCGAGCAGTCGCGACGTGCTGAAGTCCATCGCGGCCGCCCGCATCTGGAGCCCCGCGCGCGTCCGGGTGAGAAACGTGACGAGGACGACCAGGCACACCGCGGCGACGGCCGCGGAGACGATCGAGATCTTGCGGATGTCGACGTCGCCGATCGTGACCGGCTGGTTGAGCGCAGCGAGCGACGCGGCGATCTTCCCGAGCGGGCCGAACCAGAGCAGCGCGATTGCCTGCAGGAGGAACGCGATGGCGAACGTCGCGACGAGCATCACGGCCGGCGTCTGCGTGCGCAGCGGGCGAAACACGACCCAGTCCATTGCAACGGAGAGCGCGACGACGACCGCGAAGCACAGGACGATGCCGATCCACACGGGCCACCCGTGCTCGTAGGCGAAGGCGAGCGAGTACGCGCCAGCCATGATCAGCTGCCCGTAGGCGAAGTTGACGAGCCGCAGCACACCGAAGACGAGTCCGATGCCGACCGCCATCAACGCGTAGATGCCGCCGAGGCCGAACGCGTCCGCGAGCGTCTGCCAGTCGGCGCCGAGGAACGGGACGACGACGCTCATGAGAAATACGCGCCGACGAGCGCGTCCGTGTCGCCGGCGGACTCCGGGCCGAGCGTGAGCCGAAGGCGGCCGTTCGAGAGGACGTACGTGCGGTCCGCGAACGCGACCGTCCGCTGCGCTCGCTGCTCCACCAGCAGCACGGCGATGCCGCGCTCGCGGATCTGCTCGAGCGTCTCGAAGACGAGGTCGACGATGCGCGGCGCGAGACCAAGAGAGGGCTCGTCGAGGAGCAGCACCCGGGGATCCGCGACGAGAGCCCGCGCGATCGCGAGCTGCTGCTGCTGCCCGCCCGACAGGGCACCGGCCTGCCGCTTCCGCGACTCCCGCACGACCGGGAAGAGCTTGTAGACCTGCTCGAGGTCCGCGTCGAGATCGCCGCGCTCACGGCGGGCGGACAGCCCGAGCAGCAGGTTCTCGTCCACCGACAGCTCCGCGAAGATCCGCCTGCCCTCGGGGACGATCGCGATCCCCCGCCGCGCGACCTGCTCCGGGCTTCGGCCGACGATCGACTCGCCGTCGAGCCGGACGTCACCGCCCGAGGCGCGGACGAGCCCCATGATCGCGTGGAGGGTCGACGACTTGCCCGCGCCGTTCGGTCCGATCAGCCCGACGACCTCGCCCGAAGCGACCTCGAGGGTCAGACCCCGAACGGCGGTCACCGCGCCGTGTCGAACCTCGAGCTCGTCGACCGCGAGGAGCGGCGCGCTCATCCCTCCGTGTCCTCCTCGTGCACCGCGCTCTCACCGAGGTATGCGGCGGCAACGTCGAGGTTTGCACGGATGTCCGCCGGCGTCCCCTCCGCGAGCGTCCGGCCCTGGTCGAGGACGTGGATGCGGTCGCAGAGCTCCATGATCAGCGTCATGTTGTGGTCGATCAGCAGGACGCCGGCGCCGCGCTCCCGGCGGGCCGTGCGCACCGCGTCGGCGAAGCCGGGCACCTCGGCCTCGGGGAGCCCTGCGGCAGGCTCGTCGAGCAAAACGAAGCGCGGGTGGGTCGCGAGGGCCCGCGCAACGCCGAGCCGGCGCTCGTCGCCTTGCGCGAGCGTGTCGGCAGGGGCGTCTGCGTGCGCCGCCAGTTCGAGCAGGTCGAGCAACTCCGCCGCCCGTTGCCGCGCCTCGCGACCACCGGCGCCCGCGCCGAGCGCAGCGACCTCGACGTTCTCGCGCACGGACAGAGCCCGGAAGGCGTGGCTGTGCTGGAACGTTCGCGCAAGCCCCGCCCTGCCGCGGCGGTTCGGCCTCCACCTCGTGACATCCCGGCCCTCCAGCTCGATCGTCCCCGCGGTCGGTCGATCGAATCCGGAGAGCACGTTGACGAGCGTCGACTTCCCCGCTCCGTTCGGACCGATGAGCCCGAGCACCTCATCCCGACGGAGCTCGAGTGTGATGTCGCGGAGCGCGTGAACGCCCTCGAAGGACCGCGAGACGCCGGAGGCCCGGAGCGTCTCTCCGGGCCTCCGCGTTTCTTCTGGCGTGATTTCCGCTGCCAAGCGGGCTAGATCTTCGGGACGACCTTCGCCTTGATCAGCCCGACGTACTTGGGCTGATTGTCCTGGATCCGGATCACGCGGTACCGGCGTCCGAACACCGTGTGCAGGTTCTTCGAGAAGCTGACATTGCCGGAGATCGTCGGCACATTCTTGAACTTCTCCATGATCCTGGAGAGCACGATCCCCTTCGTCGACCCGTGAGCGCGCCTGATGGCGGTCACGACACCGTCGATCGCCGACGGACCGGTGATGAAGCCGCCGGTTCCGGCCTTCACCTGCTTCGCCAGTGTGTTGACGGCTTTGACGGGGTCGTCGCCGAAGCACGACGCGAACGTGACGAACCAGTAGTTCGTCACCTTCGGGTTGGCCGGCAGCCAGTAGTTCCCGTCACCGGCCCACGAGTTGAGGATCGGCGTGTTGTTCCCCAGAGTCCGGAAACCGGTCACGAACGAAGAGAGCGCCCCGAACGCACCTGCGGTCGACGTGACGATCACGTCCGCCTTCTGGCCGTTGAGCCGGCTGACCGCGTTCTGGACGTTGTTGCCGCCGAGGGACTGGTACGACTCCTCGCCGACGATTCGTCCGCCGAGTTGTCGCCAGCGGGCCTTGAAAGCCGCGACAACGTCCCGGAAGTAGACGATGACCGTGTCGGTGGCGAGGTCTGCCGTGCGCCAGCCTCGGTTCCACGCGTACTGCGCCATCGCGGAACCCTCGTCCTGTGCGACGTTGCCGAAGCTGAACGCGAGGCGTCCCTTGGCCCCGAAGCGCTTCGGGCCCATCTGGTCGGTCCCGATGCAGGGTGCGACAGCGAGAACGCCGCGGTTGATCGCCGTGCTCACGACGGGCGCGGCGAGATCGACGTCACAGGTCGTGAAGATGATGTTCGCGCCCTCGCTGAGCAGCTTCAGTGCGCACGCCTTGGCGGTTGTGGGCTTGTTCTGCTGCGTGTCGCAGGTGCGGATTTGCAGCTTGCGCCCATTGATCACGCCGCGCCTCGTCGCGTTCACGACGTTCGCCCGCAACTTGGCGGCGGCGAGAGCGGGACCGTCGAACGGAGCCATGGCGCCGCTGCTGTCGTATGCCCACCCGATGATGATCGGCTTCGCCTGCGCGCTTCCGCGGCTCGTCGTCGCGGCGAACGCGCTCCCGATCAGGGCGAGCCCGAGCAGCATGGCCGCAGCGGTCGCCCACCTCCCTCGACCTCTCATGTATGTCCTCCTCTTGGGTTCCTCACGCATGGATTACACGGCACCGGGCGATACCCGGTCAACAGTGGTCTGGATTCGGGCCTCCCATGTTCGCGCGAAGGCCTCCTTTGCATCGCGGACGAGTCGCTCAGGCGGCACATCCCACAGGGAGCCCGCCCACGTGTTCCCGAACGTCCCGTTGTCCGAGAAGATCTCGAGGTCGTACGGACCGTCCCAGCCGGCGCGGTCGACCGCTCCGAGCAGCGCAGGGAGATCCGCGACGCCGTCGCCCGGGAGCACGCGGTCGGCCCAGTCTCTCGTCGGGTCGCGCCAGTCCGAGACGTGCACGCCGACGAAGTGGTGCGCATGGAGCTCGATGTCGCCGACGACGTCCGGCGTGTTCCACAGATGCCAGGTGTCAAATTGGATGCCGATCGCCGGCCGATCCACGTCCTCGACGAGCTCGACGGCCTCCGGCAGCGAGCTGATGATCGTCCAGTTCTCCCCGCCGACCCGGTTGATCGGCTCGAGCCCGATCCTCAAGCCCAGGCCGGCCGCCTCCTCCGCAACGGTCTGCAGGCCGCGGACGACGGTGTCGCGGTCGTCGCCCGGCCCCGTGAGGCACACGACCGAGCTCGGGCGGAACGGCGCGAGCCGGTGCAGCGACGCGCAGTACGCCTCGACACGCGCCTCGGGATCGACCGGGCCTTCCATCAGCGGCAGCGGCAGGATCGACGGGACGGCCGGAACCGCCGCCGTCGACTCGAGCCCGGAGGCCTCGAGCGCCTCGAGCGCCTCCGCGTCGCTCCCCGCGGGGAGCTTGATCTCCCACACGCCCAGCCCGTCGATGCCCGCGCCGGCATAGACGCGGACGTCGTCGGTGAAGCTGGACGCCAGGGTCGTGACCTGCGAAATCGAAAAACGCGCCAGGATGCAGGGGATTCTACGCTGGCCGCGACCCGGCCATGGCCCTGAGCCGCCGCGCGAGGCGGGTCGTCGCCGGCGGTCGCAGCAACTCCTGCGCGACGAGCGTTCCCGATCCCGCGCCGAGACCGGGACCGGGCCACGTGCTCGCACCGATGTGGAAGAGGTTTTCCACTGCGGTTCGGTGTCCCGGCTGCCTCGCGAAGGGACGCCAGAGGAAGTTCTGGTCGAGCGCGAGCGAGCCCGAGTAGGGATCGCCGTGCTCGAGGTTGACGTTCGCCTTTGCGAGATCGGCGGGCGAGAGCGTGACGCGGTCGAGCAGCGCGGAGTCGAGGTTGGTGACGTGCCGCGCGATGCGCGCCTGGATGCGGTCGGCGTAGCCCTCGCGCAGCGTCTCCGTCCACGTCCCGTCGCCGACGTCGAGCTCACCCGCCGCGTCCCCCTTCACGTGCCATGGCAGCTCCTGCAACTGGATCCAGAGGATCCCCTTCCCCTCCGGCGCACGGGACGCATCGATGGACAGCGGCTGGCCGACGACGACCGTCGCCTCGGCGGGAAGCAACCCCCGGTCCGCCTCGTTGACTGCGCGCGAGACGCCGTTCAGGCCTGGGGTCAGGTGCACGATGGCGGTCTTCGCCAGCCGATCGTCCCCGTCCCACCGCGGCGGCTCCGACAGGGCGAAGTGGATCTGCATCTCGGAACGTCCGTAGCGGAACTTCGTTCCGGCCTCGCGGATGTCTGCAGCGACGTCGCCGGGCCCGAGCAGACGCCCGTACAGCTGCGTCGGCGTGACGTTGCAGATCACGGCGCGGCGGGCACCGACCATCTCGCCGTCGACGGTGCGGACGCCGGTGGCCCGCCCACCTGCGGCGAGGACGCGCTCGACATCCGCTTCGCGGCGGCAGGCGCCGCCGTTGTCCTCGATCAGGCGCACGAGCCCGTCGACGAGCCGCGCGCCGCCGCCGCGCGGGACGGGCATGCCCCCGGCCTCGATCGCGAACGCGATCACGCGGGTCATGAAGCCCGAAGCGGCGGCGTCCGGGCCCAGCCCGGTGTGGAGCACCCACGGTGCGAGCAGCCCATGCGCGCGCTCAGACCCGAATGTCGTCTCCAGCCAGTCGCGGCTCGACTGCACGACCTCTGCGCCGAAGGCGGCGAGCCCGCGACGGCCGAGCCGCCGGTAGGCCGTCACGGCCAGGCCTGCGCCCGAGGTCGACCACAGCTCCGTGCCGAGCACGCCGAAGACGAGCTCCGCGCGCGACCCGACGTCCGCCATCGCCGCGCGCCAGGCATCGCCGTCACCGGCGGTATGGCGGTCCAGCTCCTCGGCGTTCAGATCCGTGCTCGTCGCGAGGAACGCGCTCTCGCCGTCGGGGTACGCCGTCGCGGTCGGGTGCTCGGTGTTCAGGTACTCGACGCCGCGAGCCTCGAGCTCGGTGCCGAGCTCCGCGTGTGCCGGGCCCCCGACCCACAGCGGGTGCCACGCGCTGAAGACGTCGTGATGGAAGCCTGGCCTGGTGATCTCCGCCGTCTTGATCGCGCCCCCGAGCTCGGCTTCGCGCTCGAGGACACAGACATCCCACCCGGCACGGGAGAGCAACGCCGCGCACGCGAGTGAGTTGATCCCGCTGCCGACGACGACCGCGTCGTGGTCAGGCACCGGCGAGTTTCCGGAACTCGTCGTCGGTGACGAGCCCGCGCTTGCTCGTTCCGAGCTCCTTCACGCGTACGAGAAGCTCCCGCTTCGCGTCGTCCGAGAGATCGAGGCCGAGCTCGTCTGCCTTGATCCGGATCGAGTCGAGCCCGCTCTTCTTGCCGAGCACGATCCGGCGCTCCGCTGCGACGAGATCCGACGAGTACGGCTCGATCGCAGGCGGATCGTGGAACTGGCTCGCGACAGCGCCCGATTCCCGGCTGAACAGGTTCTCGCCGACGAGCGGCTTGAACGGCTCGAGCGAGTAGCCCGAGACGTCGCGCAGCCGCTCGGAGAAGCCGCGCACGCGGTCGAGCTTCAGGTTCGTCTCGACCCCGTAGAGACCGCGGAGCGCGAGCGCGACCTCCGGGAGGCTCGCGTTGCCTGCGCGCTCCCCCATCCCGTTGATCGTCCCGTGCACCCAGCGCGCGCCCGCGCGCACTGCTGCGACGGCGGCCGCCGTCGCGAGCCCGAAGTCGTTGTGGCCGTGGAAGTGCACCGGGACATCGGGACCAAGCCACTCGTGCGTCTTGCCCACGAGCTCGGCCACGGCCTCTGGACCGGCGATCCCGATCGTGTCGACAACGACTGCCTCCTTCGCGCCGGCCTCGACCGCAGTCTTGTAGACGGTCTCGAAGTACGACTGGTCGGCGCGCGAGCCGTCCACGCCGAAGAACGCGACGGTGATTCCCTGCTCCGCGGCGAAGGAGATCGCGTAGACGATCCGCTCGAGCATCGCCTCGCGGTCGACGCCGAGTGCTTCGAGCTTGAGGTCGGAGATGGGCGACTCGATCACGCTGGCCTGGACGCCCAGCTCGACGAGCGCCTTGACGTCCGCCTCCACGGCCCGCGAGAAGCCCCAGATCTCGGCATCGAGCCCGGCAGCGAGGATGAGCTCGACCGCGCGCCAGTCCTCCGCAGATACGCGCGGAAAGCCGGCCTCGATGCGCTCGATGCCGAGCTCGTCGAGGCCGCGTGCGAGCTCGAGCTTGTCCTCAGGGCTCAGCACGACGCCGACGGTCTGCTCACCGTCGCGGAGCGTCGTGTCGTAGAAGCCGACCTCCGCGTCGAAGCGGTACGGGTCGTTGAGATTGCCGGTCCAGAACGTCATCGCGCGGGGATCCTGAAGTCGTCCGGGTAGGAGGACAGTTTCTCGGGTCCGTCCTTCGTGACGAGGAAGTTGTCCTCGACGCGGAGGCCCCCGCCTCCTTCCCAGTAGATGCCGGGCTCGATCGCGAGCACCATGCCTTCTTCGAACGTGCCGCCGCCCGCCTGGTGCGCGTACGGCGGCTCGTGCGCGCGGGCGCCGACGCCATGCGCGATCGGGTGGCTCGGCTGGCCGGGATAGCCCGCGGCGGCGATGCCTTCGCGGACGAGGACGTCGAGCTCAGCGAGGCTCGCTCCGGGACGGCAGTGGTCGACCGCCTTCCCGTAGACGTCGAGCAAAGCGTCGAGAAGCTCCTCGTACCGCCCGTCGAGCACGCCGGGGCAGACGTTCTTGGTGTGGTCGGCCCAGTAACCGTCCGCGCACACCCAGATCTCGAAGAGCGTCGGCTCCGTCTCCTTGACTGGACGGTGCCCGGTAGCCGTGAAGGTCCGGATCCCGGGGCCGGACCACACGAGCGAGAAGCCCAGCGAGAGCTCCACCTTGCCCTTCCAGCCCGTGCCCTCACCGTGCACGAAGCCCTGCCAGAGAGCGGCCGCCTCGCTCTCCTTCATCCCGGGACGCAGCTCACGCGCGACGTGCTCCATCGCCGCGGCCGCGATCTCGTTCGCGAGGCGCATGCGCTCGATCTCCTGCTCCGTCTTCACCGCGCGTGCGCGGGAGAGAAGGGGCGCGGCGTCCGCCGCGTCCGGGAACGCGTCGAACCATGCGCGCGTGAACGTCGTCGGCTCCCCGACCATGCGGTCGGACGCCTGCGTGCCGAGGGAAAGCTCGAGGCCGACGCGCCCGAACTCGGCGGCCGCAGCCTGCACGCTCTCGAGGGTGCGGGCGAGCGGCGGGCGCGGATCGCCCGGGTCATACCCTGGGATGAAACGGACGTCCTTCGTCCAGGCTGCCTCCTCGGCGTCGTCGGCGGACGGGTCGATCGTGATCAGCACGGGATCGCCCTCGCGCGGGAAGACTGCAGCGTCGTAGCCCTTCATGCCCCAGAAGTTCGTGAGGTAGAGGACGTTGTCGGGCGCACGGACGACGAGCGCGTCGAGGTCCTCCTCGGCCATCAGCGCCCGGACGCGGTCGAGCTTCGCGTCGTCGCGCGGCCAGCTCACCTCTAGGCCTCTCCCCAGGGGCGGATCCGCGGAGGAGGCGGTTCGCCGTGGCCGTCCTGCCACGAGATGACCGGATTGCGCAGCACGCCGATCTTCTCGATCTCCGCCTCGACGACGTCACCGGGCTTGAGATAGAGGCGGCGGCGTTCCTCCTCCGACTTGAAGCCCGCGACGCCCGAGACGGTGCCGGTGGACAGGACGTCGCCCGCCGAATACCCGAGCGCCGAGAAGTTCGAGAGGATCTCGGGGATCGTCACGCTCAGCCGGCTCGAGTGCGACTCCTGTCGCACCTCGCCGTTGACGCGCAGCTCCATCGCGAGGTCATGCGGGTCGCCGAGCTCGTCGGGCGTGACGATCCACGGGCCGAGCGGGCAGAAGGTGTCGATCGCCTTGCAGAAGCTGAACACGCCGGAGCGCATCTCGCCGCGCTGGATGTCGCGTGCCGTGATGTCGTTGAAGATGACGTAGCCGCCGATGTAGTTCTGCGCCTCGTCGGGTGAGAACCACCTGCCGGGCTTGGCGAGGACCACCGCCAGCTCGAGCTCGTAGTCGAGCTCCTCCGTCAGATGCTCCGGATAGACGATCGGCTCGTCGGGACCGACGATCGCGTCGACGTTCTGGAAGAAGTTGATCCACGGTGCGATCGCATGCGACCAGCCGACGTTCTTCGACTCCTCCTCGTGCTCGCGGAAGTTCCCCGCGGTGTGGAAGAACTTCTTCGGGACGATCGGCGCACGCAAGCGCGCTTCCGCGAGCGGCACCCGCACTCCGGTCTCGTCCGCACCGCCCCGCTCGAAATAGGCGCGCATCGTGGGCGCATCGAGCCCGACGATCTCCTCGCGGTCGAGTGCGCCGACCTTGCCGTCGTCGTAGGTGACCAGCTTCATGTGCACACGCTCCGCGCGACGCGGGCGTAGACCTCGGCGGTCTTGACGAGCCCCTCGATCTCGAGGCTCTCGCCCTTGCCGGGTTCCATCAGCCCGGTCGAGGCGCCGTAGTTGACGGTCGGGATCCCGTACGCGCTCAGCGCCGAGGCGTCGGAGAACCAGCGCGGGACGTCGCGGCCGGGGGTCTCGCCGAACACGGCTTCGTGGGCCGCGTCGATGGCACCGACGAGCTCGTGGCCCTCGTCGATCTCGGCACCCGGCGCGGTGACATACACCTCGGCGTCCACGTCCCAATCCGCGTGCTCCGCGTCGAGCTCGCGCGCGAGGTCGAGCACGGCACGGCGCGCTTCCGCCATCGGCCTGGTGGGTGGGACGCGCACGTCGAGGAAGACGCTCGTCCGCTGCGGTGTCCGCGAGAGACGCCACTCGAAGCCGCCTCGGATCGCGCCGACCGAGGCGATCCCCGGAACGCCGCGATAGGCATTTGCCTCGTCCGCGGCCCAGCGCTCGCACCATTCGCGGATCGGGCCGACCAGCTCGACCATTCGCAGCACCGAGTTGGGACGCCCCTCGCTGAACGCGGTATGGACGAAGTCGCCGCCGACGCCGATGCGGGCCCACAGCGAGCCGAAGTGGCCCAGGACGACCTTGCCTTCCGTCGGCTCGCCCAGGAGGCACATGTCGGCGACGCCGCCGTGCGTGACGAGGTGACGGGTCCCGGCGGCATAGCCCCGGTAGGAGGCTCCCTGCGCGTCGCCGTATTGCGTCTTCTCGATCTCGCCGCACACGGCGGCGACCACCAGGTCACCTGCCAGCTCCTCTCCTCGCAGAGCGTCCACGGCAGCGAGATAGCACGCGAGCGCGCCTTTCATGTTCGAGATCCCCAGACCCCAGATGCGCCCCTCGCGCTCGACGCCGACCGGCTGGAAGCCCTCCACGCCCTCCGACCATGGCTCGCGACCCGAATACGACGTGTCCATGTGGCCGTTGAACATCAGCGTCTTCCCGCCGCCGGTCCCTGCGCGCGTCGCAAGGACGTTCGCACGACCGCTCTCGACCTGCTGAAACTGCACGGAGAGCCCGAGCGCACGCAACTCTTCGGCGATCCACTCCGCCATCTGCTGCTCCTCGCCGGTGAAGCTCGGAATCGAGACCGCGCTGCGCGCCCACTCGACGAGGCGTGCTCCGTCGACGGCTTCGCTCACGATCGGAAGTGCGGGAGGACCTGCTCGCCGAAGAGCTCGATCTGCTCGTGGCGGCGGTCGCCCCAGAGCTCGAGCATCACGTGCGTGCACCCGGCGTCGTGGTACTCCTCGATCGCGGCGATGCAGTCGGCAGGTGTCCCCGCAATCGGCCGGCACTTGTCGAGGATCTCGTCGGTCACGGCCGCCTTCGCCGCGAGGCGCCCGCCTCGCTCCATCGCCTCGGCGACCGGGCGGATCTCGTCCTGGGTCAGCCCGGCGAGGTCCAGGAGGGTGTCCGCCGCGCCCTTGATGTTCTGCACCTTGTTCGCGAGGTACATGCCGGCGATCTCACGCGCGCCGTCACGGCCCGCGGCGCGATCCGACTCGTGGATCGAGGCCACGACCGTGCAGCCGATGTCGATGTCCGCGCCGACGTTCGTCCGCGTGTACTCGACGAACGGCGGCGTCGTGATCGACGGCGTGAGGCAGCCGTCCGCGATCTCGCCGGCGAGCGCCTGCATCTTCGGCGCGGTTGCCGCGACGTACAGCGGCGGCACCTCGCGCGGCGTCTCGGCCTCGCCCTGCAGGCCGGGGACTGATGCGCTGAACGCCTCGCCCTCGTACTCGAATGGCTCGCCCCCGAGCACGCCGCGGACGATCTCGACCGAGTCGCGCATCGGCCCGAGCGTCCGGCGGCCGTTCAGGCGGGCGTTGTTGAGGAAGATCTTCGACGTCCCGAAGCCGAGCAGGAACCGTCCCGGGCCCGCGGCCTCCTGGACGACGCGCGCATCCATCGCGACCTGCACCGGGTGCCGGGTGAAGGGCGAGATGATCCCCCATCCGATCGTCAGCCGCTCGGTCTCGCGCGCCATCAGGGCCGAGGTCACGGTCGAGGAGCGCGCCTCCATCCCGTGCTTGCGCCACCACGGGTAGGCCTCTGCGAGCCAGACCGTGTCCATCCCCGCGCGGTCCATCACGCGCGCCGACTCGAGCATCTCCTCGAGCGGCTCCATCGTCAGCTGCATCACGCCGATGCGGAAGGGCGGCGCCATTACCTCGATCCTCTCATGCGGGCACCTGGCGAAAGTAGAAGGCCCCCGGCCAGAGCTCGCCGTCGGGGCGGCGCGAGTAGTCCGGCATGACCCCGAGCTGCGCGTAGCCGATGGCCTCGTAGAACGCGCAAGCCTCGGAGTCGGCATGCGTCGTCAGCCAGAGGAGCGTGATGTCGCGCTCGCGCGCTGCGTCCTCGATCGCGGCCATGAGGAGACGTCCGACTCCCTCCCCCTGCGCGCCCGCTGCGACAGCGACACGCTGGACCTCGGCGCGATGAGGCGCGTTCGCCACGCCGCTCCGGGCGAGCCCGGCCATTCCGACGATCTCTCCGTCCCGCTCGGCCACGAGGACGACGCGGTTCGGCGCGGCCATCGCGTCCCGGTGGTACCGCTCGAGCGTCGCCAGATCGGAATCGGGCGCCGCCGCGAGCGCCATCCCCTTCCGCATCGCCTCGGCGTGCAGCGCTGCGAGCCCCGGCGCGTCGGCCGGTGCCGCGAGGCGGATTTCTACGGGTCTCCGGTCGACGCGCCTGCCTCCTGCACCTGCTTTTCCAGGGCGGTCAGGACCTGCGAAACCTGTTGGTTCACGATCGGCTGGAGGACTCGCTGGCCCATCGACGCGACCGGGCCGAGCAAGTGGACGTCGGCCTCCCACTTCATGTTCGTCCCCTCGCCGGCCTCACTGAGCTCGAACGACGTGTCCATGTTCATGACCGCGCCGACGCCGTTGCCCTTCGCGTGGAGCTTCGCGAACTCGGGCTCACGCTCCTCCGTCTTCTCGAAGTCGATCGACATGCGCAAGCCACCCAGGCCGAGTGGGATCTTCACGTGCGCGCGCCAGTGCTTGTCGTCCTGGATGTCGAAGGACTCGACTCCCGGCATGGTCTGCGCCATGCGCGAGGGGTCGTTGAGGACCTCCCAGACCGTAGCCCTCGGCGCCTTGAACTCGCGCTCGCCGCTGACCTTCATCGGCTCTCCACGCTGACGAGCTTGCGCGTCTCGGCCGGGTCCTGCAGCAGGCTCCAGACCCCCTCGTACGGATTGCAGCTTCGCCAGACGATCGGCCCTTCGCCGCGGCTGCCGAGCGCGTTCTGCAACGCGGCGCAGACGGCGTGGATTCCGGCGCCGCCGCCCTCCCCCATTCCCTTCGCGCCGAACGGCGTGAACGGCGAGGCCGACTCGATGAAGCCGGTCTTGATCGGCGGCATGTCCAGCGAGTGGGGCACGTGGTAGTCGTAGAAGTTGGGGGTCAGGAGATTCCCGTCCTCGTCGTAGGTGAAGATCTCGTGCGTCGCTGCGCCGAGCGCGTGCGCCGTCGCCCCGTGCACCTGTCCCTCGACGATCTGCGGGTGGATCCGTTTGCCGCAGTCGTCGACTGCGGCGTAGTCGACGATCTCGTAGACGCCCGTCTCCGGATCGACCTCGATCGCGCACGCGTGCACCTGAGTCGCATACGTGAGGGTGAGGTTTCCGTACTTCCGCTCGAGGTCCGGCTTCTCGAAGTACGGCCGGTACATGTACCGCGCGTTCAGCGAGATGTCGAGATCCTCCGGCAGCCCGGCGTTGTTCGCGTTGAGGATCGCGCCGAGGGCCATGAACGGGAGCGCGGCCTCGGGGTTGCCCTTGATCCGGGCGAAGCTCTCGCCGAGCTCGATGTCGTCGGGCGAGCAGCCGAAGACCGCCGCCGCGAGCTGCTTCATCTCTCCGGCGAGCTTCTCGGCCGCGCCCTTCACGGCCCCGAGCCCGGTGACGGCGAACTGCGAGGCGTACGTGCCCGAGAGGCCCGCGTGGGAGTTCCAGTAAGAGTCGTGGCCTGCGCGGACCGTGATGTCGTCGGGGGTGCAGCCGATGATGTCCGCGACGACCTGGGACGTGGTCGTCTCGTGTCCCTGGCCCTGTGGGACCGTCCCCAGCGTGACGACGACCTCCCCGAAGATGTCGAGCTTCACGGTCGCGACCTCGTTGTTCCCCGAGAACTGCAGCTCCGGATTGAGGAGGAGCGACTGGCCGAAGTTGTTGGTGCCCGAGTCGAGCGTCGAGCCGATACCGAGGCCGAAGAGCTTCCCGCGCGACTCGGCATCGCGCCGCTTCTCCTCCACCGAGTCGTAGCCGATCAGCTCGAGCGCGATGTCGAGGCAGCGCGCGTAGTCGCCGGAGTCGTAGACGCAGCCGTTGGGAGTCGTGTACGGGAAGTCCTCCTGCTTGACGTAGTTCCGCTTGCGCACCTCGATCGGGTCGAGGCCGAGCTCGTTCGCGACGATGTCGACGATCCGCTCGGTGAGCCAGAGGTGCTGCATCCGCGAGTAGCCCCGATTCGGGGCGGTAGGTGACTTGTTCGTACACACCTGGGTGAAGTCCACGCGTACGTTTCGCCAGCGGTAGCAACCGGGCGTCACCTGCGCCCAGATGATGCAGCCGAGCGGCTCGTAGCGCGGGAACGCGCCGCAGTCGTCGATGGCGCGCACGGAGAACCCGAGCATCGTCCCGTCGGCCTTCACCGGGACGGTGACGTCGAGAAAGGTTCGCTCGTTGCCGTGCGTGTTCGCCGTGTGCTGATCCGTGCGCCACTCCGTCCACTGCACCGGGCGGTTGAGCTTCCGCGCCAGGAGGCAGCACGCGGTGAACTGCGGATGGAGCGTGATCTTGTTGCCGAAGCCGCCGCCGATGTCCTGGCTGACGAAGCGGAGCTTGTCGATCCCGACCCGCAACGCCGGCGCCATCCAGATCGCCCCCACGCCGGGCATCTGGTGGTTCCCGTGGATCGTCCACTGCCCCGTGCCGCGGTTGTACTCGACGAGGCAGCCCGAACACTCGAGCGGCGTCGAGGCGAAGCGGTCGAAGTGCAGCCTCTCGATCTTGACGACGTGGTCGGCCTCCTCGACGGCGGCATCGAAGTCGCCCCAGTCGAAGATCCCGGACCACACGGTGTTGGAGGCGGCGTCCTCGTGGAGGACCACCTCGTCCTTCAGCGCCTCCTCGCCGTCGAGGACGATCGGGAGCGGCTCGTAGTCGACCTCGACGAGCTCCGATGCGTCCCGGGCGAGGTCGCGCGTCCTCGCGACGACGGCTGCGACGGGGTCACCCACGTGGCGCACCCTCCCGACGGCGAGCGCGTAGTCCTTGATGTGGGCTCCGGGCGGCGTCGAGAGCTCGAAGAACGGGTCCGTGAGGATCGCGACCTCGTCGCCCGTGAGCGTCCCGTAGACGCCGTCGAGCTCGAGGGCCTTCGAGACGTCGACCGACTTGATGCGCGCGTGGGCGTACGGCGAGCGCACGAAGTGGACGAACCCCATCTCGTGCCGCTTGACGTCGTCGAAGAACACGCCCTCGCCCTGCACCAGGCGCTTGTCCTCCTTGCGCGGGATGTTCTGGCCGATGAAGCCGCGCTGCGCCTCGCCGCCCTCCTCGACGACGAGCGGGCGCTCCGGCGTGACGGTCGTCTCGGTCATCCGGCCGCCGACTTGATCGCCTCGACGATGTTCACGTAGCCCGTGCAGCGGCAGATGTTGCCCTGGATCGCCTTGCGGATCTCGGCCTCGGACGGCTGCTTGTTGGCTCGCAGGAGTGCCGTCGCGCTCATCAGCATTCCCGGCGTGCAGTAGCCGCACTGGAGGGCGTGGTGATCGGAGAACGACTGCTGCAGCCCGTTCAGCTCGCCGTCGTTCGCCAGTCCCTCGACCGTCTCGATCTTCGTGCCGTCGGCCTGAACCGCGAGCATCATGCAGCTCTTCACCAGCACGCCGTCGACGATGACGGAGCACGCGCCGCAGTTGCCCGTGTCGCAGCCGATGTGGCTCCCGGTGAGGTTGAGCTCGTCGCGGATGAAGTGAATCAGCAGGCGGCGCGCATCGACCTCACGCTCGAAGCTCTCACCGTTGACCTCGACCTTGATGGTCTTGCGGGACACGACTTCCATGGTCAGGACCTCGACGTTGCCTGCTCGACTGCTCGGACCGCAAGTACCTCGGCCAGATGACGGCGGTAGTCGGCTGAAGCATGCACGTCACCCGGCGGGTTCAGCCCCGCGCCGCGGACGGCCTCGCGCACTGCGTCCTCCTCGGACGACGCCGGCTTCACGACGATCGGTACGGCGTCGACGCACCCGACCGCGAGCCGGGGCGTGCCGTCGTCGAGGCTTGCGGCGACGTTGACGATGCAGGTGCCGTCCTTGCCGATCGGCACCGCTGCGAACCCGTCGCTCTTCCCCGGCGGCACAGTGACCGTCGTCAGGAGCTCGCCGGGTCCCGCAGCCGTCATGTAGACGCCGAGGAAGAACTCCTCGGCGGGCACGGTACGGTCGCCGCCCGCGCCGACAATCGTCATGGTCGCGCCGATCGCGACCAGCAGCGGAGGCAGGTGGTTCGTCGGGTCGTTCGAGCAGATGTTGCCGCCGATCGTCCCGCGGTTGCGCACCTGGACGTCCGCGATCTGGGCGCAGACCTCGCCCAGAATCGGGCGTGCGCGTGCCTCGGCGGAGTCGATCAGGTCGGTGTACGTCGTCATCGCGCCGATCTCGAGCGTGCCGTCGGAGCCGAGGTCGATTCCGCGGAGCTCGGACAGGTCGCGAAGGTCGACGAGGACGTCCGGAGACGCCGCGCGCGCCTTCATCACGTTGACGAGCGTCTGTCCGCCGGCCAGCGGGCGTGCCCCATCGTGCTCGCCCAGAAGGCGCAGCGCTTCCTGAACGCTCGCCGGACGAGCGTATTCGACCTCCCGCAGAAGCATGCGCCTATTCAGTGCAGAAAGCCCTGCACCGGTCAAGAAACAACCGCGGCGCGCTCGTCGCGTTTGTGCCTAGGTCGGCTCGTGCCTTCCGTTGCGCGCGACCCAGGTCTTCAGGCTGGGGACGATCGCGCGGACTCGTCCCGGCCGCGACGGGCCGATGAGCGCAGGATCGAGTGGGCGCCGTTCGTCACGGCAGTCGAGACATCGCAGCGAGCCAACCGGCACGAGCGACTCCTCCAGCCGTGCGCCGCACGCCAGACACGCACGCGGTTTGTCCGTCCGCGCGGACGAGCTCTCCCCACCCCAATTCGCCAAGCCGCAGTCCCCTCCCCAGTTACCCACTGAACGTATGCGAGACGCGACGGCGCTCCTATCCCTCGTTCGAGGGGTCGCAGGGCGGACAGCTCCCAAGGTTGGACTCGAACCAGCCCTGTCAGCCGCGCGCGGACCGACTACCCGCACTCATTCGCACCCATGAACCCGGTGGGGGTGCAGTCGAGTTCGTCGCGGTAGCTGGACGGGGCAGTCACGGCTGACCAGAGAATCCAGCCGACAACGACGGAGATCAGGACCACCTTGACGGTGCGGAGCGTGATCGCAAATGTCCGCTCGCGCGCCGCCGTCTGATCAGGTTGTCCGGCCTGAGTGTCGTCCATTACTGGCGCCACGCTACGTCGTGCTGGTGTCGCCGGGTATGACGCAAACGGAGGCACCGCGGGGTGCGTTCGTTGATCGAGGTCCTCGACGGTAAAAGAGGAAGAGTTCGTCCGCGCTCACGCGAACGGTCTAGCCAGACGCGTCTTCGTGCTCGAGGAGCGCAAGGAGACCCGCGTGCAGGCCCCGCTCCTCCTCGAGCCTGTCGTACACACCAGGCTCGAAGACGGCGCCGGCCTCAACGCTGGCGAGCACCTCGTCGTACCACGCGATGCGCTCGCGAAGCCACGGGCGAATGTCAGGGAGCTGCGGCGGTACCAACTCCGGTACCAATCTCCGCTCGGCGCGCAGGCCCTGCCGCAAAGGTGCCTCGTTTGCAGCCCATTTCGAGCTCCCCAGGTTGGACTCGAACCAACAACCCTCCGGTTAACAGCCGGATGCTCTGCCAATTGAGCTACTGGGGAAGGCGCGGGTCAGTTTAGCCGCGAAAGTGGCTGTGCAGTCGCCAATTCCTCGACCGCTGCGCGGATGCGCGCAAGGGCTGCCTGGAGCTCCAGCGTGCGGGCGGGATCGGCCTCGCTGAGCTCCCGCCGGAGGTGCCGTTCCCGCAGCCGCAGGAGCAGCTCCTCGGCCGTCCGCTCGTCGATTCCCTCTGACGCGGCGAGCGCGTCGAGCTCGGCGAAAAGGCCAACGAGATCCTCCGGAGACTCACCACCGGAGACGAGCTGCGCGCGCAGCTTCCTGTGCTCCTCGGCGTCGAAGTGCTCGGGGCCGAGCTCGGCGAGGATCGGGACGAGCGAGCGGTGTGCGCACACGCCCGCCAGCGAGGTCCGCTCCAACCGCTCGCCCGCGTCGAGCAGCCGTGGCGAGACGCGGCCGGTCGCCGACGCCGCACTGCGCGGCGCGAGCCCGGCCTGCGTCTCCTTCGGCAGGTCGAGCTTGTCGGCGGCGAAGCGGATGGCATCCTGGCGTTCGGGCGAGTCCTCGAACCGCGCGAGCACCTCGCGCACGCGCACGAACGCTTCCTGCCGGTCGGCCGCGCGCTCGATCTCGAGGCGAACGCGGTAGCCGAGATAGCTCTCAGCGCCGGCGAGCCGCCGGTCGAACCCGTCGGCAAGGTCGGCCGGGTCGAGACCGGCGGGCAACGCCACGACGTGGACGTCGAGCTTCTGCGCGGCTGCGAGCTCCATTCCCCGGAGCGTCGCCGCCTCGCCCGCGGCGTCGCCGTCGAAGCACAGCCAAACGCGCGAGGTCAGGCGCCCGAGCTCCTTCAGCTGCCGCTCGGTGAGCGCGGTCCCCATCGACGCGACGACCGGCTCGAGAGCGGCCTGCCGGAGCGCGAGCACGTCGGTGTTGCCCTCCACGACGACCGCACGCTCCTGTTTCGCGATCGCGTTCCGCGCGCGGTCGAGCCCGTAGAGGAGATCTCCCTTTCGGAAGAGCTCGCCCTCCGGAGAGTTCACGTACTTCGCGCGCAGCGGATCGTCCTCACGGAGCTTCCGCGCCTGGAAGCCAAGCACGCGGCCTCGCGCGTCGCAGAGCGGGAAGAGCAACCGGCTCGAGAAGTAGTCGTTGCCGCGCCGGTTCACGAGGCCGGCCGCGACGAGCTCCTCGCGAGTGAAGCCGCGCGCGAGCGCCTTGCGGGTGAGCGTCGTGCCGCCGAGCGCGAGCCCGAGCCGGTACTCGCGGCAGACCTCCTCTCCCAGTCCGCGCCCCGCGAGGTAGTCGCGCGCGAGCGAGCCTGCCTGCGACTCCCACAGGTAGCGCTCGTAAAACGACGCGGAGGAGTCGAGGAGCTCGAGCAGCCGCTCGCGGCGACGACGGCGAGCGTCCTGCTGCGGCGACGTCTCGTCGTACTCGATAGGGACGTTGAAGCGATCGGCGAGCCACTCGATCGCGCCCGCGAAGTCGAGCTGCTCCGTCTCGCGGACGAAGGTGATGAGGTCGCCCTTGGCGCCGCATCCGAAGCAGTAGTAGAGCTTGTCGGTCGCGTTGACGGAGAAGCTCGGCGTCCGCTCCTCGTGGAAGGGACAGCGGCCGAGGAAGCGAGCCCCCGCCTTCCGAAGCTGCGTGCGTCCGGACACCACCGCGACCATGTCGGCGGCTGCCTTCACCTCATCGACGGACGTATCTTTGATCAGCGCCACTACGGGCCCAGCTCGGCGACATACGTGAGGGCGAAGCGGTCCGTCATCCCGGCGATGAAGTCGACGATCTCATCGGGCTCGTCGCCGCGGGCGGCGAGGTGGTCGAAGATCCGCCTGATCGTCTCTCTCGCGCGCGCGTGCTCGAGACGCGCATGCGGGCCGAGGTACACACGCTCGAACATGAACGTCCGCAGGGCCAGCATCGCGCTGCCGACCTCTTCGCTCTGGACGATGTCCCCCGCCTGCTCCGACGACTCGACGAGGTCGTGTACGAGCATGTCGATCCGGCTCGACCCGCGATCGCCGAGGAGCGCTACTTCCTCTTGCGGGAGCTCGGCAGGATCGAGGATCCCGAACCGGACCGCGTCGTCGATGTCGTGGTTGATGTACGCGACGCGGTCGACGATGCGGACGATCTTGCCCTCGAGCGTCGAGGGCTCCTGCCCGCCGGTGTGGGTGAGGATGCCGTCGCGTACCTCTTCGGTGAGGTTCAGCGATTCCGCGATGAGCAGCGACTGCTCGTTGTGGCGGAACGCGCGCCCGTAGCGCTCCTGCAGCACCTGGTCGAGCGCCTCCTCGCCCGCGTGCCCGAAGGGCGGATGACCCAGGTCGTGTCCGAGGCCGATCGCCTCGACGAGATCCTCGTTCAACCTGAGCGCGCGCGCAACGCCGCGGGCGATCGCGGTCGTCTCGAGCGTGTGGGTCATACGGGTGCGGTAGTGGTCGCCCGCCGGGTCGATGAAGACCTGCGTCTTGCCCTTGAGACGGCGGAACGGCTTCGAGTGGAGGATGCGGTCACGGTCGCGCTGGAACGGTGTCCGCAGGCGGCAGTCGCCCTCCTCGCGGAGCCGCCCGCGCGTCTCGTAGGAGCGCACCGCCAGCGGCGAGAGACGCTCCTCGTCCGCGCGCACCTGCGCCTCGAAGGCGTCCGCAACTCTTCCCGCAACCCGGGCCATCAACGCAGGCTAGATGATGATCGGGACGGTTCCCCCGTCGGCGCTCCATGCCGAACCCGTGACGTAGGAGGCGCGGTCCGAGCAGAGAAACGCGATGACGGACGCGACCTCTTCCGGCTCGGCCAGGCGGCCCAGAGGTCTTCCGGACCCGACCGCTTCGAGCACCTCCTCGCGCGTCTTGGACGACCTCGCCGCCTGCTGGTCCGCGAGCCCGCCCTCGCCGAGCCAGGCCGCCGTCGCGGTCGGCCCGGGCGTCACGGCGTTGCAGCGAATCCCGTCCTTCGCGTACAAGTCGGCGACGAGCCGGGAGAGCGAGAGCACGGCCGCCTTCGTCACGGAATAGTTCGGCATCCCCGTGGAGGGACGCTTCCCGGCGGTCGAGGAGACGTTGACGATCACTCCGCCTGCCTCCTTGAGATCAGGCAGCGCAGCCCGGATCGCCCGCACGTAACTCATGACGTTGAGCTCCCACATCGCGTTCCACTGCTCGTCGGAGACCTCCTCGAAGCCGATCTGGTACGCGACGCCCACGTTGTTCACGAGGCATTCGACCGGCCCGAGGCTCGCACGCGTCTCCGCGACGAGGTTGTCGGGTGCAGCCGGCTCGGAGAGATCGCACGTGACGCCGAGCGCCGCCCCGGTGTCCGCGCGTGCATGCTCGACGCGGTCGGCATCGCGGCCGGTCACGACGACGCGCGCGCCCTCTGCCACGAGGAGCCGCACGGTCTCGAGGCCGATGCCGGCGGTCGAGCCGGTGACGACGCACACGCGATCCTGGAGGCCGAGGTCCACTGCCTCGCTAGCCTAATCGCGTGACGACGTTGCTCCTCGTCCGCCACGGCGAGACCGACTGGAACCGCGACGGACGCTGGCAGGGCGGCTCCGACACAGAGCTCAACGAGCTCGGGCGCGAGCAGGCGCAGGCCGTCGCGGAGGAGATCGACGATGTGGACGTCATCTACTCCAGCGACCTCGCGCGTGCGAGTGAGACCGCAGAGATCGTCGCGCGCCGGCTCGGGCTCGACGTCAACCTCGACCCGCGGCTGCGTGAGCGAGGCTTCGGTTCCTGGGAGGGGCTGACGACGCTCGAGATCCAGGACCGCTTCGCCGACGAGCACCGGCGCTGGAAGGCCGGCGAGAGCCGCGGCGCCGACGACGCGGAGCCGTTCGAGGAGTTCGCCGCCCGCATCGAGAGCTTCCTCCAGGAGGCCCTCCACAGGCATCCGGACGAGACGGTGCTCCTCGTCTCGCACGGAGGCTCCATTCGCGTCATCCATGCGGTTGCGCGCGGTCTCGACTACGTCCGCGACTACCGCTCCATACCACCCGTCGCGAATTGCGCCGTGGCCAGATACGCCGCTAGGGACGGGAAACTGGCGCCGATAGACTGACGCACCGGTGGAGGACTACACCAACAAGTACAAGGGAGAGCAGGTCGAGGTGGCGCTCTTCGGGGGCGAGTACCAGGAGGGCGTCCTCACGGCGTACTGCTACGTCGAGGAGGTCGCCCACATCGAGCTGAACGGGCACATCCTCGTCCCGCTCCAGAACATCGCCTCCCTCCACTGCTCGAGTCGCTGCGACGCGCCGGACGACGACTGGCCCCCGCGCGGGCTCGAGCAAGAAGACGGGCACTAGGGCCGCCGCCTTGGGCGGTCGTTGGCTCGTCATCCGGAACGTGCTCAAGGGATGGGCGCTGCTGCTCGGGTCATCGGCCGTGCTCGGCGGTATCGGCTGGCTTCTCGGCGGCTACCGGCTGCTCTCGATCTTCGTGTTCTGCGCCATCCTCCTCGCCGGCGCGCTCTACTGGTACGCCGACCGCGTCGCGATCGGTCTCGTCCGCGCACGTGAGCTTCCGGTCGGCGAAGCGCCCGGGCTGCACTCCGCCCTCGAGCGGCTTGCCGCGCTCGCAAAGGTCTCGAAGCCGAAGCTCTACCTCATCGAGGACGGACTGCCGCGTGCGATGGCGACCGGACGCGGGCCGGGCGGCT
Organism: uncultured Actinomycetes bacterium; assembly: GCA_963772855.1. GTDB lineage: Bacteria > Actinomycetota > Thermoleophilia > Gaiellales > Gaiellaceae > 3-1-20CM-4-69-9. Next base: position 24,903 of record CAVYYY010000007.1, on the reverse strand, counting down.
CGACGCTCGCCGTCAGCGCCGGGCTGCTGAGCGCGATGTCGCCCGCGGAGCTCGAGGCGGTGCTCGCCCACGAGCTCGCCCACGTGCGGCATCGCGACGTCGTCGTGCAGACCTCGATCGTCGTGCTCGCGGCGACGCTCCTCGAGCTGACGAGGATCGGCGGCTGGTTCTCCCGCGCTCTGCTCTTTGTCTTCGGGCCGATCGCCTCCGCGTTCGTGCATCTGATGCTCTCGCCGAAGCGGGAGTTCCTCGCCGACCGCGGCTCGGCCGCGATCTGCCGCTCTCCGCATCCCATGGCGGACGCGTTGATGAGGCTGGAGCAAGCCTCGGAGCTCGTCTCGTTCGCGGGCAGCCCGGCGACCGAGCCGCTCTACACGATCAACCCGTTCCTCGAGCAAGGGCTGGCGGCGCTGTTCGTGACGCATCCGCCGGTCGGCGAGCGTGTGCGGCGTCTGCGCGAGCTCGATCCCGACTGGCGTGAGAAGCTGCGCGCCGCATGAAGCTCGCCGACGGCGAATACCGCGCACGAACGCAGGCGCTCGCGGGCGAGATGAATGCGCGAGGCCTGCCGGGCGTCGTCCTCTTCGATCCGCTACTACCTCCTGTACTACATCGGATTCGCGTTCGCTCCGACGGAACGGCCGATGGCGTTCCTGCTGAATGCCGACGGCGAGGGCGGGATGCTCGTGCCGCGGCTCGAGCGGGAGCACGCGCAGGCGAACGCGGTCGTGAATCACGTCGCGGATTACCCCGAGTACCCGTCCGAGAGCCACCCGATGGAGTCGCTCCGCAGCCTGCTGGAGCAGATGGGCATGACCGGCCGGATCGGCGCCGACCAGGACGGCTACCCGTGGGTTCTCGGCTACCGCGGCCCGTCGCTCACCGAGCTGACGGGCACGCCGCCGGAGAAGATCACCGCCTTCGTCGAGGACCAGATGGCGGTCAAGAGCCCGGCGGAGATCGAGCTCATCCGCGAGAGCGCGAAGTGGGGCAACCTCGCGCACACGCTGCTGCAGCGCTACACGCGCCCTGGGCTGACGGAGGTCGAGGTGTCACAGCGCGCGTCGAACGAGGCGACGCTCGCGATGATGGACGCCATCGGCCCGGTCTACCGCGGGCAGAGCTTCTTCTTCGACGGCGCGGGCGCCGGCTACCGCGGCCAGATCGGCCGCAACGCCGCGATCCCGCACGCGCTGACGGCGAACATCACCTTCCAGATCGGCGACGTTCTCGTCACCGGCGCGAGCGCTCCGGTCTGGGGCTACCTCTCCGAGCTCGAGCGGACGATGGTCATCGGCGAGCCTTCGGAGGAGCAGCGTCGGCTCTTCACCCACATGGTCGCGCTGCAGGACACCGCGTTCGAGGCGATTCGTCCCGGTGCGCGCTGCTCGGATGTCGACCGCGCGGTGCGCGCCTACTACGACGAGCACGACCTCTGGGATCTCTGGAAGCACCACGTCGGGCACGCGATCGGGCTGCGCTACCACGAGGGGCCGTTCCTCGACATCGGCGACGACACCGAGATCAAGCCGGGAATGGTGTTCACCGTCGAGCCGGGGCTCTACGCAGACGGCGTTGGCGGCTTCCGCCACTCGGACACCGTCGCCGTCACCGCCGACGGGATCGAGTTCCTGACGTTCTACCCGCGCGACCTCGAGAGCCTGACGCTTCCGGTTTAGGCGTCGCGCAGCTCGCCGGGCAGCAGCGACCACATGCGCACGTCGCGCCGTTCGCCGCGTTGGTCGAGCCAGGACCGCAGGACGCCCTCCGGAGAGAAGCCGACTTTCTCCGCAACGCGCTCCGAGGCCCGGTTGCCGGCAAGCGTGCCGAGCTGGAGTCGCGGCAGATCGAGCTCGTCGAGAGCCCAGCGCACCAGCAGCCGGAGCGCCCGCGGCGTGTGGCCCTGGCCGCGGGCCTGCGCGACCGTCCAATAGCCGAACTCCGCGGCGTCCGACTTGACGAGCCACATGCTCATCGAGCCGAGCAGCGCGCCGCCGCCGCTGTCCGTCACGGCGAAGTGGAGCTGGCCCTCGAGACCAGGATCGGTAACGAATCCGAGCCAGGTGGTGGCGTCGGCCCGCGTGTACGGCGTCGGCACCGTCGTCCAGCGTGGGATCTCCGGGTCCTGGCAGGCCCTCGCCACCGCGTCGGCGTCGTCGAGCGTCCAGGCGCGCAGGGTCACGACGTCGTCGCGGAGGGGCGGATTCGGCGCCGGCAGCGGCACGAGGTCATCCGAGAAAGACGAAGGGGCCGCTCGCAGCGGCCCCTTCGTGAAAGAAAATCGGCGGCTACCTACTCTCCCGGGAGGTTGCCCTCCGAGTACCATCGGCGCAAGCGGGCTTAACTTCTCTGTTCGGAATGGGAAGAGGTGTTTCCCCGCCGCTATGACCGCCGAAATTGTCGAGGGCGCCGCGCGTTCGTCCGCGCACCCTCAAAACTCCATAGCGAGCACACTCGTGTTCAAAATCAAGACCTCGAGCAATTAGTACGGGTCCGCTGAACGCATTGCTGCGCTTACACGTCCCGCCTATCAACGTGGTGGTCTCCCACGGCTCTTACTCCCTCTAGGGGATGGGAAGCCTCATCTCGAGGTGGGCTTCCCGCTTAGATGCTTTCAGCGGTTATCCCATCCAGACGTGGCTAATCAGCAGCGCCGTTGGCACGACGACTGATACACCAGAGGTCTGTTCGCTCCGGTCCTCTCGTACTAGGAGCGACTCCTCTCAAGCTTCCAGCGCCCATGGTGGATAGGGACCGAACTGTCTCACGACGTTCTGAACCCAGCTCGCGTACCGCTTTAACGGGCGAACAGCCCGACCCTTGGGACCTGCTCCAGCCCCAGGATGCGACGAGCCGACATCGAGGTGCCAAACCCTTCCGTCGATGTGGACTCTTGGGAAGGATAAGCCTGTTATCCCCGGAGTACCTTTTATCCGTTGAGCGACGGCAATTCCACTCTTCACCGCCGGATCACTAAGGCCTGCTTTCGCACCTGCTCGACTTGTCAGTCTCGCAGTCAAGCTCCCTTATGCCTTTACGCTCTACGCACGATTTCCAACCGTGCTGAGGGAACCTTTGCGCGCCTCCGTTACATTTTAGGAGGCGACCGCCCCAGTCAAACTACCCACCTGACGCTGTTCCAGAGCCGGATCACGGCCCCGGGTTAGAAGCCCAGAAGTACGAAGGGTGGTATCCCAAGGGTGGCTCCACGAGAACTGGCGTCCCCGCTTCAAAGCCTCCCACCTATCCTGGACAACAAATCCCAGACTCCAACGTCAAGCTGTAGTAAAGGTGCACGGGGTCTTTCCGTCCAACCACGGGTACTCGGCATCTTCACCGAGACTACAATTTCACCGGATCCCTCGTTGAGACAGCGCCCAAGTCGTTACGCCATTCGTGCAGGTCGGAACTTACCCGACAAGGAATTTCGCTACCTTAGGACGGTTATAGTTACCGCCGCCGTTTACCGGGGCTTGGATTCAAAGCTTCGCCCGAAGGCTAACCTCTCCTCGTGACCTTCCGGCACCGGGCAGGCGTCAGCCCCTATACGTCGTCTTTCGACTTCGCAGAGACCTGTGTTTTTGGTAAACAGTCGCTTGGGCCGTTTCACTGCGGCCCCCTCGAGCTACACCCGTAATGGGCTTTACCCTACCGGGGCGTCCCTTCTCCCGAAGTTACGGGACCATTTTGCCGAGTTCCTTAACGAGGGTTCTTCCGATCGCCTTGGTATTCTCTACCTGCCCACCTGTGTCGGTTTTGGTACGGGCACGCGCCACCTCCCTAGACGCTTTTCTAGGAGGCATGGCTTCAGGAACTTCGCTCCGATGAAGGAGCTCGGCATCCCGTCTCAGGCTTAATGGCCGGCGGATTTACCTACCGGCCGCCCTACGCGGTTACCCCAGGACGACCATCGCCTGGGATTCCTTAGCCTACCCCGTCCCGCCATCGGTGATAGCGGTGGCTACGTGGTACAGGAATATCAACCTGTTGTCCATCGCCTACGCCTTTCGGCCTCGGCTTAGGTCCCGACTAACCCTGAGCAGATTAGCTTTACTCAGGAACCCTTGGGCATTCGGCGGACGAGTTTCTCACTCGTCTTTCGTTACTCATGCCAGCATTCTCACTTCCCAGGCCTCCACGGCTGGCTTACGCCGCCGCTTCGCCGGCCTGGGAACGCTCCCCTACCACTCCACGCAAGCGTGAAGTCCGTGGCTTCGGTTCCATGCTTGAGCCCCGTTACATTGTCCGCGCCCGACCACTTGACCAGTGAGCTGTTACGCACTCTTTGAATGGTGGCTGCTTCTAAGCCAACATCCTGGTTGTCTTTGCAATCGGACATCGTTTCCCACTTAGCATGGAATTAGGGACCTTAGCCGACGGTCTGGGCTGTTTCCCTTTCGAGCACGAAGCTTATCCCCCGCACTCTGACTGCCACGCTCTGGAATAACGGCATTCGGAGTTTGCCTGAGTTCGGTAAGCTGGTAGGCCCCCTAGCCCAAACAGTGCTCTACAACCGTTATTGAACGCGTGACGCTATACCTAAATATATTTCGGGGAGAACCAGATATCTCTGAGTTTGATTAGCCTTTCACTCCGACCCACAGGTCATCCGCTCAGTTTTCAACCTAAGTCGGTTCGGTCCTCCACGGGGTCTTACCCCCGCTTCAACCTGCCCATGGGTAGATCACTCAGTTTCGGGTCTACCTCCAACGACTGAATCGCCCTATTCAGACTCGCTTTCGCTACGGCTCCGTTTCCTTAACCTTGCCGTTGAAGAGTAACTCGCTGGCTCGTTATGCAAAAAGCACGCCGTCACGGCACAAGCCCGCTCCGACCGCTTGTAAGCACACGGTTTCAGGTACTATTTCACTCCCCTTCCGGGGTACTTTTCACCTTTCCCTCACGGTACTAGTTCACTATCGGTCGCCAAGGAGTACTTAGCCTTGCGGGGTGGTCCCCGCGGGTTCCGACCGGGTTTCCCGTGCCCGGCCGTACTCAGGTACCTGACAAGGAAGGCTATGCGCTTTCGCCTACGGGACTATTACCCGCTGTGGTGTGACTTTCCATTCGCTTCGACTAACGCACAACTTTGTAACTTCCCGACCCGCCGGCAGACGGATCAAGACAGGCCCTACAACCCCTACGTGACAACGACTGCCGTCTATCACGTCACACAGGTTTGGGCTCTTCCCTTTTCGCTCGCCACTACTCAGGGAGTCGAGGTTTCTTTCCTTTCCTCCGGGTACTAAGATGTTTCAGTTCCCCGGCTTGCCTCTACCTGCCCTATGTATTCAGGCGAGGAGTACGCGCGCATTACCACGCGTAGGTTTCCCCATTCGGAGATCCCGGGATCAAAGGTTGGTCAGCACCTCCCCCGGGCTTATCGCAGCCGCCCACGTCCTTCATCGGCTCTTGGCGCCAAGGCATCCACCGTGTGCTCTTGTTCTCTTGATCGAAAAGAACACGTTGTGTGTCGCTATGGAGTTTTCAAGGTGCGCGCGGACGCAACCGCCCACGCGAGAACACCGCCCAGAGCGACGGTCTCTCAAAACTCAACAGCGTCGTCTACGTCGAGGTCGACGTAGTTTCCAGGCGAGCCGGTCACCGGACGATCAGCGATCGATTCATCAACGAGCCGGCGCCTACCGGAGTAAGAGCTCCGGTATTCCCTAGAAAGGAGGTGATCCAGCCGCAGCTTCCGCTACGGCTACCTTGTTACGACTTCACCCCAATCATCGACCCTACCTTCGACGGCTCCCTCCCTTGCGGGTTAGGCCACCGGCTTCGGGTATTGCCGACTTTCGTGGTGTGACGGGCGGTGTGTACAAGGCCCGGGAACGTATTCACCGCGGCATTGCTGATCCGCGATTACTAGCAACTCCGCCTTCATGGAGGCGAGTTTCAGCCTCCAATCCGAACCGGGACCGGCTTTTTGGGATTCGCTCCCCCTCGCGGGTTTGCAGCCCTTTGTACCGGCCAATGTAGCACGTGTGTAGCCCAGGACATAAGGGGCATGATGACTTGACGTCATCCCCACCTTCCTCCGATTTGTCACCGGCAGTCTCCTATGAGTCCCCGTCATTACACGCTGGCAACATAGGACAGGGGTTGCGCTCGTTGCGGGACTTAACCCAACATCTCACGACACGAGCTGACGACAGCCATGCACCACCTGTGCACGAGCCCCGAAGGGCTGCCGTATTTCCACGACATTCCCGTGCATGTCAAGCCCTGGTAAGGTTCTTCGCGTTGCGTCGAATTAAACCACATGCTCCGCTGCTTGTGCGGGCCCCCGTCAATTCCTTTGAGTTTTAGCCTTGCGGCCGTACTCCCCAGGCGGGGTGCTTAATGCGTTAGCTTCGGCACGGACGGAGTCGACACCGCCCACACCTAGCACCCATCGTTTACGGCGTGGACTACCAGGGTATCTAATCCTGTTCGCTCCCCACGCTTTCGCGTCTCAGCGTCAGTACCGTCCCAGAGAGCCGCCTTCGCCACGGGTGTTCTTCCTGATATCTGCGCATTTCACCGCTACACCAGGAATTCCACTCTCCTCTTCCGGACTCTAGCCAGACGGTTTCCATCGACGTCTCGAGGTTGAGCCTCGAGTTTTCACAACGGACCTATCTGGCCGCCTACACGCTCTTTACGCCCAATAAATCCGGACAACGCTTGCCCCCTACGTATTACCGCGGCTGCTGGCACGTAGTTAGCCGGGGCTTCTTCTGGAGGTACCGTCACCCTCTGGGCTATTAACCCGAGTGGCTTCGTCCCTCCTGAAAGCGGTTTACAACCCGAAGGCCTTCTTCCCGCACGCGGCGTCGCTGCGTCAGGCTTTCGCCCATTGCGCAAGATTCCCCACTGCTGCCTCCCGTAGGAGTCTGGGCCGTGTCTCAGTCCCAGTGTGGCTGATCGTCCTCTCAGACCAGCTACGGATCGTCGCCTTGGTGGGCCGTTACCCCGCCAACAAGCTAATCCGCCGCGAGCTCGTCCTCGGTCGGAGGCCGAAGCTACCTTTTCCGACCGCCTCGAGAGGCTCGATGGGCCATCCGGTATTAATCCGGGTTTCCCCGGGCTATCCCGGTACCGAGGGTAGATTACTCACGTGTTACTCACCCGTTCGCCGCTTTCCCCAGGCCCGAAGCCCTGGTTCTCGCTCGACTTGCATGTGTTAAGCGCGCCGCCAGCGTTCGTCCTGAGCCAGGATCAAACTCTCCGTGAAGATTGGTTTGCCGGCCGAAGGCCGGCAATCTTCATTCACTTCGAGCTTGTGCTCAAAGTGTCCCCTCGAACCAAACACGAGGTGACGGGTTCTTAAGCTCTCGCTCATCGCCGCAAGGGAGGCCGAGTCGAGGTCTCGACGTAATCACGCTGTTGAGTTTTCAAAGACCGGCGCTGCTTGAACGGCGTAAAAAAGCCTCTGACTCGCGCAGAGGCTTCGAATCGAAGTCGGAACTGTCGTATCCGGCTTCGCCCGAAGGCGCTCCAATTGTCTCGAGTTGCAGGGACTTTCTACGCCGCCCTGTCGGGCAGCCGGGGAATAGTAGCAGCACGAGCCCTGCGTCAAGCGGCGCGGAAGCGCACGAAGCGGCGCTTCCCGGCCTGGAGCGACGCGCCCCTCGAGGCGCGCGCGCGGAACGTCGAGCTCCGTGACCGGCTCGCCGTCGAGCTTCACGCCGCCCTGGGCGATCAGCCGCCGCGCCTCGCTCGTCGAGCCGATCCCGAGGTGCTCGACGAGGAGCGCCGGCAGGTGCACCGGGTCGCCGTCCGGCAGCGGCGCCTCCGGCACGTCCTCCGGCGCCTCGTGCCCTCGCGGACGACGCGCGTGAAGTGCTCCTCGGCCGCGCTCGGCCGCCTCCTCGTCCCCGTGCGCGCGCGGACGATGAAGCGCGCGAGCTCGAGCTTCGCCTCGAGCGGGTCGCCGGCGGGCGCGCCCTCGCGCTCCATGACGAGCCGGTACCACTGCGTCGAGCAGCTCGTCGGGGATCCGCATCGTCTTGCCGAACTGCTCCTCGGGCGTCCTCGTTCGAGCCCGATGTAGTTGCCGCGCGACGCGCTCATCCCGGTGCCGTCCCAGCTGTCGAGGTACTGCACCGTGAGCGCCGACCTGCGGCTCGAGGCCGTAGGCCTCCATCACCTCGCGGCCCAGTCAGGAGGTTGTAGAGCTGGTCGGTGCCGCCGAGCTCGACGTCGGCCTCGACCGCGACCGAGTCGTAGGCCTGCATCAGCGGGTAGAGGAGCTCCGAGACCGAGATCGGCTCGCTGCGGCCCGAAGCGCTTGGCGAAGTCGTCGCGCTCGAGCATGCGCGCGACGGTCGTCGTCCGCGTCAGGCGGAGGACCTCGGCGAAGTCGAGCTTCGCCGAGCCACTCGCTGTTGAAGCGCACCTCGGTGCGCTCCGGGTCGATGATCGTCGACGCGTGCTCGAAGTAGCGCTGGCGCGTTGCGGTCGATCTCCTCGGGATCGATCATCGGCCGCTCCGCCGAGCGCCCGGACGGGTCGCCGATCCGCGTCGTGTAGTCGCCGACGATCAGGACGCCGAGGTGGCCCTCGTCCTGGAAGGCGCGCATCCGCTGGAGCGGGATGCCGTTGCCGAGCGTGACGTCCGGCGCCGTGACGTCGATGCCGAGCTTCACGCGCAGCGGCCGTCCGAGCTTCAGCTTCGCCTCGAGCCCGCCCTGCGGCAGGACGTCGACGGCGTTCCGCGTGAGCTCTGCGACTCCCATGCGAGCCGAGTCTGACGATCTCGAGCGGGCTCGACGTCGTCGGCCGGCTCGAAGCCGAAGACCTGCCCGTAGAACGACGAGGCCCGCGCCGACAGACGCGGATCGACGTTCTCGCGCCGCCGGAAACCGTGGCCCTCGCCCTCGAGCGCGAGGTACACGTGCGGGACGTCGTTGCGTTCGAGCGCGGCGACGATCAGCTCCGCCTGCGACAGGCGGCACGACCTTGTCGTCGAGGCCCTGCGCGATCAGCACGGCGCGCGCGGATCGCTGTCGGCGTGCGTGACGCGGCGAGCGGTCGCGGTAGACGTCGAGCGCCTCGGGCAGCGGGCCGATCAGCCAGTCCAGGTAGCGCGACTCGAACTTGTGCGTCGTCTCGCGCGAAGCGTCACGAGATCGGTGACGCCGTACGCGGACGTCCCGGCCGCGAAGACGTCGCTCAGCGCGAGCGCCAGCAGCGTCGTGTAGCCGCCGGCGCTGCCGCCGGCGATCGACAGGCGCTTCGGATCGACCTCGCCCGCATCCGCGAGATGCCGCGCGGCGGCGATGCAGTCCTCGACGTCGACGACGCCCCACTCGCTCGTCGAGCAGCATCCGGTAGGCGCGGCCGTAGCCGGTCGAGCCCGCCGTAGTTCACGTCGACGACGCCCCAGCCCGCGGCGTCGTGAGGAACTGGATCGTCGAGGTCGAAGCCGAGCTTCGCCTGCGAGGTCGGGCCGCCGTGGATGATGACGCGAAGCGGCGGCAGCTCGTCCGCGGGCGCCTTCGAAGCTCGGCGTTCGTCGGCGGGTAGTAGAACGCGTGCGCGCGTGCGGCCGCCGGCGCTCTCGAACTCGATCGGCCGGCCGACCGAGATCGACGCGGGGTCGAGCTCGCCCTCCCACGTGCGCACGACCGTTTCGTACGCGCCCGTCTCGGTGTCCACGCGACGATCGCGGGCACGTCGGCTCGGTCGTGCGCCGCGAGGGTGGCGAAGCTGCCTGTCCGTGCGCGTGGACGTACGGCATCGAGGCCGTGAACGGGAGGTCGAGACGTTCGAGCTCGCCGGTCGCCGGGTCGAGCACCGCGAAGGAATGCAACGCCCTGCTCGACGACCGTGCACGCGATGCGCCCGTCGCCGAGGAAGGCGTACGTGCTCAGGCCGAAGACCCACTGCGGTGCGCCGAGCTCCGCCTCGAGCGACGTGAGCTGCTCGCCCGTCGCGATAGAGGTTCCACCAGCCGTCGCGGTCGGACACCCAGTGCAGGCGGCCGTCCGGGCTCCACTCCGGCTGGAACGACGGCCTCGTCGGGGCCGCCGGCGAGGAGCTCGGCCTCCGAGCCGTCGACGCCGCTCGCCCAGAGCTCGCAGCCGATGAACGGCAGCAGCGGGTGGTCCCACGCGAGCCAGGCGAGCCGCGCGCCGTCAGGGCTGATTCGCGGAGCGGCGTAGAAGTCGCGGCCCGCTCGCGACACGCGCGGCTCCTCCGATCCGTCGGCGGGGAACGCGACGAGCTCGTTCACCACGTCGCGTCGCCGTGCGACTCGCGCACGCAGATCGACCGTGCGAGCCGTCCGGCGTGACGCGGCCGTCCGCGTAGCGGAGCGCGTTCGGCTCGCTCGGTTCGGGCGTGACCGGCGCGCGGATCGCCGCCCGGCGTCGACGCGATAGACGCGGCCGTCGGCGAAGCTCGAGAAGAAGACGCTGTCGCCGTGGCGCCATGCGGCGCCGCCGCCGTACTCGTGCACGCGCGTGCGCGCGTCGAAGCCCGGCGGCGTCACCTCGTCGCGACCGTCGTTCGCCGGACAGCGCCGCGCGGCCGCCCTCCGCAGGGCGCTGCTCGATCCAGAGCACGCCGTCGTCGTCGAAGTCGACGACGGCGTAGCCGAAGCACGGGTCGCCGGCGCCCGGCCGAGCGCCTCGATCGAGATCGGCGAAGGCCACGAGCCGTACGGTGCGACTGTCTTCGGCACCGTCGTATCTACTAACGGGTCAGAACACGTACGGCACGAGCGACTGCGCGCCGAGCGCGTACCAGACCCCGAAGACGAGGCTCGATCAACACCCAGCGCCGGCGCGAGCCGTCCGAACGAGCGACGCACGCCGGACGCGACGAGCGTCAGGCCGAACGCGCTCGAGAGCACCGACATCGACACGGCGGTGAAGAACGCGAAGAGCCGCAAGGCAGACGACCGCGAGCGCGTGGCTCGGGATCGCCGCGAGCAGCAGCACGCCGACGCCTGCGCGTGCCGCCGACGCCGTGCACGACGCCGATCCCGTAGGCCTGCAGCGGCGTGCGCGCGCCGTGCGAGTGGCGGTCGCCGTCGTGCTCGTGAACCTGCGACGTGGAACCGTCCGCGCCGCCAGCGGTTGAGCAGCGACGAGCGCGAGCAGCGACGATCATCACGCCGACGGCCGTCTCCGCGTCGCGCTGCACCGGCTCGGGCAGGTACGCGCGGTAGAGCACGATCGGCACGCCGAAGACGAAGAGACTCGTGCGTGCCCGAGCCCCAGACGAATCCGAGCCGGGCGGCGCTGCGCGCCGCGTGCTCCTTTCCCGACGCGATGCAGCGTCGTGACCGCTGCGAGGTGGTCAGGATCGGTCGCGTGGCGCAAGCCGAGGATGATCGCGACGACGATCACGACCCCGATCGTCGTGCCGGCTGGAGAACGAAGCGATTCTCTCGTCGAGGCCGAACATCACGCGACCTTCGGCAGCGCGTGGACCGTCATCACGACTCCGGCGAGCAGGATCACTGCCGCGCTGAACGCCGGCAGCGAGCCGCAGCACGACGCCGTCGAAGCTCGCGCGCGCGAAGACGCGCTTCGCGAGCCACCGCGATCAGGCCGACGCCGGTGATCGACAGCGCGAGGCCGAGGCTGAACGCGACGATCAGCAGCAGGCCGAACGCGACTCGGTGCAGCGAGATCGCGGCGAGCAGCACGACGAGCGCGGATGGGACACGGAAGCAGTCCGCCTGACACGCCGACGGCGAACAGCGAGCGAAAGCTCGGAGCGCGTCTTCGTGCCCGTGGTGGTGGTGGTGATGATGGTCGCGACCGTGCGCGTGTGCGCGCGCGTGCCGCCAGCGCGCCGCGAGCACCGAGACGCCGATCGACGACCACCAGCAGTCCCGAGGCGAGGTTCAGCCACGGATACAGGTGGTCCGGAACGACGAACTGAGACAGCGCGAGCGTGACGAAGCCCGAGCGTAAAGACGCCGACGGTGTGCGTCGCCGTGACGATCAAGCCGAGCAGCGCCGCGTGCCAGGCGTGCCGCGCTGCCCGACGAGGTACGCCGTGACGATCGACTTGCCGTGACCGGGCGACAGCGCGTGCGCCGCTCCCCAGAAGAGCGCCGCGGCGAGCGAGGCGAGCATGACCAGAAGCCGAGGTTGCTCGCGGCCGATCAGCTTCGCGAACCCGGAGTCGGCGACGCGGTCGGGCGCCTCCAGCGACGCGCCGCGCGTCGAGCGTCGGCGGCGGATCGCTCGTCGGCGCGAGCGTCGCCTGCACCGAGTCGTGACGTCGAGCGGGCTCTCGCAGAAGATCCTTCGGGTACGCGCGCAGCTCGTCGCTCGTCGCTCGGCGCGTTCGCTCCGACGACGATCTCCTTCCACCCGATTCGATTCGCGTAGTTCGTGTCGCGGTACTCGATCGGCGCTGGAGCCGCTGATCCGCGGACCGCGGAGCAGCACCTCGAGCCGCGTCGTCGCGCAGGCCGCCCGCGCCGACCGGATGCGCCAGCGCGGTCGCGCCGGCGACGAGCCGCGCGCGATGGCCGTCGACGGTCAGCTCGTCCCAGCGCGATCCGCCGTGCGTACGACCTGAGCATCGACGCCCTGGCCGCGCCTGGAACGTCGGAATCTCGGCGAGGTCGAGCACGTAGACGCACGTAGACGCGGTCGCCGGCGACCTCGATCCGGCTGAAGCGGTTGATCGTGAAGTTGCCGAGCGGGTGAGCCGACGCTGCAGCCGGTGCGAGCAGCGCAGGTGACAAGCAGAGGAAGAGGACGAGGTCGCTTCATCGTGCGTACCTCCTCGCGACCGGCGCCCAGAGCGAGCGAGAACTGCGGGTTGAGCCGCAGCGCCCGCGCGAACCAATGCGCAGCTTCTGCGCGATTGCCGAGGCAGCGCTCGATCATTCCGCGATGGAACATCTTGAGCGCGTCGAGCGTCCCGAGCCGAAGCGCGCGTCTCGAGTGGCGCTGCGCTTCGCCGCATCGCCCGTTCCGCTCGAGCGCCCAAGCCAGGACGTCGTCACCGTCGATCGACGGCCGCTCGCGATGGGCAGCTCGCGCGAGCGCGAGCGACGCGGGCAGCCGGATCCCGTGGTCGACGTCGAAGAGTGCCGTCTCGAGGTCGGTCTTGACGCCGTTCGCGCACGAGCAGCCGCTCGATGACGCGAATCAGCGCGTACTGCTTCCGTGCTTGCTTGTCGTTGCCCGTCACGCGGTAGAGATCGCCGAGCATCGGCACGTACTGCGGCAGCGGAATGCGGTTCACGCGCCGACTGCTCGGAGCGGATCGCCTGCTGCAGAGCGTCCCTGCGCGAACGCGCCCACGCGAGCGCGTCGTAGCCGAGCGCGTAGCCGGGGAACGCGCGCAGCGCGCTCCTGGCTTCAGCCGCGGCGTGAGAAGTCCGCCCGACGGAGAAGTAGACCTTGCCGAGCTGGACATGCGTCCACGCCTCCGTCTCGCCCTGGCCTGCGGCCGCGTCGACGCGCGAGCTTCAGCGCGTCGATCGCGCCGGGGACGTCGCCGAGCAGGTAGCGGGCGTGCCCGATCCGCGCGTACGACGAGAGGTCCGGCTTCATGGTCGCCATCGCGTCGAACGCGCGGAAGCCCTCCCGGTAGCGGCCGAGCTCGACGAGCGCGTCGCCGATCACGCCGTAGTTGCGCGCAGTCGTCGGCGAGATCGCGTGCGCGCGCCGCCCGAGCGCGAGCGCCTCGCGCGAAGCGGTGGCGCGATAGCGCCAGCGACCCAAGACCGCTCGTCGCGATCAGGTCGCGCGGCGCGACCCGCAGCGCGCGCCGCAGCGCCTCGCCCGATTTCGTGTAGTAGGTCGGATCCCCGGTCTCGCGCGCGCTCTGCTGGTACGCGAGCCCGAGCTTGTCGAGCGCGGCAACGTCGTCCGGGTTCATGCGAACTGCCGCCTGCGCCCGCGACGACGTGCGCCCGCCGTGCCTGTCGTCGCCGCCGTCCGGAGCGGCGCCGGGCTCGCAGTCGACGAGTCGCGCAGCGCTCCCCCCAAGCAGGAGCGCGACCGCGGTCAGGCCCGCTGCCGCCGCTCCGAACATCAATCGTTTGCGCCTCACTGGTTCTCCTTCAGCCGGGGCGGAGGGGCCTGCCGGCTGGCCAGGCCCCTCCACCGTCTTGTGAATCACGTCGTGCTGTTACGGCACCTCGTAGCCCTGATGCGGCGACGCGACGTACGGGAACGTGTTGGAGAACGACACGTCGTTCGTGTCCACGCCGTCGCCGAGCATGTTGTTCGGGGACTTGTTCGGCAGACCGAACGCTCCGTTGAGGAATGTGCCGTAGCCCTGCGCGAAGACGCGGAGGTCGATGTCGACCACGTCGTCCGCGAGGCGGCGGCCGTTCGGGTAACCGCAGAGGTCGGCGTCGAGCACGGCGAGCCTGTCGGGCTGCGACGCGCTTGCGTCCCTCCGGGCAGGCGCCGTTCGCGCCGGGCTTGATGTCCGTGTTCAGCCGCAGCAGGTCCGCCTGCGTCGTGCCCGTGAAGTTGAGGCCGGGCACGCCGGTGAGCAGGATCAGGTCGAGGTCGGTGCGACCGGTCGCGTCGATCGGCTCGAGCGACGCCGTTCGAGTTCCCGTTCCCGTAGAGAAGGTTCTCGAGCGCCGAGACCTCGGGCTTCGAGTAGTAGCGCTCGAACTGGGAGTCGTCCGACGGATCGGAGCGGTTCCAGTAGTCCTTGTTGCCGAGCGGGATCACCACCTCGTTGATCAGCGGGTTGCCGAGGCGTGAGACCTGCACCCACCTGGCCATAGCCGTCCTTGCGTGCCGTCGTTGCGAAGGATGGTCGCCTTCTGCCGGCTCGCCGACGCGTAGATCCCGACGTTCGTGTTCGGGAGCCTGGGCGAGTTGCGAGATCGGCACCTGGATCTCGATCGAGTGCGTGTTGTAGTTCTGCGAGAGCGTCCACGCCCGGGCCGCACGGAGCGGAATCAGGTGGAACGGATTGAACGGACGCAAGTCCCGCTAGATCGAAGATCGAGCCGAGGTCGACGTAGAACGGATCGTCGCGCTGGCCGGCGAAGACCTTGATTCCGCCGGGCAGGGCCTTGACTGCAGAACCAGCGAGCGTGTTGTAGTTCGGCGTCGAGCGAGGCCCGATGTTGTCCGGCGGCGTCGAGATGTCGCGACCGAGCAGAACCGGCTTGTCCTTGCCGCCCTGCTCGACCCTTCCGTCCTTCTTGTAGTGAACGAACGTGACGTCGTAGGTCTGTGGCCGGTTCCAGTTCGTGTCGGTCAACGAGCCGATCGGCCCGGTGTTGTAGAGGAACGTGTTCGGGTTCCTCGTCGGTCGTGAAGCGTGAACTGGTACCCGACGTCCGCCTTGCCGTCGCCGTTCTTGGTCGACCTTGATCTCGTACAGGGCGCTGTCGTCGAAGCTGTAGAAGTTCGGCCCGCTGGCCGGAGCTTCGAGCGGGATGTAGTTCGCGATCATCGTGACCTTGCTCGTGTCCTCAGGACTGACGAACGCGTACAGGTCGGTGTTGTCCGCGCGCGGGTCCTGGCCGATCAGCGGCGCCTCGGCGTGGCTCGACGCTTTCGCGCCGTGCGGGCCGGGCCCGTAGACGAGCAAGCAGGACGATCGCAACCGCGCCTGCCGCAATGCGAGTGCGGCGACAGGAGGCTTGCGGACGTGCGTGCAGCTGAATGCACGTGCTGCCCTCCTTTCCTTTACTCGGTTGAGCTGTCGTGGTCATTCGGCGCGTCGACCGAGTTCGGTTCGAACCGAGTTCCGAACCGGTCTGGCGCGCGCCGGCCGAACGTGTTGCATGGGTCGCGGGCAGTCCGTTGTAAGCTCGGCTGCGATGGCGCGGGACCTCGCCCATCTCTCGGACGAAGCCGTCGTCGCGCTGGCCGCGCGCTCCGACGAGACCGCGCTTGCCGAGCTCTACGACCGCTTCGGTCGCGTCGCGTACGGGCTCGCGCTGCGGGTGCTGCGCGACCCGGCTCTCGCGGAGGACGCCGTTCAGGAAGGCTTCCTCGCCGTCTGGCGCAACGCGCCGCGCTTCGTTCCCGAGCGTGCGAAGGCGTCCACGTGGATCCTCACGCTCGTCCACCGGCGCGCGGTCGACATCGTGCGGCGCGAGCAACGCCGGCGGACGGATTCGCTCGAGCTCGCGCCGGAGCCGGCGACCGACGGTGCGGACGAGAACGCGTGGCTGCGCTTCGAGCGCGAGCGCGTGCAGGGCGCGCTGAAGCAGCTTCCGGACCAGCAGCGCGAGGCGCTCGAGCTCGCGTACTACGGCGGCTTCTCGCAGTCCGAGCTCGCCGAAAGGCTCGGACAGCCCATCGGTACCATCAAGAGCAGGATGTTCACCGGCCTGACGCGCCTGCGCGAGCTGCTGGGTGAGGCCGAGGAGATGGCATGGAGTCAGCTGACGATTCACGATCTGACTGCGGCGTACGCGCTCGACGCGCTCGACGCGGAAGAGACGCGCCTCGTACGAGGAGCACCTCGCGACGTGCGACGATGTGCCGCGAGCGAGCTCGCGGGCTCAGCCGGGCCGCGGGCGCGCTCGCGTACGCGGTCGAGTCGCCCGCTCCTCCCGAGGCGCTGCGCGCGCGGATCCTCGATGCGCGCGCGCGCCGAGCGGTCGAACGTCGTCCCGCTGCGTCCGCGCTGGACGCTCGCCGCGAAGGCGCGATCGCCGCGATCGCGGCGTGCGCCGCGATCGGGCTTCGGCGTCTGGGCGTCGTCGCTCTCCGCAACTCCTCGAGCAGAGCGCAGCGCGCGGCGACGAAGGTCGAGCGTCGTGCTCGCCGATCCGACGAACGCGACGTCGCACGCCGCTGGCACGGGGCCGGGGGCGGCTCGCTCGTCGCGCTCGCGACGGCGCAGGCGGCGCTGATCGTCTCGGGGCTGGAGCGGCGCCGAGCGGTCAAGCACCTACGAGGCCTGGGTGATCAAGAACGGCAAGCCGCTGCGCGGCGGGCACGTTCACCGGGGGTGGCGATACGTCGGTCGTTCGGCTCGATCGCTCGGTTCCCGACGGCGCGCGCGTCGCGGTGACGCTCGAGCGCGAGCCGGGCGGCGACCAGCCGCACGGGCCCGATCGTGCTGCACGCGGGTCGCCGCGTCTAGAGCCCTACGGGACTACGATCGACCTCCGTGCTCTTCCGGAAAGCGCAAGACGGACCGGCAAAGGGGCGCCGGATCCGCAAGCGGCGGCTTCTCGCGCTCCTGATGGTCCTGCTGGCTGTTGGGCACCGGCCGCGTTCTTCTTCGGACTCGTCACCGGAATCGCGACCGGGATCCCCAGCCTCGACCCGTCGCGCGTCCAGGCCGGCGAGGTGAACGGCTACGTCTACGCGGACGACGGCAAGACGATCCTCGCCGTGCTGCGCGGCTCGGAGGCGCGCGTCCTCGTCGAGCTGGCCCGAGATCTCTCCGTGGATGAAGCACGCGATCGTCGACGTCGAGGACCGGCGCTTCTACGAGCATCGCGGCGTCGACATCCGCGGCATCGGGCGTGCGGTGTGGGCCGACGTCACGCAGAAGGCCGTCGTGCAGGGCGGTTCGACGATCACGCAGCAGTTCGTCAAGAACTCGCTCAGCCACAGCCAGCGCACGATTGCGCGCAAGCTGAAGGAGGCGGCGCTCGCGTGGCAGCTCGAGTCGGGGCCGCACCACTGGTCGAAGCCGCGGATCCTCACGGCGTACCTCAACACGATCTACTTCGCGAACGGCGCGTACGGCATCCAGACAGCGGCGAAGACGTACTTCGGGCACGGCGCGTCGAAGCTGACGCTGCCGGAGGCGGCGCTGCTGGCCGGGATCCCCGAGGACCCGTCGCGCTGGGATCCGGTGACGAACCCGCGCGCAGCGCGAGTTGCGGCGCGAGATCGTGCTCCGCGCGATGCTGCGGCAGGATCACATCACTCAGGCCGACTTCCGCAAGGCCAACGCCGCACCGCTGCCGAAACCGGAGGACGTCCACCTGCCGGGAACGCAGAGCTCGAAGGCGCCGTACTTCACGAACTACGTCAAGCAGCTACTCGTCGACCGGTACGGGACGAGTCGCGTCTTCGGCGACGGCTTGCGCGTTCGCACGTCGATCAATCTCCAGCTGCAGCAGGACGCCCGCGACGCGATCTCGAAATGGCTCACCGATTCGCTCGGGCCGTCCGGCCGCGCTCGTCGCGATGGACCCGCGCGACGGTCGCGTCCTCGCGATGATCGGCGGCAACAACTATCGCAAGTCCCAGTTCAACCTTGCCGTGCAAGGCGAACGACAGCCGGGGTCGTCCTTCAAGCCGTTCGTGCTCGCGACGGCGCTCGAGGAAGGAATCGCGCCGGGCTCGCGGCTCGTCTCGAAGCCGGTCGTCCTCTATGCCGGCGGGACGTTCTGGTCGGTGCACAACTACGAGGGTGACTACCTCGGCTCGATCGACCTTTCCTCCGGCGACGATCCACTCGGACAACAGCGTCTACGCGCAACTGACGCGGCTGGTCGGGCCTTCGCAACATCGCTCCGCACGGCGCACAAGCTCGGGATCGCAAGCCCGCTGAAGTCGTACCTCTCGATCGGGCTCGGCGGCCAGGCCGTGAACCCGCTGGAGATGGCGCGTGCGTTCTCGGCGTTCGCGAACGGCGGCTTCCGCATCGACGGCGCGCTCGATCGGCGACCATCCACGCGCGATCGTCGCGATCGGCGACAAGAACGTCGACCTACGTCGCGTGCAACCGTCCGCACGTGCGTTGCAACTCGGCCAAACCGCAGCCGCGTGCTGAGCTCGAACAGCAGTGCAGCGCTCAACACGATCCTCCAGGGCGTCGTCAACGAGGGCACCGGCCACCGCGCGTCGCTGCCGGGGCGTCCGGTCGCGGGGAAGACGGGCACGACCGAGAACTACGGCGACGCCTGGTTCGTCGGCTACACGCCGCAACTCGTCACCGCGGTGTGGGTCGGGTATCCGAACAAGCTCGTCCCGATGACCTCGCAGTTCCACGGGAGGCCGGTCGCGGGCGGCACGTTCCCCGCGCTGATCTGGAAAGACGTTCATGGAGAAGGCGCTGAAGCACATCCCCGACGGTGATCGTGTCGAGTACTTCCAGCCGGCGCCGTCGATGTACGGGACAACGCAACAGGTCGTGTGGCGTGACGGGCGACTCGAGCTCGACAACGGCAACTGCAACGAGTCCGCGTCGCTCGAGTTCTTCTCCGGTCACAGTCCGCTCCAAGCGCGCGAACTGCAAGCCCAACGAGGTCGAGGTTCCTTCGGTCGTCGGCAAGACGCTCGCGTTCGCACGCCTGCGCCTGACGGCGCAGCCGCTCACGCCGAAGTACGTCTACAAGCCCGCGAAGCCGAAGCAGCGGCTCGACATCGTGCTGGCGCAGTTCCCGTCGCACGGAAGGCTCTCGTCGTACGACGAGCGTGACGCTCGTCCTGCCGCGGGCGCTGCACGGTGTCGTCCCGAACGTCGTCGGCCTCGACCTGCGTCACGCACGGCAGAAGCTGCGCCGCGTGCAGTTGAACGGTCTCGTCGTGCGCTTCGCGGACGGGCGCGCGGGCCGGGTCGTCTCGCAGGCGCCGCCGGCCGGTGTTGCGGCCGCGCCGCGCATGAAGGTCAGCCTCGTCGTCGCGCGCGGCTAGCGCGCTCGCTCGGTCGAAATGCGAGCATTTCGACCGGGAGACCTGGGCAGGCGCGCTTCGCGCGCGTGCCCATTTGGCGGCGGTCGGACGGGTGTTCGCTCGAGCAGGCGGTTGAGTCGGCGCGGCTGAGCCGCGCCTTTGGCTTGGGTTGTTAGCGGAAGGAGCGGCTTAGGTAACGCGATCCCTTGAGGCCGTACCGCCACGGTTTTTCGGTCGCCTTCGTGATGCCGATCCGGGGCCGGTGACGATCTCCGGCTCCGCTTCGCGGCGTGGAGCTCGAAGGGCTTGCGTCGAGGGGTAGGCCGTCGTGGTCGCCGCGTGAGGCCCGAGGGCCTGGCAGAGACGGCCTGGGCCGGCGCAGAGCAGGCGGTCGTTCTCGAGCCCGCGCCGCGCGCGCATCGGTCGAGGCCGTGCGTCGGCTCGAGCGCGCGGATCAGCACCGCGTCCGAGCCGTCCTCGCACACGAAGTTGAGACACCAGTGGATGCCGTACGAGCGATAGACGTACGCGTGCCCCGGCGGTCCGAACATCGAGCGCGTTGCGCGGCGTCTGCGCCGCGGAAGCCGTGCGCGGCCGGATCCTCGTGGTCGTACGCCTCGACCTCGACGATCGACGCCGCCGACGCCGTCGAACGAGCAGCGTCGCGCCGATCAGCTCGGGCGCGACGTCGTGCACGGAGCGCGCGAAGAACTCTCGCCGCAGCGCCGTCACGCGAGCTTGTCGCGCTTCGCGTCGTAGCGGAGCAGCGCCGGGAACAGCGCGCGCGACGACGACCGTCCCGACGACGCACAGCGATCCCGCCGGACACGATCGAGAAGCGGAGGCTCGTCAGCGACGCGACGACGCCCGCCTCCACGTTGCCGAGCGTCGGCGCGCTCGCCACCTGCGCGAACTCGATCCCGGTGAGCCGGCCGCGCATGTTCTCCGGCGTCGCGCTCAGCATGATCGTCGAGCGGAAGACGGCGCTGATGTTGTCGGCCGCGCCTGCGAGCGCGAGCAGCAGCAGCCCGAGCCAGAGCGTCTCCGAGAAGCCGAACGCCGCGATCGCGATCCCCCACCGCGACGCCGCGACCGCCACCGCGAGACCCTGCCGCCGCACGTGCGGGATCCAGCCCGACGCGAGCGACGAGGCAGCGCGCCGGCGTACGGCGCCGCGTAGAGGTAGCCGACGAGGCGCGGGTCGCCGTACCGGTGCGTCGCGATCGCCGGGAAGAGCGCCATCGGCATCCCGAAGATCATCGCGTTCACGTCGACGAGCATGAAGCCGAGCACGACCGGCTGCGTCGTGACGTAGCGGAAACCGTCGACGATCGAGCGCAGGCTCGGGCGGTCCGCGTCCGCGACGGGCCGATCTCGCGGCAGCGCGAAGATGCTCGCGATCCCGGCGACGAACGTCGACGAGGTCGAACGCGTACGTCGACGTCAGCCCGACGAATGCCGATCGAGGATGCCCGCCGAGCGCCGGCCCGGCGACCGAGCTGAACGAGCTCGAGATGCTCTCGAGCACGAGCGCGGCCGGACAGCTGCTCCGCGCGGCACGAGCCGCGGCGTGATCGAGCGCATGCCGCCGATGCCGAGACAGAAGAACGACGCGGAGAAGAAGGCGAGCACGAAGCACGCCCACACCTGCGGCTCCGGAACCGCGGCGTTGACGACGCAGCACCGACGCCGGTCGCCGCCATCCCGAGCTGCGTCCAGATCAGCAGGCGCCGGCGGTCGACCGCGTCGGCGAGCGCGCCGCCGACGCAGCGTCAGCGTCAGCGAGCGGCACCAGCTCGACGAGCGACAGCATCGCGACGGCGAGCGTCGAGCCGGTCAGCTGGTAGATCTGGAACGGCAGCGCGACGAACGACGCCGCCGCCGAGATCCTTGCGCCCTGGCCGAGCCAGAACCAGCGGAACGTCGGCGAGCTCGCGGAGCGGCGCGAGCGTCGATCGCGAGCCGGCCGAGGCGGCTCGCGCGACGCCCGGGCTCTCGAGCCCAGGCGGAGAGGTCTTCGGCGGCGAAGGGCGGCTCTGTCGCTCAGAAGAGCTGTTCGCCGTCGTCCGGGCGCGTCGTCGCCTCGAGCAGGCGGCGCGCGCGGCGCTGGAGGTCGGCGAGGTCGAGCGCGGCCCTGCTCGGCGCCTTCGAGCAGCCTGCGCGCGAGCGCGATCGCGTCGTCGACGATCGCGACGTTCGCCGCGGCCTCCTGCCCCATCTCGCGGAGGATCGTGCGCTCGGTGCGCGACGCGATGATCGGCTCGGGGACGCCCTCGACCCAGACGCGCGTGCGCCTGCCCCCGCCGCGCTCGTCGCCCGCGCAGCGGCTCGAGCGCGTAGATCTTGTCCGCGCGCGCGTACTTGCCGAAGCCGAGGAAGATCATCCGGGACGCCGTCCGCCATGGGACGATTATCTCCTGCAGAGCGCGGTCGCGCGGAGCGCTCTCGACGACGTACTCCTGGTCGTCTGCGCGCGAGCCGCGCTGTGGAACGGCAGCGCGAGCGTCCGCGCGCTGCAGTCCTCCGAGACGGGCAGCATCCCCTCGCTGAAGCCGTAGCGCTCGCGCATGTACGGCTGCAGGTGGATCGACGGCAGGTACGGCGCCGTCGCGACGCCGCGCTCGTCCATGCGCCGCGGCGACGGCGTCGCGATCGACGCCCTCGGGCAGCTTCACGACGTAGACGAACCAGGAGCGGACGTGGTCCGTCGTCGTCGGCGAGCGGCGGCTCGACGTCGACGCCCGGCGAGCAGCTCCGTGTAGCGCTGCCGCGACCTCCGCGCGCGCGCGCGAGGATCCGGTCGAGCTTCTCGAGCTGCCCGATCCCGAGCGCGGCCGAGACGTCGTCGAGGCGGTAGTTGTAGCCGAGCCGGCCGTGCTGGAGCCACGAGCTCGTCTCGAGCCGGCCCTGGTTGCGCAGCGAGACGAGCAGCTCGTGCTGCTCCTCGTCGTTCGGTCGTGACGGCGCCGCCCTCGCCCGTCGTGATCTGCTTGTTCGGATAGAACGCGAAGACCGTCGGGTGGCCGTGCGAGCCGACCGGCCCGCCCTTGTAGCGTGCGCCGAGCGCCTCGCAGGCGTCCTCGACGAGCGCGAGCCCGTGCCGTTCGCAGAGCGCGAGCAGCGGGTCGAGCTCGCACGGGTAGCCGAAGATGTCGACCGCGACGATCGCCTTCGTCCGCTCGGTGATCGCCGCCTCGACCGCGGCGGGGTCGAGGTTGTACGTGCGCGGGTCGATGTCCGCGAACACCGGTGTCGCGCCCTCGTAGATCGCGCAGTTCGCCGACGCGACGAACGAGTACGGCGACGTGATCACCTCGTCGCCCGGGCCGACGCCGGCGAGCCGCATGCAGAGGTGCAGGCCGGCGGTGCCGCTCGAGACCGCGGCGCAGTGCCGCGCGCCGACTGCCTCGGCGAGCAGCTCCTCGAAGCGCGGCCCGGTCGGGCCGAGCGAGAGCCAGCCGGAGCGCAGCGTCTCGAGGACGAGCTCCTCGTCGCGCTCGTCGATGCCAGGGCGCCGAGAGGTGAACCTGCCTTGTCGCCTGCGTCACGCCTGCGCGCGCGCGAAGTTCTCGACGGGCTCGCGCCAGTGCGCCCAGCGGTCGGTCTCGCCGCCGTTCGCCGTCTCGAGATACGCCTTCTGGATCGCCGAGCGTGATCTCGCCCGACGCCGATCTCGTAGTCGTCGATCTCGACGAATCGGCGTCACCTCGGCGGCGGTGCCGCACATGAAGCACCTCGTCGGCGAGGTAGCAGATCGGAGCGGATCAGGTTCTTCTCGACGACGGTGTAGCCGAGGTCCTGCGCGATCTGGATGACGGTGTCGCGCGTGATGCCCGGGAGGATCCCGGCGGAGAGGTCGGGCGTGTAGATGACGCCGTCCTTGACGACGAAGATGTTCTCACCGGAGCCGTCCGCGACGTAGCCGTCGTGCGGTGAGCATGATCGCCTCGTCGTAGCCGGCGTTGATCGCCTCCGTGACGGCGAGCATCGAGTTGAGGTAGATGCCGGTCGCCTTCGCGACGTGCGGAATAACGTTCGGGCCGACGCGCTGCCAGGATGAGACCTTCGACGCGGATGCCGTTCCGCAGGCCATCGTCGCCGAGATACGTCCCCCACGGCCAGCTCATGATCACGACCTCGACCGGGTTGCCGCGTGCCTGGACGCCCAGCTCCCCGTAGCCGTAGAACGCGATCGGTCGGAGGTAGCACGACGGGAGGCCGTTGGCGCAGATTACGTTCCATTGCCGACGTCGCGCAGCTCGTCGACCGAATACGGCAGCTCCATGTAGAGCAGCCGCGCGGAGTCGTGCAGCCGATCGAGGTGGTCGCGCGAGCCGGAAGACGGCCGGTGCCCTGCGGCGTGTCGTAGCAGCGGATGCCCTCGAAGACGCCGGTGCCGTAGTGCAGGCCGTGGGCGCCGACGTGGATCTTCGCGTCGTCCCAGTCGACCAGCTCGCCGTTCATCCAGATCTTCTCGGTGGCCTGCATTCAGGGGCTCCTTTCCGACGCGCGTTGGAGCTGGGAATGGTACTAGTCGGCCGGTCTCGACTGAGGTCGGCCGGCGCGGCCTTGGTAAGCCGCACGAGCTCGCCGGGTCGGGAGCACGGCCATGTGACGCGTCGAGCCGGCGCCGATCCACAGCTCGTCGCTGCACGAGGAGCACGCGGTCGATGAGGACGCGGTCGACTCGGTCGAGCGGAAACGGCGCAACGGCTCCCGGAGCGAAGCCCGTGATCGTCCGTCACCTCGCGCGGCACGCGCGACGCGACCCTCCGTGGCGCCGGCGGCGCGTGCGATCTTGGCAGTGTCGCCGCGGCGGTCGCCCGGGACGAGCGCCACCACCGGACGCTCGTCGCAGAGCGACGACGAGCGACTTGACGATCTCGTCGATCTCGCACCCGACGGCGCGCGCCGCGTCCGCCGCGGTCGCCGTCTCGTCGTCGAACTCCTCGATGCGAGCCTCCGCGCCGGACTTCCGGAGAAATGCGGCCACGCGCTCGACATCGGCAGGCCAGTCGCTCATTTCTGAAAACTCTAACCGGCTTACAGCAGGGAGATGAACCGCGCGTCGTCGAAGCCCTCGCCCTGCAGGCGCTCCACGAGCTCGGGCGGCGCAGGCGTGTCGATCGACAGCACCATCAATGCCTTGCCGCCACGACGCGTGCGCGACACCGTCATGTTCGCGATGTTCACGCCCGCCTCGCCGAAGGTCGTCCCGACGCGGCCGATCACGCCGGGGACGTCGTCGTAGCGGAACACGACGAGCAGTGGCGCGAGCTCCATCTCCAGCTCGAAGCCGAGCGCGCTCACAAGAGCCATTGTCGATCCTCGCGACCGATCGTCGTCCCCGAGACGCGGACATCGTCGA
>CAVYYY010000006.1:0-20218 GCA_963772855.1 uncultured Actinomycetes bacterium | reverse complement strand
GCCGAACGCACGCACGTGCCAGTACAGCGACGCCCGATCGCCCGTGATCCACGGCAGCGAGATCGGAACGGCCGCCGCCGGAGTCGTGAGCGTCCTGCTCGACCAGATGAGCCGTTGTCAGAGCCGAAGTTCTTGCTCGTCGAGAGCTCGAACTCGTAGCGCGTCGCGCCGCGGACCGGCGCCCACGCGAACGACGGCGTCCGCGAGAACGTCGGGATGCCCGGCCCCGGCGGTCGTCCGGCGGGCGTCGTTGAGTCGCAGGCTGAAGGTCTGCGAGCCCGATCGGCGCCGCGAGGGACGGCGCCGCTCGCCGCGCCGGCGGCGACGGGGATCGGCGGCGATGCACGGCGAGTACCGCCGCATAGGTCAGGAGTTGGGGACGCCGCAGACGGCGGAGCCCGCCCTTGGCGTCGCGACGATCGTTGCTGGTCATCTCGACGCTGTTCGCCTTTCTCTGGAATGGATTCATGAGCTCTGGTTCGCCTTCGCCGAAGCGGCGGCTTGGGGGTCGTGCTCGACGGCTGGATCACGGTCGGAGAGGCCGTGGTCCCCGCCTCGAAGAGGAGGCGGTACTTGACGCCGGTCGCCGTGTTGGCGAGCTTCAGCGGGTGGCCCTTGCGCACGCGTGATCGCGTGCTTGCCGCCTGCGAAGGCGCGCCGACGACCTTGATGCGCATCGTCCTTCGCGTGACCGCCGACGAGCCGGAACCGCACGTCGCCGACGTTGAACACCTGCGAGAGGCCGACGACCTGGCGCTTGCCGTCCGTCCAGATCACCGCAGCCGTCAGCGCGGCCGGCGTGACGTGGACGGGCGTCATGTTCGCAGGGCCGTTGACGTGTCAGCCGAAGGCGTGACGCGGAACGACGTGGCCGCGCGTCGCCGGCGCGACGCAGACGAGGACGTGGTCGTGCTCGCGCTGGATGAGCGGCACGAACGGGTCCCTGGGCGCCAGCCGCCGGATCGCGCGCAGGCGCTTCGCCGACACTGCAGCCGGAACGCGAGCGTCGGCTTGCCGCCAGCGGTCACGACCGGGCTCGCCGGCGTGACGAGACGGAGCGTCGAGGCGGTGCTCGAGGACGAGCTCGAGCCCTTCAGCAGCTTCGGCAGCTCGAAGGCGAGCACCGCCACCAGCACGACCGCGAGGACGACGAGGATGATCTTCTTGCGCCGTCTCCGCGGCGTCGCGGGCGGCCGCGCGGCGGTCGCCCATGCGTGTCTCGATGGCGGTCATCAGGGTGTCCCTCCTGCGGCAACCGCCGAGATCGAGGTCGAAGAGTCCGGCGTGCCGTCGTGGGCGTGGCCGTCGACGCCGCTGCCGCTGCCGACCCGCTGTACGTGAAGACGTTCAGGTGGATCGTCGCGGTGAGCTGCGGCAACCCATCCTCACCGGCGGCCAGGCTCACCGAGTCGACGCTGAAGAGCCGACCGGAGGACGTTGCACGTGATCGCCGACGACGCCGCGTCTGCGTGCGCAGGCGATGCAGGAACCGCTGGATCGGGAAGTAGCGTCCGGTGACGACGACGTCCATCGGCACCGTCGAGTAGCCCGCTCCGCGCGGTAACAGGCTGCGGCGTGACGGAGTCGAGCCGCACGTCGGCGCGGTTCGCGGCGCGCAGGAGCTGCCGCAGCACCTGCTGCATCGCCACGCTCCGCGGCATCGCGCGCGTGAGCACGAGCGTCGGACGGCCGCTCGTGGCGCGCCGGACGGCGCCTCGTAGTCGCCTTCAGGACCACGAGCTGCGTCTGCGCGTCGGCGATCTGCTGATCGAGCTCGGCAGCCTTCGACCGCTGCGGCGACACGAGGCCGAACCAGCCGATCAGCGCCACGCCGCGAGTGCAGCCACGCCCAGCGCAGCGACGACCTTTGGTGTCAACTTGTCCTTCATCAGCCGATCCCTCCTGCCGAACGCACGTTGGCGTTGATCGTGAATTGCACTGCCGTCTTGCCGGCGACCATCGACCCGCTGCGTCGACTGGAGCGACACGTCGGACGAGCGCCGGAATGAGCGCGAGGCGCTCGAGGACGCGCGGAACGACCGCCCTGCGAGCGCGCGAAGCCCGTGACCGTGAACGTCCCCGCCGTGGGGGTCGTGCGACGTCGACGGGCTCAGGCCGTTCGACGTCACGACTGCGCTGCCGGTGCTCGAGCTCGATGCCGACGTGGGCGCGACTGACGCCGCAGCCGGCGTCGTCTGCACGCTCTCGAGCCAGGCGCCCGCGCGGCATCACGCGCGAGAGCTGGTCGAGCAGGCCGTCCCAGGCGGTCCGCCCGGATGCCGCCGCCGTGACCGCGGCGAGGTGCGCCTGCGTCTGCGCGGCAACCGCCGCCGAGACGGACGCAGCCGCCTGGCTCTGCGCGACCTCGGCCTCGAGCCCCTCGAGCGTCGCCTGCCGGTCGCTCACGTCGGAGCGTCGCCTGCGCGAAGGCGAGCCCGAGGAGCGACCGCGACCAGCACGAGCACGAGCGCCTGCGGCGACCGCGATCGCCTTCGTCGTCCGCAGCACCGCTCTGGGCCGTCGTTCTGGCCGCTTGTCGACGCGCGGGGCGGGAAGTAGGTTGACCGCGCGCATCTCAGACCTCGATTCCGAGTCCGATTGCCACTGCAAGCGACGGAAGGTCGTCGCGTTGCCCGACCGAGTCGGCGACCTGCACGCGCGCGAGCGGGTCGGCCGGCCGGACGCGCACGCGCGTCAGGCGCTCGAGCTCCTCCGGCGAGGCCGGGCAGCACGGCTCGTCCCGCCGGCGATCAGGATCTCCGCGATCGCGAGCGAGCCGGGCTGAGCCTGGTAGAACTGCAGCGAGGCGACGAGGTCGCGCGCGAGCGACTGCAGCTCGCGGCGCAGCGCCTCGCGTGCGCGGGCCGACTTGCGTCTCGTCGCGCGTCTGGTGCGTCCGTCGCGGCCGCGTCGTGCGACAGCGCGCGCATCAGCTCGGCCGCCTCGTCGGCGTCGAGACCGAGCTCGCGCTCGATCGCGGCGACGAGCGAGGCGCCGCCCCACTCGAGCACGCGCGTGAAGTCGCAGACGGTGCCGTCGGAGATCGCGAGCGTCGTGCGGTCGTGGCCGATCGTGACCGCCACGACGGCGGCCGGCTCGTCGCGCGCGGCGGCAGGAGCGACGGCGCGCAGCAGGGCGAACGCCTCCAGGTCGACCGCGGCGACCGTGATGCCGGCCGCCTTGCAGGCCTCGACGTAGCGGTCGATCGAGTCCCGGTACGCGGCCGTCGAGGACGACGCGGCGGAGCGTCTGCCCGGACTCGTCGACGGTCTCGGAGACGACGTGGTAGTCGAGCACCGAGTCGGCGTCCGGGATCGAGAGCGCCTCGTGCGCGCGGAAGCGGATCGCGTTCTCGAGCTGGCGCTCGTCTTCGATGCCTTCCAGCTCGAACGAGCGCACGCCGATCCGGTTCGTGGCGACGCCGAGACGCACGCCGCGACGCGGAAGCTTGTTGCGTGCGGAAGAACGCGTCGAGCGCCGACGCGAGCGCCGGGACGTCGCGCACCTCGCCGGCGACGACGATGCCGGGCTCGAGCGGAACGCGCGCGAGCTGCACGAGCGTCGCCGCCGGACCGCCGTTGTTGACGACGCGCGAAGCGGCGAT
Source organism: uncultured Actinomycetes bacterium (assembly GCA_963772855.1). GTDB lineage: Bacteria > Actinomycetota > Thermoleophilia > Gaiellales > Gaiellaceae > 3-1-20CM-4-69-9. Next base: position 16,614 of record CAVYYY010000006.1, on the reverse strand, counting down.
CTGGGAGGCGCCGATCTTGAGGCCGACGATCTCCTGCTTCCGCCCCGCTTGCGCGGCGCGCTGCCGGACGTCGTGACGCCGCGCGCCTTCGTCTTCTTCTTCGGCCGCCGGACGAGGTCCGACAGCTTGATCTCCTTTTTCAAGTCCACGTGTCGCTTACACCTCCGACGGCGAGCCGGAGGCCGCTCGGGTCTGGGGTCTGGTGTCGGGCGGAGGCGCCGTTGGCGGCCGCCGGTGAAGTCAGATTCGTGATGCCGGACGCGCTCGAGCAGGCCGCTGGAGCTGGTCGGGTCGCGACGAGCGTGCGAACGCGACCTCGGGCGTGATGACGTGCTTGCAGCACCAGGTCGGCGAGCGACTGCTCCATCGTCTGCATCCCGCGCGAGGTGTTCGTCTGCATGACCGAGTAGATCTGCTCGACCTTCGCCTGCCGGATCAGGTTGCGGACGGCGTCGTCGGGGATGAGCACCTCGAGCGCGGCCGTGCGGCCGAGGCCGTCGGCGGTCGGCACGAGGTTCTGCGTGACGACGCCCTGCAGCGTCGAGGCGAGCTGCACGCGCACCTGGCCCTGCTGCTCGGCCGGGAAGACGTCGATGATGCGGTCGATCGTGGTCGGCGCGCTCTGGGTGTGCAGCGTCGCGAACACGAGGTGGCCGGTCTCGGCCGCGGTGAGCGCGGTCGAGACCGTCTCGAGGTCGCGCATCTCGCCGACGAGGATCACGTCGGGGTCCTGGCGGAGCGCGGCGCGCAGGCCCTCGGCGAACGTCGTCGCGTCCTGGCCGATCTCGCGCTGGTTGACGATGCAGCTGCCGTGCGTGGTGCAGGAACTCGATCGGGTCCTCGATCGTGAGGATGTGCTCGTGCCGCGTGTGGTTGATGTGGTCGAGCAGCGACGCGAGCGTCGTCGACTTGCCCGAGCCGGTCGGCCCGGTGACGAGCACGAGCCCGCGCGGCTTCTCGGCGAGCTCGTAGAGCCGCGCGGGCAGGCCGAGCTGCTCGAGCGACTTGATCGTGTCCGGGATGAGCCGGAAGGCGGCGCCGACGGCCGCGCGCTGAAAGTAGGTGTTGACGCGGAAGCGCGCGAGGCCGGGAATCGAGTGCGAGAAGTCGATCTGCCGGCGCGTCTCGAGCATCTTCTGCTGCTCGGTCGAGAGGATCCGGTACACGAGCGTCCGGATCTCCTCCGGCTGCAGCGTCTCGTGATCCGACAGGCGCTCGAGGCGGCCGTTGACGCGGATCACCGGCGGCGAGCCGGCCGTCAGGTGGAGGTCGGACGCGTCTGTGCTCGACCATCACGGTGAGCAGGTCGTCGATCGAGTGAAGTTCCGTTGTCACAGGGTTTGACCTTTCGAGGCTCGAAGAGCGTTGCCAGGAGGGCTGAGGAGGGGCGCGGTTGCCCGCGCCCCTCGCGTCGACGTGGTCTGCAAGCAGGCGCTTGCGCTAGCAGTCGCGGGCTGGCCGTGTCCGTGGCCGTGACGGCGTGGCGCCGGGCCGCGTGCCTACGTCGTGCCGTCGACCGCTGTCGCGCAGCAGTACGTGTAGCCGCCCGACGCGGCGTCACCACGGTCGACCTGCGTCGAGCTTGATGCCCGCGTCGATCGGCCGTGCAGGCGTCGGCGCACGGTCATGCCGGTGTAGCGTGTTGTTGTGTCGGAGTAGTACGCCTCGGCCGACGGAACGGCCGCGCGGACGTTCGACTGCGCGGCCTTGTCGTTGGCGCGATCCTTGAAGCCGAGGTACGACGGGACCGCGATCGCGAGCAGGATGCCGATGATGACGATGACGACGAGGAGCTCGATGAGAGTGAACCCCTCCTCGCGAGCGAGCCGCTCACGAATGCGTGCCATGTAGTTCTCCTTCGGTTGGTTGATAAGCACGTCCCCAGTGTCGGGCTCCGCAGGAGCGACGGCCCTGCCCGGATCGGGCAACCCACCCACCCCTCGGTCTAGGTCCCGCGCGAGGACCCCACCCGCGCCGCGCAGGCGAGCGGTCGACCGTCAGGCGGGGCAGACGCGCGCGAGCTCTTCGACCGACGTGATCCCGGCCGCGACCTTGGCCACGCCGTCGTCCCACATCGTGCGCATGCCCTCCTCGACGGCGGCGCGCTCGATCTCCTCGCGCGGCGCCTTCGAGGCCGCGAGCTGCTCGAGCCGCTCGCTCATCGGGAGGAGCTGGAAGACGCCGACGCGGCCGCGGTAGCCCGTGTTGCCGCAGCGGGCGCACCCGCGGCGGCGGCAGAAGGTGCGCTCCGGCCAGGCCGGCCGCGGTCTCCTCGCTCAGGCGCAGCCCGAGCAGCTCGTCACGGGTCGCCGTGTACGGCTCGGCGCAGTGCACGCACAGCTTCCGGGCGAGCCGCTGCGCCAGGACTGCCGACACGGCCGCGCCGGTCAGGAACGGCTCCACGCCCATCTCGTTCAGCCGCGTGATCGCGGACGGGAGCGTCGTTCGTGTGCAGCGTCGAGAGCACGAAGTGCCCGGTCAGCGCGGCCTCGATCGAGATCTTGCGCCGTCTCGCCGTCGCGGATCTCGCCGACCATGATCACGTCGGGGTCGGAGCGGACGATCGAGCGCAGCGCGGTCGCGAACGTCAGCCCGGCGCGGAGGTTGATCTGCACCTGCTTGACCCCGGCGAGCCGGTACTCGACCGGGTCCTCGACGGTGATGATGTTGATCTCCGGCCGGCTGATCGCAGCCAGCCCGGCGTACAGCGTCGTCGACTTGCCGGAGCCCGTCGGGCCGGTGACGAGGAGCGCGCCCGACGGGCGGGCGAGGATGCGGTCGAGCTGGTCGCTCATCTCCTGCGAGAGGCCGAGCGCGCCGAGGGTGGGCACCTCGCGCGACTTGTCGAGCAGCCGCATCGTCACCGACTCGCCGTCGACCGTCGGCAACGTCGCCACGCGGATGTCGAGCATCCGTCCTGCGGCGGCGGCGTTCAGGGTGATGCGCCCGTCCTGCGGCTTTCGCCGCTCGGCGATGTCGAGCTTGGCCAGCACCTTGAGGCGCGTGGTGACGCCGGACGCGAGCCGCTTCGGGACGCGGTGCGCGACGTGGAGGACGCCGTCGATCCGGTAGCGGACGACCAGCTCGTCCTCGTGCGGCTCGACGTGGATGTCGCTCGCCCCGTCCTCGGCCGCCTCGAAGATCATCGAGTTGACGAGGCGGACGAGCGGTGCGTCCGAGCTGCCGTCGTCGGCCTCGAGCTCGTCCTGCTCGGCCTCCTCGTTCTCGAGGATGACCATCTCGTCGAACGCGGCGTTCATGGCCCCGGCCGCGCGCGAGAGGCGGCGCAGCTCGGTGAGGATGTCCTCCTCCGCCGCGACGTGGAACTCGACGGTCTGGCGCGTCGCGAGCCGCAGCTCGTCGAGCGCACGGACGTCCTGCGGGTTCGCGATCGCGACCTGAAGGACGCCGTCGCCGGCCGCGAACGGGATCGCGACGACCCGGATCAGGACGGGAAGGGCGATCGCGCTGACGGCGTCGGGGTCGACGCCGACGGCGGGGAGGTCGACCCGCGGCAGCTCGTGGCCGTCGGCGAGCATCGGCGCCGTGTCCAGCCCGTCGTCGACGAGCCGCAACTCGGGCTCGTCCCTCAACTGGCTCGCCGGGATCACGACAGCAGCCCGAGGTAGGCGTCCAGGAGCGCCGAGCCGGCGAAGAGGGCCACCACGGCGCCGAGGGCGAGGAAGGGGCCGAACGGGATCTTCATCTTCCGGGCCGCGCTGCCGTGCCGCGCGAACAGCACGGCCGACGGCACGAGCGCCGAGATCGTCCCGACCATCAGCGCGACCGGCACCGTGCGCCCCAGCGCGACGCCGAGCAGCAGGGCGAGCTTGACGTCGCCCATCCCCATGCCGCCGGGGTAGGCGAGCGCGGCCACGAGAAGGAACAGCGCGGCGCCGAGCCCCGCGGCCGCCCACTCCACCGACGGGTGGAGGAGCGTGTTCGCCGCGAGCACGGCGGCCGCGGCGGGCAGGACGATGCGGTTCGGGATGATGCGCCGCTCGAAGTCGGTGGCGGAGACCGCGACGAGCGCCGCGCAGAGGAAGGAGGCGACTGCCGCGTCCCACGTGACGCCGAAACGGAGCACGCAGCCTGCGATCAGCAGCCGCCGTCGTGGCCTCGACGAGCGGGTACCGCCAGGGAATCGCCGTCCGACAGTGGCGGCAGCGCCCGCGCAGGAACGCGAACGAGAGCAGCGGCAGGTTGTCGTACCACGCGAGCGGAGTCGCGCAGGCCATGCAGGCCGACCCGGGGCTGACGACCGAGCGCCGCAACGGGATCCGGGCCGCGAGGACGTTCAGGAAGCTCCCGAACGCGAGGCCGGGAAGGAGCGCGATGGCGGCGAGTGTGAGTTCCATCTCAGGAGGGCTGGCTATTCCGAAGGACGATGCTGTCGGCCAGCACGAAGCGCTGTGAGGTCGTCGCCTGTGTCGTGTCCACGGGGAGCGTCACCGCCAGGTTCATTCGAGGCGGGCGCGCGCTCGACGCGCTGTAGACGGGCATGTTTTGCGGGTACTGGCCGGGCTGGCCGCCGCTACAGTCCGATGAAGCTCGTCGACGTCGTCCCAGTGCACGTAACGAGCCCGGACGGCCCGAACATGATCGTATTCGCGCCCGAGTTGAAGCTCGACGTGCCGGCGACGCCGATCGTGGCGTTCGGAAGCGTCAGCGGGTTGCCCGTGAGCGACGTCGGGCCGAGGTCGACGTATGCGGTGCCGGACGTGACGTTCTTCAGCAGGCGCAGGCCGGCGCCGTCGCGCCCGTAGACGTTGTACGAGGCAACTGTCGAGGTCACTGGCACGTAGGCCGACCAACTCAGCGTGATCTTGTTCGTCAAGCCGGATGCGATCGTGACGGAGGCGACGGTCCCGGGAATCTCGGCGCCGCTGGCCAGAACTGCGGTGACGTCGTACGAGTAGGTTCCCGGTCCGAGTGTGCCGCCGGTCGTCGCCGGGACGAGTGACGCCGCAGCTGGGACGCGAGAGGAGTCGAAGATCTTGCCCGCGGCGATGCTCGGCGCGTCTGCCTTGTCAACGAGATTCGACGTCCAGGGCGTCCCGGTGCCCGAGCACAACGACCCGGAGTACCGCCAGAGCGTGTAGGGCTGCGCGCCGGCGACCGGCGGTGAGGTTCCGTTCTTGTCTTTCGTGCACCAGGTGACGGTCGTCGTAGCTCCGCCGCTCGTCGGGCAATAGTCCGGCAGGGTGATCGTGACGGCCGACGAAGGGAATGCGCCGGACGTGGTGAGATCGCTCGCGCAGCGGATCTCGCGGCGGAGCTTGTCGAGGCCGAGCCTTGCATCCTGCTGAGCCTCCGTGCGGTTCGTCTGGTCCGTTCTGCGATGTGAGGCCGCTCGTGAAGAGGACTCCGAGCCCGGCGAGCACGACCCCGAGGATCGCGAGCACGACGAGCAGCTCGGCGAGGGTGAAGCCGTCCTCGGCAGCCCTCAGACGCTGTACGCGAGCCGGCATCAGACCACGCGCAGGGTGTGGGCGCCTGCGAGCGCGAGCGCGTCGGCGTCGTCGGAGTCGGCCGCTGCGGCGCTGCGCTCCTCGACCGCCTTCTGCATGAGCGCGCGCGCGAGCGGGATCGTGAAGTCGTGCTGATTGGGTGCGGCGGCGACCGCGATCTCCGCGTCGACCTCGCCGCCGACGACGAGGTCGATCAGCGCCTGCGTCAGCGTCTGCATCTGGAAGAAGCCGCCCTCGGCGATCGCGTCCGGCACCTCCTCCGGCCTGTTCTCGCGGATCAGCTCCTGGACGCGGGCGTTCGCGACCATCACCTCGACGGCGGCGACACGGCCACCACCGGCGCGCGGCAGCAGCCGCTGCGAAATGACGCCCTTCAGCACGCCCGCGAGGATCGACCGCACCTGCGGCTGCTTGCCCGCAGGAAAGAACTCGACCAGGCGGCCGAGCGTCTCGGCCGCGTCGAGGGTGTGCATCGTCGAGAGCACGAGGTGACCCGACTCGGCAGCCTGGAGTGCCGTCTCGGCGGTCTCGCGGTCGCGCAGCTCGCCGATCAGGATCACGTCAGGGTCCTGCCGCAGGACACGCCGGAGCGCCTCGTGGAACGACCCGGTGTCGATCCCGACCTCGCGCTGATTCACGATGGACCGCTCGTCCTCGTGGAGGAACTCGATCGGGTCCTCGATCGTGACGATGTGCTGCCGGCGGGTGCGGTTGATGTGCGCGAGCATCGCGGCGAGCGTCGTCGTCTTGCCGACGCCGGTGGCGCCGGTGACGAGGATCAGCCCGCGGTGCTCCTCGGCCAGCTTCTCGACGCCGGCGGGCAGGCCGCAGGCTCGCGAAGTCGGGAACCTCGTTGGGAATGACGCGGAACGCGAACGAGACCTCGCCGCGCTGGCGGAACGCGTTCACGCGGAAGCGCGGCAGGCCGTCGGCCTGGTAGGCGGTGTCGAGCTCGCCGGTCTCCTCGAACGCGGCATGCCGCGACCGCGACGAGGCGCCGACGAGTGCGAGCACCTCCTCCAGCGCGGCCGGATCGAGCGCCGGCCAGCCTTCGAGCGGCTCGAGCTCGCCGTCGTAGCGGATGATCGGCGGCCGACCGAGCTTGAGGTGGACGTCGCTGGCGCCGCGGGCGACCGCAGCCTCGAGCAGAGCTTGGAGATTCTCGTACATGCGGTTAGCCGCCTCCGAACTGGATGGGTGGGAGAAGCCGAGGGAGCGGAAGCGGGCCGGTCAGTCCGTCGGTGCCCGACGACGCGAAGGTGATCGGCGGGAACTGGAGCGTGCCGCTTTGTCCGGCGTCGACGCTCCCGTACACGCTGACCATCGGACCGATGACGAGAGTGCCCGAGACGCTCCCGACGATGTTCCCGGTGGCGAGAAGCATCCCCTGGAAGTTCCCTTTCTTGATTTCGATGCTGTTGCCCGGCAGCGGTCCCACGGACGTGTCGACCCCGGCCGCGACGATCGCGAGGGCGGTGGTGTCCGCATCCCACGGCGCGCTCGTGCTGCAGCCGCTACCCGAGAGGTTCGCGCACAGCGCGGTGTTGTTGTCCATCGAGTAGAGCCCGCTGAGGATGATCGTCCCCTTGCCAACGTACTTCGCGGCGCCGGACTGTGCTCTTCGCGCTGCCGTCGATGAAGACGGTGCCCTGGATCCTGAGGGTCGGTCCCGTCCCACGCCAGCTTCGTCTGGCCGTCCGCCGATGTGCAGCTGTAGTTGGCGCCGGTGAGATCGAACGGGGCGCCTCTCGTATAGGCGCTCTCGTTGATCGTGTTGTCGGGCCCCGCTGCAGTGTCGAACTTCGGCGGAGTGCCGCTGCTGGTTGCACACGGCGAGTTCGGGCCGAGGCCTGCGTTGAGGTACCAGAAGCCCATGTAGCTCGGGAAGGGAGCGGACGCTGGGTGCGATGTGCCGTCTGCCGGCGCCGCCCAGGCGATGGGGCTGCAGCAGGTCAGCGTCGGAGTCGTGATGAGGCCCGACGAGATGACGTTGTCCTGCGTGACGCCCCAGACCTTGTCGGTGTTCCCCCAGACGCACGGGTGAGGGGTCGCGTTGTTCTTCGACGCGCAGTAGTGGCCGACGTGGATCTCCGCCAGGTCGTTCGCCGGTGACGCCGAGCCGTTGACGTGGCCGACCTGGTTCTGCGGGTTTACGAGCGAAAGGTCGTGACCGACCACGATCCTGTTCGGACGCGCGGGCAGGGTGAGCGAAGCCGGGATCGTCTCGGCGATCGTCGCCGTGTTCGCAAGGATCAGGTCGTGCCCTGCGTAGACCGGCGCAGCGACGTTCACCGACTGGCCGAAGGTGACGTCGTTGAGGCCGTAGATCCAGTCCGTTGCCGTCGTGCCCGGAGGCACGGACGTGCTGTCGGGGATCACGACCGGCACGACCGCGGTCGCTCTCCTGACGACATCCGCCGCAGGCCCGGTCGGATTCTTCACCCGTCCGAGTGCCGTGAGCTGCCACTGCCACTTCCACGTCGGATTGGCCGGGACGTTGACGAGCGTTCCCGACCAGGTCACCGACCCTGTTCCGGACGCGCTCGTGGTCGTCGTGGCGGGCAAGAGGGTCGAGTCACCCGGGTAGATCGTCGTCCCCGGGTAGTTGGCGTTGAGCACGGCGAGCGCGTTGTTGATGCCGGACTCCGCGAGTGCCGCCGCCTTCTGGCCCGCGTTCGAGCGGTGTGCGTCGCGGGCGGTTGCCGAGGTGAGGAAGATCACCGCGGTCAGGCTGACCGCCAGCACCACCATGGTGAGCATCGCGAGGACGAGCGCGACGCCCTCCTCCTCGCGAAGAAGGCGGCGCCAGGCGGCGCGGACGTGGCGAAAATACTGAGTCTCCGGGAGCACGTCACCAGGGTGATCCACGCGGGTCGCCACCGACTCACCAATCGGGCTAGTCGGCGCCACCCGCCCTGGTGGGCCCGTCTCCGACCGGTCCGTCTACCGTCGCCACCATGCCAGTGCCTCTTCACGGTGTCGCCGTCGCGCTCACCCGCGGCACGACGATTATCAGCTGGACCTCGCGCCAGGCGTTGATGCGACGACTCCAGCATGTCCAAGAGAACGCGCAGCTCAGAGCCGCCTTCAGTGCCGGCGAAGAAACGCTGCGGGTGCAGCTCCGCCCCGGCCAACGCAGCGCACTGCTGCGCGCCCTCGCGGCCTGGACGCTCGATCTCGACGGGTACGAGCCGATCCCGCAAGACGTCCTCGATCTCCGCAACGCACTCATCGCGGATTTGCACGGCAGCTTCCTGGAGCATCGAAGAGCTTCGTGAGGCCCAGGCGGCCGCAGAGGATCAGGAGTTGCGCGAGCGCCTCAGCGACCGCGTCGTCGCAGTCTGCGGCTCAGCGCTATGCTCCCTCCATTGCACCATTCCCGCCCGGAACCATCGCTTCGGCGTCCGCTGGCTCGTGCCGGAGACGGCAATGGACACGAACGGGTCAGTCACTTTGGTTCGCCGCACCGACACAATGTCGACGACATGAACAACACCAGCACCCCTGTCAGCAACGTTGGAAGACCGCGGCTCGAGTTGAGCGCGGTGCGCAGACGAGCTCTCGAACAGCGCGCTCTCCAGGTCGATCGCCTGCTCGCCGACCTGGCGAACGCGCGTGCGGAGGTGGCCGTGGTTGCGCGTGCCGGGCGTTCGGACGGCGCTTCGATCCGCGCGATCGCCGAAGCAGTCGGCCTCTCGCGCGCACGGGTGTACGAGTTGCTCAACGGCACGACGGAGTCGTCCCAGGCCGCCGAGGCACGCGAGGTGGGTCCGACATGGGCCTGAAACTCGTGATTGCAGACGACCACCCGCTGATGCTGGCGGCGATGCGCATCGCGTTCAGCGACGCGCCCGACATCGAGATCGTCGGCGAGGCCACGACCGGACAGGAAGTTCTGCCCCTCGTCCATCGCACGTCACCGGACGTCGTGCTCCTCGATCTGCGAATGCCAGGCATGGACGGCCTTCGTTGCCTCGAGCTGCTCCGCGAGCGCCACCCCTCGGTCAAGGCGATCATCTTCTCGGGCAGCGACGATCCGGCCGCGGTCGACGCCGCGTTCACCCGAGGTGCGGTCGGCTTCATCCAGAAGACGATCGACCCTGCCGATCTGGCCGCGGTCGTGCGCCAGGCGGTGGCCGGCAACGTCTTCCTCGCGGCCGGAAACACCCGTCCCGCCGCCCCCATCGAGTCTGAGTGGGATCTCACGCCGCGCGAGATCGAAATCCTTCGCGCGCTCGCAGGAGGCCAGTCGAACAAGCAGATGGCACGCGAGTTCTGGCTCTCCGACCAGACGGTCAAGTACCACCTGACGAACATCTACCGCAAGCTCAAGGTCAAGAGCCGCACCGAAGCCGTGCGTCTGGCATACGAGCACCAGCTGATCGAGAATCCCGTGCTGCGCGAGACCGCTCTGACTGCCTGATAGGCGCAGCGGTCAGGCTGCGCGCCGAACGCTCACCGCGACGTCGCCGTGAGCTCTGGCCCACGCACTGAGGAAGAAGCGGAGGTCGCACAACGCCTCGTCCGCGTCCGCAGCCCGCGGGTCGACGACCCGGCCCGCGTGCAGGCCGACAGGCCGCACCGAGAACCCGGCGGCCCGCAGCCGGTTCAGGAGGTGCGGCAGCAGCCGCGGCGTGTCGATTTCGATCACCGCTTCCATTGGCATGCAGACAGTCTTCCCTGCGGGGTGCGACCCGGACCCACCCGAACGTCGGTGATGTGGTCAGGAGAACGGTGGTACCGCCCCACCCGCACGAGGTCGGAAACGAGACGGCTCAGGAGCGAACGCGCCGGAGGAGTGCACGCTCCCAGCCCCGAGGAGTGGCGAGCCGCTCTCGGTGTCGAACCGTCACGACGATCAGCGCCGACATGAGCAGCAGATTCCCGATCAGAGAAGAAGACGTCGGCGAGATCGAACGCAAGCGTGTAGTCCCCGGGGTCGATCGTGAGTGGATTCGGCACCCAGTTCCCGCCCGCGCGCGCCGAGACGAGATTCCCGAGCACACCTGCGCTCATCACACCGCCCGCGACCGCCACGGCGCGTGAAGGCACGAGGCTGAGCGCGACTGCCGCCAGCAGCAGGACGATCGAGATGGCGACCCAGGCGTTGGAGCGATGGTGGTACGCCCACGCCGCGGTGGGGACGGTGTCCTTCACGAGCAGGTCCACAGAGGCGAGCACCGCCGCCGGGGCAAGGATGAGCAGAAGCCGCTCCGACAGGCGCACGCCGTGATTATCGCGCGTCGGACCGGACGGCGGCACGGAGAACGCCGATCGGCGAGTCGGAGGTCAGGTCGCCGTCAGCCTGCGGCCGCTTCTTGCGGCGAGGCCGCCGTATACACGAGGGCAGTGTTTCGCCACTGCTTGGCTCTCTTCGCGAGTGATCCTGCGTGCTCGAGCGTCTCCAAGGCATCCATGCCGCTCTCGAGGAGCGCTGCGCCGATCGAGACGGTGACCAGAAGACGGTGTCGACCGACCTGGAAAGGCTCGTCTGCGAACAGCCCGCGAAGGCGCTCGGCGCCCGCGGAGAGCGAAGCATCGTCACCGACCTCGGGCGCGATCACGACGAACTCCTCGCCGCCCCAGCGGTAGACGCTGTCAGAGGCACGAAGGCGCGAGCGAAGCCGGTCGTACACGGCCACCAGCAGTGCGTCGCCGGTCGGGTACCCGTAGCTGTTGTTCACATCCCGGAACCGGTCCGCGTCGAGGAAGAGGACTCCCGGTCGGGTTGGCGCTGCGGCCGACCCGCGCCTGCTCGGACGCGAGCGCCTCCTCGAGTGCGTGCCGGTTGAACGCGCCCGTGAGCGCGTCCGTGCGCGCCCGCGCCCGCTCCCGCGCGAGCTCGGCGAGCGCACGGTCGCGGGCTCGGAACGCGAACAGGACGCCGGCGAGCGCAACGACCAGGCCGACGATTGCGATGAGCGAGGTTGCCATCGCGTCCGTCAGCCGGTTGCCTGATCGAAGGTGGACGCCTCGCGGAAAGCTCTTTCGCGGGAGTCGTCGACGGGTCGTAGACGACGATCGTGACGAGCTTCGCGGGTCGTGCGGCCCCGGTCCCGGTGCAAGTGGCCGAGCTGGGAACCGTCCCGCCGAGCGTTCCGACGGCGCAGTCGAAACGAACCGCCGCGTCGATGCGGTAGCTGCGGCCGTCAGGCCCGGTCTTCGTCGCGCTCACGAAGCAATCGGTCGAGGCCGACGTGCCCGAAGCGCAGCGTCGGCGTGAGAAGAGGATCCGTGTACTTGACCTTTCGGTAACCCTCCATCTGGATGTCGGCGAGCGTCGCCGCGGTCGAAGCGTGGCTTGCGCGGTTGAGCGCGACCATCCCCGAGCTGAACCCTGCGACGATGGCCATGATCGCGATCACCATCACGGTCATCGCGATCAGCAGCTCGATGAGGCCGAAACCTCCCTCGCTCGCCGCGAGCCGGCTGAGCTTCTTGTTCCCGCGCAGCTTCATCACGGACGTGGTGTGTTTCTCAGGACGATCTCGTCCTGGAGCTGGTATCGCTGCTTCGTGTCGCTCGGCGTGAGGTCGACCTGCAAGTCGACGCTGACCGTCCCGAGGTTCCCGACCGGCGACGGGCGCCGTGTACACCGGCGAGAACACCGCTCCTGTGACGAGGTTGTCGGCCCACTTCCGGCCGGTTCCAGAGCAAGACGTGCTCTCGTAGCGCCAGAGCGCGTACGGAGCGGCGGCGCCGACCGTGCACCACGTGATCGATCTATCCGCTGGAGTGCCGTTCGTCGGGCAGTAGGAAGGCAGCGTGATCGTGAGCGAAGAGGTGGTCGGGGTGCCCGGCACGGCACTCGCGCAGTGGATCTCCCGCCGCAGCCCGTCGAGCGCGAGCCGCGCGTTCTGCTGTGCCTCGAACCGGTTGGACATGTCCGCCTGTGCTTTCGACGCCGAGACGAACAGCTGCGTCAGCGCGGCAAGGACGACGCCGAGGATCACCATCACGACGATCATCTCGGTCAGCGTGAAACCGTCGCTCTCGGTGAGCCGGCGCGCGGAGACGCGCGATCACGCCAGTTCAGCCATAGTTGTACGGAGTCCCGACGAGTGAAGAGCGCCGCTCGGGAACCCTCCGGAACGGTGATGAAGGCCTTGGACTTGCCGTCGCCGTCGAGCTCGCCGTAGTTGGCGATCACCGGCCCCTTGATCGAGGCGCCGATTCGTGCCGCGGTACTTGCCCTTCACGAGTGCTCCGCCTTCGAAGGAGGCGTTGCCGATCGCCTCGAACCCCGGGACCACGTTCGCCGTGTTCAAGGCCCAGATCAGCAGCTCGCCCTGGTTCGGGGTCCCACTTGTCGAGGCAGGGGTCGACGTCCGTCGCTTCCGGGCGCCTGGGCCGCAGATCGAGCCGTCGTTGTGGAACGACACCGTCCCGTTGACGTAGATGGTCGCCGAGGTGCCGGCTGTATAGAGCGCGTGCCGGTTGCTCCCGATGTCCAGATTTCCGTCGATGAAGATCGTCCCCGTGGCGGTCAAACTCTTCGGATTGGTCGTGGGGTCCCACGCCAGCCGACCGACGCACGTTCCCAGAGCGTCCTTCGCCGTGCAGTCGAACTTCGGCAGACCGAGCAGGTCGACGGTCCCCTTGCTCGAGTTGCGCAGCGTGTTGCCGTCGAACGGCTGGGTCCCGGTCGTGCATGCTGGCGGCCGACCAGTTCGCCCTGGCGTAGACGACATCCGGGTCGGCGGTAGGAAGCGGCTGCGGATTCGCGGTCGACCCGTAGGATGGCGCCCAGACCTGCGACGAGCTCCCGCTGTTGCAGGTTGTCGCTCCTTGTGCCACTCGCAGCCGCCCACCACGACCGCCGAGCGGATCGGGTTCGTCGCGTCCCGACCTTGGCGCTGCCCATTGTCGCCCATGTCGAGGTGGCCGCCCGACATAGAGGTCGAGCGTTGGGGGAGTGCCCGGCGGGGGCTCGACGATCGTCGCGGCGCCTCCGAACGTGAGGCAGCTCGCCACGTACACCGAGAGGCTCGCGCCGCCGGAGTTGTCGATCTGAGAGCACGGCGCTGTCGGATCGCCCATGAAGAACCCGTACATGAGCGCCAGCGGCAACCCGGGGTTCACATTCACGCTGGCCTTCGCAGTACGGACGATCTGGCTCCCGCCCGTCGGGTTCGCGACCTTGCCGGTACCGGTCAACGTCCAGATCTTGGTGGTGCCGTTGAAGCTCCCCGTCCAACTCACGGGCCCTCCGGGAAACGATTTGTCACCGCCGCTGGTGATCAACGAGCCCGCTCCCGCGTCCGCGGTGTCGGGCTTGCGTACGGCGGGTAGTACTTCACGAGCTGGGCGATCGGCGTTGTTGAGCCCGGCCTCGGCGATTGCGTACGCCTTCTGGCCCGCGTTGCTGCTGTTCGCGTGGCGCACGCTGGCGCTGGTGAAGAAGATCGTCGTCGTGAGCGACGATCGCAAGCACGAGCATGATTCCGAGAGCCATGACGAGCGCGATGCCGCTCTCGTCCTGCAGGCGCGCGAGCGCCGCGGGAGACGAGGGGACGTGTGGGTGTCGAGACGCATCAGGCAGCTCCTACTTGATGAGCGTGAGCATCTTGAACATGGGCAGGTACATCGCGATCACGATCGTGCCGACCATGATTCCGACGAAGATCATGAGGATCGGCTCGATGATGGACGTGAGCGACTGGATGCTCGAGTCGACCTCGTCCTCGTAGAAGTCGGCGACCTTGCCGAGCATGTCGTCCAGCTCGCCGGTCTCCTCGCCGATCTTCACCATCTGGCCGACCATCGCCGGGAAGACCGGGTCCTCCTGCAGCGGCTGGCTGATCGGCACGCCCTCGTGCACGCGAACGCGGATATCGGCGAGCGCCTCCTCGACGACCCAGTTGCCGGAGGTCGCGCCGGTGATCTCGAGCGCCTTGATGATGTCGACTCCGGACGAGACGAGCGTCGAGAGCGTGCGCGAGAAGCGCGCGAGCGCGATCTTGTGCACGACGTCGCCGATCCGCATCGGGATCTTCAGCTTGAAGCGATCCCAGACCTTCCGCCCGCTGTCGCTCCGCTTCCAGCGGCGGAACCCGAAGATGAGCCCCGCGATCGCGGGGAAGATGATGAACCAGTAGTGGCGCAGCGCGTCCGAGGCGTGCATCACGATCTGCGTGAGCTTCGGCAGCTCGCCGTTCAGCGTGGTCGAAGACGTTCACGAAGACCGGGATGATGAAGAGGAGCATGAACGTCAGCACGAGGCTCGCGAACGCGATGACGACCGCCGGGTAGACCATCGCTCCCTTGACGCGCCGCTTGATCTGCGCCTCCTTCTCGATCTGCACGGCGACGCGGTCGAGCACCGTGTCGAGGGTTCCCGACGACTCGCCCGCCTCGACCATCGCGACGAACAGGCGGTTGAAGACCCTGGGATGCTGCGCCAGCGCCTTCGAGAGGATCACGCCACCCTCGACTCTCGGACCGGACGTCGCCGATCACCTCGGCCAGGTACTTGTCGTCGGTCTGCTCCTCGAGCGTCACGAGCGCCTGGACGACGCTGACGCCGGCGGCGATCATCGTCGCGAACTGACGCGCGAAGACCTGCAGGGACTTCGCCTTCACCTTCTTGAAACGGCTCGTCGGCCCGCCCTCGGCTGCGGGGGCGCGCTCGTCCAGCGAGTGCGGCAGGAGCCCGCGCATCTGCAGCTGCTCCCGGGCCGTGCTCACGTCCGGCGCGTGGATGAGGCCCGAGATCTCGAGACCCTGGGCGTTGATTGCGTCGTATGCGAATGCCGCCATCTGGGTTCCTAGCCTCCGACCACGCTGAACGTCGGCTTGGCGATCTCGACGCGGACCGGGCCGGACCAGCTGATCTTCTGGTTCCCCGGCAGGGACGGGTTGTTGCCGCGGACGCGGTAGTACCACGTGCCCGGCTTGAGCGGCAGGAGCGCCGAGGTCGCGGGCGTCTGCAGTGCGCCGGCCTTCCGCCACGGGTAGCGCGAGTTGCTCCACTCGACGTCGTAAGTGGTCGCGCCGGTAGACGGCGTCCATGCGACCAGCGGCACGCCGTAGAAGGAGCTCCGCGAGCTCGACGCCGACACCAGGCGACCCGACGGCGACAGACCCGTGAGATACGGGACACCTGCGACGACGCGCTGCGTCTTGCTGCTCAGCGTGTGCGCCGCGAGGCTCTGCTTCGTGCTGCGCTTCTTGAACATCTGCACGTTGCCGTGCTGGCAGGCGTCCTGCGGCAGGATCAGGTCCTGGTACTCGCCCGACTTGTTCTTGGCGACCGGGACGACCGTCCAGTAGTACTCGCCGGAAACCCAATCGGAGTCCCACAGGTCGACGGGGGGCGGAGCCTTTGTCTGTGCGTCCGACGCGTTCGTCTGTGCCTCCGACGCCTTCGTCGCGCCGGCGGATTCGACCGCGGCGGCCTCCGGCGCGGCCTCGTTCGTCGTCACGGCCTCGCCGTCCGACCGGAGGGTCTTGCCTTCGGACCCGTCGATGAGGAACGAGTGCGTCGAGTCCCAGCCTTCGGGGAGCGCGAGCGGGCCTGTCACACGCGGTGCGTAGGCCGTGCCGCCGACGATCGATCCGACGTGGACGACGTTGACGCAGTCCTTGTCGGTCGCGATGTAGACGCGGTGAAGCGGGCTGCCGTCACTCGAGAAGACGAAGGTCGGCATGAGCGCGTGCGCCTGAACCGAGCGGCTGTCGGACACGACCTGGGTCGACACGGTCTTGAGCGGCGTGCGATGTCGTCGGTCTTCGCCTGCGCGCCGGCGGGCGACGTGTACATCGAAGACAGGCCGCTCCACGGACCGTAGGAGACGCGAGGCAGGCCGTTCTGCGTCTTGCCGTAGACGCTCGCGCCTGGCGCGAACGCGCCACTCGACGGACTGCGACGGAGCGCGCAGCGTGTAGTACTCGCGCTCGTCGGCGACGGTCGTGATCGTCGAGACGATCTTGCCGACGCGGATGCCGTTGTTGACGCCGAGGTTCGTGAACCAGACGTCGTAGCCGGTCGCTCCCACGATCGGCGTCCAGCGGATGTAACCCGGCTCGCTCGCGAGCCTCTGCGGGACTCCGATGTCGTCGTCGGCGCTGTCCTTGTTCGAGACGTCCGGCCAGCGCATGTTGAAGCTGCGCGGCGCGCTCCACTGCGAGAACGTCCCGTCAG
>CAVYYY010000005.1:0-37123 GCA_963772855.1 uncultured Actinomycetes bacterium | reverse complement strand
TCGCCGTTCGTCGAGGATCGCGTGTCGGGTCTCCACTCCGCGCGCACGGAGATCTTCACGAAGATGTTCCCGCGCTGCGGTGTACCCGACGCCTACGGGCGGTGGGAGACGTACGAGGACTACGTCCGCATGCTCTACGACACCAAGTCGATCGAGGAGCACACGCAGATCTGGTGGAGCGTGCGGCCACACCTCGCCTATCCGACGGTCGAGGTCCGCATCTGCGACGCGCAGCCCGACCTCGGCCAGGCCCGCTCGCTCACGGCGCTCATCTATGCCCTAGGCGTCCGCTTCGCGCGCGCGCTCGACGAGGGCGAGCCGCTGCCGAGCCTCCCGAACCGCCTCATCGAGGAGAACATGTGGCGCGCGATCCGGCATGGGCTCACCGACGGCCTGATCGACTTCGCGACGAACCAGGTCGTGCCCGCCGGCACGCGCATCGAGCAGCTCATCGAGTGGGTCGCACCGGTTGCGGAGGAGATCGGAGCGGCGCCGTACCTCGCCGTGCCGGACGCGAACTCGGCGGAGCGGCAGTACGCCCGCCTCGCCGAGCTCGGGACGCACCGCGACGTGTTCGCCGAGCTCGTGCGCCGGCCGCGGGAGCGCGTGGGTGGCTGAGGCCGTCACGGGCATCGGCGGCGTCTTCTTCCGCGCGGGCGACCCGGACGCACTCCGCGCCTGGTACGCGCAGCATCTCGGCATCCAGATGGAGGAATACGGGTCGACCTTCACGGCCGACGCGGGCGACCAGACGGTCTGGGCTCCGTTCCCCTCGGAGACGGAGTACTTCGGCCGTCGCGAGCAGGAGCTGATGGTCAACTTCCGCGTTCGCGACCTGGACGCCATGCTCGGCCAGCTCCGCTCAGCCGGCGTCGAGGTCGACGACCGCGTCGAGGAGCACGAGTACGGCCGGTTCGGCTGGGCGACCGATCCCGAGGGAAACCGCTTCGAGCTCTGGCAGCCGCCGGCGTGAGCGACCGACCGCCGGAGCCGCCGACGGACGAGGAGCTCGTCCGGCAGCTCGAGGAGGAGCTCAAGAGGCTCAAGGTCTCGGATCTCCTCGTCCAGACTCTCTACACCGTCTCCTCGCTGGGCTACCGGAAGCTCTCCGCCGAGGACCGGGACCTCGACGAGGCACGGTTGGCGATCGAGTCCCTGCGGGCGCTCCTGCCCGTGCTCGAGTCCGAGCTGGGAGAGGAGGCGGTCCGGGACTTCAAGCAGGTGACCGCAAACCTCCAGCTTGCGTACGCGGACGCCGCCAAAGCTCCGGAATCCGAGGCCTAGGCCGGCGCCCCAGTTGGGGCCATGTGATACAAAACTGCCCGCGCCGGGGACACTCGGCGACCACTTTGTAAGGGGGTAGGAACGCTGATCGTCGCAAGTTTCTTCAACCAGCACCCGGTGTTCTTCGCGCTCATCTGCGCGTTCGTCGCCATCGCCTACGGCATCGGCCTGACCGTCTGGATCCTCAGGCAGCCGGACGGCAACGACCGTATGCGCGAGATCGCGCGGGCCATCCAGGAGGGCGCGGCGGCGTACCTCAAGCGGCAGTACATGACGATCGCCGTCGTGTCGATCGTCCCGTTCCTGCTGCTCGGCTTCTACAACAAGCTGGGGTGGGGAACGGCGTTCGGCTTCCTCGTCGGCGCAATTCTCTCGGCGGCAGCGGGCTTCATCGGGATGAACGTCGCCGTGCGCTCCAACGTGCGCACCGCCGAAGCCGCACGCCACGGCCTCAGTCCCGCGCTCAACGTCGCGTTCCGCGCCGGGACGGTGACCGGGATGCTCGTCGTCGGGCTCGGTCTCCTCGGTGTGGCCGGCTACTACTGGGTGCTGACCGGGTGGATCGGGAACTCGCCCGACTCTGCCATCGACGATCTCGTCGGCCTCGCGTTCGGCGGTTCGCTCATCTCGGTCTTCGCACGACTCGGCGGCGGCATCTACACGAAGGCCGCGGACGTCGGCGCCGACCTGGTCGGCAAGATCGAGGCCGGGATCCCGGAAGACGACCCGCGCAACCCGGCGGTCATCGCCGACAACGTCGGCGACAACGTCGGTGACTGCGCCGGGATGGCGGCCGACCTCTTCGAGACGTACGCGGTGACAGCCGTGGCAGTGATGCTCCTCGGGACCCAGTTCCCCTCGAGCAAGCTCGCGCTGTTCCCGCTCGCACTCGGCGGCGTATCGATCCTCGCGTCGGTCATCGGCAGCTTCTTCGCGCGCGTCAGCCGGGGCGGCTCGATCATGAACGCGCTGTACAAGGCGGTCATGGTCGCGACCGTGCTGTCGGCGATCGGGTTCATCCCCGTGACGGCGTCCTTCGACGGCGGCACGTTCACGTTCACGGACCTCTATGGGTCGGCGCTCGTCGGCCTCGCCGTGACCTTCCTCCTCGTCGCGATCACCGAGTACTACACGGGCACGCGCTGGGGCCCGGTGAAGTCGATCTCGAGTGCGTCACAGACCGGGCATGCGACGAACATCATCTCGGGCCTCGCCGTCGGTATGCAGGCGACCGCGCTGCCGGTGGTCGTGCTCGCGGCGGGGATCCTTGTCGCGCACCACTTCGCCGGCCTCTACGGCATCGGCGTCGCCGTGATGGCCCAGCTCTCCATGACCGGGCTCATCGTCGCGCTCGACGCGTACGGCCCCGTGACGGACAACGCGGGCGGCATCGCCGAGATGGCCGACCTCGACGATTCGGTTCGCGCGATCACCGATCCGCTCGACGCGGTCGGGAACACGACGAAGGCCGTGACGAAGGGCTACGCGATCGGCTCGGCCGCGCTGGCAGCGCTCGTCCTCTTCGACTCGTACACGACCGGACTCGCCGACGAGGGACTGCCGGCCTTGTTCAGCCTCAGCGACGCGTGGGTGATCGCCGGCCTCTTCATCGGCGGCCTCATGCCCTTCCTGTTCGCCTCGCTCGCGATGCAGGCCGTGGGGAGGGTCGGCGGGCAGGTCGTGACGGAGGTCCGCCGTCAGTTCCGGGAGGACCCGGGGATCATGGAGGGCACCTCGCGTCCCGAGTACGGCCGCGCGATCGACATCGTCACGGGCTCGGCGATCAAGGAGATGCTGGCGCCCGCACTGATCCCGATCGTGTTCCCGATCGTCGTCGGGATCATCAGCGCGCGGATGCTGGGCGGCCTGCTGATCGGGACGATCGTGACGGGACTCTTCCTCGCCATCGCCATGACCTCGGGCGGCGGCGCCTGGGACAACGCGAAGAAGCTGATCGAGGACGGTGCCTACGGAGGCAAGGGCTCCGAGGCTCACGCCGCCTCGGTCACGGGTGACACCGTCGGCGACCCGTACAAGGACACCGCCGGGCCGGCGATCAACCCCATGATCAAGATCGCCAACCTCGTGGCGATCCTGATCATCCCGCTGATCGTCTCCATCCACGGGTAGTCGTTCAGGGACGTCGGAGGCGAGCGATAGCCTCCGCACGTGAGTAGCCCAGCGCCGCAGCCGACGCCTCCGCGGCGCGGGCGCCGGCGACGGGCGCAAGGCCTCGAGCGCGTACTCGGCACGCCGGCGCTGTTTGCCACCGCGTACGGGAACGTCGGCTCGTCCATCTACTACGCGCTGGGCCTCGTCGCCGGGATCGCGCTCGGCCTGACACCGCTCGTGTTCCTGATCAGCGGCGTGATCTTCGCCGCGACCGCCGCGACCTACACGGAGGGAACGGTCCGCTACCCGGAGGCCGGCGGCTCCTCGAGCTTCGCGCGACACGCCTTCAACGAGCTCGTCTCGTTCATTGCCGCGTGGGCGCAGATGCTCAACTACATCATCACGATCGCCATCTCGGCGTTCTTCGTGCCGCACTACCTCTCGATCTTCTGGGAGCCGTTGCGGGAGAACCCGTGGGACATCGTCGGAGGCGTCATCGTGATCGTCATCCTTGTCGCGCTGAATATCGTCGGGATCAAGGAAGCGGCACGCCTGAACATCTTCCTCGCGGTCATCGACTTCGCGACCCAGCTGATGCTCGTCCTGATCGGCTTCGCGCTCGTCTTCGACCCGCACGTCGTCTTCTCGGCGAACCTGCACTGGGGCGTCGCGCCGACCTGGAGCGCGTTCTTCCTCGCGATCCCGATCGCGATGATCGCCTACACGGGAATCGAGACCGTCTCGAACCTCGCGGAGGAGGCTCGCGACCCGCCGCGCGACATCCCACGGGCGATCCAGTGGGTGGCCATCGCCGTCTTCGCGATCTACTTCACGCTCCCGATGATCGCCCTCTCGGCGCTTCCGGTCGTGCAGACGAAGGACGGGTACCAGACGCTTCTGGGCCTGCCGCCTGATCAGGGAGGCTTCGAGAACGACCCGGTGCTCGGCCTCGTGGAGCACCTCGGGCTCCATGGCACGGTGCTCGACGCATCGAAGATCTACGTCGGCGTCCTCGCGGCGACGATCCTCTTCATCGCGACGAACGCCGGCGTGATCGGCGCGTCACGCATCACCTACGCCATGGCGAGCTACCGTCAGCTGCCGGAGGTCTTCCGGCGGCTGCACCCGAAGTTCAAGACGCCGTGGCTGTCGCTCGTCGTGTTCGCCGGAGGAATCGCGATCCTCGTCCTTCTCCCGGGGCAGACGGCGTTTCTCGGCGACATGTACGCCTTTGGCGCGATGCTGTCCTTCACGATCGCGCACCTCTCGATCGTCGCGCTCCGGCTTCAGACGCGCGGCGACCCTGAGCAGTACCACGCGCGGCCGAACCTCCGCATCGGCGGCATCGACTGGCCGCTCTTCGCCCTCTTCGGCGCATTCGGGACCGGTGCGGCATGGCTCGTCGTCGTCGTGCAGAAGGACAGCGCCCGCTGGGCCGGCCTCGGCTGGCTCGTCCTCGGGCTGATCGTCTACGTCACGTACCGGAGGCTCGTCGTCCACGAGCCGCTGACGGTCACGCTGCGCGCGCCGGTGATCATCGGCCCCGCGGTTGCGCTCGAGTACCGGAACATCCTCGTACCTGTGAAGCCCGGTCGCCCGTCCGAGGAGGCGATCGACTACGCATGCCGCCTTGCGACCGAGCGAGGCGCGTCGATCGCGGCCGTGAGCGTTGTGGTCCTCCCGCTGGAGTTGCCGCTCGACAGCCGGCTTGAGGAAGAGGAAGCGGACGCCTACGAGGCCCTCGACTCCGCTGCCGCCATCGCCGAGCTCTACGGCGTCAGCGTGACCGAGCGACTCGCCCGCGACCGGCACGCCGGCCGGTCCGATCGTGGAGGAGGCTGACCCGCCGGCAGAGCGAGATCATCGTCATGGGAGCGCCTCGCCTGGCGGGACGGCGCGCGGTCTTCAGCGACACGGTCGACTACGTCCTGAAGCACGCGCCCTGCCGCGTCATGGTCGTGGCCGGCCAGCGCGCGGCATGAGGCTCTATCGCCTCGGCATCTACGGCTTCGCGCTCGCCTTCATCGGGATCGGCATCGCGCTCCTGGTCGTCACTACGGTGCGGGGCGGCGCGGTCTTCGGCTACCTCATGGGCGTCCTCTTCGTGGCGCTCGGCGTCGGCCGCCTCTATCTGCTCCGAACGCGGCGCTAATCTCGGCTCGTGGCACGGAAGCTGCCCCGGCTTCAGCGGGTCCTCGACGCTCCCGCACTGTTCTCGATCGCCTACGGAGAGATCGCGTCGTCGATCTACTTCGCCCTCGGGATCATCGCCCTCCACGCGCTCGGGTTCACGCCGCTCGTCCTGCTCGCGACGGGCATCCTCTTCATCGTCGTCGCCATGTCGTACGCCGAGGGGACGGCGGCGATCCGCGAGACCGGCGGCGCGGCGACCTTCGTCCGGATCGCATTCAACGACCTCTGGGGCTTCGCCACCGGCTGGGTCCTGTTCCTCGACTACCTGATCGTCATCGCGCTCTCGGCGCTCTTCTTCCCGCACTACGTCGCCGGCGCGTTCTTCACCAAGATCCACCGCCCCTGGGACGTCGTCATCGGGTGCGCGCTCATCGCCGGGATCGCGATCGTCCGCCTGATCCACCGGACCCGGCTGCACCGCTGGGCGCTCATGGTCGCCCTCGTCGACCTCGTGACGCAGCTGCTCATCGTCGTGCCTCGGCATGGCGCTGCTCTTCGACACCGACGCCCTCACTGCGGGGACGGAGCTCGGCGTCACGCCTTCGTGGCACTCGATCGCGTTCGCGATCCCGCTCGCGATGCTCGCGTACACGGGGCTCGAGACAGTCGCGAACCTCGCCGAGGAGACGCGGCGTCCGGGGCGCGACCTTCCGCGCAGCCTCTTCAGCGCGATCGGCCTCGTCGTCGTGCTCTACGTCGCGATCGCCGTCGTCGCGCTCTCGGCGTTCCCGGCCGAGCACGGAACCCTCCTCGGCAGCAACTGGATCCGCGCGCCGCTCCTAGGCGTCGCCTCGGAGATCCGCGCCGAGGTGCCCGCGTACATCGGCGATCCCCTCCAGGTGTTCGTCGGGCTCTCCGGCGCGCTGATCCTCTTGACGGCCGCGACGACCTCGATCTCGGGCTTCGGGCGACTCGCCTACTCACTCGGCGAGCACGGTCAGCTCCCGCGCAAGTTCGGGATGCTGCGCACGCGCACGCTCGTCTCGCCGCAGTCGATCGTCGCCGCGGCCGCGACCTCGATCGCGCTGCTCGCCGGGACGGCTGCTCTGCCGCATCCGGTCCTCTTCCTCGCAAGCCTCTTCAGCTTCGGCGTGCTGCTCGCCTTCACGGCGGCGCAGGTCGCCGTGATCAAGCTCCGCTTCTCCGAGCCGCACAGGCGCCGCCCGTACCGCGTGCCGCTCAACATCGGCCGCGTCCCGATCCCATCGGTGGTCGGCGCGCTTCTGACGTTCGCGGTCTGGATCATCGCCATGGCGACGCACGAGGGGGCGCGCTACGCCGGCCCGGCGTGGCTGGTGCTCGGGGTCGTGATCTACGTCGTCGTCCGGAAGTCGAGGGGGGAGGGTCTGCTCGAGCGCGTCGTCTCCGCCGACGAGCATGAGGGGCTCGCGGAGGCGGAGTTCTCCCGGATCCTCGTGCCGATGAAGCTCGGTGACATCGGCGAGGAGATGATCGCGACCGCCGTGAAGCTCGCGGAGCAGGCAGGAGCGTCGGTCGAGGCGCTCCACGTCATCCGCGTGCCGCTCGAGCTTCCGCTGGACGCCGAGCTGCTCGACGAGGAGGAGCGTGCCGAGGCGTCGATCGCCGAGGCCAAGCTCCTGGGCTCCGACCACGGCGTGATCGTCGACGGCCGCACGGTCCGGGCGAGGTCGATCGGGCAGGCGATCGTCGAGGAGGCCGAGGAGCACGGCGCCGACCTCATCATCCTCGGCTCGGCGCCCCGCTGGCGCCGCCAGTCCCGGTTTTTCTCCCCGACCGTCGAATACGTGCTCAAGAAGGCCCCGAGCGAAGTGCTCATCGTCGCGTTCCCCCAGGGCGTCCTCGAGCCGGACGGCAGCGGAAACGGCGGCGGGCACAGCAGTTGACGCCCGCGTTAGTCTGAGACTGTGAAGCTCATCGTGATCGGCTGCGGCCGGGTGGGCTCGACGATCGCGAAGCGTTTCGCCTCCGAAGGCTGGGAGGTCACCGCGGTCGACGAGAAGGAGTCCGCTCTCAGCCGCCTCGGGGAAAACTGGGCCGGCGGGTTCATCGTCGGCCACGGCATGGACGTGGCCGTACTCCGGGCTGCCGGGATCGAGGAGGCCGACGCCGTCGTCGCCTCGACAGACGGCGACAACACGAACCTCATCATCGGCCAGGTCGCCCAGAAGCGGTTCGGGATCGACTGCACCGTCGTCCGCATCCTGGATCCCGCCCGGGCCGACTTCTACCGCGAGCGCGGTCTCCGCACGATCTGCCCGACGTCGACCGCCATCGACGCGCTAAGCGACGCGGTCCGCTCGTGCGACATCCCGCAGACCCGCGAGGAGGTGCGCGCCTAGATGTACGTGCTGATCACAGGCGGCGGGAAGATGGGCGCGAACGTCATGCGGACTCTCATCCGCCAGGGCAGGGAGGCGACGCTGATCGAGCAGGACCGGGAGCGGTTCGAGCGGCTGGAGTCGGAGTTCGAGCACCAGGTCATGCACGGCGACGGCACGGAGCTCTTCGTGCTGGAGAAGGCCGGCATCAAGCGGCCGCCCGACCTCGTGCTCGCCCTCACCGGCGACGACGAGGACAACATGGTCATCGCGCAGATCGCCAAGGAGAAGTACGGCGTCGAGAAGGTGATCGCGCGCGTCAACGATCCGCGGAACCAGTCCCACTTCGACCTGCTCGGGATCTCCCCGACCGTCTGCGCGACCTCGAGCATCCTCGGGCTCGTCGAGCACGAGGTCCCCGAGCACGAGCTCGTGCACCTGCTCGAGCTGCGCAAGGAGAACCTCGAGATCGTCGAGGTGCAGATCGACAAGTCCTCGCCCTCGGCCGGCAAGACCGTCGAGAACCTTCGGCTTCCGGAAGGATCGCGCCTGATCTCGGTCATGCGCGACGGCAAGGCCGAGATCGCCGTCGGCTCGACGGAGCTCAAGCCGGGCGACCAGGTGCTCGCGATCCTCCAGCCGGGCAAAGAGGACGAGCTCCGTCAGATCCTCCTGAAGAAGTAGCCCGGCGGCTGTTTTTAAGAAGTCGGTAAGACCTCTGTGAAGAGAGGATCCGGGACGGTCGGCCGCGGGTACTTTGCGCTGACATGATCGCGCCCTTCCTCGCGGCCGTCGCGCTGGCCGTGCCGGCATCGCAGGAACAGCAGCAGCTCTCTCTCCAGCCGTACGCGAGCGGTCTCTCGGCCCTCACGGACGCCGCGTCGACGCGGACCGAGCCGCGCCGGCTCTACGCGGTCGAGCAGGTGGGGCGGATCCGCATCCTCGTGAACGGGAGGGTGACGGGGACATTCCTCGACATCAGGGACCGCGTCCTGAGCGGCGGCGAGCAAGGCCTCCTGTCCGTGGCGTTCCATCCGAACTACGCGAGGAACCACCGCTTCTACGTCGACTACACGGACAAGAGCGGCAACACCCGCGTCGTCGAGTTCCGTTCGCGGAACGGGCGGGCGATCAAGTCCTCCGCGCGGCAGCTTCTGTTTCTCCAGGATCCGTATCCGAACCACAACGGAGGCGATCTCGTCTTCGACCGCAACGGGCTGATGTACCTCGGGATGGGCGACGGGGGCTCGGCAGGCGACCCGCAGAATCGCGCGCAGAACATGAACCAGCGCTTCGGAAAGCTCATGCGCATCAACCCGCTCAAGCGCCCGGCCCGCTGGCAGATCGTCGGCCTCGGTCTGCGCAACCCCTGGCGCTTCTCGTTCGACCGCGCGAACGGCGACCTCTACATCGCCGACGTCGGGCAGGGCGAGTGGGAGGAGATCGACTACCGGCCGCGCGCGCAGGTCGGGACGCTCGCGAACTACGGCTGGCGCGCATTCGAGGGACGAGCGCGCTACTCGAACACGTCGCTCGGCCCCGGCCAGCTCGTCACACCGGTCCACGTCTACAGCCACGATGAGGGCTGCTCCGTGACAGGCGGCTACGTCTATCGCGGCAAGGCCGTCCCCTCGGCCGTCGGCCGCTACTTCTTCGGCGACTACTGCAGCGGCACGGTCTGGAGCCTGAGGATCTCAGGCGGCCAGGCGACCGACGTTCGCCGGGAAGGCTTCTCGGTGGACGGGCTCTCGTCCTTCGGCGAGGACGCCTCCGGCGAGCTCTACGCCGCGACCGAGAACGGCCGCATCCTCCGTCTGCGTTCCTAGCCGGAGCCGCGGCGCCGGCGCACGGTTGGACCCTGGTGTCCGAGCGCCGCGTAGGCGAGAGTCTGCAGCGACTCGTTGAGCGTCGAGAGCTCGCGCGTGATCCGCAGGAGATGGTCGTTCGCGTCGAGACGGCGGTTGAGCGTCTGCATCTCGTCGCACAGGCGGTCGAGGCGCTCGAGCAGCGCGTCCAGCTGCCGGTCTGCGACCTCCTTCCGCTCCATCAGCCCAATCGTACGGCGAGCAGCTCGTCGCGCGTCTCGACGACCGGCGCACCGCCGAGCCGTTCCACCAGGCGCTCCTTCGAGCCGGTTCCCGCCTCGAGCACGTCGATGCGTCGGTCGGCGCCGAGATGTGCGAGCGCGACGCGCGCCAGCTCCTCGGGTGCGTCCGTGAAGACCCCGAGCTTCGCCCCTTTGGCGTGGAGTCTGCTCAGGGCGGCCGTGACGTCGGCGTCACGCCGGAAGTACACGGGCGCGCGGTCCTCCGCGAACCGCTCCAGAAGCCGCCGCCAGTTCGGCAGCTCTCCGTCGAGGTCGTCACCCGCGACGCGGTAGCGTCGGCGCGCGTCGTCGAGCCAGTCGTCCCACAGCGGCCGCGTATCGCCGAGGACGGCGAGGTTGATGGCGACCGCGTTCACGGCCGGCGTACCAGGCGCAGCCAGACCACCATTCCGATCGCGACGCCGACCGCGTCGATCGCGACGTCGACGACCGACGCGTGCCGTCCGCGCACGAAGTGCTGGTGGAGCTCGTCCGTCGCGGCGTATGCAATGCCCGCGGCAAGCGCGGGCGCCTCTCGGTCGAACGCGCGGTAGAGCAGCGCGCCGAGGATCGCGTACTCCGTCACGTGTGCGATCTTCCGAAGGACGTAGTCCCAGGTCCCGAGACCGCTCGACAGACTCGGGATCGACGAGAACGCGAAGATCACGGCTGCCCACGCGACGACAGGCAGCCAGACGGTGAGAAGGCGCGACCTGGCCATCGCGGCACGATGCTAGTCTCACGCCGACAACCGGCGAGCGGCAAGGGAATCCGGTGCGAGTCCGGAACGGTCCCGCCGCTGTAAGGGGAGACGCTTCCGCGCCACGTTGCCACTGGCCTGCGGGCTGGGAAGGCGGCGAGGGAGGGCGCCCCGAGTCAGAAGACCTCCGCCGCCGGCGAAGCCCGAACCCCTCGCGGAAGGAGGATTCGTGTCGCATCGACTCTCGGTCGTCGCGGCGACCCTCGTCGCGGCGCTCCTGTTCGTCCCGGCAGCGCTCGCGGTCAGCGTCCACGTGCGTGTCGAAGGCAAGATGCGCACCATCTTCGGCTCGACCGCTCCGCTCGTCGACGTCAACGCGAACGCGCTCGACGCGTTGTCCGCGGCCAGCGCGATCGGCGAGTTCTACTACCACGTCACGCCGACGAGCTTCGGCCCGTACATCGACCAGGTGGGCCTCTTCCCGGCGGTCGGCCAGACGGGCTGGGTCTTCAAGGTGGACGGCGTGTCGCCGCCGGTCGGCGCGGACCAGGTGCAGTTGAAGGACGGTGACACCGTCCTCTGGTACTGGGCGCAGTTCGGCGTCGCCGGCGGCCCGAAGACGCTCGTGCTCACGCGTGTCGGGAAGACCAGCTGCTACCGCGTGCAGCAGCAGGACGACCAGGGCGCGCTTTCGGCCGCCTCCGGTGCCGTCCTACGCGTCGGCCGGCGCACGGTGTCCACGCGGGGCTCCGGCCAGGCGTCGGTCGGCTGCGTCGGCCGCCACAAGGGTCTGCTCGTCCGCGCGACGCTGGACGGCGCAGTGCGGTCGAACGCCGTTCTGTGAGGCGGCTCGCTCTCGTACTCGCCGTCGCGGCCCTTGCGGGCTGCGGCGGCGGTGAGAGCGGCAAGGCGACGCTCTGGGTGACGCGCGACCAGGGCTCCGAGGTGATCGTCGATCGCGAGGTTCCCGCCGGGCTGACCGCTATGCAGGCGCTCGACCGGGCTGCTGACATCGACACGCGGTACGGCGGCCGCTTCGTGCAGGCGATCAACGGCATCGGGGGCTCGCTCGATCAGCGCCGCGATTGGTTCTATTTCATCAACGGCTACGAGGGCGATCGCAGCGCGGCCGAGTACAAGCTCCGGCCGGGCGACGTCGAATGGTGGGACTTCCGTTCGTGGAAGGGGAAGATGAGCCAGCCGCTCGTCGTCGGCGCGTTTCCGGAGCCGTTCCTGCACGGCTACGGAGGCAAGACGCTGCCGGCGCGGGTCGTCTACCTCCATCCGGATCAGCGTGAAGCGGCCGAGAAGGTGGCGACGCTGCTGCGCGGGCGCGCGATCGGCACGCTCCCGCAGAGGCCGGGCGCCCGCTTGAACGTGCTCGTCCTCGAGACCTCAGGAGCGGGGGAGGGCGTGCTCTTCACCGCGGGGAGCAAGCGGGGCAGCGGCCCGGGCTCGCCCGTGTTCTTCCGCTACCGCGGGGATCCCGAGCTCCTCCTGCGGAAGCCGCCGTTCGGGCGCTTCAGGTACGAGGTGCCGTCGTGAGGCCTGCGGCAGCGCTTGCTCTCCTCGCCGCGCTCGCAACCGCCGCGCTGCTCGCGACGGAGCTCTGGTCTGCCGCACTGCTCACCGCCGTCCTCCTCGCCGTCTGTTTGCGCGCACCCCGAAGCCGGCGCCGTTTCTACCTCGTCGGGACGGCGATCTCCGCGCTCGCGCTCTTCCTGCTCACACCCTTCGTCGAGACGCTCGGGTCGCACCCGCTGTGGACCGGTCCGATCGTGCCGGTCCTCGGGCAGCTCGACGTCACGAGCGAGGAGCTCAGGAGCGCGGCCCTCAACGCGCTGCGATTGGCTGCGGTCGGCTTCGCGTTCGCCGCCTATGCACTCCTGCTCGACCACGACCGTCTCCTGCAGACCGTTCGTTTCGCACGCCCGGCCGCCCTTGCCACGCGGCTGATGCCGACGCTCGAGCGGGACGCCGCGGGATTCGTGGAAGCGCTGCGCGGACGCGGCGTCGAGGTCAACGGGCTGCGGGGCCGGGCGGCACTGCTCTCACCGCTGCTCGCCGGCTCGCTCGAGCGCGGCCTCAACCTCGCGGAAGCGATGGAGGCGCGCGGCTACGGCCGTCCGGGACGCACGAGGATCGTCGCCCCACCGTGGCACGTGCTCGACGTCGCCGCCGTCGTTCTCGCCGTTGGGATCGTCGTCGTGGGTGCGCTGTGGCTCTAGCCGCTGCGGACGGCCTGACGTTCACCTATCCCGGGGCGTCCCGCCCCGCGCTCGAGGACGCAACGGTCTCGATCGAGCTCGGCGAGGTCGTCGTGATCCTCGGCGCCTCGGGCTCGGGGAAGTCGACGCTGCTGCGCGCGTTCGCAGGCCTCGTCCCGCACTTCCACGGCGGCCGTTTCGCGGGCTGCGTCCAGGTGGCGGGCCGCGACACCAGGCGGACCCACCCGGCCGAGCTGGCCGGGACGGTCGCGACCGTCTTCCAGGACCCGGAGGAGCAGATCGTCCTCAACCGGGTCGTCCGGGAGGTTGCCTTCGGACTGGAGAACCTCGGCGCGGCGCCGGCGGAGATCGTCCCGCGGGCGCTCGACGCCTTGCGGTCGGTCGGGGCGCAGCATCTCGCGGAGCGGGATGTCGCGGAGCTCTCGGGAGGCGAGCTCCAGCGAGTGTGCCTCGCGTCCGCGCTCGCCCTCGAGCCGGAGCTGATCCTCCTGGACGAGCCGACGTCGCAGCTCGACCCCGACGCGGCCGACGCGTTTCTCGAGCTCGTCTCCGGACTCGGCATCGCCGTCCTGATGTCGGAGCAGCGGCCGTCGCGTGCCCTTCAGCACGCCGATCGCGTGCTGTTCGCGGAGGACGGCCGGCTGATCCTCGACGCGACGCGCGACGTCGCCGAGGAGTGGCTGTCGAAGCACCGGCCGCTTTGGCTCGGCCTACCCGACCACGACGGAGTGACCGTGCCGGGGGAAGAGATCTGCAGGCTCGACGGCGTCTCGTTCTCGTACGCCACGGTGCCCGTGGTCGAGGAGCTCGACCTCGGGCTGCGGCGCGGCGAGATCGTGGCGCTCTCCGGGCCCAACGGATGCGGGAAGACAACCGTGGCGAAGCTCGCGTGCGGCCTGCTCGAGCCGGATGCCGGAACCGTCATGCGGAGCGGCCGGTCCGCGATGCTGCTTCAGGATCCCGGCCGGTACACGGTTCGCGACCGCGCCGACGACGAGGTGGCGCTGGGCGTGGGCGGCGCGAAGGTCCGCGCCCACGCGGCGCTCGCCGCCGTCGGGCTCGCCGGCATGGAGTCCCACAACCCGCGTGACCTTTCGAGCGGCGAGCGCGAGCGCCTCGCCCTCGCCTCCGTCCTCGTCGTCGAGCCCGACCTGCTGGTGCTCGACGAGCCGACGCGCGGCGTGGATCCCGCGCGGAAGGCCCAGCTCGCAGACCTGCTCCGCCGCGACTCCGCGCGACGCGCGACGCTGCTCGTCACGCACGACGGGGACTTCGCGCGCGCAACAGCCGATCGCACGATCGTCCTGGGGAGGGAGCGCGCTCTTGTCTAGGGCCGCACTGCCGTTCGCCGCAACTCTCGCCTTCGGCGGGGCGATCTGGGCGGCCGTCGATCCCGCCCATGCGGGGCTCTCGCTGCTCCTCGTCGCCTTCGCTCTGCTCGCCGGCGGTGCGGCCTGGATGGAGCGCGGCCCGGATTCGGCGAAGGAGCTCGCCCTCATCGCGACGCTCGCGGCGGTCGCTGCCGCGGGACGCGTCCTCTTCGCCGCCGTCCCCGGCGTGCAGCCGGTCACGGTGATGACGGTCGTCGCCGGCGCTGCGCTCGGCGCGCGGAGCGGTTTCGCCGTCGGGGCGATCGCCGCCTTCGTGTCGAACTTCCTGCTCGGCCAGGGGACCTGGACGCCCTGGCAGATGCTCGCGTGGGGAGCGTGCGGCGTCGCCGGCGCGGTCGCGGCGCCGGCGCTCCGCTCGCGCTGGGCGCTCGCGGCATTCTGCTTCGTGCTCGGGCTCGCGTTCAGCTCGTTCATGGACGTCTGGAACTGGCTCGCGTTCTACGACGAGCACACGTGGCAGACGTTCACCGCCGTGCACGCGCGCGGGCTGCCGTTCGATCTCGCGCACGCGATCGGCAACGCGATCATCGCGATCGCGGTCGGGCCGGAGCTCTTCCGGCTGCTCGACCGCTATCACCGACGCCTCAAAACGGAGGTCGTGTGGGCCTCGCCGCTCTGATCGCCGCGGCGGCGCTCGCCGCGACGCCCGCGACGTACGTCGAATCGCGCCAGGCGCCGGACGGTGGCTTCGCCGAGCCAGGCTCGGCCGCGGCGACGCCCGCCCTGACCGCCTGGGCCGCGCTCGGCCTCGCCGCCGCCGGCCGTCCGAGCGCCGCCGCATCCTCCTACCTCCACGAGCACGAGCAGGATCTGAGAACCGCGACCGATGTGGAGCTCGCCGTGATCGCTCAGGCCGCTTCGAAGGCGGTCGTCTCGGACCCGTTGCGTGCGCGGCTCGCGGCGCTGGCACGACCCGACGGGCGGATCGGGCCGGCGATCAACTCCACCGCGTGGGGCGTCCTCGCGCACGCTCAGCTCGCGCCCGGGTCGCGCATCCGGGTCTCGTACCTGCTGAAGCACCAGCACCGCACGGGGGGCTGGGGTTGGATCGCCGGCACGGCGCCCGACTCCAACGACACGGCCGCAGTGATCCAGGCGCTGCGGAGCCAGGGTGTGCGCGGCAGGACGATCGCGCGGGGTCTCGCATACCTGCGCCGGCTCGAGAACCGCGACGGCGGCTTCGCGCTGACCGCCGGCCGCAACTCGGACGCCCAGTCGACCTCCTGGACGATCCAGGCCTTCGTCGCTGCCGGCGTCAGGCCGCCGGCGACGGCGTTCCGCTACCTCGCGTCTCTCCGCCGCCCCGACGGCAGCTACCGGTACTCCCGCGCGTACGCCGTCACGCCGGTGTGGGTCACCTCCCAGGTGCTGCCTGCGCTCGCACGGAAGGCGTTCCCGCTTCGCTAGCATCCCGCGCGGCGCACGGCGCCGCTCTATGAGGGCCTAGGCGAGACACACCCAGTTCCGTTCCGCCTTCCAGGGAGGTCCTCGTGCAACGCCCGAGCGGCACGCTTGCCGCCACCAACATCACGAAGCAGCACGGCGCGCAGCTCGTCCTGCGTGACGTGACCGTCGTGGTCCAGCCGGGCAGCAGGATCGGGCTCGTCGGGCCGAACGGCGCGGGAAAGTCGACCCTGCTGCGCATCCTCGCCGGGCTCGAGGAGCCCGACCGCGGCCTCGTCCGCCGCATGCCCTCGGGGCTCGCCGTCGGCTACCTCCCGCAGGAGAGCGACGCCCGGCCCGAAGAGTCGCTGGGCGGATACCTCGCGCGCCGGACCGGCGTCGCAGAGGCGGAGGGCCGGATGGACGCCCTGACGGGGCGGCTCGGCCGCGAGCCGGAGCTCGTGTCGGAGCACGCGGAGGCGCTCGACCGCTTCCTCGTCCTCGGCGGCGACGACCTCGACGCGCGCGCACGCGCGGTCTGTGCGGAGGTCGGCCTGGAAGCCGGGCTCGACGTCCCGCTCGACTCGCTCTCGGGCGGCGAGCGGGCGCGTGCACAGCTCGCGGCGATCCTCCTTGCGCGTTTCGACGTCTTCCTCCTCGACGAGCCGACGAACGACCTCGACTTTGCGGGGCTCGAACGCCTCGAGCGGTTCGTGTCGCAGCTTCCCGGATCGCTCGTCGTCGTCTCGCACGACCGCGACTTCCTCGACCAGACGGTCGAGCGGATCGTCGAGCTCGACGAATGGACGCACGGCGCGCGCGAGTTCGCCGGCGGCTGGAGCGAGTACGAGCAGGCGCGCCTCCAGGCGTTGCTCCGCCAGTCTGAGGCCTACGAGGCGTACGAGGGCGAGCGCGCGCGACTCGAGGAACAGCTGCGGCGAATGCAGCGGTGGGAGGAACGCGGGTACGGGCAGGGGCGCAAGAAGAAGAAGACGAAGGACGTGAAGAAAGCCATCGGAGGGCGGATCGATCGGCTCGACGTCGTCGAGAAGCCATACGAGCCGTGGGAGCTGAGGTTGGGGCTGACGCCCTCACGACGGAGCGGCGACGTCGTCCTCCGGCTCGCGGGCGCCGTGGCCGAGCGCGCGAGCTTCACACTGGGCCCGCTCGACCTCGAGCTCGGCTGGGCCGATCGCCTCGCCCTCATCGGGCCGAACGGCAGCGGCAAGACGACGCTGATCGACGTCGTGCTCGGACGCCTTCCGCTCGCCGCTGGGACGAGGTTGGTGGGGCCGGGTGTCGTGCTGGGCGAGCTCTCGCAGGCGCGCGCCGAGCTCGCGCACGGCGAAGTGCTCCGGTCGTTCGTCGCAGCCTCCGGTCTCTCGCCGGAGGACGCGCGCACGCTCCTTGCCAAGTTCGGCCTCGGCGCGGATCACGTCCTTCGCGATGCGGCCTCGCTCTCGCCCGGCGAGCGGACGCGCGCCCTGCTCGCCCTTCTGTCGGCCCGCGGAGTGAACTGCCTCTTCCTCGACGAGCCCACGAACCACCTCGACGTCCCCGCGATCGAGGAGCTCGAGCGGGCGCTCGACGTCTTCGACGGCACCGTCGTCCTCGTGACGCACGACCGCCGGTTCCTCGAGGGCTTCCGGGCTACTCGGACGCTGGAGCTACAACCCACCCCGGCCCGACCCGGCGAAGCCGGCCGTCGTCGACGAGGCGATCGACCAACGCCGGAGGAGTCAGTGCGCGCCAACTGAACCAGCCCCGCGCGATCTCGCGCTCCGGTGCGACCACGGCGGCCTGCGCGGCCGCGACGATCAGGTCGTCGATGCCGCCGGGGGCACGTGGAGGATCGGGATATGCCTGGTCGTAGCGGAAAAGCACGCTCGTGTGGACGTGTCCTGCGTCTGGCACCTCCATGCGCACGCCGCGGCTGACGACGGCGCCGCAGCGTTCGAGCGGCCCGCGAAGGCGCTTCAGCTGGTTGGAGCTCACCTCCAGCTCCGTCCGCAGGTCGGCCACCGTCGACGGCCCCACCTCGGCCAGGTGCGACAGGAGCCTTGCGGGCTCGTCCTCTTGCTCCAGTCGGGCGAGCTCGGCTCGGCAGATCGGGTCGACGAGCACGAGCGTCGCGTCCGAGAGCAAGACCGACTTGCCGTTGTGAATCCTGAGCTCGTGGACGTCCGTCCGGCGTGCGAGCTCGAAGTACCACGGGTACTTCGTCGCCGGCCAGGAACCGAAGCCGCGACTCCCGGCTGCATACGGCTCCTCGTGGCAGGCGCCGAAGAAGCTCGGGAGAGCCGAGTCGGCCGTCCGGGTGATCAGGCCGCGGTCGCGGAGGAACTCGAGCATCTCCTCGGGAGAGTCGAGCGCCCGGTCGGGCGTCAGCCGACAGAGGTAGGAACGGCGCTCGAGCAGCCCCTCCACTGGCCGTATCTTCTCAGGCCGCTTCTGCGTTTTTGCCCTGCAGACAGAGAAATCGGTCCTCTGTCCACCGAAAGGAGACACACGAAATCATGGGTATCGGAGTCAGTCTTCTACTCATCGCAGTCGGGGCCATCCTGGTCTGGGCGGTCAACGCCACCGTCAGCGGCCTCGAGCTCACGACAATCGGCTGGATCCTGATGGCGGTCGGATTCGTGGGTGGTTTGCTCTCACTGATCTTCTGGTCGAGCTGGGGCGGGATCGGCGGCCCCGCCGACGGTCGTCGACGGACGGTCGTCCGCGAGGACTACTAGGAACGAGCTTCGTCCGAGCGAGAGCCCCGCACCGCGGGGCTCTCGCCTTTTCTAGGCGCGGACGGCCGGCGTGATCTCGCGGCCGATGATCTCGACGGTGTCGAGATCATCGTGCGCGAGGTGCTGGAGCATGACGCGCTCGTAGCCGATCGCCTCGATCTCCCTCAGGCGCTCGACGACCTGCTCGACCGTCCCGACGGGACCGAACTCGCCGTAGCGGTCGAGTACCTCCTGCGGGTCGCGCCCGAAGCGCGCGCCGACCCGCCGTGCCGAGTCTTGAACCTCGCGGTCGTCGCGGCCGACAACGCACGGCGCCATCAGCGAGTACGTGAGCGTCGCCGGATCGCGGCCGGCGCGCCCGCACACCTCGTCGAGGATGCGCTTCCGCTCACGGATCTGGTCGAGCGTCGCGAAGAACGTGTTGTACTCGTCCGCGAAGCGCACGGCCGGCACGGCCGTGCCCGGCTTGGCGCTTCCGCCGACGAGGATCCGCAGATCCGGCCGCCCGAGCCCCGGCGCGTCGTCGAGGCGGTAGCGGGCGCCGTTGAACGAGACGCGGTCCTCGCGCAGCAGCCGGTGCACGATTTCCAGCTGCTCGGCGAAGTGCGCGACGCGGTCGCGCGCCGTCCCGAACTCGAAGCCGTACGCCTCGTGCTCCCGCTCCATCCAGCCCGCGCCGATCCCGAGCGTCACGCGGCCGCCGGAGATCTCGTCCGCGGTTGCCGCGGAGCGAGCCAGCGCGGACGGATGCCGGAACGTGACCGGCGAGACGAGCGTGCCGAGCTCGAGCCTGGTCGTCCGCGCGGCGAGACCTGCGAGCGTGGTCCACGCATCCATCACGTGCCGGCTCTCGTCGAACCCGGAGATGTAGTGGTCCGAACGGAAGAGGGCCTCGACGCCGTGGTCCTCGCAGGCAGACGCCAGCGCGACCCACTGCTCCCAGGTGACCCCTTCCTGCCCCTCGATCATCAAGGCGACGCGCACGGAGCGGAAGAGTATGCCCCGATAGCATCGGCGGCATGGCAGTCGCCTCACCCGAGCAGTACCTCGCCGACCTGAACCCGGCCCAGAAGGAGGCCGTTCTGGCCACCGAAGGGCCTCTGCTCGTCATCGCCGGCGCCGGCTCCGGCAAGACCCGCGTGCTCACCTACCGGGTCGCGCACCTCATCAACGCCGTGGGTGCGAAGCCCAACGAGATCCTTGCCATCACGTTCACGAACAAGGCGGCGGGGGAGATGCGGGAGAGGCTGCACGACCTGCTCGGCCCCACCGGGCGGGGCCTCTGGATCCTCACCTTCCATGCCGCCTGCGGCCGGATCCTCCGCCGCGAGGCGCAGCGGCTCGCCTACCGCTCGAACTTCACGATCTACGACCAGGCCGACCAGCACCGTCTCGTCAAGCAGTGCCTCGAGGAGCTCGAGCGCGACCCGAAGCGCTTCACGCCGCGCGGCATCCACAACCAGATCTCCCACGCGAAGAACCGGCTGATCCATCCGGCCGAGTACGCCGCGCAGGTGCAGTCGTTCTACGACCAGACGGTCGCCGACGTCTACGAGCTCTACCAGAAGCGGCTCTTCGCCTCGAACGCGGTCGACTTCGACGACCTCCTGATGCTCACGGTCGACGTCCTGGAGCGCTTCGACGACGTGCGCGAGAAGTGGCAGAAAGCGTTCCGCTACATCCTCGTGGACGAGTACCAGGACACGAACCACGCCCAGTACCGGCTGCTGCAACTCCTGGCCGAACCGGACAAGAACGTTTGCGCCGTGGGCGACCCGGACCAGTCCATCTATGCCTTCCGCGGGGCCGACATCAACAACATCCTCGACTTCGAGCGCGACTTCCCGGGCACGAAGACGATCGCGCTGGAGCAGAACTACCGCTCGACGAACGCCATCCTCGAGGCGGCGAACGGGGTCATCGCGAACAACCGCGAGCGCAAGCCGAAGGAGCTCTGGTCCGACCTCGGGCAGGGAGAGCCGGTGCGAGTCGTCGAGGTCGAGGACGAGCACGCCGAGGCCCGGTTCGTCGCCGCCGGCATCGCCGCGATGGTGGAGGAGGGGTTCTCCGGCGACGAGGTCGCGGTCTTCTACCGGACGAACGCGCAGTCGCGCGTGCTCGAGGACGTCCTCGTGCGCCAGGGCGTGGGCTACCAGGTCATCGGCGGGCCGCGGTTCTACGAGCGTGCCGAGATCAAGGACGCCATCGCGTACCTCCAGGTCATCGACAACCCCTACGACGCGGTCTCGATGACGCGCATCGCGAACCGCCCGCGGCGCGGGATCGGCGACGCGAGCCTCGCCCGGATGCAGACGTGGGCTGACGCTCAAGGCCGCTCTCTCTGGGAGGCAACCGAGTTCGCGGAGGAGGCGGGCGTGGGGGCAGCTCCCCTGCGAGCGGTCAGCCAGTTCCGCACGATGATCCAGTCGCTGCAGTCCGGTGCCCTCGAGCTTCCGGTCTCCGAGCTCGTGGAACGCACGATCGAGCGCAGCGGGTACATGGCGGCCCTCGAGGCCGAGCGGACGATCGAGGCGCAGGGACGCATCGAGAACCTCCAGGAGCTCGTCGGCGTCGCGCGGGAGTTCCAGGAGAACGCGGAGGATCCATCGCTGTCGCACTTCCTCCAGGAGATCTCGCTCTACTCCGACCAGGACGCAATCCGCGGCGAGGAAAGCCTCGTCACGCTCATGACGCTTCACAACGCGAAGGGCCTCGAGTTCCGGGCCGTGTACCTGCTCGGGATGGAGGAGGGGATCTTCCCGCACGCTCGCTCGATCGAGGAACAGGGGATCGAGGAAGAGCGGCGCCTCTGCTACGTCGGCATGACCCGCGCCAAGGAACACCTGGCGCTGATGCACGCATCGTCGCGCTCGCTCTGGGGCTCGCGCGGGTACAACATGCCCTCTCGTTTCCTCGACGAGCTCCGCGGGTCGGTCGAGCGCGAGCGCCTGCGCCCCGCGTCGTGGTCGTCCTACGGCGCTGCCGGCATCGCGCCGCGCGAAGACATCCCGTCGCTCTCGACCGGAGACTCCGTGCGACATGGAACACTGGGCGAGGGCGTGATCATCCAGATCGAGCCGGGCGGGGTCGTGACTGTGCGCTTCGCCGACGGGAGCGAGCGCCGGCTGATGCTCGACTATGCCCCTCTGGAGCGCATCTCATGACGATCGAGATCCGAAATCCATCCGCCGACGAGATGCGGGCTGCAATGACCGCGGGCTCGATCTCGTTCGGGGACGACCTCGGCGACGACGATTACGAGCGGCACAGTGGGCGGTTCGTGCGAGAGCGCTTCTACGCGGCCTACGACAACGGGTCGCCCGTCGCGACGACGGCCGACTATCCGTTTCGGCTGACCGTCCCGGGCGGCGAGCTCGGCGCCGGCGGAGTCACGTGGGTCGCCGTGCTCCCGAGCCATCGCCGGCGCGGGATCTTGACGCAGATGATGCGCCGCGAGCTCGACGACATCCACGAGCGCGGCGAGCCGCTTGCGATCCTGTGGGCGTCCGAGGCCGCGATCTACGGTCGCTTCGGCTACGGCATTGCGGCGCCGACGCAGCAGATGGCTGCGGACCGGTCGCGGTTCGCGCTCCGCGACGATCCAGGCCTACGCGGGAGCACGCGGATCGTCACGCCCGAGGAGGCGAAGGGGTTGTGCGCACGCGTGTACGAGTCGGTGCGTCCGCACGTCCCCGGCTTCGTCGCGCGGGACGACGACTGGTGGTCGAGATACCGGCTGGCCGATCCCGAGCAGTGGAGGCGCGGCGCAGGGCCAAAGTTCATCGCCGTGGTCGAGTTCGAGGGCAACCCTGTCGCGTATGCGATCTACCGCATCAAGCAGGACTGGCAGCAGGGTTTCTCGCACAGCCAGGTCAAGCTCGTCGAGACCATGGCGGTCGACGGCCCGGCCGAGCGCGAGCTCTGGCGCTTCGTCTTCGGCATCGACCTGATCGCGCAGGTCGAGGGGCGGGTCGATCCGGAGTCGCCGCTCTTCCTCATGGTCGTCGACCCGCGCAGCCTGCAACTGCGCGTCTCGGAAGGGCTTTGGCTGCGCATCGTCGATCTCGAGGCAGCGCTTGCGGGCCGCTCGTACGCGACCGACGATCGCCTGGTGCTCGACGTCAAGGACGCCTTCTGTTCCTGGAATGCAGGCCGCTGGCGCGTCGGCAGCGAGGTCGAGCGGACGGACGACGACGCCGAGCTCGAGCTCGACGTTGCCGACCTCGCCTCCGCCTACCTCGGCGGGTTTTCGTTCACCCGCCTCGCCGCGGCAGGACGCGTTCGCGAGGTGAAGGAAGGCGCGCTCGATCGTGCGGATGCCATGTTCCGCACAACGCGGCCGCCGTACTGCGCGGAAGACTTTTGATGTCGTTCGAGGTCCGCACCGTGACCGATCTCGACGAGTTCACCGCTGCGGTGCTCGCCATCGGCCAGTACTTCGGGATGTCGCCGAACGAGGAGCGCATGCAGCGATTCGCCGACCTCATCACCTTCGAGCGCATGCACGGTGCCTGGTCGGACGGCAAGATCGTCGGCGGCGCTGCGGCGTTCGACTTCAAGACGACGGTCCCGGGTGGCGACATTCCGACAGCCGGCATCAGCGTCGTGGGCGTGTTCCCGACGCACCGCCGGCGTGGCATCCTCCGTTCCCTGATGCGGGCGCAGCTCGACGACGCCCACGAGCGCGGCGACCCGATCGCGTCGCTGTGGGCGTCAGAGGAGACGATCTATGGAAGGTTCGGCTACGGGATCGCCTCGTTCTGCGGCGACGTCTCTCTGCCGCGGGAGTACACCTCTTTCGCGCAGCCGTTCGAGCCCCAGGGAACGATCCGCCTGGTCGACGCCGACGAGGTGCGCGAGATCGTCCCGCCGCTCTTCGAGCGGATCCGGCCCGACTGGCCCGGCATGTTCTCCCGGAGCGGCGTGTGGTGGGAGCAGCGCGAGATCGCTGATCCGGAGGAACGCCGGGACGGCGCGGGGCCGAGGCGCTGGATCGTCTACGAGCAGGACGGCGCCGCGGAGGGGTACGCGGCCTACCGGCATAAGCCGGGCTTCGACCTCGGCGCGACGTCGGCCGAGCTTCGCGTGATCGAGGCTCTTGGGACGAGCCCGGAGGCGCTCCGCGACATCTGGGGATATCTCCTGTCCGTCGACTGGATCGCGAGCGTGAACGGCTCGCTGCTGCCGCTCGACCATCCGCTCTTCCTCCTGCTGGCCAACCCGCGCCGGCTGAAGTACCGCATGCTCGACGCGCTCTGGATCCGGATCGTCGACGTCGGCGCTGCGCTCTCGGGGAGGGAATACTCCGCCGACGGATCGGTCGTCTTCGAGGTGCGGGACGAGTTCTGTCCATGGAACGAAGGGCGCTGGCGGCTTGAGGGCGGAACCGCAGAGCGGAGCGATGCGAACACAGACCTCGTCGTCCCGGCTCATGCGCTGGGCTCCGCCTTGCTCGGCGGCGTGACCTTCGCAGAGCTTCATCGCGCGGGTCGCGTCGAGGAGGTCGAGGCCGGCGCTCTACGCCGCGCCGACGCGATGTTCCGCTGGGACCGCCATCCCTGGTGTCCCGAGATCTTCTGAGGGGGCTGCTAGGCTCCTCGCCCCATGAGAGTGGGTTTGTGCGCCGCGGTCGCGGCGCTTTTCTTTCCGGCGGCTGCAGCGGGCCAGACCGACTTCGGGTGGCAGCTCGCTCTGCGCTGGCCGGCCGACGGTACGGTGACGTCGCCGTTCGGCTTCGACGGCGCGCGTCCGCACTCGGGGTTGGACATCGGCATCCTCCGCTCGCTCGACGTGCGCGCGGCGGCCCCGGGGTTGGTTACCGCGGTCGGGTACGTCACCGGGTTCGAGGGCTACGGGAACGTCGTCGTCGTCCGTCATCGCGCCGGGTACACGACGCTCTACGGCCACCTTTCGCGGCCGCTCGTGCGTGTGGGACAGGTGGCATGGGAGCGCCAGCGCATCGGGATCGCCGGCTGCACGGGCTGGTGCACCGGCACGCACGTCCACTTCGAGCTCCGGCGCGGCGACGTCGCGATCGACCCGTCGCTGTTGATGACCTCCTGATTCAGGCCGCGCGGAAGACGCGGCGGTACGCGCGGGGCGATGTCTGCAGCCGCATCGCGAACTGCGCGCGCATCGTCGCGTCCGAGTCGTAGCCCGCGCGCCGCGCGACGAGCTCGATCGGATCGTCGGTCGCTTCGAGCATGCGCTGCGCGAGCCGGAGACGCTCGCGCTGAAGCCATTCGCCGGGAGGCATGCCGACCGAAGCCCTGAACCTGCGCGTGAGCGTCCGCGGGCTCATCGCGCCGCGCCGCGCGAGGTCGTCGACCGAGAGGCCCGCGTCGAGGTTCGCGCGGCCCCAGTCGAGCAACGTGCCGAGCCCGTTGCCGACGGCGGACACGATGGGCGTGTCGACGTACTGCGCCTGGCTTCCTTCACGAAAGAGCGGCATCACGAGCCGCCGTGCGACCGTTGCCGCGACGTCGACGCCGTGATCCAGCGCGACGACGTGAAGGCAGAGGTCGATTCCGGCCGCCGTCCCTGCAGATGTCATGACCCGGCCGTCCACGACGTAGAGGACATCGGGATCCAAATCCACCTCCGGATAGCGCGCATGCAACCGATCCGCATACATCCAGTGCGTCGTCGCGCGCCGGCCATCGAGCAGCCCGGCGGCGGCGAGCACGAACGCGCCCGTACAGAGCGACGCGATTCGCGCGCCGCCTTCGTGCGCGGCGACGAGGGTCTCCTTCAGCGCGGGGGAGGGGTCGACGTCCGGGTCGGACCAGCCGGGGACGACGATCGTGTCTGCACGCTCCAGTGCGTCGAGGCCGTCCGTCGCCTCGATGATGAACCCGGTCTGCGTGCGCACGCGCCGTTCGCCAGCGGCGACGACGAGGAACTCGTACCAGGGGTCGACGATGTCGCTGCGGTCGAGGCCGAAGACCTCGCAGGGGATCGCGAAGTCGAAGGTCAGGGCTCCCTCGTCGATCACGGCGGCAACGGTGTGCATGTCCGAAACCTAGCGAAAGTGGTCTCAAAGACAAACGTCCTCCGGAGCAGACTGAGGGCACGTGGCCGGCACGCCGGTGAATCGACGCCGTTTCCTGCTCACGACTGCAGCCTTCGTGCTCGCCGGGTGCGGGAGCGGCCGGGAGAGGTTGAGCGTGAACACGAAAGACGGAACGCGGATCGGCGTCGGACTCTTCGAGGGCGTGGAGGAGCTCGACTTCGCCGGGCCCTACGAGGTGCTCACGTCGTGGTCTTGGATGAGCGAAGACGGCATCGAGGTGATGACGGTCGCCGAGACCGATGGGCCGGTGCGCTGCTCGCACGGGCTGCGCGTCCTCTCGGACGTGACGTATGCCGACGCCGCCCCCTTCGACGTCTTCGTTCTCCCCGGCGGCAACTCCAATGTGCAGCTCGCGGACGATCGCTTCCTCGAGCGCATGCGGTCCTTCGCGAAGTGCGGGACGCTCATGACGAGTGTCTGCACAGGCTCTCTCGTCTACGCCAAGGCAGGGCTCCTCGACGGCCGCCCGGCGACGACGCACTGGAGCTCCCTTTCCCAGCTCGCCGCCCTCGGCACGGACGTGAAGGTCGAGCCCGACAGGCGGTTCGTGGACGACGGCGAGGTCGTGACGTCGGCCGGCGTCTCCGCGGGGATCGACATGGCGCTGCATCTCGTCGCCAGGCTCGACTCGGTGCCGCGCGCCCGTGAGGTGCGTCGGTACATCCAGTACGACCCGCAACCCCCGGTTTGACATGGGCTCGCGAGGTCACAAGCTTGCCTGCGCCGTCCTCGTCGTAGCCGAGCTCGTCTTCGTGAGCTCGGCCGCGGCGGCCACACGGTGGGATAGGAGCCTCGCCCCTGCGTCGACCACCGTTCGCTCGAAGCACGGGCTGTTCCGCGTGACGGTCACTCCTCCGCCGTCGCGATCCCCGGTCGGGCAGATCCACACCTGGCGGCTGATGTTGCGCAATGCGAAAGGGGCGGCGGTCACGGGCGCTCGGATCTCCGTGGCCGGCGACATGCCGGAGCACGGGCACGGCCTGCCGACGCAGCCGCGTGTCCGTGGCCTGGGCCACGGCCGCTACGCCGTCCAGGGCATGAAGTTCCAGATGGGCGGGTTCTGGTACGTCAGCTTCACGATCCGCTCGCACGGCAAGACCGACGTCGCGCGCGTCGAGTTCACCCTCCCCGAGCAGCAGTAGTGCGACGCGTCGCCCTCGTCGTTGCCGTCCTTGCCGCGGCCGGCGCCGCGATCGTGTTCACGCGGCGCGATTCTCCGGAGCCGGTCCGGCACTGGACCACGTCGCAGCTCTCGCTGCTGCGGTCGCTCTCGCTGTCCTCGGCCAAGGATCCGCCGGCCGACCCGTCCAACCGGTTCGCGCAACGCCGGGACGCGGCGAGGCTCGGTCGCGCGCTCTTCTTCGACAAGCACCTCAGCGCGAACGGGCGCGTGTCCTGCGGCGCCTGCCACATGCCGAGCCGCGGCTTCCAGGACGGTCGGGAGCTCGCGCACGGGATCGGGACGACGACGCGGCGGACGATGTCGCTCATCGGCGCCGCGTGGCAGACGTGGTTCTTCTGGGACGGACGCAAGGACAGCCTGTGGTCGCAGGCGCTGGGACCGTTCGAGAACCCGCTCGAGCACGGGCTCACGCGGGCGGAGATCGTCCGCATCGTTCGGCAGCGCTACGGGAGGGAGTACGCGTCGGTGTTCGGGCCGTTGCGGTCGGTGGATCGCGCCTTCGCGAACATCGGCAAGGCGATTGCGGCATACGAGACGCGGATCCGGCTCGAGCCCGCGAGACTCGATCGTTACGTCGCGGCGGCGGCCGCGCGGGACCGGGAGGGGATGCGCGCTGCCATGTCTCCCCAGGAGGAGGAGGGGCTCGCTCTCTTCGTCGGCAAGGCCGGCTGCAGTGACTGCCACAGCGGCCCGTTCCTCACGAACGGCGAGTTCCACAACACCGGCGTGCCGCCGAACCCTGTCGTCGGTGTCGACGAGGGACGCTTTGCGGGGCTCGCGAAGCTGAGGGACGACGAGTTCAACTGCGTCGGCAAGTTCAGCGACGCGTCGCCGGAGGCGTGCGCGATGCAGTTCCTCCCGCGACGCCGCGCATCGCAGCGCGGTGCGTTCAAGCCTCCGGGTCTGCGCAACGTCACGCGCCTGGCTCCCTACATGCACGCCGGCCAGTTCGCGACGCTGGACGAGGTTCTCCGCCACTACAACCGCGCGCCGCATGCGGTCGTCGGGCACTCGGAGTTGCACCCTCTCCACCTCGCCGACAGCCAGCTGCGCGCGATCGGGGCGTTCCTCGCGACCCTGGAGAGCCCCGTCAGGACGCCGTAGGCGGCTGGGCTACAATGCCGCGACCCGGGGCGGTTAGCTCAGTTGGGAGAGCACCAGCTCGACAAGCTGGGGGTCACTGGTTCGAGCCCAGTACCGCCCACCTCAAGAAAGCCCCGCTAAGGCGGGGTTTTTTGTTGGACCGGAAGAGCGTGGCGGCTGGGTGTTGGCTGCAAAAACAGCGATTTTGGCTGCAGCCGTCCCGAATCTTCAGGCGGCCAGCCGTTCGTGTCTGGTTGACGTCCTAGGATCGTCGTGTCGTGCGGCGACGGTCCGGCAACG
This sequence comes from uncultured Actinomycetes bacterium, assembly GCA_963772855.1. GTDB lineage: Bacteria > Actinomycetota > Thermoleophilia > Gaiellales > Gaiellaceae > 3-1-20CM-4-69-9. The sequence goes on along the minus strand of CAVYYY010000005.1, from coordinate 9,070 downwards.
CAGAGACACTCAAGGCGGGTTGTGACAACGCCGCATGGGAAGCCGTGAACGCCGCAGCGAACGCCGACGAAGCCCCCACACCGACCCGACGACAACCCCCAGAAGGACGACCGTTCACATCAGAGACAGCACGGGAAGCCGGCAAGCGAAGCGCGGCCCTCCGCGCCAAGCGCAGGGATTTGCCCCCGGATCCAGCGCCTTCCGACGAGGCGATCGAGATCGGCCTTCGTCGTCGGGCGGTCGAGTCAGCAAAGGACGCCGAGGTGCTGCTCAGATGGCTCTCCAGGCCTCGTTCTTCCCCCTCCGGAGCGGGCCTCGAGGAGATGGGAGACGAGGAGCTGGAGGGCTTGTATGCGGGGCTTCTGCGTTTGGCTCGTCTCGACGAGGACGAGCTTGCTCGCTTGCTCTCATCCTCGTAGCCTGTTGCCACGCCGGGTCTGACCTCCGAATGCTGTAGCTGGGGGTCATCGGCTCGAGCCGATCAGAGAAAGCCCTGCTAAAGCTCGCGCTTGTGGGCGGTGCGGTTCGGGTTGTGGCTGCGAGATCGTGGTTTGTGGCTGCGGCTAGCTGGTGGATTGTGCGAATCCTTTGTTCGAATCGAGTCGTTGGTCTGCGCGCTGACCTAGGCCACAGCTAGGCCGCGACCTGTGCGAAACGCACGCACATCGCGTAGCACGTAGGAACGGATCGAGCTCGATCGTCGTCTCGTGCCCGATCCGCTGGGAGGCCGGCACCCCCTGCGATTGGGCCACCCGCGCTCGACGCACCGGGGGGCGCGCACATTGCAGGACGAACTCACCATCCGCTCACCACGCCATCGGCAAACCTGTATGGATAGCGGAATCCCGGGACGAACTCCTGCTAAGGCAGCAGGCGATCCCCCCGCGTGACGGAGGGGTGGGTACCCCGGCGAAGCCGGGACTCCTGCGCGCAACATCTCTGCCGGGGTCCCCCGACGACCAGCCCGGCAACACCGCGCTCGCCTAGCACCTCTGGGGATACAACCTCTGGACGCGAGCCCATACGACGTTAGGGCGCTCGCGTAGGTTGGCGAATTGTCAGCGGGCACGGGGCCGCGATCACGTCGCGACGGGCAGAGGGAGAAGGAACCCATCCCCAAGCAGCCAACCACGTTCGGGTGGACAACTACTGGGGCACCGGCCGAACCGAAGCGTTCAGTGACGGCGTGTTCGCGATCGCGATCACGCTGCTGATCCTCGAGGTCAATGTGCCCGAGACCGCGTTCGACAACCTGTGGCGAGGCATCGCCGATCAGTGGCCCTCCTATCTGGCCTATGTGACGAGCTTCATCACGATCGGAGGGATTTGGCTCGCCCACCACGGCATCTTCCGCCGCTTGCAGTACGCGAACACGCCGCTGATGCTGATCAACCTGCTGCTGCTCATGGCCGTTTCGTTCCTGCCCTTCCCGACCAAGCTGATGGCCGAGGCGATCAATAGCTCTGACGCCGAGCGGACAGCAGTCATCTTCTACGGCCTCTCACTGCTCGTGATCTCGTGCCTGATCAGCGCGCTGTGGGGTTCTGTCGCGCGCGACCGGCATCTCCTGCAGCCAGAAGTGAGCGCGAAGGAGTTCAATGCGATCGCGCTGGCGACAACCCCAAGTGTGGGCTTCTACGTCGGCGTGATCGTGCTGGCGGTACTGGCACCCAAGATCGCCGTGTTCGGCTATCTCCTCATCGCCATCGTGGCCGTGCTGCGAGCGCGCGGCGACAGCACGTCACGCCTTTCAACGACATAGCCGGTCGCGGGGTCGACCTCCGCTCGTCAGCCGTCTTGATGATCTGGCGCGCGGCTCGCGCTGCCGTTTCCCGGGACCGTGACCTGTACGAGAGACGCGCCGCGCGTCGGCTGCGACGGGGGGGTCCAGTCGGAGGGGTTTGAAGCAGCAGGTCGTCTCATCAGGTCAGGCACGTGTGTCGCCGCCGGGGGCCGTCCCGGCCTGCAGCTTGCCGGCCGCGACCTGCGCGCGATAAGTCTTCGTGACCTCTCCGAGCACGATCTGGATGGTCGCCGCGACCGGGACGGCGATCAGCGCTCCGACCACTCCGAGCAAGGCGCCGAAGAGCGTGACAGCGACGATGATGAAGAACGCCGACAGCTTGACGGCCTTGCGCTGGATCGTCGGGGTGAGGACGCTGTTCTCGATCTGCTGGTAGATCAGCACCACGGCGAGCATGATCAATGCCGCCGTCAAACCCTCCTCCGCGAGCAACGTCAGCGAGAGAACGAACCCGCCGATCGTCGCGCCGATGTTCGGGATCATGTCGAGGAACCCGGCGATCAGCCCCAGCGCGACCGCGTAGCTCGACCCGAGCAGATAGGCCGCCAGACCTTGCGTCGTGCCCGCGATCACCGCGATGATCACCACGCCGATCGCCCAGCGAGAGACCATGGTGGTGACGCGATCCCAGAGCGGCAGCCACACCTCCTCCTGGCCCTTCGGCAGCACGCTCGCGAGGGACGCCTTCAGGTAAGCGACCTCGCAGAGGAAGAAGAGGCAGATGAACGTGACCAGGAAGATGTCGAGCGCCATGGAGGCGATCGACCCCGTGAACCCGACGAGCGCCCCGAGCGCGTCGGGGACGGAGTTCGAGACGCTCTGCGCTCCGGATGTGACGTTGTCGGCGGCGCCTGTGTTCTTGAGGAAGCCGAGCTCGCTCGAGTTCTTGAGCTGGTCGACCGTCTGTGGCAAGTCCTTGAGGAAGGACTGCATCCCTGCCAGCAGAGGCTTCATGAGCACGAGCCCGAGCAGGGACAGCACGACGAGGGCGCCGATCACGGTGACCGTCGCGGACATGCCGCGCCCCAGGCGGGTCTTGCGCTCCACGAGCCTGACAGGCCCCTCGAAGACGAGCCCGAGGAAGATCCCCACGAAGACCACCAGCAGCGTGTCGCTGATCGAGATGACAGCCCACGTCAGCAGAAGGAGTGCGACCGCCAGCAGCAGCGTCTTGAACGTGATCACGATCTGGAGGGGCCGGTGGATCATCGTTCCTACGCTTCGATTGGTTCGGCGGTCGGTGTCGGGACGAGTCGGTGCGGGTCGTCCGGCAGGCCGGCGTAGGCGGTATGGCCCAGGTCGACGAGCCAGCGCACGAACTGGAGGTGGACGTTCTCGGCGCCGACGATCTGCTGCGACGGCGGGGTCCAGTCGGAGGGGCAGAGGATGAAGGGGCGGCTCTGGGTGCCGCCCATGCCCCCGTGTGAGCCGCAAAGCTCTTCGAAGGCGGCGACCTCGTCCACACCTGTCCAGTAGGTGCTGTTGACCATGATGTCCTGGCAGTGCGGGTAGGTGTCGGTGCGCTTCACGTGCAGCGCGGCGTTGGGGCCGAACGAGGCGAGCGGGTCGTCTCCGTCGATGCGCTTCTCGTCCAGGTAGTTCGTGCCACTGCGCCCGAGTACGACGGCTCCCCGCTTGTCGGAGTGGACGAGCACGAAGCCGATTCCGGGGTGCGTGCGGAGCGCCTCGACGAGGCCGGGGTAGCGGTCGTCGAGTTGCTCGAGCGTGGCCCGCCCCTCGATCCGTGGGAACGAGATCAGGCCGAGGCAGCCCGACGCCATCACGGTCACCTCGGGCGGTCCCTCGGCGCCCTTCTTCTCCCGGTGCCTGAACTTCCGGCCCGACTCGTCCCGCGCAGCGCCGATGTCGACTGAGCCATCGTTCGCGGTCGAGCTCTTGGTGGCGAGCCGGGTGAGCGCGCCCGTCATACCGGACGAGGATGCCCCTTCTGTTGCGGCAGCGTTCAGGTACCCCCAGCCCTCGTCGACGCCCCCCGGTGCGAGCACCTCGTCGGCACCGCACTTCTCGGTGACCAGATCGCCGATCGAGAGCCCGTAGCGCTGCTTGAACGTCGCTCCCTGCGACTGGCCATGATCGGCGAGCACGACGAGGCGATAGGGCCGGGGCGCGTCCTCGGCGGCTCGAGCGAGCCGCGCGAACGCCCTGTCGATCTTCGCAAGCTCCCTGAGCGTCTCCGGCCGCTCGATACCCGAGTGATGGGCGACCTCGTCGTAGCCGAGAAACATCGTGTAGATCACCGGTCGCCCGCTGTAGAGATCCTGGATCGTTGACGCCACCTCCAGCTCGCGCTGGAGCACGTTCGTGTAGGCGCGAAGCAAGGGGTACGGGAACCAGCCGCGGTGCACGCGGGGCTCGATCTGCAGACGTTGCTGCTGCGTCTGCTGCCAGATCTCCGCGACGATCTCCTTGATCACGAGGATGAAGGTGCGCGTGACGTCGTAGGGATTGGTGAAGAACGCGAAGTAGTCCTCGCCGAGGCGGCCCTCGCGCTTCTCGCGCACGGTGCTCATCGTGATCATCGAGTGGGGTGCGTCACCCGAGACGAGGTTCGCCCTACTGGCCCCGTCCGCGTACAGGAGGCCCTTGCCGTTCGAGTGCCGCTTCTCGATCTCCCTCGCGTTCTTCGGGCTGTTCGAGACGAACGCTTCCTGCCTGTCCTTTTCCCACCAGCGGAAACCCGGCATGTCCCAGTTCGAGCCCTGCAAGATCCCCGACTGCATCGCTCCGGTCTGCGACGACCAGTCACACTCCCACTCGATCAGCGAGTGCGAGCCGTTGCGCAGCCAGGCGGCCATCGTCGGCGCGCTTCCGTCCCGCATCGCCCGCCCGAGCACGTCGTGCGCGAGCCCGTCAATCTCCAGAAACAAGACCCCCGGAATGTTGCTCGGCGCCGCCGTTTCCTTCGACTTTCGCGCGTGTCGCTTGATCACCTCGCGGTAGTAGAGATCGTCATCGTCGATCCCCAGGAACAACGTCACCACGTTGTTGATCAGCGTCAGGCCGAGCGCAACGACGACAGCCGTCCATAACCCGCTGATCTGCACCGAATCTGAGAGAACATCCGAGGCCAGCCAGACGAAAACACCGTTCAGGAGAAGCACCCCGAATCCAAGCGTGATCACAGTCAACGGCAGCGCTATCCGGATCAGCAGCGGCCAGACGAGCGCATTCAGCAACCCGAGCACAGCCGCCAGAGCAAGGCCGCTCCACCAGCTCTCGATCGAGAAACCCTGGAGAATCCAGGCCAGCAGCATTAACGCCACCGTGTTGATCACCCAGCCGACGACGACGCGGCCGACCCTCAGAGACCGGCGCCGATTTGCGGGAGCGTGTGACGTCGTCATCGGTCTCGCGGTGTTGTGCCGGCCAAGCGTCGCTGGCTTGTCACCACAACCATCGCTCCGCTGTGTCCGCAGGGATGCCTCATCACGCATCCCCGCCCGCGCCTGTTGCCTCGGGTTCGTCGTGTTTCGGTTTGTGCACCTTCTCCTTTGCGCCGCTGTAGGACGTCGAGACGAGAGCCTTGCCGCCCGTCCAGCCGAAGATGAGGAGGACGAGCACGAGCGCGTAGCCGACGTTGGTGGCGGAGGTCACGAGCTGCTGGCTCAGTGAGTAGGCGGTCGCTGTTGCGCCGTCGGTGTAATCGCGCAACGCGGCTGCGTTGGCCGCCTGGGTGACTCCGACGGCCCCTGGTGTGACCGAGGTCACGTTCGCGGCCGAGCTCGAGCCGATCACGTGCACAACCGAGCCGAACGTGACGGGGATCGAGTACGCGGCCAGGAAGACCGCGATCACGCCGAGCTTCGCGGCGTAGCTGAGAACCTGCCACGTGAGGACCCGGGTGGCGTACGCCCTCGGATCGGTGAGGATCCTCCCGCCCTGTTCTGCCTTCTTCCAGAGGCCCTTCAGCTTGTGCCAGAACATCCGTCCGAGCACGAAGATCAGGAATGCACCGCCGACGATGATCAGCAGCGCGAGCAGCGCGTGGTGACGGAACCAGCCGAGTTCGACGTCGAAGGCCGCTCCCGCCTGGAGGAACAACAGGCCGTAGACGACCGCGCCGACGACGGTGAAGAAGATCTTGTTGACGACGTAGGCGGCGAATATCCCGGCGAAGCTCGAGCCGGGAACGATCGCGACGAACATCAGCAGCGTCACGAATGTGCCGATGTTGGCAGGCAGGAAGCTGTTCATCCCGACACCGACGGCATAGGCCGTCACGATCGGCCACAGCGCCACGCCGGCGTCCGGGTACGCGTAGCGGAGAATCCCGTAGTAGGCGACCCCGTTGAACGTCGTCTGGGCCACCTGTAGCAGCACCCCGGCGACCAAATAGCCGACCGGAACGGCTTTGAGCTGATCCCAGAGATGAGTCAGCCAGCCGTGGACGTCGACGCCCAATAGGTTCAAGACGACCAGGAGCAACGCAACGACCACAACCCAGCCGCCCACCTTGACCAGGCGTCGCTTCCGCGACCGGTCGCGAAGCGGGCTCACGGCAGCGACCGCCGTGCCGGCGGCGATCGTTGCGTTCACGAGCCGGCTGCGCTCGTCAGGGTGTTGCAGGCGCTCGAGCTCGTGAATGCGCTCTTCAGCTCGCCCTTCGCGTCGAGTCCCTGGAGGTCCGCGACCGTCGTCTTGACCTCTGTTCCCATCGTCGCGAGTGTGACCGTCGCCGATGAGACGGCAGCGATGACGCCGCTGATGCCGGAGGCGCCCTTGACCGCGTTTTCGATCGTGGCCACGTTCTGCTGCAAGCTCGTCGCGAGCTGATCGAGCGAGTCCTTCGCCTGCTGCCCGGATGGGGTATCGGGCTTGCCCAGCCCTTTCAGGTCGGAAGCGAGTGTCTGCGTCGCCGACTTCGCATCGTCGGCGGCCGTCTGGAGCCCGCTCTTTGTGGGATCGCTCTTCAGAGAGCCGGCGGCTGACTTGATCGCGGTCTGCCAGGTCGTGAGCGACGTGCAGACACCGCTCGCCCATGTCTCTGTGGCAGTCGCGCTGGTGGTCGTCGTTGTCGTCGAGTTGTCGCCGCTTGAGCCGCAGCCCGCAGCGACGAACGCGACTGAAACAACGACAGTGATCAGGCTGAGTGTGCGAGTGGATGTCATCGTCATGTCCCTTGTTGGTGGCGGGAGGGGCCGGCGTGTGTGCCGGCCCTCCCGTACCGCCGGTTAGGAGTTCACAGCCTTCGTGACCTCGTCGGACGACTGGGCGAGAGCTTTCTGGAGCTCGTCGTAGTCGTCCTTGTCGATTGCCTTGTTGATCCGCTTGTCCGAGTTGACGAGGGCTGCCTCGACCCTGTCCGCGTAGGTGTCATCGACGATCGCGACGACCGCAGACGATCCCGGCGGCAGGTACTCCTCCATCTCGACGCCCAGCTGCTTCTCTTCGTGCTTCTTCTTGAGCTTGCCGACGACCGCGCCGATCCCGGCTCCGACCGCGGTCGCGGCAAGCAGCGGCGGCGCGAACAGCCCGACCACGAGCCCGGCGGTGCCGCCGAGAACGGCGCCGCCTGCGACGTGGGCACCGCTGTCGTGCTCGGCCACATCGACCTTGCCGCTGGCGTCGCGGTTCAGGACGACGGCCCCGACGACCTGGTAGTCACCGGCGTCCTCGCCGGCCTTGAGCGCCTTGAAGTCATCGGCTGCAGCCCCGGAAACCGAGTAGCTCCCGACCACAAGGACGAGATTGTCAGCATCCATCACTCCTCCTTCTTTCGGTTCTACGTCTTGTTGTTGGCGGCCGGAAGGGGCGCAAAGCGCGCCCCCTCCGGCCTCCTGTGGCTCATGCTTCTTGCGTGGCCTCTGCGGCCTCGAGCTCGAGCTCGAGCGCTTCGGCGATCTTGCTGAGCGCCGAGACGATGCGTGCCGTCCCCACGATCGGAGCGACTGCGGCGAGCACCCCGCGAACCTGATCCGCGTCGATCTCGAGGTCGCTGACGACCTCGAGGTTGGCGACGTACGAGATCGGCGCCGCGTCGACCGCCACGAGCGCGGCGATGCGGACGAGCATCAACGTCTCCGGCTCGAGGCTCGACGCCTCGAGCGAATCAGCGGTCATGCTCGCGAGCAGGTCCAGCACTGGTGTGTCTGACATTGGAGTCTCCTTTCGGGAGGTTCGGGACACGGCGGACGCCGCGGCCCGGTCATGCTGGTGTTCAGCCCCGCGCCGATCCCGTCGTCGCTCGCGCCGGCGCACACCGCACACGGAGACGGGTGATAGCGGCCGCCCGAACGGGTCGATGAAGAGCGTGACGGGTCCCGTGTGCGCCGGGACCGTTCCCTCGAGCACGTCGATGGAGTAGGAGAGATTGCCGTCGCCGGTGAGGTTCGGCGCCGTGAGCACGACCACCGCGTCAACGGGGGCGTCGGCGTCGGGCTCGAGGAACGAGAGCACCGCGTTCGGCGGGTCGGTCTCGAAGCTGTTGTCGCCGATGGCCCACAGGTCGACGAAATCGGTCGTGGCCATGTGCCCGACGACCCGCTGGGGCCGGTCGGAGAAGAAGAGCGTCGAGGCCGTGATGCCTTGCAGCGTCAGCTTGGCACCGTCGCTCTCGATGCCCTGCGCGGTCTGCACGAACATCGACTGCTCGGTCTCGAGCTGCTCGGCCAGTATCTCGGTCATCGTTGGTACCTCCTTGTCAGGACCTGGGTCGGGCGGCGGAGAGCCCGGCGACGGCTCTGTCCCTCGCCTTGCAACAGCGATCCTGAACCCGGTGCCCGACCGACACGTCCGCGGATTCGCTGACTCCACTTCGCAGAATCCACACGGCGGCGACCGACCCCAAGCGGACTCCGAGCCCGCGGCGCGTGCGATTCACACCGGTCGATCGGCCGGTGGAAACCATGGTCGAGCCAGGCCGAGCTCAACTCCCGCCCACCTGACCTTCCCTGCGAGTCGGCAGGAGGCGGGCACTCTCAGCCAAGTCCACGGCCTCGGCCCGGTTCGTGGCCCCGAGCTTCTCGTAGATGTGTTGGACGTGGGTCTTCACCGTCGGACGACTGATGCCCAGGCGGTCGCCGATCGCGGCCAGCGTCCGGTGCGTCGCGAGGAGGGTCAGGACGGCCGCCTCGGTCGGCGTCAGATGAACCGCCGGGCGCGATGCTCGGCTGCGGGACGCTCTGGGCTGACCGGCCATGCGTCTGACGCTACGCCTGCGGCGGCCGATCTCTCATCGGCCAAAGTGGCTGATATTCTCGCCCCGGAATCCAATTCGAGCGCGGACGTCGCCGGGGAGCGCCCGCT
>CAVYYY010000004.1:0-82170 GCA_963772855.1 uncultured Actinomycetes bacterium | reverse complement strand
CGAGCCTCGACACCGTCTGGGATGCGAGCGGCCGCTGGGAGCGGATCCTGCCGTCCCTCCCCCACGTCGACGTTTTCGCTCCGAGCCTTCCCGAGGCACAGGCGATCTCTGGCAAGACCGATCCCGAGTCTGCGGCACGCTGGTTGCAGGATCACGGCGCTACGGACGTCGTCGTGAAGCTCGGCGCGGACGGCTGCTACGTCGCCGGCACCGGCCACATCGAGCCGGTTCCCGTCGATGCGATCGACGCGACAGGTGCGGGGGACGCTTTTTCGGCGGGCCTCCTCTATGGGTTGCTCGCCGGCTGGCCGGTCGAGCGCGCCGCACGGCTCGCGAACGCTGCAGGCGCACTGGCGACGACGGCGGTCGGCGCGAGCGAAGGTGCGAGCGGCCTGCCAGAGACGCTCGCCCTTGCGGGTTTAGAGTAAGTCGGTGACCCTCGACAAGGCCTTCGTGATCGTACGTTGGGTGGTGAGCGAGGCGCCCGCGCCCGTCTCGGTACACGTCGCGGACGACCATGGGGAGGTCGTCCTCGCCGCGACGATGGACCACGCGCCTCACGACACACGTCTGAACGCCGAGCGCAAGGCGTACACCGCGGCGCGAAGCGATGCCGCCTCGACCGGCGAGCTCGCTGCAAAGGTCCGCGACGACCCTGTCGAGCGCGCGAGCTTCGATCCGTTCTTCACGTTCTTCAAGGGCGGCGTGGCGGTTTTCGACAACGGCCGGCGAATCGGCGCTGTCGGAGTCAGCGGACTCTCGGGCGAGGATGACGAAGCGCTCGCCCGCGCCGGAATCGAGGCAGCCGGCCTGAGCGCGAGCGCCTAGGGCGCCTGCGGCGTCGCGCTCTCAGCGGAGCGGTAGAGCGCCGCGATCGTCCGCGCCTGGCCGAGCGCGTCGATGCGGTCGAGCAGCGGCTCGGCCTCGCCGCGGACCGCCTCGCTCATGTTCTCGAGCTGGAGCCGGTAACGGTCGTCGTCCTGGACCTCGACCCGTTCGACGCTGTCGCCCCGCCGCAGTGTGATCCCAGGGTCGTGGCACGTCCAGGGCCAGTCGACGTGCGCCGATCCCTCTGAGCCGAGCGCCTCGAGGCCCGTCCCGAACGGCATCTGGAACGCACAGTCGATCTCCGCGAGAACATCGTTGTCGAAGCGGAGCAGCCCCGCGAAGCGAAGGTCGACGCCGCTCGGCCCGAGCACCTGCTGGCCGAAGACGACCAGCGGCTCGCCCGCGAGCAGGCGGGCGCCGCCGATGCAGTAGCAGCCGAGATCCATCAGCGCTCCGCCGTCGAGCTGCGGTTCCATGCGGATGTCGTCGGAGGCCATCTCCCCGTGGAACGACGCGAGGATCATCCGAAGCTCGCCGATCGCGCCATTCTCGACGAGCTCGCGCAGCCTGAGCGTCTGCGGGTGGTGGCGCCACATGAAAGCCTCCATCACGACGAGGCCGGCGCCGTCGGCGACGTCGAACGCGTGCGCCACCTCGTCGGGCCGCCGTCCGAACGGCTTCTCCACGAGGACGTGCTTGCCCGCCTCGAGCGCACGCACCGTCCAGTCGACGTGCATCGAGTTCGGTAGCGGGTTGTAGACGGCCTCGATGTCCGGGTCCGCGAGCAACTCGTCGTAGCTGCCGTAGGGCCGCTCGATCCCGTGCTCGCGTGCATAGGCCTCTGCGCGCTCCGCATCGCGGCTCGCGACCGCGACGACGTCCGCCTTGTCCGTCCTCGCGGCCGGCGCGAGGAACGCATCTGCGTTGATCCTCGCCGTCGAGAGCACGCCCCACCGCACTGGTTCCACGAGGCCATGATCTACGCTCCGACCGTGGAGCTGCAGGAGCTTGCGCACGGCCTGTGGCGCTGGACGGCGCCGCATCCCGGGTGGGAGCCGCGGAAGCAGGAGGACGACCCGGCCGACTGGCCTCGCGAGGTCGGTTGTGTGGCGTACGCGGCCGCGCGGACACTCACCCTCGTCGACCCCCTCGTCGCCGAGGGCGACTTCGCGGAGCTCGACCGGCTCGCGGAGAGCGCCGATCGGGTCGCGATCTTGACCACGTTGCCCTTCCACGGCCGGAGCGGCGCCGAGCTGATGGAGCGCTACGGCGGCATCAACTCGACGCCGGCAGAGATCGAGACGATCGAGATCGCCGGCGCAGGCGAGACGATGTTCTGGATCGCCGAGCACCGCGCGCTCGTCCCCGGCGACCGCCTCCTCGGCGATCGCCCTCCGGGGCTGCGCATGTGCCCCGAGTCGTGGCTCCGGTATCTCGGCGGCTACACGCGCGCCGACCTCCGCAACGCCCTCCGGCATGCGCTGCTCGGCCTCCCCGTCGAGCTCGTGCTCGTCTCTCACGGCGAGCCCGTGCTCCACGACGCACGGCACGAGCTCGAGCAGGCGCTCGCATGAGCGCGGTCGCGTCGATCGAGCGCGAGCTCCGCGCCGCCGTCTCGGCGGATGTCGTCACGCCCACGTCCGCCTACCTCGGAGACCAGACCGAGGCGCGCGGCTACCGCGGCCGCGCGGATGCGGTCGCACTGCCGCAGACGGCCGAGGAGACGGCCGAGGTCGTCGCATGGTGTTACGCGCACGGCATTCCGATCGTGCCGCGCGGCGGCGGCACGGGCTATGCGGCCGGCGCGGTCCCGTTCGACGGCGGAGTCGTCCTGGCGCTCGAGCGTCTCGACCGTGTCCGCTCGTTCGACCCGCTCCTCTGGCGGATCCACGTCGAGGCCGGGCTCCGCACCGCGGAGCTTCGGCGCATCGCACGTGAGGGCGGCCTCCTCTTCGCACCGGATCCCGGCGCATCGGAGCAGTCGCAGATCGGCGGCAACATCGCCACGAACGCGGGTGGCCCGCACGCGTTCAAGTACGGCGTCACAGGCTCGTGGGTGACGGGGCTCGAGGTCGTCGTCGCGCCGGGCGAGCTCATCCAGCTCGGAGGGCCGCTGCGCAAGGACGTCGCGGGCTACGACCTCAAGCGGCTCCTGATCGGCTCGGAGGGGACGCTCGGCGTCATCACCGCGGCGTGGCTCTCGCTGACCCCTGCCCCGGAGGCGGCCTGGCCGGTCGTCGGGTTCTTCGAGGGAGTCCGGGGCGGCACCGACGCGATCGAGCGAGTCATCGGCTCGGGCCTCCCGGCCGCGGCGCTCGAGTACCTGGACTCGGAGACGATGGCGATCGCGGGCTCGACGTTTCCGGGCGAGGTGCCCGCAGGCGCATTCGCGGTCCTCGCCGAGGCCGACGGGTCGGCGGACGAGGCGGCCCGCATCCGCACCGACCTGCTCGAGCTGTTCGGCGAAGACGCCCTCGGCCTGTACGCGCCACAGACCTCCCAGGAAATCGCCGCGCTCTGGCGCTGGCGCGAAGGGCTCGCGCTCGTCGTCGACGCGCTCCGCGGCGGCAAGGCGAGCGAGGACATCGCCGTCCCGCTCGACCGCCTCGGCGAGGCGATCGAGGAGTCACTGGAGATCGGCCGGCGCCTCGGCGTGCCCGCGTGCTCGTGGGGCCACGCGGGCGACGGCAACCTGCACACGACGTTCATGCTCAGCGAAGACGACGCCGCGCTCGCGCCGAAGCTGTCGGAGGCGGTCTTCGAGCTTGCGCTCCGCCTCGGCGGCACCATCTCGGGGGAGCACGGCGTCGGGTTCGTGAAGCGAGAATGGCTCGAGCCCCAACTCGGCCCGCGCGCCTTCGAGCTGCACCGTGCCGTGAAACGCGCATTCGATCCGCAGAACCTGCTCAACCCCGGTAAGAAGGCCTGACGTGTGGCAGACCCTCACGGGCGCCGGCGGGCTCGTCGTCGCCGATGACCGCCTCCTCATGATCCGCCAGCGCCGCCATTACGGAATCCACTGGGAGCTTCCATCGGGCTACCACGAACCGGGCGAATCCCTCGAGGAGGCGACCGCACGCGAGGTGCTCGAGGAGACGTCCGTCCCGGTCGAGATCGGCGAGCTCGTGTGCACGCTGACGTGGGCGCGCGAACACGACCACCGTCGCAACGTCCTCGCGTTCTTCGCCGCGACGCCGACCGACACGTCGCCCGTCCCGCGCGCGCAGGTCGAGGAGGACATCGAGGAGGCGGCGTTCGTCGATCCGCTCGCGCTACCCGCCGAGGAGATCCACCCGCTCAACCGGGCGATCCTCGACCGCTGGTGGCCCGACCGCACGGGCGGCTTCCACCTCCACGCCGACGTGTCCGTCCGCGAGGACGGCACGCAGGACTACCGCTTCCGATGATGCGCAAGCTCCTCGTCGCCAACCGCGGCGAGATCGCCCTTCGCGTCTTCCGGGCCGCACGAGCGCTCGGGATCGAGACGGTCGCGGTCGCGGCCCCCGACGACCAGGGCTCGCTGCACGCCCGCTCGGCCGACGAGGCGGCGGAGGTCGCGAGCTACCTCTTTTCCGAGGAGCACATCCGCGCCGCGAAGCGGACGGGCGCCGACGCGGTGCATCCCGGCTACGGCTTCCTCGCCGAGAGCCCCGACTTCGCCGAGGCGGTGCAGGCGGCGGAGCTCACCTGGGTCGGGCCGTCGCCGGAGGCCCTGCGCGCCGGGGGCGACAAGCTCGCGGCGAAGCGCATCGCGCGCGAGGCGGGAGTGCCGGTCGTCCCGTCGGGCGAGCCGGAGGAAATCGGGTTCCCTCTCGTCGTCAAGGCGGCCGCGGGGGGCGGCGGCCGCGGCATGCGCGTCGTCCGTGGACCGGCGGAGCTCGACGAAGCGCTCGAGGCTGCCCGGCGCGAGGCCAAGGCTGCGTTCGGAGACGACCGGGTGTTTCTCGAGCGTTACGTGGAGCGGCCGCGCCACGTCGAGACCCAGCTCATCGCCGACGAGCACGGGACGGTGCTCGCCCTCGGCGAGCGCGACTGCTCCGTCCAGCGTCGGCACCAGAAGGTGCTCGAGGAGTCACCGTCGCCGGCGGTTGACGACGCGTTGCGGGCGGAGATGAGCGAGGCCGCAGTCGCCTTCGCGCGCGCCGTCGGCTATACGAATGCCGGCACGGCGGAGTTCATGGTCGACGGCGGCGACTTCTGGTTCCTGGAGCTCAACGGCCGGATCCAGGTCGAGCATCCGGTCACGGAGCTCGTCACCGGCGTCGACATCGTGCAGGCACAGCTCCGGATCGCCGCCGGGGAAGAGCTCGACGTGAGGCCCGACCCGCGCGGGCACGCGGTCGAGGTCCGGCTGTACGCCGAGGACCCGCGGACGTTCTTCCCGCAGACCGGGCGCATCGACGTGTTGAGGCTGCCCGGCAGCATCCGCGTCGACGCCGGAGTCGAGGAGGGTGACGAGGTCGGGCTCGCCTACGACCCGATGATCGCCAAGCTGATCGCGCACGGGACCTCCCGCGCCGAGGCGTTCGACCGACTCGCAGCCGCCCTGCGTGAGACCGAAGTCGGCGGGGTGGCCACCAACCTCCCGTTCCTGCGATGGCTCGTCTCGCCACCCTGTCCTGCGCGCCGGGGAGGCGACGACGTCGTTCCTCGTCGAGCATCCGCCGCTCTCCCCCGCACCGCTGCGGCTCCCTGCCCCGGCCTGGCGATCGCCGTTCAGGCTCAACCTCCCGTCTCCTCCGCTGGTACCGCCGCCGGACGTCGACGAGCTCGCAGCCGACCACCGCGCGCACGGCGGCGACGGGAGCACGGTCACGGCACCGATGCCCGGAACCGTCATCCGCGTCCTCGTCGCGAAGGGCGAGTCGGTCCGGGCGCGGCAGCCTCTCGTCGTGCTCGAGGCGATGAAGATGGAGACCCCGCTCACGTCGCCGTTCGACGCGGTCGTGCGCGAGGTCCACGTCGAGGAGGGCGCCTCCGTCTCGGCGGGCGCCCTCTTGCTCGAGCTCGACGACTAGTCCGTTGCGGTGGCGACGAGCGCCTGCTCGCCGCGGAGATAGCCGGCGATCACCGCGACGATCGCGACGGCCATGACGATGAGCGCGGCCCAGAACCATCCGGGCGAGCCCACCGGCTTGACGACCATGTTCCACACGACCGTGAGCAGCACGACGAGCTCGGCACGCGAGAACGCGACGATCCGCCGGATCCGAGCCTGAGCCTCCGGCGACTCGGGGCCCTCCGTCTCGATGAGCTTCGCGAGGCGTCCGCTCTCCGGGCCAAGAAAGCCGGCGCCGAGTGCGAACGACAGGCCGAACGAGATGATCCCGAGCACGATCCAGTTCTGTCCCCAATCGAGATCGGCGTTGACCATCATTCCGATCGCCGCGAGGAACAGGATCAGCGAGGCGGGAATGAACATGCGCATCCCGACGATCTCCGTGTCCTTCGAGAAATCCGCCTGCCGCTTGCCATCGTTCGTCGCCAGGATGCGGAAGGCGTACGCCTGGATGATCGTCGCCCCTCCCACCCAGATGACGGCCATGATCACGTGAATCGACTTGAAGAACGTGTACCAGGTCATAGCCGCATTCAACAGCTCTCGACCGACAGGTCAAGAGGTAGGGTTGCGGCCATGACGACCGCCAAGGAGTTCTTCGACTCGCTCGAGACCCGCGCCGACGCGACCAAGACCGCGGGAATGACCAACTCGTACCTCTTCGACATCGACGGCGCAGGCACGTGGAAGGTCAGCGTCGAGGACGGCAAGATCACCGTGACAGAGGGCGGCGAGGAGGCCGATGCCGTGATCTCGACCTCGCAGGAGATTTTCGAGAAGATCGTGAGCGGCGAGCAGAACCCGACGAGCGCCTACATGACCGGCAAGCTCAAGGTCAAGGGCGACATGGGCGCCGCCATGAAGCTCCAGAAGCTGTTCTAGGGATCTGGAAACGCTACGCGGCGCGGAGGTAGCGCTCGATCAGCGCGTGCGACAGCTGCCACTGCGCGCGGGCGAGCTTCACGCGGTTCCGCTCGAGGCGGGGGCCCTCGATGCCCCGATCCCGCAGTCTCTGCCGCTCGACGGTGAGCTGCGAGATGTCGGCGAGGAGCTCCTCCACCGTCGGACGCGCCTGCCCACGCCGAAATCGCGTGGGGACGCCGGGCCGCAGGACCGTTCCGCTCATACCGGAGTTCATCATCGGCGTGTGACGCGCAAAGTTGAGCGCGGTTAGGTGATTTTCGTAAAGGCACGGTAAATCCCTGCTTGGGTAGCATCGCGGCCCGATGGACCACCTAGACGTCCAGGTCGCCCAGGTCGCCGACGTCGAGCCCGACGCCCTCGTCGTGCCGATCGCCGAGGACGGCGACGGCGGGACGGCCGCTCTCGACGAGAAGCTCCAGCGCCGCGTGCGCCGGCTCGCCGACGACGGCGAGCTCAAGGCCGACCTCGGCAGCACCCTGGTCCTGCATACAGAGGGCGAGGCCAAGGCGCGACGGATCGTCCTCGTCGGTGTCGGCAAGCGCAGCGACGTGAACGCGGATGCGCTCCGGACCGCGGCGTCGGCGGTCACTCGCCGGATCGCGGACGTCGGCGGCACCGTGGCCTGGCTACTCGACGACTCCCTCCCGCTCGGCGCAGAAGACCAGACGAGGGCAATCGTCGAGGGGACTGTCATCGGCTCGTACGACCCGGCGCGCTGGAAGACCGACGAGACGCCGAAGCATCGGATCGAGAAGGTCGTCCTGTGCACGAGCTCGCCCGACGGGCTATCAGACACGGCGGCACGAACCGCGACAGTCGGAGCCTGGGTGAACGCCGCCCGCGACCTCGCCAACTCGCCGCCGAACGAGCTCACTCCCCAGGTGCTCGCCGAGCGCGCGAAGGAGCTCGCCGGCCCGAACCTGACGGTCCAGTCGCTCGACCCGTCGGAGATCGACGAGCACGGGATGGGCGCGCTCTCGGCCGTCGGCCGCGCGAGCGCGAACGGTCCGCGGCTGATCGTGCTCCGCTACGACCCGCCGGGCGGATCGAAGAGCGACGTCGTCCTCGGACTCGTCGGCAAGGCGATCACTTTCGACGCGGGCGGGATCTCGCTCAAGCCGGCGCTGAAGATGGAGGACATGAAGGGCGACATGGCGGGCGGCGCCGCGGTCATCGCCGGCACTGCGGCGGTCGCGGAGCTCGAGCTGCCGATCCGCATCGTCACGGTCGTCGCGGCCGCGGAGAACCTCGTCAGCGGCGACTCGTTCCGTCCCGGCGACATCCTGCGCGCGGCGAACGGGAAGACGATCGAAATCACGAACACGGACGCGGAAGGACGACTCGTGCTCGCGGACGCGATGTGGTACACGCGGCGCGAGGGCGCGACGCACCTGCTCGACCTCGCCACGCTCACGGGAGCGATGGAGCTCGCGCTCGGCGACTTCTACGCGGGTCTCTTCGCGAGCGACGCCGCCTGGGGCCACCGGATTCTCGCTGCCGCCGAGTCGAGCGGCGACCATGCCTGGCCGTTCCCGCTGCACCCGCGCTACCGACGCTACGTCGACTCGTCCTTCGCCGACATCAAGAACTCGTCCGACCTCCGCCAGGGCTCGCCGGTCCTCGCGGCGGAGTTCCTCAAGGAGTTCGCCGGCGACGGGCCGTGGGCGCACATCGACATGGCAGGCCCCGGCTTCCTCGAGCGCTCGCGCGGCGACTACCTCACGCAACCGGGCGGCACCGGCTACGGCGTCAGGTTGATCGTCGAGCTCGCGCAGAGCCTCGCCACTTGAACTTCGAGCTCAGCCAGGAGCAGGAGCTCGTCCGCTCCACGGTGCAGGAATTCGCGCGCGAGCGCGTCGCTCCGGTCGCCGAGGAGATCGACCGCGAGGGACGGTTCCCCTACGACCTCGTCACGGAGCTCGGCGAGCTCGGCCTGATGGGCATGACGATCCCGGAGGAGTACGGCGGCGCCGGCGCCGACACGGTCTCGTACGCGATCGCGGTCGAGGAGCTGACACGCATCGACTCGTCCGTCGCCATCACGATGGCCGCCCACCACTCGCTCGGGACGCTGCCGATCTACTACTTCGGGACCGAAGAGCAGAAGCGCGAGTGGCTTCCGGACCTGACGTCCGGGAGGAAGCTGGCGGCCTTCGGCCTCACCGAGCCCGACGCGGGCTCGGATGCGGGCGCGACGCGCACGCGGGCGGAGCTCCGCGAGGGGAGCTGGGTGGTCAACGGCTCGAAGATCTTCATCACGAACGCGGGCACCGACGTCACGGCCTGCGTGACCATCACGGCGCTCACGGGCGACGACGAGGTGTCGAACATCATCGTCCCGAACGGGACGGAGGGCTACGACATCTCGAAGCCGATGAAGAAGATCGGCTGGCGTGCGTCGGACACGCGCGAGCTCTCGTTCAAGGACGCCGCCGTCCCCGAAGACAACCTCCTCGGCCCGCGCGGGCAGGGCTTCCACCAGTTCCTCGAGATCCTCGACGGAGGCCGGATCTCCGTGGCTGCGATGGGCGTCGGCCTCGCCCAGGGCGCGTACGACCTCGCGTACGCCTACGCGCAGGAGCGGAAGCAGTTCGGCAAGGCGATCTCGAAGTTCCAGGCCGTCCAATTTCGGCTGGCCGACATGGCGACGGAGATCGAAGCCGGCCGCAACCTCGTCCTCAAGGCCGCATGGCTCAAGGATCAGGGCCGGGACTTCGGGCTTGCCGCCGCGCAGGCGAAGCTCTACACGGGCGAGCTTTCGAACAGGGCCGTGAACTGGGCGCTCCAGATCCACGGCGGATACGGCTACATGGACGAGTACGCGATCTCGCGCCTCTACCGTGACCAGAAGATCCTGGAGATCGGAGAGGGCACCAATGAAGTGCAGCGGATGGTGATCGCCCGCCGGCTCGGGCTCTAGCGCGGCGGCCGGATCGCCGGCGGCCGGTTGAAGCCCGTGTACGTGTGCGTCATGAAGTGCGCGGCCGCGGTCATGTGCAGATGCGTCGGCCTCATCGTCTTCCGGTTCAGGTTCAACGTGAACCACGCGGGTCCGATCGGCTTCATGAACGAGACGACGTAGGTCTTCGGCGTCTCCTTCAGGAGGTACGCGTTCGTGAAGCCTCCCGCCCAGATCGGCTCCGGCTGCGACGTCGGCTGCTGCGGGGAAGGCTGCCACGGGCCGACGGCCTGCTTGTCCCAGCGCTTCGCCCCGATGATGATCCCGGACGCGCCGCCTCGGATTCGGTACTGGAGCCGGTTGGGGCTCTCGAGCGTGAAGTCCGCGACCACGCGGTCGCGCGGGCTCGACGCCAGCCGCTCGACGTAGTCGACGCTGCGCAGACCGCGGAAGGTCCTCGTCGCGCGCGCGACGAGGGAGGTCGCCGCACGTCTCCGCGCAGGCAGGGTGAAGGTCAGCCGGCGGCCGCCGACCGAGACGTTCATCCGCGTCGCCGGGCTGATGAACGCGCCGTAACAGCCGGGCCCGCAGGGGCGGGCCGGCTTGCCGGCGATGCGCACGTCGAGCCCGCTGACGCCGGTCCCGTCCTGTCCGAGGACGGTGACCTCCGCACCGGGAGGCCGGTACGCGAGTGCCACGCCGAGCGATCCGTCCTGCTGTGCCTGGACGATCGCACGGCCCGCGGGCAGCGGCGGCGGACCGATCAGGTTCGCCGCGACGGCAGCGGCAGCTCCACGGTCTCGGCCCGGACGGAGGTCGGTGAGAAGCGCGACCGCCGCGATGAGCACTGCGAACAGCGCAAGCTCGACGGCGACGTTCCGCCGAAGCTTCTGCACGGCGTGGCGCGGGATGAGGCGGTACCGGTTCATCCAGCCGATTCCGACGAGGGCGGCGAGCAGGACAGACTTGATGATCAGCACACGACCGTAGCCCGTCGTCCAGAGTTGGCTGACCGCGTCGAGCTCGGAGATCGAGCGGAGGACGCCGGTCACGGCGATGGCGACGACCGACCAGACCGCGAGCTTCGAGAACTTGCGCACCGTCTCGGGGCGGTCGTCGCCACGGGCGAGCGCGAGGCCGAGCGCAAGCAGCCCGCCCAGCCAGAGCGACGCCGCGCCGACATGGACGATGTCGAAGACCACCTGGAAGCGCCCGCGACCGCTGTCGAGCGCGTGGCCTGCGAGTGACGGTACGGGGATCAGGACCAGGCCCGCGACGACCGGCACGAGTTCGAGACGCGGATACAGCGGCGCGATGGCGCTGAACAGCGCGCCGACGCCCGCGACGATCGCCGCCACCGCCATCACCGACCCGAACCGGGTGGAGATCGCAACGTCGTGGACCGCGCTCGAGACTCCGATGAACACGAGCAGGAACGCGATGAGCATCAGTCGCGACGGCACGGCGCCGACGAAGAGGCGGAACAGCGCGGCGCCTCCCGCCGTGAGCAGGCCGGCAAAGAACAGCCACCGCGCGATGACGTCCTGGATCGTCGGGTCGTTGTCGACCGTGAGCGCAGCGACGGGCGGCGCGCGCCCGACCCCCACTCCGAACGTCATCACGCCGGCGAGCTTGTGGCCGTCGTCCGAGACGACCTTCCAGAGCACGGTGTAGTCGCCGTCGGAGAGGCCGCTCTTCAGCGGGACGACGAGCGTGCGGCCGCCGGAGACGCGCGCCTTTCCCCCCAGCACCGAACCGCCCCCGTTCCGGATCGCCTTGATGCCGGACGCGGCGCGGACGTCGTCGTCGAAGAACACGCGCACGACGGCGGGCGCCTTGGCCACGACGGATCCGTCGCGAGGCTCGGTGCGGAGGAGGTTCGCGTGGCCCCATGCGACCGCCGGCAGACAGAGGGCGCAAAGCAGGGCGGCGAAGAGCGAGCGGCGGAACAACGCTTCAAGTAAAGCTAGAGCACCAGGTCCACTCGCGCGTTCAGTAGTCCGGCGCGCAGCCGGCCGCACGGTTCGTGACCGCACGGCCGCTCCGCGAACGTGTTACGGCTGGATGATGTTGTGGACGTCGAGCATCTCAGGCTCGCCCGAGAGCTCGATCCCAACGTCGGTCAGTACCGGCATCAGACGCTTGCCGAACGCGTCGAACTGCTCCCGAGAATCCCAGATCTCACTGACCCGGAAGCTGCCACCCGAGCTGAAGGCGACATGGTAGGCAAGCCCGTCCGGCGGCCACTGGCTCTCGGCCTTCTTCAGACGCGTGATGGTTTCGTCGTACTTCTCCGGCGTCACACCGGGTGCGGCGGTGAAACGAGCAAGAACCCTCGTCGAGCGGTCCTTCACTGCTCCGTTGGCAGAGTCAGGCACGGTGGTGGCCATTCGATGGCCTCCTTCAGATGGATGCTCCTGACAGAGCCGTCTTGAGAAGCGAACGAGGAATCTGAGTCAGAAGACCCTAGAGACAGTACTGGTTCTCCGGACGCCCGGGGGATGTCACTGCTTCTCTGCCTCTTGGGACTCATCCTTGCGGCGCATAGCCTCATAGACCGCGTCCCAGTGACCTGAGATCTCACCGAGCGCGCGCGACGTCGTGAGTGCAGCATCTTCGAGCCGCGTGTTCACTCGCTCGACACCGGCGAGACGCTTCTCCAGCTCATCGAGCTTGTGGCCAAGCGCGCTCAGTTCCTGAGCGATCATCTCGGTGTCGTGCATTGATCGAAACCTACTCCGCTGCCTGACAAGCGCAAAGAGAAACTGGCCCTACGGGATCGAACTCTGTTCGCCTTAGCTCTGATGCCTCGCGCGCCAGGAGGCACGTCGGCGTGTTTTGTGGCTTCGGCCGGAATTCTGGCTGCAGGGCCAGTGGAAATAACTCTACACCAAGTTTGTGATTCGTGTTGCGATCTCTTCTTCACGAGAGCGGGCGCGGACACCCGCCATCACGCAAGCCTCAATCCCGCTATCTGAGCCAAGACAAAGCTTCAAGAAAGCTAGCGGGAGGCGCTGTTAGCTTCCCCGCTGTGCTGTTCCGCCAGTTCGTCGACGACGATCTCGGCTGCGCTTCCTACCTGATCGGCGACCCGCAGGGTGGCGAAGCCGTGGTCGTCGACCCCGCGTACGCGATCGAGCCTTACCTCGAGGAGGCCGAACGGAGCGGGGTGCGCATCCGCCGCGTCCTCGAGACACACACGCACGCCGACCACGTCTCGGGCCACGGCCGGTTCGCGCTCGAGCACGGCGTCCCGGTCTCGGTTCACCCGATCGCCGAGCCCGAGTTCGACTTCGACCCGCTCGAGGACGGACAGGTTGTTCAGGCCGGCTCCGTCGCGATCCGCGTGGTACACACCCCCGGACACCGGCCGGAGCACTGCGCCTTCGTCGTCGGCGAGCAGATGGTGCTCACAGGCGACTCGCTCTTCGTCGGCGACGCCGCCCGCCCCGATCTCGCAATCGAGGCGCGCGAAGGGGCCGAGTTCCTCTTCCACTCGTTGCAGAGACTGACCGCCCTCCCCGACACGTACGAGGTCTATCCGGGACACGTCGCCGGATCGCTTTGCGGAGCCGCGATGAGCCCCGCACACTCGTCGACGCTCGGCAACGAGAAGCGCACGAACACTGCGCTTGCCTATGACGACGTGCAGGAGTTCGTCACTGCGTCCGCGTCGGTGAGCACGCCACGCCCGCCGACGACGGCGCGCGTCGTCGACCTCAACCGCGGGCCGTTCCTCGGAGCGCCGACCCCGGTGGAGCAGCTCGACGAGATCGGCGAGGCGACGATCCTCGACGTGCGCCCCGCGGAAGCGCACGCAGCCGGGCACGTGCACGGCGCATTCAACGTGCCGGCGTCGGGCTCGTCGTTCGCGACCCGTGCGGGCTTCATCCTCCATCCCGAGGAGCGCATCGTGCTTCACGCCACGGACCGCGGCGAAGCGGGGCTGGCAGCGCGCGGTCTCCGTGCCGTCGGCTTCCTCGAGCTCGCCGGCTTCGTGACCGAGGCGGCGGCGACCGAGCGGCTGGATCCGGTCGAGATGGACGAGCTGCAGCAGCTCCTGGACGAGGGCTTTCAGGTGATCGACGTCCGCGAGAAGTCCGAGCGCGACGAGGGCTACATCCCCGGCTCGCTCCACATCCCGTTCCGCCTGCTCCGCGAATGCGGAACCGACGGCGTCGACACGGAGCGGCCCGTCGTGACGATCTGCGAGTCCGGGATGCGCGCGAGCATCGCCGCGAGCGTCCTCGCTGCAGCGGGTGTCGAGGCGCGCCCCGTCCTCAACGGCGGCGTCAACGACTGGCCGGGAGGAACCGTAAGCTTCCGGCGTTGCGGCTCTAACTGAGTCGATCGACCAAGTAGCCGCGCTCGGCCATCGCGGCGAGCAGGCGGACGCAGTGCTCCTCGTCGCGTGTCACGAGCGTCAGCTCGACCTCGCGTCGCGGAAACCGGGATGTCCATGCCCTCGCGGTGGTGCTCGACCGCGATGACGTTCCCGCGCTCCTCTGCGACGAGCGACAGCAGCTTGATCAGCTCGCCCGGCCGATCGGCGAGATGCGTGCGCACGACGAGGTAGCGCCCGGCGGACGTCAGGCCGTGGCGCATCACGGAGATCAACATGGTCGGGTCGATGTTGCCACCGGACAGGACGGGGATCGCCATGCCGGTCCCTCCCGCCCTGCCGGCCAGCAGCGCGGCGACGCCGACCGCGCCGGCGCCCTCGACGACGAGCTTCGCGCGCTCGAGCAGGAGCACGATCGCCTCGCTGATCTCCTCGTCCGTCACCGCGACGATGTCGTCGAGGAGGTCGTCGAGCAGCGGCATCGTGAAGTCGCTCGGGATCTTGACCTTGATCCCGTCGGCGATCGTGTAGCCGTCGAGCCCTGCCCGCACGCCGACGAGCCGGACCTCCGGCGAGACGGCGCGCAGCGCCGTCGCGATGCCGAGCGAGAGGCCGCCGCCGCCGATCGGGATGAGCGACGGTCTCGACCTCCGGCGCCTGCTCGAGCAGCTCGAGGCCGATCGTGCCCTGACCCGCGACCACGAGCTGGTCCTCGTACGGGTGGATGAACGTCGCGCCGGTCGTCTCCACCTCCTCCATCGCGAGCACGAGCGCGTCCTCGAAGTCCGCGCCGGCCATCTCCGTCTCGGCGCCGTAGTTCCGGCACGCTTCGACCTTCGCCATCGGCGCGTCGAGCGGCACGAAGATCCGGGCGTGCAGGCCGAACTCGCGTGCAGCCCAGGCGACGGCCTGGCCGTGGTTGCCCGCGCTCGCCGCGACCACGCCCGCGGCGCGCTCCTCCGTCGAGAGCGTCGCGAGCTTGTTGACGGCGCCGCGGATCTTGAACGCGCCGGTGCGCTGGAGGTTCTCGGCCTTGAGCCGCACCTCACGCCCGCAGCGCCGCGAGAACGTCTCCGACAGATAGACGGGCGTCTCCCGCGCGATACCCCGGATGCGCTCGCGCGCCTCCTGGATGTCAGCGAGTGTCGGTGCTGTTCTCTGAATCGCCATGTCGCCGGTTCTCGATACGAAACACCTTCTCAATAATCTCCTGCACGGCGGTCAGCGGGTCGAGCTCGCGGCGCTGCACCTCGTCCAGCAGCCGACGGAGCTCGGGATCGTCGGCCACCGCATGCTCCAGGTGCGCCTTTGCCCGTCCGGACGCGACCGCGAACACCTCGCCGGCGAGGTTGCGCCGTCGCCGCTCCTCGAGCCGCCCCTCCTCCTCGAGGAACGCACGGTGCTCCTCGACCTTCGTCCCACAGCTCCGGCACATTCTCCCCGCGGGTCGCCTCGGTGAGGACGATCGGCGGCTTCCACGGACTGTCGTGGTCGAGCGAGAGGATGGAGCGCACCTCGTTCAGCATCGTCTTCGCCGCCGGGTGATCCATCTTGTTGATCGCGATCACATCGGGGATCTCCATGATCCCCGCCTTCAGCGCCTGCACCGAGTCGCCAGAACCGGGCATAAGCACGAGCAGGACGGTGTCCGCGATCCCGATCACCTCGACCTCGCTCTGCCCGGCGCCGACCGTCTCGAGGAAGACGATGTCCTTTCCGGATGCGTCCAGAACGAGCAGTGCCTGCAGCGTCGCCTCGGCGAGGCCGCCGAGGTGCCCGCGCGTCCCCATCGAGCGGATGAAGACGCCCGAGATCGAGGAAGTGATCGGCGAGGCGGATGCGATCTCCGAGCAGCGCTCCATGGGTGAACGGGCTCGACGGGTCGACGGAGAGGACGCCGATCGTCCGCTCCTGCGCGCGCACGTGACGGACGAGCGCGGAGATGAGGCTGGACTTGCCGACGCCGGGCGGCCCGGTCACGCCGACGGCGTAGGCGCCGCCCGTCTCCGGATAGATATCGCGCACGAGCTCGGCGGCCATCGAGTCGCCGTTCTCGACGAGCGAGATCGCCCGCGCGAGCGCCCGCCGGTCGCCCGTGCGGACGCCCTCCGCGAGCGACTCGCGCGTCCAGTCCCGCCGCGGCCGCACGTTTACGCCGCCTCGGCCTCGACCGGACGCTCGACGGTGCTCTCCACCCCGCGCGCGAGCGCGTAGGCGATCACCGAGACGAACGCGAGCACGATGCTGACAACGGCGAAGACCCACCGAGGGCCGATCGCATCGGTCAGAGGTCCAGCAATTACGAAGCCCAGTCCGTACACCGCGTAGTTGACGCTCATGATGACCGTGAACACGCGCCCGCGCAGCTTGTCGGGTGCGCCACGCTGGACGAGGAGCGAGTTGCAGACGACCGCCGTGCCGTTGCCGATCCCGGCGAGCACGAAGCAGGGAAGCGCGACCCACACGTTCGGCGACGCGGCGGCGAGGCCGACCCCGATCGCCTGGAGCAGGATGCTGGCCGCGTAGACGTTGCCGACGGACCGCTCTTCGACCCACCTCCCCGCCTCGAAGCTGCCGATCGCGAGGCCGAGCCCGATGCAGCCGAAGATGAGCCCGTAGCCGACGTCGCCGGCGTCGAACGAGTCTTTCGCCAGGAAGATCTGCGCGGTCTGAGTGGAGGCAACGGCGCCGAGCGCGATCGTCCAGACCACGAGCACGGTCAGCAGCGGGCGTGTGTGGATGACGCGCGAGAATCCTTCGCGGAGGTCGCGGAGGTGTCCGTGGCTCACCGCGAGCGCGCCTTGGAGGCTCGTCCCCGCGATCCGGAGGACCAGGAGCGCGGAGATCAGGAACGACGCGGCGTTCAGCCAGTACGCGAGATCCGGGCCCCACGCGGCGACGATGATGCCCCCGAGGACGGGCGCGACCGTCCAGCTGACGTTCTCGCTCGTCTGGATGAGCGAGTTCGCGCGCGCGAGGTCGTCCTCCTCGACGAGGTTCGGCAGCCCCGCGTAGACCGCGGGACGGAAGAAGCCGGTCGCGAACCCGGCGACCGCGGCGAGCCCGACGATCTGGCCGGCCGAATCGGCGAACGGCAAGAGGCAGAAGACGAGGAAGCGGACGAGGTCCGACCCCACCATCAGCGCGCGACGGGAAAAGCGGTCGAGGACGGGTCCGAAGAAGAGCCCGATGACGACGGCAGGGAGGAACTCCACGAGCATGAGCGCGGCGACCCACGAGCCGGAGTTCGTGAGGTCCTTGATGTCGATGACGAGCGCGACGGTCGCCAGGAGCGTCCCGAGACTCGAGCCGAGCGTTGCGAAGAAGAGCATGCGGAAGCTCGGAGCGGTGCCCAGGAGGCTCAACTGACGGCGGAGACCGGTCACCCGGCGCCAGTCTTTCAAGAAGCCGTTGCAGCCGGACGCACTCGCGCGAGCGCCTGTTCCAGGAACGCGAGCTCGTCCGGCGTGCCGACCGTCACCCGGATCGCGTGAGGCGCGCCGAAGCCCGCGAGCGGCCGGACGATCACGCCCTCGTGGAGCAGCGCGTCGAAGAGCGGCTGCGCCGGCGCGCCGAGATCCACGTAGAGAAAGTTCCCGACGGCGCCGTCGACGGTCGTGTAGCCCGCATCCGTGAGGATGCGGCGCAGCTCGGCGCGGCCCTCGGCATTGTGGCGCCGGCGCGAGCGCGATCTCCTCGTCGGACGCGAGGCTCGCGAGCGCCGCGGCCTGGGCCGGCGTCGTGATGTCGAACGCGCGCCGCGTCTTGCCGAGCGCGGTCACGAGCGTCGACGGTCCGACGCCGTAGCCGACGCGCAGACCCGCGAGCCCGTAGATCTTCGAGAACGTCCGCGTGACGACCACGTTCCGGCCGGACTTCACGTATTCCGCGATTGCGTCCGCGTACTCCGAGTCGTCGATGTACTCGAAGTAGGCCTGATCGACAACCGTCAGGACGTTGGCCGGCACGCGGTCGAAGTACGCGTCGAGCTCCGCGCGCGTGTTCATCGTCCCCGTGGGGTTGTTCGGGTGGCAGATGTAGACGATCTTCGTCCGCTCGGTGATCGCGTCGATCAGCGCGTCGAGGTCGTAGCGCGCGTCGCGCAGCGGGACACGGATCGGCTCCGCGCCGAGCTTGAGCGCGTAGATGACGTAGCTCGGAAACGACGGCCAGCCGCACACGATCTCGTCGCCCGGGTCGAGGACCGCCTGGGAGAGCCCGTCGATGACCCCGTCGGCGCCGGAGCCGATCGCGACCTGGTCGAAATCGACTCCGTGTCGCTCTGCGAGGGCGGCGCGAAGCTGGAACGCGCCGCCGTCCGGATAGCGGTTCAGCTCGCCGGTCGACGCGCTCGATCGCTGCCAGCGCCACCGGGAACGGGCCATACGGCCCCTCGTTCGACGCGAGCTTGACGATCCGCTCGAGGCCGAGCTCGCGCTGCACCTCCTCGACGGGCTTGCCCGGCTCGTACGGAACGAGGCCGTCGAGCGCCGGCCGCAACAGGCCGGCCGACGCGTCGCCCACGCTACTCAGCGACAGCTGTGTCGCCCGACACTTTGTGCCAGAACCACAGGAACCCGACCACGACGGCGAGGATGGAGGCGATCGCGCCCTTGTTCAGGCCGGCGTAGTCACCCGGCCCTGGGACTGCCGTTCGCGCTTTCTGCTTCGCGGCCCACTTCGTCGCACTCCACACGGCCCATCCGAGCACGGCATTTCGTCGGTTGAGGATCGCCATAGCCCTCCTTTCGCGCCCGCGAGCCTACCCGACACAGGTCGTACGCGATGTCGATCAGCCAGTACCTCGGACGGCACGGCCGTACGCCCTCGCCGACGTAGCTGCCGTAGGCGTATCGGAAGGTCGCACGTGTGATCGCCTCCGCGTCCGGCGGATAGCACGTCAGCGCGAGCGCGAATCGGTAGACGTCGCCGACATGGCGCTCGTAGATGCGCTCGAAGACCCGGACCGCTCGAGGCCTCTGCGCCGCATGCAGGGGCTCCATACACGAGTAGACCGCCCGTCGATGTGAATCTTGCGCGCTACGGCAGCTTGGGCAGCTTCGGCGGATCAGGCAGCTGAACCGGCGGAATCGATGGGACTGGCGGAACCGTGACGGGGACGCCGACCGCTCCGGCCACGCCCTGGACCGTGTCGACGGTCTGCTGGACGACCGTCTGCGCCGTCTCGGTCGCGGTGTTGACCGTTTGCTCGACCGTCGACACCACCTCGCCGACCGGATGCGGCGGACGCGGCGCGTTCGTCGGCGGAGCGATGGAGGGCCGAGCGTCGGCGCCGCGCGCGGCCGGAGTGCCTGCCGTTGTCGATGCCGCGACGACGGTCTTCGCATCCGCTCCGGTCACGCCGTTGACCGGCGCCGGGCTCGTACCCTGCGTGCCGGCTCCGGCTTGCCCACCGGAACGGGCCGTCGTTCCGTCGTGGCCTCCGGTCGTGTGCGCTGCGCCGGCGGTCGAGACCGACTGCGTGCCGGCCTGCGGCCCCTTCGCAGCCGCGACGGCCGTCCGAGTCTTGTCGCCGCCGATCCCGACGGCAACGATTCCGGCAACGATCGCGACGGCCGCCTTCGCGAGCAGGCCTGCGCCGGCCAGCGCCCCGCCGCCCCCGACGACGGCGCCGCCCTCGAAAA
This sequence comes from uncultured Actinomycetes bacterium, assembly GCA_963772855.1. Lineage (GTDB taxonomy): Bacteria > Actinomycetota > Thermoleophilia > Gaiellales > Gaiellaceae > 3-1-20CM-4-69-9. The sequence continues at coordinate 62,473 of CAVYYY010000004.1, read as the reverse complement.
CGAGGTGCGCGAGCGACGTCGGAACGGGAACGCCGGTGAGCACGCGGAGCGAAGAGGCTCGGAGTCGCAGCGCCCGCCGCGCACGGAAGATGAGCGTCTCGACGGCGGGCACCGAGACGTCCAGCGTCTCGGCGATCTCGACATAGGTTCGTCCCTCGAGCTCGCGCATGACGAGCGCCGCACGCTGGTTGAACGGTAACCGCCCGAGCGCCTGCAAGACCTCGTCGATGCTCGGCTGCTCCGACTGCGGCATCGCAAGGTGTTCGACGTGGTCCTCGAGCGGAACTTCTTTCGCACGTCGGCTCACGTGAGCGAACCGCGAGCGCGCCGTGTTGTGCGCGATCTTGATCAGCCAGTTGTGCGGCTTGCGAATCTCGTCGCCGCGCTGGATCGCGCTGTACGCGTTCATGAACGTCGTCTGGGTGACGTCCTCGGCGTCGGCCGGGTTCCGGAGCAGCGCGAGGGCGTAGCGGTACACGTCGCCGACGTAGCTCCGGTACAGGTTCTCGAAGGCCTGATCTCGGGCTAGGACCGGTAGGTCAGGAACGGCTGACGCCATGTGCCTCTACAACGCCCCTCACTGGGTGCCGGATACGCGTTCCTTCCTCGTTGTAAGCCGCAAAATGCGGAAAATCAAGCGGTGGCCGCCGCCCGCCGCCTCGGCGGCAGGTGGATCGCCCGCCCGAGCGCGACGAGACCGGCTTCCTTGATCGCCTCCGAGAGGGTCGGGTGCGCGGCCATGCCGTCGGCGACGGTCTCGACCGTCGCCTCGGCGTCGATCGCCACCACTCCGGCCTCGACGAGGTCGGTGACGTGCGGACCGACCATGACGAGGCCGAGCAGCTCCCCGTAGCGCGTCTCGTGGATCGACTTCACCCAGCCGATGGTCTCGTTCTGCATGACCGCGCGCGCGTTCGCGACCCACGGGAACATCCCGGTGGCGACGTCGTCGCCGTACTGCTCGCGCGCCTCGGCCTCCGTGAGGCCGACGCCTGCGATCTCCGGATCGGTGTAGATCGGACGCGGGACGGCACGGTTGTCGACGACCGCCTCGTGACCGCACGCGTTCTCGGCGGCAACCTCTCCCTCCCGAAAGGCCGTGTGCGCGAGCTGCCAGTACCCGGCGCAATCGCCGACCGCGTAGATGTGCAGGCACGGTCGTCCGACGGTGCTCGTCGGCGGCGATACCCTTGCGCTTGTCGAACTCGACGCCGATTCCCTCGAGGCCGAGACCCTCGACGCTCGGGCCGCGGCCGACCGAGACGAGCATGAGGTCGGCGTCGACGGTCTCGCCGTCCCCGAAGTGGACGGTCAGCGCGCCGTCCTTCTCCTCGACCTTCGTGCACTGCTTCTCGAGGTGCAGCGTGATGCCGCGCCGCCCGAACTGCTTCGCGAGCTCCTTCGACGCGTCCTCGTCCTCCTGCGGGATGAGCGCGGGAAGCATCTCGATGATCGTCACCTCGCTCCCGAACCGGCTGAAGATCGACGCGAACTCGCAGCCGATGATGCCTCCGCCGAGGACGACGAGCCGCTTCGGAACCTCGTCGCGCGCGAGCAGGCCGGTCGAGTCGACGCACAGCGACGAGTCGAGGCCCTCGATGGGAGGACGGAGCGGGAAGGAGCCGGTCGCGATGACAGCCGACTTGAAGGTGACGTCCTCACCGCCCTCGACGGCGATCTCGTTCGCGCCCTTGAACGTGCCGCTGCCCTTGACCCACTCGACGCCGTTCGCCTTGAAGAGTGATGCGACGCCGCCGGTCATCTGCTTGACGACGCCGGCCTTCCACTCGTTCGCCTTCGCCGAACTCGAGCTGGAAGCCGCCGAGCTTGACGCCGAGCTTCTCGAAGGTCTCCTCCGCCTCCTTCAGCGCGAACGCGGTCTGGACCCAGGCCTTCGTCGGGATGCAACCCACGCGCAGGCACGTTCCGCCGAGCTCCGGCTCACGCTCGATGCACACCGTCTTCGCCCCGAGCTGCGCCGCGCGAATCGCGGCCGTGTAGCCGCCGGGCCCGCCCCCGAGGACGGCAACGTCACATTCCATCGTCAGTTCTCCCTCGTTCGTTGTCCGGCAGGCACTCTAGATCAGGCGGTCCAGCCTAGAGCTCCGCCTTCATCGTGACCGTGCCGTCCTTCTCCTCGACGGCGCTGAAGCCGAAGCGCTCGTAGAGCTTCGTCATCCCTTTCTCCGCGCTGAGGCTGATCGCCGAGTGGCCCTGCTCGCGAGCGCGATCGAGCAGCGCGGTCATCAGGTCGCCGCCGAGGCCGCTGCCTCGGCGGCTCGGGACGACCGCGATCGTGAGCTCCGGAGTGCCCTCGTCGACGAACCCGAATCCGGGAGCGCTCGACGGGAAGAGCCGGTACCAGGCGGCGCCGATCGGGCCGGCCTCCCACGCGACGAGCCCCGCGTCACCCGGGCGGCCCCAGTTGTTCACGTAGCGCGCGACGGGCAGGTCCGGGTCCTCGTTGAGCCGCCAGTGGTACGCATGTTTGAGCATGTCGCGGAGGAAGCGGACGTCCTGCGGGCCGGCCTGGCGGATCACGGTCTTGAGTATGCCGCGATCCCTCGAACGAGTGATTCGTCCCTGCGCGGACAAGGATGCGCGCCGTTCGGCATCTGAAAGGACATGAAACGTGACGACGACCGGCGGACCGAGTTCGGAACGGGCCTGCGGGTCCGACTGCTGCGGCGCCGAGCGTTGCGACTGAGCCCAAGCCGCGTACGCCTCCCCGCGCCGCTCGTGCAGCGGCCCTCCGCCCTCTAGACCCCAGACAACCGAGTCGGCTTACGCGCGCAATTCCTGCGCCGGCGTCGCTTGCGATGCCGGCTTAGAGGTGGCATGGGCTTTGCCCATGCCACCGTCCAGCGCCCGCTCTCTCGCCACTGTGCGCGGCGGCTACTGCCGCAGTTCTTGGGCGAACTGAAGCCTGTTTCCGTCCGGGTCGAAGACGTCGAGCAGGCGTATCTCGCCGTGCAGCTCGAGGACGGTGCCGACCTCGACGCCGGCGTCGCGCAGCTCGTCCGCGACGACCTTCACGTCCTCGACGTCGACGTGCGCAACCCCGCCGTCCTCCTGCGGATCGCCCTCGGCCAGGCCGATCTCCATAGCGCCGCGCTCGAGCTTTGCCCAGCTCCCCTCCGCATCGAGATACGTCTCGGTGAAGCCCAGCTTGCCGGTGTAGAACGCGCGCGCCGCCGTGAGGTCCTTGACCTGGTACCAGACCGGCGTCACGTCAGAGCGCGAGGCCGGGCTCTTCGAGGAGCGCCTTGACGTCCCTGAGGAACTCCGCGCCCGTCGCACCGTCGACCGCGCGATGGTCGCACGTCAGCGTGAGCTCCATCCGCTTCCGGACCGCAGGCTGTCCGTCCACGGCGACCACGCGGTCCTCGATCGATCCCACCGCGAGGATCGCGGCCTGCGGGGGATTGAGCACGGCGATGAAGCTCTCGATGCCGTACATGCCGAGGTTGGAGATCGTGAACGTGCCGCCCTCGAGGTCCGCCTGTTGCAGCTTGCCGCCGCGCGCCCGCTCCACGAGCGCCGCGCGCTCTGCTGCGATCTCTGCGATCGACTTCCGCTCGCAACCCGGGATGACCGGGACGACGAGACCGTTCGGAATCGCGACTGCGATGCCGACGTTCGCAGAAGGATGCAACTCGATCGCGTCGCCCTGGTAGAGCGCGTTGACGGCGCGGTGGCGCATGAGCGCGGCCGCGCAGACCTTCGTGAGGAGGTCGGAGATCGTGGGCTTGGGCACCGTCGGCGTGGCGCTCGACGAGCCGCTCGCGCAGCTCGAGCGCGCGGCCCATGTCCGCGGTGATGCCGAGCTGGAAGACCGGGGCCTGCCACGCCTCCGTGAGCCGACGCGCGATCGTCTTGCGCATCGACGAGAGCTCCTGCACCTCCACGCCCTCCGTCGGCACGGCCGCGGGAGCGAGCGGACGTGCGGGTGCGGCAGACGCCGCGGCTCGCTCCACGTCCTCCGCGACCACCCGTCCCTCCGGGACCGGTGCCGGCGACGCCGCGGAGGTCGATACCGCGCTCGCGCGCGATCCGGCGTGCGAGCGGCGAGGCCTTGACCCGACCGCCGTTGTCGGTCGGGTCGGGGCGGAACTCGTGCACCTCGCCTGCCGCGGCCGTCTCGACCGAGGCGCGGCGCCCCTCCTTACGCTCAGCCTCGCGCGCAGGCGCGGGAGAGCCCTCCTCCTGCTCTGACTCGGGCTCCTCGGGCGCGGACACTTCCTCGCCCTGCTCGCCGATCACGGCGATCGTCTTACCGACCTCGACCTCACCCTCCGCGATCGCGATCTTCAGCAGGACACCCGAGGCGTCGGCCTCGACTTCCTGCGTGACCTTGTCCGTGTCGAGCTCGTAGAGCGGGTCGCCCTTCTCGATCTGGTCACCCTCCGACTTGAGCCACCGGACGATCGTCCCGGACTCCATGCCTTGACCGAGGCGCGGAAGCTTGACTTCAGTGGCCATGCCTCAGGCGGACCTTCCCACGGTCCGACGGATCGCCTCGAGCACGTCGTCCGCGTGCGGGACGACGAACTCCTCCATGACCGGGGCGAACGGCAGCGGCGCGAAGCGCGCCCCGACTCGCTCGATCGGGGCGTCGAGCCAGTCGAAGGCTCCGTACTGGACGACCGCCGCAACCTCGGCACCGAAGCCCATGCGCGTCACGGCCTCGTGCGCGACGACGCAGCGGTTCGTCTTCTTGACCGACGTGATGAGCGCGTCCTCGTCGAGCGGCTGCAGCGTTCGCGGGTCGACGACCTCGACCGACACGCCCTCTGCCTCCGCGTCCTTCGCGGCCGCGAGCGCCTCGTGCACGAGCCGCCCCGTCGCGATGACCGTGACGTCCTCTCCCTCGCGATGGATGCGAGCCTGTCCGAGCGGGATCGGCTCGATCTCGTCAGGCACGTCCTCCTTGATCCCGTAGAGCGTGCGGTGCTCGAAGAACACGACCGGGTTGTCGTCGTAGATGGACGACCAGAGCAGCCCGCGCACGTCGGTCGGCGTCGACGCGAACACGACCTTCAGGCCGGGGATGTGGACGAACCACGACTCGAGCTGCTGCGCGTGCTGCGCGCCCGGCGACCAGCCCGCGCCGCCCTGAGTCCGAAACGTCACCGGCACGCTCAGCTGCCCGCCGGACATGTAGCGGTGCTTCGCGGCCTGGTTGACGATCTGCTCGGTGGCGAGCGTCAGAAAGTCCTCGTACATGATCTCCGCCACCGGACGCATGCCTTGCATCGCGGCGCCGATCGCGGCGCCCGCGAGGGCCATCTCGGAGATCGGCGTGTTACGCACTCGCTCCGGGCCGAACTCGTCGACCATGCCTTGCGTCACGCCCATCGAACCGCCCATCTCGGCGATGTCCTCGCCCATGATGAAGACGTCGTCGTCCTCGCGCATCGCGCGCGAGAGCGCGTCGCGCACAGCCTCCCGGTAGCTCAGCTCAGGCATCAGGCGTAGATGTTCTTCAGCGCGTCTTCAGGCTTCGGATCGGTGCCGTTCTTGGCGAACTCCACCGAGGCCTCCACGATCTCCTGGACCTCGCGGTCGATCTCCTCGACCTCGTCCTCCGAGAGCTCGAGCTTCACGCGAAGGTGCTCGATCGGATCCTGGGTCTCGCGCGTCTCCGCGAGCTCCTCCTTCGAGCGGTAGACCTGCGGGTCGCCGATGTAGTGGCCCACGAGGCGGAAGGTCTCGACCGCGAGGAAGACCGGCCCCTTGCCGCTGCGTGCGTGCTCGAGCGCCCGGCGTGCAGCCTTGTACACGGCCTCCACGTCCTGCCCGTCGACCTTGACCGCCTTCATCCCGAACGCGGCCGCGCGCTGCGAAATGTCCTCGATCGGCATGTGCTGCGAGCCGGGCGTGGATTCGGCCCAGTGGTTGTTCTCGCAGACGAAGACCGCGGGCACCTGCCAGAGCTGCGCCAGGTTGAGGGACTCGTGGAACGTCCCGATGTTCGTCGCGCCGTCCCCGAAGAACGCCACGCCGACGCGTGGCTCTCCGCGGAACTTGAAGGCGAGCGCGGCGCCGACGATGGCCGGGAGGCCGCCTCCGACGACGGCGTTCGCGCCCATGTTCCCGCGCTCGACGTCGTAGAGGTGCATGGAGCCGCCGTAGCCGTGCGAGCAGCCTTCGAGCTTCCCGTACAGCTCGGCCATCAGCTCGTTCGGAGTCGTCCCCTTCGCAAGCGTGTGGCCGTGCGCGCGGTGGGTGGACGCGATGATGTCCCCCTCCTCGAGCGCGCGGCAGACGCCGACGGCGACGCCCTCCTGGCCGATGGCGACGTGGAGGAAGCCCGGAAGCTCGCCTGCTCGAAAGCGCTCCTCGACCTTCTCCTCGAAGCGCCGGATGAGCAGCATCTCGCGAAAGAAGTCACGGAGATCTGACTTCGAGAGCGTCCCTTTTTGCTCGACCTTCGCCACGAGCGCCAGTGTAACGGCCGTTATGCTCCAGCCCTTGCGACTCGTCGACCAATTCAACCGGCTCGAGGGCGGAGTCGTGGACGAGTGGTCCGAGCTCAGCCTCGCCTTGACCGTCGACGACGCCGAGTGCACGCGTGTCGTCTCGCTGCTCGCCCCGACCAACCCAGGCCGATCGGGCAAGACGATCCGCTTCCACACCGACCGAAGCGGACCGGGCGTAGGACCGGAAGCGGTCCGCCGCCTTCTCCGCCGGCTGGACGCGGAGCGCATCGACGGACGGCTCAGCCTCCTCGCCGTCGAGCGGCCGCCCGCCCGGCAGGTGGAGCGCGCCGAGTCGCTCCGCTCGCAATGGTACGGCCTGATCGCAGCGCTGCCAGCGGACTGGAGCGATGTCTATGCGGAGGTGCGCCTCGAGTCGACGGACTACGTCGAGCGCGCAGCGCTCCTGCTCGCACCGCTGAACCCGTCGCGCGCCGGCGGTGCCGCCGATCTGCGCTTCCGGTGCGCGCACCACTTCGGCTACGGCGCGTCCTCGGAGATGACCGCACGCTGCCTCGAGCGTTGCGACGACGACGGCATCACCGGCGCCGCAGAGGTCCTCTACGTGCTCTCGGACACGCATCCGGTCGCGACTCAGGGCCCCGTATGGCGGCTGGACGGGCGAGCGGTGTGATCGAGGGCGATCCCGTCTCCTGGCTCGTTGTCGAGCCGGGCTGGAAGGTCGTCGACGCCGAGGGGGGCGAGGTCGGGCAGGTGGAGGAGGTCGAGGGAGACCCGAATGCCGACATCTTCAACGGGCTCCTGATCTCGACCGGGCTCTTCAGCGGCCGCCGCCACGTCCCCGCCGAGCAGACGTCCAACATCACTGTCGGGCGCGTGCACCTCCGACTCACGAACGACGAGGTCAAGAACCTCACCGACGAGTCGGGGCCGAGCTAAGCGAGAACGGCCGACAGCTCCTTCGCGATCCGCCGCGCGTCGCGCTCGGATGCGGCCACCACGAGCACGGTGTCGTCCCCCGCGAGCGTTCCGACGATCCGGTCGTGCTCGAGCCCGTCGAGCGCGCGGGCGATGGCGGGCGCCGATCCGAGCTCCGACTGCACCACCACCATGTTGCCCGCGGGCGTGACGCGCCGTCCGAACTGGCCCAGGATGGCGTTGAGGAGATCCTGCGGGCTCGTTCGGCGCGCGACATTCGGCAGGACGTAACGAGGGCGGCCGAAGGGATCATGCGTCTTCTCCAAACCGAGCTCGCGGATGTCTCTCGAGATGGTCGCCTGCGTCACGACGCAACCCGCCTCGGCCAGCGCATCGAGCAGCTCGAACTGGGTCCCGACGCGCTTCCGCGTCACGACGCTCTCGATCAAACGCTGCCGTTCCGCCTTGGCCAGCTGCATGCGGCGAGCATACGACCGGAGGTTTGACAGAGCCAAAGGTGGTAGAAAACGACCTCATGCTCCGGAAGCTGCTCTGGTCGGCGCTCTACGGCGCGCTCGGCGCCCTCGCCACGTTCGCGGCTCGACGCGCCGCCACGGGCATCTGGCGTACGCTCACCGGCGAAGAGCCACCGGTGAAGGCGAAGAAATGACGACAGCCGATCAAAAGGTCGATCAGGCGGCCACGAAGCTGGAGCGGCTCACGAACCGCATGGCCGGCGAGGGGGGCTTCAAGGCGAAGCTCGCAGAACCATTCGCCGACGACGCGAGCTTCATCCGCAAGCTCAAGCCGAGCCTGATCAAGGCGCGCATGAAGGGCGAGGCCCCGGGGAACCCGACACCCGGGGCCGACGTCGTCGCCGCGTCGTCGGGACCGCAGCTGGGGTCGCGCCCTAAGAAGAAGAAATCGTCCGGCGCGGGGCCTATTCCGTGGGTCGTCGTCGGGGCCGCCCTCGCCACGGGCATCGTCGTCGCGAGGTTGATCGACTGGAGAAGCCATGGCCACGCCGACGACTGACGGCCAGTCGCCCCCCGCCCTCGGCGCAGCGGTCAAAGAGGTGGCCGAGCGCACGAGCAGCATCGTGCGTCTGGAGCTCGAGCTCGCGGCTCTCGAGCTGCAGCGAAAGGTCAAGTCGCTCGGGATCGGGATCGGCCTCGCGATCGGCGCGGCCGTGTTCCTCTTCTACATGGTCGGCTTCCTCTACGCGACGATCGCGGCCGGGATCGCAACGGCGCTCCCGACCTGGGCGGCGCTGCTCATCGTGACCGGCATCCTGCTGATCCAGGTAGCGGTCCTCGCGCTCCTCGCGGTCAACCGCATCAAGCGGGCGACGCCGCCTCTCCCGGAGCAGGCGATCCTGGAGGCGAAGCTGACCACCGAGGCACTCAGGGGCGATGGCAACCAATAACTCCCGCACCGTCGAGCAGGTCCGAAGCGAGATCGAGCAGGAGCGCGAGGAACTCGCTGGCGCGGCGGACAATCTCCGCGAGAGCTTCGCGGAGGCGACGAACGTCGGCGCGAAGCTGAGCGCGCACCTGCCTGTGGTCGCGGCGGGCGCCTTCGGCGCCGGCTTCGTCCTGGCCGGGGGCCTCGGCGCCACGATGAAACTGATCTTCAGGCGGGGCAGCGACTGACGACGACGGGCGGCCTGAGCCGAAGCGACTGGGTCGCAGCGCTCAAGCGAAGCTTCTCGGAGTTCATGAAGGACGACTGCATGGGGCTCTCCCAGCAGGTCGCCTACAGCTCGCTGCTGGCCTTCTTCCCCGCAGTGGCGTTCATCGTCGGGGCGCTCGGTCTCTTCAACCTCTACGACGACCTCGAGAACCTGCTCGAGCCGATCGCGCCGGCGGGCGTCCTCGACTTCATCTCGGGACTGCAGAGCGACTCGAGCAACGGCGCCTCTGCGGCGGCGTTCGTGCTCGGCTTCTTCTTCGCGGTCTGGGCGGCCAGCGGCGCAATGGGAACGGTGATCAAGGCGGTGAACATCGCCTACGACCGGCTCGAGTCCCGTCCGGTCTGGAAGACCCGCGCGATCGCGATCGTCCTCGTCGTCAGCATCGGGATCACTACCGCCGGTGTCTTCCTTCTCATCGTCGTCGGCGGCTCGCTCGGCGAGGCGATCGCAGCGAAGGCCGACCTCGGCAACGCGTTCGACCTCGTCTGGGGCGTCCTGCGCTGGCCGGTGGCGTTCTGCGCGATTCTGCTCTTCTTCGCGCTCGTCTACTCCCTCGCGCCGAACCAGGAGACCCGCAACTGGAAGTGGATCAGCCCCGGGTCGGTCGTCGGCAGCATCCTCTGGCTCGTGCTGTCGGGCCTGTTCGCGCTCTACGTCTCGTATGCGGGCAACTACACGAAGACATATGGCGCGATCGCCAGCGGGATCATCCTTCTGCTCTGGCTCAACTACACCGCGTTCGCGATCCTCTACGGCGCGGAGCTGAACGCCGAGCTCGACCGGCAGGCAGACGTCCGCGCCGAGGGAGGCGAAAGGGCGGGGCTGGTGAAGCCCGTCAGGCGGGGAACCTGACCGTGAACGACCCGCGAAGCCTCTTGGTCTTGTCGGACCGGTAGGTGTAGATCCCCGGGCTCAGGTTCAGGGCCCACGTGGCCGTCCCGCGCGTCTTGACGCCGGTCTTCTTGTTCACACCGGGTCCGACGAGATGGAAGTTGTCGGTGCGCGAGCGGTCGTTGACGGTGAACGTCACCGGGCCGGCGAGGGCCGACTTCGGCTTCACGGAGATCGACTTGCGCGGCCCGACGCTCGCCGCAACGGCGGTCGGCGGAACGTTCCCGACGGTGAACCAGCCGCGCATCGAGGTCGAATGCGGCGCGCAGAAGAAGACGTAGCGGCCGTCGGTGAACGTCACCGTCCACGTCGTGTCGACGACCTCCTCGATCCCGGTCGCCTGGCTCACTTCCGGTCCGCTGAGGGTGAATTGGTGCACTCCCGACCTGTCGCTCACGGCGATGTCGTACGTGCCGGGGTCGATGTGCGTGACGAGGTTCCCCGACGCATCCCGGAGCGAGATCACGAAGGCGTCGTTGGTGCCGACGAGCGCGACGAGCTTGGGGTTGTCCGCCTGTGCGGCGGCAGACGGAAACGCAAGCGCAGCGAGCAGGGCTGCGAGCCCGATTCGAGTGGTCATGCCCGGACTGTACGTGGGGCGGGACGAGCCGGATTTGTAAAGAAGGTTCAGGCCCGAAGCTGAGCGCCGAACCGCTCCTGGAGCGCCTCCACGACCCGGCTGCGCAGGCCGGCGGCGTCCTCGTCGGTGAGGGTCCGCTCCGGGGACTGGAACGTCACAGAGAAGGCGATGGACTTCCGGCCCGGGCCGACCTGCTCCCCGCGGTAGACGTCGAACGCGCGCATCTCGCGGAGCTCCGGTCCGGCGGACTCGCGCGCGGCCTCGACGAGATCCGCGGCCGTCACGTGCTCGTCGACGCTGAAGGCGAGGTCCTGCCGCACGGGCGGATAGGTGATGACGTCTTCGAACACGACGATGTCCGGCACGCGCTCGACGAGCGTGTCGACGTCCAGCTCGAACGCGCCCCAGTCGCCCGGCAGGTCGGGATCGCGGAGCGAGACGACCCAGCCGTCCGCCGTCCGCGCGCCGCGTCCGGGAAGCGGCAGATCGTCCGCGGGCTCGAACTCGGCGTGCGTGCCGAGCGCTTCGTAGAGGCCCTCGACCGTCCCCTTTGCGAACGGCAACCCGCCCTGCGCGATGCCGCCGACACGCCAGCGCTCTTCCGGGAGCCGGTCGCCGGTCGGCAGATAGACGTGCGCCAGCTCGAAGAGCGCGATCTCGGTGTTGCCGGCGTCGACGTTGCGGCGGGCGGACGCGAGCAACCCGTCGGCGAGAGTCGTTCGCAGGACCGCCTGCTCGCTCGACAGCGGCTCCTGGAGCTCGACGCCGCGTGCGACCGTTCCCTCGGGGAGCAGGCTCCACGTGTACGCCTCCGCGTAGCCGAAGCCGACGAGGGCGTCCTCGATCCGGCGCCGGGTGCGCTGGAGCTTCGAGAGGCGCCCGAACATCGCTTGGCGCGTCGGTAAACGGGCGGGCACGTCATCGAGCCGGAAGCGCGCGACCTCCTCCACGACGTCGATCTCGCGCGTGACGTCGCGTGCACGCCATGTCGGGACGGTCACGGTCTCGTCGTCCACGTCGAAACCGAGCCGGCCGAGGATCGCGTGCTGGCCCGCCGCCGGCGTCTCGATCCCGACGACCTCGTCGGTCCTCTCGGGCCGGAAGCGTACGACCGGCTGCGACGGTAGGCCCGCATGGACATCGGCATGCCCGACCCACTCGGCGCCCGCCAGGTCGACGAGCAACTGGGTCGCGAGTGCCGCCGCCGGGCCGGCAACGTACGGGTCGACTCCCTTTTCCCAGCGGTTCGATCCTTCCGTGCGCAGCCGGAGACGCTCGGAGGTACGAAAGGTCGTGTACGGCTCGAAGTTCGCGGCCTCGAGGAGGATCTCGGTCGTCCCTTCGCCGATCTCGGTGTCCTCGCCGCCCATGATCCCGGCGAGCGCGACCGCTCGCTCGGCGTCGGCGATGACGAGGTCGTACGGCTCGAGCCCGCGATCGGCACCGTCGAGCGTGCGCAGCGTCTCCCCCGCGCGCGCCCGGCGCACGACGATCTTCCCTCCGCTCAGCTTGGTGAAATCGAAGGCGTGCAGTGGGTTCCCGAGTGCGAGCATCACGTAGTTCGTCACGTCGACGACGTTCGAGATGGGACGCATGCCGGCAGCGAGGAGCCGCGCTTTTAGCCAGACCGGCGACGGGCCGATCTTCGCGCCGCGGAACCTGCGACCGATGTAGCGCGGGCAGCCTTTGAAGTCGTCGACCGCCACGTCGACGGGCTCGTCGGCCGCCTGCGGCGGGTCCGTGCCCGGCGGAGGCGTGAGCTCGATGTCGAACAGCGCCGCCACCTCCCGTGCGATCCCGTAGACGGCAAGGAGATCGGGGCGGTTGTGACCAGTCTCGAGCTCGAGGACGGTCTCGGCGAGCGGAAGCACGTCAGCGAGCGGCGTCCCGGGCTCGATTCCGTTCTGGAGGACCATGATCCCGGTGTGATCCGTCCCGAGGGCGACCTCGTCCTCGGCGAGGATCATCCCGGCGCTCAGCTCACCGCGAACCTTCCGCTGCTCGAGCTGGAGGCCGTTCGGCAACACGGCGCCGGGGAGCGCGACGCCCACCGTCGCGCCGGCGCCGAAGTTCCACGCTCCGCAGACGATCTGACGCGGATTCGGTTCGCCAACGTCCACCTGGCAGAGCTGCAGCCTGTCGGCGTTCGGATGCTTCGCCGCCTCGAGGACACGTCCGACGCGGAAGAGCCCGAGGTTGCCGTCGGCGTCCGCGACGCCGACTGTCTCGATGCCGTCCACCTCGCACGAGGAGATGACGAGACGGTCGGCCACCTCCTGGACGGGCACGTCGAAGGGGACGTACTCCTTCAACCAGCTGACAGGAACCTTCATGACTAGAACTGCCTCAGGACGCGGAGGTCGTTCTCCCAGAACATCCGGATGTCCGGGATGCCGTGGCGCTGCGCCGCGATCCGGTCGAGGCCGAGCCCCCAGGCGAAGCCCGACCACTCCTCGGGGTCGTACCCGACGTTCTCGAACACGGCCGGGTCGACGACGCCCGCGCCGCCCATCTCGAACCAGCCTGTGTGCTTGCAGAAGACGCAGCCCTTCCCCGCGCAGAGGAAACACGTCACGTCGAACTCGACGGACGGCTCCGTGAACGGGAAGAAGCTCGTCCGCATGCGGACGTCCCGTCCCTCGCCAAACATGGCGCGGAAGAAGTGCATCAGCGTTCCCTTGAGGTCGGCGAGCGTGATGCCGCGGTCGACCGCGAGTGCCTCGACCTGGTGGAAGTTCGGCGTCGAGCGCGGGCTCGGCGTGTCGCGCCGATAGACGCGCCCCAGTGTCGCGATGTAGATCGGCGGCTCGCGCTCCTCCATCACGCGGATCTGTCCTGTCGACGTGTGCGTGCGGAGCAGCGTGTCGTCGTCGACGTAGAACGTGTCGCGATGCGACCGCGACGGATGTGTGAGCGGCTGGTTCAGCGCGTCGAAGTTGTGCCAGATGGTCTCGACTTCACGGCTGTCCACGATCTCGTAGCCGAGCCCGAGGAAGATGTCCTCGACCTCACGACGGATCTGGGTGAGCGGATGAAGCCGGCCGCGGCGGAGCGCGGTCCCGGGCAGCGTGACGTCGAGTGTCTCGTCGAGCAGCGCGAGCTCGGCGCGCTCGAGCTCCGTCTCGCGTGCAGTGATCGCGTCCTCCAGGCGCTCACGTGCCGCGTTCAGCGCCATGCCGCTCTCGCGATCGCGGACCGCGCGCAGGGCCTGCTTCAGCTCGCTGCGGCGTCCGAGCAGGCGGACGCGGACCTCGTCGAGCTCGGCGGGCGTCGCCGCGGCAGAGATCGCATCGGCGGCCTCGCGTTCGAGCGCCTCGACGTCCACGGCGGCGACTGTAACCGATCGTTTCTCCATCCATTTCCTCCTTTCGCGGTCCAGCGTCGAACGACTCGAACTGCCCCGGCTCCTGGAGGATCGACCGCCGCGTGCGTCAGCGCCCGTCCCCGGCGGCGAGCCGGGGCCGGGTAAACGCGAACGCTGCACGCGTCGTGGCCATGCTGGAACCATATCGGTCGTGCCGAGCCCTTACGACACGATCGCCGAGCTCTACGACCCGTGGAGCGCAAGCGTCGTGGAGGACGTCGCCTTCTATCTCGAGGAGGCGCGCCGGTCTGGCGGGCCCGTAGTGGAGCTCGGCGTCGGGACCGGCCGGATCGCCGTCCCGCTCGCTGCTGACGGCATCCACGTGATCGGCGTCGACTCGTCACGCGGGATGCTCGACGTCTGCGCGCGGCGAGCGGCGCTGGCGGGCGTGGCGCTCGACTTGCGCGTCGGAGACCTGCGGCGGCCGCCGGTCGTGGAGCGTGTGCCGCTCGTCATCTGCCCGTTCCGCTCCTTGCTGCACATGCGGACCCGCGAGGAGCGGCTCGAGGCGCTGGCGAGCGTCCGGCGGCTTCTCGTCCCACGCGGCCGCTTCGCCTTCGACGTCTTCGCCCCGGGCACGCAGGACATCCGCGCCACGCACGACCGCTGGCTCGAGCGCGAGCCGGGAATCTTCGAGCGGGCGCGCTGGGACGAGGAGGCTCGCACGCTGACGCTCACCGTCCGCGGCTCGGACGCCGAGACGACGATGGCGCTCTCCTGGCTCGCGCCGGACGAATGGCGTGGCTTGTTGGAGGAAGCCGGCTTCGAGGTCGAGGCCTGTTACGGCTGGTTCGACCGGACCCCGTATGCCGGTGGCGAGGACACGGTCTGGATCGCCCGCGGGCCGTGACCCCGACCGACACGTCTTCTGTCCCCCTCGGCCACGTCTAGTACATGTCCACCCGTCGCGCCCCAAAGCGCCCCGCTTGCAGCCCCTTTGCACCGTTTGGCCAGTGCGTGGGGTCTGACCCCGGTTGACGTCGTTTTCGGACTAGGCGGTCGAGCGGGAACGGGCGTAGAGGGCGATCGCGCCCGCGGTCGCGACGTTGAGGGACTCCGCCTCGCCCGCGACCGGAACCGTCGCGAGCTCGTCGCACCGAGCCAGCTCCTCGGCGCTGAGCCCCTCGCGCTCCGCGCCCAGGACGAACGTCGTCGCGCCGCCGAGGTCGAGCTCCTGCAGGGGCTTCCCACCGTGCGCGACGAGGCCGATCCGGCGCCCGGGAGCATCCTGGTGGCGGATCAGCGGGACGCGGAACAGCGCACCCATCGACGCGCGGATCGCCTTCGGGCCTGTGGGATCCGCACATCCCGCCGACAGGGCCACGAATGCCGGGCCCAGCGCATCCGCGGAACGGATCAACGTCCCGACGTTCCCGGGATCCCCGACGTGCCAGAGCAAGAGCCCGACCTCCGGCAGCGGCTCCCGCCGCAGATCATCCCGGCGATAAACACCGAGGACGCGAGGCGCGTGCGCGAGTGCCGACACCTCCGCCAGCAGTTCCGGCTCGACGTTCTCCCCCGCGATGAGGAGCTCGACCGGCTCGATCCCGGCCGCCTGCGCCGCGTCGACGAGATCCTCACCCTCCGCGACGAACAGGCCGAGCTTGTCGCGCCAGCGCCGCTCGCCCAGCTTCCGGACGAGCTTGAGCTTCTCGTTCTCGCGGGAGGTGATCAGGCCGACTTGGAAGCCAGCGCCGACTTGGAAGCCAGCGCTGCTTTCGCCTTCTCGGCGATCGCGCCGAAAGCCTTCGGATCGCTGACGGCGATCTCTGCGAGGACCTTCCGGTCCAGGTCGATCTCGGCCTCCTTGAGGCCTGCGACGAACTGGTTGTAGGACAGCCCGTTCGCCCGCGCCGCGGCGTTGATCCTCATGATCCAGAGGCGCCTGAACGTCCGCTTCTTGTTCTTGCGGTCCCGGTACGCATAGGTCAGCGAGTGGTCGACCTGCTCCTTCGCGTAGCGGTAGGAGGACTTCTTCAGCCCCCAGTAGCCCTTCGCCTGGTCGAGGACCTTACGTCGCCGCTTGCGCGACGCGACCGACCGCTTCACGCGGGGCATCTAGCGCCTCCCTCTTTTGCCGAGGAGTGCGCGGACCTCGCGCTCGTTCTCCTTCGCCACGGGCTGGTCCTTGCCGAAACGCCGCTTCCGCTTCGGCGACTTCTTCTCCAGGTTGTGGCTCTGCATCGCCCGGCGGCGGAGCAGCTTGCCGCCGGCGGTGACCTTAAACCGCTTCTTGGCGCTGCTCGATGTCTTGGTCTTCGGCATCGTCCCTCTTCGTCCCCGCGTTCTTCGTCGGTCCCAGCACCATCACCATGTTCCGACCGTCGAGGAGAGGCTGCGACTCGATCTGCCCGATCTCCTTGACGTCCTCGGCGAGTCGCAACAGGAGGTCGCGTCCACGCTCCGGATGGGTCGTCTCCCGGCCCCTGAACATGATCGTCACCTTCACCTTGGCGCGCTGGTTCAGGAAGCGCTCGACGTGGCCCTTCTTGGTGTTGTAGTCGTGGACCCCGATCTTTGGTCTGAGCTTGATCTCCTTGACGTTGATCTGCGTCTGGTGCTTCCGCGCCAGCTTGGCCTTCTGTTCCTGTTCGTACCGGTACTTCCCGTAGTCCATCACCCGAGCGACCGGCGGATCGGCCTGTGAGGCCACCTCGACGAGATCGAGCCCCTTGTCGAAGGCGTACTGCATTGCCTCCTTCGTGGGCTTGATCCCGAGCTGAGAACCGTCGTCGTCGATCAGGCGAACCTGCGACGAGCGGATGTAGTCGTTGATCCGGGCCTGCGGAACGGGCCTGGAGGGCGGTTCGACCGTGCGCCTCGGCCTCAAAGAGCAATCACCAAGCTAGCTTCGATCCCTTCTCTTGAACGACAAAACCGCTGCAAGCAGCGGCCCAGAATCCTCGTCGTCGCGACTCGGTTGAACCACGCTGAGCCTCAAGCTCGCGAGGTGAGGAACGTGGGCGCTCCTACTTGCAGACCTAGATCGTAGCAACCTCAGACAGATCGGCTCGAAGCGCGTCGAGGCTGAGGGTGAACTGCTCCCCGCCGCGCTTCCTCACGGCAAGCGCCTCGTCCGACTCCTTGTCCCCGTAGACGATCACGTACGGGATCTTCTCGACCTCGGCATCCCGGATCCGCTTGCCGACCGTCTCGTCGCGCTCGTCGATCTCGACGCGATAGTCGGCCCCGAGCCGCTCCTGGAGCGCACCCGCGGCCGGCCGGTGATCCTCGCCCACCGGGACGATCCGGATCTGAACGGGTGCCAGCCAGAACGGAAACGCACCCGCGTAGTGCTCGATGAGGATCCCGATGAAGCGCTCGAATGACCCGTAGAGCGCGCGATGGATCACATACAGCGAGTGCTCGTGGTTGTCGGCACCGACGTACGTCAGCCCGAACCTCGACGGCATCTGCGAGTCGAGCTGAATCGTCCCCATCTGCCACCTCCGCCCGAGCGCGTCCGTCCATGTGCAGGTCGATCTTCGGCCCGTAGAACGCGCCCTCGCCAGGCGCGATCTCGTACGGGATCTCGTTCAGCCTCAGAGCCTCCTCGAGCGCCGCTTCCGTCATAGTCCCACTGTTCGTCGGTGCCGAGCTTGTTGTCGGGCCGCGTGGAGAGCTCCGCACTCGCCGTCATGCCGAAGAGCTCGTAGAGGTAGCGGGCGTAGTCGACGACGCCGTGCGATCTCGTCCTGGATCTGGTCCTCCGTACAGAAGATGTGGGCGTCGTCCTGCGTGACCTCCGAACACGTAGGAGCCCGTGGAGTGTTCCCGTCAGCTCGTTCCGGTGGAGCGGCGTCGGCTCCGCGATAGCGGACGGGCAGCTCGCGGTAGCTCCGCAGCTTCGATCCGAACAGCAGCATGTGACCGGGGCAGTTCATCGCCTTCATCGCCCACTCGTGCTCGTCGACCTCGAGCTTGAACATCAGGTCCTCGTACTTCGGGAAGTGACCCGAGATCACGAACGTCTCGGCGTCGTAGATGATCGGAGTCCGCACCTCGAGGTAACCGCGCTTCGCGTTCTCGCGCGCGCGAATCTTCTCCAGCTCGGTCCAGATCACCATCCCTTTCGGATGCCAGAGCGGTGATCCCGGCGAGCGCTCCGAGAAGTGGAACAGGTCGAGCTGCGGACCGAGCCGGCGATGGTCGCGTCTGTGCGCCTCCTCGAGGCGTTCGAGGTATGCGTCGAGGTCGGCCTGCGAGTAGAAGGCCGTGCCGTAGATACGCGTGAGCTGCGTGTTCCGCTCGTCACCGCGCCAGTACGCGCCGGCGAGGCTCGTCAGCTTGATCGCCTTGATCGGCTTGGAGTTCTGGAGGTGCGGACCGCGGCAGAGGTCGGTGAAGTCGCCCTGCGTGTAGAGCGAGATGTCGCCCTCGGCAGTCCCGACGAGCTCGACCTTGTACGGCTCGCCCTCCTCCTCGAACCGCCTGCGCGCATCGCTCTCGGAGACGTCCTCGCGCGTCCACTCGCGTCCTTCGGAGAGCTCGCGCATGATCTCCGCCTCGATCCTCGGGAGGTCGTCCTCGCTGATCGGCTCGGGAAACTCGAAGTCGTAGTAGAAGCCGTTCTCGATCGGCGGCCCGATCGCGATCTTCACGCCCGGATAGAGGCGCCGGACCGCCTCGGCGAGCAGATGCGCGGACGAGTGGCGCAGGACGTAGAGCGCGTCGGCATCGTCCTTGTCGCGCGTCGTGAGGATCTCGATCGGCTGGCCGTCCTCGAGCGGCGCCCGCAGGTCCTGGACGCGTCCGTCGGAGCGCACGAGCACGGCGTCCTCGGCGAGCTTCGGGCCGATCGCCCGCGCCGCATCGAGCCCGGTCGCGCCTTCGGGAAGTTCGAGTTCCGACTTGTCGGGAAGGACGACCTTCATGACGGAACAGGATAAGCACCCTCGTGAGGACGACCGCAACGTCGAACTGGACGACTCACCGGTCCCCGACCCGACCGAGAACGACCCTGACGCAGAGGACGATCCAGGGGCGGACTAGGGCCGGAACTCCATGAGCAGCCACGGCGCCGTGTGCTCCTCGTCGGCCTCACGTTCCTCCACGTCGACGAAGCCGGCCCGGCGCCAGGCCCTCACTGCCGGCTCGTTCCAGAGGTAGGGGTCGACGGTCACGCGCGAGCACCGCCCCGCGGCGATGAGGTGCGACGCGACCGCCCGCGCTGCGTCGGAGCCCAGGCCACGCCCGCGCGCTTCCGGGACGAGGAACATGTCCAGCCCGGTCTCTCCGCCCTCGTGCCAGACCTGGAGATATCCGACGGGCGTCGAGCCCTCCTCGACCACGAACGACGCCACGTCCGACCGGGCGAGACGGTCGTGCATCTCCTCGCCCGTGAACGTCTCGCCGTCCCAGTAGCGGGCAACCTCGGGGTCCTCGTGCCAGGCGACGAGCATGTCGGCGTCGTCGTCGGTCGCGGGACGAACGGTCGTCATTCGCGCCGTCACGGACTCGCTTCGGCGAATTGTCAAGTCTCTTCCACCGCGCTGCGCAATCTCGCCGGCGCCTTGAGCCAGTAGCTCTCCCGTAACCATTCCAGCGCGTTTTCCAGCGACTCCTCGTCGGTGACGCGTGCACTCACCCATCCATACCGGCCGACGTAACGCGCAACGCTCACGTACGGCATATGCAGCGCAATTTCGCGCTCCTCCGCCGTGAGCTTGATCGTCAGCGTGACGGGATCATCTCCATCCGACATCGCTGCGAACATCTTGTTGTCGCCAACCTTGAAAACCGGATGACCCCATGGCGCGTCTTCATACGTCTCAGGAAAGGACAGAGCAAGCTCGCGAATGCGTGATCCGTACGACACGTGTTGTATTTTCACCGTTTTGTAGGGAACCGCACGGGGTACGCAACGTGCGGTTCAAACAACGAGGAGGAGCGATGCCTCAACACATACGAGACGTCATGACCTCCAATCCGTGCACCATCGACGCAGAGAACTCCGTTGCGTACGCAGCGACGATGATGCGGAAGGAGGATGTCGGCCTCGCACCGATCGTCGAGGGCGACAAGTTGATCGGGATGCTGACCGACCGTGACATCGCGACACGGGTCGCAGCTGAGGGGAGAGACCCCGATCACGTGAAGGTTCGAGAGGTGGCGTCCGCGCAGCTCGTCACGATCGATCCCCAGCAGGATCTGGACGAAGCGCTGCGAATCATGGCGAAGTATCAGATCCGTCGACTTCCAGTCGTGGAAGCGGACGGGCGGCTCGTCGGCGTTGTCGCGCAAGCAGATATCGCGCGCGAAGGTGACGATGAGGAGACGGGCCGGCTGGTAGAGCAGATATCCGAATCAGGAGGGCAGATGTCGAGCTTCGAAGTTGGGCAGTTCCCAAGTCAGGTCGAGACCCGCGAAGAAAGCATCGGGAGCCAGGACGGCCAGGAGATCCAGCCCGAAGAGCAGCACGAGGAAGCGGCCGAGGCCGTCTCCAAGGTGCAGTCGTCCTCGGGTCGCCGCCGGCGCTCGACTACGCGGAAGCGTACGACTGGCACGAAGAAGCGCAGCACGGCCAAGAAGCGGACGACCGCCAAGAAGCGGACGACCGCCAAGAAGCGGACGACCGCCAAGAAGCGGACAACCGCCAAGAAGCGGACGACCGCCAAGAAGCGCAGCACGGCGAAGAAGCGGACGACCGCCAAGAAGCGCAGCACGGCGAAGAAGCGGACGACCGCCAAGAAGCGCAGCACGGCCAAGAAGCGGACGACCGCCAAGAAGCGCTCGACCGCGAAGAAGCGCGGCACGGCAAAGAAGCGCTCGACCGCGAAGAAGCGCGGCACGGCGAAGAAGCGGAGCACCGCCAAGAAGCGGACGACCGCCAAGAAGCGCTCGACCGCCAAGAAGCGGACGACCGCCAAGAAGCGGACAACCGCCAAGCGGGGCACGGCGAAGCGGCGCAGCACTGCCCGCCGCTCGACGGCAACCCGCAAGACCGCCGGCCTCCGGCGGCGCCGGACGACGACGCGGCGCAAGCGCTAGAACGTCGGATAGGCGCAGCACGAGAAAGGCCCCGCGAATGCGGGGCCTTTTCTCTGGTTGCGATGGGATACCGCTGCTAGGGCCGGTCGATGCTGAAGCTCGGCGAAGCCCACGTCTCGACGTGCGCCGGGTTGTTCCGCTCGGCCAAGGGCTTCTCCGCGGAGAGGACGAGCTTGTAGGTCCCGTCCGGCGCGGTCTTGAAGCGTTCGCCCCGCTTGCCCGCCATGTACGTGCCGTCCCAGGTGAACGCGAAGAAGCTCGTGCTGGTGCTGTTGCGCGGAAGGTCCTCGAGCTCGAGCGCACGGCCGAGCGTGCGACCCCGCGAGTCGACGACGAGCAGGGCCATGCGCCGCGCCTGCAGATCCATGTGGAAGACGACGTACGGAACGTCGCCGCCCACGAGGCTGAACGTTCCGCCGTTGAGCTTCTGGAAGCTCGCGCCTGCGGGGCGCGCGAGCCAGGGGAAGCCGGTGGCCGTCGGCGCGAGGATCTGGATCGACTGGTAGTCGCCCTTGAAGCCGACGTACGGAACGCGCAGCACGCTGCCCGACCCTGCCGCGGGCGTCACGACGACGTATCCCCCGTAGATGCTCTTGTCCGGCAGGTCGCTGTCGGACGGCGGCGTGATCGTGACGTCGATCGACCGTGAGTCCCCGCCGCTGACCGTGACGGTCGAGCGGCTGAACGAGGCGGTGGCGTACGAGTCCCAGAACGTGGGCTGGAAGATCTCCGGCCCGTTGGCGAGCGCCGGCTCGTGCGAGAGCGTGTAGGTGACGGGCCGGTTGCCGTTGTTCTTGATGGTGATCCGCCGCGTGATCGCGGAGTTGCCCTCGCCGAGAGAGAGCTTCCCGGGCAACACGAGCGACCTCGACTGCACGGCGCCGACGATGTCGAGCATTCCGGCGCCCTGGCGATTCACGTTGTCGAGCAGCCCGAGCTCCGGAATGCCCCACCAGGGCTGCGGGTCGGCGCTGTTCTGGAGGATGTCCCGGATTTGCGCCACGCGGGCGATGTTGTTGTCGTCGTCGCGGCCGTCGCGCCAGTCGTTGTCGCGCTCACCGTCGTGCTTCCGGCGCAGGCTCGCGCGCGACTGCAGGAGCAGCGCGACCGCTCCGGCGACGTGAGGCGCGGCCTGGGAGGTGCCGCTGATCGTCCCGTGACCGCCCTGCTCGAGCGGGAGCGTCGACCAGATGAACCCTCCCGGAGCCCCGATGTCCGGCTTGAGGGACAGGTCGGCGGCCAGGCCGTACGAGCTGAAGGGCGAGATGAGCCCCGCCGTCGCGTTCGGGAAGGACGACGGCTGGTCGTTCCAGGAGAACGTGATCGGGCCTGCGGCGATGTTGGTGTTCAGCTGGGCGCCGTCCTCGCCGGAGATGTTCACGACCGGGATAGTGATCGCCGGGCCGCCGGGCACGCCGCCGTCGATCGGGTCGACGGAGATGCCGCCGATCCGACCGGAAACGTTGTTGTAGATGACGACGCCCTCCGCCCCCGCGTTCTGCGCGGTGAGCGCCTTGGCGTAGAACGAGCAGCCGCCACGTCGAACGAGTGCGTACGTACCTGAGAGGCTTCCGGCCGGGAGCGCCGCACACGCGTCGGCGGTCGAGGCCGCCGTGCCGGTGCGGGACATCGTGTCGTCGCCCGTGAGCGGGGCAAGCGGCGACGAGGATGCCTGCTCGTACCCGACGAGCGCTCCGTCGGACGAGAACGTGCGCAGCGTCGTGCGGGTGTTGTCGAACGAGGCCACGCCGATGACGCGGTCGCCCACGCCGGGTGACCCGGCCGCGTAGAGGCCGTTGGCGCCGCTGTTGCCGATCGAGGTGACGACGACGATCCCCTTCTTCACCAGCCGGTCGGCTGCGTCGGCGACCGGGCTGTCCGGCCAGTTGTTGAACGCCTCGCCGATGCTCATGTTCAGCACGTCCATGTGGTCCTTGAGGACGCGCTCCATCGCGGCGAGCAGGACGTCGTCAGTCGTGGTGCCGTCGCAGCCGAAGACGCGGTAGGCACCGAAGGTCACCCCTGGCGCCACGCCCCTGACCTCGCCGTTGGCTCCGATGATGCCGGCGACGTGCGTGCCATGCCCCTCGCAGTCGTCGGGAATCGCATCGGGCAGCGGCGTGTTGTCGCCGTCGAAGGCGTCGCCCACGAAGTCCCAGCCCTTCGGGATCCGCGTGCCTGGGCCGAATCCGCCACCCAGGTCGGGGTGCTGGATGTCGATGCCCGAGTCGATGACCGCGACCCGAACGCCCTTGCCTGTCAAGCCGAGCTCGTTCTGGGCAATGTCCGCGCCCGTCATCTGGATTGCGTTCGCGAGGTCGGGCGAGATCCGTGTCTCCGGCGGAAGCGCGTGGTGCTCGACGGGATAGACGGCCTTGACGGATGCGAACTGCTGGATCTTGGCGATCTCTTCGGGCTTGGCCTCGATCGAGACCCCGTTCCACACAACGCGGAGGCGGAGGCGCTCTTTGAACCTCACGCCGTCGGCCTTCGCCTCTTTCTTGAAGGACGTATCGTCGCCGTCGACGGCGTTGTCGCCACCGCCGTCGGCCAGCGGGGCGCTCGGGTACTCGACGAGCCAGAACTTCGGGGTCTCGTTCGTGAGCTGCCCGTCCTCTCTGGACGGCGAGGCCGACTGGGGAAGGAGCTGATGGGACCCCCCGGCCGATGCTGTCGTGGCGATCAGACCCGCGAGCGCCACAAGTGCAACAAGCGTCAGGCCGCGAAAACGCTTCGTTCCCAAGAGTCCCCTTTTCGTTGGTCGTGCGATGGGAGCCGGTAGGCGACGCCGCCTGGACCCCCGTCTAGGTCGTCGGAATGTCAGTGATATCCAAGTCCATGTCAACGGATCTCGGCCACGCTGACGCCATAAATCTGCCGAAACCGTCATGCCGTTACCCCTTTGGAGTTAGACGCCCCACGACCTGAATTCCCAGGTGGGTGCGGGGGGCCTTGACTCCGCAGCCCTAGTTAGTTACTTTCGCCACGCAGGTACGGCGGCCGGGGGGACCTTGAACTTGGGGGAAAGGGGGCCGCCGCACCTTGCGAGGGGGAGCGGCGGCCCTTCATGGCGTCCATCCCCCGGCCTGCAGCCAGTCCCCAGAGGCCAGGGATTTCCACGCTACTCCCCTCCTCGCCCGGTGTCGCCACCCGTTGCGGGTTAGCGGGCGTTTTGGCGTCTGAGCGTGATCGCCGCGAGCAGGGCAAAGATGCCGATCGCCAGCGCGATCGCGTCCAGCCACCAAGGGAGCTCGAGAATTCCGACGACGAAGATTGCGAACGCGATCGCCGCGATCGCGAACGCGCCGATCGCGCCATGATGCAGGAACCGTTCCTCCTCGAGTCCCGGCCGCCGCGGGTCCCCTCCGTTCGTCGAGTGGAACTCCATCGCCCGAGCAGCGTAGTCATGCACACGCGAGCGCACGTCGTATCGCGAAGGCTGTGGGCACGGACAACTAGGATCCCGCGCGTGCAGGAGCTGCGGACAGGCGTCTGGCACTGGCAGGCGGCGCACCCAGCATGGAAGCCCGGCGCGGACTGGGGCGAGATGGTCTCGTCCTACGCGATCGACGACGGCGCGCGTTTGCTCCTTTTCGATCCGCTGAGCGTGCCGGACGAGATCGCGGAGCGTGCGCACGGCCGCGAGACGGTGATCGTGCTCACATGTCAATGGCATGCGCGAGACGCCGAGAAGCTCGTCGAGCGGCTCGGCGTGACGCTCTACGCGCCGCCGCCGGACGAGGGCGACCCGAATCCGCTCGACGCGAACGTGTTCCGGGCCGGCGACCGACTTCCCGTCGGGGTCTTGGCATTCGAGGGATTCGAGCCGAACGACCTCGTCCGGTGGGTCGAGGGAAGCCGCGCGCTCGTCGCCGGCGACACGCTCATCGACCGTGGCAACGGTCTCGAGCTCGATCGTGAGTGGTTGAAGGAGGGTGTCTCAGCCGAGGAGATCCTCGAGGGCTTGCGGCCGGTGCTCGACCTGCCGGTCGAGCTCGTGCTCGCCACGCACGGCGGTCCGACAGACCGCAGCGCACTCGAGCGGGCTCTCTCCTAAGGCCGGCCTACGCGACAGCCCATTTGTCGATGGCGTCGCTGAGTTTCTTGCACACCTGTTTCGTCTCCGTACCGACCGTGCCGGCGACCATGACGACAGCCGTCACCGTGTTCCCGAACTTCACGAACCCGATCGCGGCATGCGTGTTCGGCGTCCGGCCGGAGACATCCGCGGCCCCTTGCTTGATGTCGGTCAGGCCCTGGGTCTGCAGAAGCTTCTTGGCGCCGGGCAAGACCTCGTAGACATGCCCGATGTTGCCGAAGACCCGCGCGTGCCAGTAGAGAGCGGGGGACGCCATCCGAGGTACTACTTGGACGTGTTCAGGGCGACAGCGGAGCGAATGAGAGCCTTCAGAGCCTTCTCGTCGATCTTCTCGCCTTCGCGAATGTCGATGGCGCGCCTGACGTTGCCTTCCAGGCTCGAGTTGAAGAGGCCCGACGGGTCTTCCAGCGATGCGCCCTTGGCAAAGGTCATCTTCACCACGCTCTTGTAGGTCTCGCCCGTGCAGATGATCCCGTCGTGTGACCACACGGGAGTCCCTTTCCACTTCCACTCCTCGACCACCTCGGGGTCGGCTTGCTTGATGAGGGTACGAATCCGGGCGAGCATCTCACCACGCCAGTCGTCCAACTCCATGATCCGCGCGCCTATCAAGTCAGACGGGGTCTGCGTCACGACAGCACTCTACCGTCGGGAAACGAAGAGACCCGCGTGACGTTGGTCTTTGTTCACGGGCGCGTCAGGAAGAGCCGCTTCTCCGTTGCAAGGTGGGACGCCCACTCGAGGCGGCCTGCGCCCGCGAAGAGCAGGTACGCGCGGAGCGCGTCGCGCATCGCGTCGACGAACCCGTCGGCGCGACGCGGCGCGAAGCCGTCCTCCCACCAGACGTCGAGCACCTCCACGCGGGCCTGGTCCCGGTCGATCCGCGGTTCGATCCGGCCGACGAAGCGGTCGCCGAAGGAGATCGGGAGCACGTAGTAGCCCCAACGGCGCTTTTCCGGCTTGAAGAAGCCCTCCCACACGTAGTCGAAGTCGAACAGGCTCGCGAGCAGGGCGGTGTCCCACAGCAGCGAGTCGAACGGGGCGATGAACGCGACGGAGGGCGTCGGCTCCGGCGGCGCCTCCAGCAGCGCGAGCTCCTCGGCGAGGACGAAGCGCTTGCCGCGCACGCCCTCGACCTCGACGGGCACGAGCGCGCCGAGCTCGACCAGCTCCTTGCGCAGGTCGTTCCGCACCGGCGGATCGGCGATGCGGGCGAACGTGCCGCCGGCGCCGCCGGGGCCGAGAAGGCCGTGGGCGCGGTACCGGGACAGCATCTTGTGCCGGAGCTGTTCTCGCTCCGGCACCTTCTTCGCGAGCACCTTCGCCGGGAGCAGCCGTTCGAGGAGGTCGTAGTACCGAACGTTGCCGTCGCGCCGCGCGAGGCCGATCACGCTCGTGACGGTGAGCGCCTCGAGCACGGCGCGCACGGCGTTCTCCGGCATTCCGAACCAGTTCTTCGTCGGGCCGCTCTCCCGCTCGAAGTCGGCCGAGGACAGCGGTCCGTCCGCCCGGATGCCGCTCGAGCACGCGCTCGGCCACCGCGGCGTTGTCGGCGAGCGCCTGCGGAGTGGAACTTGGGCCCCTTGCGGCCCATGACATGACGGAACCAGGGGAACTCGCTCGTCGGGACGAACGACAACGCCTTGTTGGTCGCCTCGAAGATCTCACGGCGTTCATAGAGCACGTCGCACCAGGCGGGCTCGTAGCCGGCGACGCGCGCGTGCAGCATGAGGTCGTGGTTCCGGCCGGCGACCGCGATCGGGTCGAACTGGATCGACCCGAACCTTCGGAAGACCTCGAGCACCGCGTCCGGGCCACCCTCGAGGGATCGCGCCGGCGCGAGGAAGTGCCGCGCGACGAGAAAGCGACGCGCCGCCTCAGCGGTGACCTTCACCCGGAGGAAGCTAACGATCGAGCCGCCCGGCAGCGGCTACTCGGGTAGTTCGAAGCGGGCGATGATTCCCTCGTCTCCCCCATCCGGAACGGCGCGCTCGGGGTGACGCGTTGCGACCCAAGCGACGCCACGCTCTGGGTAGGCGACGACGTCGGGGAACCGCTTCGTCGAGATACCGAGTAGCCGCGCCGGCTCCTCCGTCGGATTCGAGAACGTGTGGAGCCCGTCTGGCCCCTCGGGGAAGTAGACGACGTCCCCCGGAGAGAGCTCGTCCTCGGCATCCGGCGTGCGGACGGTCGGCGTCCCGCTGAGGACGAAGAACATCTCCTCGACGCCGTAATGCATGTGCAACGGGCCTCCGTCCGCTCCGGGCCGCAGCTCGGTCAGCGATGCGCCGAGCATGTCGGCACCGAACGGGTGTCCGAACCATCGACGGCGTACGTCGTCATCCGCTTCGTCCCACGGTTCGTCGTCCAGGAAGTTCAAGCGACGCATGCCTCCTCCTTTCCGCCAGATGCCATGTGGAGGTCATGCTGACGCGTCAGGTCGACCGATGCAGCGCTCGATTGTGGCGAACCGGTTGCCGGCGGCTAGTGCCTATGCAGGGGCGAAGAAGTCGATGAGCAGTTGGTTGACGCGATCAGCCTCGTCGTGATGCACCCAGTGCGACGCGTCGGTCAGGCGTTCAACGCGGTCGAGGTTGGGCACGTCGTCGCGGTCGGGCTCGGCGAGTTCGGAGCCGAGATAGGAATCACGCTCCCCCCAGATGACCAGTGTCGTCGCCGAGATCGGGCGAAGCTTTGCCGCGGCTTCCTTCTGGGACTGTCGTACCGATGCGCGGTAGTAGTTGATCATCCCGGCCGCTGCCCCCGGCTGCGACCACGCCTCGACGTATCTGTTCGATTTCCTGCGGCGAATAAGCAGGGTTCGCGTCATGCAGGAAGTGACGGAAGAAGTGCCAGTCTCTGGCGTGCACGATCTCCTCGGGCAGCCCCGGCACTGCAAAGAAGAAGAAGTACCAGGACTTCCGAAGCTGGTTCGGGTTGTGGAGTCCCTCCGAGAGCCGCCGTGGATGGGCCGCGTTGAGGATGGCGAGTCGGTCGACCACCTCGGGGTGGTTCATCGCGACGGTCCAGGCGATGCTTCCGCCCCAGTCGTGACCGACCAACAGCGCAGACTCGGCACCGAGTTCTCCGATGAGGCCGCTGATGTCGGCGGCGAGCAGGTCGACGGCGTAGGACTCGAAGCCCTCTGGCTTCGATGACAGGTTGTAGCCACGCGTGTCGGGGGCGACTACCCGAAAACCCGCCGCCGCGAGCGGCTCGATCTGTCGCCGCCAACCGAACCAGAACTCGGGGAAGCCGTGCAGCAGAACGATCAGCGGCCCGTCACCGGCCTCGACGTAATGCAAGGTCTGATCGCCGACTTCGGCGTAACCCTCCCGAAGCTCGATCCCGACGTCAGGGAGCACGCTGGTGGTGGTCATGATGACCTCCCTCGGTAGAGAATTTGGGCCCGAGACTACGTGTCACCACGCCGCGACACATCGCCCACGCGGGGTGAAACGGTGAAACGCCGATCTTTCGGGGCTAGTCCTCGCCTTCCCAGAACTCGGCCGTGGGTCCCGGCCGCGCGAACATGATGTCTTCGTCCTGGGCGTCCTTGGCGAGAACCTTTCCGGTGTCGAGGTACTCGATGATCTCGCCGCCGATCATCGAGGAGAGCATGAGTACGCGAATTGGTGAGTCTGTTCCGTTGATGATCTGATGCGCACCGTCCTTGCCCCGCGGAAAGCAGACGACGTCACCCTGCTTCAACACACGCTCACCTTCGGGCGTGCGCAGCGTCGGCTCGCCGCGGAGCACGACCACCCATTCCTCGTTCAGGTGGTGCGTGTGGTAGGGCCAGAGCTTGTCGCCAGGCTCGACCTCGGACATGGTCGCGCCGATGAGCTCACCGCCGATGCGTTGGCCGACAAACGCGCCCTTGACGCGCCAGCCCTCGCGGTCCCGCGTCCCGTCCCACTCGTCGCCGTTGAGGTTAAAAGTCTTCATCGCTAAACCGTAGCCTTCCTCTCTTCTCGTGGAGCTGCTTTCCAGCTGACTCAGACGTCGACGGGCGCGAGCTGCGCTCGAATAGCCGCGCGGGTGCCGTCGATGTCGAAGCAGGCGTACTGGTTGTCGCGCATCAGCCGGTGGGCGATGGTGATCGCCTCCGGCTCGGTCAGGTCGCCCGAGACAATCTCCGCTTCGAGTGCGCGCTGGAGGCCACGTCGCGCCTGGATGGAGTACGCGACGGCGGCCGTAGGCCAGAAGGTGTCGCCGCCGAACCCGAACAGCTTGTTGCTGGGGACTGCGTGCAGAAAGCGACGCACGAAGTCGGCCGAGTTGTACGGATCGATTGACCATGCCCAGCACAGATCCACCCATACATTCGGGTAGTGCTTGGCGATCGAAACGAGTTCGTCGCTGTATGGGTAGGCGGTGTGCATCAGCACGAATCGGGCCTCGGGATAGCGCGCAAGGAGCGGACAGAGGTTGCCGGCCCGGACCCAGTCGATAGGCATGGAGCCGGTGCCCGCGTGGTGGCCGGTGTGCAGCTTGAAGGGCAGGTTGTGCTCGATCGCAAGCTCGACTCCGCGAGCCCAGCACCAGTCCCCGAGCGCAAGACGAGTCCCTTCATCTACCTCGCCTCCTGCAAGAACGATGGTGAGTGCGCGTGCTGCCTCGTCGTCTGAACGCTCCTGCCAGCGCAGCGTTCGCATGTAGGCGTGTTGGGCTTTCACGGCGATCGCGCAGGCTGCGTAGCGCTGGAAAATCGCAGCCAATGCCTCGCGCAGATCCTCGAGTGTTGACACCTCGATACCGGTCTCCTGCCGGATGTCCTCGACCTTTATGTCGCCACGGGCGAAGCCCTCCCAGGAAAGGTCGTAGAGGAAGAAGTCTGGACCGGAGTCGTCGGGCTTGCAGGCCCACTCGAAGTCATCGATCTGTACGTGGTCGAGGCCCGCGACCTCGCTCAGCAGGCGGAGTCGCTCGCCAGGCTGCCGAAGCTCCTCCAGCCTTCGCTGTGCCGTTTCCAGACCCTCGGGGGTGACGGCCTCAAGTCCGTAGACCTCGCGGGCAATCAGCCGAACGGCTTCACCGTATCCCGTGAACTGTGTTGCCTCCCACGCCTCGCGGATACCTGCGAAGCGGGATTCGATATCGCCGGCCGCTGGGTCGAACAGGCGTTGGAGCGCCTCCTTCGTGGCACCGGCAACCTCAAGGTCGCTTGGGACGTAGTTCATGAAGAGGTCCTGAAGGATGTCGGGGTCGGGGTCGCCCCATCCCCGCTCGCCAGCCTCCTTCATCCCCTCGATGAGCTTCGCGTTGTCGCCGGCCCACTGATCCTCGGGAAGTAGATGCTCGTGCGTGTCGACAAGGGCGAGCGAGCTGATTTCAACTGCGAGGTCGGTGTGCGTCTCCACGAACGATTCCTTTCCCTGCCGGCGCTCAGCCGAGTTCCTGGGCGAGCCCGATGAGAAGTCCTTCGGGCCCCCGGATGTAGCAGAGCCGATACACGTCTTCGTACTGGACCACTTCGCCGACGAGCTGCGCGCCGCGCTTGCGGAGCCGGGCGAGCGTATCGTCGATGTCGTCCACGGCGAACATGACGCGTAGGTAGCCGAGAGCGTTCACCGGGGCGTTCCGGTGATCGGCGACCGCAGGCGGGGTGAGAAATCGCGAGAGCTCGAGCCGGCTGTGGCCGTCCGGCGTGCGCATCATGGCGATCTCGACGCGCTGGTCGCGCAGTCCGGTGACGCGCCCTGCCCAGTCTCCTTCGATCGTGGCTCGCCCTTCGAGCTCGAGGCCGAGCTCGCGAAAGAACGCGATCGTCGCCGGTAGGTCGTCGACGACAATGCCTACATTGTCCATCCGTTGAAGCGGCATGTGACCACTCTGGGCTAGTCAGCCCACCAGTCGCGCTGGCCATTGACGTCTTCGCGCGGATCCTCGCCGAGGTTGGGCGCGCCGATGACGAGGATCTCGAGGCCCTCTGGCCCAGCCTCGTAGCCTCGCCACGTGCCGGGCGGGACCCGCACCGCGTCCCATTCTTTGAGCTCGACGATCTCGTCGTCGACTTTCATCCGCCCGCTCCCGCGCAGGACCACGTACACCTCCTCTTGCTTCATGTGCGTGTGGCCGTATGGAAAGCGATAGCCGGGCGGGATGCGCTGGTAGCTCAGGGCGGATTCCTCGAGCTCGAGCGCCTTGGTCGCCGCGCGGAACTCGAGGTCCGGCGCGCCGTCGAACCTCGGGCCGATGTCCTCCAGATCCTGCTTGATGTTGCTGAGCGTGAACGGCACGGCGCAATCCTATGGCGTCGTCCCGGAACACTGGCCACGGGTCAGCCCTGGTTGTGGTTGACGACCTCGACGTTGTGCCCGTCCGGGTCGCGCACGAACGCGCCGTAGTAGCCCGGGTGGTAGACCGCGCGCTCGCCCGGCGCGCCGTTGTCCTCGTAACCCGCCGCGAGCGCCGCGGCGTGGAACGCGCGCACGGCGGCATCCTCGCGCGCGGGGAACGCGACGTGGACGTGCTCCGTCAGAGGCCGCCCGTCCCGGACGAGCGACAAGCTGTAGTCCGGGCCGGACAGCTGCACGCGGCCGGGCTCGTCCTGCGTCAGGCGGAGCCCGGCGTGCGGAGCGATCGTCGTGTAGAAGCGCCGGGAGGCCTGCAGGTCGCGGACGCGGAGCCACAGGTGGTCGATCTGGCCGTCGGGCACGGCGTCCTCGCGGTCGCCGTGGACGGCCTCGACGCTGTTGCCGTCGGGGTCGAGCAGGAATCCGCCGTAGTACGTCGGGCCGTACTGCGTGCGCGGCCCCGGCACGCCGTCGTCGCGGTACCCCGCGTCGACGCCCGCCTGCCAGAACGCGTCGACCTGCGCGCGGTCGCGGGCGCGGAAGCCGACGTGGAGCCCGCGGGTAATCGGGTGCTCGCCGTCCGTGAGCCCGATGTCCCAGTCCTCCCACTCGACCAGCTCGCCGTCCGCATGGCTGGGCTCGACGCCCAGGACACTCAGGACGGTGCGGTAGAAGCGCTCGGAGGCCGCGAGATCCGAGACGGCGACGCCGACGTGGTCGAACACCCGGCCGAGGCTACCGTTGCCGGCATGCTCGGGTGGATCAACGCCAAGTCCGAGCGCGCGCGGCGACACGCGCCAAACGGCTTCGGCGCCCGCCATCACTGGCACTGCTTCGCGGGCTCGCCCTCAGCTATGTCCTGACGAACTGCACATTCGCGTGCCTGACGCTAGACGCAAGTCCGCACGAGGAAGGGTAGCCCGCTAGACGTTGGCCAGCTCGTCGCGGATCAGGTCGCGCAGATCCTTGAACCCGTCGCGCAGCTCTTCCCCACCATCCTGAAGGACGTCCAACCGCGCTTTCATCTCTTCCTCGTCATCCTGAGTGACGCCTGACTGCGCTCTCTTCTCGTCCAGTTGACCGGCCCAATAGTCGACAGCGGTGCGATTGCTCATGAACAGGTAGTACCTGTCGTTCAAGTGCCTAATCGCCTCCCGCACGTCGGCCGAGCCGAACGCCTCCGCCTCGACCCACATCTCGCGAAACACCTCCTCGTCGAGATCTTCGGGCGGCTGAAATCCCCTACCTCTCTGGAGCGGCTCAAGCGCCCAGACTTGTTGATCAGCGAGCATGGTCCAGCGGAGAACGCGCAGATACGCCTCACGGAGATTCTGAAAGGTGCGGTCACGGCGGCGAAGATCATGCTCGTTCTCATACTGCTGCTGCATAAGCGTTTTCGCTTCCTCAGCCGCGCGGCGGGCACGAACCTCGCTGGCGACAAATCCGGCGATCGCGACGAGGCCAGTAACGATGATCCCTACGGTTGCCGTCGACATCGAGCCGCGCCGAGCCTAACGGGACTGTGCCGAGCGCGATGCAGACCTTTCCGGACTCCAAGACGAGCCGGCGAGCCGGGGCAAAACGGCCGCGGTCTCGCCGAAGGTCGAACAGTGGCACTGTTCGCGGCTCGATCCCTAAAAATCCGAATCGCGAAAGCCCTCAGCCGAGCCCAAGCGCAAGGAGGAAAACGTGCATGGCATCCGGCACTTCCTGCGGAACTTCACCGCGACCGCCGTCAGGGAGCATCTGCGCTCGCAGATCGATGACACCGGCGGCCGGCCGAGCCTGACCGACAAGGAGATGGAGTTGGTGCGCTACATCCGCGACGACTCCGTCAAGTGGGACGCCGTCGTCGTGGCCCAGCGAACCAAAGATTCGTGACGAGTGAAGCCTTCGGGTCTGAGTTCGGACTCGATTCTTGCTCAACGGTGTCCGAACCCCGGACACTGTTGTCGAGGCTCGGCGTCGCGTCGCGTAACGTGTCCGGTGTGCAGCTCGAACAACGAGGCGAATGCGGCAACCCAGATCTGACTCCACGGCTCTAGAGAGACTGCCCTCCAACGTACGAGTGCACGTCGTCGGCGCAGGACCCGTGGGCCTTTTGCTCACAGCACTGCTCCAATCGATGGAGAGGTTCTCTGTGCGACTCTATGAGAAGCGCCATGAGTACACGCGAACCCGGATGGTTCAGCTCGCACCGTACCTCGTGGCGGACTCAGTCGAGACCTACCGTGTCGATTCCATCGATGGAGATAGCGTCGAGGCGATCTTCGATCCACTAGAGCTCGGCGAGGGGCTCGCGTTCAGGCAGTCGATTCCTTCGGACCTGATGGTGCTTCTTCGCGACTGGACCTTGGGGTTCTGCCCGCTCAATTCCATCGAGCGCTCCGTCAGCGATCTGATCGATGCGCGCGTGTCGAATGGGGTGCAGCGCACCGCGGCCGTCGTAACCGCGGAAGACGCGATCGCGATGCTCGAACCGGGAGACGTCCTGATCGACTGCACCGGCAGCAACTCGCTGCTTCGAGATCACCTGACGACTGGCTTCCGCGAAGCGAATGGTGGCGCGAACACGGTCAAGATCCGGCTCGAATATGCGCTGGTGATCACCTTCCTGTACGGCCAACCGTACGACTGCAACGAGTACTGCAAGTACTACAAGAACATCGAGAACGCGCACTACAAGTTCATTCCGATGGTCCACCGCACGCACTACGACGGCAGCGTCAGCCACGTCACGGGCATCGTCAACATCAGCGCGGAGGACTTCGACGCGATGCCGTCTCGCTTCGACGGGGAGTGGCTTCGCAGCAACGTTCCTGACGTCGCTCAGTCGATGGACCGATTCATCGACAAGGTCAAGGAGGAGACGCACGGCGAGATACTCGGCGACCTCGAGATCGTCCGGATTCCCATGGATCTGTACCGAGCGCGCAATGCCACCAGTCGGCAGTGGCCTACAGCGGGGCCAAGCGACCACCCTTTCGCCAGCTCGCCAGTGTTCCTCGCCGGCGACTCGGCCATCGGCTCGCCGTACTTTCAGTCGATTTCGCTTGGTTTCGAGTGTGCGATGTACCTAGCGGGGCTCATCGCGCAGCGTGACCTACCACTCAGGGACATGCTGGATCGCTACGAGCTGTACATCTACAAGCAGTGGCTTCGTGTCTACATGCGCAGCAAGATGATCAAGCACAACAAGGACCTGTTCGAGTCCCTCGACGACCCGCTCGCGCTCCTGGACAAGCTGCACATTTACTAGCGATTCGTCGAGCTCTCGAACTCCTCGCTACCCACGTGGCGCATCGAGACTAGCGCGCTACGCGCTACGTGTCAGTCAATCGCGAGCACTGCAAACACGACGAGTACTACCAACACGAACGGCGCACACACCGCGATCAGGAACAGGCTCTCTTTACGTCGCCTGATGGCGACGAACCCACCCACGGCAGCCAACACGACCGGAACTGCGGCAAGCGAGGCCCACGGGACCACTGGGTGAACGAGCGTCGTGCAAAGCGCGTCACCTATCGAGCCAGGCGGCGTGTCGTAGTCCTCCTCCCCGCAAAATGAATTGCCTCCCACCATCCACAAAGCCGCAGACGCAGGCATCGCCGCAACCGTGGCCACGACCCAGATCGCCCATGCCTTTCGCCAATCCCGCACGGTGTCGTTATCGACGCAGGCCTCGCGCTACTTGACGGGCGGCGAACGCCAGGTGCTACGTCTCGTGCGTCAGTCGCGCACGACGTTTCGCCGCAAGCTCGTCGACCTCGACGAAAGGGTCGTCGACGACGTTGACGCTCACCGGTTTCGACACTCGCGTCACTACTGAGTAGCGGTATGCCCGACTACCTCAGGTGAGAAGATGCTCGCTCAAGGTGCCGCTCGTTTCTCTCACCTAGACTTCACGCGTGGCGAGACTCCGAAGCTATTGGAGATGGCTCGGTCACCGGCTTCGGCTCTCCCAGCCCGGCCGAGTGTTCTTCACCGCTGCACTTCTAGTCGGCGTTGCGGGAATTCTGCTCGCACGCGCTCACGGCGACAGGGAGGGCGGCGCACCCCTCGTCGTGTTCGCACTCTTCTTGATCGGCGTGGTCACGCTGGATGCCGTCGGCCGGGGAGTCGTCGCTGTTGTTCGCCGTCTCATCCTGGACCGTGGGCTCAGGCGTCATTCCTGAGCGCTGGCGCAGGCGAGGGTTCCCTCTCCAACGACGTGTCGCATTGTCGTCGAATGCGCGTCCTGTTTTCAGCGGCGACAGCACCATCCCGAAACAGAAAGCCGCCTTTTCTGGCGGCTTTCCCAGTGGGCGGTACGGGCCTCGAAGCAGCCTGCAAATCAGGGGGTAGAGGCCGTCTGGTCCGGCACCGGTCCGGCACCGCGTTGCACGTATCGCACGATTCTAGGTGGATTCGGTGCCGACCGGCTTGGGTTCCCGTAAGTCGGGTGACGTTACGCTGCCGGGCGTGATCGTGAGGTTTCCCGATGGGTCGCGCGTGCGCGCATCCTCGATCTTCGATCGTCGCATCGATGATCCGGAGCGGTCATTCGGTCTCTACCTCGACGGGCGGTGGCAGCCGAGCTGGCCCGCAGATCTGATCGAGTGGAGGGACTTCGGCCTACCCGATGACGCCGAGTCAGCCGC
The DNA here is from genome assembly GCA_963772855.1 of uncultured Actinomycetes bacterium. Lineage (GTDB taxonomy): Bacteria > Actinomycetota > Thermoleophilia > Gaiellales > Gaiellaceae > 3-1-20CM-4-69-9. The sequence goes on along the minus strand of CAVYYY010000004.1, from coordinate 26,556 downwards.
GCGGAAGATCGAGGACGCGTTCATGCGAGCGCGCCGTGGCGAACTTGTCGAGATCGGCTGTGTCGGTGGCAGTGGCCGCACCGGGACGGTGTTGGCGTGCATGGCCGCTCTTGCGGGTGTCCCGCCAGCGGAAGCTGTCGCTTGGGTGCGACACGCCTACAAAGCCGAAGCTGTCGAGACCGTTGAGCAGGAGGAATGGGTGCGCTGGTTTGCAGGCCGAGCTTGCGGCCAGCCTGATCCGGTCAGCACCTTCCGATAGCGGAGCATGGTCACCGTTCCTTTCAGCGGTTGAGTAGCGCCGCATAGCGGTCAGAACCTCGCTCTCCCAGTCGACCGGTCCTGTCGGCTTCAGACCGCCGTAGGCCGGATTAACGAAGCCCGACGTCGGCGTCGACGCGAGGACGGGATCTTCTCGATGCCGGTCGGCATTTGCACAACACGAGCGAGCCGCATCAGAGCCGACTCGCTCTCGACCATGCGGCCGATGATCTCCTTCGCGACCGAGACGGGAATCAGGTTTTCGTAGCTCGTCGACCTCGACGAACGGGTCGTCGGCAGGCTCAACCTCGTCGACCGAGCCATGAATAAGCCGCTTATTCACCCCTCGCGTGCGCTACCGCTTCGCGAGCCCGCAGTCGAGTGTGCTTAGGCGAGCTGTCCGCGCTCGGAGCGCCTCAGCAACACGACGATCAACACGCCGAGCCAGCTGAGCACAAGCCCGAACACCAAGTACCAACGCCGACCGAGCTGCTTGCCCATCTCGTACGTCAACCAGGTGGGCACGACCAACCAGGCGATGACGATGAGCACGCCGACGATGACCCGCACCGCCGCATCTTGACGCCCGGCGCGCTAGAAGGGAAGCACCTTCGACTGCGTTTTGCGCGAGGTCGATCAGCGCTCCCCGCTCGACTCGATCTTCGCCGCTGCTTTGTCGATCGCTTCCAGCGCGTCCGTGCCAGACAGCGCGGTTCCCGCGATCGCGTGGAGACCTCCGGTCGGATAGCTGGCCGGAGCGCCAGTGCCGTAGAGGACGGCCTGGTCGAGCGCGAGCGCGATCGCGCCGCCGACCGCAGCCCGGACGCTCTCCCACACGGGAAAGCCAGCGTCGTCGAGGAACGCGTCCGGAATGAAGGACGTCAGCGCGATCTCTTCGGCTTCGAGAAGCTCGCTCGACCATTCGATCGTCGCAAGCGGTTTGCGTCCGCCGTAGCCGCTCACGAACCGCGCTTCAGAGAGTATTCGACTAGAGGTTCAAACGGACAGGAGGAACCATGGCCTGGAAGAACGTAGGGCCGGTTGTGACACTGGCTCCCGGCGCCTCGGTCACATGGGCGTACTCGTGGAGCGGATGGGCGGATCAGGGCGTGCAAATCGCACATGCCCATACCGGACAATTCGCGTACCCGGGCGCACTGGGGATCGCGATCGCGTCTGATCAGGGCATCGAAGTTCGGGGCATCGACCAGGTCTCCTATCGGGTGAAGATCACCAACATCCACCAGGGTGAGGCCCTTAGACACAATCTGCAGGGAGGAACAGCGTCATGAAGATGACCATCGTCACGAGCGCGCGTGGAAAGGTGATTGCCAGCGTCGAGGGCCACGTTTCATCGCCCTCAAAGCGCCGCGGGATGACGGCGACGATCGTCCCGCAGGACGGCCAGAAGTTCCATGAGGTCGAAGTGCCAGCGGGGTACGCGAAGCTGGAATCCCTCGCGCTGTTAAAGGCGCTTACGAAGCACGTGAAGAGATAGGAACGCGCGACGCCTCGGGACCGTACCTCCGATATTCAGCATGACTTTTTCTCGCGGCGACAGTCCCCATCGGGGTAAGGCACGGGGATCAAGACCATGGATCCTCGTCATGCTGGGGAAGGTCGTCGAGGATGTCATACCACCGAGCCTTCGACCCGACGAACATGTGCGCGCTGGGCTTGAGCGCTGGCTCGTCAATGAGTGAGCCATACGGCACACGGATCTTGCCTTCGTAGCCCGTCCAATAGAGCAGCGAGAAGCACTCCCCGCAGCGCCTCGCGTGGTGGCCGTGGGCATCACCGATCAACATCAATGAGTCGGCGCCCTTGGTCACCCTCAGCTTCTCTGGCTCGATTTCGCCCCAGGGCAAGAACGCCGAGCCTGTCATCGCGCGGCACCTTGAGCAGTGGCAGTTGAACGCGGTGACGAACTCGTCCGAGACTTCGAACGCAACGGCATTGCACGCGCAGCGCCCCCTTAGCACGACGTCACCCTAGAAGAATCTGGGCACTGCAGATCGGAGCGTCCATCGGTGGGCACGCGATGGCGCAAAGGCGTGCCTGCAGTAACGCTTCAGCCGCGACACGCGCGCCCGTGACGGCCATCGGACACGCTGCCGTTCATGCATGTCGATCGCCTACGCGGCGGCGCGAGAAGATCGCAAGGAGACGCCGACCGTCCCTTTCGCTGGCACGACCGACGAGCAGTCGCAGCGAGCAGCATCCCGTCTACGTAGACGCGGCGCTGCAAGACGAGATCATCCGAACACGGCCACTATAGAGCAGCCGTTGCCAGTTCTGGCGAGATTTCTGACTCGAACTAGCCACAAACTAGCCACGCGCCCGATCGCGTTTCCAACCGGAAACAGAAAGACGCCGTTTCCGGCGTCTTTCCCAGTGGGCGGTACTGGGCTCGAACTAGTGACCCCCAGCTTGTCGATTCGGCGCGATGTCGCGTCAGGTCGCATCTAGGGCTTATTCAGGCCGCTTTCCCTCGTGTCGACGGACGTGAGGGGACGTGAGAGGACGTTTGCTGCGAGCCAACACTGCAGCCAACATGCTCTGCATTCGACCCCCAAAGAGCAACACTGGGGGTCACGAGCCGAAGCCGCCCGCGGCGAGCTTCTCGCCGAGCTTCGACGCCGCCTCGTCTGTGAGACCGGCGTAGACAGTCAGCGTCACCTTCGGGTTGGCATGCCGGAGCAGCCTCGCGACCTCAACCTCGGTGAGCCCGAGCGCGAAGGCACTCGCCGCGAGCGAGTGTCGGAGATCTTTGTTCCTCCTCCTCAGCTTCGAGACGCGGGTCACAGACCCACGCAGTCGCCGACCTTCATCCCGAACACGATGTTCGGCGGGCCTCCGCCGAGCGTCACCGGCGGATCGTTCCTCTCGAACGGCGTCCTGCCGCAGTCGAGGTTGCCTGTGATCGTGTTCCCCGACACGACGATGAAGTCCATCGGGTGGCACCCGTTCTTGGATCCCCGGACGATCCGGACGTTGCCGTCGATCATGTTGTTGACAAGCCGGAACGAGGACGGCCTCGTCGGCGTCTGCGGCAGGCAACCTGCGCTGAGATGATCGGCCTTGACGTTGCCGGTGATGTCGTTGTTCGTGATTGCGTTGACGTGCGAGGCACCGAAAGCATCGATGCCGCCCGTGATCCGGGCATGGTGAAGCTGGAGAGGCCCGGTGCCAGCGACGAGCGACCGATTAACGCCGCCACCGATGATCCCTGTCAGGCCAGCCCTGTTCTCCTGACCCAGGGTGAAGCCTGCACCAGCGTAGACGCCGCCTGTGACCAGGATGCCCCGCTCGGCCACGCAGGGCGTAGCGCCGACCTCGATATGGAAGTACACGCCCGCTGGCAGGACGTCATTGCAGACGACGCTCGGGAACGGAGACGCCCCCGCTCCAGGCGCGAACGCCAAGACCACTGCCGCCACGATAGCGAGTCCGATCAGCCTCATTCGTTCCTCTCTTTCAGCAGTGACGTCACAGGCCCGCGCAATCGCCGAGCTTCATCCCGAAAACGATGTTCGGCGGCCCTCCCGCAAGGGTCGGGGGAGGGTTGTTGGCCCCGCTGGGGACGCCGCAGATGAGGTCGCCCATGATCGTGTTGCCGTAGATCTGCACCGCGGTCACTGGCGTGGATCCGTGCCAGCCGGTGTTGAAGATCCTGAGCGAACCGGCCACGATGTTGTTGGCTATCCGCAGCGTCGGGGATGGGAACGGGCGGGAGCCCGTATTGCCGAAGTACTTGACGGTGAGGTTGCCTCCGAAGTCGTTGCCGGTAAGCGCCGAGTCCTTGTCGTTGGCTCCCCCGCTTCAGGACCACGTCCTTGATGAAGTGGACGTGGTGGATCTGGACGGAGCCGAACAAGAACGAGGTGACGCCGCTGACGACCCCGCTCTGGCCTGGACTGTCCTCCCTTCCGAAGTAGAAGTCGGCAGGCCCCTCGAGGAAGAGACCGCCCGTGATGACGACGCCATCCTCGGCCATGCACTGGTTGATCGTCAGGTCTGGGAACTGGGTTGCGTTGACGAGGACCTGGTAGTAGCTGCCCGCGGGCAGGACGGCGGTCGATGACGGCGGGGAAGTCGTTGTAGACCCGCAAGAGACGCTGGGGAGCTTGGATGCTCCCGCCCCTGGTGCGAACGCCAAGACCGCTGCCGCCAAGCTGGCGAGTCCGATCAGTTTCATTCGTTCCCCCCTTGTTCAGACCGGGCTGATCCCGAAGATCGGGCCAGCCCCCAGGCCGCATCCTTGCCTCCCGTCAACCACTATTTCACGGGCGCTGGGCGGCGGTATAGCCCCTGAACGAGGGAAGTGCTGCAGGCATGGGCTTGATGCCGTCATGCAGTAGTGCAGTCATGCAGTAGGTGCCCGGGCACCTAGTAGCCCGGTAGCTCAGGCGCTCACTGGCGTGCTCGCTCTAGCGGACTCGTAGGCCCCGGTCGTGGTGGTGGCCGCGAGACTCCGACCGTCAGGGGGTGTCGGCCTCCGCCGGCATGCGACGCACGAGCATTCATGCGAAAGACCGTGCGAAATCAGCAGGAACTAGCCCTCACCGAGCGTCGCGGCCGCGTGCTCTGAGGAGAAGAGCCGGACGAGTTCGGCGCGGGAGTGGATGTCGAGCTTGCGGTAGACGCGCGTCAGGTGAAACTCGACCGTCTTCGGGCTGAGGAAGAGCGCCGCGGCAACGTCGCGGTTCGTCCTGCCCTCAGCGACCTGAAGCGCGACCTGAAGCTCCTGTGGGGTCAGCTTCTCGGGCGCCGTCGGATCGCGTCTCGGGATCGACTCTCCGCTCGCTCTCAGCTCGCGGCGTGCCTGCTCTGACCAGGGGGCCGCGCCGAGCCCGTCGAAGAGCTCAACCGCGCTGCGCAGATGCTCACGTGCCTCGACGCGACGCTTCGCGCGTCGGAGCCGCTCGCCATAGAGGAGTTCCGTCCGCGCGCACTCGAAGGCGGACCCCGCTCCCTGCTCGTGCAACTCGAGCGCCGCGCCGAAGTGCTCGTCCAGATCGTCATCTGGGCCGAGGAGGCCGTGCAGTCGGGCGACGGCGGCAAGTGCCCAGCGTCGATCGAGGGCGCCGGCAAGCTCGGCGAGCTTCGCCAGTTCCCTCGTCGCAGCTTCGCGCTCGCCGGCTCGCGCGTAGGCCTCGATGAGATCGGGCGCATACGGCAGGACGCTCGGCTCACGCACGCCGTGGCGCTCGGCCAGGTCGGCGACCGGTTGGAGCTTCTCGATCGCAGCGAGTGGGCGCGCGAGACCCAGCTCGAGCAGACCGAGCGTCGCCTGAAGTCGTCCTCGCAGAAAGAGGTGTCCGAGCCCGCGCTGAGCAAGCTCGTCGGCGCGACCAGCGTGCTCACGCGCCTCCGACTCGCGGCCCTCGACCGCGGCCAACCAGGCGAGGATGGAAAGGCTCAAGGCAATCGCACCCGGAACCCTGATCGATTCCGCGATGGCCAGTGACCGTGCCGCGCCCGCGCGCGCGGCCGGGAATCGTCCTTGCAAGAGATCGACAAAGGCGAGACTCCTGGTCATCCACATCTCGGCCCAGACGTGGCCCTCCGTCCGCGCCAACCGGAGCACGAGCTCGATGCCCGATCGTGCCTCGTCGTAGCGCTCCAGGTACGCGTGGTAGTTCAACGAAAAAGGGCCTCCCATTGCATCAATCTCTGATGCATCTGCGGCAGGCTCCAAGCCGTGGACCGCCTCCTCCGCTTCGGTTGGCCGTCCGAGGAGCAACAGGACGAAGGCGAGATGCCAGCGGGTGTTGGACGCGACGTCCGCCATCCATGGTTCCCAGGCACCGTCGGCCGGCCAGGCGCCGTTCACCGGCATGATCTCGACGCTCCTCCGCGCCAATCGCAGCGCACGCTCGAGGTCGAGCCTCCGCCACGCTGCACCGCTGCTCACGTGGAGCATGAGTGCCGCCCGTGCGGGGTGGAGAGGAGCGAGGCGCTCGGCCTCGGTCTCGAGCTCGACGTCGTCCTCGGCCAGGCCGCGCCAGTCATTTGCTTGCCAGGCGAGGACCATGGCTGCCGCACGTACGCCCGGATCGTGGCCACGGGTCAAGGCCCGCTCGGCAAGCGCCCCCGCGCGCTCGAGGTCGCCGCCATGCTCCGCTGCTCGCCCGGCAGCGTGGAGCCGGCGGGCGCACGCATCGTCGTCTCCGCTGAGCTCGGCTGCGCGCTCGAGCGCTCGCGAAGCCGACGCCTGGCCGCCGCGCTCGGCAAAGCGCGAGGCGGCAGCTTCGAGAGCGGCGGCTACGGACTCGTCCGGCCCGTCCGCGGCCGCTGCGAGGTGCCAGGCGCGGCGGTCTACATCCTCTTCGCCGGTGAGCGCGTCGGCGAGCGTGCGGTGAGCCGCTCGTCGCTCGTCAGCCGAAGCGGCGTGGTAGACGGCCGAGCGTACGAGCGGGTGCCGGAACGCGACCGAGCCTGCGTGGATGCGGACGAGGCCGGCATTTTCCGCCGGCTCCAGGGCTTCGAGGTCGCCTTCCGTCGGCGAATCGGATGCTGCTGCGACGAGGAGTGCGAGACGCGCCTCCGGAGGGAGGGTGCGAAGCGCGCGCCGCACGGTGCGCTCGACGCTCTCGGAAGCTGGCAGATGATTCGGAAGGGGCTCGCGCCCGACGCGTTCTGCCTCGCTGAGTAGCGGAGCCACCTCAAGCAAGGCGAGCGGGTTCCCGCCCGTCGCCTCGGCAAGGTTGCGGGCGACATCCGCGGCGATCGTCGTGCCGAACCGCTCGTGAAGAAGCTCCATGGACGCCGCAACCTCGAGCGGCTCCAGCTCGATCGTGGGAAGCGCGACGCCGAAGTCGGCGCCCTCGCCTTCGCGGACGGCAAACAGGAGTGCGAGCGACTCGGCGGTGAGCCGCCTCGCGGTGAAGGTGAGCGCCTCGGCAGACGGGCGGTCGAGCCAGTGTGCGTCGTCGACGACGACCAGCAGCGGGGTGCCCTCGGCCGCCACGCCGAAGAGGCTGAGCGCGCCCGCGTAGACGGCGAGCCTGTTCGTCGACGCGATCGACTTGATCGCGAGCGCGGCGCGGAGGGCGCGCGCCTGCGTCTCCGGAATCTCGGGGAGACGAACGAGCAGCGGCCCGAGCAGCGCATGTAAGCCCGCAAACGGGAGCTCGGCCTCGGATTCGACCGCCGTGTAGTGCAGCACCTGGAAGCCGCTCGCCTGCTGCACGGCGTGGTCGAGAAGCACCGTCTTGCCGATCCCGGCGCTGCCACGGAGCACGAGTGCGCGGCCCTTACTGAGACGCGCCTCCCTGAGCAGCGCATCCAGTTGCCCGAGCTGGCGCTCGCGGCCGATCAGCATGTCCCAACGCTAGTGGAAGACCACGCCTAGGAGCAGGTCCAGGGAAATCCCCGAAGCGCCGAAGCGCGCCCGCGCCGCACGATCGTGGCGATGCAGGAGATGCCGCAACAGCCGATCGTCTACTCGCTGCAGTTCCGTGGGCGGGTCACGACGCTCTCGTCACGAGTACTCGAGCAACGCGCGAGCGCGCCGAGTCAGGTACTGATCACGACCGTCGACGCGAACGGACTCGCCGGGAATGTGCAGCCGGGTGAGGGCAAGGAAGCACTGCTCGTCTCGCGCCTCGTCCTGACGGATGACGGCTCCTTCGACCAGTCCGGGACGATCGAATTCGCCGCCGGCCACGTGCTCGCCTTCCGCAGCATCGGCGCGGCTCGGCTCGGCCCCTCGCCCGACCCGAACCTCCGACACGGCGCTGCCATCTGGGAGATAGAGGGCGGTGAGGGCCAGTTCCACGGCGCTCGTGGGCGGATCACTTCGAACTTCTTTTTGTCAGACACCAATGAGCTGACCGACAACCACTTCGGGCTGATCTTCGTCGAACGGGCAGAAGCGTCGGCCCGCGCTCCCGAAGCAGGAACCGGCGCGCCGCTTCGACGTCAGGGCATCCGCGAGACGTGGGCCGAGTTCCGCCGCTCGAGCGCGTTCAAGGACCTCCTTGCGGAATGCGCCCTCTGGACGGCGCCATGGACCGGGACTGGTTTCCCGCCCCACCAGGACTCCGACTGCGCGGAGGAATTCGCGCACTGCGCGGCGCTATGGAGCGACGTCCCGTACTACGACGACTCCGCCAGCGCGCAGGCGTTGCCTTCCTCGATCAGTGCTCGACCTCAGCCTCGACGACGACGCGAAAGGAGATGACATGCACAAAGCCAAGCTGCAGTGGGCGGCGGCATCGGACTCTCAGAGAGGGGAGAAGAACGTGCTCAGGCTCAAGCATCTGCTTGTCCCCCTGGTGGCGATCGCCATGCTGGCAGTCACCGGCGCCGCATCCGCTGAGCCGCCGTCCCCGACGCCCGGCCAGCCGAATTGTCCAGGCCTTGACACGGCGAGCTTCGCGCAAGACTGGAAATCCTTCGGCTTCGAACCACCCGGCGTGGGACCGCTAGTGAGGTTCTACGGTGGGACGAGCCCGACGGACTTCACGCAAAACGGCAGGTATGAGGACTGCGCGACGTCTTGACGGGCGACTGCCAGCCCATCTGGCGACCCGACCCAAGCGACGCAGGGATCACGGGTACGAACTTAACCATCGAGAGGCTCGCTCCGGCGGGCCTCTCGGACCAGGCGGAACAAGGTCGAAGGCCGAGGTGCTTCAGTGACGACGACTACGACGTCGGGCGCGGACTCGGCGGCAAGGCAGGACGAGAACGCGCTTGCCACATCGCCTACGGCGCGCGGGCTCGCCGTTGGAATTCCGCGCTCGAGCTCGCGCTCTTGACCCTCGTCTGACCCCTCGCCGGCCCCACTGACCACCAACTGACACATTCGGAGGTCAGACCCGGCGTGGCAACAGGCTACGAGGATGAGAGCAAGCGAGCAAGCTCGTCCTGGTCGAGACGAGCCAAACGCAGAAGCCCCGCATACAAGCCCTCCAGCTCCTCGTCTCCCATCTCCTCGAGGCCCGCTCCGGAGGTGGAAGAACGCGGCCTGGAGAGCCATCTGAGCAGCACCTCGGCGTCCTTTGCGGACTCGACCGCCCGACGACGAAGGCCGATCTCGATCGCCTCGTCGGAAGGCGCTGGATCCGGGGGCAAATCCCTGCGCTTGGCGCGCCCGGATGAGACTCACGACACCGGAGTCCCGAGCACGCGGGGGTGCCACTCCCGTCGGCCGCCTTCTTGTTTTACGCGCCAGGACTCGTGATTAGCTCGAGACGAGCTCGTCGTCGGCCAGCACCTGCTCGACCAGCGCCGCGAGGACGGCGTCGTCCAACGAGGCGAGCTTTACCAACCCTGCGTGCAGACGCTCCAGCTGTGCCTCCGACACGCCGTCGATGTCCACACCCGATGGGTTGTCCTGGCGGGGCCTTTGCAGCCAGCGCAAAAGGATCTCCGCTGCCCGAGGGTCAGTGACCGCCTTCTCGCGCAAGCCACGTTCGATCTCCGCGTCACTCGGAGGCTCGCTCTTACGACGCGCACGTCGTTCGCAGTCGCTGGGGCGGCACGACCGGCGCGCCTCGTCCGCGCCTCGGTGGCCCGCGCCACGAACGTGCTCGTGATCGCGGCGGTGATCACGGACAGGAACGCCAGCCCGAGCAGCATCACCGCCGCGGCCACGAGCCGCCCGGCGGTGCTGGTCGGGACGACGTCGCCATAACCCACCGTGCTGACGGTCTGTACGGCCCACCAGAGTCCCAGGCCGAGCGAGGTGAAGTTCTTGTGGTCGACCGCGGTCATGAGCAGGCCAGCGCCGACCGTCACGATGGTCGTGATCGCGGCGATGAGCGTGGCACCGCCACGGGGCGTCTGAGCGCGCGCAAGGGCGCGGTCAAGCCAGCGCTCGACGCGAGTCTCGTTCTGCATCGGCAACGGCGTTCGCGTCGCCGAGCGCATCTCCTACTCGGTCGGCGAGCTGAACGCCCGGGCGCTGCCACCTGACAGTCCCGGCCCCACGATCAACCTAGGCGGCCTTCGAAAGCGGCGCTAGACGCCTATTCGGACACGTCCTCGACGACCAGCACTGCCTCCCTGCCGACATCGACGTCACCGTCGCGGACATCAAGGACGCGGAGCGTACGAGGGCCGAGCGGGATCGTGTCGCCGGGACGCCAAAGCGGTGCAGCGGTTGTGAGCGTCGGCGGGTCAGCCGGTGTGCCGTCCGCCAGTTGAAGCTCGAAGGTCGATGCAAAAGCCATCCGGTCTCCTCTCCGATTGGGGCCGGACGGCCTGTCGAGCATAACGCGCGGTCGGGGCTAGTCGCGCTCGGGCTGCTGCTCTTCGGCGGGGTGGTCGCGCTCCTCTTCAGGCTCGGGCTTCGGTCTCACCGGGAAGCCGATCTGCAGCTTGTCGGAGCCGAACCGCTTCTGCAGATTCGCCTCTGTCCCCAAACGGATTCGCGAAGGCCTGACCATCAGTCCTCGTCCTCCCCGACGAAGTCTTCAGCCTCGTCTACGTCATCCTCGGGAAGCTCGTCGCGGAAGACGAACGAGACGCCGCCGTGGAACATCGGGTGATCGGGCGGCACCTGCCCTATGGGCCGGCCGGAGCGGCATCAGTTGTTCTCCTCGGCGGGCGCTGAACGCTTCATTATCGATCGCCTCGGCTGCAGGAACTCGACGTCGTCCGGAAGGCCGAGGAACTCCTCGCGCGTGAGCGTCCCGACCAGGATCTCCGCCTGCTCGGACTCGTGCTCGTGCTGCTGCTGCAGCTTCTGCTCGCTCTCGCTCACACCTCGAAGGCTATTGGTCGTGGTCCCCCCCGATCGGTTGGTGTTTCAGTCCGGACGCGACGAGTTCCGACACGTTTGCCTAGCCACGGTTATGTTGCGACGCATGGCGCCGGCAAGTGCTGACCCGGCGTTCGACAGCGCCGTCGCGCGGTTCGACCCAGCCGCTTTCCAGGCTTCCGTCCATGAGGCTGACGAACAGCGCCGGGAGACGCTTCGGCGCTACCCCCGCGAGCACTGGAACGAGATGACCCTCGACCTGAAACGGTAAGGCGGGGCGTCGGGCCCCTGCCTTATAAGACGTGTTGCGGAACCGCAGCCGCTGTACGACCGTCCCCCGGCGGGGGCCCTTCCACAGGACGCGTCGGCCCCGAGAGGGTTAGCCCACCCGTTGTGTATGCGCAGCGACGGTTCGTCGCGTCGGCCGCTACACGGCCCGGTCGTTCCTGCTCTCCCTCAACCGGTTCCACGGCCACACGCCGTCGATCTCCACGTCGAGGGAGAAGCTGAGCAGGATCCGGATCAGGACGATGATTCCGAGCACGGTCACGCTCTGGAACGTCTGATCTACGACGACGGTGCGGACGATGTCCGCGACGATGAGCACTTCGAGCCCGAGCAGGATGCATCGGCCGAGATTGCGGCGAAGCCGTTCGTACGACCCAGCTCTTCGCGAGTCTGTGGCTGCGTCGCGCAGAAACGCGAGGAACGCGCCCAGCCCACCGATGACCATGATGCCGGTGCCGACCGTCTCGACTACCTTGACGATCTCGGTGATCCACTGCTCGTAGGTCACGGGCGAGAAGCTACTCCATCAGGCCAAGATGCCTTGCGGCCGAGCCGGATTGCGAGCGCGAAGCCAACAACCGCGGTGCCTCTTCGCCGCCGAACTCGCGCAAATTGGGCATACGGCAGGAGCGAGCGACGCAAAGTCTGACTACCGGCGGGCTGGGTGGTTCACGGCGACCCCACGTCGGCTTAGCCTCTTCCTGGCGCCTCGATCTCGAGGAGATCGAGCTCGAGCGTCCGAATGATCTTGTTGGTCGCTGACACGACACGGGCCGTCCCGACGATCGGGGCGACGGTGGCGAGGACCTCGCGCACCTGCTCGGCGTCGATGTCGAGTTCGCTCGCGACTCGAGGTTCATCAGGCAAGGCGCCGGCGGTGCATCGACCGCGACCAGCGCGGCGATGCGTACGAGCATGTACGAAGAAGTCTCATGGCTTCTCTCCTCCTCAGTTGTTTGGGCGATCCGGATCGTTGCTCGAGTCGATGTTGGAGCGGTTCTGTCAGACGCCAATTTCGGCTTTCACGCGGCCGGACGCTGCTGCTGTCTTGAGCGCCTGGTAGTCGAGGTCGTTCTGCTCCGCATAGCTCTCGGCGAATGCGGAAAGCGCCCGGTCGAGCGCATTCGAGTTTCCGAGGTAGCTCGCGATCGCAATCGCATCCCCGGAACGGGCGTGGCTCTTTGCGAGGGCCCAGCCGCAGACGTTCGCGTACGTCCCCATCAGCTTCGGGTTCATCGTCTCGATGGCCGCTGATCCCTTCGCGTCCCAGAGTTGGCGGACGTAGAAGTCACGATTCACGCCCTCGACGTCGGTGGTGCGCACCCAGCCCAGCATGATGTCGCTCGCCGCCTGGGTCAGCTGCTGACCCTCGACGACGCGCTGGCCGTGATGGGAGAAAGCGCTCTTGCGGAGGAACGGCTCGAGCACCGATTCCTCTGCCTGCTTGGCCTGGAGGAAGAGGGGATCGCTCTCGTCGCGGCCGACCATGAGCACGATCCAGGCGCGGGTGCCGACGCTGCCGACGCCGACGACCTTCCGCGCTGCGTGCACGTAACGGAAGCGCTCGAGTAGCCGCCGGCGGTTGCCCGGCAACGTCTGACGGTACGCGTGGATCAGCCCGTGCAGAAAGTCTTCGAGACTGCCGCCTTCGCGCGGCGGCACGAGATCCTCGACCGGAACGATCAGGGGCGGATCGCTCGCGATCCGGGGCTCTCCGTCGACGAGGTGCGTCAGCTTCGCGAACGCGGCAAGGCTGTCCTTTGTCCGAGCCTTCGCGACGGTACGGTCGATCCGTATGGTCTGCTTCTTGCTCGACTGCTGCTGGAACAACTGGACGATCTCATCCACGTCGATTCGCGCGTACCAGACCGCGAGGGTGCCCATGCCTGCAAAGTCCTTCATCGCTGTGCGGTAGGCACGGGTCACTGCGCGGTTGATCGCCTGTCGCTGTTTGGCGTCGAAGCCGCGGTCCCGGCCGGCAATCGCGAAGCTCGCTACGAGTCGCTTCAGGTCCCACTCGAACGGGCCCGGCAGCGTCTCGTCGAAGTCGTTGATGTCGAACACGAGTCGCCGGTCGGAGGCGGCGTAGACGCCGAAGTTGGAGAGGTGAGCGTCCCCGCAGAGCTGCACCTCCAGTCCCGTCCTCGGGGAACCAGAGAGATCCGACGCCATCACGGCGGCGGCGCCGCGGAAGAACGTGAACGGCGAGACGAGCATGCGTCCGTACCGGATCGGGACCAGTTCTTGCACGCGCGTGCTTGCTTGCGCTTCGAGCAGGTCGACTGGGTCGCGCCGCTTCGCCGGCGAAGCCCACTCGCCGTGGGCCGAGCGCCCGACTTCCGCCCGTGCAGCCTTGCCCCGCGCTGATCGCTCCGCCGGCGTGAGGTGCGGTACGGCCTTCGTCCTGGAGGGCCGGCGGCTTCGGGGAGCGCTGCTCTTCGCTGCTGGCTTCTTCGGTGATCGAGGGGCACGCTTGGGCCGAGTGCTCTTGGCGACCCGGCCGGGCGCCGGCGGCTCGGCTGAAGCGCGTTCGGCCTCCGGCGGCGATCCCTCGCCCGCAGGTGCGGGACTGGCGTCGTCGGCTCGGGGAGATGCGTGCTCGGGCCGCTCTGGCTCGCGAGGGCCGCGGATCCGGTCGGCGGCCGCGTCCGCGGTCTCGCTGGTGTGATCGTCGTCAGTCATTCTTGCTCCTCTCGCGGCGGCCGAGGATCTGGGAGAGACAGTCGGGCTCGTCGATAGGTGTCAAGTGGTTGGCTGTGTCGGCGGTGAGCTGGGCTTGGACTGAGAGCCGGGCTGCACGGTCGGGATGCCTCGGGTGAACAGCAGGGCGATGAGCGCGAAGAGCGCGAGGATCGAGACGGCGACGCGCAGCCCGTCGATCCTGCTCTGCTCGTTTGTCTGCACGATCGCATCGGCGGCCCGCGGGGGGACGTGCGCGTCGGAGAGCGCGGTCTTCAGGTCGGCGTCGGAGATGAACGGGACGCCGCCGGCGAGCTTGGTTTGTGCCTGGGCGGCGACGCGGTCGGGGACGGCCGGGTTGTTCTGGACGCCGGTGAGGAACGAGGCGGTCAGCGCCGAGATGAGCACGGCGCCCGCCAGCGCGGTGCCGATCGACGCGCCGAGTTGCGTCCCCGTGTTCTGGATTCCGCCGACCTCGCCGCTCTGCTCGTCGGGCACCGCCGACACGGTCACGGCCCCCAGCTGGGAGGCGATCGAGCCGATCCCCGCACCCGCGACCAACAGCGGCCAGGTGACGATCTCCGCGCCGGCGCCGTAGTCGAGCAAGGCGATCAGCAGCACGAGCCCACCGAACATCGCCATGAAGCCGAGCCGGATCACCCGCCGCGGGTTCGCGTTCGGGAACACCTTCGGGACTCCGGCCGCGAAGAGCAGCAGCATCAACGAGAGCGGCAGCAGATGCACGCCCGTCGAGACCGCCGACAGACCGAGCGCGACCGACAGGAACAGCGGAACGACGAAGAAGATCCCGGCCTGCACGAGGAACAGGAAAAAGAACGACGTGACGCCGTCGCGCAACTGGATGTTCCGCAGCATCTTCGGGTCGATCAGCGCAGCCTGGCCGCGCGCGATGCGACGGTTCTCCCACATCGCGAACAGGCCCACCACCACACCGCCCGCGAGCACGAGCCAGATCACCGGCGAGAGCCCGAGCCACTCCGGAGCACCCGGCTTGGCCCGGACGAACCCCCACGCACCCGACTTCAAGGTGCCGATCACGATCAGGCCGAGGCCGGCCGCCGACAGCGCCGTGCCGACCAGGTCGAGCCTGGCGCCCTTCTCGGGCGGTGTGTCGTTCACCCGCCGCGCGAGGGCGAGGATCACGATCACGATCAGCACCTCGCTGACGAACACCCACCGCCACGAGGCATAGCTCGTGAAGAAGCCGCCGATCACCGGCCCCACCGCGGCGGCCATCGCGCCGGCGGCCGCCACGAGCCCGTACGCGCGCGGCCGATCCGGTTTTCCGAAGTTCGAGGCGACGAGCGCGACGATCGCCGGAAAGATCAACACCGCGCCGAAACCCTCCAGGAACGACCAGCCGATGATCAACACCGGCAGGCTGTGAGACAGCGCCGTCGTCAGCGACCCACACGCGTAGACGACGCACCCGATCGTGAACGCACGCTTCCGGCCGATGATCTCCCCGACCCTCCCGCCGGTGATCATCAAGGACGCCATCACCAACGTGTACAGCGTGATCGCCAGCTGGATCCCGGTCACGTCGGTCCCGACGTCCTTCGCGACCGTCGCGATCGCCGTATTCATCACCGTCATATCCAGGGCCATCACGAACTGCGCCGCCGCCAACGTGAGCAGCACCAACCCCGAAGCCTTGGCAGCAGCAGAAGACGCAATCGGCGCGGCCGTCATAACGACGATCCTGAGCTGCATCCGGACGAGCGGCGCTGGACGATTGTGGGCTGCTGATTCAGGTTCACGGAGGGCCTGGGAGGGTGAGGATCAGGACGCCAGCGAAGATGAGCAGGCCGGCGCCGACGCCGATCATGGCGAAGCGCACGCCGAGCACCGGGAACTGGGTGCTCAGCCCGACCAGGAACAAGACGCTCGCGAGGATGACCGTCACCCGCACGTACTCGTCGCCCGTCTCGGCGGCCTCCTGGCCCTCCGCGTAGTACGCGTCCGCGCTCCTGTCCAGCACACGTGACCGCGCCTCGCCGGTCGGGATGTACTGCGGCATCTCCTGGGGCCCCGCTGGCGCGTTCGGGTTCGTGAACGGGTGGGTGGCGAGCCAGGCGACGAACGCGACCCGGTACTCGGGTCGGAAGCGCTTCTCGGCGACGCGCATCCCGTTCGGATTGTGCGTCAGGTAGGCCGCGAACCAGCTGTTGAACAGGATCCCGTCGGCGGTGCGGAACGTCAGCGACTCCTGGAATGAGCGGTTCGCCTTCGTCCGGGTGGCGGAGGCCTTCGCGAGCTTGAGTGACGATTCGGTGCCCCACTTCGCAGCCGAGTAGCCGGACCAGGCTGCGACGATCGTGACGATCGAGAGCAGCAGCGCCGCCATGATCGAGATCAGCCGGTTGCCGCGTCCATCCCCGCGATGGGCGCGCGCGTGCTCGGCGTGGTCGCCGATCTCCTTGCCGACCTCGATTGGAGACAGACCCTCTGGCACGTGGTTGCTCTTTCGCTTCGTCGGCGGGCCGTGAGGCCCGCCGAACGCGGCAGAACATCGGCTACGTAACCTCGACTGCGGTCTCGGACGGGCGTGCGATCAGGTAGGAGACCACGCCGAGAATCGGCAAGAAGACGATCAGGATCGTCCACATCGCCTTCGCGAATCCGCTGTGATCCCGGCGGCGGAAGTTGTCGATGAACACGTTGATCACGACGAAGATCCACATCACCCACACGAAGAAGATGGTCATCCACCAGACCACGTCCCAGAAGCTGGGGTTGTTCGCATACGCGAGCATCTGCGCTCCCTCCGTTTGATGCCGGCGGTTGGGCCGGTCATGCGGTTTCTCTCGACCCGATCGGCCGACGACCCGACGCTACGACGGAGACGATCGGCCCGTCATCGGCCACAATGGCCGATATCGCCGACCCTCACCCGCGCGGCCATCCCGCCTGGGACGGCGAGCTCAGTCGGGATCCGGATCCGGAATCGTGAGCCGGCCGTCGATCGCTCCGAGGCCGGACTGCTCGACGAGCTCGACGGCTTCGGACCTGCCCTTGACACCGAGCTTGTTGTAGATCGAAGCGACCTGAGTCTTGACCGTTGGGCGTGAGAGGTACACACGATCGGCGATCTCCTGGAGCGAGAGATGTGTCGGCAGGAAGCCGATGAGCCGGAGCTCGGCCGGGGTGAGTTCGTAGTCCTTCCCTCGCCTGATCCGCTCTTCGAGACGCTGCAGCCGGGCGGGAAGCGTTCCGGCGTCGGGGTAGCCCTGGAGTGCGTCGCTCGCAACCCGCGCGAATTCGAGGGCGCCGGCGAAGTCACCGAGGTTCAGGCTGGTATCGGCGCAGCGCAGTGCGAGATCGGCTTCGAGCCACGGGACCCCGTGGAGCAATGGGCGAAGGCGCCGGACGTTCGCGAGCTGGCGCGCGGCCTCCGTGTGGTCACCGCGCTGCTGGTGGGCCAGCGCTCCTGCCGCGTAGGCGATCGTGCTCTGGACTGCCTCGTCGAGTCGCGCTTCTTCGACCAGCCGTAGCGCTTCGACCGTCCACCTCTGCGCGTTGCGCCGATCGCCGATCTCTGTGGCCGCGAAGGCCATGTAGGCGAGACAGTAGAGCCGCACGTGCGCGAGGTCTGGCCGCGTGGCTCGAGAGAGCGAGTGCCTCACCGAACACGTCGATCGCTTCTTGCGGTCGGCCCAGGAGAACGTGCGCCGTCCCCAGAGCGCGACAGGCGCTGAGTAGCCGGCGGGTGCCATCGCGCTTCTCCGCGGCGTAGACGAACTCGGCGTCGCGCAGCATCCCGTGGATTCCGTCGGGAGCGACGGCACTTCGGACATTCGCGAGTGCCGAACGAAGCGAGGTCGCCCCGTCGGCGGACGCCACATCGAGCGGCATCCGCTCGGCCGCAGCGACGAACCGCCTGGCTCGGCACCGGATCGCCGAGCAGCACGGACACCCAGGCTGCCGCGATCGACAGCTGGGCGTCCGATTCGATCTCCTCATCGGTGCAGCGGTCGAGCCAGAGCCGCAACGTCTCGATCCGCCCGCGACCTGCGAGCTCGTCCCAGTGCCCGTGCGCGATCCTGCCGGCCTGCGCGAGATCGCCGCTCTCGTGCGCGTAGGCGAACGCCTCGTCAGGGCTTCCGTGCAGCTCGCACCAATCTGCCGCCCGCTTCAGGTACACGCGGAGCAACTCCGGATGACGACGGTTGAGCTCCCCTCGGAGGAAGTCACTGAACAGGTGGTGGTAGCGGTACCACCCCCCGCGATCGTCGAGCGGGACGACGAACGCATTCGAGCGCGCGAGGGCCTCGAGCGAATCGGTCGCGTCATCCGTGCCGAGCACCGCATCGCACAACGGTGGCGTCATCCGGTCGAGGATCGACGTACCGAGCAGGAACGTCTTGAGATTGCCCGGCTGGCGCTCCAGCACCTCTTCCAGGAGGTAGTCGGCGATCTGCTGCTGAGTGCCGGTCAGACCGGCAGCCCTCATGGCGGCATCGTCCCGGTCTCGCAACGAGAGCGTTGCCAGCGCGACCGCGGCAGCCCACCCCTCCGTCCGCTCGCACAGAGCCTCGGCCGCCTCCTCCGACAGCTCCAGACCACCGCGGGCGGCAACGGCTCGCGTCTCCTCCGTGTCCAGCGCGAGGAGCGCGGCCCCGACCTCGACCAGATCGCCACTTGCACGGATGCGGCCGAGCCGCAGTCCCCGATCGCCACGCGCGACCAACACCAGCTGAGAGCCCGGACGGCACCTGTTCGGCGAGGAACCCGAGAATCGAGCGGCTCCTCTTGGCCGTGACGAGGTGAACGTCGTCCAGCACCAGCACGAACGGGTCACGCTCGCCGAGGTCGGCAGCCAGGAGAGGCAGGGCGACCTCGACGATCCTCGGCGTCCTTCGTGACAACTCCTCGAGCAGGTCATCGAGGACCGGGCCAGTGCGCTCGAGCGCCGCCACGACGCGGGCGAGCAGCGCCACGGGGTCGTTGTCGCCGTGTGCGAGCTGCACCCAGCAGCTGACCCTCGGATCCAGGTCGCTCCACTGCGCGACGAGAGTCGATTTCCCGTAACCCGCCGGAGCAGAAACCAGCACCAAGCGGCTGCGCTGCACGACCTCCTGCAAGGGAGCGAGGCGGGCCCGCGGTACCGCATCGGCCCGCACGGGCGGAACCAGCACCGCCGAGGCGTTCAGCAGGCGCCGTCGCTCGAGAGGAGGAGAAGAACTAGCGATCGCCGCGACCTGCGCCCCTGCAGCACCGCGAGCGAGCGCGATCCTGAGACAAGCGTGACGCTGCCGGCAAGCACCGCGGCCCGAGCGTCGGGGAAAGCATGCAGCGGCTCCGAATTTCTAGATGCGAGTCATCAATCAAGGCCACGGGTCACCCGCTCTTGCTAGCGGGCGCTCCCCGGCGACGTCCGCGCTCGAGATCGAATTCCCGGGCGAGAATATCAGCCTCTTTGGCCGATGAGAGATCCGGGGTCGCAGGCGTAGCGTTCGGCGCATGGCCGGTCAGCCTGAGAGCGTCCCGCAAGAGAGCATCTCGCTCGCCGGTTCATCTGACGCCGACCGAGACGGCCGTTCTGACGCTGCTCCCGACGCACCGGACGCTCGCCGCGATCGGCGACCGCTTGGGCGTCAGTCGTCCGACGGTGAAGACCCACGTCCAACACATCTACGAGAAGCTCGGGGCCACGAACCGGGCCGAGGCCGTGGACTTGGCTGAGAGTGCTGGCCTCCTGCCGACCGGCACGAAAGGTCCGGTGGGCGGGTGGCCGCCTGGCTCGCCATGGTTCCGCCGACCGCTGCGATCGAGCACCGGCTTCACGATCGCTGTTGCAAGGCGAGGGACAGAGCCGTCGCCGGGCTTTCCCGCCGCCCGACCCAGGCCTGACAAGGAGGTACCAACGATGACCGAGATATTGGCCGAGCAGCTCGAGACCGAGCAGTCGATGTTCGTGCAGACCGCGCAGGGCATCGAGAGCGACGGTGCCAACCTGACGCTGCAAGGGATCACGCCCTCGACGCTCTATCTTCTCCGACCGGCCCCAGCGGGTCGTCGGGCACATGGCCACGACCGATTTCGTCGACCTGTGGGCCATCGGCGACAACAGCTTCGAGACCGACCCGCCGAACGCGGTGCTCTCGTTCCTCGAGCCCGGCGCCGACGTCCCCGACGACGCGGTGGTCGTGCTCACGGCGCCGAACCTCACCGGCGACGGCAATCTCAGCTACTCCATCGACGTGCTCGAGGGAACGGTCCCGGCGCACACGGGACCCGTCACGCTGTTCATCGACCCGTTCGGGCGGCCGCTGTCGCCCGTCTCGGTCTGCGGTGTGCGTCGGCGCGAGCGACGCCGTGATCGGCGCGGGATGTAACACCAGCAGGACCGGGCCGCGGCGTCCCGCCGTGTCCCTAACAAGCTCCTGAAAGGAGAATCTGATGGCAGAGGAAATTGTTGAGAGGCCAGTTCTCGATCTGCTGGCGAGCATGACGGCGGACTCACTCGAGGCGTCGAATCTCGACTCCGAGACATTGATGCTGGTGCGCCTCGCAGCGCTCGTTGCGGTCGATGCTTCGGCCGCGTCCTATCTGCTCAACCTCGGCGCAGCCAGCGAGCTGGGCTTCGGAGTCGGAAGAGATCCAGGGCGTCCTGACTGCGGTCGCGCCGATCGTCGGGACCGCACGTGTCGTTTCGGCATCGGGGAAGATGATCAAGGCGCTCGGTATCGCGATCGAGATCGCCGAGTACGAGGCCGAGCTCGAAGACGAGACGCCTCGTAGCAGTGGTCCGGGAGGGCGCTGGGAGATGTCCCGCGCGCCTATTCCCGCCGCCGCAGCACGAACGAGACGAACAGCGATGCACGGCTCAACGTATTGACCACTCTCAATGGATTCCCGAATAGGAGGAAATGATGGCAGATGACAATCTCGTCCTTGTGGTCGGTAGCTACTCGGTTTCCGGGGCTGCAGCCGAGGACTTCAAGTCGCTCAAGGCCGGCGAGGACGCCGGCGAGTACCAGGTCGTCGGGGCCGTCGTGATGAATCGCGACGCCAGCGGCAAGGTCGACGTGGACGAGCACGGTGACGGGCGCACCGCCGGTGGCGCGGTGCTCGGCGGCACCGCCGGGCTCGTGGTCGGGCTGTTCGCGCCGCCGCTGCTCGCCGCGACCGCGGTCGGAGCCGGGATCGGCGCGGTCGTCGGCAAGCTCAGGAAGAAGCACGACGAGAAGCAGCTGGGCGTCGAGATGGAGGAGTACCTGCCGCCGGGATCGTCTGCGGTCGTCGCGATCGTCGATGACACCTACGCGGACAAGGTCGAGGCCGCTCTCGTCAACTCGGACAAGCGGATCAACAAGGCAATCGACAAGGACGACTACGACGAGCTCCAGAAAGCTCTCGCCGAGTCGTCCGACGAGGTCACGAAGGCTGTGAACTCCTAACCGGCGGTACGGAGGAGGGGCGGGCACACACGCCGGCCCCTCCCGCCACCAACAAGGGACATGACGATGACATCCACTCGCACACTCAGCCTGATCACTGTCGTCGTTTCAGTCGCGTTCGTCGCTGCGGGCTGCGGCTCAAGCGGCGACAACTCGACGACAACGACGACCACCAGCGCGTCGGCGACAGAGGCATGGGCGAGCGGTGTCTGCACGTCGCTCACAACCTGGCAGACCGCGATCAAGTCAGCCGCCGGCTCTCTGAAGAGCGATCCCACAAAGAGCGGGCTCCAGACGGCCGCCGACGATGCGAAGTCGGCGACGCAGGACACTCACCTCCGACCTGAAGGGGCTCGGAAAACCCGACACCCAGGGCGGGCAACAGGCGAAGGAATCGCTCGACCAGCTCTCGACCAGCCTGCAGCAGAATGTCGCCACGATCGAGACCGCCGTCACAGGGGTCTCCGGCGCACGCGGCGTGCTCGGTGCCGTCTCGACGGCGACAGGGACGTTCGCGACGATGCGAACACAGGTCAAGACGACGGTCACGGACCTCCGGGGACTCGACGCGAAGGGCGAGCTGAAGAGCGCGTTCGCAAGCTCGAGCGCCTGCAACTCCCTGACGAGCGGCGGCTGATATGGACGAAGCCCGTTCTGCGGTGGGGTTGGCCGTCGGCCAGGTCGGGCGATGAGCATGTCGGTCGCTCCCGGCACGGCCGTCGATGCGGTGAGCCCGCTTCGCGACCCGTCGCGGAAGCGACGCCTGGTCAAGGTCGCCGCCTGGATCGGGGGCATCGCGCTGCTCCTGGTCGTCTTGAACCTCTTGGGCGTCGACGTCTGGGGCTGGCTGACCCATCTGTGGGATCAGCTCAAGGACGTCCCGATCGGCTATCTGATCGCCGGGGTGCTGCTGCAGGTGGCCCAGACGACGTTCAACGGGGTCGCCTACTACGGGATCCTCCGCTACGCGTACCCGGAGGCCGGGGTGGCGCTGTGGCCGATCGTGACCGCCTACGCGGTCGGTGTCGGGATGAACAGCTTCCTGCCGGCGAACATCGGCACGTTCGTGACGCTGCTGATGTTCGTCGCGATCATCCCCGGCTCGAGCTTCGCGGGGATCTTCGCCGCCTACCTCGTCAACAAGATCTTCTTCAGCGTCGTCGGGGCGCTCGTCTACGTCCTGTTGTTCTTCCAGGCGGGAGCGGCCTTCGACGTCGAGCTGGGCTGGTTCCGCGATCACGCACTGCTCACGCTGCTGATCATCGTCGGTGGTGCGTTCCTGATCTTCGTGCTCGGACGGATGTTCTGGCACAAGCTGAAGGGCCTCTGGGAGAAGGCCGAGCAGGGCGGCAGGATCCTGGGCGATCCGAAGGCGTACGTCACGCGGGTCCTCTCGTGGCAGGTTCTCAGCTACGCCGCGAAGCTCGGCGTGATCGCGGTCTTCCTGGCCGCGTATTCGATCCCGGTCACGTTCGGCTCGGTCGTGCACGTGATCGGCTCGAGCTCGGCCGCGAACGTGACCTCGGTCACACCAGGGGCCGTCGGCGTCACCCAGGCGGCCAACGCAGCCGCGTTGCGCGATTACACCGACGGCGCAACAGCGACCGCCTACTCACTGAGCCAGCAGCTCGTGACCTCCGCCACCAACGTCGTCTACGCCCTCGTGCTCGTCCTCCTCATCTTCGGCTGGACGGGCGGCAAGGCTCTCGTCTCGACGTCCTACAGCGGCGCAAAGGAGAAGGTGCACAAACCGAAACACGACGAACCCGAGGCAACAGGCGCGGGCGGGGATGCGTGATGAGGCATCCCTGCGGACACAGCGGAGCGATGGTTGTGGTGACAAGCCAGCGACGCTTGGCCGGCACAACACCGCGAGAGCGATGACGACGTCACACGCTCCCGTAAATAGGCGCCGGTCTCTGAGGGTCGGCCGCGTCGTCGTCGGCTGGGTGATCAACACGGTGGCGTTGATGTTGCTGGCCTGGATTCTCCAGGGTTTCTCGATCGAGAGCTGGTGGAGCGGCCTTGCTCTGGCGGCCGTGCTCGGGTTGCTGAATGCGCTCGTCTGGCCGCTGCTGATCCGGATAGCGCTGCCGTTGACTGTGATCACGCTTGGATTCGGGGTGCTTCTCCTGAACGGTGTTTTCGTCTGGCTGGCCTCGGATGTTCTCTCAGATTCGGTGCAGATCAGCGGGTTATGGACGGCTGTCGTCGTTGCGCTCGGCCTGACGCTGATCAACAACGTGGTGACGTTGTTCCTGGGGATCGACGATGACGATCTCTACTACCGCGAGGTGATCAAGCGACACGCGCGAAAGTCGAAGGAAACGGCGGCGCCGAGCAACATTCCGGGGGTCTTGTTTCTGGAGATTGACGGGCTCGCGCACGACGTGCTCGGGCGGGCGATGCGGGACGGAAGCGCGCCGACGATGGCCGCCTGGCTGCGCAACGGCTCCCACTCGATGATCGAGTGGGAGTGTGACTGGTCGTCGCAGACCGGAGCGATGCAGTCGGGGATCTTGCAGGGCTCGAACTGGGACATGCCGGGTTTCCGCTGGTGGGAGAAGGACAGGCAGGAAGCGTTCGTCTCGAACAGCCCGAAGAACGCGAGGGAGATCGAGAAGCGGCACTCGAACGGCAAGGGCCTCCTGTACGCGGACGGGGCCAGCAGGGCAAACCTCGTCTCGGGTGACGCACCCCACTCGATGATCACGATGAGCACCGTGCGCGAGAAGCGCGAGGGCCGCCTCGGCGAGGACTACTTCGCCTTCTTCACCAATCCCTACGACGTCACGCGCACCTTCATCCTCGTGATCAAGGAGATCGTGGCGGAGATCTGGCAGCAGACGCAGCAGCAACGTCTGCAGATCGAGCCGCGCGTGCACCGTGGCTGGTTCCCGTACCCCTTGCTTCGCGTCTACACGAACGTGCTCCAGCGCGAGCTGGAGGTGGCGTCCACGATCCAGGATCTCTACAGCGGGCGACCTGTGATCTACACGATGTTTCTCGGCTACGACGAGGTCGCCCATCACTCGGGTATCGAGCGGCCGGAGACGCTCAGGGAGCTTGCGAAGATCGACAGGGCGTTCGCGCGGCTCGCTCGAGCCGCCGAGGACGCGCCCCGGCCCTATCGCCTCGTCGTGCTCGCCGATCATGGCCAGTCGCAGGGAGCGACGTTCAAGCAGCGCTACGGGCTCTCGCTCGGCGATCTGGTCACCGAGAAGTGCGGTGCCGACGAGGTGCTCGCACCGGGAGGCGTCGACGAGGGCTGGGGTTACCTGAACGCCGCCGCGACAGAAGGGGCATCCTCGTCCGGTGTGACGGGCGCGCTCACCCGGCTCGCCACCAAGAGCTCGACCGCGAACGATGGCTCAGTCGACATCGGCGCTGCGCGGGACGAGTCGGGCCGGAAGCTCAGGCACCGGGAGAAGAAGGGCGCCGAGGGACCGCCCGAGGTGACCGTGATGGCGTCGGGCTGCCTCGGCCTGATCTCGTTCCCGCGGATCGAGGGGCGGGCCACGCTCGAGCAACTCGACGACCGCTACCCCGGCCTCGTCGAGGCGCTCCGCACGCACCCCGGAATCGGCTTCGTGCTCGTCCACTCCGACGGGCGCGGAGCCGTCGTGCTCGGGCGCAGCGGCACGAACTACCTGGACGAGACGCGCATCGACGGAGACGACCCGCTCGCCTCGTTCGGCCCCAACGCCGCGCTGCACGTGAAGCGCACCGACACCTACCCGCACTGCCAGGACATCATGGTCAACAGCACCTACTGGACAGGTGTGGACGAGGTCGCCGCCTTCGAAGAGCTTTGCGGCTCACACGGCGGCATGGGCGGCACCCAGAGCCGCCCCTTCATCCTCTGCCCCTCCGACTGGACCCCGCCGTCGCAGCAGATCGTCGGCGCCGAGAACGTCCACCTCCAGTTCGTGCGCTGGCTCGTCGACCTGGGCCATACCGCCTACGCCGACCTGCCGGACGACCCGCACCGACTCGTCCCGACACCGACCGCCGAACCGAGCGAAGCGTAGGAACGATGATCCACCGGCCCCTCCAGATCGTGATCACGTTCAAGACGCTGCTGCTGGCGGTCGCACTCCTTCTGCTGACGTGGGCCGTCATCTCGATCCGCGACACGCTGCTGGTGGTCTTGGTGGGGATCTTCCTCGGGCTCGTCTTCGAGGGCCCCGTCAGGCTCGTGCAGCGCAAGACCCGCCTGGGGCGCGGCATGTCCGCGACGGTCACCGTGATCGGCGCCCTCGTCGTGCTGTCCCTGCTCGGGCTCGTGCTCATGAAGCCGCTGCTGGCAGGGATGCAGTCCTTCCTCAAGGACTTGCCACAGACGGTCGACCAGCTCAAGAACTCGAGCGAGCTCGGCTTCCTCAAGAACACAGGCGCCGCCGACAACGTCACATCCGGAGCGCAGAGCGTCTCGAACTCCGTCCCCGACGCGCTCGGGGCGCTCGTCGGGTTCACGGGGTCGATCGCCTCCATGGCGCTCGACATCTTCCTGGTCACGTTCATCTGCCTCTTCTTCCTCTGCGAGGTCGCTTACCTGAAGGCGTCCCTCGCGAGCGTGCTGCCGAAGGGCCAGGAGGAGGTGTGGCTGCCGCTCTGGGATCGCGTCACCACCATGGTCTCTCGCTGGGCGATCGGCGTCGTGATCATCGCCGCGATCGCGGGCACGACGCAGGGTCTGGCGGCCTACCTGCTCGGGTCGAGCTACGCGGTCGCGCTGGGGCTGATCGCCGGGTTCCTCGACATGATCCCGAACATCGGCGCGACGATCGGCGGGTTCGTTCTCTCGCTGACGCTGCTCGCGGAGGAGGGTTTGACGGCGGCGCTGATCATGCTCGCCGTGGTGCTGATCTACCAGCAGATCGAGAACAGCGTCCTCACCCCGACGATCCAGCGCAAGGCCGTCAAGCTGTCGGCGTTCTTCATCATCGTCGCCGTCACGCTCTTCGGCGCCCTGCTCGGAGTGGTCGGCGCGCTGATCGCCGTCCCGGTCGCGGCGACCATCCAGATCGTGCTCGGAGAGGTCACGAAGACCTATCGCGCGCAGGTCGCGGCCGGCAAGCTGGAGGCCGGGACGGCCCCCGGCGGCGAGAACACACGTGCCTGACCTGATGAGACGACCTGCTGCTTCAAACCCCTCCGACTGGACCCCGCCGTCGCAGCCGACGCGCGGCG
>CAVYYY010000003.1:0-773558 GCA_963772855.1 uncultured Actinomycetes bacterium | reverse complement strand
GCGCGACGGCCGAGTCTCCGCGCCCGCCGGCGCAACATCAGGCTCGGCGACGGGCGGCGTCTGGGGCACCTGGAGGGATGGAGCGGACGTGGCGGCCGCGGGTGGCTCGGCCACGGGCTTGTCCGCCGCCGGATCGACCGCGGGCGCGGCCACTTCGGCCACGGCCGCCTGCGGCAAGGGCTGAGGCGTCACGCGAGCCGGAAGAAACGGGAGCGGATCGACGTAACCCTGCTGGTCACTCGTCAGGCGGATCCCGAAGTAGATGAACGGGTGGGTGAGGTCGGTCGTCCCGCTCGGCCCGACGGTCCCGACGACGGCACCCTCGTCGACGCGGGCACCACGCGTGACGCTGATCGCTCCAAGGTGCAGGAGCGTCGCCGTGTGGCCTGACGCGGTCTCGATCGACACGGTCTTGCCGCCGGTGGGAACGCTGCCTGCGAAGCTCACGATGCCGCCGGCCGGCGCCCTGACCTGAGCGCCCGCCGCTGCGCCGATGTCGAGGCCGCGGTGCTGACCGGCCGCGTAGGGCTGCGAGCGGTCGAATTGGAACGGCCGGAGAACCGGGCCGTCGGCCGGCCAGCTCCAGGCGCTTGCCACTGGCACGGGGAGCGCGAGTGCGAGTGCGCAGACGAACGAGACGAGGAGTCGCCGCACGTTCTTCCCTCCTTGTTGTCACTCTTGAGAACAGGGGCGACCGTAGCAAGACGCGTACCCTGTTGTCAATACTGGCTACAAAGTACGGCGGTAGAGCTCGTTGCGCGATGCGCCCGTCAGCTGCGCGACGAGGTCCGCCGCCTGGCGGCGCGGCAGCCCCGCTGCGACGAGCTCTGCAACGGCTTCGACCGCCGCCGCCGAGTCAGGCTCCTCGCCGCCCGCACCGAGGACGAGCGTGATCTCGCCCTTCGGCGCCTCCACGAAGCGGGCAGCCACCTCCTCGGCCCGGCCGCGCACGACCTCCTCGAACCGCTTCGTCAGCTCGCGGCACACCGCGACCTCGCGGCCGGGTTGCGCCTCCGCGAGCGACCGGAGGGTGGCCGGAAGTCGCTGCGGCGACTCGAAGGCGACGACGGGATGGGGCCACGAGACCAGCTCGTCCCAGAGCGTGCGCAGAGCCGCCTTCCCGCGCGGCAGGAACCCGACGAACTGGAACCGCTCGCCGACAAAGCCGCTCGCGACGAGCGCGGTGTCGATCGCCGACGCGCCCGGGAGGACGGTCACCGTGACGCCTTCGGCAAGCGCGGCGGCCACGAGCCGCGCCCCCGGGTCGCTGAGCCCGGGCATGCCGGCATCGGTGACGAGCGCCACGCGCTCCCGCGCGACGAGGCGCGGGAGCATCTCGGCGGTTCGCTTCGCCTCGTTGTGCTGGTGGTAGGACAGCAGCCGGCGGCCGGTGATGCCGTGACGCTCGAGCAGCACACGCGTGTGCCGTGTGTCCTCGCAGAGGACGACATCGGCGTTCCGAAGCTCGTCGAGGACACGCAGCGTGACGTCGTCGAGGTTCCCGATCGGCGTCGCGCAGACCGTGAGCACGCTAGGTCAGCGAGTCGAACGCGACGAGGCCCGCGCCGATCAGGCCGGCCGCCGTGCCGAGCTCCGCGCGAACGATGCGCAGGCGCTCGCCGGCTCCGGCCAGCGCCTCGCGGGCCACGACAGTACGCGCCGAGTCGAGGACGAAGTCGCCGGCGGCCGCGAATCCGCCGCCGATCACGACGAGCTCGGGATTGAAGATGTTGACGAGCGTTCCGATGCCTGCCCCGAGGTATCGGCCTATCCCGGCGAGGATCTCCCTCGCGCGCGCGTCACCCTCTGCAGCGAGCCGGACCAGGCGGTGCGCGTCGGCCGACGGCCCGAACTCCTCGCGCGCGAGCTTCGTCGCCGCCGTCCCCGTGACGTACGGCTCGAGGTGACCGCGCCCTGTGCAGGTCCCCTGGCAGGGCAACCCGTCGACCTCGACGACGATGTGGCCGAACTCGGCCCAGCCGCGGAAGAGTCGACCGTCGATGACCGCCCCTCCCCCGCAACCCGTGCCCAGCGTGAGCATCACCATCGTCTGAACCTCACGCGCCGCACCGAAGTGGAACTCGGCGTAGGCGGCGGAGTTCGCGTCGTTCTCGATCCCCACGGGAAGACCGAAACGGTCGCGCATCCGCGTCCGAAACTCGAGGTCGTGGAGCGGGATGTTGACCGCCCGCAGCACGCGCCCCGTTCGCTGGTCGATCGGCGACGGGAGGCCGAACCCGAGGGCGGCGACGTCGTCGTCCAAGAGCTCCTCGACCGCCTCGTCGATCCCCGCGAGGAGCTCCTCCTGCGACCCGAGGGGCGTCTGATGCTCACGGCGCCGCTCGACACGACCGTCGCGGTGGACGACTCCGGCCAGGATCTTCGTTCCCCCGAGGTCGAGGCCGATGACGCGTTGTCCGTCCAAACCGCGCGGCTACCCTACTGGCTCGATGACGACCGGAGAGAAGCCCTACCGCGTCTACAGGGGCGGACGCGTGAAGGGCCGTGTGCCCCTCGACCGCCCGCAGGCGCGACCCGAGCGAAACGGACGCACTCCGCGTCCACCGAAGGTGCGGCGGCCCCGGCGGCGATGGAGCTGGAAGCGCCGCATCGCGATCGGCTTGCTGATCATCCTTGTCTTCACGATCGTCTGGGCGATCGCCGGCTACCTCTCTTTCCGCAAGGGCGTCGAGCAGGCGAACTCGCGCGTCGATCCGTCCGTCCCCGCGGCCCTGTCGAAGCAGAACGGCCTTCTGCTCTCGAACGAGACGACGATCCTGCTCCTCGGCCGCGACCACGAGAACACGGATCAGCGCGTCGGCCTCAACAACACGGACTCGATCATGATCCTGCACACCGACCCGAGCCGGCACCGGCTCGCGTACCTCTCCATTCCGCGCGACCTCCGCGTACCGATTCCCGGATACGGCGAGGACCGCATCAACTCCGCGTTCGCGCGCGGGGGCCCTGCGCTCGCGATCAAGACGATCGAGAACTTCACCGGGCTCCCGATCAACCACCTGATGATCGTGGACTTCCGCAGCTTCAAGTCGCTCATCGACAACGTCGGCGGCGTGGACGTCAACGTCCGGGAGCCGATCCTCTCCAACAAGTTCGACTGCCCGTACAACGCGGCCCGCTGCCAGACGTGGCCGGGATACCGCTTCGCCCGGGGCGTGCAGCACATGAACGGCCAACGGGCGCTGATCTACTCGCGCATTCGCGAGAACCGGCTCAACCCGGCCGACTCGGACATCACCCGCGGCGAGCGCCAGCAGGCCGTCCTCCGCGCCGTGATGTCGAAGCTGCTCGGGACCTCGATCTTCTTCAAGCTGCCGTTCAAGGGGAAGAAGCTGCTCGAGCCGCTGACGACCGACCTTTCCGCAGCGCAGTTCGTCCAGCTCGGATGGGTGCTCAAGCGCGCGGGCCAGAGCGACGCGCTGCACTGCCGCCTGGGCGGGACGCCCGGCGACTTCGGCGGAGCCTCCGTGATCATCGCGTCGGAGGAGAACCTCGGCGTGATCCAGATGGTGAAGGGGCGCGCGGCCGTTCAGCCGCCCCGCCCGGGCTCGGGCCCGTACGGCCCCGGCTGCGTCGTCGGCAGCCGGACCTTCGGGTCCCGCTAGGAGGCCTCGGCGGCCTTCTTCTCGGGCGGCTTGTCCTTCTTGTCGCCGCCGCCGGATCCCGTCTCCGACGACTCCTTGGCCGGCTCCCGCTTCTTGCCGCCGCGCCCGTAGTCCGTCGAGTAGAAGCCCGACCCGCGAAAATGCACAGGAACCGGATAGAGGACAGTCTCCACGGGCGACGCCCCGCACGTCGGACACGCCTCCGGCGAAGGATCGGAGATGCGCTTGAAGATCTCGAAGACGTGCCCGTTCGGGCACTTGTATTCGTAAGTGGGCACGGAGGAAAAGGACGCTAGCAGCGTCATCGGCTTGGGACGCGCGGAGAGACACCCCACGATGAGCGAGCTCGAGGCACCGGTGCTGACGCGGGCCCGGGTCCGGCCGAGCGCCCGCGGTCTCGACTCCTTCTGGGTCGGCGTCGCGGCGCTGAGCCTGGTGCTTGCCGGCGTGCTCGGCTGGTACCTGGAGCGCTGGCCTCCTCACGAGGACGAGGCACTCGCCCTCTTCGTTGGCCGGAGCTCGCTCGGCGATCTTCTGCGAACGGTGATCACGGAGCGCGGCGGCGCGCCGCTCCACTTCCTCTTCGCCTGGGCGGTCGTCCACCTCGGCGGCGGGCTCACCGCCCTGCGGATCGTGTCCCTCGTCTTCGCCGTCTCGAGCGTGCCGCTCATCGCGCTGATCGGCGCGCGCCTCGCCGACCGGACGGTCGGCGTCCTCGCGGCCGCGATCTCGTGCTCCACGTGGATGCTGCTGTTCCACGGCGTCTACGGCCGGATGTACAGCATGTTCCTCTTCACGAGCGCGCTGTCGTTCCTCGCCCTCATGTCGGCGCTCGACCACGGCGGCCGGCGTCGGTTCGCACTGTGGGGTCTCGCCGCGATCGCGACGCTTGCGACGCACCCCTACGCCGTCCTCGTCGTCGCGGCGCAGGTCCTGTACGTCCTCGTCCACAGGCAGCGAGTCAGGGAGGCGCTGATCACCACCGCGGCGGTAGGCGTCGTGGGCTTTCCCTTCTGGTGGGCCGACCTCGTCCTCCGCAACCGGTTCGATGT
This sequence comes from uncultured Actinomycetes bacterium, assembly GCA_963772855.1. Lineage (GTDB taxonomy): Bacteria > Actinomycetota > Thermoleophilia > Gaiellales > Gaiellaceae > 3-1-20CM-4-69-9. Next base: position 768,880 of record CAVYYY010000003.1, on the reverse strand, counting down.
CGGCGTCGGCGGAGGCGGGACGCGGCTGGGCTCGCCCGGCTCGGTGCTCGAGTACCTCCGCCACGTCGCGGGCGACTCGAGCACGGGATCCGGGCGGTGGTCGGTTCCCGTGCTGCTGCTGGCGCTGGTCGGCGCGATCCTGCTCGCGCGCCGGAACCGCGAAGGGCTGAAGCTCGTCCTCTGCGTCATCGCTGTCCCGGCGGCCGCCTTCACGCTCGCGACGCTCGGAAAGTCGACCTCACCCGAGGCGCGGCACCTCATCTTCACGCTGCCGTTCTTCACGACGCTGCTCGCCCTCCCCCTCGTCGCGCTCGCCCGACGGGGACATGGCCTGCGCCTGGCACCGATCGTCGCGGCCGCCGCGTTCGTGCTCCTGCTCGTCGGCGACGTGCGCTGGGCACACGAGAAGACGCCCAAGCTCTTCGACGGAGACCCGGCCCGCCGAGCTGCAGGCACGGAGCGCCGCCGCACACTGGCTCGCCTCGAGCTCCCGCCCGGACGACGTGCTCCTCGGCTACGAGCCCCTCTATCTCCGGGCGTGGGAGCTCAACCGGTCGTTCTCGGCCAACGCGATCCCGCGCGCGGACCCGGCGCTGTTGACCGACGCGCTGAAGGACGTCCCCGAGCCTCTCGGCCGGGGCGTCTGGGTGTTCGACGCGAGCGACACGACGAACGTGCGTGAGCGAAGCACGATCCCGCTCGTCATTCCGAAGCCCGCCTCCGCGTACGACGCCCGGGTCTTCGGGCCCTATCTCGTCATCCGCTCCCGCGAGCCGCTCGTCACCCGCGCGCGCTACCTCGCTGCGTCCGTCGACGTCCTCGGGGTGGGGCGACGCCTGCACATCTCGGACGCCGACGTGAACCTTCACACCGTCCTCGTCGCGCGATCGCGGCTCTAGCGGCGTCCTTTCTCGACAGTCTCGTGGTAGCACGGTGCGCCCTCGAACGCCTGGAGGCCCTGCGGCGTCCGCCTTTGCGGGGCGGCACGCTGACGCCGGCGGCGCGCTGCCGCCACGGCCGCAGATGCCCCGACGAGCCCGCCCACGACGAACGAGCCGAGACGGCCGCGCCTCTCGTCGCCGTCCATGGGACGATTCTACGATGGTTCTCGTCACGCTTGGGGACGCGCTGCTCGACGTCATCGTCCTCCTTCGCGAGCCGCTCGAGACCGGCGCAGACGCCTCCGCCGAGACGCTGACGACAGTAGGCGGCCAGGCGGCGAACGTCGCCGTCTGGGCGGCCGAGCTCGGTGGGGAGGCACGCTGCGTGGCGAAGAGGGGAGCGGATCCAGCGGGTGAGCTCGTGGCCGCCGAGCTCGCGGCACGCCGCGTCGAGCACGCGGGCCCCGCCGGCGGACGCAACGGCGTCGTCGTGTCGCTGGTGCGTCCCGACGGCGAGCGGACGATGGCCTCCGATCGCGGCGCTGCGACGGAGCTCACAGCCGGCGAACTGCAGCGCGAGTGGTTCGCGTGCGACTGTCTGCACATCTCCGGCTACGCACTCTTCGCCGCTCCGATCGACGGCGCCGCCCTCCACGCGGCGGAGCTCGCACGCACCCAGGGCGCGCGCATCAGCGTCGACCTCTCCGCGTGGACGCGCATCCGCGAGTACGGGCCGACCCGATTCCGCGACGTCCTCGAAGCTCTCGCGCCCGACGTCGTCTTCGCCAACGAGCCGGAGTGGGAGATCGTCGGCGGCGCATACGGGCTCGCGGCGACCGCGGTCGTGAAACGCGGCTCGCGCGGCGCGGTCGTGCTCGGCGAGGAACGGCACGAGCTGCCACCGGCAGACGGCGACGTCGTCGACGCGACGGGCGCCGGGGACGCGCTGGCGGCAGGGTTCCTCGTCGGCGGCCCCGACCTCGCGGCGGAGGCCGCCGCACGGTGTGTGGCGAAGGCCGGAGCGCTGCCGTGATCGACGTCTCGGACGAGGTCCGCGCGGCCAAGGCCGTCGTCGCGCTCGAGACAACGCTCGTCGCGCACGGCTTCCCGCCCGGCGAGGGAGTCGAAGTCGGGCTGGAGTCGGAGCGACGCGTCCGGGAAGCCGGAGCAGTCCCCGCGACGATCGGCGTCCTCGACGGCCGGATCCGCGTGGGCCTCTCCACGGACGAGCTCGGACGATTCGATGCGTCGGCACGGAAGGCGGGCGCACGCGATCTCGCCCCGTGCGCGGTTCAGGGAGCCGTCGGGGCGACGACCGTCGGCGGGACGCTCGCTGTCTGCCGCGCCGCCGGCATCCGCGTCATGGCGACGGGCGGCCTCGGCGGCGTGCACCGCGGATTTCCCGAACCGCCCGACGTCTCGGCGGATCTGGGCGAGCTCGCACGCACGCAGTCCCTTGTCGTGTCGGCAGGAATCAAGTCGCTCCTCGACGTGCCGGCAACAATGGAGCTCCTGGAGACGCTGAGCGTCCCGGTGCTCGGGTTCCGGACGGACGAGCTCCCGCTCTTCTACGCCGCGCGCGGCGGCCCGACCGTCCCGGCTCGGGTCGAGGAGCCTGCGGAGGCCGCCGAGGTCGCGAGAGCGCACTGGGACCTCGGGGGCGGCGGGCTCCTGCTCGGCCGTCCACCGGACGAAAGCCTCGACGACGTGGAGGGGCTCATCGAGGACGCGCTCGCGGAGGCGCGCCGAACCGGGGTCACCGGTCAGGCGGTGACGCCGTTCGTGCTGTCGTTCCTGCACGAGCGGAGCGACGGCCGCACGCTCGCCGCGAACCGCGAGCTCGTCGCGGCCAACGCCGGGCTGGCCGCCGAGGTCGCGATCGCGCTGTAGGCATACTCGGACGATGCCGCGCGGATACGAGGAAGGCCCGGTCGCGGAGGCCGCGGAGGCCCGGCGCCACGCGCTCGAACGCGGGGAGTCGATTGACGTGCCCCACCACGCCGCCGATCGCCGTGCCGTCTACGGATCGACCGAGGACGACCCTGAGAAGCACTTCCTTGGCTGGGCCGACGAGGTCGACCCGGACGAGCTGTTCGAATCGGGCCGCGCCTGGGGAATCTCGGTCGTGCGCCAGCCCGCCGACTGACGAGACCTACTCCACGGCGCCGAGAAACTCGTCGATCGTCAGCGCGGTCAGCGTGCGGATCTTCGTGCTGCCCCGCGCGCCGAGCGAGACCGACACGCGCGCGATCGTCGCCGCATCCGGGGCTTCGACGACGCTGAGGAAGTCGTACTCGCCGAGCGTCGCCCACTGGTGGATCACCTTCGCGCCCAGCTCCTCGACGTCCTTGTTGACCTCGCGCAGCCGGTCAGGGTTCGACTTCAGCGTCTGAACGCCCTGCGCCGTCAGGCTGGACAGCAGAATGTAGGTCGGCATCTCCCTTCCTCCTCGATCGGGTGCCCGACTCTACTCGCGCTGCCTGGTCGACGTAGAGCACCGCGGAGCCGAGCAGGAAGACGGGTGCGAGCACGAGGAACGCGAGGAACGCGGCGATCCGGAGCGCCTGGTCGCTGAGCTCGCGCAACGCGAACAGCAGCACGAGGCCGGTGAGGAAGATCGTGATCGCGAGCGTTGCGAGCGACCCGAGCACATGGACGTAGTCGGCACGCGACAACGCGAGACCGCGTCGCAGCGCGTCGACAAACCCGCGCCGCTCGACGAGCGCGGCCGGCACGCAGAGGATGAAGAGCGCGAGCCATCCGAACGCGACGAGGTAGCTGCCGGGCAGGATCCACAGGCGCGATACCCAGATCGGCAGGAACGCGATGTAGCCCACTGCGAGGGCGGCCGCGAGATACGGGCCGCGATCAATCGGACGGACGAGCGCGAGCGCCCCGGCGTAGGACGCCGTGAACACGAGAGGACCGGCCCCGAGGACGACGATCGCTCGGACCGGATCGTCGAGCTCCGCGGCCGCGACGCCGAGTAGCGAGGGACCGATGCCGAGCGTCAGCGAGGGCCAGAAGCGCGCGCCGTAGAGGCGGAGCGATTCCGCGACGAGCTGCCCGACGGTCCGTGACTCGGGCGGCAGCGGTGGCGGCAGCCCGCTCGTCGACATGCGCCGAACGCTAGCGCGGTGGAGGGAAGGACACGTCGCCGTCCGTGAAGACGGCTTCGAGGTGCACGCGCGAGTTATGCAGCGCCTCGAGGTTCGCGACCGGCTCGAGCTTGGTCGTGTCGATGACGTCGCCCGAGTCGCCGACGTAGACGTACTTCCCGTCGGCGCTGTGCTGGAGGGAGCCGAGGCGCGTGCAGTCGCCCGAGCACGGACGCACGTCGCCGGAGATGGGCTTCGACAACGGAATCACGGCGATCTGTCTCGGCGGCCGGCTCGGCAGCCCGCTCACGTCGTAGACGTGCACGCGGCTGTTCGGCGCGTCGAGCACCCAGAGCTCGGGCTTGTCCGGCGCGAGCGACAGGCCGTGGCTCGGGGGATTCGGCCCCGCGTCCGGGTCCCAGCCGAAGCCCTTGAACGACACGTCGTAGAGCGAGTTCGCCGTCCTCAGGTCGATGACCCGGAAGCCGAGGAAGCCGGGACGCGTGACGTACATCACGTCGTGCTCCTCGTCGAGGACGGTGAGGATCGGCGAGGGATACGGCGCCAGGCCGCCGGGGTGCAGCTGTCCGGTGCGGAGGTCGAGCGTCATGACCCCCGCCTTGGTGCGAAGCGCGACGTTCTGGAGGTTCGGGGAAGCGGCCGAGATGCCCTCCGCCTCCGGCAGGCGGATCGCCCCCACGAGCTTGTGGGTGCCGCCGTTCTCGAAGATGCACGCGGCGCGGTCCGGGAAGACGACCTCAAAGCTGTGCGTCCCGTCACGCGGGGGGCTCCACGCCGGTGAGCCGTTGACCAGGCAGGGCGGGAGCTTGTCGCTGCTGTAGTAGACGGTGAGTCCCGCGATGACTGCGACGGCGCCGAAGGCGAGCAGCGCGGCCCGCGGCCAGATGCGGCGCCTCATCCGGCGAGCTCGGCCAGGATGCGCGGCAGCGCGCGATCGAGCGCGGACAGTGCGTCGTCGATGCGCCAGCGCCCGCGGTCGGGCTCGTCGACGTCGTTCGACACGGCGCGCACCTCGAGCGCGGGAACGCCGGCGAGAGCCGCGGCCCGCAGGACCGCGAATCCCTCCATCGCCTCCACCGGGCACACGCTCGTCCCACCGACGTGTGCGCTCGTCCCGATCGGGAGCAGCTGTGCGTCCGGCACCGCGCGCCGCGCGGCGTCGAGGAGCCTCGGGTCCGGCTCGAGCCGTGACGGGACGAGCTTCCCGCCGGCCGCATCCTCGTATACGGATTCCGTCCCGATCACGAGCTGCGGCGGATCGAGGCCGCGCGCCCCGGCGATGCCGACGTGCAGGATCGCGTCAGGAGCCTCGTCGGCGAGCGCTCGCGCGGTCGAGACGGCTGCCTCGACCGGCCCGATCCCGCAGGCGAGCGTCCGCACGCCGTCGGCGCACTCCAGCTCCCTCGCGGTTGCGGCGACGACGAGGATCACGGCCCGAACCGTAACGACGCCCCGAAAGGGTGAACCGGCGGAGCCGTGCGCAAGGTTCATCACGCGGTGGCATCTTCAGCCTTTGGAGCACGACTACATGCCGCAGGCCCGCCGCAGGCCGCGGCGCACATCGCGTATAGAAGAGGCCGCTCACCGCAGGGGCGGCCTCTTCATTTGCGTGCCCCTTCCGGGGGATTCCGCGTGCGGATGAGCAAGATCCGGCCTTCTCGTGCGTCTCAGAGGAAAAGCACAGGTAGCACCTCGTCCCGAGGCCGGCCGCAGGCCGAGAGACGAACCGTTCGACAGGGGTCGCGGCGACGCGGCCCCTTCTTGTACCGGGAGGAACAGATGTACACCGCACAGATCCAGACGGGGGAGCTACGGGAGCAGGACCTGCCCAACAGCTGGGGCGAGTGGACCGACTACGCGAGCTTCGCGCTCACGTTCGCACCGCGGGACCAGGAGGTCTGCCGCGAACTGGCGAGCGACGCGTTTGGCCGCTGGCGCCGGACCGGCGAGGTGCCGCGCCGGCTCGAGGAGCTCCGCGCGTGCCTGTGGTTCGAGCAGCGCCGCTGGCGGTTCCTCGGCCGGGAGCCCGATCGCGAGGGCATGCGCTACGCGAGCGAGCTCGTCCGAGCCATGCGTCACCAGATCTAGAGGCCGGCGCTCTGCACAGCCCGCGTCACCGTGTCGTCGACGGACGACACCGGTGACTCGCGCGAGACCCACGGGTCGCCGCCGAAGTACCGGACGAAGATCCTTTCCGCAGTCCGTGTCGCCAACGCCTGGGTCGTGAGCGTCGGGTTGGGACCACCAAGCGCGTTCGGCAGCGCCGAGTTGTCGGCGACGAAGAGCCTCTCAACCCAGCGCGCCTCGCCGCTCGCGTCGAGCACGGAGTCGCCGGCGCTCACGCCCATTCGCAGCGTGCCGTGCAGGTGGAGGAACAGGCCGGGGAAGTTCACGCGGACGACCTCCTTCGCGCCGGCGGCGCGCAACAGCTCGGCCGCGCGGGCTGCGAGGTACTCGCGGTTTCTCGTCGTCCTCTCGCTCCGGGCCCGCACCTCGACCCGGGCGATGGGGCCGTGCGCGTCGGGGCTCATCGCGGTCGAGAGCGTCACGCGGTTCTGCGGCAGGACGTCGTCGTCTGTGATCAGCGCCAGGCCGATGAGCCGGTCGACGTTCGCGAGGAACCGCTTCAGACGCTCTCCGACCAGGCGACCGACGGCGTCGGCGCCGTTCGCCCCCGCGGGAGCGCCGTTGTCGTAGTACCCGACAATCCCGGACGCGCTGCTCGTCAGCGCCTGTGCCTGCAGTCCCGGCGGGACTCCCGTCTGCTCGATCGACCCGTGCCCCGGGAAGTCCATCCGCGCGGCGGACGTCGGTCCCTTGCTCGACCCGGTGTACGACGTGAGCCGCCCGACGACGTAGTCGAGCTGGTGGTCGGTCAGCCCGCGGCCCACCTGGTCGTTCGGATTGGGCAGGCCGCTGTTCAGCCACAACCGCGGCGACTCGATCGGACCGGCGGCGAGGACGACGACCTTCGCTGCTTCGGTCACCGTCGCACCCGTGGCGACGTTGCGCCATTTGACGCCCGTGGCAGTGACCGCTTCTCCGCGCCGCTCGGTCTCGACACGGACTGCGAACGCGTCCGTCACGAGAGTCGCCGCCCTGCCGCGTCCCCAACGGTCGGCGGTGAGCGCCATCGGCGCGTAGCTCGCGTGGGTCGAGCGCTTCGCACGGAGGTTTCGCGGCGCCTTCACCGGCTCTCGGCACCCCTGGGGGCAGTAGCCGCAGAAGGTGCAGCCGCGCGCCTGCGGATAGACGAGCCGCTTGCGATCCGCGGTCTTGCCGGCGGTCCCCTGCGGCTGGAGGATCGCGTTCTCCTGCGGTCGGAAGGCGGCTCGGGTGATGTCCTTAGCCGTCTGCACCGGGAGGCCGAGCTTCGACGCGGCCGTGAGGAAGCGCTCCTCCTTCGTCCCCATCGCGGCGGTCTGGACGGGCAGCGTGTGCTCGACCCACTCGTAATACGGGATCAGGTCGCGATACCCGATCGGCGCAGCGTGAGCACGGTCGTACGCGCCGGCGTCGGGGCCGGAGTAGTCGGAGAACGCGCCCGGCATCGCACGCGGCGAGTTGCCGAAGTAGTGGAGGGTCGAGCCGCCCACGCCGGCGGTCTGCCAGAGGAAGCAGTTCTGCGGCAGGTCCCGCGCCCACGGCGGCTTGCTGCGGTCTCCGGGCCCGAAGCGGAAGACGCCCGTCGCCGGGTTGTTCGCCTCGTTCTCGAGATGCGACCACGCGCGCTCGCTGTCGTCAAAGGACGGGCCTGCCTCGAGGAGCAGAACGTCGAGGCCGCGTTGCGCGAGCTCCTTCGCGACGACGGGCCCCGCTCCGCCGGCGCCGACGACGATGACGTCAGGCACCGGAGTCCGCCTCGGTTCGCCCTTGCCAGTAGCCCTTGAGCTCGTGGCGGCCCTCGGCGACGCCCGCATACCTGGTCAGTCGCCAACCCGGCGGTCGACGCCGCAGGCGCCGCCGCTTCGTGTCGTACGAGCCTGCCTCCGAGAACGCAAGGAAGGCAACGAGATCAGGGAGGTTGCCGGCGAGGAAGCGGATCGACGCGGAGCCTTCACCCTGCAGCCCCTCGAGCGTCGCGAAGACGCGCGCCTTCTCGGTCGCCGAGAGGTTCGCGAACGGAGACGCGAATGTCCCGCGACGCGAAGACGGCTTTACCGTTGCGGCGACCTCGTTCAGGATCGTCGCGGCCGTCGACGAGAGCGGAACCGCTCCCGGCAGGAAGCGATCGAGCGTCCTGATCAGCACCGGGGTCGTGCCGGCCTCGATACCGCCCGACGTCTTCGACCTCGTCCCCTGGGCGCGCGAGTAGCGGTCCTTGCCGGGCACGACGAACGCGATGAGGCCGTTCATCGTCTGGACGACGACGTTCGGCCCCGCCGCATACGCCTCCTCGAGCCAGCCCTGAGCCCGCAGCGCGTGCGGGAGGTGGCCGAGCACGGCCGCTCCCCCTGCGAGGACCGTTCCGCGCCGGAGCAGCTCGCGGCGGGAGATCCTCACGACCTCAGCCTCGCGGGATGACCTCGCGCGAGGGGTCGTTCGCGGGGTCCCCCTCGGGTAGGACGTCGTGGGCCCAGTCGCTGTGCTTCCACTGCGGCACGGGCGTCTCGCACTCCGACTTGGGGACGAACCTCGAGTGCTTCACGAGCTTGTACTCGTGGATGTAGCGCGGACAGTTGGGGAAGACCTCGCTGGCGTGCACGCGCACGACGAACTGCGCCTCCGGCCACTCAGACAGCAGCGGGTCGTTCTCGTCGATCGACGCGATCCCGTTGAGCCGCATGCGCTTCCTGCCCTCGAAGTCGATGAAGAGCAGCCCGACCTTCGGGTTGACGAGCGCGTTCCCGAACGACAGGTACATGCCGTTCCCGTTGTACGAAGGGAATGCGATCGTCTGCTCGTCGAGCACCTTGACGAAGCCGGGATCGCCGCCCTTGTACGAGGACTGCGGCTGCCCGTTCTCGTCCGACGTGGCCAGGAAGAACATGTCCCGCGCCTCGATGAACGCCTTGTCGTCCTCGTCGATCCGGTCGCGGACGATCCGCTCCTCGATGCGGTCGGCAAGTCGCCGCGTGTCGAAGCGATCCTGGAGGCGGCGACTTCCTTCGTGGTAGAGGGCCATGTTCAGATTTTTTCAGGGAACCCTCACGAGCGCCAAACAATCGAGGTTCAGGATGAAGACACCAAGGGCGGGAGCCTCAAGCCGTTGGTGACTCAACCGGGAGGGCCGCCGTGGGGGGCGGCCCTTTTCCTATCATCGGATCGATGGGATACCGCGTCGTCGACGCCTCGTCGGCCGAGTGGGAAGAGCGCCCACCGGCCGTGGAGGGACAGCAGCCGCGCCGGTTCGTCGAGGTGACGGACGCCGCCGCGCTGAACCAGTCGCGCGGGAGGCTCTGGCGCTACCCGCCTGGGACTCGTGGGCGCCGTCACGCCGACAAGGTGCAGGAGGAGGTCTTCGTCGTCCTCTCTGGACAGTTGACGATGCAGCTCGGGGATCCGCCCGAGCGGATCGACGTCGGCCCGCAGAGTCTCGTCGCCGTTGACCCGGGGACGCCCTTGCTCGTCCGCAACGAGGGCGCCGAGGACCTCGTGCTCTACATCTACGGGGCGCCGCCGGAGCAGGGCGGCGCCGACTTCTTCGAAGACACCGGCGACCTCTAGAGCGGCGTCTCCCAGATGGAGATGTGCGTCGTGCTCTCGCTCGTGAACGGCTCCCGCGTCCAGCCGCCCCAACGCTCGCGCAGCCTCATTCCGGCGAGGCGCGCCATCAGGTCGAGCTCGGACGGCCACACGTAGCGAAACGGAACCGAGATCACGTCGAACGTTCCGTCCTCGATCCAGTAGTGATGTGAGATCAGGCCCTGGCGGGCGACGTCGTACTCGTCGAAGCCCAGGTGCGTCGGGCTCACGTCGAACGGCTGGAACCTCTCGCCGGGCGGAAGCCGCTGCAACCCCGGCACGAGCACCTCGACGACGAAACAGCCGCCCGGCTCGAGATGGCTCGCGACGTTCTGGAAGCAGGAGACCTGCTCGTCCTGCGTCGTCAGGTTCATGATCGTGTTGGCGACGAGGTAGGCGAGTGAGAACGTCGCGTCGACAGTCGTCGTTGCGAAATCGCCGATCGTCACGCGGATCTCCTCGCCGCCCGGCTTCACGCGCAGCCGTGCGACCATCGCCTCTGAGAGGTCGATGCCGTGTACGCGGATGCCGCGCCGGGCGAGCGGAAGCGCGACCCGCCCGGTCCCGATGCCAAGCTCGAGGGCAGTGCGTCCCTCGCCGAGGTTCGCGAGGAAGTCGACCATCGGGTCGAGGACGGCAGGGTCCCGCTGATGGGCATACCGTCTGTCGAACTGCTCGGCGACGTGCTCGCCGAAGGAGTCCTGCGGCACGCGCCTAGACCGCGGTCGGCTCCGCGGCACCGAGCCGCTCGAACACGAGCTCACCGTCCTTCGCGTCGACGCGGACTGCGTCGCCCTCGCCGAAGTCCCCCTCCAGTAGGCGGAGCGCGAGCGGGTTCTCGACCAGCCGCTGGATTGCGCGCTTGAGCGGCCGCGCGCCGTAGGTCGGGTCCCAGCCGGCCTCGGCGAGCGCGTGCTTGGCGTCGTCGGTGAGCTCGAGATCGATGCCGCGGTCGGCGAGCCGAGCCCGGAGCCGCTCGAGCTGGAGCTCGACGATCTCCGACAGCTGATCCCTGGTCAGCGGGCTGAACTCGACGATCTCGTCGATCCGGTTGAGGAACTCGGGACGGAAGAACTCCCGCATCTGCTCCTGCGAGCGCAAGTTCGAGGTCATGATCAGCACCGTGTTGCGGAAGTCGACCGTCCGGCCCTGGCCGTCGGTCAGGCGCCCGTCGTCGAGAATCTGGAGCAACACGTCGAAGACCTCGTTGTGCGCCTTCTCGATCTCGTCGAGAAGGACGACCGAGTACGGCCTGCGCCGCACGGCCTCCGTGAGCTGCCCGCCTTCCTCGTAGCCGACGTAGCCGGGCGGAGCGCCGATCAGCCGCGCGACCGTGTGCCGCTCCTGGTACTCGGACATGTCGAGCCGCACCATCGCGCGCTCGTCGTCGAACATGAACTCGGCCAGCGCACGCGCAAGCTCGGTCTTGCCGACGCCCGTCGGCCCGAGGAAGACGAACGAGCCGATCGGCCGGTTCGGATCCTGGAGACCCGTGCGCGCGCGACGCAGGGCGTTGGCGACCGCCTCCACCGCCTCGTCCTGGCCGACGACGCGCCGGTGGAGCCGCTCCTCCATGTGGATGAGCTTCTCGGTCTCGCCCTCGAGCAGGCGATCGACCGGGACGCCGGTCCAGCGGGCGACGACCGTCGCGACGTCGTCCTCGTCGACCTCCTCCTTCACCATCGCGTCCTCGAGCTGCGCGCCGTCGCGCTCCGCAAGCTCGCGCTCGAGCAGCGGCAGCTCGCCGTGACGGATCTCGGCGGCGCGGTTGAAGTCGCCGGCGCGCTCGGCGCGCTCGTACTCCATCCGCAGCCCGTCGATCCGCTGCGTCGCCTGCTTGACGCGGTCGAGCGCCTCCTTCTCGTGCGACCAGCGGGCGGCGAGCTCGGAGTGCCGCTCCTTCGCCTCGGCGAGCTCGCGCTCGACCGGCTCGCGAACCTCCTTCGACTCCTTCTGCATCGCCGCGAGCTCGATCTCGAGCTGGCGGACGCGGCGGTCGGCCTCGTCGAGCTCGATCGGGCTGGAGTCGATCTCCATACGCAGACGAGACGCGGCCTCGTCGACGAGGTCGATTGCCTTGTCGGGCAGGAACCGGTCGGTGATGTAGCGGTCGGAGAGCACGGCGGCGGCGACGAGCGCCGCGTCGCGGATGCGCACGCCGTGGTGCGCCTCGTAGCGCTCCTTGAGGCCTCGCAGGATCGCGATCGTGTCGGAGACGGACGGCTCGCCGACGAAGATCGGCTGGAAGCGTCGCTCGAGCGCGGCGTCCTTCTCGATGTGCTTGCGGTACTCGTCGAGCGTCGTCGCGCCGACCGCGCGCAGCGCGCCGCGCGCGAGCATCGGCTTGAGCAGGTTCCCGGCCGAGACCGCGCCCTCCGCAGCCCCCGCACCGACAATCGTGTGCAGCTCGTCGATGAAGAGGACGATCCGGCCCTCCGCGGCCTCGATCTCGTTGAGCACGGCCTTGAGGCGCTCCTCGAACTCGCCGCGGTACTTGGAGCCGGCGAGCAGCGCGCCGATGTCGAGCGCCCACACGCGCTTGCCCTTCAGTCCCTCCGGCACGTCCCCGGCGACGATCCGCTGGGCGAGCCCTTCGGCGATGGCGGTCTTGCCGACGCCCGGGTCGCCGATCAGGACGGGGTTGTTCTTCGTTCGCCTCGACAGGACCTGGATGACGCGCCGGATCTCCTCGTCGCGGCCGATGACGGGATCGAGCGCCCCTTCCTCCGCTGCGGCGGTGAGGTCACGGCCGAACTTCTCCAGCGCCTGATACGTCTCCTCGGGATCCTGAGTGGTGACGCGCTGTCCGCCGCGGACTGACTTGATCTTCGCCTCGAGCTGGTCGCGCGGGACGACGTCGAGCGCGAGCAGGAGGTGCTCCGTCGAGACGTAGTCGTCCTCCATGCGCTTCGCCTCGTCCGCGGCGCGGTCGAGGACGCGCGAGAACGCGGCCGAGACGGCCGGCTGCTGCTGGAGCCCCTGGACCGACGGCTTGCCCCGCAGGGCCGCCTCCGCGTGCGCCCGGAGCTCCGCTGCGTCGGGGACGAGCTGCTGCGGCAGCTCCTGGTCGAGTAGCGCCAGCAGAAGATGTTCGGGGTAGAGCTCGGGATTGCCCATCCGGCGCGCGAGCTCCTGCGCGGCCGCGACGGCCTCCTGGCTCTTGAGTGTCAGCGTGTTGAAGTCCATCGACGTCAGTGCCTCGTCGGGACGATTTCGACGGGCGGCTTCCAGACGACGAGATCGCGGCGGTACTGCCGGTGCACCTCGCTGATCGCCTTGCGCGTCTCCCGCTCCATCCGGTCGAGGAGGCGCTGCATCCGCTCGACCTCGTCCTGCAGAAGGAGCACCTGCTCGACGCCGGCCAGGTTGAGCCCGACCTCGTTCGTCAGCTGCCGGATCAGGCGCAGCCGCTCCAGATCCGCCTCGGAGTACAGGCGCGTGTTCCCCGCGGTGCGCTTGGGCCGGATGAGTCCCTTGGCCTCGTAGATGCGAAGCGTCTGCGGATGCATGCCGACGAGCTCGGCAGCGACGGAGATCGTGTAGCGCGGCCGTTCGTCCATCACTTGCCTTCACCCTTGGCCCGGCGCAGCTCGCGCATCCGTCGCGCCTCCTTCCTGCGCAGCCGGTCCTGCTGCTCCTTGAGCTTGAGCAGCTCGTCGAGCTTCTTGCGCATGAACACGAACGTGACGATCACGCCGACCGTGCCCACCGTGACGAGGATGACGGCCGCCAGCTTCACGAGAACAACGTCTCCCTTGGGTCGTCGCGGGACGCCTTCTGCAGATCCTCGAGCGCCTGGCGCTCCTGCTTCGACAGCTTCTTCGGGACGGTCAGCCGCAGCCGTGCGATCAGGTCGCCCTTGCCGGAGCCCTCGAGCTTCGGCGCGCCCTGGTGCGGATCCGAAGCTGCCGCCCGTCCTGCGTGCCGGCGGGAACCTTCAGCGAGACGCGCTCGCCGTACGGGGTCGGAACCTCGACCGTCGCGCCGAGCGCCGCCTCGGAATACGTGACCGGAACGTCGATGACGAGATCGGCACCGCGCCGCTCGAAGAGCTTCGACGGCTCGACGCGCGTGACGACGAAGAGGTCGCCCGGCGGGCCGCCGTTCTCCCCGATCTCGCCCTTGCCCTTCAGCCGGATCCGCGTGCCGTCCTTGACGCCCGCGGGAACCTTCACCGTGTACCGCTTCGTCCGCCGCTCGCGGCCCGAGCCGTGGCACTTCCGGCACGGCTTCTCGACCACCGTGCCGTTGCCCCGGCAGCGCGGACACGGCTCGCGAGAGCGCGAACATCCCCTGGCTCTCGCGAGACGACGCCGCGGCCGTGGCACTCGGGACAGATGACCGGGGACGTTCCCGGCTCCGCCCCCGTCCCGCCGCACTCGCGGCACGCGGTCGTGACCTCGACGGGGATCTTCGTCTCGATCCCGCGCAGCGAGTCCTCGAACGACAGCTCGGACGTCGACCTCGAGGTCGCGCGCCGCGCTGCGCCTCCGCCGGCGCGAGCCCGCGCCGCGACCGGCCCGGCCGCCGAAGAGCCCGCCGAACAGATCGCCGAGGTCGCCGAGGTCGTTGATCGTGAAGTTGCCGCCGCCGCCGAAGTCGAAGCCGCTCGGGCCGGGCCCGGGACGTCCGTTCGCCGAGCCGAAGCGGTCGTACTGCGTCCGCTTCTCCTGATCGGAGAGAACGTCGTACGCGTTCTGCACTTCCTTGAAGCGTCTCCTCCGCCGATGCGTCGCCCGGATTCTTGTCCGGGTGGTACTGCGCGGCGAGCTTGCGGTACGCCTTCTTGATCTCCTCGGCGGACGCGCCCTTCTTGACGCCCGAGCGTGTCGTACAGCGACGCCACCATTACGCCTCCGGCGTCTCCATCGGCGCCGCCACGACGACGCGCGCCGGACGCAGGACCTTGTCACCGAGCGTGTAGCCCTTCTGCACGACCTCGATCACGCGAGCCTTCCTCCTGCATCGGACGGCTGCGAGAGCAGCGCCTCGTGGACGTGCGGGTCGAACTTGCCGTTCGGTCTCGATCTCCGCGAGGCCCTCCTTCGCAAGCAGCGTCGCGAGCGCGCGGTGCACGAGCCGAACGCCGTCCTCGAGCTTCGCCTCCTCGTGCTGCTCCGCCGCCTCGAGCGCGCGGCCGAGATCGTCGAGCACCGGGATCAGCTCCTTCACGAGCCGCTCGTTCGCGCGCTCGCTCGAACGCGGCCTGCTCGCGGGCGCTCCGCTTGCGGAAGTTGTCGAACTCCGCCGCGAGCCGCTGGAGCCGGTCGAAGAGCTCGTCGCGCTCGGCGCGGAGAGCCTCGACGTCGACGCGCTCGGCCTGAGGCTCGGGCACCGGGGGAACCTCCCGGTTCCCCCGAGCCCCCTCCACTGGTCCGCTGTCGCGGACAGGAGGCTTCGCCGGCGTTTCAGAGCTGACGCCTCGAAGCGTCGGTCACGCCTTCGCCTCTGCTCCTCGTCGATCACCTCGTAGTCGCCCTCTTCGACGACCTCGTCGTCCGAGCCGCCGGCGGCGTCGCCGTTGCCCGTGGCCGAGGAGGACGCCGTCTGCTGCTGCGCGGACGCGTAGACCGCCTCCGCGAGCTTGTGGGACGCCTCCTGGAGCGCCTCGGTCTTGGCGCGGATGTCGCCGACGTCGTCGCCCTCGAGCGACTGCTTCAGCTCCATGACCCGGCCCTCGATCGTCGCGGCGTCGGACTCGTCGAGCGCCGACGCGGTGATCCTTGAGCGACCGCTCGGTCTGGTATGCGAGCTGCTCGGCGTGGTTCTTCGTGTCCGCAACCTCGCGCAGCCTGCGCGCCTCGTCGGCGTGCGACTCCGCGTCGCGGATCATCTGCTGAACCTCGTCCTCCTTGAGGCCCGAGCCGCCCTCGATGCGGATCTGCTGCTGGTTGCCCGTGCCGAGATCGCGTGCCGAGACGTTGATGATCCCGTTCGCGTCGATGTCGAACGAGACCTCGATCTGCGGCATGCCGCGAGGCGCGGGCGGGATGCCGACGAGCTGGAACTTGCCGAGCGTCTTGTTGAACGCCGCCATCTCCGACTCGCCCTGCAGGACGTGCACCTCCACGGACGGCTGGTTGTCCTCGGCCGTCGTGAACGTCTCCGACTTCTTCGTCGGGATCGTCGTGTTCCGCTCGATCAAGCGGCGTGAACACCGCGCCCTTCGTCTCGATCCCGAGGGACAGAGGCGTGACGTCGAGCAGCAGGATGTCCTTGACCTCGCCCTTGAGCACGCCGCCCTGGATCGCGGCGCCGACGGCGACGACCTCGTCCGGGTTCACACCCTTGTGCGGGTCCTTGCCGATCAGCTCCTTGACCTTGTCGACGACCGCCGGCATGCGCGTCATTCCGCCGACGAGCACGACGTGGTCGATCTTCGACTTGTCGATGCCGGCGTCCTTGACGCACTGCTCGGTCGGGCCGACCGTGCGTGCGAGCAGCTCGGCGCTGAGCTCGTTGAGCTTCGCGCGAGTGAGCTGCAGGTCGAGATGCTTCGGCCCGTCCTGCGTCGCGGTGACGAACGGCAGGTTGATCTGCGTCGTCATGGTGGACGACAACTCGATCTTCGCCTTCTCCGCGGCCTCGTAGAGACGCTGGAGCGCCATGCGGTCCTGCGCGAGGTCGATGCCCTGGTCCTTCTTGAACTCGCGCGACCATCCAGTCGACGATCGCCTTGTCGAAGTTGTCGCCGCCGAGGTGGTTGTCGCCGTTCGTCGCCTTCACCTCGAAGACGCCCTCGCCGAGCTCGAGAATCGACACGTCGAACGTGCCGCCGCCGAGGTCGAAGACGAGGATCGTCTGGTCCGAGCCTTCCTTGTCGAGCCCGTACGCGAGCGCTGCCGCCGTCGGCTCGTTGATGATCCGGACGACGTTGAGGCCGGCGATCTTGCCGGCGTCCTTCGTCGCCTCACGCTGCGCGTTGTTGAAGTACGCGGGAACGGTGACGACCGCGTCGCTCACCGACTCGCCGAGATACGCCTCCGCGTCCGCCTTCAGCTTCTGGAGGATCATCGCGCTGATCTCCGGCGGCGCGTACTCCTTGCCGTCCGCCTTCACGCGGGCGTCGCCGTTCGTGCCCTTGACGACCTCGTACGGGACGATCGTCATCTCCTCCGAGACCTCGTCCCACTTGCGGCCCATGAAGCGCTTGATCGAGAAAATCGTGTTCTCCGGGTTCGTCACCTGCTGGCGCCGCGCGGGCGCTCCGACGAGTCGCTGGCCGTCCTTCGTGAACGCGACGACGGACGGCGTCGTGCGCCCGCCCTCGGCGTTCGGAATGACGGTCGGCTCGCCGCCCTCGAGAACGGCCATACACGAGTTCGTCGTCCCGAGATCGATGCCGATAGTCTTTGCCATACCTGATGTGCCTTTCGTTTCGTGGGCTTACTGAGAAAATCTAAGCGCCATCGTATCAACATCGCCTGCCTCTTGGGGCTGGGGATGTTCCTCGCCGTCATGCCCGCGGATGCGGCCAAGCCGCCGCCGGCCAGGCTCGTCCGGATCTCCGCCGACGCCACCACCACACAGGGAGCCCAGCACGCGACCATCGTGGAACCGGACGCGTACGCCGTCGGTCGCACCGTGGTCGCAACGTTCCAGGTCGGCCGCTACTTCGGCGGCAGCGCGGGCGCGATCGGCTTCTCCACGTCGACCGACGCGGGCCGGACGTGGCGCGCGGGCCTCCTCCCCGGGATCACGCAGGCGACGACGCCGCCCGGGCCCTCGAACGCGGCGAGCGATCCCACCGTCGCCTACGACGCGCGGCACGGACGCTGGCTCGTCGCCTCGCTGGTGAACACGAACCAGCAGAGCGCGCTCTTCGTCAACGGCTCCGCGGACGGAATCACGTGGGGCGCCCCGGCGGTGGCCGTGTCGTACCCACCGGTGCGGAACAACGAAGGGACCGCCGTCGACAAGGAATGGATCACCTGCGACAACGGGCCGACGAGCCCCTTCGCCGGACGCTGCTACCTCGCGTACACCGACCTGGCGCACGGCGAGAACAACCTCGCCGTGCAGAGCACGGCCGACGGCGGTACGACCTGGTCGCAGCCGGCCCTCCTCCCGGTGGAGGCCGAGCGGGTCTCGCCGGGCGCGCAGCCCGTCGTCCGCCCCAACGGCGAGCTCGTCGTCGTGTTCTTCGAGGACGACGCCGTCGAGGCCGTCCGCTCGACCGACGGCGGCGCGACGTTCGCGCCGCGCGAGCGGATCGCTGCCCTGACGTTCCACCGGCGCCCCGTCACTCCCCAGCGCCTGCGCGGCTTCAGCCTTCCGACCGCAGCCGTCGACTCTGCCGGCGTCGTCTACGCGGCGTGGCCCGACTGCCGCTTCCGTGCCCGCTGCCGGGCCGACGACATCGTGTGGTCGCGCTCGACCGGGCCGAGCCGCTGGACGCGCCCACGCCGGCCACCGCTCGGGGCCATCGGCTCCCGCGAGTTCACGTTGCCCGACATCGCAGTCGCGCCGGGCACGACCGGCGCGCGCACGCGCCTCGCCCTCACCTACTACACGCTCAACTCCGCGGACTGCACGGAGACGAACTGCCTGCTCGACCTCTACGTCGTCACGTCGAAGACAGCAGGCGTGCGCTGGACGAGGCCGCGGAGGATCAACCCGAGGCGCATGCGGCTCACGTGGATCGCGCAGACCAACTCCGGCCGGATGGTCGGGGACTACACGGGCACCGTGTACGCGGGCGGCCGCGTCGTCAGCGTGAACGTGCTCGCAGTCCCGCCGCGCGCCGGCCGCTTCAACGAGGCGGCGTTCGCGTTCTCGTTCACGCAACCCTAGGACGGCGCACGAGCCGCCTGAGCGTCCGCGCCGCGGCCGGCTCCGCGAGGACGATGCCCGCGAAGATGAAGGCGCAGCCGGTCCAGCCGAGCGCGCCGAGCCGGTCGCCCGCGAGCGCGTAGCCGAAGAGTCCGGCAAAGACGGTCTCCAGTGAGAAGACGATCGCGATGCGCGCCGCGCTCATCCGGCGCTGCGCCCAGACCTGGACGAGGTACGCGAGCGCGCTCGCGAACACGCCCGTGACGAGCAATGCTCCCCAGACTGTCCAGCCACGTGGCACGGAGAGGTCGCCGAGGACGAGAGCGACGACGACGAAGCCGATGCAGGCGGTGAGCATCTCGGCGAACGTCAGGGCGACGGGGTCGTAGCGCGTCGCGAACCGCTCGACCCCCACGATCTGGAGCGCCTGCGCCCCGGCGCCGGCGAGGACGAGCAGGTCACCCGCAGCCGAGCCGCCCTCGATCCCGGAGAGCATGGCGAGGCCTGCGACGGAGAACGCCACCCCTCCCCAGACCTCGAGCCCGATCGGCGTTCGGAAGAGGAGGAGCGCGAAGAGCGGTGTGAGCACGACGTAGAGCCCGGTGATGAAGCCCGTGCTCGAGACGGTCGTGCGCTCGAGCCCGGCGGTCTGGAGGCCGTAGCCGGCTGCCAGCAACACACCGAGGAGCGCGCCGGCACGAAGCCCACGCGGGCCCAGCGTGCGGACACGGCGCGCGGCCGGCGCGACGAGCGTCACGCTCGCGATCGCGAATCGCACCGCCAGGAAGGCGAACAACGGGTAGATCTCGACGGCGTCCTTCACCTGCACGAAGGTCACGCCCCACACGGCGGTCACCGCGATCACAGCGAGGAGGGCCGCCACCGCGCGATTCTCCCGGAAACCCTTGGGTAAGCTCGAATGGATGGAACCGCTCCGCGACTCCTGGGACCGAGAGATCAAGTCCGTGCGCGTGTCCGTGACGGACAAGTGCAACTTCCGCTGCACCTACTGCATGCCGGCCGAGGGCCTCGAGTGGCTCCCGCGCAGCGAGGTCCTGCGGTTCGAGGAGATCGAGCGGCTCGTCCGGGTCCTCGCCGGCCTCGGGGTCGACGAGGTGAGGCTGACGGGCGGCGAGCCGCTTATCCGGCGCGACCTTCCGACCCTGGTCGGGATGCTGGCGGCCGTCGACGGCGTCCGCGATCTCTCACTCACGACGAACGGCGTGCTGCTCGACCGCTTCGCCGCGCCGCTAGTGGAGGCCGGGCTGCGGCGCATCAACGTCTCCCTGGACTCGCTGAACCACGTGCGCTTCGCGGAGATCACGCGGCGCGACGCGCTGGACGCCGTCCTTCGCGGCCTCGAGGAGGCCGAGCGGCATCCCGAGCTCCGCCCGATCAAGGTCAACTGTGTCGCGGTCAAAGGATTCACGGAGGCCGAGGTGCCGGCGCTCGCCGAGCTCGCGAGGCGCAAGCCCTACGTCGTCCGCTTCATCGAGTTCATGCCACTCGACGCCGACGAGGCGTGGCGCGAGGACGACGTCCTCAGCGGTGCGGAGATCCGCGCGATCATCGAAGACCGTTACGGCCCGCTCGAGGAGCTGCCGGCGAAGGCGTCCTCGACGGCGCGGCGCTTCCGCTTCGCCGACGGCCGGGGCGAGATCGGGTTCGTGAACCCCGTCTCGGAGCCGTTCTGCTCAAGCTGCGACCGCATCAGGCTCACCGCCGACGGCCAGCTCCGCACCTGCCTCTTCTCGCGGCGAGAGTGGGATCTCAAGGCGCCGCTGCGCGCCGGCGCCACGGACGAGGAGCTCGTCGACCTCATCCGCTTCGCAGTTCGTCACAAGGAGCTCAAGCACCGCATCAACGATCCGGGGTTCGCGCGGGCGTCCCGGTCGATGTCCCAGATCGGCGGCTGATGCGGTCTCACGCGACCGGGGGAAGAGCAGCAGCGCCCCCGGCGTTTAGAATTCACGGGTCATGACTGCCGTCATTGCAGCCGGAAGGCGTTATTTGCCGCGTGGTTACGCGGATTTCGCCCTACAGTTCCTGATCTGGTTCGGGTTCCTGGGCGTGTATCAGATCGCCCGTGGCGTGGCCGACCGCGACCCCACAATCGCCTTCCAGAACGGCTGGAGGGTCATCGACATCGAGCAGCGCTTCACGGGGCTCGGCGAGCTGACGCTGCAGGGCTGGACGCAGTCCTCCCACCTGCTCGAGACGCTCGTGTCGTGGACCTACTGGAACTCCGAGTTCACCGTGATCGGGCTCGCGCTCCTGTGGGTGTACCTCCGGCGCAACGGAGCGTTCACGCGCTTCCGTAACACGATCCTCATCGCGAACGCGATCGGCCTGATCGGCTACGTGCTCCTGCCGACGGCGCCGCCGCGGCTGTTCACGTCGATCGGCTTCACCGACACGCTCTCGCAGTTCGGCGGCCTCAACCACGGCAGCGGTCTCGTCGAGCTCGCATCGAACCCGTACGCGGCGATGCCGAGCCTCCACGCGGCCGACGCGCTCATCGTCGGCGTCGTCCTCGCCTCCGTCGTCAGGAATCCGTTCTTCAAGGTGCTCTGGCTGCTGTGGCCCGTCTGGGTCTGGTTCGCGGTCATGGCGACCGGCAACCACTTCTGGCTCGATGTCCTCGCGGGCATCGTCCTCGCAGCGGCCACGATGGTGGTCGTCTACCGGCAGAACGTCCGGGCCTTCATCGCAAGACTGCTATAGTCGCCCATAGCAGGAATGCGATGGGCGAGGACATGAAAGAGACGGCGGCGCTTCAGAGGGTGAAGCAGGGCTACACCACGGGCGCGCGCACGCTCGCGTCGCGCTCGATCGTGGGCCTCACCCGGACGCGCATCACACCGAACGCACTCACGACGACGGGCGTCTCGCTGTGTCTCGCGGCGTCGGTCCTCGTCTACTTCGAGTACAAGAGCCCCTGGGTCTTCTACTGGGCCGGCGCGGCGACGTTCGTCGTCGGCTCGATCCTCGACATCCTCGACGGCGCTCTCGCGCGCGCGGGCGGCAAGACGACGCCCTTCGGAGCCTTCCTCGACTCGACGACCGATCGCATCGGCGAGGCGGCGATGCTCGGCGCGATCGCCCTCGTCTTCCATCGCTACGACCATCCCGTGGCGCTCGCCCTCGCTTTTGCCGGCGTCGCCGGCTCGCTGCTCGTCAGCTACACGCGTGCACGGGCGGAGGCGCTCGGACTGCGCGGCGACGTCGGGATCGGCTCCCGCGCGGAGCGCGTCGTGGTCATCTCGGCCGGGCTCGTGCTCGCGCCGATCAGCATCTGGCTTCTCGTGGCGGCAATCTCGCTCCTCTGCGCGACGGCCTGGCTCACGGTCCTCCAGCGCATCCTGCACGTCCGCAAGCAGCTGGCCGAGCGCGTCTAGCGGTTCTGGCGCGCGTATCGCAATCCTGCTATAGTCGCGCCATAGCAAGAATGCGATAGGAGGTCTGCGAATGGCTCACGAGAACGGGAAGCAGAACGGGAAGCCGCGCAGCGACGACCGCGTGCGCGTCGCCCTCGTCGGCGTCGGCAACTGCGCCAACTCGCTGCTTCAGGGAGTGGAGTACTACAAGGATGCGCCGGACGACCAGTTCGTCCCCGGACTCATGCACGTGAACCTCGGCGGGTACCACATCCGCGACATCGATTTCACCGCCGCGTTCGACGTCACGACCGACAAGGTCGGCAAGGACCTCTCCGAGGCCATCTGGGCACACCCGAACGACACGATCAAGTTCTCCGACGTGCCGAAGACCGGTGTCACGGTCTCCCGCGGCATGACGCACGACGGCCTAGGGAAGTACATCTCCCAGAAAGTCACGAAGGCGCCGGGCGAGACCGCCGACGTCGTGAAGATCCTCCGCGACACGAAGACCGACGTCGTCGTCAACTACCTGCCCGTCGGCTCCGAGGCCGCCACGAAGTGGTACGCAGAGCAGGTGCTGGAGGCGGGCTGCGCGATGGTGAACTGCATGCCGGTCTTCATCGCGCGCGAGAAGTACTGGCAGCGGCGATTCGAGGAGAAGGGCCTGCCGATCATCGGCGACGACATCAAGTCGCAGGTCGGCGCGACAATCACCCATCGCGTCCTCACCTCGCTCTTCCGCGAGCGCGGCGTGCACCTGGACAAGACGATGCAGCTGAACGTCGGCGGCAACTCCGACTTTCTCAACATGCTCGAGCGGGAGCGGCTGGAGTCGAAGAAGATCTCGAAGACGAACGCCGTCACGTCGATGCTCGACTACGACCTCGGTGCGGACAATGTCCACGTCGGGCCGTCCGACTACGTGCCGTGGCTCACCGACCGCAAGTGGGCGTACATCCGCATGGAGGGCTCGTCCTTTGGCGACGTTCCGCTGAACATCGAGCTCAAGCTCGAGGTGTGGGACTCACCCAATTCCGCGGGGATCGTCATCGACGCCGTCCGGCTCGCCAAGCTCGCCCTGAACAACGGCGTCGCGGGCGGGCTCGAGGGACCGAGCTCGTACCTGATGAAGTCACCGCCGAAGCAGGTCCAGGACGACGACGCGTACGAGGCGACGGAGAGCTTCATCCGCGAGAACGCCCGCACGCCCGCGAAGGAGCGTGCGAGCACCAGCTGATCGATCGTGGATCGTGGCCGCGAGCTATGTCGCGGCCATGCTCCTCTACATCTACGGGATCGCGAACCCGTCGACGTTCGTCGGCAACGACACGGCGAACCGGGCCGTGTTCATCGTGCTCGCCGTGCTCCACTCCGCCGTGGGCTGGCTCGCGAATCGATGGTGGGCGCTCCTCCTCCCCGTCGTGGTGGTCCTCGCGGCGATCCCGGCCGGTGAGCCGGAGAAGGGTTGGGAGCCGTACCCGATCTGGTTCGGGATCGCAGTCGGAGTCCCGCTTGCCATGCTGCTGATCCTCGCCGGGATCCTCGCGCATCGCGTGGCCCGTCCCCAGGCCGCCGCCTGAGCGCAGACTGCGGCTCATTACACTCAGGAGGGGATGAGCCTCCGGATCTGTCTCGTCACGCCGTTCGCGTGGTCGCGGCCGCACGATGTGAACGAGCACGTGGAGGGAGTCGCGCGCGAGCTCCGCGCGCTGGGTCACTCGGTCACCGTCCTCGCGTCGTCGAACCGGGCCCGCGACCTCTCAGCCGGACGTCGTGCGCTCCTCGACGGGCTCGACGACGAGGTCGTCGCCCTCGGGCCGGCAGTGCCGATCTCGCGGCGCAGCCGGATGGCCGTCCCTGTCGGCGTCCGCACGAACCTCTCGCTCGCACTCGCACTCGGCCGCTTCGACGTCGTGCATGCCTTCGAGCCGGGCCTTCCGTCGCTCTCGTACCTCGCGCTGCGCGACGCGCAGGCGCTCACGGTCGCGTCGTTCCACTCGCCCGACCGGCTCGGATACCCGCCCGGCCGGGCACAGCGCGACCGCCTGCTCGCGCGCGTCGACGCGCTCGTCGCGACGAGCGACGAGACCGCGGAGGCCGCGGCGGCGCGATTTCCGGGCGCGTACCGCATCGTCCCCGAGGGCGTCGACCTGCAGCTCTTCCAGCCCGGCCGAAAGCGCAAGCTCGTCGTCGTCGAGTGGCGCCCGAACGAGCGCGCCCTGACGCGCGGCATCTTCCGCGAGCTGCTGGAGCTGCCCGACTGGGAGCTCGTCCTCCTACGCACGAAGCCGCTGACGGGAAGGCCGAGTATCCCGCGCGCGCTGCGCGCGCGCACGCACGTGCGGACCGCGCTCGACGGGCGTGCACGCGCGCCGCTGTTCGCGGAGGCGAGCATCTTCGTCCCTGCGCTCGCCGGCCTGCGGCGCGCCCACCTCGAGGCGTCGGCGGCCGGCTGCGCCGTCGCGGCTCCGCCCGGGACGAGCGGCCAGCCCGAGCTGGCCGGCGCGGAGGTCGGCCGCCTGGCGGAAAACCCGGAGTTCCTCGAGCGCAAGGCCGAGCGCGCCCGCGCCGAGGCGGAGGCGTCCAGCTTTCCCGTCGTCGCCCGCGAGCTCGACGACCTCTACGTGTCGCTCGCCGGTCGGCGGCGCTCGCGGAGCGGGCCCGACGTCGATCCGCTCGCGGACCGCGACTGGATCCTCTGCGACCTCCACATGCACACCAACCAGTCGCACGACTGCACCGTCGACCCCGCTGACCTCATCGACCACGCAGAGAACATCGGGCTCGGCGCGATCGCGGTCACCGACCACAACGTCTTCGACGGCGCGCTGGAGACCGTCGAGCTCGCGCAGGGCCGCGACCTGACCGTCATCCCGGGAGAGGAGATCAAGACCGACGGCCAGGGCGAGGTGATCGGCCTCTTCCTCGAGCGTGAGATCCGGCGTGGGATGTCCTTCGCGGATACCGTCGCGGCGATCAAGGAGCAGGGCGGGCTCGTCTACGTCCCCCACCCCTTCGACCGCATGCACTCGATACCGGAGCCGGCGACGCTCCTCCGTCACCTCGCGGACATCGACGTCTTCGAGGTCTACAACGCGCGGCTGCTTTTCGAGGGGTACAACGACGAGGCGCTGCGCTTCGCCCGCAAGTACAACCTGACGATGGGCGCGGGCTCGGATGCCCACGTCCTCCAGGGCGTCGGCACCGGCGCGTTGCGGATGCGGGCCTTCGAGGGCCGGGACGAGTTCCTCGTCAGCATGGCCTCGGCCCAGGTGCTCCGGCGGCCGAGGTCGCTCGTGTACCTCCAGTCGCTCAAGTGGATGGCCCAGGCCAAGGAACGGGTCAGGTAGCGCAGAAGGTCCAGACGGTGGCCTCGACCGACGAGATCTACGAGAAGTACCTCCAGAAAGCGATCGTCGAGATCAACGATCTGGCCCACGAGGTCGCCCAGACGGGCGGGGCGCGCGTACCGGTCGTCGGCTCCGGCCACCCACTCGCAGACGTGATGCTCTTGAAATACCGGCCGCAGCCGGCGGAGGTGCAGGAGGGCGTCGCGTTCTACGGCCGCACAGGACAGGCGGTGCTGAAGTCGCTCCAGCGGCTCCACGTCGACCCGATGGCGGTCTACGGGACGAACTGCATCAAGTTCGCCGACGGCACGGACGACGAGTCGCGGCCGTTCCTCACCCGCGAGCTGCACATTGTCCAGCCCAAGCTCATCGTCGTCATGGGCGCGACGGCACTCGAGTTCCTGAACTCCCTCGACTTCCCACTGGCGCACACGGTCGAGTACACGCCCGGCGAGCTCCAGCGCTTCACTCAGACGACGGAGGTGCTCGTCGCGCCCGACATCGACACGTCGCTCGACGAGGCGCCGGCGAAGACGACGTTCTGGAACGCCTTCAAGCCGCTCGGCGACTGGTGGAGCCGGCTACCGCCCTACTGAAGCGCCGGGCGGTCCCCTTCGCCGCGCTGGCGATCGGGCTCGGCCTCTACTACGCGTTCCACGAGCGTCTTTGGAACGCGACGACGTGGTGGGACGTCGCGTTCCTCTCGTTCGTCCTCATTCCGGCGTGCTTCGCGCTCGTCTGGCTCGTGCTGCCGCTGCGAACGTGGCGCTGGCTCTGGGTCGCAGCCCTCTGCTTCGGAGTCCTCGCGCTCGTCTGCCATCTCGTCGGGCTGGAACACGCCGGAGAACTTCTGCAAGCTCCTCGGCGTCACGGCGATCGGGTTCTGGTTCCTCGGCCTCTTCGAGTCGCTCAGCTGGGTCGTGCTCGTCGCGGTGATCATCCCGTTCGTCGACGCGTACTCGGTGTTCGCACCGCACGGGCCGACCAACGTGATCGTCAACGAGCACCGGCACGTGTTCACGACGTTCTCGTTCGCGTTCCCGATCCCCGGCGAGACGTTCGCGGCGAACCTCGGCCTGCCCGACCTGCTCTTCTTCGCGCTGTTCCTGGCGTCCTCGGCCCGGTTCGACCTCCGGCCGGCGCTCACGTGGCTGTTGATGACGCTCTCCTTCGGAGCGACCCTGGCGATCGCGTCGGCGTGGCGCGGCGGGCTTCCTGCCCTGCCCCTCCTCGCCCTCGCGTTCCTCGTCGCGAACGTGGATCTGATCTGGGAGCGCCTGCGGCCCGCGAAGGACCGTCAGCCGGCCACCGGCTGACGTTCCAGCAGAGCGACGGTCTCGACGTGCGGCGTGTGCGGGAACATGTCAACCGGCTTCGCGCGCCGTAGCTCGTAGCCGTAGTTCTCACGGAGGCGCTTGAGGTCGCCCGCGAGCGTCGTCGGGTTGCAGCTCACGTAGACCACGCGCGGCGCCCCGACCTCGCCGAGCCGCTTCAGAGCTTTGCCGGCGAGGCCCGCACGCGGCGGATCGACGATGACGACGTCGGGATCTCCGCTCCGGGAGTGCAGATCCTCGAGCGCCTGGCCGACGTTCCCCGCGAAGTAGGCCGCGTTGCCGATCCCGTTCAGATCCGCGTTCTCGATCGCGCACGCGATCGACTCCTCCGAGACGTCGATCCCCCACACAGTGAGGGCGTCGCGCGCGAGCACGAGCCCGATCGTGCCGATTCCGCAGTAGAGGTCGTAGACGGTCTCCGCACCCTGCAGCGCGGCGAAGTCGCGAGCGATGTCGTAGAGGCGCTCGGCCATGCGCGTGTTCGTCTGAAGGAACGCGTTCGGCCGCACGCGAAAGCGCAGGTCGCACAGCACCTCCTCGATGGCCTCCTCGCCCCAGAGGAGCTCGGTCGGGAGGTTCGTGATCTCCGCTGGTGTGTCGTTCACCGACCAGTGGATCGACTTCACCTCCGGGAACGCACGCAGTGTGTCGACGAAACCGCCGGTGTCGAACTTCTCCCCCGGTCCCGTCACGAGCTGGACGAGGACCTGCCCCGTGTTGCGGCCCTCGCGCACGACGAGGTGGCGGAGGTAGCCGGTGTGCTCGGCCTGGTCGTAGGCGACGAGCCGGTCGCCGCGTGCCCAGTCGCGCACCGCGTTCCGGATCGCGTTGCCGATGCCGGTCGTGAGCCAGCATTCCTCGATCTGGAGAACCTCGTCCCAACGGCCGGCGCGGTGAAAGCCCAGCGTCGGGCCGTCGTCGTGCTGCGCGAACGAGTACTCCAGCTTGTTGCGGTAGCGGAAGACCTCCTCCGCCGGGAGGATCGGCTCGAGCGGCGCGTCGGCGATGCCGCCGATCCGGCGCAGCGCCTCGGTGACCTGCGCCTCCTTCGCCGCCGACTGCGCCTCGTAGGCGAGGTCCTGGAACCGGCAGCCGCCACATTCGGGGTAGTGCGCGCACGGCGCGTCGACGTGGAGCGGCCCACGCTCCAGGATTTCCGTTGTGATCGCCTCGGCGTGCCTCCGCTGGACCTTCGTCACCCGCGCGCGGACCGTGTCGCCCGGAAGGCCGCGCCGGACGAACACGACGAAGCCGTTCAGACGCGCGACACCGTTCCCGCCGTAGGCAAGCGAGTCGATCGTGAGCTCGAGCTCCTGGTCCCTCGCGACGGGCGCGGCCATGGAGCCAGCGTAGCCCCGAAGGCGTCCGCTAGGCAGCCTCCCGCATCCGCGTCCCCGGCAGCCGCACCGGGTGATTCGACCGGAACACGTCGTCCGGGTCCACCTTCCCCTTCACGGCCTGGAGCCGTCTGAAGGTTCGTTCTCCGAAGAGCCGCTCACCGCGCTCGCGCCGTTCTGTGAAGTTCAGGTAGTCGCGGCCCGAGTCCCACTGCGCCATTGCAGCGCGGACGACCTCGACGTGTGCCTTCGCCGCGGCGCCCATCTCCGGCGTCGCTGCGATGCCGACGGCGAAGAGGGCGAAGCTCGCGTTGAGCGCGGCCGCTGCACCGTGGCCGGGTTCCCGCCGGCCGAGCGCGCCGCCGAGATGGCGGACCTCGACGGACAGCAGCGGCGAGCCTGAGCCCGATCCGGCCGACTTCACGAGCGCGGCAATCGCCTCCTCCGGGAAGTCGGACAGCAGCATCCCGTCGCCGAACCCGGGGACCGGGTGCTCCGGATCCATGTGCAGCGAGCTCAGCTTCTGGATCGGGATCGTCGCGAACGTGTCCATGACCGGTCCGAGGTCGCGCAGCGGCCGAATCAGGTCGGCGCCGCTCTCCTCGTCGCCGATGTACGTCGCCTCGACGATGACGAACGACTTCCCCCGCAGCGGCTCCGGGATGTCCGGGATCGGCGGAAACTGAAGATACCTGCCGATGGACGTGACCTCGTCCGGCACGTCCTCGACCCAGCGGCGCCACGCGCCGAGGACCTCGGAGCCGCGCTCCATCGGGAAGAACAGCACGCCGGCGTAGACGTCGCTCACGGGATACAGCCGGAATTCGAGCGCCGTCACGACGCCGAACGACCCGCCGCCGCCTCGGAGTGCCCAGAAGAGCTCCGGCTCGTGGTCCGCATCCGCGCGGCGCAGCTCTCCGTCGGCGTCGACGAGCTCGACGGCGACGACACTGTTTGCAGCCAGGCCGTACTTGCGGCCGAGCCAGCTGATCCCGCCGCCGAGGGTGTAGCCGACGACTCCGACGTCGGGAGACGAGCCGGCGAGCGCAGCCAGGCCGTGCTCGGCCGCGGCCTCGCTCACCTCGGCCCAGAGGACGCCTGCCTCGACGCGCGCCGTGCGCGACTCGGGGTCGATCTCGACGGCGCGCATGCGCTCCGTCTTCACGAGCACGGTGTGCGCGAGCGAGCCCATGGCGCCGGCGTTGTGCCCGGTGCCCTGGGGGGCGACGCGCAGCCCCTGCTTGCGGGCCCACCTCACGACCGAGGCGACATCTTCGGCCGTCTCGGGCAACGCGACCGCAGCGGGCTGCTGGTCGACCGCGAGATTCCATGCCTGTCGTGCTTCGTTCCAACCCGGGTCGTGAGGGAGAACAATCGATTCGGTCTTCATTGCGACCTCCAGGGACGCCATTTGTTGTCTCCACTGAACGGTCGCACCGGCACGGGAGCGAAGGAAGGTGGCCCACTCGTGTCTCTGCGGTGCGGATATCCGTACGATCGCCGCATGGACGCGGAAGACGCCGCGCGCGCCTGGATCGACGCCTGGACAAGGTCGTGGCGGGCGAAAGACGCCGATCTCCTGGCCCCGGTCTATGTGGAAGGAGCGCGTTTTCGCTCCCATCCGTTCCGGAAGCTCCAGCCACCGCTGGACTACGCGCGGTGGGCGTACTCGGAGGAGGAGGGCGAGCCCGAGGTCTGGATGGGCGAGCCCGTCGTCTCGGGCGACCGCGCCGTCGTCGAGTGGTGGGCCGTCGTAGTCGAGAACGGCGTGGAGGTTTCCCTTGCCGGGACGTCGTGGCTGCAGTTCGACGAGGACGGCCGCGTCGTCGACCAGCATGACTATTGGGGAACCGCGCCCGGCCGGAACGAGCCGTGGCCGGGCTGGGGCGCCCGCGCCTAGCTCAAGGGCGTGACGTAGACCTTCCGGTCCCGCGGGCCGTCGAACTCACAGAAGAAGATCCCCTGCCACGTGCCGAGCGCGAGCTTGCCGCCGTCGAGAGGCACGAGGATCTGCGGGCTCATGAGCGAGGCGCGGATGTGCGACGGCGCGTTCGGCCCGTCGGGATCTTCGATGTGCTTCCAGTCCCAGCCGTCGTCGACGACCTTCTCGAGCGCGGCCTCGAGATCCTGGGCCACGGCCGGATCAGCGTGCTCGTTGATCGTCACGCCCGCGGTCGTGTGCGGGACGTAGACGAGCGCGGCAGCAGCACCGTTCGGAGCTCCGAGCGCTTCCTGCACCAGCTTCGTGATGTCGACGAGCTGCGTCCTGCGCTCGGTCTTCAGACGGATCTCGTGCACGGACGTATCCTATGAGACCCATGCCGGCCGCTCCGCCCAACGTCCGTGAGCTCGACGGCTATCGCGAGCAGGCGGACCGCTTCATCGCCGAGCTGGACGAGGAGTTCTACCTCCACTACGCAGGGCTGAAGGATTCGTTCGACCTGGCGCCGATCTACGAGCGCCACGCAAACCTCACGGAGCTCGAGCAGGTGCAGTCGATCGGGCTCGCGGTCAACGGAGGAAACCGCGTTCGCGAGCTCTGGCGGTTCGCGTGCGAGGGCTACTTCGGCGACCTCACCCGCGACCACGCGGAGAAGCTCGCGGAGCTCGAGTCCGAGCTGCAGGTCTCCGTGGACGGCGAGGACATCCCGTACCGGATGGTGCGTCCGGCGATGGCCAACGAGCCCGACCGCGACAAGCGCCGGGAGCTCGAGCTGCGCGCGAACGACATCCTCGACGAGCACATGAACCCCCTGCACCTCGACGCCGTCGGCGTCGTGCAGCAGGGTGCAGCGTGACCTCGGCTTCGAGAACTACCTCGAGCTGTACCGCAAGGCGCTGCCCACTTCCGCGCTCGACGAGCTCGCCGAGCAGTGCCGCGTCTTCCTCGACTCGACCGAGCGTCTCTACGAGACCTCGGCGGACAAGCTGTTCCGCGACCGCGTCGGCGTCTCGCTCGCAGAGGCCCAACGCTGGGACGTGCCGCGGCTCTTCCGTGCGCCCGAGTGGGACCCGCACTTCCCGGCAGACAAGATGGTTCCGGCGCTCGAGGGCACGCTCCGGGATCTCGGGATCGACCTGAAGTCGCAGGAGAACGTGACGCTCGACCTTGACGAGCGGCCGAACAAGAGCCCGCGCGCGTTCTGCGCCCCGATCGAGGTGCCCGACCGCGTCGTGCTCGTGATCCAACCCATCGGCGGGCCCGACGACTGGCGCGCGCTGTTCCACGAGGCGGGCCACACCGAACACTTCGCGCACACGTCACGCGACCTCACCATGGAGGAGAAGCGGCTCGGAGACAACGCGGTGACGGAGGGCTGGGCGATGCTGTTGCAGCACCTCACCGACGAGCCGGAGTGGCTCACGAAGCTGCTCGACTTCCCGCGTCCGCACGAGTACGCAGTCGAGGGAGCGACCGGGCTCCTCTATTACGTGCGGCGCTATGCGGCGAAGATCCTCTACGAGGTCGAGTTCCACGCCGCCGCCGACATCACGAAGATGCGCGGACGCTACGCGGAGCTGCTCTCGGACGCGCTCAAGCTCGACGTCGCTCCGGCCAACTACCTCGCGGACATCGACTCGGGCTTCTACGTGTCGTCATACCTGCGCTCGTGGGCGTTCGAGGCGCAGCTGCGCGCGTACCTCAAGGAGAAGTTCGGGTCGCGGTGGTTCGCGAGCCGCGACGCGGGCTCGCTCCTCCGCGAGCTCTGGGGCGAAGGACAGAAGATGCGCGCCGAGGAGATGCTCAAGGAAGTCACCGGGTCCACGCTCGAGATGGAAGCCGTCGCCGAGCGCGTTCGCGATGTGCTTCGGTGAGCGAAAGCTTCGCTTTCGCTCACCGGTCTTGAACGGCGCTTCGCGCAGGAACGTGCGCGGCAAAGCCGCGCACTCCATCTCGTAGGGCGGTTGTTCACTTCCGTGCGACCGCAGGCCGAGGCGGCTACGGCCGCATCAGTTCCGCCTCCAGCTAGTGCGCTTCGCGCACTAGCTTCCGGCGAAGAGCGGATTAGTCAAGTACAGAGTCGGCAGCGCGCACCGTCGCGTCGATCGCGGCCTGCAGCTTGCGCGCGTCCAGACGCGCGACGCGGTCGCACGCGGCGTGCCAGCAGCGGTCGTCGCGCCACTCGAGCCACGCAGCGGGGATGCCGGCGCGCGTCAGCTCGGCGTGATCCGACTGTCCCAGCGGGTCGCGGAGATATGTCGCCGCCGGCATGAGCATCCTGGCCGACCGGTTCGGCGCCGCCTCGATGCCTCGCACGCGCAGCCGCGTGCCCACGGCGACCATGTCGAGCGAGACCGCGAAACGGATCGACCGCCGATCCGCGGGGGACAACCCGCGCACGAACGCAAGCGAGCCGAGGTGGTACCGCGACCGCGTCTCGATCCGCTCCTCGGCGCCGAGCGCGGCAACGACGACTCCCAGCAGCGCGCCGATGCCCGAGCCGTTGTCGTTCGCCGCCGTCGTGCCGCGGACCCAGTCTGCGTGGGCGAGGACGACGACGCGCGCCGGTCCGCCCGCTCGCCCCACGACGTTGCGAGACGTTCCACCGTAGGGCAGGCGGAAGGGCTGCGTCGAGACTCGGTATCCGAGGGAGCGCAGGCGGCCCGCGGCGAGCCCGTCGACCCGGGCCTCGGCGGCGGACCCCGCCGGCCGCTGGCCCAAGGCGACGATCTGGCCGACCGTCGCCTTGGCCGCAGCTCCGGGGCCGGCCAGGGCGAGGGCGGCGATTGCCACGGCTCCCACCACGCCCCGACCCTAGCCCGGGAACACGGCGTCCGCGCGGATGAATAAGCTTTATACATGGCTCGAACCCGAGTACTCATCGCGGGCGCGGCGGGCCGCGACTTCCACAACTTCAACCTCGTCTACCGCGACCGGCCGGAGTACGAGGTCGTCGCGTTCACCGCGACGCAGATCCCGAACATCGACGGGCGCCGGTATCCGCCGGAGCTCGCCGGCTCGCTCTATCCGGAAGGCATTCCGATCCTCCCCGAGTCGGCGCTCGAGGAACTCGTGCGCGCGCACGAGATCGACTCGGTCGTGTTCGCGTACTCGGACGTGACGCACGAGCACGTCATGCACATCGGATCGCGCGCGCTCGCATCGGGCGCTTCCTACCACCTGATCTCGCCGCACGACACGATGCTCGCGACGCCGAAGCCGTCGGTTGCCATCTGCGCGGTGCGCACCGGCTCCGGCAAGAGCCAGACGACCCGCCATGTCGCCGCACTCTTCCGCGCCTCGGGGAAGCGCGTCGCGGTCCTGCGCCATCCGATGCCCTACGGGGACCTCACGAAGCAGGCTGTCCAGCGCTTCGAGCGCTACGAGGATCTCGACGCCGCCGATGCGACGATCGAGGAGCGCGAGGAGTACGAGCCGCACCTCGCGGAAGGCAACCTCGTCTTCGCCGGAATCGACTACGAGCGCATCCTCCGGGCGGCGGAGCAGGAGGCCGACGTGATCCTCTGGGACGGCGGCAACAACGACACGCCGTTCGTCAAGCCCGACCTGCACATCGTCGTCGTCGACCCGCACCGCCCGGGGCACGAGCTGCGCTATCACCCGGGGGAGACCAATCTCCGTATGGCGGACGTCTGCGTCGTCAACAAGGTCGACAGCGCGTCGCAGGGAGGCGTCGACGCCGTGCTCGACTCCATCCACGAGCACACGCGCGACGCGAAGGTCGTGCTCGCCGCCTCGCCGTTCGAGGTCGAGGGCGATGCAGAGGAGATCCGCGGCAAGCGCGTCCTCGCGATCGAGGACGGGCCTACGCTCACGCACGGCGAGATGACGTTCGGCGCCGCAGTCCTCGCCGCAAAGCAGCACGGCGCGGCAGACCTCGTCGATCCACGCCCGTTCGCGGTCGGGTCGATCGCGGAGACGTTCGAGCAGTATCCGAACGTCGGCACGCTGCTCCCGGCGATGGGGTACGGACGCGAGCAGATGGAGGACCTGCGCACGACGATCGAGCGCAGCGACGCCGACCTCGTCCTCATCGGCACTCCGGTCGACCTCCGTCGCCTCATCGATCTCGACAAACCGGCCCTCCGCGTCACCTACAAGCTGCAGGAGATCGGCGAGCCCACGCTGCAGGACGTCCTCGCCGAGAAGGGACTGCTGGCGACAGCACTCGTGTGAGCACCGTCGTCGCTCTCGGCGGGAACGCGTTGATGCGTCCCGGCGAGCGAGGGACAGCAGCGGAGCAGCTCGCAAACCTACGACGCGCGGTGCAGGCTCTCGGGCCGCTGCTCGCAGAGCCGGGGCTCGTGATCACGCACGGCAACGGCCCGCAGGTCGGGAACGAGCTGATCCGGCAGGAGCGCGCCGCCGACGAGGCGCCGCAGCTTCCGCTCTGGCTCGCGGTCGCGCAGACGCAGGCGGAGATCGGAGCTCTCATCGCAGCCGAGCTGCGGCCGGCACCCGGCGACGCGGCACTGGCCTGCGTCCTCACTCACGTGGCGGTCGCTCCCGACGATCCGGCCTTCGACCGGCCGACGAAGCCGATCGGCCCGTTCTACTCCGCCGAGGAGGGCGAGCGGCTCGAGCGCGAGCGCGGCTGGGCGATGGTCGCGGACGCCAACCGTGGCCACCGCCGCGTGGTGCCGTCGCCCGAGCCGCTCGAGATCGTGGAGCTCGACGTGATCCGCACGCTCGTCGACGGGGGCACGCTCGTCGTCGCGTGCGGTGGTGGCGGCATCCCGGTTGTGCGGCGCGGGGACCGGCTCGTCGGCGTGGACGCCGTCATCGACAAGGACCGCGCGTCGGCCTTGCTCGCACGTGGGCTCGGCGCCACGCGCCTGATCGTCCTCACGGAGGTTCCCGCGGTCTACCGCGACTTCGGCGAGCCGAGCCAGGAGGAGATCAGAACATTGTCCGGAGAGCAGGCCAAGGGTTTGCTCCCGCAGTTGGCCGAAGGCTCGATGCGCCCGAAGGTCGAGGCGGCGCTCGCCTTCGGCGGAGAGACGCTCATCACGAACTTCGATGCGCTCGAGGATGCGCTGGCGGGAAACGCGGGCACGCGCATCGGCGTGGAATAGTCGCGCCGTGACGGAACGGACGGTCGGACTGCTCCATCCCGGCGAGATGGGCGCTGCGATCGGCCGCGCGCTGCGTGACGCAGGCGCGCGGGTTGTCTGGGCGTCGGATGGCCGCTCCGGCGCGACGACGAAGCGTGCAGAGGACGCAGGGCTCGAGGACGTCGCGACTGCCTCGGCGCTGTCGCAGGAGAGCGACGTGATCCTCAGCGTCTGCCCGCCGCACGCGGCGAAGGATGTCGCGGGCACTGTCGCCGGCTTCGAGGGGATCTATGTCGACGCGAACGCGATCTCGCCCTCGACGGCGCGGACCATCGAGGCGGACAGGCTCGTCGACGGCGGCATCATCGGACCGCCGCCACACCGGAGCGGCACGACGCGCCTCTACCTGTCCGGCCCTGGAGCGCAGTCCGCCGCGGATCTCTTCGACGGCACGACGATCGACGCGCGCGTCCTCTCGTCCGAGATCGGCGATGCCTCGGCGCTCAAGATGACGTACGCCGCGTGGACGAAGGGCACTGCCGCCCTGCTCCTCGCGATCCGCGCGACCGCGGAGGCCGAGGGCGTCGACGAAGCGCTCTCGGAGGAGTGGCGGCTGTCGCTGCCGGAGCTGCCCGAGGCGCTCGAGCGCGCGCGACGGTCCGCCGATGCGAAGGGCTGGCGCTGGGTCGGCGAGATGGAGGAGATCGCCGCGACCTTCGCGGCCGACGACCTGCCGGACGGGTTCCACCTCGCGGCCGCGGAGATGTTCCGCCGCTACCCGCGGTAACCCGGGCCGCGGACCACGCGCCCGGGCAGCGCGCCGCTGGGCTCGCCGTCGCGAAGTGCAGGCGTGCCGTTCACAACGACGTGCGCGACGCCGGTCGCGTACCGGTGCGGGTCGTCATAGGTCGCGTGGTCCTGGATCCGATCCGGGTCGAAGACGACGACGTCGGCGAAGGCACCGGGCTCGAGGCTTCCGCGGTCCGTGAGCCGCAGGTTGCGCGCGGGCAGCGACGTCAGCCGGCGGATCGCCTCCTCGAGCGGAACGATCCCCTCGTCGCGGACGTACTTCCCGAGGAAGCGCGCGAAGCTTCCGTAGGCGCGCGGGTGCGTGCTCCACTGGAGGAAGACCCCCTCGGCGGAGGGCGCCGGCGAATCCGAGCAAATGCTCACCCAGGGCAGGGAGAGCCCGCGGCGCACGTTCTCCTCGGACATCGTGAAGTACGCGGTCGCCACCCTCGTTCGATCTTCGACGACGAGATCCATCGCCGTCTGCGCCGGCGAGGATCCGCGCTCCGCTGCGACGTCGGCGAGGGTCCTGCCGGTGAGGGGCCGCAGGCTCTCGTTCTTGAAGGCGAGCAGCCGGATGTTCTCCGGGCCGGCGAGCAGGAACATGTTCTCCCAGTCGTTCGTCTCCGTCGTCATCTCATGCTCGACCCGGGCGCGCGTCTCGTGCTCCGTGAGCCGCGTCCTCCATGCATCGAAGCCGCCTTCCTGCACCCACGGCGGCATCGCTCCGTCGAGGCCTGTCGCGCCGGCCGTGTACGTGTACATGTCGGCGGTGATCTCCAGGCCGTCCCGCCGCGCTGACTCCATGCGCTCGATCACGGGCTCGAGCTTGTTCCAGTTCGACCGGCCGGCGGCCTTCAGATGGTAGATCTCCGCACGCACTTGCGCCTCTCGCGAGACGTGCACGAGCTCGTCGAGCCCCTCGAGGAACGCGTTGCCCTCGCTGCGCAGGTGCGAGATGTACATGCCGTTGCTCTCGCCGGCCGCAGCTGCGAGCGCGACGAGCTCGTCGGTGTCCGCGTAGAAGGCCGGCGCGTAGACGAGGGCGGCCGCGAGGCCGACCGCTCCCTCCGCCATCGCCTCGCGGACGAGCGCCTGCATCCGCGCCAGCTCGTCCGCCGTCGGCGGCCTGTCCTCCGCGCCGAGCTCGTGCTCGCGAACGGTGGCCGAGCCGACGAAGGAGGCGACGTTCGGTGCGACACCGCGCTGTATGAGGTGGTCGAGGTACTCGCCGAGCGTCGTCCAGTCGACCTCGAGCTCGACGAGCGCCTGGTCGGCGAGCTCTTCCTTCATCGCCGGCGTGAGCGGTCCCATCGAGTGGCCCTCGCCCATGACCTCGAGCGTCACGCCCTGCCGCAGGTCGCTCTGCGCCCGTCCGTCGACGAGCAGCGATTCCGTCGCCCAGCTGAGCATGTTCACGAAGCCGGGAGCGACGGCGAGGCTGCGCGCGTCGAGCTCGTCCTTCCCGCTCACTGTCGCGTCCGGCGCGACCGCGGCGACGCGATCGCCCTGCACCGCGACGTCGCCGTGGACTGGAAGGCCTCCCCGCCCGTTGTAGATCGTCCCGCCCCGGATGACGAGATCGCACTCCGTCCGGCCAGTCTACGATGGCCGGGCTCGATGGTTGCCGTGGCAGACAGCTTGAAGGGACGCTCGTTCACGCGCGTCGCGGACTGGAGTCGCGACGAGCTGCTCGAGGTGCTCGACCTCGCCGACGAGCTCAAGCGGCTGCAGACCGCCCGCGAGGACCACCGGCTGCTCGCCGGGCGAACGCTCGGGATGATCTTCCAGAAGCCGTCGACCAGGACGCGCGTCTCGTTCGAGGTCGGGATCTACCAGCTCGGGGGAACGGGCCTCTACCTCAGCGCCGGAGACCTCCAGCTGGGCCGCGGCGAGACGATCCGGGACACGGCGCACGTGCTCTCCCGCTACCTCGACGCGATCATGATCCGCACGTTCGCGCAATCTGACGTCGACGAGCTCGCGGCGGAGGGCTCGATTCCGGTGATCAACGGTCTCACGGACAGCTCCCACCCGTGTCAGGCACTCGCCGACGTCATGACCATCCGCGAGCGCTTCGGCAGCTTTGAGGACGTGAGGGTCGCCTACCTCGGCGACGGGAACAACGTGTGCGCGTCGCTCATGGTGGCCTGCTCGAAGCTCGGGATGGACTTCGTGGCCGTGACGCCGCCCGGCTATCGTCCGCCGGACGAGGCCGTGCGCATCGCGCGCGAGGCAGGAGGATCGGTCGAGCTCGCCGACGATCCGCCGGGCGCAGTGGCCGGAGCCAACGTCCTGTACACCGATGTGTGGACCTCGATGGGGCAGGACGAGGAACGTGACCAGCGGCTGCGTGACCTGGCCGGCTTCGGCATCGATGCCGACCTCGTCGCGCGGGCGAGCGAGGACGCGATCGTCCTCCACTGCCTTCCCGCACACTACGGCGAGGAGATCACCGAGGACGTGCTCTACGGACCGCAGTCGGCGGTCTGGGACGAGGCCGAGAACCGCCTGCACGCGCAGAAGGCCTTGATGGCGCTCGTCATCCCGTAGCGCTCACGGTCCGTGTTCCCGATCAAGGACAACGTCCCGACCCGGACGTTTCCGATCGTCACGGTCTCGATCATCGCCGTGAACGTGATCGTCTGGCTCTGGGAGCTCGGAGGGACGACGGTCGACACCGACGTTGTCCACTACGGCTTCTACCCGTGCAAGGTCGACGGCCCGTGCTTTCCGCCCGCGACGAGCTCGCTGGTGTCCTGGTACGACGGCGCGATCACGTCGATGTTCATGCACGGTGGCTGGGAGCACATCATCTTCAACATGCTGTTCCTCTGGATCTTCGGCAACAACATCGAGGACGCCCTCGGCCACGTGCGATTCCTCGTCTGGTACCTCGTCGGCGGGCTCGTCGCGACTGCCGCGCAGACGTTCGTCACGATCGCGTGGGGGACGCCGCAGGACGCCAGCATCCCGAACATCGGCGCGAGCGGCGCGATCGCGGCCGTCCTCGGTGCGTACCTCATTCTGCTCCCGAACGCGCGTGTCCTCACCGCCTTCTGG
Source organism: uncultured Actinomycetes bacterium (assembly GCA_963772855.1). GTDB lineage: Bacteria > Actinomycetota > Thermoleophilia > Gaiellales > Gaiellaceae > 3-1-20CM-4-69-9. The sequence goes on along the minus strand of CAVYYY010000003.1, from coordinate 730,153 downwards.
GTGATTCTGATCTTCTTCCAGGAGATCCCCGCCGTCGCCTTTCTCGGGGTGTGGTTCGTATTCCAGCTGTGGCAGGGCGGCTTCTCGCTCATCGGGCCGGAGTCTGGCGGCGGTGTTGCCTTCTTCGCCCACATCGGCGGCTTCGTCTACGGGGCCCTCACCGTTCGGCTCGTGGCGAAACGCCGTCCCCTACGCCCGGCCTACTGATGGCGGAGTTCGACGAGCACGTGCGCCGGGCTCTCGACGCCCTCCCACCCGACCTGGCGCGGGGGCTCGAGAACGTCGCGGTCGTCGTGGAGGACGAAAACCCACAGGAGCCCGACCTCTTCGGGCTGTTCGAGGAGGCGCCGTACATGCCGGCCAAGGTCACCATCTACCGGCTCCCGCTCGAGGACGAGTTCGGGGGCGACCCGGCGGAGCTCGAGCATCAGATCCGGATCACCGTCCTCCACGAGCTGGCTCACTACTTCGGGATCGACGAGGATCGACTCGAGGAGCTCGGGTACTCGTGACGGCTCTCCTCAACGTGATCGCCATCGCGGCGGCCGTGGTAGCGGTGGCGGTTCTCGTGGTTTTCTTCATCGGCCCCCGGGAATGAGGCCGGATTGGAGGTCGTTTCAACGGACATGACCCTGAACGAGATTCACACAGAGATCGAGCAGACGAGCGAGCGGCGGACCGAGCTGTGGCAGGTCCTCTCTCAGGGACACGACCCATCTGCGGCCGCCGAGCTCAAGAGTCTGAGTCAGCGCCTCGACCATCTCTGGGACGAAGAGCGCATGCTGAAGGCGGAACTGCGCTTCGGCAATCGCGACCACATCGTCGCCAGGGCGCGGGTCGAGGAGCGCCTCGAGCGCGCAGCCTAAGGGCTTCCTCCGGCGCCACTGACAAGCCGGGTCGGCACCGCCGACCCGGCTGACGCCTGGACCCGCGGACGAGGGATTGACCCGAGGCCGGTTGGCCGCCGAATCTGTCCACGAGATGCCGGGGTCGCATGCTGACGACATCGTCGGGGAGTTCCTCGAGTCGGAGGACTGGGCACTCCTCGCGGACGACGACCCCGAGCCCGACTTCGACGTGCCCCCGCTCCCGCCGTCCACCCCGGATGTCGTCTGACCTGGGGCTACACTGGCGGGCGCACTCGGGGCGTTAGCTCAGCTGGGAGAGCGCCGGCTTTGCAAGCCGGAGGTCACCGGTTCGATCCCGGTACGCTCCACCTCACGAAAGCCCCGCTCAAGCGGGGTTTTTTGTTGGATCGGGAGAACGCCATAGCGGTGTGTTGGCTGCAGAAACCGCGATTTTGGCTGCAGTCGTCCGGAGTCCTAGGCTCCGACAGTGGCCCCGCCGGCCGAGCGAACGCCCGAGGCGCTCGTCCGAGCTGCGCGCCCCATCGGCCAGACCTCGTCGCGCCATTGCGTCGCCGAACTGTGGCGGCGAACTGCGACGGGCGGCAGCGGTGGGGTCGGGCATTGGTGTCTGGCTGACGTTTTAGGATTCGCCGCGTCGTGCGGCGGCGGTCTCGCAACGCGAAGACGCTCCAGAAAGCCGGTTGGAAACGGTTGAGCTCCCGCGGTCGCTCTGGCATGGCCTCTCACTTTCCGGCAGCGCCGATCCCACGCCGGCGGCTGCGACCGGCTGTTCCCGAGCAAGTACGGTCGGCTCGAAGCGTGACAACGCCGCACGAGAAGCCGTCAACGCCGCAGTGAACGCCGACAGAGCCCCCACACCGACCCGACGACAACCCCCAGAAGGCCGACCGTTCACATCAGAGACAGCACGGGAAGCCGGGAAGCGGAGCGCGGCCCTCCGCGCCAAGCGCAGGGATTTGCCCCCGGATCCAGCGCCTTCCGACGAGGCGATCGAGACGGGCCTTCGTCGTCGGGCGGTCGAGTCCGCAAAGGACGCCGAGGTGCTGCTCAGATGGCTCTCCAGGCCGCGTTCTTCCACCTCCGGACTGGGCTTCGAGGAGATGGGAGACGAGGAGCTGGAGGGCTTGTATGCGGGGCTTTTGCGTTTGGCTCGTCTCGACCAGGACGAGCTTGCTCGCTTGCTCTCATCCTCGTAGCCTGTTGCCACGCCCGGGTCTGACCTCCGAATGACGTAGTTGGGGGTCACCGGCTCGAACTGATCGTGGAAAACCCTGCTAACGCACGTGCTTGTGGGCGGCGCGGTTCGAGCTGTGGCTGCAAGATCGCTGTACGTGGCTGCAGCGAGGATCGAGTTCAGCCTTGCGCAGCGGGACCTAGGCCACCCCGCTAGGTCCAGCCCCGTGCTGAACCCGCACGACGTGAATCCCGCGTGGTTCGAAACGCTCGACCTGACGGGGCCGGCACCCCCTGACGGTCGGAGTCCCGCGTTCCCCACCCTGACCGGAGCCGTGCAACGCGCGGAGAGCGCGAGGCCCCCTTCCGATGCCGAGATCGAGCGTGGTTTGCGTGAGCGGGCAGTCTCTGATCCGCGTGCTGCCGAGATCCTCTTGCGCTGGCTACAAAGGCCCCGCCAGGACAACCCACCGGGTGTGGGTCTCGACGGCATGTCGGAGGCACAGCTGGAGCGTTTGCACGCGGGTTTGGTACGGCTCGGATCGCTGGACGAACCCGTTCTTGCGGCGCTGGTTGAGCAGGCGCTGGTCGACGACGAGCTCGTCTCGAGCTCGTAGTCCTCGCGCGTGAACAAGTAGAAGGCCGACGGTGGGGGGCACCCCCGCGCAGCGTGGAGTCCCGCCTCGTGCGGATTACCGCCCGAGACGGTGATCGCGGCGGACCGTGAGGCGGCGTCTGCTGCCACCTACCGTACGAGCACGCGGACCGGATTGGTCGCGTTCCTTGACGCCGTCCGCCGATCGTGGTTTCTTGACCGGGGCAACGAAAGGCAGCCGGAGTGCTCCGTCGACCCAATTCGCTGCTGCGGCGCTTCGCGCCTCCGGGGCGAGGGGAGGACGGCTGATGGCCCGGATCTTCGTCAGCTACCGACACTCCGATGCCCCGGCCGAGGCAGATCCGATCATCGCGTGGCTCGATCATCACTTCGAGGCGGACGTTTTCTCCGACATCCGGATCGAGCCGGGCGAGAAATTCCTCGAGACGATCGAGAGCGAGCTCGCCTCGGTCGAGGCCTTCGTCGCTGTCATCGGACGGGGGTGGCTGGACGCGAAGGACGAAGCCGGCAAGTCGCGGCTGGACGACACAGAGGACGTCCTCCGGGTCGAGATCGCCACCGCGCTCAGACGCGACATCGTGATCGTCCCCATCCTGGTCCAGGACACCGCGATGCCACGCAAGGACCAGCTTCCCGAAGACCTGCGGGTGCTGGCCGAGTTTCAGGCACTTCGGATCACACCGGGGCCCGAGCAGTTTCGGCGTGGGATGGAGCGGCTGATCGAGCGGCTCGAGAGCTTCCTGAAACCGAAGGCCGAGCCTGAGCCGGAACCGGCTCCCGTCGAGAAGGCGCCCGAACCGGCGCCGCTGCCCGAGGAGGCGCTGATCCGGCCCGTGGGTCCGTTGGCTTTCCTCGCCGGGCTCATGGGGCTGCTGTTGCTCGTGAGCGGCGTGTTCGTGAAAACCTCAAAAGGACTGTCGTTCCTCGAGCCCAGGTTCGGAGATCAGCCCAGCTTTCACGGGTCGGTCGTGCTCTGGCGGCTAGCGAGCGTCTTCAGCACGCTTCCGACCGTCGCCATCGGTGCGGGAGCGCTTGCCGGGCTCGTGCTTGCCGGAACGCGTCGCCGTCGGGGGCCTCAGTGGCTCGGCACGGGGCTGCTGCTCGGCGGCGGCCTGCAGGGAGCAGCGGTCTATCTGGGGCGGCTGATCTCGCCGGAGGGCCGGAAGGTCGGCTTCATGCTCGCAGTTATCGGCGGCCTGACGCTCGTCGCCGTAGGCTTCTGGTCCTATCGGGCGCTGGCAAGGGTCGCGCGGACCGGGCTCGACGAAGCGCAGCTCGATCTGTCCGTGCGTCTCGGCGCCGTCGGCGGCGCCGCGCTCGTCTTCGTCGGCATGGTCGTGAACTTCAACGGGGGTGGGTCCGTCATAAGGAGCACAGAAGGCTCGATCTTCAGCAATCGCGACATCCACCGCTGGGACTTCCTCGCGGTGGAGGTCGTCCTGCTCGCAGTGGCCCTGGTTCCCCGACGTCTCGGCCCGGCGCAGCTAAGCGCCGGGCTCCTGATCGCTTGCGGCGTGGGGACGGCGTGCCTCTGGCTCCGGTTTGCGGCAGTCCCGGCCATTCAGTCCCCTTTCGCAGGCTCGATTGCGGCGGGCGGCTTCATCGGTCTCGTCGGCGCGGCCCTCGTCATCGGCTCCGGCGTCGTCGCGAGCCGCTCCGCCCGCGCAGGCGAGCCTGTACCCCCGCTCACGGCCGCCCACGCCTAGCTCAAAGACGGCGCCCGCGTGAGCGCGCAGTCTCAGCCCCGTGCTGAGATTCTCCTTCGTTGGTTGCAGCGCCCTCGTGTCGAGGAGCGCGTTGGGGGCGTCGACCTCGACTCCTTGTCAGAACGCGAGCTTGAGCGGTTGCACGCCGGGTTGGTAAAGCTCGCATCGATGGACGAACCTGTCCTCGCCGCGCTGGTCGAGCAGGTGCTGGCCGGCGACGAGCTCGTCTCGAGTTCGTAGTCCTCGCGTGAACAAGAAGACGGCCGACGGGGAGTGGCGCCCCCCGTAAGCGTGGGACTCCAACGCAGGGCCCCGGCCGCGCAATGACCCGCCAGGCGGCCAGGGAGTCGGTTGCGCCCTTTAGGGGGCGAAGGATTGGTCCCAGCGAGTCGCCGGTCGAGGTCGACTTGGGCGAGCTTGGCGCCGCGCTGTCTGCCGACGCGCGCTTCGCGAGCCCGCGGATGGCACCTCGCGCGAGCGGGTCCACGTTGCGAGCGCACTGATTATCCTCACGCCGTGCCACTCGATGATCTGACTGGTCAGGTCGCGCTCGTCACCGGCGGAGGACGCGGGATCGGGGCGGGCATTGCGCGCGAGTTGGCGAGCGCGGGCGCGCGAGTCGCCGTCGTCGCGCGGACGCGGGAGCAGATCAAGCAGGTCGCGCAAGAGATCGAGGGCGTCGCGATTGAGGTCGACGTCACCGACGCAGCCGCGGTCGAGCGAATGGTGAGTCAGACGGAGAGCGAACTTGGCCCGATCGACATCCTCGTCGCCAACGCCGGCACCGGGAGCCGCTCGGAAATGTGGGAGGGCGAACCCGACGACTGGTGGCGCACGTTCGAGGTGAACGTTCTCGGCGTCTACCTCAGCGCCCGCGCGGTCGTCCCAGGCATGCTCGAGCGCGGCCGTGGCCGCATCCTCGTCACGGGCAGCGGAGCAGGCTACCTCCCGGGCGCGAGCAACACGGACTACACGTCGAGCAAGGCGGCGGTAAACCGCTTCGCCGAGACACTGGCAGAGGCGCTCCGCGACACACCCGTGCGCGTGTTCCTTATCAGTCCGGGCCTCGTGCAGACGGCGATGACCAGCGACCACTTCCCGGATGACGCGCCCTGGACGCCGCCGGAGCTCGCGCCAAGCCTCGCGCGCGTGCTCGCATCAGGCCGTGCCGACGAGCTCGCGGGCCGCTACATCCACGCCGAGCACGACGACATCGAGGATCTCATCCGCCGCGCGCCAGAGATCCGCGAGAACGACCTGAACGCAATCCGGCTGCGCCGCTAAAGCCGTGATCGTCACGCTCCATGTCGCGACGGGCGCTGCGGCCGGTGCCGCGAGCAGGTCTAGGCTCACCGCCATCCTCTTGGGGCCGATCCTCCACCTCGCGGGCGATCGTTTGCCACACCAAGACATCGATTCGCGCCGCTTCGAGATCGGTAGCGGCCTCTTCTGCCTCGTCCTCCTCGCCCGCAAGCGCGGCCCGCTCGATCCGGCGACTCTGGGAGCAGCCGCCAGCTCGGCGCCTGATCTTGAGCACGTCGTCCCCTTTCTGCGTCCGGGTGGAAGCAAGCTGTTTCACAGCCACGGCTGGCACCGATCGGGTCGCTTCCGGGCCGACGTGCAGCTCTTGTTGGCTGGTGCGATTGTTGGTGCTCTTATCGGACCACGCGGCTAACCCGGCAACGAGAGCTGGCCGATGCAACGGTCTGACTAACGTTCGCAGGCACGAATCCCCTGCAATCGAGAGGGCGCGCGAAAGCCACGCGATAGACGAGGCAGAGGGGCATCGAACCGCGACCCCCGAATGTTCGATGCCGATCTCGAACTCGACTCCACCCGGCACCCCTCGCGGCGAGTAGCGCGGCTGGAGTCCCATCCTGGGCGCCCGCGCAACCAGCCGTACACGGGAGCCCCCCTTCTCACGTGGAGATCGAGCGTGGTTTGCGCGAGAAGGCGGTCACAGACGCTCGCGCAGCGGAGATTCTGTTGCGCTGGCTGCAAAGGCCACGTCAGGACAACCCACCGGGTGTGGATCTCGAAGGCTCTCGGAGGGACAGCTGGAGCGTTTGCACGCGGGTTTGGTGAAGCCCGCATCGATGGACCAACCCGTCCTCGCGGCGCTGGTCGAGCAGGTGCTGGCCGACAACGAGTCCGTCTCGAGCTGATCACAGGTTCTCGCGCGAGAACAGGAGGAAATCGGCCGCGTGAAGACGACATCCCTGCGCTGGGCTGAGCGTCGCGCGCGCGACGGCGTGCGCTACGTGAGGCCGACCATTGCGAGGCGCACTAACTGACCAAGGATTCGAAAGAACTACGCACGAGACTCATACCCCGCCGCACGGACGACGCTTACGGTGCGTCGATCACCCTCGAACCGCGCATCCCGCCGTACGCTGGACCCCTACCGACGCGGAGATCGCGCATGCGGGGTGCCCGCGGCACCCCCCTGCGTGTCGGAGTCCCGCGGGAGAAGCATTCATCCGGCCGCTGGGGACGTGGGTGCGGAGTGTGCTACCGCCGATCTTCCAGCGGCTGGCCGTCGAGGCTCGTTCCATCGCCGCGGGCTGGCGCCGTTGTCGTTGTCATCCGAACGTACTGCACCGCGGTGTCGCTCGTCTGCTCGGCGGCAGTATGAGCGACTGTGGCCCTGCGCAGTCGGCGCCCCGAGAGGCCGGTCGGTTCACGGGCCGGCGGTTCGAGCAGCTGCCGGCGGGCGTGCGCTGCGGCCATCAGGGCGGCCAGCTCGGGCAGGTCGACGATCGTGGTTACACCGGCGCGGGCGAACTCCTCAGCGGTGAACAGTCCGGTGGTGCCGGTGAACCGGGTACCCGCCTGGTTGGCCAGTTCGACGTCGTAGAGTGAATCACCCACGAACAGCACGTGGTCGGGCCGAAGACCAGTCCCATTCACCACTGTCTGCAGCTGGTCGAGCTTCGTATGCTCGGGTCGCAGTCCGGACACGTCGTCCACGAGATCGTCAATCCCGGTGTCGGCGCAGAAGCGCTCGACGATCTCATGGGTGGTGCTGCTGCAGATGAATACCGCGACGCCCAGGTTCCTGAGGCGAGCCAGTGCGTCGAGGGTGCGCGGAAAGGGGATGCAGTCACGCACAAGGTCAGGCTTGCCGTCGGCGAACCGGTCGGCCAACTCGGCATTGCAGCGACCGCCAGGGGCGATCCGCTCGAGCTGGGCGGCGAAATCCATGCCCGTGGTCTGACGGTATGCCTGCCACGCTGTCGCCGCCGACATGCCATACGTCTCGGTGAGCAGTGCCACCGCGGCGTCAGACAGCACCCCCATGGTGTCGGCCACCGTCCCGTCGAAGTCGAAGACGACGGCCTGAACAGACCCGAGATCGATGGACCGACCAACGCATGTGGCGGCTCGAGACCACACCAGACGCCGCGCGACAACAAAAAGGGTCAGCACCGCGATCACGACCACTCCGCCCAAAAGGAAAAGCGGATGTACCACGGCGAGCAGGGCAGCGACGGACAGGATCAACAGTCGGAGGTCGCGACCGCGACCGGCACCCACCACCGGTCCGAGGTAGCGGTGGCCCATATCGGCCATGGCCTTGGTCGACGTGTAGCTGACCATGAGCGTCCCGATGATCGCCGCGACGGTCGGCACGACCACGCCGAGGGGCCAGCTGTCGCCCAACACGCTTCGCAGCGACGACGACTCGACCAGGTAGACGAGGGCGCCGAGCAACATCAGGCTGTCGGCGAACCGGTCGAGCACTGCATCGAGGTACCCGCCGAACCCCGACTCCAGCCGCTTGAGCCGGGCGATCTCCCCATCGCTTCCGTCCAGGACGCTCGACAGGTGCACCAGCAACCCGGCCGCAAGAGGCCAACCGACTGCGAACACAGCGCCGGCCGCCGCGCCGACCACGAACGCCAGCACTGACGCCTGGTTCGCCGTCACGCCCCCCCAGACACGCAACAAGCCCGGTGTTAGTACCCCAAGAGAAAGCGGCCGGTTGATCCGCCTCGAGACGAACCCGTCGTCCGGCTTGCGCAGCTCCGCGTGGAGCCAGTTCCTGGCTCGGCGCTGGTCGCCGCGAGTGTCAACATCGATCCACATGTGACCAGTGACATCACAGGTTCGCAGCCGATCGGCCGCCGCCAGCAGCCTCATCCCTCCCGACAGCGACGTGTCCCCACTGGCCACGCTCTGCTCGAGCGCGTCGAACACCGCCGGCGTGCACACGAACGCTCCGGTGTCGAAACCGTCATACCGGTCCAGGCCTTTGCCGATCGCTCGAACCCGGCCCCCTAAGGCCTCGACCAGTGTGACGTCGCCGAGTTCGACAAGCGGGTTCGACAGGCCGTGATCGACCGCCAACACCACCTCGTCGGGCCCCGGATCCTCTCTGAACAGGCCGGAGAGCAGCTCCGGCTCGAACACATGATCCGCCATAAGCAACACGAACCGCGGCTCGGCCGCGAAAAACTCGCGAGCGCACAACACTGAGAGCCCGTTGCCCTTCCGGTAGTCAGCGTTGAAGACCGGATGGATCACTAGCGACCGGCGCCGGGCTACGTCCTCGAGATGAGCAACGAGCTTGCGGCAGTTGTGACCACAGACGAGGCAGAACTCGTCGGCGCCGGCCGCATGAGCCGTGACGATGGCCCGCTCGACGAGCGAAAGGCCAGCGACCGCAGCCAGGGGCTTCAAACCACCTCGCGCCGCGAGCCGGGATCCTGCCCCACCGGCGAGCATCAGGCACTTCATGACGTGACCGCCCAAAGGCAATGCCGCGGCAGAGCACTAAAACGTTCCTGGGACTGCATACAAGGCCTCTCCGATCCGACCGGTGATCCCAAGCGGCCTCGCCGGCCGTGCTTCTCGGACCGGGCGATCCTACCGGGCGGAGCCCGCCGCAACGGGATCCGAGGCCCGCGGGTCGCCCGCGGCGATCCCTGCTCGTCGTCGTCGTAGCGAAGTGTGATCGCAACGCCGAGCCCGTCGAGCTCAAGGTTATCGGCGCGACCCTCGTCGATCCGCCAGCCGAGCAAACCGAAGCAGATCCCCGTAGCCTGTTGCCACGCCCGGACCTGACCTCCGAAAGGTGTAGCTGGAGGTCATCGGCTCGAGCCGATCAGAGAAAACCCTGCTAACGCTCGCGCTTCTGGGCGGTGCGGTTCGAGCTGTGGCTGCAAGATCGCTGTCTGTGGCTGCGGCTAGACGGTTGTAGACACGAATCGAGGTCGATCGTCGTCTCAAGACCCGAATCCGCTGGGAGGGGCCCGGCACCCCCCTGACGGTCGGAGTCCCGCGAGCTGCGTACCGACGGGGGCCGCGCAACGCGCCCGTGCACGGGAGCCTCCGAGTGATGCGGAGATCGAGCGTGGTTTGCGCGAGCGCGCGGTCTCTGATCCGCGTGCTGCCGAGATTCTTCTTCGTTGGCTGCAGCGCCCCCGCGCGGAGGAGCGGGTTGGTGGCGTCGACCTCGACTCGTTGTCGGAACGCCAGCTCGAGCGGTTGCACGCCGGCCTGCTGAAGCTTGCAGCCTTGCCTGACGAGCACACCTTCACGCTCTGTTGACGACCGTGCTCACCGATGAGGTAGACAACTAAGCCTCGGACCGCTTCGGCGCGTCGGCGTTCGTGTCGCCGATCACGCTCGTGCGCACCTGCCAGTCACGTGCCCGCCGCTTGCGCTCCCTTTACCCTTTGCGCGATTGACGAGCGACCTCCTGCATACGGAGCAGAAGGTCGCAGCGCAATCCGTATCTCCATGCGGCATCACGAGACGTGTGGCGAGCGAGCGGTGAGTCCGCGCGTGTATGGATCGGGCGGGGCACCCCCGCGCAGCGTGGAGTCCTCCCCGCGTGCGGATTACCGCCGCCACTCGCGTCGAAACTGCGGCACGTCCACCTCGGCGCCCGCCAAGAACGTCAGGACGATCCCTGCGAACGAGCCGACGAAGCTGAGCCAGCTCGGCACATCGAGGTGGAAGGCGTTGCCGACGACGACGCCGAGAAGCAGCTCGATCAGCGCGACCGAGATCCCAACCTCGATCGAGACCGTTGACGCGAGAAGAATCGTTCCCGCTAAGAGGGCCGCAACCGCGATGTCGCTCATGCCTCTACCTCCATTACGTTGGTAGAGGCCATTGGCTCAGTACGAGCGGTTGATCGGGGGCCTCACCCCGCCTGCAACAGCTCGGATGTTATCGACCCCCACAGCTCGTTCGGCAGCGTGTCTGCCGTGGGCTGCCAGCCGTTGCGGGAGGTCGCTCTTCTGCGGGGAAGCAGGTCGAATTGCTCGAAATACGCCAAATCCTGCGAACCCGAGGGCCCACAGGACGTGACCGGGCGACTCTGACACTTCACCGTGATCGCAGTCAAGCGTGCGTTCCTCGCGGCACGGTTGCTGGCTTAGATTGCCGAGAAGATGAGTCTGGCGGCGAGCGCGAGGAGAGCGACGCCGAGGAGGCTCTCGACGAGGCGGCCGCTTGCCCGCAGTGAGAGGCGTGCGCCGAGTTGGGCGCCGAGCACGACGCCGAGCGAGAGCGAGATCGCTCGCCTGACCCCGTGTCCGTGAGCGAAGCTGCCCGCGATCACGTGTGTGAGCGCGCCGCTGCCGGCGATGATCGCGAGCACGAAATGCGAGGTCGCCGTTGCGAGGTGGGTCGGGAAGCCGAGCGCCCGGACGAGCAGCGGCACGTGCATGACGCCGCCACCGATGCCGAGGAAGCTGGAGACGAAGCCGACGACCACGCTGTAGGCAACACCGCGACGGATCGGCACGTCGTACTCGAAGGTCTTCCCGGACCGGTCGGTCAGCTCCCGTCGAACGAGATGACCCTTGGGCGCCGGCCGTCGACCCGGTTCGCCGCGGAGCAGCCAGACCGCCAGCGCGAGCAGCACGGCGGCCATGACCAGATCAAAAGCAGTGCGGGAGACTCTGCCGACGACGAGCGCGCCGGCGATCGAGCCGGGCAGCGCGGCGGCGGCGAAGGCGAGGCCGCTGCGGTAGTCGATCCGACGCTGACGGGCGTAGGCGGCCGAGCCGGAGGCGGCGTTGAAGAAGACCGCGGTCAGGCTGATCGCGGTTAGCGTCGCCGCCCGTTCGTGCGGATAGAGCAGCAGCAGGATCGGGGTGAGGATGAAGCCGCCGCCCGAGCCGACGATGGTGCCGAACACACCGACGGCGAAGCCGAGCAGGGCGAGCAGGACGGCGGTTGTCGGCGAGAAGCTCAGCGTTGATCACGGTCGGCAGGCGTTTCCGACGATACGGTGTCGGCCGGTGACGATGCGGTAACGCTCCGGCCCCCGTCCGCGGTCGTTCAGCAGCCGGTGCGTGCGGGCAGATCGTCGGGTACCGCGGGCAGGTCGACGAACTCCTGAGCGAACGCCGTGAAGCGCTCGATGTCGTCGAGATTGGAGGCGAGACCGAGCGAGGCACGGACGGCGCCGCCCGAGGGCAGCCCGATCGCCTCGACGTAGTCGTCGATCGTCATCCCTTCGCCGAACTCGCCGCCGACGAGGGTCTCGCGGGAGATGGTGAAGGCGACCTCGCCGGCGCCGGGATTGCAGAAGCAGCCGGTGCGCATGGAGATGCCGTGCCGGCGGGCGAGGCGATCGACGTAGCGCTCGTCGACGACGCGACCGTCCGGGTGGAGGAAGTTGAATGCGATCGTGGCGCCGCGCCGATCGAAGTCGCGCGGCCCGTAGATCGCGGCCGCCGATGTGCCGTTTGCATGCTGGAGCGAGCCGAGCGCCTCGAGCAGGGATATGCCGAGCGTCTGGACGCGAGCGTGGATCGTCTCGATGCCGACTCGCTCGAGCAGGCGCAGGCCGATCTCGACGGCGGGCAGGTTGAGGAAGTTGACGGTCCCGTCCTCAAAGTGCGCAGCGCCGGGCGCGGACTGGTACCACTCGCGCTGGACGAAGGCGGCGACGATCGTGCCGCCCGAGAACCAGGGCCGCTCGAGCTTGGCGAGCGCCTCGCGGCGGGCCAGCAAGGCGCCGATGCCGGTTGGCCAGCCGAACATCTTGTAGAAGGAGAGCGCGACGAAGTCGGGGTGCCACTGGGAGAGGTCGAGCCGGTTGGTCGGGACGTAGGCGGCGGCGTCGAGCAGCACGTCCCAGCCGTGGGCGTGCGCTTGGTCGATCCAGTCGAGTGGGTGCTGGACGCCGGAGAAGTTCGACTGGGCGGGGTAGGCGAACAGGTTGTGGTGGTCGCCCGAGACCTCGGTCAGGTAGCGGGGCAGAAGTTGCTCGTCGACGCGGAGCTCGGGCGGCTCGCTCGGCACGTACGTGGTCTCGGCGCCGCGGACTCGGGCGAACTCGCGGATCCCGTTGACCGAGTTGTGGTTGTCGAAGCTGAGCAGGAAGCGGTCGCCGGGCCGGAAGGGGTAGGCCTCGCCGACGAGGCGGAGCGCGCCGGTGGCGTTCGGGGTGAAGATCGCGACGTACTCCTCGGGCGAGGCGCGGAAGAACTCGAGCACCGCCGCGCGCGCGCGCTCGACCAGCTCGGTCATCGCGACCGAAGTCGGATTGGCCGAATGCGGATTGCCGAACACGCCCGCCCGCAGCAGCTCGATGTGCTCGCTCAGCTGCGAGTCGGCGTAGAGGCCGGCGCCGGTGTAGTCGAGGTAGACGTGGCCGCCCGCGTCGAGGCGGGCGAAATCGCTGCGGCGGAGCTCGTCGAGGATCGCGGTGTCGGCGTAGCGTGGGTGCGCGCGAGCGAAGGCCGCCGCCCGCTCATCTGCCGAGGCTGCGAGCTTCGTGTCGAGAGGTGTCGGCTGTGTCACGGTGGCGCCGCTGCCGATTCTGCCGTCACCGGCCTGCGCAGGCCGCCGTTTCGTGCGAGCGCGTCGAGTTCGGCGAAGCCGCCGATCGGGCGGCCGTCGAGCACGAGCTGCGGCACGCTCCGCCCGCCGGTGAGCGCCTCGAGCTGGTAGCAGCGCTCGAGGTCGCGGCTGAGGTCGATCTCCTCGAAGGTGATCCCGGCCGACTCGAGCAGCGCCCGCGCGCGGTCGCCGTCGGCACAGAAGGGTGCTGTGTAGAGCTGGGCGTGCGGGCTCACGGCACCGACGGCTGGTTGGCCTCGATCACGGTCTCGATCGGGAGGTCGAGCGAGGCGGAGACGAGGCAGGTCTGCTCGGCCTGCTCGGCCAGCCGGCGCGCCTGCGGTTCGTCGGCTGCGTCGGTCTCCACCACGAGGCGCAGCGACAGGCGCGTGAAGCCGAAGCGGCCGTCGGCGCGTTTGCCGGCGACGCCGTCGCCCTCGATGCTCAGGCTGGTGTAGGCGAGGCCGGCGCGGGCGGCGAGGCCGGTGAAGGTGACTGCCAGACACGAGGCCGCGGCGGCGACGAAGAGGTCCTCGGGGCTCCAGGTCGTGGGGTCGCTTCCCTGGAACACGGGCGGTGCGGTGACCTCGATCGCCGGCTTGCCCTCTACTCGGGCGGCGACGCGCCGCTCCCCGAGCCACTCGACCCTCACCGGGAAGTGGAACTCCTTCGGACGCACGCTGCTCGTGGCGGCCATCAGTAGAGGGTGGCGGCGAGCTGTCGCCGGTAGCGCATCGTGAGCGGGTGTTCGTGGCCGAGCTCGCCGAACAGGCCGACGGTCAGGGTGATCAGACGTTCCCGCGACTTGCCCTCCGCGGCGCCGATTGCCTCGAGCAGCAACTCGAGTGCCTGTTCGGGCTCGTCCTGTTCGAGCGCCTCGACGACCTCGGGGAGCTCCCCAGATGTCTGGAGCTCGGCGACGAGCTTCTCGGTCGCTGTGGGGCCGGTCAGCTCGTCGAGGAACTGGGCGACCGCCGCCGGCGCCAGCGCGCCGACGAACTCGCGCACCACCTCGCCGTCGCGGAAGGCCTTCACGGCCGGGATCCCCTGGATCTCGTAGCGGAGCGCAAGCTCCTGGTTGGCGTCGACGTCGACCTTGACCAACGCGAACTCGCCCGGTCGCGATTCGGCCTCACGCTCGAGCACGGGGCCGAGCATGCGGCAGGGCCCGCACCAGGCGGCCCAGAAGTCGACCGCGACCGGCAGCTCGTGGGAGCGCTCGAGCACCTCGCGCTCGAAGCTCTCGCTTGTCACGTCCATATGTTCGTTTCTCCTTTCAGTGCGGCAGCGGTGTCCGACCGCGCGTATTCAGGTGAAGCAGCTTGTAGAGAGGGCAGAAGCCGACCGCGCTCGTCGCGAGCATGATCGCCGCCAGTGCAAACAGCAGGATCCCGGCGATCGAGCCGGCGCCGACGAGGAAGGCGACGACGATCGCCGCCGGTGCAACGAGGAACGCGCGGAGGGCTCGGTCGGTGGTGTTCATGTTCCTGGACATCTCGGCCTCCTTGCCGTGGTGTGCCTCTCTGTGCTATACAACTCTACAACTATTTCGTTTATTCCGCAAGGAGATGAGAGATGACGCTTCCCCATCCGCTGCCCGATGATCTGGTCGAGCTGATCGCCCGCCGCTTCCGCGCGATCGCCGAGCCGATGCGGATCAAGTTGCTCGACCGGCTTCGCGACGGCGAGGCGACCGTGGGCGAGCTCTCCGACGCGGTCGGAGCCTCGCAGCAGAACGTCTCCAAGCACCTCGCCGTGCTCGCCGACGCCGGCATCCTCGGACGCCGCAAGGAGGGCAACCACGTCTGCTACCGGATCGTCGATGAGGGCGTGCTCGCGCTCTGCGAGGAGGTCTGCGGCTCCGTCCAGCAGCAGCTGCGCAGCCTGAACGAGCTCGTCAGCGGTGCGAGCCGGTGACGGTCGCCGACACACCGATCCGCGTCTCCGCACCCGCGCCCGAGCCCGCGGAGACAGTCGGCCCGATCGGCAGGCTGGGCCGCTGGGCCGCCGACCACGTCCGCGCCGTCGCGATCGCCTGGGCGGTCCTCGCCGTCGCGCTCGGCCTCTTCGCGCCGAAGGTCGAGAGCGCCCTCTCAGGGGCCGGCTGGCAGGCGAACGGCTCCGAGTCCGTCCAAGCACGGACGCTCATCCAGCGGAACTTCGCCGGCCTCTCCAGCTCGGCGCTGATGATCGTCGTCCACTCGCAGCAGCTCACCACGGGCGACGCTGGCTTCCGCCAAACGGTCGCTCGCGTCGAGCGGATTCTGCGCGCGAACTCCCACGTGCGCTCGGTCGTGCCACCGCGCGCGGGCTCCAGTATTTCTGCCGACGGACACACCGCGGTCGTGATGGCGGGCGCCAACGGGGATCCGACCGCGATGGTCGCCGCCGCCGATACGCTCAAGTCGAGGCTCAAAGACGCCGGCACGTCCGCGGTCGCCGTCTCGCTCACCGGTGCCTCCGGAATGTGGAGCGACTTCAACACCGCGAACCGCAACGCGATGTTGAAGTCGGAACTGTTGTCCTGGCCGGTGACGATGGCGATCCTCGTGCTCGCGTTCGGTGCCATCGTCGCCGCCGGGCTGCCGCTGCTCCTGACGATCCTCGGCCTCGTCGCCTCCGCCGGGCTGCTCGCGCTGCTCACGCACGGCTTCGAGATCTCGATCTGGGCGATGAACTTCGCGCTCATGTTCGCGCTCGCGCTCGGGATCGACTACGCGCTCTTCATCGTCCACCGCTTCCGCGGCGCCTTCTTCGGCTCCAAACTCTCTGCGCGCGACGCGGTTGCGGTGACGATGGACACCGCCGGCAAGGCCGTCCTCTTCTCCGGCCTGACCGTGCTGATCTCGCTCTCCGCGGTGATGCTCGTCCCCAGCCCCGCCTTCCGCTCGATGGCGCTCGGGATCATGCTCAGCGTCCTCTTCGTGCTCGCCGCAACCCTGACCCTGCTGCCGGCGGTGCTGGCGAAACTCGGGCCGAAGGTGGACGCGCTCCCGCTCAGATGGGCGCACTCGGGCGAGCACCGCTCCGCACGCTTCGCCCGCTGGGGCGAGCGGCTCTGGCGCCACCCCCACCTCTACGGGCCCGCCGCAACCCTGATCCTGGTCCTGCTCGCGCTCCCGATCATCGGGCTCAAGACCGGCATGCCCTCGATCAAGGTCGTCCCCAGCCAGGACGGCTCCAGGGTCGGCTACACCCAGGTACAGCAGGCCTTCGGCGCGGGCGCCCCCGGCGCGCTCCAGATCGTCGCTCCACAGCGCGACGCTGCCGCCCTGTCGGCCATCGCCCGCCGCGATCCCGGCATCGCCCGCGTCTCACCCGCCCAGCCGGGCGGGGACCAGCTCGCGCTGATCCAGGCAGTTCCGACGACGGATCCTTCGAACCCGGCCACCGGGCACACGATCGACCACCTCCGTTCCGCACTGCCGGCCGGCGCGCTCGTCGGCGGCGCCGCCGCCGAGAACCACGACCTCGAAGGTGCACTCGCCGCCAGAACGCCGCTCGTGATCGGGGTCGTGCTCGCGCTCGGCTTCCTGCTCCTCCTGGTCGCTCTGCAGGCGCCCCTGATCGCGGCGCTCGGCGTCCTCACCAACCTGCTCGCCACCGGCGCTGCCTTCGGGATCGCGCGGCTGATCTTCCAAGACGGCCACGGAGCAGGGCTGCTCGGCTTCGAGTCCCAGGGCTTCCTCGATGCCTGGGGGCCGGTCTTCTTCTTCGCGATGATCTTCGCGATCTCGATGGACTACACCGTCTTCCTGCTCTCCTCCGCCAAGGAACACTTCGACCGCTCCGGCGATCCCCGCGAGGCAACGATCGGCGCGCTCGCCCACTCCGGCCGCGTCATCTTCGCGGCCGCCGCCGTCATGGTCGCCGTCTTCTTCACCTTCGCCCTCTCCGGACCACTCCCACCCAAGGAGATGGGCGTCATCCTCGGCATCGCCGTCTTCCTCGACGCGATGCTCGTCCGCTTGATCCTGATCCCCACCCTGCTTCGTGTCTTCGGCCGCCATGCCTGGGCGCTGCCGCGCTGGCTCGACCGGATCCTGCCCGACGTCAGGTTCGGCCACGGCCAGGCAGCGGCGGGGCTCGGCGTCGAGCTCGTGCCGGCACGTGAGCCGACGCCCAATCCCTAAGAGGGGGCCAGTGCGACTCTTCAAGCGCCCGAACCAGATTGAGCCGACGCGCGCGGCGGCGCTGCTCGAGCGCGGCCAGGTGGTCGTGCTCGACGTGCGCGAGACGATCGAATGGAAAGCGGGGCGGATCCCCGAGGCGCTGCACATCCCGCTCGCGCACCTCCCCTCTCGACGACGCGAGCTTCCCCGGTGAAGGAGCGCCTGGGCGCTGTCCGCGCAACCCGCCGTAGCCGTGAGCCTCCGAGTGATGCGGAGATCGAGCGTGGTTTGCGCGAGCGCGCGGTCTCTGATCCGCGTGCTGCCGAGATTCTTCTTCGTTGGCTGCAGCGCCCCCGCGCGGAGGAGCGGGTTGGTGGCGTCGACCTCGACTCGTTGTCGGAACGCCAGCTCGAGCGGTTGCACGCCGGGTTGGTAAAGCTCGCATCGATGGACGAACCTGTCCTCGCCGCGCTGGTCGAGCAGGTGCTCGGCGACGACGAGCTCGCCTCGAGCTCGTAGTCCTCGCGCGTGATCAAGAAGACCGGCCGCTGGGAGTGGCACCCCCGCGCAGCTCGGAGTCCCGCCGCGTGCGGATTGCCGGACGAGTAGGAACTCCCTTGACCGGCCTGCCAGGGAGGCATATCGTCGTTTTCGGACCGCGAGGAAGGGGGCTGGTGTGGCGGGCTCGGTCCAGAGGGAGAATCTCGCTGCGCGCGCGGGTCGTTGGAGCGCGAGGCACTGGAAGACAGCCGTCTTCGGCTGGCTCGGGTTCGTCGTCGTGGCGTACGCGTTGGGCGCGCTCGTCGGGACGAATCAGCTGTCGCTGAACGAACCGGGGCCGGGTGAGTCGGGCCGTGCCCAGCAGATCCTCAACGGCGAGTTCGAGCAGCCGGCGAAGGAGCTGGTGCTCGTGCAGAGCTCTTCGCTGACGGCGAGGAGCCCGCAGTTCCACGCTGCCGTGGGCGACGTGATCCGGCGGCTGGAGGCGCAGCGGAACGTGACCAACACCAGCTCGCCGTTCGCGCCAGGCAGTGCGGGCCGGGTGTCGAGCGACGGGCATTCGGCGCTGGTCGAGTTCGATATCCGCGGCAAGTCCGAGGACGCCCAGGACAAGGTCGAGCCGATCTTGGCGGCGGTGGCGGACGCCCAGCGTGCGCGTCCTCGGTTCACGATCGAGGAATTCGGCGATGGCAGCGTCTCCAAGGGGATCAGCGACCAGTTCGGCAAGGACCTGGTGAAGGCGGGCGCCATTTCGCTCCCGGTGACCCTAGGGATCCTGCTGCTCACGTTCGGGGCGCTGGTCGCCGCGGGGATCCCGCTGCTGCTCGCGCTGACGTCGGTGCTGGCGGCGATCGGCCTGCTGGCGTTGCCGAGCAAAGGGTTGCCGATGGACGACTCGGTAAACGCGGTCGTCCTCCTGATCGGACTGGCGGTGGGAGTCGACTACTCGATGTTCTATCTCAAGCGGGAACGCGAGGAGCGCGCGGCCGGGCGGGGGGAGTCCGCGTCGATCGAGGCTGCGGCGGCGACGTCGGGCCGCTCCGTACTGATCTCGGGCGTCACGGTGATCGTGGCGATGTCTGGCATGTTCCTCAGCGGCGACAAGACCTTTGAGGGCTTCGCGGCGGCGACGATCCTCGTCGTTGCTATTTCCGTTGTTGGTTCGCTGACAGTGCTGCCGGCGCTGCTGTCCAAGCTCGGGGACAACGTGAACAAGGGCCGGGTGCCGTTTCTGCGCAGTCCCGATCAGCGCGTCGGCGAGAGCCGCTTCTGGGGCGCCATCGTCGGGCGGGTCCTGCGGCACCCGCTCATCTCAGGACTCTTGGCAGCTGGCCTCCTGATCGCGCTCGCAGTGCCGGCGCTCCGCCTGCAGACGACCGTGAACAGCACGAAGTCGTACCCACGGTCGCTGGCGGCCATCAGGGCCTACGACAAGATCCAGAAAGCATTCCCCGGCGACGCGCTCGCTGCGCAGGTCGTGGTCAAGGCCTCCGAGGTACGCTCGGGTGCAGCCCGGAGCGCGATCGAAGAGCTCAGGCGCCGCGCGCTCGCAAGCGGAGAGATGTTCCGGCCGATCGAGGTCGATGTCAACCGCGCGGGTACCGTCGCTCTCGTCTCGATCCCGATCGCAGGCGACGGCACAGACTCGGCCTCGAAGCACGCTGTCCACACGCTTCGCGACGACCTCGTGCCAGCGACGGTGGGTCAGCTCCCCGATGCGGACACCGGCGTCGGCGGAATGACCGCGCTCTCAATCGACTTCGAGCAGCAGTTCAGGGAGAGGACGCCGTTGGTGTTCGCCTTCGTCTTCGCGCTGACCTTCGTGCTGATGCTGCTCGCCTTCCGCTCGATCGTGATCGCGGCGAAGGCGATCGTTCTCAACGCGCTCTCGGTCGCTGCCGCCTTCGGCGTCCTCGTGCTCGTCTTCCAGGACGGCGTCGGTCGCGGAGTGATCGGTGCGTCCTCCGGCGGAATCGTGTCGTTCATGCCGATGTTCGTGTTCGTGATCCTGTTCGGACTCTCGATGGACTACCACGTCTTCATCATCAGCCGCATCCGCGAGGGCGTCGATCACGGCATGTCGACGGACGAGGCGGTCGAACACGGGATCAAGACCACTGCAGGGGCAGTCACCAGTGCCGCGCTCGTCATGGTCCTTGTCTTCTCGGTCTTCATCACCCTGTCGTTCGACCTGCTGAAGCAGTTCGGCGTCGGCCTGGCCGTCGCCGTCTTGATCGACGCGACGATCATCCGGGCGGTCCTGCTTCCCGCGAGCATGAAGCTGCTCGGCGACTGGAACTGGTACCTCCCCAGCTGGCTCGAATGGCTGCCACGGGTAGCTGTCGCAACAGAGCCCGAGCCGATCGCCGAAGCACGTCCTGTGCCGTCCGCGAGGTAACGGCGGGAGCGTCGAGGAAGCTCTCTTGCGGCGCATCGCAGAAAGGGGCGGCCGTAGGCCGGTCGGGCCAGGGGTTGCGATTCCCAGCGGTCAAGCTCCGCAACACACATGTCCAGCGTGAGGGCGCGAGGCCCTCAGAGCCGAGCGCCGTGGCGAGGATGCAGCAGCCCTGATCCTCACCACGATGGGGGCGATCGCGGTCAGGCTGCTCGCCTTCGCGCACTCACCACATCCTCACCACGCACGGCTCTATGCCGCATGGACACAGGGATTGACGTGCGACCTCCTGCTACCTCAGCAGGCGCTCGTTCGGGAGTGTTAGAGAGACGCGACCATTGGGGTACGTCCATTGCTGCGCGGGAATTGCAGTAGTTCCATTGCCGCCCGCCAATGGCATTACTTCCATTGGCGCCCGGGTACCCCCTAAGAGCGGGACTCCGTCCCGCTCCACCCGACCGGAGCCTCCCAAGGCGCCAGAGAGACCAGGCTCCTGGGCACCTAGCTGCAGCGGTTCACCGGTCACCTACTGCATGACTGCAGTACTGCATGACTGCATGACTGCACCACATGCGGAGCCTGCAGAACCTGCGGCGACTTGACCGCCTGCAGTGCAGTCGTTGTAGGGCGTCTGCACACCGGCTGTGTGACGTTTCGCCACAGGCTGAGTGGGACTCGCGACGGCCGCGCTCAACTCCAGCCGATATTGAGCCGACCCCGGGGAGGGGACGGTGGGACTCCGGTGTCGCCACCGGGGTGCTCAGATCTACCTCTATTTCAGCGTCTTGAGGTAGGCGACGAGCGCATTGAGATCGTCGTCCGGGATGATCCCGCCCCAGTGGGGCATGCTTGTGATTGGCGGTTTGCCGATAACGCTGCCTGAGCGGATCATCTCGCGGATTTTCTCGTCGGTGTTGAACTCCTCGCGGAACTCCTGCCCGGAAAGGGGCGGGATCGTCTTGTCCTCGGAGAGCGGATTGGGCACGCCGCCGAGGCCGCTCGGGCCGTGACAGTTGATGCAGCCGTAGCGCACGTAGAGCGCGGCACCCGCGACCCCGGCTCCCTGCTCGCGAGCTACCGGCACTGGCGCTGCTTCCAAGACTTTCGGAAGCCCGGCTTGTAGGTATGCGACGAGGTCGTTGACCTGGCTCTGCGAGATCACCGGCCCCCAGACCGGCATGTACGGCTTCTGCGGGTTGTCTGACTCCCCGAGGCCGTGGTTGATGATCGTCGTGAGCTGAGAGACGCTGAGTTGCTTACCGATGTCCGTCAGCGCCGGGACGTCCGAGGACACTCCTCCCTTTCCCTGCTCGCCGTGACAGGCGGAACAGGCGAACTGGACGAACAGGTGCCCGCCCATGGCGACGTGCGGATCGCTCGGGTTGGTGCCTTCATGTCCGCCGCCACAGCCCGCGAGCGCCACAACTGAGGCAGCCCCCAAGGCCAAAGACGCTATCGCGAGCGCCAGACGGCGCATGGCGTGAGTATTGCGCTCTCCGGGCCGCGTTGCAAAGGGTTCATTGCTCGCCTCTATGCCGTTCTCCGCTTCGGCTCCCGTCAGCAGCCGTGGTTGAGCGGAGCGATTCAGGTGCTTGCCGCCCGTTTGCCGCGC
Organism: uncultured Actinomycetes bacterium; assembly: GCA_963772855.1. Taxonomy (GTDB): domain Bacteria; phylum Actinomycetota; class Thermoleophilia; order Gaiellales; family Gaiellaceae; genus 3-1-20CM-4-69-9. The sequence continues at coordinate 708,361 of CAVYYY010000003.1, read as the reverse complement.
GGCCACGGGGCGTCGTGGGGGCTCATTCGGCCGTGAACGGCCCGCGTCGGTGCTCCTACAAGTTCACGGCCGCCATACCGGCTTCGTCGTAGCGCTCGCCCGCGGCCTTGGGAAGCCCCGCATCGATGCGGGCCAGGTCGTCCGGTGTCAGCTCGACGTCGACCGAGCCGGCGTTCTGCTCGAGGTACGTGCGGCGCTTGGTGCCGGGGATCGGGACGAGATCGTCGCCGCGTGCAAGCACCCATGCGATCGCGAGCTGCGCCGGCGTGACGCCCTTCTCGGCCGCGATCTCCCTGACCTTCCCGGCAAGCTGGAGATTCGCCTTGAGGTTCTCACCCGTGAACCGGGGGCCGCGACGGCGGAAGTCGTGCTCGTCGAGCTCGTCGGGCGAGGTGAACCGACCGGCCAGAAACCCGCGCCCGAGCGGGGAGTAGGGGACGAAGCCGATCCCGAGCTCGCGGCAGGTCGGCAGGACCTCGGCTTCGGGGTCGCGGCTCCACAGCGAGTACTCGGTCTGCACAGCGGTGAGCGGGTGAACCGCGTTCGCCCGGCGGATCGTCTCCGGCGCCGCCTCGCTCAGGCCGATATGGCGGACCTTGCCCTGCTCGACCAGCTCGGCCATCGCGCCGACGGTCTCCTCGATCGGGACCTTGGGATCGACGCGGTGCTGGTAGTAGAGGTCGATGTAGTCCGTCCCGAGCCGTTCGAGCGACCCCTCGATCGACCTGCGCACGTGCTCGGCCGAGCCGTCCTGTGGCCCGACGCTGCCCATGTCGCCCGGGACGGCGTCGTCTAGCCGGCGACTGAACTTCGTCGCGATCACGTACGCGTCGCGATGGCCCTTGATCGCGCGGCCGACCAAGATCTCGTTCGTGAGCGGACCGTAGAGCTGTGCGGTGTCGATGAAGTCGACGCCCAGCTCGAGGGCGCGCCGGATCGTCTTCACGCCCTCGTCCTCGTCGGTCGGGCCGTAGAAGGCGGACATGCCCATGCACCCGAGCCCGAGGGCCGATACCTCCAGGTCTCGCAGCGTACGACGCTTCATAATCGTCCCAGCCTTTCCTTGTAGACGCCGATCTTCCACTCGACGAGCTCGAGATTGCGGGCGGTCGCCTCGAGCCCGGCAAGCACCGCGTCGCGGTGCGCTTCCAGAAGCGCCAAACGCTCCTCGTTCGTCGCCTCGCCAGCATTCATGAGCTCCGCGTACCGGCGAACCTCGCGAATCGGCATGCCGGTCGCGCGAAGCTTCGCGAGAAACGAGATCCGCTCGAGGTCGCCCTCTCGGTAGCGGCGATAGCCACTCCCGTTACGGGTCACGGGTTCGAGCAACCCCGTCCGCTCGTAATAGCGAAGCGTGTGCGCGCTCAGCCCAGAGGCTCGAGCCGCCTCAGCGATGCTCAACGCCCGCCCCGTGGACTCGGCGGTGGCCATGCCTTCACGATAAGACTTCGAGCGCGCTCTAGGTCAAGGGGTTCGTCGAGCGGCGTGAGCCTTCGGCTCGAACCTCGCGCGGCGCAGCTGATCATCTTCCGGCACGTCCGTCTCGTCGCATGATGGTAAGGAGAGGTCGACGGTTCGAGTCCGTCAGAGGGCTTTACGTGCCGCGCCGGCCGGTCAGACGGTCGCGAGGAACTCCTCGACGGCGGCAGCGAAGCCGTCGATCTCCGCCTCGCCGAGCGGAAGAGAGAGCGCGATGAACCCGCGGCGGCCGTAGGAGAAGCCCTGCTCGAGCATGTGGAGGTGTAACAGGCCGCGCAGCTCCGCCGACACGGGCACGTCGCGCTCACTCAGGACGGGGCCGCGCGCGAAGTGGAGGCCGACGAGCGAACCGTAGCCGGTCGCGCAGAACTCGAGCTCGCGCTCCGCGGCGAACGCGTTCAGCCGATCACGCAGCCGGTCGCCGAGGGCATTCAGGCGCGCGATCTCCGCCTCCGTCAGCACGCGTGTCAGACCCGCGGAGCCCGCGGCCATCGTCAGCACGTCGTTGTTGAACGTGCCGCCGTGCTGGAGCGCGTCCGGTCGTGACGGGTCGAAACGGCTCATCAGGTCGGCGCGGCCACCGAAGGCGCCGAAGGAGAGCCCGCCGCCCACGAACTTCGCGAGCGTGGTCAGGTCGGCGTCGATCCCCACCAGCTCCTGCATTCCGCCGCGGGCGAGCCGCGCGGTCATCACCTCGTCGAACACGAGCAGCGCGTCGTGCGCGGCCGTCGCCTCCCGCAGCGCACGGAGGAAGGCCGGATCGCCCCGGATCACTCCGGCGGCGCCCTGCAACGGCTCAACGATCACCGCGGCCAGATCGCGCGCGTGCTTCACGACGAGCCGCGCAGCGCCGGCGGCGTCGTTGTACTCGCCGACGACCCACTCGAACGGCGGATTGAGCGGCGACACGCCGTGCGCGAAGAGGAGGATGCCTCCGTGGTAGGCGCCGGTAAAGACCAGCACACTCGATCGCCCGGTGATCGCCCTCGACAGCGAGAGCGCGAGCAGGTTTGCCTCCGTCCCCGAGTTGCAGAAGCGTACGAGCTCGATCGACGGAAAGCGCGCGCACACGGCTTCCGCTAGCGACGTCTCGTAGCGGTTCGGCGCTCCCAGGACGATGCCGTCGGCGAGCGCCTCTCGGATCGCCTCGACGATCACCGGATGCGAATGCCCGTACAGGCCTGCGGTGTACTCGCCGAGGAAGTCCAGGTACTCGTGGTCGTCTGCGTCCGTGATCCGGGCGTACTCGCCGCGGACGATCGTGAGCGGGAAGGGCGGCTGGTGGATCGTCGTGCGCGTGTTCCCGCCCGGCATGACGCGCGCCCGCGCCTCGTGGAACCGGCGGGACTCCGGGTTCGATTCGGCGTAACGCGCCTCCGCCTCGGCCAGACGCGCCGCGAGCTCCGTCGTCGCCAGCACGGTCCGATCCTACGCGCGCGCCTCTGGGTGGCGGGCACGCGCCCGGCCATAGCGGCTTCCCGTCGGCGCTCTTCGCCTTCAGCTTGAACACCTGACCCTGCTGGATCATCTTCGCCCCTCCTCGATCGAACCACCGGATCGAGGAATCACAGACCACCCCTCTCACACAGAGGTGGTCAAGACGACGTAACGGTCCGGTAGGTCCGCGCCACGCCACTAACTGTGGGCGCCGGGGCGCACCGTGCGCGAGGGGGTAGGTGCCCCCTCTCCCGAAGACTGGCTATGTGAACACCGGCCCGACGGCGTCTGGGCGCGAGGATCTGAAGAGCACGACCTACGAGTTCTTCATCCTCGCGCTCTCGATCCTCTCGATCGTTAACAGCGCTCTCTGGTTCGTGCTTCCGTTCGAGTCCCAGCCGTGGTGGCTGGTCGTCACCGTGGACGGGATTCTCACGATCATCTTCCTCGGGGACTTCACGTACCGGCTGCTGACCGCACCGACCAAGCGGTGGTATCTGCGCCACGGCGGCGGCGTCTTCGACTTCCTCGGCTGTGTGCCCGGCCTGCGCATCTTCCGGATGTTCCGGATCGTCCGAGCGATCCGAATCGTCAGGCGACTCGGGGGCCCGCAAGTGTTCCGCGAGCTGCGTGCAGGACTGGCTTCGGGAACGCTGTACCTCGTCGTGTTCCTTGGCCTCTTCACGCTGGAGTTCGTGGGGCTACTGGAGCTGCACTTCAAGGAGAACGCGCCAGGGGCGAACATCACGACCTCAGGCGACGCGCTGTGGTGGGGCTATGTCACCGCCACCACCGTCGGCTACGGCGACCAATTTCCTGTCACGAGGGGCGGGCGGGTGGTCGGGATCCTGATGCTGACAGTCGGCGTGGCTCTCTTCGCAACGTTCTCCGGTTTCCTCGCGAACGCCTTCCTCTCCGTCAAGAAGGGAGCCTCCGAGCCGCCGGCCTCCGAGGAGGACCTGCAGACGACGCTCCGGAACGTCGAGCGGCTCCACGCCGAGCAAGCGAGCGAGCTCGAGCGGCTGCGAGGTCAGCTGGCGGATCTCGACGGCTACGTCGCCGGATATCCGGAATGAGGGCCTGTCGTCTCGTTTAACTCACGACTGTGACAGAGATGGTCCTCCGGAAGGGTGCGGTGAACGTGGCCAGCACGTCGAGCGGATCGCACACCAGCCGGCTCCAGTCGCCGTACGGCACGCAGCTCCGGTCCCAGCACGAGTACGCCGGGATCTGCGCTCCTTACGGTCTCTTTCGTAGCCGCCGCTCGACCAGCTTCTTCGCCTCGTCGGCCCAGAGGACGACGCTCGCGAGCCCGAGGCAGATCAGCCACTCGTCGAGCCCGAGCGGCGCGGTGTCGAAGGCGTCGTTCAGGAACGGGAGCTGCACGACGGCGACCTGGAGCAGCGCCGAGAGCGCGATCGCGCCCCACAGCCACCGGTTCGTGAACAGCCTGCGGAAGGCGCTCGTCCGATCGGAACGGGCGTTGAAGCAGTTGAAGAGCTGGGCGAGGACGAGGGTCGTGAACGCCATCGTGCGCGCCTCGGCGACGCTTCCGGAGCCGCCGACGATCCCGCCCGGGAGGCGCAGGTCGAGCGCGAGCAGCGTGACGACCGCCATCACGGCGCCGACCCAGAGGATCCCGACCCACATCTCGGCGTCGATCACCCGGTCGGTCAGCCGGCGCGGCGGCCTGCGCATGACGTCGTCGGGAGGCGCGTCCATGCCGAGCGCGAGCGCCGGCGCACCGTCGGTCAGGAGGTTGATCCAGAGGATCTGGGTCGCGAGCAGCGGCACCGCGATCGCCTCGCCGGTGTCCTCCAGGCCGAGCGCGCCCGCGAGCACGACGCCGAAGAACATCGTCAGCACCTCGCCCATGTTCGACGAGAGCAGGAAGCGCAAGAACTTGCGGATGTTCGCGAAGATGCCGCGGCCCTCGCGGATCGCACTCACGATCGTGGCGAAGTTGTCGTCCGCGAGGATCATGTCCGCCGCCTCCGACGCGACGTCGGTGCCCGCGATCCCCATCGCGACGCCGATGTCCGCCGCCTTGAGCGCGGGAGCGTCGTTCACGCCGTCGCCCGTCATCGCGACGATCTGCCCGTTCGCATGGAGCGCGTCGACGATCCGCAGCTTGTGCTCCGGCGAGACGCGGGCGTAAACCGAGGCGTCCCGCACCAGCGCGTCCCGCGCCTCGTCGTCGATCGTCTCGAGCTCGCCGCCGGCGACGACGGGCGAGCCGGCCGGCGCGATGTCGAGGTCGGCCGCGATCCGCGCCGCGGTGCGCGGATGGTCGCCGGTGATCATCAGCACGCGCACGCCTGCCGCGTGCGCATCCGCGATCGCGGCTCCCGCCTCCGGCCGAGGCGGATCGATGATCCCGACCAGGCCGAGGTAGACGAGCTCCTGCTCCACCGACTCGTCCGCCGGCGGCCGCGCGTCGGCCGCGAGCGGCCGGTACGCGACCGCGAGCGGCCGCAGCGCCAGGTCGCCGAGTCGCTCGACCGCCGCGAGGATCTCGCGTCGGCGCTCGTCGGTGAGTGACCGCGTCCGGCCTGCGACCCGTTCCTCCGTGCACCGTGCGAGCAGGACGTCGGGTGCGCCCTTGGTGAAGACCGCGATCCCGGGCTCGCCCTCGAGCGCGGCGTGCACGGTGCTCATCAGCTTCCGCTCGGAGGTGAAGGGGATCTCGCCGACGCGCTGAAAGCGCGCGCGCCGCGACTCGGCCAGCCCCTCGACCTTCGCCTCCGCCACGAGGAAGGCCGCTTCCGTCGGGTCGCCCTGAATCGTCCACTCGCCCTCCTCCTCGCGCAGCACGGCGTCGTTCGCCAGGCTCCCGCCGGCGAGCACCGCGCTCACCTCGGCGAGCAGGACCGGGTCCTCGAGCGGCCGGCCGTCGACGCGCAGCTCGCCCTCGGGCCGGTAGCCGCTGCCGGTGACGTCGACCTCGCCCGAGCCGGTCACAACCTTCTGGACTGTCATCTCGCTCTTCGTCAGCGTCCCGGTCTTGTCCGAGCAGATCACCGACGCGGAGCCGAGCGTCTCCACCGACGAGAGCCGCTTCACGATCGCTCGCTGCCGCGCCATCCGCTGCACGCCGAAGGCGAGCACCACCGAGAGCACCGCGGGCAGCCCCTCCGGGACCGCGGCGACGGCGAGCGCGACCCCGACGAGCAGCACCGAGACGACGTCGGAGGCAGTTCCGATGTCGGCGGTGAGCAGGATCGCCGTCACCACCACGACCGCGATCGCGATCACCGCGACGCCGAGCATGCGCCCGATCCGGTCGACCTCGACCTGCAGCGGCGTGCGCTGCTCGCGGGTGCGGCCGAGGAGACGCGCGACAGTTCCCATCTCCGTCGACATCCCGGTCGCGGTCACGACCGCACGCCCGCGACCACGCGCGACGGCGGTACCGCTGAAGACCATGTTCACGCGGTCGCCGAGCTCGACCGCACCGTCGAGCGGCGCGACGTCCTTCAGCACCGGCTCGCTCTCCCCCGTCAGCGACGCCTCGGCGACGGTCAGCGAGTTGGCCTCGAGCAGACGGCCGTCCGCGGCGACCGCGTCACCCTCCGCGAGCAGCAGCACGTCGCCGGGCACCACCTCGGCCGCAGGGATCCGCTCCTCGCGCCCGTCGCGGAGCACGCCGGCCGTCGCCGCGGCCAGTCGCTGCAACGCGGCCACCGCCTGCTCGGCGCGCGCCTCCTGCACGTAGCCGAGCACGGCATTCGCGAGGACGATCGCAGCGATCACGATCGCGTCGTACGGCGCAGCCTCGCCGCCCTCCAGCACCCAGGCGACCAGCGAGACCACGACCGCCGCGAGCAGCAGGTAGATCAGCGGGTTGGCGAACTGCCCGAGGAGCTTCCGCCACTCCGGCACACGCTCCGCCGCCTCGAGCCGGTTCGGGCCGAACCGCTCCAACCGGGCCCGGGCCTCCGCCCGGCGAAGACCGCGGCCCGGGTCGGTCGCGAGCGCCGCAGCGATCTCGTGCCCGTGGCGCTGCCACGCCTCTGCCGGCAGGCCTGAGAGAGGTCGCGCTCGTCCGAGCCTCGATGTCAGGAATCACGCTCACGACCTCTCGCAGCGTCGCATAGTGTGCGCCAGTAGGCGGATCCGAGAGTCCCCGACTCGGGCCGCGTGGTTCCCGTCGAGCCCGCAGGCGCCGTTGAGGCCGCGCTGATGCTGTCGCGGTATCGCGGGATACAGTGGCGCGATGGCGGTCTTCGCGCGTGTCGTCGTCGGCGTCGACGGCACCGACTGGGGTTTCGAGGCACTCCGCCAGGCACTCGCACTCGCACCGGCCGACTCGCGCGTGGAGGCCGTCACCGCCCTCGACACGAGCCCGGCGGCACGCACCGGCTTCGACGCGGCGCACTGGGTGGACGTGCTCAGCGAGGAAGCCAAAGAGGCGCGCGACGCGGCCGCGACCATCCTGGGCGATCGGGCCGGTTCCTCCGCGCGAATCGTCAGGGGAACACCCCTTCACGTGCTGCGGCAGGCGCGAGACGAGGCGGACGCAACGCTGCTCGCGCTCGGCGCGCGGCACAGCAGCCGCTTTCTCGGCATCATGCTCGGAGACACCGCGAGCGAGCTGGTGCACGACGGCGCCTGCTCGGCGCTCCTCGCTCGCCCGCAGCGGGAAGGCGCGTGGCAGCCGCGACGCATCGTGCTCGGCCTCGACGGCTCAGCGGCCGCGCTCGCCGCACTCGCGACGGCGGACGAGCTCGCGAGCCGCGTCGGTGCGACGGTTGAGATCGTCTGCGCGACGAGCGGCGAGCTCGCGAGTCGAGGGCGCGTGGACCGGCCGCGTGGACAGCTGGGACGCCGCTCAGCCAGTCGCTGCCCTCGTCGAGCGCTCACGCGCTGCCGACCTCGTCGTCGTCGGCTCTCGCGGCCTGCACGGCCTCCGCGCCCTCGGAAGCGTTAGCGAGCGGGTCGCACACCGGGCCCACTGCTCCGTCCTGGTCGTACACGACGGCTGACTTCGGATTGCCGTCAGCCGCGGAGAGCGCGGAGGGCGTTGAGGATGACGCCGACGTCGATCACTTCCTGCAGCAAGGCGCCCATCACCGGGGTCAGGAAGCCGGCGGCGGCGAAGGCCATCGCGACGAGGGAGGCGCCGAGGCCGAGCAGGACGCTCTGGCGCGCGATCGCCAGCGCCCGTCGGCCAATCCGGACGGCGTCGGCGACGCGGTCCACTCGCTCGACGAGGATGACGGCGTCGGCGGTCTCGGAGGAGACGGTGGCACCGATCGTGCCCATGGCGATGCCGACGTCGGCGAGCGCAAGCGCGGGGGCGTCGTTGATGCCGTCGCCGACCATGACCACATTGCGCAGGCTCGGCTGGGCCTGGAGTGCGCGCACGATCTCGAGCTTCTGCTCCGGGGTCTGCTCGGCGTAGACGCGCTCGATGCCGAGCTCGCTCGCCACCCGCTCGGCAACCGCCGGCTTGTCGCCGGTAACCAGCGCAGTGTGCTCGATCCCAGCCTCGCGCAGGCTCGTGACGAGCAGGGCGGCGTCCTCGCGCAGACGGTCGTCGAGCAGGATGACCGCGGCCGGGGCACCGTCGATGGCCACGTATACGTTGGCGGCGCCTCCATCTACGGACTGCTCCGCAACTGTGAGGCCGTGGGCCTGGAGCCAGCGGGCGCTGCCGACGAGCACCCGGTGTCCGTCGACGATGCCCTCGATGCCGTGGCCGAGCGTCTCCTCGGCGCCCTCGGGCAGCGAGAGCTCCAGTCCGCGCTGCTCGGCCCCGGCCACGAGCGCGGCCGCGAGCGGATGCACAGAGATCCGGTCGAGCGAGGCCGCGAGCCGCAGCGTCTCGTCTTCTGGCAGGCCGTCGAGGGAGGCGACGTCGGCGAGCTGTGGGTGGCCGAGCGTGATCGTGCCGGTCTTGTCGAGCAGGACGGTGCGTGCCTTGCCCAGCCGCTCGATCGCCCCCGCGCCCTTGACCACGATCCCCGCCCGGGCTGCGCGGGAGAGGCCGGACATCAGCGCGATCGGAGCGGCGAGGATGAGCGGACATGGCGTGGCCACGACGAAGACGGCGAGCGCACGGACGGGATCGCCGGACACCACCCAGGCGGCGCCGGCGACCAACGCAGTCGTCGGCAGGAAGTACGCGGCGTAGCGGTCGGCCATGCGCACGAAGGGAGCGCGCTCGCTCTCGGCCTGCTGCACGAGCCGCACGAGCGCCGCGTAGGCGCTCTCGGCCGCGGGGCGGAGCGCACGCAGCTCGAAGGCGCCCCCGGCGCTCGCAGTGCCGCTACGCACCTGACCGCCCCGATGCACCGTGACCGGCAGCGGTTCGCCGGTCAGCGCCGACTCGTCGACGACTGCCTCCTCACTGACGACGAGCCCGTCGACCGGCACGACCTCGCCGGCGCGCACGAGCACCACGTCTCCGGTGACCACGTCGTCCACCGGTAGCTCCTCGAGCGAGTCGTCACGGCGGACGAGCGCCACCCGGGGTGCCCGCTCGACCAGCGCGCTCAGCTCGCGTCGCGCCCGCCGGTTCGCCACCTCTTCCAGCGCGTTCCCGCCGGCGAGCATCAGCGCGATCACGGCGCCGGCGAGGTACTCGCCGAGCGCGAGCGCACCAGCCATCGAGACGAGCGCGATCGCGTCCACGCCGACATCTCGGCGCAGAAGCGTCCGCGTCACCGAGATCGTCAGCGGGACGAGCAGGAGCGCCGTCGTCGCCGCCCACGCCAGGTGCGCCGGCGCATCGACCCCGAACACGTGCAGCACCAGCCCACCCGTAACGCCGAGCAGAGCCAAGAGCGCGAGTAGCCGCGCGGACATACCCGCAGCCTCGCGCCGCCGAGCAGGCGATGCATCCGGACAAACGCGGATGGCGGCGACAGAAAACCCGCAGGCTTGAGCGTCGTCGTCGACCCCCGCGGCGGCGCCTGCAGCACCGCGGGCGGCGGAGCGGATTAGCCGCCCTCTTCTTCCTTGTTCTCTCCGCTCCCGGCACCTCCGGCGCCGAACGTGGCCTCGAGGCCGCGGATCAGCTCCTGCTTCTCCTGCTCGGACAACCGTGCGCCGGGGTGTGTCGGCTTGTACTGCCAGGGCGGCATCGATCCCTCGCGGATCGTCTCGATCATCTCCTCGACCTCGACCTCGCCGGTCGAGAGGTTGAGCGCGCGGCGACCCTCGTCGACGTCCCTCTGCACCAGCCACGAGACCGGGGCGACGTTCGAGTACCACGGCCACTTGGTCAGGTTGCTGTGACAGTCCATGCACGCGTCCGCCATCAACTGCTCCGTGCGCGGGCTGTCCCAGGCAATCTGGCGGCCGCCAGTCGGATTCGTGTGGTCACGGCCGTAGGGAACGAGCTGGATCGCGATCAGCACGACGAGCAGCCCGAGCCCAGTCCAGATCAGGATCGTGCGAAAGCGCGACACGGCGCGAATCGGCAGCTAGCGGCCGGCGCTACGCGAGCGCCGCCGGTTCCTTCGCTGCGACGTCGATCTCGGTCACCGGGACCTGGAAGCGTTCCCGTGCTCGCTCGACCACACCCTTGCGAAGCCAGTGTGGACGCTCCGGCTCCTCCAGGCAGATGACAATCTCCTCCGCGGAGAACCCAAACAGCGCGTCCGCCATCGCCTGCACCGGGTCGGAATCGCCGAGCCTGCCGCTCACGCACAGACCATGCCTGCGAAGGCAGCCGATGCTCTCCTCGAGACGCACCTCCGCGAGCGCCCGGTCCTCTGCCTCGTCCGATCGTCCACCGGTGCAGCGGCGGACTCAGCACCGGGGCGATTACGAGCACCTCCGCGCCCGCAGCAGCGTGGGCTCTCACCTCAGCGCAGAGCGCCGGGTTGCCACACGCCTGATTCGCGACGTAAAGAATCCGCTGGGGTTTCCGCGTCGATTCGCCCACCATCATTCCTCCCTTCCTCGCTGGCAGAATCCGAGCATCGCACCGGCCGTGGCGGTGCACATCCGCGCGACCACGGAGAGGGCTGCGTGGTTCCCCGCACGCCCTGAGCCGCGCCCGCTCGCCACCGGAGGCATCGCGCTCAATGTGCTGCTCGGACAGGCCGACTCGCGCAACGACCCGGTTGGCAACCTCACGCCCCGCGCCAACATCAGCGGGCCAACGCCGCCCGCCTCGACCCCAACGACCACACAGGAGCAGACCGAAACGGAGGTCGAGGAACCCGACGACTAGGGCCACAACGGCGTTAGGCGCTCGCCTCTCGAAGCCTGTACGCCTGACGCTGCCGGTCGGAGTGTGACGATCGTCGGATGGCTTCTTATGACCAGGTAGGCGGTAGGGTGCTGCGGAAAACCGCAGGGGAGGCTGCGAGATGACCGAGGTCCGCCACGGCATGGACGTCGAGTACGAGCATGGCTCCCACGATCCGCAGACCGACGTGACCGGGACGGCCCGATCCTGACCGGGAAGATCGCGCTCGCGCACATGAAGGAGTTCGTCGACTACTACGTGCGCTTGGAGCGGATGGAAGAAGAGGCTGCCCGGGACTGGGCTACGAAAGCCCCCTGAGAGTCACTCACCAGCCAGCCACTCAGTCCGGGCTCGCCGGGACTGCGAGGAGCACCTGCATGAGGTTCGCGGATGCTCGTGGAGCCTGCAAGCCTGTGGTCAGTACCGCGGTGAGAGGAGGTGAACATGACCGGAGGCAAGGCGCGGCTACCACCGCGATGGTTCATCAAGACCTTCTGGCACGTGCCGACGGATCGTGCGCGCGAGCGGTGGCCGCAAGGGGTTGTGGGTTCCGCGCCCAGGGAAGTGGGGCGCCTTGCGGCTCACCACGACAGGCCGTCGCAGCGGCGAGCCGCGGAGCGTGATCCTCGGCTACTACGAGGACGGGCCAAACCTGGTCTCGATGGCCATGAATGGCTGGGGTGCTGCCGAGCCAGCCTGGTGGCTGAACATGCAAGCCGATCCGCACGCGGTCGTGGAGCTCGCAGGCGGGATCCGGCGCGACGTGCTCGGCAGGCCCGCGGTCGGCGCGGAGCGTGACCGACTGTGGCAGCGCTGGCGTGAACTGGACAAGAACCTCGACAGTTACGCGGCACGACGTCCGCAGGAGACGGCGGTCGTCGTGCTCGAGCCGCGCGCGGCGGCCGAACGAGAGGCGACGCTTATCGCGCGATGAAAGCGTGGCACGAACACGGTCTTGGCGCTTAGAGCTTTCTTACGCTTCTCTGGTTCGATGCTATTCCGATGACCTGGATCAGGCGACTGCTCGCAGGCGGGAGCACTGGGAATGAGAATCTCACGGCTGTCGTGGCAGCCGTATTGCTCTTGCTGCTCGCGGTGGAGGGAGCAACGCTGCTGCGACTGCAACCACTGCTCACCGTCCACGCCTTCGTCGGGATGCTCCTGATCCCCGTGGTCGCACTGAAGTTCGCGAGCACGGGTTGGCGCATGCTCCACTACTACGGCGGTCGTGACGAGTACGTCGGTCGAGGCCCGCCACGTCTGTTGATGCGGGCGCTCGTCGCGCCGGTGCTGATTGTCTCGACGATCGTGCTGCTTGCAACTGGCACCGCGCTCCTCGCTCTCGATCAGACCGAAGGGACTCTCGTTGGCCTGCACAAGGCGAGCTTCATCGTCTGGTTCGGCGCAGCTGCGGTCCACGTGCTGGCGCACGTCTCGAAGCTCCCTCGCGTCTTGCGAAATCGAGCTGCGGGGCTCGGTCTCCGCATAGCTGTCGTCGTAGGTGCCGTAGCAGCCGGACTCGTTCTCGCCATCGCAACATTTCCCGCGGCTGACCAACTACAGGACCGCGCGTCATCTCACATCCACCTCGACGCAGACTAGGCGCAGCTCAGGGAAGGGGCCGTTCAGGTGCCCGAGTGATCGTGATCGGAAATGTCTCTCGATCCAGGAAGAGCGAGACACCAAAGAGCGGATCGTCCTGATCACAGGTGAGGCGTATATTCGCGCGATGTTCACGGTCGACGCCGATGCATACGACCGCTTTATGGGCAGGTACTCGATTCTGCTTGCCCCGGGGTTTTGTGAGTTCTCACAGGTCGCCGCCGGGCAGCGCGTCCTCGATGTCGGTTGTGGCCCAGGTGCTCTGACCGCCGAGCTCGCCAGACGGCTGGGGCCGGCTGGAGTGTCCGCAGTCGATCCCTCGGAGCCGTTCGTCGAGGCCGCTCGGGAACGCCATCCGGGCGTCAATGTACGACAGGCATCTGCCGAGCAGCTCCCGTTTTCGGACGGCGACTTCGACGCCGCGCTTGCGCAGCTCGTCGTTAACTTCATGGCTTCGCCGATCGAAGGGCTCAGCGAGATGGCCCGGGTGACCCGACCTGGCGGTGTTGTCGCAGCGTGTGTATGGGACCACGACGCTGGCGGTGAGGGGGCGCTGAGCCGATTCTGGGAGGCGGCCCGGGAGCTCGATCCGGAGGTCGAGGACGAGTCCGAACTGGCCGGCTCTCGAAGAGGCCACCTCGCCGAACTCCTCCGGGAAGCGGGGCTGGAGGAGGTAGACGAGACAGTGCTCTCAGTGAGCATCGAACACGCCACCTTCGACGAATGGTGGGAGCCCTTCACCTTTGGCGTGGGCACTGTCGGCGCATACCTGTCGCAGCTCGACCAAGAGCAGCAGACCCGTCTGCGCGAGCACTGCCAGGATGCCTTCCCGGAGGGCGGCCTGGTCCTGGCTGCTCGTGCCTGGGCAGCCCGCGGTCGCGCCTAGGTCGCGGGTTTACAAGGCAACACGGCTGCCAAGCGGTGCGTACCCGCTGCACCGGGCCGCCGCGTCTTGCATGGCTGTCATCGCATGCTCCTTTCTTCGAAATGTTCAGATCTGTGCAGCACCTCGATCGAGCGCGGAATCAGCGCTTCCAGTTCGTCCGCAGCTGCACCTGCGCCGCCGGCCGCGGCAAAAGCTGCGGCGATCCGCTCGGCGCCCGCTCGCAGCCCGATCGCGCGACGCACGGCGGCCCGGAGCCGATCGGGGCTGAGCTTCCGTGCGGGCAGCCGAACGCCGGCGCCCGCGACCTCGACGCGGCGCGCGACCTCGGGCTGGTCGCGTCCGAAGGGCACAGCGACGACCGGGACGCCGTGGGCAAGCGCCTTCTGCGTGATCCCCATGCCGGCGTGGCAGACGACGCAGGCGGCGCGCTCGAGCACAGGCGAGTGCGGCACGAACCGCTCGATGTGGACGCTGCTCGGCGCATCGAGGCCGGCGGGGTCGACGTCCGCGGTCGTGATCAGGACGTCGAAGGGCTCGCCCGCGAAGGCAGAGCACACGACCTCGACTAGGCGGCGGTCGTTCTGGAACAGGCTCGAGCAGGTGACGAGGACGAGCTGCTGCCGCAGCTCGTCGAGCCAGGCGGGCGGCTCGGCCGGCGGCTCCCAGAGGCCGGGGCCGACCAGCTTTAGCTTGGCCGGCCAATCGGAGCGCGGGTACTCGAACGGTTCCGCCGTGTAGGCGAGGACAACCGAGGCGGCCAGGTAGACGTCCTCGATCTTCTTGATGGGTGGAAGCCCGATCTCGGCGCGGAGCGGGTTCATGTGCTTGGCGATCACGCGCTCGAGCGTGCCGAGCGTCAGCGGCTTCGTCAGACGGTCGCGCAGTCGGCCGAGGCGGTCGTGGCGCGGGGCGAGCCCGAGCCCGAACGGCGGTGCGTCGCGCGAGGGCAGCGGAACCGGCGAGACGATCGAGAACGCCCACGGAAGGCCGGAGCGCTCGGCCGCGGCCGCCGCGCCCCAGGCACCCTCATCGACGAAGAGGACGTCAGGCCGCTCGGCCTCGATCGCCTGCTCCAGATCGCGGAGCTGGAAGGGCGCCCGCTCGCCGAACTGGCCGAGCCCCTTGCTGAGCGCGCCGAAGCGCGTCCGCGCCCGCCAGTCGTCAGGCTCGAACCGCTCGATCTCAGACCTGAGAGAGCGCGCATCGAGCCCGGCGGCGCGCAGGCGCTCGACGTCGTCGATTCCGCAGCGCACCGCTACGTGATGACCTCGATCCGCCAGCTCGAGCAACGTCGCGACCAGCGGATACAGCCGGCCGGGCACCGCATCGACATACGCCAGCACGACAGCCATCGTCAGCCGTCCCCGACCCGCTACGCGGCCGTGCGCGCGCCCTCACGCTCAGCGGGCGTGCGTTCGCTCTCGAGCAGCTCGAGGATCCGCTCCGTGTTCGTCCGGATCGCGCTCACGTTCCGGAACATCCATTTGGGCGGAGCGTTCTCCGGCATCCGTTCGATCATCCTCTCGAAGTCGAAGCCGCCACAGCCGCGGGCGGCGCGGCGTGCGCATAGCGCAACGCCAAGCGCGGCGGTACCAAAGATCACTGACCGCTTCATCTCAGACCTCCTCCGATCGCTTCCCGTTTGATCCAGGAGCGCGAACCGGCGTCCACCCGGTCCAGCCGAACTGAGGCGAAAACGCCGGCCAGCGCTCCCTCTCCGGTCGAGCTAGCCACGCGAGCGCAGCCGCCTGACTTCGCGGTCGACCTCCGCCTCCGTCGTCGGCCGGTCGAAGTACGCCTGCAGCGCCTTGATCCCGACGACCAGACCCCAGATCAACGCGACGTACAGAATCCACGGCTCCCAGTCGCCGGGGTTGCCGTTGTTGCTCCAGTGCTTGAAGGCGCCGTTGTCCTGCCACTCGACCAGCAGCCACACCGACGTCAGCACAACCATCCCGAGCACGAACGCCGCAACGTGCAGCTTCAACCGGTGCACGCGCTCGACATGCTGACGCGCCCACTTTCTGAGTTCGTCCTCGGGCGGACTGCTAGGCGGAAGCGGTGGCGATGCCGCCCGCTCGTTCTTCGTGAGCATCTCCGCGGGCACGATTCATCACCTCCTTCCGAACGACACCATCGTCCCCCACGCAGCGCTTCCACTCCATCGGGGGACGCGCTGAACCGCGCCCTCGGGCAACTACCGTTGCGTGCGCGGGGCGGCTTTGCGTAGTTCCAGGCAGCGCGTTTACGAATGCACCCCGATGCGCCCGGTAAGCACGGGTAGGAACATCGGATCGACGCTCTCTCACAGTGCGTGAACTCGCGCGTGTTTTGGGCGAGATGTCGACAAGGGAGGTTGCAGATGGAGACGGCACGCACACCCGGGGCGTACGCCAGCGCCATCACTCATGTGGGTCGTCGCTCGGGTCGGGTCTATGAGACTCCGGCCGGGCCGTTTGCCACCGACGAGGGATTCATATCGCCTTCGCCGATGTTCGCTGACAAGACGACGGCACGGAGATCTGCGGTCTGGGTCGGCGTGCTGTGGATCATGGCGACCGTGTTCCCGGTATCGAGCATATTGGCCTGGAGTGCTCTGGACGGCGGTGAGGGGATCCTCGCCAATGCCGCGACGCACAAGAGCCAGTTGATCGCGTGGGCGCTGCTGAACCTGGTGGGGGCAGTCGCCGCCGCCGGTGTGGCGTTCATGTTCTACCCGATCTTGAAGCGGGTAGCCGATACGAGCGTCAAGAAAGGGCTGGCTCTGTGGTACGTGGGCACCAGGATCACCGAGGGCGGCATGTACCTCGTGGCTGTGCTCGCAACCTGGGCGTTCCTCCCGCTGAGTCGAGAGTTCGCAGCAGCGGGAGCGCCCGACGCTTCGCACTTCCAGACCAATGGCGCGGTCCTGCAGTCGACGTCCGATCTGGCCTTGGCGCTGGCGCAGTCGGTTTTCGCGATCGGCGCCGTGATGTTGTACTACCTGCTGTTCCAGTCAAGGCTCGTCCCTCGGTGGCTGTCGCTGTGCGGCCTCGTCGCGGCTCCGCTGTTTCTCATCGCGAGCTTGTCACTCCTATGGACGGGGGATCCCAACTCCAGCCTGGCCAATATCTTGTTCGCCCCGTTGGCTCTGCAGGAAATGGTTCTGGCGGTATGGCTGATCGTCAAAGGCTTCGACGAGGCTGCCCTTGCCTCCGGGTCGGCTATGGCCGAGGCGGCCTGAGGCGCGGTCAGTCCGAGTTCTAGTTCCGCCCAGCGCTCTTTCCACCCAGACTTACGTCAGTTTCATAACCTTGGGTGTCGCCTGCGCGAACGTCCTGTCACTCGGCGTGGGCGTGACTGCTGCTTCTCAGCCCAGGCCGCTGTCGCCTTGTTTGACAACCAAGGATGGAGCCTTTATGGAGCCCCGTGGTTGCAACCGGTGGCAATCCGCCGCAAGTCGACTGAGCGCCGGAGCGGCCGAAACAAGCCATAACCGTTGCCGTGGGTTGCGACCAGTTGCCGAAACATGGTAAGGAGGGGGTCGACGGTTCGAGTCCGTCAGAGGGCTCTGCAAAATCCCCGCACGTCGGCGATTCGCGTTCAGCCCGACTTGCACGTTCAGCCGTGTGCGGTGGGTATGGAGCCGTTTATGGAGCTTTCGCGTTCAGAACTCCACGGGTGCTCCTCCAGGTGTTCTCGGCACCGATGTGGCTGCGGGATCTCGGGCTTCTCTCCTGGTTGCGGTGGTCACCTTCGTGACCGCCTACATCCCGTTCATCGGCGCCTTCATCTCGGGGGCACTGGCCGTCATCCTCGCGCTCGCCGGGCAGGGCGAGAAAACGGCACTGATCATTTTGCCGAAGCGAGTCCGGGTCGGGGTATTCCCGGATCGAGGATGCGACTCCACGCCGATGCCCCGTAGCCAGCGGGCAAGCGACGATCACATCGCTGGCGAGGCCTGGGGAAGGAGACGAAATGACCACCAAGGAACTGCACCAGAAGCGCGCGGATCTCTCCACGTCGCTTTCGGCGTTGACACTAACGCGCGACCACGCGTATCGCTTGAAGAGCGACGCCGAGGCGCTCGACCGCCATGGCGTCACTCATCACGCGGAGGCTGAGATGGCTCGTCTGGCAGAAGGCCAAGCTGCGGCCGAGGCAGCGATTCGGGCCGTGCAACTTGAGATCCGCGATGTCGACGAAGAGATCAGCAGCGCATCAGCCGGTCACCTCACGGCGACGATCGGCCGCGTCCTGCGGCGAGGATGAGGCCGATTTCTAGGATAGGCGGGCGAAGCCGAGCGCGCCAGCTCGGGGCGCAAAAAACGGAGGCCGCCTGGCGACGGCCTCCGCAGTCCTTTTGAAGGCTGCTTGCTGTTGTCTTCACCTCTGCCAGGTCGGCCTCGATCCGGCGAAGCGTGTCGCGTCAAGCTCGTCGGCTTCCTTGTCATGCTGGACGAAGTAGGAGGCGACCGAGGCCGTGAGGACCGAGACGAAGCCGATCCCGACGATCATCACGACCATGGCGACGACTCGACCGCTGACCGAGGTCGGGTACACGTCGCCGTAGCCGACTGTTGTGACGGTCTCGACCGCCCACCAGATCCCGTCCCAGGCCGAGTGGAACTGACCCTCGTTGACGAGCGCGCAGTTGTTGTAGTGCGTGTGCACGCGGGCTGTGTGACGTTTCGCTACAGGTCTGAGCGGGACTCACGACCGCCGCGCTCAACTCCAGCCGATACTGAGCCGACCCCGGAGGTCGTACCCCCCCGACGGTGGGACTCCGGTGTCGCGTGACTCCACCGGCGCCGCGGAACCCGTCGTAACCACGAGCCCCCTTCTGATGCCGATATCGAACGTGGTTTACGAGAGCGCGCCGTCTCCGATCCCCGCGCCGCCGAGATCCTCCTCAGGTGGTTGCAGAGGGTGCGCCCTCCCGAGGTCACGCCGGGTGTGGATCTCGACTCGATGTCGGAAGCACAGCTGGAGCGGCTGCACGCGGGTCTGGTACGGCTCGCATCGATGGACGAGACCGTTCTCGCAGCGCTGGTCGAGCAGGTGCTGGCCGGCGACGAGCTCGCCTCGAGCTCGTAGTCCTCGCGCGTGAACAGAAGACGGCCGACGCGCAGGTGGCACCCCCGCGCAGCTTGGAGTCCCGCAGCGTGCGGATTACCCGGCGAGCCGCGGAACCCGTCGTAACCACGAGCCCCCTTCTGATGCCGATATCGAACGTGGTTTACGAGAGCGCGCCGTCTCCGATCCCCGCGCCGCCGAGATCCTCCTCAGGTGGTTGCAGAGGGTGCGCCCTCCCGAGGTCACGCCGGGTGTGGATCTCGACTCGATGTCGGAGCGCGAGCTCGAGCGGTGCACGCAGGCCTGCTGAAACTTGCAGCGTTGCCTGACGAGGAGCTTCGAGCCCCGGTTGGGAGCCTGTGCTCGAGGTGGAGGAGCTCGCCTCGCGCGAGTAACAGCCCCCGCGTGAAGATAAGGCGCTCGGCGGCACGAACGGATCGGCATGGACATCTGGATCCACCAGGTGGGAGACGCTCTGCTTCGTCCAACCAGTCGCTAGCTGGAAGACTCGCTCGATGTCGCAGCCGGCTCGGCCTCGGCCTCGGGCTCCGCGTCTTGCGCGAAGAGCGACGCAACACTCTCGTCGAGATCTTCAACGACAAAGTCCTGCGCCCCGAGCGGCTCGAGGAGTTCCTTCGCCGTGTCGGCCGGCGGGGAGTGGTACCCCCGCGAAGTTGAGTCCCGTAGCGTGCGGATTACCGGACTCGTGGCCGTAAGAGCGGGCCCCCTTCAGACGCGGAGATCGAGCGTGGTTTGCGCGAGAAGGCGGTCACAGACCCTCGCGCCGCTGAGATCCTCCTTCGTTGGCTGCAGCGCCCTCATGCCGAGGAGCGCGTCGGGGGTGTCGACCTCGACTCCTAGCCCGAGCGCGAGCTCGAGCGGTTGCACGCCGGCCTGCTGAAGCTCGCATCGATGGACGACGCCGTCCTTGCGGCGCTGGTTGAGCACGTGCTCGCCGGCGACGAGCCCACCTCGAGGTCGTAGCCGGCTCACCATTCACTCACCACATGTCCCGCAATACCGCATGGATAGCGGTGTTGCCCACCGATCTGTTCGCCGGCTGTCAGCGCAAGTCGTCGCGCAGCGCTTCGAGCGCCCGCACGAAACGCATCTTGGCCGCGTCTTCGCTGACCCCGACGACGCGGCCGATCTCGGCGAAGCGCATGCCGCGCAACAGCTTCAGCACGACGACTTCCTCATGGCCTTGAGGAAGGGTCGCGAGCGCCTCACGCAGCGCTGTCGCAACCTCCGCCCCGTACTCGGGCTCCGGCGTCGCGATGGGTGCGAGAGTCGCCTTGTCGGCTAAAGCCATGCGTCGGGCCTCGTCGGCAAACCGGCGCTTCGCAACGGTGTACAGCCAGGCGAGCGTGGGCGAGCCCGTTTCGCGAAGTGACGCGACAGCATCCACGAAGACCTGTTGCGTCAGCTCCTCCGCCTGGTAGTGGTCGCCCGTGCGGCGCCGCACGTACCGGTAGATCTGCCCGTAGTGGCGGCGGAAAGCCCGCTCGGCAACCTCGTTCACACCACGTTTCTCGGACACGGCCCAG
The DNA here is from genome assembly GCA_963772855.1 of uncultured Actinomycetes bacterium. Taxonomy (GTDB): domain Bacteria; phylum Actinomycetota; class Thermoleophilia; order Gaiellales; family Gaiellaceae; genus 3-1-20CM-4-69-9. Next base: position 688,152 of record CAVYYY010000003.1, on the reverse strand, counting down.
AAAAGTAACGGCGCCGACGTCGAGATCCGACGCCCGAGAAGGCCACGCAGATGCGTTCGAGCATCGATGCGCGGCTCAGCAAGCTCTAGAACACCCCATTGTGCACCTCAGATCGCAGTGCTGTTCTGATGCAAACGGCCCGCGTTTCCGAGGGCCGTTTGCTCTCCGCGACAGGAGGCGAGTCCTGTCACGGTTCCCGCGTTGCCGCGGAGGTCAATGCTCCGGACCTCCCTCGCGTAGGGCAGACCGGCAGGCGTGCGCTACGTGGGGGCCAAGCATGACGAGGCGCACATGCAGGACTAACTCACCAGCCGCTCACCACGCCGTCGCAACCTGCCACAAGAGCGGGATCGCGGGGACGAGCTCCTGCCAACGCAGCACACGGTCGAAAGTCGATTCGTAAGGCCGTCCGGGGCCCCGGTCGGGCGGCACGGACACCCCCGCGCGGCCTGGAGTCCCGCTGTGTGCGGCGGTCGAAGGTCCCGCCGGCTCGCTCTCGATCCGCGTGTCCAGGCGCCATAGTCGATCGATGCCGAGTGAGCGAAGAGGTCGACCGTCTCCGATCTGATCACGCGCGGCTCCACGCCGGCGAGCAGCCGGGCGGACCACCAGAGCCTCAGAGCATCTAGGACTGGAGGAAGCGAGGGGCAGGCCTTCACCTCGACACTCGTCTGCTGCAAGACTCCCACGGCGTGACCGGTGCTCTGCTTGGGATTCTCGTCCTCGCACTGCTCGGAGCGACCGGCCTCCTGATCGCGCTCATCCTCCCCGGCCGGGGCATCGCCCAGCGTGCGCTCGCCGCGTACGTCGTCGCGTCTGCGGAGGTGGTGGCGCTCTCCTTCTTCCTTTCCGCGTTCGACGCGATGACCCGCGGCGCCCTGATCGCCGGCGCCATACTGCTCTTCGTCGCGGCGCTAGCGACCTGGCAGTTAGCCGGGGCGCCGCGTCCCGTCTCACGACGCGCCAGCTTCGTCCACGTGCCCCCGAGCGTACCCGGCCTCGTGCTCGGCGCGGTCGTCGCCGTCGCGCTGGCGTACGTGTTCGCGCTAATCCTGGGAACGCCTCCGAACGGTTGGGACCCGCTCAACTACCACCTCACGCGCGCTGCCTTCTGGGTGCAAGCGCACCACATCGGCTACATCCGCGACGCCTACGATCAGCGGCTCAACTTCAATCCGCCCAATGCCGAGGTCGGCATCGCCTTCTTCATGGGGGTGACACGCAACGAGCGCGCCGCCGGCCTCGCCCAGTTCCTCGCCGCGCTTTCGTGCATGATCGGCGTGTTCGCACTGGCGCGCCGCGCCCACCTTTCGCCGGCTCAGGCGGCCTGGGGCGCGCTTCTCTTCGTGCTCCTCCCGATCGTTCTGCTCCAGTCAGCCGACGCGAAGAACGACCTGGTCGTTGCCTCGTTCCTCGTTGCCGCTGCCGTCTTCATCCTCGACGACACCACGGCATCGGTCGCCCTCGCCGGCATCGCGACCGCTCTCGCCGTGGGCGCGAAGTTCACTTCTGCGTACGGGCTCGTTCTGCTTGCCGCCCTCGCGCTGCTCGCGCCCACCCGACGGCTGCGGCCGCTTCGGATCCTCGCGATCGCAGCCGGCGCACTCATCGGCTCGTACTGGTACCTCGTCAACTACCACGAGACCGGACGCCTCCTCGGCGACCAATCCGGCACGGGAAGGCTCACCGCGCCTTTCGAGCCCGCCGCCAACGTCGTCACGGCCTACGGCGACGCTCTAGACACACTCGACCTCTCGGGTGCGCAGGGGAAGTTCATCCTGGTCTTCGTGGTCGCCGGCCTAGCCGTCACGGCCGCCACGATCCGTCACGGGAAGCGGCTTGCGGTTGCCGCCGGAGCGCTAGTCATGTCTCCGCTCCTGATCCTCGTTCTCAGCGAGCACGTCGGACGCCCGGGTCTGCTCCATCTCTACAACCTGGTCGGCAAGCCGGCGGGCTACCTGGCCGTCGGCGATGAGGTGTCATCGTCCCCGACAACGGCAAGCGACACGGCATCCTGGTTCGGCCCGCTCGGACTGCTCCTCGTCACGGCCACGGCGGTCGCAACTGCATACCGGGTGCGACACGGCCGAACACACCAGTGGACCCTCGTGTTGGCGCTTGCCCCTTTCGCCTGGCTCATGCTCGCAGCCTTGACGCTCACCTATCACCCATGGCAGGGCCGCTTCTTCATCTTTCCAGTCGCACTTTCCGCCGCGTTGTGGGGCGGGCTGCTCGTCAACCGGGCGGCAACGTGGGCGGCCGTCGCCCTTGTCTGCACCACCGCGCTCCTGTCACTGGCCCACTATGTCGAGAAGCCGGTCGGACTCGGCTCGGCCGCGTCCGTGTGGAAGATGCCGCGTTGGGAGGTTCAGTCGAGCCACGACCCGCCACTCGGGCCGTTGCTGCGCTTCGTCGACGAGAATCTGCCGACACACGCCTCGGTCGGGCTCGCAGTCGACACGTTCGGCTTCCCCTTCTTCGGCCCGCACCTCAGCCGGCGACTGGTTCTCGTCCCGACGGACTCATCGGGCCGAGAGATAAAGACCGGCTGGCTCGTGGCCGACGCACAACGCACAAGCCAGATCGACGGCGCCTGCTGGCGTGTCCTATTCCACTCCGACCGCGGTGCGGTCTTCAGGCGAACAGCTGAGTGCAGCACCTAGGTTGCGACCGCGACGTGCTGCAGCAGCTCGAGCACCGGACGGGCCTCTGGCCGGGAGGCGTAAGAACCATCGCGGATGACCGCGCCGGCTACACCTACACCCGAACCCCGCGCAACGCGGCGTCAGGGCGAGCCCCCTTCTGATGCGGAGATCGAACGGGGCTTGCGCGAGCGCGCCGTCTCAGATCCCCGTGCCGCAGAGATCCTGCTGCGCTGGCTGCAAAGGGTGCGCCCTCCCGAGGCAACTCCAGGTGTAGATCTCGACTCGATGTCGGAACGCGAGCTCGAGCGGTTGCACGCAGGCTTGGTAAAGCTCGCGGCGATGGACGACACCGTCCTTGCCGCGCTGGTCGAGCACGTGGCCGGCGACCACGAGCTCAAGCGCTGAGGATCACCTCACTCGCATTCGCCGTGGCAGCTCTCGGCGCCATCGCGTACCTCCTCCACGTCTGGTCAAAGGCATCCGGCTCCTAAGCCGCTCGTCGGGTGACATTCCCGCAGGCTGCCCACGGCATCGAGGGCCTGTGCTCGGCGAGTCGTGATCCTGATCGTGGGCCGTGCCTCGATTGGCGCGTGCCACGGTGACGGCGCAGAGGCATAGAGTCGCGGTCGTGGCACGCATAAGTCGCACGACCTGGCTGAAGGCGACGGCTCTCGTTGTCGCCTTTGCTTCGTTGACGATCAACTTCGGGCTGATCGACCTGGTCGACGGGTTCACCGGCTACGTCGATCAGGCCCGCAACCAGATCCTCGACGTGGGCTGGGGCGCGGTCTTCGGTGTGATTCTGCCGCTTGGCTTGCTCACCCAGCTTCGCCGTCCGGAGAGGCGGATCGCCGGGATTCAGCAGACGGCCGTTGTCGCGTCGGCGCTTGCTCTCGCAGGCGCCGCTGGTCAGAAAGGCTGGTACTTGGCGCTCGCGGGCGGAATCGCCGTCGCCTCGGCCGTCCTACTCGCCCTGCATCCGGCGCGCCAGACCTTCCTCGCGCGGGGGCGGCACGTGGAGCCGATGATGCTCGCGCTCGCAGCCGTTGCCGCTGTCCCATCTCTCGTCTATGCCTGGAGGATGGCGTCGGCCCAGCGGCGCGATCTTCCACCAGCCGATGCTGTGTCCAACGGCCTACACCACTGGACCGTGATGACGACGCTCGCGCTCCTCGTTCTCCTTCTCGTCCTGCTTGCCGCCGCTCGCACGTCGGGCTGGCGAGTCTCGGCAATCAGCGCGTCAATCGCAGCGGGCGCGTGGGCGATCTCGTGCCTGCTCGCTCCGACTTCAGCAGCGGGTAGCGAAGGCCATGCGTGGGCGTGGGCGGCGCTCGTATGGGCCGTTGTAACCTTGGCGGCGGCAGCTTGGCCGCGAACGCGCGACCAAACTGTCACCGCAGAGGCTCAACTCCAAGCCACGTGACCAAGCGATGTCGGCGGAGCAGGTATGCCGGTTCCACTCACGCAACGGTTCGGGGGACATTCCCGAACACTGGCCAAGGCGAGCGCGTCGCTTTTCTTAATACGCGGCTGTCGAGCTTGCCCGGAGCTCGCAGGTCCCGCGTGAGCACGAACACGGTCGACCGGGGGTACCCCCGCGAGCCCTGAGCCTCGTCTTCGCCTGGGTGACGGGCGTGCCAAGCGCAGGGATTTGCCCCCGGATCCAGCGTCTTCCGACGAGGCGATCGAGATCGGCCTTCGTCGTCGGGCGGTCGAGTCCGCAAAGGACGCCGAGGTGCTGCTCAGATGGCTCTCCGGGCCTCGTTCTTCCCCCTCCGGACTCGGCCTCGAGGAGATGGGAGACGAGGAGCTGGTGGACTTGTATGCGGGGCTTTTGCGTTTGGCTCGTCTCGACGAGGACGAGCTTGCTCGCTTGCTCTCATCCTCGTAGCCTGTTGCCACGCCCGGGTCTGACCTCCGAAGGGTGTAGTTGGGGGTCATCGGCTCGAGCTGATCGGGGAAAAGCCCTGCTCACGCACGTGCTTGTGGGCGGTGCGGCTCGAGCTGTTGGCTGCAAGATCGCTGTACGTGGCTGCAGCTAGGATCGAGTTCAGCCTTGCGCAGCGGGACCTAGGCCACCACCGCTGGGCCCAGTCCCGTGCTGAACCCGCACGACCTGAATCTTTCGTGGCTCGAAACGCTCGACCTGCCGGACGCCGGCACCCCCCTGCGCTCTAGGTTCACGCGTCCACCACCACGACCGGAGTGAGCAATCGCCTCCTGGTGACGCATCGAGAGCTTCGGTAGTAAGTGTGCCTAGCCTTACATTGGATCTTGCGTCGCCGTCATCGACGATCTTGCTCCGGCGTCGACTTGATGCCGGAACGCCGGTCGTCACGCCTTGGGGCGCGTGTTCACCGGTCTTGAAGGCGCGCGACTGACGTAACGTTCGCCGCTCGCATTCACTTAGAAGGAGGGAGGGGACATGGAGGCGTCCAGAAGATCGTCGATCGCGATGTCGATCTCGATCGCAGTCGTGGTCCTTGGGGTGGTCGGTGGCACCGCTGCGGCGCTGGCGAGCACACCAGGACGGTTCGAACTCCGGCCCGAGGCGGGCCAGGAGGTCAACCGTGATGTTCCGAGCTCACACAGCAAGTCGAATGCACCGCGCATCGTGCCCGGGATCGCGTCGGCGGTCGCCAGCTCGAACCCACGCGCGTTCGGGTTCACCGGCGTCACGTTCCAGGATCACCGTGATGCCGACAACGGCAATCAGACGAGCGACACGCCGCCCGACCAGGGCCTCTGCGCCGGCGGCAACGTCGTGATCGAGCCCGTCAACACCACCTTCTCGACGTACTCGACGTCGGGGCAGTTGGCTAGCGGTCCGACGTCCCTCACCGCGTTCTTCACAGGCGAGCACGAGATCGACCGCACCGTCGATCCGCCCACATTCGGGCCGTTCCTGACCGACCCAAAGTGCTACTACGACCCCGACGCGAAGCGGTTCGTGATGACGATCCTCCAAGTGCCGTTCACGCCGGAGGGCGAGTTCTTCAACGGCCGGTCGGACGTGCTGATCGCCGTCTCCAAGGGCTCCACGCCGACGACGTCCTCGAGCGACTGGACGATTTTCCGCCTGAACGTGACCGACAACGGCGGACCGGCGAACGACGGTTCGGGCAATACGATGCCGAGCAACCCCGGCTGTCCATGCATCGGCGACCAGCCGCTGCTCGGCGCTGACAAGTACGGCATCTACATCACGACGAACGAGTTCTCGACTCTCGGTCCGGAGTTCAACGGCGCGCAGGTCTACGCGATCAGCAAGAGCGCGCTCTTCAGCGGCACGTTGAAGTACCAGGCGTTCCACGGCGCACCGATTCCGCTCGCCGAGGGTCCCGCGTACTCGCTCCAGCCCGCGACGTCACCGACCGCCGCGAGTTGGAACACCCAAAACAACGGCACCGAGTATCTGCTGTCGGCGCTCGACTTCGACGCCACAACGGACAATCGGATCGCGGTCTGGGCGCTGACGAACACGAAGTCGCTCGATGATCCGACGCCCGCGGTGACACTGACGGCTCCGTCGATCCTCTCCAGCGAGACCTATGGACAGCCGCCGAACGCTGAGCAGAAGAAGGGAGCGACACCGTTCGGCGACTCTCTGGGAGAGCCCGAGGAGCAAGTTGCGACAAACGACGACCGGATGAACCAGGTCGTTTATGCCGCAGGCAAGCTCTGGGGCGGAGTGAACACAGTCGTTCGTACGTCGAACGGCAAGAGCACCCAGACGGATCGCTGCGGAATCGCATACTTCGTCGTTACGCCGTCGACGCCGTCCTCGACCACAGTCGCGGGCACGATCGCGAAACAAGGCTATGTCGCTCTCGGGAACAACGACAACGTGCTGTTCCCGTCTATCGGCGTCAACGCGGCTGGCAAGGGCGTGATGACGTTCTCGATCTCAGGTCATCACTACTTCCCGTCGGCCGGCTACACATCGATCGACGCGGCGAACGGCGCCGGGCCGATTCATATTGCGGGTGCCGGAGTTGCCGCAGACGACGACATCTCCGGGTACGAGGCGTTCGGCGGCGACGGCGTCTCCCGGTGGGGTGACTACTCCGCCGCTGTCGCGGGGGACGACGGGTCGATCTGGATCGCAACCGAGTTCATCCCGGGTGGGTTTGGCTTCCCGCAGTACCTGAACAACTGGGGAACATTCGTCGGCAACGTCTCGCCCTAGGCAGGGCATGCGTCCGACGTTAAAACGGGGCCGCCTTCGGGCGGCCCCGGCTTTCTCTCGGACGCTACGAGACGCTGAACGGGCAAAAGTTCATCCTCGTGATCAGCCGAGCACACCCGATCGGCGCTTGGCCGGTTGTCTAGATGGACACCGACCGCGCCACACACCTGACACACACGCTCTGCAGGGCGGCAGCCGCGGGCCTGCTGAGGCTTGCGGCGTTGCCTGACAAGGAACTTCGAGCACTGGTGGGGAGCCTGCTCGGGCGCGAGCAGCTCGGCTCGAGCGAGTAATAGCTCTCGCGCTTGAAGACGAGCGCCCCCAATGCGTGGCACCCCCGCGCGAGCGGGTCCCATCTCCGCGAATCGTGACGCGGCGCCCGTGGCGGCACACCCCCCTGAAGCGGCGTTGTTGATCCGATGCGACAGGTCAGAGATGATCCCGAGCCGGAAGCATCATCCTGAAGCCGCCTAAGCGCGGCCCCGAATCCAGAGGAGGCGCTTTGGCTTTCATGGTTCACCATCTCGAGATCGACGACTTCGACATCTGGAAACCGTTCTTCGATGAAGATCCGGTCGGCCGCAAGCAGGCGGCGAAGGGCCACATCATGCTCCGAGGCGTCGACAACCCGAACGAGGTCTTCACACGGGTGGAGTTCGACTCGGTCGAGGACGCGAAATCGTTTCGAGACCGTCTCCTTGCTTCCGGCGCGCTCGACAGGACGACCGTGTTGACGCCGCCGACGGTCGTGGAGCTGGTCGAAGACATTACGTACTAGCGCGTCGTTCGACTTCGAATACGACGACGAGCGATAGTCGCAACCCGGCTCGCGTGCGGTGACAGTCCCGAACGCTCCCCCACCCGCCCGTCTGTAAGCCGAGCCGGAGAGCGGTCTAGTAAGAGCTCTCGCGCTTGAGGGCAAGCGCTCGCCGGGGTGCGGCACCCCCGCGCGCCTGGGACTCCGGCTCCTGCGGCGGTCGGCGGCCAGGCCCTTCGTGGCGAACGCGACGGCCACGCCGACACCCCAGACGAGGATTAGGAGGATCGTTCCGACTGGGAGGAAGGCCAGTGACGTGACGAAGTCACTGGCGTCGTAGCTCAGGACTACCCAGACGATGAGAAGGATCTCCGCGAAGATGGCGAGACCCGTCCAAGTCCAGAGGGTTCGTTCCATGCGGCAGCCGATCCTCTCATGCACTCCCGACGTGCCATCACGAGGATGTCGCGGTTTAGCGCGTTGTAGAAGTCTGACCGAGGAATTGCGCGGGCTGGGTAGACGTGCTCTGTGGCAGCGAAAGCGCGATTGCAAAACCTGCGGCAGCGAGGCCCAGGAGAACCACCAATGTCAAGGCCAGCTCTGCTGGCGCCGACAGTACCCACGCTCTCGCAGGTCTGAACGGGATGGCTGGGGCGTGAAATGCGCTCACGTCTCCTAGACGCCTGTCGCTAGGTAGCTCTTCCGTTCCCGCACACCTGAGCGTCTCTAAGACCGAGGTGCCACGGACAGCGAGGGCCGATCCGATTTTTAGGCGCAGGCCCGCAGAACAACGCCGAGGTCCGACCTGCACTCACCCAGTCGTATGCGGTCGTGGCAACAGCGATCGGGGCTTGCGTGTTCCCAAAGCAAACGTCCATCGGTTCTGCGACACGAAGGCACTGAGCAGCGCCCTTTCGGTAACGCCGCCTCGGCACAGCCGTCCCGAGTTGGACGAAACGCTGGATGAATGCCAGCGCCGTGTCGGCCACCTCACGCCATCCGCTGTCGATGACCAGAGCGTGCCCGCGGTTCGGCATCTCGACGATCTCGGTGACCGCGACGTTCCGGTTCTGCTTCTTGAACGAGGCGTTCGTGATAGCGAACGGGGCCGTGTTGTCCTTCTCGCCCGCGATGAGTAGGGGGACCCACCGCGCGACGGACGCACATCGCTGCGAACCCCGCCATCAGCCCGTGAGTTTTTCGTATTTGGAGGGCACCGGAGTGCCAAAAGCGCACGCAGAGAAATCCCACCCCGCCAACTCTTGGCGAGAAACAGTCGGTGCGATGAGGCAGCGGGTGCAACGGGTGACGACTCGGTGGTGTGGGTTCTTCGGTGGGCTGAAGGTTTGCTCGCGTTGCCGGCAGCGGCTCCCGGTTTCCTCGTTCCGCCCTAACCCGATGCTCTCATCGGGGTTGCATAAGCTGGTCTCGTGAGTGCTGCAGGATGGCGGCACGTGAGACGACGGCGAGGTACCGCGACCGCTACAACGAGCAGCGGCAGGTGCCTCTCAAAGCTCACCTGCGTGGAGTGTGGAGGCGAGTTCGAGGGTCGGAAGGATCGGCTTTGTGTGTTCGCGGCGTTGTAAGGACCGTCGGTATGCGAGGTTGAACCCGGAGAAGCTGGCGGCCAAGCAGCATCGCCACTACGAGCGCCGGAAGACACGGCAGGAAGTTGATACCCGGGGCCGGGGGCGGGGAACGAACATCTCAGGCGCCTGACCGCTTGGGGACGTCTCGCCCGCGCGTGGTGTCGCGGCCTTCCAAAAAGGTGCGCCACGCTCAATGGTGGAGGCACTCGTCGCGTGGTCGATTCGAGGCTTCGCCGTCATGGAAGCGCGAGGCCGAACTCGTCGGCGTCATTTTCGACAGCGCCAAGGATGCCATCACTGCCCTGGTTCCAAAGCTGATTGCCGCTTGCGGCGAGCCCGGCCACGCCGCCGCTGTAGATGACGTTGACGGAACCTGCGCCGAAGATATGGGCGGTACCGGAGAAATAGTCGTGTGGCACGCCGACCGCGAGGTCGTCGCGGGAGCTATACCCGAGGTTCCAGGCCGCCAGCGCATATCCAAATTGCTCTCCGTCAAAGGCTGCGCCGATGATCCCTGGACTGTCCTGATGCCAGAGCTGAATCCCGGTCGTCGTAAGACCTCCCGGGCCCTGCGAATAGAGCACCGTGACCGTGCCGCCGGAGAAGACCGCGCCGGCAAACTCGATCGGGGCCCCTATCGCGAGATCCGCAGCGCTGGTTCCGCCAAAATCCCCAATCGCGAGAGCCCATCCGAACCAGCCAAAAGTCGGCGCACCGGGCACGCCAGGACTGTCCTGCGTCCAGAGCTGAGCGCCGCTGGCCTTGAGCCCCCTCGCGTTGGCGTAAATCACATTCACCGCGCCTGACTCCGTGTACACACCGATCCCATCGAGACTGCCCACGGCGAGATCGTCCGTACCGTTTCCATCCAGGTCCCCCGCGGCGAGGGCTACCGAGAACTCGTCGGCTGCCTCAGCGACCCCCGGGATATCCGGGCTGTTCTGGTGCCACACCTGGCTGTTCGTTCCGGTGAGCCCGCCAGCGCCGCCAGAGTAGAGGACGGTAACTGAGCCCGTATCCTCGACAGACCCAACTGTTTCTCCGGAGCCGACGGCGAGATCGTCGGCTGGGCCTCGCCCGAAGTTGCCAGTCGTAAGGGACCAGCCGAAGGCGTCGTTTTTCTCAGCGCTGCTAGGTACACCGGGGCTGTCCTGTGTCCAGAGCTGATTTCCGTTTCCGGTCAGCCCGCTTGCTACGCCGTAGATGATGTTCACGGCGCCGGCGCTGGCGATGGAACCGACGTCCTCGCCGCGGACGCCAACCGCAAGATCACCGATCCCGTCACCGTTCAGATCACCCGCGGCAAGCGTAAAGCCGAAGATGTCGCCCGCTTCTGCAACGCCCACAATCCCCGGACTGTCCTGACTGAACAGCATCTGGTGACTGGTAGAAAGACCATTCGCGCTGCCATAGAAGACTTGGACGATGCCGGAGTCGGCAGCGCCGTTCTTGCTCTCGCCTGGAACTCCGACAGCCAAATCCGCACGACCATCCCCGTCGAAGTCACCCGCTGCCAGGGCACGTCCGAACTGGTCGTCTTCCTGAGCGGTGCCGAGGACACCCGGGATCTCCTGGTCCAGCAGCTGATTGCCCGCTGCGCTGAGCCCGGATGGTCCGCCGAAGATGACGTTCACCGCTCCAGCTCGATCGACGACTCCGACAGCCTCCGAGGGGACGCCGACAGCGAGGTCGTCAAGACCATCCCCATTGAAATCAGCCGTTGCTGCACCCGCGCTCGACGCCGCACCAGACACAGACGACGCCGACCACGCCACCTGAACTCCCGGGCCAGGAGCAAGAAAGAGCGTGACCAGAAGGCCGAGCCCTGCGCCGCAGACCGAGTACCTGCCGCCCACGACCACACCTCCGGCCAGCCACGACGAATACCGAGTCTCCGCACGACCGACGAATACCGAGTCTCCGCACGACCTTACTCCGCTCGACGCCGCCTCTCAAGCAGACCGCCTCGTCTGCTCGAGTCGCTGCAAGGACCGCCGCCATGCGAGGTTGCATCCGGAGCCGGTTCGGGAGAAGCGGCGGCGGAAGGTTGCGGCGATACGTCAGCGCACCGCCTGAGCGCTCGGGTTTGACCCGAGTGACTCGTAGCCGTCCGACGGGATCGCCCTATCGGGGCGATGGCAAGGCGAACTCGCAGGTCTAGGCTCCGGTCCTCCCAATATTCGAGCTCGGGCCCCGGGCGAGCGAAGATGATCCGCTCGCCGGCGATGCTCCGCGCGCCGATCTTGCCGGTGTCGAGGTACTCGACGATGTCCGGCGCGATCAGCGTGGAGAGCATGAGGACGCGGACGGGCGCGTCCGTGTCGTTGCGGATCTGGTGCGCGCCCTCCTTGCCGCGCGGGAACGCGACGACGTCGCCCTGGCGCAGCTGCTGCTCGCCCTTGTGCGTGCGCAGCGTCGGCTCGCCGCGGAGGACGATCGCCCATTCCTCGTTCGCGTGGTGGGTGTGAAATGGCCCCTGCTTGTTACCCGGCTCGACCTCGTACATGCTCGCGCCGATCAGCTCGGCGTCGGTGTGCGCGCCGACCCAGGCGTCCTTGAAGCGCCAGCCCTCGCGCTCTTCCGTGCGATCCCACTCGTCTGCGTTGAGATTGAAGATCTTCATGCCGCAACCCTAGTAAGCCGATGTCAGCAAACGGCGCTCCAGCGTGTCGGCTTCGTCGCGGAAAACGACCCCGGCCAAGTGCAGGTAGCCCTTCGTCGTCGCCATCGAGCTGTGACCGGCGCGGGCCATGAGCGCAAATCGGCTGCTCACCGGCGGCGGCGCCGTTGGTCAGGCTCGAATGGCGCAGGTCATGGAACGGCCGGACGTTACGGGTTCGGGAAGGCAATGACTCCAACACGCATTGGGTTCCTTCGTAAATGGCTTGCCATCGCGGAATCGCAGGCCGGGCGACCCTTGGCGTTTCCCGTTCATGCCCCGAAACGGTCGGAAGCGGTGGGGTGTGGTGCCACCGTGGCCGGCGTCGTTGCCTGCCGTGGCGACGAAAATGCCAGCGCAATGCCAGCGCACCTCTGTCGTACCGTGCCGAATTGGTGTCGCGCGCCCCAAGCGATTCCGCGCAACCATGCGGTGTTGGCGCGCCCTGTTCGCCCTGTCGCACGTCTGCGTGGATTTGCAAGCCGGAGGTCACCGGTTCGATCCCGGTACGCTCCACTCGCCTCAACCGAGTAGCCATGCGGGTTTGCGGTAGGGAAACCGTCTTCCTCATTCGGCGTCCGACGCCCAATCAACGCCCAAACGATTCGACGTTGCTTCGAGGCGAGCTCGTAGCGCGGGTGAGGGATTGAATCCGATGCCGGACGGATCCCGCAACGTGAATGTGCCAGGAGATGAAACGCCTCGCCTCAGTTTTGGTTTGTGTGCTCGCGACGCTCGTCGTGACAGGTACGAGTGCTGCGGCTCCGAGCCTCGTCTCGCAAGGTGTCGTCAAGTGGCGCTTTCAGGTCAACGGCCAGTACGTCCTGCATCGGCCGGCTGTCGGTCCTGACGGCGGAGTCGTCGTCGCGAGCTCCGCCGGCGACGTGTACTCGCTGACCGCAGCGGGCGCTCTCCGCTGGGTCGTCCCATCCGTGAGTGGCAGCGGAGGTCCCTCGATCGGATCGGACGAGACCGTTTACGTCGCGTCGATGAGCACCGTCACGGCGATTGGCGCCAACGGTTCGATCAAGTGGAGGTTCACCGAGCCCTCCTCCGGCCAGGGCGTGATCGCCGGGCCGACGGTCGGCCCGGACGGGAACATCTACGTGATCTCAGACTTCGGCGGCCTCGGCGCGTTCGCCCTTTCGCCGGCCGGGCAACTTCTCTGGAGCAACCCGGGCAACCCGACCTTCGCAGACAACGGCCAGCTCGGCGTGGAGATCGTGTTCGGCTCCGGGCGCCTGTATGCGGCCTTCGACGAACGCAGCCTCGCCCTGAGCACGATGTTCGGCCTCTCGCTGGGTGGTGCGCAGCAGTGGGCGAGAGCGATCGGTGGCAGTGACGACCCGTTCATGCAGCAGCAGCGACAGCCCGCGACCGGGTCGGACGGCAGCCTTTACCTGACCGCGATGGGCGGCGCGAACGGCTGGAGCTTGCGCCGCGTCGATCCGGGCAATGGCAACGTGCTCTGGAACTACTCCCCGTTCCCCTCGAACGGGATGTCGGCTCCCAGCGTCGGGCCGGATGGGTCGGTCTACTTCGCGAGGAGCTTAAGCTACCTCGATTCGGTTACGCCAGCCGGCCAGTCGCGTTGGACGTTCTTCGACGGCTCGATCATCGACCATCCCGCGGTGAGCCCCGACGGCAGCACCGTAGTCGCCGGCGTTCGCCCGAACTTCGGTCAGCCCGGATCGGTCCGTGGGTGGAACGCATCGACGGGCAAGGTCAGCTGGCAGGTTGACCTGCCCAACGAGAACGGTGGCAACCAGATCCTGTACACACAGCCCCGCTTTTCCGCCGACAGCGGCACGGCCTACTTCGGCACCGCGATCCTCGGGGGCGGCGACCAGTTCTCGTTCGTCTACGCCGTCGAAGCGCGTGCTGGCACGCCGCCGCCGCCGACTCAGTGCTTGGTTCCCGGCGTCGTCGGGATGAAGCTCGCCGCGGCCCGAGCGCAGATCGTCGGCGCGGGCTGCTTGGTCGGAACTGTCAACCGTGTTCGCTCGAAGCAAGTCGGAATCGTTCTCGCTCAGAGCCCAGCACCAGGCACGACGCTGCCGTCGGGCGGCCGCGTAGACCTCACGGTTGGCCGCAGGTAGCGGGCCCCAGGCAGCTCCGGGCTTCGCGCGCCATCTTGCAAGCCAGCAACCTGTTGCCAGTGGAGACGATCACACCGATGCGGAATGCGAAGGGAGTGATCGGCGATGCAGCAGGGTCAAGTCTTCGAGCTCAAGAAGCGCGCGGTCGACTGCAGACCGGTAGTTCTGCGACCAGGTCGATCGGGAGGAGCCGCCACACCCCGGCTGTAAGCACGGCAGACCTGTGGCGTCGATTTGACACGGTCGGGTCATAGCGTTGGTGCTATGCGCGATCGAGTATGTGCGTAGGGGTCAGGGCGGACGGGCGTCACGCGGGAAGCCCGCCCGTTCTAGTCGCAAGTCAAAGCGATGGAGTCGGTCTTCACGATCCAGGAGGTTGTCGCAGTGAGTCGTAGGTTCTTGTTCATCGTTGGCGGCGCGGTTGCGGTCGGTTCATTTCTGCCGTGGGCGTCCGTCCTCGGGATCTCCGTCTCGGGGATCGAAGGTGACGGCGTAGTCACGCTCGTCCTGGCCGTCGTCGGCGTAATCTTCACGGCCGTCATGCGACCGAAGCGGCTCCGCTTTGCGAAGGGTGTCCATGCCACGCTCGGCGTCCTTGTGGTCATTGTCGCCGGCTACCACATCGGCGGTTTCGCAGCCATTGGTGTCTACCTGACCTTTCTCGCCGGCCTCGCATGGGTCGGAGTCGCGCTCGTTCCTCCGCGCGTCTTCGCCCGGACCGAGTCGGCGAAGGAGGCGTAGAGACGCTCGCTGTCCTCGGCTCGGACTGGCACGTGGGATCAAGCGGGCGGCTCTAGGAGCCGCCCGCTTGGCTGTCTGACCTAAGGCTCAGGGATCGGCTGCCGCGCAACTCGCCGAGAGCCTGCTCGAAGGCACGCGGGACGCCGTCTGAATCACGAGCGCCGACCCGCCGGGAGGAGGCGCCCCCGCGAAGCTTGGAGTCCCTCCGGGTGCCGATTACCGGGCGCTCTCGAAGGAGGGTGCGCGCGACCGGCTCGCCGACCTCGCTTCGAGGGCGTAACGGTTCGCGCCCGCGCTAGCTCTCGCAGGCGATTCCGTCGCCTGGCCGCACTACCGAGCAGGCTCCTAGCCGCCCGAGACCCCGGCTCCGAGCCGGGCTCAGCGCGATGCCAGCCGCGCGGCGTCGTTCAGATATGCGTGCGCGCCGGCCCTGCGGAAGAACGCGAGAGCGCGCTCGAGTTGATCTCCCGCGTCGTCTTTGTCGCCGGCCGTCAGCGACTGCCTCGCCGCTTCGAGTCGCGCGACCGCCTCGTCCGGCCGCGAGCCGATGGCCCCGTAAACGTCGGCTGCGGCGGCGTGGTCTCCCACGAGGACCGCACGCGCTGCCTCGTACCAACGCGTCTCCGGCCTGGCTTCGTCGAGGAGGCGTCGAAGCTCCGAGTATCGCCGCTCCGGCAAGCCGGCGAGAAGATCCGGCAACGAGGATGCCCCCCAGAACGGCTGCCCCGCCGCGAGCGCGAGGAGGAGCTCAGTGATGCTCTCTTCGACCCAGTCCGGGTGGTGCTCGACCGACGCCCGGGCGTGGAACGCCAACGCCGGAAAAAGATCCCAGGGCTCGCCGGTCGTGCGGGCGAACGCGAGCGCGGCCCGAGCATCGTCGAGCGCTCCTTGACCGTCGCCACGCGCGAGGCGGATACGCCCTCGGTGGAGTCGTGCCTCTGCCGTCCCGTAGTGCGGGAAGCTGGTCTCGACGACCCGGAGGTACTCGTCGAGATGGTCGAGAGCTTCTTCCCAGTCGCCGCGGTAGTACAGGTCGATGGCCTGCTGCGCGCGGAATTTCCTTGCCTGGAAAGGGATTCCGAAGCGCTCGGCCGAACGCTCTCCGGCGAGATGGAGCCTGGCCGACTCCTCGAGCGAGCCTAGGTACCGACGCACGTCGGCGAGGTTTCCGTAGCAGCTCAGGGAGACAGGCGAGTTGAGCTCTGTGGCGACCACGAGCGCCCGCTCGTTGTCGTCGACGCCGCCTGCGTCCCCTGCGTCCAGCCTGGTCAGGCCGACGAACTGCAGCGCCTCCGCCTGGATCTCCCCCAACTCGAGGTCATCGGCGATCGACAAGGCCTCACCCAATACGTGAAGAGCCCGCGCGCGAGACTCGCGAGCTGTGAACGCATGCGCACCTGCGCGTGCGAGGATCAGCGCCTTTGCGTAGGACGGAGGGGCGTCACGCGCTAGCTCGAGCGCTCGCTCGTCGCGAGCGCGTGCCTCGTCAGTTCGACCTGCGATGTCGAGAAGCCAGGCGTTGGTCGATTCGGCCTCGGCCGCGGCCGCCGGCTCCCCGGCTCCGACGAGGGCTGCGGAGGCCTCGTCGAGCACCGCCACTGCCGGTTGATCCGCGACCGCAAGAGCCTTGCCGTACTCGAGGAGAACGAAAGGACGAGCAAGCTCGTCGTCGGCACACAACTCCAGCGCCTTCCCCCAGAGCTCGGCGGCGACGGTGTAGGAATGAATCGACCCTGCACGGGTCGCTGCGGCCTCCAGGGCCCGTGAGGCCGCGAGTCTCAGCTCGGGCGTTCCGTGTCCCGATGCTTCGGCGTTCTCGTAGGCGGTGACGTAGTGGTAGGCAATCGCGTCGGCACGATCGCGGCGGGCACGAGTGAGGGAGGACATCCAGTCGCCGGCCCGTCGGTGCTTCTCCGCTCGGACGGCGCGCACGATCGTCCGGTACGCGACGTCGCGGATGAGACCGTGCTCGAAGACGTACTCCGACTCGCCCGCGATGGACGAGTCGTGCTTGCGATGGACGAGCTGCCGATGCTCGAGTCGTCGGAGCGCCTCCTCGATCGCCCACCGGCCCCTGTCCGAAAGGGAGGCAACCGCCCCGGGCCAGAAGACCTTGCCCACGACCGAGGCGTCCTGGATCACGGTCTTGTCCGCCTCGGGGACTCCATCGAGGCGAGCGGCGATGATCCCCTGCACGGAGTCCGGCACGGGGAGGTCCTCGGTCTGCGTCAGAGCCCATTCGCCGTCCGTCTGGACGAGCAGGTGCCGGTTGACGAGCATGCGGACGAACTCCTCGGCGTAGAGCGGGTTCCCCTCCGACGCCGTGAGTAGTGCGACGCTCGTCTGTTCGGGCAGGTGCTCGTTTCGAAGCAGCGCGTCGAGGAGATCACGAGTCTCGGGCCTGGAGAGCGGCGCTAGCGAAACCACCCGGCGGGTCTCCGACTCCGTCCTCCAGTGCGGGTGCGTCTCCAGGAGCTCCGGGCGCGCCGTGCAGAGGACAAGGAGCGGTGCGTCCGCCGCCCAGCCGATGAGATGTTCGATGAAGTCGACGGATGCGTCGTCCGCCCAGTGCAGGTCCTCGAAGACCAGGACCGTAGGCCTGTGCTCCGCCATGCGCTCGACGAAGCGCCTCCACGCCGCGAACGCTTCGGCTCGCCGGTCGCCGAACAGCGCTTCCCCTGCTTCGAGGCCTACGAGCGCCCGGAGATGGCGCTCGAGCCACTTTGCCTCGTCGTCCTCGACCACGAGATTGGCGACCGACCGCACGAGCATGGACGCAGCGGCCTCCGAGTCGAGCGAGTCGAGGATGCCTGCTTCCGCCTTCACGATCTCACCCAGCGCCCAGAAGGAGCCACGGTCGCCGTACGGCGGGGATCTTCCTTCACGCCAGCGGATGAGCTCGGGCTGCTGATCGATGTGCCGGAAGAGCTCTCGGACGAGCCGGCTCTTGCCGACACCCGGGACGCCGACGACCGTCACAACCTGTACCGATCGATGCCGTCGCGCCCGTTCGAAGGCGTCGACAAGCGCTCGGCGTTCGGGCTCGCGCCCGACGAGCGGCGTGACGTCATGGCGACGTCGGGTCTCTCCCACCCGTGAGAGGGCGGTAACGGCGGGCCAGCACACGACGGGGGCCGACTTCCCTTTTGCGCTGACCGTGAACGACTCGTCGTATTCGATGACGTCTGCAGTCGCCTCGTAGGTGGCCTCTCCGACGACGACGCCGTCGGTCGGCGCTGCCGCCTGGAGACGCGCGGCCGTGTTGACGACGTCACCCGACGCGATGCTCTCCCCGGCCGCAGGATTCGCGTCGAGGAACACGAGTGCCTCGCCCGTGTTCACGGCGATGCGCACGTGCAAGTCGAGCTCGGGGTTCTGCTCGTTGGACTCCGCGAGCGCCTCGCGGATCGCGAGCGCAGCGCGGACGGCACGCTCGGAGTCATCCTCCCGCGCGACCGGGGCGCCGAAGACGGCCACGATCGCGTCGCCGATGAATTTCTCGACGGTCCCTCCGTATTGCTCGAGCCGCTGGCTGACGAGCGCGAAGTAGGGCGCGAGCAACGCACGCACATCCTCGACGTCCATGCGCTCGGCGCGGCTCGTGAACCCCACGAGATCGGCGAACAGCACGCTGATGACCTTGCGCTCTTCGCGCACGAGGTCGTCGGCAACGAGCGCAGCTCCGCATCGGCTACAGAAGCGGGATTCGGGATCGTTCTGGTGGTGACATTTGTTGCAAACCACGAGGACAGACTCCATTCTTGTCGGTTCGAGACGCGCCCGAAAGGGCGACTCTGCGAGGAGGAGGCGTCCTGCCCATTGACCTGTCTGTCACAGCCCCCTACAGTCGTCCGGCAATCAGATAGGAGGCGGGACGTGGATGAGGGTGGATATGACGAGTCGAGCGTTTTCGCGTACACGGAGCTCAAGCCGGCGAAACAGGCGCTCTACCCGGACGACTTCTCGATCTTCTTGGTGCAGGTGAAGAGCGACTCGGATAAAGGCCAAGCACTGCACAACGATCCGATCGCATTCCTCAAGGAGAATGTTCCGGACCTGCTCGGCGGCGAGGAGGACGTGCGAGCGATGGTCCTTCGCGTCAACGCGGAGCGGTCCGCCAACCCGAGGCACCGCAGCGAGGTGTGGATCGCCTACCCGGGCGGCTCCAAGACCGCGGTAGGGATCCAGTACAAATACGACCGGGACATGCTCGCCGGCGGCGGCGGGGAAGCCGACGACTAGCGTTCCGCGGCGTCGCGGTCCGCTGACACCGCGCTATTTGGACGAGTAGCACGCCGACGAGCGGTGAGCACGCGAGCTAGGACGCCGAGCGCGGACCGTTCTGTCGTCGGGCGAAGTTGACGACGGTATAACCGGCGCTGAGGACGGCGGCCGTCGCGATGCCGACGATGTTGGTGGTGACGCAGGTGCGGCAGGCGTTGCAGCAGACGGCGGCCGTGGGGGCGTTTTCGCCGTACTTACCGACGGCCTGCGCCATCCGTCCGGTCCAGATCGTCTTCACGCCGAAAGTCTAGAACCGCCGCGCTCGGTGCGCTTCGTGAAGTTCTCGCGCGCCTGCCGCGCTTGCACCGGCTGGTTGGGGCGCAAGCGGTTGCACCACCGGGTGTAATGTCGCCACCACGAGCGATTACCGGATCTTGCGCATCGGAGCCGTTGCCGCCGTTGCCGGTGCGGTGGGCCAGCTTGTCGCGACAGTCTTCGAGCCCGATTCGAGCGGCGAACCGGGTAAGGCGGTGCGGGTGGTTGCTGAGAGCGGATTCTTCACCGCCGACCGGCTGTTGGACCTGATCGGGGTGCTGCTGACGGTTGGTGCGCTCACTATCGTCTCTCGTACCTTCGCTGAAGGAGCCGGACGGGATTGGGCCCGCCTTGGACAGCCCTTTCTTGTGCTCATGGGGGCGCTCGGATCCGCGGCGGTGGTTGCAGGAGCGAACAAGAAGGAGTTGGCGGACAGTTGGGCTGATGCGTCCGCCCGGGCCAAGCAGTCGTACCTCGCCTCCTTCGACGCCGCGAACAACCTGACGGACGATCTCTTCTTTGCGGCGTTCTTAGCACTAGGGCTCTACCTTGCCGCGCTCGCGGCGGCGATTTTGACTGGAGGCGTGTACGCGCGCTGGATCGGCTGGGCCTCAGCCGTCAGCGCTTTCCTCGTGCTCACCGGCGACCTGCTCCTGCTCGGCTCGGACGTAGCCTTTCTCGCCTTACTCGCCGGCTTCGCACTCTTCCTCACTGTGCTCATCGCCCTCGGCGTCTCGCTGTGGCGACAGCCGGCGAGTTTGGCCTGAGCGGCTCCACTAGACGCTCCATGCCTCCGTACGTTGGCGTCCATTCGCCATGATTGACCGCACGTACTGGCGATCCGCTACTGATCGACCGCCACTACGGGTATCTGACCCGCGACGCCGAGAGTCGATGCGGACTCGCCTCAAGGCGAGGGCTGTCAGCCGTTCTTGAACGCGCCGTACACGGCGATCAGGCCTTCTCGCCAGAAACAGTCGGGATGTGGGAAACCGGCGTCCGCGATGAGGCCTAGCTCGTCGGGAAGGGAGACGTAGAAGTCCTCTTCGGCCCATTGCGCTAAGTGGGCGGCCCCTTCGTCAGCGGAGATGCCGTACCGGCCCATGTGTGCGAACAAGTCCTCGACCATCCGGTCACGCTCGGGGCCCTTCTCGTAGACGAGAGCGTCGGCGATGCAGACGAGACCGCTGGGCTCCAGGGCTGAGAGGATCGACCGATAGAGGTCGCGCTTCTCATCGTGGGTAGCGACGTGGTGGAGGGCGAGGGAGGCGACGACGGCGTGGCAGGGCGGGAGTTCGTCCTCGAACCGTCCATGTCGCAGTTCGTAGCGCCCGACGTGATCGGCACATCGTGTCGCGGCGACCTCGAGCATGTTGGGATCTACATCGACAAGCGCGACGCGAACAGTGGGGAGCGCATCAAGGATCGCGGCGGAGAGACTTCCAGTCCCGGCTCCGAGGTCAACGACGAGGCCTTCGGGCGGGACATGGCCGTCGAGCCAGTGGACGACAGCCGTAAGCATGCGCTCGTAGTGTGGGATGAACTCGCGGATTGTCCTGTCGTAGTCGTCGGCGGCGACGCCGAGGTGACCCGCGACACGGTGCTGGTCAGTCATCGGCCGACCATGCCGTGGTAGGCGCTCAGGGCGAACCGCCCTCGGCTCATAGGAATCGTTCTGGCGGTGAAGTCGCGTCCCGAGGTGACTCTGGCAGGCGGCCGTACGCGCGGAGTGTGCGCAGCGCGCCCAGCGCCACGATGCCGCGCCACTCGAGCCGCGACGCGTCGCTCGGTGGATCCCACGTCACCAGCCAGCCGCCGTCGGGCTGCTGGTCGCGTTCGAGGCGATCGAGGTGTGCGGCGATCTGGCCGTCGTCGAACAGTGACCGCCACCGGCTGTCGGGAGTCGGCGCGAAGGCGAGCGGCGTCAGGCCGTAGCCCTCGGCGTCGGCGGCTGCCACATACCACTCCGCGTCCGGGAGCTGGGCGGCGACGGGGCCGGCGAGCGCCTCGGCCCGCTCGCGGTCGGGCACGTGCTCGAGGAAGACGAAGGTGACCGCGAGCCCGTGCGCCTCGTGCGGAAGCTCGCGCTCGAGCTCGCGCCAGCAGAATTCGTCGGCCGCGTCGAGCCATGGATGCTCGACGCCGAGCGCGTGGAGCAGCCCGGCGAGGGCCGCGGTCGGGTTCACGCCGGGCGGGAAGTCGCCGTCGCCCCAGTGCGCGGCGCGCGGGTAGGCGGCGATCGACGGCAGCACGGGCGGGACACCGCCGTCAGGCCCCACCGTCGCCAGGTAGTCGCACGCCCGTTGGAGCATTGGCACGTCGGTCGTGCCCGCGGCGCAGAGGGTCTCGAGCGCGATCTGCACATCGAGCGGCTGGCTCGCGGGACATCGTTTGTCCGGTTCCAGTGCATGGCCGAACCCGCCGTCGTCGTTCTGGTAGCCGCGCAGCGCGTCGACCACTCCGGCCGCGGGAGCGCCCTCGAACAGGGTCGCGTGGAGCCGCCGCTCGAGCAGCCGAGCCTCCCGGATGACGAACGCATTCGCTGAGGTGAGGAGATCGCTCACACGAGCGACCCTACGCCGCGGCGCCGGCCCGTCTTGAACGATTCGGCCCACCTCGCTCGCCGTCGCCGTTAGCCGCCATCATCGACCCGCTCCCTCGCAGTAGCGCTTCACCGTGGCGATCAGATCGGCGACGCTCACGGGCTTGGAGAGGTAGCCGTCGAAGCCGGCGGCGAGGAAGCGCTCGCGGTCTCCCTCCATCGCCTGCGCGGTCAGGGCGACCACCGGCACGGATGCGGTCCGCTCGTCCGCCCGCAGCCGGCCGAGTGCCTCGACGCCACCGATGTCCGGGAGCTGGATGTCCATGAGCACCAGATCGGGAGAGTGCGCGGTGGCCAGCTCGACCGCTTGTCCGCCCGTGGTCGCCTCCAGGGTGCGGTGGCCGGTCGCCACGAGAACGTCCCGGAACAGCTTCAAGTTCTTCTCGTTGTCCTCCACCACGAGGATCTGCGGGCTAGCTGTCACTAGACGCCCCTCACGGGCAGCGTGAAGACGAACGTGCTTCCCCTGCCGAGCTCGCTGTCGACCCAGATCCTTCCACCGTGCAGCTCGACAAGCCGCTTCGAGAGCGCCAGGCCGAGACCCGTCCCCTCACCCTGCTCGATCCCGGCTTCGGTCTGCTGAAACTCCTCGAAGACACGCCTGAGATCCTCGGCGGCGATACCGCGCCCGGTGTCGGCCACGGAGACGCTCACCTCGCCGTTGACCTGCGTCGTCCACATGTCGACGGATCCGCCCGCGGGGGTGAACTTCACGGCGTTCGAGAGCAGGTTGAAGATGACCTGCCTGATGCGGCGCTCGTCGCCCGCAACGACGTCGACGTCTGCGTTGGCGGCGAGCGTGACCTGTACACCGTCCCTCGTAGCGCGCTCGCGCACCATCGCGACGCCGCGCTCGAGCGCTCCCTGCAACGAGAAGGGCGCGACCTCGAGCTCGACCTGCCCTGCTTCGACCTTGGAGAGGTCGAGCACGTCGTTGATGAGAGAGAGCAGGTGGTTCCCCGAGGACAGGATGTCGTCGAGGTACTCCCGCTGCTTGTCGTTCACGTCGCCGACCATTCCCTCGCGCAACACCTGCGAGAATCCCATGATCGCGTTCAGCGGCGTCCGCAGCTCGTGCGACATGTTGGCGAGAAAGTCGGACTTGTGCTGGCTCGCCGTCTCGAGCTCTCTGTAGAGGCGTCTGAGCTCGTCATTCATCTGATTCACGTTTGCCGCCAGCGCACCGAGCTCGTCGCGGTTCGGGGCGTCCACGTGCCCCGAGAAGTCGCCTGACGCGATTGCAGCAAGCCGGGCGTCGATCTTTTGGATGGGCCCGATCACCGACCACGAGAGGACGAACCCCAGCAGCAGTGCGAGGGCGATCGCTCCCGCCGCCACTCCTATGAACTGATTGCGCGAATTTTCGTACGCGCTCGCATTCTGAGCGATGACGGCGTTCGTCCTCGCCGTCATGGCGTTCGCGAGCTCCGTCGCATGCTGGTTGAGGTCGATGCCGAGCAGCTCGGCCCTCGTGCGAAGGGACGGCACCCGTTCAGGCGCCCGGCGGCCGGCCTCGACGATCTCTTGGTACACGCTCGTGAGCTGCCCCCCGGTTGTGCGGATCCTGCGCAGAAATGCCTCGTCCTCGGGTGGCGGTCGGAATCCGAGATTGTCGGGATAGGTCGAGGCTGGAATCAGTGCGACGGCGCTTGCGATCGCCTTGTCGATAGCCAGGGCGCCGGCACCGAGCTCATGCTTGTTCAGGTCGGGGAAGTTCTTGTAGAAGTCCCCTGCGACGTTCTGGGCCTGCAGAACACGAATGTGACCGGCGTCGCTGCGGAGGTTGCCGTATGCGAAGGCTCGGACCTGGAGCGCCCCGAGCGTCTCCACTCGCTCGTTGGACTCGCCGAGGAGTCTGAGCCCGAGCACCCCCAGCACGACGACGAGCAGGGCCGTGCCCACGAACGCGACGAGCAGCTTGACGTGGACCCCAGCCGGCACGCGGCCGACGGCCCGGACGACCGGGTTGTCGGCAGGGCTCAGCAGCCGGCGTTTGGAGGCGCCGGCTGCTGCGTCTTGCTCAGGGACGGGTCCCGCCGACACGTCCTCAGATCGACAGCTCTGACGTGCTTCCCACGAAGTTCGTGATCCGCCACCGGCTGTCGATCCTCGCGACGTCGAGATTGCCTGCAGTGACCGCGGCAACCTTCCCGGTCTTGACGTCGATGAAGTGACACTCGAAGTGGAGCGTGCCGCGGTCTCCGTCGACGGTGACCTTGAGCTTGTATGCGGGATGGTCCGACAACCAGTGCGTCTCAGGCTTGAATGCGTTCGACTTCAGCCAGACCTGGCGGATCTGCTCCGTACCCGTCACGGTCTTCCCCGGGCCGAACGTGCCGGTCGCATGGGGTGCGAAGAGCCTCACCATCTGGTCGATGTTCTTCTTGGATATGGCTTCGTGGAAGGACCGCTCGATCTGGCTGATCTCGTAGAGGTCGACGCGACGTTCGGCCGCTGCCGCGTCGGCCGACGTCACGCTCGAACCTCCGCAGCCCGAAAGCGCGATCACGAGTGCGCCGAGTGCTCCTCCGATCAACAGTGTCCGCATTTTTCTGCCGCCTCCTTCGTCCCGGATCGCCTCGACGACCTGGATGTGACGATGTTCACATGCTGGGGACCGCCCGTCTAGCTTTCGGAGCGAAGCATGGACCGGGAAGGCGTCCCTGCCAACCGTGCCCGCCCGGGGTTCCGGTGGGATGCTGGCACGGTGTTCTCCGCAGGCCTACGGTAATCCGCACGAGGCGGGACTCCAAGCTACGCAGGGGTATCCCCGCCCGGCGGATTGGGCACGTCGGTAGCGAAGGTGTGCCGCAGACCGCACGGACCGCGATGTCGATGTCGGGCGAGGACGCGAAGCCGTCGCGCCCTTGGCCGCCGGGGGCGGACGCGAGAGACTTGTTCCCATGCACGCCCTACCGACGGGCACGGTCACGCTGCTCTTCACCGACATCGAGGGCTCGACGAGGCTGCTCGAGGAGCATGGGGACCGCTATGCCACGCTCCTCGACGACCACCGGCGCGCCCTGAGAGACGCGTTCGGCGCACACGACGGTGTCGAGGTCGACACGCAGGGCGACGCCTTCTTCTACGCATTCGCGTCTGCGGTCGGCGCCGTCGCGGCGGCTTCGACTGCGCAGCAGGCGCTCTCCGGCGGGCCGGTCCGGGTGCGCATGGGCCTCCATACCGGCGCGCCGATTGCGACGGACGAGGGGTACGTCGGCATCGACGTCCACCGCGCCGCCCGCATCTGCGCTGCGGGCCACGGCGGCCAGATCGTCGTCTCGGACTCCACCCGCGAGCTCCTGGAGGACGGGAAGCTCCACGACCTCGGCGAGCATCGTCTGAAGGATCTGTCCGAGCCGGTGCGCCTCTACCAGATCGGCGACGGCGAGTTCCCGCGCCTGCGCACGCTGCACCAGACGAACCTGCCCGTCGCGCCGGCGCCGTTCCTGGGCCGCGAGCGCGAGCTCGCCGAGGTGCTCGGGCTGCTCGGGACGAGCCGGATGCTCACGCTGACGGGCCCGGGCGGGACGGGGAAGACGAGGCTCGCCGCTCAGGCGGCCGCGGAGTCGGCAGAGCAGTTCCCCGGCGGCGTCTGGTGGATCTCGCTCGCCGCGGTGCGCGATCCGGCGCTCGTCCTCTACTCGATCGCCCAGGTGCTCGGCGCGTCGGACGAGCTCGCCGACCACATCGGGGAGAAGGAGCTCCTGCTCCTTCTGGACAATCTCGAGCAGCTCCTCGACGTGGCGCCCGAGCTCGCCGATCTGCTGTCACGCTGCGGCGGTCTGCGGATCCTCGTGACGAGCCGCGAGCCGCTCCGGATCGCCGCCGAGCAGGAGTACCCGGTGCCGCCGTTCGTGTCGGAGGAGGCCGTCGGCTTCTTCGGCGCGCGAGCGCGCATCGTCGATCCGAGCTTCCAGCCGACCCCGGTCGTGGCGGAGATCTGTAGCCGGCTCGACAACCTGCCGCTGGCGCTCGAGCTGGCGGCGGCGCGCGTCAAGGTGCTCAGCCTCGAGCAGATCCTGACCCGGCTCGAGCACTCGCTCCAGCTCCTCACTGGAGGCGCGCGCGACGCCCCCGAGCGGCAGCGGACGCTGGCCGCGGCGATCGCGTGGAGCTACGACCTGCTGAACGACGAGGAGAAGCGCCTGTTCTCGAACCTGTCCGTCTTCGCGGGCGGCTGCACGATCGAGGCCGGGGAGGAGGTCTGTGGGGCGGATCTCGACCTGTTCGCTTCACTCGTGGACAAGAGCCTCGTCAGGCACACCGGCGACCGCTTCTGGCTCCTCGCCACGATCCGCGAGTTCGCCCAGGAACAGCTGGACGACCGCGGGGACCGCGCCGACCTGCAGCGCCGGCACGCGCACTACTTCTCCGACCTCGCCCGTCGTGCCGGGGAGGAGCTTCGCGGGCCGGAGGCAGCTCGCTGGCTGCCCGCGCTCGCGCGGGAGCTCGACAACATCCGTGCGGCGTTGACGTTCTCCATCGAGGCCGATGACTTCGATGACGGGTTCGCGCTGAGCGCCGACCTCTACCGCTTCTGGCTCGCCCAGGGGCGCGGGAGCGAGGGCCGGCGGTGGCTCGACGAGCTCCTTGCGCACGCCACGGACGCCCCTCGTGCGCTCCGCGGCACTGCGCTCTACCGATCCGGAGACATGGCGCTCTGGCAGGGCGACTACGACCGTGCCGCGGAGCTCAGCGCCGAGGCGGTGCCTCTGCTCCGGGAGGCGGGGCTCACCGCGCAGCTCTGCGGCGTGCTGACCACGAACGGCTGGGCGGTGGGCGCGCTCGGCGATCGGGAACGGGCGCGTGTCCTGCTCGAGGAAGCCCTGGCGCTCGCCCGTGAGGAGAGCCTCGACATGGAGATCGCCTCTGCGCTCAACAGCCTCGCCGCCGTGCACAAGCAGCAGGGCGAGTACGAGCAGGCGCTCAGGTTCAACGAGGAGTGCCTCGAGGTGATCGAGCGGATCGGCGATCCCCTCAACGTCGCAGTCGTCCTCGGGAACGTCGGCGAGTCCGCCCTCGGTGTCGGCGCGCACGATCGCGCGACCGAGGTTCTCTCCCGCAGCCTCGAGCTCGCGCGTGAGCTCGGTGACTCGCGCCAGGCGGAGTGGTCGCTGGCGCATCTCGCGCTGGCGTCGCTGCTCCAGGGCGACACGGATCGCAGCCGGGAACTGTTCGCCGAGAGTCTGCCGCAGGCCTGGGAGGCACGCGACCGGCGCTCGCTCGACGTGTGCTTCCACGGTCTCGCGGGGCTGGCGGCCGACGCCGGTGACGCCGACTGCGCGGCCCGGCTGTGGGGCGCGGCCGAGTCCGTGCGCGAGACGCTCGGGGACGACCCGAGCCCGTTCCAGCGGTCCCTCGAGGAGGCGTACCTCGCACGCGCCCGCGCCGCGCTCGGCGACCGGTACGACGCCGTCGTCGCTGAAGGGCACGAGCTCGCACTCGAGGACGCGGTCGTTCTTGCTGGCTTCACCCGGTCGGACCCGTTTTCTGCCGGTTAGCGCGGTGTCAGCGGACAGAGCGGCGCAGCTCAAAAGTGATTCGTATAGGAGAGGAAGCGCCAGCCGTCCGGAGTGGCAAGCAGTTGGTAGCTCGTCCAGGTGTCCCGAACCACCCGCCCCTCCGCGTCGAGTGCATTCCAGTGCACGGTCGCGAAGACGGAGTGCTCGCCGAGTTGGCGAGTGTCGATCGTGACCGGCGTCCACTTTTCAGCGTGCGCGGCGGCGCGATAGGCGCCGATTGCCGAAGCGAAGTGATCCAAGACAGCTCCGCGGTCGGTCAAGTGGATGGCCTCGCCCTTCCGGACGGCAAGAAACGGGCAGACACAGAGGCTCGTAACGCCGTTCACATCGCCTTCTGTGTAGCGGCGGGCGTACTCGTCGAAGAACGAATCGACCGTGGCGGCCACAAGAGCACTGTGGCAGGGTGCACACGCCTTGTACAGCCACGAGTGGCCAACCGGCGCGAGATCGCAAGGCTAGGCGCGCGGCGCGTACTCGACGCTGCCGAACGGCCAATCGGCCCTCAGCCAGTCGCTCACCGCGCGCCACAGCGGGACGTCGAGCTCCGCGTGGCTCGCCCGCACCCACGAGAGCGCGCTGGCGTCGTGCTCGCTGTCGGGGAGCGGGTAGACGTAGACGCAGCCGATCACGTCACGGCTCGCCGGATCGAGCACCGTGTACGTGAACCCCTTGCGGTTGCGGAAGTCGTCAGCGTGCCGCTCCAGGTCCGCGCGGTTCTCGTCCAGCGTCATCTCGCGCGGCCAGCGTTCGTCGCCCCAGCCCGGCGTCGCGCGAATGTGCTCCATCGACGATGTCCACGCGTCGTAGTCACGGTCGTTGTGCTCCGGCCCGAGCGGCTCGAGCACGAACTGCGGCGTGTCGAGCCCGAGCGGCACATCGAAGTCGCGCGGGACGAACGTCTCCACCCGACGATCGTAGTGGCTCGGCTGAAAGAGCAACGAGATGGCAACAGCCACGCCGGTCAGGCAACGGGTAGTGTCCGCCGCGGGTGGAGGACTCGCGTGCGACCCGCCTCGAGCGGCTGCGGTCTCAGCGATTCGACCTGCTCGTCGTCGGCGGGGGGATCATCGGCGCCGGTGTCGCGGAACTTGCAGCGCGCCACGGCTTCGCCGTCGCGCTGGTCGAGCGGGATGACTTCGCATCTGGAACTTCCAGCGCATCGTCGAAGCTCATTCACGGCGGCCTCCGCTATCTGCGAATGGGTCACTTCGGGCTCGTACGGGAGGCGCGCGACGAGGTGCGCGCGCTCAGCGAGGTCGTCGCTCCGCACCTCGTGCGGCCGCTCCGGTTCGTCCTGCCGGTCTATCGCGGCGGGCCCTATGGGCGAATTCCCATCCGCGGCGCCCTCTGGTCCTACGCAGGCCTGACTGGCGGGATCGCGGAGCGCGGCCGGATGATTTCCCCGGCGGCGGCGGTCGAGCTCGTGCCGCCGCTACGGCGTGACGGGCTGCGTGCCGCCGGCCTCTACGCAGACGCACAGACGGATGACGCGCGGCTCACGCTCGCGAACCTGCGCGGCGCTGCGGACGCGGGCGCCGTCGTGGTGAATCGCGCAGAGCTCGTCGGGCTCGGCGCCGGCTCCGTGGCCGAGGTGCAGGTCGACGGCGACCTCGTCGACGTTGCGGCGCGGGCGATCGTCAACGCCACCGGTGCCTGGATCGACGAGGTTCGACGACTGGAGGATCCCACCGCCGGGACCTCGGTGACCCTCAGCAAGGGCTCGCATCTCGTGCTCGAGAGAAGCGACGACTGGTCGGCCGCGGTCACGATCCCGGTCGAGGCTGCACGGGTCGTCTTCGCGACCCCGTGGGCGGGAGCGCTGCTGCTCGGTACGACCGACGCGCCGTTCGACGGCGATCTCCGCGACGTGCTCCCGACCGAAGCCGAGAAGCAGCAGATCCTCGACGAGGTCGGCCAGTCAATCGACGTGACCGCCGACGCGATCCGCGCACGCTTTGCGGGCGTACGAGTTCTTCCCGCCGGAGCTGCAGACACGCTCCGAGCACCGCGCGAGACGACGCTCAGCCGCGGACGCCTCGGAATGCTCTCTGTCGCAGGCGGGAAGCTGACGACATACCGCCGCATCGCACTCGCCGTCCTCCATGCCCTAAGGCCGGACCTCGACCTCCACCGCATCGACCGCCGCCCGCGCCCACTCCCCGGAGCTGCGGACCCGGACGTGGCGGCGGACGCGCTGCAGCGACGCCGCCCAGATCTTCCGCCGCCGCTCACGCGACGACTCGCGCAGACGTACGGGACGCTCGCAGAAGAGGCGATCGACGCGGGGGCGCTCGATCCACTCGCGCAAGACGTCGTCGAGACCGAGGCCGAGGTGCTGTACGCGCGCGACCGAGAGTGGGCGATGACGACCGAGGACGTGCTTCGGCGACGTACGACACTCGCACTGACCGGTCGTGGCATACCGGCCGTCCGAGATCGCGTGGAGGCGCTCCTGCGGTCGTGATCCTTGCGATCGACCAGGGCACGACGGGCACGACCTGTCTCGTGGTGGACGAGGAGCTGCAGGTTCGCGGCCGCGGCTACCGCGAGCTGCCGCAGTACTTCCCCCATCCCGGATGGGTCGAGCACGATCCAGAGGAGATCTGGCGGAGCGCTCTTGGTGCCCTCGACGACGCGGTCCGCGCTGCGGGTGTGCGCACCGCCGATCTACGGGCGATCGGGATCACCAACCAGCGCGAGACGACGGTCCTCTGGGAGCGCGCGACCGGTCGGCCGGTCGCGCCGGCGATCGTCTGGCAGGACCGGCGGACGGAGGAGCGGTGCCGCGAGCTGCCGGCCGCGTTGATCCGGGCAAGGACGGGGCTCGTCCCCGATCCGTACTTCTCCGCCACGAAGCTGGAGTGGCTGCTCGAGCGAACGGACCTGCCGCCAAGCTCCCTCGCCTTCGGCACGGTGGACTCCTGGCTCGTCTGGAGGCTGACCGATGGACGCGTGCATGTCACCGACCGGACGAACGCATCGCGAACAATGTTGCTCGACCTCGACTCGCTCGAGTGGGACGACGAGCTGCTCCACCTCTTCGGGATCGATCGTGCCGTGCTCCCACGAGTGGCGACGTCGGCCGAGGTTGTCGGCGAGGGCGATCTCTTCGGCGTGACCGTGCCGATTGCAGGGATGGCCGGCGACCAGCAGGCGGCTCTCGTCGGCCACGGCTGCTTCCGTCGAGGCGAGGCGAAGGCAACGTACGGGACCGGCAGCTTCGTTCTCGTGCACACCGGTGAAGAGCGGGAACAGGCGCCGGAGGGGTTGCTGGGGACCGCAGCGGCCCCGGCCGGCTACGCACTCGAGGGCGCGATTCTCGCGAGCGGGGCCGCCGTCCAGTGGCTCCGCGACGGCCTCGGCATCCTCGCTGACGCGGCCGAGAGCGAAGCGCTCGCGCGACAGGTCGACTCGACCGACGGTGTCTACTTCGTGCCGGCACTCGCAGGCCTGGGCTCGCCGCACTGG
Source organism: uncultured Actinomycetes bacterium (assembly GCA_963772855.1). Lineage (GTDB taxonomy): Bacteria > Actinomycetota > Thermoleophilia > Gaiellales > Gaiellaceae > 3-1-20CM-4-69-9. Next base: position 657,339 of record CAVYYY010000003.1, on the reverse strand, counting down.
CGGCCGGACGTGCGCGGTTTGGTCACCGGGATCACGCGTGGGACGACGCGCGCTCACCTGGTGCGCGCAGCGCTCGAGGCAATCGCCTTCCAGGTAGCAGACGTGCTTGACGCGTTTCCGGGCGGCGTCGCGGTGTTGCGGGCCGATGGGGGCGCCAGCGCGAACCGCTTCTTGATGCAATTCCAGGCGGACTTGCTCGGCTGCCCGATCGAGGTCGCAGCGGAACGCGAGACGACGGCGCTGGGCGCAGCCGTACTCGCCGGCCGCGCGATCGGGTTGTGGGCCGACGACGACGCGATCCGCGCGCGTCTCGGTCGCGGCGCCGTCTATGAGCCGACGGGTGATCCCGCGAAGCTCGGACGCCTGCGCGCCGAATGGCGTCTTGCCGTCCGCAGAGCGCTCGTTGCCTGAAGCGGCGTTCCGGGAGCGGCTCGGTGCGCGGCGGCGGAGGCCGCTGCGCACCTTGCCCCATCGCTACGCCGGAGCGACGTCAGCCGTGTCCGGGCGCTGCCTCGTCCGCTTCGCCGCGAAAGCGGCGCCGGCGACGAGCAGAATCGCGCCGGCCCCCAATGCCGCGGCCTCCGTCGATGACAGCGCGGCGCCGTCTCCAGCCCGCGCGACATAGCCGGTCCCGCTTGCACCCGACGACACACCGGCATCGTTCACGATCACCTCACCGCCACCCGCAGGAACGACATAACCACTCCCGCTCGCACCCGGCGACACACCGGCATCGTTCACGATCACCTCACCGCCACCCGCAGGAACGACATAACCACTCCCGCTGGCACCCGGCGACACACCGGCATCGTTCACGATCACCTCACCGCCACCCGCAGGAACGACATAACCACTCCCGCTGGCACCCGGCGACACACCGGCATCATTCACGATCACCTCACCGCCACCCGCCGGGACGACATAACCACTCCCGCTGGCACCCGGCGACACACCGGCATCATTCACGATCACCTCACCGCCACCCGCAGGAACGACATAACCACTCCCGCTCGCACCCGGCGACACACCGGCATCATTCACGATCACCTCACCGCCACCCGCAGGAACGACATAACCACTCCCGCTGGCACCCGCCGCAGCCGAGGCCACACCCGCGCTGCCGGCCATCGCCGCGACGGCCACGGTGAAGACGGCCGCCGCCTCGCGCAGCCCCTGCGCCTCCACTTCCGAGCCTTCGATCGCGCGCTCGAGCTCGTCCGGATCGAAGACGAGCGCGAGTTCCTCTCCATCCACCGACTGGAGCGTCCGCTCAAGGTCGGCTCGTTCCAGGATCATGCTGATCGCTTCGGTTGCCGCGCCTACGCGGACGACATCGAACGTCAGCTCCACCGGCCCGTCGCCGTCGCGCAACGCCTCCTCCGCCGCGGCGCGGCGGATCGGTAGCGCCGGACGCGCGACGGGGGCAGTCGCGGCAAGCTCTGCGAGCTGCGCGCGACTCTCGATCGTATGCATCGTTCCTCCTTCCGGGGAATCCCCGTTCGATCTTGACACCGGTGCGACCAGGACGCAACGATCCACCGTCTGCAGCGCATGAGCGATCGGAGGCCAACGCGCACGCGTGTGGAGAGCGAACTCGGGTTGGATCACAAGTCTCACAAACGAGAAACCGGCGTTTCTACCGCTCAACCATGAGAGTGCGCGCCAGTTGTGCGCCAAAGCTGCTTTACCCTCGCACCTGCCCGGCCGCCGCGGTCTCCTCCGCTTCAGACTGCCGTCGCTTCGCGATCATCGAGAGCATCTCGAAGATCGCGTTGGCCGCGAACAACGCGGTTATTTGTCCCGGGCCGTCGTACTGGGGAGCAACTTCAACGACGTCATAGCCCACGAAATCGATCCCGGCGAGCGCTCGGAGATATCCCATCGCCTCGAACCCCGTAGGGCCGGCAACTTCTGGCGTCCCCGTACCTGGACAGTAGGCGGGATCGACGAAGTCCACATCGAAGGTCAGGAACGCTGGCCCGCTCCCGATTCGCCGACGTGCTCGTGCCGCGAACTCTTCGGGACTCAAGAGTGTCAGCTCGATCCACGGGATCGTCTCGACTCCGAGGTCGGAGGGGATGTCTTCGTTCTCCGCGGAGTACAACGACCCCCGCAGCCCCGCCTGGATCACGCGGGCAGGGTCGAGGACGTCCTCCATGATTGCCCGTCGAAACATCGTGCCGTGCGAGTAGGGCAAGTCGTTGTAAGTGTCTTGCAGGTCGGTGTGCGCGTCGAGCTGTACGAGCCCAAGGCGACCGTGTACCTCAGCGAGCGCACGGAGCTCGGCGAGTGCGACCGAATGGTCGCCGCCCATTCCGATGCCGATGACACCTGCCTCGGCGATCGGAGCCACAAAGCGCTCCATGCGCTTCAGCGACTCCTCGATGTACCCAGGAGCGGTGGGCGCATCGCCGAAGTCGATCGTCGACAGGGCCCCGAATACCTGCACGCGCTGGACAGGGTTGTACGTTCGGATCATGCCCGATGCCGAGCGAATCGCTTCCGGGCCGAACCGAGCTCCGGGCCGAAACGACGTACCACCGTCCCATGGGAGGCCGTACACGGCCGCGTCCACCCCGTCGAATTCCTTCACCCAGGGCAGCCGGGCGTACGTCCGTGGCCCGGTAAACCGGGGCGCCTCAAGCGCGTTCCATGGCTCATACATAGTCGACCTCCGCTCGAGGGTATTGGGCGAGCCTAGCGCGCGCTTTTTGAGCTCGACTAGCCGGTCGGTAGAAAGCGAGATGCTTCAACTTCTGCTCTTTGAGCCAACTGATTCGAATGTTGTGCGCGCTCGCTCCGCGCAGAGGAGGTTCCCCTTCGCTTCGAAGAGTGGAATCGCCTCTTCTAGCGCTGCTGCGGCCGCGATCTCGTCTCCGCTGATCTGCAGTACCTCCGCGAGGTCAACCAGTGCCTCGGCGTGCGCGTTGATGTTGTCGGTGGCCCCGACGATCTCTACCGCCTCGCGTGCAAGCCGTTCAGCTTCGACCGTTTCTCCACGAGTGGCGAGCACCCTCGCGCGCGCGGCTCGCCACTGGAGTTGGAACCGGATGTTTTCGCTTTTCCCGTCCTGTTCGGCCAACCCCAGCAGTTCCACGGCTTCGGTCTCGCGGCCCTGTTCGAACACGACCCGCGCGAGCTGAGCGCGGACATACGCGGAATACCGCTTCGTCCCCATCTCTTCGTGAATCCGGAGCGCCGCGCGCAACTCTCGTTCCGCCGCGACCCAGTCGCCTGCGAGACGTTCGAGTTGCGCGCCGGCCCAGCAGGCCTCGGCCAGGTTGTACTTCACGCCGAGCTCCCCGAAGATCGACTTCGCGCGCGCAAGCAGCTCACGGCCCTCTTCGAACCGGCCGAGCATCGGATACAGATACGGCCCAGCAAGGGCTGCGTCTCCTTCCAGGAACGGAAAGCCCTTCTCGCGCGCCCACGCCTCCTCCTCCTCGAGGAACGCGATCAATTCGTCGACCGGCACCGGCGACGCGATCATCGCGCCGCCCAGCTCTTCCCATATCTCTACCTCCCGGCGGTCGTCCCCGGCCGCCCGCGCGTGCTCGCGCGCACGAAGAAAAGCCTCGACACCCGTGACCTCGTGGCCCGTCAGCGTCTCCACGACTCCGACGAGGATCCACGCATGCGCCAGTTCTCCGTGATCGTGCTCGAACACGAACATCGCGCGCTCAGCAGTCCGTCGCGCTCGCTCGGGCCACCCGTCGCGGCCGAGCGTGACGTGCACCCACGCGAGTTGCATCTCGGCCCGTACCTCGTCCCGTTCCTCTCCCGCACTCGCTGCCTCCGGGATCGCCTCTCCGAGGATGCGCTCGGCTTCCAGCAACTCTCCTCCCTGGCGCAGCGCTAGGCCGTAATCGGGCAGGACCTCGAGCCGCGCTCGAGCGTCGAAGGCAAGGAGGTCGACGGCGCGCCGTAGGAGGGACGTCGCCGCGCGCGCATCCCCGCGAGCCGCCGCACGACGGCCGACGTGCGCCAGCAGCCGTCCCGCCCGCAGCGCGAGTGCTTCATCGACCTGTCCCAGTTCCGCACGCAAACGGTACGAGCGCTCGACGTGGTAGCCGACGAACTCCTCGTACTCCAAGATGTTCCCGATGTCACGCTGCTCCAGCCACTCCGCGTAGCGCTCATGCAGCTCCGCGCGTAGCTGCTTCGGCATCGATTCATATGCGGCGTCGCGGATGAGGATGTGGTTGAAGCGGAAGCCGGCATCGCCTTCGAAAAGTGCTCGGTCCGGTCGAACGAATTCCTTGCCAGTCAGACTCTGCAGCTGCCCTGCGACACCGTCCGACTGCAGCAGTTCCGCAACCGCATTGCGATGAAAGAGCCGCCCTTCGACAGATGCGTGCGCGAGCACTGCGCGCTCGTCACGCGGGAGGCGATCAATACGCGACGCGAGCAGTGCCTGGATCGTCGGTGGGACGACGAGCTCCTGCTCGGGCACTTCGGCCTGGAATGCGACTATCTGTTCGACGAAGAGCGGATTGCCTTCCGCTGCTTCGACGATGCGCGTCCTCGTTTCAGCGTCCAACTCGGACAGCCGCTCGATCAATCCGAGCGTCTCTCCCGCGGAGAGTGGTACGAGAGAGACTTCGTGCGAAGTGGTCCAGGATGGACGCCTGGCGAAGAGTTCCGGGCGAGCCAGGCACAGCAGGAAGAGCGTGCCGCCGTTCCAGAAGTCCGCGATGTGCTCGAGCAGATCGAGCAGCGCCGGCTCTGCCCAGTGGATGTCGTCGATGGCAAGGATGAGCGGCCGCTCTCGCGCCAACTCCTCGAAGACCCTTCGGAAGGCCCACGCGATCTCATCGGCCGAGGCTGGATAGTCGCTTGCTCCGATCGCACTCATGATCCGGGCCGGGATCGCGGCCGCGTGACCATCGCCGGCGACGATCTGGGCCAGTCGGGCTTCGGGGTCGGCGCCGGCGACTTGCCTGACCATGTCTGCCAACGGCGCGTACGTGATGCCCTCGCCGTACGGGAGACAGCGGCCTACGAAAACGTGCGCCCCTTCAGCAGCGCCGATGAGTTCTCGCGCGAGACGTGACTTCCCGATCCCCGGTAGGCCGACGATCGTCGCCGTCACGCATGTCGCACCTCGCGCAGCCTGATCGAACGCTGCCCGGAGTGACGCAAGCTCCTCTTCGCGCCCGACGAATGGCGTAGCGATCGGCCGCGTGAAGGCAGGAACGTCCGGCAGGAGTTCGAGGAGCTGCCACGCCGCCAACGGCCGGCTCTTACCTTTGAGTTCGAGCGGCTCGACAGGCTCCGCGCGAACGTTCTCTCGCACGAGCCGATACGTGGTCCCCCGAGCAGGATTTCTCCCGGACGGGCGGCCTGCTCGAGCCGCGCAGCGACGTTCACAGCATCTCCGGTTGCAAGCTGCTGGCGGGCGGCGGCGTCTCCCGCTACGACCTCTCCGGTGTTGACGCCCGTGCGCGTGGTGAGGCGGATCTTCTGCTCCCGTTCGAGCGTCACGTTCAACCCAGCGAGCGCGTCGCGCATCTCTGCGGCCGCGCGAGAGGCCCGGAGTGCGTCGTCCTCGTGGAGCGTCGGGATCCCGAACACGGCCATGATCGCGTCGCCGATGAATTTCTCCACGGTGCCGCCGTGCTTCTCGACGACTGCCCGCATCGCGTCGAAGTAGCGCGACATGACACGTCTGACGGCCTCTGGATCGAGGCCTTCGCCGAGGCTCGTCGACCCCACGAGGTCAGTGAACAAGACCGTGACGACCTTCCGCCGCTCGTCGGGCGGGCCGTCGGAGCTGAGCGGCGCTCCACAGCCGCTGCAGAAGCGGGCGTCGGCCGCGTTCTCACGGCCGCATTGCGCGCATACCGCCATGGCGTAGAGCGTAGGGGTTGAGGGCGCTTGCCAGAATGCAGGAGGGGCCCGCGTGAGCGGGGCCCCTCCTCGGTAACTCCGCGCCGTCTAGTGGCCGGTGACCGCGCTCAGCGCGTTCACCTGGCCCTTTCCGTTGAACGAGTTGGAGCCGATGCCGCCCTGGCAGACCTGCGGCGCGCCGTTGTCGACCGCCGGGAAGAAGGCGTAGATCGACATGTCCGGCGGGCACGCAATCGGGTCAGCGGATTGCTCGAGCTTTGCTGCGAGCGGCTCGCCCGGGACATCTTCCCGGACTGGCTTGCGATGAGCGCGGCGACCCGGCGACGTGCGGCGAGGCCATCGACGTGCCCTGCTGGTAGCAGTACGTCGCCCCGCTCGCGTCGACGACTCGCCGCGCAGGCAGGCAGGTGACAGTGAGCAGCGATGCCGGCCAGGTCGAAAGCACCCGCCCGTTCGGGGCCGCTGCCGTCAGCTGCAGGATGGAGTCGCCGCCCGGAGCGACGACATCCGCGCTGCCCACGCCATAGCTCGAGTAGAACGACTTCAGCTGCTGGTTCCCGTTTGCCGTGACGCCGATCACTCCCGGGACCTCGACCGGGACGACCGCGCAGTCGTTGTGGATCTCGCGCAGCACCGGGCTCGTGTCGTCCGGGCTGGTTGCGTCCTGCGTCGGATGGGCGAGATCGTCGGCCTGGTTGCCTGCGGCTGCCACGACCGTACGTCCCGTTCTGCATGGCGAAGCTGATCGCGCGCCGCTCGGCCTTCCAGATCGCGCGCTGCTCCGGCGTCGTTGCGGCAGTTGAAGAGCCACGGGTCGGCGAAGTAGCTGTTGTTCGTCACGTCGATGCCGTGCGTGCCGGCCCACATGAAGGCGCAGATCACGGCCTCCGGGAAGAAGAAGCCGTCGGCGTTGCCGGCCTTGATCCCGGCGATCTTCACGTTCGGGGCGACGCCGACGATGCCGATGCCGTTCGCGGCGGCGGCGATCGTGCCGGCCGTGTGGGTGCCGTGGCCGTTGTCGTCGTTCGCCGCGACCGCGCCCGGCACAGGCACGCCGCTGACGCAGTTGACGCTCTTCGCCGACGTCGACGTTCGCCGCCAGGTCGGGGTGCGTGTAGTCGAGGCCCGTGTCGATGTCGCCGACCACGATCTGAGGACTGCCGCCCGTGATCGCATGCGCCTCGGGCGTGTGGATCTGCACCATGTCCCACTGCAGCCCCGACAAGCTGTCGGAGTCGCTCACGGGCACGTTGCCCGGCAACGGGCCGCCTGCATCGGTGGTGTCGATCTGCTCGTCCGAGAGCGATGTCGCAAACCTCCCGCTCTCCGACACCCCTTCGATCTTGTTGTTCTTGGAGAGCGTGGCGGCGAACGTGCTGCTGTCCGAGCGGGCGAGCGCGACCCCGATCTCGCCGTAGCTGTAGACGAGGCTGCCGCCTGCCTTCTGGATGGTGCTCGCGGCATCGGCAGGGACGGCGGACTGCTTGTAGACCACGAGGTAGTTCTGAGCCGCGCTTCCGTATGCGCCTGCAGAGGCGACCGCCAAGATCGTCACTCCAGCGGTCAACGCAACTGCAGCACGCAGAGACCAGCGTCGCTTCATGAGTGTCCTCCCCTTCATCCCACCAATGATGTGGCCGCACGATCCTCCCCCACGCGCAGGTCACGGTCAATCGAAACCGAGAGTCCGTTTTCTCGGACGTGGGCAGACTTGTGGCCTCGTCGTTCCGCGTCTACGTCAGATGACGAACCAACGCAGTTGGCGCTTGACAGCCCACACCGGCTCTTGTTGTCTACCGACGTTCTCGGCGGTGATGCGGCAGCCGCTTCACCCAATGAGAGGGGGAAAGATGCGTCGAGCACTGTTGCTCACGATGCCTTTGTCAGTCCTGCTCGTTCTCGCAGCCGTCTCAGCGAGCGCGACGGGGGCGGCATCCACAATGACGCCAACGGTCGTGACGCTCACGACCGTCGGATCCACATCGTTTACGCCAGGCGGTGGCGGACCGGGCGGGCCTGTGCTGGACACCACTGAGATCGACCAGGCCACGAACGGCGACGCCGATTCAGGTGACGACGAGGACTTCGGCGAGGGCGTGAACCGCACCCTGCCGGGTGCCGTCACGGGCAAGGGCAAGCCCGTCAGCTCGAGCAAGAAGGCGAAGTCGAATCCCGAACTGGGAACGCACTTCCAGGGACTGAATCTCTTCGACCAACGCTTCGCCAATGGCGGCAATCAATTCTCCGTCGAGCCGCCCGATCAGGCGCTCTGCGCGGGCAATGGGTTCCTCTTCGAGGCGGTCAACGACGTCGCCCGGGTCTACACGACCTCCGGTGCACCGGCGTCAGGCGTCGTCGACCTGAACACGTTCTTCCACTATCCGCCCGCGATCGTGCGCACGGGGCCAAATGCCGGTCAGCGCGGCCCCTCGCTCACGGACCCGGTCTGCATGTTCGATCAGAGCACGCAGCGTTTCTACTTCGTCGTCCTGACGCTGGACCACGTCGGCTTCACAGCGAACTTGAACGGCAACAACCATCTCGACATCGCCGTCAGCAACACATCGAATCCGACGGGGACCTGGACGATTTTCAAGCTGCCGGTGCAAAACAACGGGACGGAAGGCACGCCCGACCATCACTGCACCAACGGCTTCTGTCTGGGTGACTATCCGCACATCGGGGCCGATGCGAACGCGGTCTATCTGACGACGAACGAGTTCGCGGTCTTTGGCCCAGGCTTCTTCGGATCGCAGATCTACGCCATCGGCAAGAACCTGCTCCTGCAGAGCGGGCCCGGTGCCGTCGTGCTCTTCAACACGCTCGGTGCAGGACCTGACGGCGCAGGCTTCACTGTCTGGCCGGCAACCGTGCCCGGCACGACGTACGCAACCGTCAACGGGGGCAGCGAGTATTTCCTGAGCTCGAGGGCGGTCTTCAGCGACGACGGCACGAGCTCCGGCATCCTGCAGTGGACGGTGGCGAACAGCTCGTCGCTGAACACATCCAGTCCCGCACCGACGGCGAGCGTCACGCCGATTCCTGTCAATCAGTACGCCGTCCCACCGCGCGCGACTCAGAAGCCGGGCAACTTCCCGCTCTCCGACTGCATCGCCGACATGGTGATCAAGCCGGACTGCAACACGACGATCGCCGGAGTCGGGTCCCACGACAACACGAGCTTCGGCCCGCACGAGCTCAACTCGAACGACTCACGCTTCGGGCAGGTCGTGTACGCGAACGGCAAGCTCTGGGGCGCGCTCGGGACCGCGATCACGATCGCCAGCGAGGAACGAGCCGGCATCGGGTATTACGTCGTGAATCCATCGAACTCCAAGCTCGTCCTGCAGGGACAGGCCGGCGAGGACAGCACCGACATGACCTATCCGACGGTGGGTGTCACGGACAGCGGCCGCGGTGTGATCTCGTTCACGCTCACCGGCGACAACGACTTTCCGAGCGCCGGTTACGCCTCGCTCGACGCAAAGGTCGGAATGGGTGACGTCCATGTTGCGCAGGCAGGTGCCGGTTCGTGGGACGGCTTCACGTCCTACGTCATCTACGGGTCCGGCCGGCCGCGCTGGGGCGATTACGGCGCCACAGCGGTCATGAACGGCAGCATCTGGGTCGGTGCCGAATACGTCGCACAGACCTGTACGTATGCGTCCTACCTCCTCGACCCGACCTGCGGTGGCACCCGGGCGCCGCTCGGGAACTGGTCGACGCACATCAGCAAGTTGACGCCGTAGGTCAACGTGAATCAGAGGGGCCCCGCCAGACGGGGCCCCTCTGAGCTCGACACCCCACTCGGCGACGCAGGCCGGCTCAAGCTGCGCCGTCGTACTCGTCGTGACGGCGGAACCACAAGGCGGACTCACCCTCGTTCCGACCCTTCGGGGCGCGGTCGAGCCATTGGTACATCGCCCAGAGGCCGTCCACGCCTCGCGAGTACGCCGAGTAGGTGTGGTAGACGTCATCGTCGTCGAGCGCGAAGGCACTCATCCCCGGGCCCTCCCGGGTGTATGTCGCCCAGTCCGTGCCCGAGTAAGCCGCCCACTCCGCACGAGGCCCCTCACGGCCTGCCTCGAGCGACGGCCGCAGATCGATCTCGCGGAAGTTCTGCTCGACAATTCCTTCGCGCTGCTGCTCCTCGGTGATGGAGGTATTGAAGTCGTAGTTGAAGTCGCTGCCGAAGGACGATGCCCACGGGAAGCTCCACCCCATCCGCCGCTTGTAGTCCTGCAGCTTCTCGAGTGGCGCGCGTGAGATCGCGCTGAATGCGACGTCGTGGTTCTGAAGATGAGCCACGGAACCGTCGAAGCCGTCTGCAATTGCCGAGCAGGCGGGACAGCCCGCCGAGTAATCGGGCCCGAACATGAAGTGGTAGACGAGCAACTGGCTGCGGCCGCCGAACAGCTCCGCCAGCGTGCGCGTGCCCTCGTCGGTCTCGAACCGGTACTCCTTCTCGACCCGGACCCAGGGGAGCTCCTGCCGACGCCGCGCCAGCTCGTCGCTCCGCCGGGTGAGCTCCTTCTCGGCCTCGAGCAGCTCCACGCGAGCCGCGAGCCACTCCTCGCGTGTTCCGGTCCTGTGATCCCTCATCGACTCTCCTTGCGCTATTCCAGCTCCTGCCGCAGGAAGTCCACCGTCCGCGTGTACGCCAGCTCGGCCGCGCCGGCGTCGTACTCGGGCCGGTCGGGCTCCATGAACCAGTGCCTCGTCCCGGGATAGACATGCGCAGTGCCCTTCGCCTGCGAGGAGTCGACGTACTCGTCCTGTTCCGCGAAGTGACCGAGGTACGCAACGCCGTCCGGCCCCTCGAACACGTCGCCGTAGATGCTGACGAGAGCGGCGACGTCCGACCTCTCCCCCGCCACCTGCGCGGCGTACCAGGCCCCGAAGCTGAGCGCGACGATCGCGGCGCGATCACCTCGCGCATCCGGGCGGGCGAGCAGCCCATCGAGTGCAGACCGAACGTCGCCGAGAATCCGCTCGTAGTCGCTGTCCATCTCCTGGCCGTGCGCGTCCGCCTCCTCGACGGTCGTCAGCACCCTGCCGTTGAACAGATCCGGTGCCACCACGGTGAACCCATCTCCGGCCAACCGGTCGGCGAGGTCCTTGATCGGCTGGTTCAGACCCCACCAGGTGTGGAGAAGCAATACGGGCGCGCCATCGCCCGACTGCGGAGCTGCCGTGTACGCATCCGCCATCTGGCCGTACCCTAGAACGTCGGCAGCTTCGACGGTCGCACCGCGAACGACGCGAGCACCCAGAGGACGGCGATCGCCGCGAAACCGGCCCGACCGTGACCAGGTAGGGCAAACGTGAAGCCGACCAGCGGGGCGCCGACGGCGATCACGAGCGTCGCGCAGCTGTTGATGAAGCCGATCGCACCGCCCGGCGCGTCGCGGCGGATGATCTGAGCCCCGGCGAACGACGGCGCGAACGGGAGACCTGCGGCGAGGCCGAGCAGGGCCGCGCCCGCGATCCGTGCAGCGAGCGGAAGGTCCAGGAGAAACAGCACAGTGCCGGCCGCGCTCGCGACCATGCTGAACGCGAGGAGCCAGGCGGCACGCACGCCCCAGCGCTGGAACGCGTACCCGCCGAGGGGGCGCGTCACGAGGCCGCCGAGAAGCGTGAGCGCGGCGACCAGGCCGGCAAGACGCCGGCCGTAACCGTCGTGCTGGAGCAGCGAGACGGCCCACGCCCCGGCGATCACGCTCAGTCCGAACGACGCCGAGTGTGCAATCGCAAGCGGATAGAGACGCCGATCGCGGACGATCTCGCCGATCCTTGCGGCTGCCGGCCGGCGCTCGCCGCCTGCGCGGTCCTTCGGCGCAAGCGGCAGGCAGGCGAGGACGACGACGGCGCCGACGAGTGCCGTCAGGTACGGCGCGCGCCAGTCGAGCGCGGGCGTCGTCAGCGGCACGATCGCCAGCGCGAGACCGCCTCCGCCGACACCAGCCGCCCCGTAGAGACCCTGTGCGGTCGTCGACCCGACGGTCGCGCGGATGTAGTCGCTCCCGGCGACGAAGCCGATCCCCGTCCCCACACCGGCGATCAACCGCCCGACGACCGCGACAGCGAGCGACGGGACGAGCAGCGCGACGATGTTGCCGAGAGAGATGACTGCCAGTGCGAGCATCCCCAGATTGCGCGCGCCGCGGCGGTCGACGAGCCGACCGCCCGGGATCTGCATCACGAGGTGCGTGACGAAGAGCGCGGTCGTGAGGAATCCGATCGCGCCGAGGCGGACGTCGTACTCCTCCGACAGCACGCCGGCGGCAGCTCCGACGTTGGCGATGTTGTAGCCGACGGCCGTGCCGAGCGCGATCCCGGCGACGGTCGCGGTCCGCGCTACATGCAGAGCCAGCCGCCGTCGACGGCGAGGTTCGTGCCGTTGATCGCCTGGTTCTCCAGCAGGAAGCGAGATGCCTCCACGACCTCCGTCATCGTCACGAGCCGGCCGATCGGCGTCCGCGCCACGAGAGCGTCGTGGCGCTCCGCCGGCATGTCGACCCACTGCGGGCTGTCGCCGACGATCGCGGGATGGAGCGCGTTCACGCGAATCGGAGCGAGCTCGATCACGAGCGTCCGCACCATGCTCGTGACGGCGCCGTTCACGGTCGTAACCGTCGTCGACCCCGGATACGGGCGGTCGCGTGCGAGCCCGCCAAAGATGAGCACGGCCGACTTCTCGTTGAGCTGCGGGAGCAGGGCGTGGATGACCTCGGTGTACCCGACGAGCTTGAGCGTGGCGAGACGCAGCGCGGCATCGATGTCGTACTCGCGCACGCTGTTCGAATCGCGCTCGATCGCCGCGAGGACGACGTAGTCGACGTCCTCCACGCCGGCGAGACGTCCGGAGATGCTGTGCGGGTCCGCGAGGTCGAGGTTGATGCCGCGCGTCGACCCTCCGATCTCTGAGGCGCAGGTGTCCGCGCCCGCCTGCTCCCGGCCGGTCACGACGACCGGGCGGGCCTCGTCGGCGTAGTGCTGTGCGACCTCGCGCCCGAGCCCTTTCGTTCCGCCCACGACGACGACGGTTCCACCGGCCATGCTTCTGACTCCTTTCGCGGGGAGAGGGGCTCGGCCCCCTGGGGAGAGCCGAGCCCTGGAGAAGAGGGTCTAGACGGCCGCCACCGGCTCGGACGCCCAGTCCGGCAGCAGCTCGCCGCGAGACAGGATGTGGTTCCGCGACTCCTCGAGCGTCCCGAAGATGTTGTCGAGGTTCGCGTCGACGAGCTTGCCGTTTCGCTTCACGGCGCGGCCGGCGACGAACACCGAGTCGACATTGGACGTGTCGGCGAAGGTCACGATCGTCGCGATGGGATCGAGCATCGGCGACGTGTTGATCGCATTCGTGTTGAGCAGGACGATGTCCGCCTGCTTGCCGGGTGTGAGCGAGCCGACCTTGTCTTCGAGCGCACACGCCCTTGCGCCCTCGATTGTCGCGAACTCGAGCACGTCACGGTGCGTCAGCGTCGGGGCGAACGCCAGGTCAGGCGTGTCCGTGAAAGCGCCGATGCGCTCGGCAACGAGGGCCGTCCTCATCTGCGTGAACATCTCGCCGGGAACGCTCGAGACGACGTCGACGCTGAGTGAGGGCCGCACGCCGCGGTCGATGAGCCGGCCGGTCGGAGGGGGACCGTGACCCATCAGCATCTCGACGTAGGGCGCGATCGACGCCGTCCCGCCGCTCTCGGCGATGAGGTCCAGCTCCTCGTCGGTCGAGTCCGTGCAGTGGATGTACGTGGTGTCGTCGCCGAGCAGCCCGAGATCGGAGATGTTCTTCACGTGCGTCACGTGGATGTCCGTCAGGCGCATCCCGACATGCACGCTGATACGGGCTCCGATGTCGCGCGCGAGCTCCCAGTCATGCTTCGCGACCTCGAAGTTCGAGTTGCCCGGGGCACGGGCCGCGAGCGCAAGCGTGATCAGGCCGTCGTCCGACGAGAAGTAGGTGTCGCGGATGCGTCGGATGTCCTCGGGATGCTCGAGCTCGCTGAACGCCCACCACTCGCCACCGGTCGGGACGCCGTGGGCGTAGATCGCGCGGATGCCCGCGTCCTTGAGACCCTGGATCGCCGCATCGGAATGATCTGGCGTGTTGTTGATGTGCGACCAGTCGAGCAGGGTCGTGATGCCGGCGTTGAGCGCCTCGAGCGCACCGGCGTAGTTGCCGATGTGAACGTCCTCGGGGCGGTAGTGCCCCCCGACGCTGCCGAGCATGACCGCGAAGTAGTTGTCGAGGGTGCAGCACGGCAGCACGCCGCGAACAGGTGTCTGCCACGTGTGCCGGTGCGTGTCGACGAACCCAGGCATGACGATCATGCCGGTGGCGTCGACTACCTCTGCGTCGGATGCATCCAACCCGCGCCCGATCTCGACGATCTTCCCGTCCTCGACGCGGACGTCGCCGGTGGGCACCTCGCCGATGTCGGGATCCATCGAGACGACGAAGCCGTTGCGGATCAACAGGCGCTGCGAGCTCATGCCTCTCTCCTTGGCTCGGCGGACATGACTGGTTGCGAAGGCGCGGCTGCGCCTTCGCCGGCAGCAGACCCTGTTTCGCGCTGCCGCATGTACAGCGAGCATAAACGGGTCGCGGACGACCCGTCAACGCAGGCTGAACGTGCGATGGGCGCAGATGTCGCATGAGAGACGGCCTCGCCGCATTTCACGGCCCGTCGAGCGCCTGTCCGTCCATCCCGGCTGGCGCCTCCACGCGTTCGGCCACAGTTGACACTTCTCGCCGCGCGTGAACAGAATGGATGCCTGGTTGCGGCTAGCCCTTCACCTCGTTGCCGCTCCGGATCGGGCCATCCGTGAGCGCCCACAGTCGCACTGACGACGCCGACGCGTCAGCGGATGGGAGGCGCTACGCGGCAGTCGTGGCCAACGCCGTCGTGGCCGCCCGCTTCCTCCCGGTCTGGCTTGCGACCGGCGCGCTCGCGATCGTCGCCGCGATCATCGCGCCCAACGCTCTCAAAAGCACGTCGTGGGCTTACGTCCTCCCGTATATGACGATCCTCGCGATCGCCGCGGTCGGGCAGATGCTCGTGATCATGCAGGCGGGCATCGATCTCTCGACCGCTGGTGTCATCTCCCTGGGCGGGAACCTGCTCGTCGGCGTGAGCGACGCCTCCAATCACCGACTCGCCCTCGGGATCCTCGCCTGCGTCGGGATGGGAGCGCTCGTCGGGCTCGTGAACGGCGTCCTCGTCGGGATCGTGCGGCTGAATCCCCTGATCGTCACGCTCGCGGTGGGCCAGGTCGTCCTCGCCTGGAGCGTGCGGTACTCGCGCGAGGTCGCGAATCAGCCGTACGTGCCGCAGGCGCTCTCGACATGGGCGGCGAAGAAGCCACTCGGCGTCAGCATTGTCTTCTGGGCGGGTGCGGCGATCACGATCGCCGTGGCTCTCCTCCTCCGCTACACCGCTGCGGGTCGGCGTTTCCAGGCGGTCGGCGCGAACCCGCGAGCCGCATGGATGGCGGGACTGCACGTCCGGACGCACGTCGTCTTCGCGTACACGGCGGCGGGCGCACTGTACGGGGTCGCGGCCGTCCTGCTTGCCGGGCTGCGCATCACCGTCGACCCGGCTTTCGGCGCTTCCTACTTGCTCGCGCCCATTGCCGCGGTCGTCATCGCCGGCGCAGCGCTCTCGGGCGGGTTGGCGAGCGCGACGTCGACCTGGGTCGCGGCGCTCGCGCTCACGTTCCTGACGCAGATGCTGATCATCCTGGGTCTCTCGGCGGCGTTGCAATTCGTGGTCTTCGGAGGCGCGATCATCGTCGGAATGCTCCTCTCGGGCGACCGGATCGCGTCGCTCCTCGGCCGTGTCTTACGGCCGCTCGAGGGATTGGCGGACAAACACGTCGGAGTGAACGAACACACGGGCTGAGGCTCGCGAAAGGAGGCACGATGCACGTACGGAAGGTGGCCGGGTCGGCGCGAAGGCGCCACGTCAGAACGGGCGTGCTCCTGCTCATGTTGCTTGCGTCGGGCCTCGCGCTCGTCTCGACGGGCCGCGGGAGCACGAGCAAGTCGCACGCTGAACACGCGGTAATCATCAGCAGCGGGAAGGGTTTCGGCGAGCTCTACGCGGCAAAGGCTTCCACCCTCAAGCACACGCTCTTCAAAGCCACGCTGCTTCCGAAGAACCGGATGGCGCGCAACATCGCGCTCGCCGGACTCGGCCGCGCCGACAGGAAGGTCAACCAGGCTCTGGCGCTGCGGTGCTGGAAGCAAAACACCTGTAACACCGGGACCGGGGGCAAGCTCAGCGTCGCGTACATCGAAGCATTCGGCGAGAACGTCTTCCGCCAGATGTCGCACATGGAGTTCATCCTCCAGGCGCTGACCTACAAGAGCGTCGGAAAGATCACCTATATGACCGCCCACTCGGACCTGAACCAGGCGCTCGCGAACTTCCGTGCCGCAATCGCGCAGGGCGTCGACGTGATCGTCACGTATCCGGACTACGGCGACGCGTTCCTGCCCGTGCTCGCGGAGGCCAAGAAGGCCGGGATCCCGGTCGCGAGCTACGCCTGGGGCTACATGACCGGGCCCGGGAAGAACTACCTGACGGTCGTCGGTGAGAACGCATGCAACCTCGGCAAGTCGTTTGCCCACGTCATGAACACCCAGGTGAAGTCCGGGAACATCGCCTTCCTCGGCGGATTCCCCGGGAACCCACTGTCGACGGCGTGGCAGGAATGCGAGCGGCCGGCACTCAACCCGAACATCAAGGTCGTCGCCACCGAGCCCACGAACTGGGATCCCTCCAGGGTCCAGTCGGTCGTGGCGGGAATCCTCGCCGCGCATCCGGACGTGAAGGGCTGGAGCTACGAGTACGGGCTCGGCATGATGACGGGCGGGCTCTCGGCGTACAAGGCCGCAAGCAAGCAGTTCAACACCGTGCTGACGCTGAGAACTGACGACGTCGGGATGGGCTGCGTCTTCAACCAACAGAAGAACCCGAGGCTCAAGATGTTCTATTACACGTCGGGCAACTCGCAGATCCGGGTCGCCTTCACGGCGGCGATGATGAAGCTCAAGGGGGCGAAGATCCCTCCGACGATCGTGTTCCCGATCCAACTGCAGAATCAGCGGGTGCGCGACTCGTGCGTCAAGGGCTATCCGCTCCAGGCGTCGGCGACGTCGCTCATCCCGCTCAGCCTGCTGCACAAGATGTACCCGTAGGAGGCGTGGAGGAACGCTCTCTCAGGCGTGCGGGGGAACCTCTCGGTTCCCCCGCACGTTCTTGGCTGCTCGTAGGCTGGTCTCGCCCATGAGCACCCTCGTGCTGTCCCTTCGCGGCGTGTCGAAGACGTTCGGAGCCGTTCAGGCAGTCCGCGACGTCAGCTTCGAGTGCCGTGCCGGGGAGATCCACGCGCTCGTGGGCGAGAACGGGTCCGGGAAGTCGACCTTGCTCGGGATCGCGAGCGGCGTCCTCGCTGCGGACGCGGGCGTCGTCGAGATCGGCGGTCGGCTGCGCCGGCGCGTGTCACCTGCCGAGGCGAGGAAGCTCGGCCTCGGCATCGCCTATCAGACCTACTCCCACGTCCTCGATCTGTCGGTGGCCGAGAACCTCTATCTCGCCGCACCCGACGACGCACGACCGAAGTACGGACGCATGGAGGAGTGGGCGGCCGCCCGGCTCGGGGACTTCGACCTCGAGGTCCCGTTGAGCGCGGCCACGGGATCGCTCTCCCTGGCTCAGCGACAGCTCCTCGAGGTGGTCAAGGTGTTGCTGGCCAAGCCCAGTGTGCTCCTGCTCGACGAGCCCACGACGGCGCTCGGCCCCGACGATGTCGAGCGGCTCCACGCGCTGGTGTTCGATCAGAGCCGGGCGGGCGTCGGAATCGTCTATGTCAGCCACCGGCTCCCCGAGGTGCTCGGCGTCGCCGACCGCGTCACCGTCCTCCGCGACGGCGTCTGGCAGGGAACACACGACGCGGCCGCCGTGTCCGAGGAGGGTCTCGTCGCCCTCATGATCGGTCGCCCGTTGAAGCTCGCGTTCCCAGAACGAGAAGGCCGCGACGCGCCACGCGACGTGCTGCTCGCGGTGTCCGGCCTGCGTGGCGAGCGGTTCGGGCCGATCGACCTCGCGGTCGAGAAGGGCGAGATCCTCGGCATCGCGGGCGCCGAGGGGAACGGGCAGGTGCAGTTCCTGCGTGCGCTCGCATGCGTCGAGCGTGCCGCCGGCAAGGCCACGTGTGACGGCACCGCCCTCGATTCGAGGTCACCGCTCGGCGCGCTCCGCGCCGGCGTCGTCCTGCTGAGCGGCGACCGAGCGCAGGAGTCGCTCTTTCCGGTGCTCAGCGCCCGCGTGAACACGACAATTCAGGTCCTGCGGCGGCTCGGGCGCTTCGGCCTTCTGAACCGGCGCCGCGAGCGGCGCACGGTCTCCGATCTCGCTGTCCGCCTCCGCATCCGGATGGCGTCGATCGAGCAACCGGTCCAATCGCTCTCCGGCGGCAACCAACAGAAGGTCTCGCTGACCCGCCCGTTCCTTCGCGGTGACGTCAAGGTGATCCTGGCCGAAGAGCCCACTCAGGGCGTCGACGTCGCCGCCCGCTTCGACATCTACGACGCACTGCGCGACAAGGCGAAGGAGGGCGTTGCCACCATCATCAAGTCGAGCGATCCCCTCGAGCTCGCAGGGCTATGCGACCGCGTCGTCGTCATGTCGCGTGGCCTGATCGTCGACGAGATCCGCGGCGACGAACTCGGCGAACGCAGGATCGTCGAGGCGATCGTGGGCTCGCGTATCGCCACGCGAACGACCAGAGCCGACGATGGAGAAGGGCGGGCATGAGCAGGTTCCGCGGCGTCGTCCCGCTCGTCTTGCTGACGACCCTGATCCTCGCGGTCGGCGCCTACACGGCGGCGCACCAGTCCGCGTTCCTCACGAGCTACAACCTCGAGAACCTGCTCCTCATGACGATGCCGCTGGCGATCGTCTCGCTCGGTCAGACGAGCGCGTTGCTCGTCGGCGGCTTCGACGTGTCCGTCGCAGCGCTGATGACGATGTGCGTCGTCGTCGCCTCGTACACGATGACGCCGGAAACGTCCGGGCTCGGGCTGGTGCCGGGAGCGCTCGCGCTGGTTGGGGTCGGGCTCGCGACGGGGATCTTCAACGCGACGCTGATCCGTGTCCTCCGCCTTCCGTCGATCATCGCCACGCTCGGCACGTACAGCATCCTCCAGGGCGCGGCGCTGATGCTCCGCGACCATCCGGAGGGAACGATCAACAGCGACGCGATCAGCCGCCTGAACACCAGCGTCAGCTTCGTGCCGCTGGCGTTCATCGGCGTCGTCGTCCTCGCCGTGCTCGCTGACGTCTGGCTCTATCGCTCGCGCACGGGACTCGCCCTGCGGGCAGTCGGGCTGGACGAGACGTCGTCGCGCCGGATCGGCATGAGAGCCGGCCGCACGGTGTTCCTCGCCTTTGTCGTCTGTTCCGTCATGGCGTCGATCGCCGGCTTCTACCTCACCGCCGAGGTGCAGATCGGCTCACCGATCATCGGCAACTTCGGGCTCGAGAGCATCGCCGCGGCCGTCCTCGGAGGCGCGAGCCTCGCAGGCGGACGAGGATCGTTCGTGGGCACACTGCTCGCGGCTCTCTTCCTGAGCCTGATCGACAACGTCCTGCCGCTCTTCCAGCAGCCGACGGAGTATGCGGAGATGACGATCGGCGGCCTCATCTTGCTGGCGCTCGTGCTCTACCAGGCGCCGGAGCTCGTGAACCGCTTCCGCACGAGCTGGCAGGGCGTCGGGCGCCTCCGGGCACGACAGAGCGAGAGCAGCTAGTCGGAGTCCGGCGAGGGCTGGTGGGCTCGCGGGTCCGATTCCCGGCCGATGACGACCCACACGGCGTGGACTTCCTCGCCGCCGACCGTCCAGAGACGGTGCGGTGACGACGAGTCGAACGCGATCGAGCCGCCGGGCCCGAGCTCGTATTCCTCGAAGCCGACGCGGACGCCGAGCGTACCGCTCGTGACGTAGCCGTACTCCTTCCCGCCGTGCGTCATGAGGGCGTGCTCGGGGCAGGACTCGGCGCCGACTGGGTAGACGACGTAGAGGAACTCGACCTCGCGGTCGCTCTGGGGAGTGAGGCGCTCCCAGCGGACGCCGGACTCGAGGTTGATCACGCGCCGGGTCTCGGGCCGCTCCGCCAGGCCGTCGCCGTCGCGCAGCGGTCGAGCGGCGCGCTCGCCCAGGCGCGCGTCGCCGAAGACGTCGCTCATCGTCATGCCGAGCTCGGTGACGAGCGCGTAGAGCGTGCTGACGGACGGATTCACGCGGTCGAGCTCGATCTGCGAAACGAGGCTCGGCGAGACTCCGACGCGGCGCGCGAGCTCTCGGAGGCTGATGCCAAGGCGCTCTCGCTCCGTCCGGAGCCGGCTCCCCACCTTCGACGCATCGGGGGCTCGGTCGAGAGGTGCGGGTGTGGGCGCGATGTCTGTCACGTCGCGGGGACTGCGCGCCACGCTACCGCAGACGCCGACGGATCTCGTCCGCGATCCGGTCGGGGCCCGGGAGGAACGCGTCCTCGAGCGGCGGGCTGTAGGGAATCGGATGGTTCGGCGTCGCGATGCGCCAGGCGTCGTCGAGATGTCCGAGCGCGTGCTCGGTCACGGAGGCGAGCACTTCGCCCGCCCAGCCGCCGGTAAGCGGTCCCTCTTCCACCACGACGATCCGGTTGGTCTTGCGAACGGAGGCGAGGACGGTCTCGAGGTCGAACGGACGGAGTGTCCGCAGGTCGATCACCTCGACCGACACACGGTCCTGGTCGAGCGCGTCGGCCGCATCGAGCGCGTCGTGGACGCTCTTCATCGCGGTCACGAGCGTGATGTCACTGCCCTCGCGCACGACCGCCGCCTCGCCGAGGCGTCCCACGTCGCCGTTCACCTCGCCCTCGAGCGTGTAGAGACGCTTGTGCTCGAAGAAGAGGACGGGGTTGTCGTCGCGGACGGCGGCCTTCAGCAGCGCCTTCGCGTCTGCCGGCGTCGAGGGGCAGGCGATCTTGAGGCCCGGGACGCCCATGAACCACGACACGGGCATCTGCGAGTGGATCGCGCCGAACCGGCCTCCCCCGCCGACGACCGAGCGGATGACGAGCGGGACGCTGACTTGCTCCTGCGTCAGGAAGAAGTACTTCGTCGACTGGTTGACGATGCTGTCCATCGCCAGGGTGAGGAAGTCGCCGAACATGATCTCGATCACCGGCCGCAGGCCGTGGACCGCGGAGCCGAACGCGGCGCCGGCGAGCGCCAGCTCCGAGATCGGCGTGTCGAAGACGCGTTCCGGTCCGTACTTGTCGTACAGGCCGGTCGTCGTCGCGAAGACGCCGCCGGCGACCGCGACGTCCTCGCCGAAGAGGACCACGCGTTCGTCGGCCGCGAGCTCCTCGTCGAGCGCATCGCGGATCGCGGTTCGGAATGCGACCGTCACGAGACGAGTTCGAGCGGCCGCTCGAGCAGCTCGCGGAGTCGGGACAGGAAGCGCGCACCGTCCGCGCCGTAGACGACGCGGTGGTCGCAGGTGAGGTTCACGTTCATCACGTCATCGGCCAGACCGCCGACGGCGAGGATGGCAACCTGCGGCGGGTCGATGATGGCGGTAAAGGACTTGACGCCGAACATGCCGAGGTTCGAGACCGTGAAGGTGCCGTCGTGGAGATCCTCCGGGCGGAGCGATCTCTTGCGTGCGGCGTCGGCGAGACGGCGTGTCTCGGCCGCGATCTCCGTCAGCGCCTTCTCGTCCGCGTCGAAGACGACGGGCACGAGCAGTGCGTCGTCCGTTGCGACGGCAACGCCGACGTTGACGCGCGAGTAGCACTCGACCTTGCCGTCGGCGTACGACGCGTTGAACCGCGGGAACTCGCGCAGCGCACGCGCGGCGGCCTTGACGACGAAGTCGTTGAGGGAGGGCACTTCGCCGCCTTCCTCGTGGGCTCCGCGCCGAAGCGCGGCGATGAGCGACATGTCGATGTCGGCGGACACGGTGAACGTGGGGATCGTCGTGACCGACTCGACCATCCGGCGCGCGATCGTCGCCTGCGTCGCGGTCAGCTCGACGACGCTGACCTCGCCTTTGCCGCCGGTCTCTTGCGTCGTCGGCTTCGGCGCCGGCGCGGACGGGCCTGCGGCACTCTCCACGTCCTCCCGGGTGATGCGGCCGCCCGGCCCGGTGCCCTCGAGGTCGTGGAGCGAGACCCCGAGCTCGACGGCCGTCCGCCTGGCCACCGGCGTCGCGTTGGGATGGCCCCCATCCGACTGCCGGGGTCTGACGCCTGAGGGGTCAGACCCCCCGCCCTTCCCGTTCGTGAGCGTCGCAATGGGCTCGCCGATCGAGGCGGTCCCTCCCTCCGGAACGAGGATCGCGTCGAGCGTCCCGTCCCACTCGGCCTCGTAGACGACCGTCGCCTTGTCGGTTTCCACCTCCATGAGGCCTTCGCCGCGCGCGAAGGCGTCGCCCGGCGCCTTCAGCCAGCGGAGGATGACGGCCTCGGCCATGGAGTCCGACAGCTTCGGCATGGTCAGCTCGCGGGCCACTCGCTCAGTCCTTGAACTCGGGCGCGTTCAGGCCGGACGGGAACGGAGCGCCGAGCCCACTCTCGCGCATCCCGTCGAGCTGCTCCGCCAGCTCGCGTTCGAGCTCGTCGAGCCGCGCGGCCTCGACGCCTTCCGCCTCGAGCTGCGTGCGCAGCACGACGAGCGGATCTCGCGACCGCCACTCGTCGAGCTCGCCCTCGGGACGGTAGGCGCCGGGATCGCTGCGCGAGTGCCCGACGAAGCGATACGTCAGCGCCTCGACGAACGCCGGGCCGTTGCCGCCCCGGACGTGGTCGAGAGCACGGGAGGCGGCCTCCCGCACCATCCAGACGCTCATCCCGTCGATCGTCTCTGCCGGAACCTCCATGACCTCCGCGCGCGAGCGGATCTCCCCCGCGGTCACCGAGCGGAACGGCGTGTACTCGCCGTAGCCGTTGTTCTCGCAGACGAGGAGCAGCGGGAGCTTCAGGACCTGGCAGAAGTTGAGGCACTCGAAGACGTAGCCCTGGTTCATCGCACCGTCGCCGAAGTACGCGACGGCGATGCCGCCCGTCGTCTTTTTCAGTGCGAGAGCCGCGCCGGTCGCCGCGGCGATGCTTCCGCCGACGATCCCGAACGAGCCGATCAACCGGTCGTCCGGCGAGGTGACGTTCATCGAGCCCGCGCGGCCGCCGTTGATGCCGGACTCGCGCGCGAGCATCTCGTCGAGCAGCTTCTGAGGGTCGACGCCGAGTGCGAGCGCGTGGCCGTGCCCACGGTAGGTCGCGGCGACCCGATCGCGATCCTCGAGGAGGCTGGCGACCGCGGTCGCGACTGCCTCCTGTCCCGAGTAGAGGTGCGTCGTCCCGTACACCTCGCCCTTCAGGAAGAGCGACTGCACGAGATCCTCGAAGCCGCGGATGAGCAGCATCTGGCGATAGATGCGCGTGTACAGATCGAGGTCGTCGAGCAGACCGGTCGCCGGCTTGTCCCTGACGCGGCTCACGTGGCCGCGACTTCCGCGCCGTCGGCGAGGCGCTCCGCGAGGTAGGCCCAGTCGCGCTCGTGCCGGTACGAGTAGCGCGCCGGCGGGCCCGGCGCCGATGTCTCGAGCCAGCGAACGGTTGCGCCCTGCGTCTCGTAGAACGCATGCACGCAGCCCGTCCCCGTCCAGAAGGCGTCGCCGGGTCGAAGCGAGTAGCGGTCGCCGTTCGCGACGACGTCGACTTCGCCGTCGAGCATGTAGTACGACTCCTCGAACGGATGGTCGTGCGGGTTCGCGAGCGCGCCGGCCTGGTAGTCGACCATGAACATCGTGTGGAGCTGCGCGTCGAGCCGCTGGTCGACGAGCATCTTCACGGCGATGCCGCTGTAGGCGAGGACGGCGGTGGCCATGCTCGCGGAGACTGTCGGCGCCGTGAATCCCTGGCCGCTCTTCAACCGGTCGAGATCCGACTCTCCCTCTGTGAGCAGAAAGAGATTGCGGTTGCGTGGGTCGCGCACGTCGAGCGGCGCTCCGGCGGCGTCGGGCGCAGGCCCGAGGAAGAACGTGTCGGTCCCGTCCGTGCGAGGCCGCGGCGACGCCATCTCGATCCAGAGCGCCCGGTTTTCCGAGCGGAAGGCGTGCGGCATCCCGACGGGAATCGCACCGCACGCGCCGGGCTTGAGCGTCACACCACGCCCCTCGAGGTAGAGCACCGGCTCGCCCTCCAGCACGTAGAAGCTCGACTCGTAGGAGTGGAGGTGCTCGTCGACATGACCGTCGGCGAGCGAGACGAGCGTCAGAGCCATGTGCGTCGCCCCGAGCTCGCCGCTGACGAGTCGGCAGTTCGTGAGCCCGCTCGATCGGCCGGGGAGCGCGTCCGCCAGCTCGATGTCTTCCCGCCGGACCAGCCGGTAGCCGGGCCGGCCGTCCGCCAGGTCCCGGGTCCCCGTGTCTCCGCTCACCGCGGCACGCCGGCGGGCTCGACGGCCGCCGACGACGCCACCGCGGCTGCGAGGCCGGGAGTGCCGTTCTCCTGGCTCTCGTCGCCGCCCTGGACGAGATCGGCCCCGCGTACGTAGGTGCGGCCGCACACCAGCAGCTCCTCCGCGGGGAAACGCGTGATGATGTCGCACCCGGTCGCCGTGACGACGACCTCCTCCTCGATCCGCGCCGCCGACCGGCCGTCGGTCGCCGCGCAGTACGTCTCGAGCGCGAACACCATGCCCTCCTCGAGCTCGACGGGGCTCTCGAGCGAGTGGACGCGGGAGATCATCGGAGACTCGTACAGCCCGACACCGATGCCGTGGCCGAACTGGAGCCCGAAGCACGTCTCCTCGTCGGGGAAGCCAAGCTCCTCGGCCGTCGGCCAGACCTCCGCGATCTTGTCGGTCGTCATCCCCGGCCGGACGAGCGCGATCGCCGACTCGAGCCACTCGCGGCATTGCTTGTACGCGTCGAGCTGGGAATGGCTGACTCCGCCGACGTTGAACGTGCGGTAGTAGCACGTCCGGTAGCCCATGAAGGACTGGATGATGTCGAAGAAGGCCTGGTCGCCCGGACGCAGCAGCCGGTCGGAGAACACGTGCGGGTGCGGATTGCACCGGTCGCCGGAGACCGCGTTCACCGCCTCGACCTGCTCGGAGCCCATCTCGAAGAGCAGCTGGTGGGCGCGCGCCACGATCTCGTGCTCGTACACGCCGGGCCGAAGCATCCGGTAGATCTCGTCGTAGACGGCGTCGACGAGGCCCGCCGACTGGTCGAGCAGCGCGATCTCCTGCGCCGTCTTGATCTTGCGCGCCTCCAGGAGGACCCGCGACCCGTCCGTGACGTGGACGCCCGCCCGCTGCAGCGCCTCGATCGTGACGAGGTCGGCCATGTCCACGCCGAGCGGCTCGTCCTGGAGGCCGAACTCCCGCAGCTCGTTTGCGATGCGCGTGCCGAGGCGGTCCGGGATCCCCGTCTCGACCGGCATCGCACCGCGCATCGGCGCCACGCCGGCACGGAAGTTCTCCGGCGGGAGCCACGGGGCGAACAGCTGATGGTGCTTCGCCGCCGAGCCGAAGTCCCACAGGATCGGGTCGCCGCCGCGCGGGAGGAGGGCGAAGCGCGCGTTCTTGTCGCGCGCCCACTCGCCGATGTGCGTGCTCGTGACGTAGCGGATGTTGTTCGGGTCGAACAGGAGGACTGCCCCGAGATCCGACGCCTCGAGCGCCGCCTTTGCGCGGTCGAGGCGGTCCTGGCGCAGGCGGGGGAAGTCGATGCGCTGCTCCCAGTCCACCGCCCGCGTCGCGTCGGGCGAGCCGACGGATCTCTTTCGCATGCTCACCGCACTACCTCCTGATCGGGATGACGGGAAGCGCTCCGCAGGTGCTGGAAGAGCGCAAGGAAGTCGTCGTCGCCGTACCCGGCGTCGATCGCGTCGCGGAGGAGCCCCTTCATCTCCTGCGTCACGGGAAGCTGCACGCCCGCATCCTCGGCTGCGTCGAGCGCGAGGTCGATGTCCTTCTCCATTAGCGCCGTCGTGAACGTCGCGGAATAGTCGTCGTGCAGCAGCGGCTCTGTCTTGTACTTGACGAGCGGCGCCGCGACGGCGGAGCTGCCCATGACCTCCATGATGTCCTTCCGCGCGACCCCAGAGGCCTCTGCGAGCACGACCGCCTCCGACATCAGCTGCACGATGCCCCCGATCATGAGGTTGATCGCGAGCTTGACGATTCGGGCCTGCTCTCCGTCCCCGACGAGATGGACGGTCGGGCCGATCGCGCGGATGACGGGCTCGACCCGCTCGAACGTCTCCGCCGGGCCAGAGACCATGAAGCTGAGGTTGCCCGCGCGCACGACCGTCGGGTTGCCGCTGACGGGCGCGCGCAGGTAGTGCACCGAAGCGGCCTCCGCGAGCGCGGCGACGCGGACCGACGCGGCGGGCGACACGGTGCTCATGTCCACGAGGACGGTGTCTGGCCTCGCGGCGGCAATCACCTCGTCCGCGACCGCCTCGAAGGCTTCGTCGTTCGCGAGCGACGTGAGGACAACCTCGACCCCGCCGGCGAGCTCCCCCGCTGTTCCAGCCGTGATCGCGCCGCGCTTTGCGAGCGGCTTCGCCTTGTCCGAGGTCCGGTTGAAGACGACCAGCTCGTAGCCCGCGTCCAGGAGGCGCTCTGCGAATGCCGACCCCATGTTGCCGAGACCGATCAACCCCACGGTCAGACGCGGGTCGTGAGAAGCGCGCACTGTCCAGTATGAATAAACGACCCGGGGCGGCGGGTCAAGCGCCTGGCGGCGTGCTGTACAGCCGCACGACACGCAGGCGGCCCTCCGTGCGCCCTCCGGCGCCCAGGAGACGGAGGAGGAACAACGCCGCGATGGCGGTCGTCACGACGTCGGTCGCGACGCACCACTGGCAGATGGCGCCCAGAACGGCGATCTGGACGACGAAGAGGTACGTGCTGAAGAGGAAGGCCGAGAGTGCCAGAGTGGCACCGATCAGCCGCGCCCACTCGCCCCTCGCGACTGCCGACGCCAGAAGGCCGAGGAAGAGAACGAGGCCCAGGGCCGCGACCGGGATTCCGAGGACCTCCGCGTACCGCGACGACTGCACCGTCTCGCAGCCGCCGGTCGTGCAGACGAGCGCGCTGTCGGTCAGCCGCGCGACGAGCAGATAGGTCGTGATCGCCACGCCGGCGGCGGCGAACATCCCGGCGACGAGGCGGATCGTGCGCTCGGTCATCGGGCGAGGGCCTCCTCGATAGCGGGCGTGATGCCCCCGGGCCCGAGCGAGCTCACGCGCAGGAGCTGGAGCGGCCCGCCGGTCGGGCCGATCTCGAAGGACGGCGTGCCGCTGACGCCGGCTGCGCGGGCCGCAACCGCCGCGCTCCTCATCTCGGGCGAGACGCGCGGAGCCCAGCGGTCGGCGAGGAGCCGGTCCGCGTCGAGGCCGGAGATCTGACCGGCCACCGCCCGGACGAGCCCGTCGGTCACCCATCCCGAGTTCTCCATGCCCTGGCTCGTGTAGAGCGCATGGACGAGGTCCCAGAGCCGGTCCTGGCGTCCCGCCGCGACGACTGCGCGGAGCGCGCGCTCCGAGTCCGGCCCGATGAACGCGAGGCCGCGGAAGACGATTTGCACCTTGCCCGTGCGGACGTAGCGGTCGACGACGACGGGCAGTGCCGTCCGCGCCCACTCGGCGCAGTACGGGCACTGGAGGTCGGCGTATTCGACGAGCGTGACCGGCGCGTTGGGCGAGCCGAGCGTGGCGCCGCGCTGCTCGATCCCGGCGAAAGCTGCCGTCTTCTGCAGAGCGGTGACGGGTGCGGCGCGCTCCGCGGGTGCGTCCTGGCGCGCACTGACCTGGCTGGCGCCGATGAGCACTGTTGCAAGCGCCGCAGCGGTGACGAGCACCGCTCCGAACCGCTTCTGGGGAGTTCGGAGCCGACGCACCGCGTTCAGTGGGACATCGTCCCCTTCGCGTTGCCGACGTTGAGCAGGCCCACCTGGCCCTGGTCGACTGCCGCGAAGGCGTGGGAGACGAACGGGTAGAGGCCGGGCTCGTCGATCTTGACGTCGAACACGCCGCCGCCGCCCGCGGGAACCGGCGCCGTCTGCACGTTGTGCAGGGCGTGGGCCGGATTCATGTCGGCGAACGGATACGCGGTGTTGAGGATCGTGCCGACGATGTGGAAGTCGGTGTCGATCGAGGGACCGGCGTCCACGACCCAGAAGCGAACGAGCTCGCCCGGGTTTGCGGTCAGCGGGTGCGCGACGTACTGGCCGGCGTAGCCGTTGAACGTCATCCAGTCGGGCTGCCGCGCGTGCGCCTTCGCCATGTTGAACTGCGCCGGCGACTTGAGCCCGTCGGAGCCGAGGTACCACTCGCTCGCGACCAGGACGTAGTTCTTGTCGGCCTTCGGCAGCACTCCGGGCTTCGGCTCGACGACGATCGCGCCGTACATCCCGTTGGCGATGTGCATCAGGACCGGCTTGGTGCCACAGTGGTACATGAAAACGCCCGGATCGTTCGCACGGAACGTGTAGCTCACGGACTTCCCCGGCATGACGTCGCCGAACGCCTTGTCGGGTGCGATGCGCGCGGCGTGGAAGTCCACCGAGTGCGGAATCGCACCGTTGTTCGTCAGCGTGATCTTGACTTGCTGGCCCTGGCGGACGTGGATCACCGGGCCCGGGGCGCCGCCGGCCCACGCCCATGCGGCGTACTTGACCCCCGGAGCGACCTCGACTGTGACGTCCTTAAGGACGAGGTTCACGTTCGCGACGGGGCCCGCCGGCGCAGCGGGAAGCGCCGCGGGAAACGCCTTGTGCGCCGCGGCGAGAGTGTCGGCATTGGCCGGCGACGCGCCGGCGTAGCTCGTGAGCGCGCCGTTCGCGGTTGCTGTACCGGACATGTCCATGCCGGGCATGTCGGCGGTCGAGTTGGCGCTCGACGCCGCAGCGCCGTCGTTCGACGCGCTGCGCGAGTTGTGGGCGTCCGCCCACATCAGGAGCGCGAAGAAGCCGATGACGGCGACGAGGAGGCCGAGCAGGACGGTGGCGACCATCCAGAACGCGCCCGAGCTCGTGTCCGACGCTCGGGTGTGGTGATGCTCAGTGGCGGGATATGAAGCCATGGCGAGGTGATCTCCTTCTGACTCTTGTCGTTGAGTCCAAGGTAGGAAGCGCGCGGCGGTCCGGCCTCCGCAGATGCCCACAGATGTCCCCTCGGTTTTCCCGCAGGGCGGCTAGAAGCCGAGGCCGACACCGCGGCCGCGCGCAACGCGCAGAGCCTGGCGGTAACCGAGCATCCCGACTGGGCGCTCTCCCTCAACCACCGGCAGGTGGTGGATGCCGTACTCGTTCATGAGCCCGATCGCGAGCTCGACCGGCGCGGAGGCAGGGACGGCGACCGGCTCAGCGGTCATCCACTCGCGGACGCGCGCCTCGCTCGGATGCGCCCGGCCGGCGAATGCCCGCAGGAGGTCGCGGGACGTGAGGATCCCGATCAGGCGTCCGTAGTCGGATACGGCGGCGGAGCCCACCTCCCCGGCGCGCATCTTCTCAGCCACTTCGCCGAGAGTGTCCTCGGGTGCGACCACGATCGGGTCTGCGGACATGGCATCGCGCACCGTCTCGCCCACGCCCTCGAGGTCCTGGGACGGAATGCGAGGCGGCGATTCGGCGGCGAGGAGGTCGAGATCGACGTGGACCATCCCCGGGCGCGACGTCGGCTCGGGCGGGCTCTCTATCCCGGCAAAGCCTGCGAGAAAGGGTGCGAGATGCCGGCCGACGATCTTGGCCGGCGGCCACCACAGCGGCTCCGGGCCTGCCGCGTCGGCCAGGCCGGCTTCCGCAAGTTCGCGGCGGAGGTAGCTCGGCTTCCCGCCCGTCAGGAGAAGCCCCCGCAGGACCGGGCGAAACGGCTCCGGATGGACGTCGACGCCGACGCTCTCGGCGATCGCCTGCGCGGCCGTGTCGGCAAGCTGGGTGGCGATTCCGCCCTGTTTGACGGGAAAGGTCGTGATGTCGCCTGCGGCGTAGACGTCCTCGAGCCCGCGAACGCGACCGTGCGCGTCGATCGGAACGAAGCCCTCGACCGTCTGCGGCAGGCCGCCAAGCCGCGGGCCGCGCAGGCGAGGCAGCGCGACAACGCGATCGGCGGCGATCTTGCCTTCCGGCACGAGTTGCAGCTCGCCGTCGACGAAGCCTTCCACGTAGGTGCCGGTGTGCACCTCGATGCCGCGCGCCTCGAGCATCTCCGCGACGGCAGCGCTGCCCGCCGGGCCGAAGATTTGCAGCGGCTCCTCCTCGGGGGTCACCAGCACGACCTCGACTCCGTGGAGCTCGCGGTCGGCCGCGCGCGCGGCCGTCATCAACGCCAGCTCGTAGACCGGCAGCGACCAGACCGCGCCGGAGGGTACGACGAATGCGGGGCGCTTGACCTCGCCACGCTCGATCTCGTCGAGCAGGCCGCGAAGCCGCTCGCTGTCGGCAGGCCCGCGAAAGGTGAGCGCACCGCCGACGGCGGGCGTGGGAATCGCGCCGACGGCGACGATGAGAACGTCGTAGGCGATGTCCCCGACGGACGTCTGGGCGACGTGGCGATCGGCGTCGACTCCCTCGAGTGCGCCGAGCGTGAACGTCGCGCCGGCGAGCTCGGCGAGCTCGCCGAGCTCGTACCGATGCGCCTCGCCCAGCTCGAAGGGCTCCGCGACGGACAGCGCGCGGTACCAGAAGTGCGGCTCGGGCCCGAGGAGCTCGACGTCCATCCGCTCCTCCGCGAGGGCGCGGAGGGCCAAGGCCGCCTCGAGCGCCGCCACGCCTGCACCCGCGATGAGGATGCGCTTCGTCATGGTGGCCCGAGTTTCCCGCCGCGCACGCGATTGCCCATCCGGTGCGGACCGTACATCGACTGCGGCAAACCCGCGAAAAGAGCCCCTATAAACGCCAAGTCCCGCGAACCCGAAGGCCCACAGGACTTGACTGGACGACCATCTCAGACCGGCATCCGGCCGTCAAGCTCCTCCGAACGCTCACCCCGACTGGGCGAGCAGTTCGCGTTGTGAAATCTTCCCATTTTGCGACTTTTTCCGGTTGTTACGAACTGGACAACCGCAACCAAAGCCCGAACTGGGACGTCTGAATGGATGCGCCGCGTCCGCGAGGATGTTGTGCGGCCCGCGAAACCCCTGCTCAGGTGGGACTCTCGGAGCTTGTCGAAACTGCCCCGCACCGTGTGCGATTCGGGTAGATCTTGCAGGGTTTCCGCAGGTAGCGATCGAAAGACTCCTGCAAATGGCCGATTCTTGCGCTCTATCCGATCGCTCTGTAAGTCTGGCTCGAAAGGCAATCCGACCCGGACAGCCGCCGTCGCCACGGAGTTGCCAGCCCAGGTAGTGGCGCTCCATTCCCCCGCTCGACAGCGCCGGTGGTCGTCCTTGCAGCGAGGTGAGAGATGAGGACTCCTAGCACCCTGCTGCGTCTATGTGGTCTGGGCGCAGCGCTCGTAGTCGAGACTGAAGGGCGGTGCCCACAATGAAAACCCGCCGCCAAAGTTTTGCGCTCACGCGCATACTCATCGCCGTAGGTGTCTTTAGCGCCGTCGTCCTCACAGGCGGAAGTGCACTCGGCGCTGGCAGCAACCTCGTACAGAACCCGTCGCTCGAGTCAGCAGCAGGAGGCGCACCGAGCTGCTATGTGCTCGGGGGATACGGCACCAACACCTTCAGTTGGAAGCACACAGGTGACGCTCACAGTGGAAGCTTCGCTGAAAGGCTTGAGGTAACGAGCCTGACGAACGGTGGCCGCACACTCGTGAGCGCGTTCAACAACAGCTGCTCGCCAGGGGCGACGCAAGGACACATTTACACGGTCAGCGTCTGGTACAAGACCGAAGGCGCGACACAGCCGGTGATCTTCGCTTTCACCCGTGGCGCCTCGACAGGAGGCTACAGCGGGTGGGCGCAATCGCCGCGGCTTCCCAGCTCGGATACGTGGACGAACGCGAGCTGGACAACGCCGGCCCTGCCTGGCGGCATCAGCAATCTCTCCGTCGGCATGGGTTTGCAATCAACAGGGGCGGTGACGATCGACGATCTTTCCTTGATCGATAACAACGCCGATGCGCCGGCACCGCCGGACGTCACTCCCAACCCGACCCCGCCGCCGACGCCCGCTACCACCACAACCACTGCCGCTCCGCCGCCTGCCACTACCACAACCACTGCCGCTCCGCCTCCGCAGCCGACGACAACCACGACAGCTGCACCTCCGCCCGACACAACGGCTCCGAGCGTGTCTTTGACCTCTCCGGCGGCCGGGACGACACTGACCGGGCCGGCGACGCTTTCTGCGAACGCCGCCGACAACGTCGCCGTCGATCACGTCGACTTCTATGTTGATGGGATTCAGATGGAGACAGTGAAGAGCGCGCCCTACCAGCTCTTGCTCGACTCGACGTCTCTCAACAACGGCGCCCACACGATGAGTGCCCGTGTGGTCGACAGCTCCGGGAACTCGAAGACAACGGCGGCGATCTCGGTCACGGTCAACAACCAGACGCCACCGGCTCCCGACACGACAGCACCAACCGTCTCGATGAGGTCTCACCGCGCCGGAGCGACACTGACCGGAATGGTGACGTTGGCTGCGAACGCTTCGGACAACGTCGGCGTCTACAGCGTTGGCTTCCTTCTCGACGGCACACAGATCGCGAACACGGGCACTGCGCCGTATCAGGTCTCGTTCGACTCGACCTCACTCTCAAACGGCCCGCACACGCTCAGCGCCCGTGCGGTCGACGGAGCCGGCAACTCGAAGACCTCGGCTGCCGTCACCGTCACCGTGAACAACCTCGTTGCGACGGGAGCGACGATCGCAGGCTTTGGCTCTGCAGCGGTAGACCCGAACCCGACACTTCCGTGCAACCCGAAGGAGCCGGCGTGCAAGGCCAGGCTGGCAGCGTTGGCCTCGTCGTCGAAGCAGCAGACGACGACAAGGCGAACAACAACGACGACGAGCACGAAGAAGGGCTCGTCGACTGCCTCCTCGACGGGGCCGGCAGGGAAGCCGAAGCCGTGGAGCTCGACGCTCACGGGATCGGTCGTCCGCACGAATGGAAGCTGGTGGTGCCGAGGACCGGTGAACCTGACGCTGCTCCAGGTCACGATCACCGCCGCGTCGACGCAGAAGGACGCGGTGCACCTCATGCCGGAGTGCACGGGCCGGATCGCGAAGATCGCCATCACGAACAGCCGGTGTGACGGCATCGACGGCTCGGCGCGGAACCTGACGATCGCGGGCGGCACGATCACGCTCCCCGCCAAGGGTGCCAACATCGCTTGTCACCAGGACGCGATCCAGATCTCCGGCGGCTCGAACATCACGTTCAGCGGAGTCACGATCAAGGGCGGAGGCCATTCGGGCTTCTTCGTCAACGGCTCGAACCCGTCGCCGACGAACATCAAGTTCGTCTCCGGCTACATCGGCCGCTACCCGGGTCGCGCAGACGGCCCGTTCGACACGTCGGCCACCATCGGCGACTCGGTGAACTCGGGCGTCATGAATTCGACGCTCTGCCCTGCGAAGCAGCGTCCGCTGTGGGTGTCGCCGACTCCAAGCACCGGCGGTCCGGCGGCACGCGGCCCGATCAACTCGGGCAACAAGTTCCCGTCGCAGCCCTGCTAGGGCTCGGGACAAGCAAAAGAGAGACGAGCGGGGCCCGGCAAGAAGCCGGGCCCCGCGTCACACCGAGGTCTAGGAGACCGTCAAAGCAAGGGCTCTGATCTGTCCCCTCACCTCGCCGGCCGGGTTCCGCTTGGTGTGGATGTTCACGTACGCCCGGCCGGATTCGAGCGCGGAGAGCACGGCCGCGCTGAGGGTCGCGCGACCGCGGGCGCCCGTTCTGCACGGCGTGCAGAGCGGGACGACCACCGGTCCCGCCTTGCCGCGTGCACCGATGTGGATGTGGGCTGCGAGCGCGCGGCCCGTCAGGCGCTTGAACGTCAGGCGCCACGTGAGCACGCCGGTCGAGCCGGACCTCGTCACGGCCGCCGTCAAGATCCCCGACGCACGCCTCACGTTGCCTTTCGGCTTTGGCACTTCCTGCGACGCTCGCATAGCCGTCGTCGCGTTGGCGACGAGCGTGACCTGGTCACGAATCTCGCCGGCGGGGTTCTGCACCGTGTGGACGTTCACGTAGGCGCGATCCGTCTGGATCGCGTCGAGCACTGCCGCGTCGATGTTCGAAGTGCCGGTGGTGCCGCTCGTGCACGGTGCGCAGAGAGGCACGCGGACCGGACCGGACTTCCCGCGGTCGGCGACGTGGACGTGTGCGGCAATCGCGTTGCCGCTCAGGTTGGAGAAGTCCAGCTTCCACGCCATCGACGCACCGGAGTCGGTCTTCGTCAGCATCGCGGTGAATACTCCTCGTGCGCCGTTCACGTCGCCCTTCGGCGTCGGTATTTCGTTCGCGGCGGTCATCGCGGCGGCGATGCGGGCCGTGCTCGCCTGGCTCCGCGCCCCTGCCCCGCCCGCAATGGTCAGAGCTGCGGCCAGCGCGGCGGCCCCGACGATCAACAGCAACCTCTTCACGGAATTCCTCCCTCCAAGGTGGGCCGGGGCCGGCGGTTCGACCCCTCAGAACCGACGTACGCAGCCGCGAGGGCTTCGGATTGCCGCGGCCTCTTGTGAGACGGCGAAACCGGTGGAATCATCGGGACGATGGGCCGCCGAGGTCTCTGTTGCGTGCTCCTCGTACTGTCCGTTGCAGCCGGCGGAGCGAGTGCGAGCCCTGCGTCGCGCAACGGCTGGGATGAAGTGCACGTGCGCGTCGTGACGATCGAGTATCGAACACACGACGGAGAACGACGCGCAGCGCACGTCGTTCTCCCGGACTGGTACGGGCCGGATCGCAACCCACCGCTTCCGCTCGTCATCTCGCCGCACGGCCGCGGTGTGTCCGCGATGGAGAACGTCGACCGCTGGGGCAACCTCCCCGCCCTCGGGCCATTCGCGGTCGTCAACCCCGAAGGGCAGGGTCGACGACTCCGCCGGTTCTCGTGGGGATACCGCGGACAGGTCGAGGACCTGGCGCGAATGCCGGACATCGTCACGCGCGCGATCCCCTGGCTGCGCATTCGGCGCGACCGCGTCTATGCATTCGGCGCGAGCATGGGCGGGCAGGAGACGCTGCTCCTCCTCGCGCGGCATCCTTCGGTGCTCGCCGGCGCAGCGGCGTTCGATGCGGTCACCGATCTCGCGCGGCGCTACCGCGACTTCTCACGGCTCCGCTGCAACCGGCGCTGTCTGTCGGGATGGCGAAGCACGCTCGGCGCGGGACTGAGGAGGCTCGCCGTCCGCGAAGTCGGAGGCACGCCGCGCACGCGTCCGCACGCTTATGCGGCGCGCAGCCCGATCCACTATGCGCGCGCGATCGCACTGTCGGGCGTCCCGTTGCAGCTGTGGTGGAGCGGCGCGGACCGGGTCGTGCCGGCGCGAGGCCAATCGGTGAGACTCGTCCGCACGCTGGAGCGGTTGAATCCTGTGGCGCCGCTCCAGACGTTCACCGGGAGCTGGCCGCACTCCGCCGACATGCGTCCGTACTTCATGCTCATCCCAGCGCTGAGACAATTCGGGCTGCTGCCGACACGCGCGGCCGCCATGACTCGCGCGCCGGCGCGCCTCGTCCATCCGCTGCTCCCATGGCACGCGGCCGTCAAGGACGGCAGCGGACGGCTCCTCGCGTGGTACCGACCGAGCGCGGGGCTCGGGTACGACCGCGTCCTCCGCCTCGGGTGGAACTTCATCGAGCGCCGCGTCCCGGTCGACCCGAGAACGCGAGCGAAGGTCTACGCGAACTACGCGGTCTTCGACGGCACGACCCTGCGCGGCGTCTACTGGCAGCACAATCCCGCGTTCCTCAACGCATCGTTCGTGGACTCCCTCGTCGCCTGGTATCCGTACTCCGGCGATCGCCGCGCGATCGCCGCCGTGCGCGGAGTCCTCGACTACCAGCTTGCACACGGAACGACCCCTCGAGGCTGGGCCTGGCCCCGTGTTCCGTTCGCGACGAGCTGCGCAGGCGACAGGACGTACGGCCGCTGCCTCGCGGGGATGCCCCGGCGCTTCTACGGCGGGACGGAGCCGGACAAGGTCGGCCTCCTCGGCCGCGGATACCTCCAGTTCCACGAGCTGACAGGAGAAAGGAGATACCTCACGGCCGCGATCGCGTCGGCGAACGCGCTCGCCCGCCACGTCAGGGCCGGCGACGCGACGCACACTCCGTGGCCGTTCCGCGTGAACGCGCGGACGGGCGCCGTCCTGGACGGTGCGCAGTTCGGCGGCGCGGTGGTCGGCCCGCTACAGCTGTTCGACGAGCTGATCGAGCTCGGCGCAGGAGACGTCCCCGCATACGAGCGCGCCCGCAACGTCGCGTGGTCATGGCTCTTGCGCGTCCAGCTTCCGCGCAACGACTGGAGCGGCTTCTACGAGGACGTGCCGTACAACCGCGCGAGCCGAAACCAGGTTCCGCCGACGCTGACCGCGCTCTATCTGCTCGAACACTCCGATCGCGACCCACTCTGGAAGGAGCACACGGGGGCGCTGCTGCAGTACGTGCGCGCACGCTTCGGACGCGGTCCCTTCGACGGCGCCTGGGCGATCGACGAGCAACGTGCGCCGGGCAAGCCGGGTTGCTGCTCACGCGTCGGCCTCGGCAGCACGACATCACGCTGGGCGGCCGTGAATGCGCTGCTCTACGCCCGCACGGGAGACGTGCGGGCGCGCGAGCTCGCCGTGCGCTCGCTGAACTACGCGACGTACTTCGCGGGGTCGGACGGGCGCATCTCCTGCTGCGGACGGCGGCCGACGAACACGTACTGGTTCAGCGACGGGTACGGCGACTACCTCCGCAGCTTCAACTGGGCCATGGCGGCGATCCCCGAGCTCGCGCCGCTCCGTCAGAACCATCTGCTCGGCTCGACGTCGGTCGTCCAGACGGTGTCGTACGGACGAAACACGGTCGCGTACCGCACATTCGATCCGGCCGGCGCGGAGACCCTGCGGTTGCGCTTCCGGCCGGCGCGCGCCCTCGGCGGAACGTTCACCGCCGAGCCGCTGGGCGGCGGCGACTACGCCGTCCGCGTCCAGCGTGACGGCGCACGCCGGGTCGTGATCAGCAGCTAGCTGTTCTTCCGCGCCGTCGCCTTGCCGCCGAATGACCGCGCTACGCTCTGGGCATGGAGCACCGGGGGGACGCGTGGGAAGAGGGCTGGGAGGGCACATGGGCCCAGCCGGACGAGCCGGACCGCAACGAGCTGCACGAGCTGGCGCGCCGCCTCGCCGACCAGCGACGCGAGCAGAAGACGCAGCAGCTGGTCGAGCTCGAGGACATGAAGCGCGCGCTGCGCGAGCGCGCCGCCGACGTCTCGCGGCGCGAGCTCGAGGTCGAGCGGCGCGAACGTGACCTCGCCGAGTCGGGCGACCGCCGGCGGGAGTCGTGGCTCAGGCTGAAGCGCGCCGAACCGGCCGAGCCGACGCCCGACGCAGACCACGCCTACACCGAGGAGTTGCTCGAGCGACGAGAGGCGGACGTCCAGGCGCAGGCCGACGCGCTAGCGCCTCGTGAGCGCGACGTCGCGGCACGCGAAGCTGCCTTGCGGGCGCGAGAGATCGAGATCGAGGACGCCCTTGTTGCGCTGACGGCGAAAGAGGCGCAGCACGGCGAGGCCCAGGCCGCGCACGAACGACGGAAGGCCGAGCTCGAGAGCTCGTTCGCGCGGATGCACGAGCGGGAGCGCGAGTTGGAGAAGCGGCAGCGCGAGCTTGCCGAGGCGCAGTCCGAGCTGCAGGCGTCAGGAGAGGCTTCACGGCAGGAGATTGCACGCGCGAGCGACGATCTCGACCGGCGTGCCGCGCTTCTCGAGGCCGCGGAGCAGGAGGCCTCGATCGAGCGCACCGATGCGGAGCGCAGCGTGGGAGAGCAGGAACGCCACCTCGCAGAGCGTCTGGCCGAGGTCGATGCCCGCGCAGGAGCTCTCGACGCGCGTGAGCGTGAGCTCGCACGAGTCGACGAGGCCGAAGCACGGCTCGCGGCACGCGAGGCCGAGCTGAAGGGACGCGAGAACGCGATCGCAGGACGTGAGAACGCGATCGCGGGACGCGAGGCGGAGGTCGTCCGCGCGCAGGCCGGCCTCGCAGCCCGGCAAGAGGCGCTCAGCCGCGGCGAGCGGGCGCTCGGGGACGAGGAGCGACGTCTCGAGCGAAGCGCCGCGCCGCCCGCGACTCCGTACGTGAGCTTCTCCGAGGGGCTCGACGCCCTCTCGGGTACGCGACGTCAGAACTAGGCGAGCTCGGCGAGCAGCCGCACGCAGACCTCGACCGCGTGCGGGTCGAACTGGGTGCCTGCGCCCTCCTCGAGCCGGCGCACGGCCTCCTCGACCGGAAGGCGGCGGCGATAGGGCCGGTCCGTGGTCATCGCGTGGAACGCGTCGCAGACGAGGATGATCCGCGACTCGATCGGGATCGCATCGCCGGAGAGCCCGTCCGGATAGCCGGCGCCGTCGTAGCGCTCGTGACAGTGCCTGACGATCGGCCGCACGTCCTCGAGCCGGTCGATCGGAGCGATGATCTTCTCCCCCAGCTCCGGATGCTTCTCGACGATCTTGCGCTCTTCGTCGCTGAGCGGGCCGGGCTTCGACAGGATCGTCTCGGGAATCCCGATCTTCCCGATGTCGTGGAAGAGCGCCCCGAGCTCGAGTCGCTTCAGCGCGCGCATGTCGAGCCCGAGCCCCTGGCCGACCTTGAGCGAGAGGTCCGTGATCCAGCGAGCGTGTGACGACGTGTACTCGTCGTTCGCCTCGAGCGCGTTCGCCAACGCCTCGACGGTCTCGATGAACGTCTTCTCGAGGCTGGTGAAGTTTCCGGCGTTCGTGAGGGCGAGCCGCGCCTGGTGCGCGATGCCGGCGAGGAGCCGGAGATGGAGCTGCGTGAACTCGCCGTCCTCGGGCGGCGCGACCACGATGCAGCCGAGACGGCCGCCATCGAGGGTGAGCGGCGCGATTCCGAACGGCTTGAACTCACCGAACTCGTAGCTGCCCATGATCGTGCGGTATTGGTCCTCGTCGACGACGAACGCTTCTTTGCATGCGAGGAACTCCGCGGCGGCGACATGGTCGAAACGCATCCGGGAGAGATCCTCCCGCTCGGCGCTGGAGTACCCGTGTGTCGCACGGACGGAGATCTCGTCACCCGCGGCGTCCTGGAACCAGACGGAGACGCGGGGACAGCCGAGCGTCCTGGCCGACAGCTGGACGATGCGCGCCACGACCTCGTCCATCCCGTCTGCCGAGGAGAGCTCTCGGCTGAACTCGAGCAGCGCGGTCGCGCGCTCGGCCTCCTTGCGCGCGGCCTCGTAGAGCGACGCGTTCTCGAGCGCGACGGCTGCATGGCCGGCGAGCACCTCGAGCAGGCGGACGTCGTCCTCGTCGAACTGGTCGAGCCCGAGCTTGGAGATCACGATCACGCCGACCACACGGGTGCCGTACCTCAGCGGCACCACGACCTGGGACTCGTCGATCGCGTCGGTCCCGGGCAGGATGCGCGCGAACTCGCAGTTCGCCGCGTCGGGGATCAGCAGCGACTCGCCGGTCTCGGCGACACGGCCGGTGATTCCCTGCCCCACCTTGCACGCAAGGATCTCGAGCGGCTCCTGAGTCTCGCTCGTGAACTGGCCGACGAACGCGATCGGGATGACGTCGTCGCCCTGGACGAGCGAGACGCGGCAATTGTGGTAGTCGATGAGCGAGCGCAGCTCCGCAGCGATCACGTGGCCGATCTGGCGCACGTCGTTGATGCGGTTGATCTTTCCGCCGAGGCTCTGGAGCATCTTGAGGTGCGCGACCGAGCGGACGTCGCGCGTCGACGGCATCAGGTCGCCACTCGGGCGCTCGAGGGAGCTCTCGTCGTAGAGGACGATCTGATTCTTGCCGCGCGTCTTCGCAGTCATCATCGCGGCCTCCGCGCAGGCGATGAGCTCGCGCGGGTTCATCGCGTGCTCCGGCCCGCGGGCCAGCCCGACAGAGATCGTGATCCTCCCCGCGGGATCGAACGCCGCGCGCTCGACCCGTTCGACCAGGCGGTCGGCCAGGCGCTCCGCGCTCTCGGGTGTGTGGGACGCGATCACGATCGCAAACTCCTCACCGCCGAGGCGGTAGACGACGTCGGATGCGCGGACCGCCTGCTTCAGGGTCTCCGCGAGGCTGCGGAGGATCTCGTCGCCGGAGCCGTGGCCGTAGACGTCGTTCACGCGCTTGAAGTCGTCGATGTCGAGCATGAGGACGCTCACGGATTCGTGCGAACGGCTCGCGCTCGCCAGCGCTCGACGGAGGTGCTCGTGGAACGCCCGGTGGTTGTAGAGGCCGGTGAGAGGATCGGTCTGCGCCTGGTGCTCGAGGCGCGCACGGATCTGCGCGTTGTCGAGCGCGAGCGCGGCCGCATCGCCGAACCGCTTCGCAAGCTCGAACTCGTCGTCGTCGAAGGACGCTTCCTCGCCGAGCCGGTAGATGTTCAGCGCACCCTTGATCGAGCCGCGCGCGATCAACGGGATCGTGATCAGCGCCTCGGGCTCGTCGTCCGGCGTGCCGGCGACGGTCTCAGTGCGCGGGTCGAGGTGCGCCTTGTTCGCGCGCACGGGCTCCCGATGCTCGACTCCCCAGCCCGTCAGCCCAGCGCCGAACGGGCACTTGTCGGCGAGGATCTTGTCCGCCCACTTGTCGCGCGCCCAGACCGCGCTCAGCATCCGCAGCGGCTCGTCCGCCTCGTAGATGGTCAACGAGTCGTGAGGAACGAGGTCGGCGAGCGCATTCGCGATCCGGTCGAGGAGCGCGTCGAGGCTCTGCTCCGCGAGGACGTCGTGGAAGACGTCCGCGAGCCGACGGTACGACTCGACGAGCGCCGTGGGCTCCGGCGCGGGTGAGGGCGCCGCGGCGTCCAGGACGAGTCGCAGGGGTAGTGCGTGGTCGCTCATGGGGTCGAGGTTGGAGTTTCCGGCCGCAGTGGGATCCCCCTTCTAGAGCCGAAAACACAGCAAAACGGACGGAAGGGCCCCTGGAATCCCCCGTTTGAGGGTTCCTCGGACGTGCGATGAGAGCCCACGGCCTCGCGGCGCATCACCCGTTCGGCGGATCCGCGGCAATCCCGGAGCGCGAGGCGCTTTTCGAGGCCTTCGTCGACGACCTGGAGGTCGTCCCGGCCCGCTCAGGTGATCGGGGTCTCCTCGGCCGCCTGAGCTCCCTCGGCCTCCCGGGCCCGCTGGGCGAGATCGGAGCTGAGGTCCTCCGGGTCGTTGTCCGTCTCTTCCCAGGACGGATGCGGCTGCGGCGCGGCGAGCCAGCGGTTCACGCCGTACGCGACTCCGGCCGCAAGGCCGAATCCCAGCAGGAGTTTCTTCATCTCAGCCTCCCGGTCGTGTCGGAAGGCCTAGCCTAACGCGGCGTCAGTCGCCCCAGTCGAAGTCGCGGCTCTTGCCCCAGAGGTCGCCGTTCTCCTCCGACGAGTCGCCGTCCACGCGCTCCACCGTCTCCTCGCCCGGCCACGCGAGCGCGGCCGTCTCGACAACCGCCGGCTGGGTGCCGTCCATCGTCTCTTCGATGCGGGCTTGCTCCTCCGTCTTGAAGAGGGGATGGTTGTCGAACGGATCGCTCGCCACGTAGTGGCCGATGGGCATGGTGTCCTCGAGCTTCGAGTTCCGCTCCTTCAACTCGAGGTGGTCCTGGATGACCTTCGCGAAGATCGACGGGGTCTCAACCGGCATGGAGTCTCCTGTGTGGGGGGCGATGTGCTGCCGTGCGGGAGGATTTTATCCCGCGGCGGACTTTTCCACAGCCGGAGTGTAGGGACCGTTACGGATGCGTGACGGGCGCGGCGGCGGTCTGAACCCGGTTCTTCCCGCTCCGCTTCGCCTCGTAGAGGGCCGCGTCTGCCGCCGCGAAGAGCTCGGAGGCGGTGCTCGCCGGCGGCGTCGCTGCCACGCCGAAGCTCGCCGTGACCGGCATCGGGGTCCCGGAGGCCGACAGGACGATCCGTCCCGCGAGGGCGACCCGGATCCGCTCGGCCACCTGCGCACCGCCCGTGAGGTCGGTGCCGGGCAGGACGAGGAGGAATTCCTCTCCGCCCCAGCGGCCTGCGAGGTCGACGTCCCGGACGGTGTCCTGGAGCAGGGCCGCGAACTCGCGCAGCACCGCGTCGCCCGAGGGATGGCCGTAGCGGTCGTTGACGTCCTTGAACCAGTCGAGGTCGGCCACGACGACAGCGAGCGGGCCGCCGAAGCGCTCGACGCGGGCGAGCTCGTCGGCGAGCGTCTCCTCGCACTGACGCCGGTTCGGAAGGCCGGTAAGGCCGTCGACGAGAGCCTGCCGCTCGACGATGCGGTGCAGGCGGGCGTTGTCCAGCGCCACGACCGCCTGGGAGGCAAGCGACACGGCCGTCATCCGGTCCTCCTCCTCGAAGTGGTCGCCGAACAGGATCAGTGAACCGAAGTTCGTCGTCCCGGCCTGGAGCGGCACCTCGATGCGCTCTCCGCCCTTGTCCGGATAGCCGGCCTTCACGAGCTTCCCCGTCGTGCCGACGAGGACTCCGCCGGACGCGCCGGTCGCCTCGATCGTCGCCTCGACCACGAGACGCATCAGCTGGTCGGCGTCGTGTGTGGCCCCCAGGGCCTCACCGAACCGGGAGATGACGTCGCGCAGGCGGCCACGCTCGGCTTCGAGCTCGTCGAGCCTCGTCTGCAGCTGGTAGGCCATCTGGTTGAACGTTCGGCCCAGGAGAGCGAGCTCGTCGCGACCCTGGACTGGAACGCGCTGCTTGAGGTCGCCGCGCGCGATCGCCCGGGCGGCGTCGACGAGGCGGCGGATCGTGCGCACGATCGCGCGGCCCTCGATGTAGGCGACGCAGGCCACGAGGAGGAGCGAGGCGATGAGCCCGACGAGCAGGCGGGTCGTCGCGGCGCGATTGGCCGCGTCGATCTGCGCCTGCGGAGTGATGACGCCGAGGGTTGCGGCGCGGCGCCGCTCCAGCGTGTCGGCCACCAACACGCGGTAACGGGTGCCGGCGATCGGCACCGTCCGGGTCTTCCCGGTCAGGACGCTGAACGGGCCTCGCACGCCGGGCGGCCCGGCGACGATGCGTCCGCCCTCGACCAGGATGACGTTGTCCTTCTTCTGGAGACCCGAGCGGTTCTCGAGGCGCCGGACGAGCGCGCCGTCGAGGGGAACCGAGGCAATCACGGCCCCCTGGGTGCTGCCCTTCGGCCCGACCACCGCGACCTGCCGGACGGCCGCCGTTTGCGGCCTGCGTCCGACCCGGAAACCGTCGGTGCCCTCCACGGACAGATTGGGCCTCGTGCGGAGCATCGCCTCGAGCGCGCGTCGGTCGTGTCGGAAGAGCGCTCGCTGGAACGAGGGATTTCGCGCGAGCCGGGCAGCAGCCTGGTCGGCGGCCCCTAGTTGCTCTTGATACGTGGCCAGCGTCGCACGGAGACCCGCCTGTAGTCGTGCATCAACCCGCCGAGTCTCGCTACGGTTGGCAACCGTCGAGAAGCCCCAGAACGCGGCTGCGAGGGGCAAGAGCGAGAGCAGCAGAAAGTAGACAACGAGCTTGACCTTGAAACTACCCACGGCTTCCCTTCAAGTCCTCCCGGCCTACTGCCGATACATCCCTTGAT
The DNA here is from genome assembly GCA_963772855.1 of uncultured Actinomycetes bacterium. Lineage (GTDB taxonomy): Bacteria > Actinomycetota > Thermoleophilia > Gaiellales > Gaiellaceae > 3-1-20CM-4-69-9. Next base: position 613,753 of record CAVYYY010000003.1, on the reverse strand, counting down.
CCAGGTATCGGCAATCAGGGGAGTTCCATGAGGGAAATGTGCGCGCGCGTCCTAGCCGCCGCGCTGATGACGGGAGCAATTTCCACGGCGATGGGTCTACCGACCCTGTTCGACTCCGATCAGGGCCCCGGCCGTGGCCTGACCGCCCCGCCATCATCGCTGGAGCGCTCCGTGCGTGCCCCTGCACGGTCCGGAGCTGACAGGGCCGGCCTCGACCGGCTTGCTGCGGCTGCTCGGGAGCGTCAAATCGCACGTGCGGCAAGCCTAGCGGCCGTCCACGCCGGCGCCTCCGGCGGCTCGGCCTTGGCTGCCGGCGGCAACGCCGTCTTCAAGCCCGCCGGAGCGGGCAAGTCCCCACGCCCGAAGCCGGCTCCCGCGCCGACGCCTCAGCCCTCGCCCAGTCCCTCACCGACGCCCACTCCCACCCCTGCTCCGAGCCCGGCCCCGACGCCCAGCACCAGCACTCGCGACCTCGCCTCGTCGCCACCCCCCTCGCAGCCTCAGCCTCCGGTCGATCCCACCCCTGAGCCCGAGCCGGAGCCCGAGCCTGACCCCGATCACCCGAAGAAGACGATCAAGCAGCGGATCGAGGACAAGATCACGCACGCAGTCAAGCGCGGCATCATCCCTCCGCCGCCGCCGTGCGACAACAGCGGGAAGCCGAACGCGCAGTCCTCGGCGCCTTCGACGCCTGCGGCTCCCCCCACCACGCCACCCGCGGCGCCGACGACTCCCCCGACGACCTCGTCAATGCCGGCCGCGCCGCAGCAGCCCCTCCCGGACAAGGGCACGAAGCAAAAGCCCTGAGCCCTGTGCGAGGATGGCGGCCGTGCTGAGGCCGAGTCGACGTCTTGGGCCGCTCGGAATCGCCCTCACCGCCTGGGACATCTGGCGCCGACTGCCACCCGCGCAGCGCAAGCAGGTGCTCAACATCGCCCGCATCCACGGGCCGAAAGTGGCAGCGCGCGTCCTCGAGGCGAGCTCGCGGATGCGCTCCCGCCACAAGCCCAAGCCGTAGCGGCCCGCTAGGTCAAGGCGGCGCGCACGATGCGGTCCTGCTCCCGCAGGTGCGCGGTGGGATAGCCCTCACTCGGGCTCGCCCGCCACGGACGGCCCGTGTACGCGAGCGGAATCCCTTTCTCGAGGAGCGGAGCCTCGAGGCGGTGGCGGATCGTCCGCCACGCCCCCATGTTCTGCGGCTCCTCCTGGGCCCAGCGGACTTCGCGGAGGTTCGGGTAGCCGGCGACGAGCGCCGCATACGGCTCGACCGGGAAGGGATAGAGCTGCTCGATCCGCGCGACCGCGACGTTATGCGCCTCCGCCCGCGCTTCGTGGCCGACGATGTCGTAGTAGAGCTTCCCGGAGCAGAGCACCAGGCGCGTCACCTCGTCCCGCCCGGCGGACGGGTCATCGATGACGCTCTGGAAAGAGCCTTCCGCAAGCTCGCTCAGCGTCGTCGAGGCCTGCTTGAGGCGCAGTAGCCCCTTCGGCGTCATCACGACGAGCGGCCGCCCCGCAGCGTCGAGCGCCTGCCGCCGGAGGAGGTGGAAGTACTGGCCGGACGTCGAAGGGTTCGCGACCCTGATGTTCTCCTGCGCGGCGAGCTGGAGGAACCGCTCCAGCCGCGCGCTGGAATGCTCGGGCCCGTTGCCCTCGTAGCCGTGGGGCAGGAGCAGCGTGAGCCGCGTCGTCTCGCGCCACTTCGAGAGGCCGGCGACGATGAACTGGTCGATCACGATCTGCGCACCGTTGACGAAGTCGCCGAACTGAGCCTCCCAGAGGACGAGCGCCTCCGGCGCCGCGACCGAGTAGCCGTACTCGAACCCGAGGCACGCGTACTCGGAGAGCGGCGAGTTGTAGATCTCGAACGATGCGGTCGCCTCGTCGAGATTCTGCAGCGGCGTGAAGATTTCCCCTGTCTGCGCGTCGTGGAGGACGGCGTGCCGGTGGGAGAAGGTCCCGCGCTGTGTGTCCTGCCCCGTGAGCCTGATCGGGATGCCCTCGGTGAGAAGCGAGCCGTACGCGAGCGCCTCGGCCTGTCCCCAGTCGATCCCGCCGTCCTCGATCGTCTGCAAGCGGCGCTCCAGCTGCCCCTTCAGCTTCGGATGCACGGTGAAGTGGTCGGGCACGCGGAGAAGCTCCTCGTTGAGCGATCGCAGGGCATCGGCGGCGACCGCGGTCACGACCTCGCCGCCCACCGAGAACGGGATCTTTCCCTCCGGCGCCGGCGGCGTCCCGAACGTCGCCTTCAGGGCCTCGTGCGCCTGTTTCAGCTCCGAGGTGACGTCCCGAACGAGCTCGTCGGCCTCTTCGGGAGTGACGGCGCCCTCGGCGATCAGCCGCTCTGCGAACAGCTGACGGGCGGTCGGGTGCTCGGCGACCTGCACCGCCATCAACGGCTGCGTGTAGGCCGCCTCGTCCTGCTCGTTGTGGCCGTGGCGGCGGTAGCCCACGAGGTCGACGACGACGTCGCTCTCGAAGCGGCGCCGGTACGCCAGTGCGAGCCGGACGGCTGAGACCGCAGCCTCGGGATCGTCGGCGTTGACGTGGACGATCGGAATGTCGAAGCCCTTCGCGAGGTCGCTCGAGTAGCGCGTCGAGCGCCCCTCGCTCGGATCGGTCGTGAAGCCGACCTGGTTGTTCGCGATCAGGTGGAGCGTCCCGCCGACCGAGTAGCCCTCGAGCCCCGCGAGGTTGAGGGTTTCGGCGACCTCGCCCTGGCCGGGGAACGACGCGTCTCCATGGATGAGGATCGGCAGCGCAACGGCCGGATCGTGGAGGCCGTAGCGGGTCGAGCGGTCGGTCTGCTCGGCTCGCGCGCGGCCTTCGACGACGGGGTCGACCGCCTCGAGATGGCTCGGGTTCGCAGCGAGCGTGACGGTGATCTCGCCCGCCGGAGTCGAACGTGTCCCCTCCGCGCCGAGGTGGTACTTCACGTCGCCGGTGCCGCCTTCGTCGGTGGCGACGACCGCCTCGATCGTGCGCTCACCCTCGAACTCCCGGAGAATCGAGTCGTAGCCCAGGCCGAGCGTGTGCGCGAGGACGTTGAGCCGGCCGCGATGGGCCATCCCGATCACGACCTCGTGTGCGCCGTTCTCGGCGGCGAGCTCGATCGTCTGGTCGAGCATCGGCACCATCACGTCGAGCCCCTCGATCGAGAACTGCTTCTGGCCGAGGAACGCGCGCCGGAGGTACTGCTCGAACGCCTCGACGCGGGAAAGCTGGCCGAGCAGACTCTTCTTTTCCTCGTCGGTGAGAGGCTGGCGGTACCGTCCCGATTCGATCGCCTGGCGCAGCCACATGCGCTTCTCGTGCTCGGCGATGTGCTCGATCTCGTACGCGATCGTCCCGCAGTACGTCTCGCTCAGCTTCGGGAGGGCGTCGGCGAGCGTCTCACCAGGGACATAGAGCCTGAGGACGCCGGCCGGAACCTGCGCCTGCAGCTCGGGCGTCAGCTTCGGGATGAGCCGCTCGGGCTCGAGCGCGGGATCGCCCGGCGGCTCCGACCCGAGCGGGTCGAGCCGGGCGGCGAGATGCCCGTGCATCCGATGCGCTTTCACGAGTGCCATCGCCGCGGCGACGGCACCGAGCAGTTCGTCCGAGGGGCGCTCTTCCGCGGCCGGCGGCGCAGGGACGGGCTCCGGCGCGGGCGGGCTGGGCGGCGCGGGCGCGACGGGGGCCTCGGTGTGGCCGTTGCCGGCGAGCTCGAGGAGCCGGACGAGCCCGGGATGCGTCGCGACGACGTCGCTGTCCCCGCTCTCGAACAGCTGGCGCCACTCGGTCGGGACGGCGTCCGGGTTCTCGAGATAGTCCTCGAGCAGGTCGCGCGCGAAGCCAGCGTTGAGTCCGTCGACGTCCGTCACGTGGTCCTTTGTAGCAGCGGGACCAGCGTGATCGCCGTTACCAGAGCGGGTTGCTCGTGATGACGGCGGCCGCCATTCCGAGCACGAACGAGGCGGCGCCGATGTAGACGGCCCATCCCGCGAGACGCTCGTGTCGTCCGCCGATGGCGAGGGCGATCAGGGCGAGCAGGATCGCGAGCGGAATCAGCCGCAGAGGACGCCACGCGATCCCGATGGCGCTCGCGAAGATCGAGAGGGCCGCGAGGAGGCCCGCAACGGTGTCCGCCGGCCTGCTCTCTTCGTACGGCGTCGGCGTCGACGTCATGCCCTGACCGGTGTCCGCCGCGTGCGCGCGTACGTACGGGTCGGCCGGCCGTGCGGACCAGGCCGGCGCGGGCGCCGGGTCGGGCGCCAGCCGTCGCCACCGCCGGGGCTGTCCTCGGCCGGCACGAGCGACGCAGGCTCCTCGGGCCGGGGCTCCGCCTTGATCGCCCAGTAGACGACCCAGCAGAGGTACAGGATGGGGATCTTCATGATCACCATCAGCCAGATCAGCTCCCACACGGTCCTGCGAGTTTACCCGCCTCCTCAGCCCGCAACCGCCGCCTCGAGATCCCCTCGGATCAGCGGGACTCCGGCGCCGGAGTACTGCGTCACACCGAACGTGGCCGTGGATCGCGAGAGGTCGATCCGCCGCCGCGTCGCAACCCGCACGGGCAGCCTGCCGAGCACCTCGTACACCTCGGTGAAGCCGCCCTGTTCGACCCCGATCCAGCGAGCGCCGGCGACCGGCTCGACCCACGCGTAGGCGAGCGGGCGACCCTCCCGGTCGCGGCAGCCGACGTCGAGCCGCGGATCGAGCAGCCGACCGTCGAAGAGCTTGCCGGCCGAACTGCTGCACCACGGTGGATCGCGCTCGCCTGTGGCGTCGATGCCGCCGTCGCACGCATAGAGCGTGCGGCGGTCGCGGTCGGCAAACGTCAGGCTCTCGCCGACGACGCCGATCCGCTCGACTACGAGCGTGTCGGCCCCGACGCTCTCGGGACGGCAGAGGATGAAGCGGCGGCCCAGGGCGGTGCCGCGGAGCTCGCGTCCAGATGCGACGACACTCCCAGGCACAGGCTCGAACTCCGCGGCGGCGCTCCCGTCGAGCAGTCGAAGCGGCCCGGGGGAGTCGTCGTCGCATCCGAGGGGGACGAGGAGCAGCAACGCAATGGCCACGGTGCCACTCAGCCGGTCCAGCCCCATCTCGCCACTCCGCCGTAGCCGGGATCGCTGCGGTATGTGCGGAAGAAGATGTTCGTCCCGCACGACTCGCATTTCGCCTCGACGATCTGGTCACCACCGTAGACGGACCGGAAGAAGACAAGGCCGATGTGATTGGCGCTCGCGAACGCGTCCATCACGCCCGCGGTCGACTTGGCAATCTGATGATTCGGAGCGCCGGCGCCGTCCTTGAAGCGGGCGGCCGAGTACGGCCCGTGCACGTTCCGCAGGGCGTACCAGTAGTAGCGCCCGTCGCGCCACTCGTCGACCGACTCGCGCCAGGTCTTGAACGCGAGCCCGGAACAGTCACCGCCCTCTCCGTGCGTCGACGCGTCGCCCGGCGGATCGGCGGGGTAGGAGTCGACGTCGTCGTAGTTCCAACAGCCTCCGCCCCACTGGTAGCCGTCGTAGCGTGCGGCATTGGCATAGTCCTGGGCGGCGTCGCGCGTCATCGTCGTCATGAACGTCGGCGCGTCCGTGTTGCACCTCGTCCAGAAGCGGTGGTACGCCTGGGCTCCGGAGCACGCGGCGAGAACGAGGCCGGCTCCGAGCGCGAGAGCGAACGCCCTCATGGGTTCACCTCCAAGTCGATGCGGTTGACGAACAGGCCGTTCGGCGAGGAGCCGAGCTCATAGAGGGACGTGCCTGAAAGCCGGAAGCGCGCGAGCGGCGCGCTCTCAGCCCACTCCAAGGCATCGAGGGAGAGCCGGCTGACGGCGCCGCTGCGGTCCAGCACGAGGAGGACGTATTCGCTCGCATCGTCGGTGTACGTCTTCACCACCAGGACGATGCGGTTGTCCAGCGGCTCGGCGAGCTGGACTTCTCCGAGCGGCGTCTGGCTCGTGATCCGCCACGAGCGCGTCATTCCGGACGCTCCGACCTCCGCGACTCGAAGCTCGCTCGGGCCGACGCGGTCGACGACCAGCTCACGATTGCCTGCGATGCGGCGCCCGGGCCGTCCGCGGCGAGCCTGCTCTGCCCGGTCGAGCGCCTCGCCGGCCACGGCCGCAGGCAGCCACTGCTCGGACGGCTCCTGCTGGACGACCGGGCCGTCGGGGCCGAGAGCGAGCCTCGACCAGGTCCGGTCGGACAGGCGGCGGGCCCACTTCGGGGCGCCAGTCGCGGAGAAGCTCCGCAGCATCGGCGCCGGCGTCGCCCGTGTCGGCGACTCGAGGACGTCGACCGAGCCGTCCTTCTCCACCACGAGGTCGGCGATGTCGCCGTTCACGTCGACGGAGGTGGCGGTGACCGTTCCGTGCGACCACCGCTCGAGTCGGCCGTTGACCTGGTCGAGGAGCGTCACCGTCCCGTCGTCGGTGACGTCGAACGACGAGGGCCCGACAAGCCCGAGCTCGCGGGAGCCGGCGAGCCCGGCCTGGCCGACCCCGCTCCCCCACGGCGCGGCGACGACGCGCTCGTCCGGCGCGCGCGTGCGCCCGAACGCGTGCGCACCGAGCGAGACGTTCGCCAGGTTGCGGAACGGGAGGCTCCGCTGCGGCGCGGACGCCCCTCCCGATGGGACGACGACCTGGGCGCCGCTCGCACGGTCGCGGAGCACCGCGTAGTAGGAGAAGCCGGTCGCGAACGAGCTCACGCGCCCCGGCAACGTCACGGAGTAGCGGCCGTCCAGGGAGCTCGCTCCGCGCTGCAGGGGGAGCTTCTCGAACACGCCGGTCTGGCCCGCGCGCACGTAGACGTCGCCCGCGCCGTCGCAGGGGAGGCCGTCGTCGCGCGGCGCGCAGACGATCGCGTAGCGCAGCGTCACCGGCTCGCCGGGGACCGTCAGCAGCGGCGGCAGATGGGCTGCCTCGACCGTCGGCGAAGCCGGCGGCGGGCTGATCTCTCCGGCAGAGATGCCCGTGAGGGCGATGCCGAAGAGCACTCCGATGGCGATCCCGGCCGTTCCCCCCGCCAGCGACCGGATGGTTGGTCGGCGCATGGGCGTCCTCCTGGGTGGGATCTCGTCGACCGTACGCGTCAACCTGTGACGGGGGATGCACGCCTTCGTGCGAGGAGTGAGAATCCGAGTTAGCCGATCCCACGAACTGGGGAGAGGAGCGCAAAATGGTGGCTGACGAGCGTCTTCAGGCGTTGCTCGAGCAGGGCGAGGAGCAGGGTTGCCTCAACCTCTCGGCCGTGAGCGAGTTCCTGCAGGAGGCGGAGCTCGACGAGGATCAGGTGACGGGCTTCTTCGAGCAGCTCGAGGAGCGCAGCGTTCCTCTGACAGACGACTGCGCGCGCCCGGGAGCCGAGGACAGCACGTACGTGAACGGCGACCTGGCCGTTGCGACGACCGACGCACTCCAGCTCTTTCTCAACGAGGCGGGCCGCTACAAGCTCTTGACGGCCGCGGAAGAGGTCGAGCTCGCGAAGCGGATCGAGCTCGGCGACCGCGAGGCCAAGGACCTGATGGTCAACTCCAACCTCCGGCTCGTGGTCTCGATCGCGAAGAAGTACCAGGGACACGGCATCTCGCTCCTCGACCTCATCCAGGAGGGGATCATCGGCCTCATCCGCGCGGTCGAGAAGTTCGACTGGCGCCGGGGCTACAAGTTCTCCACGTATGCGACGTGGTGGATACGCCAGGCGGTGCAGCGAGGCGTCGCGAACAAGTCGCGCACGATTCGCATCCCTGTGCACATCGTCGAGCGCGAGCAGAAGATCGCACGCGCCGAGCGGGAGCTGATCTCACAACTCGAGCGCGACCCGACCGCCGAGGAGATCGCCGACCGGGCGAAACTCTCGCTGAAGCACGTGCAGGAGGTCCGCGGAGCTGCTCGCGCCGTCACGAGTCTCGACCGCCCGGTCGGCCAGGATGGAGACTCGAGCTTCGGCGACCTCATCGCCGGCGAGGATGCCGAGCCGTCGGAGGAAGTCCACGTCAGTCTCAGCGAGAGCGCGGTTCGGGACGCGGTCGAGACGCTGCCCGAGCGCGAGCGCGAGGTCGTGAAGCTCAGGTTCGGGATGAACGGCGACCGAGATCCGCAGTCGCTGGAGAAGATCGGCCGGAAACTCGGCCTGACCCGCGAGCGCGTGCGGCAGATCGAGGCGCAGGCGCTGAACCGGCTGGCGGAGCGCCGAGAGCTCGCGGCGCTCGGCGAGCCGCTGGGCTAGCTCAGCGCGAAGGCCAGCACGGCCGCGGCCGTGAAGTCGATCGCCGGCTCGACGGTCTGCCACGAGCGGACGTCATCGACGAACCGGCTGCCGTGGCCCGTGAACGGGGCATAGCGGTCACCCCGCGCCGGACACGGGCGCATCGTGTCGAACCGGTCTCCGAGCCCGTCGGAGAAGAGCGACGCGTCGTTCGGCCCGTTGACGACCGCACCGCGCAGGAGGGGGGCCTCCCGTTCACGCTGCCCGAGAGATTGGCGACAACGTGCTGCATGCAGTGCGGGAAGTCCCGTCCCACGCCGACCATCAGAGACACGCCCCACGGATTGCCGCCGAGCGCCCAGTTCCTCTGCGCAGTGGCGAACGCGTCGTAGCGGCCGTCACCCGTGAGTGCGTGGTACAGCCGCGCGGTCGCGATCGAGCCCGAACGTGTGCGGCGCCGCGTCGAAGTCGTCGTAGACAGCCCCGGCGCCAAAGGGATCCTTCCGGCTGCGCGCCACGCCCTTGTCCAGCTGCGCGCGCAGGTCGTCCAGGAGCCGCGACTCGGTGACGGCAAGCCCGCTGTGCCCCGGCGCCGCCCTCATCGCCTTGATCAGGTCCGCGTGCGCGAGCGCGCTCGTGTCGTAGAGGTTGAGCGTGTCCCGGTCCTTCTCGCCCAGATACGCATCAGCCCAGTGCGCGGCGGACTGCAACCAGGTGCCCGCGCGGTCGTCGCCGAGCTCCTGTCCTGCGAGCGCGAGCTCGGCGGCACCGAGCTCGAGGTCGTCGCGCCAGGACGACTCCGGATAGAAGGCGTGCGGCAGCGCGGTGACGACATCGGCAGGGCGGACGCCGGAAGTCTTCGCTGCGGCGAAGGCCGAAGCGCCCTGCGCGAGCTCGGCCCGAGCGAGCTTCGGCCGCGTCATGCGCGTCGACCTGCGCCGCGAGTCCATACGCGGCGGCGACCCGGCCGGCGAGATTCGGCGGCACCTTCGTCCCGGGCTTGTTCGCGCGGAACGCGGGCCGCTCGCGGAGGTAACGGGTCTTGCTTCCTCCCGGGAGCCGGTCGTCGCGCTGCGGCAGGCGCCAGAGATCGTGGTCGCCGTAGAACGTGCCCTGCTTGTTGCCCGAGCCGATGCCGACCTGGATGTACATCACCTTGCGCCGCTGGTCCCACGCCTTCCCGAGCCAGTTGAGCCCGAAGCGGGTCTCAGGGCCGAGCGCGGCAGGTGCGTTCGCGCCCAGCGCGCGTCGTGCTGCGAGGAGCAGTGTGTCCGCGTACGCCGTCGTGTGCGCGAACTTGATGAAGTCGCCCGCGTCGACCCAGCCGCCGGCGAGGTCGACCGGTCTTCCTCCGAGCGGAACGAGCGAACGGCCGAGGATGACGTCGCTGTCAGCGCTCTCGTAACGAGGCCAGTCGTACAGTCGCGCGCGGCGGTCGTTGAGATGCGACGGTCGCCGGTCGAGCGAGCCGGGGATGACGCGGGCGCCGTCCCTCTGGGCGGTGAAGAACGCGACGCCCTCGCGCACTCTCGGCCGGAAGAGGTCTGACGCCGCGGCGACACGGAACCGAGCGGACACCGCGCCGCCCGCACGCACGGTGTACGTGCCGACATGGTTGACGGACGAGAAGTCGAGCGGGCGCACGGTTGCGTAGCGCGCGTTCCAGCGACCGCGGCTGGCGCCGGCGTTACCGGAGGAGACGGTCTTGCCGGCCGAGTCCACCACGGTGAAGGAGACCGGCTGCGTCGAGTTGCCGAGAAGGTAGGCGATCTTTGCCTCCGCCGGCGCGAAACCGAGCTCGTCGACGCGAACGGCTGAGGCCGGTGCTGCATGCACCATGGCGCCCGCGCCCGATGTCGTGCAGACGGCCGCCGCGAGGAAGAACGCGACGGCGAGACGGCGAAACCTCATCTCGGTCGCGGATCGTACTAGTGGAGCCAGCCGGGCTCGAACCGGCGACCTTCGCGCTGCCAGCGCGACGCTCTCCCAGCTGAGCTATGGCCCCGTACCGCGGCAGTCTAGCGGCCGGGCCGAAGGGGCTTTGTCCGGGCGGGCCATCTTGCGGCGACGTGCGGGCGCCCTCACCCTCGACGACATGCGCCACCGCGCCGTCCTGCTTCCACTCGCGCTCCTCGTCCTTGCAGTCGCGCTGTTCGCGCCTCGTCACTCCAACTCCCGCGGGCCGTATCCGGCCGATCCGGTGCGCTCGCCCGGCGTGCTCAACCCGGTCGTGACGCAGGCGACGATCGACAGCACGATCTGCACGCGGGGATGGACGAGGACGATCCGCCCGCCGACGAGCTACACGAACGAGCTGAAACGGAGACAAATGCGTCAATACGGCGTCGGCGGCTCGCTGTCCGACTACCAGGAGGACCACTTGATCAGCCTCGAGCTCGGAGGCCACCCGACCGACCCGCGGAACCTCTGGCCCGAGCCGTATCCGCGGGCCGCCCAGGTCGACAGGGTCGAGAACGAGCTCAACGACATGGTGTGTTCCGGCGAGCTCTCGCTCGACGACGCTCAACGGCGAGAGTCGGCGCTGAAACACACCGACGGATAGCGCGAGCTAGGGTCCGCGGCGGAGCAGCTCTTGAGCACCGCCGCACTCGAACGCCACGCGCTGCGGAGCGCGACCTCTTTCGCGCTGCCGCTCGCGGTGGCGGGATTGACGACGCTGCTCCTCGTCCGGCTCGTTCCGGACGTCGCGGGCGCGCCGCTCCACGAGGACGAGGCGGTCGCCGGGCTGATCTCCGCACGTCCGCTCGGCGACGTCCTGCGGACGGTCATCCTGGATCGAGGAGGCGCTCCGCTCCACTTCGTGCTCGCACACCTCGCGCTCGCGGTGGACACGTCGCCCGACGCGCTTCGCTGGCTGTCGGTGTTCTTCGCCCTCGCGACCGTTCCGCTCTGCTACGACCTCGGGCGCCGTCTGAACGGACATCTCGCCGGGCTCACCGCGGCCGCCCTTGCGTCGACATCGCAGCTGCTCGGGGTCTATGGGACGTTCGGCCGCATGTACTCGCTCTTCGCATGCACAAGCGTGCTCGCGGTCGACCTCTTCGTGCGTGCCGTAGACCGCCCGACCCGCCGCACGTCGCTCGCCGCCGCGGCCGCTGCCCTGCTTCCCGTCGCGGTTCATCCGTTTGGAGTCTTCCTCGTCGCCTCGGAAGCCGCGGTCGCACTCGTGCTCTGGCGCGGACGACCCTTGCGCGCCGCGATCCCTGTGCTGTGCGTGTCCGTCCTCGCCGTCCCGCTGCTCCTCACCGATCTTCGACTCTCGGATCGCTACACGCCCGAGGCCGGTGCCGACCTCAGCGGCGGCTACTCGGCCGCGGAAGCAACACTGCGCGCGCTCGGAGGCAGCGCGGGAGGTCGTGGGCTCGGGCTTGCAGCTTTCGTCGCTCTCGCCGGCGTGGGCGCTGTCGTGCTGGGACGCAGACGGCCGCCCGTCGCCGCGCTCGCCGCCGTCGGCATCGTCTTCCCGCCGCTTGCGCTCGGGGTTGCCGGGGCGGCCGGGCTCACGAGTGACCGGCTCGGCCCACGCCACCTGATCTTCATGCTCCCGCTCTGGATCGCCCTCGTCGCCGTGGGCGTCGCCACCGTGGCCGCGCAACTGCCGGCGCCGCTAAGGACGCCGGCCGTGGTCGCGGTCGTGCTCGCCGCGCTGCTGGTTCCGTCGGCGATCCCCGATCCGCGGACGATCGCGACAGGTGACGAGAAGGCTGTTGCCGCCCCGGCCGACTGGCTGCGCGCACACGTCACACGCGGCGACGTCCTCTATCCGTACTCACCCGTCTTCCTTGCGGGACTTCCGGCATCCGCGAATGCGCGCGCGCTCGCGCGCGAGCCGGTCGCTCTCGCACGCGGCGCGACGCGGATCGACGAGGCGCAGGCGGTCTACGTCTCGCTCCCGCTTCCGGACGGAATCGCTGCGGGCGCGGTGCGCCGCCTTCACGCATCCGGCATCGACGCACATCCCTTCGACTCCTGGCTGATCCTGCGCAGCAACGGCCCGTTCGAACCCGGCCGCTCGGCGCTCGGCGCCGTGGCGGCCATGCTCCGCACCGCCGGACCGCCGCTCGCGCACACGGCCGGCGCGCATGTCTATGCCGAACAGCTTCGCGGCACGGCGTGCGCGGCGCTCGTGCGCCTCGATGCGCGCTGTTAGGCGATCGCGAGCTCGACCGACGGCACGTCGCCCCAGAGATCCTCGAGGCGGTAGTAGTCGCGCGCGTCGGGAGTGAAGACGTGCAGGACGACGTCGACGTAGTCGGCGACGATCCACGTCGCCTCTCGCTGACCGTCGACGGATTTCGGCAAAAGGCGCACGTCGCCGTGCTTCATGCCCGACTGGACCTCGTCGTAGATCGCCGCCGTCTGGCGCGGGTTCTGTCCCGTGCAGATGACGAGGTAGTCCGTGTAGGAGCAGGCCGGCCGCATGTCGAGGATGACCACGTCTTGGGCCAGCTTGTCCTGGGCCAGGGCGGCGATGCGGCGCGCGTGTTCGAGTGACGTCAGTGTGGCTTCAAATCCTCTCGGTCGGCGCGAAGTCTAACGAGGCCCCGGCGCTCCACGGTAGAGGCCGAGTGAGTCGATCAGGGCGGCAACCGCCGGGGGCACGAGCCCGTCGATCGGCTCCCCGCTGGTGACTCGATCCCGGATCTCGCGTCGACGAGACCGGCCAGGGCTCGATCTCGAAGAACTGGACTCGGTCTGGCCGGTCGAGCTGTCGCAGCACGTCGTCGAGCCGCTCCACCGGATACCCGGGCCTCGTCGCGACGGCGAGTCGTGCGCTGCGAGACGACGCCGTTCGGATCCTTCCACGTCATGAAGTCTGCGAACTCGTCGGCGCCGAGCAGGAAGACCGGATCGCGCCAGTGCCCGTCGCGGAGCATGTCGACCGTCCGCTCGTACGAGTCGAGCTCGACCTCGTGGTCTGGGAACGCCGCCCGGGCGAGCCGCAGCCTGGTGGCGAGCGTCCAGCTGTACTTCCTTGTGACCGGGCCGCTCGCCGACGAGCACGACGAGGCGGCCGAGCTCCAGCTGCTGCTCGGCGGCGCGCGCTAGAGCGAGGTGGCCGTTGTGGGGGGGGTTGAACGTCCCGCCGAGCAGCCCCGTCACTGGACCTCCATGACCTCGCCGTCGACCTCGACCTCGTCGCCTTTGCGCGCGCCCGCGGCCTTGAGCGCGGCGTCGAGCTCGGCCTCGTCGTCCGGCACGTCGCCGGCGATGCGGAAGCCGCGGTCGGTGCGCAGGATGCGGAAGCGACGTCCGCCGGGACGAGGCCGGTAGACGAGGAAGTCGACGAGCCCGTCGCCGGCGTCCTCGACCGGCGCCTGCGGCGGGCAGAGCTCGAAGAGCTCGCGCTTGAGCTCCTCGATTCCGGCGCCCGTCGCGCACGAGACGCGGAACACGCGAACGATGCGCTCGTCGGCGACATCGAACGCGCGGCTCGTCCGGGCGGAGGTCGATCTTGTTGAGCACGACGGCCTGCGGTCGCTGCTCCAGCCCCGCTCCGTACGCGGCGAGCTCGCGGTCGATGGTCTCGAAGCGCTCGGCCGTGTCGTCCTCCGACGAGTCGATCACGTGCAGGAGAAGGTTCGCGCGCTCGAGGTGCGCGAGGAACTCGTGGCCCAGCCCGACACCCTCGCTCGCGCCCTCGATGAGGCCGGGTACGTCGGCCACGGTGAGCTGGCGCGTGCCGTCGGGCGCGTCGACCGTGCCGAGGATCGGCGCCAGGTCGTGAACGGATAGTCCGCCACCTTGGGCCGCGCGTTGGAGATGCGCGCGAGGAGCGACGACTTGCCCGCGTTCGGCAGGCCGGCGAGGGCGGCGTCCGCCAGCAGCTTGAGACGGAGGTCGAGCGTCGCCTCCTCCCCGGTGCAGCCCGGTCTCGGCAAAGCGCGGCGTCCGGCGCGTCGGCGAGGCGAACCGCTTGTTGCCGCGGCCGGCCAGACCTCCGCGCGCGGCGACGACCCGGGCGCTGGCCGCGGCGAGGTCGGCGATGAGCTGGCCGTCCTCGTCGAGGACCTGCGTTCCCACTGGGACGCGGATCTCGACGGTGCCGCCGGTCGCGCCGTGCTTCAGGGCGCCCCGCCCCGGCTCGCCGTTCTCGGCGCGGAACCACCTGCGGGCGCGGAACGACGAAAGGTCGCGCAGATCCGGGTCGGCGACCAGGACGACGTCCCCGCCCGGACCGCCGTCACCCCCGTCGGGACCTCCCTTCGGCACGTGCTTCTCGCGGCGGAAGTGGAGGCTCCCGTCGCCCCCTCGTCCTGCCTGCACTCGGATTCGCGCCCGGTCGTGGAACATGCGCGAACGGTACAACCGCTGCGTAGACTGGCCGCACGTTTCAGGTATCCGCAGACGCGTACGACCGACACGTCGGACGCTACGGGCCGCAGCTGGCAGCAGCGCTCATCGACCTTGCAGGCGTGCGAGACGGCATGCGCGCGCTCGACGTCGGTTGCGGTCCCGGTGCGCTCACGACCGCCCTCGTCGGCCGCCTCGGCGCCGAGAACGTCAGCGCCGCCGACCCGTCGGAGCCGTTCGTCGAGGCCTGCCGCTCGCGCCTGCCGGGAGTCGACGTCGTGGTGGCGAAGGCGGAGAGCCTGCCGTTTGACGACGGCGAGTTCGACGCCGCGCTCTCGCAGCTGGTCGTGAACTTCATGACAGACGCGCGCGCCGGGATCCGGGAGCTGTCGCGCGTGACGAAGCCCGGAGGCGTCGTCGCGGCCTCGGTCTGGGACTACGCGGGAGAGATGACTCTCCTACGAGTCTTCTGGGATGCCGCGCGCGAAGTCGACCCGGTACGCGCGCCCGACGGAGGACGAGGGCCCGATGATGGACTGGTGCGACGAAGGCGGGCTCGCCCGGCTCTGGCGGGAGTGCGGGCTCGAAGACGTCCGCTTCGACGCCATCGTCGCCGCCGGGGACTACGACGGCTTCGAGGATCTCTGGGCGCCGTTCACCGCAGGCATCGGCCCGGCGGGTGCGTTCTGCGTCTCGCTGGACGAGGACGAGCGTGCGGCGCTGCACGACGCGTATCGCCGACGGCTCGGTGTCGGGGACGAGCCCTTCCGGATCACCGCCCGTGCCTGGGCGGCCGCCGGGACCGTGCCGGGCTAGGAGTCCTGGTTCTCGACGACCGAGACGAAGCGGCGCTCGCCGCTCGTCCGGAAGGCGACCGTCCCCGGCCGCGTCGCGAAGATCGTGTCGTCGCGACCGATGCCCGTTCCCGCTCCGGGCCGAAACCTCGTCCCGCGCTGGCGCACGAGGATCATCCCGGCCTTGACCTCCTGGCCGGAGAAGATCTTCACGCCGAGCATCTTCGGGTTCGAGTCGCGGCCGTTCCGCGACGAGCCGAGTCCCTTCTTGTGAGCCATTACTCGCTCTCCTGCTTCGTGGCGAGCGCGGACTCGAGTGCCGCGATCGCTCCCTTTCGCTTTGCGTGCTCCTGCTCGTACTCGAGTGCCGCCTGCAGTTGCTCCACCTTCCACCGCTTGGACTTCTCGGAGATGTCGGCGACCGTGAAGTCGGCGTATCCCCGCGGCGGCTGCTGCGGCAGCGGCTGCCTCGGCCGGCTCTTCCTTCGCCTTACGGGCGGGCGCCTCCTTCGCGGCGCCGGCGCTCCGGCCGCCGCCGATCGACTGGATCTCGATCTGCGAGAGATGCGCGCGGAACCCCGTCTGCTTGCGATAGCCCGTCTTGGCCGGCGCTTGCCGATGCGGATCTTGTCGCCAAGCACGTGGCCGACGACCTTCGCGGTCACCTGCGATTTTCGGCGCGAGCGTGCCCTCGCCGTCGCCGCCGAGGAAGAGGACGTCCGGGTGGAACGTCTTGCCCTCGTCGGTCTTCAGGCGGTCGACGAGCAGCCGCTCGCCCTCGTGGACGACGTACTGCTTCCCGCCGAGCGAGATGATCGCGTAGGAGTCTTTCGTGGCAGCCATGGCGTGAAAATGCGGGCCCGTGGGGCCCGCGAGCGCGTGAAGTGTAGCGGACGCTAGCGGCGCAGTTCGCCGTCTTCGCCCCACTCCGACATCGGGACGTAGTCCCACTCGCCGGCAGGTTCCGGCTCGGAATCCGCCTCCGCCGGGGCGCTCTGTGCGGCCTCCTCGGAGCTCGATGCGACGGCAGCCGCCGTCTTCCGCTTGCGCCCGCGTCCTCCGCGCGTACCACGGCGGGTCTTCTTCTTCGGCTTCGGAGCCTCGTCGTCCGACGCCACCTCGGGTCCGGACACGCGAATCGGACTCGGGCTCCTCCCGCACCTCGATGTCGTCGGCCGGGACGTGGATCTTCGCGACGACGGGGACGGCCTCCTCAGGATCCCCTGCGCCGTTCGACGTGGCCGCCGCAGACTTCGCCGCGGTCTTCCGCTTCCGGCCGCGACCTCCCCGCGTACCGCGCCGCGTCCTCTTCTTCGGCTTCGCTTCCCCGTCCGCCACTGCCTCGACCTCGGCCGCCGGCTCGTCGACGTCCTCCTCGTCGACGTCGTCCTCGTCCTCCTCGCTCATCGGCTCTGCGTCGTTCTCGGACGTGGTTTCGACCGGGCCGGCCTCGGCCTTCTTGGCCGCGGGCTTGCGCGTCGGCTTCTCGGCCTCCGTCTCGGCCGTGATCGGCCCGGCGGCCGCGGCGACGCGGCCGGCCGGAATCGCGTAGGCGGTGCCGTCGACGACGCGCACGATCTCGGCTTTCACCTTCTTCCCCACGAGCTTCGCCGCGTCGGCAACGTAGACGTCGATGCCGTCGACCTTCCCGACGCCGGCCGCCGGGTCGCGGAGACCGACCTCGACGAGCTTCATCTCAACCGTCGCGCCCTCCTCGACCGGGCCGTGCGCGGCGAGCTCCTCGCGCTTGCCCTCGGCGAGGACGAGGAAGTGGTCCAGATGCACGTCGTCCTTGGACACGAGGTAGAAGCGCCGCCGTGTCTGATCCTCGAGCTCGATGAGCCGCGACGCGCCCGGTCCGATCAGGGCCGATGCGACCTTTGCCGCGACCTCGACGCGGTACGCCTGGTGGCGTGAGCCCGCCGCGAGCGCGCGCAGCCGGCGCTCGACTTCGACCGCCGCCGACGCCTCCGAGATGACGATCCCGTCGCCGCCGCAGGTGGGGCACTTCCTCGTCATGACCTCGCGCGGGCCGTCGGTCACGTTCTGGCGCGTCATCTCGACGAGCCCGAGCGGCGAGATCTCGACGACGTACGTCTTCGTCCGGTCGCGCTCGAGCTCGGTCCGGAGCGCCTCCTCGACGGCAGCCCGGTTCTTCGGGTTCGCCATGTCGATGAAGTCGATGACGATGATCCCGCCGATGTCGCGCAGTCGCAGCTGGCGTACGACCTCCTTCACCGCCTCGAGGTTGTTCTTCGTGATCGTGTCCTCGAGCCGTGCGCCGGAAGACTTCGAACGGGAGCCGACGAAGCGGCCCGTGTTCACGTCGATGACGGTGAACGCCTCGGCGTAGTCGAAGATGAGATAGCCGCCGGAGGGAAGGTCGACCCTGCGGCTCAGCGTCGACTTGATCTCCGCGTCGACGCCGTACGCTTCCATCAGCGGCTCCTTCTCCTTGTACCGCACGACGCGCTCGACCATGTGCGGCGACGTCTTCTTCAGGTAGCCGACGATCCGCTTGAAGGCCCGATCGTTGTCGACGTAGGCCTTCTCGAATCCGTCCGTGAAGAGGTCGCGCGTGACGCGAAGCGGGAGCTCGGCCTCCTGGTAGAGCAGCGTCGGCGGCTTCGCCTTCTTTGCCTGGGCGTCGATCGCCTTCCAGAGCTTCTGGAGGAAGACGAGGTCGCGCTCGATGTCCTCCGGGGACGCGCCCTCGGCGGCCGTGCGGACGATCACGCCTCCGCCCTTCAGGTCGAGACCCTTCAGGATGTCCTTGAGCCGCGTGCGCTCGTCGTCGTCGAGCCGGCGCGAGACGCCGAAGCCGTCGCCGTTCGGCTGGTAGACGACGAAGCGCCCCGGCAGCGAGATCTCGGTCGTGAGCCTCGCACCCTTCGTCTTCATCGGATCCTTGACCGCCTGGACCATGATGCTCTGGCCCCGGCTGATCAGGTCCTGGATCTTCTTGCCGTGCCGGGCCTTGCCCTCCAATTCGGGCGTGACGATCTCGTCGACGTAGAGGAACCCGTTCTTCTCGAGGCCGATCTCGATGAACGCGGCCTCCATGCCCGGCAGGACGTTGTCGACCGTGCCGAGGTAGATGTTGCCGGCGATCGAGCGCCGCTCCGGCCGCTCGAGGTAGACCTCGGCGACCCGGTCGTCCTCGAGGACGGCGACGCGCTGCTCGCCGACGTCGACGGACACGAGCAACTCGCGCTTCGCCTCTGGGAGCGGCGCGCGGCGTGGCGGCTCACGGCGGCGGCGCGGCTGAGCGCGCTCGCGCCCCTGCGACGCGGTCTTCCGGTCCGCGGCGCTTCCGCTCGGGCTTCGCGGCGCCGGTCTTCTTCCTCGGGCTTGGCCTCGGTCTTGGTCTTGGCTTGGCCGTCTCGGTCTTGGCCTTCGCCTCGGCCGAGGTCTTGCGGCTACGACCGCGACCGCCCCGGCTGCCTCGGCGGCGCTTGGGCTTTGTCGCGCTCTCTTGTCCCGCCTCCGCGGCGGGCTCGCTGCTTACGGGCTGGGGTGTTGCAGCGGGAGCGGCAGCCAGGGTAGGCGCCTGCTCCTCGGACGTCTTTCTTCGTCGAAACAAACGCAAGCGAAATCTCCTTCGTGCGCGCGCGCTGCAGCAACGCCTGCGAGTGAGGCGGCGCGGAGCGTGCGCGGCGGGTCGTGATGGATGGTGATGAACATCTCCACACAGGCTAGCAACCGGCCTGGCGGCCCACCGTGGCCGCGCTGTCCGGTCCTGGTCCTACGCTTCGGCCATCAAGCGACCGGGAGGTGACCTCTGGTGGCCGGACAACGAGAAGCCTACGAACTGCTGCTGATCGAGGAGGCCGACGCCTGGTTCGAGTACCTGGAGGCGACCCGCGGTCAATCGGTGCTGCGGTACAAGGAGGTCGAGCCCTGGGCCTGGGCGCGGCTGTCGCAGCGGCTCCGCGCGATCACGACCCGCCGGGCGAAGCTCAAGCCCGCCGCGGAGGCGGCCTAGCTTCCCTGACGCCGCGCGCCGCGGGCGCGCACGTGGATCGAGAGCAGGAGGCCGACCGCCAGCAGGTTGGCGATCATCGACGACCCCCCGACGCTGACGAATGGGAGCGGGATGCCCGTGATCGGCGCGATGCCCATCGTCATCCCCACGTTGACGAAGATCTGGAAGAGGAGCGCGAAGACCAGCCCGCCCGCGACGATCGCGGAGAACGGATCACGGGCGATGGCGACGATCCGGAAGCCGCGCCACACGACCAGCAGGTAGAGCATCAGGAGGATGGCGGCGCCGACGAACCCGCGCTGCTCGGCGAGCGAGGCGAAGACGAAGTCGGTGTGATGCTCCGGCAGGAAGTTGAGTGTCGTCTGCGTCGCGTTGTCGACTGCCGCGGCCGCAGCACTGTCCCGCGCCGATGGCGTTCTTCGACTGTGTGACGTTGTACGTCGTCCCGCCCGGGTCGCTGTCCGGATTGACGAACCCGGTGATGCGGTGCTGCTGGTAGCTCTTGAGCACCGGCATGCCGAGAGACGGCAGGACCGCGAGGACGAGCACCCCGAGGCCGACCGCTCCCGCGAGCAGCAGCCCCATGTGGAACCAGGGCGTCCCGGCCACGAACAGGACCGCCCCGACGGCGGCGCAGTACACCAGTGCAGTGCCGAAGTCGGGCTGGACGAAGACGAGGAAGATCGGGATCGACGCGAGCCCGAGGGCGGTGAGCGTCGTCCGGAACTCGTTGAGGCGGCGTGAGCGCTCGGCGAGGAAGCCCGCGAGCGCGAGCACGAACAGCACCTTCCCGAACTCCGACGGCTGGAAGCGGAAAAAGCCGAGGTCGAGCCACCGCTTCGATCCTCGGCTCGCCGAGCCGAGGAGGATGACGAGCGCGATCACGCCGGTCGTCCCGCCGAAGATGTAGCGCCAGCGCGTCCGGTAGACGTCCGGATCGATCAGCAGCGCAGCGACCAGCCCGATCATTCCGATGACGACGAAGGCGACCTGGCGGGTGAGGTAGTAGTTCGGGTCGCCCGCAACGTCGTGCTCCGTGATCCCCGCGATCGCCCAGAGCCCGTAGCCCACGACGGCTCCGACCGACCCGATCAGCACCCAGTCCAGCCGCCGCACGAACGAGGCGACCTCTGAGGTCTCTCGCCGTCGTGCGCGCGCCGCAGCTCTCCCGTTGGAGACGTAGTCGACCATCAGTCGGTGTGGATCGGCCCGGTCTGGACGGATTGCTTGCCGAAGAATTTCTCGAAGACCTTCAACGCCGCTGGTGCCGCGACGTCGCCGCCGTGGCCGCCGTTCTCGATCATCGCGCAGACGACGAGCTCCGGCGAGTCGGACGGCCCGTAGCCGCAGAACCAGGCCTGGTCGAATGTCCGCGGGTAGCCGTCGCCCGGATCGATGACCTTCTCGGCCGTTCCCGTCTTCCCGGAGATCGGGATCGGGAAATTGCCGAAGATCGACGATGCCGTGCCGAACGAGTAGTGCGTCGCCTCGTAGAGGCCGTCGCGCACGACTTGCAGTGCCTGCGCGTCGACGTTCGTCGGCTCGGGCGCGGGCGAAGGCGACGTGGGCAGCGCGCGCCCGCGCTGACCGTTCGCCGACGGCTGCTCGACGTCGAGCAGCATGTGCGGCGTCACGAGTCGCCCGCCGTTGGCGATCAGGGCGTAGAACCGGGCCATCTGCATCGGCGTCACCAACAGGTCCTTCTGGCCGATCGCGAGCTGGATCGAGTCACCCGGCTTCCAGAGGCGATCGACGCGCCACTCCTTCGGGTCGGTCTTCCGCGTGTACGTCTCGCGCCGCCACTTCGGCGTCGGCAGCAGGCCGGGTACCTCGGCGCCGAGGTCGATGCCCGTGGACTGGCCGAACCCGAAGCGGCTGGCCCAGCGCTGCAGGCGCGGCCCGCGATCGGCCGGCATCCCGTAGAAGCGGTAGCCCACTTGGTAGAAGTAGGTGTCGCACGAGGCGGCGAGCGCGGTCGGCAGGGTCATCGCCTCGTTCACGAACGGATCCCAGTTCTTGAACGTGTAGATGACGCCGTTGTCGCCGCGCACCTCGTACGAGCCCGTGCACGGAAGCGACTCGAAGGGCTGGAGGATGTGCTCCTGCATCGCCGCGAGCGCAGTGACGGGCTTGAAGGTCGAGCCCGGCGGATACGCGGCGTCGATCGCGCGGTCGAGCGCGGGGTAGTTCGCCGCCTTCGCCGTCCGCGACGTGAGCCCGGCGGCGTCGAGCGCGCTCGTGCGCACGCGTCCCGTGAAGAGCGAGGGGCGGTAGGTCGGATAGGACGCGAGCGCACGCACCGACCCGTCGCGCGGGTCGAGCGCGACGATGGCGCCGCCGTTCGCGTTCCAGCATCCGTAGCAGTTGGAGTTGCGCGCCCGGTCGATCCCGTAGCGCAGCGCCTCCTCGGCGGCCATCTGCAGCCGGACGTCGAGCGTGAGCCGCACCGCGTTGCCGGCGTGCGGGAGGACCTTCGTCTGCGCCGGCCCGAGCGGCTTGCCGAGGGAGTTGACGCGGAGCTGGGCGAGCCCGGCCGTGCCGCGGAGGTAGCGGTCGTAGTACGCCTCGATCCCGGTCTGGCCGATGGTGTCGCCGCCGCGATACCCCTGACCCCGCCGGGCCTTCAGCTGCTCGGCTGAGATCTCGCTCACGTAGCCGAGCACGTGCGCCCCGAGCTGCTTGTGCGGGTAGTACCGCAGGTATGTCGATGCGATCTGTACGCCCGGGAAGTCCTCGGCACGCTCCTTGAGGTAGAGCACCTGCATCTTCGGGACGCCCTCCTTGATCTTCACCGGGGTGAGCGGGTCGTTCCGGTGGCGGTGGAGGGTGGCGAGGATCTGGCGGACCGGGACGTGCAGCACCCGGCCGAGGCGCCGCAGCTCGCGGAAGCGCACCGCCTTCTGCTTGGGCAGGTCGGACTGCCAGATCTGGACGGCGGTGCCCGGGACGTTCGTCACCAGGACCTGGCCGTTCCGGTCGACGATCGGCCCGCGCGGCGCCTGGATGCGGACGTCACGGCGCTGGTTGTCTTGCGCCGCGCTTCAGCAGCTGCTCGCCGTTCAGGATCTGAAGCGACCAGAGCCGCAGGAAGAGCACGGCGAAGACGGCGATAGCCAGCATCCCGAGCACGCCGATGCGGACCGCAAGACGCGGCGTCAGCCGATAAGGCTCCTCGACCCGAGGGTCCGGCGGAAGGAACCTTCGCGACAGCGTGCGCTTAGCCAAGGAGGCGCACCTCGCGGGGGACCCACTCGCGCGGACGCAGCAGCCGGCTCGTCAGAGCGTAGACGGGCACGGTGAGGATGAGGTTCAGGAAAACGGTCGGCACGAGCCCGCCGAAGATGTGGCTCGCCGGCGCATGCTCGCCGAGGATGAACCGCAGCACCAGCGCGGCGACCTGGTAGAGCACGGTAATGACGGCGATGGAGAGCAGCGGCGCGTGCGCGCGGTCGCGGCCGGTCGTCTCCCCGTAGCGGCCCGTCCAGTAGCCCGCGAGCGTGAGCAGCAGTGCGGTGAATCCGAGCGTGCCGAACACGCCCGTGTCGAGTAGGAGACCGGCGCAAAAGCCGGCGACGGCGCCGAAGATCGCGCCGCGCAAAAGCGCGACGCACACGAGCGTCACGAGCAAGAGGTTCGGATGGCCGCCGAGGATCTCGACGTTCGCGATGATCGAGAGCTGGACGACGACGACGAAGAAGAGCAGGGCCGCGGCCTTGAGACCGTCCGCGAGCATCAGCGAGCCTTCTTCCGCGAGACCAGCGCAGTGACAGCGTCGAGGGACGAGAAGTCGACGAACGGGTCGATCTGAATCTGCTTGTACGGCGCCGTGTCGCTCTGGCCGACCTGTGTCACGACCCCGATCGGGATGCCGCGCGGGAAGAGCGACGGGTACTGCCTCGAGCGCGTGCCCGCGGTCACGATGGTGTCGCCCACGTCGATGCGCCGATCCTTCATCACGAGGTCGAGGATCAAAGAGCCCTCGCCCTGGCCGTGGCGCACGAGCCCGACCGCGCCCGACTTCTGGTCGCGCGCCGGGACCGCGCTGCTCTCGTCGGTGAGTAGCGTCACCTGGGCGGCGTTGCCGGTGACCTGGGTGACGCGTCCGACGAGGCCGTCGCTCGTGACGATCGGAGTGTCCTGTCCGATCCCGTTGTCGGAGCCCGCCGCGATCATCACCTGCTGCTCGAACTCATTCGACCAGCCGATGATCCTCGTGTTCGCGGGTCGGTAGTCGGCCGGGAACACGGGGCTGTCGATGAAGCGCAGGAGGTCGAGGAGGTGCGCGTACTGCTCCCGCGCGTTGGCGCCCTGGATCGCGGCCTGGCGAAGCTCGTTGACCTGTGCCTTGAGCTTCTCGTTCTCCTGCTTCACGTGGACGAGACCGGCGAAGTAGCCGTAGACGTCGCGGAACGGCCTGGCCACGCGCTCCGCGGCCACCTCGAACGGGCGCAGAACGGTCGCGCCGGCGCCTTCCACCCGATGCAGGGCGCCTGTCGACGACTCCCTGAACGAGACCGTGATGAGGATGAGCGAGACCAGGACGAGACCGCCCACCACGAGTCGACGGCGGAGGGTCGACCGGTTGCGTGAGGAGAAGGGCTGGGGTCTCGGTCTCGGTGCGGACGAGCCCAGCACCGCGCCGGCAGAGCGGTTTCGAGGCACGAGAGAGCCTAGGTTAGCGACCCCACCGGGAAGCGCCAGCCCTACGGGTAGCGGCGGTGGTTGTTCCTGCGGGCTTTGGCGCTGCGGTGGATCGCCTCGAACTCCTCGAGGCTTCGGCCGGAGCCGACAGCGACGCACGTGAGCGGGCTCTCGGCCAGGTGGACCGGCATCTGGGTCTCGTGCCGCAGGCGGTCGTCGAAGCTGGACAGGAGAGCCCCGCCGCCGGCGAGGACGATGCCGCGGTCCATGATGTCCGCCGCCAGCTCGGGCGGCGTCTTGTCGAGCGTCGACTTGATCGCCTCGACGATCTGCTGCACCGGCTCCTCGAGCGCGCGGCGAACCTCCTCCGAGCTGAGGACGACCGTCTTCGGCAGCCCGGTCAGCATGTCGCGACCTCGCACCTCCGCCTGCAGCTCCTCGCGCATGTCGTATGCGGACCCGATCTCGAGCTTGATCTCCTCCGCGGTCTGCTGGCCGATGAGCAGCTTGTACTCGCGCTTGATGTGATTGATGATCGCCTCGTCCATCTCGTCGCCGCCGACACGCAGCGACTGCGACACGACGATGCCGCCGAGGGAGATGACCGCGACCTCGGTCGTGCCTCCGCCGACGTCGACGATCATGTTGCCCGTCGGCTCGGCGACGGGAAGTCCTGCGCCGATCGCGGCGGCCATCGGCTCTTCGATCAGGTACGCCTGACGCGCGCCGGCGCTCAACGTCGCCTCCTCGACCGCGCGCTTCTCGACACCGGTCACGCCCGACGGCACGCACACGACGACGCGTGGATGCGCGAAGCGGTGCTGGTGCACCTTCTGGATGAAGTGCCGCAGCATCTGCTCGGTGACGTCGAAGTCGGCAATGACGCCGTCCTTCAGCGGACGGATCGCGGAAATCGTGCCGGGCGTACGGCCGAGCATCCGCTTCGCCTCGACGCCGACCGCGTGCACTTCGCCCGTACGCTGGTCGATCGCGACGACCGAGGGCTCCGACAGCACGATGCCGCGCCCGCGGACGTACACGAGCGTGTTCGCAGTGCCGAGGTCGACGGCCATGTCGCGCCCGCCGAACCCGCCGAGATTGTCGAAGAGACCCATGAGGGGACGTCCGAGTCTAGTTCAACCGAAGCCGTAGACCCCGGAAAAGCGGTCCGCGAGCAGCCGGACGAGGAGTGAGGCTGGCAGGCCGACGACGTTGAGGTAGTCGCCTTCGATGCTTCGGACGAGCGCTGCCCCCCGTGCCTGGATCGCATACGCGCCTGCGCGTCCCTCCCACTCGTGGCTGCCCACGTACGTCCCCAGCTCGCGCGGGGTGAGCCCACGGAACGACACGCGAGTGGCCTCGTGCTCGACGTCCTCCCACGCCTCCGTGCGCAGGCAAAGCCCGGAGACGACGAGGTGCGTCTTGCCGCTCAGCCGTTCCAGCATCCGCTCGGCGTCGCCGGCATCCGTCGGCTTCCCGTAGATCACGCCGTCGAGAACGACCGCGGTGTCGACGCCGAGCACCGGTCGGCCGTCGGCCTCGGCGGCGACCGATCGCGCCTTCGCCGCCGCGTGCATCCGCACGACTGCGACGGCATCGGCGACCTCGGGCGTCTCCTCCTCGTAGCGCGGAGGAACGACGTCGAACGGGATGTGCAGCTGCTCGAGGATCGCTCTGCGCTGCGGCGACGTCGACGCCAAGAGGAGTGGAGGTGCAGGCGGAGCGTCAGCCACGCTTGCTTGCGACCCACAAGTCCTCGCACGGCCACTTGCGCGCCCACTCGGCGGAGACGTAATCGTAGTAGATGTGCGTGCTGCGGTCCCCCGGCGCCTGCAGCTCGTGCAGCGCCTCCACCTCGAAGTCGTTGTCGCGCAGCAAGCGGATCCACTCCGAGTGCGTCGGGTGGTACTCGACGCCCTCCTCGCCGGGCCACTCGGTGCGGTAGAGGCCTTCGAACTGCGGCCGGTGCAGCCGCTCCTCCGCCATGCCTTCGTCGGGTGAGCACAGGATCACGAGGATCGAGTTCGTGAGGAAGACGAGTCGGCCGCCCGGCCGGAGAAGGCGTGACGCCTCCGCGAGCCAGCGCTCCGGAACGGCCCACAGCGACGCGCCGTACTCGGAGAGGACGAGGTCGAAGGACTCGTCGGGAAGCGGGACGCTCTCGGCGGCCGCCTCGACGAGCGGGAACGAGATGCCGGTCTCCTCCTGCATCCTGCGCGCGGTCGCGAGCTGCGCCGGCGTCGGGTCGACGCCGACCGGGCGCGCGCCGCGTCGCGCGAGCCACGCCGAGAAGTACGCGGTCCCGCAGCCGAGCTCGACGACGTCCTTGTCCGTGACGTCACCGAGCGCACCGACGTCGCTCTCGCGCACGCCGAAGACGCCCCACTCGATCTCCTCCTTGCCCCACTCGTCCGCCGCCTTGGCGTCGGTGAAGTCGGCGTTCGCCTTCGTCCAGTCGCTGACGTTTCTGGCGACGCTGTCCGGCAGGTCCGAGCTAGGCGAGCTCATCGTCGGGGAACCAGAGCGCGATCTCGCGCTGGGCGGACTCAGGTGAGTCGGAGCCGTGGACGAGGTTGTCCGGCATCGCAACTGCGAGGTCGCCGCGAATGGAGCCCGGTTCCGCGTCCGCCGGGTTGGTCGCCCCGATGGTCTTGCGCATCGTCGCGATCGCGCCCTCGCCCTCCACGACGAGCGCCCAGGTGCTCCCGGAGGTGATGAAGTCGACGAGCTCGCCGAAGAACGGCTTCTCGCGGTGCTCGGCGTAGTGCGTCTCGCCGAGCTCCCGGTCCACGTGAAGGAGCTTCCCGGCGCGAATCGTGAAGCCGCGCCGCTCGATGCGGCCGAGGATGTCCCCGGCCAGCCGCCGCTCGACGGCGTCAGGCTTGATCAGGATCAGCGAGCGTTCCACGGCCACGGGCCGCGCAAGTCTAGTCCCGAGCGCTAGCCGCCCGCCTGCCCGCGCTCCGAACGGCGCCGCCGTTTCGGCGGCCGCACCTCGAACGTCGGGAAGTCGACGGTCGCCGGCTCGACCGGCGTCTCACAGTAGGGGCAGATCTGCCACAGCGCCTCGAGCGGCGACTTGCAGGTCGCGCAGGCCTGGCGGAGCTTCGTCGTGCACACCGGACAGACGAGATAGTCGGCGCCGACCTCCGCGCGACAGACCGGGCAGTAGAGGTCGCGGCGCGACAGCCGTTCCTCCATGGCCTTGATCTCGAGCTCGCGCTCGCGGACGTCCTCGAGGTATTCGGGCGGCCGGAAGAGCATGTAGACGAGCGCCCCGATGTACGGCGGGATGAGGCCGAGGACGACCGCCATCGCGATCAGCACCGGGTCCTCGATCCGCCGCCGCGCGTCCTTGTAGACCCAGTAGCCGACCGCCAGCCAGAAGACGACGAGGAAGAAGAGCAGCAGGTTGCGGATGACCTCCCACGTGCCGGAGGCGAAGAAGTCGTGGATTCCGCTGAAGGTGCTGGCGATCACAAGAGCATTCTTCCGATCAGATACCCCGCGAGGAAGCCGAGCCCGACGATCGCGGCGAGGACGAACACCGCGACCGCGAAGACGGTCAACCTGTCGCCAACGTTCGCCATCGTCGTCCTTCATCCTTGGACAGATCGGCCAGGAGGTAAAGGGAGCCGGTGACGAGCAGCGGTTTTCCGAGGGCCCGGGCGCGCGCCACCGCCTCCACGGGGCTCTCGACCGCCTCGACGTGCCCGAAGTACGGCCTTGCCCGCTCGGCCAGATCCGCGGCCGATACGGCCCGGTCGCTGCTGGAGGTCGTGGCGACGAGCCGGTCGCCGAGGGCGGAGAAGGCGGCGAGCATGCCGTCGATGTCCTTGTCGGCGAGGATCGAGGCCACGATGACGTAGCGCGCGTGGGGCAGGCGGGCGAGGACGTAGCCGACGCCCCCGAGGTTGTGCGCTCCGTCCCAGATCTCGATCGGGTCGTCGTTCCGGCGCTCGAGCCGCCCCGGAAGATCGACGTCCACGTGGCCCTCCACGGGCCGGCCGACAAACGCCTCGGCCGCCGCGAGCGCGAGGGCGAGGTTGCTCCGCCCCGCGTGGACCACCTGGCCCGCTCCGTTGTCACGCGACATGCCCTCCCACTCAGGCTCTCCGAGGATCACAGTAGCGCCGCGCTGCACGACCGCGAGCTTCTCGGCGGCGATCGCCTCGCGCGTCGTGCCGAGGACGTCGGTGTGCTCGAGCGAGATGTTCGTCAGGACCTGAATGGGCGACTCGAGGACGTTCGTCGCGTCGTGACGGCCGCCGAGGCCGGCCTCCACCACCGCCATGTCGGCTCGGGACTCGGCGAACTCGACGAGAGCTGCCGCCGTCAGGAGCTCGAACTGCGTCGCATCGAGCCGCTCGGCCGCCGGCCGGACGCGCGCGACGGCGCGCTCGAAGTCGGCTTCGTCGCCGCCGATCCGGATCCGCTCGCTCCAGTTGCGCACGTGCGGCGAGAAGTACGCGCCGACCACGAGCCCTTCCCGGGTGAGCAGCTCCTCCGTCGTCCGCGTGACCGTCGACTTGCCGTTCGTCCCGACGACATGGATCGAGGGGTAGGCCCGTTGTGGGTCCCCGAGCTCGCGTAGCAGCGCCCGTATCCGGTCGAGCCCGAAGCCGTCCCGTGGCCACGGGCTCAATGACTCCACGTAGTCAGCTGCGGAGGACATCGAGCTCCCGCTGGTAGCGCGCGAGCTTCTCCCGCTCCGCCTCGACGACCTCGGCCGGAGCGTTCTGCACGAAGCGCGCGTTCGCGAGCATGCCCTCCGCCCGCGCGACCTCCTTGCGGAGGCGTGCGATCTCGGCTACGGCATCGCCGTCGCCTTCCTGTGTTCCGGGACGCACCACGGCCTCGAAGATGCGGAGCTCCTCACCGTCGAGCGGGACGCGTACAGCGCTTCGGCGGTACATCTCGGCGGCTTCCTGGGTGCGGACGAGCGCCGAGGCATCGCTCTCCTCCCCCGCCTCAGGCCACGGCGCGACGATGAGGCGCGACGCGCGCGACGGGAGGTTCGTCCAGATCTCCTCCGTGACGTGCGGCATGGCGGGATGCAGGAGCTTGAGCAGGCGCTCGAGGGCAGCGGTCGCTGTCGCGCGCGCATCGGCGTCACCGTCGTAGAGCCTCCCCTTCACCGACTCCGCGTACCAGTCGCAGAAGTCGTCGAACGTGAGGTGGTACAGCTCACCGACGACGTGTGAGAAGTCGAACTCGTCGAGATAGTCCTCGACACGCCGCTGCGTCTGCGAGAGCCGCGCGAGGATCCAGCGTTCCTCGAGCGAGGTCGGACGCTCGTCCGGCTCCACGCCCTCGGACGCGGCGATGATCAGGCGCGCGACGTTCCAGAGCTTGTTCGCGAGCTTGCGGCCCTCCTCGATCGCGCCCTCCGAAAAGCGCACGTCCTGCGCAGACGCCATCTTCATGAGCCCGTAGCGCATCGCGTCGGCGCCGTAGGCGTCGATGACGGCCAGCGGGTTCATCCCGGTGCCGAGGCTCTTCGACATCCGGCCGCCGGTCGGTGCGTGCACGGTCGAGTGAATGACGACGTCGGTGAACGGCACGTCGCCCATCAGCTCGAGCCCGGAGAAGATCATCCGGTTCTCCCAGAGGCGGATGATGTCCCGCGCCGTCGTGTTCAGGTCTCCCGGGTAGAAGGCGCGGAGGTCCTCCGTGTCGTCGGGCCACCCGAGCGTGGCGAAGGGCCAGAGCGCCGACGAAAACCATGTGTCGAGAACGTCGGTCGAACGCGTCAGCTTCGTCGAGCCGCAGTCGGCACATGCCTCGGGATCGGTCTCCGCCACGGTGACGTGGCCGTCCGGGCACTCCCACACGGGCAACTGGTGCCCCCACCAGATCTGCCTGGAGATGTTCCAGTCCGGCGCGTCCTCGAGCGACTGAATCGCGAAGCGATGCTGCGACTCCGGGTGGTACCGGACACGTCCCGTGCGGAGGGCCTCGAGCGCCGGCTGCCTGAGCTCGTCCATCGAGCACCACCACTGCAGCGAGATGCGCGGCTCGATCCGGCTCTTGCACCGGTCGCAGAGCGCCACCGAATGGCGGTGGGACTCGCGCTTCTCGAGCTGGTCGTGCTCCTTGAGCCAGTCGAGCACGCGCTCGTCCGCCTCCTCCTGCGTGAGCCCGGCGAGCTCGCCGGCGCTCCTCGTTCATGCGCCCGTCGGGACCGATGACGGTGAGCTCCGGGAGGCCGTGAGCGAGGCCGATCTCGTAGTCCAAGGGGTCATGTCCAGGAGTGACCTTGAGCGCGCCGGTGCCGAAGTCGCGCTCGACACGCTCGTCGGCGATCACCGGCACGCGTCGCTCGACGAACGGGACGATCACGTCGCGGCCGACGAGGTCGCGATAGCGATCGTCCTCTGGGTGCACCGCGACCGCGACGTCCGCGAGGATCGTCGCTGGCCGCACCGTCGCGATCGTGATGTGCCCCTCGGCCTCGGCGAACGCGTAGCGCACGTAGCTCAGCGCGTCGTCGACGTCCTCGTGCGCGACCTCGAGGTCGGAGAGCGACGTCTGGTGGAACGGGCACCAGTTGATGATCCTGTTCGCCCGGTAGATCCAGCCCTTCCGGTAGAGATGGACGAAGTAGCGCATGACCGCGCGCACGTACGCGTCGTCCATCGTGAAGCGCTCGCGGCGGTAGTCGAGCGAGGCGCCGGTCCGGCGGAACTGGAACATGATCTTGCCGCCGTACTCGCGCAGCCACTCCCAGACGCGCGTCTCGAACGCCTCGCGGCCGAGGTCCTGCCGCGTCTTCCCCTCGGTCGCGAGATGTTTCTCGACGGCGTTCTGGGTCGAGATCCCCGCGTGGTCGAAGCCGGGCTGGAAGAGCGTGTTGTAGCCCTGCATGCGGCGCGTGCGGACGATCGTGTCGGCGAGGGACAGCTGCAGCGCATGGCCGAGGTGGAGGTCGCCGGTGACGTTCGGCGGCGGATGCGCGATGACGAAGCTCTCGCGCGACGGGTCGGGGTCGGCGTTGTAATGGCCCTCGTCCTCCCAGGTGCGCTGCCAGCGTTCCTCGACGCCGTGAGGTGTGTACAGCGGCTCCATCACGCGCAGCGATCCTAGCCCCGCCGCGCGCGCGTGTTTCTAGCGCCCCGCGGCGTACCCCTGCATGCCGCGCGGGCTCGCCGCCGCGCGCAGCTGGCCGTCGGCGGACTCGATCGCCTCGACGCGCCCCCACGCCCAGTCAGGACCGACGGTGACGTCGTGCCCACGGGCGCGAAGTCCCGAGACGACGTCGTCGCCGAAGCGCCCCTCCACGTCCAGCGACAGCCGACTGAAGTCGCGCGGGTAGAACGACGAGATCAGGTGGTCGGTGTGAAACTCGGGTGCATCGATCGCCTCCTGGAGATTCATGCCGCGGTCGGCGTGGCGCAGGAAGACGTGGAACGCCCACTGCTCCTGCTGATCGCCGCCGGGAGTTCCCCACGCGAGCCAGGGCTTCCCGTCTCGCAGCGCGAGCCCCGGCGAGAGCGTCGTTCGTGGGCGGGCGCCGGGACGGAGCGACGACGGCAGACCCTCCTCGAGCCAGAACATCTGCGCTCGCGTCCCGAGCGGCCAGCCGAGCGCCCCGATCACCGGCGACCCGTAGAGCCAGCCGCCGCTCGGCGTCGCCGAAACCATGTTCCCCCAGCGGTCGGCGGTGTCGAGATGGACGGTGTCGCCGCGGGTCGGCTCGCCGGCGCCTGCCATCGGCTGCACCTCCACGATCGACGGCAGCCGACCAAGACCGGGCTCGTACTCTCCTGACGCGTCGTCAGTGACGAGCGCGCGCCTCCGGTCGTTGTACTCGGCCGACAGAAGCGTCTCGAGCGGGACGTCGGCATCCCCGTACAGCGCGTCGCGATCCGCGAAGGCGAGCTTCGCGCACTCGATGACGACGTGGACGAACTCTTCCTCCGAGAGCTCCGCCACGTCGAAGCCCTCGAGCAGAGCGAGCTGCTGGAGCGCGACGGGGCCCGATCCCCACGGCCCGGTCTTGCACACGGTGACCCCGCGGTAGTCGTACGTGACCGGCTGCTCGAGTGTCGCACGCCAGCCGGCGAGGTCATCGCGCGTGAGGAGCCCGTCCTCGTCCTCGCAGAAGCGATGGATCTCGTCTGCGACGAAGCCCTCGTAGAAGACCTCCCGCGCCCGGTCGATCTCCTCCTCGCGTGAGCCGCCGCGCGACTCGTCGAGGATGCTGCGGTACGTCGCGGCGAGCTGTCGGTTCCGCATCTGCGAGCCGACCGCCGGGGGAGGGAGATAGAGCTCGCTCGACGCGGGCCAGGTCGCGAGCAGCTCGCGCTGACGCTCGATCGACGCGCGAATGCCGGCCGACCACAGGGAAGCCGCCGTCGGCGTAGTCGATCGCGAACCGAGCACGTCCTCGAGGCGCCAGGTGCCGAAGTCCCGGAGCATCAACAGCCACCCGCCGAAGGCGCCGGGGACGCACGCGGCGAGAACGCCGGTGCCGGGAATCAGATCGTGGCCGAGCGCGCGGTAGCGGTCGATCGTCGCCGCGGCAGGCGCCGACTCCCTGGCCGCAGAGGACGAGCGGCTCACCGTGCTCGACCGAGTAGAAGATCGCGGGCACCTCTCCGCCGGGGCCGTTGAGGTGCGGCTCGACGACCTGCAGCGTGAAGCCCGCCGCGACGGCCGCGTCGAACGCGTTCCCGCCTCGCTCGAGCACGGCCATCCCCGCCGCGGAGGCGAGCCAGTGCGTCGACGTCACCATTCCGAACGTCCCGCGCAGCTCGGGTCGCGTGGTGAACTCCACGACGCCGGACTCTAATGTCACGGACATGCGCCACGGGATCTGCCTCGCGAACGTCGGCTCGTACTCCGATCCGCACGTCGCAATCGAGGTTGCGCAGGCCGCCGAGGCGAACGGCTGGGACGGGATCTTCCTCTGGGATCACCTCGCGTTCGTCTGGGGACCGCCGGCCGCGGACCCGTGGAGCGACGCTGGCTGCGATCGCGACGAAGACGGAGGGTCTTCGGCTCGGAACGGCCGTGACGCCCGTCGCCCGGCGCCGGCCGCAGGTGCTCGCCAACCAGGTCGCGACGCTCGACGTCCTCAGCGGCGGACGCGTGATCTTCGGGGCCGGGCTCGGCGGCTCGGCCTCGGAGTTCGGAAAGTTCGGCGAACCGACGGACGCGAAGTCGCGCGCGGCGATGCTCGACGAGGGTCTCGACCTCATGCGCCAGCTGTGGTCAGGGGTGGAGGTGAGCCACCACGGCGAGCACTACACGGTCGACGGCGTGACGCTCGCACCGACGCCGGTGCAGGACCGGGTGCCGATCTGGATCGGCGGGAACAAGCCGCCGTCGGTCCGCCGTGCCGCCCGCTGGGACGGCTGGATCCCCGACAGCGCGTACCCGCCGGAGTTCGGCGCCACGCCGGACGACGTTGCGCGCGGCCTGGAGGTCGTCTCCACCCTGCGGCCTCTCGACGGATTCGACGTCGCCGTCCTCGGCGAGTCGAGCCACTGGGAGATCGCAGCCTTTGCGAATGCCGGGGCGACCTGGTGGCTCGAGAGCGTGCACGACCAGCGCGGGCCGCGCGACGAGATGCTGCGCCTGGTGGAAGCCGGGCCGGGTTAGGCGGATTCTTCGATCGGGGCGGCCTCGACATCGTCGTCGGCCACGCCTTCCGCACTCGTGACGAGCGTCGGCTTCAGGTGCTTCTCGATCGTCTCCTTCGTGATCACGCACTTGGAGACATCACGACGGCTCGGCAGTTCGAACATGACGTCGAGGAGCGCCGTCTCGATGATCGAGCGCAAGCCTCGGGCGCCGGTCTCGCGCACGAGTGCCTTGTCGGCGATCTCCCACAGCGCGTCGTCAGTGAAGACGAGTTCGATGCTGTCGTACCCGAAGAAGCGCTGGTACTGCTTCACGAGCGCGTTCTTCGGCTCCATGAGAATCTGAACGAGATCCTCGCGCAGCAGCTGGTGCACCGCCGAGATGACCGGCAGGCGGCCGATGAACTCCGGGATGAGGCCGAAGTTGAGGAGGTCCTCCGGCATGACCTTCGCGAGCAGCTCCGACGACTCGATCGAGCTCTTCGAGCGAACCTCGGCGCCGAAGCCGACGGCGCTCTTGCCGATCCGCTTCCCGATGATCTTGTCGAGGCCCGCGAACGCGCCGCCGCAGATGAAGAGGATGTTCGTCGTGTCGATCGACAGGAACTCCTGGTGTGGATGCTTCCGTCCGCCCTGCGGCGGGACCGAGGCGATGGTTCCCTCGAGGATCTTCAGCAGCGCCTGCTGCACACCCTCGCCCGACACGTCGCGCGTGATCGACGGGTTGTCCGCCTTGCGCGCGATCTTGTCGACCTCGTCGATGTAGATGATCCCGGTCTCGGCCTTCTTGATGTCGAAGTCCGCCGCCTGGATCAGCTTCAGGAGGATGTTCTCGACGTCCTCGCCGACGTAGCCGGCCTCGGTGAGCGCGGTCGCGTCCGCGATCGCGAACGGCACGTTGAGGATGCGCGCCAGCGTCTGCGCCAGCAGCGTCTTTCCGCAACCGGTCGGGCCGAGCAGCAGGATGTTCGACTTCTGGAGCTCGACGTCGCCGTCCTCCTGCCCCATCTGCACGCGCTTGTAGTGGTTGTAGACGGCGACCGACAACGTCCGCTTTGCCTCTTCCTGTGACACGACGTAGTCGTTGAGGACGGAGTAGATGTCCTTTGGCCGCGGGAGGTTGTCGAGGTCGAGCGACGCGGGAGCGGTCAGCTCCTCGTCGATGATCTCGTTACAGAGGTCGATGCACTCGTCGCAGATGTAGACACCGGGCCCTGCGATCAGCTTCTTGACCTGCCGCTGACTCTTCCCGCAGAAGCTGCAGAGCAGCTGCTCGTTGCCGTCGGATGCTCGGGCCACGTCTCTCCTTTTAACCGACTGCGCCCCGGCCGTCTACCGATGCGCGATCACGTTATCGATGATGCCGTACTCCTGTGCTTCTTGCGAAGTCAGGAAATAGTCCCGTTCCATGTCCTTCGCCACCTGCTCTTGCGGCCTCCCGGTGTGCTCGGCCAGGATCTCCTCCAGGCGCCTCTTGAGGTTGATCGTCTCGCGGGCCTGGATCTCGATGTCGGTCGCCTGCCCCTGGAAGCCGCCCGAAACTTGGTGGATGAGGATCTTGGCGTTCGGCAGCGCGACCCGCTTTCCTTTCGTCCCGCCCGCCAGGATGATCGCGCCCATCGACATCGCGATCCCGATACAGGTCGTCTGGATGTCGGGCTTGATGTACTGCATGGTGTCGTAGATCGCGAGGCCGGAGTACACCTGGCCGCCCGGCGAGTTGATGTAGATCTGGATGTCCTTCTCGGGGTCCTCGGATTCGAGATGGATCAGCTGCGCCACGATGAGGTTGGCGATCTGGTCGTCGATCGGAGTGCCGAGGAAGATGATCCGCTCGTTGAGCAGACGCGAGTAGATGTCGAACGATCGCTCGCCGCGCGAGGTCTGCTCGATCACCATCGGGATGAGAGGACTCATTTTTAGGCTGGCTCCTTACTGCCGGGGGTCCACAGTTTCGTCTCCGTCTTGGGCTTTTCCTTGTCGGGCGTCCAGATTGCCTCGCGCGCAGCCGCCTGCTCGGGCGGAATGCGCTCGACGTCGGCCGTGACGCGGTCGAGGGCTCGGGCCAGACGCATGGTCTCGCGCTCGGCGTCGTAGGCGCCTGCCTCGCGCGCCTGCTCGATGATCTTCTCCGGCTCGTCGAATCGCTCGCGGAAGGCCGCGTCGACCTCCTCGTCCGTGACCTCGATCCCGAGCTGGTCCGCGATCGCCTCGAGGACGAGCTCGCCGGCGACAGATGCGGCCGCCTGCTCGCGCAATCTCGCGACGAGATTCTCGGGCGAGTCGCCCGAGACCTGGAGATACGTGTCGAGGGTCGTCCCGCTGCGCCGCATCACCGTGTCGAGCTCGCGCAGGAGCCCGCGCGTGCGGGCGTCGACGACCGGGCCTGAGACCTGCGGGGCCGCCGCCTCGACGAGGCGGTCGACGGTTGCGCGCCGGAAGGCCTCGTCGGCCTCCAGTTCCAGCTGCGCGCGCAGGCGCTCGCCGATCTCGGCGCGCAGCTCGTCCAGCGTGTCGAACTCGGACGCCGAGCGCGCGAGCTCGTCGTCCAGCTCCGGCAGCACCTTCTCCTTGATCTCCTTGACGGTGGCCTGGATCGAGGCCGGTTCCTCCTCGCCGGGCCGATCGAGCTCGAGCTCCTTCGTCTCGCCGGACGCCATGCCGACGAGCTGCTCCTCGAGCTCCTCCAGCAGCCGTCCGGTCCCGAGCTCGACCACGTAGTCGCGCTGGCCACCGCCGTCGTCCGCCTCGAGATCGACCACGATCGTGTCGCCGAGCTGCGTCGGCCGGTCCTCGACCGGGGCGAGCTCGGCCACGGTCGAGCGGAGGACATTGAGCTCGTGGTCCACGATGTCCTCGGGGATCTCGGGCTCGGCGTACGGCACCTGGAGCTTCGACCAGTCGGGCACCTCCGGCGTCGGGAGGACCGAGACCGTCGCGGTGAAGCGCCAGTCCTCGGAATCCGAGTCCGGGAGCTCGTAGTCGAGCTCCGGCTGCTCCGCCGGCCGGATCCGCGTCATCGCGACGGCGTTCCCGTACCAGCTGCCGATGTGGCTCTCGATCGCCTCGCTGTACAGGCGTTCCTTGCCGATGCGGGAGACGAGCACCGGCATCGGCACCTTCCCCTTGCGGAATCCCGGGATCTTCACGCTCTCGGCGAGGTCGGACGCCGCATGCTCCACGGCGTGGTGCACGTCCTCGCGGGGAACGTCGACCGTCAGCCGGACCTTGTTGTCCGCCAGCTCCTCGACCTGCGCGCTCATGCGGCCATTAGACCAAACGGCAGTTAGCCTCCGGAGCCGTGCGGCTCTACGTCATCGCGCGCCACGGCGAATCGACGCTCAACTTCGAGAACCGCATCAACGGCGATCCAGGGGTGCCGGTCGCGCTGACCGAGAAGGGCCGGGAGGAGGCGCTCCTGCTCGGACAGCAGGTGGCGCACGTCCCGATCGAGCTGTGCGTCCACACCCGCTTCGAGCGGACGCACGAGACCGCGGCGATCGCCCTTGGGGATCGCAACGTCCCCGTCGAGGTCGAGCCGCTGCTGGACGACATCGACGTCGGCGATCTCGAGGGCTCCTCGCTCGAGGAGTACCGCGCCTGGAAGCGTGAGCACACACATGCGGACGCCTTTCCGGGCGGCGAGTCGCTCTTCGACGCGGCGCGGCGCTACGCAAACGCGTTCGAGAAGCTCCTCGGACGGCCGGAGACGTCGATCCTGGTGGTGACGCACGAGATCCCGCTTCGGTACGCCATCAATGCGGCGGACGGCTCCGACGACCTCGACGGGCCCGCCCACCAGCTCGCGAATGCGACGCCGTACCTCTTCGACGAGGACGCAGTCAGCCGGGCGGTGGCGGGAATCAGGCGCCTTGCGACCTCTTGACTGCGGATACGATCGGGCGGGGTTCACGAGGCGAAAGGAAGCCATGAGCGTGATCGAACGAATCGACGAGGCGCGAGCCCGCTGGAACGTCCTGGATCATCCGTTCTATCTCCGCTGGGAGCGAGGAGAGCTCACGCACGAGGAACTGGCGTTCTACGCGGGCGAGTATCGCCAGGCAGTCGTCGCCCTGGCGGACGCCGCCCGTTGCGGCGGCGATCCGGAGCATGCCGACGAGGAGCGCGAGCATGTTGCGCTCTGGGACGACTTCGCCGCGCAGCTCGGCGCCGCGCTCAACCGGCCACCGAGGTCGGAGACCCAAGCTTGTGTCGCGGCCTGGGCCGTGGACGATCCCGTTGAGGCTCGCGCCGTGCTCTACGCGGTCGAGTCCGGCCAACCGGCCGTCTCGCGCACGAAGCTTGCCGGCCTCGTCGACCACTACGGCTTCACTCCGGACACCGCCGGCACGGCGTACTTCGAGCTGCACGCCGAGCGCGACCTGGAGCACGCCGCCCGGTCGGCGGAGGCCCTCGCGGGGCGTCCGGCGAACGACGCGGACCGCCTGGTCGCTGCCGCGGAGGCAGCGCTCGAGGGGAACTGGCGTCTCCTCGACGGCGTCGACGCCGCGAGCTGACCGCTGATGCTGCGCATGCGGGCGAGAGGACTCGAACCTCTAAGGGACGTGAATCCCACCGGGACCTAAACCCGGCGCGTTTGCCAGTTCCGCCACGCCCGCGGACGGTGACCAGAGTAGCCCTCGCAGCCACCGGCTGTGGCCAACTTTCAGCGGTGGTAAGCCGTCTCTAGGACAGGGGCGGCTTCCGGGGAGAACCGCGCCGGATCCGGCTTCTACCGCGCACGGTGGGGCCGCCCACTCACCTCTGCCTATCCTGATGGTTGCGACGAGCGCCATGGTGACGGTCGACGAGATCCGTGCCTTCGCAACTCCGCTGCCGCGCAGCAGCGAGGGCTTCGTGCGGGGCCGCGTCAAATTCCGGGTCGGCCGCATCGTCTACCTGTCCATCTCACGCGACGGCAAGACGATGGGCTTCGCGTTCCCGAAGGACTGGCGCAATGCGCTCGTCGAGTCCGAGCCTGACAAGTTCTCGCTGCCCGGCGAGTCCGACATGCGATACCACTGGGCCCACGTCCGGCTCGACGCGATCGACGCCGACGAGGCGCGCGACCTCGTCGAGGAGGCATGGGCCTTCACGGTGCCGAAGAGCGTCGCGGAGGAGTACGCCGCGTCGCAGCGCTCCCGCTAGAGGAAGGGAGACAGGACGGAGAAGAGGAGCGCGCGCGCGCGCTCCTTCCGGCCGGTCAGGCGGCGACCTGGAGCGGAGCACGCCTCCGCCGGCGTGCTGAACGCGTCGTCGAACGCCGCCGCGACACGCTCGGACCGAACACTGGAGATCGATCTCGAAGAAGCGCTTGAGGCTCCACGCCTCGAGATTGCACGTCCCGACGACGAGCTCCTCGCCGTCCCGCACGAACGCCTTTGCGTGCAGCATCGTCGGGTAGTCGAGAATGCGAACGCCCGCGTCGAGCAGTGCCGGGTGGTGGAACTGCTGCGCGGCGGCGCACGCCCAGTTGTTCGCATTCGCGGGAACGAAGAGTCGCACGCGGACACCACGCCGTGCAGCCTGCTCGATTCGCCGGATCATCCCGCGGTCGGTCACGTAGGGATTGACGACGTCGAGCGTCTCGCGTGCGCCCTCGAGCAGTGCCGCGATCGCATCGGAGATGGGCCGCACCTTCCGGGCGCGTTGTGCAGGACGACTGCGGGGACCGGATCCGGCCCTCATCCTGCTCCGGGAAGAGTGCATCGACTTCAGCGGTGTCGATCGACCCGCCGAGCCAGCGAAAGCTCGCGAGGAAGACGAGCTGGAGCTGCGCCACCAAGGGCCCGGTCATGCGGACGAACAGATCGTGGAAGCGACCGTCCTGGAAGTGGTCCTCGATGCCGGCGCCGCCGACCCAGCCAACCCGTCCGTCGATCACGACGAGCTTGCGATGGTCGATGTGTCCCAGCGCGCCGAGGTTCCACCGTGTCGGGCCCCCGCCGTCGATCGGCCCTGAGGGGACGCGGAACTTCGTCGCGCGGACGACGCAGACGTGAACACCGGCGTCCGTCAACCGCTCGTACAACGCACGCGAGCCGCCGTCAGGGTCGGACCCCTGGCTGGTCGACGACGAGCCTGACGGTGACGCCTTCACGCGCCTTCGCGCTCAGCGCCTCGGCGAACGAGTCGCCGACGACGCCGGGTCTGAAGCCGAACTGGTTGATGTGGATGGAGGACGACGCCGAGGCAATGTCCTCGAGCATCGGCGGATAGAAGTTGCGGCCCTCGACGAGCACCTCGACCGACGAGGCGATGCTCTCGTCGAAGACCAGCGCCAGCGACGAGCGCGCAACGGGCTCCCTCGTGAACCGCTCGGCCAGACCGCGGATCTCGCCTGCAGACGTCAGGGGCGCATCGTACGGCAGTCGTCGCGGCGTGACGTGATCTGATCCGACCATGACGCCGCGGGCGGCGACCTTTGGCACCTTCTTCGTCAACGGCGCGATCGTCGGCACCTGGGCCGGGCAGATCCCGTTCGTGCAGGACCGCCTCGACGTCTCCAAGAGCGTCCTCGGTCTGGGCCTGCTCTGCATGGCATTCGGTGCGATGCTGGCGATGCCGCTCACGGGCCAGGTCCTCGACCGCCGCTCGAGTGCCGCGACGACCCGTGCGCTCACGCTCGTGTTCGTGCCGCTGCTCGTTCTACCGTTGCTCGCGCCCTCGCCGGTCACTCTTGGCGTCGCGCTGCTCGTGTTCGGGGCGGCGAACGGCGCAATGGACGTGGCCATGAACGCACACGGCGTGGCCGTCGAACGGACCCTCGGCGTCCCGATAATGTCATCGCTCCACGCCGGCTGGAGCTTCGGCGGGCTCGCGGGAGCGGCCGGGGTCGCCCTCGCCGTGCATGCAGGCGTCGACGCGCGGGTCGAGGGCTCTCGTCGCCGGGTGCCTGCTCTGGCTCGCGGCGCTCGCGATCACAACCCGGCTGGGATCCGCGTCCGCGCACTCCGAGCACGGCCCGGCCGGCTTCGCCTCGCCCTCACGCGGCGTCTTGCTAATCGGCGCACTCTGCTTCCTCGTGATGGTGACCGAAGGCGCCATGGCGGACTGGAGCGGGATCTACCTCAGAAGCAACCTCGACGGCGGCGCGTCCGCGGCCGCGACGGGCTTCGCGGGCTTCTCCCTCGGAATGGCGCTCGCGCGACTCGCGGGCGACGGTCTCGCGCGGCGCTGGGGCGCCGGGACGCCTGCTC
This sequence comes from uncultured Actinomycetes bacterium, assembly GCA_963772855.1. GTDB lineage: Bacteria > Actinomycetota > Thermoleophilia > Gaiellales > Gaiellaceae > 3-1-20CM-4-69-9. The sequence continues at coordinate 573,031 of CAVYYY010000003.1, read as the reverse complement.
TCCGCCGGGATGGCAGTCGTGACAGTCGCGCTCGGCGCCACGCTCCTGATCGCGAACGCGTCCCTCGCCGTCGCGGGGTTCGCGCTGGTGGGCGTCGGAATCGCCAACGCCGTGCCGCTGCTGTTCAGCGCAGCGGGCCGCGTCCCCCCGCCGGACCGTCCCTCGCCGCGGTCTTCACGCTCGGCTACATGGGCTTCATCGTCGGCCCGCCGTTGATCGGTTTCGTCGCCGATGCCACGTCGCTTCCGATCGCACTGAGCATGCTGTGCGCCGCCGCGCTCACCGTGGCGCTGTTCGGCGGCCGCGCAGCAGAGCACAAGATCGCCGGCCCGGGACATGCACGGCATGACGTCACATCCGGACGCCCTGCCCGGAGCGCACCGGTAGGCAAACAGGTTTCAGCTCAGCTCGAAGTCGTGGAACCGCATGACGCCCATCCAGTCGCGGTTCTCCTGGAGCAGCGTCGCTTCCGCATCCGCGGCGATGCGGCGGATCTCGAGCTCGTCGTGAGCCTGGCTCATCCGGTTTGCGACGACGTCGAGTGACTGCTCCATCCAGCGGTAGCGCTCGGAGTTGCGCTGGTACTCCCGCTGTGCGAGCAGTCCGCTGAAAGCGGCGCCGAGCGCGGGCAGAGACAGCGAGAGGATTGCGAACAGCTTGTCGATCCCCCGTTCCTCACCGACGCCGAGCGCGTGCGGGACCGCGGCGGCGATCGTCGTCAGGAACGCGCAGTAGATTCCTGCGACGAGCAAGCGGCGCCGGCGATCGAACCGTAGCTTCGCGCGGGCGTAGTAGCGTCGCTGCTCATGGATCCACCGCTCGGCGAGGAATGCGCGCAGGCGCTCGACGTTCGCGTGGACGTCGACCTGCGGCCGTGCGTTCCAGACCTCGGTGAACGCGTGCTGGACCCACTCCGCCCCCGCGTCCCTCCCGCCGACGCGGGAGAGCCCGCCCTCGCGTCGCTGCCCGAGCCCGGCGGCCGCGAGAAAGAACGCTGACCTGAACCGTTCCGCCAGGAAGCGGTACGACAGCCAGCGATCGTGCAGCCGGATCCGACGCCCGTAGAAGACGACCGCCACGAGCAGCGTCAGGAGCACGACCTCGATCCAGACGATTGCAGACTGTCCGGGGAAGACGAACGACTGCACGGCGACGACCGCCACGGCGGCGGCGGCGGCGAGGTAGAGCGCAAGCGGTCAAGCGGTGGAACCAGCGTTGATACCGGAGCGCAAGGAGGTCGGCCCGGATCAGGTACGGGAGAATCCAGGCGCTCAGTGCGTCCGCCTCGTCCCGGCCGATCGCCTCGGTCGCGGCGGTGCCGCTCGACTCGTCCAGCCTGCGCAGGCCCCGGAGGCGGTCCGACACGCCCTGTGACGACACCGTCGCCCGGTTGAACTCGTCCAGTCGCGCGAGAGCGCGCCGTGCCACCGACTCGCCCAGCCGATCGTCGACCTCGAGGTCGCCGCCGGTATGAATCCACACGGTCGGCTTCCCTCTCGCGGCGGCGTAGTCCACGATGTCCGCCGTCCCACCCTCGCCGCGGGCCGGCAGGCCGTCCCACAGTGCGAACAGCACGTCGCTGCGCTCCACGACGTAGCGTCCGGCCTCGGCGTACCCTTCCTCCGCGGTCGCCAGCGGGCCCGGTTCTATGACCGTGACCGCACGCTCGAGTAGCTCGTCGAAATCATCGACCGACTCCTGCGTCGCGAAGTCGCGGCGGAAGCGATCGCGTGGGAGCGGCAGCGGCGCTTCCAACAGCGCGCCCTCCTCCTCGCGGAGAATCTGCCGCGCGACAAGCCGGTCGGCGCCCTCGGCGAGCGAGGAGACGACCGTCAGATGCACCGGGGTCGCCGGCTTGGCACCGACGCGGCGGCGCACGAGCACGAGCGCCTCGCGGACGCGCGCCGCCAGCCAGTCCTCGTCCTCGAGAACGCGATGCCCCGTGACGCCGACCCGGAGCCTGAACGCGATCCTACCGTCGGACACGCTTCAGTAGGATGGGTTGGTCGGCTCCAGCCCGAGCCGTTCGCTGCGAAGGCCGTTGTACTCGTCCAGGAACTGCGTTTTCAGATTCGAGGCGGTTCCGCTGAGCTCGTGGTACCTGGCAGCAAGTGCGGGAGCATTGTCCGCATCGTCGAAGACGGCCACGATCCAGTCTCTCACCGCCTCGTCGTCTCGCTTCGAGGCCTGAATCGACTCCTTCAGCAACTGCTGCGCATGCTGGAATGCCTGCGGCGTGTCGACGGGGAGGCTTCCTGCCAGCGTTTCACGCTCGCCGATGATCTGACCGATGGTGCTCAGCGCCCGGTCGCGGGTAATCGCATTGTTCTGGACCCTCTTGATCACCGCGTTGAGATCGCCCTTCGTCGCGGCGGAGTGCGAGAGCAGAGTGTCCGTCTGCCGAACGTATGCCGCCTCGGCCGGGTCCTTTCCGCCACCGCCGCCCGTGAGCGCGACGACGGCGACGACCGCAGCGACGACGAATGCCGCGACGACGCCGGCCGGGACGAGCCAGCGCGGGCGCGTCCGCTTCGGCTCATCGCCGGCGACCGCCTCCGGCTTGCGCGCCTGCGGCGCCGGCGCAGGCGTCGCACGCGGCCCGGCAAGCCCCTCGAGATACTCGATCAGGTGGCTCACGTCGGAGTGCCAGCGGATGTCGCTCAACTCGACGGCGTTGCGCACGGAGAGCTTGCGAAGCGGTCCGGGCAGCTCGTCAGGCGCGGGCATCTCCGCGCCCTGCACGAGCGTCGGGATCACGCGCGTCTCGGCGCGGGCGAGCGCCGTCTCGATCTCGATGCGGACCCAGTCGTGCGCCTTCTGGATCCGGCGCCGGCCCTCGTTGTCCTTCACGTCGATCCAGTGCCGCCCGATCAGCGCGAGCAGGACGTCGCAGGTTCCCACACTCGCCTCGACGGCCTGCGTGAAGTCCTCGCCCGGATGGATCTTGTCGATGTCCATGAAGACGTGGTCCTCGCCGAAGCGCTCGGACAGCGCGTCGTACAGCCTGCCGGCGTGGCCGGCAGTGTCCTCGCGCCGGTAGTTGACGAAGATGTGAAAAGCCTGCGGGGTCGACGGCGGCGTTTCCGGAGCGTCTCCCCCGCCTTGGGGCTCGTCGCTCACGCGAGAAGTCTTGCGCGGCGGACTACGGCTTACAAGCCCGGGCGCTAGCCGGCAGCGCCGTCGTCGTCCGCCTCGGCTAGCGCATGCGCAGCTTCCTCGCGAGCCGACACCCACTTGGCGTGCTCCTGCGAGATCAACCCCTCGATCCGGTCCGCGAGCAGCGGGACAGCTCGTCGCGAGTGACGGTACGGCCCCGCGGAGGCGAGATACAGGTACTTCTCGTGCTTCAAGGCCTCCGCCGTCGAGCGGAAGGAGCTCCAGTTCTGTTGGTACTGGTTCAGCTGCTGGAAACCCTCGAGCACGACGACCGCCGCTCCCAGGGCCGCGGCGACCGCGGCCGGACTGTCGATCGTCGCGATCACGGGAATGGCGGCTGCGGCGAGCAGCTGCGCTCCCTTAATCGTGACGAATCGCCGGTGGTTGAACCCGCTCTTCTGCTCGTACCACTGAATCTGGTCTTCGAGGCGCGCGTACGTCGGATTGTCGGTCGGCGGCATCGGACGGGTCATTGTCTCAGAGCCGGCGCCGTGCGATCGCCGCTCTTACGGCCGCAGTTGCCAATGGCCCCGGGAGGAGTCGAACCTCCGCGCACGGATTCGAAGTCCGTCGCTCTATCCGCTGAGCTACGGGGCCCTGGAAAGGGTGGCGGATGGGACTCGAACCCACGACCACCTGGACCACAACCAGGGGCTCTACCAACTGAGCTACCGCCACCTCGCTCGTGCGCAGGATAGCGGGGCGTTTCTCGGGCCGTTCGGCGGCGGTGTTCTTTCATACTTCCCGGACGTGACCGACTACTACGCGGATGCATTCGACGCCTACGAGGCGTCCGGCTGGGAGGCCGTCGCGTCCGAGTACGAAGAGCATTGGAGCTCGATCACACGTCGGGCGATCGACTCGTTGCTCGATGCCGCGGGGGTCGAGCGTGGCGCGCGCGTCCTCGATGTCGGAGCGGGCTCGGGGGATGCCGCGGGCCGCGCCGTCGAGCGTGGAGCGATTGCGACCGGCGTGGACGTTGCTGCTGCGATGGTCGAGATTGCCGCACGACGGCATCCGACCGCGCAGTTCGTCCAAGCCCCGGCGACGCGCTTGCCGTTCGCCGACGGATCGTTCGATGCAGCCGTCGGCAACATTGTCATCCAGCACATCGGCGAGCCTGCGCGAGCTGCGCTCGAGTTTGCGCGAGTGCTCGTCTCAGACGGACGCCTCGCGCTTTCGACGTGGGACGCGCCGGATCGCTCGCCGTTCTTCGCGGCAATCCTCGGAGCCGTCGCCGACGCGGACGTTCCTCCGCCCACGGGCATCCCAGCGGGCCCGTCGTTCTTCCAGTTCGCGGACGACCTCGTCTTCGCCGCTCTCCTGCGCGATGCGGGTTTCACAGAGGTCCAGGTCGACGCGGTCTCGTTCGAGTTGCCGCTCCGCTCTGCGGAGGACCTGATCGCAGGGCTCGTCGAGGGCACGGTCCGCACGGGTGCACTGCTGCGAGCCGCGAACGAGGGGCAAGGTGCTCTCATCCGCGACTCGCTGGAGGTGCGGCTGGAGCCGTGGCGACGCGGGGCGTCGTACGCCGTCCCGGCGTCGATCAAGATCGCAAGCGGCCGCAAGCCGTCCGCGGGTTAGAGATGACGTCAAAGACGCCCGCGATGCGCCTGGGAGGATTCGAACCTCCGACCCGCGGCTTAGAAGGCCGCCGCTCTGTCCACTGAGCTACAGGCGCCGGGACGACAGGGTATCTCTGTCGCTCTCTAGCGTCTGACGCCGAAATCGGCGGTCACGATCGTGACCTCGCGGCCGCCGAACGATCCCGGAGCGGCGCCGACGTGGACAGCGGCGAGCCCGATCTCGCGCCAACGTGCGGTGAGCATGTTCTTCTTGTGCTCGGGGCTGTTGATCCAGAGGTTGAGTGCGCCGGGGGCATCGACGTCCGGCGATGACCAGAGGAGGTTCTCGCCGACGGACCAGTAGCGGCTGTGTCCGATCGGGTAGTAGCGCGAGATGCGGCGCGAGAACGAGGCGCCGTTTGCAGAGGTGTGGCTGAAGTAACCTCGCGCGGCCATCTCGGCCGAGTGCGAGCGAGCCGCCGCCGACAGCTTGACGGACGTTCGCAGGGGCCCGAGACCGTGCTCGCGTCGCAGTGCGTTGATCTCCGAGAGCACCGACTGCTCGAGCGGGCGCATGGCTGCGGCGGAGCGGTAGTCCGGCGTCGCCCCGGCGGGCAACGCGGCGAACCACAGCGCGCAGACCGAGAACGCCATGACCGAGAGCCGAGCGGCGCGACCTCCCATGCACGGAGGATCGGCCTATCCCTCGAATGGGACATCCCCCTTCGGGTGCCGTCGCCGTCCCCCGAACGGGGTAGGAGCCGGGCGTCAGGTGAGGCCGGGCGGGGGCTCGCCGCGCCGGTGGCGCAGCCAGTCCAGGAAGACCACCTGGAGCGTCCCGGCGACGGGAATCGCAGCGAGCGCGCCGAGGACCCCGGCGAGCTCCGCACCGATGAGGACCGAGACGAGCACGATGAGCGGCGAGAGCTTGACCGTCCGCCCGTAGACGATCGGTTGCAACAGGTGGTTCTCGACCTGCTGGTAGACGATGAAGAACACGATCACCACGATCCCTGCCGTGATGCTGTGCAGGAACGCAACGCTGCCGACGAGGATTGCCGCGATCGTCGCGCCGGCGAGCGGGATGAGGTCGAGGATCGCCACGATGAGTCCGAGTGCGACCGCGAACGGGACGCCCATGATCTCCAGGACGATCGTGGTCGACGCGCCCGCGATGACGCTGATCAGGAGGTTGCCGCTGACATAGCCGCCAACCGTGCGGTAGATGTCGCGCCCGACCGCCTGCCAGCGAGCCCGAGAGTCGGGCGCGAGGAGCGAGTAGAAGCGCTCGATCCAGAGCGGCCCCTCGAGCAGCATGAAGAAGGTCATGAAGGCGATCGTCACGACGGCCAGGACGGTCGTCACGATGCCCCTGGCCACGGCGAGCGCCGTGCCCGACACGCCGAAGAGTTTCGACGCACCGCCCTCGTTCAGCGCCTCGCGCGCCTTGTCGACGAGGTGATACTTCGTCTGGAGGAAGCCGAGGCGGCCCCGTCCCTTCGTGATGTCGTCGAGGTAGTCCGGCACCTTCTGCGCGAAGTCGTCCACCTGGTTCACGAGAGTTGGGATGAAGAGGAGGGCGATGCCGATGATCAGGGCCAGCGTTGCGACGTAGACGACCGCCGTCGCGGCGCCCCGGCGCCCTCCGAACCGTCCTTCGAGCCGGTCGACCGCGGGGTTCAGCGCCAGCGAGAGGAAAACCGCGATGAAGATCCAGGACAGGACGTGTCGCGCGATCCAGAGGACCTCGAGGACTGCGGCCGTCGCGATGATGACCCCCAGGACCGTGAGCACGGTTCGAGGGCGGAAGAGGACCACCCGCTCTGCCTGTTCGGGCACAGCTGAAGCATCACGGGGCAACCGGACGGTAGATTCGAGGCCATGAACGCGACCATGCAGACAAATCACGGAGCGATCGAGCTCGAGCTGTATCCCAACGAGGCGCCGAAAACGGTGGAGAACTTCGCCAAGCTCGCGCGCGACGGCTTCTACGACGGCGTCATCTTTCACCGCGTCATTCCCGACTTCATGATCCAAGGCGGCGACCCGACGGGCACCGGCTCCGGCGGACCCGGCTACACGTTCGAGGACGAGTTCAACGACCACAAGGTCGAACGCGGCGCCCTCGCGATGGCGAACGCCGGACCGAACACGAACGGAAGCCAGTTCTTCATCGTCACCACCGACGCAGCGCCGTGGCTCGACGGCAAGCACACGGTGTTCGGACGCGTGACGAGCGGGATGGAGGTCGCCGACAAGATCGCCGAGCTGCCACGCGACTCACGTGACCGGCCGGACGACGACGTCGTGATCGAGACCGTCGTGTTCGCCGAGCCGGCCGGCTAGCGACGGCGTTCCGCAAGGGCGGACGCGAGCGGCAGTCCGTACCAGAAGACGAGGAAGAGAAGCGCGACGATCGCGGTGAACAACGCCGCCCAGCTGCGGTGGAACACGAAGTCGGTGATGACGAACACGGTCGACGTGATCGCGACCGCGAGCGCGGCGAGGCCGGCGATCGTGAGGGCGTTCGAGATGACCAACATCCGCTCCTTGTCGTGCTGGCGCCAGCGGAGCCGGTGATACGAGCTCGGGGCGATGAGCAGCACCGTCGAAATGGCGGTTGCGATGAACGCGACGAAGTAGATCTCGCGGTCGAGCTCGCCGAGCTCCGGAAAGCGGTTCGAGAACGGGACGATGAGCAGAAACGCGAAGAGCACCTGCACCCCCGGAAGCGCGACGCGAAGCTCGTTGAGGAGCTCGATCAGCTCCCGGTTGCGACGGTCTTCTTGTGACTCGGGGGGCACCCGGGGTCTATTCCAGCCAGGAGTCGCGTGTGAAACCACCGAGCTCCTGAATCCCACCGAAGATGGTCTGTACGACTCGCGTCCTGGACACCACGACGCGACATGTCCCGTACGGCAGCTTGTTCGCTCTCTTCTTGGTGCTGTATTTGGAGTACACGTTCACCGTCGACTGGCAAAGAGCGGACTGCGGCAGCTCGAGCGTCTGGAGCCAGAAGTGCTCGATCTCGAGCTGTCGGTCGATGTGGTCGGCGAAGAGGTTGCAGGTGATGCGGATATGGAGATCCGAAGCGGCGAAGTACGTTCGCAGGAACCGCACGAAGAACCGAGCCATCTCCGGGTCAGAGTTCGAGAATCGAACCTGATTCCGCGTCTTCGCTCCCTCTGCCCAGTAGAGCATGCAGCCCGCGACGTACAGCGGCTCGCCGTGACGGGCCAGACGGCGACCCTCCTCCTGGTAGGCGAGCCTCCTGGCACGGTGCCTGGTCGCACTCATCGCCGACCCGTTCCGTTGACGGTTGTACGCCGGGTTCAGCATCAGTAGCGCTCGATGCTGGTCCTGCGTCAACTCGACGTCGCGAACCCACACGCTCACCGAGGAGACTGAGACGCCGAGCCGGCGAGCGATCTCCTTGATCGGCAGCCCATCGTCGCGGCGCAGCCTCCGAGCTCTCTCTCGCTCGCGTGTTTTCATATTTGAAAACATAGCCGCGAAGGCGGACGGATAAAGCGGGCGGGGAGAATCGAACTCCCGTACCCTGGGTGGAAACCAGGTGCTCTGCCATTGAGCTACGCCCGCGGGCGGCTGGATAGCGTAGCGCCGTGGATCCGTATTCGTGGGCGCTGCACTGGGACGCGCTTCTCGCGATCGGCGCGCTCGTGGCGGTCTACTGGTGGACGCAGCGACGATGGCCCTCGGACACGCGGCGGCGGGTCGCCTTCGACATCGCCGTGATCCTGCTGCTCGCGGCCTACGTCACGCCGCTGCACACGATCGCACTCCACTATCTGCTCAGCATCCACCTATTGCAGAACGTCGTCACCGCCGAGTGGGCCCCGGCGCTCGTCGTGTACGCCATCTCGCCAGCGCTCGCGCGAGAGCTCGAGCGGTTCGCCGCCGTCCGCCTCATCACCCATCCGTTCGTCGCGCTCCCGCTGTGGGTCGCGACGTACTTCGTGTGGCACGCGCCGCCGATCTACGACACCGCGCTCGAGCACCAGGGGTCGCTCCTCCACCTCGAGCACCTGACGTACTTCCTCGCTGGTGTCCTGATGTGGTGGCCGGTGTTCCACGGACGGCTCGTCGACGGGCTCAAGGCGCTGTACCTGTTCGTCGCGTTCGTGCTGTCGTCGCCGGTGGGACTGCTGCTCGCCCTGCTACCGCGGCCGGTATACGACTTCTACAAACAGGCGCCGCAGCTCTGGGGGCTCTCGGACCTGACCGACCAGCAGATCGCCGGCCTGACGATGGCCGGCGAGCAGGCGATCGTCTTCTTCGCCTTCTTCACCTACTACTTCCTCCGCTTCCTCCGGACGGAGCACATCACGGGCGTCTTCAGCGAAAACCCGAGATGAGTGCGCCGCCGCACACCACCAGACCCGCGGCGAGGAGGAGCCGCAGCCCGATCTGCTCGGTGCGCCGGAGGATGAGCATCGAGAACAGGACGGCGAAGAGCGACTCCGTCGCGACGAGTGGCGCCACGATCGTGACCTTGCCGCGGTCGAAGGCGGAGTAGAGGCAGGCGTAGCTGGCGCCGTAGACCAGCCCGGAGAGGACGAATGGACGAGACGCCCGCCGCAGCGCCGTCGCACCTCCGTGCTGCGAGAAGACGATGATCGCCATCACGACCGCGGCTGCCGCGAGCGACGCGGTGGCAGCGACCAAACCCGGGACGTCCGTGCCGCGCGCGCCCCACCTGACGAGGTTGTCCCGCACGGCGAAGAGGAATGCCGCGCCCAACGCGAGCGCGACTCCGAGCGACAGCACCGCGGTCGGGCCGCCGCGCTCCTGCACGAGAAGGGTCCCTCCGGCCACGACGAGCAACGTCCCGATCACGAGTGCAGGGTGAATCGGCTCGTCGAGGATCGTCACTGCGATCGCCGCGGAGAGAACCGGCGAGATCCCGACGAGGATCGCCGTCCGGGACGGCCCGATTATCCCAACCGCGCGCGTGAAGAAGATCTGGGTGATGCCGGGCGCGAACAGGCCGGTCACGACGAACGGCCAGGTGTCCGCCCAGTCCACGCCGGAGAAGTCGCCGAGCACAGCCGCGAGCGCGACGCAGACAATGCCAGCGATCACCGTCGTGACGAGCGACGCTGCCGTCGGGTCGATGCCCGGACCAAGGGCGAGTCGAATGGTGACGGCGAGCGCACCGAAGGAGAGCGCCGCGCCTACAGCGAGGAGGACGACCAAAAATCGGGGCGGCCGGATTCGAACCGGCGACTTCTGCCTCCCAAAGGCAGCACTCTAGCCAGGCTGAGCTACGCCCCGTCCTGCGCAGATTACAGCGCGTCGAGGTCGGTTAGGTTCGCGCGATGGTCGAGCCGATCGTCCACGTTCCCGGCGAGCCGCACGCTCGCCGCCCCGCGTTCGGGTATGCGCTCGTCGCGATCGCGGCCACGCTCTTCGCCGTGAACGGGACCGTCTCGAAGGTCATCCTCGGCTCGGGCATCAGCGCCGAGGAACTGACAGAGGTGCGTTGTGCCGGCGCCTTCGTCGGTCTCACGGCGCTCGCGCTCGCAACGAGACCGCGGGCGCTCCGCGCCCGGGGACGCGAGCTCCTGCTCCTCGCGGTCCTCGGCACCTGCGGGCTCGCGCTCGTCCAGTGGTCGTACTTCTTCGCGATCCACCGGCTCGAGATCGGGATCGCTCTGCTGATCCAGTTCGTCGGGCCCATCCTCGTCGCACTCTGGGCGCGATTCGTCTACGGCGAGCAGGTGCGCGAGCGCATCTGGCTCTCGCTCGGCCTCGCGCTGGCGGGTCTGACCCTCATCGTCGAGGTCTGGAACGCCGGCCAGCTGAACAGCGCGGGCGTCGTGGCCGCGGTCTTCGCAGCCATCACCTACGCGGCCTACATCCTGCTCGCCGAGCGCGGCGTCAAGCGTCGCGATCCCGTCACGCTCTCCGCCTGGGGCTTCTTCTTCGCCGCGCTCTTCTGGTCGATCCTCGCACCGTGGTGGAACTTCCCGGGCGGACGGATCGACGACGACGTCTCGCTCCTCGGCAACCTCGCCTCGAGCCAGCTGCCGGTCTGGCTGCTGGTGCTCTGGATGATCCTGCTCGGGACGATCATCCCGTTCCTGCTCGTCGTCGCAGCGCTGCGGCACATCAGCGCGACGCGCGCGGGGATCATGGCCATGCTCGAGCCGGTGGTGGCGATCGTCGTCGCCTGGGCCTGGCTGGGAGAGTCGCTCGAGCCAATCCAGCTCGCCGGCGCGGCGCTCACGCTCACCGGCATCGCGCTTGCCCAGACGGCCCGCTGAGGGCTACTCGGACTCCAGCAGCGAACGGAGCTCCGACAGCTTCGCCGCACGCATCTCGTCGCGCTCGCCGCGGTCGATGCGGTCGAGGAGCTCCTGCACGAGTGGCGCGAGCTCGAGCGGGTTGAACGGCTTCGTCACGTAGTCGACCCCGCCGATGTCGAGCCCTCGCGCACGGTCGCGAAACTCGGCGCGCGCCGTCAGGAAGATGATCGGAATGCCGTCGGTCCGGTCGTCCTCGAGCAACTGCTCCGCGACCCGCCAGCCGTCGAGCCCGGGCATCATCACGTCGAGGAGGATCACGTCGGGCCCCTCGTGACGCGCCTTCTCGACGCCCGACGGCCCATCCGGCGCCTCGATGACGTTCATGCCCTCTGCCTCGAGATTGACACGGCAAAGCAGCCGGATCGGAGCTTCGTCGTCGATTACGAGCACGGTGGTCGTCATCCCGGGGACTCGTCGCGCTGTACCCACTTTCTCGCCTGGCTACTCTCGCGCCGCCGGCAGTTCGAACGCGAAGCTCGAGCCTTCACCCTCGGTCGAGTCCACCCAGATGCGGCCGCCCATCGCCGTGACGAGCTCCTTCGCGATGAAGAGCCCCAGGCCCGTGCCGGCAGCGCCGTCCCGCGCAGCGGACTCCGCGCGGTAGAACTTCCGGAAGATCCGGTCGCGCTCCGCGAGCGGGATCCCGATCCCCTCGTCGGCGACGCGCACCTCCACACGATCGTCGTTCCGGCGCGCACCGACGGTGACGGTTCCCCCGTCGGGCGAGTAGCGCAGCGCGTTCTCGACGAGGATGTTGAACACCTGACGCACCTTGTCGGGATCGGCCTCTGCCGCAAGCGGCTCCTCGGGCAGGTCGATCTCGAACGAGTGCCCGTTCATCACCTCGCTGCCCTTCACTGTCGCGACGATCTCGGACACGACGGCATTGAGGTCGATGCGGCCGAGCTCGACGTGCAGGTCGCCCGAGTCGAGCCGTGCGACGTTGAGCAGCTGGTCGACGATCTCGGTGAGCCGCTGCGACTCCGACGCGATGTAGCTGAGGAAGGTCCTGCGGTCCTCCTCCCCGAAGGGCACGTCCTGGCGCAGCAACGTCTCGGCGAACCCGTAGATGGATGTCAACGGTGTGCGGAGCTCGTGCGAGACGGCGGCGACGAAGTCGGACTTGACCTCCTCGACCATCCGGTCGGCGGAGATGTCCCGGAACGCGAAGATGCGGCCGGCGACGTCGCCAAGAGGGTCGCGCATGACCGCCTCGCTCAGCGAGAGCCAGACCTCCTCCCCGCCCCGCTGAATCGACACGTAGCGCGGGCCCGATCCGCCCTCCTCGTCCTCCGACTCGAGCCGGCGCTGGAGCACCTGTGCCGTCGTGCGACCCATGGCCTCCTCCTGCGGGACTCCCGTGATCTGCTCCGCCGCGGCGTTCCACAGGACGACCGTCCCATCGCGGTCGAGAGCAACGATGCCGTCGGCGATGTTCGCGAGGATCGCGACGCTCCGCTCCTTCTCCATCGAGACGCGCGAGTACAGCTCGGCGTTCGCGAGTGCAGCGGACGTGGACGCGGCGAGAGCGAGGAGCGCCTCGATCTCCTCGGCGCGCCACGTCCGCTGCCGCCGCCCGTAGACCGCGAGCACGCCGACGACCGCCCCCTCCGGGCCGGAGAGCGGAACGCCGAGGAAGGCGGCATACCCGGCCGCGACGATCGGATCTGCTTCGGCGAGCCGGGCGTCGGTCGACGCGTCCTCGAGCGCGAGCGGTGAGCGCGACTGGAGGACGTCGCCCGAGAGCCAGGCCGTGGCCGGGGCGCGCGTGCCGATGGCTTCTTCCACTCCCGCTCCGAACGCCGCGCTGACGACGAGCTTGTCCTCCTCGACCGTACGCACCGCGCAGGCTTCGGCGCCGAGCAGGGCGGACGCGTGCAGGACGACCTCCTCGAGAACCGCCGACGGGTCGAGCTCCGACGCGAGTGCCCCACCCGTCCGCGAGAGCTGCTGCGACAGGCCGCGAGCGGTTCGCTCCGCCTCGAAGAGCTCACTGCGCTCGAAGGCACTACCGGCCGCGTCGCCGAGCTGTCCGGCGAGCTCGAGATCGTCGTCGGAGAACTCGCGCTCGCCTGCGAAGAAGACGAGCACGAGCCCCGAGCCTTCGCCGCGCCGTCCCGCGACCGGGACGGCCAGGAGACCGCGGTAGCCGGCGCCGCGCGCGTGCTCCTGCCACGACTGCTCGAAGCGATCGTCGGCCGTGACGTCGGGAGAAGCGAGCAGGCGACGGTCGGCGGCGGCAGAGGACAGGGACTCGGCCGACTCCGGGATGCCGTCCTCGAGCGCGGCGGCGAGGGCAACGGGCAATGCCGTCGCGGCGACGAGCTCCATGCTGCCGCCGCGGGGAAGGAGCACCGCGGCGTAGGCGCCGCCGAGTGTCTCGTTCGCCGCACGCGCGAGCGCCTTCGCGGTCGCAGTCAGCGAGAGCGACTCGCCGAGAAGCTCGGCGATCCGCGAGAGCGACGCCTGCTGCGCGATGCGGCGCTCGTTCTCTCGCAGAAGAGTCGCGACGCGGACCGCGAGGCCGATCTCCCGTGCGACAGCCTCGGTGAGCGAGACCTCCTCGTCAGTCCAGGCCGACGCGCCGCGCCGGTGGAGCGCGAGCACACCGAGAAGGTCGTCGAACACGAGGATCGGCACGCTCAGCACCGCGCGCGACTCGAGCTGCCGGAGGGTCTCGAGCCCTCCGAGGGCAGGGTCCTGGAGCTCAGGCGCGTCCTCGACGTCCTCGACCGCGACGGTCGCGCGCGTCCGCGCCGCCAGATTGGAGACGGTCAGTGTCGCCCCCGCCTGAATGGGCTCCAGGCCGACGACATGCCACTGGGCTGTGACGTCCCCGCCGTCTCCGAGTCTGATCAGGCAGCGGTCGACTTCGAGCGCCGCGCCGGTCTCGCGGACGGCGACGTCGAGGAGCTCGTCGATGTCGAGCTGGGAGCGGACGCGCGCGGAGATGTGGGCGACGAAACGCTCCCGTTCCAGCGCGTCGGCGAGTGCGACGCTCGAGCGGGCACGGTCGAGCGCGAGCGCGGTCTCCGCCGCGAGCCGTTGCATCAGCGCGAGCTCGTCGGCCTGGAACGCGCGCGGCCCGGAGACGGTGCCGACCGCCAGCACGGCGATCACGCGCTCGTCGGCGACCAACGGAACGAACGCAAGGCTCTTCGCCTGCGTCGCCTCCACCATTCGGCGGCTCAGGATCTTGGACGACGGAGCGTCGTAGACGGCGAAGGGAGCCGCCTCGAAGGTCGCCGTCGCGACACCCGAGGGCTCGTTCACGAGGTCCATCCGCACCTCGGGGAACCAGTCGAGCTCTCGGCCGTGGACGCGCCCCACGACGCCGGCGGCACTCTTCCCGTCGTCGTCGACGCGGAGAAGGCTTGCGAACTCGACGCCGACGTCCTGCTCGACCTGCGTCAGCAGCGTGGTCGCGACGGACGCCGCGTCGTCGCTTCGCCCGAGGGCGGCGGTCATGTCTCCCGTCGGCAGGTCGTGGCCGGCCAGGGAGCCTCGGTGCTCGGCCTCGCGCCAGCGCGTGAGGACGAGGACGGACGGGACGGCGGCGGCGACCGTGAGGCCGAGCGTCAGCCAGACGCCGCCCGGTGGAGGCTCCGAGTCGACGAGCAGGACGATCCCGTAGACCGCGGCGACCGCACCGATGACCGGGAAGACGAGGAAGACCGCGCGGTCGAGCAGCGAAGCGCGCCCCCGCTCACCCCAGAAGGATGGTGCGAGCAGCGCCGCCGCGCCGAAGTACGCGGCGGCCACGAGCAGCAGCGGCACTGCGTCGAACCACAGGGCTTCGTTCGCTTGTGACACTGGGCGCGTCTGATTGTACGGGCGTCCGCGGGGCAGTCCAGCCGCCGAAAGTGCCTGGAGGCCACCCTGTTTTTCCCGCTTCTGGACCGCTTTCCCTGCAACTTCGACGGTCATGGAGAGCGTCTTCACGTAACTCCTGGACCGCTTCCAAAGATAGGCCGAACGGCCTATTGGAATGAACCGGGAGACCCGTTAGCGTCAGCCCCACTGGGCGATGCGAACCGCGGTGCGTTCCTGGCCTTGCAGTCCGCGGTGAGCACTAGGAAGGGGCCCGTCGCCACCGACCCCCCCGAGCGGCGGGCCTTTTCCTGTTCACGCTTAGAGTCGCCCGATGCGTGAGCCTCCGGACCGGATCGAACGGCTGCCGCAGCAGTACTTCACGGCGCTGCTCGCGCGCGTCGCGGCGGCAGCAGCAGCAGAGGGTGAGCCGTTCGTCGACCTCGGCCGCGGAAACCCTGAGGTCGGGCCGCCCGAGCACGTCGTCCGCGCGCTGACCGAGTCGGTTCGCCGGCCCGACGTCCACGGCTACGCCCCGTTCTCGGGCCTCCCGGAGTTGAAGGCGGCGATCGCGTCGCGCTACGAGGACGTCTACGGCGTGAGACTCGATCCGGAGCGGGAAGTCGCCGTCCTCCCCGGGACGAAGACCGGCCTGATGGAGTTCGCCCTCTGCGCGGTCGAGAGCGGCGGGACGATCGTCCTCCCCGACCCCGGGTATCCGGACTACTTCTCCGCCGTGGCACTCGCCGGCGCGAAGCACGTGCCGTTCTCGGGCTTCGACGAGAGCGCGGACGCGATGTACCTGAACTACCCGTCGAACCCGACAGCGGCGGCAGCGCCCGACGGTGTCTTCGAGCAGGCCGTCGAGTGGGCGCAGCGCACGGGCGCCTGGATCCTCCACGACTTCGCGTACGGCGACCTCGTCTTCGACGGGCGCGCGCCCTCGAGCTACCTCGCGACGGAAGGCGCACGCGACGTCGGAGTCGAGTTGTTCTCCATGTCGAAGAGCTACGGGATGGCCGGGTGGCGGCTCGGCTTCGCGGTCGGGAACGAGCAGCTCGTGCGGCGGATCGAGCTCCTCCAGGACCACGCCTTCGCGGGGATCTTCCGACCGGTGCAGGAGGCCGGAATCGCCGCGCTCACCGGGCCGCAAGAGTCCGTCGAGGAGCGGCGCGCGACCTACGAGCGCCGCCGCGACCATGCGCTCGACGTGCTGTCGGGCCTCGAGGCGCGATCGGAGGGAACGTTCTTCGTCTGGCTCAGGCTCCCCGAGGGCTCTACCGCCTCCCGCCTGCTCGAGGAGCAGCGGATCGGCGTCGCGCCGGGTGAGGGCTTCGGAGAACGCGGGGCCGGTTGGGCTCGGCTCTCGCTCGCCGTCACCGACGAGACGCTCGAGCTCGGGCTCGAGCGCCTACGGGCCGCCTTCGGCTAACGCCTGGAGCTCCGCGCGATGCTCTTCCAGCGCGGCGGCCGCCCGCGACCGTGAGAGGTTCCAGGAGCGCCAGTCGCCGCCGGACGGTTCCCGTGCAAGCAGCTCGCGGGCCAGAACGACGCGCTGCGCTCTCGGCAGCAACTCGAGCCGCTCGATGAGAGCCGGTACGGCATCGTCGCTCAGCGCCGCGAGGTATGCGACGTCGACGGCCGGACGCGTCACATTCGTTCGAGCGATCAATGCATCGGGGCTGATCAAGTTGATTGCCAAGGTCGCGGCGAATCCGGCGACGAGCGCTCCGATTGCGAACGAGTGGCGACGGCCGCGCAGCACCGTGACCGCGAACCATGCCGAGACGACCGCGAGCCAGAGAATCACACCGGTCGCGTACAGACGCAGCTCCGTCAAGCCGAAGTGCTCCATGTACAGACGCATCCGTTGGAGAGCTGAGGCGATGACGACTCCCAGCAGCACGAGCAACACGGCGGCGAGCCAGCGGAAAGCGCCCCTTGCCCGGTCCGCGAGCAACCAGTCGGCGACCAGGAGCACGGGAAGGGTCAAGGCCGTGACGGCGACGAGCTCGAAGAAGCCGTGCCGCGCGTACTCCGCATACGTCAGGTGCGCTTCGGACTCCACCAGCGCGCCTCCTCCGAAGAGGTAGCGGAACTGCACGGTGACAAAGGCGAGAAAGAGCAAGTCGAGAAGGGCGAGCGCTATTCCGACCTCCAGCACGCCGAGGCCACGGCGGGCTCGCGGAAGCAACACGTTTTCGCTTACCTGCCGCGACGCAAGGACATCGCGCAGCAAGCCGCCTGCGAGCCACGCCCAGACAACGATGATCGCGAATCGTTCGAGCACCCTTGTGTCGAGCGAAGGCACCGTCGCGGATACGAGGTGCTCGAAAACAGCGTCCGCCGCCATGAAGAGCCCACCGAACACGAGCAGGAGCGGGAGGCCGAGTGCGGCGCCACGCGCGATTGCCACAGCTCTCTTGGAGCGCATAGGAGCGACCTCTTTCCAGCAGATGTCGGTCATCAGCAATGAGGCTGACCCGACCGCGGTCGAACCCGCCGCGGACACGAAGCCCTCTCCGTAGTCGGTCAGCGTCGCGAGCCGCAGTGGTTTCTGGCGGTTGCGAAGCGCACCCATGCTGATTGCCGCCGCGAGCGCGAGAAGATTCGCCGCCACGAGCAAGGGCGAGGAACGCCACGCGAACGGGACGGCAAAGAGCAGCAGCGGTGCTGCCATGTATCGGCGGCCCTGGTGCAACGGTGCCCGAGTGACGCGGAGCAGGAGGGTCAGCACGGCGACGAACGCGACCGTCCACAACACGACGTTGAGGCCGAGCGGTTGGCTCTGAAAGAGAGCGTCACCGAGAACGCCGAGACCGAGCGCCGCAGCCCCGAGTGTGATTCCGACCCTCGTCGATGAGCTCATTGGGGGCTTATTCAAGCATGCCCCGGTCATGAGCAACTCTTATGAGACCTTCGTGATCTGCGGCTCGGGTCCGCCGTCGGTCGCGATCTCCGTCGCGAGCACCTCGTCCTTGATCCACTGCTCGTGAAGAAGCAGGTCCGAGTCTGTCTCGGGGAGGGTCAAGCGGATCCGGTCGGTCAGCGCCAGTCCGGCTTCCTTCCGCATCGTGTTGACATGGTGGATGAGGTCGAGCACGCGGCCCTCCACGAGCAGCTCGTCGTCGAGCACGGTCGTCACGGCGACCGTGAGCGACTCGTCCTCCGCGAGCGCCCACCCGTCGCGGGCGCTCCGCTCGACGAGCACCTCGTCCGCGCCGAGCTCGTGGCCGTTCACGCGCACTCCGCCGCCGTCGAGCTGCTCGAAGTCGCCGGCCTGAAGTGCTGCGCGGACGGCGCCGAGCTCCTTGCCGAGCTTCGGCCCGAGCACGGGGAGATTCGGCTTGACGCGAAACTCCGTCGCGTCCACCGGTCCGAACTCGACCTGCTTTACGCGGAGCTCCTCCGCGATCTCGTCCGGGTGCCGCGCCGCGAGCCGCGCGCCCTGCACGACGAGCCGCCGGAGCGGCTGCCGAAGCTTCACCCCTGCGTCGCCTCGCGCCTGGCGGCCGAGCTCGACGATGCGGCGGACTTCCGCGACCTCCTCCAGCAGCGCGTCGTCGCGGTCGCGCACGGACGGCCATGGAGCAAGGAAGACCGAGGCGGGCGCCTCCTCGGAGCGCAAGCGGCGCCAGAGGAAGTCCGCGAGGAAGGGCATCACGGGCGAGATCACCTGCAGCGCGCGGATCAACGCGTTCCAGAGCGTCCAGAGCGCGACCGGGTCGCTGTTCCAGAAGCGACGGCGCGAGCGACGGATGTACCAGTTGGAGAGATCGTCGACGAACGCATCGAATGCGCGAATGGCACCGGGCGTCCAGTAGCGGTCGTACGCGTCGCTCATCTCGGCGACGAGCTGCTCGGTCCGCTCGACGAGCCAGCGGTCGAGCGGCTGCAGCTCGCCGGGTGGATCCGGGCCGGGCCGGAACCCGTCGACGTTGGCGTAGTCGACGAAGAACTTCACCGAGTTCCAGAAGGTGAGCAGCCGCCTTCTGATCTCCGCGGCCGGGCCGTAGCCGAACTTGAGATTCTGGCTCGGCACGTGCTCGCAGAACATGAACCGGATGACGTCCGCGCCGATGTTCTCGAGTGCCTCCGCGGCGTCGATCGCGTTTCCCCACGAGCGGTGCATCTCGCGACCGTTCTCGTCGAGCAGCTTCTCGTACGTGAGGACCGACATGTACGGCGACGTGCCGATGAGCGTGACCGACATGAAGCACTGGGAGTAGAACCAGAGCCGGATCTGCTCGCGCATCTCGGAGACCCAGTCGGCCGGGAACCACTTCTCCCAGTAGGCGTGATCGGGAAGGTCGGCGCCGGTGAGACCCTCGGCGGCGCCCGTCGCGTAGCCGCCCTCGATCCACTGCGGGTTCTGCCAGCCGAGCGTCGAGAACGGGACGATGCCGGCGTCGAGCCACGCGTCGCCGACCTCGGTGACGCGGCGCACCTCCTCGCCGCACTCGCAGCGGATGGGGACGTCGTCGATCCACGGCCTGTGCAGCTCCTGCAGCTGCTCGAGCCCTCCGGTCGCACGCTCTCGCAGCTCCGCGAGCGAGCCGACGACCGTGAGCGTGCCGCAGGAGTCGCACGCATAGAACGGCAAAGGCAGACCGAAGTAGCGGCGCCGCGAGATGTTCCAGTCGTCCATGTTGCGAAGCCAGTCGTCCATCCGCTTCGAGTAGAAGTCGGGCGTCCACTGGACGGTCGCGTTCGCGTCGAGCATCTGCTGCCTGATCTCGTCGGCGCGAATCAGCCAGTCGTCGGCGATGCGAAAGACGAGCGGCGTCGCGCAGCGCCAGCAGATCGGGTAGCGGTGGACGATCGAGCTCTGCTCGACCAGCAGGCCGCGTCGGTCGAGCTCGACGACGATGGGCTTCTCGACCTCCTCCGTCGAGCGGCCCTCGAACTCGCCGTAGTCGGAATAGAAGTGGCCGCTCTCGTCAATCGGCGTGACCACCGCCAGGTCGTGCACGCGTGAGAGCTCGAAATCCTCAGATCCGCAGCCGGGGGCGATGTGGACGATGCCGGAGCCTTCCGTCAGCGCGACTTCGTCCCACGGGATCACGCGGTGCTCGACGCCCCGCTGCGCAGGGAGCTCGTCGAACGGGCCCTCGTACTCGAGGCCGACGAGCTCGTCGCCGCGCACGCGGCGGACGAACGTCGCGTCGGGTTTTCGCTCAACCGCCCACCAGTCGCCCGTCTCCGTCAGCCCGTACTCCGCGTCCGCCTTCACTGCCGCGGCGACGTTTGCCGGGAGCGTCCACGGCGTGGTCGTCCACACGACGAGCGACTCGTGCTCGCGGCCCTTCAGCGGGAACCGGACGTAGAGCGACGGGTGCGTCAGCTCCTCGTAGGAGTTGATCAGCTCGTGCTGGGAGAGGGACGTCCCACAGCGAGGACACCACTCGACCGAGCGGTGTCCCTGGTACAGCCAGCCGCGCTCGTGGCACACCTTGAGGAAGCGCCAGATGTACTCGATGTTCGTGTCGGAAAACGTGTAGTAGTCGTTGTCCCAGTCCATCCACATGCCGAGACGTCGGCACTGCTGTGTGATGACCTCTCCGAACTCCGCGACGCGCTCCTTGCAGCGCTGCGCGAACTCGGCGAGGCCGTACTCCTCGATCTCGCGCTTCGAGTTCAGGCCCAGGGCGCGCTCGACGCCGACCTCGACCCACAGGCCCTGGCAGTCGAACCCGTTCTGGTAACGCTGGTCGTAACCCTGGAGTGCCTTGTACCGCTGGAAGAGGTCCTTCAGCGTGCGTCCCCAGCAGTGATGGGTGCCCATCGGGTTGTTCGCCGTGATCGGCCCGTCCATGAAGCTGAACGTCGGGCCCCCGCGGTTCCGCTCACGGAGCTGCTCGAAGATTTCCTCGGCGTCCCACCACGCGAGGATCTCCTCCTCGAGGGCGAGATGGTCCGGATACTGCGGGAGCGGCTCGAACACGGAGTTCATCTTAGGGTCGGACTAAACCCGGGTTCGAAAGCGTTCTCCAGAGGGTACGACCGGGCAATCCTGTAGATGGTGAGCCCGACCGACCCACGAGAAAGGACTCAATGACCACTGCTGTGACCGAACAGAGCTTCGAGGAGGAAGTGCTCCAGAGCGACAAGCCCGTCATCGTCGACTTCTGGGCCGAATGGTGCGGACCGTGCCACGCCGTCTCCCCCGTCCTCGACCGGATCGTCGAGGAGCGAAACGGCGACCTCAAGCTCGTGAAGGTGAACATCGACGAGCAGCCCGCGCTGTCCCAGCGCTTCGGCGTTCAGTCGATCCCGATGATGATCCTCTTCAAGGACGGGGAGCCCGCCGCGGCCGCGGTCGGCGCCCAGCCGAAGTCGGCGCTCGAGAAGGCGCTCGGCCTCGCCGACGCCTCCTAGGCGCCTTCGGCTTCCTCTTTTCTGCGTGCGGAACGGGTGAGATCGCCCGTTCCGTAGGCTCCCTGACCAGGCTCAGCACGCGCATCCCGTGCACGAAGACGATCGCGCCGCCGAGCCAGCCGCCGAGCGCCATCAAGGCGTAGCCGATCAGCGTCAGCGCGTACGCGGCGGACGTGACGTTGCTGCTGTGGTAGCCGTCGTTCCCGACGATCGCCGCGAGAAGGAAGAAGACGGTCGCGCTCACCATCGCGATGAGGTGCGTGGTGGCCGTCTTCCACAACTCCGTGCCGCGCTCGATGGTGAGCCACTCGAGGAGGCCGGTCAGCGCGGTCGGCACCGTGACGACGAGGCCGACGAGGAGGCCGAGGTACCACCCGATCGCGCCGTTGTTCTCCGTGATCCCGACCACCTCCAGGAACCCGGCGATCGTGGCGAAGGTGTAGATCCCGATCGTTGCGTCCGTCAGCGGCGGATGGATCGGGTGCCCCGGCAAACCCCGCAACAGGTAGCTGAGCTTCATGGGCGCGAGGACTGTACGAGATCCGGTGGCGAGCTGCTGTGGCCGTGGACGGCCGCACCGGCAACGCCGGCGTCAGCCCCTCAGGCGTTGCCGCCTACGCCTCTTGCGACTCGAGAAAGCTCAGAAAAGCCGCATGCTTGGCGAGGAGCGCCTCGATCTCGGCGACGCCGGCTCCAGCCCAGTCTTCCAGCCACGTCTCGCTGAGATCGTCCTCGATGTGGTGAATGCCGCGTTCACTCACAACCTCACTATCGGCGCGAGTGTCGCATCTCGCCATGGGCCGAATGGCTCATTCGAGGGCTCGTGGGTCCCAGCCGCGCCGACGCGCCGTGGCCAGGACGGCCGGGTAGTGGGAGAAGGCCAGATCCTCGGGAGGCGGTAGCCGATCCGGCTGGAACCACTCGAGCTCGACGAGGTCGTCACCGGGCTGCGCCTCCCCCGTCACGCGGGCCGTCCAGGCGAGGCAGAGGACGATGCGGCCGTCGTAGGGCTCGAGCCAGAAGCCGAGGAAGTCGATCGGCTCGAGCTCGAGGCCCGTCTCCTCGCGGACCTCCCGCTTCAACGCGTCGAGCGGATGCTCGTCCTCGTGGAGGAACCCGCCGGGGAGGTCCCACAACCCTGCGCCCGGGTCGAGCGCTCGCCGGCCGAGCAACACGCGGCCGGCGTCGTCAAAGCACACCGCCTCCGCGCCCGGAACCGCGTTCGCGTACCCGACGTACCCGCACGCGGCGCACTCCGCGCGGTCCTCGACCTTCTCGATAGCCTCGCCGCAGTGCGGACAGAAGCGCCAGTCGTCGAGCACGCCCATTGGCGGACCATGCCGGATCGGGGTCGCCTGAAGGGACGGGAAGCGTGAGCCCGCGGGCCGTGGGAGCGACGCAGCACGAGCTCTCTCGGATCGGGCTGCTCGCGACGCTCTCCGGAGAGACGCTCGGACGCCTCGCGCAGCAGATGACGCGCGAGGAGGTCCCAGCCGGCCAGCACGTCGTGCGAGAAGGCGAGCAAGGGGAACGGTTCTACGTCGTGCTCAGCGGGCTCCTGTCGGTGAGCCAGGAGAGCCGCGGCCCTCAGAGCGTCCTGCGTCCCGGCGACTACTTCGGCGAGGTCGCGTTGGCCATGCGCATGCCGCGCACGGCATCCGTGCGCGCGTTGACGCCCGCGACCGTCGCGAGCTGCGACCTCGCCACCTTCGACGAATTCGTTCGCCCGCTGTTCGCAGACGATGGGTGACGTCGTCCTGATCCACGCGGGGATCGCCGACGCGCGCATGTGGGCTCCACAACTCCGCTCGTTCGCCTCGGCGCGTCGCGTGCTCGCCCCGGACCTGCCCGGCTTCGGAGCGGCGCCGTACGACTCAGATGTCGTCGACTTCCGCGCGACCGTCCGTGAGGCGATGGACGCGGCAGGCATCGAGCGGGCCGCACTCGTCGGCACGTCGCTCGGCGGCACCGTGGCGCTGGGGCTCGCGCTCGAATCACCGGAGCGCGTGCACGCGCTCGTGCTCGTCAGTACCGGCATCGACGACCATGAGTGGTCGAACGAGCTGGAGGAGCTCGACGTGCTGGAGACGGAGGCGTTCGAGCGAGGCGACCTCGATGCCGCGGTCGATTCGCAGCTCGTCTGGGTCACCGGACCTGGCCGCCCCCGCGCTGCCGTCGACCCGGACATCCTCGACCTCGTCGCCACGATGCAGCGCAACGTGTACGAGCTCCAGGAAGGTTACGACGACATCGTGATGCGGCGACTCGACCCGCCTGCGTCAGAGCGTCTCGGTGCGATTCGCGTCCCGACCCTCGTCGTTACGGGCGACGAGGACTTCCCCGACTTCCACCGGATCGGCGACCGCCTGGCCGCGGAGATCCCCGGTGCCGAGCGAGCGACGATCGCGGCTGCGGGGCACCTACCGAGCCTCGAGCGGTCGGAGGAGTTCGACCGCATGGTCCTAGGCTTCCTCGACGAGCACGGCGTCTGACAGCCGAGGCCACGCCTCCTTCGCCCAGTCGCCGAACTCGAGATCCGTGAGGACGGCAAGAGCGACGTCGGCGTCCGGATCGACCCAGAGGAACGTGCCGCTGCCGCCGAAGTGGCCGAACGTGCGCGGAGAGTTCCGCGGTGCCGGTCCAGTGCGGCGCCTTCGCGTCGCGAATCTCGAAGCCCGAGCCCCCAGTCGTTCGGGTCGAATCGGCCGAGGTCGGGGAGCACGCCCGCGAGCCCCGGGAACTGCACGGTCGTCGCCTCGGCGAGCGTCTCCTGCGCTACCAGCGTCGGGAGCTGTAGCTCGCGGGCGAAGAGAAGGAGATCGTCGAGCGAGCCGTGGAGGTCGGCGGCGGGGGAACCGCGCAGCTCGGCCCGCATCCCGAGCGGCTCGAGGACGCCGGAGGCGAGGTAGTCGGCGAACGGCATCTCCGCGCGCGCCTCGATGTGCTCCGCCAGGGTCTCGAACCCGACGTTCGAGTAGACGCGCCGCGCGCCGGGCCGGCCGGCCGGCATGCCCGGCTCGAACGGGAGCCCCGACGCGTGCGCGAGGAGGTGGCGGACGGTGGATCCCTCCGGCCCGGCGGGCTCGTCCAGGTCGATCGTCCCCTCCTCAGCGGCGACGAGCGCCGCGAGCGCCGTCACGAGCTTGGTCACGGACGCCCAGCGGAAGACGTGCTCGCGCGGGCCGAGGACGTCGCCGACGGCGCCCTTGCGCACGACACCGGCCGCGGCGGTCTCCGCGGGCCAGCCGTCGATCTGCTCGAAGGCGCTCACCGGCGGGCGATACTAGTCGCATGGAGCGCCGCTCGTCTTCTCCGGATCCCATACGAGGCATCGGCGGCTTCTCGCGCGCCGTGCGAGACGGCCGTCACATCTCGTTGCCGGAACCTGCGCCGTATTCCGACGACGGCTCGGATCCTCCGGCTGGACGCGTACGGCCAGACCCGGCGCTGCCTCGAATCATCGTCGCGGCGCTCGCCGACGTCGGGCGCACGCCGGAGCACGTCGTGCGCACGCGGGTGTTCGTGCGCGCACGACATCGATTGGACGACGTCGCCCGCGCGCACGGCGAGGTCTTCGGCGACGTCAGCCCGGCGAGTACGATGCTCATCGTGTCCGAATTCCTGGAAATCCGCGTGGCTCGTCGAGATCGAGGCCGACGCGATGCTGCCCGAGCGGTAAGACTCCCGTATGGACTCCGACGGGAAGCAGATCTATCCCCCGTCGATCACCGGCAAGGGTGCCGGGTTCGCCAAGGGGGGCAGCGTTCTCGACCACGCGTTCGGGCAGAGCGACCCGTACACGCTCGGTGTCGAGGAGGAGTACATGCTTCTCGACGGCCAGACCTTCGACCTCGTCCAGCACATCGACACCGTCCTCGCCGCGGTGGCGGGACACGAGCTCGAGACCGCGATCAACACGGAGCTGATGCAGTCCGTCCTCGAGATCGCGACGCCCGTCTGCCACACGACGGGAGAGGTCCTGGAACAGCTCCGAAAGATCCGGGGCTACGTCGGCGGCGTCGCCCGCGATCAAGGCCTGCGCGTGGGGTCAGCCGGAACGCATCCCTTCAGCCTCTTCGAGCGTCAGCGCATCACGGCGCGCGACCGCTACCGCGCGCTCGTCGACCAGATGCAGTACGTCGCACGGCGCGAGCTCATCTTCGGCATGCACATCCACGTCGCCGTCGACGACGCGGACAAGGCGATCCAGATCGTCAACGGCCTCCTGCCGCAGCTCGGCCCGCTCCTCGCCCTATCGGCGAGTTCGCCGTTCTGGCGCGGAGAGCCGACGGGTCTCCGCTCGAGCCGGCAGATGGTCTTCGCAGCGTTCCCGCGCTCGGGCCCTCCGCCCCGCTTCGAGAGCTACGCCGACTATGCGGCCGTCGTCGGCCAGCTCGAAAAGACGGGCTGCATCGCCGACTACACGCACATCTGGTGGGACATCAGGCTGCACCCGCGGCTCGGGACGATCGAGGTGCGCATCTGCGACGCCGTGACGAGGCTCGAGCACGTCGTCGCTCTCGTCGCGTACTGCCAGGCCCTCGTGAAGTACTTCGCCGAGCGATTCGACAAGGGCGAGACGATCCCGTCCTTCCACCGGATCCTCACTTCGGAGAACAAGTGGCTCGCGGGCCGTTACGGGCTCGAGGCGCCCGTGATGGATCTCGCGACCGGGCGCCGCAACCGCGTGCCGGTCTCACAGCTCATCCGCCGCACGCTGAAGGAGATCGAGCCGCACGCCCGCGAGCTCGGATCGGATCGCGAGCTCGAGGGGATCGACGAGATCCTCGCGAACGGCAACGGCGCCGACCGCCAGCTCCGCGTCTTCAACGCGAACCGGGACATCGTCGAGGTCGTGAGCGAGATCGCCAACGCCACGGAGATCGCAGCGGAGCCTCAACTGGCCCAGTAGGCTCCGGCCTCCATGCTCGAGGTAGGCGATCGCGTTCCCGCTGCGTCCGTGTGGACCGCACCGAACGAGCGGAAGACGCTGGAGGAGCTCCTCGGCGACGGGCGGGCCCTGTTCGTCTTCTACCTCTTCGACTGGTCAGCCACCTGAACGCACGAGATGGAGCTCCTGCGTGACAGGAGCGCGGACTTCGAGCGCATCGGCGTGCAGGCGTTCGGCGTCTCTCGCGACTCGGCCTGGTCGCACGTCGCCTGGGCGCAGGCGCTCGACCTGAACTTCCCGCTCCTCTCCGACTGGAACGGCGAGGCGATGCGCGGATTCGACGTCGAGACCGCGTTCCGCGGGCACGAGGGCGTCAACGAGCGGAGCGCATTCCTCGTCGACGTGGACGGTACGGTCCGCGGCGCATGGCGGTACGAGACGGCCGAGGTGCCGAACTTCGACGAGCTGCTTCGCGCCGCGCAGGCTTCGTAGCCCTCGCCGTCGCGCTCTACGCGGTGGCGGGAATCGCCGCGACGTGGCCCGCGATTCGCGACGCGCGCTCGAGCTTCATGTCCGGAGGAGCGGCCGGCAAGGGCGAGGCGGCGCCGGGCGACCACCTCCAGACGCTCTACCACTTCTGGCTCGTCGGCCACCAGCTCGAGCACGCCCGAGCGCCCTGGAAGGACCCGTACACCTTCCAGCCTGAGGCGTCGCCGCAGCCGAACTACGCGGGCTGGCCGTTCGGATTCCTCTTCTGGCCGCTGTCGGCCGCCTTCGGTCTCGTCGGCGGCTGGAACGTGCTCCAGATCGTCCTCTACGTGCTCGCGGGCCTCGCCGCGTGCGCGTGGCTGCGGGAGCTCGGGCTTCCCCGCGGGCCATCTCTCGTCGGCGGCCTCGTCTTCGCAATCGCGCCCTACCGGGTCCAGCAGAGCGTCGGCCACCTCCTCGGGCCGATCTCGATCCTGCTGCCGCTGTCGCTCTGGGCGTTCGAACGCGCGCGCGCGAGGAGCGCGTGGTGGCTCGTGCTCTCCGGCGCGGCACTCGCGTCGATCCCCCTGTCGGGACAGGTGCACCTCGCGCTCGGGGCGATTCCGTTCTTCCTCGCCTATGCGCTCGTCCGGACGCGCGACGTGCGGCTCCTTGCCGGCTCGGGCGGAGCCTGCCTCGCCGCGGTCGGCGCAGGCATCCTCGTGCGCGAGACGCTGATCAAGGGGTCGACGCAGGCGGGCGGCCGCTCGCTCGAAGAGGTCACGCGCTACTCCGCGCGCGTCGGGGACTTCCTGTCACGCCACGTCGACAGCGGGCGCAGCGAGCAGTTCGTGTTCCTCGGCTGGCTGACACCGCTGGCCGCGCTGGCGGGCCTCGTGCTCCTCCTCCACGCGCGACGCTATGCGCTCGCGGCGCTGCTCGGGCTCGGCGCGGTGATCCCGATCGTCCTCGCGCTCGGGACGCACACCGCCGTCTACTCCCCGCTCTGGCACGCGCTGCCGCCGTTTCGCTTCCCGCGCGTCCCGGAACGCCTCCTCCCCATCGCCTGCCTCTGCATCGCCGCGCTCGTTGCCTTCGTGGTCGCTCGCATCCGCGCGTGGTGGATCGTGCCGGTCGCGGTCGCACTCGTCTTGGTCGACCTCCACGCGAGCATCTACGACGCGTCCGCGGCGGGGAACCCGGAACGCGTCGTCCCGGAGAGCCGCGGCCGGCTGCTCGAGCTTCCCGTCTTCGACCCCGACGTCCACTTCGGAAGCGTCTACCTCTGGTACGACACGGCCGCGCAGCGGGAGCGGCCCGGCGGCTATTCGACGACGGCGCCGATCGCAGGGAAACGGGCGGCCGAACGCCTGCACAGGCTCAACTGCGGCGACTGGACGGACGACACGGGAGGCGAGCTGCGCCGCCTCGGCGTCGGGGCGATCGCGCTCCACCGCGGGCTCTACGCGCGCAATCCCGCCGTGCCCGACACCGTGTGGTTCGCGTGGCGCTCGCTCCTCGCCCGCGGGTGGACGGCTCAGCGGACGGACGGGGCGGTCTCGCTCTTCGAGCCCGGCCGATCGGGCTCCTGCCTACGCGTCGCCGAGCCTCCACGCGACAGGCCTGTCTTCTGCCAGGGCTGGTATGGCGACACGGGCGACGGCCGCTACATGAGCGAGCGGCACGCGCCGTTCTGGATCTATGGCGGTGGCAGGCTCCGGCTCCGTTTCGCGGACGTTCCCACGCTTTCGCGCCGTGTCCTCGTCGACGGCCGGCCGTCGCTCGAGCTGCGCCGCCCGGGCTGGCACCTCGTCACCGTCGACGTGCCGCATCTCGTCCATGTCGCCGGCGTCAGGAAGCCCGTCGGCGCGAAGCTCGTCGCGGTCGCTACATCCCCATCGCGTGGAATCCGGAATCCACGTACAGGATCGTCCCCGTGACGTTTCTCGCATCGTCCGAGAGCAGATAGGCAGCCGCGCCGCCGACGTCGTCGGCCTCGATGTGGCGGTGGAGTGGCGAGCGCTCCTCGACGATCGCCTCCATCGTCGGAAAGCCCGCGATCGACCGCGCCGCGAGCGTGCGCACCGGGCCGGCCGAGATCGCGTTGACGCGGACGTTCTTCTGTCCGAGATCCCAGGCGAGGTAGCGAACGGAGGCGTCGAGGGTCGACTTCGCGACACCCATGACGTTGTAGTGCGGCACCGCGCGCTCGCCGCCGAGGTACGTCATCGTCAGGATCGAGCCGCCACCGCGCGCTTCCATCAGCGGTTCGGCAGCTCGCGCGCACGCGACGAGCGAGTACGCGCTGACGTCCAGCGCCATCCAGAACCGGTCGCGCGGCGTGTCGGTGAACCGTCCCTCGAGATCCTCGGCCGCGGCGAAGGCAACGGAATGGACGAGCAGGTCGAGCCCGCCGTCGAACGCCTCGCCGACCTCGCCGAAGACGCGTGCGACGTCGTCGTCCGAGCGCACGTCGCACTCCGTGACGAGCGGGCTCGACACGGACTCCGCCAACTCGCGCACGCTCTTCTCGATGCGCTCGCCCTGATACGTGAACGCGATCTGCGCGCCGCCGTCGGCGAGCCGCTTCGCGATCGCCCACGCGATCGACCGGCGATTTGCCACGCCGAGGACCAGCGCACGTTTTCCGTCGAAGGCTCCCACGAGGTGCGAGTGTAAATCCCTCGCGGTAGAGTGCGTCTCTTGCGCCGTTCGGTGGGTTTCCTCGTGGTCGTGACGGCGCTGACGGCAACGACCTCCGCGAGTGCTGCGCTGGCGCCGGTCGGGCGGACGTTCGGCGACCTCACGATCCCTCGCGTACGCGCCGGAGCCCTCGTGATTCCGCGGAACCAGGGCACCGGTCGCGTCCGCGTGATCGTCGGGCTCGCGCTCCCGCCGCTCGCCGCCTCGTTCGGCCGCAGCTTCGCCGCCGTCACCACCCCGCGGCTCGACGTGCACAGCCGCGCGTCCCGGGCCTACCTCGTCCGGGTCGAGGCGGCCCAGGCCGCGGCGGCGACGAAGCTCCTCCGCGCAATCCCGTCGGCGCGGATCGGCCGGCGCTACGGCATCGTGCTCGACGGCTTCACCGTCTCGCTGCCCGCGACGAAGCTCCCCGAGCTCGTCCGCCTGTCCTTCATCCGCAAGCTCTATCCCACCCTCAGGTACACGCTCGCCACCGACACGAGCCCCGGCGTGATCGGCGCGGACGAGCTGCACCGTCTCACCGGCGCGAACGGCGACGGGATGAAGATCGGGATCGTCGACGACGGCGTCGACAACACGACCCCGTTTCTCAACCCGGCCGGCTACACCTACCCGGCCGGCTTCCCGAAGGGCGGACGCCGATGGACGTCGCCGAAGGTGATCGTCGCGCGTTCGTTCCCGGGGCCGAGCTCCGGGCGCGGCCGGACGTCTCGCGGTCGACCGGCGCGAGTCGTTCCACGCGACGCACGTAGCGGGCATCGCCGCCGGCGACTCGGGAACCTGCTCCCCCGGCGGAGCCGACCACCCGCCGACGTGCGGCCTGTCGGGCGTCGCGCCTCGCGCGTACCTCGGCAACTACCGCGTCTTCACGGTTCCCTCGCCGGCCGGGAACGTCGCCAACACGCCGGAGATCGCCGCCGCATTCGAGTCTGCGGTACGCGACGGCATGGACGTCATCAACTTCTCCGGGGGCGGCGCCGAGACCGAGCCTGCGAACGACGCGATGATCGAGGTGATCAAGAACGTCGCCGCCGCCGGCGTCGTGCCGGTCATCTCCGCGGGAAACGACCGCGACGACTTCGGCTCTGGGACCGTCGGCTCGCCGGGGACGGCGCCCGATGCGATCACGGTCGCCGCGGTGTCGAACACACACGTCTTCTCGCCGATCCTGTCCGTGCGCAACGCGGGTGCACCTGACGCCGTGCGCCGCATCGCGATCGCCGGGGCGGGCGGCACACGGTTCCCGAACGCATTCGCGGCGCCACGCCGGCTGGTCGACGTCGGCTCGATCCTCTCGGGCGGCCAACCGGTCGACCGGCGGCTCTGCGGGCCGGACGAGGACCCGAACGACCCGGCGCGATCACCGCTTCCGACGGGATCGCTGAACGGCGCGATCGCCCTCGTGTCACGTGGTCACTGCACCTTCGACTCGAAGGCCGTGCGCGCCGGCCGTGCAGGCGCGGTCGGCATCGTCCTCGTCGACAATCGCGCGGGCGGCCCGGGCGCTGTCCCGATCCCGCTGCCGATTCCGGCCGGGATGATCACCGACCTCGACGGCGCGGTGCTGCGCGCATACCTCGCGACGACGCGCGGCGCAGCCGACGTGACGATCGGGAACACGATCGAACGCGTCGACACGGGCCGGAGGGGAGTGGTGACGAGCTTCTCCTCCGGCGGGCCGACCGCCTTCGAGCACCTGCTGAAACCCGATGTCGCCGCGCCGGGCGGCTCGATCCTGTCCTCCACCCTGCCGGAGTTCACCGGCGGGCCGCCGTTCGCGGTCTTCGACGGGACGAGCATGTCGAGCCCGCACGTCGCCGGCTCGGCCGCGCTCCTCCGCGAGCTGCACCCACGCTGGACGGCGCAACAGGTCAAGTCGGCGCTCGTCGCGACGGCCGGCACGGCCTGGGACGACACGGCGCGAACGAGAGAGGCGCCCGTCACGCTCGCCGGCTCGGGGTTGGTCGATCTCCCGCGGGCCGCCGACCCGAAGGTCCTGACCGCGCCGTCGTCGCTGTCGTTCGGCGAGGTCGACGTCAGCCGGGGCGCCGCGAGCGAGGCGCAGGTCGTCCGCGTCACCGACGCGGGCGGCGGCGCCGGCACGTGGCACGTCAGCATCGACGCCCAGTCCGACAGTGCCGGCGCGAGGCTCGAGCTCCCCTCCGAGCTCACGGTGGCGCAGGACGGCGACACGAGCCTCGTCGCGGTGGCACGGGCGGGAGCGGGCGCGGCGGTCGGCGAGAACGACGGGATCATCCTGCTGACACGCGGCGACGAGACACGAAAGGTTCCGTACGACTTCTACGTCTCACGGCCGCAGCTTCGGCTCCTGCCGGCGACGCAGCTCAAGAAGCTCCAGCTCGGGGAGACGGTCAACGGCCCGAACCGCGTGATGACGTACTGCTGCCCGGCGGCGCCGTTCGGCCCGCCGCCCGACTACGTCGGCCCGACGATGGAGGAGACCGGCACCGAGACGCTCTACACCACGACCGTCGACAAGCCCGTCGTCAACCTGGGCGTCGCGATCGAGGCGGCGTCGGCAGGCTCGCTCGTCGAGCCGTGGTTCCTCGGCTCGGCCGACGAGCACGACGTGCAGGGCTACTCCGGGACGCCGGTCAACGTCAACAACCTCATGTTCGACTTCATGGTCGACCTCGGGACCGCCGGAGTCTCGTTCCCGAAGGTCCAGCGCTTGTATGTCTCCGTCGACTCTCGCTCGGATGAGTTCTCGCACCGGCCGCAGCCTGGGAGCTACGCCCTCCGCTCGTGGGTGAACGACGTCACACCGCCGCGGATCACGCTCCTCACGCGCCGGGTCGCCGAGGGACGCCCGACGCTCGCCGCACGCGTGATCGACGGCGACGCGGGCGTCGATCCGCTGTCGCTCGTCATCGCCTACCGCGGCGTCCTCGTCGGCGCCGCGTTCTACGACCCGGTCTCCGGGGTCGCGCTCTTCCCGCTGCCGCCACGGCTCGCCGAATTCCGAACGGGAGGACGCGCGCGGTCCTGTCCGGCTCGGACTTCCAGGAGGCGAAGAACGTCTCCTCCGTCAGCGACGAGGTGATGCCGAACACCACCTTCCGCAACATGTCGATCACCGCGGTGCCGGGGCTCACGCTCACGTGGGCAACACCGTCGCCGAACGAGTGCGTCAGCGGGACGGTGCCGCTGATCGTCGTCGCGAGCTCGACGTCGCCCGTCCGTTCGGTCCACTTCCTCGCGGACGGCCGCCGCGTCGCTGTCGACCGGCGGGGGGTGTCCGGTGTCTTCGACGGCTCGTGGCGCACACGCGGTGCCGCCGCAGGAAGGCACGTGCTGACGGCCCGCGCGACGGACGCCGCCGGGCGCACGCTGGACGCGACCCAGAGCGTCAGGATCTGCCGATAACGCGAATGGCCGTCATCACCGGCGCGTCGGGCGGGATCGGCGCGGAGATCGCGCGCGCCCTCCACAGGCGCGGCTGGCATGTGGTCCTCCTCGCCCGGCGCGAGGACCGGTTACGCGCGCTCGCGGAGGAGCTCGACGGCGAGTACGAGGTCTGCGACGTCGGCCGCCGCGAGGACGTCGAACGGGTCGCGAAGGCCGTCCTCTCACGGCATCCTCGAATCGACCTCCTCGTGAACAACGCCGGCATCCCCGGACGTGCAGGCTTCCTCAAGATCGACGTCGACCGTCTCGAGGAGGTCATGCGCGTCAACTACCTCGGCGGAGTGTGGTGCCTGCGCGCGTTCCTCCCCGGCCTCGAAGCCGCGGGAGAATCGGACGTCGTCAACATCGTTTCGATCGCCGGGTTGGTCTCGTTCTCACCCGCCGGCCCGTACTCGGCGTCGAAGCACGCGCAGCTCGCCTTCTCCCGCGCCACGGCCGGAGAGCTCGCTCCTCGCGGGAATCCGCGTGCACACGGTCAACCCCGGCTTCGTCGAGACGGAGGGCTTCCCCCAGGCCACGACGCTCCGCAGCGCGTTCCTGCGGCGGCTCGTGGTCGAGCCGGAGCACGTGGCGCAGCACGTGGTGAAGACGGTCGACCGCAACCGCCGCGAGACCTTCGTCCCGCACTACTACCGAGCCGCCGCCCTCGTGCAGGCGCTTGCGCCGGGCTTCGTCGCCCGGCTCGCCGGGCGCGCTCGACTGCAGCGCCGGCGCTAGGACGGCTTCGAGGCCAGGTACCAGCCGCTCTGGGCGACGTACGCCTCGGGTCCTCCCGGAGAGAGCGCGCGGGCGCGTTCGCGAGCCTCGCCGGTGCAGCCGGCGAGGTCGAGGTAGTAGTCGAGCTCGCGACGGTGTGTCTGGAACCGGGTGCGCCTCACGACGAGCCCGTTGGCTTCGAACAGATGGCGCAAGTCGATGTCCGGCAACGTCCTCGTGTGGGACGGGTCGCGCGCGCGCTCGAACCGGTCGAGCTCGAGCGCCTCGAGCGGGTCCACCGGTCCGATCTGGTCGTCGACGAAGACGTGACCTCCGGGCGCGGTGACACGCGCCAGCTCGGCGACCGCAAGCTCCGGACGACCGAT
Source organism: uncultured Actinomycetes bacterium (assembly GCA_963772855.1). Taxonomy (GTDB): domain Bacteria; phylum Actinomycetota; class Thermoleophilia; order Gaiellales; family Gaiellaceae; genus 3-1-20CM-4-69-9. Next base: position 539,220 of record CAVYYY010000003.1, on the reverse strand, counting down.
GTGGTGGAGCGTCCGGCGCGTGCACGCCAGGTCGAAGGACCCGCTGTCGAACGGCAGTTGCGTCGCATCGCCCTCGACGAACGTGACGTTCGCGGGCGCGTTCTCGCGCGCCCGCTCCAGGAGCTCGGGGACGATGTCGACGCCGACGACCTCCGCGACGAGAGGTGCGAGCGCGATTGCGAGGGTGCCGGCTCCCGTGCCGCTGTCGAGGGCACGCTCGTCGCCGCGCGGCGCGACGAACGGGCGGATCTGGTCGCGCACCGTCTCCACTTGCCGGTCGGCGTGCTCTGCGACGAGCGCCGCGGTCGCGCCGAAGCGGGCGCGGACGTCCTCCGTGTTCGACTCAGGCATCGAGGATGGACCTCCGTGCGCGGGCCGGGTCGGATCGGATACCGCAGACGAGCTCGTAGGTGATCGTGTCCGCCACGCGCGCATGCGCTTCGGCGAGGACGCCGTGCCCCAGCAGCACGACCGGGGCCCCGACCGGAAGCTCGCGGTCGAGGAGCACGGCGAATGAATCCATGGAGACCGTCCCGACCGACCGCCGCATCTCCCCGCCCACGCGGACCTCGGTGCCGGTGAGGTCGCGCCGGAACCCGTCCGCATACCCGACCGGCACGATCCCGATCCATGCGGGTGCGTCGGCGATGAACTTCCTGCCGTACCCCGTGCTCTCCCCGGGTGCGAGCTTCTTGACCTGCGCGAGCTCGCTCTGCCAGGAGAGCACAGGCTCGAGCCCGTCGTCCGCAGGGTCGGTTCCGAACGGCGAGAGGCCGTAGAGCGCGAGGCCGCAGCGCGAGGCGTCGTAGCGCGACTCGGGGATCCGCAGTGCAGCGGCGCTGTTGGCCGCGTGCCGCTCGAGGTGCGAGTACTCCCTCGTGGCGGCCTCGAAGCGCTCGAGCTGCACCCGGGCGAAGTCTGGATCGTCGTCCGCCGTTGCCAGATGCGTCATGAGCCCGACGACCTCTGCCGGCGGCGCCGGAAGCTCGGTGAGCCCGTACCTCCCCATCCCCGTGTCGAGCTTCAGGTGCACGCGCACGCCCTCGGGAATCTCCGCGTCGGAGATGGTCAGCTCGAGCGCGGCATCTCGCGCCTGCGCCACCTCACGGTTCGACGCCGCCGGCCCGAGGACGACGATGCGCTCCGTCCGGTACTCGTCGCGCAGAGCGAGCCCTTCCTGGATCGTTGCGACGCAGAGCGCAGTCGCTCCGGCACCGAGCGCCGCACCGGCGACGTCGACCGCGCCGTGGCCGTAGGCGTTCGCCTTGAGAACCGCCCAGAGCTGCGAGCCGTCGAGCGCGTGGAGCAGCGTCTGCACGTTCCGCCGCACGGCCCCGAGGTCGACCGTGAGCTCGGACCTATGCATCGAGCGCGCGGGGGAGGGCCTCGACGACGTCAGACGCGACGAGCCCGATGCGCTGCGGCGCGAGGCGCCCCGCGCGTGCATGAGCGATCGCGCCGGCCGCCGCAGCGAGCCTCGCCTCCATGCCTTTCGCAAGGAACGCGGCGATGACGCCCGTGAGGACGTCTCCCGTTCCTGCTGTCGCAAGGGCAGGCGTGCCGACGGAACAGACGAGCACGTCCTCGCCCGGCGCACCGACGAGCGTGTCCACGCCCTTGAGGAGGACGACGCACCGGTAGCGGTCGACGGCCCGGCGAACCGCCTCGAGCCGGTGCGCGTCGACCCATGACGACTCCTCGCCCAGCAGCCGACCCAGCTCGCCGGCGTGAGGCGTCAGGACGCGCGGAGCCGGCCAGTCGCCGGGCTCGAGCTCGAAGAGGGCGTCTGCGTCGACCACCGCGGGGCGCTCGACGTGGGCGAGCAGCCGGCGCACGAGCGCGCGCTCGTCATCCCCGCGGCCGAGCCCTGGGCCCACCGCAAGTGACCCCGCACGTTCGGCGAGCTCGTCGACGCGGTCGAGCGGCGCCTTCACGGCCTCGAGGACGCGCGCCTCGACGATCGGCAGCGTGTCCTCGTGCGTCGCAACGGCGACGTAGCCGGCGTCGGCACGGAACGCTGCGGTCGCAGCGAGGCAGAGCGCCCCACTCATCCCCGGCGAGCCGCCGACGACGAGCACGGCGCCCGCGGTGTACTTCGTGTCGCCCGTCTGCTTTCTCGGGACGCGCCGAAGGATCTCGCCCGTGACGAGGTGGAGGCGCGTGTCGGCCTCCTCCAGCCCGATGTCCGCGACTTCGACCTCGCCCGCGTGGAGCCGACCGGGCGAGACGGCGAGGCCGACCTTCGGCCCGTGCATCGTCACGGTGGCATCCGCTCGTACGGCGATGCCGCCGATCTCGCCGGTGGAGGCATCGACGCCCGACGGGAGGTCGACGGCCACGATCGGCGCACCCGCCGAGTTCATCCGCTCGATGAGCGCAACGGCCTCGGGCCGCGGCTCTCCCCTGAAGCCGGTCCCGAACAGCGCGTCGACGACGAGGTCGGCACCGTCGTCGAGCTCCTCAGTCGTCTTGCGCCCAGCATCGGCGAGGAGGCGGAGCGCGATCCGTCCGTCGCCGCCGTTCGAGCCGCCGCCGCAGACCGCAGCGATGCGCCGCGCCTCGGGATAGCGGCGCAGCACGGCGTCGGCGACCGCGCGTCCGGCGCGCTCCATCAGCACGTCGACGTCGTGACCCTGCTCGGCGGCGCGCATCTCGTCCGCCGTGTACAACGGCGCCAGCATCAGCCGACGTCGACGACCGCGACGGCGTTCGCCAGCTCGCGGGAATGCGTCATCGAGAGATCGATCTTGCCGGCCCCGACACGCTTCGCCCACGCCTCGACGCGACCGGACAACCGCACGGAGGGCTTCGGACGACCGGCGATCTCGATGTCGAGCCACGCGAACGCGCCGGCGACGCCGAAGCCGATCGCCTTGCCGACTGCCTCCTTGCCGGCGAACCGTCCCGCGTAGCTCTCCGCCGGATCGGGACGCGAGTCGCAGTACTCGCGCTCCGCCTGGGTGAAGCAGCGAGCGCGAAAGCGCGGATAGCGCTCGAGCGTCTTCCTGATCCGCTCGATCTCGATCAGGTCGACGCCGACGTGCACCACTAGCCGTGCTCCTCGAGCCAGGCGGGGAGCTGCGCAATCGAGGAGATGATGCCGTCGGGGCGGACGCGCATCTCCTCGACGGCGTCGGGACGGAACTTCCCGGTTCTCACGAGAACGGTGCGCATCCCGTGCGCCTGGGCGCCGGAGATGTCGGCCTCGATGTCGTCGCCGACCATCCACGTCATGCCCGCGTCGGCGTCCAGTGCTTCGAGCGCGGCCTCGAAGTACGGCGTCGACGGCTTCCCGAGGACGACGGCGTCCGTGTTCGCCGCGTACTCGAGCCCGGCAACGAACGCGCCCGCGTCGAGGAGCGGGCCGTGCTTCGTCTGCCACCAGCGGTTCTTGTGCAGGCAGTAGAGCTCCGCCCCCGCCTCGAGCTCGTGGAACGCGCGCGCGAGATTCATGTAGCTGAAGACGAGGTTCGTCTCGGGCGTTTCGTCGGCGCCCCCGACGAGCACGGCTTCGGCGTCTTCGCCAACGAGCTCGACTCCTTCGAGCTCACCGACGATCGCGTGCATGATGAGCGCGAGCACGCGCCGGCCCTCGAGCGTGCGGGCGGCGGCACGGGGCGTCGTCTGGAGCTCCTCGTCCTCGAGCTTGATGCCCATCCCCCGCAGGGCTTCCGCGAGGGTGGAGCGGGCCTGGGTCGTGTTGTTGGTCACGAAGCGGAGCCGGTGTCCCTCGGCGCGCAGGCGCCGGACGGCATCCGCGCCGCCGGGGATCGGCTCGCCCGAAACGTGGAAGACGCCGTCGACGTCAAGGAGAATCGCCGCCATGGACGGCGAGTCTATTCGCGTCACCCGCTCGGTCGCCCTCCCGCTCACGGAGGTCGTCTTCCGCACGTCGCGGTCGAGCGGGCCGGGTGGGCAGCACGCGCAGAAGTCCGAGACGAGGGTCGAGGCGGTCTTCGACGTCGAGAGCTCGGACGCGCTCACCGACGTGCAGAAGCGGCGCGTCATCGCGCATAGCGGGCCGGTGCTGCGGGCAATCGCGCAGGACGAGCGCAGTCAGTCCCGGAACCGCGAGCTCGCGCTCGAGCGACTCGTGGAGCAGCTGCGCGCCGCGCTCCACGTCCCACGCCGCCGTGTCGCCACGAAGCCGACCACCGCGTCCCGCGAGCGACGGCTCGAGGAGAAGCGTCGCCGGAGCAGGACGAAGCGGCTCCGCCGCAGCGATCCGGAGGACTGAGAACCCCGAGAATGCCGTCCGATGCGCCGCGTACCTTCCGCGGCGATGGAGCACGATCCGCTGCGTCGCGGCATCGCCGAGTTCATCGGCACATTCGCGCTGATCTTCATCGGCGCAGGCTCGATCCTCACCTACGGAAAGCTCTTCGGCCCGGTCATCACGCAACCCACGCCGGCGGGCATCTACAGCGGCCTGACGCTCATCACGGTCGCATTCGCACACGGGCTCGCGATCGCGGTCATGGTCTCGGCCGTCGGCCACATCTCGGGCGGGCATTTCAACCCGGCCATCACGCTCGGCTTCGTCATCACGCGCCGGCTCACGCTCGACCTCGCCGCCGTCTACTGGAGCATGCAGTTCGCGGGCGCCGCGGTCGCGTCGGCGGCGCTCCGGTGGGTCTATCCGGAGGAGGCCCGTGCGGTCGTGAACCTCGGCGCGCCGGGACTCGGTGCCGGGGTGAGCGTCTGGCAGGGCCTGGTGGTCGAGATCATCCTGACCTTCTTCCTCGTGTGGGTGGTCTTCGCGACGGCAGCCGACCCCGGCGGGAGCTTCAAGATCATCGCCGGGCTCGCGATCGGATTCACGATCACGATGGACATCCTCATGGGCGGTCCGCTCACCGGTGCGGCCATGAACCCGGCCCGCGCATTCGGGCCCATGCTGCTCGCGCGCCACTGGGACGACGCCTGGGTCTGGTTCGTCGGCCCGTTCGTGGGTGGGGCCATCGGGGCAGTGCTCTACGAGATCCTCTACCTCAGGAAGCCCACGCCTCCGGTTGGTCCGGAGGAGACCGGCGTGCGCGAGCCGCGCCCGGGCGACGCCGCCGCCTCCTAGCGCGACTCCTGCTAGAACGCGGCGATGCCGAAGCCGCTGGCCGTGGTCCCCGAGCTCGAGGCGGAGCTCGACACGCTCTTCGGGCTCCTTCCCGCGGAGTTCACCGCGGCGCGCAACGACCTCGTCAAGCGGCTGAAGGCCGCGGGCCAGTCCGAGGCGGCGGACGACGTCGGCGCGCTGCGCAAGCCGACCGTGCCCGTTTGGGCCGTGAACCAGCTCGCGCGGGAAGAGCCGAAGGCCGTCGCTGCGCTGCTCTCGGCGGGCGGGAAGCTGCGGTCGGCGCAGGAGGCGGCCCTCGGAGGCAACGCCGAGGGAGATCTCGTCCGGCAGGCGACCGCGGCGGAGCGTGACGCGCTCCGAGCCCTGATCCAGCGCGCGCGTCAGCTCCTCGCGGACGCGAGCATGGCCGCAGGCGCGTCGGTCCTCGAGCGCGTCTCCTCCACGCTGCGTGCAGCGGCGACCGACCCGGCGGCCGGCGAGCTGGTGGCACGAGGCCGGCTCGACGAGGAGCTCGACCCGGCGGGTTTCGGGGCGCTCGCGGGGATGAGAGTGAGCCCACCGCCGCGCCGGACGCCTGCCCCGAAGCCCAAGGAGCCAACCGCGGCGGAACGGCGACAGGCAGAACGCCGGCGGAAGCTCGAGGAACGCGTCGCGGAGCTCGAGGCGAAGGCGGGAGACGCCGAGAAGGCGGCACGAGCTGCAGAGTCCGCCGCCGACGCGGAACGACGCAAGGCCGCACGCGCGGCCGAGGCGGCGGAGCGGGCCAGGGCCGAGCTCGCAGCGCTCGAGTAGCGCCCCGCGCTACTCGACGGTGACGGTCTTGGCCAGGTTACGCGGCTGGTCGACGTTCAACCCGCGCAGGCGTGCGATGCGGTATGCCAGCAGTTGCAGGGGCAGAACAGCGAGGACGGCCTGCAGGAACGCCGGTGTTCGCGGGATGTAGATCACATCGTCCGCGTGGTGCTGGATGTCCTCGTTGCCGTCCGTCGCGATCGCGATGACCTGTGCGCCACGCGCACGAACCTCCTGGATGTTCGAGACGACCTTGTCGTAGACGACCTTCTGGTCGATGGCGATGCAGACGACCGGTGTCTCCGAGTCGAGGAGCGCGATCGGCCCGTGCTTCATCTCCCCGGCGGAGTAGCCCTCGGTCGGGATGTACGAGATCTCCTTGAGCTTCAGGGCGCCCTCGAGCGCGACGGGAAGCCCGATGTGGCGACCGAGGTAGAGGAAGAACGGCTTCTGGTAGTGACGCTCCGCGATCTCCTCGATCGGATGGTCGCCGTCGAGGAACTGCTCCATCTTCTCGGGCAGGTCATAGAGCTCCTCGAGGATGAACTCGATCTCCTCCTCCGGGATCGTGCGCCGGACCTGCGCGAGCTTCAGCGCGATCAGCGAGAGCAGCGCGACCTGGGCGGTGAACGTCTTCGACGCGGCGACGCCGATCTCGAGGCCGGCTCGCGTGTAGAGCACGGAGTCCGCCTCACGCGTGATCTGCGTACCCATCATGTTCGTGATCGCGAGCGTCTTCGCCCCTTGCTGCTTCGCGAGGTGCATCGCGGCGATGGTGTCCGCGGTCTCGCCCGACTGCGAGATGCCGATGACGAGCGTGTCCTTCGAGAGCACCGGGTTCCGGTAGCGCCACTCGCTCGCGATGTCCGGCTCGACCGGGACGCGCGCCCACTCCTCGAGGATGTACCGCCCGACGACGCCCGCGTGGTACGCGGTCCCGCAGGCGACGATGACGATGCGGCGCAGGTTCTGGATCTCGAGCTCGGTGAGCCCGATGCCCTCCAGGACGAGCTTGCCGCGACGCGCGCGGTCGCCGATCGTCTCGCGGACCGCCTCCGGCTGCTCGTAGATCTCTTTGAGCATGAAGGTCTCGTAGCCGCCCTTCACGGCGACCTCGTCGTCCCAGTCGACCGGCTCGATGTCCTTGTGCTCGACCTCGCCCTCCTCGGTGAAGAAGCGCGCTCCCTCGGGTGTGATGCAGACCACCTCGCCGTCCTCCAGGAGCTGCACCTTGCGCGTCTCTGCGAGGAACGCTGCGACGGCCGACGCGAGGAACATCTCGCCCTCGCCGACGCCCACGACGAGCGGGCACTGGCGGCGCGCGCCGACGAGCAGGTCGGGATGGTCGTCGTGGATGACGACGAAGGCGAAGTGGCCCTCGAGCATGCGGTAGGCAGCGCGGACCGCTTCGGCCAGGTCGCCCTCGTAATAGCGCTCGATGAGGTGGACGACGACTTCCGCGTCCGTCTCGGAGCTGAACTCGTGCCCCTCCTGCTCGAGCGAGGCCTTCAGCTCACGGTAGTTCTCCACGATGCCGTTCAGCACCATCGCGAGCCGGCCGTCGTCGCAGCCGGTCAGCGGGTGCGCGTTCCGCTCGCTGACGGCGCCGTGCGTCGCCCAGCGGGTGTGGCCCAGGCCGTGGTTCGACATCGACCCGTTCGGGCCGGCGACCTGCTTCAGGTTCTGGAGGTTGCCAACGGCCCGGACGTAGCCGAGCCCGTCGTCCTCATGCAGCGCCAGTCCGGCGGAGTCGTAGCCGCGGTACTCCAGCCGCTCGAGGCCCTGCAGCAGCAGGTCCTTCGCAGGCCGGCTCCCCACGTAACCGATGATCCCGCACACCCGAAGCTCCTCTCAGTTGCCCGACCCCGTCGGGAGGTTCGAAATCGCTGCAGATTCGCGGTTTTTCCCTGGAAGCTCTCGTGAAAACGCAAAAGCCCGGCTGGTTCGCCGCTCCCTCCGTCGGAAGCGTCAGCCGAGCTCTCGTCGCACGAGAGCAGCGATCCTAGCACAGAGGGTTTCCGCCTCCTGGGCGGATTCCGCCTCGGCCAGGACGCGGATGACCGGCTCGGTGCCCGAGGGCCGCACGAGGATTCGCCCGCCGTTCCCCAACGCGGCGTTGCTCCGGTCGACCTCCTCGAGGATCTCCGGGGTCAGCCGGCGCTCGGCAACCCGAATGTTCTCCTTCGCCTGCGGATAGCGTGGCATGACGGACGCGATCTCCGCGAGCGGCCGCCCGTGAAGCGCCGCGCAGAGGAGGAGTGCGGCAACGAGCCCGTCGCCGGTGACGTGCCCTTCGAGCCACATCAGGTGGCCCGACTGCTCGCCGCCGAGAATGCCGCCCTCGCGGCGCAGCGCCTCGAGCACGTACCGGTCGCCGACGTCCGTCGTGATGACGCGGATGCCGTGCTCGGCGAGCAGGCGGTGGAGCCCTAGGTTCGCCATCGCAGTCACCGCGACGAGCTCCACGCCTCGATCGAGCGCGATGACGGCGACGATCTGGTCGCCGTCGACGACGTCTCCGTTCCCGTCCACCGCGAGCATGCGGTCGCCGTCACCGTCGAACGCCACACCGAGGTCGAGCCCGAGCGATGTGACGGTCTGCTGCAGCGCACGCAGGTCGGTCGCGCCGCACCCGACGTTGATGTTCGTGCCGTTCGGGTCGTCGCCGATCGCCGTGACCTCGGCGCCGAGCTGTGTGAACGCCTTCGGGGCGAGGCCCGAGTACGCGCCGTTCGCGCAGTCGACGCCGATCCGGAGGCCGGAGAGATCGGAGCCGAAGCGTTCGATCACGTGCTCGAGGTAGCTGTCGGTCGCGACGCCGACCTCGTCGATGTCGCCGCCGCCGGTCGGAGGCTCGTCCAACAGGGCCTCGATCTCCTCCTCCTGCGTGTCGGTCAGCTTCTGTCCGTCACGGTCGAAGAACTTCACGCCGTTGTACTCGGGCGGGTTGTGCGAGGCCGTGATGACGCAGCCGAGATCGAGCGTCAGGAGAGCAACCGCCGGCGTCGGCAGCACGCCCGCGGTGACGGCGTTGCCGCCCGCGGACGCGATGCCTCGCGCCAGCGCGCGCTCGAGCTCGAGTCCGGACGCACGCGTGTCCCGGCCGACGAAGATGCGGCCGCGTCCCGACCAGATGCTGGCGGCGCGTCCGAGTCGCTCGACAAGATCCGGCGTGAGGTCCTCGCCCACGACGCCACGGACGCCGTCCGTGCCGAAGTGCCGGCGGGCCACTACCTCTTGCTGAACTGCGGTGCCTTGCGCGCTTTGTGGAGCCCGGCCTTCTTGCGCTCCACGATGCGGGCGTCGCGGGTGAGGAAGCCTGCGCGCTTCAGCGCCACGCGCAGCTCTGGATCCGCCTCGACGAGCGCGCGGGCAATGCCGTGGCGAACCGCGCCTGCCTGGCCGCTCGCGCCGCCCCCATGCACCCGCACGCGGATGTCGTAGGTCCCCTCCAGGCCGGCGACCTGAAGCGGTGCGAGCGCGGCGGTGCGGTGGGCCGCACGCGGGAAGTAGTCCTCGATCGTGCGTCCGTTGAACCAGGTCGTGCCGTCGCCCGGTCGCAGGATGACGCGGGCAACCGACGTCTTTCGCTTCCCGGTCCCTCGGTATTGCGCGATCTGGCTCATGCGTCCTCCCAGGTCAGCGGCTTCGGGGCCTGCGGTGCATGAGGATGCTCCGGCCCCGCGTAGATCTTCAGCTTCGTGATCTGCTGTCGCGCCAAGCGGTTCTTCGGGAGCATTCCCTTGACCGCCGTTCGCAACACCTCTTCCGGCCGGCGGTCGAGCTGCTCACGCAGCGTTCTGCTGCGGAGCCCGCCCGGGTACCCCGAGTGCCGGTAGTAGCGCTTCTGGTCGAGCTTGTTCCCCGTGACATGGATCTTCTCGGCGTTCACGACGACCACGAAGTCCCCTGTGTCCACATGCGGCGTGAACGCCGGCTTGCCCTTCCCACGGAGGGTGTCCGCGATGCGCGTCGCGAGCCGTCCGAGCGTCTGCCCGTCGGCGTCGACGAGATACCAGTCGCGGGCGACCTCGCCCGGTTTTGCGCTGTAGGTCTTCATGGGCGTACAAAAGGCGGACTAGGGCGTCCGCCGGCGGAAAACTGTAGCAGCCCGGCCCGGAATCCGGCCGCCCCGCCGTGGGACGGATGGCGGACGTAGGGGGCTCCCGTGGCCGCTGCGGCGAGGCGTCCGACCGCGAGAATCCGGCGTCCCTGGGCGATTTCGGCCAGGAACGGCCGGCTCGTCTCCACCTCGCGGGCGGTCGGACGGCGGTTCGAGACGGCCGATCCCGGGTGCGTCGGGACGACGTTCCAGCAGAGGGCGTCCAGCCGGAGCTCGTCGAGGGCGCGCCGGACGACCGTTGCCGTCGCCTCGGCGGGCCCGCGGCCGGTCAGCTGGCGCTCCGACGTGAACGGGATCCCGGAGACCCGGGCGCCGCGGTAGCCCGGCGCCTCGCCGACGAGCACGATCGACGCGTCTGCGTGCGCGTCGAGGTACTCGACCAGGCGTGTGCGGCGAAGCCTCGCCCCCGCTCCTTCGCGGTAGAAGTTGTACGTCTCCCCGATGCGGGCGGCCGCGAGACGGTGGACGAACGCCTCGGCGTCTATCCCGACCAGCGTTCCCAGCGGACGAGCTCGTCCATCGGCTTGCGCGGTTGCGTGCCGCGGCTCGAGAGTCGGTCGGAGACCGAGTCCTCGGCCGGGTAACCGAGCGTGACGACCTCGACGAGCGCGACGTCGTCCGGCAGCTCGAGCAGCTCGCGGATCCGCTCCATGCGCGGGGCTGGGACGCCGAACACGCCGGCGCCGAGGCCTTCGTTCACGGCGGCGAGCATGACGAGCATCGCCGCGGCGCCCGCATCCGAGTACCAGTACGGGACGGGCCACTCGATCTCCACCCCGCCGTCGTCAGTCTTGTCGGGCTTCCGGTAGCGCTCGTGGTAGTCGTCCTCGCGCGTGCACACGACGACGAGCGCGGCGGCGCCGCTGATCCACGGCGCGAATCCGTCGCGCGTGTACTGCTCCTCCCCCGCTGCGTCGGCGACATCGTGCTTGCGCTCGACGTCCGTGATCACGAGCAGGCGCTGTCCCTGGCTGAACCCTGCGCTCGGCGCGCGCCGGATCGTTCCCACGACGCGGTCGAGAACGTCCTTCGGCACCGGAGTCGACTCGTATGCGCGCACGACGCGCCGGCGGCGGAGGATCTCGTCGAACTCCACGGCGCGACAATACGCCCCATGGTGAGGCGAAGGGTTGTCGTCCACGGCCGAGTGCAGGGCGTGTTCTTCCGCGACTCGACCCGGCGGCGCGCGCAGCAGCTCGGCGTGACGGGGTGGGTCGCGAACCGTCCCGACGGGGCCGTCGAGGCGGTGTTCGAGGGCGAGGCGGATGCCGTCGACCGTCTCGTCGCGTTCGTGCGGGAGGGCCCGCGCGGCGCCGAGGTCTTCCAGGTGGACGTGACGAACGAGGAGCCGGAAGGGCTCCCCGGCTTCAGCGTGCGCTAGCTCGGGGGAACCTCCCGGTTCCCCCGAACCCCCTCCACCGGTCCGCGCTCACGCGCGGACAAGTGAGCCCCCGTTGGGGACTCACTCCCACTCAATCGTGGCGGGGGGTTTCGAGCTCAGGTCGAGCGCGACGCGGTTCACGCCCGTGATCTCGTTGATGATCCGGCTGGAGATCGTCTCCAGCACGTCGTAGGGCAGGCGCGCCCAGTCGGCCGTCATCGCATCGTCCGACGTCACCGCACGGATCACGATCGGATACGCGTAGGTCCGCTCGTCGCCCTGGACGCCGACCGACCGGATCGCGGGAAGCACGGCGAACGACTGCCACAGCTCGCGATACAGGCCGGCGCGGCGGATCTCCTCCTGGAGGATGGTGTCCGCGGCGCGCAGGATCTCGAGGCGCTCGCCGGTGACGTCGCCGATGATCCGGATCGCGAGCCCGGGGCCGGGAAACGGCTGGCGCCAGACCATCCGCTCGGGCATCCCGAGCTCCTCGCCGACACGGCGAACCTCGTCCTTGAAGAGCAGCCGCAGCGGCTCCACGAGCTGCATGCGCATATCGGCCGGCAGCCCGCCGACGTTGTGATGCGACTTGATCTTCGCCGCGACGCCGTCGTCGCCGCCGGACTCGATGACGTCCGAGTACAGCGTTCCCTGAACGAGGAACCGGACGTTGCCGAGCTCGCGCGCCTCTTCCTCGAAGACGCGGATGAACTCCTCGCCGACGATCTTCCGCTTGGCCTCCGGATCGTCGACGCCCGCGAGCCGCGACAGGAACCGCGACTGCGCTTCGACATGCACGAGCGGGACTTGGAAGTGGCCGCCAAATGTCTCGACGACCTGTTCGGCCTCGTTCTGCCGGAGAAGCCCGTGGTCGACGAAGACGCACGTGAGCTGGTCGCCGACCGCTTTGTGCACGAGCAGCGCGGCGACGGCCGAGTCGACGCCGCCCGACAGCGCGCACAGAACCCGCTCGCGCCCGACCTGGGCGCGGATGCGCTCGACCTGCTCCTCGATCACCGCGGCGGGCGTCCACGCGGGCGGCGCCCCGGCGACGTTGTAGAGGAAGTTCTTCAGCACCTCGGTGCCGTGCGTGGTGTGCATCACCTCTGGATGGAACTGCACCGCGTAGAGGCCGCGCTCGGGCGCCTCGAACGCCGCGATCGGCGTCGAAGGTGAACCGGCAACCACACGCGCTCCGGTCGGGGCCGCGGTGACCGAGTCGCGGTGCGACATCCAGACGGTCTGGTCGGGCCCGAGCCCGGCGAAGAGCGCGGACTCCTCCGCGACGATCTCAGTCTTCCCGAACTCCGACACGCCGGTGCGCTCGACGGCACCGCCGAGGTCCTGCGCCATCAGATGCATGCCGTAGCAGATGCCGAGCGTGGGAATACCGAGCTCGAACACGCCCGGGTCGACCTCCGGCGCGCCCTCGGCGTAGACCGATGCCGGCCCGCCGCTCAGGATGAGGGCGTGCGGGTTGCGCGCCCGCACCTGCTCGGGCGTGACGCGGTGGCCGACGAGCTCCGAGTAGACGCGGCACTCACGCACGCGCCTTGCGATCAGTTGCGCGTACTGCCCGCCGAGGTCGAGCACGAGGACAGGCCGCTCCTCCGGTGCGCGCTCCGGGAGCGGCAGGACGTCAGCGCCGATAGTTCGGAGCCTCCTTCGTCATCGTGACGTCGTGCGGGTGGCTCTCGCGGAGCCCCGCCGAGGTGATGCGCACGAACTGCGCCGACTTCATGTCCTCGATCGTCGCGGCGCCGCAATAGCCCATTGCCTGGCGCAAACCCCCGACGAGCTGGTGGAGGATCCCGGCGACAGGGCCCTTGTACGGGACGCGTCCCTCGATCCCCTCGGGCACGAGCTTCTCGACGTCCTCGACGTCGCCCTGGAAGTAGCGGTCGCGCGACGAGCCGCGCGCGCGCATCGCGCCGAGGGAGCCCATCCCGCGGTACTCCTTGAACCGTTCACCCTGATGGAGGACGACGTCACCGGGGCTCTCGTCTGTGCCGGCCAGCAGCGACCCGGCCATGATCGAGTCGGCGCCGGCGGCGATCGCCTTCGCGATGTCACCCGAGGACGCCATCCCGCCGTCGGCGATGAGCGGAACGCCGCGCCGCGAGGTCACGCTCGCGCAGTCGTAGATGGCCGTCACCTGCGGAACGCCGACGCCGGCGACGACCCGCGTTGTACAGATGGAGTTGTGCACGATCGCGTTGTCGGCGATGAAGCTATGCGTCGGGCAATCGACTTCGATGTCGTAGACCGCGCGCGGCAGGTCGAGCGCAACGATGTTCAGCTTCTTGACGACCTGATAGTCCGTCGTCTGCCGGTATTCCGGCCTTCCATTCAGACGGGCACGAAAACTCGTCCGGCAACGCTCGTCCGATGTTCCCGTCAGTCCTCCGGCCGTCGGCGCCTCCGCTTCGACGTTCGGAAAGCTCCCCAGGAGGAGGAAGCAGAGAACGCCGAAGAGCTCGACCAGTTCTCGAGACGTATTGCGGAAGCAAACGCGACCGCCGGCATCGATGTGGCCATCGCTTTCGACGAGCCCTTCGAGAAGCCCCTGGAGATAGAGCGGGCTTCCGCATCGGTACTTCAGAGGAAGGTGTTTCTCGTGCCTCTTGCCGAACTCGGTCAGGACTCGAGCCCACTGCAACGACCAGAGATACACATGCGTGATGCGATCCGTCTTGATCGTCGGGCGCACGCCCGTCGCGACCTCGACGCAATCGGCCAGCTTCAGTGCCGTTGTGTGCTCGTTCGGCCCGAATGACCAAGCGACACGGCCTATCTCGGAGTTTCTGCTGCGTGCGATGAATGCATCCCCATCGCCGAGGAACGTGCCGAACATGTAGCCCAGGTAGTACGAGGCGTGGATCTGGCGCTCATAACGGTCCAGTTGCTTCGCCGTTCGCACCGCGAAGTCCGCTAGTTCGATCTCGAACGCGTCCGGCAACTCGAAGGCAATGCGTCGCGGCATCAGCAGGACGTCGCGATCGAGTGCCTCGAGCGGCTTCCACGCGAGCTTCGATGTTCCGCGTTTGGTCGGACGCTCGAGCGTCGCGACATACCCCTGTGCGGCCAGTGTCGCCTCGCTCACCGACGCGAGCTCGCCGACCCAGTACCGGTGATCGGGCGTGGCAATCGTCGGATGCGCCGCCGCCACGTGGCGAACGGCAACGACGTCTCGAACGCCGGTACACCACGCCCTCCTCACGGTAACCGGCTCTCCGTGCATGTTGACGACACGATCGCCCAGTTGGACGTCTTCGATGTTCCTGTACGTCGTGTCGGCCATCAACACACGAGTGCCGGCAGCGAAGCAGCCCGGACCTACACCGACCTTCACCGCGTCGGCACCCGCATCGATCAAGGCCTCCGCTGCGTTCGCCGTCGCGACGTTCCCCGCCGCGACCTGGACCTCCCACTCCGCCTTGATGCGCTCGACCATCGCCGGCACTGCGGAGGAGTGTCCGTGCGCGGTGTCCACCACGAGTAGGTCGACACCCGCCTCGACGAGCGCGGCCGCGCGCTCCCAGGCGTCCGGCCCGACGCCGACCGCGGCGCCGACGCGCAGGCGCCCCTGTCCGTCCTTCGTCGACTTCGGGAACTCGATCCGCTTCTGGATGTCCTTGACCGTGATGAGCCCCCTCAACGTCCCGTCCGGGTCGACGACCGGGAGCTTCTCGATCTTGTTGCGGTGGAGGATCGCCTCGGCCTCGCGGAGCGTGGTGCCGACCGGTGCGGTCACGAGGTCGCGCGCGGTCATCAGTGCGCTGACGGGCTGGCTCGTGTCGGGCGCGAACCTGAGATCTCTGTTCGTCAGGATCCCGACGAGGACGCCGTCGTCGTCCGTGATCGGCACGCCTGAGATGTGGTACCTGGCCATGAGCTCGAGCGCCTCCGAGACGAGCGCCTCGGGCGGCAGCGTCACCGGCTCGACGATCATCCCGGACTCGGAGCGCTTCACCTTGTCGACCTGGGCAACCTGGGCCCCGACGGGAAGGTTGCGGTGGACGATCCCGATGCCACCCTCCCGGGCGAGCGCGATGGCGAGACGCGCCTCGGTCACCGTGTCCATGGCCGCAGACACGACCGGGATCTCGATCGTGAGCTCGCGCGTGAGCTGCGCCGTCGTGGACACGTCGTTCGGAAGGACGCGCGACTCGGACGGAACGAGCAGGACGTCGTCGAACGTCAGCCCTTCCTTCCCGAACTTCCGGTCGAGCTCGAGGAGCCGTTCTACCTGTCGCGGATCGAGCTCGACTTCCATCGCGTCACGCTACCACCCGCTCCCGACATCAACCCGGGACGGGCTCGAGCTCCCGGACGTCGACGGAGCTCTGCAGCCGGGCGGCCTCGCGCGGGTCGAAGCGCCCCGCGCCGACCTCGAGCGTGGATGCGGCGCCCGCCGCGACCGCGTGGCGCAGCGCCTCGTCCAGCGGGCTGCCGGCAACCCGGGCGGAGAGAAAGGCGGCCAGGAGCACGTCTCCGGACCCGACCGCGGACACAGGCTCGACCCGAGGCGCGATCGCCCGCAGGAGCACGCGCTTCCGGTCCTCCCGGAAGAGCCCGAACGTCCGGGTCTCCTCGGTGACGAGCACGTTCCGCGCGCCCATGTCGCCGATACGGTCGACGGCCATGAGGTAGTCCTCGTCGTCGTTGAACTCCTGCCCGACGAGGCCCTCCGCCTCGCGCTGGTTCGGGGAGACGAGAAACGCCTCCGCCTCGACGCCGAGACGGAGCGGCGTCCCCTCGGAGTCGAGGACGGCCCGGACGTTCCGCCGGTTCAGCTCGCGGACCGCCTCCGCGTAGAAGGACTCCTGCACGGCGCGCGGCAACGTGCCGGCGAACACGACCATGTCGGCACCGCGCGCGAGGTAGTTGATCTTGTCGAGGAGGATCCCGAGCTCCTCCGGCGTCACCAGCGGCCCCCACTCGTTGATCTCCGTGTAGGTCGCCGCTGTCGGGTCGACCACCGCCGTCGAGGTACGCGACTCGTCGGCGATGCGGACGAAGTCGTTGAGGATCGCCTCGGACGTCAGCTCCTCGACGATGCGCGTGCCCGTGCGCCCGCCCGCGAGGCCGGTCGCGACGACCGGCACGTCGAGGGTCTTGAGCGCACGCGCGACGTTGATGCCCTTGCCGCCGGCGAGGGTCAGACCCTGGCTCGCGCGGTGGCGCTGGCCGAGCTGGAAGTTCGGGACCGTCAGCGTCCGGTCGAGCGCCGCGTTCAGCGTGACCGTGACGATCACGAGAACCATCCTCCCACTGCGTGGGCCGTGCGGCCGGCGTAGTAGCCGACGCGCCCCGCGAGACCCGGCCGTGTGGCCGACCGCGTGGCGACGAGCGGCTGACGCGCGACGAGCTTCTTCCCGGAGTAGACGAGCACCTGGCCGACGCGCTGTCCCCGCGTGACCGGCAGCTTCAGCGCGCTCGGTGCAAGCACGCGCTCCACGAGCGGCTTGTCGACGCGCACAGGCATGGCCACCGGGCGCGCGGCCACGAGCGGAACGGCCTCTTTGCCGTAGCCGACGCTCGCACGGACGTAGACCCGATCCGGCTGGACGACCCACGTCTGCCGGTAGCGCGACAGCCCCCAGCGGAGGAGCGCGGCGAGGTCCGCGTTGCGCTGCGAGCGCGTCGGGCTCCCGAGCACGGTGGTGTAGAGCGTCACGCCGAAGCGGCGTGCGGCCGCGACCTGGCACCAGCCCGCCGCGGTCGTGTGCCCGGTCTTGACGCCGTACAGGCCGGGAAAGGAGCCGAGCAAGTCGTTCCACGTGTGGAGGCGGCGTCCCGGGATCGAGTCGTTCCGCCGGCGCACGACTGCGCGGATCCTCGGGTCGCGCATCGCGATCTCGGCGAGCTTCGTCACGTCGTTCGCGGTCGAGTAGTGGCCCGCGACGTCGAGCCCGTCGGGCCGGACGAAGTGCGTCCGCTCGAGGCCGAGCTCGCGTGCCTTGGCGTTCATCATCGCGACGAACGCGTTCACGTCGCCGTGCCCGACGTAGTCGGCGAGAGCGACGGCCGAGTCGTTCGCGCTCTGGATGAGCGCGGCCCTGATGAGATCGCCAACGGTCAGGCGCTCGCCCGCACGCAGGTTGATGGTCGACTCGCCGACCGCGGCGGCATCGGCGCGCACGCGGACCACGTCGTTCCACTTCGCGTGCTCGAGCGTGACGAGCACCGTCATGAGCTTCGTGATGCTCGCGATGGGCTCGCGGGCCCACGCACCGTGCTGTGCGAGGACCTCGCCGTTCGCGTTCTCGACGAGGTACGCGCGTGCCGAGACGGGAGGTGCGCCGGCCTGTGCGGCCGCAGCGAACACGAGTGACGCGGCGGCGCCGGCGAGCAGGATCCGCACCTTCACTGGGCGGAAGGCTAGCGCTAACGAACGCGTACGCGGTCTCCCACGCTGAGCGCCGTGGGATCGAGGTCTGGATTGAGCCGAACGAGCTCGTCGACGGTCGTGTCGTAGCGCGCCGCGATCGATCCGAACGTGTCTCCGCTCTGGATGACGTAGTACTGCGCCGAGGACGTCGTCGTTGTCGTCGCGGTCGTCGTCCCCGAGGGCGTCGTCAAGACGAGCTTCGTCGTCGTGCGCGGCGGTGCCGTCGTCGTGGTCGTCGGCAGGGCTCCGACCGTCGTCGTCGTGCTCTTGTCGTTGTTCAATCCCGCCTTGACGAGCAGGACTGCGATCGTGGCGGCTGCGAGAAACGCGGCCGGAAAGCCGTAGCGGGCGACCTGACGGCGTATGCGCGGATCCACGCGGGTGCGCTCACCAGCCGGAGACCGACCACACTTCGCGCGCGTACTTCGACGCCTCCGCCGCGGCCGCCGTGCGCCAGTCCATCCCCGACACCCGGAATGCGTAGATGACGTCTCGCGACACGTTGACGAGCGCGCTCGCAGGTCCGCTCGTGAAGGCGCGCGCGACGTCGGCCGGAGTTGCTCCCTGTGCGCCCACGCCGGGGAGGAGAAGGATCGAGCGCGGGAGCAGCCGTCGCGCCTCGCCCACCGCGCGTGGGTGCGTCGCGCCGATCACCGCACCCACCGCGGATAGCCCGTGCTCGCCGATGAGGTCCGCGCCCCACTCGGCGACGAGCTCGGCCACCTGCTGCCACACCGGGCGGCCGTCCGAGAGCGCGAGATCCTGGATGTCCGTGCCGCCCGCGTTGGACGTCTTGACGACACAGAAGATGCCGGCGCCGTCGCGGCGGCAGACGGCGAGGAAGGGGTCGAGCGAGTCGCGGCCGAGGTACGGGTTGACCGTGACCGCGTCGGCGAGCGGCGCGCCGCCGTCGGTGGGCTCGAGGAAGGCAGCGGCATACGCCCGCGCCGTGGAGCCGATGTCTCCCCGCTTCGCGTCGGCGATCACCTGGAGGCCGGCGGAGTGCGCGTAGGCGCAGACGTCCTCGAGCGCGCGCAGCCCGTCAGCGCCGAGCGCCTCGAAGAAGGCGACCTGAGGCTTGACCCCGACGACGTAGGGCGCGACGGCATCGACGAGACCGCGGCAGAACCGGCCGCAGGCATCCGCTGCCTGGGGGCGGCCGAGATGCGCCTCGCCGCTCAGCTCGACGGGAAGGAGGTCCGGACGCGGGTCGAGCCCGACCACGAGCTGGGACCGCTTCCGCTCGACCGCCTCGGCGAGTCGGTCCGCGAAGTGCGTCGTCGCGACGGCCGCCACACCCTGAGAGTACTGCCCTTCCGAGACGACGAAGGCCGCGCTCGCGCGCGGCCTTCGCAAAGCTCCTCGGAGGAGAGGCTCGGACTAGCCGGCGCCGCCTTTGACGGCCGCCTTGAGGTGACTCCCTGCCGTGAACTTCGGCACCGTGGCCGCGGGGATCGTCACCTTCTGCGACGGATCGCGCGGATTGACGCCCTGGCGCTCAGCGCGCCGCTGTGTCGTGAACTTCCCGAACCCTGTAAACGCGACTTCGCCCCCGCCCTTCAAGGTGTCGGTGATCGAGTCGAGGAAAGCGTCGACTGCCCGTGCAGCATCCCGGCTCGAGAGGCCTGCTTTCCCAGCGACCTCGTTAACGAACTCCTGTTTCGTCAAGTTCCTCTCCTCCTTCGAGGGTTGCGACCACCGGAAAAGACCCTAACAGGCAAGTCGGACCCGCTCAACCATGCGGTTTTGCGGGTGTTTTTGGCTTGTTCAAGACCTCGCTCGCCCGAAAGACCGGCCGCAGCTCGATCCCCGCAGCGGCGAGAGCCTCGGAGCCTCCTTCCTCGCGGTCGACCACGCAGATCGCCGTCTCGACGACGAGACCGGCCTCGCGGAGCGCGGACACGGCCTCCAACAGCGCGCCGCCGGAGGTGACGACGTCCTCGACGAGACACACCCGATCGCCCTCGTCGTACACGCCCTCGAGCCGGTTCGACGTCCCGTAGTCCTTCGCGGCCTTCCGCACGATCAGGAACGGCAGGCCCGACGCGAGCGAGCCCGCCGCCGCGAGCGCGACCGCGCCGAGCTCCGGCCCGGCGAGCCGGACGGCATCCGGCTCGTACTCCGCCGCCGCGCGCGCGATCCGCTCGCCGAGTGCCCCCAGGATGTCGGGCCTCGTCTCGAAGCGGTACTTGTCGAGGTAGTAGGGCGAGCGCTTCCCGGAGCGGAGGACGAAGTCGCCCTCGAGGTACGCGTGCTCGCGGAGCGCGAGCTTCAGCTCGTCGTCCGTCAACGATCTACGCGCGGGCCCTGCGAAGGATCTCGCGCGCCAGCGGGAGCAGCCGCTCCGCGCCGGGGGCGCCGTTCGTGAGCGAGAGCATGGAACCGTCCTCGAAGTAGAGGTCGGCACGGTCTCTCAGGGCGGCGTTCCTGCGCAGGAACGCGGCGCCGACCAGCACGCCGACGAGGACTCCGAGCAGGGCGAACGCGCTACGACGCATCGGCGCCGTCCTTCTTCGGCCGCGGCTTCTCCGCTGCGGTCTTCTTCTTCGCAGCACCGGTCTTCTTGGCCGCGGTCTTCTTCTTCCCCGCGGCCGTCTTCTTCT
The DNA here is from genome assembly GCA_963772855.1 of uncultured Actinomycetes bacterium. Classification (GTDB taxonomy): domain Bacteria; phylum Actinomycetota; class Thermoleophilia; order Gaiellales; family Gaiellaceae; genus 3-1-20CM-4-69-9. Next base: position 518,853 of record CAVYYY010000003.1, on the reverse strand, counting down.
TGCGGTCGCCGTCCGGGCCGCCGCCCTGCGACGAGGCCGCCGTCATGCGGCCTCCGCCGGCCGGACGCGACTGAGACCCCGCCTCGAGGTTCCGCAGCGTCGACTTCAGGTCGTAGAAGACGAGCCCGACGGTTGGGTTGCCGCCCGTCGTCGCGGCAATGCGAAGCTTGTCGTCACGGACGACGAAGACGCTGCCTTCCGTCGTCGCGACCTCGAGCTGCGTGAGCCGCGCCTCGCTCGGCGAGATTCCCTCCGCGACGGACATGAGCTCGCCGGCCGAGCGCGCCAGCTCGTCGGCGCGGCCCTCGTCCGCGAACGTCGAGCCCAGGATCGCGCCGCCCTCGTCGAAGAGGACGGCCGACTGGATCTGCGACGAGATCTCCGTGAGATCGGCGAGCGCCTGCTGGGCGTCCATGGCCGTCAAGCATAAGCTCCCGCCGCATGCGGGTGCGACGTCGCGACCTGATGGGGAAGTTCTTCGCCGACCGCGGCACGCACCTCGCCGCGATGATCGCCTACTTCGCGCTGCTGTCCTTCGTCCCGCTCACGTTCCTCGCGCTCGCGCTGCTCGGCCTCACCGGCCGTGCCGACGAATCGTCGTTCCTCGTCAAGGAGATCAAGAAGACGCTGCCCGGCACGCCGATCGACCAGATCGTCGGCCTCGTGCACACCGTGCAGAACAATGCGGCGGCGTTGGGGCTCGTCGGCGCGGCGGCGCTGCTGTGGACGTCGCTCTCGCTCTTCAGCGTGCTCGAGTCCGCCTTCAACATCGTCTACCGCCGGCCGAACAGGTCGTTCCTGCGGGGAAAGGGGGTTGCGAGCCTGCTGATGATCGGCTCGCTCGTGACCCTCTTCGTCGCGCTTCTCGTCGGCTCGCTCGGCGTCTCTGCGCTGCAGGAGTACGCACCCGGGTTCATCGGGAACCCGATCGCCGCGTACGTTCTGTCGATCGCGGCGTCGCTCGGCGGCATCCTCATCTTCCTCATCTCGTGCTACTACGCGCTGACGAACGAGGAGGTCACAGTCAGGGAGGTTCTGCCCGGCGCGATCCTCGCGGCGATCGTGCTCGAGGCGACGTTCCAGGTGGTGCCGTTCTACCAACGCTACGCGGACCTCAACCCGGGACTGCGTGCATTCGGCGCCCCGGCGATCCTGCTCGTCTGGATGTACGTGATGGCGAACGTCATCGTCTTCGGCGCCGAGCTCAACTGGTGGCGGGCGCGCCGGGTCGAACAACGCGCGACGGAGGAGCTAACCGGGCTCGCCTAGCGCCGCGAGGAACGCGCCCGCCGCGTTCGCGCGGTGAGAGTTGCGCGCCTTCCACTCGTTGCCGAGTTGCGCCACGGTCTCGTCCTCGCCGTCGGGCACGAAGACGGGATCGAATCCGAAGCCCTCGCTCCCGCGCGCCTCTTCGGCGATGCGTCCCGCGAGCGTCCCGGTCCCGCGCACCTCCCTGCCGTCCGGGGACAGACCGACGAGCTCGGAGACGTACCGGGCGCGGCGTGCATCGCCCGTCAGGCCGTCGAGCTCGACGAGCAGCCAGCCCACCGGGTCTGCGCCGCCCGAACGGGCCGAGCGCACGCCGGGCCCGCCGCCGAGCCCTTCCACCTCGAGACCGGAGTCCTCGCCGAGCACCCAGGCCCGCCGCTCCGCGGACTCCAGGCCGTACGCGGCCTTGATGCGCGCGTTGTCGTAGTACGTCTCGCCGTCCTCGGGTGGGTACTCGTTCGCGGGAAGCGCCTGAATCGTCCAGCCGGGGAGCAACCGCTCGAGCTCACGCGCCTTGTTCGCGTTGCGCGAGGCGAGCCACGCCGTCAGTTCTTCCACCGCACCCCGGCGACGCGGTCGACGTCGGCGATCCGCGCGACGAGCGACGAGGGCGTGAGCTCGCCCGGCAGTGCGAGATCGATCTCCAGCCGCCTGCGGTCGCCCTCCTGGCTCACGTCGATCGACTCGATCCGGGCGCCGGCACCCTCGACGGCGTCAACGACCGGTCCGGACGGCTCGCCGACCGGGAGCTCGACCAGGAGGCGGCCGTCGTCCGGCCGGAACCGGACGAGGGCCTGGTACGCCATGACCCGAAGCGGATAGAGGGCGATGAGGACGAGCGCGGTCGTGAAGACGGCAGCGGTGTAGTAGCCGGCGCCTGCGGCCATGCCGACGGCCGCGACGACCCAGAGCGTCGCCGCGGTCGTGAGCCCTCGCACCGAGAAGCCCTGCCGGATGATCGCGCCGGCGCCCAGGAAGCCGATGCCGGTGACGACCTGCGCGGCGATGCGTGTCGGGTCGGCCCTCACGACGTTCGCCCCCGAGTCGAGGAAGTCGTGGAACCCGTATGCGCCGACGATCGTGAAGAGCGCGGAACCGACGGCGACGAGCAGGTGCGTCCGGAGACCCGCCTGGCGCTCGCGGAGCTCCCGCTCGATGCCGATCGCACCACCGAGCGCGCCCGCCAGCGCAAGCCGAAGGAGCAGGTCCTCCCAGTCGAGGGTCGGTAGGGCGCTAAGCACGAGGTGCGGCAACCGCTTCCTCCTGGGCCACGGCGAGCGTCTCGATGCCGCCCGCTGCAAGCTCGAGCAGCTCGTCCAGCCGCGCGCGTGTGAACGGCGTGCGCTCGGCCGTCGCCTGGACCTCGACGAGAGCGCCCTCGCCCGTCATGACGACGTTCATGTCCACCTCGGCCTGCGAGTCTTCTGAGTAGTCCAGGTCGAGCAGCGCCGCCTCGCCGACGATCCCGACCGAGACGGCGGCGACGGAGCCCGTGAAGGCGCGCGAGAGGCCGAAGCTGTCGAGCGCGCGCCTCGCGGCGACGTATGCGCCGGTGATTGCCGCGCAGCGGGTTCCGCCGTCGGCCTGCAGCACGTCGCAGTCGATCCAGAGCGTGCGCTCGCCGAGCGCCTGGAAGTCGGTCACCGAGCGGATCGAGCGGCCGATGAGACGCTGGATCTCGACCGTACGCCCGCCCTGGCGTCCTCGAGACGCCTCGCGCTCCGTCCGGTCGCCCGTGGAAGCGGGGAGCAGCGAGTACTCGGCGGTGAGCCAGCCGCGGCCCTTGCCGTAGAGCCAGCGCGGCACGCCGTCCTGGATCGACGCGGTGCAGAGCACTCTTGTCTTCCCCTGGCTGAAGAGCACCGAACCGTGCGGCTGCTCCAGGAAGTCGGGAACGACGTCGAGCGAGCGGAGCTCGTCCGGGCGTCGACCGTCCTCGCGCCGTTCGCTCATGCGGCCGCTGCCGTCAGCGCCGCGACCTCCACGTGCTCGACCGAGTCGATCGGGAGCTGCAGGAAGCGCGCGCCCATCGTGCGGAACGCTTCGGTGTCGCCCGTCGTGAGGAATCGGTACGAGCCCTCGCGGCCCGGGTCGTTCTCGTAGCCCTTGCGGGCGAGCGTCTCGGCAACCTCGCGGGCGGTCTCCTCGGCGGAGAACACGAGCGTGACGTCACGCCCGAACACGCGTTGGAAGATCGGACGGATGAGCGGGTAGTGCGTGCAACCGAGGATGACGGTGTCGACCGCAGCCTCCTTCAGGGTCGCCGCGTACTCGCGCACCGCCTCGGTCGTCTCGGCGCCGAACGGATCCTCGCTCTCGATCAGCGGGACGAGCCTCGGGCACGCGACGGGGAAGAACACGACGCCCGCGTCGAGCGCGTGGACGAGGTCGGCGTACCGTCCCGCCGACACCGTCCCCTCCGTCGCGAGGAGGCCCACGCGGCGGTTGCGCGTCGCCTGCACGGCGGCGTGTGCCTCGGGCGTCAGCACGCCGACGACGGGAACGGAAAGCCGCTCCTGGAGCTGCGGCAACGCCGCCGAGGTCGCCGTGTTGCACGCGTTCACGACGAGCTTCACGCCCTGGCGCTCGAGGAAGCCGCCGATCTCGCCGGCGAAGCCCCTCACCTCGTCGAGCGGCCGCGGGCCGTAGGGGAGTCGCGCATGGTCTCCGAGGTACACGAAGTCCTCGTGCGGCATGGTCACGAGGCACTCGTGCAGCACGGTCAGCCCGCCCACGCCCGAGTCGAAGACGCCTACCGGCCTGGGGTCCACCGGGCGATCGTATCGCCGGGTACCCTCTGCGTTCGTGCGACGCCTCCTTTTGCTCGCGTGCAGCGTCGTCGGCATCGTCCTCGCAGCTCCGAGCCTCGCCCAGGCAAAGGAGGTCTCGCTGACGATGGACGACGGCGTGCGCATCGACGCCGCCCTGCTCCTGCCCGACGGCACGCCGCCGGAGTCGGGATGGCCGGCGATCATGATGTTCCACGGCCTCGGCGGTAGCCACAAGGGCCTCCTGACCCTCGCGCAGACCTACGTGGACAAGGGCTTCGCCGTCTTCACGCCCGACGCACGCGGACACGGCACCTCGGAGGGCTACGTCTCGCTGGACGGCCCGCGCGAGGTCGCCGACGTCCGGACCGAGTTTGCGTGGCTCGCCGCCCAGCCGGCCGTGAGCGACACGCAGATCGGAGCCTGGGGAATCTCGCTCGGCGGCGGCGCGGCCTGGAACTCTGTCGTCGCCGGCGTTCCGTTCAAGGCGCTGGAGACGTTCGAGACCTGGAGCGACCTCTACCACGCGCTCTACCCGCAGAACCTCGGGAAGGCAGGAGCGATCTACCAGTTCGCGCAGAGCGTCCCACCCGACCGGATCGATCCCGCTCTCCGGCCCTACGTGCCGCAGATGATCGGTAACGAGAATCTGCCCGGCGTGCGGCTGCTGCTCGGGTCGCGGTCGAGCCTGAGGTTCATGTCCGCGGTGACGACGCCGAGCTTCCTCTTCCAGGGCCGGCGCGACTTCGCCTTCGACATCGACCAGGCGGCGGACGCGTACCGCGCTCTCGGAGGACCGAAGCGCCTCTACGTGGGCGACTTCGGCCACTCGCCGTCCAGCTTCCCCGGCCCCGACCTCCTCCACGTCCTCGACCTGTCGACCCGGTGGTACGAACGGTTCCTGAAAGGGATGCCGAACGGCGTCGACACGGAGAAGCCCGTGCAGGTCGCGTCCTCGCCGTGGTCGGGGAAGACCGCGAGCTACGCCGGCCTCCCGAAGACACCGCGGTCGACATTCGCGTGGAACGTGCGCGGCGCGGTGCTCGCGGCTCAGGGCAAGATCACGCGCACCTTCGGCCCGCTGAAGCGGACGGTCGAGCAATTCGGAGCGCCGGTCGTGACCGTCACCGCGCGCACGACGTCGCAGTGGCCGCACCTCGTCGCCGTGCTCACCGGCGTCGACGCACAGGGAAACGAGACCGTCCTCAGCGAAGGCGGATCGCTGACGTCGTTCGGCGCCAAAGCGAAGTCGATTCGCTTCCCTCTGATCTCGGACGCGAACCTGCTCCGCAAGGGAACGCGGCTCAGGCTCTACCTCGGCGGGACGTCGACCGTGCAGAACATCGCGAACCTGCTGTACCTCAAGCCGGTCCCCGACGGGTCGCGGCTGAAGGTCCAGTCGGTCGCCTTGACGGTCCCGGCGCTGCAGAAGACGATCTCGAAGTGATCGCGCACATCGCCGCTGCTGCCGCGGCGATCGCCGCAGGTGCCCCGACGGCGACGCCGGGAGTCACGCCGACCACGATCACGCTCGGCGGGACGATTCCCATCAGCGGACCGGCCGCCGCGTACGGGTCGGTCGGCCGCGGCGCGGACGCGTACTTCAAGTACGTCAACTCGCGCGGCGGCGTCTTCGGCCGGAAGGTCGTCTACAAGTACCTCGACGACGGCTTCGAGGTCGCGAAGACGATCCTCCTCACGCGGCAGCTCGTGGAGCAGGACGACGTGCTTGCGATCTTCAACAGCGTCGGGACGGAGCACGCGCTCGCCGTCCGCTCGTACGTGAACGACCGGCAGGTGCCGGATCTCTTCCTCGGGAGCGGCGTCTCCAAGCTCGCCTCCGAGCACAAGAAGTACCCGTGGTCGATGGGCTACCTGCCGAGCTTCTCCGGCGAAGGCGTCATCTACGGTCGGCACATCGCGAAGACGCGTCCGTCGTCGCGCATCGGCGTCCTCTACGAGAACTCGGACTTCGGGAAGGACATGCTCAACGGGCTCCGGCGCGGTCTCGGCGGCAAGGGGAAGATCGTCGCGACCCAGGCCTACGACGTCACCGACAACGACGTGAGCTCACAGCTCGCGCGGCTCAAGAGCGCGGGAGCGGACACGCTGATGCTCTTCGCGACGCCGCAGTTCGCGATCTACGGGTACGTCGGCTCGTTCCGGCTCGGCTGGCACCCGCGCATCTACGTCACCTCGGTGTCGATCTCGCCGGACATCATGAAGATCGCCGCGTTCGGGTCGAGCAAGAAGCAGGTGCAGGGCTCGATCTCGATCGCCTTCGTCAAGGACCCGACCTCCGCCCAGTGGGCAAAGGACAAGACCGTCCGCCTCTACAAGTCGATCGTCAAGCGCTACCTCCCGGGCGCGAAGCCCGACGACGTCTTCAACTACTACGGCATGGCCGTCGCCTACACGATGGTCGACACGCTGAGGAAGGCCGGGAGGAATCCGACGAGGGCCTCCGTGCTCCGTGCCGCGACGCATCTCAACGAGGTCAACCCGTATCTGCTCCCGGGAGTGCGCATTCAGACGTCCCCGAACGACTACTACCCGATGGACAAGGTCAAGCTCGCCCGCTACTCCGGGACGCACTGGCAGTTCTTCGGCAAGCTGGTCAATGCCCAGGGTTAGGCTCAACTCTTCGAGGAAACGAGCGTCTAATGGGTGGGCTTTTTCCAGATGACGAAAGCAGGAAAGGAAGGGGTATGAAGACTCTGCTCAGGCTGACCGTGCTCGCCGTTGCGGGCACCGCAGCGCTGGCGCTGGCCGGGAACGCGTTCGCGACCCAGAAGCTGAGCGTCCGTCAGACGCCGACGTCCCTCACGATCAAGGTGACGCAGGCACAGACGGATCCTCAGCCCGCGAAGATCACGATCTACGTGCCGTCGAGCTACACGCTCAACGCGTCGGCGGCGCCCGGAACGAATATCGGCACGACGACCGGAAGCGTCTTCGCACGTGACGCGAACATCCCGCTGCCCCTCTCGGGCGACGTGGTCGTCGCGCCCCCGAGCACGAACGCTCCCGGCTGCGCGACGGGGAACCACCTCGCCGTGTGGCTGCTCAACCTGCAGGTCGCCGGCCAGGCCGTGACGCTTCCGGTCCACGTGGACCAGACGGCGGGTCCCGAGGCGGCGCTCGGCGCGTACAAGCTCGTCGTGTGCCTCGGGCCTGCGGACGTTCCGGTCGGGACGCCCGGCCGCTCGCCGAACGGCGCCCAGCTGCTCGATGCGACGTTCACCGTGAACAACATCTTCACGGTGCCCACGGGGCAGAACATCTGGAAGGCGATCACGACGCCGTATGCGCCGGGAACGCCCGCTCCGAATCCGGCGGGCACTGTCGAGACTCGGTCGTTCGTCGCGAACGGCGCCGTCACGATCGCCGCGCGGGTCACGAACCTCAAGCGGCGGATCGCGCGGTTCTCCGGACGCGTCACCCAGGCAGGCGCGGCGGTCGCCGGAGCGCAGGTCAGCATCCTCATCAACGGTAAGTCGCGTTTCCGCGTCCGCACGAACGCGGCGGGCGCGTACTCCACGAACCTGAAGAAGACCGGCCGGAGGAGCACCTCGGTCTTCCAGGCGCGGGTGACGGTCGCCGAGCGGGACATCACGGCGACGGGCTGCGCGTCACCGACTCCGGGCGTTCCGGGCGGGTGCGTGAGCGCCACCGCCTCGGCGTTCGCCGCGGTGAGCGCACGGATCAGAGTCCGGCTCTAAGAGCCGAATCGCACCACTTCTGAGACGGGGCCCGGGACGGGCCCCGTCTCGTATGCTGGGACGCGTGGCGGAGGTCCGGATCGGCACGTGCTCGTGGGCCGACGAGGCGCTCTCGAAGCACTGGTACCCGCGCGGGACGCCCGCCGGTGAGCGGCTCGCCTACTACGCGCAGCACTTCGACACCGTCGAGGTCGACTCCACCTACTACCGCCTCCCGGCCGAGGAAATGGTCCGCCGCTGGGCGGAGCGGACGCCGGACGACTTCGTCATGCACATCAAGGCGTTCGGCCTCATGACGCGCCATCCGGTCAAGCTGGAGGCGCTCCCGCCGGATCTGCGCGACGACGCGCCGACCGACGACCGCGGCCGCGTCGAGCGGCCCTCGCGCGAGTTCCGAGGCGAGGTCTTCCGCCGCTTCCTGGAGGCGCTCGAGCCGCTGCGCTCCGCCGGCAAGCTCGGCGGCATCCTCTTTCAGTTCCCGTCGTACGTCGTCTTCAAGGATCGCTCGCTCGACTACCTTCGCTGGGCGCGAGAGCAGCTCGGCGACGACGAGATGCTCGTCGAGTTCCGCCACGTCAGCTGGCTCGACGACGAGAACCGCGCCGAGACCCTTCGTTTCCTGGAGGAGCTCGGGGCGGCGAACGTCATCGTCGACTCGCCCCGCATCGAGGGCGCGAAGAACCTCTCGCCGACGGTCGTCGCGCTCACGAGCCCCACTGCCTACGTGCGCTTCCACGGACGCAACGCGTCGACGTGGAACAAGCGCGGCGGCGGAGCGTCGGAACGGTTCGACTATCTCTACTCGGACGACGAGCTGAGCGAATGGGTCGGGCCGTTGCGCGAGCTGGCCGGACAGGCAGAGCAGGCCTACGCGTTCTTCAACAACAACGCGACGAGCCCGGACGGGCACGGTGGCCGCATGGCGCAGGCCGCGGCCAACGCGAAGGCGCTCCAGCAATTGCTCCAGGCGGAGAAGGTCCCGGTGCGCTCGACCTGATGGAGATCCTCTCGATCATCCACGGGGAGGCAGTCCGCGCAGGCGTGTTCGCCGACGTCGTCGCCGAGCGCGGCCATCAGATGGAGGAGTGGAGCTTTGCGTGGGACACGCCGATCCCGAAGCCGCTCGACGCGTATGGTGCCGTGCTCGTCTTCGGCGGCGCGATGCACGCCGACCAGGACCGGCATCACCCGTGGCTTCGCGAGGAGACGTTCTTTCTGGAACGGCTCCTCGACCTGCGCACGCCCGTGCTCGGCATCTGCCTCGGTGCGCAGCTTCTGGCCAAGGCAGCGCACGCTCCCGTCTATCCGGCGAGCGAAGCGGAGATCGGCTGGTTCCGCGTCGAGCTCACCGACGACGCGGAGGAAGATCCGGTGCTCGGCCACCTGCCCCGCAGCTTCGAGGCGTTCCAGTGGCACTTCTACGCGCACGGCGTCCCCGCGGGCGCCGTCGAGCTCGCGCGCAGCGAGGTCTGCACGCAGGCGTTCCGGCTCGGCGACAACGCGTGGGGCCTGCAGTTCCATCCCGAGGTGACGCTGTCGCAGGTGGAGGGATGGGTGAAGGAGGACGAGCCGCTTCCCGTCGACGCCGACGTCCTCCTCAGGGAGACACGCGATCGGATCGACGACTGGAACGCCTTCGGGCGCGATCTCTGCGGGGCGTTCGTCACCGCCGCCGAGCGCGTGGCGGCCGCAGCCTGAGCTTTTACGGCACCTGGTCTGTGACCGCATCGCGAGCGAAGAACGAGGCCATGGCCTCGGCCAACTCCTGGGCGTTCTGGAGGTGAAGCAGGTGTGATGCACTGCGGAGCTGGAAGGGCTCGACGTGCGGCAGCCAGGAGCGCAGCAACTCCATTCGCGGCGGGAAGGTCGGGGCGGTGTTCTCTCCGAGCACCCCCAGCACGGGATGCGTGATCCGGCTCGCATCGGCCTCCGAGAACGTCCACTGCTGTAAGGCCGGCAGCTCCTGAGCGAAGAACGCGTCCGCGTCCGCGATCGCCTGCTCGATGACACCTGGTAGGCCTTGCTCGAGGGCGTCGCGGTATGCCGGCCCGAACACGCCCTGGGCGAACGTGTCGACCGCACCGGCCTTGTCGCCTGCCCGATAGCGCTCCACCGCAGGCGCCACGAACGCGCGCACGAACCCCGTCTGCTCTTCAGTTGGCGGGATCGGTCGCGCCGGCTCCATGAGAACGAGCGACCGCACCGCGTCGGGGAAGTCGAGTGCCAGCTGTATGGCAACCGCCGCGCTCGAGGAGTGGCCCGCAACATGCGCCTTCTCCATTCCCAGCAGCTGCATTAGGCGGTTGCAGTGCGCCGCGTGTGCGGCAATGCTGATCGACCCCTCAATGCGGTCGCTGCCGCCGAAGCCAGCACGGTGGTAGCGCAGAAGGCCGTACTGATCGGCAAGCGCCGGCTCGCCCATGAGCGGTTCCGCCCACTTGGCACAGAGACCCCAGTGGATCAGCACGACGGGGTCTCTGGATCCCTTCAGCTCGTACTCGAGCTCGAGACCGTCGAGTGAGGCTCTCTCCATCTCATCTCCCTAGTTCAGCCGTCGAGGGAAATCATTTGATAAAGACTGGAGTGAATTAGGTGGTACTGTAGTGGAAATGTCTGGTGAGGTCAAGCGCCCGCGACGCAGCTACCACTCGCCGCTTCGGGCCGATCAAGCGAGGCAGACCAGGCAGAGAGTTCTCGATGCCGCCTTCGACCTCTTCGCGGAGCGCGGCTACGCCGGAACCACCATCGCCGCCGTCGCCGAGCGGGCCGGCGTCTCCCCCGAGACCATCTACCTCACCGTCGGGGGCAAGCGCGGCCTCCTCGAGGGCGTGATCCAGACGACGATCGCCGGAGACGGCGACTTTGCAGCCCAGGAAGACGGCTTGTGGGCCGAGATTGCCGAGTTGCCTAGCGCTCCCGAGCGGCTCGCGAAGATGGTCGACTACAGCTGCGCGATTCTGGCTCGCACGCGTCCGATCCACAGGGTCATCCGTGGGGCGGCGGACAAAGAAGCGTTCGCTGCGGAGCTTGGCAGCCGCCTGCTCAAGGATCGCCTGAAAGCACAGACCGAACGTGTCGGCCGGCATCTCGGCGACGACCTGCGGAGCGACCTATCGGCATCGGAGGCCGGAGAGCGGTACTGCGCTCTTGCGGGCCCTGACCTCTACTACACGCTCACGGTGGAACTCGGCTGGACAACCGATCAGCATAGGAACTGGCTCAGCAACCTTCTCGCGACCGAACTGCTCGAACCGCCGCCCGATCGACGGCGATGAGAGACCTGGTCGCCACCAAGCCGGCTGCTGCTACCCGCTGAGCACTCGACGAGCAGTCCGTACCTAGATCAGTGTTGCGGGGCACCTCGCTCCATTGGAAGCTCTTCGTGCCGCGACCACTCGTGCCACGACCCCGCGTAGTTACGCGCGCGGAAGCCGGCCGCCCGGAGCGCGAGCGTCGCGAGTGCGGAGCGCGACCCGGAATGGCAGTACGCGACGACCTCGTCCGGATCGCCGACGCGCGCGCGGATCTGGTCGCCCGGAAGCGGCTGCCCTGGACCGACGAAGAGCTCTTCGACCGGCAGGTGGCGCGCGCCGGGAATGCGGCCTTGCCGCGGGTCGCACGGATAGCCCTGCTTTCCGCGGAACTCGTCGTCCGTCCTGACGTCGAGGAGCATCAGCGCGGGATCTCCGAGCCGCTCGGCGAGCTCATCGCGCGTCGGAACGGCGTCGAAGCGGGGCTCGAACGTCGTCTTCACCGGCTGGAGCTCGACCTGGCCGCTCTCGACCGGGCCGCTCCACGCGGCGAGGCCCCCGAGCAGGACGGCGACGTTGCGGTGGCCGGCGAGCTCGGCCATCTGGGCGGCGGGCATCGCGCCGACGCCGTCGCCGCGGTCGTAGAGCACGAGGCGCTCGCCGCCCGTCACGCCGTGCCTCCGGAGCCGCAGTCCGACCTCCGGCGCGAGTGCCGCGAGCATGTCGTGGTCGCTCATCGGTGGCGGCGAGCCGAGGACGAGCGGCTTCGAGCCCGGGATGTGGCCGCGCGTGTGCGCGTTCGGGCCGCGCACGTCGCCGAGGAAGAGATCCTCCGCGCCCAGCTCTCGCTGCAACCACTGCACGTCGACGACCTGCGGGAGCTCAGACACGCGCCAGGAACTCTCGCAGGTGGAGGTTGAACACGTCCGGCTGCTCCAGGCTCGCGAGATGGCCGACCCCTTCGAGCTCGAGGACGTCGTAGCCGCCCAGCTCCGCCGCCGAGACGTAGGGGTCTGACTCGCCGACGAGGAACCGCAGCCGGTCGCCGAGAGCGCGGGCCGTCTGCGTCGAGTCCTCGCGGTCGCGGATCGCCTCGACCGCTCCCACGAGACCGTCGGCGTCGCGGAAGAGCAGCCGCTCGTCGGCGTGCGACTCGTCGGCGAAGAGCTTGGGGCGCATGGAACGCCAGAGGCCGTCCGGGCCTTCACGCCGGATCAGGTCGATCGTCTCGGCGCGGCCGGCGCGGCGCTCGTCCGAGTCCGCGTCCGGCCTCGAGCCCACGAGCAGGAGCCCGCGCACCCGCTCCGGCGCGCGCGTCGCAAGAGCGAGCGCGCAGTACCCGCCCATCGACGCGCCGACGAGGACGAGCTCGCCGTCAACCTCGGCTGCGACGGAGTCTGCCCACGCTGCCATCGTCGGGCCGCGCCCGTAGAGCCGCGGCGTGATCACGTCGTGGTCGTCCAGTGCGGAGGCCTGCTGCTCCCACATGCGCTCGTCGAGCGGCAGCGCGTGAAGGAGCACGACCTTCACGTGGAGGCGACGACCGCGAGCTCCGCCTCGACGGCAGGCCGCTCGCTCAGCCGCGCGAACCACGACGCGACCGACGGAAACCGATCGAGCTCGACGCCCATCCGATCGTGTGCGCGCACGATCCAGGGGATGTAGGCGATGTCGGCGAGCCCATAGGCGCTGCCGGTCAGGTACGGCCGCCGCTCGAGCAGAGCGTCGAGCCAGGTGAGAGCCTCGTCGAACGCCGCTGCGGCTCCGTCCTCCTCGCGTCTCAGGGCGTAGTACGGCTTCGAGAGATCGTCGAAACGGAAGACGAGGAGACGTGCGAGCGACCGCTCGGCCGCATCGGCGGGCCAGAGCGGCGGGTCCGGATAGCGCTCCTCGAGGTACTCGTTGATGACCGCAGACTCCGGGAGGCAGGAACGTGTCCTCCTCGAGCACGGGCACGCGCCCCTTCCGGTTCTTCTCGTAGATCCAGGCGGGCCGGTCGTCGAGGTCGACCTCCACCGTCTCGTACTCGATGCCCTTCTCCGCGAGCGCGATGCGAACGCGCGCGCAGTAGGGGCAGCGGGCGGCGTCGTAGAGCGTGATCACCGGTCGATCCTCGCTTCGAGCCCGAGCACGCGGGCGACCTCCTTCACGAGCTCGCGCGCGGGCGGCAGCTCCGACGGCGACGACGCGATCCGCACGACCGCCCGTACCTCCGCCGGCTCGGCTCCGGTCAGCCGTGCGGCGAGGGTCGCGTTCGCAGACAGGGAGAGCTCGTCGGCCTTGCTCAGCTCGCCGTAGTACGTCGGCACCGACAAGTACTCGTCCACCATCCGCCCTCGCTCGAAGAGCAGGTAGCGGACGACCATCTCCTCCTCCAGCGCCAGCGCGATCGCGGGCACGCCCATCCGCTCGGACATCTCCGCACCGAGCCGCCGTTGAGCGTCGCGGTCGCGGTCACACAGATCGTCCGTCACCGTCACCCAGCCGTTGACCGACTCGCTCACCTCCGTCCACTCGGTGTGACCGACCCGAGGCAGGAACTGCTGTATCGCCCGCTCGACTCCCTGGACGTCGTCCGTCTGGACGTGCAGCGAGCCGAACGACGGCGGCCCCTCGTCGCGGGCGAGACCGTCGGCGAGCGCGCTCGAGGGGCGCGGCCATCAACACGTCGACGGGCGCGAAGCCGAGCCGCTCGTAGAGGCGGCGCGCGTCGTAGTTGCCAACGAGTACCTCCAGGCTGACGTGGTCGAGCCCTGCTGTGCGCGCCGGCTCGAGCAGCTCGGCGAGCAGCGCGGCGCCGATGCCCTGGCTGCGCGCCTCGGGACGGACGTAGAGATCGGTCACGTGCGCCGTCTTCCTGCCTCGGTCGCCGAGGATGCAGAAGACGAAGCCGACCGGACGGTCGTCGACCTCGGCGATGAGCGCGACGCCGTCCTTCACGGTCTCCGACAGGTCCTCCCACGCCTCTTCCCACGTCTCGCGCATGTACTCGGGGCCGCCGAGCTCCGCCACGAACTCCTCCCAGAGCTCGTGTAGCAGCTCCTGGTCAGCCGTGGTTGCTGGGCGTGTCGTCATGGGTAGCGGAGGGCGGCGAGCAGGTAGTGGGCGCTGAGGTTCTCGAATGGATGGAACCGGACGCCCGCAGCACGGACGTCGGTGACACCAGCGTAGAACGTCCGCACCGCCTTGCGCAGTCCCAGGTCGCCGGCGGGCCAGGCCTCGGAGCGCGCGAGATACCGCGCGAGGAACCAGTCCGCGCTCCACTCGCCGACGCCGCGCAGTGCGACGAGCCGCGCCTTCACCTCGTCGTCGGGCAGCGACTCGAGCTCGTCGAAGTCGAGCTCCGCGCGGGCGACGCCGAGGACGTACTCCGCCTTGCGCCTCGAGAAGCCGAGCTCGGTCAGCTCCACCTCGGCGGCACGTGCAACCCGCTCGCGGGTCGGGAACGCGATCGCGAGCACGCCGGGCTCGCCAAAGCGCTCGATGAACCGGCTCCGAACCGCGAACGCCGCATGGAGGGACACCTGCTGCGCCGTGATCGACGACACGAGCGCCTCGAACGGGTCGGGTGCGAGCGGCGGTCGGTAGCCGGAGAAGCGATCGACCGCCGCCGCGAGGACGGGGTCCGTGGAAGCGAACGCGCGGAAGGGGTCGAGGTCGAACGCGAGACCGAGCAGCCTTCGCACGACCGGCTCGGTGACGGTGTCGAGCGGCTCGGCATCCACGCCACCGCTCGCCCGGACGATCCTGACCTCCCTGCCCGCGACGACCCGATGGAGGCCGCCGTCGTGCCACACGTTCGCGCGGTCGACGCCCCAGAACGTGAAGCGGTCGAGCGACAGCTCGAAGTCGTACGGCTGCGGCACCGCGAGGTAGCCCACGCGGCGACGGTACCGGGGCGGGAGCCTCCTAGACCGGCTCGCGGTGGGTGGCTGCGGCCTCGCCGTGCGCGAGGACGAGCGGCAGCTCCGGACGGGCGGCGAGGAGCAGCATGGCGTGGCTCCATGCAAGCGGGACGACCCAGGCCGGCTCGCCCTCGTCGGTCACCTGCTCGGGCAGGAGGCCGAGATCGGTCTGCGCGAAGACGGCGTACTCGAGCGCCTGCCGGTGACCGGCGTTGTCGCCGACCTGCCGGTGCCAGAGCCCGAGCCAGAGCGCGGCGAGAACCCAGTCGTTGCCGCCCGCGTACGTGTCGCCCGCGTAGCGCCGGACGCCGGTCGCCGCGTCACCGAGCTCGGCCTCGAGGGCGGCGACGGTCGCGCGCATCCGCTCGCCGCCCGGGTCGACGGCGGCGAACGGCCACGCAAGCCCGAGCAGAGACACGTCGAGCGTCGGATCGCCGATCGAGCGGAGGTAGCGGCCGTGGAACTCGCTCCAGAGCTCGCGCTCGATCGCCTCCTGGACGACCTCCGCAGCCGCGTCGTATGCCTCGGCGAGCGGCAGGTCGTGGCGGCGCGCCATCGACGCCGCGGCGCGAAGTCCGCCGTAGACGGCAGCGGCCGTGAAGGCATGACGGCCGTCTCGCTCCTCCCAGAGATCGGCCGTGTCACAGGGGATGCCGTCGGCCTCGATCGTCCCGAGAAGGAACTCGGCGGCGCGGCGTGCGGACGGCCAGAGCTCCGCGTCGAGCTTCCCGTCGCCGAGTGCCTGCCACGCTGCCTCGTAGGCGAAGAGGATCGCGCCGGTCTCGTCGAGCTGGTGCTTGCACCACGACGGCGCAAGGGAGCCGTCCGTCCAGTGGCGCTGGAGCCAGAGGCCTTCCGGCTCCTGTGCGTGCGGGAGCCAGCGCAGCGCGCGCTCGGCCAGATCGGTCCGGCCCGCGGCGAGGAACGCGAGCACGATGAAGGCGAGGTCGCGTCCCCAGACGAAGCCGTATCCGCCCGAGTGCTCGAAGTCCGGGTCGAGCTCCGGCGCCGCGATCACGGAGCCGGTGCGCCGGTCGGTGAGGAGGTCGAGCGCAAGGAGCGTCCGCCTGTAGAGCGGACCGAGGGACTCGCCCTCGACGGCCGGCTTGGCCGCGGAGGCGAGCCGCGACGCGTCGTGCTTCCGGCGCGACGCGAGCAGCGAGACGAACGGCTGCTGGAGGGCGGCGTCGAGCCGCGCGACCGCTTCCCGCGACGAGGCGCCGAAGGCGTAGACCACAACAGCCTCGCCTCCAAACGTGAACGTGACGCCGCCCTCGGTGTCGCCGAGACCGGTTGCGAAGGCGTCCGCCTCCAGGGCACCGATGGCGAGCGCGATGTCGCGGCGATAGAAGACGACGCGGTTCGCGTCCACGCTCGCGGCGAGAGCACGGCCCGTCCCATCGAGCTGCGGATGGCAGTGCACGACGAGCCGCCCGCCGGCCGGACCGGTGACGCGGCGCACGAGAACGGGCTCGCGCTCGTGGACGAGGTCGACGAGCTCGTAGTCGCCGAGCTTCGTGACGAGCACGTTCGTGTCCAGCAGATACGACTGCTCGGCCTCCCCCTCGAGCCAGCGGTGCTCGTCGTTCTCCTCGATGCCGACGCGGAGCTCGCCGAGGTGGGAACCGCGGTCGAGGGTCGGCCAGAAGAGACGCTCGACCTGTCCGTGCGAGGACAGCGTCGCAAGGAGCGACCCGTTGCCGAGGATTGCTGCAGGCCCGGGGTTCACGACTGGACTGCCGTCTCCTGAAGCGCGTGACCCGTCTCGAGATCGAAGAACTGGAGCTTGTCCGTGTCGACGACGAACTCCACGTCGCTGTCGGGCTTCACGCGCGACGACGGGTCGAGCCGCCCCACGAAAGTCGTCTTGTCGCCGTTGGAGCTGTCGAGCAAGTCGGCCGCGAGGGAGTGCTCCTCGGCGTCGACGACCGCGCCCTCGACGACGTCGTCCGTCACGACAGGCTTGGCGTCCACCTCGACGTGGGCGAGGATCTCCGAGCCGAGCGCCTCGGTGAGCAGCACGCGACCGTGCATCCTCACGCCGCCGTTCCGGGCGATGGCCGCGTCCTCGAGATGCTCGGGACGGATGCCGACCGCAAGACTCCGGCCCGCATAGCCGGCGAGCGACGGCCTCCGGCGTGCGACGCCGTCGGGCACCGGGAGCTCGGACTCGCCGAAGGCGAGCGCGAGGCCGTTCCCCCGCCGTTGCACGGTCGCCTCGAAGAGGTTCATCGACGGGCTGCCGATGAAGCTCGCGACGAAGAGGTTTCGCGGCGAGTCGTAGAGCTTCTGCGGCTCGGCCATCTGCTGGAGCTCGCCCTTGCGCATGACCGCGACGCGGTCGCCCATCGTCATCGCCTCGACCTGGTCGTGCGTGACGTAGATCGTCGTCACGCCGAAGTCGTGCTGGATGCGCGCGATCTCCGCCCGCATCTGGACACGCAGCTTCGCGTCGAGGTTCGACAGCGGCTCGTCCATGAGGAACACCTGAGGCTGCCGGACGATTGCGCGACCCATCGCCACCCGCTGCCGTTGGCCGCCGGAGAGCTCCTTCGGCCGCCGCTGCAGGTACGGCGTCAGGCCGAGCAGCTTCGCCGCCCACTCGACGCGCTCGTTGACGACGTCCTTCGGCGTGTGCCGCAGGCGCAGTCCGAAGCCGATGTTGTCCGCGACCGAAAGGTGCGGATAGAGCGCGTAGTTCTGGAACACCATCGCGATGTCGCGCTCCTTCGGAGTGAGGTCGTTGACGACGCGGCCGCCGATGGAGACCTTCCCGTCGGTGATGTCCTCGAGGCCGGCGACCATCCGCAGCGCGGTCGTCTTGCCGCAGCCGGACGGACCGACGAGGACGACGAACTCGCCGTCGCCGATCTCGAGCGAGAGGTCGTGGACGGCGTGGACGTCGTTGTCGTAGATCTTCTCGACCTTGTCGAAGATCACCTCAGCCATTCGTCAGCCTCCAGACGTGGAATGAAGGGCCCGCCGCCGGAAGGACGGCGTCGCCGCCTTCGAGCTCGGCGTCGTCGCCGTAGAGGGTCTCGAGCTCCTGAGCGTCGAGCGCAGCGAGCGGGACGCGCAGCGGAGCGTGGTCGTCGCGACTGGCGAGACACAGGAGGCGCTCGTCCCGGGTCTCGCGCAGGTACGCGATGACGTCGTCGTCGACGAAGACGTAGCGAATGCCTCCGCGCACGAGCGCCGCGCTCGAGCGCCGGAGGGAGATCAGCCGGCGATATGCAGCCAGGAGCTCCTCGTTCCATTCCTCGGGCCGGTCCCACGGCATCGTCCTGCGTGCGTCCTCGCCCCACTCCCCCTCGAGGCCGAGCTCGTCGCCGGCGAAGACCATCGGCACGCCCGGCGTCGTCATCTGCAGGCCGACGCCGACGAGCTGGCGCTCCTGCGAGCCGGCCATCGTGCGGAAGCGCGGCGAGTCGTGGCTGTCGAGGATCGCCCACGAGTGGAGCGTGAAGGCCCACGGGACGCCGGCGCGGAACGCACGCATCGTGGCGACCGACGTGACGCCGCGATTGCGCGGCATCGGAACCGGGAGCTCGAAGTACCGGAGGTCGAGATCTCCCCGCAGCCACGTCCAGACCGGGCGCGAGAAGCCTGCGTAGTTCATCACCCCGTGCCAGCCGCGGAAGTCCGGGCGATAGTCGTGGAAGTTCTCGGCCACGAGCAGCGCGTCGTCGCCGATCGCGTCGCGAATCGTCGGAGCGACACGCGCGTTCACGTCCGTCCCGCCCGTGCGGCCGCTCATGTTCGCGACGTCGACCCGCCAGCCGTCGAGCGAGTACGGCGGGTCGAGCCAGTGCCGCGAGACCGCCTGAAGGCGCCGGCCGAGCTCGGGCGAGAGCCAGTTGAGCTTCGGCAGGGTCTTGATCCCCCACCAGGCCTCGTAGTCGCCGTCCTCGTCGAAGAGGTAGAGGTCGCGCTCGCCGCCGGTGAACCACTCGTGCTTGTCCCCGGTGTGGTTCGTGGTGAGGTCGGAGATCACGCGCATCCCGCGCGCGTGCGCGGCCCGCGTCAGAGAGGCCAGCGCCTCGTCGCCGCCGAGCAGCGGGTCGACGCGGTCGAACGTCGTCGAGTCGTAGCGGTGCGTGCTCCCCGCCGGGAAGACCGGCGTGAGGTAGATGACGTTCGCGCCGAGCGCCTCGATGTGGTCGAGGTGGGCCTCCACTCCGGGCAGGTCACCGCCGTACCACTCGTACGGCGTCTCCGGCCCGCGGCCGGTCGGGAGCCGGTGCCAGTCACGAGGCAGGGCCCATTCGGGCGGGTCCTCGCCCGCACCCGTCGTCGCGAAGCGGTCGGGGAAGATCTCGTAGACGACCGAGCCGAGGTGCCAGTCAGGTCCGGGCGGGTCGGTGGTGAAGACGAAGTCGTCCGCATCCGGGACGTCGTGATCGACCAGCCCGAGCCCGTTCAGCCATGCGTACCCGGTGTCGCCGCCGGAGAGCAGCCACCGATAGCGCACGACCGGGTTCGTCAGGGGAAGCTGCGCCGTCCACCAGCCGTCGCCCTCGGGCTCCGCCTCGACCGCACGCGCCTCGCCGTCCTCGACATACCGAAGCGCGACGAGCTCGACCGAGCGAGGGACGTGGACGCGCAGCCTGCCGTCCTCGGCCGCGTAGACGTCGGAGCCGTCGTGGTGCGGCTGCGTCGAGCAGCGTGACGGCTCCACCGTGCTCATCCCTTGACCGAGCCCTGGGTCAGTCCCTCCACGATGTAGCGCTGGAGGAAGGCGAACAGGAGCGCCGCCGGGATCGCGGCGAGCAGGACACCGGCCGCGAACGGCCCCCAGTGCTCCGAGTACTTCTGGTCGATGAACTGCCACAGCCCGACGGGCAGCGTGAACCGCTGTTGACTCTCGAGGATGACGCTGGCGATCACGAACTCGTTGAGCGTCGCGACGAACGAGATCAGTGCCGATCACCGCGAGCACCGGCGCGGCGAGCGGCAGGATGACTCCCCAGAAGACCTGCGCGGGCGTCGCGCCGTCGACGCGCGCCGACTCGTCGAGCTCCTTGGGGATCGTGTCGAAGAAGCCCTTCATCAGCCAGGTGTTCACGCCCATGGCGCCGCCGAGGTAGACGATGATCAGCGCGGGGAGCGTGTTCAGCCCGATCGACGTGGAAGATGTCGCCGACGTTGAGCACGATCAGGTAGATCGCGACGACGGCGAGCAGCTGCGGGAACATCTGGATGAGCAGGAGCGAGACCATCCCGATGCGACGGCCCTTGAAGCGGAAGCGGCTGAACGCGTACGCCGCGAACGCGCTGAGCAGCACGGTGAGGAGCGCGGTTCCCGTCGCGACGATCATCGAGTTCGCGGAACCACGCGAGGTAGTGCGCGTCCTGGAACGTGGCGTGCCCGGTCGTGTTCTGCTGCCCGCTGAAGAGCGAGCGGAAGTTGTCGAGCGTCACGTGCCGCGGGATCAGCGACGAGCCGCTCAGCGAGTTGTCGCCGTTGAACGCGGCCGAGACCACCCACGCGACCGGGAAGAGCGCGGCCAGGACCGCGACGATCGCGATCGCGTGACGCCACCACGTGTCTGCGAGCTTCGGGCGCTTCTTGCGCCGGCGCTCGACCGCGACGGGAAGCTGGGCCTCTCGCTCGACGACGCTCACGCGAGGTTCTCCAGCGCCTTCGGTCCGCGAGAACGAGATCGCGGAGATCGTCCCGACGACGACGAAGATGAGGAGCGCGATCGCGCTCGCGAGCCCGTAGTCCTGGCCCTTACCCGAGGCGAAGGCGATCTTGTACGTGTAGCTGATCAGGATGTCCGTCGCGCCCGCGATGGGGCTGTTCTCCATGGAGGGGCCGCCTCCGGTCAGCAGGTAGATGTTGTTGAAGTTGTTGAAGTTGAAGGCGAACGACGCGATCATCAGCGGCGCCACGGCGACGAGCAGCAGCGGCAGCGTCACCTTCCGGAAGATCTGCCTCGCCCCGCCGCCGTCGACCTCGGCCGCCTCGATCAGCTCGTTCGGGATCGACTGCAGCGCGCCGAGCGAGACGAGGAAGAAGTACGGGACCGTCAGCCAGACGCTGACGAGGATCACCGAGACGCGCGCCCACCAGGGGTTGAACAGCCACGGGATGTCGATGTGGAAGAACGAGTTGATTGCGCCGAAGTCGTCGTTGAGGAGCCCCTGCCAGACGAGCAGCATGAGAAAGGCGGGCACCGCGTACGGGATGATCAGGATCGACCGGTACGTCCGCTGGAAGCGGAGCCCCGGCTTGTTCAGCGTGACAGCGAGCAGGAGGCCGAGCGCAAACGACAGGAACACGACCGCCGTCGCGAACACGAACGTCCAGACGAAGACCTTCAGGAACGGGCCCCTGATCAGCGAGCTGCGAGCGACGCGGCTGAAGTTCCGCGTGCCGACGTACGTCTTCCAGCCCGGCTCGATCTCCTCGCCGTTCGCGGCGACGAAGGAGCCGAGGCCGTCGTCCCTGAAGACCGTGCCGTCCTTGATCCGGACGAACGCCTGCTTGCCCTCGTCGTAGCGGAAGGTCGGCTCGAGGACGACGGCGGTGTCGAAGCCCTGGGGCTGGATCGCCTTGCCGTCGCCGACCGGCACCTTGAAGGCGGACAGCTCCTTGTCGATCGTCGCGAACTCGGTCCCCTGGAGCGGCTTGTAGCCCGTGACCGCGCTGATCGCGCCGTCCGAGATCGTCACCTGGTCCCGCGGGAGCGGCTCGAGCCCCTCCTGCGTCCCGATGAACGTCTTCCCGGACTCGTCGAGCAGCCCGAGCACGAGCCGATGCTCGTCGTCGCGCAGCAGCGTCATCGAGTACGTCGCGCCGTTCGCCGCCTCGGTCAGCGAGTTCTGCTCGATGTACGTGACCGCTTCGGCGTGGGACAGGATGTGTCCCGTCGAGTAGTTCGAGAAGGCGAGATTGATCGTGTACGCGACCGGGACGACCTGGAACGCCAGCAGGAAGATCATACCCGGGAATCAGGAACTTCAGGGGCAGGCTCCAGCGCTTGTTCGCGAGGTAGACGACGTCGATCAGGAGCGTGGCCGCGACGAGGATGATCACCGCCTTCCACTTCTCGTGGTCGATCAGGACGACCGCCGCCCAGATCGCGAGCGCGTTGACGATGCTCAGGAGCGCGATCTTGACCACGAGGCCGACCGTGCCCGAGAACGCGGTGATCGCCTTCGTGGGCAGCGAGCCGACCCTCGTGGCGGCGCTCGGCCGAGGGGGCACCTCAGTTCGAACAGCCGACGTGCTCAGCGCTTGCTCCTCCCCGACTCGTCGCGGAAAAGACGGGCGCCCGCGTCACCGCGGGCGCCCATAGTGACCTCGCCTCGTTAGCCGCCCGCGATCTTGTCGCGGATGGTCTTCTGAGCCTGCGCGAAGGCTGCGCGCGCCGGCGTGGCGCCCGTGCCCTTCGTCGCCTTGACCCAGGCACCGCCGAGCTCGGCCCAGACGCTGCCCATCTGCGGGATGTTCGGCATGGGGATGCCGCCGAGGCCCGCCGTGCCGAACTGCCTCAGGATCGGGTCGTTCACCCGCTTGCCGGCGAGCTTGTTCGCCGGGTAGCGCAGGTTCGCCTGCTCGAGATCGAGCTGGAAGCTCGCCTTCATCATCTCGTTGGCGACCAGATCCTTGGCGAGGCTCTGCACGCCGTGGGTCTGCGCGTACTTCGTGACCATCGTTGCCCTGCACGCCGAGGAACGGCACCGACTTGAACTTGATCTTCGGCAGCTGGACGATCCGGAAGCGCGATTGCCGCTGCGCCTTGCAGCGCAGTCGACCTCCCACGGACCGGTGATCCAGAAGGCGGCCTTGCCCTTGAGCCACGCGTTCTTCGCCGTCGCCGTAGTCGACCTTCGAGTTGATCAGGCCCTCGCGGTTCCACCGGTCGATGAGCGGGGCGTTCTTGAGGAACACCTTGTTCGCCACGCCCAGCCTGCTGGGAAGCAGCGCGCCGTTCCTCGCAGTCCCGAAGACGTAGCCTCCGAGGCCCGAGAAGAACGGGTACATGTGGTACGCGTCACCGGCCGAGCCCTGCGGCACGGCGATGCCGAGGTTGTCCGCCGACTTGCGCTTGAACGCCAGCGCGGCCTTCTCCAGTTGCGCCCACGTCTTCGGCACCTTCGCGAGCCGGGTGTTGACGACGAGCCCGACGTTCTCGAGCGCGTACGGAGCGCCGTAGAGCCGGCCGCCGTACGAGAACGCATTCAGCGCGTACTTCGGGAACTGGGCCTTCAGCGCCTTCGTCGGGAACAGCGGCAAGACGAGGCCGTTGGCCGCGAGATCGCCGGTCCAGTCGTGCGCCGCGACGATGACGTCGGGCGCGTTCTCCGCCTTGACCGTCTTGAGATCGTCACGGATGTTGCCGAACGAGTGAAAGACGACGTTGACGTCGACTCCGCGTCGGGTGCCCCAGGCCGACGCGACCTTGTCGATAGCCGGCTTCTGGACGTTGTCCACCCAGATCGTCAGCTTCGTCGCATGTGCCCCCGCGTGCGCCGCCTGCGATGCCCTTGCCCCGAGCAGCGAAAGCGCCACGGCAAGCACGACGACGAGCAGGACGGCGAAACGCCTCCCTACCTTCATTGATCCTCCTCCTCCAGTCCGCGAACCCAGCGGATACCGCGAACCGCCCGATGAAACATGTCCAAGCTCCATGAAACAACCAGGAGCCTAACAGGGAGGGCTGAAATGTCAAGAACGCTCATTCTCTGGCCAAACGTCTGAAAATCTGTTACATAGCTCTGCAAGCATGGCCAGTCTGAGAGAGGTCGCAGAACACGCGGGCGTGAGCCTCGCAACCGCTTCACGCGTCGTCACCGGGTTCGACGGCGTCCGCCACGAGACGCGTGAGCGCGTCGAGCGGGCGATGCGCGAGCTGCTCTACGTCCCTCCGGGTCGGCGTCCGGCCACTGGAATGATCGGGCTGCTCGTCCCGGATCTCGAGAATCCGATCTTCCCCGCACTCGCGCAGGCAATGGAGGAGCGCGCCACGGAGGCGGGGTTCGCCTCCATCCTCTGCAACACGACGGCCGCGGCCTTCCGCGAGGTCGACTACGTCCACATGCTGCTCGACCGGGGCGCCGACGGGATGATCTTCATCTCCTGCGAGATGACGAACATGAGCGGCGACCACGACCACTACGCACGGCTGGTCGAAGAGGGGGCGCGCATCGTGTTCGTGAACGGCGCGCTGAACTCCCTGAACGTGCCGTCCATCGCCGTGGACGAGCGTCTCGCCGGCGAGTGCGCGACGCAGCACCTGATCGACCTCGGGCACACGAGGATCGGCTACGTGGCCGGCCCCGAGTACTACCTCCCGACGCGCCAGAAGGCTGCGGGACGCGCGGGCGCGCTGCGCGCGGCCGGTCTCGAGGACGACGGCCAGATCGTCTACGGCCAGGACTTCACGGTCCAGGACGGCCGTCGCGCCCTGACGCGCATGCTCGACTCCCCGATGCCGCCCACCGGGGTCATCTGCTCGAGCGACCTCATGGCGATCGGCGTCCTCCAGGAGGCAGCGGCGCGCGGGCTCAGCGTGCCGAGGGACCTGTCCGTCGTCGGCTTCGACGGGATCGAGGCGGCTGCGTGGACGTCCCCGCCGCTGACGACCGTCGAGCAGCCGATCGAAGACATCGCCGAGACGGCCGTGAACGCGCTCCAAAGCCTGATCGCCGAGCCGGAGAAGCCGCTCCCCGACTACACGTTCCGACCGCGGCTCACCGTCCGCGCGTCGACGGCGCGGCCCGCCTGATCACTCCTCGCTCGAGCGCGACCAGATGTTGATGCCGCTCTCGACCGCGTAGCGGTCGATCTCCTCGAGCTCGTCCGCGGTGAAGTCGAGCCGGTCGACTGCGCCGACGTTCGACTCCAGCTGCTCGACGCTGCTCGCGCCGATCAGGGCGGACGTCATCCGCGGATCGCGCAGGATCCACGCGATCGCGAGCTGCGCCAGCGTCTGGCCGCGTCGTGACGCGAGATCGTTCAGGGCGCGGATCCTGTCCATCGCGTCGTCGGTGAGAAGGTCCGGCGAGAGCGACGTGTCGCGGCTCGCCCGCGATCCTTCGGGGATCCCGCCCAGGTACCGATCGGTGAGCATCCCCTGCGCGAGCGGCGAGAACGCGATGCAGCCGATCCCCTCCTCGCCGAGGACGTCGAGCAGGTCGGGCTCGATCCAACGGTTGAGCATCGAGTACGAGGGTTGATGGATGAGGGGCGGCGTCCCGAGCTCGCGCAGGATGGCGGCGGCCTCGCGTGTCTTCGCGGCCGAGTACGAGGAGATGCCGGCATAGAGAGCCTTTCCCTGGCGGACGGCCGTGTCGAGCGCTCCCATCGTCTCCTCGAGCGGCGTGTCGGGATCGAAGCGGTGCGAGTAGAAGATGTCGACGTACTCGAGACCCATGCGGGCCAGGCTCTGATCCAGGCTCGACAGCAGGTACTTGCGCGAGCCCCACTCGCCGTACGGCCCCGGCCACATGTCGTAGCCGGCCTTCGTCGAAATCACGAGCTCGTCCCGATACGGACGGAGGTCCTGCCGGAACAGCACGCCGAAGTTCTCCTCGGCGGACCCGTACGGCGGCCCGTAGTTGTTCGCGAGGTCGAAGTGCGTGACGCCGAGGTCGAAGGCGCGGCGGACGATCGCACGGCTCGTCTCGAGCGGGCGGTCGTGACCGAAGTTGTGCCAGAGCCCGAGCGAGATCGCCGGGAGCAGCAGCCCGCTGCGGCCCGTGCGGTTGTAGGTCATGCGCTCGTAGCGCTCGGGTGCGGCGACGTAGGTCAAGGGCCCTACTCTGCCAGGGGAGGCGTCGACGGACGGTTAGTGGTGGAACTGCACTCCGGCGAGGATCTCGACGGTGATGACCGCTGCGACCGCCCAATCAACCACGAGACAGAAAGGAGGCCACCAGCGGGTGTTGGCAACAAACTGACGCCGGTGCTGCCAGAGGTCCTTGAAACCGTGGCCGGCGAGACCCGCGACGAGCAGCCACGGTGTGCCTGTGATCGCTGCGGCGGCGACGATGACGAACATGCTGGCAACACCGCTCTCGACGGCGAGAACGGTTGGGCGTCCGTCGGCGACCGCGAAACCAATGTAGACCAAGGCGATCACCGCGAGCCCGAGCGCGTAGACGGTCGCCGTATCGAGCCACCAGAACGCGAGCGGCGTAGCCGCCTGCGCGGCTCCGACGACCAGTCCCCAGATGACGGGTGCTCGCAGCCCCGCGCGCACCGGGTGTGCAACGCCCGCGACGCTCACGCTGCTGCCGGTACGACGTTGAAGCTGAGCATCATCCCGCTCTCGTGGTGCTCGGCGATGTGGCAGTGCGCCATCCACCGGCCCGGGATTCGTGACGTCGAGCAGGATGTCGACGGTCTCGCCGGTGCGTACGAGCACGGTGTCCTTCCAGACGAGGTTGGGCTCCACGACGTCGTCGCGCGCGAGGATCAGGAACCGTCCGGCACCGTGGACGTGGAACGGGTGCGGCATCGGGTGATCTGAGTCCATCTCGTTCACGAGGCGGATCTTCACCTGGTCGCCGACTCTGAACGTCCAGTCGATCTGGGCGTTCTCGGCGCCGGTCTCACGGTCGACGAGTTTCCAGCGCATGTTCGCCGGGGTCGTCATGCGATTGACCTCGACCATATCGTCTTCCCACTCGATTCCCTGTGCCGTGTCGTGAGCGTGCTCGCGCTCTCCGTGCTGCTGG
Organism: uncultured Actinomycetes bacterium; assembly: GCA_963772855.1. GTDB lineage: Bacteria > Actinomycetota > Thermoleophilia > Gaiellales > Gaiellaceae > 3-1-20CM-4-69-9. The sequence goes on along the minus strand of CAVYYY010000003.1, from coordinate 492,247 downwards.
TGATGGCCGGGATGCTGGTGGCCGTGCTCGCCACGGTGCGCGTGGTCGTGCTGGTGCTCATGGCCGTGGCGGGCGCCGGCTTCCACCACGCCTACCGGCAGGAGCTTCATGCCACACTCGGGACAGCGGTCAGGTTTGTCGCTCGTCACGTCCGGATGCATTGGGCAGACATAGGTCGTCTCTTCTGCCGCCTGGGCGAGGAGCTTCATTCCGCACCTGGGGCAACTGCCAGGTTCCTCGCTCACGACCTCGGGGTGCATCGGGCAGACATAGACCACCGGCACGCCCTCCGGGTACTCCCATGTCCATCTCGGCGACAAACGAGAGCGTCTTGTCCGCTGGCGCTTCGAGGAACCGTTCGATGCGGTCGCGTAGCTCGGCCATGTCGCCGTGGGTGCCCAGGCTCGTGAACTCGTCCGCGAACGACTGCTCCGGTTCCTCGTCGTCAACGGTGATCGACGCAAGCCGGTAGGTGCGCTCGGGCGTCTTGTGCTGGAGCTCGAGCCGGCCGGCATCTGCGAAGAGCACATCGACGACAACGCGCTCGGAGGGAGCAAGCAGGACCTCGTCGACGAACTCCTGATGCTCGTAGTGCCCGGCGTCGGCACCGACCAGCTTCATCTGCGCGCCCGGCAGCGTCACGTTGAAGACACGGGTGTTCGCGGTGTTCGTGAAATAGAAGCGTACGACCTCGCCGCGCTTGGCTTCGAGCGAGAGGTCTGGCTCGCCGGAGACGAGCATGACGTTGCCGAAGCGGCCCATGGCGACGTGCGTCGTCTCCGCTTCTCTGAAGGAGGCGATCTGGCCGTCCTCGATCAGCAGGTCGTCGAGCGTCAGCAACAGCTCCCGGTTCGCCGGCGGCCAGTAGTCGGGCTCCGCCGGCGTGACCAGGATGTTCCCGTACAAACCGAGCTCCTGGCCGTAGTCCTCGCGGATGTGCGGGTGGTACCAGTAGGCGCCTGCATCGGGCACGTGCACCTGGTAGGTGAAGCCCTCGCCGACCGGGACTGGCGCCTGAGTGTCGTGCGTGCCGTCATAGCGGTTCTCGAGACGCAGGCCGTGCCAGTGGACGGTCGCCTCGAGGTCACCGTGGTTGGTGACGTGCACCGTGAAGGTCGCGCCCTGTGGGACCTTGAGCGTCGTGCCCGGCACCGAGCCGTTGTAGGCGAGCATCCGCACCGTCGCGTCGCCGATCCGCTTCTTGACGGGGATAATCTCGAGCTCGAACTCGTCCCCGTCGGCGAGCTCGACCAACTCGGTCTTGCGCGCCTCCGGCAAGCCCTCCGTCTCGCGCGGCAGCTCGATGGTCTGCGCATGGCTGTGCGAGCCGGGATGGTGCATGTCTAGCTCCTTTCGGTGGAGGGGGCTCGAGCGGAGCCTGCACCGACTGATATCCCTTCGGCCGGCGCAGTTGTCGACTCGAGCTCCGCAATTCGTTCGGCGATGAACGCAGCATCGTCCTTCACCCAGCCGATCAGCGCCGAGCCTCGCGTGTACTGCCAGCTGATGCCGAGGAAGTAGAGCCCACGGACATCGGTGACGCCGCGGCGGTGACGTAAGCGCCCCTGCCCGTCGAAGATCGGGAGCTTGATCCAGGAGTAGTCGGCTCGGTATCCGGTCGCCCAGATCACGGCGTTGACCTCGAGCTCGCTGCCGTCTTCGAAGCGAACCGTGTGACCTTCGGCCTCGACCGCGCGCGGCTTGAGCTCGACTCCGTGGCGCTCGAGCTCGCGTGGACTCGAGCCGATCAGCGTGTCGCGCGTGCTCAGCTTGCGGCCGAGACGGGAATCGACCGTCCTGTCGAGGATTCGCATCGTCGTCAGCCACCAGAAGAGGTCACGCCCGAGCACTCGCTGCGGGAGAGGCTTCTGGCGCGATCCAACCGAGAGCACGACCTTATGCGTCGCAGACAGCTCCTTGGCGATCTGAAAGCCGGTGTTGCCGCCACCGACGACGAGGACGGTTCCCAGCGGCACCTCCTGCGGCCTGCGGTAGCCGACGGCGTGCGCCTGAAAGACATCGTCGACAAGCTTGTCCGCCAGCTTCGGCACATACGGCTCCTGGAAAGGACCCGTCGCGACCACAACCTGCTCGGCGGTCACGCATCGTCCATCAAGCTCGAGGCGGAAGCGTCCGCCGTCGCCCGACTCGAGGCTCTTGACGTCGCTGTTCAGTGCCGTCGGCAAGCCGAAGGTCGCGGCATAGTGCTCGAGGTAGGCGATCACCTCGTCTCGGGTCGGGTAACCATCAGGATCACCCGGAAAGGGAAGGCCTGCCAGCGCGCTGTAGCGGCGGGGCGTGAACAAGGTCAGCGACTCCCAGCGCTCCCGCCACGCTGCCCCGATCGAGCCCGCGCGATCGAGGATCACGAACCGCCTGCCCTGCGGGCCCAGGAAATGGCCGATCGCGAGACCCGCCTGCCCAGCGCCGATCACAACCACGTCGAAATGATCGCCAGAGCGCTCGGGCGACATGTTCCCCTCGGCCGCTGGGCGGTGAGGATCCGACATCTCACCCTGCACCGTTGCCGCTCAGCCCCAGACCAAACACCGCCCGCTCGTCTAACGACAGCGCTCCTCCGAACCACAGGGCTCTCGAGAGGCCTGCCGTCGACGATGAGCGCCCTCGCGACTGCGCTTGCAAGTCTTGGCTATGCGTATGCGTGTACTAGGGGAGCGCTTTCATGACCGCCGTCGCGCGAATGCATCTCGCGCATCAGGATGATCGCTTGCGGTGGGGCAATGAAGAGCTGCTTCTTCGTCGTTACGCCGACGACCTGCCAGCCCTGCGCACCCAGCTCGTTCAGCTGCGGCTCGACGCGCTTGCCGGTGTCGATGACCTTGTACTCGTAACGCTTCATGGCACAACACCTCCAGGATTCAGACTCGCCTTGGAACGTTGCCGGTCACGGTGAAGAGAAGCCGCATCACCTTGTGGCCGGGATCGGCCGTGGGGCCGAACATGCACGGACAGCCGCCGTCGATCACCCGGATCCCACGCTCCCTCCCATACGCAGCCGCCGTCTCGGAGACGCTGCCGGCACCCGGGCCGCGGTGCATCCAGACGTGCTTGATCCCGAGCCCGGCGCATTCGCGCATCGTCTCCTCGGCGAGCTCCGGCCTTGTACCTATCACCACCGCCTCGACGCCGCCGGGGATAGCCCGGAGGTCGCGAAAGGCAGGGTCGCCCTCGACCTCCTCTGCGTTCGGGTTGACTGCGAAGACCTCGTAACCACGCTCACGGAGCCGCTTGTAGACAGCATTGCTGCCATGACTGCCCGGCGTGCGCGAGACGCCGGTGACCGCCACCCGCTCATGGGCGAGGAACTCGCTTGCCGCATCCTTGATCGTTGTCATCGGAGGGACCTCCTTTCATTTCGCCTGCTCGTGCGGCGGCAGGAACAGGTCGGTGTCGTAGCTGTGGACGACAGCAGTGACGTGCGTGGCGACGTGCGCGATCGGTGTGCCGAGCGGGCTCAGCGTCACCAGCGTCGGGACGCTCCAGATGACATCACCGGTCAGTGGCCGCTGCACCTTGCTGCCGCGGAAATCCGGGTAGCCGAGGTGGTAGACGGCGGTGAACAACATCGAGACGACCAGGGCGAGCGCACCGATAGCTGCTACGGCCTTCTTCGACCGATCCCGCAACGGCTTCGAAGCGAACAGTCCGAAGACGGCGAGGATCGGGAAGACCGACAGCAACACGCCGTCGGCGGCGCCATAGACGATGCCGCGCCAGAGGATCGCGCCCGCGAACGTCAGCCCGTGAGGGTGGGGCGTCGAGGGCTCCCTCAGGACGCTGAACATCAGGACAGCACCGGTGAAAACGCCGAGCGGCACGGCCAACTGCCAGCGCCGTGTCAGGAAGGCACGGATGGGCTGCTGCGTCTGCCGCGCCCACAGGCCGACGAACGCGAACACGGAGGCGACATAGAGCGCGTAGTAGAGGTCGCGCGGAAGATCGGCGAGATCAGCAAGCACGAACGGCACTCCGAAAGCGAGGACGAGCCCTCCCAGGAGCCACCTGACGTGCGCGGAAGCAGCGCCGAACGTCGCCCGACCATCGACTCGCAGCGGGAGTGCTGCCCGCGCCGGGTGGTGAGCGTGGACGCTCATGACACACCTCCTCTGTCGACGCCACCAGAATCGCCGACCGGCGCAGGGCCCGCATCAGGGAGACCTGCTTCGTCGTTGCCAAGAAACCCTGATCTCGCGCGCAGTCCTCGAAAGTCTCGGCGGAGCCGACGCGGGCTGCCCTATGGTGACCGCGGGGCCTACAGATGCGCGTTCCGGCGCCGAAGGCGCGCGAAAAGGTATGTCGGAACGAGCCAGACGACGGCGATCACGAGGAACGCCGACGTCGAGACGCCCTGCAGCAACATTGTCAAGCCGAGGACGAGCGCGAGCACGAGACTGAAGACGACGTACGCGCCGCTGACGATGACGAGAACCAGGTCGCGCACCGCGCTTCGCGCCGTGTCGACGGCGGACGGACGCGAGAGGCCGAAGAGCGCACGTTGCACTTGGCCGCGCGAGCGGGCCGACAGGACTCGCCCCGTCCGGCTCGAGAACTCGTCCAGCGTCAGGTGACCGCCGGCGTAGTGCTCACGCAGACTCGCGGCGGCCCGTTCGCGATCGAGATCGCCGGCGAGCGCCACGCGGCGTTGCACGACAGAGAAGGCGAGCCACGCGATCAGTCTCCAGATCACGACGCCATCCTAGAAGTGGGAGGTGAGGCCGGCGCCGCTGGCGTCGCCTTCACCATCGACCGACGCCTCGTCGGCAGCGCCGCCGTCCTGCGCATTCTCGTACCACGAGTACGCGTACTTCCCGTCGTCGAGCTCCTTCGCGAACACCGTGAGCTTGAGCGGGTGGAAGGTGTCGCACATCACCGCGAGCTCGTGCGTCTCGTGCATGCCGATCGACTTCTCCGCGAGACCGGGCTGCGGCCCGTGCGGGAGCCCGGACGGATGCAGCGTGATCGAGCCGACGTCGACGCCCTTCCGCGAGCCGAACTTGCCGGAGACGTAATAGATCATCTCCTCCGACTGCAGGTTCGAGTGGTGATAGGGGATCGGGACGGCAAGTGGGTCGAAGTCGAGCTTGCGCGGGCAGAACGAGCAGATCACGAAGTTGCGGCCCTGGAACGTCTGGTGTGACGGCGGCGGCTGATGGATACGTCCGGTGATCGGCTCGAAGTCGTGCACCGAGAACGTCCAGGGATAGAGGTAGCCGTCCCAGCCGACGACGTCGAACGGGTGGTAGTCGAGGACGTACGTCTGGTAGCCGTCGCGCACGCGCACCTTCACCGGGAACTCACCCTTGTCGCGGTGGGTGTTCAGCTCCGTCGGCGGGTGAATGTCGCGGTGGTAGTAGGGCGCGCCCTCGAGCATCTGGCCGTACTGGTTCCGGTAGCGCTTCGGGATCTCGATCAGGCCGGGAGTCTCGAAGACGAGGTAGCGCTGCTCGCCCTCGGGGCGGAAGCGGTAGGTCGTGCCGCGCGGGATGACGACGTAGTCGCCTTCCTTGTACGGGACGTTGCCGAAGATCGTCTCGAGCGTTCCGTTTCCCTCGTGGACGAAGACGACCTCGTCGCCCTCGCCGTTGCGGAAGAAGTACTCCATCTGCTCCTTCGGGCGGCAGAGCGAGATCTCCACGTCGCCGTTCCACATCAGGAGGCGCCGGCCGGTGATCTCGTCGCCCTCGGCATCGATGCCGTACGTCTTGAAGTGGCGGTGGGCGTGCGCGTCGGGAACCCACTCGTCGCGCTCGATGTCCTCGAAGCTGCCGACCTCCATCACGCGGCACGGAGACTGGAGGTGGTACAGGATCGACTCCATCCCGACGAATCCCTCCATGCCCATGACCTCCTCGGTCAGGAGCGTGCCGTTGTCGCGGAACTGCGTGTGCCGCTTACGCGGAACGTCGCCGAGACACTGGTAGAAAGGCATGGCTAGAGGATATCGGCGGCCAACACCGCCAGCCGCGTTCCAACGGCGGGGGCGAACTTGAACCCGTGTCCGCTGCAGGCCGAGCCGATCACGACCTTCTCGCGGCGCTCCAGGACGAAGTGCTCGTCGGCCGTCGTCGTGTACATGCACGTCTCGGCGGCTACGGGTTTTGGATCGGCGTCGGGGTAGGTGCGTGCGACCCAGTCCGTGACCAGGTCGACGAGCGCCGGGTCGGCCCCGCCGGGCTCGTCCGGGCCGACCCGCGCTCCCGCGTGGTGAGCGCCGGCCTTCAATCCGTGGACGGGATCGTGCAGCGAGTACATCGCGTGGCCGCGTTTCACCGGGTCGAACTCGACGACGGAGGGAAGCGGAGGGCCCTCGCGCCGGAAGTACGCGATCGTCTCGCGGGTCGTGTGCACGGGTACGTCGGGCACGAGCTGCGTCACCCAGGCTCCCGCCGTCACCACGACGGCCTTCGCGTCGACGTCGTCGAGCGAGTCGACGCGCGTCCTCTCCTCGATTCGCGCGCCGTGCCGGCGCGCGCTGTCGACGAGCGCGCTCAGCGCGAGGTCCGCGCGCACGATCCCGGCTTCGGGCTGGAAGAGCGCCGTCCAGCCGTCCGGCACGCCGACGGGCCAGCGTGTCCGCGCCTGCTCGGCATCGAGAAGCTCGAACTCGGCTCCGGCGGCCTCGAGGGCGTGGCGCGAGCCCTGCTCCTCGTCCGCGACGAGCTCGAGGAGCCCGCTCAGCTCGAGAAGCTGCCGTCCCGACTCCTCTTCCAGCTCGCGCCAGCCGGCGAACGACTCCTTCGCGAGCTCGACGAACTCGAGCTCGGGGTAGGCGAGGCGCACGATCCTCGACCTCCCATGGCTCGAGCCGCGGTGGTGTCCCAGCTCGAACTGCTCCACTAGGAGGACGTCGTGGCCGTCGCGGGCGAGCGCACGGGCAGTGGCTGATCCCATGACCCCTGCTCCGACCACGACGACGTCCGCGCGCACAGACATCAGGCGATGCTGTTCCTCAGCACGCCGATCCCCTCGACCTCGAGCTCCACGACGTCGCCCCGCTCGAGCCAGCGACCGTCGCCGTGCTCGAGGATGCAACCCGTCCCGACCGTCCCGGAGCCGAGGATGTCGCCAGGGCGCACGTGCGTATTGCGCGCCGCCTGCTCCACGATGCGGTCCCACGTGTAGTGCATGTCGGAGAGGTTGCCGCGCGAACGCTCCTCGCCGTTCACGCGCGCGACCATTTCGCCACTCGTCCCGTCGAACTCATCCGGTGTCACGAGGATCGGCCCGATGCTGGTGGCGAAGTCCTTCCCCTTCGCCGGGCCGAGCCCGACGCGCATCTCGGCACGCTGGAGGTCGCGGGCCGACCAGTCGTTGAGGATCGTGAACCCGCCGATCCGGCCCTCTCCTCCGATGACGGCAGCGACCTCGAGCTCATAGTCGAGCTCCTGCGTGCCGGGCGGATACGGGATCTCGTCCTCCGGGCCGTAGATGGCCGCCGGGTTCGAGAAGTAGAAGACGGGGATCTCGTACCACTCCGCCGGAACCTCCAGGCCGCGCGACGCGCGAGCGGTCTTCACGTGCTGCTCGAACGCGTAGAAGTCGCGAACGGACGGCGGGTGCACGACGGGCGGCCGGAACTCGACCTCGTCGATCGGATACTCCGCGTGCCTGCGCGCACTCCCGCCGCCCGTGAAGAACGACTGCAGCGTCTGCGCGGCGAGCTGCACGACCGTGTCGCCCTCGATGACCCCGGGCCAGCCGCGCTCGAGCTCGAGGTCGCGCGGGGTGAACATGCAGAGCTTCACGCTCCTCCTACGGCTCCGTGTGGACGATGACGTCGGCGATGTCGGGACGCGCACGACGGATTCGCTCCTCGATCTCGCTTGCGCGCGCATGCGCCTCCGAGAGCGGGCTCGAGGGATCGAGACCGAGCGTGAGGTGTGCGAGCACGCCTTCGTCCGTGTGGAGGAAGCGAAGCTCGCGCGGTTCCTCTCCTGTGATGTCGCGGACGATTCGCAGCACGACCTCGCGCTCCGCGGCGTCGTCCTCGATCCGGGTACCGGCCGCCGTCTCGGCGAGCGGCTCGAGATGCGTCTGCACGGAGTCGACCTCCCGCACCGCGGCGCGAATCGCACCCTCCACCTGGTTGGCGACCTCGTGCGCCTCCTCGAGGCTGAGCTCGCCGGGCAGCTTGAGGTGGAGCGAGACCTCGGTGTGTCCGGCGACGACGAGCACGCTGACGTTGTGCACCTCGCGAACACCCGGGACGCCGAGCGCCGCATTGTGGGCGCGCTCGCGGATCGCGGCCTCGTCCTCCTGGGGCTCGACGTGGACGACCACGTCGCTGCCCGGAAGCACGGACTCGACTGCCGCCTCGACGCTGTCCGCGGCCGCATGTCCCTGGCCCACCGCGGCCCCGGGCGCGACGCCGATGACGACGTCGGCGAACTGGCGTCCGCCGGCCTGGCGCATGCGTAGGCGCCGCAGGTTCACCGCCGGCTCGATCCGCTCGATCGCCTCTCGCGCTGCCTCTTCGGCGTCCGCGGGCGCGCGGTCCATCAGCACGTCGACGTTTCGCTGCATCAGCCTCGTCGCCGCAAGGAGGACGAGCACCGCGACGAACAACGCCGCGGCCGAGTCCGCGTTCTGGTACCCGGCGCTGACGAGGATCAGGCCGATGAGCACCGCGGCAGAGCCGCCGAGGTCGCTCGTGAAGTGCAGCGCGCTCGCCGCAAGGGCCGGGCTGCGGTACCGCCGTGACGCACGCCACAGGACCACAGTCCGGCTCACGTCGACGACGAGGACGACCCCGATCACCACGAATGCGTACCACGTCGCCTCGACCGTGGCCTCACGAGCTCCAACCAGGTGCGTGATCGCCCGCCAAGCGATGAACGCGCTGGCCAGGACGAGGATCGCGGCCTCGGCGAGGGCGGAGAGATGCTCCGCCTTGCCGTGACCGTATTGATGTCCGGGGTCGGCCGGGCGCACGGCGACGCCGACCGCGAAGAAGGTCAGCAGCGCGGCGACAAGATCGGTCCCCGAGTGGAGCGCCTCGGAGATGAGGCCGAGGCTGTGCGAAGCCAGGCCGGCGCCGAGCTTCAGCGCGATCAGCGCGACGGCCGCGAAGACGGAGACGAGTGCGGTTCGGCGCCGCGGTTCCACGCGGGGAGTGAAACAGACGGAAGTGCAGCCCGGGCTAGAGGTTCCCGCGCAGCGCCTGTTCCCGCTCGATCGCCTCGAACAGGGCCTTGAAGTTGCCCTCGCCGAAGCCGCGGGCGCCGTGCCGCTCGATCACCTCGAAGAAGAGCGTCGGCCGGTCCTGGGCCGTCTTCGTGAAGATCTGGAGGAGATATCCGTCCTCGTCGCGGTCGACGAGGATGCGCAGCCGGCGCAGGTCGTCCCAGTCCTCACCGATCTCGCCCACCCGGACCGTCGCGTCCTCGTAGTACGCCTCCGGCGTGGACAGGAAGACGATGCCGCGCTCCTGGAGCTCCCCCACCGTGCGCACGATGTCCTCGGACTGGAGCGCGACGTGCTGGACGCCCGGCCCGCCGTAGTACTCGAGGTACTCGTCGATCTGGCTCTTGCGCTTCCCCTCGGCCGGCTCGTTGATCGGGAACTTGATCTTGCCCTCGCCGTCCGCCATCACCTTCGACATGAGCGCCGAGTACTCGGTGTGGATCTGCTCGTCGGCGAAGTGGATGATGTTCGTGAAGCCCATCGTCCGCTCGTAGAACTCGACCCAGTAATCCATGCGACCGAGCTCGACGTTGCCGACGACGTGGTCGATCGCCTTCAGCCCGACGCCGGTCGCCGGCGTGCCGTTCGTCCCCGGGACCTGCTCGAAACCCGGGAGGAACGGGCCGGAGTACTCGTTGCGGTTGACGAAGGTATGGACGTTCTCGCCGTACGTCGCGATGGATGCAAGCTGGACGCGCCCGAAGTCGTCCTCGACCCAGCGTGGCTCCGCGACTCCGCGAGCCCCGCGCTGCACGGCCTGCTTGTAGGCCTCGGCCGCGTCCGGGACGGTCAACGCAGTGTCCTTCACCCCGTCGCCGTGCTTGCACGCAAAGCGGTTGACCTCGCTGTCGCCCTTGAGGCCGCTCGTCAGCACGAGCCGGACGTCGCCCTGCTCGAGGAGGTAGGAGGCGCGGTCGCGGAGGCCGGTCTCGGGGCCGGCGTACGCCGTCCTCGTGTACCCGTACGCGGTCTCGTAGAAGAACGCCGCCTGCTTCGCGTTGCCGACGTAGAGCTCGAGGTGGTCCCACCCGTCGATCGGCATGAAGTCGGCGTTCTGCCCCATCGGACTTAGCTTAGTCCGCTTAGTCCGCCGGCGGCACGGGGGGAGGCTCCCCTCTCCTGCTCGCGAGCGCGATGCCGGCAGCGATTCCAATGCCGCCCACGACCTGCACCGTGGTGATCTCCTCATCCAGGACGACGAGTGCCACGATCGCCGCGAGGAAGGGCTGAAGGTTGGCGAACAGCGAGGCACGCGAGGGACCGACGCGGTCGATGGCGGTGAACCAGAGGAGGTTCGTGATCACGAGCGGGCCGAGGACGGCAAAGGCGAACCCGACCCAGACGAGTGCGCCGAAGTCGAAGCTCTGGTCCTGGATCTGCGGCCAGCCCGCGAGCGTCAGCGCAGCGGCCACTATGAGCAGGAAGACGGCGCTGAGCCGAAAGGGCGAGTACCGCCGCATCAGCGGGGAGATCGCGACGGAGTACGCCGCCCAGGTGGCCGAGCCCAGGATCGCGAGCGCGTCGCCTTTCAGATCGGCCGAAAGGGAGCCTCCCGAGCCGATCGCGACGAGCGCGACCCCCGCAAAGGACACGCCGGCCGCGAGCCAGAAGCGGCCGCTCAGGTGCTCGACGCCCGTGACGCGGGCGAAGAGCGCAGTGAAGATCGGCAGCGTCCCGAACAGGAGTGCGACGGTGGTCGCGGTCGTGAACTTGAGTGCATAGACGAAGCTCAGCTGGTTCACGAAGAGGCAGATCGTGCAGCCGACGATGAACGGCAGGTCGCCCCGCCCCATCCTCAGCGATCCTTCCCACAGAAGGGTGATCGCGGCGAAGATGAGGGCGGCGCAGCTGTACCGAACAGACGCGTAGGCGAGCGGGTGGAACCCCTCGTCGAGGATGTACTTCGAGACGGTGAAGTTGAGCGCCCACAAGCTCACCGTCGCGAGCAGCATGAAATCGGCGGCCGAGCGACGCACTCGCGCGCAGCCTAAGTGGGGCCGCTATCCCTCGTTCGAGTGAGGGGAACAGCGTCGGAACGCCGACTCCTAGAGGGTGCGCCTGCGGACCGTCCTTTGGCTGCTGCTTGCCGTCGTCGCCGGCTCCTCGGTCGGCTTCAAGCTGGCCATGCCCGGCTCCGACTCGACACCCGTCGCGTCGTCGGCTGCCCCCGCCTCGGAGGGCTCGGGGATGTCCTTCGGTCCTGCGAACGGGCGCCGCGTCGTCCCCCACGGGCTCGACACCTCCGGGACGACCGCGTCTTCCTCGCCCGGGTTGAGGCCGCTGACGCAGAGCGACGTGGAGTCGATCGCGGCCAACGTCGAGGCAGCTGGTGGCGACCCGAACGCGATCTCGTTCAACTCGACCTTCGGCCGCCAGCTGAGCTTCTCGGCCACGGCCGCAGGCTCTGACGGCACCGCGACTCCTCCCCCACCACCCTCTTCTGGCACGACGACCACGCCCGCAACGCCCACCGCGCCGCCACCGCAGATCAGCGACGTGCACGCGCTCTCCCTCGGGCCGTTCTCCGCGACCGTCTCCTGGCGCACCGACGTGCCGGCGAACGCGCGTGTCGGCTACGGGCTCGACACCCCCGTCCTCTGGACCGACCCGACGCCCACGTCGACGACCCACCGCGTGACCGTTGCGGGCCTCACGCAGCTCAGCTCGTACCGGCTGGACGTCGTCGCCGCGGCGCCGAACGGCGAGCCGGCCGTGTCCGAGTTCGTTCTGAGCACGCCGGCCGTGAGCGGCCCCGTCCGTGCGACCACGGGAGGCGGCGCGATCCTCTACAACGGTGAGCCGGCGTTCCCGAAGATGGTCTGGGACCAGTGCACCGACGGTGTCGGTGGCAACCTCGCGGTCGGCATCGACCTCTTCATGGGCAACGGCTGCGGCAGCGCCGCCCAGCTCGCGACCTGGCTCGGCGGCGTCGCACCGGTGATCGCCGACGCGCGCGACCCCGTGGCCGAGCGTGCGGGCTCGGTCGGCACGCACCTGCCGGACGAGTGGGACACACACCTCCCGGACGACTTCAGCCTCTCCGACGCGCTCCGGATCGTCCCGCGCGCGGCCGGGACCGGACCGCGCTTCCTCACGCTCACGAACCACTTCTACAGCCGCGCGGCTCCGCTGCCGCAGGGTCGCGGGATGTATCCCGCGCTCGTCGACAGTGCCGACGTCCTCGGCTTCGACCTCTATCCCCTGCAGAACTGGTGCCGCTGGGACAGCTTCCACGACGTCTTCGACTCCCAGGTCGACCTCGTCGCGCTCGGACGCGGCAAGCCGACGTTCCAGTGGATCGAGGCGCGCAGGATGGACTGCAAGGGCGACGAACTCGATCCGACCCCCGGGACCGTGCGCGCGGAGACGTGGCTCGCGATCGCCGGCGGCGCGCACGCGATCGGCTACTTCCCGAACAACTGGTCGGCGGCCGTCGGCGCCGAGATCGCCCGGACGAACCGCGAGATCCAGACGCTCGTCCCCGCGCTCGTCGAGCCGAACATCGCGGCAAGCGTCGCCCCCGGAAGCTTCGTCAAGGTCGGCGCGCGCGAGCACAACGGCGCGGTGTACGTCATCGCGGTCAACGCCAGCCGGACCGCGTCGTCCGCGACGGTGAACGTCCCGGCACTCAGCGACCGCGTCATGCGGACGCTCGACGGTCAACGAACGCTGCGGGCGAGCGGCGGCTCGTTCACCGACTCGTTCGGTCCGCTCGAGGCGCGCGTCTACATCGCAGCGCCGCAATAACCGCGCCGTTAGGCTTCGGCCGATGCCGGAGCCCACCAAGGAAGACGTCGACGCCCTCGTCGGGCCCGCGACGCCTCACTTCGCGCCGCAGATCCGCGCGCGCGTCGAGGAACTGGTGATGGGCTTGCCCGACGGCCACCCGACGAAGCGGTACGCCGAGGAGAAGATGGCGCTTCTGGAGCGGCTCGCGTACGCCTCCTCGAAGGCGGAGGAGGGTGGGCGCGAGCCCCGGTCGAGACCGGGCTGGAAGGAGATCCCGAGCTCCGCGCCCGAGTACGACCCGCTGCCCCGCGGGAGATGAGCTCGCTCGACGGGCGCTCCGCGCTCGTGACGGGCGGGACGCGGGGAATCGGCAAGGCGATCGCGCTGCGGCTCGTCCGTGACGGCGCCGCCAAGGTCGCGCTCGGCTACCTCCGGAACGACCGTGCCGCCGAAGCGGCTGCCGACGAGGTGCGCGCCGCCGGCGCCGAGCCGGTGCTCGTCCGAGGGAACGTCGCGTCGGAGAAGGTCGTCGACGAATTCGCGTCGCACGGCCCCTACGCCGCGATCGTCCACAACGCGGCGACGGGAGTCATACGTCCAGCCCTCGAGACCGAGGACAAGCATTGGGACTGGACCCTCGGTACCAACTCGCGTGCCCTCCTGTCACTCGCGCGCGCATGCGCCCCAGACATGGCACCGGGCTCGTCGATCGTCGCGGTGTCGTCACTCGGGTCGACCCGCGTCCTCGAGAACTACGTCCTCGTCGGAACCTCGAAGGCCGCGCTCGAGTCCGTCGCGCGCTACCTCGCAGTCGAGCTCGCGCCGCGCGGCATTCGCGTGAACACGGTCTCTGCCGGAGTCGTCGAAACGGGCGCCCTCGAGCACTTCCCGAACCGCGAGGAGATGCTGCGCATGGGCACCGAGCGAACGCCGGCCGGGCGGCTCGTCGAGCCCGAGGACGTGGCGAACGTGGTCGCGTTCCTCTGCTCGCCCGACGCGGAGATGGTGCGCGGGCACACGCTGGTCGTCGACGGCGGCTTCTCGCTGCTCGCCTGATGGAGCCGACCGAGCACAACCGTCGCGCGTGGGACGACCTCCAGCGCCTGCGGACGGAAGCGCTCGCCGGACAGCGAGGCCTTCCGTCACCCGTGCGCCACGCCCTCGCCGACCTGACCGGCAAGCGCGTGCTCGACCTGTACTGCGGGACGGGCGAGTCGAGCGCAGAGCTGGCGGAGCTCGGCGCCGTCGTCACGGGCGTCGATCCGTCCGGGCAGGCACTCGAAGCGGCCCGGGAGCGCTGGCCGTCGATCCTGTGGGTGCAGGCGGACCCGCAGGCACTCCCGGCTGAGCTGCGCCGCGCGCGCTTCGACCTCGTCTACGCGGGCCCGGGCTCCTTCCTGCAGACCGATGATCTCGATGCCTGGACGCGCGGCGTCGTCACAGCTCTCCGTGACGGCGGCGATCTGCTCCTGTTCGACGAGCACCCGGTCGCGCTCTGCGTCGACGGGCTCATGCACTGGCGCGAGAGCTACTTCGACGAGGGTCTGCGCCGGCTGGGCCAGGTCGTCAACACCGTGTCGCGCGCGGGGCTGCGCGTCCGAGCGCTCGAGGAATATCCCGCGCGGAGCGAGGGCGTCCGCCGCCACGACGCTCGAGTGCCGGGAACGTTCCTCCTCTACGCGCAGAAGGGCTGAGCCCGGCCGCGCTCAGCCGATCCGGTCGAGCGCTTCGTCGATGTCGTCGTCGCTGATCGTCAGCGGCGGCGTCGCGGAGATGAGCGACCCGTCGAGGCCCGCGGGGATCACGATCACGCCCGCCCGCAGTGCCGCGTCGGCGTCTCCCTGACACGCGCGCAGCAGGCCCTTCCCATGCCAGCCGGCCCCCGCGAACCGCTCTCCGGCGACCGTCACGCGCTCGAGCAATCCGGGGACTTCGTCGAGGACGACGGCCGCCGCTGCGCAGGCAAGCGGATTCCCGACGTGCGTATGGGTCAGGACGTCCTCCGGCCCGAGGTCCCAGACGCCTTCGAGGTCTGGACGGACGAAGAGCGCCGCCGAGAGCGGCAGGCCGCCGCCGAGCGCCTTGCCGACGCAGATGACGTGCGCCACCTCCTCGCCGGGCCACAGCTCGCCGATCCGGCCGAGCCCGGCGTAGACCGCGTCGACGACGAGCAGCGCTCCGGCGTCGTCGCACCGCCCTCGCAACGTCTCGAGCCACCCGTCGGGCGGGACGCGGGCGCCTGCACGTCCCTGCACCGGCTCGGCGATGACGCAACCGGTGTCGCCCGGCAGCGGGCCGGGATCCTCCCCGAAGGCCAGTCGGTGGACGGGACCCGGCAGCCACGCGGAGAACGGCTCACGGAAGCGCTCGAACCCCGTCGCCGCGAGCGCCAGCAGACCGGTGCCGTGGTAGGCGCCGTCGAACGCCGCGATCCCCGGCTTGCCGGTCGCGAGCAGCGCGGTGCGCAGAGCGATCTCGACCGCGTCCTCCCCCGTCACGCCGAGCTTCGCCGGCCAGGGGAGCAGCCGCCGGAGCTCCGCCGTGGACTCCGCTTCCGCGAGGTCGCCCAGCGCGTGGGCGACGGGCGCCGAGGCGATGGCGGCCATCACACGCGGATTGCGATGACCGAGCGCCGCGACGCCGAAGCCGCCGGACAGGTCGAGATACTCGGCACCGTCCGCGTCCCAGACGCGGCATCCCTCGGCCCGCGCCCAGAGCATCCGCCTACGCGCCGTTGCGGCGCCCGACGAGACGGCCGATCGTGTCGGACGCGATGTAGCCGGCGATCTTCGGGTTCTCCTGGAGCCGCCGCAGCGAGTACGCGTACCACTGGCGGCCGAACGGGACGTAGATGCGGAGCCGATGGCCTTCCGAGATCAGCCGGTCGCCGAGCGCGGGCAGCACGCCGAGCAGCATCTGGAACTCGTAGTCGTCGACGCCGAGGCCGGCGTCGGACACGAGCTCGATGCTCCGGTCGATCAGCCACTCGTCGTGCGTGGCAATCCCGACGTAGGACCCGAGCTCGAGGAGCGCCTCGAGCGCGTCCACGAACGACTCCCGCACCTCGTCGTCGTCCTGGAACGCGAGCTCGGGCGGCTCGATGTAGATGCCCTTGCACAGCCGCACGTTCGGCGTGAGGTCGGCGAGCGCCCCGATGTCATCTGCCGTCCGGCGGAGCATTGCCTGAAGCACGACGCCGACGTTCTCGTGTCCGGCTTCCCGCAGCTCGCGGTAGAGCCGGAGCGTCTCGTCCGTCGTCGAGGAGTCCTCCATGTCGATACGGACGAAGTTGCCGCGCGACGCGGCGTCCTCGACGACAGTCAGGACGTTCGTGCGGCAGATCTCGTGACCGAGGTTCAGGCCGAGCGCGGTCAGCTTGACGCTGACACTCGACTCGACCCCGCAGCGCTGGATGTCGGCGAACACATCCTGGTAGGCGCGCACGATCGCGGCCGCCTCCTCCTCGTTCCTGACCTCCTCGCCGAGAACGTCGATCGTGGCGAGCTTGCCCTCGCCGTTGAGCGTGCGGACGGTCTCGCGCGCGTCCTTCAGCTCCGGGCCGGCGATGTAGCGCTCGGAGAGCTTCTGCACGACGGGCCGCGGCACGGCGGGAAGCAGGCGGACGATCGCGCGGTCGAAGAGCGCCACAGGCGGCGCGATTCTACGCCTTGCGCCCCACGAGGAGCTGTGCGCCCTCGTCGGGCCGTGTGACCGTGACCGAGGAGAGCCCTGCGTCGATTCCAAGGCGTTCGAGCTCGGCGTCCTCGTAGAAGTGGCCGCGCGTCGCGAGCGGATACGGCGCAGCCGGCGTCCCCTTCATCTCGGGCGCCGTCGTGTACACGGCGACGCGTCCGTTCGTCGCCAGTACGCGTCGAAACTCACGCAGCGCGGAGACAGGTTCGGGGAAGAAGAAGAACGCAACGATGCACGAGACAGCCGAGAACTCTCCGTCCTCGAAAGGGAGGCCGGCCGCGTCTCCCTTGACGATTCGGGCCCTCCCGCCGGTGGTCTCACGCGCGAGCTCGACCATGTCGTCGCTGTGATCGAGCCCGGTCGCGCGACAACCAGTTTCCATGGCGCGCCGGAGGAAGACACCGCCCCCGCAGCCGACGTCGAGCAAGGCGTCCTCCTTGCCAAGGCCCAGTGCCGAGAGGACCGGTTCCCAGGCGAAGTCATGGACGTCGTCGGCGCCGTAGACCTCGCGCGCATGCCGACCCTGCGGGCGACGAGCAACGCGATCGGTCATCCGGTCGATCCGCCATTCGCGGAGTCGACCGACGATCGAGCCCATCAGCCTTCGCGCATGAAGCCCTGGCGGGCGGCGCTCACGAGCGCGACCGCCTCCGGGAACAGGACGCGCATGGCGTCGCGGAGCGCGATCGCCTGCTCTTCCGGCGCCCCGGCGGGCTGCAGCTGCGAGAGGGCGGCGCCCGTGAGCTCGACGGCCGTGTTGAGCGTCAGCGTCGCGAACTGCTCGCGCTGCGCCTCCTGCACCGACTCCGCCTGGTTCTCGGCGAACTCGCGCAGGCCCCGGAGAAGATCCTCCGGGTCCCCGCCGAACGGGAAGTTGAAGCCGCCTTCCATCGGCACCAAGCATAGGGAAGGGGCATGGGTTAAGGTCGCGGCGTGGTTGCCGGGGCAGGCGTCGTCCAGCCGGCCGAGCGCGAACTTCCGCGCATGGATCCCCCGAACGTCCTCTGGTTCGCCGGGGCATACGCGACCTCGTTCGCCGCCTACGCCGTCCTCGAGACCCTGCCGGACTCCCACGACAGCGTCTGGCCGTTCCTCGCGAGCATCGCGTTCCTGGCCGCCTTCACCGCGGCATCGGTCCTTCTCCTCTGGCAGGGCTGGTGGATCCCCTCAGGGCTGGCGCTCGCGCTGGCGGTGTCGGTGGTGCCCGCAGTCGGCATCGCCTTTCTCCGACTGATCGGAGCCGATTCGGACGGCTTTCCGACGGGTGACTTCAGCTGGGGCGCCCTTGCCGTCGCGTGCGCGACAGCGGTCGCCGGGATGGCCGCGTTCGCGCGCACGCGCTTCCCGTTCCTCTTCGCGCTCGTCGTCGGTGCGCTCCTCGTCGCCGCACAGCTCCTCGTGCCGGCGCTCGTCGACGCTCCCCATGGCCGCGATCACGCCGTGGCCGCGGTCGCCGCGGGAGGACTCGCGGTTCTCGCCGGTCTCGGGCTCGACGGGACGGGACGGCGCCGGGACGCGTTCTGGTTCCACGCTCTGGGCTGGCTCAGCATCGCGGCCGGACTGGCGTACTTCACGATCGAGCCGGGCGGCGAGCACAACGCCCGAGGCTGGGTCCCGATGCTCATTGCCGGTGTGATCGTCCTCGCCGCCTCCGCCTGGGTCGGGCGCGCGACCTGGGCTGTCTACGGCGTGCTCGGCTACTACGCGCCGGTCGTCCACTACATGTCCAGCGGGCTCGACGAGGATCGCTGGACGTTCGCGTTCGTCCTGCTCGCCGTCGGCCTCAGCATCTTCGCGTTCGGCTTGCTGCTGCAGCGCTACGGCGGCATGTGGCGACGACGGGCTCCAACCGAGGCGCCTCTCTAGCGTTCGAGCTCGGCGGCACGCGCCGCCTTGCGCAACTCCTTTCGCTTCCCTCGTGCGCCGGGCGGGACGCGCCACAGATCGGTGCCGCCGAAGAGGGACACGGCGCGAATGTTCAGAACGGGAGCGCCGGGGCGCGGAGGATGGTCGCTCCCGTGATCGGAGACTCCGCCGAAGATCGCGAAGCCGTCGAAGTCGACGTCGACGCCGTCCGGCACGTACAGATCGGTGCCGCCGAAGAGATCGAAGACGAAAACGTTCGCCGCGCCGCCTTCGAGCGACGCTTCGCGGAAGTCGAGATCGGAGCCCCCGAAGACCGAGAACACCCAGTGGGTGCCGGCGCTGCGCCAGCGCCCCTTCCGCTCCACGCCGCCGAAGATCGAGAGCGTGAAGCGCCTCGGCCGGCGACGCGATCGGGGCGTGTCGGACGCAACGGCCGGGAGATCGTCCACCAGGCGCTGGAGCTCGTCGTTCGTCTTCGCCGCGTAGGCCGACTCGACGCGCTCGGAGAACTCCTCCAGCGTCAGCCGGCCCTCGGCCGTCGCGTCGCGCAGCCTCACGACCGCCTGCTCGCGTTCGGCGTCGGAGGCGCGCACTTCAAGCGGGCCGCTCATTCGGCCAGCTCGAGCCTGTAGTTGCCCTCGACGTCCCGTGCGAGCTCTTCCACGGCAGGCAGGGCGCTCTGCAACGCGGACGTGATGGTGTCCGCGCCGGCGCCGAAGGAGTCGAGGTAGGCGAGCGACGCGACGCGTGGCTCCGTCGTCACCGAGACGTCAGCACTCTCCTCCGCCACCTCACAGATCGCGGCGATGGACGCTGCGTCCCGCACGCGCGGGCGACTCGTGACCGGCGACCCGCCGTCGTCGAGGACGAGCCACGTGCGCCCGCCGTCCTCGTCGGCGTAGGCGCAGAGATACAGGCGCTCGCCCGCGCCGGGCTCGACCGCCAGGACGGCCTCGACGGTCTCGCCGTCCCGGGCGAGGCGCGATGCCGCGTCGGCGATCCTGTTGACGTCGTCCACCAGCGCCACGAAGCCAAGAATAGACTCGTGGCCGTGGCCGAAGCCGCCTTCGCGCGGACGCTGTTCGCCCCACTCGGGCCGACCTACGATCGCTACGCGGCGATCCTCTCCTTCGGTCAGGACCCGCGCTGGCGGCGGTTCCTCGTCGCGCGCGTGGACGTCGGGCAGGACGCGACCGTGCTCGACGTCGCGACCGGAACGGGAGCCGTCGCCCGCGAGCTGCTCACGCAGAAACGCTGCATCGTCGTCGGGCTCGACCAGAGCCCGGAGATGCTGGACGAGGCGCGCCGCCGACTGCCAGCAAGCGTGCGACTCGTCCAGTCGGGCGCGGACTCGATTCCGTTTCCGGACGGCTCGTTCGACGGGCTGACGTTCACCTACCTCCTGCGGTACGTGCCCGATCCACCGGCGACCCTGCGCGAGCTCGCGCGCGTCGTCCGCCCAGGAGGAACGATCGCCGGGCTCGAGTTCGCCGTCCCGCGCGGCGTCTGGCGCCCGCTCTGGGATCTCTACGTGCGCGTCGGACTGCCCGCCGCCGGCCGCATCATCTCGCCGGGGTGGGCCGAAGTCGGCCGCTTCCTCGGCCCGAGTATCCGCGACCACTACGAACAGTGGCCCGAGCCGCGCCTGCTCGACCTGTGGCGCGACGCAGGAATCGGGGACGTCCGCTCGCGACGGCTGAGCCTCGGCGGAGGCATCGTCACGTGGGGCCGGCGGGAGTGAACGAGACGGCCCGCCCAGCGTTCTACGCGCTTGCGCCCGGCGGTTGGCGCGACTACGTGACGCTGCTCCATCCGCCCTACACGCTCTGGCACCTGTCCTACGTCGCGATCGCCGCAGCGATCGTGCCCGACTTCCGGCCGTGGATCCTCGGCGCCGCGCTGGTCGCCTTCTTCCTCGGAATGGGCGTGGCTGCCCACGCCCTGGACGAGCTCAACGGCCGGCCCGCTCGAGACGCGGATCTCACGGCGGACCCTCGTCGTCCTCGCGGTCGCGTCGCTCGCAGGCGCCGCGGCGATCGGGATCGTCGTCGCGCTCCGGACGACGCTCTGGCTTCTGCCGTTCGTCGCCGCCGGCGTGCTGCTCGCGGTCGCGTACAACCTCGAGCTCTTCGGCGGACGGTTGCACAGCGACCTCTGGTTCGCGCTCGGCTGGGGTGCATTCCCGGTCCTTGCCACGTACGCGGCGGCAGCCGAGACGATCCGAGTCGAGGCCGTCCTCGTCGCCGCATTCGCAGCTCTCGCCAGTGCGGCGCAGCGGTTCCTCTCGACGCCCGTTCGCACCATGCGCCGCCGGGTCGCACAGGTCACGGGACGCGTCGAGCTCAACGACGGGACGATAGAGCCGATCACGCGCGAGACCTTCACCGCGCAGAACGAGCGGGCGCTCCGCGCGCTCTCGGCGGCGATGGTCGCACTCGCGCTCGCACTCGTCCTCGCCCGCGTAACCTGACGCCGTGGACCTCCTGCGCATCGTCCAGATCGTGTTCGCGGCGTCCGCGGTCATCGCCGCAGCGGCCCTCGCCGGCGCCGCGACCAACCGCGTGTCGAGGCGTGTCCTCGTCGGCGTCGCCTCGCTGCTCGGGATCGCGTCGCGTCGGAGCCTGGATCGCGTGCGGCCTTCGCCCGAGCGCGAACATTGCTGCGGCCGCCGGCGGGATCACACTCGCCTTCGGCGTGGCACTCGTGGCGATCCGCTTGCGCAAGGTGATCCGGCAGGAGCGGCGCATGGACGAGCAGCTCGCGCGAGCTCAGGCCCGCCTGAACGCGCAGGTCGCGCGAGAAGCCGACGAGCGCAGCGCCGAGCTCGAACGGATCCTCGCACGCGCGCGCGCCGACTCGATCTCCGCTCTCGAGGAACAGGAGCGCCGGATCGCGGAGGAGCGCCGCACCGCCGCCGCCGACCGGTCGCGCCTCGCCGCGGACGAGCTCGGCGCCGCGCTCGTCGCAGCTCAGCAGCAGGTCGAGATCCGTCTCGCGGCGTGGCGGGACGACCTCGAGCGAGAGCAGCGCGGAGTCACCGAGCAGCTCGCCCAGCTCGGGCAGCGGCAGAAGCAGCTTGTCACCGATGCCGAGACACGCATCGTCGCGGAAGCAGAGAGACTCGAGGCAGACACCGAGCAGCAGCGCGCCGGCTTCGTTCGCCTCCGCGAGGAGCTGAACCGCGCAACCCAGGAGGTGATCGAGGCGGCCGGAGCGGAGCTCGAGACCTACGCGTCCGAGCGCCGGCGCGCCCTGCACGAGCTGAACGAGCGGCTGCGCCGCCGCGAGCGTGAGATGGTCGAGCTCATCGAGCGCGAGGAGACGGACGCCACGGGCCGGATCCAGATGAGCTTCGCGGACGTCGAGCGGCGCCAGATCGAACAGCTCGAGCGCGTCCTGAACCGCGCGACGACGAGCTACTCGGACGCCGCGACGCAGCAGTTCGCCGACGCGATCAAGACCGCGCGCGAGAACGCGGGAATCCGCCTCTCGCGCGAGCTCGACCGTGCTGTTCAGGCGTTCGCCCGAGAGGCGGAGACGGTGCTCTCCGAGCAGCTCGCGCAGGTGGGCGACGCCGGCGCGCAGCGGCTCGAGCGGCGCATGGCACAGTCGACGGAGCGACTCGAGCGGCAGCGCGCCGACGCGCTCACCGAGTTCCAAGCGGGACTCATGCAGGCGGAACAGGAGCTCCGGCGGCGACTCGAGGGATTGGCGGCCGACGCCGAGGCGGAGCGCGCCGTCCTCGACGCTCGGTTGCGCGAGCTTGCACGCCGGATCGACGAGACGTTCGCGCGCACGTAAGGGATGTCTAAAGACGTGCGGTTTTGGCAAACAAACGCCGAAAGGGTTCGTCTATAAGACGGCGAACCGAGGCACACCGTGGCAGAGACGACCGAAATCATCGAGCCCGAAGGGGGCGAGCGCTCCAAGGTCGAGAGCTGGCGCCTCCACGTGCTGATGGAGGCGGGGTACCCGCTGCCCCTCGCCGAGCGACTCGCAGGCAGCGAGGCGGATCTCCACCGCGCGGTCGAGATCGTCGGTCAGGGCTGCGCGCCCGAGACCGCGGTCGAGATCCTCCTGTAACGCGTCTCACCTGCGTTTCGGCCCGCGTGGCATCCTGAGCGCGTGGCGAAGGTCGAGGCGGTCCAATACGGCGACCGGAAGGTCTACTCCGTCGCGTCGTTCAACCGTGGCGTCGCGGACTGGCTTCAGCGCCTCCCGACCGTCTGGGTCGAAGGCGAGGTCACCGAGCTTCGACGCAACGCGCGCTGGCAGTCGGTCTTCTTCACGCTGAAGGACCCCGCAGACGGAACGTGCCTCGGCGTGACGATCGGCCGCGCGCGCTTCGACGCTCTGCGACTCGACCTGAGCCGACGGCGAGCGCGTGCACGTGTTCGGGCGTCCCGAGCTGTTCGAGGCGCGCGGCGACTTCCGAATGCGCGCGCTCTCGATCGAGCGATTCGGGCTCGGCGACCATCTCGCCGCGCTCGAGCGGCTCAAGACGAAGCTCGCGGCCGAGGGGCTCTTCGAGCGCAAGCGGCCGTTGCCGTTCCTTCCCCGCCGCATCGGCCTCGTGACCGGGAACGACGCAGCCGCGAAGCGCGACGTCCTGACGACGATCACGAGCCGCTTTCCGGCGGCGCACATCGTCGTCGCGGAGACGTACGTGCAGGGGCCGCACGCCGCGGCCGCGATGACCGCGGCGCTCCACGAGTTGACGGCCGTCGAAGGTGTCGACGTCGTCGTGCTCGCGCGCGGCGGCGGCAGCTTCGACGACCTCCTCCCGTTCAGCGACGAGCGGCTCGTACGTGCGGTCGCGTCATGTTCCGTCCCGGTCGTCTCGGCGGTCGGGCACGAGCAGGACACGCCGCTGTGCGACCTCGCGGCTGACGCGCGCGCCTCGACGCCCACCGCGGCCGCCCGTCTCGTCGTTCCCGACGCGGCCGATCTGCACGAGCGGCTCGCACGCAGCCGCGCCGGGCTCGAGCGCGGCGCGACCACGCTGCTCATGCAGCGACGCGAGCGGCTCGTGCACGCGCACGAGCGGCTTCGCCGCGCACCGGCGCTCGCGGTCGAGCGCAAGACGAGCGAGGATCGAGCACGCCGCCGGGCGGCTGCGCGCGCTCTCGCCGCGCGCAACACTGGAACGTGGCTACGCGATCGTCCGGGCACGCGATGCGATCGTGCGCTCCGCCGGTGACGTGTCGGCAGGCGACGCGATCGACGTCGAGGTCGCCGACGGCCGCTTCGGAGCGCGCGTCGAGTGAACGCGCAGCCGTCGTTCGAGGACGCCCAGCGCGAGCTCGAGCAGATCGTCGAGCGGCTCGAGCGCGGAGACGCGGGGCTCGACGAGGCGATCGAGCTCTGGGAGCGAGGCGAGGAGCTCTACCGGCTCTGTGTCGGCAAGCTCGACGCAGCCCAGGGCAAGATCGAGGAGCTGGCCCGCCGAGTGGAGACGGCGAAGCCCTAGCCCCCGAGAGCACGGCCGAGCGCCACGAGGTCAGCCTCGGCCCGGGCCGGATCTCCTGAGAG
Source organism: uncultured Actinomycetes bacterium (assembly GCA_963772855.1). Classification (GTDB taxonomy): domain Bacteria; phylum Actinomycetota; class Thermoleophilia; order Gaiellales; family Gaiellaceae; genus 3-1-20CM-4-69-9. The sequence continues at coordinate 468,223 of CAVYYY010000003.1, read as the reverse complement.
CGCCACCGTCTCGACTCCCTCGAGCGGCGCAACGATGCGGCCCCCGAAGACGACGCAGCGCACATTCGCGTCGACGACAGCGGCGGGCGACCTCGCCCGGCGCCTTCCCGCGGCCGGTCGTGCGGTCCACTGTTCCCTCACCCGTGACGACGAGGTCGTGGCCGCGCCGGATCGAAGCCGACGAGGTCGAGGACGTAGCGCGGCTCCCGGCAACAGCTCGCCGCCGAGAGAGGCGAGCGCCGCGCCGAGACCGCCGGCCGCGCCTGCGCCCGGCAGATCGGCGAAGGGCCGCAGCTCGGCCCGTGCTCGCGAGCCGGCGCTCGAGCTGGGCCGCCTGCTCGGGCGTCGCGCCCTTCTGCGCTGCGAACATGCGAGCCGCATCGAGGAGGGGCACGTCGACGTCACAGACGACGCGCGTCGGCGCCGGGAGCTCGCCGGAGGACGGCGAGAAGACCTTCGCCGCCGTCGACGTTCGCCGTGCCGCCGAGGCAGACGAGGAGCTGACGCGGCCGTCCGACGGCGGCGATCAGCTCCCCGAGCCCGCGACTGGACGCCGTCATCGGGTCGAGGCGCCCGGGGTCGAGCGGAATCGCCTCGGCCGCCTCGACCGCCGTCACGTCGTCCTGAAGCTCGAGCCAGCGTGCGCGCGCCGGCCGCCGAATGCGTCCGCGACCTCCGCCTCTCTCCACTCGCCGCCGAGTGCCGAGTGCAGCGCCTCCAGCGTTCCCTCCCCGCCGTCGGCGACCGGAAGCTTCGTCCACGTCGGCCCAGGTGCTCAGCCCCTCGGCGAGAGCCGACGCGGCGGACCCGGCGGAGAGGACGCCTTTGAGGCTAGCCGGGCACGCGAGCGCGCGTGCGCTCGGCATCGGCCTCCTCGCGCGCGCGCCGTTCGTCCTCGTCGTCGGGGACGTCGGCCTGCGCCGCGTCGGGCATCACCTTGAGCATCGCGAACGAGAGCCCCTCGCGCGCGAGGAAGATCAGGCCGACCCCGACACCGACGGACGCCTCGATCGCCTGCAGCCCGAAGCCGAACGCGATCCCGGTTGCCTTCGGGACGCCGTAGTAGCGGGCGAGCGGCAGCGCGACGGCCGCCTGGACGAGACCGACGTTCCCGGGCCAGAGCGGGAAGACCGTCGCGACGTTCATCAGCACGAGCACGAGCCCGGCAGCAGGCAGGCCCTCGTGGATGCCGAACGCGCGCATCGCGGTGAACACGGCGAGGAGCTGGCACGCCCAGCCGAGCACCTGGAAGAAGCACGCGAGCGCTGCGGCGGCCGGCTGGCGCATCACGCCGAGCCCGTAGCGCGCGAGCCGCAGGACCTTCCGGAAGGCGCCGAGCCCTTCGTCGATCCGCGTCATGTGGTGGTGGCGCGCGCTGACGATCGCGATCGTGAACAACGCGACGCCGACGACGACGATGACGATCATCCCGGTCACCGCCCAGTCCGGGATGTGCGCCGTCAGGAGCACGTACACGATCAGGAAGATCATCGCGACGAGGTCGAAGACTCGGTGCGCGAAGACCGTCCCGAGCAGGCGGGCCCAGGCGCCCTCCTGGGGCATCCGCCGGTTGAGCACCGCGACGCGCGCAAGCTCGCCGATCCTGCCGGGCAGCACCGCGTTTGCCAGCAGGCCGACCGAGAACGCCGAGAAGACGAGCATGAAGCGTGGGTAGGGCGGCTCGAATGCCTGCACGATCACCGTCCTCCACGCCGCCGTCCGAACGACGACCGAGAGCAGGTTGAGCGCGACGGCCGCGAGGACCCACCGCCACTCGACGGCCCCGAACGCGTCGCCGATCGCGCCCCACGCCGGTCCGCGCCACCACAGCAGCGCGATCGCGCCGGCTATTCCCGCAATGGCCACCGCGGCTCGCGCCCACGGGCTCTGCACGTACTTCAAGACGCGAGCGCCTCGCGTCGCGTCTTCGCGACGCTCTCGTAGATCTCGACGAGCCGCCGGCCGATGTCGTTCCAGGAGTAGCGCTCGATCGCGAGCGACCTCGCGGCCTCACCGAACGCGGCGCGTCGCGGCTCGTCGTCGAGAAGGCCGGCGATCGCCTCCGCCAGCGCGCCCGCGTCACCCGCGGCGAAGGAAACCCCCGTCTCCTTCGTCATGACTTCACGGTAGCCGTCGATGTCGGACGCCACGACCGGCGTCGCGCAGGCGAACGCGCGCGTCAGCACCATCCCGAAGCTCTCGCCGCCGAGTGACGGCGCGATCAGCGCCTTGGCGCGGAGCAGCTCGTCCGTGAGCTCGTCCTGAGAAAGGAAGCCCAGCACGTCGATCCCCTCGTCCGATACCCGTTCACGCGAGAGGAGCAACCGCACTGCCAGAGGATCGGCGCCGACGATCCGGAGGCGCGCACCGGTGCGCCGGCGCACGTCGGGCCATGCCCGAAGGAGCACCTGGAGGCCCTTCCGCGGCTCCTGCCGTCCGGCGAAGACGACCTGGTGCTCGCGGCCGTGAGCGTCCGCCTCAGGAGGGATCAGAACGCCGTTCGGAAGCACTTCGTACTCGCCGGGAAGCCACGCCGCCGCAGACTCACGTGCATACGGTGACACAGCGATGCGGTGATCGAGCCGGTCGGCGAGAAAGCCCCACATCGGCTTGCCGAACTTCATCCAGCCGAGTGGCCCGTGCGCGTGGAAGGTCGCGATGAGCGGGACTTTCGAGAACGCAATCGCCGCAACGCTGATCGTCGGAGTCATCGGCTCGTGGACGTGTAGCACGTCGAAGCGCTCCTTCTCGAGCACGCGCCTCATGGCGGGGATCGAGCTGGGCGACAGCACGATGTTCGGGAGCGAGCCGTTTGCGGGGACGATCACCGACCGGCCGACCGGGATGACGTCCGCGGGGGGCGAGCCGTGGCGTCCAAGGCGGGGGTGCAGCGCGCGCGTGAAGCTGCCCGGCGGATCGTTGCCCATGATCGTCCGCGTCTCGACGCCCAGCCGACGAAGCGCGTCGGACTGGAGCTCGGCGTGCTCGACGACCGCTCCCCAGAACGACCAGGAGTAGGGCACCACGATCCCGACCTTCATCGAGGCGCAGCCTAGACTTTCGGCATGGAGGGCCTGGCTGAGCTGCACACCCATCTCGGCGGCTCGGTCGCCTCGGACATCCTCTGGAGCCTCGCGCACGAGCAAGGAATCGCCCTCCCGGTGAAGGACTACTGGGAGTTCGACCGGCTCGTGACCGTCTCGGATCCGCGCGGCGTCCCGAACCTCGACGCGCTCGACCAGATCTACCACTGGACCGAGCTGATCCAGTCGAGCCCGATCGCCGTCGAGAGGTCGGTGCACGCCGCGATCGGCGGCGCCTACCGGTCTCAGGGGATCACGACGCTGGAGCTTCGCTTCAACCCGATGAAGCGGAACCGCGGCGGCGAGCGCGATCTCGACCACATCATCCTCGCGGCGATCCGCGGCCTCGACCGTGCGAGCCTCGAGTACCCGCAGGTGAGGGCGGGACTGATCCTGATGATGGACCGGACCTTCACCGCCGAGCAGAACACGATCATCGTCGAGAAGGCGATCAGGTGGGCGCCGCGCGGAATCGTCGGCATCGACATCGCCGGCCCGCGCCCCGACGGCGGCCGCTACGACTACCGCCAGACGATCCCGATGGTCGAGGAGGCGCGCGGCGCCGGACTCGGTGTGACGATCCACGTCGGTGAGGAGGGAGGCGACATCGGACGGGAGGAGATCCGCGAGGTTGTCGAGTCGCTGCGTCCTGACCGCATCGGCCACGGCATCCTCGCCGCCGGAGACGCCGACCTTATGGCGGCACTCCGAGAGGCGGACATCGTGCTCGAGGTCTGTCCCACCTCCAACCTGTTGACGAAGGCGCTACCCGACGAGGAGGCCGTCCGCGACACATTCCGTGCCTTCGTGGACCACGGCGTCGCGTTCACGATCGCGACGGACGGGCCCGAGATGATGCGGACGCACCTGCTGGACGAGCTCGATCTGCTGAGGCGCATCGGCGCACTGGACGACGGAGAGCTCGAACGCGCGAACGCCCGTGGGCACGAGGCGTCGTTCCTCGCCGGTGAGCGCATCGCGCCCACGATCTAGCGTTCAGGCTAGACCGCGGCCACGCTTAGAGCACGCGCTGCCTCTGCGAGCCCGAAACTAAAGTCTTCGCGTTCTCCTGACCGGTATTCCTCTGTGGAGCCGGCGAGAACCGCCTCGAACGCAGCCACGACGGTGGTGTCGAACTGGCTCTCGACTGCCTGCGCGAGCCGCAACCGGGCGACGCGACTTGGCATCGCATCTCGATAAGGCCGATCCGACGTCATCGCGTTGTAGGCATCTGCAACGGAAATAATCCGCGCCGCGAGCGGTATCTCCTCGCCAGCAAGGCCGTCGGGATATCCCAGCCCATCTACGCGCTCGTGGTGATGTCGGACGATGCGCGCGATCTCGGCGTAGTCATCGACCTTCGAAAGGATCTTCTCCCCAATGGCAGCGTGCTCTTCCATTTGGCGCCGCTCTTCAAGGGTTAGGGCTCCTGGTTTCTCGAGAAGGCCTGCCGGAAGTCCGATCTTCCCAATATCGTGAACCAAACCGCAAAGGTGAACCAGGGCTCGCTGCTCCTCCGAAAGCCCCATGCGACTAGCAATGTCTCTTGAGTAGACCGCAACGGCCGCAGAATGGCCTGCCGTGTAACGATCCCTTGCGTCAAGGGTCGCAACGAGTGCTGACGCAAAGGAGAGGCTGGCACGTTCGAGTCGGCCATTGGCGCGGCCGAGATCCGTCAGCGTTTCCCTCTGCTCGCGGTACATAACGAACAGGCGCTGCGCCGCAAAGGCCGGGATGAAGAACAATGCGGCACTCCACGGACTCAACTCGACGTAGCTGTAGGCCAGAAGACCCACGAGGGTCGTGTATAGAGGAATTCCGGCTAGTGCCACAGGGCCAGTCGCCCGGGCAAGGTCACGGACAGACCCCGTGCCGCGTAGAACAAGCGTCAGAGTGTTGAGAATTAGGTCAAGGGCGAAGTCAGCGGTAGCGGCCAGGAAGGTTGCCGCAAGAATCTGACCGACAGTCGTGTGGCCACCATCCGCGAGCAGAGCTGCGAGACCGGCAACGGCTCCGATAATCGTTCGGTTGGCCGTCCAGATGACCCACCGCGTATACGGTCGGCCAAAGTCGGGGAGCACCGTGATTGCGCCAATGACGGCGGCTGGAAGTGGACCGAAAACCACGGCCACGAAAAGCAACGGCAAAAATGCCACCGAGAGTTCGATGTTCTCGGTGAGTTGAACGCTCTGACGCTCTGCCAGCACCGCGAGGAGCCCAAAGGCGATGAGGGGCCAGGCCGAATGGTCGGTCTCCAGGCCCTCGGTCGCGACCAGAGCCGTCACCAAAGTCCCGGCGATCAGCACCAGGACAACGGCATAGAGCCGAATCGCCAGGTCGGAGGAGCCTGCCCCCAAGCCCTTGAAAAAGGAGCCTGCCCCCGAACCCTTGAAAAATCTCCTCATTCCTGCTTCACTCGCAATGCCGTCAGTCCCCCAATCGAGGGAGTTGTGAAGTGCGCTTCACTCCTCGTGTCTTGGCCGCTTTCAGTGCCCTGGTTTCACTGGCCACTGTTGCCGCCCAATCGAAGACCTGGTGAAGCCCGCGTAGCTTCTTTTTTCCACACGGTGTGGACATCCCCCTGTTGAGGGATTTCCACAGGGGGGTGGAAAAAGGGCTTAGAGGGGCAGAAACCTAGGCGATAAGGCCGCGTCGGAATCCGACCGCGACCGCGTGCGCTCGTGAGCGCGCCTGCAGCTTTGCGAGCAGGTGACGTACGTGTGACTTCACCGTCTCCTCGCTGAGGAACAGCCGCACCCCGATCTCGCGGTTCACGAGACCATCTGAGATGAGTTGAAGCACCTCGATCTCACGCATCGTGGGCTCCTGCTCCAGCTCGCGGAGTGGCCCACTGAAGGGAATGACCTCGGCGTTCCCGTTCTGCCGCTTTGCAGCAACCGCTTCGAAGCGGCGCTGGTGGTCCATGTAGCGGCTCAGGATCTCCTTGCGCTCCGCGGCGTCCATGGATGGGCTATCGGTCGCATGGTCAAGCCTCTTTAGCTCGGGTTGCTACCCCTATCCAGGGATTGGCTTGCCTACGCCGTTTCCGGGTGCCTGCGGCCTCGCGTCCTCATCCGAAGCCTCCGGCGAATGGCGCCGTGAGACCTGCACCCGACTGAGGGTCTCCTTGTCCACGTTCAGGGGGTGGTGACAGGCCGCCAGGTGACCGCGGCCGTAGTCGACGAGCGGAGGCTCGACCTCCTTGCAGATGTCGGTCATGTACCGGCAGCGCGGGTGGAAGCGACATCCCGACGGCGGGTTGATCGGGCTCGGGACGTCCCCCTCGAGGACGATCCGCTGCCGCTCGTGCGACAGGTCGGGATCCGGGATCGGGACAGCGGAGAGAAGCGCCTCGGTATAGGGCATGATCGGCCGGTCGTACAGCTCCTCCGCCGGCGAAAGCTCGACGAGCTTGCCGAGGTACATCACCGCGATCCGGTTGCTGACATGCCGAACGACTCCCAGGTCGTGGGCGATGAAGATGTAGGTGAGCTTGAGCTCCCGCTGGAGGTCGCCCAGGAGGTTGAGCATCTGCGACTGGATCGAGACGTCGAGCGCGGAGACCGGCTCGTCGGCGACGATCAGCTTCGGCCGCAGCGCCAGCGCCCTGGCGACTCCGATCCGCTGCCGCTGGCCTCCGGAGAACTCGTGGGGAAAGCGGTTGTAGTGCTCCGGGGACAGGCCGACGGTCTCGAGGAGCTCCTGGACGCGCTTCTTGCGCTCGCCTCCGTCCACCCCGTGGATCTTGAGGGGCGTGCCGATGATCGAGCCGACGCGCTTCCGCGGGTTGAGGCTGGCGTACGGATCCTGGAAGACCATCTGCATCTCGCGCCGGAGGGGGCGCAGGGCGCGCGTGCCGAGCTCGGAGATGTCCTGCCCCTCGAAGATGACCTCGCCCTCGGTCGGCTCGAGGAGCCGGACGATCGTGCGCCCAAGGGTCGACTTGCCGCAGCCGGACTCCCCGACGAGCCCGAGCGTCTCGCCCTCGCTCACGCCGAAGGTCACGTCGTCGACAGCATGGACGCGCGCCACTTCCCGCCCCAGGACACCCTTTCGGATCGGGAAGTACTTCTTGACGTGGCGGACTTCGACGAGCGGCTCGCCGCCGTCGCGCTGCTGCTCGCTCACGCAGCCTCTTCTTCGCCCGCGAGGGTGGCCACACGCAGCTCCCGCTTCTCCTGTGGGGAGAGCCAGCACCGGTCGAGGTGCCCCGGCTCCTCCACGCGGTTCAGGAGGTCCGGCTCCTCCGTGCACTTCTGGAATGCGTGCGGGCAACGCGGGCGGAACTTGCAGCCGTCCGGCAGGCGGATCAGGGACGGCGGCGTGCCGCGGATCGAGTGCAGCCGCTCCTGTCGCGGCCGGTCGAGGCGCGGAATCGAACCGAGCAGGCCCCACGTGTACGGCATCTGCGGGTCGTAGAAGATCTGGCGCGTCTTCGCGCGCTCGACGACGCGGCCCGCGTACATGACGATGATCTCCTGCGCGACGTCGGCGACGACGCCGAGGTCGTGCGTGATGAGGATGACCGCCGAGTTGAACTCGTCCTTGAGTCGGTCGATCAGCTCGATGATCTGCGCCTGGATCGTGACGTCGAGCGCCGTCGTGGGCTCGTCGGCGATGAGGACGTCGGGATTGCAGGCGAGCGCCATTGCAATCATCGCGCGCTGGCGCATCCCGCCGGAGAACTCGTGCGGGTAGTTGTCGACACGCGACTCGGCATTCGGGATGCCGACCTGCTTGAGGAGGTCGACCGCCCGCCGTTTCGCGACGCCCTTGTCGGCGCGCTCGTGGATCCGGATCGCCTCGGCGATCTGCGTCCCGATCGTGTAAACCGGGTTCAGCGACGTCATCGGGTCCTGGAAGATCATCGACATCTCGTTGCCGCGGACCTCCTGCAGCTCGTCCTCCCCCATCTCGAGGACGTTGCGACCCTTGTAAAGCACCTTCCCCTCGAAGCGGGTGTTCTTGTCGCGGGTCAGCCCCAGCAGCGTCATTGCCGTCACGCTCTTTCCGGAGCCGGACTCGCCGACGATCCCCAGCACCTCGCCGCGGTTCAGCTCGAAGCTCACGCCGTCGACGGCCCGAACCGTGCCGTCCTCGGTCACAAACTGAACCTTGAGGTCCTCGACCTCGATGAGCCGTTCAGCCATGCGTCACTAGGTCGGCCGGATGCGCGGGTCGAGCCACGCGTAGAGAAGGTCGACGATCACGCTGAAGAGCACGATGAAGAACGTCGCGTAAATCGTCACGCCCATGATCGGCGGGAGATCGAGGTCCTGAATTGCCTGCGCGGCGTACCAGCCCACTCCCTTGAGGTTGAACACCGTCTCGGTGAGAATCGCGCTGCCGCCGAGGACGGCGGCAAAGTCGAGGCCGAACAGGGTCACGATCGGGATCAGCGACGTCCTCAGGACGTGCTTGACCATCACGCGCTTGTACGGCAGGCCCTTGGCCTTGGCTGTACGCACGTAATCCTCGTTGATCGTGTCGAGGATGTTGCCGCGGAGGACGCGCCCGTAGAACCCGATAAACAGAACGGCGAGGACGGTCCAGGGCATGATCAGGTGGACGAACCACTGCCAGGGATTGTCGGTGAACGGCACGTACTCGCCGTCCGGCAGGATTGCGAACGGGTGGCCCTGGGCGAACAGGTAGCGGGAGATGATGCCGAGCCAGAAGACCGGCATCGAGATCCCGATTAAGGCGAGGATCGTGATGGCACGGTCGGAGAGCCCCCCGGCGGTGACGGCCGAGATGAGCCCGACGAGGATCCCGAAGAAGAGCCAGATGATCCCGGCGCCGATGCAGAGCGAGAACGTCGCAGGGATGCCGGCCTTGATCTGGTCGACGACGTTGAGCTGGCTGGAGTACGAAACAAGGTCGCCGTTGAAGAGCGACTTCATCATCGCCCAGTACTGGACGTAGAAGGGGTCGTTGAGGTGGAGCTTCTCGCGGATGTCCTGGATGTTCGCCTCGGTCGCCGTGCGTCCGGCGATGCGCGGCGCCGGATCGCCGCCGGGGATCTTCACGAAGATCAAATAGGTGATGAAGCTGACCGCGACGAGGACGAGCAGCGCGCCGGCGAGGCGTCTGATCAGGAACGCGAGCACTAACGGCCCATCCTGACCTTGGCCCGCGGGTCGAGCGCGTCTCGCAGCCCGTCACCAAAGATGTTGAGCGAAAGCACCGTCAGGACGATGGCGATACCGGGGATGATCGAGAGCCACGGCGCCGTCACGATCCGGTCCTGACCATCTGCGATCTGCGTTCCCCAGGACGGGTTGGGCGGCTGCACGCCGGCGCCGAGGAACGAGAGGCCGGCCTCCGTGAGGATGTTGCTCGCGATGATGAGCGTGAAGAACACGAGCAGGGACGACGCGATGTTCGGAACGAGCTCGGAGAACATCACGCGGAACGCGCTCGCGCCCTGTGCAGTCGCCGCCTCGATGAACTCCTTCTCGCGCAGCGAAAGGATCTGGCCGCGGATCGGCCTGGCGACGTAAGGGATCAGGACCAGCCCGATGATCAAGGTCGGGATCCACAGGCTGCCTGCCTCGATGTTGATCCCGAAGTGGTGGAAGCCGTTGATCGACAGCGCTGTGCCGAGCGCGATCGCGAGGAGCAGAACCGGGAACGCCCAGATCAGGTCGAACACGCGGGAGATGAACCAGTCGGTCTTGCCGCCGTGGTAGCCGGCGAGGAGCGCGAGGATGATGGCGAAGAACATGCAGATGATGGCCGAGCCAATCCCGACCTTCAGCGAGTTGATCCCGCCGTAGAGCAGGCGGACGGCGACGTCGCGGCCCTGGTTGTCGGCGCCGAAGACGTAGCGGCCTCCCGCGTGCCACAGCTGCGGCGCGACGGGAATGCCGCCTGCGACGAACTCGCCGTTGAAGAACCCGCCCTTGGAGACGACGGGAACCTGCTTGCCGTCACGCGTGAACGTCTCGCCGAGGTGATTCTCGTTCGGTCCCGTGTGCGCGACGTGATCGGCGTAGACGGGGGCCATGAAGCAGGTGACGAGGATGAGGATGAACAACCCGAGGGATCCGAGCGCGACGTAGTTCCGCCGGAGCCGTCGCCACGCGAGGGCCCACGGGCTCCTACCCTCGATCGCCCCGTGCTCTTCGGCCGCGAGCTCTGCCGCGGTGTCGAGCGTGAAATCGGTCGTGGTCCCCGTTGCCACCTACGACCTCTTACCCGATTCTGCCCGAGAACGAACAGGGAGGGAGAGCCCAGGCGCGCCTGGGTCTCCCTCCCGAAGACCGTCCTACTTCTGACAGCTAAGACCCCAGTCCCAGTACAGGACGACGCTGAACACGTAGCAGCTCATGTCCATCCTGTTGCTGAAGAAGTCCGTGGACGACTTGTTCATGTACGGAACCGTCGTGGCGTTCGTGACCATGAGGTTCCGGTCGACTGCCGCCCAGCGCTTGTTCACCTCGGGGTTGATCTCCGGCTCCTTCTTGAGCGCCTCGATCTCCTTGTTCGCCGAGGGCACGTTGACGTTGCCGGGGTTGTTGTTGTGCGTCTGCGTGATCCGGTTGCCGTTCAGGAGCACGTCGAACCAGTCGAGCGGATGCGGGTAGTCCTGGTACCAGTCCGTGAACATCGCCTGCGCCTTCGTGGCCTGGTTTCCGATCGTCTGGAAATAGACCTGGTGGCTCAGGAGATGCAGCTTCGGCTTGTAGCCGATCTTCTCGAGCTGGTTGGCCAGGTACTCGGTCGTCGACTTCGACGGATCCTCGTTCGGGCCGTACACGTCGACCGTCTGACCGGCCGTCCCTGACTTCTGGACGAGCTGCTTGGCCAGCGCGAGGTCGTAGGTCCAGTTGTGGATCTTCTCGTACTGCGGATAGCCCGGCGGCAGGAAGTTCTGCGTCGGCCGGCCGAGTCCGCCGTAGATCCCGGAGATGATCGCGCCCGGGTCGATCGCCCGCTGAACGGCCTTCCGTGCGTCGATGTTGTTGAACGGCGCAATGGCGTTGTTCAGCGCGTAGTAGTACGTGTTGGCGTTCGTGTAGATCCGGAGCTGGTCCTTGTACTTGCTCTGTGCCTCGGGCAGCCGGTCGTTCGGCACCGGGTTGAAGTCGTAGTCCGACTTGTTGCTGACGACCTGCTGGTACGAGGCCACCGGGTCGGTGATGATCTTGCCTACGACCTTGTCCGGCGCACCCGTGGGCATCGTCGGGATCTGGTTGTTGTAGTTCGGATTCCGGACGACAACGAAGCTGCGGCTCGGCACGTAGCTCTGGAGCATGTACGGGCCGGTCGCGGGAATCGGGTGCGTCGACTGGTCGCTGGCGGGAGTTCCCTGCGGAACGAAGTGCGAGAACTCGAGCGCCAGGATGTAGAGGAAGTCACCACGCGGCTGGGTGAGATTGATCGTGATCGTCCGCGCCGCGTCATCCGAGACGATCCCGCTGATGTGGCCCTTCTTCGTCTCTGCGATACCCGTTCGAGCCGCTTACGCCTGCGATCTCGGAGTAGAACCCGACACCAGGCGAGTCCATCTTGAAGTCACGCTCGATGGAGTACTGGAAGTCGCTCGCCTTGACCGGCGAGCCGTCCGAGTACTTGAGCCCCTTGCGAAGCGTGAACTTGTAGGTCTTCCCGTCTGCGGAGATCGTGGGCATGCTCTCCGCGAGGTAAGGCACGAGCTCCGCGCCGGCCGGGCCGGACGCGTGCTTGTAACCCACGAGGCCTGTCCAGATGTAGTTGTCGATCTGGTAGGCGGCGACGGTGTAGTACAGCGCCGGGTCCATGTAGTCCGGGGCATCCCAGACCACGTTCAACTGGGCGTACGTCTTCCCACTGCTTCCGTTGTCGCCTTCGCTCGAGGACTTATCTCCGCCACCACCACAGCCGGCAGCAACGACGGCTAGGGCCGCGGCGAGAGCGAGGACGCCGGAGAGCCGGATCAACCTCGATCTTCCGATCACTATGAAAACTCCTCCCGTTTGGTACTCGCCGCGGTGGGCCAGACCCCCTAGCCCTGTCGCGGAACTCTTCGATTCTTACAGACGACTTTCTGGCTCTGCCGTTAGTTCGGTACCGCTCAGTTGAGCCGAAACAGCTTGCGACGTTGGGCACGAAGCTCGGCGGGCTCGTGCTCCTCGAGCACTCCGTCGACACCCTCCCGCTCGGTCGAATGGAGGATGCGGCCGTCACCCAGCCAGAAGGCAACGTGGGTTGCCGAGTCGCCTTCTCCGTAGCTGATCAGGTCGCCGCGCTGGAGGTCGTCCTCGGAAACCGGAGCGCCGGCCGCCTCCTGCTGATCGGCGTCGCGCGGCACGAGCCGCCCGAGCCAGCGGTAGGAGATGTGTACGAGGCCCGAGCAGTCGATCCCCCGCTCCGTCATGCCGCCCCAGAGATACGGCGTGCCGAGGTACCTGCGCGCCTGCTCGACCGGGTCGCCCGGGGCGCCCGCGAGGTCCTCTTCGCGCACCCAGCCCGGGTAGTCGTACGCGGTGCGGATCCGTGTCCAGCCGTCACGGCGCTCGTCGACCCGCACCGGCTCGCCGCGCAGAAGCTCCGTCACGCGCTCGGCATCGTCGCGCGGTTCTGCGCGGACGGCGGCGACGTCCACCGAGCACAGCAGGTCCATGCGGACTACAGCGTGCCTTCGGCGAGCAGCTTGTGGAACGCGGCGTACTGCCCGAGCTTGCCGACCGTGACGAGCGTGTCTCCCTGATTGACAACGTCGTCCGGCTGGGCCCCGGCGACGGGCTCCGGCTCACGGAGGATCGCGATGACGGTGATCCCCGACTTCGCGCGGAAACCGCACTCGGCCAGCGTCTTCCCGATCAGCGGGCTCGCGTCGGGGACCGGAACCCACTCGATCGTGAGCTCGCCGAGCGCCATCTCGAGGTCCTCGACGATCTTCGGCCGCTCGTAGGCGCCGCCGATGACCGCGCCGAGCTGGCGCGCCTCGTCGTCGTCGAGGCGGATGACCTCGGACGGCTCGTCATCGTGGTCGTGCCGGAAGAAGTAGATCTCCCGGGTGCCGTCGTTGTGCAGCACGATGGCGAGACGACCGCCGACGGCGGTGCGGAAGCCGTACTTCACGCCGATGCCCGGCATCCGGGTCTCTCTGAGCTCGACAGGCATTCAGGACTCCTTCGCGGCCAGTGTAGGGACTGGGAACAGGCGACGGCCGAGCCACTTCGACTCCTTCATCAGGACGATTCCGACGGTCGCGGTGATGAGGACGTAGAGCCCCGCGAACGCCGTGATGTCGTCCTGCACCGCGTTCGTGAGCTGGTCGTTGTCGGCGGCGAGCTGCGCGAGGATGATGGTGAACTCGCCGTGCGCGATCAACGCGAGCCCGGCGTTGAGGCTCTGGCGCCGGTTGAAGCCGCCGACACGGCCGGCGACAAAGCCGGCCAGTGACTTGCCGACCACCGTGAGCGGAACCGCGAGCGCGAGCAGCCAGCCGAGCCGGCCGAGCGCGCCGAGGTCGATCGAGAGGCCGAAGGCGAAGAAGAACAGCGCGGCGAAGACGTCGCGGAAGCTGAAGAACCGCTCCTCGATCTCCTCGCGCACGCTCGTCTCGGAGAGGATCACGCCGGCCATCAGCGCGCCGATCGCCTCGGAGAGGCCGAGCTCGTTCGCCAGCGCGGCCATCCCGACGAGCAGCCCGAGCGTGAAGAGGAGGAAGGACTCGCGCGGGAACCAGTCGAGCGCACGGTCGATCGGGCGCGAGAGCCACCGCGAGACGGCAAGCGACACGGCGATGAAGGCGAGCGCCTTGCCGACGATTCCGAGCGTCTCGAGCGACGAGCCGCCGCCGGTGGCGGCGAAGCCCAGCACGAACGCGATCGCGAGATCCTCGAAGAGGAGGATCCCGAGCACGAGATCCGTCTCCTCGTCGGCCAGCCGGCGGAAGTCGATCAGGCCCTTCACCGTGATCGCGCTGGAAGAGACGTAGACCGCGGCCGCGAGAATCAGCGCGCCGAAGCTGACGCCGAACGCGGCGATCCCCACGACGAGGCCGACTGCGGCATTCGTGAGGAGGTCGAAGCTCCCGCCGAGACCGATGTGGCGCCCGGTGCGGCTCAGCCGCTCGAGACTGAACTCGAGCCCGAGGAAGAACAGCAGGAAGACGAGCCCCAGCTCCGCGACGAAGTCCGTCACCTCCGACGGCGTGATGAGGCTGGTGAAGTGCGGCTGGTTCGGACCGAGGAGCAGCCCCGTCAGCAGGTACGCAGGGATCGCCGAGACACCGACGAGGTGAGCCGCGAGCCCGAGGGCGGCCAGGAGCAGCACTGTGAGCGCGAGCTGAGAGAGCGTCACGTCGCGCGATCGTAGGTGACGGGAACGCTACGAGTGCTTCGCGAAAGGTCGCTCGACGAGCACGAGCCCGATCCCGACGATCGTCAGGACGGCGATGCACGCGTAGCCGGCGAGGATCGTGGCCGCAAGCCCCCAGCCAAGCTCGGAGATGACGACTCCGAGCACCGAGGCGACCGCCATCAACGGTGCGATCACGGCCAGCTGCCGGCGACTCACGAGCTCACCATAGCGACGACGAGGCTCACGAACAGGCTCCACCCCATCAGTCCACCGACGATCCCTCCCAGATCACCCCACAGGGCTCGGTCCTTGTCCAGCAGCCAGGCGAACAGCTTTCCGACGAAGTTCCCGAGCGAGTAACCCCCGGTGACCAGGCTGACGAAGAGCGCGGCGATGGTCTGGAGGTTCGGCTCGAGCAACCGGGCAAGGTCCTTTCTCTGAGGTGAAGCTGGGCTCAGAGACCCTCGCCCGAGCTTGCGACAGAACATATGTTCGCATAGGCTCCGGACGTGCAGCTCAGGCTCGATGCGGCCGACCGCCTCGTGGAGCTGGTGGAGGAGCGCCGGGGACCGGTCTTCGCGGAGGAGGCGGCGAGACGCCTCTTCGCGCTCCGCAGCGCACCCGTCGGGCCTGGCCCGGAGCCTGCTCGACGACGTCGTCTCGGAGGACGCCCGCCTCGCGTGGCGTGGCGACTCGGTCGGGCTCTCGGCGCCTCCCGGCGCGGACCTCCTCCTCGAGCATGCGACGTTCGTCGTCGTCGACCTCGAGACGACCGGGCTCACTCCGCGAAGCGCTCGGATCTGCGAGATCGGCGCCGTCCGGGTCCGAGAGCTCGAGCTCGAGGAGGAGTTCGAGACGCTCGTCGAACCCCGGCGTGCCGATCGGCCCGGCCATCACCGCGCTCACCGGGCTGCGCGACGCGCAGCTGCGGGGCCAGCCGTCCGCGGCCACGGCTGTCCGGCGCTTTCTCTCGTTCGCGGGCGACGCCGTCCTCGTCGCGCACAACGCGCGCTTCGACCTGTCCTTCCTCGACAGCGAGACCGAGCGGCTGACGGGTGCGCGCCTCGCCGGCCCCGTCGTCGACACCGTCGGCCTCGCGCGCCGGCTGCTGGAAGGACGGACGCGCCGGGCGGGCCTCGCCTCGCTCGCCCACTTCTTCGGAACGGCTGCCCAACCGTGCCACCGTGCGCTTCCCGACGCGCAGGCGACCGCGGAGATCCTCCTCCAGCTCCTCGGCCTCGCGCAGGAGCGCGGTGCCCGAACCGTCGCCGACCTCGTCGATCTCGCGGCACCGCGCGTGCGCAAGGTCTACGAGAAGCGGGTGCTCGCCTTCGGCGCCCCGACGTCGCCCGGCGTCTACCTCTTCCGCGACCGTCACGACCAGGTGCTCTACGTCGGACGCGCCCGCGACCTCCGTGCCCGCCTGCGCTCCTACTTCCGCTCCGACCGCCAGCGGCCGTCGGTCGAGGCTGCGCTGTCGGCGCTCGCTCGTATCGAGTGGCGCGTCCTGGGCTCGGAGCTCGAGGCCGCGCTGGAGGAGCTCCGGCTCATCCGCGAGCTGCGTCCGCCGGCGAATGCGCGCTCGGTGCGCACCGACTACGTGTATCTCCGCCGTCGCGGCGACAGCGTCGTCTGCTCGACGAAGCCGTCGCCGACCGGGCCGCTCCGCAGTCGCACGCGCGCACGGCTCGCGGCGCGCGCACTGCGCGCGGACGAAGCGGACGACCCGGGCCGCGCGCTCCCACGCCTCCGCGCGCGCCTGCGCGACCTCGTCGACTGCCGCCGATTCGAGGACGCCGCGCGGCTGCGCGACCGGATCGCCGCGATCGAGGACGTCGTCCGCGCAGTGCAACGCGTGGAGCGCGCGCGCGAGTTGCGCTGCTGCGTCCTCGTACCTTCGACCGAGCAGGGCTGCGGGCGCGGGATCTTCGTCGCGAACGGACGCGTCGCCGACATCCGCACTCTGGGGAGCAGCGTCGAGGTCGACGCCGGCCTCGCAGCAGCCGAACGGCCCGGCCCGGAGGACATCGACGAGCTCCTGCTGATCGGGACCTTCCTGCGGCGACCTCCGCCGGAGCTACGCGTCGCGCCCCTCGAGCGCGAAGCGATCCTCAAACAGCTGGCGGCGCCTTCCACGTGCTCTGGCAGCGGCGCCTGGAGGACCGGCTCGCGCTCGTGCGGCCTGATCCGTCCCTCCTTGATCTCCTCGGCCCAGTGGCAGGCGACCTCGTGCCCGGACGAAAGCCTGCGCAACGGCGGCATCTCGTCACGACAGCGCGTCGGCTGAACGAACGGGCAGCGCGTGTGGAAGCGGCACGCGCGCGGGCGGGTTCGCCGGGCTCGGTAGGTCGCCCGCGAGGAGGATCGACTCGCGCTGCCTCTCGACCACCGGGTCGGGAATCGGCACCGCGGACAGCAGCGAGATCGTGTACGGGTGGAGCGGGTTCTCGTAGAGCTCGGCCGCCGGCGAGACCTCCACGATCCAGCCGAGGTACATCACCGCGATGCGGTCGGAGATGTGCCGGACGACCGCGAGGTCGTGCGCGATGAAGAGGTAGGTGAGCTCGAACTCCTCCTGCAGCTGCTCGAACAGGTTGATCATCTGCGCCTGGATCGAGACGTCGAGCGCCGAGACCGGCTCGTCGGCGACGACGAAGTCCGGGTTCAGCGCGAGTGCCCGGGCCAGGCCGATGCGCTGGCGCTGTCCGCCGGAGAACTCGTGCGGATACCGGCCTGCGGCATCGGGCGGGAGGCCGACCGTGTGCAGCAGCTCGCGAACACGGCCGTCCGCCTCGCGACGGTTCGCAAGGCCGTGGGTGCGCAGCGGCTCGCTGACGATGCGGCCGATGCTGTGTCGCGGGTTGAGCGATGAGAACGGATCCTGGAAGACCATCTGCATCCGGCGACGCAGCGGCCGCAGCTCCTGCTCGCTGAGCTTCGTGATGTCTTGGCCGTCGAAGATGATCTTTCCCTCGGTCGGGTCGTAGAGCCTGAGGATCGTGCGGCCGACGGTGGACTTTCCGCATCCCGACTCGCCGACGAGCCCGAGCGTCTCGCCGCGCTTGATCGTCAGCGAGACGTCGTCGACCGCGCGGATGTCGCCGACATGGCGGTCGAGGATGATCCCGCTCTTGATCGGAAAGTAGACCTTCAGATGCTCGAGCTCGACGAGCGGCCCTGCCCCGCTCGACTCGGTCATCGACTCGACTCTCGTCGATGACCGAGGGAAGGGGCGTTGGGGGAAACCGTGAGGTTTCCCTGGTCTTCCTCCTCAGCACGCGCGGCGATCGCAGCGGCGCGCGGGCTGAGGCGTGACCTGAAGAAGGGGTCCCGAAGGGGAAACATGGTTTCCCCTACGGGAGCGAGCCGAAGGCGAGCGACCGTCATGCCGTCGCCGCCGCACGGGACCGCTCCCATTCGTCGACGGGCACCGGGTTGAAGCACGCGACATGGTGACCGGGTGCGACCTGGACGAGCTGCGGAACCTCCTGCCGTGACTGGTCGATCTCGAAGCGGCAACGTGGCTGAAACGGGCAGGCCGTGGGAGCACGCAGCATGTTGGGCGGCGCGCCCTCGATCGGCTGGAGCCGGCCGCGGCGCGCGGCGTCAAGACGCGGCACGCTCTGGAGCAGTCCCAGCGTGTACGGGTGTCGGGGCGATCCGAACAACTGCTCTGCCGAACCCGTCTCCATGAACATCCCGCCGTACATGACGTTGACGCGCTCGCACATCCCGGCGACGACGCCGAGGTCGTGCGTGATCAGGATCAACGCCGCGTTCTCCTGCGCGACGAGCTCGCGCAGCAGGTCGAGGATCTGCGCCTGGATCGTGACGTCGAGCGCCGTCGTCGGCTCGTCCGCGATCATCAGCTTCGGCTTGCACGCGAGCGCCATCGCGATCATCGCGCGCTGGCGCATACCACCCGAGAACTGATGCGGATAGTCCTTGAGGCGCATCTTCGCGCTCGGAATGCCGACGCGGTCGAGCGCCTCGGCCGCCGTCGCTTCCGCCTCCTTGCGGTTCATGCCGAAGTGCGTCTCGAGCGCCTCGCGAATCTGCCGGCCGATCGTCAGAACCGGGTTCAGCGACGTCATCGGGTCCTGGAAGATCATTGCGATCTCCCGCCCGCGGATCGAGCGGAGCTCGCGGTCGCTCGACGCGATCAGGTCGCGGCCCTCGAAGATCGCCCGCCCGGAGTCGACCCGTCCGTTCCCGCGCAAGCAGGCCGAGGATCGCGAGCGAGGTGACGCTCTTGCCGCAGCCGGACTCGCCGACGAGCCCCAGCGTCTCGCCCGGCGCGATGTCGAAGGAGATGCCGTTGACGGCATGGACAGTGCCGCGTTCCGTCCGGAACCGTATGTGCAGGTCCTCGACTGAAAGGAGGGGTTGTCTATCCACGTGCGCGGAGCTTGGGATCAAGCGCCTCGCGCAACCCGTCGCCGATGAGGTTGAACCCGAGGACAGAGATGACGATCGCGATCCCGGGGATGATCGCGAGAAACGGTGCGGCCTGGAGGTAGCTGTTCACGTCCGTCAGCATCGTCCCCCACTCGGGCGTCGACGGATCCTGCGGGCCGAGGCCGAGGAAGCCGAGGCCGGCGACGTCGATGATGGCCGTCGCCATCGCGAGCGTCGCCGCGACGATGACCACCGAGATCGAGTTGGGAAGGATGTGCGAGAGAAGGATCACCCGCCGGCGCACGCCGACGGAGCGCGCGGCGAGCACGAAATCATTCTCACGCTGGGACAACACCGATCCGCGCAGCAGCCGCGCGAAGATCGGGATGTTGACGACTCCGACGGCGATCATCACCTGCCGCAGGCCCGGGCCGAGCATCGCGACGATCCCGATCGCGAACAGCAGGCCCGGAATCGCGAGCATGACGTCCATCGCCCGCATGATCACGCCGTCCACGTAGCCGCCGATGTACCCGGAGATCGAGCCGAGGATCAGGCCGCACGTGAGGCCGATGGCGACCGACACGACGCCGATGAGGAGCGAGTACCGCGCGCCGTAGAGGATGCGCGAGAACATGTCCCGCCCGAGCGTGTCGACGCCGAAGAGGTGATCGGCCGACGGCCCCGGTGGAATACCGCCCGCCTTCAGCAGGCTCAGGTTCTGGTCGAGCGGTCCGTACGGCGCGATGAGCGGCGCGAAGATCGCGGCGATCACGAACAGCGACACGAGGACGAAGCCGATGATCGCGGCCGGGTTCTTGATCAGCCGGCGCCAGGCCTCGCTCCACAACCCACCGGTCGGGGTTTTGAGAAGAAGTTGCGCCGACTCGAATTCAGCGGCAGACATCAGCTGTACCGGATCCGCGGGTTGATGAGCGCGTAGGAGATGTCGACGAGCAGGTTCACGAAGACGAAGACTATGGCGAGGAACAAGATGCCGCCCTGCAAGACGGGGTAGTCACGAGCGAAGATCGCATCGCGGAGCCACGAGCCCATCCCGGGATAGGCAAACACGGTCTCCGTCAGGATTGCGCCGGACAGCAGCAGTCCCGTCTGCAGGCCGATGATCGTGGAGATCGGCAGCATCGCGTTCCGGAGCACGTGACGGCGGTCGACCGTGCGCGGCGGGAGGCCCTTCGCCCGCGCCGTTCGCACGTAGTCCTCGTTCTGCACGTCGAGCACCGAGGCTCGTGTGATCCTCGTGATCACCGCGAGCGGAATCGACCCCAGGGCGATCGCCGGAAGCATGAGGTGCTTGCTGACGTCCCAGAACGCGTGCCAGTCGCGCGAGATCAGCGCGTCGAGCAGGTAGAAGTTCGTCGGGTGCGGCGTGTTGATCGTGACGTCGATGCGGCCGATCGTCGGTAACAGGCCCCACCGGACCGCGAAGAAGTACTTCAGCAGGATCGCGAGGAAGAAGATCGGGATCGAGATCCCGAGTAACGACCCGACGAGGGTCGCATTGTCGAAGAACCCGCCGTAGCGCTTCGCCGCGAAGAAGCCCAGCGGGATGCCGACGAGGGTCGCGAAGAGCATCGCCGCCACGGCGAGCTCGATCGTCGCGGGGAAGCGCTGCCCGATCTCGGAGGTCACCGTTCGATGCGAGGCGACGCTGACGCCGAGGTCGCGGTCGACGGCGGTCGCCTTCACATACGCGATGTACTGGCGCCAGACAGGCTTGTCGAGGCCGTATTCCTCACGCAGCCGGTGCACGAGCTGGGGCGTGGCGCGCTCTCCGAGTAACGCTTCCGCCGGGCTCCCCGGCAGCGCCCTGATCCAGAAGAAGATCAGGAGCGAGACCCCGATCAGGATCGGGACGATCAGCAACAACCGGCGGACGATGAACCGAAGCACCTAGTCCACGCTCGTCGTGGCAGGGGCAACCGGCGGACATGACTGATGAAGCTGCATGTCCGCCGGTTGCTTGCTCAGCTTCCTAGACGCCCCCGGAGACAGACACCGGTTCGAACGGATCCGTGCCGACGGGGCTCGGGACGTAGCCCTTGACCGTCTTCTCGAATCCGAGTGCCGGCTGGGAGTGCGCGTACGGCACTGCCGGCAGGTACTTCATGATCAGGTTGTTCGCCTGCTTGTACAGCGCGATCCGCTTCGCGAGGCTCTTCTCTGCCTCAGCCTTCGCGAGGAGGTTGAAGATCGCGGGGTTACGGAACCCGAACTGCGGGCTGTAGGTCTGGAAGAACGTCCCGAGGAAGTTGTCGGGATCGCCGAAGTCACCAGTCCAGCCGATCAGGTTCAGGTCGCCCGCCGTGCCCTCGTTGACGTGCTTCACGTAGTCCGGCCGCCACGGCGCGTTGTGCGCGACGACCTGGAAGCCCGCCTGCGTGAGACTGGCGGAGAACGCCTCGAAGTTCCGCTTCGGGTCCGGCATGTACGGACGCGAGACGTTGGTCGGGTACCAGAAGTCGACCTTGCACGGGACGTGGCAGCTCGACGAGTTGAGGAGCTGGCGCGCCCTGGTCGCGTTGAACGGGTACTTCGTCACGCTCTTGCTGTAGCCGAAGAGCTGCGGCGGCTGGAACTCGTTCGCCACGATCCCGCGGCCCGCAGTAGAACGTGCGCACGACCGAAGCCCGGTCGAGCCCGTACGCGACCGCCTGCCGCACCTTGATGTCGTTCATCGGAGAGCCGGGGCCCTGATGAATCGTCACGTAGGCGACGTTGAACGACGGCCGGTTCTGGACCTTGAGCTTCGAGTTGCCCCTGATCGTGGCGATGTGCTCGGGCGCGACGAGGTCGTAGCCCTGCACGTCACCGGACTGGAGCGCCTGCAGCCTGGCCGTGTTGTCGGAGATCGGCCGGATGATCAGGGTGTTGATCTTCGCCTTCTTGCCCCAGTACTTCGCGTACTTGGTCAGCACGACGCGCTGGCCGACCGTCCACGACTGGAACTTGAACGGGCCGGTTCCGGTCGGGTGGCTAAACGCATACGACCCGGTCGGGTAGAAGACGCCGTTGCGGAGCTCGGCCTGATTGGCGCCGTACTTCTTCAGCGCGGTCGGGCTCTGGATCGCGAACGACGAGATCACCTGCGCCGAGAGGAACGGGCCGGACGGCGTTCTCAGGTGGATCGTCACCGAGTACGGCCCGTGCGCCGTGCAGCCGGTGTAGAGGCTCGGCGACAGGTCCGGGCTCGCGTTGCGGCTGGAACCCACCGAACACCGTCTGCCAGTAGTACGTCGCCGAGGCGTCCTGGAAGGCGCCCGTGAAGTTCCACTGGCGGTTGTAGTTGAAGCACACGGCCGCTGAGTTGAACGGCGTGCCGTCGTGGAACTTGACCCCGCGCCGGAGCGTGAAGGTCCAGTCCTTCGCGTTCTTCGACGACCACTTCGTCGCCAGCGACGGCCGAACGACCGTCGAGCCGGGCCTCAGGCCCACGAGGCTTTCGAAGATCTGGTTCGTAACACGGAACGACTCGCCGTCGGAAACCAGCGCCGGATCCAGATACGTGGGATCCGACGCGCCCGCAAAGACGAGCGTCCCAGCTTTCGAGGCTCCACCTGCGGTGCTCGCAGCAACAAGCACGACCAGCGCTGCGAGAGGCAGGGCGAGCCTACGGATAATCCCCCTCACACAAACTCCTTTCGTCGTCCCCGCCTCCCTAGGCGGACGAGCAAGTATGAACAGAAGGTAAAGCCTTCCTCAAGGGAGTGAGACGAAGGCTGCTCAAAAACGATTGAGGCGGCCCGGAGGCCGCCTCAGTCTCGGAACGAATACGGGATCTACGCCGCGAGCGAGATCAGATCGCGCAAGGCGGAGAGCCGTGCGAGCGCCTGGCCCTCGAGCTGCCGGACCCGCTCACGGGTCAGGTCGAGCTCGTGGCCGATCGCCTCGAGCGTCCATGGCTCGCCCTCGAAGCCGAAGCGCAGCTCGAGGATGCGGCGCTCTCGCTCGGGGAGGGCGTCGAGCGCCCGCCGGACGCCCTGGCGCCGGAGCGACTCCTCTGCCTCGTCGAACGGATCCGCGGCCTCGCGGTCGGCGAAGAGATCGCCGAGCTCGCCCTCGTCGTCGGCGCCCACCGTCTGGTTGAGCGAGACCGACGCCTGAGCGGCGCCGAGCGCCTCGTCGACGTGCTGGATCGGCAGGCCGGTTGCCTCTGCGAGCTCGTCCTTCGTCGCCTCGCGACCGAGCTCCACCTCGAGCCGGCGAGCCGCCCGCGACAGCTTCTGCTGCCGCTCGACGACGTGGACGGGGACGCGGATCGTCCGCGCGTGATTCGCCACGGCGCGCTGCACCGACTGGCGGATCCACCAGGTCGCGTAGGTCGAGAACTTGAAGCCACGGCGCCAGTCGAACTTCTCGACCGCACGGTTGAGGCCGAGCGTGCCCTCCTGGATCAGGTCCAGGAAGGGGACGCCCAGGCCGCGATAGCCCTTGGCGATGGACACGACGAGCCGGAGGTTGGACTCGATCATCCGGCGCTTGGCGGTGGGGTCTCCGCGCTCGATCGCCTTCGCGAGGGTGACCTCCTCGGAGGCGGTCAGCAGCTTGTGGCGGCCGACGTCGGCGAGGAAGAGCTGGAGGCTGTCGGCCGACCCCGAGAGGACGTGCGGCTCGACAGGCTCGGCGGCCTTCTCCTTCTCCTTCTCGACCTCGGCGGCCTGCTGGCGCACCTCGAGGCCGATGCGCTCCAGCTCGCGGGTCAGCTCCTCGATCTCGGCTTCGTTGAGCTCGTGCTCGAGGGAGAACGCCTCGAGCTCGGCGGGCTCGAGGTAACCCCGCTCCTCGGCGCCCTCCACGAGCGCCTTGGCCTGGTCTGAATCAAGCAGTTCGTGAAGCTGATTCTGTGTCAAATGTTCCTTTCAGGTGCGACCTTGTGATTCGACGGCAACCTTCGCACTGTAAGCAGTTTCCCCTTTTCTTTCCAGGGAGAACCGCTCTGTCCGGGCCATGACGGAGGGAACGAGACCGTGCCCTTTGTTATTCCGTCGCCGCCGGCTCTTTGGTTTGCGCGCGCACGGGAAAGTCGAACTCGATCTTGTCCTCGTCGTTCAAGACGAGCCGCGCACGAAAAGGTTTGCCGTTCCGTGAGCGGAAGCCAGAGAGTACTTCCCGGGTCCGACGTTCCTCGATCAGCTGCCTGGCGATCTCGGGCGTGAGCGTCCGGCTGGCGACCCGTTTCCAGATCACGAAGCCGCACCCGACCTCCTCGCGGCTCTTCCAGCTCGTGCAGCCGTAGGCCTTGGAGTTCTCCTTGATGATCTCTCCGGTCACCGCGCCGCACCTGCGGGCACGGCCCGAGCTCGACCCGCTCGGGGCGGAGCTTCTCCTTGTCGAGGGCGGCGATCTGGTCGACCGTCTCCTTGGCGAAATCCGCGATCGCCTTCATGAACACCTTGCGGTCGCCGCGGCCGTGCTCGATGTCCGAGAGCTTGTGCTCCCAGTCGCCGGTGAGCTCCGGTGACGTGAGCTTGTGCTCCTCGAGCATCGTCACGACCTGGATGCCCTTCGGCGTCGCCTGGAGGTCCCTGCCGACGCGCTCGATGTATTCGCGGCGGATCAGCGTCTCGATCGTCTCGGCGCGCGTCGCGGGCGTCCCGAGACCCGACTCCTTCATCGCATCGCGGAGCTCTTCGTCGTCGATGAGCTTGCCGGCCGTCTCCATCGCGGACAGGAGCGTCGCCTCCGTGTAGCGCGGCGGCGGCCTCGTCATCTTGTCCTCGATCTCCGCGGCGATGCAGCGGACCGTCTGCCCCTCCTGGAGCGACGGGATCTCACCGCCTTCCTTCTCGTCCTCCGACTGGCGCTCGTGATCCGGCTCGATCCCGTACACCGCGCGCCATCCCGCCTCGAGCGTGATCTTGCCGCGCGTGCGGAACCGCTCCTCCTCGACGACCGTGATCACCGTGGTGCGCGCGTAGCGCGCAGGCGGATGGAAGACCGAGAGGAAGCGCTTCGCGACCAGGTCGAACACGCGCCGCTCGTCGGGCGTGAACGCCTCGACGTCCTTGTCGATGTCGGTCGGGATGATCGCGTGGTGGTCGTCGACCTTCGCGTCGTTCACGACCCGCTGCAGCGGCAGCTGGTCGAGCGCGAGCACGTACTCGGCCGCGGAGGCGTACTCCGAGATCGGCTGCAGCGTCCCGGCGACGGTCTTGAGCTGCGGGACCATGTCGCCCGACAGGTACCGGGACGAGGTTCGCGGATACGTGATGGCCTTCTTGCCCTCGTAGAGTGACTGCGCTGCCTGCAGCGTGCGGCGCGCGGAGAATCCATAGCGGCGGTTGGCGTCGCGTTGGAGCGAGGTGAGGTCGTAGAGAAGCGGCGCGCGCTCGGACTGCTCCTTGCGCTCGACCTTCTCGATCGTGCCGTCCTGGCCGGAGACCTTCGACACGATCCGGTCGGCGCGCTCGAGATCCCCGAAGATCCGGGTCTCGTCGCCCTCGAACCAGAGGCCCTGGTACGGCGGCTGGAAGGTCCCGTGGATCAGCCGGTACGGCTCGGGGACGAACGCCTGGATCTCCCGCTCGCGCTTGACGATCATGGCGAGCGTCGGCGTCTGGACACGGCCGAGCGACACGACGCCGCCGACCCAGGCCCGGCCGCGGATCGTCGCAGCACGGGTCGCGTTCATGCCGACGAGCCAGTCGGCCTCCGACCGCGAGCGGGCGGCCTCCTCGAGCGGCAACATCTGCGTGCCCGGCCGCAGCTGCGCGAAGCCCTCGCGGATCGCCTGCTTCGTCATCGACGAGATCCACAGCCGCTCGACCGGCTTCGGCGCGCCCTTCGTGGTCGGGGACTGCCCGAAGACCGACTCGTACACGTACGCGAAGATCAGCTCACCCTCGCGGCCGGCGTCGCACGCGTTGACGATGTTGTCGACGTCCTCGCGCTTGAGCAGCGTCTCGATGAGCTTCAGCTGCTTCTTCGACTTTGCGTCGCGCGGGACGAGCTTGAATCCGTCGGGCGGGACGATCGGCAGGTCGGCCATGCGCCACCGCTTCCACTTCTCGTCGTACTCCTCGGGCTCGGCGAGCTGGACGAGGTGGCCGACCGCCCACGTGATGACGTAGTCGTCGGACTCGAGAAAGACGGGCTCGTCGCGCGTGGTCCTGCTCTTCGTGCTCTTCGACTTCGCCGCCTCGACGACTTCCTCGTTCGTCTCTTCGGTCTTCTTCTTGCCGCGTTTCGGCTTGATGTCTTCGAGCTTGCGCCGCTGGAAGGGACCGTCGAGCGCGCCCGCGAGGTCGCGGCCGACCGAAGGCTTCTCGGCGATGACGAGGGTCTTGGCCACAAAAACACCATAGCGACCCATGGAAGCGCCGCCCGACCCATACTTGGCGCCGTGCGGCCGAGCCCCTTCTACCTGTTCGTCGGCGCGGTCTCCTGGCCGTTCCTCCACGGCCTGTACCGCCTCCGCGCCGAGGGCCGTGAGAATCTCCCCGACGACGGAGGCTTCGTCCTGGCCGCAAACCACATCTCGAACTTCGATCCCTGGCCCCTGGGAATGCCGCTGTACCCGAGCCGATACCTCCGGTTCATGGCCAAGTCGGAGCTGTACTGGTGGCCGCTCGGGCCGATCATCACCTCCGGCGGCGCGTTCCCTGTCCGGCGCGGAGAGCGGGACATCGAGGCCATGGAGACCGCGATCGACCTTGCCCGCGAGGGGCACATCGTCACGATGTTCCCGCACGGGACGAGGCAGCGGAAGGGCCTGGTGAAACGTACACAAACCGCGGTCGCATACGGGCGCTGCCCGGATTGCGCTCGAGGCCGGCGTGCCGCTCGTCCCGGCGGCGATCACCGGCACCGACCGGCTCTTGAAGCTCGGGCCGGCTGCGGGTGCGATACGGAAAGCCCATCCCGCTGGACGACCTTCCGAAGGACGATCCGTCCGACCGCCGCAAAGGCGGCGACCGAGCGCCTGATGACCGAGATCGAGCGGCTGGGAGAAGGGCTGTGACGAAGCCGCTCCTCGATCATCGACGGCGACTCGCTGACGCACCGCGCCTACCACGCGCTCCCGAAGTCGATGAAGCGCGCCGGCGGCAGACCGGCCAACGCGCTGGTCGGGTTCACGAACTTCCTCCTGCGGCTCTGGGAGGCGGAGGACCCGCGCGCCGTGCTCGTCGGCTGGGACACGCTGTTCGTCCCGACGTACCGCCACGAGCTCTTCGCCGGGTACCAGGGGGGCCGTGAGTTCGACGACGAGATCCTCGAGCAGCTCGACCTGCTGCCCGACATCGTCCGCTCCTTCGGGTTCGCCGCCGCGAAGGGCGACGGCTACGAGGCCGACGACTTCCTCGCCGCCGCCGTCCACCAGGAGGAGGAGCGCGGCGGCACGTCCGTCGTGGCCACGTCCGACCGGGATTCGTTCCAACTCGCGAGCGAGCTCACGACGATCCTTCAGCCCGTGAAGGGCGTCAGCGAGCTCGCACGGGTGGGCCCGGAGGAGGTGCGCGAGCGCTACGGCGTCGACCCCGAACAGGTTCCCGACTTCATCGCCCTCCGCGGCGATCCGTCGGACAAGCTGCCGGGGGCGAAAGGGGTCGGGCCGAAGACCGCGGCCAGCCTGCTCGCCCAGTACGGGACACTCGAGGCGATGCTGGAGGAGGGTCGCTTCGAGGTCCAGGCGGAGGAACTTCGCATGTACCGGCGAATGGCGACACTGGACGCCTCCGCACCGCTACCTCCCCTTGCAGACCAGATCCCCAGCTGGCCGGAGGCGTCCGCCCACCTCCGCGAGCTCGGCCTCAACGCCTCCGCCGACCGGGTCGCCGCGCTCGCCGCATAGGATCGAGCGCGTGGACGACTGGCTGTCGGACGCGCACGACGCCCTCGCGCGTGTAACAAGAAGAGCCCCGTCGCTGAGCTCGCGCGGGCCGTGCGGCAATAGACGTCCTGAGTCATCCGGCGCTCTCTCGTCTCCATCCGACAGGGAACCACCCGGAGACCGCCGAGCGGATCGACGTTCTCCTCGACTCGCTCCCCAGCTGGCGCGAGGGCCGCGCGGCGACAGAGGAGGAGATCCTTCGCTGCCACAGCGCCGCACACCTCCAGACCGTGCTCTCCGTGTCCGAGCCGACATGGTTCACCGCCGACACGCCCGCGTCGGCGACGACCGGCGAGGCTGCACTGCTCGCCGCCGGCACGGCGGTGGAGGCCGCGCTCCAAGGAGCGTTCGCGGTCGTTCGCCCACCGGGCCACCACGCCGGTCGACGCGCCGATGGGGTTCTGCTTCTTCAACAACGTCGCGATCGCCGCGCGCGCAGCGCAGGCCGTCGGGGCACGAACGCATTGCGATCGTGGACTACGACGTCCACCACGGCAACGGGACGCAGGACATCTTCTGGGACGACGACTCAGTCCTCTTCGTCTCGCTGCATCAGTGGCCGTTCTATCCCGGCAGCGGCGGCCCGACCGAACAGGCCGAGACGACGGTCAATGTCCCGATGAGCGCCGGCTGCGGCGACGAGGAGTACTTTCACGCCTTCGAGCGGGTCGTCGCACCCGCGGTGGAGAGCTTCGCGCCGGACCTCGTGCTCGTGTCGGCCGGCTTCGACGCGCACGAGGAGGACCCGCTCGCAGGCATGTACGTGACCGAGGGAGCGTTCCGCGAGCTCTCCCGGCGCTGCGCCGCGCTCGGGCCGA
Source organism: uncultured Actinomycetes bacterium (assembly GCA_963772855.1). Lineage (GTDB taxonomy): Bacteria > Actinomycetota > Thermoleophilia > Gaiellales > Gaiellaceae > 3-1-20CM-4-69-9. The sequence continues at coordinate 439,778 of CAVYYY010000003.1, read as the reverse complement.
AGCTCGCTGCTGTGCTCGAGGGCGGCTACAACGTCGAGACGCTCCCGCGGCTCGTCTCCGCCGCGCTCGACGGGTTCGCCGACTAGCTCAGCGGCGCGCGCGGGCGAGCGCCTCGAGCGCCTCGCGCCGCGACGAGACGCGGAGCTTTCGCAGCAGGCTCTTGACGTGCGAGCGGACCGTGTGCTCGGAGATGAAGAGCCGCTTGGCGATCTCGTCCGTCCCCAGATGCTCGTCGAGCAGGAGCAGCACCTCGAGCTCGCGCGCCGACAGCGCTGCCGCGATCGAGTCGGGAACGCCGGAGCCGCGGCCGCCGCCCTCGCGCACCTGCTCGAGCAGGCGGCGTGCGATCGCGCCCGACAGAGCCGCCTCCCCGGCCTCGACGCCGCGCAGGAACTCGACGATGCGCTCGGGCGGCTCGCTCTTGAGCAGGTAGCCGGCTGCGCCGCCGCGAATCGCGCCGAGGAGGTTCTCCTCCGTGCCCGACGCGGTGAGCACGACGACCTCGCATTCCGGCGCCGCGGTCGCGCAGGCGTGGGAGCGCCGTCAGGCCGTCGACCCCAGGCATCGAGAGGTCGAGCAGGATCAGATCGGGCCGGAGCCGCCCCGCCGACTCGACCGCCTCCTCACCGTCGGAGGCCTCGCCGACCACGTCGAAGCCGTGCTGGGAGAGCAGGCCGGCCAGGGCCGAACGGGTCAGCGGATGGTCGTCGACGAGGAGAATTCGCTCAGCCATGGGCTTCCCAGCGCTTATCGGCGCGACGGGATCTGCCGACAAGAGTGAACGTGCGACAAGACGGCAGAGACGACTTCCAGGCCTGGCTCTGGGGAGAGATCCTCCTCTTCGGCCTGCTCGGATCGTCCCTCGCCCTCTTCGTCACGAACGGCGACCTCCAGACGAAGGTCTCCCTCCCGCAGCTCGGGCTCGTCTTCCAGACGATCATCGCGTTCGCCGGCGCCATCATCGCCCTCCTCACCGGCATCCGCTTCGCAGTGGAGGGCCGGCGCCTCGACCTCTTCCTCTGCACGGGCTTCGTCGTGCTCTCGCTCTCGATCACGCTGTTCGCGGTCGCGCCGCTCGTGACCGGCGGGCCCGTCGACCGCGCTGAGGCGTGGGCCGGCATCGTCGGCCGCCTCCTCGGTTGGATGCTCATCGCTGCGGCGCCGTTCGTTCCCGGCCGCTCGGGGCCGCGCGCACTCGCGAACACCGTCGTCGCGGCGTGCGTCACGGTGATCGTCGTCTGGCTGACGCTGCGATCTGCCGCGGCCGACCTCCCGGCGATCTCTCCCGACGGGGAGGCCCCGGCGCTCTACATCGGCGTCCTCTCGGCGCAGGCGCTGCTCAACCTGCTCGCCGTCGTCGGGTTCGGCAAGCGCTTCTACGAGCGGCGCGAAGACCTCGACCGCTGGCTTGCGCTCGCGGCGACGCTCATGCTCTTCGCGTCGCTGCACTACATGTTCACACCGGTCCTCGCGGCGGGAGCCGTCTCGCGCGGCGACTTCCTCCGGTTGCTCGCGTACGGCCTTCTGCTCGCCGGCGCGTGGCGCGCGATCAGCTTCGCCGAGCACGGACGCGCCGTCGCCGAGGAACGCGCGCGCGTGGCCCGCGAGATCCACGACGGCCTCGCGCAGTACCTCTTCGCGGTGTCGACGCACGCGACGATGCTGCAGAGCGGCGCGCCGCAGGAGGAGACGCTGGCCGAAGCTCCGCGAAGCGGCGAACGCCGCACAGCAGGAGGCGCGCTTCGCGATCCTCGCCCTCTCGACCGCGGCGGGCAACGCGCCCTTCGACGCCGCGCTGCGGCGCTACGTCGACTTCCTCACCGCGGACGGCGAGCTCGAGGTCGACCTCGAGATCGACCCCTCGGTTCGCCTCGCACCCGACGAGCAGATCGAGGTCTTCCGCATCGTCCAGGAGGGGCTCGCCAACGTTCGGAAGCATGCGAACGCACGGCGAGCCGAGGTCGTGATCGGGCTGCGGGTCAACGAGCGCTTCGTCACGGTCCGCGACGACGGCGAGGGCTTCGACGGCGAGGAGACGGCCGCGGGCCAGGGTCTCCGGAACATCCGGGCGCGCGCCGAGAGCATCGCGGGCGGCTTCACGCTGACGTCAGGACCGGGCTCCGGCACCTCCCTGGACGTCGTGCTCCGCACCTAGGCTCCGCACATGAGAGATCCGGTCGAGCTCTGCGCCCGCGCGGTGGCGGGATGGCACACGTCGTGGCTGTCGGCCCTCGGGCTGCGGACCACGACCGACGAGACAACGTGGCAAGCGCTCGACGAGCCGCCGGTCATCTACTTCGGTGGCATCACGCTGCGGCCGGATGCGCCTCCGGACGCCCTCCTCGACGTGCCCGGCGGTATCTGCGACAGCTGGCAGTCCCTCGAGCTCGAGCCGCTGGGTTTCCGGGTCTGGCGGCGGGAGCCGTGGTACTTGCGCCCGCCGGGGCCGTTGCCCGACATGAAGCCGACGGAGCTCGAGATCGTGTTCGCACAGGAGGAAAGGGATGTCGTCGACCTCGAAGCGGTCAGCGTGCGCGGCTTCGAGGACGAGTCCAAGACCGTCGCGCCGGGATCGTTGCATCCGGCGACCGTCCTCGACGATCCGGCGATGCTGATGTTCCTCGGACGCGTCGACGGGAGGCCGGTCGCTGCGGCGATGGGCTACAGGACTGAGGACGTCGTCGGCGTGTTCGGCGTCACGACCGTGGCGTCCGCGCGCGGACGCGGCTACGGATCCGCGCTGACGCGGGCAGCGATGTCGACCGAAACGGGCCTGCCGTCGATCCTCGCGCCAAGTGAGGAAGGCGCGAGCATGTACCGGCGCCTTGGCTTCGAGCAGGTCGGCGAGCTGTCGATCTGGGTCAGGGCAGATCCGGCCCCGTGACGCGTCTGTCACCGGACGGCGTCTTGACGAACACCTGCCAGAGGTAGAGCGCGAAGAACGCCGTCCGGTCGTCGGCCATTCGGTGCGCGTAGCGCAGCACCGAGTCGACGTAGGCAGACGAGTGGTTGTACGCGAACAGCGCGCGGCGAAGGTTTGTCGGTGCGCCTGACGTGCGGAGGTAGTTCGCGGCGCCGAGGATCGCGTCGTGCGGATCACGGATGTCGCCGCCGAGCCCGTAGCGTCGCCAGGTCGCCGGCATGAACTGCATCGGCCCCTGTGCGCCTGCAGCGCTCGCACTGCGGATCTTGCCGAACTTGGACTCCGCGAAGTGCACAGCTGCGAGCACGTTCCAGGGCACGCGGAAGCGGTGCGACGCCTCGCGGTACCAGCCGAGGAGGCGCGCCGCAGGCGGAGGGCTCGCGACGCGGATCGCCCTCGCCGGGATCGGAGGTGTCAAGCGGTAGAGCCGGCGCTGGGCTGCGACGAGATCGTTCGCCGCACGCGCGAGCGCCGGAGGAAGACGAGCGATCGTCCCGTGCGCAAGCGCGTCGTCACGCGCCAGCGCTCGGTAGATCCGCTGCTGGTAGAGGGCGTACAGGACGGCGTCCGCCGGCGGTGCCGTGGAGCGGTCGCCCCACGTTGCAATCGCGCCGCGCAGTCCGGCCTCCGTGTCGACGAGGGCCCGGGAAAGGTGCGCGGCGTCGTGCGGGACGGGTTGACGGGCCGGCGGCGGCGACGCGAGTGCGGACGGGACGAGTGCCACGGCGAGAATTCCCGCCACGAACCCGCCCCGCCACGCCCGCTCAATCGCGCGGACTGATCGCGGCGATGCTCCCGTCGGCGGCGTCGACTCGGACCTCCTGGTCACCGACATCCACCATGTACACGATCCGGCCCCGGAAGTGCTCGAGGTCGACCTGAAGCGACGATGAGCCGAGCCCTCATCTCTCTCTCATCGAGAAGGCGCAAGATGCCGGTATGCGCGTCCTGATCGTCGAGGACGAGGTGAAGATGGCGGGACTGATCCGGCGCGGGCTCGTCGAGGAGGGCCACGGAGCCGACATCGCGGCGACCGGCGAGGACGCGCTCTGGATGGCCCAGGCGCATCCGTACGACGCGATCGTCCTCGACGTGATGCTCCCGCAGCTCAGCGGGCACGAGACGTGCCGCGCGCTGCGCAACTCCGGCGTCTGGGTGCCCGTGCTCATGCTCACCGCGCGGGATTCTGTGGACGATCGCGTCGCCGGCCTCGACGCCGGCGCGGACGACTACCTGACGAAGCCGTTCTCGTTCGCCGAGCTGCTCGCACGCCTGCGCGCTCTCCAGCGGCGCGGCGGCGTGGAGCGACCGGCCGAGGTGCAGGTCGGCGACCTGAGGCTCGACCCGGCTGCCCGGCGAGTGTGGCGGGGAACCAGCGAGATCCATCTCTCTCCGAAGGAGTTCGCCCTACTGGAGACGTTCATGCGGCGGCCGGGCCAGGTGCTCAGCCGTCTCCAACTCCTCGAGCACGCCTGGGACTTCGCGTATGAGAACCGTTCCAACGTCGTCGACGTGTACGTCCGCTACCTCCGGGAGAAGGTCGACCGGCCCTTCGGAGCGAGCTCGATCGAGACGGTGCGCGGTGCGGGCTACCGCCTGGCCGAGAGTGGCGCGTGAGCCGCCTCCCGCTGAGCGTCCGCCTCGCACTGCTGTTCTCGGCGGCGATGGCGCTCGTGCTCGCAGGCGCGGGCTGGCTCGTCTACGAGCGGGTCGGCGGCGACCTGCAGCGCAACCAGGACCAGGAGCTTCGCTCGAGGGCCCAGGACGTCTCGGCCCTCGTCGCGCGCGGCGGCTCCCTGCGTGCGACCCGCAGCAGCTTGCTCGAGCCCGGCGAGTCGTTCGCCGAGACGCTCTCCGCGAACGGTCAGGTCGTCGATGCAACGCAGCCGATCGACGTCAGCCTCCTCACCGGAGGCGAGCTCGAGCGCGCCGTCGGGGGAACGGTCTTCTCGAACCGCGACTCGGTGCCCGGCCTCGACGAGCCGGCGCGATTGCTCGCCGTCCGGCTGCAGGGCTCGGGCCCCGCGCGCGTGCTCGTCGTGGGGACGACACGACAGGACCGGATCGAGACGCTCCACAGCCTGCTCGCGTCGTTCGTCGTCGGCGGCCCGATCGCGCTCGTGCTCGCCACACTCGGCGCGTACCTCCTGGCACGAGCGACGCTGCGCCCCATCGAGCAAATGCGCCGGCGCGCACAGGAGATCTCCAGCTCGTCGCTGCAAGAGCGCCTTCCCGTGCCTGCTGCAGACGACGAGGTCGCGAAGCTCGGGCGGACGCTCAACGCGATGCTCGCGCGCATCGAGGGCGGCGTCGAGCGCGAGCGCAACTTCGTCACCGACGCGAGCCACGAGCTGCGCACGCCGCTCGCCCTCCTCAAGGCCGAGCTCGACCTCGCGCTGCGACGAGGACGTACGACCGATGAGCTGGAGGATTCGATCCGGTCGGCGGCCGCGGAGACCGACCGTCTTGGACGGATCGCGAACGACCTCCTGCTTCTTGCCCGCTCCGAGAATGGGAGCCTGCCCCTCCGGATCGAACCGCTGGACGTCGGTGACGTGCTCGAAGCCGTCCGCGCGCGCTTCGCACCGGCGGCGGAAGGGAAACAGCGCGAACTGGTCGTTCGGGAACACGGCGTTCCGATCGTTCGGGGTGACCGCCTTCGACTCGAGCAGGCGCTTGGAAACCTCGTCGACAACGCGCTCCGTCACGGCGACGGCGACGTCGTCCTCGAATCGGTTACACGCGACGGCGTCCTCGAGTTGCACGTGTGCGACGAGGGCGACGGCTTCGACCCGGCCTACGTCGATCGCGCCTTCGAGCGGTTCAGTCGTGGGCCCGGCGCACACTCCGCCGAGGGAAGCGGCCTCGGCCTCGCGATCGCGGAGACGGTCGCGGACGCTCACGACGGGAACGCTCGGGTGCGCAACCGTGACGCCGGCGGCGCGGACGTCTGGATCTCGCTGCCGCTCGACTAGGGCACTGCAGCGGAGGTGGTCGTCGTTGTCGTGACGGTCGACGTCACCGTCTCCGTCGAGACCGACGTCGACACGGTGGTGACGGTGCTCCCCGACTCCGTCACCGTCTGAGTCGTCGCCACCGTGCTCGCCTCGGGGTTGATAACCGTCACGGCCGTCGGTCCGCTGTTGTCGTCGCCGCTGCTGCCGATCGCCCAGCCGGCGCCGACGCCCGCAGCGAGCGCGACGACGAGGCCGACGACCCAGAGCCACACGTTCGTCCCGCCCGGACCGCCGGCCGCTGCCGTCCCGTACGTGGTCGTCTGCGCGGTCGGCCCCGCCTGCGGTCCGCGTTGGAGCTGCTCGGCCTCGCGCTTGTACTGCTGCGCGGCCGCGCGCTCGCCCGCGGCAGACGACGCCTCCGCGAGCTGCTGCAGCATCCACGCCTCGGACTGGCGGTCGCCGAGCACCTGTGCGGCAGCACGTCCGCGGTGCAGGAGCTGCAGCCAGTCGTCAACCCGATGTGCGATCGCGAAGGACGACTGCAGCGTCTTCACGACCTCGAGCAGCCTGGCCCACTGCTGACGCTCGGCGGCCCAGTTCGAGAGCCCGAGGATGGCGCCTGCCTCCGCGGCCAGCCGCTCGGGCGTGAGCTCGGCGGACTGTGCGAGCGTCATCATGTGGCCCATCAGCCGGTCGCCGGTGGCAAGGGCGTCGTCGGTGGCGCGGAGCTCCGCGCCGACGCGTCCGACCGCGGAGTAACGCCCAGGCTCCTCGCTCTTGACGAGCCCGCGCGCCTCGAGAGTGCCGACGACTGGTGCCACGTCCTCGCCGTCGGCGACCGCACGCAGGTCCTCGTCGGAAAGTGAGGCTCCACCCACCACCGAGAGAGCCGTGAGGACGCGGCGCTCTCCTTCCGAGAGCGCCATCAGCTCGGTCGGAGCGGTTTCCTCTCCCGGCCAGCCGTCGGCGTCACTCATCCGTCCGTCTTATCCCCGCGCGCTCGCGGTGTCAATCCGCCGGCGCGGAGCTGCCAGGCCATCGACGCGATCGCAAGCACCGCCAGCACGACGAAGACGGAGCTCACGGCGGTCGAGAGGGAGAGCCACTCGTCGAGAAGCCCGGTGGAGATCACCGACACCGCGACCGTGAAGTAGATGCAGCTGATGAAGGCCGCCGTCACACCGCCCCGCTCGTCCGGCGGCGCGATCGCGCTCAACTCGTCCTGCGCGTTGAGGAAGCCGAAGCCGTGCCCCGCCCCGGCGACGGCTGACCCTGTGAGCGTCAGCGCGAGCGAATGCAGCGGCGACGCCACGACGAGCGCCGCGAGGCCGCACGTCAAGAGCGCGAGACCGAACGCCTGACCGGCACGTTGCCGAAGGCGCAGGCGCTGAGACACGACCTGCGTGACACACGACATCAGGAGCGCGAGCGCGCCGATCGCGCCGAGCAGCGCGAGGTTGTTGGTCGAGAGCAGGTCGGCCGCGTATGAAGGGACGATCGAGAGGCACAGCGCGACGGCCGCCCACACGATGCCGCCGGTCACGCTGACTCGGGCAAAGTCGAGCCTGATCCCCGGCGGGACGCGCGGCCACTGCACGCTCCACGAGCCCGACGCGGCCCGCGGATCGGAGAGCGTGAGCGCGTACCCAGCGGCGGCGACGGTGGCGCCGAGCATGATCAGGAAGGACAGGTGGCGCGGCGCGGGAGCCCACTCCGCGAGGATGCCGGCGAGCAGCGGCCCGAGGCCGCTGCCGAGCGCCTGCGCCAGGCCGGCGAGGAGCGCCGGGCGCTGCTCGTCACGGCGCGGATCGAGCTCGACCAGCGCGGCTGTCGCGGCGCCGCTGATCATCCCTACGCCGAGACCCTGGACCGCGCGCGCGGCGAAGAGCCACTGTGTGCTCTGAGCGGCGGCGAAAAGCACGAGCCCGACGCAGCCGACAAGGAGCCCGGCCACGATGACGGGCCGCCGGCCGACCTGGTCCGAGAGGCGCCCGAAGAGGAGCAACGACGGGATCAGCACGAGCATGTACGTCGTGAAGACCGCCGTGAGGACGAGGGTCGAGAAGTCGAAGCGCTGCGCGTAGACCGCGTAGAGCGGCGTCGCGAGATTCACGCCCGTCATCAGGATCAGCCACGACAGCCAGACGGTCAGCAGCGGCCGCGTGAGATCCGTGGTGAGGCTTGTGCGGCCGAGGCGCTCGAGGTGGACGGACTGGTCGGTCATGGAATGGAGAGAGCCCCGTCACCGGGGCTCTCGTTGGCTGCCTGGATTCTTGCCGTATGGCGGGCTCGCTCGCGTCAGGCAGCCACCGCAACGGGATCGGGCCGGACGACGACGGTGTCGGCGACGGGGATGATCTCGTCGACGGGGAGATCTGCCCCGCGCGCGTGTGCCCGGATCGCCTCCGGGCCGGAGGCCTGATAGATGCAGACCGTGCCGACAGACCCATCGGCCTCCGCAGTCACGTAGCTGCGGATCCAGGCGATGTCTTCAGGCATCCGCTCGCCGACCGCCGTGGAACGGGCGGCAGCCTCCCGAAGATCGTCCGCCGTCTTCCAGCCTCCACGTCGAAGAATCACGTAGGTCTCCACGAGTTGCTCCTTTCGGGCGGGAATACGTCTGTTCGAAGCTAGAGGCTCGAGCCGTGACCCACATCGGCGGAATTGCCCATGTTGGCCGGCGAAGCGCCCGTTTCCAGCAAGCCCAGCCGCGTTGCGGCGGCACCGGCCTCTCCTCGTGTTCGGACGCCGAGCTTTCGGAGGATCGACGCGACATGGTGGTCGACCGTACGGCTCGAGAGGAAGAGCCGATCGGCGATCTCCGAGTTCCGGAGGCCGGCGGCAACGAGCCCGACCACCTCCACCTCTCGGTTCGTGAGGTTGCCGGGAGTCTCGCTCGTGCTCGGTCGCGGGCCACGGGTGAGACCGCGGATTCCACGACGGCGCGCGAGTCGCGCCACGAGGGCGACGGCACTTGCGGCGCCGAGGTCTGCGAGATCGCGGTGGGCTCGGCGCAAGGCGTCCTCGTCGCTTCCCCACGCTGCCGACAGCGCGGCCTCGTAGGGGCAGCCGAGTGCACGCCAGGATGCTGCGGCCGCGTCGTGTTCGCCGGCGAGCTCGAGCGCGAGCGGCTCTGGGTAGGCACCTTCGGCCGGGTCGACTCCGGCACGTAGGAGCCAAACCGCCAGCTGTCCCGCCGCCCATCGATCGGTCAGGTCGGGAACGGTGACGTCACCCAGCTTCTTCTGGTGGCCCATCAGCACCGCTGCCTCGGCCTGCCCGACGGCGACCGGGGTGAGGCGCTGAGGCTCGCCCGTCTGACGCGCCAACGTCAACGCCTCGTCCAGGGGCTCGGTCGGCTTCGGGTCGCCGCGGCGAGCCCGAAGCTGTCCGAGAACGACGAGCGGTGTGATCCTTGAAGGGAGTGCTGCGTCGGGATCCCGCAGTACCTCCGTGGCAGCCGCGGCGGCATCGTCCCAGCGCCCGACCCGCAGGTGAAGGAGCGCCTGCCAGCCGAGCATGTAGACCCGCCAGGACTCGAGATCGCGCCGGGCGCAGTACGCGATGCCTTCCTCGAGGTAACGCGCCGCATCCGCGTGCTCGTAGGTCTGGACTGCTCTCACACCAAGGTTCGTGTAGGCACGTCCCACGTGCTCTTCGAGGTCTGCCGCGAGCGCAAGCGCGAGGCTCCGCTCGAGGCGCTCGGATCCGTGTCCCATGGCGAGCTCTGCAGAGCCGACGTTGTTCAGCGCGTGGACGAGGGTTTCCTGGTCCCCGAGCGCCTCGGCGAGGGCGATCGCTCGCTCGCCCCACTCGATCGCCCGCTCTGGATCGTCGGCGAGCATGCGCAGCTGTGACCTGTTGCTAAAGGCCATCGCGAGCTCGCGGCTCGGCCCGATCGGCTCCAAGATCGAGACCGCCTTCGCGGCGGCAGCCTCCGCATCGTCGTTTCGCCCCTCGAACCATGAGAGACGCGAGATCCACCGCAGCTGGTCGCCCTCTCGCAGCCGGTCCCCCAGGTTGCTGTAGTGCTCGAGTGCGGCGCGGCGCGCTTCGAGCGCGTCATCGATCTGGTTGGTGAGATAGCACTCGTACGAGCGGCGCTGGAGAAGTTCGGCAACGTCAGCCGCATCCCGCCCCTCCGAGAAGCGAAGCGCCGTCGCGTAGTGGGCAGCGGCCTCCCGGTGCGCGCCGAGGGCTGCTGCGTGCTCGGCTGCGGCGCGTGCGTGAACGCCGACGGCCTCGGCATTCCCTGCAGCCTCCGCATGGTGGGCAAGCCGTGCGTGATCGAGCTCGCCGGCGGAAGGTGCGGACAGGGCGGAAAGCACGGCCATGTGAAGTGCGCGCCGCCGATCGGGCGACAGCGACTCCTCCATTGCGCGACGGGCGAGCTCATGGCGGAACCCGACGGTGGCTCCATCCGCACGCAACATCCCCGAGGCGAGACAGTCCGGCAATCGGTCGAGGTCGTCCAGGGCGATCTGCTCGAGAAGGCCGATGCCCATCGCTCCAGGGACGACGGCGACGGCCCCGAGAAGACGCAGAGCGTCGGGGTCGAGCAGCGCGGCGCGCGCCAGGACTGCGTCGCGAACCGTCGGGGGCACGTCCTCGCCGGCCGCCCCCAGAACCTCTGTGACGAAGAACGGGTTTCCGCCGGTGCGCCGATGGAGCTCGTCGCCGTTCACGGAATGCAGGACGCAGAGCACGCGTACCGCCTCGACCGAGAGCGGAGGCAGGGCTATGCGTTGCGCGCCCTCTGCGGTCGCGAGACCTCCGAGTACGACCCTAAGTGGATGTCGGGGGTCGAGTTCGTCGTCGCGATACGTGACGACGACCAACGCGCCGCGGCCGCTGACGCGTCGTCCGAGCAGCCGAAGCACGTCCATGGTCGCTTCGTCTGCCCAGTGGACGTCCTCGAGAACGAGGACGGTCGGCTCGAGCTGCACCTCGTCGAGCAGACCGTTCACGACTTCGTGTGCCCCGGCCCCCGCCGCGATGAGCGACGCAAGCGGATCCCCGGTTTGCACGGCGACGTCGACAATCGGACCGAGCGGCCGGGGCGTGAACAGCGGCTCGCACGCGCCGGTGAGCACCCGCATCCCTTCGACCTCGGCCAGAAACGCGCGGACGAGCGCGCTCTTGCCGACGCCCGCCTCGCCGCCGACGAGCACGAGACATCCTTCGCCCTCCGCGGCACGCTCGCGAGCGGATCGGAGCACGGACAGCTGCTGATCCCGCTCGAGGAGCGTGAGGGTCATGCTCGGATCATGGAGAAATGGAAAACTCGAGCCAAGGCGGGCTGCGACTAGAGGTCGCTCTCGAGCTCGTGCGCGAGCTCACGGAGCCGGCGACCTCGAGGCATTTTCGAGGCTCTGTCGGTGTGCAGAGTGTCGACAGCACAGGCCAGGAAGCACGCGGCGCCCAGCGAGGTGTTCCAGTTGGCGGCCGCCTGATCGAGCATCGACCCGGTCGACGGAACGACGTAACCGGCGACAGCCGAGATTCCGAAGAAGACGCAGCCGAGCAGGTTGACAGCCGGCTGCCACCATCCCGCGCCGCCGCGCACCGGCAACCATCCATGACGCGCCGAGGCGCGGTAGGCAATCGCGCCGGAGACGAGGAAGCAGATTGAGCCGCGCCAATCGGGCCGCCAGACAAGCCTGTCGTACTCGGAGCTCGCCAAGGCGGTGTGCATCGCCTGGTACGTCGTGATGTTGAAGAACAGCGTGCCGGCGGACTGGATGATGGCGGCCCACCAAGCCGCCCCTCCGCCACCGGGAGAGTGCCGTTCGGACCAGGCCAGCCAGCTCTGTAGGCCTCCGCCGGCCGTGAACAGGATCGAGCCGACGAAGAAGGTGATGGCATCAGCCGACTCGCCGACCAGCTGCGCGAACCCGGGAAACGGGCCGATGAGAAAGCACGTCGACCCAAGAGCAAAACAAAGCGCCATCCAACGCGGGCGAGTCATCACTCGACGCGCGTTCTATCCGATCCGCGAGAGGGATTCATAGAAAAAGCCCCGTTTCCAGGGCTTTTCCCGTAGCAGGCCTGTAAGCCGGATTCTGTTGTGGTGACCATCCTTCTGTGCAGCAACCCGGTCCCTCGGCGGGCCGCCTGATGGCGGGACCTGTTTGCCTTGCACCGGACGGGGTTTGGCTAGCCGCCGTGTCGCCACGACGCTGGTGGGCTCTTACCCCACCTTTTCACCCTTGCCGTCGGCGTCTCCGGAGAGAAGCTCGCCGCTGGCGGTCTCCTTTCTGTGCCACTTTCCGTCGGCTTTCGCCGCCTGGGTCGCCCCAGCGTCCTGCCCTGCGGTGTCCGGACTTTCCTCGAGCGCGAGGCCCGCGGTCACCCGGCCTGCGAGTCGAATTGTAGCTGCGCCTGTTCCGAGCCGATCTGCGTGCGCAGGCAGGAGTCGCACTCCGGGCAGGTGATCATGCCGCCCGCATGGAACACGAACTCGCCGCAAACGAGGCACTCGAGGCTCACGCCCCGAACGAGCGCCTGCAGCTCCTGCTCGAGCGTCCGGTGGAGAGGCGTCGCGGACATCAGAGTTGTCGGAACACCCCCGTCACGCGGCCGAGGATCTGAACGTGGTTCGCGTAGATCGGTTCGAGCGCGTCGTTCTCCGGCTGGAGCCTCACGCGTCCGCTCTCGCGGAAGAAGCGCTTCACCGTCGCCTCGTCCGCCGACTCGTCGTCGCCGGCTAGCGCCACGACGATCTCGCCGTTCCGCGCGTCCTGCGCGCGCTGCACGACCACGATGTCGCCGTCGAGGATGCCGGCATTCACCATCGAGTCGCCCCTCACGCGGAGCAGGAAGTCGCCGCGGAGCGTCTCGGGCACCGCGAGGTGCTCCTCGACATTGTGCTCGGCGAGCAGCGGCCCGCCGGCCGCGATCTGCCCGACGAGCGGCAGTCGGTCGAGCGCCGCCGCCGGCGCCTGGCGGCGCTCGCGGCCGACGAGCTCGAGGGCGCGCGGCTTGGTCGGATCACGCTTGAGAAGGCCGGCCCGCTCGAGGTTCGCCAGGTGTGCGTGGACGGTCGAAGGCGAGGCCAGGCCCACGGCCTCCCCGATCTCGCGCACCGTCGGCGGGTAGCCGTGTTGGTCGACGTAGTCGACGAGGAAGTCCCATATCTCCTGCTGTCGTCCCGTCAGCATCTCCGCCTCCAGGGTCGGGTAGTCGAACATGTGTTCGCCAGTGAGGGTAGAGACTCCTGCGGACGGCGTCAAGCGCGCCACCCCCGCAAAGAAGAACGCCCTCTCACGAGGGCGTCAGAAGTGCGCTGGAGAGGACTTGAACCTCCACGGCCTTTTAAGGCCACTAGGCCCTCAACCTAGCGCGTCTACCAATTCCGCCACCAGCGCCTGAGGGGACCGCCAGTGTAGCTCCGTCACTAAAGTGCCGCGCGTGCGCGACCTGTGTGCAGCCGCCCTCGACGCGGCGACTGCGGCCGGCGCCGAGTACGCGGACGCGCGCGTCGTCCTCAAGCGGGACCAGCTCGTTCGCGCGAAGAACGGACGCGTCGAGCATCTGACGGATGCCGAGAGCGAGGGGATCGGCGTTCGTGTCCTTCTCGGCGGCGCGTGGGGGTTCGCGTGCGACCGCCGGCTGACCGACGAGGGCGCGCGGAACGCCGCCGTCCGCGCATGCACGTTCGCGCGCGCGTCGTCCGCGAGCGAACGGCGCACCGAAGCACTCCTGCCCCTCGAGCCGCAGACGGCGGTCCACAGGAGCCCGATGGAACGCGATCCGTTCTCAATCCCGCTCAGCGAGAAGATCGACCTCTGCCTGCGTGCCGACGAGGCCCTCGCGGGACCGGACATCGTCGTCCGCCAGGCGATGGTCCGCGCGCAACGCGAGCACAAGGTTCTGCTCTCCACGGAGGGAACCGACGTCGAGCAGGTTCTGACGGAGTGCGGCGGGGGCATCGACTGCGCCGCCGCGAACGAGGGCAGCTTCCAGCTACGCAGCTACCCGAGCTTCCTCGTGGGCTCGAGCGGGCAGTTCGGCTGGGAGTACGTCGACGGGCTCGGCCTCGTGGATGAGGCGCCGCGCGTCTCCGAGCAGGCGAGCGCCCTCCTGCGTGCAGACGTCTGCCCGAGCGGGATCACGACGGTCGTGCTCGACGCGGACCAGGTCGCGCTCCAGGTGCACGAGTCCGTCGGGCACCCCACCGAGCTCGACCGCGTCTACGGGACCGAGGCGTCGTACGCGGGCACGAGCTTCCTCAAGGCGGGCGACATCGGCTCGCTCGAGTACGGCTCCGAGCACATGAACATCACCGCCGACCCGACGACAGCCGGCGGGCTCGGGAGCTTCGCCTTCGACGACGAGGGAGTCGAGGCGGAGCGCGAGCCGATCGTCGAGGCCGGCCGCCTCACCGGTTTTCTCACCTCGCGCGAGACGGCGTCGCGCTTGGGCTCGGGCCGCGGCGGCTCGATGCGGGCAGACGGCTGGAACCGGATGCCGCTCGTCCGGATGACGAATCTCCACATCGAGCCGGGCGAGGGCAGCCTGAGAGGACCTGCTCGACGGCGTCGACGACGGCGTGTACATGGAGACGAACCGCAGCTGGTCGATCGACGACAAGCGCCTCAACTTCCAGTTCGGCACGCAGGTCGCGTGGGAAATCAAGAAGGGCAAGCTCGGGCGCATGCTGCGGGACGCGACGTACACCGGCATCACGCCGGTGTTCTGGGGATCGCTGGACGCCGTCGCCGGACCGGAGCTCTGGCGGCTCTACGGGCTGACGAACTGCGGCAAGGGACAGCCGGGCCAGAGCGCGCACGTTTCGCACGGTGCGGTTCCCGCCCGTTTCCGCGAGGTCCAGATCGGTGTCAGGGCGTGAGCGCGCTCGAGATAGCGCGAGCGGCGGTCGAAGCCGTCGGCGGCGAGGCCGAGGCGGTCGCCCACGTCGAGCGGTCCGGGCTCGCACGCTTCGCAAGCTCCGAGATCCACCAGCCGACGCTGATCGAGAACGCCGTCGTGACCCTCCGGGTCGTGCAAGGGACGCGCTCAGGCGTCGCGACGACCAACAGGATCGACCCCGACGGCCTGGCCCAGCTGGCGACACGCGCCAAAGAAGCGGCGTCCGTCGCGCCGGCGGACGACTCCTTCCCGGGGCTGGCGACGCCGAAGGATCTGCCGACGGTCGAGAGCCGCGACGAGGACACGGCGAAGCTCGGGCCCGACGACCAGGCGCGCATCGCTGCCGCGTCGATCGCCGCGGCAGGAGACATGCCCGCGTATGGCTTCTACTCGAGCGCCGAGACGGAGCTCGCCGTCGCGTCGACGACCGGTGTCGCGGTCGAGCAGCAGATGACCGACGTGTCCGCGCTCGTCGTCGCGGCGGACGAGCAGCGGTCTGGCTATGCCCAAGCGAACGCCTGGCGCGCGGCGCAGGTCGATGCGGAGGCAGTGGCCCGCAGCGCCGCGGAGACGGCCAGGCGCACCAACGATGCGGCTGAGATCGCGCCGGGCGCATACGCGGCAGTCCTGGCGCCGTTTGCGCTCGGCGAGCTCATGGAGTACTTCGCGCACGACTCGTTCGGTGCGCTCGGGCTTCTCGAGGAGCGCAGCTATCTCAGCGGGCGAATCGGCGAGAAGATCTTCGACGACAAGATCTCGATCGCCGACGATCCGCTCGACCCGCGCGGGCTCCCGAAAGCGTTCGATTTCGAGGGGACGCCGAAGCAGCGCCTCCAGCTGGTCGAGCATGGCATCGCGCGTGGAGTCGTCTGGGACCGCGAAACCGCTGCGCGCGCGGGGGGTGACACGCGCAGCACAGGTCACGCACCTCCGGTGGACGCACGCCAGTGGGGGCCCGTTCCCTACGCGCTGTCGATCGCGCCGGGCACGGCGGAGTCGGTGGACGAGCTCGCGGAGCTGGTCGGAGACGGCATCTACATCACCCGCCTCCACTATCTCGGCGTCGTGCATCCGCGCGAAGGAGTGATCACCGGGATGACGCGCGACGGGACGTTCCGCATCAGAGGAGGCAAGGTCGCGGAGCCGCTCGTGAACCTCCGCTTCACAGTCGCCGTTCCGGAGCTCCTGCGTGAAGTGCACGGGTTGACGCGTGAGGCGATGCTGATCAGCGCGCAGGACTTCTACGGCGAGCGCTACCCGAACGGCGTGCTCGCGCCGGCTCTCGCCTCGGCGAGGTTCACGATCACGGGCGTCGGCTCGAAGCCCGGGATCTGACCTTCGCGTAGTCGACGTTTCCGAGGAGGTCTTCGCGCCAGCCGTCGAGTCGCGGCGACACGAGCCGCGCGTCGACGACCCAGGAGACCGGAATCGCGCGCGCTGCGTCCCACAGGGCGCGGTCGACGCGGCGCAGGTCGACTCCCTGCCGCGTTGCCCCGAGCGCTCGTTCCAGCAGGCCGCGGGAGCCGAGCCGGTCGCGCAGCACGAGCTCCCCCAAGATCGCCTCGTCCTGCGGATATGCGGCCGCCACGCGACGAAGGACGGCATCGGCCGTCGGGCTCGTATCTGCGACGAGCTGCGGGCCGAGACCGACGTCGCGCCACTGCGCATAGAGGAGACGCCCGCCGGTTCGGAGTGCGGGATCGACGGGAACGCCGAGCCCGACGCGCACCTTCGGCAGCCTCGGGATGGCCGCGAGGGCGCGGCGATACCGCGACGGTCTCGCCTTCTCCCCGCCGAGGAACCCGTAGGCGCCCGCGCCCGTGAGCTCCGGCACGAGCTGCTCGTAGTCGCCTCGGTTCGCGGTGTCGCGGTAGACGCGGCGCACCTCCGCGGCGATCGGCGACGAGAACGTGACCGTGTCGAGCGCGAGCAGGGTGCGCGCCCTGAGCGCCGGCCCGAGGGCGGACTCGCGCGTCGCCACGATGTCGCCGGCCGGCACGGGCGCCTCGTCGAGCTCGCGTCGACGGAACGCCTGCACCGCCTCGCGCGCACCGAGGCGGTGAAACTCCAGCGTCAGGTCGTCGCTCCTCAGTACGACAACGCGCTTCGACCCGCGGACGAGCGCGAACGGCCCCTTGACGAAGCGCGGGGCTGCGCCCACGACCGTCAACGCATAGGGAAACCGGCGCCAGCCGAACGGTAGGCCCACAACGAGCGTGTTGGCTGCAGGCGCAGAGATGCGCGCGCCCGCAAAGAGCCAGCGATCGGGAGCGTCGGGCAGCCGCTGGACGCGTGCGAGCGCGGCCGCGATCGAAGGCGCGGAGCGGCACGTGAACCTCCAGCGACGGAAGTCGGCCGACGCGGACCACGCGCTGCACAGACCCGGGACAACCGCGCCGGTCGCGGGATCCGTCCTAAGCGGCGTCGCGTACAGAGCACGCGCAAGCGTCGTCTCGTCACGGCCGTCGGCAAGCGCCGGATCGAGCGGCCACCTGAAGTCCGCCAGCGCAATGCGAACGACACCGGACGGCCCGGACGCGGCGAGAGGACGCCGGGGCACAGGTTCGGAGCCGCAGCCCGCCGCGAGCAGCGCGACGAGGGCGAGCGCAGCTAGCCCAGCGCGTGGAAGAGCGCGACGCAGTTCGCCGTGAAGAGGATGCCGACGACGACGGTCAGCCGCGTGAGGTTGCGCTCGACGATGTGCGTTCCACCCTGCGACGCGGGCGTGAAGCCCATGCCGCCGAGGCCGGCGTCGCGACCCGAGTGCATGAGGATGAGGGCGACGAGGCCGATCGAGAGCAGGACCTGCAGGATTGCGAGCACCTGAACCATGGCGATCCAGGGTAGCGGCTCTCAGCGACCGACGACTTCGAAGATCGCGTCGATGAGGTCGGCTGCGATCTTGTCCTTCGTGACGTAGCCCGCGGCACCGGCTTCCCGCGCGCGGTCGACGTCGATCGAGGCGTTCGACCCGGTCAGCATGAGGACGCAGGCTCTGGGCCGCCGCTCCCTGATCTCCTTCGTCGCCTGGAAGCCGTCCATCACCGGCATCGCGATGTCCATCAGGGTCACGTCCGGATCGGTGGAGAGCACGAGCTGCACGGCCTCGGCGCCGTCGGACGCGTGACCGGACACGCTGATGCGGTCGTCGGTCGCGAGGATCGCCTCGAGGGCTTCCGCGAACACGCGGTGATCGTCCGCGATCAGCACGCGGATCCTCTCGGGGATGTCGACGGCAGCCTCCACGAGCCCTCTCTTCGCAATCTGACTTGTTACGGTCGATTTGTGAAGGGGGACGACGCCCGCGCGCGCATCCAGAAGTTCCTCGTCACAGGCGACAATCGCCTCAAGCAAGGGGTCGATCCGGCGAAGGCGCGAGAGAGCTACGAGCAGGCGCTCGCGGCGGCGAGGGAAGCCGGGCTCGAGGACTCGATCCGGCCGCTCGTCGAGGTCAGGCTCGCCGACCTTCAGCGGCTCTCAGGAGGAGCGCCTCAACCTTCTCCGCCTGACGCCTGACGTCGTGCTCCTCCGCCGCCCGCCGCGCGGCCTGGTTCGGTGAGGGAAAGCCGGCGACGGTACGCAGCGCCTCCGTCAGCGCGGCCTCGTCCGCGGGGTCGACGAGGACACCCGCCTCGAGCGGGACGAACTCCGGCGGCCCGCCGATCCGCGTCGCCACGACCGAGCGGCCGGCGGCCATCGCCTCCAGCGTCGCCTGGCCGAACGGCTCGATCAGGCTGGGCTGGCACACGACGTGGGCGCCGGCGACACGCGCCGGGATCTCGTCGTACGGGAGCCTGCCCGTGACCTCGACCCCGGGCCGGCCCTCGAGCTGCGGTCGAAGCGGGCCGTCGCCGACGAACGTCAGCGTCCCCTCCCCGAGCTGCGCGAATGCGTCGGCGAGGCGGACGACGTTCTTCCGCGGGATGAGCGATCCAAGGCACAGGAACCTCGTGACCGTCCCATTGGGTGCCGGCTCGACGCGGAAGCGCTCGAGGTCGACGCCGGAATCGATCACCTCGGTCTTGCCACGGGCCTCGGGGACCTTCGCCTCGAGCTCCCGGCGCAGATAGTCCGAGACGGCGATCACGCTCGACGCACGCCGGACGACGTGGCGCGTCGCGGCGCCGATGCCCGGGAGCCAGCCGACGTTGCGCACGTCGCGGCCGTGCGCAGTGACGACGAGCGGTGCGCCGCCGGCGATCGCGCCGATGAGACCGGTCGGGACGAGGAAGTGGGCGTAGACGACGTCGGGCCGGAATCGCCGTGCGGCCCGTCGCGTCGCGCGGGCGAGACCGAGGTAGCGCCGCTTCCCTCCGCTCCGGCGGTCGAGGACCGCCCGCTCGACCTCGTGGCCGCGCGCGGACAGCTCCTCCTCGAGCCGGCGGACGAACACACCGAGGTCGGGATCGGCGGGCCCGGGATACATCTGGGAGACGAGGAGGATCTTCATCGACAGCTAGGTTTGGGCGCCGTGACAGGCAGCGACGCAATCGTTCACGTCTCCGAGCTTACGAAGATCTTCAAGGTCCCCGAGCGGGAGGCAGGCGTCCGCGCGGCCGCGAAGAGCCTCGTTCGGCGGAGGACTCGCGACGTGCGCGCGGTCGACGGCATCTCCTTCGACATCAGCCCGGGCGAGGTCGTCGGCTTCCTCGGGCCAAACGGCGCCGGCAAGACGACGTCTTTGAAGATGCTGTCGGGGCTGCTCTACCCGACCGACGGAGTGGCGCGCGTGCTCGGGCACGTCCCGTCGAAGCGCGATCGCGAGTACCTGCGTCGGATGACGCTCGTGATGGGCAACCGCAACCAGCTTCAGTGGGACATCCCGGCCCTGGACTCGTTCGACCTGAACCGCGCGATCTACCGCTTGCGACGGGAGGACTACGTTGCGATGCGCGACGAGCTCGTCGACCTGCTCGACGTCGGCGACCTCGTCCGCAAGCCTGTGCGCAACCTCTCGCTCGGCGAGCGGATGAAGGTCGAGATCGTCGGCGCGCTGCTCCACCGCCCGCAGGTGCTGTTCCTCGACGAGCCGACGATCGGCCTCGACGTGACCATGCAGAAGCGGATCCGGACCTTCGTGGCCGAGTACAACCGCCGGCACGGCGCGACCGTCCTTCTCACGAGTCACTACATGGCCGACGTCGAGGCCCTCTGCAAGCGCGTAATCGTCATCCACCACGGACGAATCCTCTTCGACGGCGCGCTCGCCAGCCTCGCGGACGAGTTCGCCGCGTACAAGACGATCGGCGTCGTGCTCGAGAACGGCGGCGTCCCGCTCGACGGCTACGGCGAGGTGATGCACCACGACGGCGACCTGATCACGCTCCGCGTCCCGAAAAAGGAGACGTCGCGCGTCGCCGCGCGCCTGCTCGCCGAGCAGCAGGTGCTCGACCTCACGATCGAGGAGCCCCCGATCGAAGACGTGATCGAGCTCGTGTTCGCACAGTCGGCGCACCCCGAGTGAGCGTCGACGCAGCACGCCTACCCGAGGAGGGCCGGTGGCGGTCGCTCTTCGACTTCTACGTGACGACGATGCGCACGGCGATCGTCTCCCAGCTCCAGTACCGCGTCGCGCAGTACTTCTACATGGTCGGGATGGTCGCCGAGCCGGTGATCTACCTCGTGGTCTGGACGACGATCGCCGACGAGCAGGGCGGCGCGGTGAACGGGATCACGTCGAGCGAGTTCGCTGCGTACTACATCGTCTGGACGCTCGTCCGGAACATGAACATCGTCTTCGGCGCGCCGTTCTGGGAGTGGCGGATCCGCGAGGGGAATCTCTCCGGCCAGCTCCTCAAGCCGATGCACATCCTCCACTACGACCTCGCGTACTTCGCCGGCTGGAAGTTCGTCGTTGTTCTGCTCTGGATTCCGATCGCGATCGTCCTGTCGCTGATCTTCCATCCCGACCTGCACCCGACGTCCCTGGAGATCGTCGTGTTCGTGATCGCGATCTGGGGCGCGTACGTCATCCGCAGCATGTTCCAGGGAACGATCGGGATGCTGAACTTCTGGACCACGCGCGGCGGGGCCGTCTTCGACCTCTGGATGGCGTGCGAGATGCTGCTGTCCGGACGGCTCGTGCCGCTGCAGCTCATGCCCGAGTGGGTGCAGACGCTCGCCAATTTCCTCCCCTTCAAGTGGACGTTCGGCTTCCCGATCGAGTCGCTCGTCGGCGACATGTCGACGTCCGAGCTGCTGCTCGGGCTCTGCGTGCAAGTGCTGTGGATCGGGATCGGCCTGCTTCTCTTCAGGATCACGTGGCGCGCGGCGATCAAGCACTTCTCGGCGGTGGGCGGATGAACACGCTCCGGGTCAGCTGGCTGTACCTGAAGGTCGGCGTCATGAACGAGCTGCAGTACCGCGTGAACTTCGTCGTGCAGCTGTTCCAGTCGTTGATCCAGGTGGGGACCGGGCTCGTGATGCTTTCGCTCGTGTACTCCCACACGTCGGAGCTCAACGGGTGGGATCAGTCACAACTGCTCTCGCTCCTCGGTGTGCAGATCCTGTTGGGCGGCGTGATCCACACGTTCATCCAGCCGAACATGGAGCGGCTGATGGAGGACGTCCAGCAGGGGACGCTCGACTACGCGTTGACGAAGCCGGAGGACTCCCAGGTGCTCATCAGCGTGCGCGCGGTGCGGATCTGGCAGGTCGTCGAGGTGATCTCCGGGCTGATCCTCCTGGTGGTCGGGCTCAGCGGCGTCGAGGAGTCGGTGGGAGTGTTGGACGCCGTGGCGTTCGCGTTCACGCTGGCGATCGGCGCGGTGCTCATCTATTGCTTCTGGCTCGTGCTGACGACCGGCGCGTTCTGGGTCGTGCGGATGGAGCACGTCCTCGAGCTCTTCGAAGGCGTCTACGCGACGGGACGGTGGCCGGTCGGCGTGTATCCCGGCTGGCTTCGCTACAGCGTGACGTTCCTCGTCCCGGTGGCGTTCGCGGTGACAGTGCCGGCGGAGGCAGTGACGTCGCGGCTCGAGTGGCAGACGCTGGCGCTGGCCTTCGGCTTCGCCGCCGTCCTCTTCGGCTTCACGCGCTGGTTCTGGGGCTACGGCCTGCGGCACTACTCCGGCGCGTCGGCCTAGAAGTCACGCTTTCGACACGCCTGCCGGGTCTGGTCGGGACGTGGCGGGATTACCTGGGGTCTGACCCCGAATTGTCGGCCGCAGGAGACGCGTCCGGGTCGGGTGACCAGAACTCCAGGAGGTTGCCGTCCGGGTCGTAGAAGTAGTAGGAGCGAGCGCGCATCCAGTCGAGCTCGACGGGGCCGTACACGTCCAGACCCGACGACTTGACACGTTCCACCGTCCCTTCGAGACGATCGCGGTCGACCTCGAACGCGAAGTGCACACGGCCGAAGCGCTCACCCTCCGGAAACGGAGAGTGCTCCTCGAACATGAGCGAGCCACGGTGGAGGGCGATCCGCTGCCGCGCGCCCGACTCGCCCGCCCAGAACCACGCCCAGTCCTCAGACGAGGACTCGAGCTCGAGGCCGACGACGTCGCGGTAGAACTGCGTCGCGCGATCGACGTCGCCGACGATGAGGACGATCTCCGAGATTCCGCGCGAGCCCACGGGCTCAGGCGCGCTGCGCGTCGTACATCCCGAACTCGTCGCGCAACGCGTTGCAGATCTCGCCGACGGTCACCCGCACGCGCAGCGCTTCGCGCATCGGGACGAGCAGATTCCCATCCCCTCGCGCGGTCTCGCGGACGGCCGCAAGCGCCCGCTCCGCTTCCTCTGCGCTCCGCTCGGCCCGCACGCGCGCCGTCCGCTCGAGCTGGCGCTGCTCCGCTGCTGGATCGAGGCGGTGCAGCTCGATCGGCTCCTCCTCGCCCTCCGTGAACCTGTTCACGCCGACGATCACGCGCTCGCCCGACTCCACCTCCCGCTGCCAGCGGAACGCCGCCTGCTCGATCTCCCCCTGGATGAAGCCCTGCTCCACCGCCGCGACCGCTCCGCCGAGCTCGTCGACGCGGCCGATCAGCTCGAGCGCCTTGGCCGCGAGCTCGTCCGTCAGCGCCTCGATGAAGTACGCGCCGCCGAGGGGATCTGCGGTGTCGGTCCCGCCCGCCTCGTGCGCGAGGAGCTGCTGCGTCCGCAGAGCGATGTGCGCACTCCGCTCGGTCGGCAATGCGAGCGCCTCGTCGTAGCCGTTCGTGTGGATCGACTGCGCACCGCCGACGACCGCGGACAGCGCCTGGATCGCGACGCGCACGACATTGTTCTCCGGCTGCTGCGCGGTGAGTGTCGAGCCCCCGGTCTGTGCGTGGAAGCGCAGCGCCTGCGCCTTCGGGTTCGTGACGCCGAAGCGCTCGCGCATGATCCCCGCCCACAGCCGCCGCGCCGCGCGGAACTTCGCCACCTCCTGGAAGAAGTGGTTGTGCGCGTTGAAGAAGAAGGACAGCCGTTCACCGAACTCGTCCGGAGACAGGCCTGCCGCAACCGCAGCCTCCGCGTACGCGATCCCGTTCGCGAGTGTGAATGCGAGCTCCTGAACCGCGGTCGATCCCGCCTCGCGGATGTGGTATCCGGAGATGGAGATCATGTTCCAGCTCGGGATGCGCTCTGCGCAGTACGCGAACAGATCGGTGGTGATGCGCATCGACGGGCGCGGCGGGAAGATGTAGTTCCCGCGCGCGATGTACTCCTTGAGGATGTCGTTCTGCACGGTGCCGCGCAGGCGCTCGCCGGAGATGCCCTGTCCCTCGGCGACGAGCTCGTACAGCAGCAGAAGGAGCGCGGCCGGCGCGTTGATCGTCATCGACGTCGAGACCTCGCCGAGCGGGATGCCGTCGAAGAGCAGCTCCATGTCGGCGACGGAGTCGATCGCAACGCCGGTCCTCCCCACCTCGCCGACGGCGCGCGGATCGTCGGAGTCGTAGCCGAGCTGCGTCGGGAGATCGAAGGCAACCGACAACCCCGTCTGTCCTCGGTCGAGGAGGTAGCGGAAACGCGCGTTCGTCTCCTCCGCCGAGGCGAACCCCGCGTACTGGCGGATCGTCCACGGCCGCCCGCGGTACATGTCCCGGTACGGGCCGCGCGTGAACGGGAACTCGCCCGGCGGCTCGACCTCGCCGGGGGCGTCGTCGGCCGTGTAGACGGGCTTGACCTCGATCTCGGAGTCGGTACGCCGCTCGTCGCCGGTGGTCGCCACGCGCCAATCGTAGAGGCGGCGGGTCCGCCCGTCGCGACGCGCTACTTGTAGCGGTAGACGATCCGGCCGCGGTTCAGGTCGTACGGCGAGAGCTCGATCTTGATCCGGTCGCCTGGGAAGATCCTGATGCGGTAGCGCCGCATCTTGCCCGCCGTGTACCCGAGGGTCTCGTGCCCGCTGTCCAGCGCGATGCGGAAGTAGCCGTTACGCAGGGCCTCGATGACCTCGCCGTCGAGCTCGATCTTCTGTTCTTTCTCGGGAACGGTGCCTCCATGGAATCGCTTGCCGTACCGCCTTTCGAACAAGGGTAGCCTGATCATCGTGACCGTGCGCGTTCGCTTGTTTGCCGGCCTCCGCGAGCGCGCCGGCTGGAGCGAGTGCGAGCTGGAGGAGGTGAGGCGCGTTTCGGACGTCTGGCCGGCGCTCGCCCTTGGAGCCGAGCCGCCCGGGCTCCTCTACGCGGTCAACAAGGAATACGCGGATGCCGAGCGGGAGCTCGCGGACGGGGACGAGGTCGCACTCATCCCTCCGGTCTCCGGCGGCGCGTTCCGGCTGACTGCCGGCCCGCTCTCGATCGAGGCCGTCGTCGAGGAGGTCCGCACCGACGAGGCTGGAGCAGTCGCGACCTTCGTCGGGACCGTGAGGCGCCGCTCTCGCGATCGGGACGTCGTGCGGCTCGAGTACGAGGCCTACGAGGGGATGGCGGAACAGGTCATGGCGGAGATCGCCCATCAGCTGTCGGACAGATACGACGTCAGCGCGGTCGCGATCCACCACCGCACCGGCCCCGTGGAGATCGGCGAGCCGAGCGTCGTGATCGCCGTGTCCGCGCCGCACAGACAGGACGCCCTGGCCGCCTGCAAGGACGCGATCGACACGCTCAAGGAGCGCGTGCCGCTGTGGAAGAAGGAGCTCTACGAGGATGGCGAGGAATGGGTCGGGCGGGGCTCCTGACCACGCGGCCCTCATCCCCGGAGGACTCACAACCGATACCGGCAGGCAGAATGGGCGAGATGGAGCAGTACGAGCCGGAGCTGCGCAACTACGACCCGATCCAGCCGCGCGGGACGAACTGGCGCAAGCTGCTCGAGCGGATCTGGGCGCCGATCGCGGTCGCCCTCGGAGTGCTGCTCAAGTTCGGCTTCGCGGTCTTCAAGTTCTTCAGCATCTTCATCTCGGTCGCGGCCTATGCGCTGATCTGGGGCTGGAAGTTCGCGATCGGCTTCGTCGCGCTCATCCTCATCCACGAGATGGGCCACTTCTTCGAGGCCAAGCGACAGGGGCTCGACGTGACGATCCCGACGTTCATCCCGTTCATCGGCGCGTACGTCCTGATCAAGAACGCGGCGGTCAACCCGTGGCGGAACGCGCTCGTGGCACTCGCCGGCCCGGCGCTCGGCGGGGCCGGCGCGGCGGTCTTCTGGGGCTTCGGCGAATCGATGGACTCCGACCTGCTCCGCGCGCTCGGGTTTGCCGGCTTCATGCTCAACCTCATCAATCTCATCCCCGTCGGGATCCTCGACGGCGGAGCGGTCTGGCGCGCGATCCGCCTCGCGCGGCTCTCCGTCGCTGCGCCCCCGGGCCAGGAGTACGCGAGCGGGAGCACCTACCCGATCGCACTGCCGGGCGGCGGCCGCGAGCGGGCAACGCAGATCACCGTTCTGTACGGGATCCTCGTGACGCTCCTCGTCATCGGCATGTTCGTAGCGCACGTGCCGCAGACGAGGCTCTAGTCTCCCCGGCCGACATGGACGACCGGCGCATCCTCTCGACCGAGGAGACGGTCTACGACCTCGACCAGCACATCGGGCTGATCGCGAGCGAGTTCCGCGAGGGCTTCGAGACGGTCGACCGGATCGCGAAGCCGGCGGTGACGATCTTCGGGTCCGCCCGCGTGCGCGAGGGCGACTCTCCGTACGAGCACGCGCGCGACGTGGCGCGCCGGTTCGCCGAGCGGGGCTGGTCGGTGGTGACGGGCGGAGGCCCCGGCGTGATGGAGGCGGCCAACCGCGGCGCGAAGGACGGCGGCGGGCTCTCCGTGGGGTTCAACATCCAGCTGCCGCACGAGCAGCGGTCCAACCCGTACCTCGACATGTCGATCACGTTCCGGCACTTCTTCGTGCGGAAGACGATGTTCGTGAAGGCCGCGGAGGGATTCGTCGTCTTCCCTGGGGGATTCGGGACCGTCGACGAGCTGTTCGAGGCCCTGACGCTCATCCAGACGGGCAAGGTGCTGCACTTCCCCGTCGTCCTCTTCGACACGGACTACTGGGGCGAGCTGCTCGGCTGGGTCCGCGGCGAGCTCCTCGCGGACGGGATGATCTCGCCGGAGGATCTCGACCTCCTCTTCACGACGGACGACCCCGACGAGGTGGTTGCCTGCGTCGTCGAGCACCACGAGCGTCGCGTCGCTCAGCCGCCGACCGAGCCCGCGAAGGCGGATGCGCAGTGAGGTTGCGTGACCTTCCGTCAGTGGACGAGCTCACGCGCGAGCTGCACGACCCGCGCGCCGCGGACGTCGCCCGCGCACTCCTCGAACGCGCCCGCGCGGAGATTCGCGAGGGGAACGATCCCGGCGACCTCGACGCGAGGCTGCGCGACGCCCTCGCTGCTGCGCGCGCCCCGCACCTGCGGAGAGTCATCAACGCGACCGGCGTCATCGTCCACACGAACCTCGGGCGCGCACCGCTTGCCGAGGCGGCGCTCGACCACGTGCGCAACGTCGCCGGCGGCTACTCGAACCTGGAGTACGACATCGAGGAGGGGGGTCGCGGCTCGCGCCAGACGCACGTGACGGATTTACTGCGGCGCCTCACCGGCGCCGAGTCCGCGCTCGTCGTCAACAACAACGCAGCCGCGGTCATGCTCGCGCTCGCGGCGCTTGCCGAGGGGCGCGAGGTGCTCGTCTCGCGCGGCGAGCTGATCGAGATCGGCGACGGCTTCCGCATCCCCGACGTGCTCGCGCGTTCGGGCGCGGCGCTGCGCGAGGTCGGCACGACGAACCGAACGCGCGCGGCTGACTACGAGACGGCCATCGGGCCCGAGACGGCCGTGATCCTCCGCGTCCACCAGTCGAACTTCCGCGTCGTCGGCTTCACCGAGCAGCCGCGCGTCGACGAGCTAGCGCGGGTCGCGCACGAGCACGAGCTCCCGCTCGTCGACGATCTCGGGTCGGGCGCACTGGTGGACGTCGGCGACGAGCCGGTCGCGCGAACGAGTCTCCGGGACGGCGCGGATCTCGTGTGCTTCTCCGGCGACAAGCTTCTGGGCGGGCCGCAGGCGGGGATCGTCGTCGGGAGACGAGATCTCGTCGAGAGGCTCCGCAGGCATCCACTCCAGCGCGCGCTCCGAGCCGACAAGCTGACGATCGCCGCGCTCGAGGCGACGCTCTCGCTCGCACTCGACGCGCCCGACGAGATCCCCGTGCTGCGCATGCTGCGCGAGCCGCCCGAACGGGTGCGTGCGCGCGCCGAGGGTCTCGCGCGACGCGTCTCGGGAGAGGTCGAGACCACGATCGCGCGCGCGGGCGGCGGCGCGCTGCCGCTTACGGAGCTGCCAAGCTTCGCCTGTGCGGTCGAGCCCGCCCTCGCAGAGCCGCTCCGGCTCGGCGACCCGCCCGTGATCGGGATCCTCCGGGACGGCCGGCTCCTGCTCGACTGCCGCACGCTGACGGACGCGGAGGCGGACGAGGTCGCTGCGGCGGTGCGTGTCTCGCGGGCGTGAGCGACCACTCCCCCGACGAGCAGGTCTGGGACCTCCTGCGCGGCGCACTGGCGACCAAGGCGCTCGGAACGGTCGCCGATCTCCGCGTAGCGGACGCCCTCGCCGGCGGGCCGCGGCCGGTCACGGAGCTCGCCGAAGAGTTGGGCGCACATCCCGACACGCTGCACCGAATCTTGCGCGCGCTCGCCAGCGACGGCGTCTTCGCGGAGGACGAGCCGGGCGTGTTCCGCAACACCGACGCGTCGAAGCTCCTCCGTACCGAGCACCCGGATGCGTGGCCGGACTTCGCACACCTCTTCGGCGGTGCGTTCTACAGGGCGACCGAGAGCCTCGATGCGCGGACGAGCCACTCGATCTTCGCCGAGACCTTCGGCGACGACTTCTGGACGTGGCTCGCGGCGCATCCGGACGAGCGCGCGATCTTCGATCGCGCGATGAGCGGCGGGAAGGGGCGGTCCGGTGAACGGCTGAGCGCGCTCGACTGGCATGGCGACGAGACGGTGGTCGACGTCGGCGGCGGCAACGGCGCGCTGCTGCACGATCTTCTCGCCCGCGTACCCGATGTCCGCGGCATCGTCCTCGACCTGCCGGAAACCGTTCGCGACGAGGATCTCGGCGACCGAATCGAGTTCGTCGAAGGCAGCTTTTTCGACAGCGTTCCCGCCGGCGACGTCTACGTGCTGTCGGGGATCCTGCACGACTGGGACGACGAGCGAGCCGGAGCGATCCTCCGGACGATCCGTGCCGGCGCTCCTGCCGAAGCCCGTCTCGTCATCGTCGAGTCGGTCATCGGGCCCGGGAACGATCCCAACGGCGCGAAGTGGCTCGACCTCCTCATGCTCGTGCTCATCGACGGCCGGGAGCGCACGGAGACGGAGTGGCGCACCCTCCTCGAGGGGGCAGGCTTCGTCGTGGACGAGATCGAGGACGGATTGATCAGAGCACGATGCCGCTGACCGTCGGCACTGCGGGGCACATCGACCACGGCAAGACGTGGCTCGTCCGCGCGCTGACCGGCAAGGACACCGACCGGCTCCCCGAGGAGCGCGAGCGCGGCATCTCCATCGCACTGGGCTACGCGCCGCTCGACCTTCCCGACGGACGGCGGCTCTCGCTCGTGGACGTCCCCGGGCACGAGCGATTTGTCCGCACGATGGTCGCGGGAGCGACCGGCATCGACCTCTTCCTTCTCGTCGTCGACGCGACCGAAGGCGCGCGACCACAGACTCACGAGCACCTTGCGATCCTGCGCCTGCTGGGCGTCGAGCGGGGCGTCGTCGCAGTGACGAAAGCGGACGCGGTCGACGACGAGACGCTGGAGCTCGCACTCGCGGAGGGGCAAGAGCTCGTCCCGAACGCGGAGGTGGTGGCGGTGAGTGCGAAGACCGGGCTCGGGCTCGACGAGCTCCGCGCCGCGCTCGGGCGCGCCGCGGACGAACGCGAGCGCGACAACGCGCCGACCCGCCTCTACGTCGACCGCGTGTTCACGTTGCATGGGATCGGCACGGTCGCGACCGGCACGCTCTGGTCGGGGCGAATCGCGGCCGGCGACGTCCTCGACGCCGCGCCGCGCGGGCGCACAGTTCGCATCCGCAGCGTCCACGTCCACGACGAGGAGGTCCCGGCCGCCGAGTCGGGGCAGCGCGTCGCCGTCGCACTCCCGGGCGTGGAGCGCACCGAGTTGCGGCCCGGCGACGTTCTCGTGCAGCCCGGCGCCTACAACCCGAGCTACCGGCTCGACGTCGAGCTCGAGGAGATCGCACCGGTGCCTCCTCGGGCGATCGTCCACCACGGCACGACGGCCACGCTCGCGCGGGTCGCGCGAGTCGGACGGTTCGCCCAGCTGCGCCTCGACGCTCCCGTCGTCGCAGCGGCCGGCGACCGGGTCGTGCTCCGCGCTGGAACGACCGTCGGCGGCGGGCGCGTGCTCGATCCTGCCCCACCACGCCACAGCGACCGGGAACGGTTTGAGCGAACCGCCCGCGGCGAGACGCTCGTGCACGCACCGGTCCGCGACGACGAGGGTGAGTGGCGCTACTCCGACGAATGGCTCGAAGAGCTGCGCGCAGAGCTGGAGCGCGGCATCGACGCAGCCGACGCGCTCGATCCCGGTGTGCCGGCGCCGACAGCGCCCTGGGCGAACGACGTGATCCACAAGCTTGGCTTCGAGCGGCGCGGCGCGAAGCTCTACCGCCCCGGCGCGGCGGGAGACCTCGCCGGCCGCGAGGCGGAAGCCGCTGCGCTCGAGGCGCGCCTCGGTCTCGAGCCGGTGAAGGTCGACGACGCCGCCCTTGCCCGTTTCCTCGAAGAGCACCACCGGCTCGTCCGCGTCGGCGACGGCTTCGCGATCTCGCGCGACGCCTACGCGCAGGCGCGCGACGCACTCGTCGCCGAGTGCTCGCAGGCCGGCCGGATTTCGCTCGCGCGCTTCCGCGATCTGCTGGGAACCTCCCGCAGGACGGCCCAGCTCGTCCTCGAGCGTTTCGACGCCGACGGGCTCACCCGGCGGGTCGGAGACGAGCGTGTCCTCCGGCGCGCGGCCACCCGGCACTGACGTTTCCCCGAATCGGGGATGTCGTCGCGCGGCCGGGGTGCCGAAGAAAACTGCGGCGTATCACTCTCTGCGGAAAGGCGGCACCCTCATGGCGAAGGACGTCCTCAAGAAGAAGCTGCGCGGCTTCCCGACCGGCAGCCTGAGCATCCGCGTCAGCGGCTCGTAGTCAGCGAATCTCGAGCCGAAGCACGTCGGGCCGGTGGTAGTGGCCCGCAGGGTCGAAGCGCTGGCGCGCCTCGTACAACCGTTGCGGATCGAGCTCGGCGTACAGGATCCCCTCCTCATCCCACAGCGGCCCGGCAAGGTACTTCCCATCAGGTCCGAGGATCGCTGAACCGCCCCTCCCCACCAGCTCGCCGCCGTCAGCCAGCGGCACGTCGTCGGGAAAGCTCGACGCCCGCTGGAACACACACGAGCTGAGCACGAACGAGCGCGCCTCCCGGGCGATGTGCTGCATCGAGACGTGCCAGTCCTCGGAGTCGTCCGCCGTCGGCGCGAGGTAGACCTCGACGCCCGCTTCGTACAGCGCGAACCGCGCCAGCGGCATGAAGTTCTCCCAGCAGATGAGCCCACCGACGGCGCCGAAGTCGGTGGAGACCGTCTCCAGCCCCGAGCCGTCACCGAGCCCCCAGATCAGGCGCTCGTGGTTCGTCGGCATGAGCTTGCGGTGCCGCAGCGCGAGCTCGCCGTCCGGCGAGTAGATCAGGAGCGAGTTGTAGATCGTCCCGCGCTCGAGCTCGTTCGCGCCGACCGCGAGCCAGAGGTCGTTGCTGCGGGCCATCGCGGCGATCCGGTCCGAGTCGGGTCCGGGAATCGTCAGCGACTCACGCGCCAGCCGTGCGTAGACGGGACGTGCGTCGTCGCCGTCCCAACCGGCGAGATGGCGGGCCCAGCGGCTCGACGGATACGCGGGGATGAACGCCTCCGGGAACAACGCGAGGCGCGCGCCGTTCTTTCCGATCTCCACGGCCAGCCCGTCCATCTTGTCGATCGTCGCCGCCCGGTCGAAGAGGACGGGCTCCGCCTGGACGCACGCGACCTTGACGCTCTCCACGCGATCAGCCTACGCCTTCACGAACTGGGCGACCAAAGCGTCCTCGCTCTCGTAGTCGAACGAGAGGTACTGGGCGCCGCGCGGTAGCACGTCCTTCCAGTCGCTGCCCGATGTGGCTCCCATCAGCCACTCGACCTGCCGGGGCAGCGCCTCGTCCCACGTCACCGCCGGCCGGTAGCCGAGCTCGCGCTCGGCTTTCGACATGTCGACGACGAACGGTTTGCGGCGTCGACCACGGCGTCTGGCCCACGTCGCCCGTCTCGACCCCCTCCGGCACGAGGACCTCGGTGAACGGATGGCCGGCCAGCCTCGCCGACCCGCCGCGCGATCTCGGCCACGGTCGGCGGGTCAGGATCGCCGCAGTTGAACGCGCCCGTGCGCGGAGAGGCTGCGAGGAGTTTCGTGAGCTCGCCGATGTTCTCGACGGCCGTCGTGTGGAAGTGTCCGGCGCCGCGACCGCAGAGCACGACGTAGGGCCGCCGGTCGAGGGCGCGCTTGACGAAGTGCCACTCTCTCGCCATGCGATCGCCCGGGCCGTAGATCGCGCACGGCCTCACAACCGCGGCGGGCACGCCGCTCGTTCTCCAGCAGGATGCGCTCGAGCGCGACCTTCTTCGTCGAGTACGTCGTGTCGCCCGGCTCGACCGTTCGCTGCGACTCGGGGATCGGGCCGGGAAACTCCGGGAAGTCGTCGACGCCGATCGCCTCGTCGAGCGTCCGGCCCTCGTCGTCCGCGTAGACGGACGCGCTCGAGACGGCGATCAACGCCCCGACGTCGAGGCGGAGCAGCTGTTCGGCGTGCGCGGCCTCGAACGGGATGACGTCGACGACCAGGTCGAAGCCGTTCGCGACCGAGAGCGCGTCCTCGTCGTTGCGATCCAGCGAGACGTAGGCATGATCGCCGGGGTCGGGACGCTGCGACTTGCCGGCGAGCGTCAGCTCCCAGCCGTCGGACGCCAGCGCCCGCGCGACCGCGCCGCCGACGTTGCCGGTGCCGCCGAGGATGAAGCCGCGAGGGGCGATCGTGCGCTAGTCGGCCGCGATCGCGTCGCCGACGCCGATCTCGCCGTCCGAGAGGATGTCGGCGTTCAGGCCGCAGCGATGGACGAATGCCTTGATGACACCGGGCTGCGTCATCGCCTCGAGGCTCGTGCACGGCTCGCAGAGCTCGACGCCGACGCACTCGACGTCGCCGATCCGGAAGCGCTTGCCGACGAGCGCGTTGACGTCGACGCCGCGTGTGAGCACGTTGCGTCGCGTCGCGGCCGGCTCGACCTGCACGTCACCGTCCGCCGCGACGGCTTCGACCGCCTCCGCGGCGATCAGCGTCACTGCCTGCCCCGAGGGCGCGTCGCCGCCGTCCCAGTAGTAGCGGTTGCCGACGAGCCCGCGGCCCGCACGCGCCTGCACGCGCTCGACCGGCTCGGGGAGCTCGCCGTGCTCGGGGGTGATGAAGATCGCCTCGACCTGACCCACGTTCGAAACCCTACCCACCCCACCCGCCGCCGCCCGGCGTCTCGATCGTCACGACATCGTCCGCGCGCAGGTCGCGCGTCACCTTCGCCGGCAGCGGCTCGCCGTTGAGGCTGTTCCGGCCCAACGCGCCCGCGGAGCCTCCGCGCTCACCCTGCGGCGCATGCTCGCGGCGCTCGCTGATGATGGAGAGACGGCAGTCCTCGAGCACGCGAAGAGAGCGCACGACGCCGTCGCCGCCCCGGTGCCGGCCGGCGCCGCCCGAGCCGGCCCGCAGCGCGTAGCTCTCGACGCGTAACGGGTACTGCAGCTCCAGTGCCTCGACCGGCGTCGAGAGCGTGTTCGACATCGCGACGTGGACACCCGAGGGCCCGTTTGCCGTCGGGCATGCGCCCTGTCCGCCGCCGATCGTCTCGTAATAGGTGAACCGCTCGTTGCCGAGCGTGACGTTGTTCATCGTCCCCTGTCCCTGAGCCGGGACGGGAACCGCCTGGCCGAATGCACGCATGACGACGTCGACGATCCGTGACGACGTCTCGACGTTCCCCGCGGCGACGGCAGCGGGCGGGCGCGCGTTGACGAGACAGCCCTCAGGTGCGCGGACGGTCACGGGCGCGAACGCCCCGCCGGACGCCGGGAGGTCCGGGTCGACGAGGACCCGCACGACGTAGAAGCAGGCCGAGCGCGCCACGGCAAGCGGGCAGTTGAGGTTGCCGTCGTGCTGCGGTGACGTCCCGGCGAAGTCCACGTCCACCGCGTCACCTTCGATCGTGACGGCGGCGTGGAGCTCGAGCCTCCCTTCGATCGGCTCGAGCACGTCACGCGCGACGTAGCGTCCGTCGGGCAGCGCCGCGATGCCGGCGCGCATCACGCGCTCCGAGTACGCGTGGAGCTCGTCCATCGCGGCGACGATCCTGTCCCGTCCGCGGCGCGCGACGAGCTCGGCGATGCGCTGCTCCGCGAGGCGGTGGGCGGCGAGCTGTGCACGCAGGTCGCCGCGCCGCTCGTCGGGATTACGCATTCGCCCGACGAGCTCCTCGACCGTCACGTCGTCGAGGCGTGTCGGCGGGATCACGACTCCCTCCTCCTCGAGCAGGTGCGAGTCCGCGGGCATCGAGCCCGGCTCGCGGCCGCCGACGTCGGCGTGGTGCGCGCGCGTCACCGCGAAGCCGACCTCCGTGCGCGAGACGAGCGTGATGTCGGGGAGGTGCGTGCCGCCTGCGTAGGGGTCGTTGACGGCCCAGGCCTCGCCGGGCGCTGGGTCGTGGCGCATGACGGCTGCGACCGCGTCCGGCATCGCGCCGAGGTGCACGGGGATGTGCTCGGCCTGCGCGATCATCCGGCCGTGCTCGTCGAAGAGCGCGGTCGAGCAGTCGCGGCGCTCCTTGATGTTCGCGGAGAACGCGGCCCGGACGAGCACCGCGCCCATCTCTTCCGCGACCGCGCGCAGCAGGCTGCCGAGAATCTGGAGCTCGATCTTCACGTTTGCGTGAGCCTGAGGGTGCGACCATCCCTAACCCCCACCCACCCTTGGGGGATCCAGCACGTCGAGCCCGGCAGCTCGACCACGGCCGGCCCGGCGACCTCCGTCTCGGCCGCAGCGGGAAGCTCGAACGCGGGCCCGGCCCGCAGCTCGGCCGTCCGCACTGCGACGAGCTCGATCTCGCGTCCGCGATCGGCGAACCCGTACCGCTCCTCGTGCGCGCGGTGGAACGCGTCCGCGAGCCCCGGCTGCAACGGCACGGTCAGCTCGAACGACTGGCCGGCGTAGCGGAGGTCGGCCTCGCCGTCCTCCGGCAGCTCCCCGGCTTCCGCAAGGGGAATGAGATACGACCGCACGGAATCCCTCCGCTCTTCCGATGCGACGAGGCCGAGCGCCGACAGCACGCCCGCCATTTCGGGTACGAGGACGGTCCCGATGCCGAGCTCCTCCGCAAGCTCGCAGGCGTGCAGCGGCCCCGCTCCGCCGAACGCGACGAGCGCGAAGCCGGCCGGGTCGTATCCGCGCTCCACGGAGACGACGCGAAGGGCACGCAGCATCTCGGCGTTGACGACGTCGACGACGTGGTGGGGATCGATTCCTTCCAAGGCTCGCTCAGCCGCCGCCCGGTCGAGCTCGACGCCGCCGGCGAGACGGTCGGGGAGGCGGCCGAGGAGCAGGTTCGCGTCCGTTACCGTCCCGTCCTTACCGCCCCGTCCGTAGCACGCCGGCCCAGGATGGGCACCGGCGCTTTGCGGCCCGACGCGGAGCGCACCGCCCGGATCACGCCACACGATCGAGCCTCCGCCTGCGCCCACCGTGTGGAGATCGACCGACGGAAGGCGTATCGGCAGCCCGCCGACCGACCGCTCACTGCTCCGCTCGGCGCGGCGGCCGCTGATCAGGCAGACGTCGGTCGACGTTCCGCCCATGTCGAACGCGATCGCGGCCTCGATCCCCGCGAGCGCCGCCACACGCGCGGCCCCGACGACACCGGCCGCCGGTCCCGAGACGAGGATCGTGGCCGGATGCGCGGCCGCCTCCGCGATCGTCGCGACACCGCCCGAGGAGCGCATGACGAGCGGCTCGGGCAGGCCCTCCGACGACGACGCCGACGCGAGCGCAGTGAGATACCGAGACACGACTGGGCCGAGGTACGCGTCCGCCGCCGTCGTCGACGCACGCTCGTACTCGCGGAACTCGGGCGCGACCTCGGACGACGCGACGACGTGTGCGTCCGGGAGCCGCTGCCGCAGCTCGTCCGCCACGGCGCGCTCGTGCGCGTCGTCGCGGTACGCGTGCAAGAGGCAGACGGCGACAGCGTCGGCGTCGACGTCCGGCAACGAGCCGATGTCGAGCGGCTCGAGCTCGCCGTCCGGGCCCATCCTCCCCACGACACCGTGACAGCGCTCGAGCGGTACGAGCGGGTCGGGCCAGGCCTCGCACGGACGGTAGAGGTGCGCCCGCGTCTGCCGGCGCAGGTGGAGCAGGTGCTCGAACCCGGCAGTCGTGACGAAGGCGGTGCGCGCGCCCTTGCGCTCGAGGAAGGCATTCGTCGCCACGGTCGTTCCGTGGGCGAAGCGCTGGACGTCCGTCGCGCCCGCCTGCCGCGAGGCGGCGAGGACGGACTCCTCCTGCAGCTCGGCGGTGAGCACCTTCGCCGTCCGCAGAGATCCGCCGTCGAGCACGACCGCATCGGTGAAGGTCCCGCCGACGTCGACGCCGAGGATCGCCATTCAGGAAGACTGACACCGTGGCAATCCGCGGGCTCCTCTTCGACTTCGACGGTCTCCTCCTCGACACCGAGACGCCGTCCCGGCTCGCCTTCGAGGAGATGTACCGCGACCACGGACACGAGCTGCCGCGCGAACAGTGGGCGACGGTCATCGGGACGCTCGGCGCCGAGTTCGAGCCGTACACGCATCTGGAGGAGCTCGTGGGAGAGCCGCTCGACCGCGACGCGCTCGACGCGAAGCGCCGGCAGCGAGAGTTCGAGCTCTGCGACCTCGAGGAGCTGCGTCCCGGGATCGAGAGCTACCTCGCGGAGGCCGAGCGCCGCGGTCTGTCCCGGGCGATCGTCTCGAGCAGCTCGCGCTGGTGGATCGACCGCCACCTCGGCAGGCGAGGCCACGACAACGGCTGGGATGCGATCGTGACCGCCGAGGGCGATCCCGAGCGCGCAAAGCCGCGGCCCACTCTCTACCTCGAGGCGCTCGACGCGATCGGCGTCCGGGCAGACGAGGCGATTGCGTTCGAGGATTCCCCGAACGGCGTCAGGGCAGCGAAGGCGGCCGGAATCTTCTGCGTC
The DNA here is from genome assembly GCA_963772855.1 of uncultured Actinomycetes bacterium. Classification (GTDB taxonomy): domain Bacteria; phylum Actinomycetota; class Thermoleophilia; order Gaiellales; family Gaiellaceae; genus 3-1-20CM-4-69-9. The sequence continues at coordinate 403,278 of CAVYYY010000003.1, read as the reverse complement.
GCGATCCCCAATCCGGCCACCGAGGCGCTCGCCCTGGACGAGGCCGACCTCGTCGTCGAGTCGCTGCAGGATCTTCCGCTCTCGGATCTGCTCGAGCGGCCGTGACCCGAGTCGCCGAGCTACGGCTCGCCGGCGCCGGCGGAGAGCCGGTCGACTTCGCACGCACGATCGTCTCCCACGGCGTCGCCGAGCTTCCGCCGAACCGCGTCGACCTCGGGACACGCGAGCTGGAGACGACACTCGCCGTCTCCGGAGGCGCGCGAACCGTACGCCTGAGCGAAAGCGGCGGTCGACTGCGCATCGACCTCGCCGCCGGGCGCACGTCGGCGCGCGTCCGCGACGAGCTCACGCAAACCGTTGGGCACATGTTCCGCCTCGACGAGGACCTCTCCGGCTTCTACCTCGTCGCGGGCGACGACGCGGACCTGTCCTGGTGCGCTGACGGCGCGGGCCGGATGCTGCGGGCGCCGACCGTCTTCCAGGATGTCGTGCAAACGATCTGCACCACCAATACGGCATGGTCCGGCACACGGAGGATGACTGCCGCGCTCGTGAACGAGCTCGGCGCCGAGGCGCCTGGAGGCGCTCGCGCCTTCCCTTCGCCCGAGGCGATGGCGGCGGCCGACGAAGGCTTCTACAAGGACGTCGTCCGCGCCGGCTACCGCGGCTCCTACCTGCGGCAGCTCGCCGGCGACGTCGCCGACGGGACGATCAATCTCGAAGAGCTGAACGATCCGGAGTTGCCCGACGACGAAGCCGCACTCCGGCTGCTCGCGCTTCCCGGCGTCGGCCCCTACGCGGCCGCGCACGTCATGCTCACGTCGCTCGGCCGCTACTCGCGCCTCGTCCTCGACTCCTGGACGCGACCGACGTATTGCCGACTCGCGGGGGCGCGGAAGGCGTTGAAGGACGCGACGATCGAGCGCCGGTTCCGGCGCTACGGCGAGTGGGCCGGCCTGGCGTTCTGGCTCTATCTCACGCGCAGCTGGGTCGAGGACGGACTGCCGGTGTAGTCAGCCTCGGCGGGCGCCGATCAGCCCGGCGTCGGCGTGCAGGCCTGCGCCGAGGGGAACGAGTTGCGCTCGTTGACCGGGTTGCTCGCTGACGGCCCGCCGGTCGACGGCGTCCGCGGCACGTAGACGGCGTGCTGCTTCACCGGGCAGAGAGTCGAATCCCGCACGCCGGATGCTTCGCTCTGGCCAATGGTCACATCGGTGTCGAACGGGCCCTTACCCGCGACGGTTCCCACGAAGCTCTTTTCGAGCGTGATGTCGGTGGGCGCTGCGCCGTTGTGCCCGCCGTTGACGAAGAAGCCCGAGTGGCCGGTTCCCCGGATGATCATCCTGTGGACGTGGACGTTCGAGCTGCCCGACGTGATCTGGAATGCATCGACGTGACACTTGAGCTTGGTCCTGCGCGTCAGCGTGATCGAGCCCGACTCGATGACGAGGTCTCTCGCGCGGCCCTTGACACCGTCGCACTTCGCGTTGTTGATGACGAGGCGGCCGATTCGGCCCGAGCAGCCGCGGAGCAGAACCGCGTCCTTGGGATGGCGGCCCGGCTTGACCGTTGTGATCGTGACCTTCACGAGATCGAGGTCGACCGCGCCTCGGCACTTCCAGGTCTTGTCCTTCCGGACGATCTCGCCGGTGAGCGGAGCGGTCGAGGTTCCAGCCGTCGAGGTCCCAGCCGTCGAGGTTCCAGTCGTTGAGGTGGTCGACGCGGCTGTGTTGCGCTTGCCGTCGCCTTTGTCCTCGTGCGCACCACGCGTCGCCGCAACCGCGATCCCGAGCACGGCAAGCGTCGCCACTATGAAGAGAAGTCCTCTGAGCACCCCGACTCAGCCTGACAGATCGTCGGCGACGCGCTCGTTACTGTCCACATCGGAGCGGCAGGGGCCGGTGCCCCAACTGGTCTTCAAAACCAGTACGGCGTCGTAGCCCGGCGCTTGGCAGGTTCGACTCCTGTGCCGCTCCGTTCAACACGAACCCGCTGCTTGCGGACAGTGTTGAACACAGTGGCCGTCAAGCCGCCGTCTCCTGGAAAGGCGACGAATCGGCTCCGTTGTACCGGTTCTTGGTACTGGGATCGCCCCAAAGCCGGTGTTCAAGTCTGTCGGCTTCCTTGCGGAACGTCTCGCCAGCTAGGTCAATGTAGCCCTGCGTCGTCTTGAAGTCCGAGTGTCCGGCGCGGGCCATGAGCGCCGCCGGAGGCGTGCCCGCCGCCGCTGCGTTCGTGATCGAGGAGTGGCGGAGGTCGGAGGTGGGCTAGCAAGCAGCTCGCAAAAAACTGGCGGCGACAACACAGACGGCGAACGGCAGCGGCGCGGCGGCCCGGCGGCGGCCGCGCCGGCTTTCGTCGCGTCGAGACGTCAGAGGGCGACGGGGTCTCACCCACCCGTCAGTCGCGGTTCGCGCAGCTCCGCAACCCTGGGGGCTTTCAGCCCGGCGGTATAGCGGCCGCTCCCGTCTCCTCCTCTGGGCTGATGATCGCGGGTGGCTTCTTGCCGCCGTTGCCCTTACCGGCGCGCCACCAGAGCACGTTGCCCCAGGAGAAGGTGACGAGCGCCGCTCCGACCGTCTGTCGTTCTCGTCAAGCTGTGGTCGATCGCATCGGTCGAACGCTCCGCGGCCGGGCGCAGGGCCCGCCCCGCCGGTGATTCAGCCGATCGGCTGGAAGAGATGGCCGGCGACGTAGCCGCCGACCTTCCGCCCGAGCTTCGCACCGGTCAGATCCGAGCTCCAGAAGTGGAAGCCCGCGAGGACGCGCGCCTGGTTGACGTCCTTGACGACATCGCTGAGTCGGGCGTATGTCCGGGTGGTCGTGCGTCACGCGGCTGTCGAGCGTGAGCGTGACCTTGTCGGTGTGGAAGAACGCCCGCAGCGCCCGGGTGACCGCGCCGCTGTGGCAGGCATGCGCCGACGGGTACTCGGGGAAGTTCGGCGTCGGCCGGAGCGGCTGCCAGGTCGGGTCGAGCTGCCGCGAGCGCCTGATACGGACGCCAGAACCAGTAGTGGAACTTCGCGTCGAAGCATGCGATCATCGCGTCGCCGCCGGCGACGTGCGCCATAGCGAGCATCCGGGCCGTCTGGAGCTCGGAGAGCCGGCGCGAGGCTGCCAGCCGGAGCATGCCGTCGTTCCATTGCCGGAGGTCGTGATCGGTCCAGAAGAGCGCCTGCGTCGTCTGATCCACCGTCCGGACGGTGCTGTCCGCGCGGCCGAGCGTCTTTGACCTGCTGGAGGTCGTCCGCGTACTGCTTGCTTGTCAGCGCGTTGGGCCGGTCGGGCCGGAACTGCGAGGCGCTCTTCAGCGCTAGCGGACGCATCCCCGGCAGTCGGAGACCGAGGACCGGCGGGGCCGGCGAACCCGGCGTGGAGGCGGGATTCGGCTGCCAGACGCCGGGGCCTGCCGCGGGCGGGTTGAGGTCGGCCAGCGTCGGGTTCTGCTCGCGGCCGTCGTTGGCACGCAGCGCCACGATCCCCGCAGCGACCTGCTTGCCGACGGCGAGGCCGTCGTCCTTCGCCTGGCTGTCCGGGATCGCCGCCGATGTAGGCGGCGTAGTCGTCGTCCAGGGTCGCCTGCTGCGGTGCCGTCAGGCCGAGCGCGGCTGCAGTCCGGTGAGCGTGTCGTGCGCGGCGGTCGCGATCGCGGCGTCCGGCGACGCTCCTGCGCGGGCCCTCACCGCCACGTGCCGCATACGGCCGGTAGCCGCCGTAGATCGCAACCGCTGCGTCGTAAATCGCGACGTGGACGATGCCCATGTAGACGGCCGCCTCGCCCGGGAACTTGTTGCCGAAGTTCTCCGCCGAAGATCCGGCCGGTCGGCCGGAACGATCGCGCAACGGGCCTCAGTGCTCCAGAAGGCGACCGGTGTCGTCGCGGCAGCGTAGTTTGCGGCCGGAGCGCACTGGGTGGCCGGCGGTGTCGCCCCGACACCCGGCCCGGCGCCGACGAACACGACCGCCCCGATGAGAACGGCCAGAAGGGCGAGTCTCGATTTCACTGCTTCTCCTTTCCTGACGAGATCGCCTCGACGACACGAAGCGGCTCGAGCCCGGCCCGCTGGGCGACCAGCGCGGCCTCACGGGCCGACGCGCGCCGCGAACGTGAAGAAGCAGATCTCGTCCTCGGGAACGTGGATGGATCCCTCGAAGCCGACGCGCGTCCCTTCTCGTGTCATCGCCTCGGCGGCCGAGCGCGCCCGCCGCTCGCGCGCCTGACGCTCGCCGACGGCGCCGCGGGCGAGGAACGTCTCGACGAGGTAGCTCGGCACTCGCTCGACGCTAGGCCGCCGGGCTCAGCTTGAAATCGTGAGTTCCCCTGAACTTTGCTCGTCCGACCGGAACGTCCGGCGCGAGCTCGGCCCGCGACCGCACGCCGAGCTTGGCGTAGACGTGCGAGAGGTGCGTCTCGACCGTCCGCTCGCCGAGGAAGAGCGCGGCGGCGACCTCCCTGTTCGTGCGCCCCTCGGCGACGAGCGCCGCCACGCGGCGCTCCGCCGGCGTCAGGCCCTCCGTCGCGTGTCGCGGCCGCCGATCCGGCCGAGCTCGGCGCGCGCCTTCTCGATCCAGGTCGCCGCCCCGAGCTGCTCGAACCCGTCGAGCGCCGCGGCGATCGCCTCGCGGGCGGCGCGCTTCTGCCGCTGGCGCCGGCGGACGACCGCCGAGCGCGAGCAGTGCGCGAGCGCGCCCGAAGCGATCGCCGCCACGCTCTCGTGCTGCGCGACCGCGTCCCCGAGGAGCGACGGCCGCGTCGGCGACGTCCCCTCGGGCGGCGGCGACGAGACCGCGACAGCGCGTCACGTGCGCGAGCGCCCGGTCGTCGCCCGCCTGTCGCTCGTCCTCCCACGCCTCGAGGACGCCGCACGGCGTCGTCGACGCGGTCGAGCGCGAGCAGCGCCTCGACGTGGTCGACGACCCACCAGCGGCGGCCTGCGTCGCGCCAGCCGAGCCTCGTCGTCACCGCCTCGGCCTCGGCGAACCATCGCAGCGCCGTCTGCGGATCGCCGCTCTGCAGTGCGACGAAGCCGAGCGTCCCGAGGTGCACGGGCGTGTGCCGCCCGAACTGCTCCTCGCCGAGCTGCAGCGCCCGCTCCGAATGTTCGCGCGCGAGCTCGAGCCGGCCGCGGTGTGCGGCGACGACCGCGATCGGCAGGTGGGCCCAGGGCACCTCGAGCCCGTACTGGGTCATCAGGTCGTACGCACGCTCCGCGTACTCGGCTGCGAGCTCCCATCGGCCGGCCCACAGCTCGACCCAGGCGAGGCTGGTGCAGCGCCTCGGCCGCCGACAGATCGTCGCGCTCGCGGGACTCCTCGTACTCGCGCTCGAGCAGCGCACGTGCCGACACCGTGGTCGCTGTCTCGAGGTGACGTCCAGCAGCGCGAACCGCGCTCTGCGTACCAGGCGCGCGTCGCCGGTGGCGACTGCGATCTCGTGTGCCCGCTCCGCGTACGCCGTCGCCTCCGGATCGCCGACCGCCGAGCCGAGGAACGTCATCATGTCGAGCGCGTCCACCCGCAGCGCGTCGTCGTCGACCTCGTCGGCGAGCTCGAGGGACGCACGCGCGTGCTCGAGCGCGCGCGTCGAATCCCTTCGTGAAGCGTGCCGACCATCGCGAGCCGGCACTGGATCGCCGCCTGCAGCGCCGGGCGCGACCTCGCCTCGTGCAACGCTTCCTCGAGCAGCGCGACGGCGCGGTCGAGGCCCTCAAGCTCGGCGAGGAGGAGCAGCACGTCGGCACGCAACGGGCCGAGCCCGCTGTCCTCGAGCAGGTCGCTAGCAATCGTCCGCGCACGCGTCCATTCCCCGGAGGCACGGTGGGCGCGAGCTGCGGCCAGCGCGCGCCGGTGGCGCTCGCCGACCTCGTCCGCCGGCGTCAGCCGTAGCGCCGCCTCGGCCAGCTCGGCCGCGCTCGCCGAGGCGCCGCGACCGGCCGCGATCGTCGCCGCATCGTCCAACGCGGCGGCGACGGTTGGGTCAGGCTCGTCCGTCGCAAGCGCGAGATGGCGGGCGCGCAGTCACTGGATCCTGGACGATCGCGGCGATGCGTTCGTGCACGACCCGGCGCCGCGCCCCGAGATCGTTGTAGAGCACCGACGAGAGCAACGGGTGCGTGAAGCGGATCGTGCCGCGCTCGCGCTCCACCACGCTGCGCTGCAATTGCCGGGGCGAGCGCGCCCGGCGCCGCGCCGGCTCGCTCCAGGAGCGACTCCGACGGCGTCCCCAGCGCCGCCGCGAGCGCGAGCGCGTCGCGCGTCGTCGCCGGGAGGCCGGCGAGACGCGTGCGGACGAGCTCCTCCAGCGTCGCCGGAACCGGCAGCGGCTCGAGCGGGTCGACATCCTCGTCGAGCACGCGGGCGAGCTCCAGCGCGAAGAACGGATTCCCGCCCGACTGCTCATGGATGCGCAGCAGCGTTTGGCGTGCGAACGGCCTCCCGAGGCGGTCGTGAAGGAGCCTGTGCAGCGCACCGACGCTGAGCGGTCCGATCCGGCAGCCGTTCGACGTCCACCGCCTGCTCGAGCTCGGACGGCTCCAGCCGGCGGGCGAAGACCAGCCGGACGACTGCCGTCGAGACGTCGCAGCGCGAAGGCGAGTGCGCTCGCCGACGAGGAGTCGAGCCACTGGACGTCGTCGATCGCGACGACGACCGGCTTACGCTCGCTCAGCAGGCCGAGGACGTCGCGTACGGCCACGGCGAGCGCGCGATGGTCGGCGACGTCGTCCGCGGCTTTCGTCGCGCAGAAGCGCGACCTCGAGCGCGCGCCGTCTCGGCGGAGACAGCTCGTCGATCACGTCGTCGAGTACGCGGTCGAAGAGATCGCCGAGCCCGACGTGCGCGAGCCCGCGCTCGGCCTCGGCCGGACGCGACGACGAGCACGAGAAAGCCACGTTCGACGCGCCGCCGCGACCGCCGCGAGCCAGAGCGTCGACTTCCCGATCCCCGGCTCGCCCTCGAGCACTAGCCCAGAGGGCGCTTCGACGGGGGTGTCGAGGAACGTGTAGATCGAGCGGAGCTCCGATTCTCGTCCTACAACCTCGCCTGTCATCACCGTCACCGACAATCCTGACACCAGACGCCGAAATCACCAGGGGCAAGCAGATCCCCTGCGGAGCAGGCGACCGCCGCGTGGTGTGCCCTGGCTGGTCATCGTCGGATGCCGCCGGGGCGACGGCCGGAACGGACAATAGCCACGGCTTGCGGACCGCATTACCCTGTCCCTCCGTGGGCGGGCGGGTCCTAATTGAACACGCGGTCCGGTGCGAGGAGTGCCGGCTGGTCTGGCTACCCGCCGACGATGGACGCTGGCGGGCTTATTGGATCGACGATGGTCCCGAGGAGAAGCTGCTTTTCTACTGTCCGGAGTGCGCCGACCGGAAGTTCGGTGACTCCAGCTGATTGATCAGTCACGGTGGCGAGTCGAACCCGCGTCGAGCGCGTCGCTCGCGGAGGTGGCGACGTGGCGTTACGAGCCACCGTATGACTTCTACAACGACGACGGCAAACCGGTTCGGAATCCTGAGCGGTTCTTCGCAGTTCGCGACGAAGATGGTCGGCTCGTCGGATCGTTGTACTACGAAGAACGACAGGAAGGGGTCTTCTACGGGCTCGGGATGCGCCCCGATCTGACCGGTCGCGGACTTGGCCTCAACCTTGTCCGGCTCGGATTGGAGTTCGCGCACGAACGATTCCCCGGCAGGCGCGTGGTCCTCGATGTGGCTGACTTCAATAACCGAGCCCGGAAGGTCTATGAGCGAGCGGGCTTTCACGTCACTGGCAACCACACCAAGCACTTCGACGGCTGGGGCGATGTCACATTGGTAGATATGGAAGAACGCTGACGCCGTCCGCATGAAGGCGACAACGCGCGTAGTGGTTCCCCTACTCGGCAACATCGACCCGGCAAACTGAACGTATGGACGCCCTCGCCGCTGGCCTCCTCATCGTGCTTCTCGCCGTGCCGCTCCTGATCGTCGGCGTCATGTTCGTGTGGGCCGCGAAACGCGACGGCGAGGAGGATCGAGCGATCCAGCGGCGCTTAGGCATCCGCCGCAAGACGCGCCTCGGCCGTTAGGCACCGACGGGTCGTCTCGCCACGCTGCAGGCGTAGCCGAACCCGATTCTGCGAAGACAGCTGATCGCCAACTCGACCTTCTACCGATGCATGCTCGAGGCAGCCGGCACGGGCCCCCCGGTACCCCCGCGAAGAGCTCGCGCAGCACGGGACCCAAATCCGGGCGTTTTGCGAGGCGCAGCGTCCAAGGAGAGTTTCGTCGGGAGCATCGAAGCAGCGTCGAGGCGATTGCGCCGATCGCTGCAGAGCTTGCATCGCTCAGAGCAGACGGTGACGTTGCCGTTTTTGACCTCTACGAACTACCAGTCGCGCTTCGGTCTGTCGTGGAGGGTGACTTTGAGCCCTAGTCCGCCATAACGGCTCCGCAATCGCTACCGCGAGTCATCTGCAGATTCGAACCGGGGTCTAGCCAGCCTGTTTTGTACCGAATCTTGTACCGACATCACTGGACTTAGCCGCATCGAGACGTACAGAAGCGGCGCCAAAGCGCCGCTTCTGCAGCCAACCGCACGTCATCCGGCAGAGTCTTCAAAACCAGTACGGCGTCGTAGCCCGACGCTAGGCAGGTTCGACTCCTGTGCCGCTCCGTTGAGCGAAAGGCGGCGATGGCAAGAGAAAACGTGATGACTCTAGTGCGCGTCGATGCCGATCGACCCCGATACGGCATCCTGCAGCTGGTCGGCAGCGGGGAGGGTCAGCGTCGCAAGCAGCAGTCCGCCACCCAGCGATGCTGCAACGAGACCCAGCCGGAGCACCGTGCCCGCTAGCCGCTGTCGAAGGATGGGCAGCAGCCTGAAGATCCGGGTGATCACATGCAACGAGGTCGCGCCGAACCAAACAACGAAGCTCGCCTTGTGTAACCCAACGATCACTCCCTCTGTCCGATTGAGCGCGAGCAGCACGACCCCGGTCGAAAACAATACGACGGTCGAGACGACGATCGCCGGCGCAACAAGCACCCGCACGGCCACGTGAGGTGGTCCGCGACGCACGTATTCCTCGCCGCCCAGGTAGTAGCGAAGCATCCGCCAACCCGTGCTCGCGACCTTCAGCGCAACGACGGGAATGAGGAGCATCCCGACGAACGCGTGAATCGTCAGAAGCGACTCGAGATTGAGCAACGTCGCACCCTCAATCGCAAGAAGCACGAGAAGTAACGTCGCGACGATTGCCGTCAACTGCTCGTTGCCTGCACTTCCACCGCTGAACCGCCTCATCAGGCTCCGCGTCCTCTCTTCGCCCACTCGCGGGAAGCTTCCTCTTCCATGCGCTCCAAGCGCTCGTAGTAATCCGGGAACTCCTTCATGTGTGCGAGCGCAATCTTTCCGGTGACGATCGGATCGTCGCCGGTCACGTCGGTCTGAGGATCATGGGAGCCATGCTCGAACTCGACGTCCATGCCGGAGCGGAACTGCTCGAGATCGAAGCGGCTCCAGTCGACACCGATCTCGTCTCCGACGCGCCGTGCCTCCTCGGTAGTGGTTCGTCGGGTCTCAGTCACGTTCATCCACTCCTGGGGCGTAACTATGCACATTCCACCGCATGGAGGACCTCGTCCGGCGCCGGCTACTCGCCGTGTCCGTCATCACTTGCGCCGTGCTCGGTTGCGGTGACGAGCGCGAGCACGCAGCGGCATCTCCGCCTTCTCGGCTAGGCACTCCCAGCAGATGCCGAAGGCGTCCCGCCGGTGGCCCTTGATGCACAGGCTCGCGCGGAATGGCGATGCCGGTGGAGCGCGGACGGGCTCGACGTCCGCACAGAACGGATCGCGCTGGTGCTCCGCCCAGACCGCGTTCTCGCGTTCGCGCGGCACGTCGGCGAACCAGCCGCAGCGTGGGCAGGCGATCATGCAGGGCACGGTACCGGGCAAGGCCTCGCCGACTGCCATAGCGCAACCGACTGCCTACCGCATCTGGCTAATCGCCCGGTCCGGGTGATCCCGCGGTTTCCTGGGTGAGAGAACATTCCGCCCGTGAGCCGACACCGGGTCTTCCGTATCGGCGGGATCGTCGCTGGAGGCGTCCTGATCGCCTTCGGGATCGTGACGATCGTGCTCGCGATCTACGGCCAGCACACGGTCAAGACCGAGCTCGACCGGCAGAAGATCACCGGGACGCCGGACATGTCGCCGGCCGCGATCGAGGAGGAGGTGAACAAGGCCGGGCTGAAGGACGTCACCATCCCGTCCTGCGACGTCGCGGGCAAGCCGATCGACAGCGGGTCGAGGGCGCGGTGCTTCGCGCAGTACATGAACATCCACGCGCTCGAGGCGACCGGCGGGTTCGTGTACTCCGAGATGGGGCAATACACCGCCAAGCCCGACGCGCCGAAATCGGAGCTTGCGCCGGGTGGAGGCACGAGCAACCCGCAGTACGCGGTCGTCGATCCGGAGACGCAGCAGCCCGCGTCGAACGGGGCACGCAACGTCTGGGTGAGCGAGACCGGACTCTCGACCGCGCTCAACGTGAGCTACATGGCGTCGGCGCTCTCGCTCTTCAGCCTCATCGTCGGGATCGCGCTGATCCTCGCAGGCATCGGCTTCATCGTCCTTGCGCTCGCCGCACTGCCAGGTAAGTCTCCCGCGGCCGCCCCCGGCTCGTAGCGTTTTCTCATCGTCGCGACGCATCGGCACGACGTGCCGCCGACGACATGCGCCGGCGGCACGTCGTTCGCGTCAACCGCTGTTCACCAGGGTGCCCGTCCGGATTGCGGCGAGCTTGATGTGGCTCGCGGTCGTCGCCGCCGCCGACGAGCACTGAAGAGACACAGTGCCTGCCGCCGAGAACACATGCACGACGAGATTCGAGATTGTCGAGGCGTCCGCCGCGCTCGAGTCGTCGGTGTCCCCTTCCGCGACGAGTCGACAGTCAGCGGCTCCACCGATCACGGCCTTCGACCAGATGACGTAGTTCCCGGCCTGCGGAATCGTGAGCGTCGCGATCGCGGCTGCAGCCGTTGGAATCGCGACCGGCCCGTCGAGGAAGCGCGCGTACGCGTCACTCGGCCCTGCCGGTCCCGCAGGCCCTGCCGGGCCCGCGGGGATCTGGCCCGACTTGAAGTCGGCTTTCAACAACGAGCCGTTCTTCACCTTCGAGGAGATGACCGCATTGCTGCGGAGCTGGACCGTGCCGACGCTGTTCCTCGGAACCACGAGCGTCGCTGCAACGCCCACGCCGCTCAGAGCGACGAACAGAGCGAGACATCCGACGACCATTGCGGGTGACGGGCGGCTTCTGAGAATGATGTTGCGCATTCATGCCCCCTTCTGCCGCAGTGTCGTGAAGTCATCAACTCAGCACGGACGCTCCCCGAGCGCCTCATCCGAAGCGGATGAAACGGAGCCTCGCGTCTACGGCAGGTACTGCTGGTCCAGCCGACGGACGCGGTCGATGTCGACCACGATCCAGAAGCCCGACGTCACCGGCTCGAAGAGCGGTTTCGGAAATGGGTTGTCGCCCGCGACGATCTCCGAGAGCTGTTTCACCGTGATGGGCTCGCTGTTCGGGCTGTCCTTGAGCACCGTCACGTGCGCGTCCGACGGCACGCGATACGTGTACAGGCGGTGCGTCTCGTTCACGCGGTAGTTGTCATTCGGCACGGGCTGCCCGGGCTCGACCTTCCCGTCCTCGGCGGCGGCGACGTTGGCCGTCTCCCCGCTGAGGAACCAGGCAGGGTCGAAGCGGAGCTCGTAGTCCGAGCCCTTCGGCTTCAGCGAGTTGATGTAGCCGAAGAGGACCTGCTCGCCGGGCGGGCCGACACCGTGCTTCTCGGCCGACGAGACCGTGACGGTCGTCGTGACCGTCTTGGTCGAGCCACATCCCGCCGCCGAGGCGGCGACGAGCAGGACGCAGACGGCGAGCCCGCAGCGCGCCATGCGCCGAGTGTACGCCTACGCCCGGACCTGCACACGCCCGTCGACCACGCGAGCGTCGTAGACCGCGACACGCATCGACGGGTCGTCCGGACAGCGCCCGGTCTCGAGGTCGAACTCCCAGCCGTGCCATGGGCACTTCAGCACCGTGCCGCCGCCGAGCCCATAGCTTCCCGGCACGCCCACCTGGCGCTCGCGCACGCTGCCGAGGCAGAGCGGCGCTCCGTGATGCGGACACCTGTTGCGCACGCCGCGCGGGCCGTCGGGCGCGCGGATGACGCCGATCTCACGGCCGCCGACCCGCCCCACGACGCGTCCGTCGCGCTCGAGCTCGTCGGCGGAGGCGACGTCGATCCAGTCCGTCATCGCGCGCCGTAGATCTGCGCGGCGTTGTCGTGCATCACGGGCTCCCGCCACGCCTCGGGCAGCCGCTGGAGCATGAACTTCGGCTCGTCGAAGTCCCAGTGCGGATAGTCGGACGCGAAGAGGAGGATGTCGGGCGCGCCGACGGCCTCGAGCATCTGCCACAACAGCTCGTCGTTGCCGTTGGTGTGCTCGAGGGGCTGCGTCGTGAAGCGCACGTGCTCGCGCAGGACGTCGCCCGGGAGTCGATCGAGCCACGGTGTCTCCGCGCGCAGGCCGCGCCAGTTCGTCTCGAGCCGCCAGAGGATGCCGGGAAGCCATGCAATCCCGCCTTCGATGAGGATCACCTTCAGCCCGGGCAGCCGCTCGAACGTCCCGTGACAGAGCAGCGAGACGAGGTGCCCCATGATCGAGCCGGCCGATCCGAGCGTGTGCCACTCGATGTAGAAAGTCACCGGGCCGACACCGCCGGGCGCCGCGGCGATGCCCATCCCTTCGCCGCCCGCGTGGATCGCGACCGGGAGGCCCAGCTCGACGGCGGCCTCGAAGATCGGGAGGTAGCGGGGCTCGCCGTACGGCCGCTCCGAGCCGCCGCAGAGCAGCACCTGCGCAAAGCGTTCGTCCTGTCCAGCGCGGCGGATCTCCGCCGCCGCCGCGACCGGATCCTGCGCGGAGCAGAGGATCGACCCGCGCAGACGCGGCTCCTCCTCCAGCCACCGCTCGCGCACCCAGTCGTTGTGTGCACGCGCAAACGCGGCGCCACGGTACGGGCTCGGCATCAGCGACACCGCGACGGCGTCGTCACCGTTGAGGATCCCGATGTCGACCTCATACGCGTCGAGCACCTGTCGCCTGATCGCGTCGAGCGAGGCGCCGGGAAGCTGCCCCTCCTCGTGCTCGGCGTCGGCGCGGAACCAGTCGTTCGGGTGCACCCACGGATACCCGGGCAGCCCGAGTGCGGCTCCCTGCGCACGGAACCAGTCGCGCTGGCCCGGGTCGATGTAGCCGAGGAACTCCTCGGGATCGCCGATGACGTGGTGGATGTCGCAGTCGATCACTGGGCCGAACTCTCTCACGTCGCGACCGTAGGATCGGCGCGTGGAACACGTGCGCGCCTGGATCCCGATGGACGACGGAGTCCGACTTGCCGCGCGCCTGTGGCTTCCCGACGGGGTCCGGCCGCGGTGCTCCTCGAAGCGCTGCCGTACCGCATGGACGACCTCACGTCGTCGTACTCGTCGGAGTACGAGCGCCTCTGCACCGAGGGCGGCTTCGCCGTCGCGCGCATCGACCTGCGCGGCACGGGATCCTCCGGGGGAATCGCCGTGGACGAATATCCAGCGCGCGAGCAAGACGACCTCAGGCAGGCGATCGCGTGGCTCGCGAAGCAGGAGTGGTCGAACGGCCGCATCGGCATGTACGGCACGTCGTACTCCGGCTTCAACAGCCTGCAGCTCGCGGCCGAGCGTCCGCCCGAGCTCGGCGCGGTCGTCGCGATCTACGCGACCGACGACCGCTACACGGACGACGTGCACTTCACGGGCGGCGCGCTCCGCGCGATCGACCTCGTCGACTACGTCCTCTACATGGCGGCGATGAACGCCCTGCCGCCGGTGCCGTCCGTCTACGGCGACGGCTGGCGCGAGGAGTGGGAACGCCGGATCGAGAACGGCGAGCCGTGGCTGCTCCGCTGGCTGGAGGAGCAGACGGACGGGCCGTACTGGCGTCACGGATCACTCCGTCTCGAGCGCGGCGAGGATGGGACCTGGAGCGGCTACGAGCGCATCGAGTGCCCGACGATGATCGTCGCCGGCTGGGCCGACGGCTACCGCAACAACACCTTCCGCACGTTCGAGGCGCTTCGGTGTCCGAAGCAGCTGCTTGCCGGTCCGTGGAGCCACATGTCGACGGCGGCATCGCTTCCCGGCCCGCACATCGACCTCGTTCCGGAGCTCATCCGCTGGTTCGGCCACTGGCTACGGGACGACGCGAACGGCGTCGAGGACGACCCGCCGATCAGGATCTTCGTGCGCAGCTCGACGAAGCAGACGCCCGACCTCGCGGAGATGCGCGGGCACTGGCGCTTCGAGCCCGAGTGGCCGCCCGTCCGCGCCCGCTCGCTCTCGCTTCGCCCCGAGCCGGCAAGCGGGATCGACGAGCTCGAGGTCGAAGGCGACGTCGGCACGACCGCGTGGATCTCGTGCGCCGCGCGACTCCCGTGGGGCCAGCCGTCGGACCAACGCGAGGACGACGCGCGGTCTCTGACCTACGAGTGGGACGCGGCAGGCCTCGAGATCATGGGCCAGGTGCGCGTCCGCGTGACGCTCGCCTCGACGGTCCCGGTCGCCTTCCTCTCGGCCAAGCTCTGCGACGTCTTCCCGGACGGCACCTCGTCGCTCGTTACACGCGGCCTGTTGAACCTCACCCACCGCGACTCGTCCCTCGAGCCCCGGCCGGTCGTCCCCGGCGAGCTGACGACGATCGCGCTCGAGCTCGAGGCGACGTCGTGGGCGTTCGACCCCGGACACCGGATCCGGCTGTCGCTCGCGGGCGCCGACTGGCCGAACATCTGGCCACCGCCGGCCGCCGCGACGCTCACGGTCGACCGCTCGACGCTGGAGCTCGATCTCCCTGTCGTCGACGGCCCTGCCCCGATCCAGGTGCCGCCGCCCTTCACTGCTCCCTCGAAGGGCGACGCGCATTCTCCTGACACGAAGGAGACGCAGCCACCGGTCGTCTGGCGCATCACGCGCGACGTGCTCGAGCGCGAGACCCGCGCGGAGATCGCGCACGGCGCCCGCTACGACGGAGAGTTCGGCGCGCGCGTCGCGGAGGACTACGAGGGCGCGGTCGGCGTCTCGACCGTCGATCCAGGACAGGCGTGGGCGCGCGCGCGGGCCACGTACCGGGTTGCGTGGCCGGAGGTGGAGTGTGTCACCGAGGCGCGCCTCGAGCTGCGCTCGGACGCGGAGGCGTACCACGTCGTCGTCGACGTGAGCGCGGAGGGACTGGGCGGCGAGGACGGGCGCCGCGAGCGGCGCTGGGAGCACGTCATCCCGCGCCGGCTGCAGTGACCTCGTAGCTCGGCACCGCATGGCACGCCGCGCGCTGATTCGCGGCCGTCGGGGCGTTCGAGACCGGAAGGAGCACCGGGTCGTCGCCGCGACAGCGGTCCTCGATCCCGAGACGCGCAGACTCGCCCTCGCGCAGGAGTGGGCAGCGCGGGTGGAACCGACATCCCGGGGGGATCCTCGTCGGGTCCGGGACCTCGCCGACGAGGATCTGCTCCTCGACGTGGCGGATCTCCGGTACGACCGAGAGCAGAGCCCTCGTGTATGGATGCTTCGGGTTCGCGAGCAGTTGCTCGGTGCTGCCGTGCTCGATGATGCGTCCGAGGTACATCACCGCGACACGGTCGGCGATGTTCCAGGCGAGGCCGAGATCGTGTGTGACGACGAGGATCGCGATGCCGGTGTCGCGCACGAGGCCGAGCATCAGCTGGAGAATCTCTCCGCGCACGGATGCGTCGAGGCTCGAGACGGGCTCGTCCGCGACGAGGATGCTCGGCCCGAGCACCATCGCCCCGGCGATGACGACGCGCTGGCGCTGCCCGCCGGAGAGCTCGTACGGGTAGAGCGGCAGAAAGCGCTCGGGCGGACGGAGCCCGCAGCGCGCGAGCGCGTCGGCCACACGTGACTCCTCGTTGTCCGAGCCCTGGATGCGCAGCCCCTCGGCGACGGCCTCGTAGATCGTCTGACGCGGATTGAGCGCGCCGGCCGGGTCCTGGAACACCATCTGCACGCGCCGCCGGTAGGCGCGCAGCCCTCGCGTGCTGTAACGAAGGGGGGCTCCCTCGAACCGGATCTCTCCCTGGCTCGGCTGCTCGAGCCCGAGGACGGAACGGGCGAGCGTCGTCTTGCCACAGCCTGATTCGCCGACGAGCGCGAGCACCTCGCCCGGGCGGAGCTCGAGATCGACGCCGTCCACTGCACGGACGGTGGCGCCGCCGCGGCCGCGAAAGCGGACATGGATGTCGTCCAGCTCGAGGAGGCCCGGATCGGTCACGGCCAGCGCCCGTCGCGGACGTGGACGCAGGCCGCACTGCGGCGCGCTCCGGCTTCCCAGAGCCGAACATCCACCCGAGGGCACTCGTCGACCGCCACGGGGCACCGCGGGTGGAACGGGCAACCCGTGGGGATCTCGCGCGGGTCGGGCGGGTCGCCGGGGAGGCCCGAGGGGTTCATGCGGAACGACTCGTCGCCGATGATCGGGAATGCGGCCGCGAGCGCGCGTGTGTACGGATGCGCAGGCTGAGCGAGCACTGTCTCGGTGGGGCCCTCCTCGACGATCTGCCCCGCGTACATCACGGCGAGCCGCTTGCACGCAGACGCGAGCATCGACAGGTCGTGCGTGATGAAGAGGATCGCGAGCCCGAAGTCCCGCTGCAGGCCGTCGAGCAGCCGGAGCACCTGCGCCTGCACCATGACGTCGAGCGCCGTCGTCGGCTCGTCCGCGATCAGCAGCTGCGGTGTGCACGCGAGCGCGAGCGCGATGAGCACGCGTTGCCGCTGACCGCCGGAGAGCTGGTGCGGATACTCGGAGGCGCGGTGCGCCGGCAGGCCGACGGTCTCGAGCAGCTCCCCGACGCGCTTGTTGACCGCCGAGCTGCGGATGCCGCGCTCGTGGAGCTCGATCGCTTCGCCGATCTGGCGCCCGATCCGGTGCACCGGATTCAGCGTGTGGAGTGCGCCCTGGAACACGATCGCCGCCTCCGTCCAGCGCACGGCGCGCAGGCGACCGGGCCGCATCGTGAGCACGTCCTCGCCGTTCAGTAAGACACTTCCCTCGATCTCGGTCCCAGGCGGCAGGAGGCGGAGCAGCGCGCCGGCGAGCGTCGACTTGCCGCAGCCCGATTCGCCGGCGAGCCCCAGCGTCTCCCGCTCGTTGAGATCGAAGGTCACGCCGCGCACGGCCGGCAGCGGCGCCCCGTGCGGCCGGTAGGTGACCCGCAGGTCCTGGACCGACAGAAGCGGTGCAGTCCCGCGTGCGGCCGCGACGGTCATCCGCGGCGGCCCCGAAGACGCGGGTCGAGCACTTCCTCCAGCGCGTGGCCGCACAGGGTGAAGGCGAGGACGACGAGCATGATCCCGAGACCGGGCGGAAGGTAGTACCACCATGCGCCCTGCGTCAGCGCGCCGGCCGCGAAGCTCTCCTGCAGCATCTTCCCCCACGACGGGCGTGTCGGGTCCCCCAGCCCCAGGAACGAGAGCGTCGTCTCCGAGAGGATCACGATGGGGACGGTCAGCGTCGTGTTCGCGAGAATGAGCGGCGAGACGTTCGGGAGGATGTGACGCGCCATCAGGTGCCCGCGCGATGCGCCGAGGGCGCGACTGCGGTCGACGTAGAGGCGCTCCTTGAGCGTCAGGACCTGTGCGCGGATCAACCTTGCCGTCGACGGCCAGGAGGTGATCCCGATGACGAAGATGATGTTCCCCACCGACGGGCCGAGCACCGCCGCGAGGACGATGGCGAGCGGCAGGAACGGGATCACGAGGAACCATTCCGTGATGCGCATGAGCACCGCGCCGAGACGCCGGCCGTAGAAGCCGGCGACGATGCCGACGAGTGAGCCGATGAACATCGCGATGACGGTCGCGGCGAGCCCGACGAGCAGGCTGATGCGCGAGCCCCACACGAACTGCGTCCACACGCTCCGCCCGAGGTTGTCCGTGCCGAGCGGGTGGAACTCGGACGGGCTCGCCCAGACGGGATTGTCCACCGCGTTCACCGCGCGGAGCCCGGAGCGATCGGCGAGGAGCGGTGCACACAAGGCCATGGCGACCGCCAGCACCATGATCACGAGCCCGATCATCCCGGGCCTGCTTCTCCGGTAGAGCGTCCATGCTTGCCCCCAGGCGCGGCGCCGCCGAAGCCACGCGATGCGCCGGGCGGAGGGAACCGCGGTCGCCGAGCTCATCCGGTGCGCACCCGCGGGTCGAGGTACGCGTACAACAGGTCCGCCATCAGGTTGAAGAGGATCACGGCGGCGCTGAAGACGAGGAACAGCCCCTGGAGCATCGCAAGGTCGGGGCCGTTGATCGCGTGGAAGGTCGCAAGGCCGAGACCGGGCCAGGAGAAGATCGTCTCGACGGCGATCGCTCCCGACAGGACGAAGCCGAAGTTGATCGCGATCAGGGTGACAACCGGGAGCAGCGCGTTCGGCACGGCGTGCCGGTTCCGCACGAGCACGTCACGCATGCCTTTCGCGCGCGCAAGGACCAGGTAGTCCTCGCGCATCGTGTCGAGCAGCGACGAGCGCATGATCAACGCGTACTCGCCCAGATAGGCGAGCGTGAGCGTCAACGCAGGGAGGAACATGTGCTGGGCCTCGTCGAACAGCTTCGGAATGCCCGTGGCTGTCGACGTGGCGTCCGTGATCCCGCCGACGGGGAAGAGCCCGAGGCTCACCGCCAGTGTCGTCAAAAGGAGCATGCCGAGCCAGAAGTCCGGCATCGAGTACGTCGCCATCGTGAAGGTCGTCCAGCCGTAGTCCGTTGGCGACCCGCGTTTCCACGCGGCGAAGATCCCGATGAGGACCCCGAAGACGGTCGATAAGAGTGTCGAGACGCCGACGAGCGCGATGGTCGGCCAGGCACTGTTCATGATCTCGGTCGCGACCGGCTGGTTCGTCGTGTACGAGCGCCCGAGGTTGAAGTGCGCCGTCTCCTTCAGGTAGTTGACGAACTGGGTCGCCTTGGAGCCGTCGAGGCCGAACTGCTTCGTCAGCTCCTTGCGCTGCTCCTGGGTGAGGTTACGCCCGCGAAAGAGCGTCGCAACGGGGTCGGTCTCGACGACGCGGAAGAGGAAGAAGTTGAAGACGATGACGAAGAGCAGCGTCACAATGGAGCCGAGGATCTGCCCCGTGACGAAGCGCGCGGTCATCCGGGCGGAGGTGCGCTACTCGCGCTCGTCGGCGGTCCGCCGCCGGAGGAGCCACCAGGCACCGATGGCGATCAGCACCGCGATCCCGACTCCGAGCCCGACCATCCCGGCCGTGCTGAGTCCGCTGTCGCTCGACGAGCCGGAGATCGGCTCGAGCGCCGCGTACGTCGGGGAGGTATTGCTGAAGAGCACGGGGCCGATGTTGGCCGGCTGCTTGATCCAGCCGGTGAAGCGGTCGGTCCTGTAGGCCTGCAGATCCGGGCTGCGGTAGAGCGGGTCGTACACGGCTGCGCGATAGAAGCGCGTGAGCATGTCGTGGTCGAACTGGACGCGCTTCGCGTGGTCGAGCTCGACGTTCTGCTTCTTGTAAAGCTTGTCGTACTCCGGGTCGCACCAGTTCGCGTCGTTGTAGTAATTCGTCGGGTCACTGGGGTCCTTGCTGACCTGGTCGCACGTGAAGTACGAGAGCATCGGGTCCGGGTCGACGAACGGCGTCCAGCCCCACACGAAAAGGTCGTAGTCGCCCTTCCCGATCAGGACGGTGAGCGCGCTGTCGTCGTACGGCTTTTGCGTCGTGTCGATGCCGATCTTCTTCAGCCAGCCCGTGATGTACTCGGCGGTGTTCGAAGACGTCGACGACTCCGACCGGACGGCGTAGCGCAGCACGATGTTCTTGCCGCCGCCCTTCTCCTCGCGGATCCCGTCGCCGTTCGTGTCCTTGTACCCGGCAGCGTCGAGAATCTGGTTCGCCTTCGCGAGGTCGAAGGTGTAGCGCTCGTTCTGCGGGATCGTCGGGATCCACTCGGGGTTCGCCGACGGGCTCATCGCGTCCGCCGGGATCCCGAGGCCGTTGAGGACTCTCGAGACGATCGTCTTCTTGTCGATCGCGCGGGCGATCGCCTCTCGGAACTTGGGATCGAGAAGCGCCGGGTTGGGTTTCTTCAGCCCCGCACCGCCGTTGAGCGCAAGCTCGTCGAAGCCGCCCTGCTGGCCCTGGACCGTGACGATGTTGTCGCTCCCCTCGAGCCGCTTGAAGGCCGCGCTCGGGACGTTGTGAACCGCGTCGAGCTCGCCGCGCTGCAGGGCCGCCACCATTGCATCGGGGTTGTTGAAGTCCCGGACGACGACCTGGTCCACGGCGGGCTTGCCCTTCCAGTAGTTCGGGTTCGCCTTCATGCGCCAGAACTGGCCCTTCTGGAAAGCCTCGTAGACGAAGGGCCCCGATCCGACGGGCGACTGGCCGTTGTACTTCGTGATCGCTTTCGCGTCGTACTTTTCCCAGATGTGCTTCGGGAGGATGTACACGTCCATCGTCGGCAGCTTCGGGTCGGGGACGGAAGACGTGATCACGACCTTGTTCGGCCCCTCCGCCTTCGCCGTGAGGTTTTGGACGGTCGCCGTGTAGTTGAGCCACTCCTCCTTGCGCGCGCGGTTGATCGTGTAGGCGACGTCGTCCGCGGTCAGCGGCTGCCCGTCGGACCACTTCAGGTTCGGCCGCAGCGTGTACGTCCACGTCTTGCCGCCGTTCGACTCCTTCCACGACGACGCGAGCCCGGGGATGGTGTGGAAGTCGCTCGCAGCCTTGTCGGTAAGGGTGGCGTACTGAAGGTTCCACGCCTCGTACGCGGGGACGGTCACGCCGACGAGCGGGTTCCAGCTGTCGATGTCCTGATCGATTCCTACCCTGAGCGTGACGACCTTGCCGTCGTCGTCGGCCGCGCGACTCACGGTGGCGGCGACGAGTGCGGCGGCGAGCAGGACTGCGAGCGGGAGAAGCAGCAGCATGCGCCGGCCGAGGCTCACGCGCCGATTATCAGCAGGTTCAGC
Source organism: uncultured Actinomycetes bacterium (assembly GCA_963772855.1). GTDB lineage: Bacteria > Actinomycetota > Thermoleophilia > Gaiellales > Gaiellaceae > 3-1-20CM-4-69-9. The sequence continues at coordinate 382,201 of CAVYYY010000003.1, read as the reverse complement.
AGGGGTTTTCAAAGACGAGGGCTTCGTCACATCAGGTACCAGTCGAAAAAGCGCTCGAGTCGGCGGTAAAAGTCGACCTGCGGGCCTGCGCGGAGGAGCCCGTGCCCCTCGGTGGGGTACGTGACGTACTGGAATGTCTTGTCGAGGCGCCGCAGCTCGGCGACGAGCTCCTCCGACTGCTTCGGGCTCACGCGCTCGTCCTTCTCCCCGTGAGCGACGAGAAGCGGGATCTCGACGTTCTCGAGCCGGTGCACCGGGGAGCCTTGCCGATAGGCAGCACGCGCGGCTGAGGGAGGCCCCATCATCCGCTCGAGATCCTGGACGCCGTCGCGATCACCCTGCGCCCACGACGTCACGATGTCGCAATCCCCGTACTTGCAGACGGCGCACGTGAACCTCCGCTTGTCGTCGTCGGCGGCGGCGAGCAGCGCCATGTACGAGCCGTAGCTCGCGCCGAAGATCGCGAGTCGGTCGCCGTCGACCCAGTCGAGCGTGCGGAGGAAGTCGGCGGCGGCGAGGCAGTCCTTCGTGTCGTCGACCCCCCAGACGTCGTGGTTCCTCCGCTCGAACTCGCGTCCGTACCCGGTCGAGCCGCGGAAGTTCGGAGCGAGCCAGGCGTAGCCCTTGTCGATGAAGTACTGCGCGTGGCCGTCCCACTCGTCCCCGTAGTAGGAGGTCGGGCCGCCGTGGGGGTAGACGACGGCGGGGACGGGAGTGGCGGGAGATGCCTGTCGCGGCCTGAAGAGGAAGGCGTGGATCTCGAGCCCGTCGAAGGACGCGTACGTGATGTCCTCCGGCGTGACGTGCGGCGCAGCGCGGAGGGAGATCGGCGCGGGCGCGTACATGGTCGTGGGCGACGAGCCGGGCGCTGCCGTGAGCAGGCGGAGCTCCGGCGGGGTCGCGTGGTCCTCGTACGCCGTGACGATGCCGCCGTCGGCGGTCCAGCCGGGCGCGGAATAGGAGCCCCCTTCGGCGACTACCTCGACGTTGCCGTCGTCGGCGACGACGATCGAGATCGAAGCGGTTACGACGTCCGCGGACGGCCGCGAGCTTCGATCCGTCGGGATGCCAACGGTGGTCGGTGAAGTCGGCCTGTGCGTGAGTGAGTTGGCGGTTGTCGGTCCCGTCGGCGCCGACGAGATGGAGCTCGTACCAGCCCGTTGCTCTCGGAGCTGTAGGCAATCGTCGTGCCGTCCGGCGACCAAACGGCTGTGCAGTCGTGCATCCGCTCGGTGCCGGTGAGCGCGCGGACGGCTCCGCTCGCAACGTCCACGACTCGGATCTCGCTGCGGTTGAGGTCGTCGCGTGGGCTGAACGTGTATGCGACCTCGCGGCCGTCCGGGGACACAGCGGCCTCGCCCTCGTCGCCGTAGTCGTCGAGCTCCCCGTGCCACGTCGCAAGTCGCTGCGGCCAGGCGTCGTCGATGTTCGTGACGGCGAGCCGCGTCGTTCGGTCGCGCTCGATCGCAACGACGAGGCGCTCGTCGCCCAGCCAGACGGGGCTGCTCGCCTCGACGAGCTTCCTCGGCGGCCCGCCGGCCAGCGGCGCGAGCATCACGTGTCCGTCCTGGGTGTAGGCCACGGTCTTCCCGTCCGGCGAGAGCCGCGGCTCGTCGTCCTCCCAGTACGGCGCCGGGTCGCGTCCGGTCGTGATCCGTCGAGGGACGCGCTCGTCGAGGTCGAGGCTCCAGACGTCCGACGTGTCGCGGTCCTCGACGAAGAGCAGCGTGCGGCCGTCGGCGCCGACGGTGAGTGAGCGCGGGCGCTCGCTCGCGGCGACCGCCTCGAGGCGCCAGTGCGCCGGCGGGTCGACGTCCTTGCGCGGCGGGACCGGGATCCCGGCTTCTTCGTCCTTGCCCACCCAGATGGACTGCGACTCAGCCATCGAGGCCCTCCTCCACTCCGAGCAGGAGCTCGAGCACGAGTGAGCCGATCGTCTCGAGGTCGTAGCCGCCCTCCTGGACGAGCACGGTCGGAAGGTGGAGCGCGCCGAGCCGGCGGCCCGCGGTGCGGAAACCGTCGGGCGTGACATTCAGCGGGCTCTCCGGATCGCCGGCGGCCGCGTCGACACCTGCGGAGACGACGAGCGCCTGGGCTCCTTTGCTGCCGGGCCCAGTCGGCGAGGTCGCCGACGGCGTCGAGCCAGGCGTCGTCGCCGGAGCCGGGCTCGAGGCCGAGGTTCCGGTTCGCTCCCTCCCCGGCGCCCGTTCCGTCCTCGCCGTTGAAGCCGACGTAGTGCGGGAACCAGCCTGCGGCGGGGTCGACGTGGACGGACCCGACGAGCACGTCGTCGCGCGAGTAGAAGATCTCCTGCGTGCCGTTGCCGTGGTGCGCGTCGAGGTCCACGACGGCTACGACGTCGAAATGGTCCCGCAGTCTGGCCGCGGCCGCCGCGGCGTTGTTCAGGTAGCACGACCCGCCGTAGGACGAGCGCGTCACGTGGTGCCCAGGCGGACGGCAGCAGGCGTAGGCCGCGAGAGCGCCGTCGGCGACGTGGTCGGCCGCGGTGACAGCGACGTCGACGGCTGCGCGAGCGGCCGTCCACGTGCCGGGGCCCACGGGGGTCATCGTGTCGTAGGCGTAGTACCCCGGCCGTGCCCAGGTCGCGGCGGGGACGGCGAGCGGGCGGCCGGCGGCGAGCGTCGGATGCGCGAAGACGTACGGGACGACCTCGGGCTGGCCCGGATCTCGGGGGAGTCCGGCGGTGTCCCAGTCCGCCCAGGCGGTCGCGAGGAAGTTGAGCAGGTCGTCGCCGTGGACGGCGGCGACGGCATCGTCGGGCTGCTCCTGGGCGTCGAGGACGGTCGCGCCGGCGGACGTGAGCGTCTCGCGGATCGCCTCGGCGCGGGTGGGAACCTCCGCCGCCGGCGTGCGCACGCCGATCCACGTCTCCGCCGTCGGATCGTGCAGCCGGTGCTTGTCGCTCCAGACGACTGGCATCCGTAGCGCCATGCGCGCGACCCTAACGCGCAGAAGTCGTGGCGATCTCGGCACACCTGTGACGTACATCTGGGTCTGACCCCTAGGTTGAACGGCGCGGTGACGAAAGTGCGCCAACTCCCGCGCGCGAAATCCACAGCAAGTTTCCGCCAACCGGCCGGTCTGCCTGAACGGAGCCTGGCGCGCTCGAACTGCGGTGGCCGGCCACCGCCGGCGAAGGGCTGCGCCGGGCTCCGAGCCTCGCTGAGTGCCCGGACCGAGACCAGGCAGACTCCCGTGATGCTCGCCGTCGCACCAGCCGCCGCTCATCTGCCTCGACCCGGGACACGGCACGGTTCCGGCGATCGGACGACAGACCGAGCCGATCGGACCCGGCTCGAGCGTGATGAAGATCAAGGACGGGGGCGGGACGATCGACGAGGCGCCCGTTGCCCTCGCGATCGCGCGGCGCACTCGCGCGCTGCTCCTGCGCAACGGCTATCGCGTCGCGATGACGCGTACTGGCCCGACGTACGCAGGCGGGAACATCGAGCGCGCCCGGTTCTGCAACGTCCGCCACGCGGCGCTCATGCTGCGCATCCACGCGGACGGCTCGACCGATCGATCGCACCACGGGATCAGCATGCTGGCGCCCGCCCTGCATCGCGGCTGGACGGACGACATCTACAGCCGGAGCCTGAGCGCCGCGCGCCGGGTCCAGACGGCACTCATCCGTTCCACACGCGCGACGAACCTCGGCCTCTCCCGACGTTCGGACTTGACGGGCTTCAACTGGGCGGACGTGCCCGCGATCCTCGTCGAGGCCGGCTTTATGACGAATCCGGCCGAGGCCCGTCTTCTGCGCAGCGCCGCGTATCAGCAGAAGGTCGCGACCGGTCTTGCGGCCGGCGTGGCCGCCTTCGTCCGACCCTAGGAACAGTCGGCACAGGCGCCGGTGAGCACGACCTCGTGCTCCTCGACGAGGTAGCCGAGACCGCCCGCTACACGGTCGATGGCCCGCTCCAGCCGCGTGTCGGTGAATGCCTCGACCTTCCCGCAGTCGCGGCAGATCAGGTGGTGATGGTGGTCGCCGTCAGCCGCCGACTGCTCGAACCGGGCGATCCCGTCACCCGCCTCGACTCGCTTGACCAGCCGTAGAGCGGCAAGCGCGTCGAGGGCGCGGTACACCGACGCGATGCCGACCGGTCGCCGGAGGCGGCGCAGCTCGTCGAAGATCTCCTGCGCGCTGAGACAGCAGTTCTGCCGGCCGAGCAGCTCGACCACGGCCTGGCGCGCGCCGCCGCGACGGTAGCCGGCCGCCGCCAGCGCGTCGAGCGCGTGCCCCGTCCATGCGCTTGTGCGTTTTGCCATCCGCCCTACTGTATCGTGCGCGCCATGATTTCGAGAATCGTTCTCGTTATCTCCGTGGCATGCCTGCTGACGGCCTGCGGGAGCACGTCGGCGTCGACCGGGAAGAAGTCGGTCGTCGCGGCCTTCTACCCACTCGCCTACGCGGCCGAGCGGATCGGCGGACCGAGCCTTGACGTGGAGAACCTCACCCCGGTCGGCGCTGAGCCGCACGACATCGAGCTCACGCCACGCACGGTTGGCCGGATCGTCGACGCCGACGTCGTTCTCTACCTCGGCCACGGCTTCCAGCCGGCGGTGTCCGAGGCCGCCTCGCAGACGCACGGGAGAGCGGTCGACCTGCTCGAGGGCCTGCCTCTTCATCCGGGCGACCCGCACGTCTGGCTCGACCCCGTGCTGTTCACGAAAGTCGTGCAGCGGATCGGCGCGGTGCTGGGCCGGTCCCCACGGGCGCTCGTCGCCGACCTCCGCCGCCTCGACCGGCAGTACCGCATCGGACTGCGGCACTGCGCGCGCCGCACATTCGTGACGAGCCACGAAGCGTTCGGCTATCTCGCACGCCGATACGGGCTCCGCCAGTCTGCGATCACCGGCCTCACGCCCGAGTCGGAGCCCTCGCCGAAGCAGCTCGCCCGCGCCGTCGAGGAGGTGCGCCGCACCGGATCGACGACGGTCTTCTTCGAGCGGCTCGTCTCAGCGCGCGTCGCCGAGACCGTCGCGCGCGAGACAGGTGCGCGCACTGCGGTCCTCGACCCGATCGAGGGGCTCACCGACGAGGGAGAGGGCCAGGGTCAGACCTACTTCACGCTGATGCAGCACAACCTGCTCGAGCTGCGGGACGCGCTCGGATGCCGCTAGCCGTCCGCCTCGACAACGTCTCCTTCGCGTACGGGCACGGGCAGCCGGTGCTGAGGGACGTCGACCTCGAGGTCGAGCAGGGCGAATTCGTCGCCATCGCAGGCCCGAACGGAGGCGGCAAGACGACGCTCGTGCGCCTCGTGCTCGGGCTCGCACAACCGACCGCGGGCCGGATCGAGCTCTCGGCGCGACGGCTGGGCTACCTCGCGCAACGCGCCCAGGCCGCGATCGACGCGCCGATCACCGTGCGCGAGCTCGTCGCCGCGGGCCGGACCCCGCGGACACGGCTGCTCGGCCCGCTCACGACGGGCGACCGGGAGGTGGTGGACGCCGCCATCGAGCGGGTCGGGCTCACCGACCGCGCCAGCCGACGCCTGCAGACGCTCTCGGGCGGACAGCAGCAGCGCGCCTTCATCGCCAAGGCGCTCGCAGCCGAGCCCGAGCTGCTCGTCCTCGACGAGCCCACGACCGGCGTTGACGTCGAGGCGCAGGACGCGATCGCCGCGCTGCTGCAGGAGCTCCGCAACGACCTCGGGATGACGATCCTCTACGTCTCGCACGAGTTCGGCGCAGTCGAGTCCTTCGTCGCGCGGATCGTCCTCGTCCGCGAGCGGATCGTCTTCGACGGGCCTCCTTCGGCCCTGCCCGGTGTCTGGCACGACCCCTCGCACACGCATGCTTGACCTCGAGTTCATGCGGCTGGCGTTCGGCGCGGGGATCGTCGTCGGGCTGCTCGCGCCGGCGGTCGGCTTCTTCCTCGTGCAGCGCCGGATGAGCCTGATCGGCGACGGGATCGGCCATGTCGCGTTCGCCGGAGTCGCGATCGGCTACCTCCTCGACTTCCCGCTCGTGCTCACGGCGCTGGTCGTGTCCCTCGCGGGCGCGCTCTCGATCGAATGGCTGCGGGCCCGGCGGCGATCCGCCGGAGACCAGGCGCTCGCGCTCGTCTTCTACACCGGCATCGCCGCCGGCGTCGTCATCGTCTCGGCGGCCGGTGCGCTGAACGTGAACATCTTCCAGTTCCTGTTCGGTTCGATCCTCACCGTCACCCGAGGCGACCTCGTCGTGATCGCGACGCTCGGCATCGCCGCGATGGGACTGATCGCGGTGCTCTACCGGCCGCTCGTCGCCACCGTCGTGGACGAGGAGGGCGCACGCGTCGCAGGCCTGCCGGTGCCGCTCCTCAACGCGGTGACCGCCGGTCTGGCGGCGGTGACGATCGCGCTCTCGATGCGCGTTGTCGGCATCCTCCTCATCGCCGCACTCATGGTCCTGCCTGTGATCGCGGCCACGCGCTTCGCCTGGAGCATGCGCTCGACGATCCTGCTCGCGATGGGGATCGGCCTGGCTTCCGTCCTGACCGGGATCACCGTCGCGTACTACGCGGACCTGCCGCCGGGTGGGACGACCGTGCTGGTCGCGGCCGCGGCGGCGCTGGCCGCCGAGGGCGCTGCGTCGCTCCGCGCCTAGGCGTTTCCCTCGCGCATGCGCTCGACCGTCGCACGGCCGGCATCGTGGACGGCGCGTCGGCGCGACTCGGGATCCTCGGGGGCGGGCTCGGCGCGGTCGACCGTCAGCTCCGCTCCCTCGAACTCGTCCCTCTCCTCGACGATCGCGCGCGACTCCGCGAGCTTGTCGCGCAGCTCGTCGGCACGGGGGTCGTGGCTCGCCGTCGCGGGCCGGGCTCGGCGCCGCCGGAGGAAGCCGAAGACGGCGGTTGCTCCGAGCAGCCAGGCGAGCGGCCGTCGCACGCGGCGATGCTACACTGCCCGCCGCTTCCTGCCTCGTCATCGCGCCGCGTATTCCCGAACGGCGCCAGCCGGCGAGGCCGATTCAGACCAAAGGAAGGGAGGTCTCGGGAAACAGTGGTCGCATACGAAATCTTGCTCATGCTCGATCCTGAGCTGCCCGAGGAGCGGCAGGACGAGATCGTCAAGCGCGCACGCGAGCTCGTGGAGCGCTCGGACGGCACGTGGGTGGGGCACAACCTCTGGGGACGGCGCCGCCTCGCCTACGAGATCAACCACAAGGGAGAGGGCACCTACCACCTCCTGAATTTCGACGCCGACGCGGAGACGCTCGCCGAGCTCTCGCGGATCCTCCGGATCACGGACGGCGTCATGCGGCACCTGGCGGTGCGCCGGATCGAGGGCGCCGCGCCCGGGCCGCCCCCGCCGGAGCCCGAGCCCCCGGCCGAGTCCGTCCCCGAGCCCGCCTATGCTGAAGCGAACACCAGTTCGGAAGAGGAGTAGAAGACATGGCCAACATCAACCGCGTCGTGCTCGTGGGGAACCTGACGAAGGACCCCGAGCTGCGGCATACACCGAGCGGGACGGCCGTCTGCAAGCTGAGGCTCGCCGTCAACACGCGCCAGAAGGACGCCCAGGGGAACTGGGGCGACAAGCCCAACTACTTCGACGTCACCGTCTGGGGAAACCAGGGCGAGAGCTGCGCGCAGTACCTCTCAAAGGGACGCCCCGTGGGCGTCGACGGGCGCCTCGACTGGCGCGAGTGGGAGGCGCAGGACGGAACGAAGCGGCAGGCGGTGGAGATCATCGCGGACTCCGTGCAGTTCCTCGGCAGCCGTGAGGGCGGCGGAGGCAACGGCGGCGGAGGGCAGTTCGTCCCGGCCGGCGCGACCGCCGGCAACGAGGACTTCGCCCCCACCGGCGCCGACGACGACATTCCCTTCTGATGCCGCCGCGAGGAGGAGACAGAGATCGGGACCGGCAGCCCGGACGCAAGCGTCCGGGAGCGTCGACCGGGCCCGATCAGACGGAAGTCCTGCTACTTCTGCAAGGACAAGGTCGACGAGATCGACTACAAGAACGTGAACCAGCTCCGCCGCTACATCTCGGAGCGGGGGAAGATCCGTTCGCGCCGTATCACCGGCGCGTGCCGGCGGCACCAGCGCCAGGTCGCGGTCGCCGTCAAGCGGGCGCGTGAGATGGCGCTGCTGCCGTACGTCGCCGACAAGTAACGCCGTGCCGATGGAAGTCATCCTCCGAAAGGACATCGACAAGGTCGGCCTCCGCGGCGAGGTCGTCAACGTCGCGCGCGGGTACGCGCGCAACTTCCTGTTCCCGCGCGGCCTCGCCGACGAGGCGACGCCGGCGCGGGTCGCCGAGCTGCGCAAGGTGGAGGATCGCCGCGCGCGCGAGGAGGCGAAGACGTTCGAGGACGCCCAGGCGCTCGCCGAGCGGCTGAGCCAGATCGAGCTCCGCTTCGACGTGAAGGCCGGCCCGACCGGTTCGCTGTTCGGCTCCGTCACGCCGACCGACATCACCGACCAGCTCTGGTCGAAGCACAAGGTCCGCGTCGACCGCCGCAAGATCGAGATCGACACGATCAAGCGGATCGGCCGCCACCAGGTGCCGATCGAGCTCTTCCAGGACGTGACCGCCGAGGTCCGGACGCTCGTCGTCCCCGAGGGTGGAGAGCTCCCGCCCGAGGAGGAGCTCGAGGCCATGGAGGCGGCCGAGCGGGCGGAGGCGGATGCGCAGGCCGAGGCCGACGCGGCCGAGCAGAAGGAGGAGCTCGACCTCGACGAGCTCGACGCCGCCGCGGCGGCTCAGGACCCGGAAGTCTCCGACCGCGGACGAGGTCGAGCCGACGGCGGAGCGACGTCGCCGGCGAGCTGCCGGCGGACGAGTTCGACCGCGCGGTCGACGCCGGCACGGACGACCAGCAGCTAGGCGCCCGGGCGGACGTGTTCCACAATCGCGGACCGCTGAAAAAGCGGCGTCCGCGCCGTTCTGTGGACAGGGTGGGGAAAGGGATTCACACCTCTTTCCACGTCCTGTGAATTGACCGCCGAATTTTCCGCTCGGAGCGGCAGTTCTATCCACAGATCCAGCCGACAGGTATGAGAACATGTGTTCTCTCATCCCTGCAAAACCGCCCTTTCGACATGTCGAAAACCGAGTCGTCAAGACCTGGCAACACCTCACCGGCAGTGCTTAGCTCACGGCTCGTGGCACCTGTCGCCCAGCTCGCTGAAGCCGCTCCGATCGCGCCACCCCAGAACCTCGAGGCCGAGGAGTCCGTCCTCGGGGCGATGCTGCTCTCCCCGGGCGCGATCGGGGCGGTGAGCGAGGTGCTCGACGCGTCCGACTTCTACCGCGAGAGCCACGCGAAGATCTACCGCGCGGCACTCGCCCTCTACGCGAAGGGCGAGCCGGTGGACGCGATCACCCTCGTCGACGAGCTCGAGGAGCGCGGGGAGCTCGAGGGTGCCGGTGGACGAGTCCGGCTCCACGAGCTCGCGGCCCTCGTACCCGCGACGGCGAACGCGGCGCACTACGCGCGCATCGTCCGCGAGATGGCGACCCTGCGCGGCCTGATCGCGGCCGGCCAGGAGATCGCCCAGCTCGGCTGGGAACGTCCGGGCGAGACGCAGATCCTCGTCGACCGTGCCGAGCAGGTCGTCTTCGACCTCTCGCAGAGCCGCGTCACGACCGAGTTCAGCCACATCGAGGAGCTGCTCAAGGAGAGCTTCGAGCGCATCACCGCGCTCTACGAGGCGGGCGCCGACGTCACCGGCGTCCCCTCGGGCTTCCGCGACCTCGACCGGCTGACGTCGGGCTTCCAGCCCGGCAACCTCGTGATCGTCGCGGCCCGTCCGAGCATGGGGAAGTCGGCGCTCGGGCTCTGCATCGCGGCGAACCTCGCCCTGCGGCAGCGACACGCCCGTGGCGCTCTTCACGCTCGAGATGTCGAAGTCGGAGGTCACGCAGCGCCTGCTCTGCAGCGAGGCGAAGGTCGAGTCGCAGCGACTGCGGACGGGCAAGCTCGCGCAGGACGACTGGCCGCGACTCGTCGCCGCCGGCGACAAGCTCATGAAGGCGCCGATCTACGTCGACGACACGGGCTCGATCACGATGATGGAGATCCGCTCGAAGGCGAGACGGCTCAAGAGCCGCGAGCCGAACCTCGGCCTGATCATCGTCGACTACCTCCAGCTGATGACCTCTGGGACGACGGCCGAGAACCGCGTCCAGGAGGTCTCCCAGATCTCGCGCTCGCTGAAGGTGCTCGCGCGCGACCTCGACGTTCCGATCGTCGCGATGTCGCAGCTGTCCCGCGCGGTCGAGCAGCGCCACGACAAGCGGCCGATCCTCTCCGACCTCCGCGAGTCGGGATCGATCGAGCAGGACGCCGACCTCGTGATGTTCGTCTACCGGGACGAGTACTACAACGAGGAGAGCGACCAGCAGGGGCTGGCCGAGATCATCCTGTCCAAGCACCGCAACGGGCCGACGGGCATCGAGAAGCTGTCGTTCCTGAAGCGGTACGCGAAGTTCGCGGATTTGGCGGCGTAGGGCGATGGCGTCGTGGGCGGTCGCCAGCGAGCAGATCGTGTGGATCTCGCCGCTGGCGACCGGTTTCACCGTCGTCTGCGAGCGCTGCGCCGATCTGGGCGAGAGCTTCCCCTCGGTGCAGGGCACGCTCTCGCTCGATCACCCGCGCGGCTCACTGGCGTGCCCGCGCGGACACGAGATCCGCATCGAGCGCGACGGGCGCTAGCCGCTCACGGCTCGTGCCGCCGCATCGGCACGCCGAGCAGGCGGGCGACGTGCGGAATGCTCGCCCCCTGAAGCAAGACCGAGAACGCGACGACCACGAAGACGATCCCGTAGATGCGATCGGCGTCCTCGACCGCGCCGAGGACGGCGAACGACGCGAGCAGGATCGGAACGGCACCCTTCAGGCCGCTCCACATCACGAAGAGCCGCTCGCCGCGTGACAGCTTGACCGGCAACAGCAGCGGGCCGACCGCGACAGGCCGCGCGACGAACGCCAGCAGCACCGCGAGCACGAGCCCGTCGAGCCAGCGTCCGTCGTCGCCCAGCGCAGAGAGCTCGATCGTCAGGCCGAGCGCGACGAAGACAACGATCTCCGCGAGGCTCGCGAGCGACGTGTGGAAGCGCTCGATCGCGCGCTTGGCCGGGATGTCGGCGTCGCCGATGAGGATCCCCGCGATGTAGACCGCGAGGAACCCGGAGCCGTGCGCGACAGTCGCGGTCCCGTAGATCACCCCGGCAAGAGCGAGTGTCTGCAGCGGAAAGAGCGCGGGGCTTGGGAGGAAGCTGCGTCGCGCGACGGCCATCAGCACGTACGCGCCGGCGACGCCGAAGACGACTCCAAGCCCGAGGCCGAGGACGAACTCGCCCGCCGCGTGCGCCACGGAGGTCGAGTCCTCCTGTGCCAGGCTCACCGCGGCGAGCATGAGCGCGATCCCGACCGGGTCGTTCGCGCCCGACTCGCCCTCGAGGATCGTCCCGGTGCGTCCGCCGATCTCGTTGCGGCCGAACACCGAGAACATCACGGCGGGATCCGTCGGCGCGAGCGCCGCGCCGAGCAGCCCTGCGGTCTGCCACGAGAAGTCGAGCACGTAGTGCGCCCCGAGCGTCATCAGGCCCGCAGTCGCGAACGTCCCGACGAGTCCGAGCGAGACGATCGGCACCGCCGACTCGCGGAAGCGCCGCCAGCCGACGCGCATTCCGCCGTCGAAGAGGATCGCGATCAGAGCGACCACGGCGATGCGCTCGACGTCGCGGATGGACAGCGCGTCCGCGAGCGCCGGCCAGAGGTCCGAGGCGATTGCCGCGGCCAGCAGGAAGAACCCTGCGGCCGGCACGCCGAGCCGCTCGCTCACCTTGTTCGACAACACGGCGACCGTGAAGGCGCCGGACACGAGGAGCACGATCCCCCCGAAATGGATGACCTCGTGCAACCCGCGGACCCTATCCGCGGGCTGTGTCAGACTCGATCAGCCGTGCCCGCCACCGTCATCGTCGGCGCACAGTGGGGAGACGAGGGCAAGGGCAAGATCGTCGACCTGCTGGCCCAGGACTGCGACCTCGTGTGCCGCTACCAGGGCGGTCCGAACGCCGGGCACACGATCGTCGTCGACGGCGAGACGTACAAGATTCGCCAGATTCCGAGCGGCGTCCTCCGCGGGAAGACGTGCGTCATCGGTGCCGGCTGCGTCGTCGACCCGGAGGTGTTCCTCGCCGAGGTGGACGAGCTCGAGGGACGCGGCATCGCGACGAGCGACGTGCACCTCTCCGGCGAGGCGCACCTGATCATGCCGTGGCACGTGGCGATCGACCAGGCGAGCGAGCGCCGCCTCGGCAAGCTGCAGATCGGCACGACCCGGCGCGGGATCGGGCCGTGCTACGCCGACAAGGCCGCGCGGCTCGGGATCCGCGTCCAGGACCTGCTCGAGCCGAAGATCCTCCGCCAGAAGATCGAGGTCGCGCTCGCCGAGAAGAACGTGTGGCTCGAGCGCGTCTACGGCGTCCCGCCGCTCGAGCTCGAAGAGATCGCGGAGCGCCTCGAAGGGTTCGCGCGGCGGATTCGTCCGTACGTCTCGCGACACGTCGCTCCTCGTCGACCGCGCGCTGCACGACGGGCGCCCGGTGCTCCTCGAGGGCGCGCAGGGCACGCTGCTCGACCTCGACCACGGCACGTATCCGTTCGTCACCTCGTCGAACACCGTCGCCGCGAACGCAGCGACCGGTATCGGCATCGGCCCGAACCGCATCGACGCGGTCATCGGCGTCGCGAAGGCGTACGTCACCCGCGTCGGCGAAGGGCCGTTCCCGACGGAGATCGAAGGAGCCGACCAGGAACGCGTCCGCGACCTCGGCGGCGAGTTCGGCACGGTGACCGGCCGTGAGCGGCGCTGCGGCTGGCTCGACCTCGTCGCGCTGCGCTACGCGGTGCGTCTGAACGGCATCACGTCGCTCGCGCTCACGAAGCTCGACGTGCTCTCGGAGTTCGAATCGAGCTGCCGGTGTGCGTCGCGTACGGCTTGCGGGACGGGACCGAGACGCGGCGACTTCCCGGCGCACCAGAGCGACTTTCACCACTGCCGGCCGGTCTACGAGACGCTCGCCGGCTGGCAGCAGCCGCTCGACGCGACGACCTGCCGGACGCGGCGCGCGCCTACGTCGACGTTCGTCGAGCGCGAGCTCGGCGTCGAGATCACGCTCGTCGGCACCGGCGCGGAGCGTGAGCGCGTCGTCTCGATGCGCTAGCTCCTCGACGCACGACGCCGTCGAGCTCGCGACCGTCGGCAGTAGAGTCCGCGTGTGAAGGTGCTCCTGGTCGGGTCCGGCGGTCGCGAGCACGCGCTCGCGTGGAAGCTGAGCCAGGCGGCCGACCTGTCCGAGCTGCACGCCGCGCCGGGTAACCCGGGCATCGCGACGCTCGGCCGCTGCCACCCCGTGCGCGCCGAGGACGGCGAAGGCCTCCTCGGCCTCGCCGGCTCGCTGGACGTCGACCTCGTCGTCGTCGGGCCCGAGGCGCCGCTCGTCGTCGGGCGTCGCCGACGAGCTCCGGCATGTCGGGAATCGCCGTGCTTCGGCCCGAGCGCCGCCGCCGCGCGGATCGAGGGCTCGAAGTCGTTCGCGAAGGACGTCATGAGCGCCGCCGGCGTCGCGACCGCGGCCGCCGCTCTCCGTTGCGCGGCCGCCGTGCGTGATCAAGGCGGACGGCCTCGCGGCCGGCAAGGGCGTCTTCGTCTGCCGCGACCAGACGGAGCTCGACGCCGCGCTCCAGTCCGCCAGCTGCGCTTCGGTGACGCGATCGTCATCGAGGAGCTGCTCGAGGGCGAGGAGATCTCGGTCTTCGCGCTCTGCGACGGCGTGCCGCGCGCTCGCGCTGCCCGTCGCGCAGGACTTCAAGCGCGCCGAGCGACGGCGACCGCGGACCGAACACGGGCGGCATGGGCTCGTTCTCGCCGGTCCCGGGCTTCGGCCCGCGGAGATCGAGGAGATCCTCGACACCGTCCACCGCCCGGTGCTCGAGGAGCTCGCCGGAACGCGGCGCGCCGTTCGTCGGCGTGCCTCTTCGCCGGGCTCATGCTGCACCGACGAGGGACCGCGCGTCCTCGAGTTCAACTGCCGCTTCGGCGACCCCGAGACGCAGTCGCTCCTCCCGCGGCTCGAGGGCGACCTGCTCGGCGCGCTCGCCGCCGCCGCCGCCGGCGACCTCTCGACGTCGACCTCACGGTCGGCCGACACTGCCACCGTCACGGTCGTCGTCGCCGCCGGCGACTACCCGGCCCGAGGCGACACCGGCTCGACGATCGAGGGCGTCGACGAGGCCGAGAGCGCCGGGCGCGCTCGTCTTCCACGCGGGCACGGCGCTCCACGGCGACCGGCTCGTGACGAACGGCGGCCGCATCCTGAACGTCACGGCCAGCGGCGACAACCGTCGCCGACGCACGAGAGCGCGCCTACGCGGCGTGTCGAGCTGATCTCATTCCCCGGGATGCGCTATCGCAAGGACATCGCCGCCATGGCCCATGTCTGACCCGCTCGTCGGGCATCGTCGTCGGCTCCGAGTCCGACCGCGAGCGGATGCAGCCGGCCCTCGACGAGCTCGACGGCACGCGGAATCGCGCACGAGTTCGAGGTCCGCTCGGCGCACCGGCAACCGGACGCGGTCGCCGAGTACGGCCGGACCGCGCGCGAGCGCGGCCTGCGCGTCCTCATCGCCGGCGCCGGGCTCGCCGCCGCCCTCCCGGGCGTGCTCGCCGCGCACACCGACCTGCCGGTGATCGGCGTGCCCGCTGCGGTCGTCCAAGAGCGTGCTCGACGGCCTCGACGCCCTGCTCTCGATCGTGCAGATGCCACCGGGCGTCCCGGTCGCATGCGTCGGGGTCGACAACGCGAAGAACGCGGCCGTCCTCGCCGCCAGGATTCTCGGGCCGAGCCCCTCTCTAGAATCGACCCAGTGATCCCGCGCTACTCCCGTCCGGCCATGACCACGATCTGGTCGGACGAGAGCAAGCTCGCGCGGTGGCTCGATGTCGAGCTCGCGGCGCTCGACGCCTGGGCCGAGGTCGGCGCGGTTCCCGCGGAGGACGTGCGCCACGATCAACGAGCAGGCGGCCCCGCCGACGCCCGAGCGGGTGGCCGAGATCGAGCGGATCACCGACCACGACGTGGCCGCGTTCGTCGACGCGGTCGCGGAGCAGCTCGGGCCCGAAGGACGCTGGTTCCACTACGGGCTCACCTCCTCCGACGTCGTCGACACGGCGCTCTCGCTCCACATCCAGGAGGCCGGGCAGCTCGTGCTCGACGGGCTGGAGCGGGCGCTGTCCGCAGTGATCGCGCGCGCCGAGGAGCATCGGCGCACGGTCTGCATCGGGCGCTCGCACGGCGTCCACGCGGAGCCGATCACGTTCGGCTGGAAGCTCGCCGGCTGGGCCTTCGAGCTCGACCGCGACCGCACGCGCGTCGCGCGCGCCCTGGAGGCGAATCGCGTCGGGCAGCTCTCGGGGACGGTCGGAACCTATGCACAGGTCGACCCCGAGGTGGAGCGCCTCGCCTGCGAGCGCCTCGGCCTCGAGCCCGATCCGCTCTCGACCCAGGTGATCGCTCGGGACCGGCACGCCGAACTGCTCGGCGCGCTCGCGCTCACGGCCACGTCGCTCGATCGATTCGCGACGGAGATCCGCCATCTCGCGCGCACGGAGGTGCGTGAGGTCGAGGAGCCGTTCGGAAGAGGGATGAAGGGATCGTCCGCAATGCCGCACAAGCGAAACCCGAAGGTCGCAGAGCGCATCTGCGGCCTCGCGCGCGTCGTGCGCGCCAATGCGCTCGTCGGCCTCGAGAACGTCCCGCTCTGGCACGAACGCGACATCTCGCAGTCCTCGGCCGAGCGCGTCGTGATCCCTGACTCCTTCCTCGTCCTCGACTACATGCTCGACCGCTTCACGTGGATCGTCGACGGGCTCGTCGTCTTCCCAGAGCGGATGCTGCGGAACCTCGACGCAAGCCATGGCCTCGTCTTCAGCCATCGGCTGCTGCTCGCGCTCGTGGAGTCGGGGCTACCGCGCGACGAGGCGTACCGGCTCGTCCAGTCCCACGCGATGACGGCGTGGGAGAAGGAGCGCGACTTCCGCGAGCTCGTCCGAGCCGACCGCGAGATTTCCGGACGCGTCGACCTCGACGCTGTCTTCGACCTCGACGCGACGCTGCGCCACGTCGACACGGTCTTCGAACGCCTGCACCTGCTCACCGAAAGGGAGGAACCAGCCCATGTCTGAGGCCGCGCTGCACGTCGGCAGTGGCAAGGTCCGCGAGCTCTATGCCCTCGACGACGACCGTCTGCTCCTCGTCGCGAGCGACCGCATCTCCACCTTCGACGTCGTGCTCCCGACCGAGATCCCGGACAAGGGGCGCGTGCTCACCGGCCTCTCCGCGTTCTGGTTCGCCCGCACGAAGGGCATCTGCGCCAACCACCTGCTCGTGCTGCGGCCCGACGGACGATCCACGGAGTGCCGCCGGCTCGAGATGCTGCCGATCGAGTGCGTCGTGCGCGGCTACCTTGCCGGCTCCGGCTGGAAGGACTACCGCGAGACCGGCGAGGTGTGCGGCCACAAGCTCCCCGACGGACTGACGGAGTCCGCCGAGCTCCCGGAGCCGATCTTCACGCCTGCCACGAAGGCGACGACCGGCCACGACGAGAACATCGACCGCGCGCACGCGGCCGAGCTCGTCGGCGCCGAGCGTCTCGCAGAGGTCGAGCGCGCCTCGATCGAGCTGTACCGCTTCGCGACCGAGCACGCGCGCACGCGCGGCATCCTCATCGCCGACACGAAGTTCGAGTTCGGCCTCGACGAGGAGGGGCGGCTGGTGCTCGGCGACGAGGCGCTGACACCCGACTCGTCCCGCTTCTGGCCTGCTTCCGACTACCGGCCCGGAGCCTCGCAGCCGTCGTTCGACAAGCAGTTCGTGCGCGACTACTGCGAATCGCTCGGCTGGGACAAGACCGCTCCGGGGCCCGAGGTTCCGGACGACGTCGTCGACGGAACGCGGACCCGCTACGTCGACGCGTTCGAGCGCCTCACCGGCATCCCGTTCGACGACTACCTGCAGGACCCCGAGGTGGTCCTCCGATGAGGGCGACCGTCCTCGTCCGCCCGAAGGAGGGAATCCTCGACCCGGCAGGGCCAGGCGGTCGAGTCGTCCCTCCGGCAGCTCGGGCTTCTCCGTCGACGAGGCCCGCGTCGGGCGCGTCGTCGACCTGGACGTCGACGCGCAGGACCCGGCGGCCGCGCGGGCGGAGGTCGAGCGCATGTGCGAGCAGCTCCTCGCGAACCCGCTCATCGAGAGCTACGAGATCGAGCTGGCGGAGCCCGCGGGATGACGAGCCCGCAGCCGCGGATCGGTGTGCTGCGATTCCCGGGCGCGTGCGACGACCGCGACGCCCACTGGGCGCTCGCAGCGCTCGACGCGGAGGCGGTCTTCGTCTGGCACACGGAGACCGAGCTTCCGGACCTCGACGCGGTGGTGCTCCCGGGCGGCTTCTCCTACGGCGACTACCTTCGCTGCGGAGCGATCGCACGCTTCGCCCCGGCGATGGAGGCGATCGCCGACTTCGCGGCGCGCGGCGGGCTCGTGCTCGGCATCTGCAACGGCTTCCAGATCCTCTGCGAGGCCGGACTGCTGCCGGGCGTGCTGCGCCGCGAACGCCTCGCTGTCCTTCATCTGCCGCGACGTCCCGCTGACGGTCGAGCGCGCGGACACGCCGTTCACCACGCGTTGCGCCGAGGGCCAGCGGCTGGTGATCCCGGTGAAGCACGGCGAGGGCTGCTGGTACGCGGACGACGCGCTGTACGAGCGGCTCGAGGACCGCGACCAGATCGTCCTCCGCTACGCCGAGCCCGTGAACGGGTCGAGGGACGACGTCGCCGGCGTCGTCAACGAGGACGGGCAACGTCATGGGCCTGATGCCGCACCCCGAGCACGCGATCGACCCGCTGCTCGGCTCCGCCGACGGCGCCCTGATCCTCTCGTCGCTCGTCGAGTCGGCGCGCGCCCGCGCGCTCGCAGCCGTCTAGGTCAGGCACCACCTCCGAGGAGCGCCGCCGAGAGCGCGGGATGCTCGGCCAGAGCCGCGCGCAGACGCTCGAGGTCGCGGTTGCGGAGCGTCACCGGCCCCCTCCGCGCTGTTCCGCCCGTCGTGTACGCGAAGCGGACGAGACGCTCGCCGCCTTCCGTCTCGAGGAGCTGGACGACGGTCGCGAAACGCTTCTCGCCGGAGCGCTGCGGAAGCGTCAGCTGCTCGACCAGCCCGGCAGGCCCCCACGGTGTCGCGCTCGTCTTCGGACGTGCTGCTCGCTTTGTCGCCATGCGGGACAACGTAGCGAGAGAAGTGCGACGTGCTGTGACGACTGTGTGTCGCCTTCGCGACTACTTCCCGCTGCGGTCGATGAGCTCGGCGCGGTAGCCGTCAGGGTCCTGGACGAAGCAGATCCGGGAGCCGCCATCGCTGACGCGATACGGCTCGCGCTCCGGCTCGATTCCCTGACCATTCAACTGGGCGAGCGTGTCGTCGAGATCGTCGACGCCGATCGCGATGTGCCCGTATGCCGTCCCGAGGTCGTACGACCGCCCGTCGTGGTTGAACGTCAGCTCGAGCACGTTGTCCTGGTCGCCCATCGAATAGAAGTAGTTGGTTGCTTCCCGCTCGCCGTTGCGGACGATGTCCATGTCCCGGGTGAACGTGAAGCCGAGCGCTTCGTAGAAGGCGCGGCTCGCGTCCGGGTCCGTGATGCGCAGCATCGTGTGGAGGTACGTGGCCATGCGCGCATCGTACGCCGCCAGGCGTAGGTCCGCAGCGCCGCCGGATCCCGGCTATGGTGGGTGAGCGCGTGGGATTTAGCGCGGAAGCCGCTGAGGCTCCGAACTTCCTCTTCGACTTACGAAACTGCCCTGAGCGCATCAGGAGAGCTCGGCTCGAGCTCTTCTGACCTGAACAACGTTAGGAGCAACGCATGTTTGCGACCGTGAGACGCTACGAAGGCATCGACGCAAGTCACAAGGACGAACTGACGAAGAAGGTCAACGAGAGTCTGGCCCCCCGTCTGAGCAAGCTGCCGGGCTTCAGCGGCTACTTCCTCATCGACACCGGTAACGGCGTCATGAGCTCGATCGGCCTCTTCGACACCTCGGCTCAGGCCGGCGAGTCGACCCGCGTCGCATCCGAGTGGGTGCGCGACGAGAAGCTCGACAAGATCCTCCAGACTCCGCCGAAGGTGACGGACGGAGAGGTCATTGTCCACAAGTCGACCGGAGTCGTCCGCGCGTAAGAGCGCACGGCTCACGCAGGGGAGGGTCCGCGTGGCGCGGGCCTTCTCATGCACTGAGAGGCATTCATGAAGCAGATGACGAAGACCGCACCAGGCCATCACGCCGACTCCTCACTCGACGCGACCCTCAATCCAGTCGAGCTCCGCTCCAATGAGATCGTCTCTTGGGCGATTGCGTTCCCGAGACCAGGATTCCGCCTCGCCCGGGAGACGCCGATGTGGCGAACCGACGCGACAATCGGCTCAGTCGTCGGGGTCGCGAGCCGTATGCGTGCCGTGCACTGAGGAGGTAGCTGCTAGCCGTCGGACCAGGTCACACCACGGTCGAAGGTGACCACGAGCCTACGGATGTGGTCACCCTCGCGCGTCAACAGGATCTCCCCGGCGGCGACGTCCGGCTCGGCAAGCCATGCGTACCGCGCCTCGACCCGCCCCTCCCGCTCGCGCTGCTCGAGGATGCGGAGCTCGTCGTCGGGCGGCTGCGCTCGATACGCCTCCTCGATCGCACCGCGTCCGAGGAACGGCCCGACGGGGACTCCACGGAACTCCATCTCGCTCGCATCGTCGAAGCGCGCAAGCATCGGGCCCCAATCGTTCGAGCGCACGCCCGCGTTGAAGCTCTCGACGTGGTCGCGAAGGAGCCGGCTGTCGAGATCCTCGGGCAAGAGCGCGAAAAGGATGGCATCGACCCACTCGCCGTGGCGCGAGTACGCACGCCGCTTCACGCCTTCACGCACGAACCCCGAGCGCTCGGCGTGCACGACCGCGCGCTCGTTGAAGGCGTAGATCTCGAGCTGGAGACGGTGGTAGCCGAGGTCGTCGAAAAGGTGGTGTTGGAAGAGCCGGGCGGCCTCGTCCGCGATCCGGCGACCGCGAAAGGCGGGATGTACGGCAAGCCGCTCGAGACGCGCGATCCGCGAGCGGCTGTTGTCGACCTCGAAGCCCAGGGCGCCCGCGCGCTCGCCGTCGGACTCGACGACGAAGCGGCCGAAGCCCTCGGGTTCCGCCTCGGACCTCTCGATCTCGCGCAGCAGTGAGTCGCGATCGAGCGCGGCGCGCCCGCCGAGGAAGGGCTCCACGTCGTCGTCGTTCACCAGCTCGACGAGGAAGTCGAGATCGTCCGCGCGCGCGCGTCGGATCGCGATCACGGCGTCTGCCCAACGGCCGCACGTCGCGGAAGCCGGAGGGTGCCCGTGCCGAGCGCGACTCCGGCGAGGATGAGCGCCAGGCCGCCGAGGGCCGAGGCAGTGACGGGCTCATCGAGGAAGATCGCCCCGTAACCGAGTGCGAGCGCGGGGACGAGGTACGTGACGAGGACGGCGTAGATCGCGCCTGCCCCGGCGATGAGCGCGAAGTAGAGAAGGTAGGCGACGGCGAGCCCGACCGCGCCGAGGGCGACGACGGATCCGGTCACCTTCCAGCCGGGCGCGTGGCCGGGAAGCTGTGCCAGCCCAAGCGGCGTCATCGTCAGCGTCGCGACGAGAAGCGTCCCGAACGCCGTCACGATCGGGGGCGCGGAGGACATCCGTGCCCCCGCGTAGAGCGCCGACACCGCGTAGCAGAGGGCGGTGAGGAGGACAGCGAGGGCCGACAGCACGTCGCCGCTCGGCTGTGCGCCGACGAGGAAGACGACGCCGAGGAATCCGATCAGGACGCCCACGAGCCGAGCGCCGGTGACGCGGTCGCTCCGACTGAAGCCGAATGCGAGCAGCGCGGTGAAGAGCGGCGTCGACGCCTGCAGCACGGCCGCGAGACCCGAATCGAGGCGCTTCTCGCTCCAGGCGAGCAGCCAGAAGGGAATCGAAGCATTGAAGAGCGCGATCACGAACAGCGGGTAGGCGTAGCGCCGGAGCTCCACTCCGAGCCGGGCCCAGCCGATCGCGAACGGGATCGCCGGCAGCAGCGCGACCGTCCCGACGAGCACGCGGCCCCAGACGACGACTCCTGGGGTCAGCTCTTCGACGGCGACCTTGATGAACAGGAAGGACGAGCCCCAGATCGCCGCGAGGGCGAGGAGCATCACGAGATGGCGGCGACCCACAGGGGTGGAAACGTAGCCCGGGCGCGTCTTCTGCCCCGGATAGACTCGATTCCTTGACGCAGGTCGCGCCGGAACAGCCGCTCCACCGCGCGCTGGGGCTGACCGACCGGGAGCTCGACCGCATTCGCGAGCTGCTCGGCCGCGACCCGAACGATTTCGAGCTGGCCGTCTTCTCGCTCCTCTGGTCGGAGCACTGCGGCTACAAGCACTCAGCCCTCCTTCTGCGGCGACTCCCCTCCGGCGGCGAGCGTGTCCTCCAGGGACCGGGCGAGAACGCCGGGGTCGTCGACCTCGGCGAGGGCGAGGCGGTCGCGTTCAAGGTGGAGTCGCACAACCACCCGTCCGCGGTCGAGCCGTTCCAGGGCGCCGCGACCGGCGTCGGCGGGATCCTGCGCGACATCGTCGCCATGGGAGCGCGGCCGGTCGCGCTCCTCGACGGGCTGCGCTTCGGCGAGCCGGGCTGGGAGTTCCGGCGCGCCGTCGCCGGCATCGGGCACTACGGCAACTGCGTCGGCGTGCCGACCGTCGGCGGGGAGGCCGTCTTCGACGAGGCCTACCAGGACAACTGTCTCGTCAACGCGATGTGCGTCGGCCTCCTCCCGGCGGACCGGGTGACGAGGGCCCGCGCGACCGCGATCGGCGCGCACGTCGTCCTCTACGGAGCGCCGACGGGACGCGACGGCATCGGCGGCGCGTCCGTCCTTGCGAGCGCCGAGCTCGGCGAGGACGACCCCGACAAGCGGCCGTCCGTCCAGATCGGCGATCCGTTCACCGGCAAGAAGCTGATCGAGGCGTCGCTGGAGCTCGTCGAGAGCGGGCTCGTCGAGTCCCTGCAGGACTGCGGGGCCGCCGGCCTCGCCTCCTCGCTCGCGGAGATGGCGCGCGACGGCGCCGGCATCGACGTCCACCTCGACCGCGTCCCGTTGCGCGAGACGGGCATGGAGCCGTGGGAGATCATGATCTCCGAGTCCCAGGAGCGAATGGTCGCGGTCGTGCGGCCGCAGATGCTCGACGCCGTGCGAAGAGTCTGCGAGCGCTGGGAGCTTCCGTGCGCGACGATCGGCGACGTCACCGACTCGGGCGAGCTGCGCGCGCTCTTCGACGGCGACGAGGTCGGAGCGATCCCCGCCGCTCTTCTGACGGACGAGTGCCCCCGCTACGAGGTCGAGCGCATGCCGCATTCGCTCGAGCACGTCGAGCCGTCCCCCGAGAACCACCGCTCGAAGCAATGGATCTACGAGCAGTACGACCAGCTCGTGGGCTCCCGCACCGTCCGTCGTCCCGGGCTCGACGCCGCCGTCCTGCGGCTCCGCCCGACGCTGCGCGGGCTGGCCGTCTCGCTCCAGGGCCCCCCACCAGGTGTGCGCGACCCGTTTCGCGCCGGCGCTCCTCGCCGTGCTCGGCGCCGCGCGCAACGTCGCCTGTGCCGGCGGCGAGCCGCTCGCGCTCACGGACTGCCTCAACTTCGGGAACCCGGAGAAGCCGGAGATCGGCTGGGAGCTCGAGCAGGCGATCGAGGGGATCGCGCAGGCCGCAGAGGCGCTCGGCATCCCGGTCGTGTCCGGGAACGTGTCGCTCTACAACGACACGGACGGAAGGTCGATCCCGCCCACGCCCGTCGTCGGCTGCGTCGGCCTCGTCCCCGACGTCCGCTTCGTGCCGAATGCCTGGCGGGAGGGCGACGTCGTGCTCCTCGCCGACCGCGCCCGGCGACCTCGACCTCGCGGCCGAGGCGGCCGCTCGTGCGATTCGTCTGGAAGGCTGCGCCGGTGCTGACGCTGGCCCACGACGTCTCCGACGGCGGCATCGAGCAGGCGCTGCGCGAGGCCGCCGACCACAGCGGACGAGAGGCCGCCGTCGACGCGCTGCCACCGAACGCGACGGGCGGTCAGATGCTGCTCGCGTGCGCGCCCGAGAACGTCGAGCGCCTCGGGACGAAGGGCGTGCTGCCGATCGGGACGGTCGTCTGATGTGCGGGCTCTTCGGAGTCCGGTCACCCGAGCGCGACGTCGCGCGGCTCACGTACTTCGGGCTCTTCGCGCTCCAGCACCGCGGCCAGGAGTCGGCCGGCATCGCGGTGTCGAACGGCGGCCACCTGACGACCCTTCGCGACATGGGCCTCGTGACCCAGGTCTTCGACGAGAAGAAGCTGCGTGGACTGCCCGGCGAGCTCGCGATCGGCCACACGCGCTACTCGACCACGGGCTCGTCGCACTGGTCGAATGCTCAGCCGCTCGTCCAGCACGGCTCCGCCCGGACGGTGGCGCTCGGCCACAACGGCAACCTCACGAACGCCGCGGAGCTCCGCGAGGAGCTCGGCGCTCGAGGGCCATCGTCCGAAGACGACGGCCGACACCGAGGTCATCGCCGCCATGATCGCGAACGACCCTGCGCCGCTCGCCGAAGCGGTCGCGAACACGATGCGCAGGCTCGACGGCGCGTTCTCCGTCGTCGCCCTCTCCGAGGGAAAGCTGATCGCGTTCCGAGACCCGCGCGGCATGCGACCGCTCTGCCTGGGGCGGCTCGACGGCGACTGGGCCGTGGCCTCCGAGACGTGCGCGCTCGACCTCGTCGGCGCGGAGCTCGAGCGCGAGATTCGCCCCGGCGAGCTCATGGTCATCGACGAGCGGGTGGATGCACGTCAGGTCGTCCCGGTTGATGACGGCGGCGCGCTCTGCATCTTCGAGTTCTTCTACCTCGCCCGCCCGGACTCGCAGCTCGCCGGAGTCGAGGTTCACGGCGCGCGCGTGCGCATGGGCGAGCGCCTCGCCGAGGAGTCGCCGGTCGAAGCCGATCTCGTCCTCCCCATCCCGGACTCGGGCACGCCGGCCGCGATCGGGTTCTCGCGCGCGCTCGAACATCCCGTTCAGCGAGGGCCTGATCAAGAACCGTTACGTCGGCCGCACGTTCATCCAGCCCGATCAGGGACTGCGCGAGCAGGGGATCAAGCTCAAGTTCAACCCCCTCGCCGAGGTCGCCGGCAAGAAGCTCGTCGTCGTAGACGACTCCATCGTCCGCGGAAACACCACGCGCCAGATCGTCCAGATGCTCTTCGAAGCCGGCGCCGCGGAGGTGCACGTCCGCGTGTCCTCGCCGCCCGTCATCGGGCAGTGCTTCTACGGCATCGACCTTGCGAACCCGGACGAGATGGTCGCGGCAGGCAGGTCCGTCGAGGACGTACGCGAGCACATCGGCGCGACGTCGCTCGCCTACCTCTCACTCGAGGGCCTGCAGTCGTCGACGCGCCGGCCCGCGTCCCAGTTCTGCCGGGCCTGCCTCACGCGGGACTACCCGACGGCGATCCCGCGCGAGGCGGCCAAGCTTCAGTTTGAGGCCGTGTAAGCGGCCGTAGCTCCTACTGCTCCAGCACCCGCGAGGCCTTGGCGATGCCGCGCGAGATGAGGTAGGCGAACGTCATCACCGTGAACGCGGTGACGAACGCGCCCGAGTCCACCTGGTCCGCGGCGAGCGCGATGATCGCCACCAGGATGGTCGCGAGGATGTAGACGACGAGCTCTGCGTTTCCCGGCGTCGGCATCAGCGCCGCCAGGTTGACGTTCACGTTCGGCGCCCCAGGACGGCCGTACTCGCCACCGGAGGATCCAGGCGGCGGTGCGGACGGCTCAGGAGTCTCGGGAGGTGTCGTGGACATCCGTCTCCTTTCGGTCAGCCGGCAACGAAGGTTCTGGAACCTAGACGATCAGCGTGGCGGGCTGAGCTGCTCGGCGCGGCCGTACCGCACGGCCCGCTTGACCGCGCGCGGATCCAGCCCGCGCTCGAGGAGCTGCTGGCGCAGCTCGCCCTCGCTCGCCATCCGCAGGAAGAGCCATGCGAGCGCGACCAGCGTGACGATCGAGCCCTCGATCATCATCACGGCGCCCGCGATCCCCTGGTCCGCCAGCGGCGACAGGCCCCAGAGGCGCTGGCTGTGAACGTACACGGCCGGGTAGAAGACGCTCCCGGCCCAGAAGAAGACGTTGCCGAGGATGGTCTCGACGACGCGCACGGCCGCGATGTAGCCGAGCTTCGCGCCGGTCCCGAACCACTCCGGCGCCGGCAGCGTCTCGACAACCGGCAGCCACATGATCAGGCCGCCGGTGAAGAAGCAGAGATGCTCGAGCGCGTGGATCCACTCGTTCCGGACCGCCGCCTCGTAGAGGACCGGAAGGTGCCAGAGATAGAGGTTGAACGCCCAGAGCGGCAGCGCGACGAACGGGTGCGCGAGGAAGCGCACCCGGTAGAGGACGGTGAGCAGCGGACGCAGAATCGGCCCCGTCAGCCCGCCGAGGATCGCGAGTGGAGCGAGATCGCCGAGCAGCACGTGCTGCGCCATGTGAAAGCTGAACAGCTGCTCGCCGATCGCGTGGACCGGTGAGACGAGCGCGACCAGCAACAGGACGAGCCCGGTCGAGAAGGACGCGATCCGCCACCGCGAGACCCGGACTCCGCGCCGCTGCAGCGTGACGACGCGACGCGCGTAGAGCGTCCCGAGAAGCACGATCGGGACGATCTGAAGCGGGTCGAACGTCCAGCTCGTGTCGACGGGCAGATGCGCGATCACGGCACTAGTCTGCCTTCGTGCATCTCTTCCACTATCACCTGGTCACTTCCCGGGTGCGCGAGGTCGAGGCACGTTACCTCGGGAAGCTGCGGGTTCAACCTCGTTGCGCGTCACGGCCGGATCGGTGAGGAGACGACGTCGTTCGAGGCCGGCCGCGGCTGGGACGAGCTCGACCGTATGGGATTCAAGCTGCGGCTCACCGAGTTGGAGCGCGGCGCCGTGAACGTCGTGGTGCAGCCGGGACAGTGGGAGCTCCCGCGCCTCGACCATCTCGGGTTCGCGCTCGACGAGGAGGACTTCGTCGCGACGCTCGCGCGCGCGGATCTGCGTGAGCTGCGGGTGCAGGAGCACGGCGGTCGCCGCACGTTCGTCTCGACGAACGCCGGTTATCGCCTCGAGCTGCACCCGCCGCGCGAGTGGCTCGACGAGCTGATCGAACACGAGTCGGAGCTGAAGCTCGCGGAGCTGGAGCTGCGCGCGGACGATCCGGAGCTGAAGGCGGCGACGCTGGGAGAGCTCCTCGACGTCCCGTACACGCGCGACACGGTCACCGTCGGGAGCACGGTCGTCCGCTTCGTCCCCGACGGCCCGCAAGGGCGGCCGCAGCTCCACGCAGAGCTCTTCATCTGAGCCGTCTCCGGCCGATAGGTGTCCAAAAGAGCGAATTGACACGAGGTGGCGCCGACCCGATCCTTGCGGAGTGACCAAGAGGCGAAGCCACCTGGCAGCACTGTGCATCGCAGGCATCGCTCTCGCGACGGCGCCGACTGCGGGCGCGGCCGCCTACGTCTACTGGTGGCAGCGCAACATGCCGCCGAACGGGACGGGCTACGACCGAACGGCCGCGCACAACCACACGTACAACGAGCTGTACTTCGGGCCGAACGCGGGCTGGGCGAGTGAGGTCTGGGAGGTCACGCCTGCCGGGTACCGGCACTTCGACAAGCGCTGCAGCGGGAACTGCTTCAACTCGCATCCCGGGACCTACTACACGTACGCCTACTGTTCGAACCGCGACGGCGGAACGCACTTCGTGAACAGGTGCATGGATCAGTGGTGAGTCGGCGCCTGTTCTTCGCCTCTGTGCTGGCGGCGGGGCTCGCGACGGCCGGAGTGCTGACGCAGTTCGGCCTCGGCGGCGGCGATCGAGTCGCGATCGGGAGCGGAGCGGTCTCGGCGCTCGACCGGCCCGCGCAGGCGGCCGACGCCTTGCCGCGGAACGTCCTCGCGTACCCGTTCGCGGCTCGCAACTTCGCCGATGCAACGGGCGCCGGCACGCGACGGCTCCTCGTCGACGGCACTCTCGCCCTCTACGCCGTCCCCGGCAAGGGCAGTCTCGTCTGCCTCGTGGAGCTCGACTCGGCGGCGAGCACCGCCGGCGGCGCGTGCGCCGATAGCGACGTCCTCCGGACCGGAGCGGTCTACATGGCCGACGGCGACAACGGCGACCGGCTCGTGGTCGGGCTCGTCGGGGACGGGCACACGTACGCCGAGGCGGACGGACGCCGCGCCGAGGTCAGAAACAACGCGTTCGTGCTCCGCCACGTGTCCGGATCGGAGCTCCACGTCGGCTCGCCGACAGCGGAGGCGCATGTCTCGCTGTCGCCCTAGGAGACGCGTGCGTCAGCCGGAAAGGAGGCCGTCCGGATAGCTCCTGACGCCCGAGCTCCCGAACCGCGCATAGGCCTGCTTCGGGTCCGACGTCTCCTCTTCGACCCCGGCGCCGTGACGCTGCGCCACCTCGTCGACGGTGTAGCCGCCCCATTCCGGGCCCTCGGAGAGGTCGCGCGCGCCGACCGCGACGATGACGCACGGCGTCTCGCCGGCGCCGACAATCGTGTGCTCCGTCTTCGCCGGGCAGTGTGCGAGATCCCATTGCCGGAGCGGACGTTCCTCGCCCTCGACGATGAGGAGCGCCTCGCCCGCGACGACGAGGAAGTCCTCCTGGTCGGCCTCCCAGTGGTACAGGGACATCGGCTCGCCGGGCCTCACGACCGTAATGTTGATCCCGAGCTGCGAGAAGTCCGGCTCGTCGCCCTCGAGCCCTTCGAACTCGCAGTAGAAGCCGCGCCCCGCGCGTTCGTACCACGGGGCGTCGCGCGCGTTCAGGACGAACCAGCCCTTGCCGGTCGGCGCGAGACCCTGGTCGGTCCGTCTGAGCGGCGACTCCGGGACCACGCTCCTGAGTATGTCGAACCGGTCCGGGATCTAGACTTCTGCCCCTGACGAGCCAGCCGAAGACGTACGAGAGCGCCGGAGTCTCGCTCGCGGTTGCCGAGTCGGTGGTCGACCGGCTCCGCGCCGCGGCCGAGTCCACGGGAGCGGCCGGCTTCGGCGGATTCGCGGGCCTCCATCCGCTCGACGACAGGCGGCTGCTCGCGGCGTCCACCGACAGCGTCGGCTCGAAGCTCATGCTGGCGCGGCGCGCTGGCCGGCTGCGCTGGGCGGGGATGGACCTCGCGGCCCACTGCATCAACGACGTCGCCTGTACGGGGGCCGACCCGCTCTTCTTCCTCGACTACGTCGCCGCGAACCGCATCGACACCGAGCAGGTCGCCGAGCTCGTGGAAGGCGCCGCCGAGGTGTGCCGGTCGGCGGGCTGCGCACTGATCGGAGGCGAGACGGCGGAGCTGCCCGGCATCTACAACGAGGGCGAGCTCGACTTTGCCGGAACCTGCGTCGGAATCGTCGAGCGCGCGCAGCTCGTCGACGGGTCGCGCTGCGGGGCCGGAGACGCGATCGTCGGGCTACCGTCGAGCGGCCTGCACACGAACGGATTCACGCTCGTGCGTGCGCTCGTCGGCGAGGACGACTTCGACGCCGACCTGCTGCTGGCACCACACCGTCTCTATCTCGACGACCTACGCGACCTCCGCGCGCGCGCGGACGTGCGCGCGATCGCGCATGTGACCGGCGGCGGGATACTCGGCAACCTCGCGCGTGTCCTCCCCGACGGGCTCGAGGCGCGGATCGACTGGCACGCATGGGAGCGACCACCCGTCTTCGCCTGGCTCGCCGAGCACGGTGTCGAGGAAGAGGAGCAGCGACGCGTATTCAACCTCGGGATCGGGATGTGCGTCGTCGTTCCGGACGCACCCGCCGGCGCGATCGTGATCGGCGAGCTCGCGTGATCGGCGTCCTCGTCTCGGGTGAAGGCACGAACCTCCAGGCACTGATCGATTCGGGTCTTCCGATCGCGGCCGTCGCATCCAATCGGCAGGGAGCGCCTGCACTGAACAGAGCCGAGCGCGCCGGCATCCCCGCGCGCGCCTACCCGGAGGAGCGCTTCGCGGACCGTGCGACACGTGATCGCGAGCTGGCCGACTGGCTCGACCTCCGCGGCGTCGACCTCGTCGTTCTCGCCGGGTACATGCACCTGCTTACGCCGGCGTTCCTCGACCGCTTTCCAAACCGGATCGTCAACGTCCACCCGTCGCTGTTGCCGGAGTTCCCCGGCGCGCACGCGATCGACGAGGCGCTCGACGCCGGCGTCGAGACGACCGGCGTGACCGTGCACTACGTCGACGAAGGGCTCGACACGGGCGAGGTCATCCGCCAGGAAGAGGTGCCGGTCGAGCCGCGCGACACGCTGGAGGACCGCATCCACGCGGTCGAGCACCGCATTCTCCCCGAGGTGGTGAGAGAGCTATCCGCGCGTTGATTTCCGTCTATGACAAGACGGGCCTGCAGAGCTTCGCGCGCGGCCTCGCCGACCTGGGGTTCGACCTCGTCGCGAGCGGCGGGACAGCAGACTTCCTCGAGACCGAGGTCGGCCTTGACGTCGAGCGCGTGGAAGAGCTCACCGGTGTCGCGGAGATGCTCGGAGGCCGCGTGAAGACGCTCCATCCGCGGATCCATGCCGCGATCCTCGCCAGGCGCGACGAGGCGGACGATCTCGCGACGCTCGAGGAGCAGCACATTGAGCCGTTCGACCTCGTGTGCGTGAACCTCTATCCCTTTAGCGACGTCGCAGGCCGGTTCGGCGTCCGCGAGGAGGAGGCGGTCGAGATGATCGACATCGGCGGGCCGTCGATGCTGCGCGGCGCCGCGAAGAACTTCGCCCACGTCGCGCCCGTCTGCCGGCCCGAGCGGTACGACTCGATTCTCGAGGAGCTGCGGGAGAAGGGCGACCTCTCCCACGAGACCCGGCGCAAGCTCGCCGCCGAGGCGTTCGCGCTCACCGCCTCGTACGAGACGGCGATCGCACGCTGGTTCGGCGACGTCGAGGCGTTTCCCGAGACGCTCGTCACGGCCTTTTCGAAGGTCGCCGACCTGCGCTACGGCGAGAACCCCCATCAGCGCGGCGCGTACTACGCGGAGCAAGGCGCACGCGTGCACCTGCTCTCACGCGTCGAGCAGCTCCACGGGAAGGAGCTCTCGCTCATCAACCTGCTCGACCTCTCCGCAGCTCGTCTGCTCCTGAGGGAGTTCGCGCTGCCCGCCTGCGTGATCGTCAAGCACGCCAACCCGTGCGGCGTCGCGGTCGCGCGCACGATCGAGGAGGCATACGAGCGCGCGCTCGCCTCGGATCCCGTGTCTGCCTTCGGGATGGTCTGCGCGTTCAACCGCCCGGTGAGCGCCGGTCTCGGCGAAGCGCTCGCGACGCGTTTCATCGACGTCCTCTTCGCCCCCGGCTACGAGGACGAAGCGCTCGACGCACTGCGGCGCAAGGAGGGGATCCGGATCCTCCACGATCGCGAACGGCGCGGGTTCGCACCGGGCGAGCGCGACCTCAAGCGCGTCCTCGGCGGCCTCCTCGTCCAGGATCGAGACTGGGACATCGACGACCGCGAGACCATGGACGTCGCGTGCGGCCGGCCGGACGAGGCGTCCTGGGGCGACCTCGTCTTTGCCTGGCGTGTCTGCAAGCACGTCGGCTCGAACGCGATCGTGCTCGCGAAGGACCTCGCGACGATCGGGATCGGCGGCGGCCAGACGAGCCGTGTCGACTCCGTGCGGCTCGCACTCGAGAAGGCGCGGGAGCACGGCCACGACGTCAACGGCGCGGTACTCGCGTCAGACGCCTTCTTCCCCTTCGCCGACGGGCCGGAGGCCGCGCTCGAGGCCGGCGTGCAGGCGATCATCCAGCCCGGCGGATCGAGGCGGGACGACGAGGTGACCGAGGCGGTGCGCAGCGCAGGCGGGACGATGGTCCTCACGCACCGCCGCCATTTCAGACACTGAGCTCGCCTGGAGTCCAGAGCCGGTAGAACGGCGGGGCTCCGCCCTCCTGCGACACGCCGAAGAAGACACCGAGCGCGCCTTCGAGCGTGCCCGCCTTGTCGAGGCCGCCGACGCGCGCCGGCTCGTAGCCCGCGTCGCGGATCAGCTGCTCCGTCGTCTCGCGCGCCTCCTCGTCGCCAGAGTAGAGCTGGCTCGGCTTGACCGGCTGATTGTCGATCTCACCGAAGTTGCGCGCGAAGCTGAGGTTGAACGCCTTGGAGGTCGGGCCGTTCGTCTTCGACTTGACGTACTCGGCGCTGGACGCAAAGCCGTCCGGCGGCGCAGCGCCGATCAGGTTCGTCGCGTCGATCACGGTCTTGCCGTCCAGCCCGGTCACCTTTCCAAGTGCCTCGGCGACCGCTCCTCCGGGCACCGCCAGAAGCACCGCGTCTGCATCCGACACATCGCCGCCGTCCTGGCCGAGCCGTTTCACCTCGTGCCCTGCGCGCTCCCAGCGGTCGCCGAGCCCGCCGCCGATGTTGCCCCGTCCCAGCGTCGCGATCTTCATCGCCGTCCCCCTCGGGTCGATTTCGCACACTCTTACCTGCACGAACGCAGGCAATGTCGTCCGAGTACCCTTCGCTGCGCGTGGCCCGGCACTACTCATCCATTCTCGAGCTGGTGGGGAACACGCCGATCGTGCGGCTCGATTCGGTGGGCCGCCACGTGCAGCCGACAGTGCTCGCGAAGCTCGAGTATCTGAACCCGGGCGGATCCGTGAAGGACCGCATCGGCCTCGCGATGATCGAGAAGGCCGAGGCGGAAGGGAAGCTGAAGCCGGGCGGGACGATCGTCGAGCCCACGTCGGGCAACACGGGCGTCGGCCTCGCGATCGCCGCGGCGAAGAAGGGCTACCGCTGCATCTTCGTCATGCCGGACAAGATGAGCCAGGAGAAGATCTCGATGCTGCGCGCGTACGGCGCCGAGGTCGTGATCTGCCCGACCGCAGTCGAGCCGGACTCGCCCGAGTCGTACTACTCGGTCTCGGACCGGCTCGCCGAGCAGATCCCGGGCGGGTTCAAGCCGGACCAGTACTCGAACATGGCGAACCCCGAGGTGCACTACCTGCACGACCGGGCCCGAGATCTGGGAGCAGACCGCCGGCGAGCTCGACGCGATCGTCATCTCGGTCGGAACCGGTGGGACGATCTCCGGTGTCGGCCGCTACTTCAAGGAGCGGAGCCCGAACGTCTTGATCGTCGGCGCCGATCCGGAGGGATCGGTCTACACGGCGAACGAGGAGCGCGACGTCCATCCCTACTTCGTCGAGGGGATCGGCAAGGACACCTGGCCGAAGACAATGGATCCCTCCGCCGTCGACGAGTGGGTCCGCGTCTCCGACCGAAGCTCGTTCCTCACCGCGCGCCGGCTCGCGCGCGAGGAAGGCCTGCTCGTCGGCGGCTCCGGCGGGACCACGGTGTGGGCGGCGCTCGAGGTCGCGGAACGCTTCGGGCCGCAGGCGACGATCCTCACGATGATCCCCGACTCGGGCCGCTCCTACATGTCCAAGTTCTACGACGACAACTGGATGCTCGAGCACGGCTTCGCCGAGCGGGAGGCCCCGGTCCCGACCATCTCGGAGCTCCTGAGCTCAAAGCGGCTGGAGGAGCTCGACATCCCCGCGCTCGTCACGATCGCGGCCCACCAGAAGGTCGGCGAGGCGATCGACGTCATGCAGCGCTACTCGATCTCGCAGCTCCCGGTCGTGCGGGACGGCGACGTCCAGTCGCTGGCCGACGTGATCGGCTCGCTCCAGGACCGCGACCTGCTCGACCGGGTCTTCAAGAACCCGGACGCGCTGCACGAGGACGTGGCGTCTGCGATGCAGCCTCCGCTCGCCGCGGTCGAGGCCGACCAGACGCTCGACGAGGTCTTCGCGACGCTCACGGGCCGTACGAACGCGGTCGTCGTCGCCCACGCCGGCAGGCCGGTCGGCGTCCTCACCCGCTCCGACCTGCTCGAGTACCTGGCACACCAGCGCGGCGAGGCACGGCCTGGCTAGCATGGGCGAGTGGCCGTCGATCCGCTGAAGTCGCTGCTCGAGCGAGCATTCCCGGATGCGACCGAGCTGCAGGTGGAAGACCGTACCGGCGGCGGCGACCACTTCCAGGTGACCGTCGCGAGCCCGCGGTTCGAAGGGCTCCCGCTGCTCGAACAGCACCGGCTCGTGAACGAGGCGCTGGCGGAGCCACTCCGAGACGGCACCATCCACGAACTCCGGATCAAGACGAAAGGGGCTTCATGACCGATCTCCGCGCGCGCATCGAGGACGTCATCCAGACGGAGCCGGTGACGCTCTTCATGAAGGGCACACCGCAGTTCGTGATGTGCGGGAATTCCGACCGCGCCCTCCGCGCGCTCCGGGAGGCCGGCGCACCCGTCACCACAGTCGACGTCCTTCCCGACCCGGCGATCCGGCAGGAGCTGTCTGAGCTCTCCGGCTGGCCGACCATCCCGCAGGTGTTCGTCAAGGGGGAGCTGATCGGCGGCGCGGACATCACCGAGGAGCTCGCTACGAGCGGCGAGCTGACCCGCGTCCTGGAGGAGAAGCTCGGCGCCGACTACCGCGAGTCGCGGGAGGAGCGCACGGTCTCCCTCCTGACTCCCGCGTAGCGGAAGCCGATCGGACGGATCGCCTCCGCGGCGATCAGCGACTCCTCGAGCGCCCGCGTCGCCGGGCCTCCGAGCCAGCGGTAGAAGTAGGGACGCCACTCGAAGTGGCGCTCGTCGTACCGTGCATCGATCCCCTTTCGCAGGGTCTCGTACGTGTGGAGGTCACGGTGTCGTGCGTGCCAGGCCTGCAGGTCGGACGGGCCTTTCGGCTCGCGGCCCGCAGCGACGAGGAGCCGATGCTGCGACTCGTACCAGTCGATCGTCGGGTCGTCCATGTGGTTCCAGGCGAACTCGTCGAGAACGATCAGCGGCGAGAGCGCGACAAGCTTGTCGAGCGCAGCGTCGAGCGGGTGTACGTGGTGCAGGACACGCCCTGCGACGACACCGTCGAAGGGGCCGGGATCCTCGAGGTCCTCGAGCTCGATCGCCCGGTAGAGCGGGCCCGGCGGCGCCTCCGGGTCGATCGCGAGGAGGTCGTATCCGGCCTCGTCGAGCGCCGGCGCGATGCCGCCCTCGTAGCCGCAGCCGACCTCGAGCACCCGTCCCGGCGGCGCGGGTAGCTGAGAGAGTGCGTACTCCGTGAAGTCCACGACGGTCAGCCTCGCACAGGCCCGCCGTATCGCGGTGAACGCGCAGCTGCTCGACGGTTCGGCGACAGACATCCTCTCGACCGTCCGAAAGCTCGGATTTCTCCAGATCGATCCGATCTCGACCGTCGCGCCGCCGCAGCACCTCGTGCTGTGGAGCCGGCTCGCCGCGTTCGACCTGGCCGAGTTCGACCGCCTCCTCTGGCAGGACCGCAAGCTGGTCGAGTGGCACGCCTTTGTCTACCCCATGGAGGACCTGCCCCTGCTGCGCGCCCGCATGCGCGGCAGGGGCCTGACCAAGAACGCAGCCGAATGGCTCGCCGAGCATCGCCCGTTCCGGCGCTACGTCTTGCGCGAGCTCGAGCGACGCGGCCCCCTCCTCTCCCGCGAGATCGATACGCATCAGAGCCGAGTCGGCAAGGACCGGCACGACTGGTGGGGAGCCCGACAGATGGGATTGATGCTCGAGATCCTCGCCGCGCAGGGGGAGGTGGCGGTCGTCGGACGGCGGGGCAAGCAGCGCGTGTGGGATCTCGCCGAGCGCTGGTACCCGGAAACCGAGACGATCACCTGGGAGGAAGCGAAGCAGGCCTTCGACGACAGACGCTTCCGTGCGCTCGGCGTCCGGCTCGAGCGCGGCAAGCTCGTCGCACATCCGGAAGCGAACGCGGATCCGGTGCCAACCCGGACGACGTTCCTCTCGCCGTTCGACCGCCTCGTCCACGACCGAGCTCGCACCGAGGCGCTGTGGGACTTCTTCTACCGCCTGGAGATGTACGTCCCGAAGGCGAAGCGGGAGTACGGCTACTACGTGCTGCCGATCCTTCGCGGCGACCGCCTGATCGGCCGCATCGAGCCGGTCTTCGACCGCAAGAGCGGCGTCCTCCGCGTCAACGGCGTCTGGTGGGAGGATGGCGTGAAGCCGGTGTCGCTGAAGAAGCCGCTGCGGAGCCTTGCAACCTTCCTCGGCGCGGATAGCATCGACCCTTAATGCATCACCGGCAGGAGCACTGATGGACTTCGAGACGCGCGCCATCCACGACGGGCAGGACCCCGACCCTGCAACCGGCTCGCTCATCGTCCCGATCTACCAGACGTCCACGTACGTCCAGGAGGCGGTCGGGGAGAACAAGGGCTACGACTACTCGCGGGTCGGAAACCCGACCCGGACGGCGCTCCAGGACTCGCTCGCCTCACTGGAGTCCGCGGAGCACGGCGTCGCGTTCTCGTCCGGCCTCGGGGCGACGACCACGATCATGCATCTCCTCAACCCCGGCGACCGCGTGGTGTTGATCGCGGACGTCTACGGCGGTGTCTACCGCATGACCTCCCAGATCTACGAGCCGAAGGGATACGCCTTCGATTATCTGCCGGCGACCGAGTTCGACGACCTCGGCGCGCATCTCGACGAGCGGACGCGCATGGTGTGGATCGAGACGCCGTCGAATCCGATGCTGAACGTCGTCGACATCGCGAAGGCGGCGGAGGCGGCACACGCAGCCGGCGCGATCCTCATCGTCGACAACACCTTCGCGACGCCGTACCTCCAGCGGCCACTCGAGCTCGGGGCCGACCTCGTCGTCCACTCGACGACGAAGTACCTCGGCGGTCACTCCGACGTCATCGGCGGCTTTGCGGCGACGAACGATCCGACCATCGCCGAACGCCTCACCTTCCTCCAGAAGTCGCTCGGCGCCGTCCCGGGCCCGTTCGACTGCTGGCTCGTGCTGCGGGGGATCAAGACGCTCGCCGTGCGCATGCGTCAGCACTGCCAGAACGCACATGCAGTCGCCGCGCAGCTCGCGAGCCACTCGCTCGTCGAGCAGGTCTTCTATCCCGGGTTGCCGACGCATCCAGGGCACGCGATCGCCGCTCGTCAGATGCGTGACTTCGGCGGGATGATCTCGTTCACCGTCGGCTCCGTGGAGGAAGCCGCCGCGCTCGTCGCCCGCACGAAGCTCTTCAAGCTCGCGGAGTCACTCGGTGGGGTGGAGAGCCTGATCGAGCTGCCGGCGCAGATGACACACGCCTCGACGGCGGACGCGCCGTTCGCGGCGCCGCCGAACCTCATCCGTCTCTCCGTCGGCATCGAGTCCGCACAGGATCTCGTCGACGACCTCGAGACCGCGCTCGTCCAGTCGCACGCAGGCGCGCGCAGCTGACGGAACCGGCTCCGGCCGGTCGGTGTACGACCACGAACCGACCGAAGGAGCACGAATGCGAAGACGGACACTCCTCCTGGCGCTGGCGACCACCGCTGCGCTCCTGATCCCGGCAGGCGCGCTCGCCAAGGGGCCGACCGAGGCGACGATCACCGGGCCGGGACTCGACGCCGCGATCCACCTGACCGGGTACGGCGAGAACGGCGAGGGGGCGCTCGGCGCGCTCACGATGCAGGGCGCGTTCTTCCCCCAGGCGTTCGGACAGTCGCCGGAC
This sequence comes from uncultured Actinomycetes bacterium, assembly GCA_963772855.1. Taxonomy (GTDB): domain Bacteria; phylum Actinomycetota; class Thermoleophilia; order Gaiellales; family Gaiellaceae; genus 3-1-20CM-4-69-9. The sequence goes on along the minus strand of CAVYYY010000003.1, from coordinate 345,482 downwards.
CCGACGCTCAAGGCGCGCCCGAAGCGTGACCTCGGGCCGCGCTACCTGGTGACCTACACCGTTCCAGGCCCGGACACTGGAGACACGCTCCTGCAGGATCTCTACCCCTACGCCGCCGGCGGCATCGTGACGTACATGAAGCCCGGCCAGGTGTTCTGGGGCGGACAGCAGACGCACGGCGGCTGGTATCGAGCACAGCCGCAGCTGAAGGCCGCGCTCGTCGCAGCCGGTCTGCCGAAGACCGCGCCCGCGTCGGACAACTCGGCCGTGGGCCGGAGAGCCATCGCGCTCGGGGCCGGCGCCGGCCTCCTGCTGGCAGGAGCGGCGCTCCTGCTCGTCCGCCGCCGGCGCTGAGCGCCGTGCAAGGATCGGGCTCACGTGAGCGTGAGCCCGATCGACCTCCTGCACGGGAGCGCGGAGCGCGTCATCGGCTCGTACCTGCTCGAGACGGAGGAGGGCCCGGCCCTTTTCGACTGCGGCCCCACCACCTGCCTCGAAAACCTGCGCCGCGGTCTCGAGGAACGCGGCCTCGAGCTCGGAGACGTCCGACACCTGCTGCTTTCGCACATCCATCTCGACCACGCGGGCGCGGCGGGCGTGATCGTCCGCGAGCAGCCGCACATCGAGGTCCATGTCTCCGGGGTCGGCGCGCCGCACCTGGTCGACCCCGGCCGCCTCGAGTCGAGCGCGCGCCGTCTCTACGGCGACGCGTTCGACGTGCTCTGGGGCGAGCTCGCACCGGTGCCGGCCGCGAGCGTTCGCATCGCGGGGGAGCGCGTCGTCGGCCTCGAGTGCTTCCCGACGCCGGGCCACGCAACGCACCACGTCTGCTACCTCGACGGCGACGGCACGCTCTACGCAGGCGACGCCGCAGGTGTCAGGATCGAGCCCGATCCAGCCGTGCTGCCGCCGACCCCGCCGCCCGAGTTCGACCTCCACGCGTGGGAGACGACGCTCGACGAGATCGAGCGACGATCGCCGCAGCGGCTCGCCCTCGTCCACTTCGGGGTCGCCGACGACGTCAACCGGCACGTCGAGGAGCTACGCGGCCGCCTGACGACGTGGGCAAGCTGGGTCGCCGATGACCTGTCGGAAGAGGAGTTCGCTGACGCCGTCCGCGCGTCGCTCCGCGAGCAGGGGGACGTGGACGTCGACGCCTACGAGCGGGCGATGCCCTTCTGGCAGTCGTACGCCGGGCTTCGGCGCGCCGCCGAGAAGCAGCGGAGGACTGCCTAGTGCCGCGTGTGCCGGTCCCGCCCGAGGTCGACGAACTGCTCTCGCGGCCGAACCCGGCCGTCGTCGCAACGCTGCGACTCGACGGGTCGCCGCACACGGTTCCCACCTGGTACGACTGGGACGACGGCCGCGTGCTCCTCAACATGGACGAGTCGCGGCTCCGTCTGCGGCACATGCGCCGCGATCCACGCGTCGCGCTCACGGTCCTCGCGGGCGATGACTGGTACCGGCATGTCAGCCTGCTCGGCACGATCGTCTCAATCGAGGATGACGAGGGCCTCGTCGACATCGACCGGCTCTCGCAGAGGTACTACGGGAGGCCGTTCCGCACGCGCGACCGCAAGCGCGTCAGCGCCTGGATGCAGCCGGAGCGCTGGCACGGCTGGCACGACCGCGGCGCCTGGCCGCCGAAGACCGCCTAGGAGGCTTTGCGCGCGATCGCCGTCTCGTAGGCGTCGACGTAGTCGCTGACCATGTGCTCGGGCGAGAACTCCTCCTCGACGTAGCGCCTGAGCTCGAAGGGGTCGAGCTTGTCCGCTTCGTCCAGAGCCTCCGCCATCTCCCGGTAGTGGTCGACGATGATCCCGCTGCGCCCGTGCTCGATGACCTCGGGCACAGCGCCCCAGCGCGTCGCGATGACGGGCGTCCCGCACGCCATCGACTCGATCATCACCAGGCCGAACGGCTCCTCCCACTCGATCGGGAAGAGCGTGGCGCGCGCGTCCTGCAACAGCTCGACCTTCTCGCCGTGCGTGACCTCGCCCAGGTACTCGATCCCGTCGACGAGGTGCGGCTCCACGAGCTCGTGGAAGTACTCGCGCTCCTTCGGCTCCTGCATCTTCCCGGCGAGCTTGAGCGGGAGGCCCGCCTCCATCGCGACCGCGACGGCGCGGTGCGCGCCCTTGTCCGGGCTGAGGCGGCCGAGGAAGAGCAGGTACTCGCCGCGGTGCGGCTTGACCGGGTAGACCGAGAAGTCGAGCGCGTTGTGGCAGTTCGCGATCCAGTTCAGGTCCGGGCGCGGCTTGCGCTGGTTCATCGAGATCGAGATGAGACCGACGGAGGGCGCGACGCGGCGGATCAGGTCGTAGATCTCGCCCGGCTCGCCGTCGAGCGGACCGTGAACCGTGTGCACGACCGGCGTCGACACGGTCTCGCCGAGCGTCGCGCCGAGCATCCCCGTGTGGTCGTTGATGACGTCGAACTCGTCCGCACGGGCGAAACACGACAGCGCGTGCTTGCAGCTCCCAGAACGTCCGTCCGATCTGCCGGCTCGGAGCCTCAGGGAAGACGGCCGACAGCTTCGCCTTCGTGTGCGAGTCGCCGGACGCGAAGAGCGTGACGTCGTGTCCGGCGTCGACGAGCCCGTCCGCAAGGAGCGAGACGACCCACTCGATCCCGCCGTAGCCCGTCGGCGGCACGGCGAACCACGCGGGCGCGAGAACGGCGACCCTCACGCTTCCTCCACCCGCACGCGGCCCTCGTCGAGGCGCGCGTCCCAGAGGCGCCCGAAGGCCCGAATGCCGGTCAGCCTGATCGTCCCGGCCCACGACGGGAGCTCGTCCGGCGCGACCGTCTCGAGTGCGTGTCGCCGCCGCTGCGGCTGGAGGCCGAGGAGCAGCTGGAGCAGGAGGACCGGCGTCCCGGCTGCCCATGCCTGCGGGCGCGCGGCGGTCGGGTAGGCGATCGGGAACGGGGTCTCCGAGCGTCGCATCCCGGCGAAGACCTCCGGGAGCTGGTAGCGGAAGTGCTGCGCGGCCGTGAGCATCCGCTGCACGATGCGCTGCGCCTCCGGCCATCGCTCATAGCGCGCGAGCCCGGCCGCGACGATGGAGTTGTCGTGCGGCCACACCGTTCCGTTGTGGTACGAGAGCGGGTTGTAGCCGGCGTCCGCCGTCGACATCGTCCGGACGCCCCAGCCCGACCAGAGCGCATCTCCCATGAGCTGGTCGGCGATGGCGTCAACGCGCTCGGGCGGGACGATGCCGCTCCAGAGCAGGTGGCCGATGTTGGAGCACAGCGAGTCGACCTTGCGCTTGTCGGCGTCGAGGGCGAGGGCGTAGTAGCCGCCGCGCTCCTCGACCCAGTAGGCATCGTCGAAGCGTGTGCGGAGCTCCTCGGACTCACGGTCGAGCCGCGCCGCGAGCTCGCGGTCGCGCCAGACTTCACGCGCGAGGTCGGCGACGCGGCGCTTGGCGTCGTAGACGTACCCCTGCACCTCGCACGGCGCGATCGGCGCGCGGGCCAGCGTTCCGTCCCGGAAGCGCTGCGAGTCCCACGAGTCCTTCCAGGACTGGTTCTCGAGCCCGCTGTCCGTTCTGCGCTCGTACTCGACGAAGCCGTCGCCGTCTCGATCGCCGTACTCGTCGATCCAGCGCAGTGCGGCGAGCGCGGGCTCCTTGAGGTCGCGGACGAGCGCGGCGTCGTCCGTCCACCGCCAGACCTCCGAGAGCAGGATGAGGTAGAGCGGTGTCGCGTCGAGGGTCCCGTAGTAGCGCTCGAACCAGGTGCGCGCGGCCTTGCCGTGCCGGACCTCGTGCACGATCTTGCCCGGCTCAGCGTCGATCGACGCGTTGTCCTCCGTCGCCTGGAGCTCGGCGAGCACCTCGAGCGCGGTGCGCGCGAGCTCGGGGCCGAAGATGAGCGTCTGGAGGCACGTGATGATGGTGTCGCGGCCGAACACGGTCATGAACCACGGCACGCCGGCGCCCGGAAGTTTGCTGATCCCGGAGTTGTCCGAACGCATGCGCAGCGAGGCTAGGTCCGAGACGGATTGGCCGAACGAGTGCCCCAGCGCGTCCCACGTGCAGCGGAGCTGCGGGACGCGCAACTGCCAGGCCGCGAGCGAGTCGCGGACGCGCCCGACCTCCTCGCCGAACCGCCGCTCGGCAAACCGCGGCGCGACCTCCTCGCCGTCCGGCAGTGGGATGACCTCGACGTGGAGGTCCCAGCGCTCGCGCGGCTCGAGCGCGAGGCGGTAGCTCACCTTCGAGTCCTCGACCTGTCCGCGCTCCGAGAGGATCACCTGCGTCTTGAGCGGCAGGTCGCCGTTGTCGGAGATGAGGAACTGGTTTCGCTCCTCGTCGTACTCGCTCGGACGGCTCTCCGGGAGCGGCTTGGCGCGCAGCGGGTCGCCGAGCGCGAAGTCGAAGTCCTTGACCGCGAAGATGTCCGCGAAGTCGGCGCCGATCTCCAGCTCGAGGTCGAACTCGACGCGTTCCATGCTCTGGTTCTGCACGACGAAGGAGTCCTGGAGCCCGTCGCCGACGAACCGCTCGCGCCTGATCGAGAGCGAGTCGGCCGGGAGGCCGCCCGCGTGCGGGTTGCGCATGAAGAACGCAGCGGAGAAGTACTCGATCTTGTCGGACGAGAGGAGCAACGGCCGTTGCCCGTTGACGGTGAGCTTGAGGCGCGACAGGAAGCGTGTGTCCTCGGCGAAGAGGCCCTCGATCGGGCCGTGGAGGTCGCCGACTTCGTCGCAGATGCAGAACGTCGCGCCCTCGAGGATCCTCAGCTGCTCGGCCACTACGACTCGTCCCGAAGTATGCGACCACCGCTCGACTGTGCAAGCGCCTTCACGACGAGCTCGTCCACATTCACGTTCGGCGGACGCGTCACCGCGAACAGCACGCACTCGGCGATGTCGTCCGGCTTCATCGCCTCGACGCCCTCGTACACCTTTCGTGCAGTCTCCTCGTCGCCCCGGAACCGGACGACCGAGAAGTCCGTCTGGACGAGTCCGGGGTCGATCGTGGTGATGCGGATCGGCCGGCCGAGCAAATCCTCGCGCAGGGCATACGTGAAGCCGCGCACCGCGAACTTGGACGTGATGTAGAGCGACCCGCGCTCGTACGCCTGGCGGCCGGCGATCGAGCCGAGGTTGACGATGTGGCCGCCGTCGCGAAGGTGCGGCAACGAGAGGCGCGTCATGCGGATGAGCCCGTTGACGTTCGTCTCCAGCACGATCCGCTCGTCCTCCTCGGTGCTGTCGTCGAACGGATCACGTCCAAGCGCGAGGCCGGCGCCGTTGACGAGGATGTCGATCCCGCCCAGCTCTTTCACGGCGCGGCCGACGAACGCCTCGCAGCTGGCCGGGTCGGTGACGTCGAGCTCGAACGCCGTGACGGGATCGGCGATGCGGTCGGTCCTGCGGGCGCCGCCGACGACACGCGCGCCCTCACGGGCGAGGGCCTGGGCCGTGGCCGCGCCGATGCCGCTCGAGGCGCCGGTGACGACGGCCGACTTTCCCTCCAGAGCGGGCACCGCGGGACCTAACGGCGCAGGGGGCCCTCCCGCGCGACGGCCTCGCCGAGCTCGACCGGCGTGGCGCCGCCGTCGAAGTGGTCGACCTGCAGCGTCGTGTGCGTCAGGCCGAAGCGCTCGCCCAGCAGCAGCTCGAGCCGCCGGCGCGCCGCATGGCAATCGGCGTCGGGGGCGACGAGGACGTGCGCCGACAGTGCCGGGAAGCCGCTCGTGACGGTCCAGACGTGGAGGTCGTGCACCTCGACCACGTCAGAGTCGGCGGCGAGCGTGTTCCCGATCGCGTCCGGGTCGATGTCGCTCGGCGCACGCTCGAGGAAGATCAGCGTCGACTCGCGCAGCAACTGGACGCTCGACCAGAGCATCAGCGCGGCGACCAGGAGGCTCGCGATCGGGTCGAAGCGATCCCGACCGGTGAGGAGGATGAGTGCACCGGCTACCGCCGTCGCCCCGAAAGCCGCCGCGTCGGTCATGACGTGGAGGAACGCGCCGCGGACATTCAGGCTCTCGCGGCTCGCCCGCGCGAGGACGAAGGTCGCCGCGATGCTCACCGCAGTCCCTCCGAGCGCGACCACGAGCACGAGCCCACCGCGCACGTCCTCCGGAGAGATGAGCCGATGGACGGCGGACCAGATCACCCACAGCCCGATCAGCCCGAGCGTGATGCCGTTGACCTGCGCCGCCAGGATCTCGACCCGCGAGTAGCCGAACGTCCACCGGCCGCGCGGCTGGACGGGCGGCCATCGACGAGGCGAAGAGCGCGAAGCAAGGGCGGCCGCGTCCGTGAGCATGTGCCCCGCATCGGCGAGCAGCGCGAGCGAGTTCGCGACCGTGCCCGCGACGATCTCAGCCACCATCAGGCCGGCGACGAGCACGAGGGCGACCGTCAGCGCGCGGCGATCGGTGGCAAGCCGGTGATCGTGATCGTGGTGCGTGCTCTGAGGTTAGTCCGTGGCGTCGACTGCAACGGGCCAGGCACCCTGCTCCTGGCCGCGGTCAGCGGTCCGCTCGATGTCGGTCATCCCCGGCAGGAAGTAGGCGCCGAGGGTGATCGCTGCGCCGAGCACGCGCGGCGCCGACGAGCGTTGCCCGGGCGCCGACGGCGGCGGCGACCGGCGCGGTGAGCGGCGAAGGAGATCGGGAGCAGCCCGATCGAGATCAGCCAGTCGAGGCTCGAGACGCGACCGAGCATCGACCCGGGAACATGTCGCTGCTTGATCGTTGCCCAGACGATCGTCCCCGCCGCCTCGAGGGCGTTGAAGACGAGGCAGGCGAACATCAGCTGCCAGGCGGCAGTCGCGAGGCCGTAGCCGGCGATCGCGAGCGTCGCCGCCGTCCACGTCATGTACATCACCGTGACGTCCCGCCGCGGATGCCCGTGCTGGCCCATGTAGACAGCGGCACCGACGGCGCCCAGGCCGCCTGCGGCGAGGACGAGTCCGAGGGTGCCCGCCGACGCGTTCAGATCGTTCTTGACCACGTAAGGGAAGCAGCACCTCGGCCGGGCCGAGGAAGACGAGGTACGTGAACGCCGCCGAGACGAGCGTGCCCCACAGCCAGACGCGGCGACGGACGAAGCTCAGGCCCTCGCGAAGCGCGGTCGACGGTGGAGGTCGACCGGCTCGGCATGCGAGCGGTCCGGCGCGCGGATGATCGAGCACCGCGACGAGCGACGCCGCGAACGATGCGGCGTCGATCGCGAACGCGAGGCCCGCCGACGCCGCGACGAGCGACACCGCCGACGACCGGGCCGACGAGCCGCAGCGCGATCGGCCGGACGAACTGGTCGAGCGCGTTCGCCGCGGGGAGATCCTGCGCTCGGGACGAGATCCGGGACGATCGCCTCGAAGGCGGGCATGAAGAACGCCGTGCCGGCGCCGTAGAGCGCGACGAGGCAGACGAGATGCCAGAACTGGAGCGTGTCCATGAAGACGAGCACGGCGAGGACGCCGATCGCCGCCGCGCGCAAGGCGTCGGCCGATGCCATCACGAGCCGCCGGTCGTGGCGGTCGCTGACGACGCCGCCGACGAGGAGGAAGACGATGGTCGGGACCGTCATCGCGATGCCGACGATCGAAAGCGCGGCCGGCGCGTTCCAGAGCACGTAGCTCTGCCAGGCGACCGCGACGAGAAAGATGCCGTCGCCGATGAGCGAGATGGTCATCCCCGCCCAGAGAATGCGGAAGTCACGATGCCTCAGCGGCGACAGCAGTCCGCTGCGCGCGAAGCCGCCCGGGCGGTCGAGCCCGTCGTAACTATGCTGCATTGGAGGCTGCCGCCGACCCGAGGTCCTTCCGGGTCGAGGCTGCCGGTGACCCGTTGTCCCCTGAGCGGCTGAGTCCGTGACGCGGAGGAAGTCGCCGAGCGCCGCCGAGTCCATGGGCGTCGCGAACAGGTAGCCCTGACCGAGCTCGCAGCCGAGCTCCTCGAGCGACGATGCCTGCTCGGGCAGCTCGATCCCCTCCGCGACGACCTCGAGCGAGAGGCTCGCGCCGAGGGCGATGATCGCGGAGGTCAGTGCCTCGTTGTCCGCCGAGCCGACGAAGGAGCGGTCCATCTTGAGGATGTCGACCGGGAAGCGGCTGAGGTAGCTCAGGGACGAGTAGCCGGTTCCGAAGTCGTCCATCGCGAGGCGGATGCCGAGCGACTTCAGCTCGTGCAGCTGCTGCATCGCGAAGTCGGTGTCGGCCAGCATGAGCGACTCGGTGATCTCGAGCACGAGCGAGTCCGCCGGGAGGCCGGTCACCTCGAGTGCGCTCGCGCACGTCGGCGACGAGCGTCTCGGACTGCAGCTGCCGCACCGAGAGATTGACGCTCATGGTCAGGGCTCGCGCTGCGGGAAGCGTTCATGGAGCGAGACGCCCTCGCGGCACGCGGTCTCGAGGATCCAGCGTCCCATCGGGATGATCGAGACCGGTCTCCTCCGCCACCGGGATGAACTGGATCGGCGGGATCGTGTCCGCGCGTCGGGATGGTTCCAGCGAACGAGCGCCTCGACGCCGAGGATCTCGCGGCCGGCGAGCCGCACGACGGGCTGGTAGTGCAGCTCGAGCTGGTCGAGGGTCAGCGCGTGCTGGAGATCCGACCGCAGCTCGAGCCGCTCGACGACCCGCTCGTGCATCGTCGGCTCGAAGACGCGGTAGCTGCCCTTGCTGTCGCGCTTGGCCATGTACATGGCGACGTCGGCGTTCCGCAGCAGGTCCGCCGCCTCCGGGGTCTCGACCTCTTCGCCGACGAGGCAGATGCCGACGCTCGCGCGCGGGAAGACGTTCTTGCCGTCGATCTCGACCGGCAGGTCGAGCGCGCGAAGGATCCGCGCGGCCGCATCGGCGGCGTCGGCGGAGCCCGTGACGCCGTCGAGCAGAACGGCGAACTCGTCGCCGCCGAAGCGTGCGACGGTGTCCGTCGGCCGGACCGCGATCTTGAGCCGGCGCGCCGACCTCCTCGAGCACCTCGTCGCCGGCGGCATGGCCGAGGCTGTCGTTGACGGTCTTGAAGTCGTCGAGGTCGATGAACATGACCGCGATCTCCGGGACGCCGCGCCCGGAGCGCATCAGGGCGTGCTCGACGCGGTCGGAGAAGAGCGCGCGGTTGGCGAGCTTCGTCACCGGGTCGTGGAAGGCCTGGTGCGCGAGCTGCTCCTCGAACGCCTTGCGCTCGCTGATGTCGCGGCTGTTGAGCACGATGCCGCGGACGTGCTCGTCGTGGAGCAGGTCGGTGTGCTGGATCTCGAACCGGAGAGTCGCGCCGTCCTGGTGCTGGACGCGAGCATTCGATCGTGTGCGCGTCGGCGCCCCGCGTGCCGTCGACGGCGATCAGCTGCGCGAGCAACGGGCGGTCGCTCTCGCTGAGCAGATGCTCGAAGCGCGTGCCCTCGACCTCGTCGGCGCGAGTAGCCGAGCACGCGCTCGATCGAGGGGCTCTGGTAGGTGACGATGCCGTCGGCGTCGAGCACGGTGATGAGGTCGCTCGAATGGGCGACGAGGGAGCGGAATCGTGCCTCGCTCTGCCGGCGGTGGAGGTCTTCCGCAAGTGACGCACCCTCGACGGCGAGTGACACCTGCGTGGTCGAGTGCGCCAAGTGCGCCGACGACGTCGCGCGTGACGCTTTCGGTCGACGAGACGACGAGCGCGCCGCGGACCTCGCCGCGCACGATGAGCGGCGCGACGAGCGTCGTCCGCCCTTCCGGAAGGCGGAGGTCGCCGCGCACGATAGGCAGGCGGATCCGCCTGGAGGACGCGGACCGACTCGGAAGCGTCGCTCACCAGCCAGTCCCGTGTCCCGTCGCCGACACGGCCGCCGGTTGCGCCGTCGGACGACGCCTCGACGACCGCTTCGCCCTCCGAGATGAGCACGAGCCGCACCGGCGGAGTCTGCGCCGAGCAGCCGGTGGACGGCCGAGATGGCGGCGCCCGCGACCTGTTCCTGGTCGGCCGCGGCGACGAGATCGACGCCCGCGCCCCGCAGCGCACGCTCGCGCGAGACGACCTTGCGCCTCCTGCCGTACGAGTCCCGCCATGCGCGCGACGACGAGCAGGAACAGCACGGCCGAGGCGACGATGAGGACGAGAAGATCTGTGTTGCCGAACGCCTGGACGAAACGGATGCCGGGCGAGATGAGGCACGCCGCGCCCAGCAGAGAGAGCCTGAGCGGCGTGAGGCGTGTGCGCGACTCGGTCGAGGGCTCCGACAGCTCGCGCATCGAGGGATGCAGCGCGGCGGCACCCCAGAGGAGGTAGTAGAGGATCCAGCCGGCGTCGTAGATCAGCTGGTGGTTGTACGTCTCCTTGAGGAGCGCGTAGTTGTAGAAGGAGTCGGTCGCGAGCAGGCAGACGATGCTGCTGACGAGCAACCAGAACGCAGGCGTTCGCCTACCGGTGTCGACCGCGAGGCGGATCGCTGCCGCGAGCAGCAGCACATCGCCGAGCGGATAGGCGACCGAGACCGCGTTCTGCAGGACCGTGAGGCCGGTCAGGTGGATGTTCGGCGCGATCAAGAAGGTCCACGACAGGAGGCCGATGCCGATCGAGAGGATGAGCGAGTCGATGAGCGCCGTCCGGTCCGGCACCGGGCTCCTCGTCTTGATCAGCACGAAGAGACCGCCCATCAACATCGGGTAGACGAGGAGGTAGAGCCCGTCGCCGATCGACGGGAACCCGACGTCGGCGCCGAAGAGCTTCGGGTAGCTGTACGTGTAGAGGTCTCCGGCGAAGAAGAGGAACTGGCCGGCTGCGAAGAGCCACCATGCAGCACGCGCCGACGGGCGGTGCATGCGGATCCCGACGACGATCGCGACGACACCCGAGAGCCCGAGCGCGTTGATAAGCGGGCCGTTGCCCGCGAAGAACGGCGAGAAGAGATAGACCCCCGTCAGCAGACAGGTGACGAGGAGGTACCACGCCCACGTGCGGTCACGCCAGCTGCCGCGGAGGAAGATCGAGGTCATGCCGCACGCTCTCTGCGGGCGGGCTGAAAGTCGAACTGGTTCGCGAGCCGGCCGAGGGCGTCGAGCAGCTGCTCGATCTCGGCGTCGCTGTTCGCAGCGGTGAGCTGGACCCGGAAGCCGACCTCGTCGCGCGGGACGAGCGGATACGCGGCGAGCGTGACGTAGATGCCGTTGTCGAAGAGGAACCGGCCGACGGCGTCCACGTCCTGGTGGCGTGCGAGCGGAATCTCGATGATCGGGAAGCCCGAGCGGTTCGGCGTGTGAATCCCGAGACGGTCTAGGTAGTCGAGGACGGTTGCGGTCTTCTTCCACAGCGCGGCGCGAATCGCGTCACCGCGCTTCTCGTTCACCTCGAGCCCTGCGATCACGGTCGCGAGCGACGCGACCGGCGACGGGCCGGAGTACAGGTACGGAGGCGCCGCCGTCTTCAACAGTCGCTTGAGCTCGGGCGGGCACGTCAGGAACGCCGCGAGCGAGGAGTACGCCTTCGACAGCCCGGAGACGAGCATGACGTGGTCGTACGTCTCACCGGCGAAGCGCACGATGCTGTTGCCGCGGTTGCCGTACGGGCTGAGCTCGTCGTCGCTCCGCTCGCCGATGACGCCGAAGCCGTGCGCATCGTCGACGTAGAGCAGCGCGTCGTACGTCCGGGCGAGGTCTGCGAACGACGGCAAGTCGATCGCGTTGCCGGTCATGCTGTTGACCCCGTCCACGCAAATCAGTCGCGGCGTCGGGCCGCCTTCCTTCAGGAGCCGCTCGAGGTCGTCGGCGTCCTCGAAGGCGAAACGCTTGACAGTGGCGCCGCGGGCGGCTGCCAGCTGGCAGCCTTCCCAGATCGTCTTGTGCGCGCGCGACTCGACGTAGATCGTTCCCCCGCCGGCGAGGACAGGGATGACGGACATGTGGATGAGCGTGATCGTCGGCAGCACGAGTGTGTCCTCCGCGCCGACGAGCTCGGTCAGGCGGTCCTCGATGTCCGTGTAGAGCACAGGGCTGCCGAGGAGGCGCGACCAGCTCGGGTGCGTCCCCCAGCGCTCGACGTACTCGGGGATCCTGTCCATGATCTCGCGCTCGAGATCGAAGCCGAGGTAGTTGCACGACGCGAAGTCGGCGAGCCACTTGTCGCCGACGCGGATCATCCGGCCGTCGATCTCCTCGACGACGGCGTCCGTCATCGGATTGGACCGCTCGAGCTCAGCCAGGTCACTACATGCCGCAAGCCACTTGTCGATCCACGCAGGAGGTGATGGCGCGGCCCGCGGCCCAGCGGTTGCGCGCGTGTGCATTTCGCAGGCATCGACAGCCTGCGTCCGGAGCTTTAGCGCGGGTCCGCCTGCTTGGTGACAGAAGGCACAAGACCCTCGTTCGAGTTAGCCCGGGATCGAGCCTTCGCCTGGACGCCAGCCGTTCCGCCGACCCTTCTGTCCAGAGCGCCGATGGTGGCTCACGGAGACGACGCGTCGCGCGGGCATGATTGACTTGGGACGTGGGTTGGCGGATCGCGGGCGCGTACCTCGAGTCGTGCAACTGCGATGCGATCTGTCCGTGTCGAATGGTCGACGGCGTCGTGGGAGGCCGTTCTACAACGGGGATTTGCTTCGGTTTGCTCGGCTGGCGGATCGACGAGGGTCGCGCCGATAACCTCGAGCTCGACGGGCTCGGCGTTGCGATCACACTTCGCTACGACGACGACGAGCCAGGATCGCCGTGGCGACTCGTTCTCTACGTCGACGAGCGCGGTGACGACGCCCAGCGGTCGGCGCTCGCGGAGATCATGCTCGGAAGGCGCGGGGGCCCGCACATCTTGAAGCTGCCATGGGTACGGAAGCCGAGCGAGTTGCTCGCGGTGCGTCCGGCGCTCGTCGAGCTCGCCGCCGATGGGAAGTCGCTGCGCGTCGGCGAGCGCGCGGAGCTGCGCGTCTCGCGGCGCGCCGACGAGAACCACACCGTCGCCTGCGGGATCCCGGGCTATGAGCGCGGCGGCGAGGAGTACTTCGCGGACGAGCTGCGCGTCGACGACGAGCCGTACAGCTGGGAACTGCGCGGAAACTGCGCCTTCGCCACGCGCTTCGACTACGCATCGGAATGACGTATTCGCTCGCTGGATCGGTGGGCGCAACCCGCGGCCGTCGTGCTGGTCCGCGGGCCGTGCCTGAACCGGGCACGGCGGTAGCGTTCGCCGCGGTCACTCTCCGCTCATGTGTCTCCTCTGGGTGGAAGACCCTTCACGCTCTAATGTGACAGTTCGGCTCGACGTGCCGTACGCTCGCTGCTAACCGAACGGGAGGCTGTGATGGTTCGCTTGTTTGTGCGCATCAACGTCGCCGATTACGAGACTTGGAGGAAGGTGTACGACGAGTTCTATGGGGAGCGCGTCGCCATGGGTGTCATGGGTGCCGCCGCGTTTCAGTTAGTCGACGACCAGAACGACGTCACCGTATGGCACGACTTCGAGACTGCCGAAGTGGCCAGAGCTTTCGTCTCGTCGGATGCTCTACGGAACGTCATGCAGCGTGCGGGCGTCCAAGGCGAGCCCCAGATCTGGTTCACCACTGAGAGCTGGCGGCCGGCACCGAGTTTCGCATGAAGCCTCTAGCTGTCGTGTGGGCGTGGCATCCAGTGAACGCGCCGCACCCCGGAACACCGGCTGCCGGACGCTAGTCGACCGCCACTCGCTCTGTTTGTTCTTGGTCTCAGTTGGGCGCGCGGAGGCGCCAGAGCGGCGCGAGCAGCGGATCGGTCAGGCGCTCGACGACCCGGACGAACCACTCAATGAAAGGTTGAGCGACGCGGGCAACGAGCAATGCGGAGCCAAGGCCTACGAGGCAACCCGCGAGCACGTCGGCCGGATAGTGCGCGCCGATGAAGACCCGACCCGCGCCGATCACGAACGCCGCAATGAGAAAGATACTGCCCGCGACGCGGTCGAACAGAAAGACGGCGAAGGCGATGCCAAAGGCGGCGCTCGCATGGTCGCTGGGAAAAGAGGCGTCATGCGAACGGCTGCCCCAAACGTGCGCCGAAGGATGCGCCGCGAAGGGCCGCTCGCGGTGCCAGACCTTGCCGATCAGCTGGTTGATCAGAAGCGCCAGCGCCGCCGAGGCGAGCGCACAGGCAGACGCGAGCTTCCAGCGACGGCTGCCGCCTGGTCGTGCAAGCAGCCAGAGCGCGAAGGTCGCGATCGCGAGCACCGGTACCGCCCACGTTTCCAGCGCGCTCAGCCCAGACCCGAGCCAGGCGTGCTCGAAGACGAACAGGTTGATCGAGTGGTAGACGCGGTAGTCCATCATTCAAACCTCGGTCGGGGAAGTAGCGGCGAGGCCGGGGCGGTTAGCCTCGGAGTAGTCGAGCACACCCTCCTTGTAGCCGACGGCGGTGGCCGCGCCAAGGTCGTCGTCAGGTCGTCGTCAGGTCGTCGTCAGGTCGCGGTCTGCCTCGACTCCTCGCCGACGATCGCCTCCTCGGTGCCTGCCGATGGTGCCGGAGCGAACGCACCGTGCTCCAGCTGCTCGGCAGGTCTAGCCCAAGTCTGGGAAGTCCTCAGAGCGTGGCCCGACGCGAGGTCGATGGCGGTCTGACCCGAACGCGCCTCACGCTGCCCGCCGTGCTCACCCACCTACGATTCGCCGGTTCCCCGGCGAGGGCTACTCCACGCGGTGGGCAGCAGCCGCCGCTGCGGTGTCGTGATAGCTCTGGAATCGGGCGAGCTTCCCATCCCGGATCGTCCACACGTGTGCCTCAGGATTGACAAACGTGCGGCCGGTGTCCCGAACCGTTGCCTCGGAGTGCACCAGGGAAACGACTTTGTCGTTCTGGGCGATGAACTCTCGTGGCTCGAACGTCGTGTAGTCGACGGTCGATGCAAGACCACCAAGCCAGCCTAGGACTGCTTCCTTTCCTCTGAACGTTCCGGCGTTCGGGTCGTCGTCGGGATCGCCGGGATCCACCCACTCGATGTCGTCAGCCATCACCTCGGCAAACGACGCCATGTCGCCCTGACCGAAAGCCTCATACGCACTCTGGACGAGGCGGGTGTTCTCTTCTGCTGACACTGGAACTCCTTTTTGAGGTGGGCGAGGAGTATCGCTCTCTCGGAGAGTCCATTCACAGTGACACCGTGTGGTGGGGAGCATCCCTCACGTGACATTCAGGCTACGGCGATCAGTTCGCCGCAGGCGCAGCGGGCCCGGGTCGAGCTAAATGGCGGACTAGCGGACGGGTCTTCGTCTACCGGAGCTTCGACGGGCTGAGACGCTTCCTCCTGGGACGGAGGATGCCAGTCAGCAGGTGGCCTCACCTGGAACCGATCAGCAGCCCGTCGGAACCGAAGACCCGCTCCAGGTCTTACTCGGTCGCCAGCCGCATCTGCGATCTTGCTGGCGATGGAATGCGACGCGTCCATGAGAGCCGGAGGTCTAACCTCCAGCCTGAAGTGAGTCGAACGCTCGTTCAGCGCCTTCACAATCCGCGCAACCTGAGTTGCGGTTGCGATCCTCAGTGCTGGTGTCGCCGCACCGCGGTCGGCCGAGCCGTCAAGTGGTGGTTCCCTGCCCGCTGGTTCGGCATCGACCATCAGAACCGCGTCTTCGACGGTATGAGCAAGGAGGAGATTCGCGAGTGGAAGCGTCGTCAGGCGCTGCGCTGACGCTGCTGCTCCAGCATCGCCCTACGCGCTCTCTTCGACGGTCTCGTCCGGCGAGTCGTCTTCCTCGACGGGTGGAGGCGGGGGCTGCATGAACCGTCCGACGACGACGCCTCAGCCCTTGTCGTCCGGCTCGTAGTCCTCGATCACCGCGTGCGCCATCGCTCTAGGCGCTCTCGTTCTCGTCGGCGGGCTGGATCATCCGCGCCCTCCGTCCCGGGACGCTCGGTGAGACGAACTCGACCTCGTCCTCCTCGGCGGGCGTGATCCGGTGCTTGGCGAGCAACTTCTCGCCCGAGAGCATCGGGCCAGCGAAGATCGTGAACTCGATCTCGCCCTCGCCGTCGTCAGGCAGGCCGTTCCCGATCTCAGCGCCCGGCATCGGGCTAGGCGCTCTCGTCGTCGGTGTGCCCATGCAGCGTCCGGCCCGGGACGCTCGGCTGGGCGAACGACAGACCCTCTTCCTCACCCGGCTGGATGCGGTGCTTTCGCACCAACTCCTCGGCCGTGAGCATCGGCCCGGCGAAGAACACGAAGTGCGTCTTCCCGAAGATCGGGTCGTCCGCAGGTAGCTCGTCTTCCCAGATGATCCCCACCGACTCGTTGTAGTCGCGCCACGGGGGCGGGGCAACGCACCTCCACGAATCCTTACGTCGCCTCCACGATCGCGGCCCGTGGCCAAAGGGGCCGAAGTCCCTCGACACCAAAAAGGCGGAGAGATAGGCCCAACAGACCCACCCTGCCTGGCCCAGCCGCAGAACTCCTCGGCCCTCGATATTTCTAACCCAGGCGCGAGCGGAGCAAACACCGCAAGCGCGGAGGGCTGACGGGGCTGGGATCGAAACCCAATGCTGGCGGCCCTTCTCTGCCAAAGCCGCGTAGGTCGCCGCAGTCCTACGCGCCACTTACCCAGGAGGGCCGCCCCCCTCATCAAGAGCGCGAGACAGTCCCCGCCCTCCTGTCTAGGCTCGCTCAAGCCGTCGCCCCAGCGGCCATCCCACGATGACAAGTCAGGGCACGGCACACGGACGCTTCGAAGGCGCCCCCGCCGTCCCGTGTACGGATCACGCCGTCGTCCACCGCTGCCTCCCGAGAGGTGACGACGGAGTGACCACGGCGGTACCGCCGTTGTCCGAGCTGCTTACGGAGAGTGCGCGGAGGCCGCTACGGACACGGCCTCCGGGTGATGGGCGGTGACGGTCTCGAACCGCCGACCTCCTGCTTGTAAGGCAGGCGCTCTCCCAGCTGAGCTAACCGCCCGGATTTCGAAATGCCAGCGTAGATAGTCTGGCGCAATATGGCGCGGTTCGTCATCGACTGCGGCGCGACACTCCACCTCGCGGGCGCGTCGGCGAAGGTCCCGTCGAAGCACCAGCTCCTCGCTCCGACCCTCTGGCGCTCCGAGGTCCTGTCGGCACTGTACGACGCCGTTCGGCACGGCGACCTCGCGGGCGACGCCGCCCGTGAGCAGGTCGGGTGGGTCAACGCGCTCAAGATTCGTCTCCTCGGTGACGCCGTGCTCCGCCGGCGCGCGTGGGAGCTCGCAGAGCAGCTCGGCCTCGACTCGACTTACCCCGCCGAGTACGTCGCGCTCGCGCAGCTCCAGAAGGGCACGCTCGTGAGCACCGACAAGCGGTTGCTCAAACGCGTCGGCGACCTCGTCCCGACAGCGACGGTCGACGCGCTGCGGTAGACGCAAGAAAGGGTGCGGCTACGGGCGCGAGTCGCGACCCTCACGAGTGCCTCGTCTCTCTGGGCCCGCTACCAGCCTCCTACCGCGGAGGATCTAGGTAGCTAGGTGACGGTGACGGTGACGGCGGCCGAGGTCGTGGCGTTCCCGGCGCGATCCTGGGCGACGGCGGTGAGCGAGTGCGGCCCCTTCGTTGTCTCCTTCGTGTTCCACTGGAGCGTGAACTGCGAGGTCGCTGCGGTGGCGAGGCCGAGGACCTTTCCGTCGAGGTAGAACGTGACCGAGGCGATTCCCGAGCTGCCCGTGTCGGACGCCGACGCCGTCAGGCGCACGTTTCCACTCACACCCGACCCGTTCGTCGGCGTCGTGATCGCGACGGTCGGCGCCCGCGTGTCGATCCGGATCAGCCGCGACTTGATCGCCCCGGCGTTGAAGGCGTCGTCGAAGGCGCGGTACTTGACCGTGGTCGTCGAGCCGACCGAGAAGGGGCCTTTGTAGACCGTGCCGGTGCTCGCGGTCGGGCCGGAGCCATCGATCGTGTAGCGGATCTCCTTCAGCCCCGAGCCGCCGGTATCGGCGGCGCCGAGGCTGACGGAGACAGCCGCCTTGTACCGGCCGCTCGAGCAGGTCGCGGAGTCGCAGCTGATCGAGCTCGTGGGCGCGGTCGTGTCTAGCGCCGCGTCGTCAGAGAGCGAAAAGTCGTCCATCGTGACGGAGCCGACAGCGCTCAGGCCCAGGCCGACAAACAGGTTGGTCGCGCCGCGCGGCACGGCAGGCAACCCGAAGCTCGCCCTGGCCCATCTCGACGAGGCAGGGAAGCTCATCGATGTCCAGTAGGTCCAGATGCCAGCCGAGCTTCGGTAGAAGGCAAAGATGCGCGCCGTCGCGTTGGCCTTGTAGTAGGCGCTCACGGTATAGCTGCGCCCCGGCGTGACGGCCGGCGCGCACGCGCCAGAATCCTGCGTGCTCACGAGCTTACGGTCGCCGTCGCTGAAGCTCGTGACGTGGAGAGCTTCGGCATAGCTCCCGCTGTGGGCATCGGTCGTTCGCGTCCACGTGTACGTGTTCGTGCCGAAGCCGCCGAGCTTCCAGCAGGTCGGCGTGCTGCCGACGGCAGTCTCGAGCGATGGGTTTTGGAGCAGGTTGACGGTCGAGTTGGCGGCCGTGACCCTGACTGCGGCTGATGTTGCCGCGTTCCCGGCGGTGTCGACTGCGCGGACGGTGATCGTGTGCGTGCCGTTCTCGACGGCTCGCGAGTCCCAGGCATGGCTGTAGACGCCGCTCGAAGTCGTCCCGACGACGGTGCCGTCGACGAGGACGTCGACGTGGTCGACGGCCGTGGTGTCGCTCGCATTCGCCGAGAGCGTGACGGTGCCCGCCACCGTCGCGCCGTTGCCGGGAGCGGTCAGAGAGACGATCGGCGGCGTCGTGTCGGCGACGCCGTTGGGAGAGGCGTCGTCGAGGCCGAGGTCGTCGACCGTGAGGAACCCGTTCCCGGCGATCGCAAGGCCAAAGCTGACGCCGTTGACGCCGCTCGGAATGACCGGAGTCACCCACGTCGCGTGCGTCCATGTCGACGCGGCGGCGAAGTCGCCGCTCGTCGCCCAGTAATGGAAGGCGCCGAGGCTGTCGCGCGTGAACGCGACGTAGTTCGAGATCCGGCTCGACCTGTACCAGGCTGTGATCCGGTACCGGTGTCCCGGGCGCACCGACGGCGTGCAGTAGCCGAGGTCGCGCATGCCGACGAGCTTGCTGTCGCCGTTTACGTACCTCGAGACGTCGACGCGCACCGCGTAGGAGCCTGTATGCGCGTCCGTCGTCCGGCTCCAGTCGTACGTGTTGTTGCCCCAGCTGTCGAAGT
Source organism: uncultured Actinomycetes bacterium (assembly GCA_963772855.1). Taxonomy (GTDB): domain Bacteria; phylum Actinomycetota; class Thermoleophilia; order Gaiellales; family Gaiellaceae; genus 3-1-20CM-4-69-9. The sequence continues at coordinate 326,349 of CAVYYY010000003.1, read as the reverse complement.
CCCAACAATCCGGCGCGATGTTGCCGTGCCAGAGCCGCTCGAGCGACGAGTTGCGAAGTGCGTTCGTGCCGTTCGGCGGCGGCGGTGCCGCCGGTCCGTTCACGGGCGGCTTCACCGTGCCGCCAATCACGTCGCCCACCGTCTTGACGATCGTCCCGTTCGCGGCACGCGGCTGGAGCCAGTCCAAGAACGCCGCCAGATCGGACTGCGAGATCGCATTGGGGTCGCAGGCGTTGCAGATCTGGTGGAAGACGAGCGGTGCCCAACCACCCCCTGTCTGCTCGACTTTCGTCACGTAGCTCTCGAGCTTCGAGGGCGAGATCCCCGAGCCCGCGGAGCCGGCCACGCGGATCGCGTACGGATCCTGCGGTGGGATCGTCTCCGACGGCGGCGGGACGAACTGGTTCGTCGTCCGCGCGGAGTTGAAGCCGCAGTCGCTCACGACCGTTTCCGCGGCCGCGTTGAAGGCCCCGAAGGGGTAGGCGAAGCTGCGCGCCGAGTAGCCCCGATCGACCAGGTTGACGCGGTCGTTGCACACCTCGCGCTTTGCCTCCGTCGGATCCGTTCTCGGCAGGTCGACGTGGAACGCGGTGTGGCCGCCGATCTCGTTCCCGTCGGCGGCGAGCGCGTCGACCTGGGACCACGTCATGTAGTCGCTGTCCGTACCAAGCTTGCTGCTGTTGACGTAGAAGGTCGCGTTCATTCCGTGCGACGAGAGCAGCGATCGCGCGGTGTATTCGGTCGCGCGGCCGTCGTCGAACGTCAGCGAGACGATCGTCCGCGCGCTCGCCGCATCGGCCCTGGGCGACGACGACGGGGCCCCGGCGACGAGAACGATCAACGCAGCTGCCGCGGCTGTCCGGGCTACCGTGCTGCCAACCTCCACGCCGAGCGCCTCCAGTCAAGCCTCACGACCCGACGGAACCAGTTCCGGTGAGCCGCTCCGAAAGCCCATTCTCCCGAGGTCGGCGCTCCGCCGGAACTAGCCAGACGACCAGTCTTGGCCGAGACACGGCGACACCGGTGCGCGAATGGGCATCGCGCGGGCGACCGTCCAGGCATGCCCCCAGCGGGATTCGAACCCGCGCGACCACCTTGAAAGGGTGGCGACCTGGGCCGCTAGTCGATGGGGGCGGCCGACGCAGGATAGCCGCGACCCCCGTCTACGCTGGCGCACGCGAGCCGGTTGCCCACGTGACGACGCTGCCTCGCGCGATCCGCGGACGCCCCGAGCTCGCGTCACCGTTTTCCCTGCTCAGAGGTCAAAAACCGTCCGTAGCGTCGCTCCGCTCGGGCCGACCTCCCCGCTAGGCTGCCCGGATGCACGGCGGCGAGCAAGGGCCGATCAGCCCCGAGTTGGTCTTGGTGATGCCGCCCGACGAGGCGCGGCGCGCGCGAGAAGCGCTGCCTGCGGTGGTCATCTACGACCCGTCAAGGGCCAGGGTCGAGCCCGGCGCCGCTGAACGCGTCCAGGACGTCTTGCCGGTGGAGGTCGCAGCCGCAGAGACCGGCCCGGCCGCAGATGTCGTGGCGGTCGACGAGGACGAGCAGGCAGCGGCAAAGGACGAGGCCGAGGGCGAGCAGGTGGACGAGGAGGTTGCCGAAGCTGAGAGGCAGCGGGAATTGGAGCGCGCTGTCGCGGCGCTGGCCGGCAGTGTTGCCGCCTCCGAGGCAAGACGTGTTGCGACGTCGGAAGCCCGGCGTGTCGCCGCCGCCGAAGCCGAACGAATCGCCGCGATCGTGCTCGCGCAGGCGGCCGCCGTAGCTGCTGCGGACGCGGGCGAAGAGGAAAGAGAAGAAGCTGCAGTCGAACAACTGCACCCTGAGCGCGCGGCTGAACAAGGCGAAGCGAAACCGCCTGAACGCGACCCTGAGGAGGAGCCTGCCCGGCGTTTCCAGCTCGTCGAGAGCGGAATCAGGCCCTCGGATCAAACAGTGCCCGCGGTCGCTGACGACCAGGAGGACTGGTCGTATCCGGCGACCAGGCCGAAGACGTGGACGATTGTGATTGCCGCAGCGCTCGGAGTGGTTGCGTTCGGCGCCGGACTACTCGTGCAGAACCAGTTCGTCAGCGAATCGCCGTCGAGCGTGGCCAATGTCGTTGCCGCTCCGCCCGCGGTACCGACTGGTACAACCCAAGCCGGCGGGGAGCAGCGGACGAGTTCGCCCTCGCGTCCGTTGCGTACCAAGGAAACCGCCACACGCTCTTCGGAGAGCGTGAAGCCTCCCCTAGGTTTCGTGCCGGCCCGCGTCTGGGGTTGGAAGGCACAGCCGGGCGCGCGCGGCTATCACGTCCGCTTCTTCTTGAACAACCGGCAGGTGTTCAGCGCGCGCACGAAAGGCACCCAGCTCACGCTTCCGCGCAGCTTCCGCTATCAGGCGGGGCGCTACCGCTGGCTCGTCAGGGCCATCCCGAAGCTCGCAGAGCCGATCGTTGACACGACGTTCGTGCTGACGCCAAGAAGTGCCAGCGCCGCCAACCGCGTGACTCAGCCCAACGCCTGAGTGGGAGGCCGGCGTTTCCTGCCGGCTGATCTCTCCCGAGACTTGAGCTAGGCGGCGGCCTCGAGCAGCGCTTCCGAGAGCGCGGTCACGACGGTGTCGACACCGTCTTCGCCGAGCTCGGGGTAGAGCGGCAGCGACAGACAGGAGGCGGCAATGGCCTCGCTGACCGGCAGGCCGGACCCACCGTCACGCCAGAGGCCTGCGAGCGCCGGCTGCAGGTGGCACGGAAGCGGGTAGTGGACGCCGGCGCCGATCTCCTGGTCATTCAGCCCCTTCAGCAGGCGGTCGCGGTCGGGGTGCAGCAGCACGAACAGATGATGGACATGCTCTGCCCATGGCTGCACGACCTGCAGCTCGTAGTCGTTCTCGAGCTGTCGCTGGTAGCGCTCCGAGAGTTGGCGGCGCGCCAGCGTCCACTGGGGCAGGTGCGGCAGCTTCGCGCGCAGCACCGCCATCTGCAACTCGGCGGCGCGTGCATTCACCCCCATCTGGTCGTGCTCGTACTTTGCACCGCGGGCGCGACCGTGGTCGCGCAAAGCTCTGATGCACTCGGCTATTGCGGGATCGTCGCTGATCACCGCGCCGGCGTCGCCGTAGGCGCCAAGGTTCTTGCCGGGATAGAAGCTGAAGCAGGCGGCGGCAGCAGCGCTGCCGACCGGGCGTTCGTGGTAGCGAGCGAGATGCGCCTGGGCGGCGTCTTCGACGATCGGGATTCCCGGCGCCGCCGCGGCAATCGCCGGCACGTCGGCCGGATGCCCGTAGATGTGTACCGGCACGATCGCCTTCGTCCGCTCGCTGATCGCGTCGGCAACCAGCGCCGGGTTCATCGTCCAGCTCTCCTCTTCGATGTCGATCAGCACCGGTGTCGCGCCGGTTCGAACGATCGCACCGACGGTCGCGAAGAACGTGTGCGAGACGGTGATCACCTCGTCACCCGGTCCGACTCCGAGCGCTGCTAGCGCGAGCTCGAGCGCGTTGGTGCCGCTGGAAACGGCAACGCACTCCTGGCTCTCGCAGGCGGCCGCGAACTCCTGCTCGAAAGCAGCTGTCTCCGGTCCGCTGATGAAGACCTGCCGCTCGAGCACACGCCCGATCGCCTCGTTGATCTCCGGCGCGATCGTGCGGTGCTGGTCATGCAGAGAAACGAGCGGCAGCCTAGACACGAGCGGCCTCGAGCTCGATGCGCCCGCCTCCCTGTTCGCGTGAGGCCGTCGCCGCCTCGAGGATCTCCACGACATCTGCGGCCTCTTGGAAGTTGGTGCTCGGCTCGGCGCCGCTGAAGATGCAGTCGATGAAGTGGCGGCATTGTGCTGCAAGCGGCTCGACGTTCGGCAAGCGAGGAACGTGCAAGTCGCCTGAGCGTTGGATCAGGCGGAATTCGCCGAAGCTCTCGAAATCGCTGAAGCTGCGGCCTAGATGCTCGCGATCGATGCCGGCGTCGTGAATGGTGACGCTCGAGGCGACGTCGTCGTAGACGACCATCTTGCGGCTGCCGACGACGGTCATCCGCCGCACCTTGCTCGGGCTGAGCCAGCTGACCTGGATGTGCGCGACAGCGAACTCGTACTCGAGTACGAGGAAGCCGAGATCGGGGATGCCCTGCTGCAGGTAGTCGTAGGCGTGGCAGTGAACCGCCACCGGCTTACGCCCGAACCACTCCTGGATGATCGAGATGTCGTGTGGCGCGAAGTTCCAGATCGCGTCGACGTCCTGGCGCACCCGGCCGAGGTTCAGGCGCTGTGAGTCGATGTAGTAGACCTCGCCCAGTTCGTGCTGGGCGATCAGCTGGCGCACGTGCTGGACGGCGGGTGAAAAGCGGAAGGTGTGCCCGACCATCAGCACCAGGCCGGCGTCGTTTGCCTGAGCTCCGAGCGAGCGACAATCGTCGGCACTCAGGGCAAGGGGCTTCTCGACCAGCACGTGCTTTCCGGCGGCGAGCGCCTCGGCTGCGAGCTCGACATGCGTTGCCGGCGGGGTCGCCACGATCACGGCGTCGATCGAGTCGTCCTTCAAGATCTCGGTGAGCGACGATCCAACACGAGCTGAGGGGAAGTGGCGGCCTACGCTCTCGGCGAGTGACTGGTCGCGGTCGACGAGCGCGACGACTTCGACGTCGGGCAGCGAAGCTGCTGCCCGGATCACCTTCGGCCCCCAGTAGCCGCAGCCGACCAGGGCGATCTTCGACTGCTCCGGCCGTAGCTGCGCCCGTCTCAGCAGCGCTTCGCCGTTGGCCTTCCCGTTCCCGTTCCCGTTGCCGTTCTTTTGGTGCGACGCCATTAGTGCTCTGCCCCTCTCCCCGTAGTCCTCGGACTGGCTTTCGTTTTCTCTAATGCGCTAGTTGGTGCGGAAGGCACCGAAATCGTCCATCGTCACCGAACCGGCCTGGCCGGTGAGCCCCATCCCAACCGAGAGATTGGTGGTGCCGGCTGGCATCGGCGGTGTCGTCCAGGTCGCCTGTGTCCAGCCCGAAGCGATCGACTGCATGGGTGACTGGGCGAGGAAGTTGTAGGCGCCTGTCGGCCCGGTCGTGGAGCTAAAAGCGAAGATGACCGGCCGTGCCGTCGACTTGTACCAGACGCTGATCGTGTACTGCCGGCCCGCCGCGGTGGCGATAGAGCAACTGCCGTTGAAAGCGGCGAGGAGCTTGCGGTCGCCATTCGTGTAGGCGGTGATGTTCAGGTTCTCGGCGTGCGATCCCGTGTGCGCGTCGCTCGTCCATGTCCAGGTGAACGTGTTGGTGCCGTAACCGCCGAGCGCCCAACAGGTCGGGGTGTTGCCCGAGCCGGACTCGAGGCCTGCGTTCTGGAGCAGGTTCTGGTTGGTGACCGTGACGGTGACGTTGCTCGTCGTCGTCTGGTTGCCGGCGCTGTCCGAGGCGCGGGCGGCAACGGTGTGGTTGCCGTCGGCAACGGAGCCGGAGTTCCAGCTGAAGGTGTAGGGCGAGCTGGTTGCGATGCCGACGACGCTGCCGTCGACGAGGAAGTCGACGTGATCGACGGCGATGTTGTCGGATGCGGTCGCGCTCAGCGTCGTCTGCCCGGAAACGGTCGCTCCGGCCGCAGGCGCGGTCAGGTTGACCGTCGGCGCTGTCGGGTCGATCTGGATCTGGATCGCGTTGTTGTTCTCGAGGTTGCCGACGTTGTCGTAGGCGCGGTAGTTGATCGTCGTCGTCGCGCTGAGCGTGCCCGGAGCCGAGTAGATGGTTCCGGTCGTCTTGGTCGGAATCGTTCCGTTGGTGGTGAAACGGATCTGGGCGACTCCCGAGCCGCCGCTGCCGTCGCTGGCGACCAGGCTGACCGAAACGCCGGACTTGTACCAGCTGGCGGCGTTGCACGGTGAACCGGCGCAGTTGATCGTCGTTGACGGTGGCACCGTGTCGACCTGGAGCAGCGCCGAGTTGACCGGCTCAGCGTTGCCGGCGACGTCGAAGGCCCGGTACTTGACCGTCGTCGTCGTGCCGATCGAGAAGGCGCCCGAGTAGACGGTGCCGTGGGTCGCGGTCGGATCTGAGCCGTCGGTCGTGTAGACGATCCTGTCGACGCCGGAACCGCCGACGTCGTTCGCGTTCAACGTCGCCGAGACGGCGGCGCTGTAGAAGCTGCCGGCGCAGGTCGTGCCGTTGCATTGGATCGATGACGAGGGCGCGACGGTGTCGAGGCGGATCAGCAGACTGTTGGTCGCCTCGGCGTTGCCGGCGTTGTCCCAGGCGCGGTACTTGACGTCCGTCGGCGAGGTCGAGACCGAGAAGGCGCCCGCGTAGACCGTTCCGTGACTCAGCGTCGGAGTGGATCCATCGGTCGTGTACACGATCCTGTCGACTCCGGAGCCGCCGTTCTCGTCGTCTGCAGCCAGCGTGATCGTCACAGCGGCGTTGAAGTAGCCGGTACCGCACGGAGCAGCGTTGCAGCTGATCGTCGTCGTCGGCGGCGTCAGATCGGGCGGAGGTGGCTGCGTGTTCTTCACCGTGACCGAAGCCGAGTTCGAGTTGGTCGTGCTAGCCCCGGTCACGGCCTGTGCCGAGATCGTGTAAGGACCGTCGGGAACGCTGGTTGAATCCCAGCTGATGCTCCACGGAGACGAGGTCGCGGATCCGACCTTGTTTGCGCCGACGAAGAAGTCGACCCGGTCGGGGCTCAGCGAGGTCACGGTGGCGTTGAAGGCGACCGAAGTCCCGCTCAAAATGTCTCCGTTTTGGGGCGCCGTCAGCGTCACCGATGGAGTCGCCGCACCGATCGTGATCAGCTGGCTGTTGATCGCCTCCATGTTCCCGGCGTTGTCGATCGCGCGGTACTTGACGGTCGTCGTCCCGTTGACCGTGAACGGGGCCGAGTAGATCGTGCCGTGCGTAGCCGAAGGATCGCTGCCATCGGTCGTGTAGCGGATCGCGGCGACGCCTGAGCCGCCAGCCTCGTCCGCTGCAGCCAGTGTCACCGAGACCGGGAGTGGATAGGCGCTCGGCGAGCAGGGCGCGCCATCGCAGCCGATCGAGGAGGTCGGCGGCGTCGTGTCGCCGGGACTGGAGAACGTGATCAGCTGGCTCTTGGTCGCCTCGGCGTTTCCGGCCAGGTCATAGGCGCGGTAGTTGACAGTGGTAGTCGACGCGATCGAGAACGCGCCGGTGTACACGGTGCCGTTGCTCAGTGAGGGCGTCGAGCCGTCGATCGTGTAGACGATCTTGTCGAGGCCCGAGCCACCGACGTTGTCGGCCGCGGCCAGCGTGACCGAGACGGGATTGGTATAGGAGCTCGCAAGGCAGGCCGCCCCGTCACAGTTGATGGATGACGTGGGCGCGGTCGTGTCGACGGCATTGGCGACGGTGACCTGAACGCTGCTCGACGTCGTGCTGTTGCCGGCAGTGTCGACCGCCTTCGCGACGACCGTGTGAGTTCCGTCGGGTACGGCCGACGAGTCCCAGTTGATGCCGTAGGGCGCGCTGCTGTCGCTGCCGGCGAGGGTACTCCCGTCGACGAGGAACTCGACGTGGTCGACCGCGATGTCGTCACCTGAAGTGGCCGACATCGGCACGCTCCCCTGGACGGTCGCGCCGGCGGACGGGGCGGTCAGGCTGACGGTGGGCGCAGTCGTGTCGATCGTGACCACTTGCGTCTTCACCGCCTCGGCGTTTCCGGCGACGTCGAAGGCGCGGTACTTGACCGTCGTCGTCGCCGGCACAGTGAACGGAGCAAGGTAGACCGTGCCGCTCGAGGCTGTCGGATCGCTGCCGTCGGTCGTGTAGCGGATCGCGGTCACGCCCGAGCCGCCGCTGCCGTCATCCGCGCTCAGAGCGACGAGCACGCCGGCGTTGTAGGGACTGGCAGCGCAGGGCGCGCTGTTACAGCTGATGCTCGTGGTCGGTGCGAGCGCGTCCACCTGCAGCGTCTGCGTGCCCACGGTGCCGCTGTTTCCCGCCTTGTCGATCGCGATGAACTTGATCGTCGTGTTCGTGTTGACCGAGAAGGCGCCGATGTACACGGCTCCGTGGCCTGAGGTCGGCGTCGAACCGTCGGTCGTGTAGACGATTCTGTCGACGCCCGAGCCACCGGTGTCGGCCCCGGTCATCGTCACCGAGACCGTGTTGGTGAACGTTCCCGAGCCGCACGGGTTGCTGTTGCAAGCGATGGTTGCGGTGGGCGGCGACGTGTCGATCTGAACCAGCTGGCTGTGGACGGGCGACTCGACGTTGCCGGCGACGTCGATCGCGATGAACTTGACCGTCGTCGTCGAGGCCACCGAGAACGGCCCGGTATAGGAGGTTCCGTGGGTGGCCGTCGGAGTCGAGCCGTCGGTGGTGAATACGATCCTGGATACGCCTGAGCCGCCCGGGTCGTCGCTGGCACTCAGGTCGATCTCGACCGGGCCGTTGAAAAAGCCGCTCGGGCAGCCGGAGTCGTCGCCGCCGCCGCCGCAGGTAATCGCGCTCGTCGGCGGGGTCGTATCCGGAGCCGGCGCATTATCGAACATCGAGAAGTCATCCATCGTCAGCGAGCCTGCCTGCCCGGTCAGGCCCATGCCTACCGAGAGGTTCGTGACACCTGCCGGGATCGCCGGCGTCGACCAACTCGCCTGCGTCCAGCCGGAAGCGATCGACTGCTGCGGCGACTGGGCGAGGAAGCTGTAGGCGCCGTTGCCGCCGGTGTTGTTCGAGAAGGCGAAGATGACCGGCCGCGCCGTCGACTTGTACCAGGCAGTGATCGTGTACGTGTGTCCGGGAACGACGGCTGGCGAGCAGGCGGAGCTGAAGTTCGTCAGCAGCTTGCGGTCGCCGTTTGTATAGGAGGTGATGTTGAGATTCTCGGCGTGCGTGCCCGTGTGCGCGTCCGCCGTCCACGTCCAGGAGGCCGTGTTGGTGCCGTAGCCTCCGAGCAGCCAGCAACTGGGCGGGTTCGAGCTTCCCTGCTCGAGCGACGGGTTCTGCAGCAGGCTGCCGGTCTGGTTGGAGACGAAGATCGTGATCGGCGTCGTCGTTCTCTGGTTCCCTGCGATGTCGACCGCGCGGACGCTGATCGTGTGCGAGCCGTTTGAGACCGAGCGCGAGTTCCAGCTGTAATTGAACGGCCCCGAAGTCAGGGTCGCGGCGAGCGCACCGTCGACCAGGTAGTCGACGTGGTCGACGGCGACGTTGTCGGTCGCGGTCGCCGAGATCGTCACGAAGCCGGAGAGGGTTGCCCCGGCGCTCGGCGCAGTCAGGGATACCGTCGGCGGGGTGGTGTCGACGCCGCCCGAGGCGGCAGAGTCGTCAAAGGATGCGTCGTCGACGGTAAGGGAACCGTTCGAGCCGAGCGTCAGCCCGAACTGAATGCCGTTGATCCCGGTCGGGATGACATCGGTGACGTAGCTGGCCTGCGTCCAGGTAGACGAAGCCGGGAAGCTCGGACTGCTCTCGAGGAAGCGGACTTGCCATTGGCTATCACGGCTGAAGAGGGTGAAGTAGACCGGCGTGGTCGGACTTGTACCACTCGGTGATCCGATAGCGATGTCCGGAGTTGACCGAGGGCGTGCAGTAGCCGAGATCGCCCAGGACGAGCAGCTTGTTGTCGCCGTCGCTGTAGTTCGTGACGTCGAGCTTCTCTGCCCACGATCCCGAGTGGGAATCGCTCGTCCGCGTCCAGTGGAAGTTGTTGTTGCCGAAATCGTCGTTTGACCAGCAGTCGGGGATGGCATCGCCATTCGAGTCCTGTTCGAGCGAGGAGTTGCGCAGCGCGTTCGTCCCGTTCGGGGCGGGCGGAAGACCGGGACCAGAGACTGCCGGTTGGACGCTGCCGCCGACTACCTGCTGCATCGTCTTGACCACAACGCCGTTTGCTGACTGTCCCTGCAGCCAGCCGAGGAAGGTGTTGAAGTCCTGCAGCGTGATGAAGTTGATGTTGCAGCCGTTGCAGATGTGGTGGAACGTGATCGGCACCCAGCCGCCACCGTTGTTGCGAGCCGCATTGACCGCCGTCTGCATCGCCGTCAACGTCGTGTCGTCGGTGCCGACCTCGATGAGATATGGATCGGGAGGCGGTATCGGCCCGGACGGGTTCGACTGTGCAAAGACATCTGTGGTGCGGGCGGAGTTGTAGCCACAGTTCTGCACCATCGTCTTGACCGCCGGGCTGTAGTCGCCGTAGGGATAGGCGAAGTCGGTCACCTGGTAGCCGCGGTCGAGCAGGTTGTGGCGGTCGTAGCAGATCTGGCGCTGCGCCTCGGTCGGGTCGATGAACGGCAGGTCGGCGTGGTACGCGGTGTGGCCGCCGATCTCGTTCCCGGCTGCAGCAATGTCGGCGATCTGGCTCCAGGTCATGAACTCCGAATCGCCACCGATCTTCGGGCTGTTCAAGTAGTAGGTCGCTTGCATCCCATGCGCGTTCAGGGCGGCCAGCCCCTGGTACTGGTCGGCGCTGCCGTCATCGAAGGTAATCGAGACGATGGTTTGGCCTGCCGCCGCCGAGCTCGCGATCCCCGCGGCCGGTGCTGTGGGACCGACACTCAGTGACAGGAATGCAATCGCGATTCCGACGGCGGCAGCCCAGCGCATACCCGCCGCCAAGCGAGCGCGCGCAGCTGCGGCAGGACGAGAGGAAAACTCGCCGGCCGAAGAAAAAGGCAGCAGTAGAAGTGACCGCAGGGACACCTGGAGTTAAGGGTTACACGTCATGTCAGGCCTGCCCACTAGACGAAGGGCTAGCCTCACCAGGCGCTCGTTGTACACGCGCGAGGCCGACGGATGCCCACGAGTCCGCTCACAGCGAAGATTCAGCCCATCAAAAGGATTCTTTCGGTGGTGACGACCGTATCGGCGGCGTCCTGTACGAACGGACAGCGTGGCTTTCTCGGGGTTGGCGTGCTGCCTCGGCGTCCCTACACTCCGATGGGCGATGGGCCAGCAACGTCCACCCATGGACATTTACCCGGAGATCGTGCCGGCCCAACGTGCCGCCACGAACCTGCGAACGATCGGGCGTTATTGGTGGGCGGTCCTCATCTGCGTGCTGCTCGCCGCCACGGTCGGCTACGGATTCAGCGCGCGCCAACCCCACAACTACGACGCCACCGCCAAGGTGCTGCTGACGAACTCCGAGCCGCTGAACGTGCTCGCAGGTCGAACAGGCGGCTCGTCGCTCGATCCCGAACGTGATCTGAACACGAACGTCGACCTGGTCAAGTTGACCACGGTCGCCAGTGCCGTTCGAGCGCAGCTGCACCTTCCTCTTCGCCTGACCGACTTGCTGAGAGAAGTACAGGCAGCCCCCGAGGGGACATCAAATGTGATCGCGATCACGGCGCGGGACAAAGTTCCTGCGCGCGCCAAGGCGATTGCGAATGCTTTCGCCCAGCAGTACATCGTCGTTCGACGCCAGCAAGCACAGAGCACCTACAAGCAGGCGGCGCATCTGGCCGAGGCCCAGGCCGCGGCGCTCGGTCCCGCCGACAGCGCACGTGCAGCGGAGTTGAACGCCCGAGCACATCAGTTCGACGTTGCCGGCTCGCTGCAGACCGGAAACGCGCAGTTGATCGACCCGGCAACGCTTCCGCTCACGCCGGCCACACCACGTCCGAAGATGGCGGCAGCGATCGCGGGCTTCGTCGGGCTGCTGGTCGGGATCGGGTTCGCGCTTGTACTTGGCGCGATCCCGTCTATGCGCATCGGGATGCCCCACCTCAGCGTCGGCACCTCGGCAAACGGAACTCCCCCAACGCTGAGCGACGACGACCTGGAACGGGAACGGGACAGAGAGAGAGCGCGCGAGCGCGGCTGAGGTCGAGCCGCGTAGGAACGTGAATTCGCCAGGAACCGAGCTGAGAGGGGAGCTAGCCCTCGAGCGCCGCCCGCCTCTCTTGCGCCTCTCTCTGCTGACGCTCGCTGCCGGAGGTGTTGCGATTGTCGCAGGCGCGGCAGCGGCTCAGCAGCCGAAGCTGGTGCTCGGGGGGGCGGTCGCGGTGGCGGTGCTCGTCCTCGCTTTTCGTGCGCCGCTCGCGAATCTGGCGCTTCTGATCTTTCTCACCGCCGTCGTTCCCTACGGGATCTTGAACCGATTCTCGGTCGGTGGTGGCGTCGACTCGCCAGGCCTGCTCTTCTCTGACCTCTTCCTGCTCGCCGGCCTGGTCTGGGCTGCGTTCGCGCTGGCCAGCCAGCCGCTCGACCGTCGCCGCTACCTGACCGTCCTGCTGATGCTCGTCTTCCTCGCGATCGTCGTGCTCGAGGTGCTGCACGGCCTGCGTCTCGGCTACAGCCGGAGCATCGTGGGCCAGGAAGGGCGGGTGCTGCTCGGCCTGGGAACGTTCCTGATCGCGCTCCCACTCCTCAGCCACATGCGAACACGCGAGCGGCTGTTCGCTGCCTTGGCGGTCATCGCGTTCGCGCTCGGCGCCTGGGGAATGCTGCAGTGGCTCGGGAATTTCAGCTTTGGACTCGCCGGCGACGTCGGTGTGCGTTCAGGCGTTCGCCTCACCAGCGGCGGCCGCGGCCAGCTTCAGGGCGGCGCGTTCGCGTTCCCGGTTGCGATCATCATGTGCTTTGCCGCCCTCACCCTGGGCGAGATCCGCTCGTGGTTTTGGCGGGGGATGCTGATTGCGGCGCTCGCTCTCAACATCGCCTCCTGTCTGGTCACCTTCGAGCGCTCGTTCTGGCTCGACACGTTGGCCGGTCTACTGTTCGTGCTGCTGTTCGCCGCCGGCAAACGACGTGTCAAGTTGCTCGCGACGATGCTCGCCGCCGGCGTCTTCACCGTCTTGGCGCTGGCGGTGATCACGCCGTCAACGTTGACGACCGCTCAGCAGCGGTTGAACTCGATCTCGAGCTACTCGAGTGATACGTCGGTGCGTTACCGCGTCGTCGAGTCCGGCTTCGTCATCGACCGCATCCACGCTCACCCGTTGACCGGCTCGGGGCTTGGCGCGTCGATCTTCTGGGGTCAACCGTGGGCACAGGTTCCGCCGAAGACGCGCAACTACTCACACGACGGCTACTTCTGGCTGGCTTGGAAGGTGGGTGTCCCGGCGGCGCTCTTGCTGGTCGGCCTGCTGGTGTCGGCACTCTTTACCCGTTCGGTGCCGGGGGAGGCCGATCTTGCGCGGGCGGTGCGACGAGGCGCGCAGGGAGCGATTGCCGGACTGCTCGTCGCCACGATCACCTTCCCTAGCTTCAGCCAGTTGAGCATCTCACCGGTAATCGGGCTGCTGCTCGCCCTCGCGATTGCTCCCTCGCTCGTAGCCCAACCGCGGGATACGGCCAGGCCGGCGCGGCTGCGACTGGCCGGCTTGTCCTAGGGCGCCGGCGGCGCGGCAGCGAGCGCACGCTGTAGCTCGCCGCGGTAGCACTCGACCAGTTCAGCGACGATCCGGGGCCAGAAGAGCGGTGTCACCGCCGCTCGGGCGCGCCCGAGCATCAGCTCGACCGACGCGCGGTCGCTGTGCAGTTGTCCGGCGAGTGTCACGAGCGCTGCGGTGAACGAGTCTGCAGCGTCGGCTTGGAAGTAGTCGGTTCCTGCCTTGACCGGCAAGCCCTCAGCACCGATCGACGTGGCGACGACCGGGCGCCCGTAGGCCATTGCCTCGACGACCTTCAGGCGGGTGCCCGAGCCGTACAAGACCGGGACGATTGCCGCGTGTGCACGTTCGTAGAAGGGCTTCAGGTCGGCCACGATGCCGTGCCCTCGAATTTCCGGGGCGTCCGGGAGGCTGCGGGCTGGAGCGCCGACGATCTCGAGCTCTACCTTCGTTCCTGCCTGACGCAAGCGCGGCAGCACCTGCTCGATGAACCATTCAAGCCCCTGCTGGTTCGGCCGGTAGGAGACGTTTCCGACAAACAAGAGCCGAAGCGGCTCCGCGCTCGATCTCACCGGTGTCTGCAGCAGGTCGACGGGCCCGGCGCCGTTCGGGCAGAGGGCCACCTGCCCTCCCGCTTCACGCATCTCACGAGCGTCGATCTCGGAGCAGGCGAGGGAAAGCGTCATCGTCCGCAAGACCCTGCGTTCGACCGTCGCGACCTTGAGCCGCTCGAGTTGCGCGAAGAGGCGACGCGGTCCGTGCGAACTGTGCGCCGTTCCTTCGAGGACTCGGTACTCGACGTTGTGGGAGGAGTAGACGTTGACCGGCGCTGCGAGCGGTCCGAACTGGGCGAGCGCGAGATCGTCGAAATGCACGATCTGGGGACGCTCGATCGCAGCGAGATCTTGGAGGGCTTCGTGCATTGCCGGCAGCCGGTAGCGCCCGTACTCCCAGGAGTGTCGCGAGAGCAGCGTGAGCGCCTGCTGCCGGCGCTTTCCCGCCCGGCAGCCGGGAACGGTGACGACGTTGATGCCGGGCAACTGCCGCACGATCTCCTCACGACTGATGTGGCCGTCGGGAGTGCCATCGGCATGCTCGAACGTGACGAAGGTGGTCTCGAAGTGCTGCGCGAGGCCGGTCAGCAGCTGATAACTGCGGACGCGCGCCCCAGTGACGAGCGGGAACGGCGCGCGCCGTGCCGCAAACAGCAGTTTCGGCCGGGCGCTCTCGCCGGCGCCGTGCGCGCCGTCCCCGTCCGGAGGCGCAAGCATCTCGATCGTCATACGTGACCTTGTTCGGGCTGTGTGGGCAGCTGCCGGTGTCGATGCTGCCCTCTTACGGCTTCCGCGTGCTCGAGCGCCGCGAGAAGCGTCGGCACCTGATCGGGCCAGCTCAGGCCTTCGCTGAGCAGGCGCATCCGCGCCGCTTCGCCGAGCTGCTGCCGCAGCGCCTCCGAGTCGGCCAGCTTGCGAATCTGCTCTGCCAGGTCGGCGGCGTCGCCGTTGCGGGCGTAGAGCGTGGTGTCGGCGCAGACACGTTTCATCTCCGTGAGCGGGAACTGGACGATCGCCCGTCCCATCGCCATGTACTCCATCACCTTGACCATCAGGGAGCGATCGTTCATCGGCGAGTGCTCGTCGAGCGAGACGCAGACGTCGGCGGTCGACATCCAGTCGCGCAGCCATCTCGTCGTCGGCCTCGCCGGGCATGAACACGGCGTCGCTCAGCCCGCGTCGCTCGATCTCCGCTTGCAGCTCTTCGGCGCACGTCGCCGCGCCGACGATCGCGAAGCCGACCTCCGTCTCGTCCTTCGTGTTGAAGTTCGTCGGCCGCGTCGAGCAGCAATGGCAGGTTCTCCTTGCGCGACATCCTGCCGATCCAGAGCACCAAGAGCTGGTGGCCGCGCCGGAGCTCCGGGCGTGGCTCGACCCGGTAGAAGCGCTTCGGATCGGGGCAGGTGACGAGGACGAACACGTTCTCGGCAGCTACGCCGTCGCGGCCCCGGACAAGATCGGCGCACGGCTCGTTCACCGTCATCACGACATCGGCCTTTCGCTGAGCGAGCCGCTCGAGCGCAAGAAGCGCCCGATGGATGATTCCGCGACGCTCGAACATCGCCTCGAACAGCTCGGGTGCCGGATCGTGGAAGTCGAAGATCAACGCCGGCCCCGCGGCGTGCGAGCGGGCGGGCGAGATGAATCAGGAAGTCGGGCGGGTTGCAGGCGATCACCGCCTCACGGGCTGCTCCCGGCACAGCTGGCGCAGCAGACGCCGGATTCGCACCCGCGCGAGCAGGTACTCGCGCACGTAACCGAGAGCGCCGCGGCCGGGTGGCGGACAGTCGGAAGCGCAGCACGCGCACGTCATCGATCCCGTCTCCGAGCTCCGGAGCGCGTCGCGCGTGTCGGCGAGACCACGGTCACCTCGATAGCCGGCCTCGCGTGAGCGCGAGCGCCTCCTGGCGCACGCGCCGGTCGTGCGGGTACGGCTCGTTCTCGACCAGGATTAGGACGCGAGCGTTCACCTGGCGGTCGCCTCCGACCGTGTCAGCGACGTCTGGATCCGTTTGAGCTGACGGTGCTGCAGGTAGCTGACGACCTCCGGCTCGGCCCGCGACGCGCGACGCACCGCCGCTCCCAGCCAGCCGCCGAGGTAGGCGAGGCCCCGAGCACCGTGGCCGGTCGCGCATGCGCAGGGCCGCCGACGCAGCGACGTTGAGCGGGTGGGCGCCGTAACCCCACGCCGCGGCACCGCGGCGGCGGTAGCCGCGCAGGACGCCGTCGTAGCTGCCGGTTGGGCGCAGGTGGAGCGGCGGCTGCTCGGGAAACTCGAACGCAGCTCGACACTTCGTAGCCGAGACGCCGCGCGCGCGTCTCGTCGATCGTGTCCCAGCCGAGAAACGGCGGCAGCGGTGAGATCTGCGCCAGGCACTCGCGGCGGTAGAACTTGGTCGCGCCGCGCACATGCCAGCGTTGCGAGAGCTCCACTGCCTTGCCGCCGTCGTCGACCGCGACCGCCAGCTGCTGGAGCCGGCGATCCCGACCTCCGGCTCGGACTCGAGCGTAGCCATGATCCGGGCGAAGATAGTCGGGCGGCAGCTCGAGATCGGCGTCGAGCTTCGCGTACACATCGAAGGCGCCTGCTCGCGATCCAGTTGCTCGAGCGCCGCTCTGAAAGCCGATCAGCTCGTGCGCGCGGGCGAGCCGGTCAGAGGTGCGCTCCCGTTCGAGGCCGCGGACGAGCAGCGGGCGTACGGGTGCGCGGCGCGAAGTCGGTTGCGATCTCGGGCGAGCCGTCGCTGGAGCCGTCGTCGACGAGGAGCAGCAACTCGGGCGTGCGTCGTCTGCCGCTCGATCGAAGCGAGCATGCGCGGCAGCAGTTCCCGCTCGTTCAGAAACATCACCGCAGCAGCGAGCGTCAAGGTGTTCTCTGTTGCCCCACGCCTTCTCGAACGCTAGCCGGGTGGCTGCCGGGCGACGACTGGACGTTCGTCTAGATCGGCGCGGCGACTGGCGAGCGCGACTCGCGAAAGCGCGACACTCGCCGGCGAGCGTCGGAGTGAAGCGTGCGACGAAGACGGCGATCACGACGACCAGGCCTGCAGCGGCGGCGGCGGCGGCCGCCAGTCCAGACGAGACGGAGACACGTCCGCTCGAGCAGCCGAGAAGCGGCCGACGGTCACGAGCGGCCTGCAGCGACCGGGCAAGGCGATCTCGCGCAAGGCGCCGAAGATCGCCCCTGTGCTCGTTGCCAGGCGCCTCGTGCCCCAGAACAACGTAGCCGAAGGCGTACGGGAAGAACACGAGCAGGTGGGCGAACGCCGCGCCGGTGATCCCGTCCACGCGCACCAGCACGATCAGCGCGGTGATCATCGCGAGTGCCCAGCCTCCGATCCAGCGGCGCGCGCCAGGGATCACACCGACCCCCGAGAGGGAATCGCCGAGCGCGACGAGGATCGCGTGGCCGACGCCGACGCAGACGAGGATCTGGAAGGGAACGACCATCGGCTTCCAGTCGTCGCCGAGAACTCCCGGCAGGAGCACGGGCGCCAGCAGCAGGTGGGCGGCAAGAGCGGCAACAGCGCGGTCGCGGTCAGGCGCGTAATCCGCAGCATCCGCTCGACGATCAGGTCGAGATCGGTCGTCTGCGCGGTCGCCGGGAAGATCGACCTTGCCGATCTGCCAGGCGAAGTTGGTCAGCGGCGCGAACGCGAGCGTGAACGCAAGCGAGTAGAGACCGAGCTGGACGGCGCCGCGCGAGTGTCCGACGACGACGGTGTCCGCACAGAGCGCGACGAAGTCGGTCGCGGCCAGCAGGAAGAACCAGACCGCCGCCGCGGCGAACTCGGCCCGCGCTCCCGCGGCGGTGCCGCGAACTCCGCTTGCATCGGTCGCACGGCGACGATCCAGGCGAGTAGCGGCAAGCAGCAGCGCCGCGGCCAGTTGGCGGACGACGAGAGCCCAGACACCAGCGCCGGCCGCGGCGACGATCGAGGCCAGCGCAGCAACGAGCATCGAGGTCGCGTGGACGCTCGCCTGCAGCTTGAACTTCAATGAGCGCTGCAGAATCGCCATCGGCGCGATTGCGAGGGCGCGAATCGCGACCGAGAGCACCAGTACCTGCAGCACCAGGACGTCGGCGCCGGCGTCGAAGTTGCGCACGATCGGCTCGCTGCGATCCCGGCGGCGACAGCTAATGCCAATCCGACACGTTGATCGCGAGCGCCCGGACGATGTCGCCCGGCGCAGCTGTCGGCTGAGGACGATCGTGCCTCGGCTGCCGGCGTCCTGGACGAGCGCGGCCGCGTTTGCGATCACCATCCCGATCGCAACCGAGCCGAACGCCTTCGGCGGCAGCAGCGCACCGAGGACCAGCAGCGAGCCGAACCAGGCGGCCTGGCCGACGATGCTGCCGCTCCAGATCCACGAGAAGCCGCGCGCGAGCGTGCGTCCACTGAGCGGCCTGGAGTCGCTGACGAGCGAGCCTTGTGCTTCCATCAATCTGCACCGTAGGCCCGCGGTGGTGTCAGTGCAAAAGAGGCCTAGACCATTGGGTAGGGACGCGGTGGGCCGGCGCCACCGGCCGCTTATCGCACCGCGGCCACACGCGCGGTGCAGCGACTTGTCGCCGAAAAGGCGTGACAAGCGCGCGCACCGCGCGTGCAGGCGGAGCTCCTAGTACTTGAGCCAGTCCTTGTTCGCGAGGTGGCTCTTGACGCCGTTGATGTAGTTCTGGGCGCCCGAGTCGTACCAGCCACCAGAGAACCACGATCCGACGCAGCCCCAGATGGCGTAGTCGAGGCCTTTCGCGGCGATGATCTGCGGCATCGACTGGCCGTTGTAGAGCCAGGAGTTGCCGGACGCGTAGAAGTCGCCGTCGAGGCACGAACGCAGATACGCACCGTAGAAATCGGCGTTCAACGCGGTGTAGGTGGCGCTGTACGGGTAACCACCCCAGGCATCGGAGCCGTCGCAGTAGGCGTTCTTGATCTGGAAGAGGCCGTAGGAGGCCTGGCCCGTGCGCCCGCAGTTGTCTCCGACCATGCTCTCGCGCCAGTCGGATTCCTGCACGGCGACCGCCCGCATCAAGTCCTCGTCCATGCCCCACTTGCAGGCAGCCCACTGGATGATCTGGTTGGTCGTCCCGGTGTAGTTACCGGTCACGAGGTCGCGCTTCGCGATCCACTTCGACCAGTAGGGACCGAGTTCGGCGTTCGACCATGGCACCTGAACTCCGGGGACCTGATGGTTGGCGGTGTAGTTCGCCGCTACCGGTTCCCACGTGCTCGTCGTCACCAGAGACGCGCAGGATGTTCGAGGCAGGCCTGACGCTCCTGACGCCAACGTGCTGAACACACCTCCGGTCGGCGGTGGCGGAGGCGGAGACGCAACGACGTTGTTCACGGTGACGGTGATTGCGGCCGATGTCTTCGAGTTGCCGGCGCCGTCGACCGCACGGGCGTTGAGCGTGTGCGTGCCGTTCGAGAGCGAAGTCGAGTCGAACGAGACCTGATAGGGCTTGTTGCTCGTGCTCGCGATCTGCGTCCCGTCGAGAAGGAAGCCAACGCTGTAGACGCCGACGTTGTCCGAAGCGTTCGCAGCCAACGTCACCATCCCGGTCAGTGTCGCTCCGGCACTCGGAGACGTCATCGAGACAGTTGGCGCTGTCGTATCGGGAGCCGGTGGCGCCTGGTTGTTGACGGTGACCGAGATCGCGGACGTCGTCCTCGAGTTCCCCGAGCTGTCGACCGCACGGGCACTCACTGTGTGGGCGCCGTTGTTGAACGATGTCGAGTCGAGCGAGAGCTGGTACGGGGCGCTCTTCGACGTTCCCATCTGAATCCCGTCAACGAGGAAGTCGACGTGATCGACGGCGACGTTGTCGGCAGCGTTCGCGGAAAGCGTTGCCGGCCCGGTCAATGTCGTCCCCGCCGTGGGAGAGGTCAAGGACACACTCGGAGCCGTTGTGTCGGGCGGGGGTGGTGTGCTGCCACCACCGCCGGAATTGTCGGTGAGAGCGAGGTCGTCGATCAGCACCGAGCCGCCCATCTGCAGTCCCAGACCAACGGACAGGTTCGTCACACCCGATGGAGCCGCAGGTGTCGTCCAGGTTGCGGCCTTCCAGGTGGACGTACTGGGCAGCCGTGGTGACTGCGCCCACCAGCTGTAGCGGCCGGTGGAAGCGCTCCGCGTGTACGCGAAGATCGCCGGCCGGGCCGACGACCTGTACCAGACCGTCACCGTGTAGGCGTGACCGCGGGTCGTCGCCGGAGAGCATGTGCTGTTGAACGCGCTCAGCAACTTGCGGTCGCCGTACGAGAAGCTCGTCACGTCCAACAGCTCGGCGTACCGGCCGGAATGGGCTGAAGCGTTCGTACGCGTCCAGTCGTAGCGGTTCGACCCATAGCCTCCGAGCAGCCAGCAGTCAGGCGTCGTCGCAGAGCCTGTCTCCAGCGACGTGTTCTGCAGCATGTTGTTCGGAACCACCAGCACCGACGGAGCGGCAGGCGCCGACGGGGCTGTTGCCGTCGTCGTCGTGGTCGCCGGCGGAGGTGTGGCTGTCGTGGTTGTCGTCGCCGGCGGAGGCGGAGCGGCAGTGGTTGTGGTGGTGGCGGGCGGCGGCGTTGCCGTCGTCGTGGTGGTAGCAGGCGGCGGCGTTGCCGTCGTCGTCGTGGTCGCCGGCGGAGGCGTTGGTGTCGTCGGGGTCGTGTTGGTGGTGACGTCCGGCGGTGCCGGCGCATCGGCGTTGTTGTCGATCAGTGAGAGATCGTCGATCGTCACCGCCCCTGTTGATTGCAAACCCATGCCGACGGAGAGATTGCTGATCCCGTCAGGCATGGCCGGGGTCGTCCAGCTCGCGTTCGTCCACGTGTCCGAGCTCGGAAGCCGCGGCGATTGCGCCCACCAGCTGTAGCCTCCTGCGGAGGCGCCGCGCGTGAAGGCGAAGATCACCGGCTGTGTCGCGCCTTCGGTCTTGTACCAGACGCTGACCGTGTACATGTGTCCTCGCGTTGCCCCTGGCGAGCAGCTGTTGTCGAATGCGCTCAGGAGTTTGCGGTCACCGTTCGTCAGGCTCGTTACATCGAGCTTTTCAGCGAAGCTTCCACTGTGAGCGTCACCTGTGTGCTTCCAACTGAAGGTGTTGGTGCCGTATCCCCCGAGCACATAGCAACTCGGCGTGTCTCCTGCTGCTGACTCGAGCGACGGGTTCTGTACGAGGTTGCTGCTAGCGCCGAGTGCACTTCCGCCTGTGAGGACGACGGCGCTAAAGACACCTACGGCGATGAGTATGCGCGTGAGCGCAAAACTTTGGCGGCGGGTTTTCATTGTGGGCACTGCCCCTTTGGTCTCGGTTTCGCGGGCGGCTGAACCTCGATCCTTGTAATCAATCGGTCACTTCGTAAACCTGCGCTGATCCCCCGGGGGAGGGATTCCGCACCCCCTTTCCGCGATCGCTCCCACGCAAACAAGCCGCTGCGCGGGTGTACTTTTGGCAGTCACGAGGAGAAGTGGCAAAACGCGATGTTCTGATCGAGACGTTGTCGATCTTCCACAGCAACGCTAGATTGCCTTTCGAAGCAGCGCATTGTAGGAGGCATCGAATTGACGCGCGTTAGTGAAGCATCACGGTCTGACGACATCGGAAAAGGGTTGGAGCAATGCGAGATAGCGGCGACAGCCGTTGTCTATCCCGACACCATCCTTGGCCGAGGGTGCAAGATCGGTGATGGCGCCGTTGTCGGGAAACAGCCCTCACTCTCGCCTCGCTCGACGACCAAACGCACGGAGCTCGCCCCGACTCAGATCGGCGCCGGAACGATCGTCTCAACCGGCGCAATCATCTTCGCCGGCTCGAGGATCGGCGCACGAGCGATCGTCGGTGATCAGGCCTGCGTACGCGAACGTGTCGACATTCGCGACGACGTCGTGATCGGGCGCGGCGTGCTGATCGAGAACGACTCGACGATCGGCGAGTTCACCCGGATTCAGGCAAACGCGTACATCACCAACTACTCGACGCTCGAGGACCACGTCTTCATCGCTCCCTGTGTGATCACGACCAACGACAACTTCATGGGCCGAACGGAGAAGAGGCACGAGCTGATCAAGGGACCGACGATCCGCCGCGGTGCTCGCGTCGGCGCCGGCGCCGTTCTCTGTCCTGCAGTCGAGATCGGTGAGGAAGCGTTCGTCGGCGCGGGCGCAGTTGTGACCAAGGACGTTCCCGCCCGCAAGGTCGTCGTCGGCAACCCGGCGCGCCTGCTACGCGACGTGCCCGACGAAGAGCTGCTCGAAAACTAACTCGCGGGCCGCCCCCCAGGCCACAGGCGCTACCTTGCGGGTGAGCGAAGTGAGACCGATTCCAGGAAGAGACAGGAGTGCGGTGGTTGGCGCGACGTCACTGATCGCGCTGACCGTCGTCGCGCTTGCGGCATCAGCGCCGCTAACGGGAGCGAGCACAGAACCGCCTCGGGTGGTTCTTCTGCCGTCCGTCCACGGCCCTGCGCGCGTGGGCGCTGCCTTGCATGGCAGCGCCGGACGTTGGCGCGGCGCAAGCCCGCTTGCGCTCCGTCTCGATTGGCTCCGCTGCCGGCGAACACGCTGCGTGCTCCTGTCCAGGAAGCGGTATCAGGCGAGCGGATTGACGCTCGTGACGCAGAAGTCGGAGCTCGGCGCGAGGATGCGCCTGAGCGTGCGCGCACGAAATGCCCGCGGTAGCGTGATCGCCGTCTCGGCTCCGACAGCGCCGATCGCGGCATCAGTCCCGACCGGGGCGGCACTGACTCGCGGAATGTACTTCGGGACTTTGCCCGCCTCGGCCTCGCTTCCCCGCTCCGACCGCCTTTGCCGCTCGCTCGTGACGCCCCGAAGCTTCGAGCCACGCCCGGACAACTTCGCCGCCAATCACACCGTTCCGAGTGAACGCGTCAACTGGCCGACAGGCTCGGAGCAGACACACTGGCGCCGCTGGATCGCCAAGCGCAACCGGGTCGGCGGCACGAAGACAGGCACGACCGACGAGATCATCCGCTGGGGCGCGTGCAAGTGGGGTGTCGACGAGGACACTCTTCGCGCCGTCGCCGTCGTCGAGTCACGCTGGCAGCAGAGCACCGTCGGTGACGGCGGTGGCTCGTTCGGCCTGATGCAAGTGAAAGACCACTACCGTGACGGAACGGTCGACCTGGGCGGCTTTCCCTGGACGCAGCGCTCGACCGCCTTGAACGTCGACTTCTACGCGGCCTGGCTGCGCTCATGTCTCGACGGTGATTTCTTCGACGGCGGGCCGTGGCTCTACAACGGCAAGGAAGTCCGTAACGACCTCTGGGGCTGCGTCGGCGCCTGGTACTCCGGCGACTGGTACACGAGTGGGGCCCGCGCCTACAGCGCACGTGTCGCCGACGCGCTCGCCCGCAGGGCCTGGCTCAGCCTCTAAAGGCTCAGGCGGCGTGGCGGTAGAACAACTCGCCGCCTGCCCGGCAGACCCACGCCGGCGAGTGGCGTAGCACAACACGTGCTGCCGAAAGTGCGCGGCCGGATCCTTGCTCACTTTGGCGAGGCTCCCCGTCGGCGAGCGTTGTGTAGGCAAGCGGCGCCTCCACACCCGCCCAACCGCTCTTGAACTCGCGCAGGCCGTGGTCGGAGAGATCGCTGCGCCCCCAGTCGAAGCGGCTGTAGCCCTGCGCGCACGCGTGGCGGATCGCCTCGGCGAACAGAAGGTGGTTCGGTCGCATCGACCAGAAAGCACTGTCAGAGGCGCCGTACTTGTACGTGACGGTGTCTCCGCCGGTGAGGAAGACGGCGGCGGCGACCGGCTTCGAGTCGTGCTCGGCCAGCAGGAGCCAGCCGTAGCCTGGCTCGAGCAGCTCTTCCCAGATCGCGCGGAAGAAGCGGCGCGGCTGCACCGGCATGCCGAGACGCCGCCGCGTCTGCAGATGCAGGCGGTAGAAGCTGTCGGTGAGATCGTCACGTTCGCTGCCGTAGCGGACCGTCAGCGGCTCGCGTGCGGCTCGGCGCAGGTTCCGTTGCACCTGAGAGCGGTGAAACGTCTTGAAAAGCGCGTCGGTGTCGCGCTCGAGCGAGGTCGTATGCACAACCGCCGCCTCGACCTGCTGGCGCTCCAAACCGACGAGGGGAGCTCTGACAGAAAGCGACTGCACTCCTGCCTCGAGTCGGGCTTGACCGATCGCCTGCGTGAAGTCGCTCGGGTCGGTACCGGCCGCCAGGAGCGGCGGGCAGAAATCGGAGAAGGGCAGCGAGACCCAGCGTTTCTTGCGACGCATCCCGCGTGCAGTTGTCGCAATCACGGGCAGGCCGCCCGTGATCTGCTCGTCGTCGTCGAGAAGGCAGAGCGCGAAACGCTCATAGCCGTAGCTGGAGGCGATCATCTCCGCCCAGGCCGGGCGATGGAAGATCAGCGCCTGCGGGTGCGCCCCGACGAAATCGACCCAACGCGGATCGAACAGCGAGAGCCGGCTCGCAACACGTTGCCGGTCAGCTGGTCGCGTCCTCGGCTCAGACAGCGCCACGACTGCGCAGCCTCCTGACGAGCGTGCGCGCGAGCATCGGCAGCTCGACGATCCCTGGCCAGGGATCGTCAGCGGCGAAGATCGCGCGCGCCCTCGGCCCGCGGAACGAGCGCAGAAACTCGTGCGCCGACAGGTGACCACGAGCGATCTCGCGCAACGAGGTAGGCAGATCGGTCGAGAGGCGCAGCCAGCTCACGCCAACCTCGGCACGGCTGGGGGGAACGCTCAGACCTTGCGCGAGTCTCCAGGCCAATAAGGGAAAGTCGACCCCGGCGCGCGGGCAGATGCCGTGCCAGCCCCAGACACGAGGGTTGATGTCGAGCAGCTTCAACGCCCCGTCACGCGGGTCCTGTTTGAACTCGACCTCCACCAGCCCGGTGAAGCGGATCTCATCCAGCAGTCGTTTCGATAACTCTTCAACCTCGGGCTGTTCGATCGTTTCGACGAAGGTGCTGGCACGGCCGAAGTCGGCCGGGTACTGCCGTGTCCGGCGCGCCGTCACACTGGCGAGCACTTTCCCGTCGTCGCAGAGCGCCGCGTAGGAAAGCTGGGTCCGGCCGTCGCCTGGAATCGTTTCCTGGATCAGCAGCAGTTCCTGGTCGACGAGCTTCGCCGCCTCGGGCAGGAGCCTGCTCAGCTCCTCGTGGCTGCTTACCGGCCACGCCTTGGCCGCTGTCAGCTCGTTGAACTCCTGTTTGATCGCGGGCTTGATCACCAGCGGGAAGCTCAGCTCGGTCTCGTCGTCCAGCTCGAGCACCTGTGCTGCCGACCAGGTGCGCGGACAGGGAACCTCGAGCGACTGTGCCAGTCGGTAGCTGAGGCGCTTGTCGTACGCCCAGCGCAGCACATCCCAGTTCGGGGACGCGAGCAGGAACCGTTCGGCGAGACGATCGTGCTGACGCCCGATCATGGCCGCCGCCTCGTCGTCGCTCGGAAAGACGACCCAGCCGTCGAGCCGCAGCTCGTCGGCGAGTGAGAGCAGGAACGCAGCGCGCTCGCTTTCGCCCTCTGCCTCGAATGGCAACTGCATGGTCGCGTAACGAGATTTCGCCGCCAGCACATCGTCCCCGTGCCTGAGCACGAGTACGGGAATGCCTTGCCGGCCGAGACTTCGCACGAGTGCGAGTGCGCGGTAATCGGACCCGGTCACGATCGCGCCGACGACGGTCGATGCTGGTGTCTTCTGTTCGGGCCTTGCGCGCGCGTGCTCGGTCAGCGACACAGTCAGGCTCGGCGCCCGAGTATCGCTTTCGCCAGCACCGGCGCGGCGAACTCGGTGCCTGCGACGAAACGCATCAACGGCCCGTAGCTCCAGGCCGACGGAGCTCCGAGGAAGTGCAGGCCGGGAACGGAGGACTGGAAGCCGCGGTCGAGCTTCGGGTAGCCACCGGCGCGCGCGATCCGGCTGACGAGTGCGCCCGGCAGGAACGGGTAGGCAGAGATGTCGACCCGGTAGCCGGTCGCCAGCAGAACGTGGTCGCACGTCCGCAAGCTGCCGTCGTCCAGGCGCAGCTCGACGCTCTGTCCGTCGCGACTTGCCGACGCGTCGGTGACGGTGTGGCCGAGCGCGATTTCGACCTGCTCGAGTCGCGGCACCAGCCAGGCGGCACCGGCAGGACGGAGCGAGCGCACGCTCATTCGGTCTTGCAGCAGGCGCGGCAGACGGCGATACCAGCTTGGAGCCGAAACCAGTCGGCTGACTCCGGCCGGGCCGACCTCGGCCGGCGCGAACAAGAGCCGCGTGACCGGTCCGAGGCGGTGCAGGACACCGTGCGCACGGCGCAAGAAGTAGATGCGCGGGGCACGCACGAGTACCTCGACGTCCGCTCCCGCCTCGTGCAAGAGCGCTGCCGACTCGAGCGCGCTCTGCCCGCCGCCGATCACGATCACCCGGCGGCCGGCGAAGCCGCTGAGGTCACGGTGCTCGGAGGAGTGCGATGCAAGTTCGGGTGGAAGCCGGCGGAACTCTCGCGGCGTCCAGGCGAAGGGCATGATCCCTCCTGCCACCACAAGCCTGCGCGCGCTCAGGCAGTCGCCGTCTTCAAGCTCGAGCCGGAAGCTGCCGTTTGCTTCCACCTGAGCGATCTTGCGCCGATCGAGATCGGGGAAGGACTGCTGCTGGAACCAGCATCCGTAGTCGACGAAATGCTCGAGTCCGACCGGCTGCGCGAGCGGCTCCGCGCGGTCGTTCTCGAATGCGTCGAGCGTCAGCTCGCGGCCGGGATCGGCGATGTTCGAGGCGACATACGGGGAGCGCAGGCACATCCCCTGAGGCATCTGTTGCTCCCAGAACGACATCGGCCGGCCGAAGACGCGAATGTCGAGTCCGTTGGCGGCGTGCAGATGCGCGGCGGCGGCGAGTCCGTACGGACCCGCGCCGAGAATTGCGACGTCACATTCAGGTGCGCTCACTGGCCTTTTGCGGTCCGCATGAGGACCGCTGCCCCCTTTCCGTACGGTTCACTGCCCTCTTGTCGAACTAGCCTGGCACGGAAGCATCTGATTGCCTACTGGACGAAAGGGCAGGAGCAGGCTCGGTCGCAGGTGGCTCGATCAGGACATAGTCCTGACCCGGCTCGTCGAGTCGCCGAAGCGTCCCCGCCCGCTGCTCGGCCGCGCTCCGCGTCTGTCCGCCTTCCCGGCGTCGCCACCAGCTGGCGATCTCGTGCGGCAGTGCCTTCCACAGGTGTTCGCGCTCAGCGAGCGCGTCCAGCAGCTCGACGTAGAGCGCCCGCTTGCCGGCGTCGCCGAGGTAGCCACGGTCGGGATGGCTGAGAACCTGGATCAGGCCGAAGTGCTCCTCGATCGCGTTCGCCTGCTCGAGCCAGGGCGTGACGCTGCGGTTACGCAGCAGTGTGAAGAGCGTGTGGTCTTGGGGCAGCGTGTAGGGGAGCTCGACGATCCGTCCGAGCATGAACGGCCACAACGAACAACAACCGCCGGGCTGCGGCTCGTAGGGGTCGGAGTGAGGAACGGTGCAGTCGTATTCGACCGGCAGCTCTTCGAGCCAGTCGAGCACGCGGTAGGTGGCCGGCGAGCGGAAGCCCCGTGCGCCCAATCGCCGTGCTGCCTCGCCGAGGCCGGGCAGCTGGCGCTCGAACTCCTCGCGTGAGGAGAACAGCGAGCGGTCGTGGTGCAGGCCGTGCAGTCCGATCTCAAAACCGCGGCTCTGCAGCTCGCGCACGATCCCCATGTCGATCTCGTACTGCGCGCCGACGATGTTGAAGCTCGAACGGAAGCCCCGCTCCTGCTCGAGGTCGGCCAACTCGAGCGCGAGCCTTAGTCCTTCTTTGCTCTCGACGTCGTGGCTGAGCGCGAGCGCCGCCCGATGGGCTCCCGGCCAGAACCAGAGGAACGGTGCCTGCTCCTGGCCGGACTCGAGCAGCAGGCAGAGCGCGTAGAAGCGGAGCAGGCGATCAACGCTGCGATCGAACGGCCAAGCGGGAAAACTCGGGGGCTTGCCCATTCGGATGAAGAAACGCCGCAACGCCAGCCAGAACTCGCGCGGCAGCAAACCCCTGACGCGGTAGTAGAGCTTGAGCTGCCCCTCGCTGAGCGTACGGACGTCGCCTTTCTGAGACCAGGCCTCGGTGACGAAGTTGCTGTAGGCCTCGTCGAGGTCGAACGGAACGTAGACGCTTCCGCCCTGGTGTTGGAAAGCACTCAGACTGCGTCCGTCCTCGAGCCGGAAGCGCTCGATCTCGACGCTTCCCGGAGAGATCGCCGACGGCCGCAGCCGCGGAGTGGCGAGCACACGCCACCGGCCGGTGCTCAGCCAGACTTCCTCCTGGCTCGTGCCGGGTGCGGTGTCGACAGTGACCGACTCGAGCGGCTGCAGGAGCCGCTCGAGTCCACTCACATGTTTGCCGGCGCGCGTGTCCGTGTCAGAAACGGCAGACAATTACGCGAATTCACTCACCGCGTGCGCCGCCACCTCCGTGTCCTCATCTGC
Source organism: uncultured Actinomycetes bacterium (assembly GCA_963772855.1). Taxonomy (GTDB): domain Bacteria; phylum Actinomycetota; class Thermoleophilia; order Gaiellales; family Gaiellaceae; genus 3-1-20CM-4-69-9. The sequence goes on along the minus strand of CAVYYY010000003.1, from coordinate 298,117 downwards.
GAGGCCGTCGGTCTCGGCGCTGCCTTGCTTGAGCGGCAGCAGTCCGTTCACCTGGGCCCAGCGGCTCGCTTCCGTTCGGTTCGAGACGTTCAGCTTGCGGTAGACGTTCGAGAGGTGGAACTTGATCGTCTGTTCCGTGACCCACAGCATCGACGCCATCACACCGTTGGTGTGCCCCTCGGCGACCAGTTGCAGGATCTCGAACTCACGCCGCGTCAGCGTCTTCAGGCTGCTCGGCTGCTTCGGGGCGCTGACCACCGCCGGTGCGCGCCACTGCGATGCAACGAAGAAGGACTGATCGAAGGCCTGGCGAATACCTGCCGCCAGGTCGATCGGGTCGGCCTTCTTGAGTGCATAGACGTCGGCGCCGGCGGCAAATGCCGAGCTGATGCTCGTCGGGTCGCCGTGTTTCGAAAGCGCGATCACGCGCAGATCAGGAGCGATCCCGCGCGCCTCGCGAATGACCTCGAGGTTGGCCGGTTCGCCTTCGTCTGCGTCGATCTCGGTGATGAACAGCGCCGGCTGCAGCTGTGAGATCAGCTCCAGCGCCGCAGTTGGCTGGCAGGCGGTCCCGACTACTTCGATGTTGCTGGACGTCGCTAGCTCGCTTAGCGCCGTAACCCAGAGTGGCAAGCTGTCGCAGATCACCGCGGTCTTGGCCGCGCTGCGTCTATCTTCGCGAGCTTCCTTGCGCTCGCGAGACTCGTTCGTTCTCCTCATTCGTCCTAACCCTTCCCGCTGCCGCATGGTGGGCTTGGGGTTGCCGCATTTCGGTCGTAGTGACCCTCGAATTGATCCGCCCCAGGGTTCCCCAACTCCAAGGTACGGTCCTGCTCTCCTCGCTCATTGTGCGCCGCTTTCGTCATTCGTTCAAGCGGCAAGTGTCGATCGAGGTGCCGCGACAGTCGCGAATCCCCCTGAGCTCCCTTACCGTCACAGCTTTGTTTCCGCGTCAGGCCTCTGAGATGACCGTACGCTCGAAGACGACTCAAACCACAAAGACCTAGTCTTTCGTCTAGGCCCGCAACTCGAACGCCAGAGGGGTTTTCTCGCGACTATTGTCGCGCCGGCCAATTGAAACTACGGTGACTCGGCCGACGATGGTGACCGCAGCGACCATGCTAGCCAGTTCCCGCTTCGAGCAAGAGCATCAGCGGATCGACAGCGGAGCGTCGTGAGCGGTCCGGTGAACCACGCCCCCTACCGCATGCTCGATCACGTCGAGTTCGGCGAGCAGGTTCATGTCGCCCCGTTCACCAACCTGTACGGCTGCAGCATCGGTGATCGAACGAGAATCGGCCCCTTCGTCGAGATTCAGCGTGGAGTCAGGATCGGAACCGACTGCAAGATTCAGAGTCACTCGTTCCTCTGCGAGGGCGTGGCGATCGCTGATCGTGTCTTCGTCGGGCACGGGGTCATCTTCATCAACGACAAGTCGCCGCGAGCAACGAATGAGCTCGGCGAGTTGCAGGACGACTCCGACTGGACATTGCTGGAGACGCTCGTCGAAGAAGGAGCGAGTATCGGCTCGGCCGCAGTGATCCTTGGTGGCGTCCGCGTCGGCGCGGGCGCGCTGGTTGGCGCCGGGGCCGTCGTCACCTCCGATGTCTCACCAGGCGCTGTCGTCGCTGGTGTTCCCGCGCGCGTCGTACAGAGACCGGCCTCCCCGAACGTCTAGGTCACACGGCAACGGTCAGGTCTGAAGTCTGGCCTACAACGGCCTGCCGCGAGGGCATAGCGTCCTGACAGGAGGCTGGCTTCCGACGGATCGGACAACACATGGGGCAGCAGACAGTGACGACGGGCCGGTGAAACAGACTTGAGTACGCCACAGCTGGTTGCATCGGCCGAGCAGCTGACGGAGATCAGCGCGCCGGCGACTCCGCTTCGTCGCCGCGTACTGGTCAGGCGCGCGCTCGTTCTCGCAGATCTGATCGGTCTCTCAGCTGCGTTCCTGATCACGGTCTCGGTGTTTGGACTGAGCGCGGACGGACAACACGCGCGCCCGCTCTACGCCCTCGGCGTCTTCTTCTTGAGCTTGCCGGCTTGGGCGCTACTCGCCTCCCTGCACGGCCTGTACGGATATGACGAGGGTCGGATGGGCCATTCGACCGTCGACGATTTCGTCGGCGTCATCCATCTGGTCACGATCGGCGCCTGGCTCTTCTTCATCGGCTGCTGGGTAACGGGTGTCTCGTATCCGCGTCCGGGCAAACTCATTGCCTTCTGGCTCGTGGCAACGTTTCTGATCACCAGCTGCCGGTCGCTCGCTCGCTCTCTTTGCAGGCGCTCGCGCGCCTACGTGCAGAACACGGTGATCGTCGGCGGCGGCGAGATAGGGCAGCTGGTCGCGCGCAAGTTGCAACAACATCATGAGTACGGAATTCACCTCGTTGGTCTGATCGACGCGGCGCCGAAGACGCGCCGCGCAGACCTCCCTGACCTGCAGCTGCTCGGAGGCCTCGAGCGGCTGCCCGAAGTCGTCGCCGACCTGAAGATCGAGCGGGTCGTGATCGCGTTCTCGAACGAATCGGACGCGGAGACCACAGAGGTTGTCCGTCGGCTGCAGGGGCTGGACGTTCAGGTGGACATCATCCCGCGCCTCTATGAGCTTGTCGGCCCGCGGGTCGACCTCCACACAGTCGAAGGACTGCCGCTGATCGGACTTCCGGCGGCGCGCTCGAACGTCGGCGTGATGAGGGTCAAGCGGACAATCGACCTGCTCGGGGCAGCGGTCGGGCTGATGCTGCTTTCGCCCCTGTTCTTGTTCATCGCCTGGAAGGTGCGGCGATCCAGTCCTGGGCCGATCTTCTTCCGCCAGACGCGCCTCGGCTTGAACATGCGCGAGTTCACCGCGCTGAAGTTCCGGACGATGTACGTCGACACCGACGACGGCGAGCATCGGGCGTACATCGAGCGGACGATGAGCGCGAGCGCGGCAATCGGGTCGAACGGGAAATACAAGCTCGAGCGCAACGACTCGATTACGCCCTTCGGAACCTGGCTGCGCCGAACATCACTGGACGAACTGCCACAGCTGATCAACGTCCTGCTCGGCGACATGTCGCTTGTCGGCCCGCGACCGTGCATTCCCTACGAGACGCACTACTTCCGCCCACACCACTTCGAGCGCTTTCTGATGCCGCAAGGTCTCACCGGCCTCTGGCAGGTGACAGCCCGCGCCCACTCGAGTTTTGGTGAGGCGCTGGACATGGACGTCGCCTATGTGCGCGGCTGGTCGCTCGGCCTCGATCTGCGCCTGCTCTGCCGGACGCCGCTCGAGCTGATGCGGGAAGGGGCGACCGCGTGAGTGTGAACGGGAACGGGCACGGGAACTCCTACGACCCGCTGCGACTCCACCTGCCGCCGGGAGAGGTCGAGCCGGTGCGAATCGCGGTCGTCGGACTCGGCTATTGGGGGCCGAATCTTGCTCGGAATCTGCAGGAAAGCGCCGAGGCCGAGCTGACCGCCCTCTGCGATCTGTCAAGCGAGCGGCTTGATCGCCAAGCTCGACGCTACCCGGGGGCAAAGCACTACCAATGCCTGGAAAGCCTGCTCGACGATCCCGAGGTCGAGGCGGTCGCGATCGCCACACCGGTCGGAACGCATCACCGGATCGCTTCGGCGGCGTTGAACGCCGGCAAGCACGTGTTCATCGAGAAACCTCTTGCCGCCTCGTCCGAGGAAGCGATCTCGCTGATCGATCTTGCGCGGGAGTGCGAGCGCGTGCTGATGCCTGGCCACACGTTCCTCTACAGCCCGCCGGTACGAATGATCCGCACGCTGATCGACTCCGGAGAGATCGGCGATGTCTACTTCATCTCGACCAGCCGGGTGAACCTCGGCCTACACCAGCCCGACGTCAGCGTCGCCTGGGATCTCGGACCGCACGACTTCTCGATCCTGCGCTACTGGCTGGGCGAGACACCGGACTTCGTCAGCGCGCTCAGCCGCGGCTTCATCATGCCGGGAACACCCGATGTCGCCTTCATCAATCTCGAGTTCCCCTCGAATGCGATCGCTCACGTCGAGCTGTCCTGGCTCGCCCCCAGCAAGCTGCGGCGAACGACGATCATCGGCTCGCGCAAGATGATCGTCTACGACGACACCTCACCGGAGCCGGTGCGGGTGTTCGATTCGGGGGTCGTCCCCAACGACCCGTCCACCTTCGGGGAATACCACCTCACCTATCGCACCGGTGACATCGTCTCCTTGCGGGTTGACGCGGTCGAGCCTCTCGGTCTTGAGATGCGGGACTTTTGTGACGCGATCCGGCACGGGGTGACACCCGTCTCCTCTGCAGAGCTCGGCCTCGAGGTCGTGAAGATGATCGAAGCGGTCGACTCCTCCCTCAGCCAGGAGGGTGCACGCGTTCCAGTCGCTCAGAGCGATCTTTTCCTGGCCGGACACGCTGCGCGCGACCTCGACAGACAGGGGCGCAATGGTGTTTGATCAGCTAAGCCGTCGGATGAGAACGCCCTCCCAGTCGAACTTCGCACCTGCAGGTGTCTCTGGTCGTCGTCAGACGGAATTGATCTCCTGCGAGGAGTGCAAACAGGTATGGACTGACCCGTCGGCGCGCTGGTCGTTGTTCGTTGCCGTCGATCTGGACGAGGTCGAGGGTCACGCCGCCGCCAAGGCCGACCGGGATTTGATGGCCGCCTTCTACTGTCCGCAGTGTGCCTCGCGCGAGTTCGGCGACAACCGTCGCGGCCGCAAAGCGCTCATGAGCTGAGAGCGCGCGGTCGGCGCGCTGTAGCCGCCCGTAGGTGACGCGGTGGCCTGTCTACACTGGCCCGACGGGCCGGTAGCTCAGTTGGTAGAGCAGGGGACTTTTAATCCCAAGGTCGCAGGTTCGATCCCTGCCCGGCCCACTGACTCGGGCGCCGCCAGGCGCGCGACCACATGGACAAGCCGCGCCCGACCGGGCGCCGCGCGCACTTCGAGCGACTCGGTGCCGTCCCGGTGCTGTCCGGGATCTCTTATCCGGGTGTCGGCGCAGCACGCACCGTGTGCCATGAGTCCCAGGTGACCTTGAGAATCACAAGCGTGATCGCCAGGCCGATGAGCGGGTCGGCGACCTGAATGCCCAGCGCGACGAAGGTGGCGCTAAGCAGAACGCCGAGGCTCACAAACCCATCGACGCGGGCGTGATTGCCGTCTGCGATCAGTGCGGGACTGTCGAGTCGGTGCCCGGCTCGGGAACGAATCTGAGCTGCGATCTCATTTCCGACAAATCCGATCACTCCGGCAGCAGCGAGCCACCATAGGTGTGTCAGGTCGCGTGGGTTGATGAGCCGCTCGACCGTCTGAACCAGCACGACACACGCACTCACGAAAATCGTGAGCACGACGAAGAGTCCAGCGAGACGCTCTCCACTGGCGCTCCGGAAAAAGAACGCCAGCCCGAGGGGAATCGCGGTCAGCGCGTCGCCGAAGTTGTGGATCAGATCGGCAAGGAGCGCGACGCTCAACGTGCGCGAGAACAGGAAGGCCTGGATCAACGCCGTCACCGTCAGTACGCCAAGACTGATTGCGACGGCGCGGACACCCGCTCGCGAACGGAGGATCGAACGGTCTACAAGGCCGTGTGAGTGATCGTGGTCGTGGCTGTGTGCGGAGTCGTGCCGATGCGGGCCGTGACCATGATCGTCGTCACTCGAGTGATCGAACGCATGCCTGTGGTCGAGCACCGCTGTGGTCGGGTGTTGGTGATGCACGGCGAGAAAACTACCGCCCGGAGATGATCTGACCTTCGGGACGGATTTCCCAGCGCCATCCCCCTGGTGGAGCGGGCGGGAAGACGAGTAGGTTCTCGCCACCGTGCGTGAGCAAGGATCGGTCGCGGAGGCCAAGCCTGAGCGTGCAGCCGAAGTACCAACAGAAGGTCAAGCGTTTCGGTTTTGGCTCAAGCTCGGGATGATCAGCTTCGGCGGCCCTGCCGGACAGATCGCGATCATGCACACCGAGCTTGTCGACAAGCGGCGCTGGATCTCGGAGCGCCGCTTCCTCCACGCCCTCAACTTCTGCATGGCGCTGCCTGGCCCGGAGGCGCAACAGCTCGCCTCGTACATCGGCTACTCGTTGTACGGCGTCCGGGGAGCGATCACGTCCGGGGGCCTTTTCGTCTTGCCTTCGTTCGTCCTTCTCTGCGGCATGAGTGCCGTCTATGTCGAGTACGGCGAGGTGGCGACAGTCGCAGGCGCGGTCCGCGGGCTCGGTGCTGCTGTCATCGCCTTGGTTGCAGCCGCCGTTCTCCGTGTGGGCGGACGGGTCATCCACACCCTGGCAGCTCTAGCGATGGCAGCCCTCGCGTTCGGGCTACTTCTCGTAGGAGTGCCGTTCCCGGCCATCGTCGCCCTGGCAGCACTCGCCGGTTTCGCCGTAGGACGAAACAGGCCCGCCCTTTTCGGGAGGCCGTCAGCTCACGGAGACGATGAGTCCGAGGCGGCGCGGCCGGAGAGCGGGCTTCGACGACGGTTCGTCAAGACCCTGCTCATCTGGCTCGTTCCCCTGTCCCTCTTGCTTCTCGCGGGCGGACTTGTCGCCGACCTAGCCGGGTTCTTCACGCTCGCGGCCCTGATCACGTTCGGCGGCGCCTACGCAGTTCTCCCCTTTGTTGCGAATGCCGCCGTGAACCACTTCGGCTGGCTGTCGGCCAATGACATGGTTGCGGGGCTCGCATTGGGCGAATCCACCCCGGGGCCGCTCATCATGGTCAACACCTTCGTCGGTTTTCTCGCCGGGTACAACGTGGAAGGCGGCCTGGCATGGGGACTGCTGGGGGCAACGATCGCGACACTCTGCACGTTCGTCCCGTCCTTCGTCTTCATCATCAGCGGTGCGCCACTCATCGACCGAATCCGAACGACCAGTGCATTTGCCTCGGCCCTGAACGGGATCACGATCGCCGTCGTTGGGGTGATCGCGGCGCTCGGTGTCTTCGTCGCCCGCCACGCCGCGTTCTCCGATGGCCAGCCCGACTGGCTCGTCATAGTCCTTGCCGCTGCCGCATTCGTCGCGATCGTGCGCTACAAGATCGGCGTCGTGAGCATCGTCGCGTTCTGTGCCGCAGTGGGTCTAGTCGCAAGCGCGTTCAACTAGCTGAAGAGAGAGGCCCACAGCGGGAGGCTGGGGTGTGCAGATGTCTCACCCCGAGCCTGGGGACGGGATGAAGGAAGCGGTGCCAGGGAACTCCTGTGCCATCGCCGAGTCTCGCAGGCGGCAAGCGCCTACCTGCGGCGTGTCACGGAGACCGTTCGAGACAGAGGCCGCGGCACCGCGCGCGGCCAGCAGTCACCATCGGAGACGTACCTCACGGAAACGCTATTCGGTCTCGCTCGGCGTGGCCTCTTCGGCCCCGGGCTCGGCCCCGAGCTCAGCACCGGTCTCGGACTCGGCCGAGGCCGGCTGCTCACCAGCTTTTGCCGCCGCCGCGGCGGCCTTCTTCTCCTGCTTGCGCTCGCGCTTCTCCATCTTCGCCCGCTCGCGTTCGCGCTTTCCAAGGGTCTGCGGACTGCGTCTCGCCATTGCACCTCCGAACGGTTGGGTGTCCTAGCCGCTTACGCGACGAGCACGACGTTCGCTGCCTGCGGGCCCTTTTCGCCCTGCTGAGGCTCGTACTCCACGTTCGCGCCTTCCGGGAGCGACTTGTATCCATCGCCCTGGATGGCACTGAAGTGCACGAACAGATCCGCCCCACCGTCAGACGGTGTGATGAAGCCGTAACCCTTCTCGCTGTTGAACCACTTGACGGTTCCAGTTGCCATAACTCTTCACCTCCTTGCCAACTCCGTGAACGGGCAAAAGAGGATCCAACCGGAACACACCCTCAACCCACTCGCTCTCTCTCCGCGGCACTCTAGCCTAGATCTCGTCCCAGGGCACGGCGTCATACGCGTCGGTGAGCGCCTTCACGCGCCGGTCCGGCACGACGAGGCCGACATCGTCGACCCGCTCCACCCCGGCAACGCCGCGCGAGTTCGACACGAACACGCCCTCGAAGGACGAGACGTCCTGGAGGTAGACGGGGGCGCGCCTCGAGTCCGTGGCGCTCTCGAGGAGCTGCATCGTGATCCCGTGGAGGTGCGGCGCTTCGGGCCAGACGATCCCATCCCCGTCGAGGAAGCCGACGTTCGCGATCGCGGTCTCGGAGATCTGTCCGTCGCCGGCCGTGAGCAGCGCATCGTCGTAGCCGGCCTCGCGCGCGCGACGCCCGTAGTACCCCTGGCCCGTCGCGAGGTGCTTGAGGTGGGCATCAGGCCGCTGGTAGCGCACCGACATGACGCTCTGGCGCGGCGTGATGCCCCCGGGCTCCTTGACGGTGACCATCGTCGCCGGCGCGTCGCGCGACTCGAACGCGTAGACGCGCACCGAGGCGTCCTCGACCTCACCGAGTGCGTGCCGGATCAGCCCGCGGACGCGCTCGCGATCGAGGCCGGCATCGAACAGCTCTCTGTTCGCCGCCTCCAACCTCCTGAGATGAAGATCGAGCCCGCGCGTCCGGCGACCGCGCACCTGCATTGCGGTGAAGTGACCAAAGCCCGAAGCGGTCGACCAGAGCTGTGCCGCATCGACTGGCTCTCCTTCGATCTCGATCAGCATCCGCCGACTGTACGTCGCCCGAGTCGACGGGGCGCGCATTCGGCGCTAGGGTCACTTCCGTGGGAGAGAAGGAAGAAGCGTTGAGCGAGCTCCTGGCCCGGCCAACGTTTCGCGGTGTCCTCCACCAGGTGGGCTTCGTCGCCGCGCTTGCCGTGGCGCCGCTCATCGTCCTCGGCGCCGACGGCTCGACGGCGCGGGTGTCCGCCGGCGTCTTCGCGGCATCCGTCGCGCTCTGCTTCGGCGCCAGCGCCCTCTACCACCGCGTCATGTGGCAGCCGAACGTGCGGCGCTGGATGCGTCGCGTCGATCATGCCGGCGTCTACCTCCTCATCGCCGGGTCGTACACGCCCGTTTCGCTGCTCGTTCTGAGCGGTGCGTGGCGCCCCGCGATCCTCGCCACGGTCTGGAGCGGCGCGGTGGTTGCGATCGTCCTGAAGTTCGCCTGGGTCGACTCGCCGAAGTGGCTCGCGGTCGTCATCGGGATCGGGCTCGGCTGGGTCGGAGTGGTCGCCCTCCCGGAGATGATCGGCAAGCTCGACCCACCTGCGGTTGCCCTGCTGTTGGCCGGCGGCCTTGCGTACACGGTCGGGGCGATCGTCTATGCACGGCGCAAGCCGGACCCACTGCCCGCGGTGTTCGGCTACCACGAGGTCTTTCACGCGCTGACGATCTTCGCCGTCGCGTGCCAGTACGTCGCGATCGCGTTCTTCATCGTCAAGAGCGGATAGCGCCGATGGCACTGCCGATCGACCGGCCCGGAAAGATCATCGGGGTCGGGCTGAACTACCGCGACCACGCGGAGGAGCAGGGCGTCGAGCTGCCGAGCGCGCCGCTCCTCTTCGCAAAGTGGCAGACCTCCTTGATCGGCCCCGGCGAGGCGATCGTGATTCCACGCGTCTCTCAGCGCGTCGACTACGAGGCGGAGCTCGGCGTCGTGATCGGCGAGCGAGTGCGCGGGGTCTCCGCCGACGAGGCGCTCGACGTCGTACGGGGCTACATCTGCGTCAACGACGTCAGCGCCCGCGACCTTCAGTTCGCGGACGGCCAGTGGACGCGCGGGAAGTCACCCGACACGTTCTGTCCCCTCGGCCCGGAACTCGTGCCCAGAGGGGACGTGCCGGACCCGCAGGCGCTCCGCGTCCGGTGCATCCTCAACGGCGCCGTCATGCAGGACTCGACGACCGCGAACATGATCTTCTCGGTCGCGGAGATCATCGCGTACGCGAGCTCGACGATGACCCTCGAGCCCGGAGACCTGGTCGCGACGGGCACGCCTGCCGGCGTCGGCGTCTTCCGCAAGCCTCCCGTACTGCTGAAGGACGGCGACGAGGTGACGGTCGAGGTCGAAGGGATCGGGGCGCTGACGAACCCCGTGCGCGCCGAGACCTAGTCGGCTGCCCGATCACTAGCCTATGAGCATGGCGACGCGGCGCAGAGCGTGAAGGAGCTTTTGACCGATATCGAGCGCTGGCGGGCGCGCGGCGAGCGCTTCGCGATCGCGACCGTCATCGGCACGCGGCGGTCTGCGCCCCGGCCAATCGGCTCGAAGTTCGCGGTGTCCGAGGGCGGGGAGATGGCCGGCTCGGTGTCCGGCGGTTGCGTCGAGAGCGACGTCTACGAGCACGCGTGCGAGGTGCTCGGCGGCGGAGCTCCGGAGCTCCTGTCCTACGGGATCGAGGACGAACTGGCGGTCTCCGTCGGATTGCCGTGTGGCGGAGAGATCGACGTCTTCGTCGCCCAGGCCGCCGGCGAGCTCGTCGAGCGTCTGGTCCGGGTCATCGACGCCGAGGACCGGGCCGTGCTCTTCACGGTCGTCGAAGGAGATGCGCTCGGCGCGACGCTGCTCGTCACCGAGGACGGCGAGCAGTTCGGGTCGGGGCCGGAGGAGGTGGCCGGCCGCGTCGGCGAGCTGCTCCGGCGCGGGCGCAACACGACGCTCGAGCTCGCCGACGGCACGAGGGTCTTCGCGGAGATCTACGGCCCCGCGCCGAGGCTCCTCGTCATCGGCGCGGTCGACACCGCCGACGCGCTCTGCGCCGCCGCAAGACGACTCGGCTGGCGCACGATCGTCGCTGACGCCCGCGGCAAGTTCGCAACGAAGGAGCGCATCCCCAACGCGGACGAGTTGCTGGTCGCCTGGCCGCAGGAGGCGCTCGAGCGGGTCGCGCCCGACTACCAGACTGCGGTCGTCGTCCTGACGCACGACGACAAGTTCGACATCCCTGCCATCAAGGGCGCCCTCGAGACCGAGGCCTTCTACATTGGCGCCCTCGGGTCGAGACGGAACCAGGCCCGGCGCCGCGAGCGGCTTCTCGAGGCGGGAGTCGAGGAGGCCGCGCTCGAGCGGATCTCCGGCCCCGCGGGCCTCGATATCGGCGCGGACTCGCCTCCGGAGACCGCACTGTCTATTCTTGGGGAGATCCTGGCGACACGGGCTGGACGGGCAGGCGGCTCTCTCCGACACGCGAAGACACGGATTCACGTGGAGGAGCCCTCACGCGCGTAAGGCTTGACGGGCGCTGAAAAGCGTGCAAGGTCAGTTTGGCGGAGCAATTTGGGGCAGGTCTCGAAACAGCGGCGAGCGGCGCATGCAAGGACTGCGGATGAGCGACCTGAGGGTCGCCGCGCATCCCTAACGACCAGGGCTGCCGTCTTCTACGAGGCGGGCAGGCCGCTCGAGATCCGTGAGATCGAGCTCGAGGAGCTCCAGCAGGACGAGGTCCTCGTCCGGATGTCGGCCGTCGGCATCTGCGGCACCGATCTCCACAGCATCCAGGGCGAATGGGAGCGACCGACGCCGCTCGTGCTCGGCCACGAGGGGGCGGGCATCGTCGAGCGCGTCGGCAGCGAGGTCGCGAGCCTCCGTCCCGGCGACCGGGTCGTCCTGTCCTGGGCGCCGTCATGCCGGAAGTGCCCTGACTGCCAGCGCGGCCGGCCGGCGTCATGCATGTGGCTCCACGCGGCGATCGGGGCCGGGACGCTCATCGGCGGCCGGACGGGCATGTCACTCGAGGGCGAGACGGTCTTTCGCGGCACGGCGACGGGCGCGCTCGCCGAGCGCATCGTGGTGCACGAGAGCGTTGCCCTGCCGCTGGGCGAAGGGATTCCGCTCGAGGAGGCGGCACTGCTCGGCTGCGCCGCGCTGACGGGCGTCGGCGCTGTCCTGTTTGCGGCGGGCATCGAGCCCGAGTCGACCGTTGCGGTCGTCGGTGCGGGCGGCGTCGGTCAGTTCGTCATCCAGGGCGCCAAGCTCGCCGGAGCGGGTCTCATCGTCTGCATCGAGCCGAACGAGGCGCGCCGCGAGCAAGCTGTCGCCCTCGGCGCGACGGCGGCGTTCGCGCCGGATGGGCTGCGCCGCGGGCTGGCGGGGACGCTGCCCCACGGCGCCGACTACGCATTCGACGCGGTCGGGAAGTCGGAGACGACGGCGCTCGCGATGAACACGATCCGAAGCGGCGGCACATGCGTCGTCGTGGGCCTCGCCCCGACCGGGGCGCGCCTCGATCTCAACCCAGCGGAGTTCACGCGCCGCGAGAAGACTCTGACGGGCTCGATGTACGGCTCCGCCGATCCGGCGGACGCGCTTCCGCTCCTCCTGGAGCACGTCCGGGCGGGACGACTCGACCTGAAGTCCCTGCTCGGGCCGTCGTTCGGGCTCGACGAGGTGAACGAGGCCATCGCAGCAAGCCTCGACGGAACGCCCGGACGTGTAATCGTCCAGCCGTGATCGAACAGATCGAGCGTGCTCGGGTCGCGTGGGTCGACACCGATGCGGGCGGGCGGATTCACTTCACGGCGGTCTTTCGGTGGGTCGAGGCGGCGGAGACCGCGCTCATGCGCCGTCTCGGCGGGATGACCGAGTGGGGTGCGTTCCCGCGGCGGCACGTCGAGGCCGACTACGACAATGTGCTGGTCTTCGAGGACGAGGTCGAGACGCGCCTGCGCGTCGAGCGAGTCGGCACGACGTCGATCACGTACGCGTGGGAGATCGCCAAGGAGGGCGAGGTCTACGTCAGCGGGCGGCACACGGTCGTCCACGTGGACGACTCCGGGCGCCCGTCCGAGCTCCCGGACGCGCTGCGCGCGGCCCTGTCGACGTAGCAGTGTTGGTTCACCTTCGTTGCATTCCCGGCAACCCTGGGGGTCAGACCCAGACCTCGTACGCGCACGTCACGAAAGCGGCGCGATAGCCTCGCAGCGTTCGCCGTGACCGACGACCCGTACAACGCCGTCATCACGTGGGTCGACGCACCGGCCGCGGCCAAGCCCGGCCCGCTCGCGGGCAAGCGGCTCCTCGTCAAGGACCTGATCGACACCGCCGGCATACGAACGACCTACGGCTCGAAGATCTACGCCGACCACGTTCCCGACCGCACCGCACCCGCAGTCCAGCGCCTCGTCGACGCGGGCGCAGTGATCGTCGGGAAGGCGAACCTGCACGAGTTCGCCTGGGGCGTCACGAGCCAGAACCCCTGGTACGGGACGGTCAAGAATCCGCGCCATCCCGGGCGCTCGACCGGGGGCTCGAGCGGAGGCAACGCCGCCGCGCTCGCGGCGGGGCTCTGCGACCTCGGGCTCGGAACGGACACCGGCTGCTCGATCCGCCTCCCCTCCGCCTGCTGCGGCACCGTCGGACTGAAGCCGCGGTGGGGATCGATCTCCGCCGAGGGAGTCTTCCCGCTGTGCCCGTCGCTCGACACGGTGGGCCCGATGGCGCGCACCGTGGAGGATGTCGCCCTCTGCTGGTCGGCCCTCACCGGAAAGTCCGTCCCGGAGCCCCGCCTCGCGGGCCTCTCAGTCGGCGTCCTGACGCGGCCGCCGTCCATCGGAGACGGACACCGCCTCGACGAGAACCTCGCCGCCGAGTCCGCCGTCGCACGCCTGGAGGAGCTCGGCGCCCGTTGCATCACGGCGGAGATCCCGGGGCCGGAGGCGAACACGTGGCCGGTCTTCTTCCACGAGGCGCGCGAGTCGCACCGCGCGACGTACCCCTCACGCGCGGGCGACTACGGCGACAACGTGCGCACGAAACTCGAGCTCGCGCAGAGCACGAAGGACGAGGACGTCGCCGTCGGCTACAAGGCGCTCGAGAGATGGCGCCGCTACGAGCCCGATGTCGACCTCTTCGTCGGCCCCGTGCTCGGGATCGACCTCCCGCCGGAGGACTGCGACGAGCTCGACGTGCGCATCCCGTTCACTGCGTTCGCGCGGCCGTTCAACATGCTCGGCTGGGCCGGGCTGGCAATCGGCGATCTCCAGCTGATCGCGCCGCAAGACGAGACCGTTCTCGCCGCCGGCCTCGCGTGGGAGCGCGGCTGAGCGACACGCCGCACACGGCGCCGCTCGCCGACGTCCGCGTCGTCGACTTCTCGCGCGTCCTCGCAGGCCCGTACGCGACGATGACCCTCGCCGACCTCGGCGCCGACGTCGTCAAGGTCGAGCATCCCGAAGGCGGAGACGAGACGCGCTCGTGGGGACCTCCCTTCGTCGGTGGAGAGTCGGCGTACTTCCTGTCCGTCAACCGCGGCAAGCGCAGCGTCGCGCTCGACCTGAAGGACGCGGACGCCCTCGACCTCGCCCTCGAGCTCTGCGCCCGCGCAGACGTCGTCGTCCACAATTTCCGGCCCGGTGGAGCAGCGCGCCTCGGCCTTGACTACGACGCTGTCCGCGCACGGCGAGAGGACGTCGTCTACTGCGCCATCAGCGGCTTCGGCCCGGACGAGCCCGGCCAGCGCGCAGGCTACGACTCCATCGTGCAGGCGGAAAGCGGCCTGATGGCGATCACCGGGGCCACGGGCGGCGAGCCGCAGAAGGTCGGCGTCGCGCTCGTCGACATCCTCGCGGGTCTCAATGCGGCGACCGCAATCCTCGCCGCGCTCCATCGCCGCGACGAAACGGGCCGCGGCGAGCACATCGAGATCTCCCTGATCGAAAGCGCCCTCGCCGCACTCGTCAACGTCGCCACCAACGCGCTCGTCACGGGGACGGAGCCTTCCCGCTACGGGAACGCGCACCCGAGCATCGTCCCGTACCAGCCCTTCCGCACCGCCGACGGCCGGCTCGCCGTCGCGGCGGCCAACGACGGCCTGTTCCGGAAGCTCTGCGCGGCGCTCCGACGGGACGACCTCGCAACGGACGAGCGGTACGCAACGAACGACGCCCGCGTCCGCAACCGGGACACGCTCGTGCCGGAGCTGGAGGCGATCTTCGCGAGCGGCACGACGCAGCACTGGCTGGACGTCCTCCTGCCCGTCGGCGTCCCGGCAGGCAGCGTCCGCGGGGTCCTCGATGCGCTCTCCGACCGGCCCACGGCGACGCGCTCCTACGACCACCCCACCGCCGGGAGGCTGAACCTCGTCGCACCGCCTTTCCACCTCGCAGACGGCGCGGTTCCGCAGCTCGCCGCACCGCCCCTGCTCGGCCAGCACACGCAGGAAGTCCTGCGGGAGCTCGGCCGCTAGGCGGCGGCGCCGTTCTCGCTGCTCGAACCGTTCAAC
This sequence comes from uncultured Actinomycetes bacterium, assembly GCA_963772855.1. GTDB lineage: Bacteria > Actinomycetota > Thermoleophilia > Gaiellales > Gaiellaceae > 3-1-20CM-4-69-9. Next base: position 283,016 of record CAVYYY010000003.1, on the reverse strand, counting down.
GAGAGCGTGATGCGTGTCCCGCCGCCCTCGGCGTGCTCGGCGACGACGGTGCCCCCGTGGGCGACCGCGACCTGGCGGACGATCGCAAGGCCGAGCCCGGAGCCGGGCCGGCCGCGTGCCGCGGCGGAACGATAGAAACGGTCGAACACGTGCGGGAGATCCTCTTCGTCGATCCCGGGCCCGTGGTCCCGGACGGTGACCTGTGGTCCGCGGACGCCGACCTCGACCTCGCCGTTCGGCGGGCTCCACTTCGCCGCGTTGTCCAGCAGATTGGCGACAGCCCGCTCGATCGTGGAGGGGACACCGTGCACGACGGACTCCTCGAAGTCGGTGACGAAGCTGACGGCGGGACGGTTGCGCCGCGCACGCTCGACCGCCTCGCTCGCGACGAGGTCGAGGCGAACGTCTTCCGGCTCCGCAGGGTGACGCTCGCCGCGGGCCAGATCGATCAGCTCCGCGATCAAGGTCGTCATCTCGCCGAGTTGCTCGACGACGTCCTTCAGCAGGCGTTGCCGCTCGCCCGGCGGCAGCTCGCGCCCTGACTCGAGCACCTCGATGTTCGTGCGGAGGCTCGTGAGCGGCGTCCGCAGCTCGTGGGAGGCATCCGCCACGAGCTGGCGCTGTGCCTTTGTGGACTCCTCGAGCGCCGCAAGCATGGTGTTGAAGCTCGCCGCGAGCCGGCTCAGCTCGTCGCGGCCGGTGACCTCGATCCGTTGCGTGAGGTCGCCGGTCGCGGCGACGTTCTCGGCCGCGCCGGTGAGCCGCCGGACGGGCGCGAGCGTTGCACGCGCCACCGCGAGCCCGAGCGCAGCCGCGATCGCGATGCCGCCGCAGGCAATGAGGATCAGGAGGCTCTTGATACGGGAGAGCGACCGGTCGACCTCCGTGAGCGAGCGCGCGATCTGGACGGCGTATCCGGGCACATACGGAAAGGCGAGCATCCGCACGTGAATGCCGTTCACGTGCCCGTCCATGAAGAACGCCCCGTCCCCGGTCCGCGCGACCTCCTCGACGTGCTCGCCGAAGGGCAGCCGCACGGTCTTCTCGGGCGGGAGGAACACCGTCCCGTCCGCGCTCACGATCTGCGGGTATCCGGGAGCCCCGCCGAGCTCTCCGCGAGGGACTGCGAAGTGGTCGAAGTCGTGGGCAGGCGTCCTCGCGAGCTGCGCCGCGGTCGTCCGGAGCGAGTTGTCGACGGTGCTGCGGAGCTCGTCGCGAACGACGAAGTACACGACGAACGACGCCGCCACGACGGCCAGCGCCACCGCCGCGGCGGCAACGAGTGCGAGACGGGCGCGAAACGTCATGGCTCACGTAGGGCATACCCGACGCCGCGGACGGTCTGGATCAAGCGCGGCATCCCGCCCACTTCCGTCTTGCGCCGCAGGTACCCGATGTAGACGTCGAGGGAGTTCGACGCGAATCCGAAGTCGTAGCCCCAGACGCGTTCGAAGATGATCGACCTCGTCAGCACTTGCCGCGGGTTCGTCATGAAGAGCTCGAGGAGCGCGAACTCGGTACGCGTGAGCTCGATCGACGTGCCCGCGCGGCGGACCTCGCGTGTGCGCGGATCGAGCTCGAGATCCGCAAAGCGGAGCGTCTCGTTCGTGTCGTCCGACGTTCGCCGAAGCAGGGCGCGGATCCGGGCCAGCAGCTCCTCGAGGGCGAACGGTTTCGTCACGTAGTCGTCGGCGCCGGCGTCGAGCCCGGCGACGCGGTTCTCGACCTCGTCCTTTGCGGTCAGCATCAGCACGGGAACGGCGTTGCCGCTGCGGCGAACGCGCCTGCACACCTCGAGCCCGTCGACTCCCGGCATGAGCACGTCGAGGATCACCGCATCCGGCTGAGCGTCGCCGTTGCCGAGCAGGTCGAGCGCCTCGCGCCCGTCGGCGGCGAGCTCGATCTCGTATCCCTCGAGCTCGAGCGCGCGGCGAAGCGACTCGCGCACGGCCCGTTCGTCGTCCACGACCAGAATCTTCACGCTGGCATTGTGCTGGCTGAAGCTGAGAGAGGGCTAAGAGGTCGCTACGGCTTGGAGACGGCCAGGCTGAACGAGCCGGTTCCCCTGAGCGCCCGGACGCGGACGCGGAGGGTGCGCTGCCCGCAGACCGTCGTCGAGCTCCCGAGGAGACGCGCGCCGGTCTTGTGTCCGAGCCGCGTCGAGCCGGAGAGCACGTCGAGGGAGTAGCGCGTCGTGCCGCCCGCGCGGAGCGTCACGCCGAACCGGCCGTCGAGGGGCGTGGCCACCGTGTACGTGCGCACGCGCGAGGCACGCGTCACTCGCCCGCGCAACGCCGACGTTGTGTTGGCCAGCCACGGGCTCGTCACGTCCAGGTTCAGTGCCACCAGAGCCGCGTCGGAGGGATAGAGGGCCTCCGAGACGATCCTCCAGGGCGTCTCCGGCCGGCCTTCACGCCGCTCGTTGAGGACGCGGTAGCTCTCGGCGAAGCCTTCGCCCGGGTTCGTCTCGTACCGCACGGCGTCCTCGGCGCCGGGGGCCAGCTCGCCCGTCTTCGTGCGCGCGCAGACCTGCATCGCGGATGCCCAGCGCTTCGTCCCGTAGTCGACGGCCTCCCAGGGGTTGTTGTCCCGGTGCGCGGCGATGTGGTGGCCGTACTCGTGCGTGATGACCGCCTCGGCGGAGAGGTCGCTGCTCGGATCGTCGCCCGGTGCGATGAGGAGGCTGTCCCGCGCGCTGTAGCAGGCGACGGCGTCCTGCCCGCAGAGCTGCGCGATCTGGGAATCCGGGGCGAGGTACACGGTCACCGACGAGATCTCCGAGCCGTGGACGAGAGATGCGAGGAAGTCTGCCCAGCGCTGCCCGATGGTCGAGTCGACGGGATAGATGTTGGAGGCGTAGACGGTCACCGACTCGCCGGTCGACGTCCGGTAGACGCCGCCCCAGGAGTTCGCAGGGACGACGAGCTGCGCGGCCTTGCCCGTCAGCTGCGCGTCCGGGATCACGCCGCTCGCACGGCCGATCTCCGAGCGCTGCGGCGACTGCAGCCGGTGCACGGGTGTCGACCGTGCAGACGCCGCTGCCACGAGGGCGGTTGCGACAGCGGCGCCGCACAGCACGATCAAACGGGCGGAGGGGGAACGTGCCGCCCGCTGTGGGCTCTGCGAGTGGAGGGTCGCTTGAGTTTCCGTATCTCGCGAGACCACTCGATCGAAGGTGCCACGCACGACTAAGACGGGCCTAAGACGCCCGTAAGGACTTTGTGAGTCACGCTCTTACCGACTTCTTACCCATCTCTCAGGCCCATCTTAGGGAGGGCCGCTGAGATGGTGGTCATGCGACGACCCACTCCCACTCTGTCCCTCGTTGCCGCGACCGCTGCCGGTGCACTGATCGGCGTCGGCGGCGGCGCGGCAACATACGCGGCCCTCTCCAACGACCCGACGACGGTGGTCCGACAGGTCTCCGTCAGCGACACGCAGCCCGCAAGCAGCAACTCCCTTTCCGTCCACGGCATCTACGAGCGCACCCACAAGGGCGTCGTCGAGATCACCGTGACCGAGTCAGCCGGCCAGAACTCCTTCGGCGGCGGGCAAGGCACACAGAAGGCGCAGGGCTCCGGCTTCGTCATCGACTCCGACGGGCACATCGTCACGAACGCCCATGTGGTCGACGGCGCCGAGTCGGTCTCGGTCCGCTTCTGGAACGGCAAGACCTACGACGCGACGGTGGTCGGCACCGATCCTTCGACGGATCTCGCAGTCATCGACGTCGATGCACCCTCCTCGATTCTGTCGCCGCTTTCTCTCGGCGACTCGTCCGACCTCGGGGTCGGCGACAACGTTGTCGCCATCGGCAGCCCCTTCGGTCTCGAGCAGACCGTGACGTCCGGGATCGTCAGCGCCCTCCACCGGCAGATGACCTCCCCGAACGGCTTCACGATCGACGACTCGATCCAGACCGACGCCGCGATCAACCACGGCAACTCGGGCGGCCCGCTGCTCAACTCGAACGGCCAGGTCGTCGGCGTCAACTCTCAGATCGAGAGCGACTCGGGCGGCAGCGACGGAGTCGGCTTCGCCATCCCGTCGCAGACCGTGAAGAAGATCGTGAACCAGCTGATCGACAGCGGCAAGGTCGAGCACGCTTTCCTCGGTGTCGGCCTCACGAACGCTGCGAACAACGGCGGCGCGCGGGTCAGCGAAGTGCGTGCGAACACGCCGGCAGACGACGCTGGGCTCAAGGCCGGGGATGTCATCACCGCGGTCGACGGCCACGAGATCAAGAGCGCCGACCAGCTGCGCGAGGTCATCAACGCCCACAGCCCCGGAGACACGGTCTCCGTGACCTACACGCGGGGCGGCGACAGCCACACCGTGCAGGTCAAGCTCACCAACAGACCTTCCTAGACGGCTACGAAGGCGACTGGTACGTCTTCGACATCGCCTGGAGCAACTTCCAGGCGATGGAGCCGTGGGTCTCCACGAGCGGCCGGAACTCCCAGGACGTCATTCCGTAGCACTTGAGGTCGGAGTCGGCGGTGATGGTGGCGGTGCGTGGGCTCTCGTTGAGCAAGCGCGACCTCGCCGAAGTAGTCGCCGGCTCCGAGCTTGCGTCGCTCCTCGCCGCCGATCGTCACGGTCGCCGCGCCGCTGTCGATGACGAAGAAGCCGACGCCGCTCTTCCCCTCGGTCGTCACGGTATCGCCGGCACGGAACGTCCGCTCCTTCATGGAGCTCGCGATCCGCTCCAGCTCCTTCGCGTCGAGATCCGAGAAGATCGGAACGCGCTTCAGGAGATCTGCCGCACCCGCTGCCACGTGAGGACTATGCCACACTGCCGAGGTGAAGTTGACCGTCGTCGGTTGCTCGCCCGCGTGGCCGAACCCGGGCGGGGCGCAGTCCGGATATCTGGTCGAGGGGTCGGGACGGGTGCTGCTCGACTGCGGGCCGGGCGTCCTTCCGCGCCTTCGCGAGCAGGAGGGTTGGCCGCACGTCGACGCGATCGTGATCACGCACTTCCATCTCGATCACTGGGGCGACCTCGTTCCCTGGACGTTCGGGTCGATGTTCGGCCCCGGCCACGACGTGCCGCCGCCGGAGCTGTGGCTGCCGCCGGGCGGCAAGGACGACCTCGGCGCGGTTCGGCGAGAAACTCGGCTTCGCGGGGATGTTCGACGCCTTCGACCTCCGCGAGTACGAGGAGGGCAAGGCCTTCGAGACCGACGGGCTCGCGATAACGCCGATTCGGCTTCCCCACTACCAGCTGCAGACCTTCGGCCTCCGCGTGAGCGACGGCCGTTCCGTGCTCGCCTACTCGGGTGACTCCGCGCCGAGCGCGCAGCTGGCCGAGGTGGCGCGCGACGCCGACCTCTTCCTCTGCGAGGCGACGCTGAAGGAGAGCCGCGAGGGAGGCGCCGACGGGCTCCGGGGACACCTCTCTGCGGAGGAAGCGATCGACGCGTTCGAGCAGTCGGGCGCGCGCCGGCTCGTGATCATCCACCGCCCGGACGAGCTGCCGCTTCCGGACGGCGTCGAGCGCGCGAGCGACGGCGACGTCTACGAGCTCTAGCGGAGCAGCCTGAAGGCAACGCTCGCCGAGCAGGCGATAGCCCTCGACCGACGGGTGGTCGCCGTCGGACGTCCACTCCTCGCGCATGCGGCCGGGCCGGTCGGGATCTTCGAGCGTGTCGTGGAAGCGTCAGCAGTGGCACGTCTTCCTCCCGCGCGACGGCGGCGACGAGCTCGTTGAGCGCGCGGATTTTCGGCTCGGCGTCCGGCCAGCCGTTGTTCCAGGGCAGCACGTCGGCGAGCGCGACGCGCAGCCCGAGCTCCTTGCCGCGCCTCACCATCGCGCGAAGGTTCTCCGCCGCGTCCTCGACCGGCCGCTCCTGGGCGATGTCGTTGATGCCTCCCTGGACGACCAGGACGTCCGCGCCGCGCGCCGCGTCGTCGAGGCGCGCCATGATCTCGTCCGTTCGCTGCCCGTAGATGCCGAAGTTTCGGAACTCGAGGCGAGCGGTCGGCCCGAGCGGCCCAGTGCGTCCACTGGCTCGCCTCGTCGCCGCCGCGCGCGTACGTCGTAGCCGGGCGATCCCTCCGTGATCGAGTCGCCGAGCGCGGCGACGACGATGCGATCGTCAGCTGCGCGGATCTGTCTGCTCAGCGATCTGCTCTGCGACGCCGCGGTCCTTCGAGACGATGTCGTAGTTCTTCTGCCTCTCCACGACGGTCTCGACCGAAGGGATCTCGTGACCCGGGTGAACTGCGAAGTGATGCTGATCCGACCGAACATGCTCGTATTCGCTCCCGCGTCATCCTGATCGGCTGCACGCAGTCCGCATCGCCGCACTCGCAGATGAGATCGAGAACCTCGTCCCGGAGGTCGAACGTGTCCGCGAGCTCCTCGATGCGCTCGTTGACCTCGCGGAACACCGCCTCGTTCATCCCAATGCGCTCGGCTCTCGAACCGGTCATCTGCTGCGAGCAACGTGCTTGCGCTCGGCGGAGCGTCGCAACGACCTCGGGCGGGGTCGGCGTGCCCGGCCGGATCGGCCGCGACGAGATCGTGGAGCTTCATGCGGTTGCTGCGGGCAGTGCGGCGGAGAAGCTCGAAGGCTTCGTCGAGATCGAGGCCGTGGCGTTCGGCGAGAATCCCCTTGGCCTGCTCGATCTGCACGCGCGACGTCAGCGCGTGCTCGAGCTGGGCGCGCCGCTCGTAGGTGGCCTGCGTCACCGCGAGCAGCCGGCCGATCGCCACCGACGCCTCGACCGAGCCGTCGCCGAGGTATTCGAGGGCCTGGCTCTCGGCCTTCTTCTCCATCGCGGCGATTGTACGACCGTTACCGACGCGGCCTGAGATCGACCACGAGATCGCACTCGAGAGCATCGGCAATGCGCAGGAGGGTGTCGATCCTCGGCGGCCTGCCGCCGCGCTCCATCCGCGCGATCGCGGACTGGGTCGTCCCCACGAGCTCTGCGAGCTCTCGCTGCGAGAGCCCCTTCTGCTGACGTCTCGCCGCGACCTTCTCGGCGATCGCCGCGAAGAACCACCCTCGATCTGCGGTGCGGATGCGCTCCTGTAGGCGCTCGAGCGCGCCCTTTGAGGTGCGAGCCATCGCAGACATGCTATACGGCGAAAGGGCTACGCGAGGAGGTTCCGGTGCCGCTGGAGCGAGGCGAGCACTGCGTCGACGTCCTCGACCGAGTTGTAACAGTGCGCCGAGATGCGGAGGTTGTTGTCACGCTCCGACGTGACGATCCCCTCGCGTCCGAGCGTCGTGACGAGCTCCGGTGCGTCCTTCGACTTCACACAGACGAGCGCGCCGCGACGTTTCGGCCGTCGCGGCGTCACGACGGTGGCCCGAAGCTCGTCCAGGCCGTCGAGCAGGTGCGAGTTGAGCGCAAGGACGTGCTCCCGCGTCTCGGGGATGCCGACCTCCTGCATCAGCCGGATGCCGGCGATTCCTGCGTAGATCGCAGGGACCGGCGGCGTCCCCGACTGGAAGCGCGAAGCTGTGTGGGCCGGCGAGTAGTCGGTGTGATCCATGGCAAAGATGTTCTCGTCGGCGAACCAGCCCGTCTGCGTCGGCCAGACGCGTTCGACGAGCTCGCGGCGGCAGTAGAAGAAGCCGAGGCCCGCGGAGCCGAGCAGGTACTTCAGGACACCGGCGCCGAGGAAGTCGACGCCGAGCTCCTGAACGTCCACGGGAAGCGAGCCGATCGCCTGGTACGAGTCGAGCAGCACGAGCGCCCCGTGCGAGTGCGCGAGCTCGACCACCTTCGGGACGTCCACCATCGCGCCGTTCCGGTAGCAGACCTGCGTGATCGCGACGATGAGCGTGTCGTCGTCGATCGCGCGCTCGAAGTTCTCGTACGGGATCGTCCCGTCGTCCGCGGCCTGCACGTGCACGACGCGCGCGCCGCGCGATTCCTGCGCATGCCAGATCTGGCCGATGGTCGGAAACTCCCAGTCCGTGAGGACGACCTTCGACCGCTTCGCGAAGCGCAGCCCACTCGCAAGCGCGCTGACGCCGGCCGAGAGGGACGTCGTCACGGCGACCTCGTCGGGCGCCGCGTTGATCAGCTGCGCGAAGGCGGACCGCGCAGTCTCCGCGCGCTCGACCCAGTACTCCCAGGGCGCGCCCTTCTCGTCCCAGTCGTCGAGGTACTGCTCGTACGAGGCGCGCACCGAGTCGGACAGCGCGCCCTGCGAGCAGGAGTTGATGTACACGCGCTCCTTGAAGATCGGGAATCGGTGACGGATCCGCTCCGGCAGCGGCCCGTACTGCTGCGGGCGCCCGCCGTTGGACCCGTACGGGTCGAGCCGAGTCTCCGGCTGCGCGCGCATGCTCACGCCACTGATTGTAGGTCGCCGCGCCCGGGCGGCTTCAGCGGCCCAGGTAGGCCTTGCGGAGGTCCTCGTTCTCCAGCAGCTCGCCGGCGGGCCCCTCGAGAACGAGGCGGCCGGTGGAGAGGACGTACCCACGGTCCGCGATGGACAAGGCCATGTTCGCGTTCTGCTCCACGATGAGCATGGCGACGCCGGACCTGTGCACCTCCTGGATGATCTCGAAGCTCCGCTCGACGAGGATCGGCGCGAGCCCCATCGAGGGCTCGTCCATGAGCAGGAGCTTCGGATGGGACATGAGCGCGCGTCCCATCGCAACCATCTGCTGTTCGCCGCCCGAGAGCGTCCCCGCGAGCTGGCTGCGTCGCTCGTGCAACAGCGGGAAGAGGTCGTAGACGCGGTCGAAGTCCTCCTTGCGGCCCTTTCCGTCCCTGTTCAGATAGGCGCCCATCTCGAGGTTCTCGAGCACGGTCATCGGGCCGAAGAGCCTGCGGTTCTCGGGGACGATCGCCATCCCCTGCCGGATGCGGTAGCTGGTCGTCCGCCCCGTGACGTTCTCGCCGCGGAACTCGACCGCTCCGTTGCGCGGAGCCACAAGCCCCAGGATCGTCTTCAGCGTCGTCGACTTCCCTGACGCATTCCCGCCGAGGAGCGACACGAGCTCGCCCTCGCGCACGACGAGGTTCAGCGACTCGAGGATGTGGATCTCCCCGTAGAACGTGTCGATCGACTTGAGCTCCAGGAGCGCTGCGGCACCGTTCTCGCTCACTTCGTGTCCGCCTTCCGCAGCCCGAGATACGCCTCGATGACGCGCGTGTCCGTCGCGACGGCGTCGAAGCTCCCCTCGGCGATCTTGATCCCGTGGTCGAGCGCGATGACCCGGTCGGAGATGCCCTCGACGACGTGCATGTCGTGCTCGATGACCAGGATCGTGTAGCCACCGTCCTGGCGGAGCTTGGCGATGAGCTCCGTTATCTCATGCGTCTCCGCGGGGTTCATTCCCGCGGCGGGCTCGTCCAGGAGGAGGATCCGCGGGCTCGTCGCCATCGCCCGCGCGATCTCGAGCCGGCGGCGGTTCGCGTACGAGAGGCTGTACGCGGGCTGGTCCCAGCGGTAGCCGACGAGGCGCTGGCCGAAGAAGGAGAGCTGCTCCTCGGCGTTCTCCCGGATCCGCTTCTCCTCGCGCCGCGCGCGCGGCAGCCGGAGCATCGACTCGAACACCGTCGCCTTCGTGCGGCCGTACTGGACGGCCATCACGTTCTCACGGACGGACATGTTGAGGAACAGCCTCAGCGTCTGGAACGTCCGCGCGACGCCGCGGTTCGTGACCTCGTGAGGCTCGAGCCCGATGAGGCTGTCGCCGTCGAGCCGGATGTCGCCGTCGTCCGGCCGGTAGACCCCTGTGATGATGTTGAACAGCGTCGTCTTCCCAGCGCCGTTGGGACCGATGACGCTCACGATCTCCCCCTCGTCCACGTGCAGGTCGAGATCGGTGATGACGTTCAGGCCGCCGAACGACTTGCTCACGTTGACGAGCTCGAGCATCTTGCCCATCAGGCGATCTCCACTCTCGCGGTCCCGAACAACCCTTGCGGTCGCGCGTTCATCAGCACGACGAGCAGCGCGCCGAGCAGGAGGAACCGGGTCGCGCCGGCGGTGTTCTGGATCAGGAGGTTTTCCCAGACGAAGGAGGCCAGGTAGAGCGTCGGCACGAGGACGACATGCCGCCAGAAGCCGTGCAGCAAGGTGAGCACGAGGATCAGGGCGATGAGGATCACGTACGCCCAGTCGGCGATCTTCGTCGGATTGCTCGGTAGCAGGACCCAGTGCTCGATCCAGTGCGAGAGCCGCCCCTCCCCTCCGGAGGTGCCCGCCGTCCACCGAGGCCAGACCGCGTCCGCGATCGCGTGGACGGCGAAGCCGAGGGCGATCGTCGCTGCGACGACGGCGACGAGCACGCGCCACGGCCGCAGCTTGAGCAGCAGCGCCAGCGCGATCGTGCCGTAGAAGACGAGCTCCGCCTGCGCGGGGTCGCGGAGAAGCTCGGGGACACCGTTGACGATGAGCGCGCCGACGATCACGCCGGCGAGGCTCCCGGCGCCGCCGAGGATGACGATCGCGTAGACGGTGATGAGCAGGCCGACGTCGAAGTCGCCCGGGAACGCTCCGGTCTGGACGGAGCTGAAGATCGCGCCCGCGAAGCCGGCGATCGAAGCCCCGAACACGAAGGCGAGCAGCTTCAACCGGTTGATCGGGATGCTCATCACCTCTGCAGCAAGTGGATCCTCACGCAGCGCGCGCCAGGCGCGCCCGGTACGCGATTCGTTCGCGAGCCACAGCAGGATCATCACGACGAGGAACGCGCCGAGCGCGAAGTAGTAGTACTCCTGAACGGTCGAGACCTTCCAGCCGAAGAAGTCGAGAGGATCGATGTTGTCGATGCCGTTCGACCCGCCGGTGAGGTCGACGTGGCCGACGAAGGGGAAGTCGATGCGGTTCGCGTTGTTCACGAACACGACGAACGTCTGACCGAAGAAGAGCGTAACGATCGCCAGGTAGTCACCGACGAGGCGCCGCGACGGCAGCCCGACGAGAAGGCCGACCACGGCCGCGACGGCGACTGCCAGGGGGATTGCGAGCGCGGCCGGCCAGTGCCGTCCCGTATGTCCCGACGCGACGTAGCCGTACGTGTACGCGCCGAAGCCGAAGAACGCGATGTAGCCGAGGTCGAGCAGGCCCGCGAATCCGACGGTGACGTTCAGGCCGAGAGCAAGCAGCGCGTAGAGCAGCGTGATGAGCCCGTAGCGGAAGAGGTTCCCCTCGGTCGTGATGAGCGGGTAGATCGCCGCCGGGACAACGAACACGAGCAGGCGCGCGGCAGGCGGCGCGGCGTCCCACACGCGACGCAAGCGACCGGTGACGCCGCTGTACCGGTCCCGCCGGCCTTCGACCGACGAAACCCATTCGTCGACGCCGATGCGCCGCTGATCCGGCTGTTGCTCGGGTCCGTCCATCAGACCTTCTTCACGTCCGCTTTGCCCAGCAGGCCGCTGGGCCTGATGAGAATGATGAGGATCAGGAGCGCGAAGGTGTAGACGTCACGGAACGTCGACCCCTGCGGCAGGTAGCCGGTCGCGTACGACTCCGCGAGCCCGACGAGGTAGCCGCCCAGCATGGCCCCGGGGATGCTCCCGATGCCGCCGATGACGGCGGCGGTGAATCCCTTCAGCCCGGCCAGAAAGCCCATGAAGTGGAAGATCTGGCCGAAGACGAGGCCGAACATGACGCCGGCGGCGCCGGCCAGCGCGGAGCCGATGAAGAACGTCGTCGAGATGACGCGGTCGACGTCGATCCCCATCATCGACGCCGCCTCGCGGTCGAACGACGTCGCGCGCATGGCCTTGCCGATGCGCGTCCGCGCGACGAGGAGCGTCAGCGCCACCATCAGCCCGATCGACGAGACGATCGTGAGCAGCTGCGGCACCGACAGGAAGACGTTGCCGATGCTGAACGTCCGAGTGCCGATCAGGTCAAACGTCCCGTAGTCGCGAAAGTCGGGCCCGAAGAGGATGAGCGCGCTGTTCTGGAGGAAGAATGACACGCCGAGCGCGCTGATCAACGGCGCAATTCGAGGTGCGTCCCGCAACGGTCGATACGCGAAACGCTCGATCACGACTCCGAGGAAGCCGCACCCGAGCATCGCGACGATGAACATCCCGATCACGACGACTGCCGCCGGCGCGACCGGGTCGATCGGGCCACCGAACCACTGGAGCGCGAAGTAGCCGAGGAACGCGCCGATCATGTACACGTCGCCGTGCGCGAAGTTCAGCAGCTTCAGGATCCCGTAGACCATCGTGTACCCCAGGGCGATCAGCGCGTAGACGCTGCCCAGCGTCACGCCGCTCACGGTGAGATCCCAGAAGAGGCTCCAGTTCACGGGCGGACTACCTTCGCACAGAACGAGTGCGGCCCACCACGAGGATGGGCCGCACGCTTACCGCAGATGTTTCGGACCGACTAGCCGACGGGGTTGAACTTCGTCCCGTTCGACTTCCAGATGCCGAACCGGCCCCCGGCGATGTCCCCGACCTTGTTGAACTTGACGGGGATACCGAGAACGGTCTTCTTCAGGTTCGTCTTGCGGATCTGAGCACGCACCTCGGTGCGGGTCGCCGTGCCGTTCGCGCAGGCACGGTCGATCGCCTGGCCCACGACCTGGGCCGCAACGTAGCTCGGGGCACCGAAGAACTCGGGATCGCCACCGTGCAACTTGCGGAAAGCAAGCACCGTCGGGTTCTTGGCATCGGTCGGGAACGACGACGCGTACACGCCGTTGAGCGACGCGAAGTCGTCGGAGAACAGACCGTCCGAGCCCATCAACACGATGTTCGCCTTGCCCGCGGAACGCATCTGCTGGCCGAACGCCTTGCCCTTCGGCGGCAGCTGCCACGGGATGTAGACGAGCTGGATGTCGCGCGGGATCTTCGCGATCACCGACGAGAAGTCCGACAGCTGCTGGCTGACGCCGTCACGGGAGACCGTGACGCCCGCAGCCCTGAGCTTCTGCTGGACCGTGTCGGCGAGGCCGGTGCTGTAGGCCTCCTGGTCGTCGATGATGTACACGCGCTTGTACTTCAGCTTCTTGGTGATGTAGTTCGCGATGGACGTGCCCTGCGCGGCGTCCGGCGGAACGGTGCGGAAGAAGAAGCCCGCCCGCGTTCCGTCGGTCGTGATCTCGGTGTTCGTCGCCGAGCCGCTGACGAAGCCGAAGCCGGCGTTCTTCAGCGTGGCCGATGTCCCACGCACCTCGTTGCTCCCGGCAGGACCGACGAGGCCCAGCGTGTTCGCTGAGAACGACTGCGCGGCCTTCAGTGCCTCCGCGGTGCCGTTCGGCCCTCCGAGCTGCGTATCGCCGAGGACGAGTCGAAGCTTCTTCTTGCTCTTCGCGTTGTGCTTCGAGATGTAGTACTTCGCCCAGTCGATCTGCTCCGTGCCGATCGAGGCCGCGGGCCCCGTGACTGGCGCGAGCATGCCCATCGTCCGGACGTTGCCGCACGAAATCAGCGACTTGCCGCTGCTCGATGCACTGGCCGGTGCGGCAGCGCGGTCTGGTGTTGCGTACGCGGCTGCCACGGTCGCGAGCGCGGCCGTCAGCGCCAGCAGGGCCGCGAACGCTCTTTTCCTACCCTTCATCCACTTCCTCCTTGAGTTGGTACCTCAGACCTTGTGACGCTTTCCCGGCCTACTTGTTGTCCTCGTATGTGTCCTCGTATGCACGGGACGCCGGGCTGCCCGACGGGTAGAAGACCCCGAGAATCCGCATCACGCCCTCCCCGCTGTTCTCGATGCAATGGACCTCGTCGGGCGGCAAGTGGAAGCACGATCCCGCCTTGAGCGGCGTGGACAGGCCCCCGATGTGGGCGAATCCCTCGCCCTCGATGATGTAGCCGACCTCGTCGTACGGGTGGCTGTGCATGGGCGCCTTGCTCGGCTGAACGAGCCCGACGAACTGCGTGATGTCCACGCACCCCGCGTCCTCGTTGATCACGTAGCGGTAGGTGCGCTCGGTCGACGCCGGCAGCTCCGGCTGGTCGGCGTACCGCACCGTCACCTTCCGCCCCTCGCCGTCAACCGGCTTTCCGGCCGTCATGACGGAGAGGACGACGAGATCGCCCGGCCCCCGGTTTTCCACGGCGTACTGCTCGCCGGCCGCGAGGAAGACGCCCGTCTCGGGCGCGAGCTCGTGGCGCTCGTCGCCCAGGAGGAGCCCGCCTTCGCCTTCCACCACGTACAGCACCTCCTGGCGGCCGTCGAGGCTGCGGGCCGCCGAGAGCCCAGGTCGAAAGCGGATCACGCGCTGCTCGAGGCGCTCGCAGCCGTTGGCCGCGTCGAACGTCACGCGGATGCTCGTCGTGTCCCCCTCGGGTGCGACTGGCTCGACGTCACGTTCTTCCACGACGAAGTTCTTGACCGCAGCCATTCAAAGATTGTGTCAGGACGGAGGTGCTTTATCGAGGCTCTGCCAGGGCGACGATGTCGCCCTTTGTCACACGTCCCGGCTCGACGACCTCGCCGAAGACGCCGAAGGGGATGTGCCGCTCACCCTTCACGGACGTGGTGAATCCGCGATAACCCGAGATCGTGCGCAGTGTGTCGAGGTCGGGCGTGCCGGTCTCGGGGTTCTGCGTCGTGATCGCGCACCGGCCGACGTCTCCGCGGATCGTGACGAGCGCCTCGCCGATCCGGATCCGCTCCCCGATCCACGCGTCCTCCTCGTGCGGCTCCGAGCCCGCGAGCTCGAAGAGCATCCGGAAGCGGCGCCCGTCCACGCCCTCGGCCGCGGCGTTGCGGCCGAGCTCGGCGAGCGACGCCTCGGAAACGAGTGAGACGTGCCCGCGCGCCCGGTCGACCGCCTCACCGGGGCCGGACTGCACCAGGCGCAGCGGTCGCCCGGCCCACGAGGACAGTGCCTCGGACCATGGACCCTCGACGAGCCTGCCGGTCACCGAACGTCCGTAGAAGTCCGTCTCCATCTCGTCGCCGACTGCGATCGCGCCCTCCGCAACCGCACCGTCCGGGAAGGTCAGGCGGAGCGTGTTCGCCGCTGCGTCGTACTCGGGAGAGATCTGCACCAGCGTGCCGTTCCGGAGCTGGTTGTAGCGCCACCCGTCTGCGTCGACGACGTGGAAGCGCCGGTTCTCGGCGACGCCGGTGTCCTCGAGCAGGACCGCGTCGGGATGGACGAGGCCGAGCCCCTTGACCGGCGCGATCGAGATCCTCGAGACCGTCGACACGCCGAAACCCTACGCGCGCGACTCGACCTCCACCTCGTGCCCCTCGAGCTCGAAGACGTAGAAGTCGCGGCCCGTGACGTGCACGGCAACGTTGTAGACGGGCACGGTGCCGATCGCCCCCTCGAAGCTGCCCGAGTGGGCGTGGCCGTGGAGCACGACGTCGGGCCGATACTCCGCGATCGGCGCCGCGAGCCGCTCCGAGCCGAGATAGGTCCAGATGCCCTCGGGCTCGCCGTGGAGCGTGTCGGAGGTCGGCGCGTAGTGGAGCAGCACGATCCGGATCGAGCAGTGCGCGATCTCCTGGAGCCCGCCGCGGATCGCTTCGACCTCCTGCGTCGTCTCCGCGTAGACGCGACGAAGTAGCGGCTCGCCGAAGTCCGGGAGCTGCGATCCGGTGAAGCCACCGACGAAGCCCTTGGCGCCGACGACGCCGACCCGGCCGCCGCCGAGCTCGAACGTCGTCGACTCGCGGTCGAGCATGTGCACGCCGGCATCGGCGAGCAGTGCGGTGACCTCCTCGCCGTGCCCCGAGTGGAGGTCGTGATTGCCGAGCACCGCGCAGACGGGAACGCGCAGACCGCGGACGGCATCCGCGAGCACCTCCGCCTGCTCGGGCTCACCGTGCGTCGTGAGATCGCCGGCGAGGAGGACGATGTCGACGTCGTTCTCGATGCGGGCAAAGGACTCCGCGAGCCTCGTGCGCGTCGCCTCCGAGGCGTGGACGTCCCCGGCCGCGGCGATGGTGACCATGGTTCCCATGTTCCACGTTCGCGTTCGTCGGGAAACCCACGACGACGTGGCCGACGAGAATCCTGAGTTCCAGCATCTGCTCGACGCAATGAAGCGGGCCGGAGGCGTGCTCAACGACGCCGACGTGCCCTTCCTTCTCGGCGGCGGCCTCGCGTGCTGGGCGCGGGGGGCGCCGAAGACCGAGCACGACGTCGATTTCCTCCTTCGGCCGGGCGATGCGGAGCGCGCGTTCGACGCGCTGTCAAGAGCGGGCTTGCGCATGGAGCGCCCGCCCGAGGGCTGGCTGCTGAAGGCATATGACGGGGACGTGCTGATCGACCTCATCTTCGAGCCGCAGGGCGGCCCGATCGACGACGAGTCGTTTGCGAGAGCCGAGGAGCTCGAGGTGCACGCGATGCGCATGCACGTGGCCGCGCTGGAGGACGTGCTCGTGCAGAAGCTCCTCGCGCTGAAGGAGCAGGAGCCCGACTACTCGAGCGTGCTCGAGCTCGCGCGCGCCCTCCGCGAACAGGTCGACTGGGACGGCGTCCGCGCGAGGACCGACGAGTCGCCGTTCGCCGCCGCGTACTTCACGCTGCTCGACGAGCTCGAGATCGTTCCAGCGTAAACCGAGGTCAGAAGTAGAACTGCGACCAGGCCGACCACCAGTCGTCGGCCCGCGACACGAGCGTGAGGTCGTCGAGCTGCTCGACGCCGCGCCGGTTTCGGTATTCGACGACGCGGTCCGGCGTCATGAACTCGACCGTGATCTCGGACGGGCGGCCCGGGTCATACGGCTTCACCGCCGACAGGTCCTTGAGCGACCGCTTGGACGCGTCCTCGATCAGCTCGCGGGCCTTGAGCGCCGGAAGCTGGCGCGCGCTGAAGCGGCCCAGCCCTTTCTTCACCGCGACGGTCGTCAGGCCGTCGCCGAGGAGCTCCGTCCCCTCGCGGCACACCGCCTCGTCGCCGGTGACGAGAAGCACCGGGCAGCCCCACTGGCCACAGAGGGCGGCGTTGATCCCGGTCTCACCCACCGACGCGCCGTTGAACTTCAGCTCCCGCCACGCCTGACCCGAGACCGTGTGGCTGAGGACGCCGTCAGGGGTGCCCGCCTTCGCATGCATCCCGATGAAGAGCGCGGCGTCGCAGCCCTGCTCCAACAGCTCCGTGTACTCCGTCCAGTCGTTCTGGACGACGTATTCGCAGTCAGGGTCGAGCTTGTCCGGGATCAGTGAGTTGAACGTCCACTCGCCGCCCGCGCCGTGACAGTCCATGACGACGATCTCGTCGGCGCCCGCGGCCTTGGCGCCGCGTACCGCCGCGTTGATCTCCTCGGTGTAGAGCTCGCGTCCTTCGTGGTACGACTGCTTCTCCGTCGTCCCGTCCGTCTGCTGCCACTTGACGATGCCGGCGACACCCTCCATGTCGCTGACGATGAAGACCTTCATGACGCGGCCGCCGGCACGGACGAGCTCCAGGGGAAGTTGATCCACCGGTCCGTTCTCCGCCAAACGAAGTCGCTGCGGATGACGCTGTGCGGCTTCTCGTAGAGCACCGCGGTCCGGATCTCCGGGCCGTGCTCGGCGCAGAACTCCGCCGCGAGCGCGAGCGTGCGGCCCGTGTCCGCCACATCGTCCACGACGAGGAGCCGCTCAGCCCTGAGGAGCGCGAGATCGGGCACGGGCGGCAAGAGCAGCGGCTCGTCCAGCCGCTCCTCGACGCCGGTGTAGAACTCGACGTTGAGCGTCGCCATGCTCTTCACGCCGAGTGCGTACGCGAGCGTGCCCGCGAGTGGAAGCCCGCCACGCGCAAGCGCGAGCACGGCGTCGGGCCGAAAATCGCTCGCGCGAATCTGACCTGCGAGGTCGTCTGCGGCGGCCCCGAGGTCCTCCCACGTCATCCACACACGCATCTCGTCTGACGGCGAGGCGTCCACAGGGAGAGAATCCCACAGATGGAGACGCGGCTCGTCGGGAAGCGCGTGCTCGTGACCGGGGCCTCCGGCGGGATCGGGTCCGCCTGCGCGCGCGCCTTCGCGACGGAGCAAGCGGAGGTCGTTGTCCACTACCACCGTGGTCGTGACCGAGCCGTCGCGCTCGCCGCCGAGCTGGGCACGGCGGAGCCGATCGGAGCCGACCTGACGGACGAGGCGGAGGTCGACGCGCTTTTCGCCGCGGCCGGCGCGCTCGACGTCTGCGCGGCGGTGGCAGGCGTCTGGCCCAGCGAGGACACGCCCGTCTGGGAGCTGTCTCTCGAGCGCTGGCGCGAGACGCTCGACGCGAACCTCACGTCCACGTTCCTGACGGCGCGCGGTTTCCTCGGGCAACTGGAGGGCGACGGCGCGCTCGTTCTCGTGGGCTCGACTGCGGGACTGTTCGGCGAGGCCGGCCACGCCGACTACGCTGCCGCCAAGTCGGCCGTGCTGGGCGGTCTGCTCCTCAGCCTGAAGAACGAGGTCGTCCGGAGGTCGCCCGGGGTGCGCGTGAACGCAGTCGCACCGGGCTGGACGGAGTCCCCGATGACCCGCGGCCATGTCTCCCCGGAACAGGTGCAGCGCGTCTCGCGGACGATGGCGCTGCGGAAGGTGGCGCAGCCCGAGGACGTTGCCGCACAGGTAGTCGCCCTTGCTTCCCCGGCCCTGTCGGGCCACGTGACCGGACAGATCGTCACGGTCGCGGGCGGGATGGAGGGGCGCGTCGTCCACGACCCCTGAGACGGCGCTCCCCCGCTCGAGAAGAGCGGCGGCGGAGTCCTCGTCCGCCGCCCCACACACTCCGCAGGCCGCAGGAGTGATTGCCGTCAGTCCCTGGCCCTGGAGTCGAGAGAGGCATCGGCCAACACGGCTCGGGGCTTTAGCACCCGATCGAAAGCGCGAGCTCTCGATCGAAGCCCAGATAACGCAAGAGGGGCCGCCGCCTGGCCCCTCCTGGGTCTCCTTGGAAGGAGATTGTCCGAGGTTGCCCCCGCCGCATCGGGGCCCCACTCGGTATGCCCTCTGACTATCGAGACGGGGGACCACTTCATCCATCACTCGTTCTCGGTTGACTGGCCCGCTTCACGGAAGAAACCCGCTTCCCAAGCGCGTCTCGGGGCGTGCCTATACTCAGCGTGGAAGCGGGCAGCGCCCGCTCCGCATCGAGAGAGGCCGAGGGAACCGGCCCTGTGAAGCCTCGGCAACCTGCCTCCGGGCAAGGTGCCAAACCCGGCCGGGCAGCAGCCCGGATGGATGTGTCGAGCGAGAGCCGGAAGGAGACGAGAGTGTCCGCCCAAACCCAGAGCCGCAGCCGCTTCCTGGAGCGCCTTGCGCAATGGCCCAGCAATCGTCGGGGACGGCGGCATGGGCGCCCTCCTCTCGGCCGCAGTGCCGCGTCTGCGCAGCCCGGAGGAGGCGAACCTGCGCGCGCCCGACGCCGTCGTGGGCCTCCACGTCAGCTTCATCAACGCCGGCGCCGAGCTGATCGAGACGAATACCTTCGGCGCGAACCGCCGAAAGCTCGCCCACCACTTCCTCGAGGACGAGCTCGAGCAGATCAACTCGCTCGGCGTGAAGCTCGCTCGCGACGCGCGGGAGATGACCGGCAAGGACGTCTTCATCGGTGGATCGATCGGGCCGCTGGGCGAACCGGCCACGTCGCGCGTCCGCCGCGAGCTCTTCGCGGAGCAGGCGGCCGTCCTCGAAGGGCGCGGCGCCGACCTGTTCATGATCGAGACGTTCTATGACCTCGAGGAGGTCGTCGATGCGGTCGAGGCCGTGCGCGGCACCTCGAGCCTGCCGATCGTCGCGCTACTCACCTTCGACGAGAGCGCGGAGACGCTTGCAGGCGTGACGGCCGCCGAGGCGGCGGCGCGCCTCGCCGAGCTCGACGTCTCTGCGATCGGCGCCAACCACGGCGCCGGCCTCCTCGCGGCGCTGGCGGCGCTCGAGCGGATGGGCAAGAACGGCAAGCCGCTCGCGGCGCTGCCGAACGTCGGCCTTGCAAGCCTCGCCGGCGGCCGGGTCATCTACCCGCACGCGACACCCGAGTACTTCAGCGAGTTCGCCGCGCACGCACGCGATCTCGGCGCGAAGGTGATCGGCGGCTGCTGCGGGACGACGCCCGCGGAGATCGCCGCGATCCACTCCGCGATCGCCGAGGAGCGCGCCCCTCGCGCGCCGCTGGTCTTCGACGCGCCGAGCTCGTCGTCGCGCTCGGCGAGGAGCAGCGCGAGACCGGCCTCTCGCGCGCGTTGGCGGCCGGCGAGTGGGTCGTCTCGGTGCAGCTCGACCCGCCGCTCGGCGGAAACAGCGCAGGCCTCGTCGAGGTGTCGACTGCGTTGAAGGAGTCCGGGCTCGTCGGCTGGGTCGACGTGAACGACAACGCGACCGCGCGGGCCGGAATGAGCTCGCTGATGGTGTCGGCGACGATCGAGCGGGTCGCTGAGATCGAGACGATCCCGCACCTCACCACGCGCGACTGGTCGGTGATGGGGCTCGAGTCGATGCTGCTCGGCGCGCACGCCGAGGGTGTCCGCAATGTGCTGGCGATCACGGGCGACCCGCCGGAAGTCGGCGACTACCCGGGTGCGCGCGGCGTGTACGAGATCGACGCGATCGGCCTGACGCAGCTGATGACGAACCTGAATCGCGGGGAGGACTTCAACGGCCGGCCGATCGACGCGCCGACGTCGTTCTTCCACGGCGTCGCCGTGAACCCCACGCCGGACGATCTCGAGCTCGAGCTCGACCGCTTCAGGCAGAAGGTCGCTGCCGGCGCGAGGTTCGCGATGACGCAGATCGTCTTCGACCTCGACTATCTCGACCGTTTCGTCGCCGAGCTCGGCGGCGAGTGGCCGATCCCCGTCCTCGTCGGAGTCTTCCCGCTCACGAGCCACCGTCTCGCGCAGCGGCTGCACAACGAGGTCCCGGGCATCGTCGTGCCGGAGCCCCTCCAGGACGCGCTCGAGCAAGCCTGCTCGAACGCCGCCGAGGTGGGCTTCGCACATGCGAAAGAGCTCATCGCCGCGTCACGCGAACGAGCGGCGGGCGTCTACCTCGTGGCGCCGTTCAGGCGCCCGTTGCGCGTGCTCGAACTGCTCTAGGGAGCGCAGTCGCCGGTCGAGACCGGACTGGCGCGCGGCGTCGAGGTTCTCGCGGACGACGCCGGCCGGAACGGCATAGCCGCCCTCTGCTCCGAGCCGCGCGGCAAAGACCGTCGCCTGCACGCGGCCGCTCGCATCGATCGCGGGCGCGCCCGAGTCACCGTGCCTCACACGCCCGCGCAGCGACGTGATCGGGCGCGTCACAGGGCCCATCCCGTACGCATCCTCGGCAAGGACGAAGGAGGTGTGCCCGATCCTCGCCGGGGTCGCCGCGAACGGACCGTTCTCCGGGAAGCCGAGCACGGCGACGGCGGTGCCGGACTTCGGATCGGTGAGCGGCAGCGGGCGAAGCGAGAGGCCGGAGACGCGCAGCACGGCGACGTCGTTCCGGCGGTCGAACGCGACCGCTTGCGCTGAGAGGCGCTGACCCGAGGCGAGCTGGACGACCGTGTCGTCCTGTCCCGCGACGACGTGCGCCGCGGTGACGACGAGCCCGCGACGGCCGACCCAGCCGCTGCCTTCCACGCCGACGCCGCACGCCGTGCCGAGGACGCGGACGACGCTCGGCGCAGCTCGCCGGACGCCGACCGAGCGCGCGAGGAGCGGGTCCGGAGGGGAGACGGGGGCCGCCGGACCGGCGATCGACGGAAACGGGTCGATCCGCGCAAGCGCGTTGAGAAGGTTCGTCGGCGGGACGACGGCGTTCAGCTGCTGGAGCAGGGCCGAGCGCTGCGCGCCTCGCCTGAGATCTGTCTGCCCAGGCAGGAGCAGCGCCACCGCGCCGAGCACCCAGATGACGGCGAGGCCGGCGACCGTCCCGAGCACGAGCCCGCCGGCGGAGTCGAAGGTGTTGAGGCGAGGCTTTCGCATCCGCGACCGGACGCTGGAGCCGGCGAGAGTCCCGAGGGTCTCGAGCAGGATTGCTCCGACCGCCGCCCCGGCGAGGGCCGCGAGCGGCGTGTAGGGCGACTTCGTCCCGCCCTCGAGGAGCTGCGGGGCGAGCCGGGAGCCGAGCCAGGCGCCGAAGACGATTCCCGCCACGGAGAGGGCACTCGCGACGAGGCCCTTTTTCCAGCCGATGAAGGCGGTGAGCGCGACGAAGCCGAGCGCGATCAGATCGACCCTGGTCACTGGTTCCGGAGGGTACTCGCTAAACTGGTCGGCCCCTGGGGGCGTAGTTCAGTTGGTTAGAACGCCGGCCTGTCACGCCGGAGGTCGCGGGTTCGAGTCCCGTCGCTCCCGCTGCAAGACTGCGCGTCTGGCGAACATTCGTGGCCTCACCGTGCCTCAGCGGCGACGCGGTCATTTGTCCTTCGCCGGCCACTCGTTCCCGACTTCTGTTTTCGAGCCCATTGTTCTATGAATCTCGGAGCGATGCCAAAGCTGCGCCCGAACGTGTTTGCGGTGGCCGCGCTTGGCGCTGCGCTCTTGGGTCTCGTAGCCGCTCGCTCGGACGCCGCGAAGTCTCCAAGCGGCGGCATCTTCCGTGTTGTGTTCGCGCCGCCGGAGCAGCTGGACACGATGGATCCCGCGATCGCGAACACGCAAGCGTCGTGGTCGCTGCTCGACCTCACGTGCGCGCGGCTCATGACCTACCCGGACAGGCCGCCCCCGGAGGCATACCGTCTCCTCCCCGAAGTCGCGGCCGCACCGCCAAAGGTCTCCCGCGATGGCAAGACGTACACGTTCACGCTCAGGCGCAGCTTCCGCTTCAGCGACGGCAAACCGGTCGACGCCCGAGCCTTCGAACGCGGGATCAACCGCACACTGGCGCCCCAGCTCAGGTCGCTCGGCACTCGCTACATGGAGGACATCGTGGGCGCCCGCGCAGTGCAGGCGGGACGTGCCACCAGCGCTAGCGGCGTCGTCGCCCGCGGCTATCGCCTGATCGTTCGGCTCGTGAGACCGCTGGGCGACTTTCCCGCTCGCACGAGCATGCCGTTCTTCTGCGCCGTTCCGCCCAACCTGCCTGCCGATCCTGAGGGTCGGGGCGCGTTCCCCGGGTCCGGCCCCTACTACGTCTCGGAGTACCGGCCCGGCCAACGGGTCACGCTCAAGCGCAACAACTACTACCGTGGCAAGCGACCGCACAACGTCGACGGATTCAGCGCCGACCTGACGGGCAGCTCACCGCAAGAGGTCCTCGACCGAATCGAAGACGGGCGCGCCGACTGGGGGATCATCCCGCCTCCGCTCTACTTCGCGCCCGAGCGCGGGCTGATTCGGAAGTACGGCATCAACAAGAAACAGTTCTTCGTGCTCCCCGGTTTCACGATGCGGGCACTCATGCTCAATACCAGCAGTGCGCTCTTCCGGGACAACGCTGCTCTGCGGCAGGCGATCAACTACGCCGTCGACCGTACGTCTTTCACGGGCGCCGACCCCATGGCTCGCCTAACGGATCAATTCTTGCCACCCCAGCTGCCTGGCTTTCACGACGCAAAGATCTACCCGCTCAGAGGTCCGAACATCCAGAAGGCGCGAGCGTTGGCGCGCGATCACCTGCGCGACGGGAAGGCCACGCTCTACGTCGCAGACCTCCCGCTCACGCTCGCCCTCGGCCAAGTGGTGAAAAAGAGCCTTGAAGGCATCGGCCTCCACTTGCAGGTGAAGGGCATCCCGCAGCCGGCTTACGACAGAAGGATCACGACGCCCGGCGAGCCGTTCGACATGGCGTTCTTCGTCACGCCTTCCGTTGATTTCTACGACCCATATGCCTTCCTCAACCTGTACTTCGAGAGTCGCTTCATCGGCCGCACCAACTCGTCGTTCCTGCGCTCGGCGACGTACGACCGCCGCCTCCGCGCCGCGTCGCGTCTACGCGGGAACGCGAGGCTCGCGGCATACGGGCGTCTCGATGCAGATCTCCTACGCGATGTCGCACCCGTCGTCCCATTGACATACACAAGTGAACCGACCCTGGTGTCCAAACGTGTCGGCTGCATTCTTGTGCGTCCCGCCCTCGATCTTGCGGCAGCATGCATCAAAAATTCGTAGCTCAAGGCGCCTGGACCGTTACCCAGACCTCACCATGGCCGAATGCAATTCCGGCGGGTGCGTTGCCGACTCGGATCTTCTCCACGACCTCTCCTTTTGCGACATCGATCCGCGACACGGTTCCGTCGCCGTTGTTCGCGACCCACACGGCACCCGCCCCGACCGCGAGGGCCGACGGGGCGTCGCCGACTCGAATCGATTCCGTCGTCGGCGCCGCTCCGGCAGTGCCGAGCTCAATCCGCGTCACGGTGTCCGACCCGGTGTTGGCCACCCACACCGCGTTCTCGCCTGCCGCGATCGCGGTTGGTCGGAGACCCACGCTTGTCGGCGTGCCGAGCGCACCCTGTTCGAAGGTCTCCGGCTGGAATCGCTGCACCGTAGAACTGTCCGTGTTGACGACCCAGACGTAGCCTCCCGCGACAACGACGCCCGCCGGAGCGGTGCCGGTGAATGCCTGTCCGGTTACCTTCACCTCGGTGGGATCGATGCGTGCGAGTGTGGAATCGCCGTAGACGGCCCAGACGCCGCCGGCGCCGACCGTGACCGCGCCATTCATGGATCCCAGCGCTTCGCCTGCGACGTCGATCGTCTTGGTCACTTGTCCGAAGTCGGGATCGATTGCGGAGAGCTTTCCAAGGGCGCCGTGGGCAACCCATACCGAGCCGGCGCCAACAGCTATGCCGGTCGGCGTTTGGTTGTCGAGCGGAAACGTGCCCGCCAACGAGCGGCGAGCGGAATCGATCTTCGTCAACGTCCGCTCGTCGAGGTTCCCGATCCAAACCGCTCCGGCACCGACCGCGACGGGGCCGGGCCGGATGCCGACCTGGATCTCTTTGACAATCTCGTTCGTCCTGGGATCGATAATCCCGACACGGTTCGGGCGGACACCGCTCAACCCGCCCTTCGTGTCACGCGTGATCAGGGCGAGTGCTGCTGCGATCAAGGCGACCAGCACGAGACCGGCTGCAACGATCACGGGTCTCCGCCGCCAGACCAGGGGCGGAGTGGTCGCCTCGAGTACGTCGGTCGGAGGCGCCTCTCCGCGCGGCGGGGGAAACTCCGTCGGGAGGCCCGGGGCGGCGACCTGATACAGGCGCACAGGGCGCTCGATGTCCTTGAGCCGCTGGTCGCCCAGATCGAGCATGTGAACGGCGAGATCCTCCTCGTCGTCCTCGAGCAGGCTCTGCGTCGCCTGAGAGACGAGCACCTGGCCCCCATGCCCGGCGGCGCTGATGCGCGCAGCGCGGTGAATCGCGAGACCCGTATATCGACCGTTGACCGGCTTCGCCTGGCCCGTGTGGATCCCCATCCTTACCTTCACTTCCGTGTCCTCCGGCCAGAGATGGCTCGACAGCGCGCGCTGGGCTTCGACTGCGGCAAGCACTGCCTCGTGAGCACTTCCGAACGCGTAGAAGAACGCGTCCCCCTGCGTGTCGATCTCGTGCCCGCCGTACTTTGAGAAGGCCGTGCGCAGCACCCGCTGATGGTCCTCGAGGACATCTGCGTAGCGGGCCCGCAACCGGCGGACCAGCTGTGTCGACCCCTCGATGTCCGTGAACACAAACGTCACCGCGCCGCTCGGGAGGTCCGTCATCGCGGTAGGAAGCGTGCCACTCGCGGACGCCATGCGCGAACGTCCACGAGTCAAGCCTCTTCACTTCGCACGTACTTGCCTCGCCACACAACTTCGCCGTATCTGAGGGGCGACTTCGTGATCGGACCCCGATGGGGGTAAAGCGCGAGTTCGAGTCCCGTCGCTCCCGCTCCTAGAACCTCCTCCGCAGGCGCGCTCTTCGCTGTCCCGGCCAGCGCTCTCCCCGATCAGTTCTCCACCGTCTTCGGGTACGTCGTCATGTTGAGCGTCGCCGGATCCGGGCCTGCGCGGACACCGGTATCGAGTGCGTCGATCGAGGCAACCTCGTCGGCGGACAACTCGAAGTCGAAGACGTCCATGTTCTCCTTGATCCGGTGCGCCTTCACAGACTTCGGGATCGCAAGGACACCGTGCTCGATGTGCCAGCGCAAGACAACCTGTGCAGGCGTCTTGCCGTGCTTCTCTGCGATCGACGTGACCGCCGGATGCTCGAGCAGGTTCAGAACCGCGCTCGGGTCGGCGGGTCGGTACCGGTGGATCCCGCCGAGCGGCGACCACGCTTCTGTCCTGATCCCATGCTCGGCGTGAAACTCGCGCAGCGGCTGCTGCGTGAAGAACGGGTGGAGTTCGACCTGATTCACCGCAGGCACAACCTCGGTCCGCTGCATCAGATTCTCGAGATGCTGCTCCCTGAAGTTCGACACGCCGATCGCGCGAGCACGCCGCTCGGAGACGATCTTCTCCATCGCCTTGTACGCCGCGACCGTCGCGTCGAAGTCGACCGGGACGGGCTGATGGAGCAGGAAAAGATCAAGGTAGTCGAGGCCGAGGCGTCGGAGGCAGCCCTCGAAGCCGACGAAAGCTTCGTCATAGCCGTAGTCGCTGAACCACAACTTCGTCGTGATGAACAGTTCGCCACGGTCGATCCCAGAGGCGCGGATCCCCTCGCCGACTTCGCGCTCGTTGTCGTATGACGCAGCGGTGTCGATCAGGCGGTAGCCGTCGGCGATCGCGATCTCGACCGCGGAGGTCGTCTCCTCCGGTGAGCTCTGAAAGACGCCGAGACCAAGGACCGGCATCTCGACGCCGTTGTTCAGCGTCAACGTGGTTGGCGGGGGCGCCGAGGCGTCGGTCACTGTCGCGCCATCGCGACCCTGATGCGTTCCTCCGGTGAGATCAGATGGTCGAGGTCTTCGGCTGCCTCGGCGATGTCGAGCTGCACCCAGTCGACGGTGCCGGTGAAGAGGCTGTTCTCCGAGGTGTAATCGTCGCTGACCGGCGAGGCGGTGTCGGAGCCGATGTCGCACGTCTCGTCGGCGGAGAAGAGCATTGGCACGGTTGTTTCAACGCGGCCTTCACCGGTCTTCGCGCCGTCGACGTACAACGAAACGGTGCCGCCTTTTGCGAGGCCGCCGCCGTCGTAGGCGAACTCCACACGCACCTGGTGCGTTCCAGGCGGGACCTCGGCTTCGCCCTCGACCTGAAACTGCTGCAGCCCGAACAGGTTGTAGCAGTACTTCGGCCTGCCGCTCTGAAGGTAGAGACTCCAGCCGCCGAAGGCGCCGCCCTGGGCGATGATCACGCCCTGCGCCCCGCGGTCCGGGATGGTGAGCTCGGCCGTGACGGAGTGCGACTTGTTCTTGAGGTTGAGGACCGCGTGCTCGCTGAGCCGTCCCATGCCGCCGAAGAGGAGCTGGGAGTTGCCGCTGATCAGCACCGGCCGCCCGGCCAGATCGGAGTTGAAGCGCTCGACGCGCCGGTCGTCGAGTGGCAGCACGTTGTACTTACGCGCCTCCGACATGAACAGTGCCTGCAGTTCGGCAAGCTTCTCGGGCATCTCGGCCGCGAGATCGTGTGCCTGCGTCCAGTCAGTGTTGGTGTCGTAGAGCTCCCACGTGTCATCCGCGAACGGAGGGAGCGGTGCCATGACCCACGGGGTCGAGTGACGCGTCACCGCTGTCCAACCCTTGTCGTAGATACCGCGATTGCAGAACATCTCGAAGTACTGCGTCTCCCGTCGCTCCGCCGCGCCGGCGTCGTCGAAGGCGTAGCGCATGCTCACGCCCTCGATCGGCTTCTGCTCCACTCCGTGCACCATCCTCGGCTCGGGCAGGCCCGCGGCCTCGAGCACCGTCGGAGCAACATCGATCACGTGGTGGAACTGATTGCGGACTTCGTCCTTTCCCCGAATGCCTTCCGGCCAGTGCACGATCGTTCCGTTGCGCGTTCCGCCCCAGTGCGAGGCGACCTGCTTCGTCCACTGGTACGGAGTGTCCATCGCGTGCGCCCAGCCGACTGCGTAGTGGTTGTACGCGCCCGGCGTGCCGAAGTCCTCGATCCGTTCCCGCATGAAGTCCACGGTCTCCAGCCCGGCGGCGCCGTTGAGAACGACGAGCTCGTTGAAGCAACCGCTCGGCGTCCCTTCGGCCGATGCTCCGTTGTCGCCGATGACGTAGTAGACGAGCGTGTTCTCGAGCACGCCGAGATCATCGAGGGCGTCGACGAGGCGGCCGACGTGGTGATCGGTGTGCTCGAGGAAGCCTGCGTACACCTCCATCTGCCGCGCCAGGACCGGCCTCAGGTCGTCCGGAGTGTCCTCCCAGGCGGGAATCTCCTCGGGCCTGTCGGTGAGCGCGGCGTCGGGCGGGATCACACCAAGCGCCTTCTGTCGGGCGAAGGTCTCTTCGCGCAATGTGTCCCAGCCCTGGTCGAACTCGCCCTTGTACTTCGCCGACCACTCCTCGGGCACGTGATGCGGGGCATGGGTTGCACCCGGCGCGAAGTAGACGAAGAACGGCTTGTCGCCCATCAGCGACTTCTGCTGGCGGATCCACTTGATCGCCTTGTCTGTCATGTCCTCGGTGAAGTGGTAACCCTGCTCCGGCGTCTTCTCCGGCTCGACCGGGGTCGTGCCCTCGTAGATGGCCGGGTAGTACTGGTTCGTCTCCCCGCCGATGAAGCCGTAGAAGTACTCGAAGCCGCCCCCGCCGGACGGCCACGCATCGAACGGGCCGAGCGGGCTCGTCTCCCACACCGGCACCTCGTGGCACTTGCCGAACTGCGCGGTCGCGTAGCCGTTCAGCTTGAGCGTCTCGGCCAGCGGCGCGCACGTGTTCGGGCGGATCGAGTTGTAGCCCGGCGCCGACGTCGCAATCTCCGTGATCCCTCCCATCCCCACCGTGTGGTGATTGCGACCGGTGAGCAGCGCCTGCCTCGTCGGCGAACAGAGCGCTGTCGTGTGGAAGCGGTTGAACTTCAGGCCGTCGGCAGCCAGTCGTTCCGCCGTCGGTGTTTTGCAGGGACCGCCGAAGGCGCTCGAAGCGCCGAACCCGACGTCGTCGAGCAGGACGATCAGGACATTCGGGGCACCCTCCGGCGGCCGGAGCGGCTCGATCGGCGGGAACTTGGCGTTGGGATCCTTCGCGTCTTCATACACCGGCCCGTCATAGGGGCGGTCTGGAATCGGCAGCGTTTCCCGCTCACCATCGGTCACGTCAGGCATGGGCTCTCCTCTCGACCGCGTTCCGTCGATGGTGGCGGTCCGAGGCCTGAGCCAACATCACCTACGGGGGGTGAACATGCTCCGATGCTCCGATGCTCCGACGCACCGTGGCAACGCCTCCGCTGTCCGCCGCCGCGGCATGAAGTGCAGGCCGGTTGTTCACACGAATCGGGGGCAAAGAGAGAACAACCTTGGCCGAGCGCCTGATCAAAGCGAACGGCGTCGAACTGTGCACCGCGTCCTGCGGCGATGCCACGGACTCGCCGGTCCTGCTCGTCACGGGCGTCGGCGCATCGATGCTCCGGCGGGAGGACGAGGGGCCGGTGGCGGACCGGCCTCGACCCCACGAGGATCGACACACGGGGGCATCCGGCTCAGGATTCGGAGAGGGTGGCCGCGGCTCGGCAGACGACGCCCCGGGGGCCCAGGGCTCGCGTGCTGACCGTGTCCGCGCCGGGAAAGTCCGGGATCAGGCGCCTGACCTCGAACGAGCCGCCTGACCGGGCCGCGCGAATCGAGCCCTTCCAGGCGACCCGGCGCTCGTGGACGACTACCACGCGCCAGACGCCGGGCCGGCCGTGCTCGACCTCGAACCGCAGCTCGATGCGGTCGTCGCGGCTTCTCAGGCGAAGCTTCGACGTCGCGACGCCGCTACAGACGCCGGCGACACGCACCTCGTCGGGGCCGTCCTTCCCGAGAGCCGCGACCGGCCCGACGACGGCGGCAAGCACCAGAGCGATCACGAGCTGGGCGAGGACGCGAGCCATCCGCTCAGTGTGCGGACACACGAGCAACCCCGCAACGGGACCTTGGTCCTATCGTTAGAGGTCGTCCCGGAGCCCCTGCCGCTCGATCCATAGGATGGCCTGGACGCGGTCGGTCACGCCGATCTGGCGGAAGATGCTCGTCAGGTGCGACTTCACGGTCTTCTCGCTGATGCCGAGGCGCCGTGCGATCACCTTGTTCGGCATCCCGTCGACGAGCAGAGCGAGCACGTCGCGCTCGCGCGGCGAGATCCCGGCGAGCGGATCGGGCGCGCTCTGCGCCTCGAGCAGCGACCGGGCGGCCCGCGGATCGAGCGGCGATCCACCCTCGACCGCCGCGCGGATGCCGCGCAGTACCTCCTCCGCGGACGCGTCCTTCAGCAGGTAGCCGACGGCGCCCGCGTCGAGCGCACCCGTGATGCGCCGGCGATCCGAGAACGACGTGAGCACGAGCACGGCGGTCGCCGGCGCCTCAGTACGAATCGCACGCGTGGCCTCGATCCCGTCCATTACGGGCATCTCGAGGTCCATCAGCACGACGTCGGGCTCCGCAGACCGGCACACCTCGACCACCTCCGCTCCGTCGGACGCGGTGCCGACCACCTCCATGTCGTCCTGCGAGGCGATCACGCCGACCAGCCCGTCTCGCACGACGCCGTGGTCGTCCGCGACCGCGACGCGGATCATCTCGACGGCACCCGGAGCTCGACGGTGGTCCCCGCGCCCTCGATCGAGTCGACCGTGAGGCTGCCGCCCGACTCGCGTGCCAACTCCTCGACGAGCGAGAGACCGAGGTGCCCCTCCGCCAGCCGCAACTCCCGCCGCTCAGGATCGAAACCGCGGCCGTCGTCCGCAACGAGAAGCCGAGCCGCGCCGTGGTCTACGGTCAGCTCGATCCGCACCGATGTGGCGTCCGCATACGCGATCACGTTCCTGACCGCCTCCTGGGCGACGCGGTAGACGAGCGCCTCCCGCTCGCGGTCGAGCCGCTCGGCTCCGTCGATCGAGAGGGTGACGGCGGCGCCCGCCGACTGGAGCGGGCTGACGAGGTCGGCGATGGCGGCCTCGAGCCCGGCCGCTGCGAGGTGCGGCGGATGTAGCTCGACGAGCAGCGCGCGCAGGTCGCGGACCGTACGGCGCAGTCGGTCGATCGCGGTCCGCAGGACGCCCGCATCCTCGTCCGCCCCATGCACGGCAGCACGCTCGGCGACCGGCGCGAGCGAGAAAGCGAGCCCCGCGATGTCCTGGACCGGGCCGTCGTGAAGGTACGAGGCCACGCGGCTGCGCTCGCGCGCCGAGGCCGCGATTGCGTTCCCGAGCAGGGCCTCGCGCTCCTCGTGGCCTCGCTGGAGCCTGCGCGTCAGCGACCAGACGAGCGGCGCCTGGACGAGCACGATCAGCGCAATCGCTCCCAGGATCGGCGGCGCGAGTGCCTTGAGCAAGCGCCGGGCGCTCGCCGTCACGGACCCGAGGCGCTGGTAGATCTCGAACAGCACGGGCGTCCCCGACGGCGTTCGGATCCGCGTGTACGCCTCGATCAGATCCCCCTGTCCACGGTCGAACTCGTTCTCCGGGCGCGTGAGGTCGCTTACCTCCACCTTGGACCCGCCCTCGCGCAGCAGCCGTCGCTGGCCGGCGTCGAGCCCGTAGCGGCCGCCGATCTGAGCTGGGTCGTCAGAGTAGAGGACGCGCCCGTCCGCGGACCAGATCTTCACCCGGACGATCGAGTCGCTGAGGACGCGCGCGGCAACGATGTCGTCCACGACGCCCACGGCGGCCGGCTGCCCCGTGAGGAGGCCCTCGCGGACCGTCGCCTCGACGAGCTGGCCCGCCTCGTCGACCTTCGCTCGGGTCTCGCGCTTCGCCTCGTTGATCGCGACCGAGCGGAGCGCGAAATAGCCGCCGACGACCGCGACCGTGATCGCGACCGCGCTCCCGATAGCGAAGCGCAGGACGACCGAGCGTGCCGTGGGCGCACGGGTCGGCAGACGGCGGCGCCGGCTCGTTGGCGGTGGTCCCATCGCACGCATCATCGCCCCTCCAAGGCCGTCCGAGGCGTCACCCGGACCAATGTCGCATTGCGGCCCCGACCGACCGGTCGCCAGGCTCGGTGCTGTCAACGATCAGAGGAGCACCGATGTTCAACCTCCGCGTCATCACCCTCGTTCTCACCGTCGCTCTGTGCGGCGCAGCCCTCACCGTCGCGCCGCTCGCGTCCGCCAAGGGCGGGCACGGCGTCCGAGTGCGGGGCGTCTGCACCCAGGGCTCGACCGCGAAGCTCAAGCTGTCCCAGGAGGACGGCCGCATCGAGGTCGAGTTCGAGGTCGACCAAAACCGGAACGGCATTCGCTGGAAGGTCGCGCTGCGGCGGAACGGATCGCTCGTCGCCTCGACGACGGCCAGAACCCATGCTCCGAGCGGCTCGTTCTCCGTCCGTCGCGTGATTGCCGGCGCGCAGGGAACCGTCGCCGCGGTCGCCACGCGCGCCTCCGGCGAGCGCTGCACCGCTCGGGCGAGCCTCTAGATCGCCGGGCGTCTCCCCCCGGGCGGACGGTCGGCGTTCAGCCGGCCGTCCGCCCACCTCCCTGAACGTCAACCCGCAAGCGCGTCTACGTTCCGATCACGAGTCGAGCCGTAGCGGTCGCGAGTGGCGCCTCAAAGGCGCTGCCCTCGCGCGACCGAAGAGCCGCACGCCGACCGGTTCTCAGAGACGCGCCGCGATTCTCTTTCCGATCGCCTCCAGTGACGCGCTCGCTCGCGAGTGTGTGCTCGTCGTTGCCAGCGTGATGTAGACGATGTATTTCGCGACGGCGATATGGATCCCGATCGCCGAGGGTCCGCTCGCTTCGTACGCGGCACTGCCGATTCCCTTGGCTCTCCGCGGTGTGCCGGGAAGCCCCTGCATCAGATTCCGGCGTGCCAACTGCAACGCGCCGGCGTCGCTGTAACGCGCAACCGTCACCTGCAGCTGCGGTGCGCTCGTGGACTTGCCGGCCCAGTTTGCGCGGAAGGTCGTCGCTCCGAGCCCTTTCATCGGCCGCGCGTTCGTGCAGCGCGACGTCACGCCGACCGCGGCGACCTGCCTCGCGGTGACGAGCCCGCAGACCTTGCCGTCGAAACTCGACGCGCCCGCTGCCGCCGTGGCGGTGACGAGCGTGGCGAGCAGCACAGCCGCTGCCGATGGAAGTGCGATCTTGGCCATTACTTCTTCCCCTTCTTGAAGACCGGCTTCAGACTCCAGGTGAAGTGCGTGGGCGTATCGAGAGCCGGGTTGGTGTCAGTGATGGAGCATTCGGAGGTGTTGGTTGTGTGGCACTCGTCGAGCAGGATCAGCTCCGGCATCCACTCGCCGTATGTTTCAGCGCAGCCCGCATTCCCAGCCAATCGCTGCTCGCAATGCGGGAACGTCTTGAGAACAGCGGCCCCGTGCACGTGGAGATTCTTCGGCAGGAAAGAGGCGTCAGTGGTTGCCCCGAAGGTGACAAAGTGCCCGAAGTCGGCCTCGTGGTCGCCGGTGTATGCGGCCTGGACCCCGAACGTGATGTCGAACTTGTATGCGCAGTGGCTGAAGTCGATTCCCAACACCGCTGCACCGGCGCTTGAGCCGGCGGGCAAGTGGCCCAGTGGCTGGTTGTAGTTCAGCTCACCTTGGTAATCCCCGCCAGTGTCGCCGTAGACGTCGGCGACCACTACATGGCCCCCGCTCGCGTGGCCGTTGAATTTGTAGTAGTTGCCCTCGTGGCGCTTATCAGCCAGGTGGACGTGGACCTTCTGCGCGGAGCGGACGAGCTCGATCGTCAGGGTTCCGGCCGGGTCCTCACTTCCACTAGCCGAGGCGCCGCCCGTGACGGACGCCTGGCCGTCGAACGCCACGACGTTCCGAAGCGACGAGCAGGCAGATGCCGAGCCGCGCGCCGGTGAGGCGTGGCTGGACGCGGCGGCAAGCGACATCGCGCCAGCCAGGACCGCGACCACGAGACCTCTGCTGACCAGTCGCTTCCGCATCGCTACTTCTCCATCCACGCGAAGCCGGACTTCGGGAAAGCGATGGTGCCCTTGATGCAGGCGCCGTTCGTCGCGCGGCCGTGGCTGCCCGGCTCCGCGAAGCAGTGGTAGCCCGACGGGCCGTTCTTGAGCGGGACGTTCCTGCTCACAGCGTTCACCTTGTCGCCGATCAGCTTGACGGCCCACCCTTTGGCCGACCCGCACGACCAGCCTGTGCCGACCGTCTGGAGAGTGAAGCTCTTTCCGCTCTTCTTGAAGACCGGACAGAGCCGACCGGAGCTACGGGCGCCGGCGGTCGAGGCCGCCGCAAGGCACGCGACCGCGATCACTGCGAGGACTGCGAGCGTGCGATGCATGTGATTCCTCCGTTTCACGAGGTTGGCCAGGGCGACGACGTGGTCCCGAGAATCCGGTCGAACGGGATCTCCGCCCTTACCGCGAGGGCACGCACCGCGCTGACGCTCCCTTCGAACCGACAGAGCACGACCTCGTCGTCGCGAATCAGGATGGAGCCCAGGTAGCGGACGCCACCGTCGGCTGCGGCGCGACGGACGCGACCGTCGAGCGCCACGAGATCGGCCTCCTGGACATCCGGCCAGAAGCACTCCGCAACGAAGCTCTCGGCACCCTCGGTCATGCCCTCAGCGTGCGGCTCCGCGCGCCGGAGCGAAAGGACGGAAAACCTTACGAAATGGGTGCGGGGCGCTTGTCGAGCTCGCGCGCGAGCTGCGCGCGCGAGCGGATCCCAAGCTTGCGGTACGCGCGCCTCAGGTTGGCCTCGACGGTGTTGATGCTGACGAATGCCTGCTCGGCGATTGCCTTGTTCGTGAGCCCCGACGCCGCCAGGCGGGCGATCTGCAGCTCGGTCGCGCTGAGCTCCTCCGGCGCACGCCTGACCGCGACGCGCCGAAGCTCGTCCTCCGTGCGTGATGCCCACAGGTCGGCGCCGATCTGAGCGAAGACCTCCAGGGCACGCTCGAGCGACGCCCGCGCTTCGCGCTTACGCTTCAGACGGCGGAGGATCTGCCCACGCGCAAGGAGCGTCCGCGCACGTTCGAACGGCATCGGGCAGCGCTCGTGCTCGACGAGCGCCCGCTCGACGTGGTCGAGCGCCGACTCGAGCTCTCCCGCGGCGGCAAGGACGAGGCCGCGGCAGCGGGCGGAGACTGCGAGGCTCCAGGGGATCCGGGATGCGCGCGCCCCTTCCTCGAACCGATCGAGCAGACGGTCCGCCCGCTCTGGGTTCCCGGTGGAAAGAGCGGCCTCGATCGCGTCGCCATGGACGCGCCAGATCGCCGGCTCACGGAAGTCCACGGCGTCGAAGTGCTCCAGTGCGTCGGCGAGATGCCTGTCGGCAGCCTCCGGATCGCCTGCCGCGAGCTCCGCAAGCCCGAGCGACCGAGACCAGAGTCCGACGACGATCGGCTCCGTGCTGTCGACGACGCGAGCCGCGAGACGCACCTCCTCCACTCGTCCGGCGTAGGCGTCGACGTACGCCTGCCAGAGCCTTCCAGCTTCGATGTCGACACCCTGCTGCGCGAACGCTTCGACCATCCGGCGGGCGAGCTTCATCGCGGCGGCGAGCTCGCCGGCCCATGTCTCGAGGATGACGCGGTTGAGGAGGATGTTCGCGACGGACGATTCGTCGCCTTCCGCCTGAGCCTGGGCTTCCGCCTCCGCGTAGCGGGCCCGGGCACCGTCGAAGTCGTCGACATAGCGACACCACTGGCCGAGCTTGAAGACCACGCGACCGTCTACCACCGCGGGCGGGTCCTCCGCCTCGAGCTCGAGCGCTTTCGCCGCGGAGGACGCGTCAAATCCTCTGCCGAGGAAGAGATCCGTTCGCACCCGTGCCGCAAGCGCGGCCGCGAAGAGCCCCGGCTCGGGGTCTAGGCTCGCCTCGAGCAGCTCCAGGGCGCCTCGCGCTGCGTCGGCGGCGCGCGGCAGGTCGACTGTTCCAGCGGCCGACGCGATTCCGACGAAGCACCGCGCGCGCAAGAGGGGATCTCGGGCGTCTGCGAGCGCGCGCTCGCAGAGTACGAGCGAAGCCGACTCGCCGAACCGCCAGTAGTCGATCTCGCTCAACGCCAGAAGCGCGCGGGCGCGCAGATCGCTTGGCTCCAGTGAACGACACAGCTCGTCGAGTACGCCCGAGGCACGCCAAAAGTCGCTCGCGAGGTAAAGGTGCTCTGCGAGCCGGAGGCGTAGCTCGTCGTGACGGAGGCTCGCGGGCGGCAGCAGGCGAAGCGCGAGCTCGGTCAGCTCGGCCGCAGCGTCGGGTGCACCGCGCAGCCGTGCGAATTCCGCGGCCTCCTCCACCTCGAGCGCGACGCGCTCGTCTCGCCCGGCGCATCCCAGCGCGAGGTGCCGGCCGCGCTCCTCCTTGTCCTCGACAACGTCTGCGAGCCGACGATGCGTCGCTCGTCGTCGGGCGGTTGATGCTGACGCGTAGACGGCCGACGCGTAGAGCGGATGGACGAACTCGACACGCTCGTCCGAGCGGATCCTCACGAGCCCCGCTTCCTCAGCCGGGGCAAGCGCCTCCGCGTCGAGCACGCCGAGATCCGCCTTTGCGAGCATCGCCGACTCCAGCAGCACGTTGCGCGTCGACACCGGCAGCGACCGAACGCGTGCTGCAACGAGCGAGCGAAGGCTCTCCGGCACCGGCAGGTCGAAGAAGCTCGCAGCGTCCCCTGTGCGAACGATCAGCCGCGCGATCTCGATCGCGTGGAGGGCGTTGCCGCCCGAAGCAGTAGCGATGCGGACGAGCGTCGGTCGCGGGAAGGCCTGCCCGAGCTCGCGTGCGAGCACCCGGTGCAACGCCGCCACAGAGAGCGGGCCGAGGACGATCGACTCCACACGACCCTCAGACATGAGGGCGGAAACCGGGGAATGCTCCTCCCCTTCGGGCCGGAACGACAGGACTGCTCGGATTGGCTCATCGCCGATGCGTCGAAGCGCAAACTCGAGGGCGGCCGCCGACGGCGTGTCGAGCCACTGCAGGTCGTCGACCGCCACCACGACGTCTTGCTCGCGGGCGAGCGCTCTGAGCAGAGAGAGGAGTGCCGTCCCGACGAGCCGACGCGCGGGGGCCCTACGGGCGGACGCGCGGAGCAACGCCACATCCAAAGCCGCCCGCTGAGGAGAAGGCAGCGCCACGAAAACGTCGTCGGGTAGGCCGGAGAGGAGGTCGGCGAGACCGACAAACGAAAGCCGCGCCTCTGACTCCACCGGTCGCGCGACCAGGACAGCCGATCCAGTTGCGCGTGCGTCCTCGACGGCGCTCGTCCAGAGCGTCGTCTTCCCGATTCCGGCTTCCCCGGCGATCGCGAGCACCCTGGGACCGGCGTCACGCGGACCGAGGAAGGCTTCGACGGCCCGCAGTTCGGCGTCACGCCCGACGACGTCAGACACACGCAAAGCGTACGCCCCGCATCGACCGGGTCACACACCGGTGCGTCCAGCACCCACTACGTCCTAGACTCGGCACATGCCGGGGCCGGTGGACGCTGGGGTGAAGGGCTCCGTCGAGACCCAGTACGCGCAAAGTGGCGAGGCCCACATCGCCTATTCCTCGGGTCGATCAGCTGGGAAGGAAGCGCGCTGTTTTGCGACCCGTTCTTCTTCATGCCCGTTTCCTCTTTCTCGGGCCCGAGGATGATGTCGCTGGGTGCCACAGCGCACGCTACCAGCGGCGATATCGTCGCTAAGGCGTGACGCATGTCGTGATCCTCGGTGCCGGCTTTGCCGGGCTGGAGCTGACAACGCGGCTCTCGGAGTCCCACGCGGGTGAGGTTCGCACGACGCTGATCGACCAGAACGACTCGTTCAGCTTCGGGTTCTCGAAGCTCGATGTCCTGTTCCGACGCAAAGCGATCGCGGATGTGCAGCTCCCCTACGCATACATCGCGAAAGAGGGAGTCGAGTTCCGCCGGGAACGCGTGACGTCTATCGACCCCGAGGCGCGGCACGTCACGACGGACGCGGGCTCGTACGACGCCGACATCCTCGTCGTGGCGCTGGGAGCGGAGTACGACTTCGCGGCAACACCCGGACTCGAAGAAGGCGGCGTCGAGTACTACACCCTCGCGGGCGCGGAGCGCATGGGGGAAGCACTTCTGGACTTCGGGTCGGGTCGGGTCCTCATCGGGATCCTCGGCCAACCGTTCAAGTGCCCGCCGGCTCCGTTCGAAGGCGCGCTGATGCTCCACGACCACTTCGTCGAGCGCGGCCTCCGCGACTCGGTCGAGATCCGCGTCGCCGGACCGATGGCGGCTCCGGTTCCGATCACGAAGGAGATGTCTCGGACCATCCTCCGAGCATTGACCGAGCGAGGCATCGAGTACGTGCCGAACACGCAGATCGTGGAGCTCGACACCGGAGCGAACGAGGCGCGGACTTCGGACGGCGAATCTCTTCCGTACGACCTGTTCGTCGGGATCCCCGTACACCGCGCGCCTCGCGTCGTCCGGGACTGCGGCCTGGCGCCCGACGGCTGGATACCGGTGGAGAAGGCGAACCTGGCGACCCGCTTCTCGAACGTCTATGCAGTGGGAGACGTCACGGCTCTCCCGATGGCGAAGGCCGGAGTCTTCGCGGAGGCTGCCGCGCGGGTCGTGGCCGAAGACATCGCCGCCCACCTTCGCGGCGAGGAGCTCGAGCGGCCCTACGAGGGAGCGGGCACGTGCTACCTCGAGTTCGGCGGCGGGATGGTCGGCATGGTCGAGGCCAACTTCCTCGGCGGGCCCGCGCCGACCGCGCGGCTCGTCGGGCCTTCACGCGAGCTGGCCGCGGACAAGGTGGAGTTCGCCGCGACGCGGCGAGCGCGCTGGTTCGGATCCTGATCGAGCACCGCTCGGCCCCGTTCGGTCAGCTCGACCCTCGATGAGCGAACCCTGACGAGACCGTCGATGACCGCGTCCTCCCAGACCGAGAGCCGGGGGCAGCTCGTGCGCCAGGCATCCATCGTGTCGCCGTAGGAACGTGCGCCGCCCGCGATCCAGGCGAGAAGGTCGAGCGTCAGCGAATCGGGGCTCATCCTCCGAGCTTAGATGCCGCACACCCTCGTACGAGGGGCGCCCGCGGCTGCGGACGCCCCTCGGATAGCTACCTGCTCGTGCGCGCGCTCGCCGTGTTCGAGAACGCGGAATCGCCGACCGTGTTGTGTGCGAGCACTCGGTACCTGTACGTCGTCCGCCGAGCCAGCCCACTGTCCGTGAAGCTCGACGCGCTTCCGGGAAGCGTTGCGACAAGAGCGAACGCCGTGCACCTGGCGCCCTTGCAGCGCTCCACTCGGACCGCCGTCTGACTCGCCGATCCGTTGACCCACGTCAGCCCGATCGAGCTTGCCCCCAGCGCCGTCGCAACGAGGTTCACGGGTGCAGATGGGAGAACGCCGCCGGTGCTTGGAGGTCGCCAGCACGTCACCAGTGCGTCGTACCCGCCGGTCGCACAGAGATCGCCGTTCGGCAGCCCGGTCTCCCAGACTGTGGCCATCCGGGCGAACGCCTCCCAGAGCAGCGTTCCGCTCGCGCTGTATCCAGCTGTGACACCCTGAATGAAGCCGCCTGGAAGGTTGGGACCGCCAACGCCCGTCACGACTGTGGTGCCGTCTGCCAGCACCAGCACATCGGCCGGGACCTCGTTCGTGTTCAAGCCGCCGTCGCGGACGGTCTCCCACCGAACCGTGCCATTGGTGGCGAGGTCCACGGTGTACCAGTCGAGGAATCCACGGTTAGTCTGACCCGCAACGACCACACTCCCGTCGGGCGCCAAGGCCATCCGGAGACCCGCCCCGTCGGTTCCGTCGGCCGCCATCTTGTCCGTTCGCCACAACCGTGCTCCGGTCGCGCGGTCGTAAGCGACCACGGTGAGCCAGTACTTGATCGACGGAGTGCCCCCGCCGGTTACGCCCTGACCGGTCACGTACACCCGTGTGGCGTCCACCACGACGTCCCTGGCGGCGGTTCCCTCAGGGGCCGACACCAGCCAGTTCCGCGCGCCGGTTGAGGCGTTGTACGAGGCGGTGACCCACACGGCGCCGCCGGAGACAGTGCCGGTCGCAATCACGTCGGCGCCGTTCGGGGCCAGGGCCAGCGACGTCGCGACTGCGAAGCCGCCGCCGGTCGTCGCGTCCTGCTGCGACCAGAGCAAAGCCCCGGACGGGCTGTATTTCCGAACGAACATGCCGGTTCCGACCGCGCTCGAGGCGAGATACTCGTTGCCCGCGCTGTCGACGAGAAGCCGCGCAGTTGACGGAAAGAAGGGCGGAGCGAAGTCGACTCGCCACTGAAACGTTCCGTCGGACGCGAAGCGGGCCATGGTCGAGGCCAGCGGGTTGCCACTCGAGTTGACGTTGTGACCGACGGCGACGACGTCGCCGTTCGGTGCCGCCGCCACCCAGTCGCCGACGAACGTCCCGATCGACGGAGAAACGGACGCGCGCCAGCGAAGCGCCCCTGTGGCCGTGTACGACGTGACGGCCAGGTCACGTGATGCAGCCGGCCCGGAGACGACCGCGACGTTACCTGCCGGATCGGAGGCGATCCGGGCCGCCTGTCCGGCCCCTGTCGTCCCTGCATCGAGGCCGCCCGCGCTCCAGACAACCGGCAGCGTCGTCGCACCTCGCGCGACGCCGGACGCGATGCCGGCCACGATCAGAGCCGCGGCGAGGATTCGCGAAGTTCTCATCACCTGCTCCTTCCAGGAATGCCCCTGAGAAGTGCGTGTCAATTACACAGGCGTTCGGTCAGGCGGCAATCAGTGAAAACACCGATTCGGGAGGGCGACTCGGCTTCGAGACGGTCTAATTCGCCTTCGCGAGCGCGGCTTCGAGCCCGTCGCAACGCCGTATCGAGAGCCAGCCCGCCGAAGAGTCGTCCCCTCGAGAGGCGGTTCAGCTCGAGCTCTCCGCGCCGGACGCGGGGCTTGACTTTGGCGCGGGTGACGGCGGCGAAGTCGCCTCATCTGCCCCTCTCGTGCCAACCGAAACGCGCCTGAACCTTGCTCACGTGCGCGATCTTGACTGTACTTGCCCTATGGCCGAGCGAGACGAGATCAGGTACGCGAGGAGCGGCGACGTGGCAATCGCCTACTCGGTCCACGGCGACGGTCCGCGCGATCTCGTCTTCGTGCACGGTTTCGCCGGCAACATCGAGATCG
Source organism: uncultured Actinomycetes bacterium (assembly GCA_963772855.1). Taxonomy (GTDB): domain Bacteria; phylum Actinomycetota; class Thermoleophilia; order Gaiellales; family Gaiellaceae; genus 3-1-20CM-4-69-9. Next base: position 242,077 of record CAVYYY010000003.1, on the reverse strand, counting down.
AACGCGAAAGGCCCTACCAGCGTGCGTTTCACGACCGACTGGCCGGCTTCTCCCGTCTGATCACGTTCGACCGCCGCGGCACCGGGCTATCCGATCGACTGCGGGAGCCGGCGACGCTCGAGGCGAGGATGGACGACCTGCGCGCCGTCCTCGATGCCGTCGACTCCGAGCGGGCGGTGCTCTTCGGTACTTTCGAGGCGGCGTCGATGTGCCTGCTCTTCGCCGCGACGTATCCCGAGCGCACGCTCGGCCTCGCGCTCTACAACCCCGTCGCGAAGGGGACGTGGGCTCCGGACTATCCGTGGGCGCCGACGCCCGAGGAGTGGCGAGAGGAGGACGTCGACCTACTGAGCGACTGGGGCACGTATGCGAGCGCGGAGCGCTGGGTTCGTGACATGGCTGTGTCATATCTGGACGACGAGGAGTTCATCGCCGCACTCGCACGCCAGTGGCGCCTCTCGGCGAGCCCGGGCTCGATCGCCACGATCAGGCGGATGGCGCAGGACGTCGACGTCCGCGACGTCCTCGGCGCGATTCGCGTTCCGACGCTGATCGCCCACATGGCGCCGAGGCGCGACGAGGCGGCGTACGTCGCGGGGCGCATCGTGGGCGCACGGCTCTTGGAGATACGGGGCCCGGACTACGCGGTCTTCCTGCTCGTCGACACGCTCGTGCCGGAGCTCGAGCGATTCGTCGGCACGCTCGATGCGGAGGAGCCGGAGACCGTCCTCGCGACGGTGCTCTTCACCGACATCGTGGGCTCGACGGAGATGCTCGCTGAGGTGGGAGACGCGCGCTGGCGCGACCTCGTCGAGCAACATCACGCGGTCGTGCGGCGCCACCTCAGCCGATTCCGCGGACGCGAGGTCGACACGGCCGGCGACGGGTTCTTCGCAACGTTCGACGGCCCGATCCGCGCGATCCGCTGCGCCCGCGCGATCGTCGAGTCGCTCGACGAGCTCGGGCTCGAGATCCGCGCCGGACTCCACACAGGAGAGTGCGAGCTCGTGGGAGACAAGGTCACCGGCCTCGCCGTCAACATCGGAGCTCGCGTTGCGGCGGTGGCCGATCCGGGTGAGGTTCTCGTCTCGTCGACCGTGAAGGATCTCGTCGTCGGCTCCGATCTCGAGTTCGCGGAGCGCGGGACGAGCGCGCTCAAGGGGGTCCCAGGTGAGTGGCGTCTCTATGCGGTCCAGGAATGAACGTACTGCGGCCGCCGGGACGAGTCCCGGCGGCCGCGGTCGACGTCCCTGAATTAGGAGAGTGCCTTCGCCTTCAGCGCGTCGTACTCCGACTGCGTGATGGCGCCGCTGTCGAGCAAGCCCTTCGCCTTCTCGATGTCGGCCGCTGCACCACCGCCGGACGACACCGACTGGACGTAGGCGTCGAACTCCTGTTTCGATTGCTTCGCGCTCGTCATGTCGCGCTCGGCGATCCCGTGCCCCTCGGCGATGAGATAGATGAACACGCCCAGGAACGGCACGATGATCACGAAGATGATCCACAACGTCTTCTTCCCACCGCCGATGTCGTGGCGACGGAAGACGTCGGCGAACACCCGGAACAGCAGCATGAACCAGGCGATCCAGATGAAGAAGATGAAGATCGTCCAGAAGACGTCGAGGAATGGATAGTCGGAAGCGGCGAGCATGTCCGTCCTTTCGGGGGTTTCGGGAAAAGAGCCTGCCTGAGGACGCTAACGCCTTCCGGCGGCGCCCGTCGAGCCATCTTCTCGCTCTAGCCGGGTGAACCCTGCCCCGCCCCGCGGTGCCAGAGCGAGGCGTTGAGCTCCGCCGACACGACGAAGAGCCGGCCCACCAGTACGAGCGAGAAGAGGAGCGCGGTCGCGATACCGAGCGCGCCGTAGGTGTCGGCCCGCCCCTCGACCAGACGCGTCGTGATGTAGACGTTGAAGACGTTGATGCACAGGAGCCCGACGGCGAAGAGGACCGAACCCGGAATGAGCGACGGCCAACGAGCGGCGCCGTGTGGCAGCTGCATCGAGACCACGAGCCAGATGCCGCCGACGACGGCGATGTGGACGACCAGGGCCAGCAGCCCTCCGAGCTGATCCGCGCGACGTACCCAGTTGACGAGCTCGACGGCGATCGGCTGCAGGATCAGGGCCGCGCCGAAGATGGCGGCGCCCCTGGGAGTGATCCTGACGCCGCGGCCCGAACCGAGCCAGACGATCGCGTGCACCTTCGCGACGGCGCGATAGAGCGTGACGGTGGCGTAGAGGACGGCGGGGATCATCACGAAGAAGACGATGACGCTCGCACCCTCGGAGGCGGTCGCGGCGATCTGGGATGCAATCAGCCCCTGGAGACCTGCGTCCGCAACGACTTCCTTGGAGCTCTTATCGGCCGTGTCGGCGTAGAGGCCGAGACCCGAGACGAAGAGGAGAGCGGTCGGCAGCAGCCACACGAACAGGCGGTAGGCGAGTGCACCGGCAAGGAGACCGCCGCCGATCGACGAGTCTCGCTCGATGACGTCGAAGCCGACGTCGACGGACGCGTGGCCGGCGCGCGCGGCCTCGACGTGGCCACGCAGGATGCGGGCGCGCTCAGTCCAGCGCGCGATGCGGCCGACGACCGTCGGGCCGACCTCGACCTCGACGCGGCGCGGTTCGAGCGGATCCGGCGGGTCCGCCATCGCTCAATCCTGCCTACGCCGACAGATCGAATTCCGCGGGCAGCTCGGACGGCTCGCGCTCGGCGACGCCCCGGGCCCTGGCGTCGAAGTAGACATACGCGGTCGTCAGCGCGACGAAGGGCATGGCCACCGCGTAGACGAGGCCCGCGACGACGTTGACGAGCCAGAAGGGCGCGCTGGAGACGAAAAGGAGGAGGACGCCGATCAGGGGCCCGCTGACCAGGACGAGCCCGGCGCCCGCGACGATCAGGGAGGCGACCTTGAGCCAGCGGCCGCGGACGAGCCGGCCGCTCCGTCCGAGCCCGTCGAGGGCGGAGACGTCCTCGAGCTCGATCACGGGTGCGATCAGCGCCCACCGTCCCGCGAGCCACACGGCGATCGGGAGGAGAAAGACGGAGCTGGCGAGGAGCGAGACGACGAGCGCCGCGACCAGGAGCGCCCGGAAAAGCGGTCTGACGCTGCCGAGGGCGAGCGCGTAGGCGCGGACCGGACCAACGTCTCGACCGGCGTCGATCTCGACGAGCGCGCGGGCGGTCGCCGCCTGGACGACACCGAGCCCGAGCAGCGTGAGCGCCGTCGAGATCGTGAGGACGACGTACGCGAGCAGCCCGTGACTCTCGCCTCCGGTCTGGATGCCGAGGATGCTCGAAGCGTGAAGGACGAGCGCCTGAATCAACGCCACGACCAGTGCGATCGGGATCAAGACGACGCCGATGCCGAGGAAGAGGAGGATCCGCTTGACGTACATGCGGGCGGACGCCGAGAGGATCTGCCCCCAGGCGCGGCTGCGGGCGAGGCGGAGCGGGGCCACGGGACGCCAGGTCGCCCGCGCAATGAGGATGACGGCGATGAGGACGAGCGCTGCGAGGACCAGGCCGAACGCGAGCGGACGATGCACGAACTGGACGAGGGCGCGCGAGCCGCTGCCCACCGCACTGCAGAAGAAGTCGGTCGCACCGGTCCCGAAGGCGCTGGCGACAGGCACTGCGTAGCTCCGGTCACGCCATCCCTCGGACCACCGAATCGGCTCGTTCCATTGCGTCTTCAGGTTCGGGCCCGTGGGGCCGTTGAAGAATGCGGGCTGAAGCTCGCCCCAGCGACCCTCGAATGCGATCCACGGGAACGCCGTGTCGGCCTCCCCCTGGTCGCTCGGGATCGTCTTGATTACCGGGCGAACGTCGAACGTCGGGCCGCGCGTGTCGTCGCAGCCGACTCCTTGCTCCGCCGACCGTCCGAGGTAGAGCGCCTCCTCGTAGAAGTTCGCGTGTGAGCCGTCCGAAACATGCACGACGGGGTGCGTCCCGTCGACGAGCTCCAGCTTGTCGTCGTCCCAGCCCGCGCGCTCCGCGCCCTCGTGTTGGCTGTAGCCGACCTCCGTCGGTTTCTGCCCGAGCGCCTGTGCGGCGGTCGACGCGTCGAAGACGAGCTGGATCATCTCCCAGTCCCCCTCATGGAGGTTGTTCCAGTCGTTGAAGACGTAGAAGAGCCAGTACTGCAGCGCGAGCTTGCCCGGACGCTCGGGTTCGTCGGTGACGTGCGCGTAGACCGCAGGCCTCCGTCCCTCGGTCAGCCGGCGTCCCCAGTCGAGGTACGTACAGCCCGGCTCGAGCGCGTTGCCCGGGAAGTCGAGGTGGTACTCGAAGAGGCCCTTCCCGAGGTCCTCCGCGGACGGCCCGATCTTCACGAGGTCGCCCGAGCCCCACGGCCCGCGCAATGCAACCGTCGGGTCGCCGAAGAGGACGTCGACGTTGATCGGGACGTACGGCTCGCCGGGCTCGCAGCCGCCGTTGTAGTCGACCAGGCGAACGACCGGCGCGTATCGATCAGCGAGTGCGGTCTCGTCGGCCGAGCCCGCATGCGCGAGCGACGGAGCGACGAGCGCGAGGGCGCCGAGAGCGACGAGCCACCGAACCCGGCCGAGGAGCGACATACCGCGTCACCCTCTCACGAGGGCCCTGACCTAGTCGTCCAGCGTGTACAGCAACTCGGGCTCGACCTCGGCCAGGGCGTCGACAACGCCTTCAGGACCGAGAGCGACGACTGACTTCACCCGGAGCGGCTGGCCCTGGCGCCTGGCGACGAGATCGCCCGGCGTGATCGGGGCAGGCACATGCGCGAGGCCGAGATCGTCGCCGGCCGCGTTGAACATCCGAATGCAAAGACCAAAATGACCCACCGCGGGGCGTGATGGTAGCGCCCGGGACGGTCCCGCCGTTCGCGACGAAGAATCGACATACGACTCCGCCGCACGCGGCGGTTTTGCACACCCAAGACGCGAAGAGCCCGCCGAAGCGGGCTCTTCACACGAACCTGCCTGTTCCCTGGGCTATGCCTTCTCGGCGATGTCGCCCGTGAGCTCGGTGGTGAGCTTCGTCTGCGCGCGCTCTATCTTCCGCCGGAACTCCGAAAAGCCGAGCGTGGTGTTGGCCTGGGCCTTTGCGGCCGCGTGGAAGGTCGATGTCTGCGTGCAGGCGCCGGCCGTCGAGGCACCCGTGACCGCGCCACACGAGAACGTCGCGTTCGGGCCGAAGACGGCCGTCACGAACGCCCTGAGGTTGCCGTTCGACGAGAGCTTGGCAGTGCGGTTGAGTCGTGCGTTGCGCACGGTCATCGTGATCTGGCTCCGGAAGGTTCCGGTGTGCCCGGCGTTCACGTTCTGGCCATGGCTCTGGATCGAGCTACCGGTCGCGGTTGCACTCGACGCGCACGCGGCCGGGCTCTTGCCGGCGATCGTCGTGAACGTCCCGCGGTCCTGAAGCTCGATGCGGAACACGCGCTGCGCGCGGCGGTTGATCTCGATCCCCCGGCGCGCGGTGACGGTCGCCCAGGCGTTGCCGCACGTTCCCGTGTCCGTCATCCGGATCTGAGCCCGCAGCGGGCGCACGACCTTGTTCGAAACGACGATCACGACGTGCCTTGCCTGCGACGTGCTCTTGTCCCGGTCCTCGCGCTTGCCGCCGCCGTCGTCGCCGAAGCTCGGCGCCGCGAAGACGATCGCTCCGACCAGGAGCATCACTACTGACAGCGAGCGTTTCATGAAAGGTCCTCCTCGGCAGGTCTCACTGGAACGGCCCAAGTGTCACAGGTCCGAAGCACAGAAAAACCTGCTATGAGCGGCTTTTTACCGAACGCTTACGCGATCCATACACGAGGGCATGCGGAGCGAGGGGCGGCTGTCCTCGAGCCGCCCCTTCTCCTGCTTCGAGCCCTCAGGCCGGAGGCGGAGTCGGCGCAGGCGTGGGGGCCTGCGACGGCGTCTCCGAGTACCGCAGCCACCCGCCGACGCCGACGAGCACGGCGAGGATCAGCCCGACCCATGCGGGCCAGTGACGGAACTCGTTCGCCACGAAGAACTTGATGATCGTGAACACGGCCGTCGCCGCAGCCAGGGCGACGGTGATGAGCGCAGCTGAGATCGGCAACTCGATGCCCTTGAGCGCGCCGGCGACGTGCGCCCCCTCCCAAAGCAGGAGTGCAATCAACAGCAACCCCGCCAGCACCCCGATGCCGTGCCACATGCTCACTCCTGCCGTCGTGATGTTGGCTATCTCGATCTGCTGCCAGTCGAGGAACGAGACGATGAGCAGAAGGAGACCCGAGATGAACAACACCTTGGTCCCCGTGCTCAAGCTTCCAAAGCTCATAGATGCCCTTTCGGTCGGACAACCCCTCCAATAGGGGAAAGTACTTCCTCAACCGGAGGTCGTCTAGAGGTCCAACCGCTTGATCTAGCGGGTCGCGTCCTTGCCGGACACGAGGACGCGGACGATGTCGAGACGGTCGTCGAGGACGACGACGTCCGCACAGGCGCCCGGGGCGAGGGTCCCGAGCTCGGGACGACCCGCGATGCGGGCCGGCACCTCGCTCGCCGCCGCCAGCGCCAGGGCCAGCGGCGCCCCGAGCGCGACGAGGTTCCGCACCGCCTCGATCATCACGACAGTGCTCCCGGCAAGGACGCTGTCGGCCCGCCGCGCCACGCCGTTCTCGACCTCGAAGTCGACGCCGGCCAGCGTGTAGCTCCCGTCTCCCGCTCCGGCCGCCGCGATCGCATCCGTGACGAGGGCGACGCGGCCGCCGGCCGCCTGCCACACGAGGCGCGCGGTGTCGTCCGCGAGATGGACGCCGTCGAGGATCACCTGGACCGCGACGTCGCCGGTGACGAGCGCCGCGCCGGCCAGCCCGGGCTCCCGCGCCGCGAACGGGCGCATCGCGTTGAAGATGTGCGTGACCGTCTTGACCCCCCGGGCGAACGCCTCGCGTGCCTCCGCTGCGGTCGCGTTCGAGTGGCCGCCCGACACCGTCACACCCCGTTCGCGGAGGAGGTCGACGAGATCGAGCGCGCCGGGCAGCTCCGGCGCAAGCGTCACGTGGCTCACGGGGCCGGCCGCGAGGAGCCGCTCCAGCAACTCCCGGTCGGGATCGCGCCGCGCGTCAGCCGGATGCGTGCCGAGCCGCTCGGGCGCGATGAACGGGCCCTCGAGGTGCGCGCCGAGGATGCGCGGCGCGCCGCCGTTCCGCGGGACCTCCCGGAGCGCCGCCGTGAGCTGCTCCTCCGGAGAGGTGATGAAGGTCGGCTGGAAGGTGGTGACGCCGCAGGCGAGCAGAGCCTCGCCTGCCCGCCGATACCCGTCCGTGTCGGCCGAGAAGAAGTCGACGCCGGCGAAGCCGTTGACCTGGAGGTCGACGAAGCCCGGAGCTGCGACGCCGCGGCCCGCCGTCCCGTTCAGGCCGACGGCGACGATGCGCCCGTCCGCGACCTCCACGTCGCCACGCAGCAGCTCGCCGCCGACGAGAGCGGCCTCGACGCCCAATCGCCCCGACGCGCCCACGGCCTAACCTGCGACCTCGGCCGCGACGGGAGCCTCGACCCGCGGGATCGCGTCTCCGCCCTCCAGGTCGAAGAAGTGGAGGAGCCGCGGGTCGAACGCCACCTCGACCGCTTCGTCCGGCGCGAGGAGGAGGTGCCGGTCGAAGCGGCCGAGGAGCGTCACCGCCTGCTCGAGCCGCTCGACGCCGAGTGACGGCCCCGGGGGCTGGGCGCCTGCGTCGACGAGCTCTCGTCGCTCGAGCGGTGCTGCGGCGATCTGGATGTGCGCCACCTGCTCCGCGCCGAGGGACTCGACGAGGAGGATGCGGCCGCTGAGGCGGGCTCCGTCCCAGCCGGAGGCCTCGCGAACGTCCTCGGGACGGATGCCGATGGCGATGCTGCGCCCGGCGTAGCGCGCAAGCTCCGGCCGTTCGGCGACGAGGTCGGCGGGAAGCTCGACCCGTGTCTCACCCACGCGGAGCGCGACGGCGCGCCCGTCCGCCTCGACAGTCGCCTGCATCAGGTTCATCGGCGGCGAGCCGACGAAGCTCGCCACGAAGAGGTTCGTGGGGCCGTCGTAGAGCCGCTGAGGGCTGTCGACCTGCTGGAGGACGCCGTCACGCATGACCGCGACGCGGTGTCCCATCGTCATGGCCTCGACCTGGTCGTGCGTGACGTAGAGCGTCGTCACGCCGAGCGCCAGCTGGATGCGCGCGATCTCCGCACGCATCTGCACGCGTAGCTTGGCGTCGAGGTTCGACAGCGGCTCGTCCATGAGGAACGCCTTCGGCTCGCGCACGATTGCGCGGCCCATCGCGACGCGCTGGCGCTGTCCGCCGGAAAGCTGGGCGGGCCGCCTGGTCAGCATGTCCTGCAGACCGAGGACGCGTGCGATCTCCTCGACGCGCTTCCGCTGCTCGTCCTTCGGGACCTTCCGCATCCGCAGACCGAAGGCCAGGTTCTCGAAGACCGTCTTGTGCGGGTACAGCGCGTAGTTCTGGAAGATCATCGCGATGTCCCGGTTCCGCGGTGGGAGCTCGTTGACCACCTTGCCGCCGATGCGGATCTCGCCGTCGCTGATCTCCTCGAGGCCGGCGACCATGCGGAGGGCCGTGGTCTTGCCGCACCCCGAGGGGCCGACGAGGACGACGAACTCGCCCTCGGCGATTTCGAGGCTGAGATCGCGAACGGCGACGAAGCCGTTGCCGTAGACCTTCGAGACGTGGACCACTTGAACGTCAGCCACGCACTGCTCCCGACGTCAGGCCAAAGGCAATTCGCCTCTGCACGAGTAAGAAGAAGATGACGACCGGCAGCGCGGTCAGCGTCGCGCCGGCCATCAAAGGTCCCCAGGCCGTTCCGCGGTTCGTGGTGAACGACGCGAGCCACACGGTGAGGGTCTGCTTCTCGGGACTGCTGAGCAACACGTAGGCGATGATGTATTCGTTCCACGCCTGGATGAAGGCGAAGATCGACGTCGCCACGAGACCGGGCGCGACAAGCGGCAAGAGAATCCGAACGAACGCGCCGAACCTCGTCGTTCCGTCGACCATCGCCGCCTCTTCGAGCTCACGCGGGACACCGAGGATGAACCCGCGGAGCGTCCAGATCGCGAAGGGCAGCACGAACGTCATGTACGTGATGATCACGCCGCTGAGCTTGTCGACTTGGTGGACGCGGCTGAGCGTGATGTACAGAGGGATGATCAGCGCATTCAACGGCACCATCAGCACCGCGATGGTGATCACGATGAACGCTTTCCGCCCGTAGAACCGAAACTTCGCCAGCGCCAGCGCCGCAAGAAACGCGAGCGCGAGGGAGAGCGTGACAACGACGCCGACGACGATCAGGCTGTTCCGGACGTTCTGCCAGAAGAACTCGCGGTGGATCGCATCGCTGAAGTTCGCAAGCGTTCCGGGAATCGGCAGCCATTTCGGCGAGTAGCTGAAGATGTCTGGCCCGGTCTTGAACGCCGTCGAGACCATCCAATAGACCGGAAAGATCATCACGGCGAAGACGGCCAAGCCGAGTGCGTTCCATCCAACCCTGCTGATCAAGCGCGGGGTCATGCGACCTCGCCTGCCCTCACCATCTGCCTGATGTAGACGAACGTGACGCCGAGCATGATCAGGACCATCACGACGGCAATCGCGGATCCAAGGCCGTACTCACTCAGACGGAACGACTCGACGAACGAGTAGACACTCATGAGGTAGTAGTCAGGCGAGGGCCGCTGGTCGAGCATGATCCAGATCTGGTTGAAGACCTGGAAGTCCCAGATAATGGACAGGCTGGTGAGGATCACGAAGATCGGTTTCAGCAGAGGCAACGTCACCTCGCGGAAGACGTTCCACGAGCGAGCGCCGTCGATCTGTGCCGCTTCGACCAGCTCCGCCGGGACCTGAGAGAGGCCGGCGAAGACCGTGATCGCGACGAACGGAATGGCTCCCCATACGACAAGAGCCGTGATGACGGCGAAGCCGCTCCACGGATTGACGAACCAGTCGTGGTGCACGAAGTTCCCGATGTGGAGCTTTTCCAACGCCCAGTTCAGGAGACCGAACTGCGGATCGACCATCCAGCGCCACACGTCTACGGCCACGACGACCGGCGTCGCCCAGACGAAGACGAGCGCACCAGTGAGCATGTAACGCACGACTTGGCTGACCCGGACGAGCAGCAAGGCAATCGCCGTCCCGAGGACCATCGTCAGCGAGACGTTGACGGCCGTGAAGGCGATCGTCCGCATAAGCACCGCCCAGAACTCGTGGTCGTGGACGATGTGCGAGTAGTTGTCAAGGCCGATCCACTTGCCCTGGTGTCGGATCAGCTCGAAGAGCCCGTACTTCTCGAGTGAGAGTCGACCGATCAGGTAGAGCGGATAGAAAAGCACCGCTCCGAGGACCAACGCAGCCGGGGCGAGCAGACCGTACGGAGCAACGGCCCCGATGATCCGGTGCCGGGACCAACGGCGCCGCCGCCGAGAGGCGACAGAGAGTTCGCTCTCGGCGACGGTCACCGTGATCGCTCCTTTGGCGTCGAACCGCCGGGTCTAGCCGGCGTTCAGGATCCTCGTGATGGCGTTGCTTGCACTCGTAGTGGCAGCCTTCACCGACTTTCTGCCGGAGAAGATCTGCGAGCACATGTCCTGAAGCACGTTTGCATTCTCGACGTCAACCCAGTGAGGCGCAATCGGAACGAACCAGCTGTACTTGGCAGCCTTCGCGAACGGCGCCACCTTTGGATTGCTGAACGTGTAGCTCGCGAGCTTCGAGGAGTTCGGAATGTTCCCCGCGGCCGCGATCGTCCGCATCGACGCTGACGAGGTGAAAGCGGCGATCCAGTCGACCGCCATGCTCTTCTTGCTGCTCGTCACGGGAACCGCGAGATCGGACCCACCGAGGAATGTCGGCATGAACCGACCCTTGATGTGGCTGGGCATCGGATATGCACCCATCGTTGCGGCGAGGTCCGGGTTGCCCACTTTCGGATCAAGCGTGTAAGGCCACTCCCATCCGTTTCCGACGAACGAAGCCGACTTGCCTTGTGCCATCGGAATGCTCGGATAGGGATGTGACTCGTCGACGGTCAACGGGGCACGCGACAGTGACCGCACGATCCCCTTCAGGATGGTGAGAGCCCGAACCGCTTGCGGCGAGTTCAGCGTGGCCTTCCACTTGCCACCCTTCCGAATGGCGATCTGCCCACCGTAGTCGTACACGAACTGCATGGTTGCGTACCAGTTCTTGCCGGGAAAGTAGAACGCGGAAAAGTTACGGTCGCTGCCGAACTTCTTCATCAGCTTCTTTCCGTCGGACACGAACTGCGCCAACGTCTTCGGCGTGCCCTTGATCCCCGCCTGCCGGTAGTAGTCCTTGCGATAGATCACGGCGCGCGCGCCGGCGTAGTACGGCGCGCAGTACAACTTCCCGTTGTACGAACACGAGGCCTTCAAGGCCCCGAGCCAACTACTCGAGTTGGGGAAGCTCCTGGCCTGGAGCGTGGCAAACGCCCCTGCGGCCATGTACTTCGTTGTTTCGCTATTCCCCATCTCGATGACATCCGGAGCGTTGTTGCCTGCAATTGCAGCGTCGAACTTGGTGAGATGGGTCGTCCACTGCTGGTACTGGACGTCGACGTCGGTACCAGGATGCTTGGCCTGGAACGCCTTTGTCGCCGCCGCGACGGCCTCCGGCCATCCGTTCTTTGCGTCGTCCTGCAGCCAGACGACGAGCTTGTCGGCCTGAGCCTTGTTCGTGCCACCACTGGCGGTCGCCGCCGCCACGGCGAGAATGACGGCGAGCATCGCCGCCACGAGATAACGAGCCTTCATGTCGCCTCCTGGAGCTTCAGGCTGCCACGCGAACGGCTCGAACTTGACCGGCCACTCCACCGCCGTTCCGGGCGACCCGATTGGTTTAGACCACCGGTCACGGCCGGGAGATTGGCACAGACCAATCTTGGTGTCAAGGGGGTGAAAAACCGCTGATTGCGGGAAGGTGGTCTTGACCACGCGCCGACCGCTGTGCTTCCATAGAGCACAGCGTGAGCAAACAGGTCCTGACCAGACAGCGCGTGCTCGAGCTCATCGAGCAATTGCACGTCGGTCAGGCGATCCCCTCCGAGCGGAAGCTCAGCACCGATCTCGGTGTCTCGCGGCTCACCGTCCGCGCGGCGCTCGACGACCTCGTCCGCGACGGCTATCTCGTGCGCCGGCACGGCAGCGGGACGTTCGTCAGCGAACCGAAGATCGCCCAGCAGCTCACTCTCACCTCCTTCAGCGAGGACATGCGACGGCGTGGCATGACCGCCGGCAGCCGGACGATCGAGCTGCGTGAGACGCATGCGGGCGCGGCCGTCGGCCGCGCCCTGAGGGTGTCGCCGGACGCACGCGTCATGCTCATCCGGCGCCTGCGCCTCGCCGACGGCGAGCCGATGGCGCTCGAGACCCTGCACGTTCCCGCAGACCGAGTGCCCGGCCTCACCCGCGAGCTGCTCGAGGACGCGTCCTTCTACGAGCTGCTGGAGAAGCACTACGGCGTCGTCATCGAGAGCGGCATGCAGTCGATCGAGCCGACGGTGACGAACGAGGAGGAGTCGGAGCTGCTCAGCGTCCCGCTGCACTCGCCCGCGTTCCTCTTCGAGCGGACGAGCCGTACTCCCGAGGGCGAGACGGTCGAGTTCGTCCGCTCCCTGTACCGAGGCGACCGGTACCGCCTCGTCGCCGAGCTCTCGCAGCGGCGTGATCGCCCGGTCGCGATCCAGCCCGCCCTCGTCGCGGTCGGCGACGGCGACGCATGACGCGCGCGGGCGTCTCGTACTTCGGCGTCCGTATCCCCCGACACGCTCGACTCGATCTCCAGGACATCGCTGCTCGCGGCTACACGGCCGTCCTGCACACGTTCTCCGAGAACGACCTCGCGTACTACCGCGGAACGATGGCCGAGATCGTCGCCGCGTCGCACGATCTCGGCCTCGAGGTGCAGATGTGTCCGTGGGGGCTCGGGCGAACGTTCGGCGGAGAGGCCGAGAGCCGCTGGGTCACGTTTCACCCAGAGGCGTGCCAGGTCCTCGACGACGGGCGCCGCGTCGCGACCGGTTGCCTGAACCAGCCGGCCTATCGGGCGTTCTGCAAGGAGTGGGCCGACGCGGCGCTCGAGGCGGGCACCGACTACGTGTTCTGGGACGAGCCGCACTGGACCGTGCCCGAGCACGTCGGCGTCGACTCGGAACGGTGGGCCTGCTGCTGCGACGTCTGCCGGGACCTGTCCGGTTTGGACTTCAGGGGTCTGACCCCTGAAGTGCAACGTTTCCGTGAAAACTCGGTGACAGATTTCCTCCGCGAGATGGTCGCGCACGTCGCGGCGCGCGGCGGGAAGAACACGATCTGCCTCCTGCCGCTCACCGACGGGCCGCACGGCATCGGAGACTGGGACGGGGTGGCGGCGCTTCCGGGACTGTCGGTCGCTCGCGACCGATCCGTACTGGAAGAACTTCGACGAGCCGGCGGGGTCATTCGTCGGCCGCTTCGCCTCGCTCCTCGCGGAGACCGCGAATCGTCACAGCGTCGGCGCCCAACTCTGGCTGCCGAGCTTCGGCCTGACACGCGACGACATCCCGGACCTCGAGGCGGCGGTGACGGCGACGCGCGCGGCCGGAATCGACGACGTCTGGACGTGGGGGTACGAGGCCTGCGGGCACATGACCCACCTCGCGACCCCGGACTCTCCGGCGGTGTGGGAGGCGGTCACACGCGCGCTCACCGGAACCGCTGCGGTGACTGAGCGCGAGCGCATCGACCTTCGCGACCTCGACCTGCGGCCCACTGCCGAGCTCGTACGCCTCGTGAACGACGAGGACCGCACCGTCGCCGCCGCGGTCGCCGACGCGGCGGATGCGATTGCGGCGGTCATCGAGCTCGCCGTCTCGAGGCTCGAGGCAGGCGGACGGCTCGTCTACGTCGGTGCGGGCACGTCCGGGCACATCGCCGCCGGCGACGCAGCCGAGTGCGGGCCGACGTTCTCGAGCGACCGCGTCCTCGCAGTGACCACGCCGGACTCAGCGACAGAAGACGACCGCGAGACCGGCCGCGCCGCATTGGCGACCGTCGGCGTCGGGTCGGGCGACGTCGTCCTCGGGATCAGCGCGAGCGGGCGCACGCCGTACACGCTCGGTGCGATGGAGCACGCAGCGGCGGCCGGCGCATCGACCGCGGCGCTCGTCTGCGTCGCCGGATCCGAGCTCGCCCGTGCAGCCGACCAGGCGATCGAGGTCGAAGTCGGTCCCGAGGTCATCGCAGGGTCGACTCGGATGAAGGCAGGCACGGCGCAGAAGCTCGTCCTGAACTCCGTCTCGACGATCACGATGGTGCGGCTCGGCAAGACGTACGGGAACCTGATGGTCGACGTCCAGGCGTCGAACGAGAAGCTCCGCGCGCGGGCTCTGCGCGCCGTCAGCGTGGCGACCGCTGCGCCCGAGGAGGACGTCGCCGCGGCGATCGCCGCCGCGGACGGCGACGCGAAGGTGGCGATCGTCTCCCTGCTGGCCGGCGTCGACACGGAGACGGCACGGACGCGGCTGTCCGATGCGCGCGGCGTGATCCGCGAGGCGGTAGGCGATGTCGTGGGTTGAGGCGGAGCTGCGCGAGCAGCCGCTCGCCCTCGAGCGCTTCCTCGCGGCCGAGTCGGCGCACGCCGGGGAGATCGCCCGCGGGCTGCTGCGTGACGACGTCCGCTACCTCCTGATCGTCTCGCGCGGAAGCTCGAGCAACGTCGCGCGCTACGCGCAGTACCTCTTCGGCACGGCGAACCGGCTACCGGTCGCGTTCGCGACGCCCTCGCTCTACACCGTCTACGACGCGCCGCCCGAGCTCGGGCCTGCCGCAGCAATCGGGATCTCGCAGTCGGGAGCGTCCCCCGACGTCGTCGCCGTCCTCGCCGAAGCGCGCGAGCAGGGGCGACCGACTCTTGCGATCACGAACGACCCGCGGTCGCCGCTCGCGCAGAACGCCGACTGGATTCTTCCGCTCCACGCAGGCGAGGAGCGGGCCGTTGCCGCGACGAAGACGTATCTCAACTCGCTCGCGGCAGTCGCGCTCCTCTCCACCGCTGCACAGGACGACGCTGACCGGCTCCGGGAGCTGCGCGGGATGTCCGCGCGCGTCGGAGAACAGATCGAGCGGTCGATCGAGGCGGCGCTGGCGCTCGAGCGTTACCGCGACGTCGACACGGGGAGCGTCATCGCCCGCGGCGTGAACTACGGCACGGCCTTCGAGATCGCGCTGAAGATCCGCGAGCTCTCAGGCGTCCCGTTCGAGGCGTTCTCTGCGGCCGACCTCCTGCACGGCCCGATCGCCGCCCTCAAGCGCGGCCGGCCCGCGATCGTGGTCGCACCGTCGGGGCCGACGCTCGCCAGCCTCGAGGCCGCGATGACGAAGGTCCGCGAGCGCGGCTCGGAGGTCGTTGCGATCAGCGACGACGACGCGTTCCTCGCGAGCGCAGACGTCGCGTTCCCGCTCGTCGACGGTGTGCCCGAGTGGCTCAGCCCCCTCATAACGGTCATCCCGGGACAGACGGCGGCGGTTCACCTCGCCACTGCGCGCGGCGAGGACGTCGACAGCCCGACGGGGCTGACGAAGATCACGCTGACGCGCTAGCCGGTCCTAGTTCCGCGAAGCCCACGGATCGACGTAGACGTCGTCGACCTTGCGGCTGCAGTGGGCTAGCTCGAAGCGAGGTGCCGCTCGAGCCACTCGGCTGCGAGGCGGTACGCGCGCAACTCGTTCGCGCGCTTCGTGAAGCCGTGGCCCTCGTCGTCGAAGACGACGTACTCGACCTCCCGGCCGAGGGACTTCAGCTTGTCCACGAGCTGGTCCGACTCGCCCTTGACGACTCGCGGGTCGGTCGCTCCCTGGATGACGAGCAGCGGCGTGGTCACGTTCTCGACGTAGGTGATCGGCGAGCGCTCCATCAGGAAGTCGGCTTCGGTGTCGGGATCGCCGACGAACCGGGCGATGAACCGCTTCCACGTCGGCGGCACAGCCTTCGCGAACGTCACGAGGTTCGACGGCCCGAAGATGTCCACAGCCGCGGCCCAGTACTCCGGCAGCCGCGTCACGCACGTGAGCACCGCGAAGCCGCCGTACGAGCCGCCGCAGACGCCGATCTTGTCCGCGTCCACCCAGTCCTGGTCGCGCAGCCACTTCACGGCGTGCTCCCAGTCCTGCATGTCGCCGCCGCCCCAGTCGCGCTGGATGAGGCGCTGGTACGACTTGCCGTAGCCCGTCGAGCCGCGGATGTTCGTCGCGAGCACGGCGACGCCCCGTGAGAGGAGGTACTGGTACACCGGCTGGTAGACGGGCTTCTCCTGTGCCTCGGGGCCGCCGTGGATGGACAGGAGGACCGGCACCTTGCCCTCGACCGCCGGCCGGTACAGCCACGCCGGAATGTCGCGACCGTCGAACGACGGGTAGCTGATGAGCTCGACCTCGACGAGGTCGTCCTCGCGCAGCCCGCCGATACGCATGTCCGTGACCGGGCGTGAGGAGCCGGACTCGATCTCGACCACCCAGGCCTCCGGCGGCCGGCGCGGGCTCGCCAGGATGAGCGCTGCGTGCGAGCCGTCGTGCGAGACGGCGAGCGGCGGCTCGGCCCCGGTCAGGTGCGGCCGGGCGCCGTCGGGAAGGTCCGGCGCCGGCAGATCCTTGCCGGTCTCCAGGTCGCGTAGACGCAGTCTGTCGTAGCCGTCCTCGTTGACGAGCCACGCCAGGACGCGCCCGTCGCGCGACGACTTGATGTCCTCGACGTCGTGCGTCGGCTCCTCGACCCACTCGTAGCGGTCGGTCGCCAGGTCGTAGTAGGCGAGCCCGTGAAACTCGCTCCCCTCGTCGGTGACGAAGTAGAAGCCTGAGCCGTCAGCCGACCACGCGCCCGGGAAGTAGACGGCGTCGTCCTCGTGCGGTGTCAGCTCGCGCGACGTCCCAGCTTCGACGTCGACGAGGTGCATCGAGCCGTCGCTGTTGTTGCGGAACTCGATCGCAAGCAGCTTCGTCCCGTCGGGCGACCACGGTCCCGGGAACGAGAACATGCCCTCGCCGAAGACCGGACGGGATTCACCCGTCTCGACGTCCCGGACCCACGTCTCCATGTCGGTGGGCGTGCGTGCATTCGCCGCGTACGCGAACCGCGTGCCATCCGGCGCCCAGGCATCGCCGCCGACGAAGTGCTGCACCTGCGGCTCGTCGGTGATCTTCTCGGGCCAGCCGCGGTCCGAGTCGAGCATGTAGAGCTGGTGGAACTCGTCGCCGTCGTGATCGGCGCAGATGACGATGCGGCCGTCCGCAGGCGAGACTGCGGCGCCGCGCACCGTCTCGTCCGTGAACGCGGTCAGCTGGTCGGGCCAGCCTCCGTCGACAGGCACGCGCCAGAGGTTGAACTGGCCGGAGAGGTTGCTCGCAAAGAGAAGGCTCGAGCCGTCTGCTGTGAAGACCAGAACGGACGAGAAGCGGCGGACGGCGAAGAACTGTTCGAACAGGGGCGGCTGACGAGTCTTCGTGACGGCCACGACTCGGACACTACAGTTCCAGGACGTGGAACGGACGCTTCCGTGGAGCTGGTACGCCGACCCCGAGGTGCTTCGCCGCGAGGACGAGCGCATCTTCGCGCGCGCCTGGCAGTACGTCGGTCACACCGGCGAGATCGCGGAGAACGGAAGCTTCTTCGCGTCCACGGCGGGGCAGATCCCCGTCGTGGTCACGCGCGCGCGAGACGGAGAGCTCCGCGCCTTCCTCAACATCTGCCGGCACCGGGGTCACATCGTTGCCACGGGGTCGGGGACGCGCGCGTCGCTGCAGTGCCCGTACCACGCGTGGACGTACGACCTCGACGGGACGCTGCGCGCGGCGCCGCGGTCGGACAGCGAGCCCGGCTTCGAGTCGGCCGAGCTCGGCCTGGTGGAGATCAAGGTCGATTCGTGGGGCCCGCTCGTCTTCGTCAACCCGGACGCCGATGCACCACCGCTCGCGGACGCGCTCGGTGACATGCCCGCGCAGCTCGCCGAGCTGCTCGACATCGACGCGCTCGTGTTCCGCTTCCGCTCCGAGTCGAGTCTCGAGACGAACTGGAAGGTCTCCTGCGAGAACTTCCTCGAGTGCTACCACTGCGCCGTCGCCCATCCGGGCTTCTCGGCCGCGGTCGACGTCTCGCCCGACGCGTACCGGCTCGAGTCGAGCGGTCTCGTCTCGAGCCAGTTCGGCCCCGTCCGCGACGAACGGCGACAACTTCCTCGCCGGCGGCGAGGTCCCGCGGAGCCAGTTCCACTTCCTCTGGCCCAACTTCGGCCTGAACGTCTTCCCCGGGCACCCGAACCTCTCGTGCGGGCCGATGCTGCCGGCCGGCCCGGAGAAGACGGCTCGGTTCCTCGACTACTTCTTCGCGCCGGACGTCGACGCGGCCTGGATGGAGGAGCTGATCGCGTTCGACGGCCAGGTCGGAGCGGAGGACCGCGGGCTCGTCGAGGGCGTGCAGCGCGGGATCCGCACCGGGCTGCTCCCGGACGGCCGGCTCCTCTCGGAGAGCGAGCAACTCGTGGTGCATTTCCAGCGCCTTTGCGCAGAGGCACTGGCCGGTTAGCATCCGGCGCGCATGGCCACCGTCACGTTCGATCACGTCACGAAGGCATACGGCGACGGCACCGTGGCCGTCGACGACCTCGATCTCCTGATCAAGGACGGAGAGTTCCTCGTCCTCGTCGGCCCTTCGGGCTGCGGGAAGACGACGGCGCTGCGTTGCCTCGCCGGGCTCGAGGAGATCACCGGCGGCCAGATCAAGATCGACGAGCGCGTGGTCAACCGGGTGCCATCCAAGGACCGAAACATCGCGATGGTGTTCCAGTCCTACGCGCTGTATCCGCACATGACGGTCTTCGACAACCTCGCGTTCGGGTTGAAGCTGATGAAGACGCCCAAGGGAGAGATCAGGCGACGTGTCGCAGGAAGCAGCAACGATCCTCAACCTCGAGGCACTGCTCGACCGCAAGCCGCGTGCACTCTCCGGCGGACAACGGCAACGTGTCGCGCTTGGCCGCGCGATCGTGCGTGAGCCGGCGGCGTTCCTGATGGACGAGCCGCTCTCGAACCTCGACGCGAAGCTGCGCGTGCAGACCCGCGCGGAGATCCTCAGGCTGCAGCGGCGGCTCGAGACCACCACGATCTACGTCACCCACGATCAGGTCGAGGCAATGACGATGGGCGACCGCATCGCCGTCATGAACCACGGCGTGCTGCAACAAATCGGCAGCCCACCGGAGCTGTACGACAACCCGGTCAACGTGTTCGTCGCGGCCTTCATCGGTTCGCCGGCGATGAACTTCGCCACGGCGAAAGCCGCGGACGGAAGCCTCAAGCTCGGCGGCACGACGCTCGAGCTGTCCGGTCCGGCAGCCAAGGCTGCCGAGCAGAACCCGGGCCGCGACCTGCTGATCGGGTTCCGCCCGGAGGATCTCGAGCTCAACGGCTTCGGCGGCTCGTCCGCCGTCCGCGTCCCCGCGAAGATCGACGTCGTCGAGTACCTGGGACACGAGGAGCTCATCCACGCCCAGTCCGAGGGTCACGAGATCGTCGCGCTCGTGCCGTCCGACAAGAAGGTCCAGGCGGGTGACGATGTCGAGTTCGCGATCGCCTCCGACAAGCTGCATGTCTTCGAT
The DNA here is from genome assembly GCA_963772855.1 of uncultured Actinomycetes bacterium. Taxonomy (GTDB): domain Bacteria; phylum Actinomycetota; class Thermoleophilia; order Gaiellales; family Gaiellaceae; genus 3-1-20CM-4-69-9. Next base: position 222,414 of record CAVYYY010000003.1, on the reverse strand, counting down.
CCCGAAACGGAGCTGAACCTCACCGCGAAAGGCTGAAAACGGCGGAATTGCCGTTAGAGATAGCATCGGTGCAGACAGTGGGGTCTAAGGAGGAGGAGAGTCGAGTGAAGCGACGGAAATCGCTTATTGCGTCGGCCGTCGCACTCGCCGTTCTTGCCGCCGCATTGACGACGGCAGCAGCGATCAGTGCAAAGCCGACAAAACGCAGTGCCGGTTCGATCGAGGTCCTTTCGCTGTGGGGCGGAAGCGAAAAGGACGCATTCCTGAAGGTGACGGCCGCGTTCACCAAGGCGACGGGCATCAAGGTCGAGTACACGACCGCGCGGGACTTCATCCCCGAAATCCGCACGCGCCTAGCCGCAGGGAATCCGCCGGACATCGGGATCCTCCCGAGGCCCGGGTACATCGGGACCCTCGCGAGTCAGGGAGCGTTGAAGCCGCTCTCGAGCCTCGGGCTGAGCGCCGCGTACATGAAGGGGAACTATTCGGCGGGCTGGCTGAAGCTCGGCAGTTCCGGCGGGAAGCTCTACGGAGTCCCCGCCAAGGCGAACTCGAAGAGCGTCATCTGGTACAAGCCGGACTCGTTCAAGAAGTACAAGCTCAAGATCCCGAAGACGTGGGCTCAGCTGCTCGCGATCACCAAGAAGTACAAGGCGAAGGGTCTCGTGCCGTGGTCCGTCGGCGCCGGCCCAAGCCAGAGCCAGTGGACGCTCACCGACTGGTTCGAGAACATCTACGCCCGGACCGCAGGGCCTGCGAAGTACCAGGCGCTGTTCACCGGGAAGCTGAAGTTCACTGATCCTTCCGTCGCGAACGCGGCGAGGATCATGACGCAGATCATCAACAACAAGTACGTCCTGAATGGAGTTCAGGGTGTGCTCGGCCAAAGCTTCGTCGGCGGCATCACCGACGTCTTCGGCACCAACCCGAAGGCACAGCTCTACTTCGAAGGCGGTTTCGTCGGTGGCATCGCGACGCAACAGGTGAACCCGAAGCTGAAGCCGGGCAAGACGATCGCGGACTTCCCATGGCCGACGATCAAGGCGTCGCTCGACCATCCGGTCGTCGGGGCTGCCGACTTCGCGGCGCGCGTTCAAGGACACCCCCGAGGTGAGGCAGTTCCTCAAGTACATCTCGACCGGTGCCGCCGGGACGATCTGGGTCTCGACGAACGCGGTCACCTCACCGAACAAGAAGGTGCCGGCGAAGGCATATCCGAGCGTACTGGCGCGGGCTGAGGCTCATCAGCTCGCAACGGCGAAGACGTTCCTGTTCGACGGTTCCGACTTGCTTCCGGGCGCGTTCGGCGACACGTGGGGCTTCGCCCTACAGGACGTCATCCAGAAGCCGGGCAACATCAAGAGCATCATGTCCACGTTCCAGAACAAGATTCAGGGTCAGTTCTAGCTCTCGATCGGTTGGCGGCGCCTCGGAGACGTGGCGCCGCCAACTTTGTTTGACTGCGGACGAATGACTTCGCAGCCGCTCACCACCCCGGTCGCCGCCCCGCCGGAGAGCGAGGGTCGACGCTGGCGGCCGTGGTCGCGCCTCGAGAGCCTGCAGGGAATCCTGTTCGTGCTGCCGGCTCTCGTCGTGCTCGTGATCTTTCTGATCTATCCCGCGTACTACACGATCCGGCTCGCCTTCTACGAAGGCGACTTCCATTTCGGCTTCGCCCATTACCTCGGGATCGACAACTTCAAGGAGTCTGCTGACCGACGATCCTGACTTCCTCGACCTGAGCAAGTTCCCGCCCGGCGGCGCGCTGATCAACAACCTCCGCTGGGTGATCTTCTACATCAGCCTCTCGCTGATCATCGGCCTCTCGCTCGCCGTCCTCGCCGTGCGCGTTCGGTACGAGCGCGTTGTCAAGACGGCGATCTTCGTGCCGATGGCGATCTCCGCCACGGCCGTCGGGCATCATCTGGCTCTTCGTCTACAGCCCGGATCCAGACGTCGGCGTCCTGAACGCCGTCCTGCGCGGGTTCGACGGCGGCTTTCATCCGATCGCGTGGCTCGGACGGCCGGACCTCGTGAACTACGCGCTGATCTTCGCCTACGTCTGGGCGTCGGTCGGATTCGTGATGGTCGTGCTCTCGGCGGCGATCAAGGGAATCCCCGCGGAGATCATGGAGGCCGCGCGCGTCGACGGTGCCGGCGAGTGGAACATCTTCCGGCGCATCATGCTGCCGATGCTCAGCCTGCCCCTTTCGGTCGTGACCATCTGGCTGTTCATCAACGTGATCAAGGTCTTCGACATCATCTACGTGATGACGGGCGGCGGCCCGGGCACGTCGAGCCGCGTCATCGCCTTCACGATGTACGAGGAGACGTTCCACAACGGCCGACCCGGGTACGGTGCCGCCGTCGCGGTGATCATGCTCGTGCTGATCGCCCCGGTGATGGTCCTCAACGTCCGCCGTTTCCGCAGCGAGAAGGTGGTGGCCTGATGGCAACGGTCGACTCGGCCGCTCCGGCCACGGCGCAGACGCGGAGCGAGCGGCTGGTCCGGATGGTCAGCCGTGCGCCGCTGCATTTCGTCGCTCGTGGCGATCGCCGCTCATCTGGCTCGTGCCGACGGTCGGGCTTGCGCTCACGTCGTTCCGCAAGCCGCCGGCGATTGCCTCGAGCGGATGGTGGCACTCGCTGACCCAGTGGGACTGGACCTTGCACAACTACGGATCCGTCATCCACGCGACCGGCATGGGTCACGCGTGGGTGAACAGCCTCATCATCACGGTGCCGGCGACGATCCTGCCGCTGACGCTCGGCGCGCTCGCGGCGTTCGGGTTCGCGTGGGTGCCGTTTCCGTTTCGCGACACGATTGTCCTTGATCGTCGTCGCGCTGATGATCGTTCCGATCCAGACGTCGCTCGTACCGCTGCTTGAAGCTCTTCGCGCGAGCATGGTCACCTCAACAACCACTACTACGGCATCTGGCTCGCGCACACGGCCTTCGGTCTGCCGCTGGCGATCTTCCTGTTGCGGAACTTCTTCATCACGCTGCCGAAAGACCTGATCGAAGCGGCGACGATCGACGGCGCGTCCAACTTTGCCGATCTTCCGCCGCATCGTCGTGCCGCTGTCGGTGCCGGCGCTCGCGTCGTACGCGATCTTCCAGTTCCTCTGGGTCTGGAACGACCTGCTCATGGCGCTGATCTTCGTCAGCGACCCGAGCAAGCAGCCGATGACGGTGCGCATCCCGTACCTGCTCTCGACCTACGGACAGGAGTACAACCTGCTTGCCGCTGCCGCCTTCCTGCTGATGATCGTGCCGCTCATCGTCTTCTTCGCGCTCCAGCGGTACTTCGTGCAAGGGCTCTTGGCCGGCTCCGTCAAGTCGTAGCACTGATCTTCTTCGTCCCGCACACGCACTGGGACCGGGAGTGGTACCGGCCGTTCCAGTCCTTCCGCGTCTCGCTCGTCGAGGTCGTCGACGACGTCCTCGACCGGCTCGAGACGGAGGACCAGCCTCCGGTTCACGCTCGACGGCCAGCTCGCGACCGTCGACGACTATCTCGAGATCCGGCCCGAGGCCGCGGAGCGGATCCGGACGCTCGTCCGGGAGGGGCGGCTCGCCGTCGGGCCGTGGCAGACGCTCATGGACGAGTTCCTCGTCGACGGCGAGACGACGCTGCGGAACCTCGAGACCGGGCTTGCGCGGGCCGCGGACTTCGGCAGCGCCATGCGCGTCGGCTATCTGCCGGACATGTTCGGCCACGTCGCGCAGATGCCGCAGATCCTCCGCCTCGCGGGAATCGACACGGCCGTCGTGTGGCGCGGCGTTCCGTCGGCGGTGGACTTCCACCGCTTCGTGTGGGTCGGCATCGACGGCTCCGCGGTCGTCGCGGAGTACCTCCCGTCCGGCTACGGGAACGCCGCCTACGTTCAGGACGAGGAGACGCTCGAGGAGCAGTACCGGCCGTGGTTCGGTGACGACGACATTCTCGGGATGGTGGGCACGGATCACATGCCGTTCACGCAACACCTGCCGGGCGGCGCGCGCGTCGGCACGCTGGCGGAGTACCTCGCCGGGGCCGGCGAGACCGGCGACGGGCTCACGGAATGGCGCGGCGAGATGCGCTCGGCGGCGCGCGCGAACCTCCTGCCGAGCGTCGTCTCGGCGCGGATCGACCTGAAGGCGGCATGCGCGCGTGCGGAGCGATGGCTCGAGCGTTACGCGGAGCCGTTCGTCGCGCTCTACGGCGACGAGTGGCCCGAGCCCTTCCTCAGGAAAGCCTGGATGCGCATGTTCCAGAACTCCGCACACGACTCGATCTGCGGCTGCTCGGCCGACGAGGTGTCGGCGCAGGTGCTCGTGCGCTACGCGGAGGCGGAGCAGATCGCGCGGGAGCTGACCCGAGGCGCGCTGGCGCGGATCGCGGCGCAGGTCCCCCGCGGCGCGTTCGCGGCCGTCAATCCCTCGCCGTTCGAGCGGACCGACCTCGTCGAGCTGGACGTCGCGGTGCCGGAGGAGTGGGAGGCCGTCGAGCTCGAGCTTCCCGACGGGACGCGGCTGCCGACGCAGGAGATTCGCCGCCCCGAGCCGCTCCTCTGGGAGTCGGCGCTCGGCGGCGAGGACGCGGCCACGGTGCTCGAGCGCCGGCTGCACGGCCGCGAGCTCTTCGCCCGGTACCTCAACTCCGTACGCACCGAGGACGGCGTCGCCACCGTCGAGGTCGGCGACGAGCCCGATCCCGAGCGGCTCGACGTCGACGCGCTGGTCAGGGAGCTCGCGACAGCGACGGCGGACGGCGAGTGGACGCTCCGCGTCGTCGCGGCGCCGAAGCGGACCGTCGTTGCGGCCGTGCCTGTTCCGGCACTCGGCTGGACAAGCCTGGCCCCGAAGATGGGGGTCAGACCCCAGGTCGAAGAGACAGGTCCCGCCGACCCGAACCTTGTGCGCATCGTGCGCGGCAAGGACGTCGGCGACAGCTACAACTACGCGCCGCCGGCGGACGACGTCCTCGTCGAAGAGCCCGTCTCGTCGACGTCGGAGACGCTCGAGGACGGCCCGCTACGCCGGGTCGATCTCCTCCGCCGCACGTACGAGTGGGACGGCCGGCAGGTCGAGATCGAGACGCGCTTCGAGCGCCGGGCCGGCGAGCCGTTCACCCGGATCCGCATCGAGTTCGACAACCCGTGCGAGGACCAGCGCGTCCGAGCGCACGTTCCGCTGCGCGAACGCGCCACAGGCTCCCGCGCCGAAGGGCAGTTCGCGGTCGTCGAACGCGGCCTCGAGGTCGAGGGAGGCTACGGCGAGGTCGCCGACCCGACGTTTCCCGCGAGCACCTTCGTCGCGGCGGGCGGAATCGTGTTTCTGCTCGACCACGTCACCGAGTACGAGGTCGTCGACGGAGAGCTGGCGCTCACGGTCCTTCGCTCCACCGGCCTCATCAGCCGCCACGACAACCCCTGGCGCGAGGACCCGGCCGGTCCATCGCTGTCGATCCCGGCGGCCCAGCTGCGCGGCCTGCACTCCTTCTCGTTCGCAGTCATGGACGACGACGGATCGGCCTCGGAGATGGCGGAGCGGTACCGGCTCCCGTTCCTCACCACCCCCGGCACGCGGCGGGGACGCGACCGCGCTCACCTCACATGCGGGGCCCGCCCTCGAGGCAGACCGACGAGTCGTCCTGACCTCACTGCAGTCCGACCGCGCGCGTCTCGTCAACGAGAGCGACGAGCCGCAGACCGCCGCCTTCGACGGGAAGACGCTCGAGCTGCGTCCGTGGGAAATCCGGACTGTCCCTCGTTCGAGCGATCCGTCTTAACGCGAAGTACGCAAACCGCGCACGCCCCTCTACGTCAGAAGGATCATGCGGCTCGTCTTGCTCTGCGTGGTGGCGTGGCTCGTCATTGCCGTGGCCGCGCTCGCCTCGAGCGGCATGCTCGGAAGCTAGGGCCGCGAGACGACGAAGTCGCTCTTGCCGATGAGCTTGCCGTATTTCTTGGCCGACCGCTTCCCGAGGCCTGGCCAGACGTACCAGGTGTAGCGCCCGGGCCCGAGCTTGAAGTGCTTGCTCTTGAAGGTCCACGCCTTCGCCAGGCGGTACCGGGCGAGAGCGGGCCACACGCTCAGCACCTTCTTGCCGCCGCGGAACACCTGCAGGTTGTAATAGCGGGAGCCGGCAACCTTGCGCCAGGCGAGGAGGGGCGGCGTCTTCACGACCGCGCCGCGCGCGGGTGAGTAGAGGAGCGCGGCCGGCACGACGCTGATGGTCTGTACGGCCGTGTTCCCAGCCTCGTCGTAGCCGGTGATCGTGAACTGGTACTTCACGCGGTTCTTCACGCTCGTGTCCTCGTAGCCCGAGCCGGTTCCCTTGTAGACGACCTCGGGATCCGAGCCCGCGACACCGGGCGTCCGCGCGACCTCGATGAGCGTCGTGTCCGGCGACGCCTTCCACGTGAGCTCCGCGCGGTCGTCGCCGGTCTCGACGATGACGTTGGAGATCGTCGGCGGCGTGGAGTCGTACTTCAAGGCGAACGACCCGCTCCCGCCGTGGTTCCCGGCCGCGTCCGTACAGGAGCCGGTCACGGTGGCACCCGCACTGTCCGGACCGGCATACGTCTGCTTCGTACACGAGGCGACGCCCGACGTCGTGTCCGCCCCGGTGAACGAGACCTCGACCGGGTGGTTGTACCAGCCGTTGCCGTCCGGAGTGCGTGCCGCGCCGGCTCCTGTCACGGAGGGTGGCGTCGCGTCGTAGTTCAGGGCGACGCCCTTCGAGCCCGAGTTGCCGGCGGCGTCGGTGCAGCTTCCCCCGACCGAGCCCCCTCTGACGTCGGGGCCGCCGTATGTGCTCGAGCTACAGCCCGAGATTCCGGAGAGATTGTCGCTGCCGCTCGCGGTGACGCCGACCGGGTGGTTGTACCAGCCGTTTGCATCCGCCCCGCGCGCGAGGGAGACCGAGACGCCGGGGGCGGTTCCGTCGTACTTGATCGGCCCGAAGCTCGTCGCTGCGCTCACGTTGCCGGCGTTGTCACTGCAGGTCCCCGAGAAGGACGCCGACCCACTGTCGGGCCCGCCGTAACTCGCAGACGTGCAGCTCGCGATCCCGGACGTGGCGTCGTTTCCGTTGAACGAGATGCCGACGGCGTGGTTGTACCACCCGTTCCTGTCGGGTCCCCTGCTCGCCGATCCACCGGTGACATTTGGCGCGGTCGCATCGCGCTTGACCGTCACCGAGAGGGACGACGTGGAGTTGTTGTCGTACGTGAGCGTGCAGGTCCTCGTCGTCCCGGCGGTGTCGCTCGAGATCGTCGTCGTCCCGCACTCGGCCGACGACTGCGTCACGCCGGCCGGGTCCCAGCTGAAGGCCACCGTGACGTTCACCTTGTACCACCCGGAGGAGCACGCGCCCCCGTTGCAAGTGACGTTCAGTGGCGCGGCCTTCGCAGTGGCCGCTGGAAGCACGAGAACGGCAAGCGAGGCCAGAGACGCCGCCAAAATGGCTTTGCGTCCTACGAACTTCGCGCCGCAGTAACGATTTGAACCCTCGGGGCGCACGCGCGACTCCCTCGTTTCGGTCGTTACCGGCCATCGAGGTTACACACCTCCTCCCATTTTTCAAGTGATGCGGGCGCGGCGGCGGCGCCAGAAACCCTGGTGCGCACCTTCCGAGACGGGCTCTTCGCCGAGCGCGCGGGCGCCCGCGACGAGGTCCTCCGTCCGCAGCGTCATCAGCTCCGAGCGCTCGAGCTCGGCGAGATCCACGCCCTGGACGCCTGCAAGCCGCAGCGCCTGGGCGTTGAGCGCCTGCTCGAAGAGCGTCCGCGAGAACCGGGCGTTGCCGAACCCTTCCCCCCGCGCTGCGCCCGCGAGAATCTGCCTCAGCGCGGCGACCGCATGGCCGTCGAGCGTGTACTCGTACTCTCCGGCGAGCTTCGCGGTGATCTCGACGAGCTCCTCGGTCGAGTAGTCCGGGAACGTGATCTCGCGCGAGAAGCGCGAGCGCAGCCCGGGGTTCGACTGGAGGAAGTGGTGCATCAACCGCGGATAGCCCGCGACGATCACGACCAGGCGGTGGCGGTAGTCCTCCATCCGCTTCAGCAGCGTCTCGACCGCCTCCGGCCCGAAGTCGAGCCGCTCGTCCGCCGGGGCGAGCGAGTACGCCTCGTCGATGAAGAGCACGCCGTCGAGCGCGCGCCGGATCACGCGGTCGGTCTTGATCGCCGTCATGCCGACGAACTGGCCGATGAGCCCGGCACGGTCCGTCTCGACGAGGTGGCCGCGCTTCAGCAAGCCCATGGAGCGGTACATCTCGGCAAGCAGTCGCGCGACCGTCGTCTTGCCCGTGCCCGGATTGCCGAGGAAGACGAGGTGCTGCGAGGTCGCGACTTCCGGAAGGCCGTGACGCTGGCGCTCGGCCTGCACTTGCAGGAACGCGACCAGTGCACGCACCTGGCCCTTGACGGTCTCGAGGCCGGTGAGCCCGTCGAGCTCCGCCTGGAGCTCCGGGAGCGTCCGGGTCGGCTCGGGCCTGCGGAGGTCCGGGAGCCAGTCGGCGGCGTCCGGTGCGCCCGTCGTCTGGGACAGCCGCTCGCCGAGAACCCTCAGGCCGCGGGCGACGTCCTCGAGCGGATTCCTGGCCACGCCGGGATTGTGCCCGCGCCCACAGCCCGCCCAAACGAGGGATCCGGCTCAAGCCGGCGTTAGTCCCATCCGATTCGTTAACCTGGTTAACGAAATGACCACCGTCGTATCAGATCCCACAACCGTCGCCAACCGGCTCAGGCCGGTGCTCCTGACCCTGAATCGCGAGCTGCGCCGCGAGGTCCACTCCCTGGGGGTCACCGGCGGCCAGGTGGCCCTCCTCGTCCAGATCAAATTCCATCCGGGGATCGGCATCAGGGAGCTCGCTCGCCTCGAGCGGATCTCGGTGCCGGGCATGTCGAAGTTCGTCTCGAAGCTCGAGGACGCCGGCCTCGTCCAGCGCGCGCCGGTCGAGGGAGACCAGCGCCGCGTCGGGCTCACGCTCACGGAGGCCGGCCGCAAGGTGCTCCGCTCGGTCAAGTCGAAGCGGACGGCCTGGCTCTCCGCGCGGCTGGGACAGCTCCAGCCCGCGCAGCTCGAGGCGATCGACGCTGCGATCGAGCCGCTCGCCCATCTGCTGGACGAGACGGCTTGACAGCCGCGATTCTCCGCGCCGGTGGACGCACGTTTCTCAGCGTCCGCAAGCACCGCAACTACCGGCTCTTCTTCTTCGGGCAGGTCATCTCGAACGTCGGCACGTGGATGCAGCGCGTCGCCCAGGCGTGGCTCGTTCTCTCGCTGACGCACTCGCCCGTCGCCGTCGGCGTCCTCGCGCTCTGCCAGTTCTTGCCGTTCACGCTCTTCAGCCTCGTCGCCGGCGTCGTCGTCGACCGGCTGGACTCCTGGCGGACCGTGATCGGGACGCAATTCACGCAGATGATCCTTGCCGCCACGATCGCAACGATCGCGCTCGCCGGCGTCGCGGAGGTGTGGCAGGTCTACGTGATCGCCGCGCTCATGGGCCTCGTCCAGGTCCTCGACGCGCCCTCGCGCCAGTCGCTCACCTTTCGCATGGTCGGGCCCGCCGAGCTGCCGAACGCGATCAGCCTGAACTCCGGCGTCTTCAACGGGGCGCGCATCTTCGGCCCGGCGCTCGGAGGCGTCCTCATCGCAGCCGCCGGCGCCGGCTTCTGCTTCGCGGTGAACGCCGTGAGCTATGTCGCAGTGCTCGCCGGGCTGCTGATGATGCGGCCGGAGGAGTTCCACGCGGTCGCGCGGCGCGCGCGGACGTCGATTCTGAACGGGCTCAAGGAAGGGCTGAACTACGCCCGGCGCGACGAGCAGATCTGGCTGATCCTGAGTCTCGTGGCCGTCATGAGCACGTTCTGCCTCAACTTCAACGTGCTCCTGCCGGTGCTCGCCAAGCAGACCTTGCATTCCGGGCCGGAGACGTTCGGCGTCCTTTCCGGGGTGTTCGGGGTCGGAGCGCTGATCGGCGCGCTCGTCTCTGCGCACATCAGCCGCGCGACCGTCGGCACGGCCACGGTCGGCAGCGCAGGGTTTGCGCTGTCCCAGCTCCTGATCGCGCCGCTGCACTCCACGGTGGCCATCGCGGCACTGCTCTTCGTCGGTGGAATCTGCTTCACGACCTGGTCGGCGAGCTCGAACTCGCTCATCCAGCTCGCCTCGCCCGATCACCTCCGCGGGCGCATCATCGGGATCTACTTCTTCGCGTTCGCAGGCACGGGCACCCTCGGCGGCATCCTCTCCGGCTGGCTGACCGCGGCCGGAGGGACGGAGCTCGCCTTCGGCGTCGCCGGGATCGTCGGTCTGTCGATCTCCCTCTACGTCTGGCTCCGCGCACGCTCGGCCGACCTGATCGAGCAGACGGGCGCGGAGGAGCAGCTAGCCGCGTAAAGACCGTTCGGAGTCCTTACAGAATCCTTAGGCGACGTGAACCCCGCCCATACGACCGGCGGCAATAACGGGGCCACTGGCCTGGCAACAGGGGGGAACATGAGACGAAGGCTCGGACTGATGGTGGCTGTGCTCGTCGCGCTCGCGTGCGTCGTCGCGGTCGGCGCGCAGGAGCGCGGCGAGACCGCCGCGGCCGCGACAGCGGAGCGACCGAACATCGTCGTCCTCGAGACGGACGACCAGACGCTCGCAGAGATGGCGGTGCTCCCGAACGTGAAGCGCCTGATCGGGGACGAGGGCGTGTCGTTCGACCAGAACTTCGACTCCTTCTCGCTCTGCTGCCCTTCGCGCGCGACCTTTCTCACCGGCCAGTACCCGCACAACGACGGCGTGCGCGGAAACGCGCCGCCCGACGGCGGCTTCGAGAAGCTCGACGGGACGAGGACGCTGCCCGTCTGGCTGCAGGCGTCCGGCTACTACACCGCGCACCTCGGCAAGTACCTGAACGGCTACGGCCGCCGGAATCCGCTCGAGATCCCGCCGGGATGGAGCGAGTGGCGCGGCGCGGTCGACCCGTCGACGTACCGCTACTACGGCTACACGCTCAACGAGAACGGCGCCCTGACGACGTACTGCGCTGTTCCCGAGCCCTCGTGCTACCAGACCGACGTCCTGCGGGACAAGGCGAACGAGATCATCCGCCGGCGCACGCCCGAGGGGCCGTTCTTCCTCTGGGTCGCGTTCCTCGCCGACCATTCCGGCGGCCCGCGTGAGCCGGGCGACCCCGCCGGGTTCGCGACGCCCGATCCCGCGCCGCGCTACGCGAACAAGCTTGCGGGGACGCCGCTCCCGCAGCCGCCGAGCTTCAACGAGGCGGACGTCTCCGACAAGCCGCTGATCATCCGGCGCCGGCCGCTGATCACTGCACGTCAGCGCGCGAACATCCAGGAGAACTGGCAGCAGCGGCGCGAGACGCTCATGGCGGTCGACGACGCGGTCGTCTCGATCGTGGACACGCTCCGCGCGACCGGAGAGCTCGACAACACGCTGATCGTGTTCACGTCGGACAACGGCTTCTTCCACGGAGAGCACCGCGTTCGCAACGGCAAGGTTCTCCTCTACGAAGAAAGCATTCATTTGCCACTGCTGATGCGTTGGACCGGCAACACGTCGCTACCGCGTGGCGCACACCGGCGGCAGCTCGTGTCGAACATCGACGACGCAGCGACGCTCCTCGCCGCCGCAGGCGCGAGGCCGTCGGGGCGCACGCTCGACGGCACGTCGCTCCTCCCACTCTGGCGGGACCCGACGCTCGAGCTCGGGCGCGACCTGCTGGTGGACAACATGCCCGGCGTCACGCACTTCGACGCCGTCCGCTCGCGCAACTTCATGTACGCGGAGCACCAGAACGGCGACCGTGAGCTCTACGACCTCGCGCGAGATCCGTACGAGCTCGCCAGCCAGCACGCGAACCCGGCGTACGACGCGGTGAAGGCATCCCTCGCTGCACGCCTGCACACGCTCATGAGCTGCGCCGGCGGAAGCTGCCGCGACCGTCCTGCCGTGCACATGACCGCGTCGCGGGCGGGCCGGTGCGGCAACATCCGGGCCACGGTGAGCGGGCCGGGCATCCAGTCCGCCGCCTTCCTCGTGAACGGCAGGCGCGTCGCCGCCGACGCCCGCGCGCCGTTCCGAGTCAAGCTGAGTTTCAAGAAGCGCGCGGTCGTGCGCGCGCGCGTGACGGTGGCGTTCGACCGCCTCGTCACGGTGGATCGCGCGGTTCGCGGCTGCTGAGCCGCCGAAGGTCGGTCTGAGGGGGCCGAACGGGAGCCCGCCGGAGGGCGGGCTCCCATCCAGTTCGCTACGGCCCGACGGCCGCGTCTGCGTTGACGAGCCCGAAGCCGAACGTCGCGTCGAGCCCAGGAGTCCCGAGGTCGGTCGCCGTGCTCGTGAGCCGGCTCTCGACCTGCGCTGCCGTGAACGTCGGGAACTTCTGCCAGACGAGCGCCGCGACGCCGCTCACATGCGGCGTTGCCATCGACGTGCCGTCGAAGTGGTCCCACGCCGACGCGAGGTTCACGACGGTCACGTTGTTCCCGGCCTGCACCTTGAGCGCGGCGCCTGTCGCCGCCGACACGGACACGCCGACGATCGGCGCGACCGCGCCGTCGACCGTGCCCGTGAAGTCACCGGCGACGTTGTTGTAGATGATCGCCGCCACGGCGCCCTGGTTCTTGGCGTTCGTGATCTTCTCGGCGAAGGTGTTCGTGCCGCGCTGGATCAACGCGACATTGCCGGCCACTCCGGCAGGACATCCGCCGACCGCGCCGGTCCCGCAGTCGAGGATCTTGCCCGTGATCCCGGTGGACGTCGTATGCGCGGCCGTCTCGAGGCCGAAGGCTCGGTAGGTGTTCGAGCCCTGGTTCACCTGCGCCTCGGAGCCCATGCCCGAGGGCACGGACGAGAGCACGAGGACGCCCGGAGCGGAGAGGTCGAGCCCCTTGCCGGTGTTCGAGAAGGAGGCGTGCGCGTTGTTGACATCCACGGCTCCGACCGACAGGTTCACCGCATAGCCGGCGGGGTAGCTCAGTCGCCTGGCGCCGTCGTTTCCGGCCGCTGCGACGATGAGCGCGCCCCTCTGGCGCATCTGCTTGTAGAACCGGTTCTCGGTCGTGAGCTTCAGCGACCCGCCGAGGCTCATGTTCACGATCTTGCAGCCCTGCTGCTCGACCAGCCAGCGGACGCCGGCCATGATGTCGCTCGACGTGCCGCCGTTCGGGCCGAGCACACGCGCGTAGTAGAGCTTGGCGTTGTACGCGACGCCGAACACGCCGACCGTGTTGAACGCGCCGAGGATCGTCCCGGAGACGTGCGTCCCGTGGACTTCGTTCGGGTCGCCGCCCCACCACGGGTCGTTGTCGTCCGGGTTCGCCACCGTGTCGATCCCGGCGACGTAGTTCGGAGCGATGTCCGGATGGGTGTAGTCGAGGCCCGTGTCAGCGACACACGCCTTGACCCCCGCACCCGTGATGCCCCGCGACTGCGCGGCGGTGGCCTTCGTCGTGAGCAGCCCGTAGAGGCCGTTCGTGAGCGACGGGGCGAGCTGTGCATCGGCGAGGCCGAGCGGGTAGCGCATCGCGTCTTCCTCGACGTACTCGACGCCGATCGCCCTTGCGAGCTCCGCCCGCTTCGACTCGGGCAGGTTGATCGCGAGTGCGTCCGCCTCCGGAAGGGATCGGCGAATCTCCCCGCCGAGCCGCTTCACGAGGTCTGAGTCCGCCTGGGCAAGCTTCGCCTTGAAGCCCACGAGGAGCTTCTGCGAGCTGTCGACGCGCGCCGCCTGGGCGGACGCGCCGAGCCCCGCGAGCAGGACGCAGGCAGCCGCGAGCGCAGCAAGGACAAGGTTCCTCAAGGTCACCCCCTGGTGTCGTTATGTGAGACCGAGCGACGTGAGACCTTGCCCCTCGGACCTCGCCGCAATGGCCGGGAGCTTAGGGAGGTGCCCGTCCATTGTAAAGGTCTCTATACCGACCGTCCGGCGGCTAGGCTGCCGGAGCCCAGTGGAAGCCGAGCGCCAGCACTACAACGTGACGCTCGCGATCCTCACCCTGGCCGGGATCGCGTTCGCGCTGCAGCAGACGATGGTCATCCCGGCCCTGCCGACGCTGCAGCGCGACCTGGACACGACGACGACCTGGGTGACCTGGGTCCTGACGGTCTTCCTCCTCGTCGCCTCCGTCGCGACGCCGATCCTCGGCAAGCTCGGCGACCAGTACGGCAAGGAACGGCTGCTCGTCATCTCGCTCGCGATCTTCCTGCTCGGCTCGATCGGCGGCGGCTGCGTCCTGGAGCATCTGGGTCGCTGATCGCCTGGCGCGGCCGTGCAGGGCGCGGGCGCGGCCGTCTTCCCGTTGAGCTACGGGATCATCCGCGACGAGTTCCCGCCCGAGAAGGTCGGAGTCGCGATCGGCCTCGTCTCCGCGGTGTTCGGCGATCGGTGGCGGCTTCGGGATCGTCGCTCTCCGGCGTGATCGTCGACAACGCCTCGTGGCGCTGGCTCTTCGTCGTCGGCGCGATCGGACCGGCCGTCGCGATCGTGCTCGTCTGCGCGCTTCGTGCCCGAGTCGCCGATCAAGACGCCGTCGAGGGTCGATTTCGTCGGCGCAACGCTGCTGTCCGCTCGGCCTGATCGCGTGCTGGTCGCGCTGACCGAGGGCGAGAGCTGGGGCTGGACGTCGACCGCAGACGCTCGGGCTCGGGCTCACGGCGCTCCTCTTCTTCGTCGCCTGGGGTCTCGCCGAGCTTCGCATCGAGGAGCCGATGGTGGACATGCGGATGCTCGCTCGCCGGGTCGTCCTCTTCACGAACCTCACGGCGCTCATCGCCGGCTTCTCGATGTTCGGCTGCTTCGTCCTCATCCCGAACTTCGTCGAGACGCCGCACGGTCTGCCGGACGGCGCTGCAGCGGGTCGTCGACTACGGCTTCGACGCGCAGCGCGACGAAGGCGGGCCTCTACCTCCTGCCGAGCTCGATCGCGCTGCTCTTCGCCGGGCCGATCGCCGGGCTGCATCGGGCGGCGAGTCGGGTCCAAGTGGCCGCTCGCTGACCGGGATGCTCCTCGTCGCCATCGCCGTCGCGGGATGCTCGCCGCGTGGCACGACGAGCCGTGGCAGATCCTCGCCGGCGATGCCGATCCTCGGCGTCGGCGTCGGCTTCGCCTTCGCGGCGATGGCGACGCTCATCACCGAGGCCGTGCGCCCACACGGAGACCGGCGTCGCGACCGGCATGAACACCGTCATGCGCACCGTCGGCGGCGTGATCGGCGGCCAGGTCGGCGCGGCGCTCCTGACCGCGCACACGATCGCACGCACGGGCACGCCGTCCGTCGTCGGCTTCGAGATCGCCTTCGCGCTCAGCGCGATCGCCGCACTCATCGGGGCGGTGGTCGCGCTGCTGATCACGCCGCCGCGCAGGCGCCGGCGCGAGAGCATCGTCGTGGGCAGCGAGGTGACCGAAGTCGCCGGCGAACTCTCAGCGACTTCTTAGAAGGGTCTTCGAGCTTTCTTAGCCCCGGGCTGTTGAGTAGGGCGCGTCAACCGTGACCGAAAGGAGGTACGACGTGTTCCGACCCAAGCACACCGCCCTCGCCGCAGCTGCGACAGTCATGGCACTCGGCGGTGCGGGAGTAGCGATCGCCGCCGGTGGCGGAACGGCTCCGATTCAGGGGCGCGGGCACGAACAGCGCCAAGACGACAACGACGACACCGTCACAGTCGGACCGGTCCCACTGCGATCACGACCAGAACGCGTCCGACGCCTGAGCGACACCACCGCCGGCGCCCTTCGGGGCGCCGGCGGCCTTCTAGGAGACGTCGCGGCCCGGAGCCGCTACGTCGGGTTCAGCATCGAGATGGGAACCTCGTAGAACTCGACCGCGGTCCTCTGCCCCTCGCCGTCGGGCGACATCTCGTTGAGCGCGGCGTCGCCGCGCTTCAGCCCTGCTTCGTCAGCGAAGAACGTGATGCCGAGGCTCTGACCGGTGCTGCGGTCGACCATGACCATCAGGCCCGTCGCGTCCTCGAGCCCCGGCGGCCGGGCGCCGCTCTCGACGTCCTTGCGGATCCCGTCGATCATCTCGTCGATCGAGCCCGGATCGCCCTCGAACCTGGCGATGCGTGCGTGCATTGCTGCTCCTTTCCTCAGCCCGCCTGGGCCCCTGACATTGCCGCCTTCATCTCCTCGGGCGACACGTCGCGAACGTGCGGTCGCGAAGAACCACTCGTGTCCCTCTGGGTCCTTGGCGCCGTACGAGCGGTCACCGTAGAACTGATCCTCGACGTCACGCACGACTTCTGCGCCGTTCGACCTCGCGTGCTCAAGGTGCGCGTCGACGTCGTCGACGTACACGTAGACGGACCTCGGTCGTTCCGCCGAGCTCCCTGGGGCTTCTGTAGCCCTCGCTGGGCGCGCCGAGCATCAGGTGGCTTCCATCGAGCTCGACCTCGGCGTGGTTCACGACGCCGTCCTCGCCGGACATGCGGACGGCTTCTTGTGAAGCCGAAGACGCCGGCGATGAAGTCCAGCGCGGCGCCGGCGTCCTTGTAGTAGCAGGTACGGCGTCACGCGCGTGATACCCCTCCGGTGGGTTCTGCGGCATTGCGTCTCCCCCTTTCTTTCGCTCCCGCCCAGCTTGCCAGGCGGAGCGTGGTCAAGACGAAGACGACCGTGTCCTGCGGGATAGGCGCCGCAACGAGGTCAGCGCGAACACGCCGTGCTGCCGCGCAACTGACGACCCCCGCCGTCAGACGTGATCGTCTTCGCCGCGCCGACGAGCCGTCCCCGGCCTCGTTCCAGAGCGCGAGGCGCAGCTGGGTGGACGGCGGCAGGCCGCCGATGCTGTAGGACACCGCCGTCGGCGACACCGCGTTGAGCTGCGCGCCGGCGGTGTCGAGCCCGACCACCGTCCGCTGACCCGACGGCCCGACGAACGCGGCGGCCAGGCGCGACGTGTCCGGGACGGAGTCGACTCCGACGACCTTCCAGCCCGCTTCACCGTCGTCGTCAGCAGATGGATCTCGTTGTAGAGCGGGAAGAGCGGCCAGCCGCTCTGCGGGTCCCCGATGAAGTAGTACGCCTGCGTGCCGTTGTCGTACTTGCCGAAGTAGGAGTCCCACTTGCTCGTCCCGACGTAGCCGAGGCGCGCGGCGAGCACGTCGAACCAGGCGTGCTGGAAGGCGCTGACGTTCGTCCGTGAGACGGCGTCGAGCCGTCCGCCCAGACACCAGGGTCGCCGGTCGCCACGCCGTTGACCTGACGGAGCCCGCGGACGCCGTACTCGGTGACGTAGAGCGGCTTGCGGCCGGCCTGCGGCAGCGCGTCGACGATCGCCCGCACCTCCGTCAGCCGGTCGACGATCTTCTGCGTGTCCCAGTAGTCCCAGAAGACGTGGATCGAGTACGCGTCCAGGAGATCCGACATGTGGTCGGCCATGTACTGGAACCACACCTGCTGATTCGGCGCTCCCGTGTCCGGCCCGCGGACGAGGTCACCACCCATGTAGCGCACCTGTCCCCGGATGCTCGAGATGTACGGATCGAGCGCCCGGTACGACGCCTCGACCTGCTCCGGCGTGAGGCGTGTCCGGTTCGGCTCGTTCTGGAGCGTGAGCCACCGGAGCCTCGTGACGCCGCGGTTCCGGACGAGGTCGATGAGCACGTCCGCGAACTTGGGGATGGTCCCGTTCGCCACGTTGAGCGTCCCTCCCTGCCACGTGACGTTGATCGTCGTCCCGGTGCTCTGCGCGAGCAGCACGGTGCGGACGAACGACTGCATCCGGTCCGGGTCGCTGAAGGCCGCCGGCGTGAAGAAGACGCGCGAGAACTGCGGATGCAGAGCCCGCATCTTCGACTCCATGTCCGCGACGTTCTGGTCGTTGACGCCGACGCCGCGGCTGATGGCGGCGTAGACGTGGTGGTTGAACTGGCCGCCGAACCCCGCGAAGCTCGGCGTGATCACCGAGGAAGGCAGCACGCGGAACTCGGTGACCGACACGGTTACCGAGCGGGCGTTGTT
This sequence comes from uncultured Actinomycetes bacterium, assembly GCA_963772855.1. GTDB lineage: Bacteria > Actinomycetota > Thermoleophilia > Gaiellales > Gaiellaceae > 3-1-20CM-4-69-9. The sequence continues at coordinate 204,447 of CAVYYY010000003.1, read as the reverse complement.
CCGCAGCGACGACTCGGCAGGGTTGGCGCCCGAGATCGTGACGGAGAGGCGGGCGCGTCCTGGAGTCGCGAGTGTGACCGGCACTTTCTGCGTGACCCGGCGCCGGGCCGGGACGACCAGCGTGCTCCTTCCGAGCACCGTGCCGGCGGAGGTGACGGCCAGGACGGCGGTCGCGCCGACGTCACGGGTGCGGCTCCGCACCACGGCGGTGACGAAGAACGGCTTGCCGGCGAGGCTCGAGCGATTCGTCTTGACGGAGGTCAGGATCAGGTCCGGCTTCAGCAGCGTGCGGGCCGTCCCGCGCAGCGTGACCTGCGGTCCAAACGACACGGTTGCCGCGATGGGTTGGAGCCGCGCGACGCGGCCGAGACGCACCGTCGCGACGCCACCCGGCGCGGCGACGTTGCGAGCCGCGAGACGGCGTTGCTGCGCTCCGCGCAACGTGAAGACCGTTGCCTGCACGCTCGAGAGCGTCGTCGGCAACTCGCAGCCGGGCCTGACCGCAAAGACACGCACGACGAGGTCGGCGCGCGTCGAAGCCGTCAGCGACTGGAGCACGAGCCTGTAGCCCGAGCTGTCGCAGGACTGCGCCGCTGCGGCGCGCGCCGGCTGCGCCTGCAGCGCGAGCGAGCACGCCACGGACACGGCCGCGGCTGCCATCCAGAAACTCCTGCTCACGTTCATACCCACAACCCCTTAGACGTCGGCCAGCGTATCGACGCCGTCGGATCGGCGTTAGGGTGGTGTTTCGGAGATCGACAACGGATCGCATGGACGAACACAAACTCACCACGCTGCGGCGGTGGGGTGACGGGCTGACGCACGACGACCGCGAGGAAGTGCGGGCGGCGGGTAGGGCCATCCTCCTCCTCAGCGACGAGATCGAGCGCCTGCACATCGACCTGTGGCACGCGCAGGATCAGCAGCCAGCGAAGCCCGACGAGACCCCAACGGAGGAGCCGTCCACGGACGGTGACGTCGGGACGACGCTCCGGAACCGGCTCACCTCGTTCCGTCTCTCCTCCAAGCGCGAATAACCGGTAATCCTCAGGTTTTCCACAGCTTACGCCCCTCGGTTCGGGTGACCCGCGACCAGCCTGTGGAAAGTGCGACGCGGCATTCGGGCGGTTAAGGTCGCCGCTGCGAATCGTCCGAAAGGAGAGCAGTGATGGCTGGAAAGCTCGTGCACTTCGAGATCGCCGCAGGCGACACCGGCCGCGCCCTCGACTTCTACAAGGGCATGTTCGGCTGGAGCTTCGAGGGGATGGAGGGTCCCGCCGAGTACCACATGACGCGGCTCGAGGAGACCATGGGTGGAGCGGTGTACCCGGGTGACCCCGGTGCCATCCGGGTCTACTTCGACGTCGACGACATCAACGCGGGCGTCGCCAAGATGCGGGAGCTCGGGGGAAAGGCCGACGACCCACAGCCGGTGCCCGGCATGGGCTGGTTCGCAACCGGCGCGGACACTGAGGGGAATCCCATCGGCCTCTGGCAGAACGACCCGTCGGCGACGATGCCGGAGGGCTAGGCGCTCAGATGTTCCAGGTGTCGCCCGCGCGAAGGAGGGCGGCGAGGTCGCCCTCGCCCTTCTCGCGGGCGGCATCGAGCTGCTCGGCCATCAGGTCGTCGTAGACCGGCCGGGCGACGTCCCGGAAGATCCCGATCGGCGTCGCGTTCGACGTCGACTGCGTCAACCGGCTGAGCGCGAACGCAGCGCTCGGCTCGGCATGGTGCGCGTCGTGCACGAGCAGCTCGGACTCGTCGGTGACGTCGACGATCTCGACACTCCCGTCCGCGCGCTGCCGGACGCCTCGCGCACCTTCCTCGCCGAAGCGGATCGGCTTGCCGTGCTCGAGGTAGATCCGGTTCGCCTTGTCGTCCCGCACGAAGTCGAACGCGCCGTCGTTGTAGATGTTGCAGTTCTGGAAGATCTCGACGAAGGCGCTGCCACGGTGTGCGGCCGCAGCGCGGAGCACGTCCGTCAAATGGGCACGATCGGTGTCGATCGCGCGCGCGACGAACGACGCCTCGGCGCCGATCGCGAGCGACAGCGGGTTGAACGGCCAGTCCAGCGAGCCCATCGGCGTCGACTTCGTCCGCGTGCCGAGGGGGCTCGTCGGCGAGTACTGCCCCTTCGTGAGCCCGTAGATCTCGTTGTTGAACATCAGGAGCTTGATGTTCACGTTGCGCCGCAGCGCGTGGATGAGGTGGTTGCCGCCGATCGAGAGCGAGTCGCCGTCACCCGTCACGACCCAGACGGAAAGGTCGGGACGTGACGTGGCGAGCCCCGTAGCGATCGCGGGCGCGCGGCCGTGGATCGAGTGCATCCCGTACGTCTCCATGTAGTACGGGAACCGCGCGGCGCAGCCGATCCCGGAGACGAAGACGATGTTCTCCTTCGGCACCTCCAGCTCGGGCATGAACGACTGGAGCGCGGCCAGGATCGCGTAGTCCCCGCAGCCCGGGCACCAACGGACCTCCTGGTCGGTCTTGTAGTCCTTGGCCGTGAGCTTGCCGTTCGTGGCCATGCTTCGATGATAGTCGGGGGCGGGAGTAGAGTCGCCCCGTGGATCACCTCGCGCTCGCGGTGACCGACCAGGAGCGCTCCCGCCGCTTCTACGAGACCTACTTCGGGTTCGGCGCCTCCCCGCCCCGCCGCTACGACGACGGCGTGCTCATGCTCTACAACGCCGAGGGCTTCGCCCTCGCGCTCGGGCCGACGGACGAGCCGATCAGGCTGCCGCGATTTCTGCATTTCGGGCTCGGGCTCGCGAGCCCGGACGAGGTTCGGGCGTTCCGCGCGCGGCTCGAGCAAGACGGTGTCCCGATCGTGGAGCACTGGGAGGAACCGGAGTACGTGAGCGTCAAGTGCCGCGATCCCGACGGATACGTGGTCGAGGCCTCGTGGGAACCGGATGACTAGTGTCCGGTCCATGAGCCTGACCGGGAGCTGCCTGTGCGGGGGCGTGAAGTTCGAGCTGACCGAGACGCCGGAGACGATGCGGTACTGCCACTGCGAGAGCTGCAAGAAGCTCTCGGGCAGCGGAGGCACGACGAACCTCCGAGTGTCGTCGAGCGCGGTCCAGGTCCTTCAAGGGGACGAGCTCGTCAAGACCTTCCAGCCGTCCGAGGGCAGTTCGAAGTCCTTCTGCACCGTGTGCGGGTCGAACCTCTTCGGGGGCGACTGGCCGGACTCGCCGACCTGCAGCGTCCGTGCGAGCGCGCTCGACGAGCCGTTCGACGTCCGGCCGAGCGCGCACACCTGGGTGCGCTCGGTGGCGCCGTGGGAGACCCTCCCGGACGACGGGCTCGATCGGTTCGAGACGACGTCCGGCTGACGCCGGGGTGGACGGCGCCGTGACGTCCGAGCCGGGTCAGTCCACGCAGCTGGAGCTCGCGGTCGCACGGACGCTCGCGGAGGCGTCGAGCGCCGCGCACGCCTACGAGGGCGTGATGGAATCGATCGGGACTGCGCTCGGCTGGGAGCTCGGCGCCGTGTGGGAGGTCGATCCCAGCGGCCGGTCACTCCGTTGCGTCGCCGTCTGGCACGCGCCGGGTGAGCGGGCCGACCGTTTCGTGTCGCTCAGCGAGCGTATGAGCCTCGCGCGCGGGGAGGGCCTACCCGGCCGGGTCTGGGACACGGGCCAACCCGCATGGATCGCGGACGTCGGCGATGACGACAACTTCCCGAGGAGCCGCGCGGCTGCCGACGCGGGATTGACGGCGGCGGTCTCGTTCCCCATCCGCGGTCCGCGCGACGTCGTGGGCACGATGGAGTTCTTCGCGCGCGAGCTCCAAGAGCCCGACGACGCGGTGCTCGCGTCGACCGCGGTGCTTGGGCGTCTCATCGGGCAGTTCGTCGTCCGCCGGCGGGCGGAGGCTGCATCGCTCGAGGACGAGGCCACGACACAGGCCGTCCTCGGCGCGGCGCTCGACGCGGTCATCACCATGGACGCCCGGGGCTGCGTGCTCGAGTTCAACCCGGCCGCCGAGCAGATGTTCGGCTACGTCCGGGCGGACACGGTTGGCAAGGACATGGCCGAGCTGATCATCCCGCCGTCGCTGCGGGACGCACACCGCCGCGGGCTCGAGCGTTTTCTCCAGACCGGCAGAGGCTCGTATCTCGACAACCGCATAGAGATCCGCGGTATGCGTGCGGACGGCAGAGAGTTCCCCGTCGAGCTGACGATCACGCAGATCGAGCTGCCCGGCGAGGCGATCTTCACGGGATTCATCCGCGACGTCACCGACCGCAAGCGCGTCGAGAGCGAGCTGGCGGCCTCTCGCGCGCGGCTCGTCGAGACGGCCGACACGGAGCGCCGTCGCCTCGAGCGGAACCTGCACGATGGCGCGCAGCAGCATCTCGTCGCACTCGCACTGAAGCTCGCCATGGCCGCGGAGAGCCTCCCCGACCATCCGAAGAGAGCGCGCCGGCTCCTCGACGAGACGCGGGCCGACCTCGCCTTGGCACTCGCCGAGCTGCGCGAGCTCGCGCGCGGCATCCATCCCGCCGTCCTCTCGGAGCGAGGGCTCGCCGCGGCGCTCACCGCACTCGCAGACCGGTCGAACCTCCAGGTCGAGCTGGGCGAGCTCCCGTCGGAGCGTCTCCCGGAACGCGTCGAGGTCGCCGCCTACTTCGTCGTCTCCGAAGCCCTCACGAACGTGACAAGGTACGCCGAGGCCGACGACGCGAGCGTCTCCGTCACCGTCGATGGCGACCGCGCTGTGGTGAAGGTCGTGGACAAGGGCCGCGGCGGCGCGTCGATGGACGCCGGAACGGGCCTGCGTGGGCTCGCCGACCGGGTCGAGGCGCTCGGCGGAAAGCTCACTCTCGACAGCCCGGCCGGAGCCGGGACGACCGTGCGCGCGTCGATCCCCCTCGGCTAGCTGCGACGCGCGAGCTCGGCGCGCTCGAGCTCGAGCTCCTCGCGGAACGCCGGGAGGTCAGACCACGCGACGGCATCCTCGAGGAGCGGCACCGCCTCCGCGGACCGGTCGAGCATGCGCAGTGCCTGACCGACGCCGTATTTCGCCCACGCGATCGCCGAAGGGTTGTCCGGGTCCCGTTCGCGGACTTCGAGCGCGCGCCGGAAGAGATCGAGAGCGCGGTCGTAGTCGCCCGCGTCGAAGTACGACCACGCGAGGTTGTTGAGCAGCGGGCCCGCCCAGTAGGCAGCCTCCGGCTCGCGCTCGCCGAGCTCGAGCCCGCGCTCGGTCCACCGCCCCATCGACTCCAGGTCGGGAACCGCGATGGCGCACATGTGGGCGGCGTCGCCGGCCAGGAAATGGTGGCCGCTCGCGCACGCGCGTTCGAATGCTGCCTCGAAGTGTGGAAGCGCCTGCTCGGGGTTGCCGCTCGAGCGTTGCACGCGACCGCGCTCGAGGTCGAGCCTGACACGCACGACGTCGTCGGACGAGAGCTGCTCGACCTCGTCGAGCGTGCGCGTCGCTCCGTCGAAGTCGTCGCGCAGTCCGTGCACGCGCGCGATCTGTGTCAGGACCTCCGCGCGTCCCGCGTCCGAGGTCTCGGTCTCGAGCTGTGTCCGCAGGCGCAGCTCGGTCGCGTCGAGGTCGTCGAAGTCCCACAGGGGCCGCAGGCGGTCCGCCATGCGGCCCACTGTAGGGATTCGGGGTCTAGCCCTGCATCAGCGGCTCGCCCGTCTCCAGCAGTGTCTTCAGCCCGCTGAGGATGAACGGCATGCCGCCGACGACCTGGTCGAACGTCGCCGTGCGCGTCTCGAAGCCGTCGTGGACGACCGTGAGCTTGCAGACGTCCGGACCGGCCATCTCCAGCATCCAGGTGATGCGCGAGGGCGGATCCGGTGCGACCTCGTCGTCCCACTGCGCGTCGAACGTGCAGACGAGCTTCTCGAGCGGGATCGACTCGACGACCTCGCCGACGATCGCAGGCTTGTCGCCGATCTTGTAGATGAACGGCGAGCCCGTCTTCCAGTCGGAGTCGACGGTGCTCGCGAAGTAGTACTTCAGCGTGTAGTCCGAGCTCGTGATCGCCTCCCACAAGCGCTCGAGCGTCGTGCGGATGTAGACGGCGAACACGTGCGAGGGCTTCTCCAGGGCCAGCACATCGTCGTCGCCGGTGGTGACCGCTTCGGTCGCTGACATGGTTGCTCCTTTCTCGACGTCGGCCTTGAGGCCGAGCAGGGCTGCGCTGGCGCCAGCGGCGAATTTGTGAATCCAACGGTCGTGCAGCTCCCGGATCGGGACGGGGTTCAGGTAATGCAGCTTCGAGCGCCCGACTCGGTGCGTCGTGACGAGGCCCGCACCCTCGAGGATGCGCAGGTGCTTCATCACGCCGAACCGGGACATCTCGAACGCGGCCTCGATCTCGCCGAGGCTCTGCCCGTCCCGTTCGAAGAGGCGGTCGAGGATCGCCCGCCGCGTGGGGTCGGCGAGCGCCTTGAACGCCACCTCTTCGTCGGGAGTGAGAACATGTGACTCTTTGGTAACGCTTTCCACGACGCCGACTCTAGTGACCTTTCGGTCACCTGTCAAGCCTCAGAGTTGGCGCACTTTCGACGCGCTTCCGTCCCCGGTAGGGGTCAGACCCGCGTGCGTCTCAGAAGTGCAACGACTCTGTGCCGGCGTTCAGGCGTCGACCATGGCGTCGATCGCGTCCGCCACCTCGCCGGCCCGGAACGGGATGCCGCGGACGAGGTTGAAGCCGGTGGCGTCGACGAGGAACTCCGCCCGGATGAGCTTCAGGAGCTGACCAAGGTTGATCTCGGGGACGAGGACCTTGTCGTAGCTTCGTAGGACCTCGCCGGTGTTGCGCGGGAACGGGTTGAGATGCCGGAGGTGCGCGTGCGCGACCTTCTTGCCGTCAGCGCGGACGCGACGCACGCCCGCAGCGACCGACCCGAATGTCCCGCCCCAGCTGAGCACGAGCGTCCCCGCCGCGTCGGGGTCGTCGACCTCGAGCTCCGGGATGTCCTGCGCGATGCCGGCGACCTTCTGCGCACGTAGCCGCACCATGAGGTCGTGGTTGTCGGGGTCGTAGCTGATGTCCCCGGTGACGTCCTGCTTCTCGAGTCCGCCGATCCGGTGCTCGAGGCCCGGAGTTCCCGGGATCGCCCACGGCCGCGCGAGCGTCTGCTCGTCGCGGCGGTAGGGCTCGAACCCCTCCCCGTCCGCCGCCGCGAAGGCCGGGTCGATCGGGGGAATCACGTCGAGGTCCGGGAGCAGCCACGGCTCCGACCCGTTCGCGAGGTACGCGTCCGACAGCAGGAAGACCGGCGTCCGGTACTTCACCGCGATCCGCGCGGCCTCGAGCGCGGCGTCGAAGCAGTCGGACGGCGTGGCGGCGGCGATCACCGGTACCGGTGACTCGGAGTTCCGGCCGAACATCACGCCGAGCAGGTCGGCCTGCTCCGGCTTCGTCGGCATCCCGGTCGACGGGCCCGCCCGCTGGATGTCCACGATGACGAGCGGCAGCTCGAGCGTGATGCCGAGCCCGATCGTCTCCTGCTTGAGGACGATCCCCGGCCCGCTCGAGGTGGAGACGCCGAGCGAGCCGCCGAAGCTTGCGCCGAGCGCGGCGCCGACGGCTGCGATCTCGTCCTCCGCCTGGAAGGTCCGGACGCCGAAGCTCTTGTGCCGTGCGAGCTCCTCGAGGACGGACGACGCCGGCGTGATCGGATATGCGCCGAGAAACAGCGGCAGGCCGGACTTCACCGACGCAGCGATGAGCCCGTACGCGAGCGCCTGGTTGCCCGTGATGTTGCGATAGAGGCCCGACTTCAGCGCCGCCGGCTTGACCTCGTACTGCACCGCGAACGACTCGGTCGTCTCGCCGAACGCGTAGCCGGTCTGGAACGCCTTCACGTTCGCCGCACCGATCTCCGGCCGCTTCGCGAACTTCTTCTCCAGGAACTCGAGCGTCCCCTCGGTGGGGCGCCCGTAGAGCCACGACATCAGCCCGAGCGCGAACATGTTCTTCGAGCGCTCGGCCTCGCGTTTCGTGATCCCCTCGATGTCCTTCAGAGCCTCGATCGTCATCGACGTCAGCGGCACCGCGTGCACCTCGTACGCGTCGAGCGACCCGTCCTCGAGGGGGTTGCCGTCATACCCGGCCTTCTGGAGGTTGCGATCGGTGAACGCGTCCTTGTCGACGACGAGGGTGCCGCTCGGCGGCAGGTCCTTGAGGTTCGTCTTGAGGGCCGCCGGGTTCATCGCGACCAGAACGTTCGGCTGGTCGCCCGGCGTGAGGATGTCGTGGTCGGCGAAGTGGAGCTGGAATCCGGACACGCCCGGCAGCGAACCGGCCGGCGCCCGGATCTCGGCCGGAAAGTCCGGGAAGGTCGCGAGATCGTTGCCGATCATCGCGGTCTCGGAGGTGAACCGCCCGCCCGTGAGCTGCATGCCGTCACCGGAGTCCCCGGCGAACCGGATCACGACCGATTCGAGCTGCTCGACCGGCTTGGAGGCCACGTACGAGTTCTAGCGGATGCGCCCCGCGGGGGCGACCGGTGCCTCCGGCCGCCCCCAGGCGAGGTAGGCGGCGTCGTTCGAGCGCCGCAGCTCGAGATGGCTCGGAGTCAAAGCCTTGACCCGGCCCGCGGGCCGCACGTCTTACTTGCGCTCGGACTCGAGCTCGAGGCCCATCGCGGCGACGCTGTAGAGCAGGAAATACGCGAACGTCAGCGCGAAGGTGAAGAGCAGTGTCACCGCGATCGCGTCCTGGTACGCGAACGGGTCGCGCGCGGCGGTGTGCAGCATCCTCGGGATGACACTCGGGTGCTCGAGAGCGTCCCAGCTATTGAGCCGAAGGAAGCGACCGAGGTAGATGCCGAGTGAGCCGAGCGCGATCGCGACGACGGCGAACGTCCAGCCTGCCGCCGTCCCGATCCACTGCCGCACGACGGTCTGCATCAGGTACAGCGACGCGAAGCCAAGCAGGATCCCCATCCAGGCGAACGCCGCAATCGTGACCGCGTCGTACCAGAACGGAGCGAGCGCGTCATGCCGTAGATGCACGAAGTCCGTCGCGATGTACGGGGCGTTCGGGAAGAACAGCAGCCACAAGGCGCCGAGCACGAAGAGCACCACCCCCGGGCCGCGCCGACGCCAGCGGTCGTAGACGAAGATCGCGAGCGCGAACGGGATCCACGCGAGGAAGAGGTTCCAGATCAAGTAGCGGAAGTTCGGGTTGCCGGTGTGCAGGTTCCGCAGGAGCACGAGCAGGACGCAGAACAGCGACCCCGCGGCGAGAACGAGAAGCGTGCCGAGCCGGCGCCGGCTGTTCGGCACGTCAGTCCGCCTCGGTCAGCAGCCCCTGGAGGTCCAGCGGCTCGGTGAAGATGACGAGGCTGCCGTCGTCGGCGCGCGGCCACTCCGCCTCGGGGCGGTCGCGGTAGAGCTCGATCCCGTTCTCGTCAGGGTCGCGGAGGTAGACCGCCTCGCTGACGCCGTGGTCGCTCGCACCGCCGATCGAGACGCCTGCCTCGACGACGGCCTTCAGCGCGTTCGCGAGCGCCTTCCGATCGGGATACCTGATCGCGACGTGGTAGAGGCCTGTCGTGCCGCGCGGAGGCGGCGAGCCGCCACGCGACTCCCACGTGTTGAGGCCGATGTGATGGTGATAGCCGCCGGCGGAAATGAACGCCGCCTGGTCGCCGAGCTGCTGCATCACCTCGAACCCGAGCACGTCGCGATAGAACCCGAGCGCGCGCTCGATGTCGCTCACCTTCAGGTGGACGTGCCCGATGTCGGCGCGGGAGTCGATCGCCATCCGCCGTCAACGGTACCGGCCAGGACGATTCCGGCGAACGCCCACAGGCAGTACCCCATCCACGGATCCCCGATGACGTCCGTCTGGACGGCGAGCGCGAGCGCCGCGGCGAACGCGGCCGCGACCCCGGCGGCGGCCCACCAGCCGGTCCGCCGTGCAACGACGAGCAGCGCGACGAGTGTCGCGAGCCCCCACGCGGTCCAGAGGAACGAGCCCAGGAGCCCGGTCTCGGCGCCGACCTCCGTGTAGTTCGACTCGCCGGCCTTGATCGGCGTCTCCGTCCGCGACGCGGTCTGGCCCGCATTGCCGAGCCCGTAGCCCTGCGGGTGGTGGATCACCGTACGGACGCCCTCCTTGAGGCTGATCCAGTGGCTGTGGATCGACGGCTCGTTGATGCTCGCGGCGCTCCCGCTCGCGCCCGGCCTCTGCTTCGCGATGTTGCGCTGCAGCACGAGGTCCTGCTTCGTCCACTTCCCCTCGGGCGCGACATGCGGAAAGACGTGCACCCACGCGGCGCTCACAGCCAGCGTCGCCACGGCGGCGCCGACCGGCCACCAGCGGCGGCTGACGAACGCGAGCACGCAGAGACCGGCGGCCAGCGCGATGAGGGACGAGCGCGAAAACGTGAAGAGCAGCGCGACCGCGATCAGCGCGAGGCTCAGTGAGAGCGCGAGCGCACGGGCACGGTTCCACAGCGCCAGTCCGAGCACGAGCGCGACGACGAACAGGTAGGCGCTTGCAAGCGGGCCGAGGAAGACGGAGACGAGCCGGCGCAGGAAGTGCAGCTCGGACCCCGTGTTGTAGATGAAGTTCTCCGGCAGCCCGCCGGTGCCCTGGTAGTCGTAGCCGAGGTGCTTGTGGAAGTAGTCGACGACGGCGGAATCGCGCCACCAGGAGATGGGGATCGCGAAGATGTCGACGAGCCCGAGCAGCGCGACGATCACGGCGGCAGCGACGACCGTCCACGCGAGGCGAGCCATCTCCGTCGGGGTCGTCACGACCGAGCGTCCGAGAAAGTACGCAGCGACCGGTATGAGGTCGTGCTTGAGCGCGAGGCCGACCGCCCCGTGGTCGGCTGAGCCTCCGAGCCAGTCCTGCGGGAGCACGGCGTAGATGCAGACGAGCACCCCGAAGGCCAGCGCGAGCACGTCGGGCAGCCGGATCGTGAACGGGAGCCTCCGCGCCCGCAGCGCATCGATCGACACGCTCGTCAGCGCGACCGCGAGGAGGAGCTCCTTCCACGCCTGGATCACGGTCAACGGATGGCCCCTGACACCGGCGCCGTAGAGGGCGGCCATGACCGAGTTGTGAGCGGCCAGTCCGACGATCCAGGCGTACAGCGCGAAGACCGGCCGCCGCCAGACGAGGTACGCGGCGACCCCCAGCAGGAGCCCGTAGATCGCCAGCGCGAGCCCCGAGGCCATCAGGCGACAGTAAACAGAGCGGGGACGCCGAGGCGTCCCCGCGCCGGGACTGAACGCCTTAGCTACCCCACGGCGCCATGAACGTTCCCCCTTTCACCAGATCCGCGGTTCGGGGCTAATGTTGCCATGAGGAAGCGCCGATTGACTATTTGACTTATGTCCGAGGCGTCATCCAATATGCCCCCCGTGTCCGAGGGCAGCGGCAGCGAAGGCGTCGGCGCACGTCTCAAGCGTCTACGTCTTCAGAAGGGCTTCTCGCAGCGCGACCTTTCGTCGCCAGGGGTCTCGTACGCGTACATCTCGCGCATCGAAGCGGGCGCGCGGACGCCGTCGGTCAAGGCGCTCCGCAAGCTCGCGCAGAAGCTCGGCGTCTCCGTTGAGTACCTCGAGACCGGCCGCGACATCCGTGACGTGGACGAACGCGAGCTGCGTCTCGCGGACGCCGAGCTCGAGCTGCGTCTCGCCGACGACGTCGGCGCCGCGGAGAAGAAGCTCGACGAGGTCCTCGCGGAGGCGATCGCAGCCGGCGACACGACGTCCGCGGTCCGCGCGCGGATCGCAATCGGCCTCGCCGCCGCGCAACGCGGCAGCCATCTCGAAGCCGCCGAGCGCCTCGAGGCCGCGGTCGCGGAGGACTCGGCGCCGCCGCCGCATCTCCGCCCCGACCTTTACACGACGCTCGGGCAGTCGTACGCGGCACTCGGAGCACCAGATCGCGCGGTGCGCATCTTCGAGGAGTGCCTGGCACGAGTACGCGCGGACGTCCCGGAGGACAGGGCGATCCACATTCGCTACGCAACGTTCCTCAGCTACGCGCTCACCGACGCCAACGAGTTCGAGCGCGCCGCGGAGGTCGTCCGCGATGCGCTGTCCCACTCCGACGACCAGACCGATCCCTACACGCGCGTCCGCCTCTACTGGTCGCTCGCGCGCCTGAACGTCCTCAACGGCCGCTCGAACGAGGCGCTGGAGTACATCCGCAGCGCCATCGCGCTGCTGAAGGCAACCGACGACACGCTGACGCTCGGTCGCGCGCACATCCTCGCGGCCGGCGCAGAGCTGCGACGCGGGGACGGGGACGAGGCGCAGCGGAACCTCGAGCAGGCAGAGCGCCTGTTCGGCGCGACGGCGCAGCCTGAAGATCTCGGGATGCTCCGCACGGGCCAGTCCAGGCTCGCCGCGCTCGAGGGCGAGGCCGACACCGCGGTCGAGCGTGCCCGCGAGGCGTTGGCGCTCCTCGGCGAGTTCCACGGCGGCGAGCAGGGCACCGCTGTTCACGCCCTGGCCCAGGGACTGGCGCTCCAGGACGACGAGACCGGCGCAAACGACTCGTACCGCCGCGCCGTCGACCTCCTCACCGTTCACGGGCGGCGCGCTGACGCCGGCGAGGTCGCGCTCGAGTGGGCCACGTTCCTGCGCGAGCACGGGCACGAGGATCAGGCCGAGCCGATCCTGCGCCGGGCGTACGATCTCGGCGTGGACGCCGAGGCCGAAGCCACACGCACGAGTTGACCTTCGAGCGGGTCGTCCGCCCCGCCGGCCCGTACACGCTCTCGCTCTGCTCGAAGCACGCGAGCGACGCCACGCGTCAGCTCCGCGACGGCGTCCTCACGACGACGATGCGCATCGGCGAGGGTGTCGAGCTCGGATCGGCCGCCCAGACGGTCGACGGCCGCATCGTGCTGTGCGCGCAGAGCGAGGAGGGCTTCGAGCGGATGCGATTTCTCACCGCAGTCGACGCCGACCACTCGGAGTTCCTCCGCCGGTTCTCGCGCGACCCGCTGATCGGAACGGCGACGCTGCGGTTCCAGGGGATGCGCCAACTCCGTCTGCCCACGGTGGCACAGGCGCTGTTGCGCGCGTTCTGCGGCCAGCTGGTCGAGTCGCGTCGCGCGCGCGAGCTGGAGATGGGCATCGTCCGCTCCGTCGAGCCGCGTGTCGAGGGAACCAGGCTCCACGCCCCTCCGACCTGCGCCTCGCTCGGACGCCTCGCACCCTCGCGCCTGCGTCAGCTCGGACTGCACGCCCGCCGCGCGGCGGCGCTCGTCCGCATCTGCCGATCGGTGGACCTCGAGCGGCTCCACGGTCTGCCGACCGAGCAGGCGGCGGCATTCATCGAAAGGGAGCGCGGGCTCGGGCCGTGGTCGGCTGGCGTCGTGTGCCTCGAGGGCCTCGGACGCTACGAGCGCGGGTTCGTCGGCGACCTGACCCTCGTGAAGCTCATGTCACGTCTTCGCGGCCGCTGGGTCGAGGGGCACGAGACGGCGGAACTGCTGATGCCGTACGGCGAGTGGGCCGGCCTCGCCGGGCTCTACCTCGCGACGGCCTTCACGCACGGGCTCATCCCGCTCCCGGATGCAGCGCCGCGCCGCACGCGCGCCGCATTCGGATGATCGAGCTCGTCCTCGGCGACCTGACCGAGCAAGAGGTCGACGCGATCGTGAACGCGGCGAACCCGTCGCTGCTCGGCGGCGGCGGCGTGGACGGCGCCATCCACCAAGCCGGTGGCCCCGAGATCCTTGAGGAGTGCCGCGGTCTCGGCGGCTGCGAGCCGGGCGACGCCAAACTGACCGGCGGCGGGAGGCTGCCGGCACGCTATGTCGTTCACGCAGTCGGCCCGATCTGGCGCGGCGGCGGTGAGAACGAGCCGACGCTGCTCGCTGCGTGCCATCGGCGCGCGGTCGAGCTGGCCGCTGGGGCAGGTTGCGCGTCGATCGCCTTCCCGGCGATCTCCACGGGCGCCTACGGCTACCCGCTCGAGCTCGCCGCGCCGGTCGCGATCGCCGCGACACTGGAGGCGCTCGAGCGGCATCCCTCGGTGGGGCTGGCGCGCTTCGTCTTTCGCGACGAGGCGGCGCTCGCGCCATATCGCGATGCACTCGCGGCGACGGGCTAGCAGCTCGCAAGGTAGGTGTTCCCCTCGTCGATCGGATCGCGGGCGGGCCGGCCGCCGGTGCTCGGTGTCGCCGGAATGTAGATCCCGTTCGGCGCGAGTCGCGTCTGCTTCGCCGGACAGAGCGTCGAGCCCACAACTCCGCTTCGGTCGCTGTCGCCGATGGTGACGTCCGTGTCGAACAGCTCCTCGTAGCCGGGATACGGGCCGACGTAGCCGTCGACAAACGTCACGTCGCGTACGCCCGACCCGCTCGCGTCGTTGATGAAGAACCCGGAGTGGCCGCCGCCGCGAACGCGTACGTTGGTGAACGTCACACCTGAGCCGCCCGTGATCTGGATCGCGTCCTTGTGGCACGCGCGCCTCGCGTCCCGCCGTGTGAGGTCGATCGTCCCGCCGCCGACGGCAAGGTCGCTCGCGCTTCCCTTCACGCCGTCGCACTGCGCATTCGAGATCGCAATCCGGCCGATCCGGCCGCTGCAGCCACGGAGGAGCACTGCATCCTTCTTCTGGGATGCCGGCGTGATCGTCACCTGAACGAAATCGAGATCGACCGCTCCGCGACAGATCCAGGTCGCGTCGGTCAGGACGACGGAGCGCACCGGCGGCGTGCTTCCGGCGAACGCGAGCCAGGCGAGAAGAGCGAGTGGAAGCGCGAGCAACGTCATGCCACGAGAGTCGCCGGCGCCGGCGCACGTGTGGGTGACGAGATCGGTACAACTCCGTGCCGTTCAGCCGCTACCTAGACTGCCGACATGGCCGCGAACCGACGCATTGCGATCCTCGGCGCGGGGAAGATCGGCGAGTCGCTGCTCGCCGGCCTGCTGAGCTCCGGATGGCGCAAGCCGGGTGACGTCGTCGTCACGGGCCGCCGCGAGGAGCGGCTCAAGGAGCTGACCGACCGTCACGGCGTCGAGGCGACGCTATCGAACGCCGACGCGGTCACCGGTGCCGCGCTCGTCGTCATCGCCGTGAAGCCGCAGGACTTCGAGATCCTCCTCGGGGAGATCGGCGGGCTGCTCACGCCCGAGCAAACCGTGCTCTCCGTCGCCGCGGCGATCCCGACCGCCCAGATCGAGGCCCGGCTCGCTCCCGGCGTCCCGGTTGTGCGCGCGATGCCGAATGCGCCCGCGCTCGTCCACGAGGGGATGGCCGGAATCTGCGCCGGTGCCCACGCCGCGGACGAACATCTCGACCAGGCCGACGAGGTCCTGTCGCATGTCGGCGCGGTCGCGCGGGTGCCCGAGCCGTACATGGACGCCGTCACCGCCGTCTCCGGATCGGGACCCGCGTACTTCGCGCTCCTCGCGGAGGCGATGATCGAAGCGGGCATCCTGCTCGGCCTCGGTCGCGAAGTCTCGACGCAGCTCGTCGTCCAGACGATGCTCGGAACGGCGAAGCTGCTCCGCGACGAGTCGATGCACCCCGTCGAGCTGCGCGAGGCGGTGACCTCGCCCGGCGGGACCACCATCCGCGCGATTCGCGAGCTGGAGCAGGCGGGAGTCCGTGCCGCGTTCCTCAACGCGATCCAGGCCGCGATGGAGCGCTCGCGCGAGCTCGCGGCCGGCGAGTTGTGAACGACGTCGAGCTCGTCGTTCTCGAGACGGAACACGACGCCGCCCATGCTGCCGCCGAGCGCCTCGCGCGAGGGGTCGGCGCGGGCGAGAGCATCGTTCTCACGGGTGGACAATCCGTCGCGCCGGCCTACGAGGAAGCGGCGCGCCTCGCTCCCGACTGGAGCGGCGTCGAGGTCTGGTGGAGCGACGAGCGCTGCGTCCCTCCCGACGACGACCGATCGAACTACGGGCTCACCGAGCGATCGCTGCTCGGGCACCTCGAGCGTGGGCCGGCAGCCGTCCATCGCATCTGCGGCGAGCTCGGCAAGGAGCAGGCCGCGGCCGAGTACGAGCGCGAGCTCGGCGATCGCTCGCTCGACCTTCTGCTTCTCGGCCTCGGCCCCGACGGGCACCTCGCCTCGCTGTTCCCGAACGCGCCGACGCTCGAGATGCCCGGCCGCGTCCTCCCCGCGGAGGCCGGGCCTCGAGCCTTTCGTCGACCGCGTGACCTTCAGCCTCGCGGCGCTCTGCGAGCGGGCGGGAGCTCGTCTTCCTCGTGACCGGCGAGTCCAAGGCGGACGCGGTGCGCCGGGTCTTCGCCGAGGCGCCGAGCCCGGCCGCGCCGGGAAGCCTTGCCCGGGGCCGGGAGCGGACGACTGCAATCCTCGATCGCGCTGCTGCAGCCAACCTTCCCGCTTGACAGACAGCGGCTCTATATGTAGAACTGCCCCGGGGCAGACCGAAGCGAGGGCGGGTTGCAAGACACGCTGGTACTCGACAAGCCTGAGCAGCTCAAGGCACTGGGGCATCCGCTCCGCGTCCGCGTGCTCGAGATGCTCGGCCAGGAAGGCGACTGGCAGCTGACCAACCGCGAGCTCGCCCAGCGTCTCGGCGTCGACCCCGGCCACCTCCACTTCCACGTGCGCATGCTGCTGAAGGCGGGGCTGATCGAGCTCGCCGACGAGAACGGACACGGACGGGAGAAGCCGTATCGGGCCGTCGCGAAGATCTTCCGCGTCGCGCCGGAGCTCCTCGCCGCCGGCGGCGCCAGGGACCTCCAGGCGGCGATGATCGACCAGGTGCAGCGCGCGCACGCGTTGTACTCGTCCGACGGCGGCTTCCGCGGGGCGCAGCTCGAGGTCAAGCTCAGCGTCGACCGCGCCACCGAGCTGATGGCGGCGTTCATGGCAGCCGCCCGTGACCTGGAGGACGACGACGTCGACAAGGTCGTCCTCACTATGTTCGCCCACCCACCGGCGCAGCAGGACTGAGCGCGTACCGGATCGATCCGATCGCCGGCGCGGACGACCGCTCGGCTGCATGCGAACGCGTCCTGCGCGACCTCCCGGACTGGTTCGGGATCGAGGAGGCGGTGGTCAACTACATCAAGGCCGTGCGTGAGCTCGAGACGTTCGGTGCGTGGAGCAACGCGCCCGAGCCCGTCGCGCTGCTCGCGACGAAGGTGCACAACCCACGAGCGGCAGAGGTCTACGTCATGGGCGTCATGAACGAGCATCAGGGACGAGGCCTCGGCACGCGGCTCATCGAGACCGCCGAGCGCGCGCTGCACGCTCGCGGGGTGGAGTTCCTCCAGGTGAAGACGCTCGGCCCGTCCGACGAGAACGAGCACTACGCGCGTACGCGCCGCTTCTATGAGTCGCGCGGGTTCGTCCCGCTCGAGGAGCTGTTGACGGTGTGGCCGGACGACCCGTGCCTGCTGATGGTCAAGCAGGTCGGGGCAGCAGCGGCGAGCTGAGCTCGGCCGCCAGGTCCCGTCGGGCGGCGAGCGCCTGCAAGACGACGACCGTGTCGGCGACCGGCACGTCCTCGAGGAACTCGCTCCTCCCCTCGAACGAGGCGAGCACCGATTCGATCGCCTCGATGTACCCGATCGGGTCCTGCGCCGAGATGCAGGCGAGAGCGTCGCCGACGTCCGACGGGAAGCCGGCGTGTGTCCGAAGCTCGTCCGCGAAGACCCGACCTTCCGCATCGCGGCCGAGAACGAGGAGCGCGAGACAGGCCGCGTAGCGGCCGATCGGCGAGTCGGCATCCTCCGGCCGCTGCTCGAGCGCCCATTCGGCGTCGTCCGCGGCTGCGACCCAGTCCCCGGCGAGAATCCGTGCCTTCATCGCGCCGATCAAGCGGCCCCAGCTGCTCGGCGGCGCAAGCGGAAAGCTCTCGCGGTAGCGGTCGGCGGACCGGGCGAACCAGTACCGCGCCGCATCCGTATCCCCTGCCATGAGCTGCGCGAGACCGGCGCCGGACGCCGCATTGGCCATGCGGGAGAGCTGGCGCTGGCGTGCGTTCGGGCTCGTCGATCCCGGGTAGCCGACCTTCGCCGTCCCGGTACCTTTCGACTTCACGCCCCACGTGAGCTCCCCACCCCTCCACGACTCGAGCTTACGGGGGACGGCCCTGCACATGACACCGACCGAAACGTCCTTCTACGACCTCCCGCTCCTGACCGCGCCCGGACGCGTGTTCACACCTCGCGGCACCACCGAGCGCCTCGTGGACGCGGCACTCGAGCGCATCGACGGCAAACCGCTCAAGGTTGCGGACGTCGGGACGGGAAGCGGCGCCGTCGCTGTCGCGCTCGCCGTCAACCGGCCGGGGCTCGAGATCTGGGCGACGGACTCGAGCGCGGACGCCGTCGCGCTCGCCCGCGCGAACGCCGAGCGACTCGGCGTGGCCGACCGCGTACACGTGCTGCAGGGCGACCTGCTCGAGCCGCTGCCGTTCCCGGTCGACCTCGTCGTCGCCAATCTCCCGTATCTCCCGGAGCGCGAGCACGACTCGCGCTACGACGACGAGCCGCCCGACGCGATCTACGCACCCGGCGACGGGCTCGATCCCTACCGCAGGCTGCTGAACGCATGCCGGGACGGAAAGCTCGTCAGCCCGGGCGGGACCGTGCTGATCCAGTTCCACCGAGAGCCGCTCGCGGCGGACTGCTGGCAGCTCGAAGACCTGCGCGCCGAGCTCGAACGCGCTGCGTAGTATCGGCGCCATGGAGCGCCGGGAGGTCGTGTTCGTCGACGGCGTTCGCACAGCGTTCGGTCGCGCCGGCCCGCAGGGGATCTTCTGGAGGACGCGTGCCGACGACATGGCCGTCAAGGTCGTACGCGAGGTGCTTCGGCGGAATCCCGGCGTCGAGCCCGAACGGCTCGGCGACGTCATCTTCGCCGCAACCGCGCAGGTCGGCGACCAGGGGCTGACGCTCGGACGCGACGTCGCGCTGCTCGCCGGCATCCCGCAGTCGGTTCCCGGCTTCGCGGTCGATCGCATGTGCGCGGGCTCGCTCACCGCGGTGACGGCAGGCGCAGGCGAGATCGCCCTTGGCGCCGCCGACGTCGTCGTTGCCGGCGGCGTCGAGCACATGGGCCACCACCCGATGGCGGAGGAAGTCGACTTCAATCCGCGCTTCGTCTCCGAGCGGCTCGTCGACACGTCCGCAGTGACGATGGGAGCGACGGCGGAGAACCTGCACGACCGCTTTCCGACGCTCACGAAGGACTCGGCCGACTCGTTTGCCGTGCGCTCGCAGCAGCGCGCCGCCGCTGCGTGGGAGAACGGCGTCATGCGCGAGACAGTCGTGCCGATGGCGGTCTTCACGGACGAGGGCTGGAAGGTCGCGGAGCTGGACGAGTTCCTGCGCCCGGAGACGTCGCTCGAAGGGCTCGCGGGACTGCGCACGCCGTTCCGGAACGGGGGACGCGTGACCGCGGGCAACTCCGCCGGGCTCACGGACGGCGCATCGGCCTGCCTGCTCGCTGCGGAGGAGACAGCGGACGAGCTGGGGCTCGCCGCACCGATGCGACTCGTCGGGTTCGCGTATGCGGGCGTCGAGCCGGAGCTCATGGGCATCGGCCCCGTCCCCGCGACGAAGGCGGTCTTGAAGCGCGCCGGTCTGACGATCGACGACATCGGCCTCTTCGAGCTCAACGAGCCGTTCGCCGTGCAGGTGCTGACCTGGTGCGACGGCCTCGGCGTCGACCCGGAGGATTCGCGACTGAATCCGTACGGCGGCGCGATCGCCTGCGGCCACCCGCTCGCCGCGACCGGCGTCCGTCTTGCGGCGCAGCTCGCGTACGGCTTCCGCGAGCAGCCGGACGTGCGCTACGGGCTGACCGCTCTCTGCATCGGAATGGGCATGGGCGCGGCGCTGCTCTGGGAGAACCTTGGCACCGGTCACTGAGTTCAAGGTCGCGCGCGCCGGCGACGTCGCGCTCGTCACGATCGACAACGGCGAGGACTGGACGAAGCCCACGTTCTTCGGCCGGGAGGCGCTCGAGTCGCTCGAGCGCGCGCTCCGCGAGCTCGAGTCGGGTGACTTCCGTGCCGCCGTGATCACCGGCAAGCCGTTCTTCTTCGCCGCCGGTGCGGACATCACCGAGTTCCCGGACATCACGCGCGAGCGCGCGATCGAGGGCGCGCGCGCCGGACACGAGCTCTTCGGCCGCCTGCGCGCGCTTCCGTTTCCCACCGTCGCGGCAATCAACGGCGCGTGTCTCGGAGGTGGCGTCGAGCTCGCGCTCCACTGCAGTGCGCGCACCGTGTCGCGTGCCGTGCGGCACTTCGCCTTCCCGGAGGTCTTCCTCGGGCTCTTTCCCGCGTGGGGAGGGACACAGCTGCTGCCGCGGCTCGTCGGGCCGGAGACGGCGATCAAGGTCATCGTCGCGAATCCGCTGCGGCAGAACCGCATGCTCACCGGCTCGCAGGTGGCGCGAGCTCGGGATCGCCGACCGGCTTCTGGAACCGGTCGAGTTCGTCGACGAATCGCTCGCCTTTGCGCGGGAGCTGGCGGAGGATGCGGAGGAGCGGCCGGAGCCGGACTGGTCCGACGCCGAGACGATCTTCCGGCGCGCACGGACGAGCGTCGACGACGCCGTTCACGGCGCGGCGCCCGCGCCGTACACCGCACTCGACCTCATCGAGGGCGCGCAGAAGTGGCCGCTCGAGGACGGCTATCGCCGGGAGCAGGAGGCGATCGGCGAGCTCCTGCCAGGAGCACAGGCGCAGGCGTCCATCTACGCGTTCAACCTCGTCGAGCAGCGGGCGAAGCGTCATCCGGCGCGGCCGAACGCGACGCCGCTCGACGTCCGCAGGGTCGGGATCGTCGGAGGCGGGCTGATGGCGCGCCAGATCGCGCTGCTCTTCCTCCGCCGACTCGAGGTGCCCGTCGTCATCCGCGACGTCACGCAGGAGATCGTCGACGACGCGCTCTCGGACATCCGTGCGGAGATCGACACACAGGTCGCGAAGGGTCGCTACGACGAGGGGAAGGGACGCTTCCTCGCCTCGCTCGTCACCGGCGGAACGGACAACGGACGGCTTCGCCGACTGCGACCTCGTCCTCGAGGCGGTGTTCGAGGAGCTCGAGGTCAAGCAACGTGTGCTCGCCGAGCTGGAGCACGTCGTGCGCGAGGACTGCGTGCTCGCCACGAACACGTCCGCGCTGTCGATCACGGACATGGCGGCGGAGCTACAGCACCCGGCGCGCGTCGCCGGCATGCACTTCTTCAACCCGGTCGGGCTGATGCCGCTGCTGGAGGTCGTGCGCGCGGCCGAGACGGACGACGTCACCCTCGCGACTGTGTGGAGCGTCGGCGAGAGGCTTCGCAAGCGTCCGATCCTCGTCAACGACGCACCCGGGTTCGTCGTCAACCGCGTGCTGACACGGATGACGCGCGTGATCATGGACGCGGTCGAGCAGGGGACGCCCGTCGAGGACGTGGACGAAGCGGTCATGTCGCTCGGGATGCCGATGGCGCCGTCCGTGCTCCTGCAGATGGTCGGGCCGCGGGTCGCGAACCACGTGCTCGAGCGGATGCACGATGCGTATCCCGACCGGTTCCCGCTCTCACCCGCGCTCGCCTCGCTCGCCGACGGCGGCGAACCGGTCGTCGCTCGCCGCGGACCCGCGCTCGCGCGAGCAGATCGTGGAGGACGTGCTCGAGGCAGTGGCCGACGAGATCCACCGCCTGCTCGAGGAAGGAGTCGTCGCGGAGGCTGCCGACGTCGACACCGGGCTCCTCCTCGGCGCCGGCTGGCCGTTCTTCCTCGGCGGGATCACGAAGCACCTCGACCAGACCGGCGTGTCCGAGCGCCTGTTCGGGAAGCCGTTCGCCGACATGCGTGCCCCGGCTACCACCTGACATTAGGCTTCTCGCGATGGCCCAGGACGACTGGAGAGTCAGGATCGAGTTGCCGGACGAAGAAGGCGCGCACGGTTTCCTCGAGCGGCTGAAGCTCGCGCGCAGCGACGCGGAAGAGCTCGCGGACGAGCTGCGCCAGCACCGGCTTGCCGTCTCCCGCGACGGCGACACGATCTTCGTCTACGCCTCGACCGGCATGCAGGCCGAGCAGGCGGCGCGCATCGTCGAGGAGGAGCTGAACGACGAAGGGCTGACACCCGCGCGCTTCGTCACCGAGCGCTGGCTCGGCGACGAGGATCGTTGGGACGACGAGCCCGCAGTCCCCGACGTCGAGGAAGATCTGCTCGAGCGCGGCTACGCCCCCTGGGAGGTGCGCGTCGAGACCAAGACGCTCGACGAGGCGAACGATCTCGCCGACCAGCTGCGCGAGGAAGGCTTCGACGTCTCCCGCACGTTCCGCTACGTCATCGTCGGCGCCGAGGACCGGCAGCAGGCCGTCGAGCTCGCGCAGCGGGTCCACGGCGAGGTCGAACCGGGCGGGGAGCTCGTCTACGAGGTCCAGCCCGCGAACCCGTTTGCCGTGTTCGGGGGTCTCGGCACCTAGCGCCGCGACCGCGGCGTCGACTCGTCGAGGCCGCATTGAGGCCCGTCGAGCTTGGCTCGATGGGTCGTCTCTGACCACGGCCCGGGTCACTCCGCCGAGGGAACCCTTCACAGTCCCTTCGACCGATATACTGGAGGCACGACGCCCGCCTAGGGGATTCGCGGGGTCGCCCTTTCTTGACAGTTGCAGCGCCAGGACGCGCTGCGTTCATGCAGGAGATCACAGAGCAGCCGACCACAGCGTCGGAGGCGACGGACGGCCTTTCGGCCGCCGCCCTCCGAGCCGAAGCATGGGCAGGCGAGCCCTTCATTCGTGAGGGCGAAGACCCGGCCCGAGTGCTCGCGCCCGGCACGTCACGCCGGCGCGCGCTCGACGACGCCCTCGCCGAGATCGAGGCGGGCCGGCGTGCGCCCTCGTCCGACTGGAAGGTGCGCTACGGCCTGATGCTCGGCCTCGAGCGCGTGCTCGCCGAGGAACGGCCGCACCTCGCCTCGGGCACGGAGCTCCGCCGGCACCAGGTCGACGCGCTCGCCGGGATGCTCACCGAGCTGATCGCCGCGAACGAGCACGCGGCCGAGCCGGCGAACGGCAGCGGCAACGGCGCCGTCGCAGAGGCGATCGAGGAAGACGAGGACGAGCCCGTCGAGGACTCGACCGAGGACGTCCTCGACGAGGAGGGGTTGGACGACGAGGAGTACACGGGCCCGGATCCGGGCGCGGTTCGCCGCTACCGCTTCCGTCATCCGACCGCGTCCGGGAAGACGATCGCCGCCGCCGGGTTCGTCGAGGCCGCGCGCACGCTCGGCGTCCTGATCCTCACGCATCGCCGCCTGCTCGTCTCGCAGTTCGACCGCGACCTCACCACCGAGGGCTACGGCGAGCGCTTCACGCCGGCGATCGAGGGCGGCAAGGAACCGCTGCGCGACGGCAACCCGCTCACGATCCAGACGTACGCGTGGTTCGCACGCCACCAGGAGTCGATCTCGCGCGACGCGTACCAGCTCGTCATCTGCGACGAGGCCCACACCGCGCTCGGCGAGAAGACGAGCAAGGCGATCCGCTCCTTCCCGGAGCCGCATCTACATCGGCATGACGGCGACCGAGCAGCTGATCGCGAAGCAGGTCTCGGACGTCTTCCCGGCCTCCGTCGACGACCTGCCGCTCCAGGACGCTGCACGTCGCGGGCTCATCGCGCCGCTTGCGCGACCTGCGCGTGCCACCCGTCGCGGCGATCAACCAGGTTCCGATCGTCGGCGGCGACTTCGACCAGGAGATCCTCGCGAAGACGCTCGACCACCAGGCTCTCAACCAGGCGGCCGCATCCCTCTACCGCGAGCGGTTCGAGAACACGCCGGGGATCGTCTACGCAGCCGGCGTCGACCACGCCTACAACCTCGCCAAGGAGTTCCGCGCCGTCGGGCCTCAAGGCCGAGGCCGTGTCGGGCCGGACGCCGCCCGTTCGTCTCGCCGAGACGCTGGCCGCCTACGAGCGCGGCGAGATCAACGTCCTCATCAACGCGATGCTGCTCGCGGAGGGCTGGAACTCACCCCGCGCGACGGTCTGCATGCACCTCGCCCCGACGGCGTCGCGGCGCGTCTACCAGCAGCGCATCGGCCGCATCATGCGCACGCACCCGCGCAAGGAAGCCGGCATCGTCGTCGACTTCGTCCCGAAGGCCGCGACGCACAACGAACGCGTCGTCTCGCTGCACTCGCTGCTCGACGCCGACTTCTACCGCGAGGGCGCGCGCGTCACGCCCGCTCCGCGCCGGCGCGTCCAGCGGCGCGCTCGCCGCAAGCTGACCCCGGCGCCGTGGCTCGTCCCGGTGACGCCCGACGTGCGCAGGCGCCTCGCCGTGATCACGCGCGAGTGGCAGCGCATCGACCCGAAGTACCTCGACGAGGACGAGCAGCGCTACTGGGCCACGATCGCCGGCCGCCAGATCCGCTTCGACGAGCGTGCCGCGTTCGTCGAGAAGCTCACCGCACGCGGTGCGTCGAAGGCATGCCTGGAGCAGTTCCTCGCGACGTGCGCGGCCGAGAACCCGAACCGGCGGCTGCGCATCATCGCCCTCTCCGACCGCGTCTCCATGGTCGTCGAGCGCGCCGACTTCGACGACCTCGTCACGCTCGTGACGCAGGCGCCGACCTGGGAGAAGGACCGCATGGGAGGCGTCCGCGTCCTGCTGCGCGCCATTGCCGAGGGCAAGGCCGACGCGCCGGAGCAGATCCTCGCGCGCTGGACGTGGCGGCTCGCGCGCGCGTCGCGCAAGCTCCAGGATCGCCGCGCGAGCGCGGAGTTCCCGGAGGCGAAGCGTCTGCTCGGGGCGCTCGCGAACTCGCGTGGCCACCGCCACGAGGAGAACGCGGCCAAGCTCGTGAACGCCGCGCTCGAGCTCCCGCTCGCAGTCGGCGCGGCGCTGCTCGCCTCTGCCGAGGGCTACACGCCGCGGGCGACGCAGCTCATCGAAGCGGCGCGTGAGCGCCTCGGTACCCTGCAAGAGGTCGCGGGAGCGCTCGCCGAGAACCTCCCGCAACCGAAGGTCACCTCGGGACGGTCTCGGCGCCGGAAGCGTCGCAAGCGAAAGAAGACGCAGAACGCGAACCAGCAGCAACAGCAGCAGAACGGGCAGGCAAAGACGGAGCAGGCCGAGGCGAAGCCCGCCGCCGAGCCTCAGAGGCTCAGCCGAAGCCCAGGCGCTCTCCGAAGCCCAAGGCGAAGCCGAAGCCGTCGCCGGCTGAAACGCCTGCGTCGTAGCCTCGACTAGAAGACGTGCCCGTCCTGATCCCGATTGCGTTCGCGGCGGGAATCCTCACCGCGTTCACGCCGTGCATCCTCCCCGTGCTCCCGATCGTGCTCGCGGGCGGCAGCAGCGGGACGAAGCGTCGCCCGTACGCCATCGCCACCGGGCTCGTCACGACGTTCACCGCCTTCCTTCTCGCAGGCGCCTGGCTGTGGAGCCTCATCGGCATCGACGCCAAGCACCAGATCCAGATCGGCGCGGTCCTGCTCCTCGTTCTTCGCCCTGACGCTGTTCGTGCCGAGGATCGGAGAGCTGATCGAACGGCCCTTCGTGCGGCTCACTCGGCGGCGCACCGGCGACCTCGGCGGCGGCTTCCTCCTCGGCGCGAGCCTCGGGCTCGTGTTCGTGCCCTGTGGCGGGCCCGTGCTCGCGACGTTGACCGCGAATGCCGCAACGGACCGCGTCGGCGCATGGATCGTCGGGATCGCTGTCGCGTACGCGCTCGGCGCAGCGCTTCCGATGCTCGCGATCGCTCGTGGCGGACGACGCTTCACGCAGAGCTTCCGTCAGCATGCGCAGGCCGTCCGCATCACCGGCGGCGTGCTCATGACCCTGGCCGCGATCGTGATCTACAACGGCTGGGCGGAAGGACTCCAGACCCGAGTCCCCGGGTACGCGCACTGGGCGCAGGACCTGATCGAGGGGAACTCGCAGGCAAAGGATCAGCTCGCGCAGCTCAACGGGAGCGATCGAAAGGGAGCGTTCGTCCCGAGGAGCAACATGCTCGCGGACGTACCGCTCAAGGACTACGGCCCGGCGCCGGCGTTCGCAGGCATCTCGGACTGGGTCAACAGTCCGAAGCTCACACTCGACGAGCTCCGCGGCAAGGTCGTCCTCGTCGACTTCTGGACGTACTCGTGCATCAACTGCCTCCGCACGCTCCCGTACCTGGAGAAGTGGGACCGCCTCTACCGCGACAAGGGCCTGGTCATCGTCGGCGTGCACACACCCGAGTTCGCCTTCGAGCACGATCTCGGCAACGTGAAGTCCGCGGTGCGCCGCCTCGGTGTGCGCTACCCCGTGGCGCTCGACAACGACTACGCGACCTGGAACGCGTACAGCAACAACTACTGGCCGGCGCACTACCTCATCGACCAGCGCGGGCACATCCGTGACCTCCACGTCGGCGAGGGCGACTACGACGGGACCGAGCACGACATCCGCCTGCTGCTCGAGGCCGGGGACGCAGGCCGCCTGCCGACAGACGTGCACGATTCCGACCTGACGCCTCGCGAGCTGCGGACGCCCGAGACGTACCTCGGGTACCTCCGCATCGGCAACTACGTCGGCTCCCCGGTGAAGCCCGACCACGACGCGCGCTACACGTTCCCCGCGGGCCTCGATCAGGACACGTTCGCCTATTCCGGGAACTGGAAGGTGGCCGGCGAGCGAATCGTCGCGGGGAACGACGCGCGTCTGCGCCTCCGCTTCCTCGCGCAGAAGGTCTACCTCGTGCTCGCCGGGCACGGCACCGTCCAGGTGCTCCTCGACGGGAAGCGCGCGCGATCCGTGCGCGTCGACGGCGACCGTCTCTACACGCTCGCAACGTTCCCGGGCACGACGGGCAAGCTGCTCGAGCTCCGGTTCACACCGGGTCTCGCGGCCTACGCCTTCACGTTCGGCTAGATCAGGGTTGTTCCGTCGGGCCGCGCTCGGGCCCGCCGTTGCCGCGCTCGCGATCGCGGAGGAAGCGCGTCAGCTCGGCGGCGAGTGACTCTCCGGAGGGGAGATCCTGCTCGTCGTCGAGGATCTCGGCCCGCTGCTCGAGCTCCTCCACGTACGCCGCGGTCTCGTCGTCGGACGCGACCGCCTCGCTCACCTGCTCGCTGTAACGCTCGGACGCCTCGTCGAGCTCATCCGTGTCGATCGTCGTGCCGAGGATGTCGCCGAGCCTCTGACAGAGCGCAAGCGCTGCGCGCGGGCTCGGCGCAAGCGACACGTAATGCGGAACCGCGGCCCAGAGGCTCACCGACGGCACGTTCGAATGGCTGCACGCGTCGTGGAGGACGCCGACGATTCCCGTCGGGCCCTCGTAGCGGGAGCGCTGAAGCCCGAGCTGCTCGATCAGCTCCGGATCGGTCGCGCCTCCCGTGACGGGCGACGGACGCGTGTGCGGGACGTCTGCGAGCAGCGAGCCCAGCGTGACGACGAGCTCGACGCCGAGGTCCTGCGCGAGATCGACGATCATCCCCGTGAACGCGCGCCAGCGAAGATTCGGCTCGACTCCGAGCAGCAGGATCGCATCGCGCGCGAGCCCCGGGATCGGTGCATGGAAGAACGCGTTCTCGGGCCACTCGATGTGACGTGTCTGACCGTCGACGAGCGACACGTGTGGCCGCGTCGCCTGGAAGTCGAAGAACGATTCCGGGCTCGATGTCGGCGAATCGCTCGGCTGACCAGGTCTTGGCGAGATAGCCGCCGGCGAGGGACGCACCCTGCCCTCCGTCGTTCCAGCCACGGAAGGCGGCGACGAGAACGGGCGCGCGCAGCATCGGGCGCATCGAGATGCGGAGTTCCTCAGCGATCGGCGAAGTCTACGTTCGGGCGCACGAACAACGTCGCAAGGGCGACCGTCCCCACCCAGACGCCGGCGGCGAGGAAGACGTGGACGAGCACGAGCCCCCACGGCAGATGGGTGCGCCACTGGAGCTCCCCGAGGCCCATCTGTGCGAGCAGCAGGACGAACACGCCGGACGCGAAGAGCGAACAGACGCCGCGCGCGGTCGCGGCGTCGCACCGAGGTAGCCCAGCGTGAAGAGGAAGACGCAGCAGGAAGATCCCGACGGTCGCGCCGTGCACGTACACGACGGGCTCGAGACGCCCGAAGCGGTCGACCTCGTCCGCCTTCCCTCCTCCCGAGTGCGGGCCGGCCGCGGTCGCGAACGACCCGGCGATGATGAGTGCGAAACAGGCGGCGGCACACGCGAGCCCGAGCTTGCGCAGCTCCCGCGGCACGAGCGGCTCGGTCTCTCCGACCTGCGCCGTGCGGACGTCGAGGAACAGCACCGTCGCACCGGCGAGCAGCGCGATCGAGAGCAGAAGGTGGAGCATGACGATCGGCCAGCGGAGGTCGCTCGCGACCGCGAGCAGCCCGATCGGGGCCTGGGCGAGCGTGCCGAGGAAAATGGCGAACGCGAGCCGGACGCTCCGGCGGGGAAGCCCGTTCGTCCGCCGTGCGGCGAGCCACGCGATCAGCGTGAGCGCGATCGTCACACCGCCGACGAGCCGGTTGCCGAACTCGACGAACGCATGCGCGTTCTTCGCCGGCAGCGGATGGCCTTCCTCACAGCCCGGCCAGTGGCGGCAACCGAGCCCGGAGTCGGTGAGCCGGACGGCCGCGCCCGTGCCGACGATGAGCCAGAGCGCTCCGAGCTGGGCCGCCGCAAGCGGCAGGAGCTGGGCCGGAGTGAGGGCGAAGCCGCGCAGGCGTGCGAGCGCCGTCGGTTGCGCGTTCACGCGAGCGAGTCTAGTGACGAGGATCTGACCCGAAGGGTCTGACCCGCGGCGAGCTCACAGCGGCTCGAGAATCGACGGATAGCCGTCGGCGCCGTCGAACGGCGTCGGGCGCGAGCCGAGGAACAGCGGCCGGTCGGCGGCGTTGAGTAGCACCGGCATCAGGTCGGGACCGCGCAGGTGCCCGAGGATGCCCCCGGCGCACGTCGACTCGCCGAACTCGCGCACGCGCGTCGGCGCGCACGCCCGGCCCGGCGACGATCAGCGGCACCGGGTCTCCCGAGTGGATGACGTCGGGCGACGCCGGCGTCGCGTGGTCTCCGGTGAGGCACACGATCGCTCGATCGGTCGGAAGATCTTCGAGCGCCGCGTCGAGCGTCTCGATCATCTCCTGCTTCTTCCTGCGGGTCCTTCGTGTGCCCCGCCGCGTCCGCGCTCTTGACGTGGCAGAACACGAACGTGTCGCCCGCGTCGAGACGCTCGCGCGCGATCTGCACCCGCCCGCGCAGGTCGCCCGCCGCGTCGTCCGTCTCGGCCTCCGCGCGGGCCTCGAGCCCGACCGCACGCGCGAGCCCGCGCAGGAACGCCGAGCTCGCGACGAACGTCCCGTCGAGCCCGTGCCGCTCCGCGAACGTCGGCACGTGCCGAGGCCTCCCCCACCACTTCAGCGTGATCACGTTGAACCGCTCGCCCTCGAGACGGCGCATCACCTCGCGGCTCCACGCCTCGGCTGCGCGCGCCGTGCGCTCAGCGTCAGGGACGAGCGCCTGGGGACGGAGCACGGGGTGCCGGTCGCGAAAGAACGCGTCCGTGTCGGTGACGCGCTCGTCGGCGCCGCCGGCGACGCGCAGGACGGCCTCGCCGCGCCAGACGTGCTCGAGCGAGAACGTCAGGCCGTCGACCGTGATGCCGTCGCAGGTCGCGACGAGCCGCTCCGCCTCCTCCGCGTCTCGATCGGGATCGGGCCTCCCGGTCAACCACCAGCCGTCCTCGCGCCGCTCGGCCGGGCGCAGCGCCGCGTACGCGAAGACGTGCTCCGGGCTGACGTCCTGCCCGCGGCCCGAGCGCCTCGAAGACCGCCCGCCCGGGAAACTCGTCGGGCCGGTAGCCGAACATCGACCAGTGCGCGACCTCGCTCGACGGCGCGCGCCCGGGGCCGATCGCGTAGAGGACGCCGCACGACGCGCGCGGCGCACAGGCGGTCGAGGTTCGGCGTCGTCGCCGCCTCGAGCCCGCTCCGTCCGCCGAGCGACTCGTGCGCGCGGTCCGCGAGCCCGTCGAGCAGGAAGACGACGATCGGGAGCACTCAGACCGTCAGCCGCTCGAGCGACCGAATCGTCCGCGCGACTCCGGGTGGCACGAGGTCGTCCCACTGCCGACCCTCGCGCATCGCCGCGCGGACGTCCGCGCCGGAGATCTCCTTCTCGATGCCCTCGTCGAGGACGACGACCTCGTAGCCCGCCTCGCGCATGCGGTCGAGCTTCGTCCCGCCCCAGTCCGAGAAGAGGCGCAGGTACTGCGTGACGCCGCGCGGGACGTACGCGTGCCAGAGCTCCGGCTCGTTCA
Organism: uncultured Actinomycetes bacterium; assembly: GCA_963772855.1. Lineage (GTDB taxonomy): Bacteria > Actinomycetota > Thermoleophilia > Gaiellales > Gaiellaceae > 3-1-20CM-4-69-9. The sequence goes on along the minus strand of CAVYYY010000003.1, from coordinate 174,238 downwards.
CGGGGAACGGAATCACGTGCGCGCGAATCCCCTCGTCGTCGGCGACGGCGGCCACCATCAGCAGCCGCTCCACGTAACTGAACGGATTCGACTCAGGGAGATGTCGCAGCGGATCGCTCGGCTCTTCCTTGATGCGCGACGGGTCGGGATTGGTGATCCCGACGAAGACCTCGTCGGAGCGCGCAGCTGCGCCCCGCAGATACTCCAGGTGTCCGTTGTGGAAGGGCTGGAAGCGCCCGTGGATCATGCCGCGCGTCACTCGACGACGACTCCGGCGCCCTCCTCCACGCGGCCGATCCTGCGGATGAACAGCCGGCGCGACTCGAACTCGGCCTCGAGCGCCGGGCCCCGCTCCGCGGGCAGGCAGACGAGCAGCCCGCCGGCGGTCTGAGGGTCGAAGCCGAGCGCCTCGAGCGTGTCGGGAAGGCCCTCGCTCGTGACGTGCGCCCCGGCGAAGTCGCGGTTGCGCGGATCGCCGCTCGTGCGGACTCCCTTGCGGGCGACGTCGAGTGCGCCGTCGATGGCCGGGAATCGCTCCGACTCGAGACGGATGCGCACGCCGCTCCGGTCGGCCACCTCGTGCGCGTGGCCGAAAAGCCCGAACCCCGTCACGTCGGTGACGGCGTGCGGCTCGACGCCACGCAGCACGTCGGCGGCATCCTTGTTCAGTGTCCGCATCCAGCGAATCGCGCGGTCGAGCTGCATCTGTCCGGCGAAGCCCTTCTTGTAGCCGGTCATGATCAGCCCGGTGCCGAGCGGCTTCGTGAGGAAGATCGTGTCGCCCGGGCGAGCGCCGTTCTTGGGCCAGATCCCCTCGGGATGCACCGTGCCGACGACGGCGAGGCCGTACTTCGGCTCGTCGTCGCGAATCGTGTGTCCGCCCGCGAGCAGGCCGCCGGCAGTACGGACCTGTTCGTCCGCGGCGGCGAAGATCTCCGCGAGCATCTCGATCGGCAGCTCCTCGGGGAACGCCGCGATCGAAAGGGCGAGCAACGGCGTTCCGCCCATCGCGAAGACGTCGTTCAGTGCATTGGTCGCCGCGATCGCCCCGTAGTCACCAGGGTCGTCGACGACCGGAGGGAAGAAGTCGAGCGTGAAGATGAGCGCCCGCTCGTCGTCCAGGCGATAGACCGCGGCATCGTCGGCCGGCGCGAGCCCGACGAGCAGGTTCTCGGCCTCGACCGGGACGAATCCGGCGAGGAGCTGCTCGAGTCTCGCCGCGGAGTACTTGGCGGCACAGCCCCCGCACGAGGCGAGATCTGTGAGGTTGACGCGTCCGGTTTCGATGTTCACCTCAGCTCCTCCCGTCGCTGAAACGCGAAGCGTAGGGATCTCCGATCCGTTCGTCTACAAACGTCGGTCGGTTCAGGTTGTTACGAGGAGGTGACCGCGCGTATTCCCCTCGAGGGAAGGCAGGCGGCGACGCGAACGCCGCCGCCGTCAGGGGAGAGGAGGAGCCTCGCGGCTCTTCCCCAGCGCCCAACTTCTTCGTGTTGTGCGGCGGACCTTCCGACTTGAAAAGATGGCTGCGTGGACCGAGCAGCGCTCGTCACCGGCGGGTCGTCCGGCATCGGGCTCGCGATCGCCCAGATGTTGCGCGAGGACGGCTTCGGCCTCACGCTCGCGTCGCGGACGCACGAGAAGGTCGCAGCGGCGGCTGCGACGCTCGACGCACACGCGGTCGCTGCGAACGTCGCCGACGCGGACGACTGCCGGCGGCTCGTAGACGAGCATCGCGAACGATGGGGGAGGCTGGACCTCCTCGTCAATTCCGCCGGCGTCGGGTATGCCGGCGCGATCGACGAGGTCGAGGCGAAGTACGTCGACCTCCAGCTCGACGTGAACCTGCGCGGCACGATGCTCGTCACGGCCGCGGCGCTGCCGCTCCTGCGCGAGGCGCGCGGCCTCATCATCAATGTCGCGTCGATCGCCGGGACGATCCCCACGCCGGAGCTTCCGGTCTACGGGGCCGTCAAGGCGGCGCTCATCCAGTTCACGACCACGCTCAACAAGGCGGAGGAGGAACACGGCGTACGCGCGACCGCGCTGAGCCCGGGCTTCGTCGACACACCGATGACCGACTGGGCGCCGGTGCCGAAGGACGAGATGATCCGGCCGGAGGACTGCGCGGAGATCGTGCGGTCGCTCCTCCGGCTCAGCCCGCACGCGCGAGTGCCGCACGTCGTCGTCGAGCGTGTGAACTCGTCGGGCTCCGGCGGCTGATCCTCCGGAGCCCAACGGTGCGAGACGCTAGGAGCTAGGCGCCTTCTCGATCGGCACGTCGACGAGATTGCCCCACTCCGTCCACGAGCCGTCGTAGTTGCGCACGTCCTCGTACCCGAGGAGCTCGCGCAGCACGAACCACGTGTGTGCGCTGCGTTCGCCGATCCGGCAGTACGCCGTCACGGCCTTGTCGTCGGTCACGCCCTTCCCGCCGTAGAGCTCACGTAGCTCGTCGGCGCTCTTGAACGTGCCGTCGTCGCGCACGGCCTGCGCCCACGGGATCGAGGCGGCGGTCGGGATGTGCCCGGCGCGCTGTGCGCCTTCCTGCTCGTAGCCCGGCGGGGCGATGAGGTCGCCCGCGAACTCCTGCGGGCTACGAACGTCGACGAGCGCCTTGCCTTCCTCGCCGATCGCCTCGCGCACGGCGTCGCGATACGCGCGGATCGACTCGTCGCGGTCCTGCGCCGAGTAGCTCGCGCGCTGGACCTGGGGCAGATCCGTCGTGAGCTCGCGGCCTTCGTCGATCCACTTCTGCCGACCCCCGTCGAGGATGCGGACGTCGCCGTGCCCGTAGATCTTGAGGTACCAGTACGCGTAGGCGGCGAACCAGTTGTTCTTGTCGCCGTAGACGATCAGGGAGCTGTCGTTTCCGATCCCCCGCGAGGCCATGAGGCCCTCGAACTCGTCCTTCTCGACGAGATCGCGCTCGACCTGGTCCTGAAGGTCCTCGCGCCAGTGGAGCTTGACCGCGCCTCTGATGTGCCCCTCGTCGTAGAGGTCAGGGTTCTCGTCGACCTCGGCCACCACGACGTTCGGATCTTCGAGGTGTTCCGCCAGCCAGTCCGTGGTGACGAGCACCGGCTTGGCGTAGCCGTTTTCAGCCATTTGCCCTCCCTATTACTTCCCTTTTTGAAGTGCGGGAGATTATCGCAGACAGGCCCTGGCCTGGGGCGGCGCTGCGTGCTGGAGGCTTCGGGCTAGGCCTGGTAGCGGGTCGGCTTGACGCGCTGGCGCGCGAGAAAGCGGTCGACCGCCTCGCGGTGGACGCGGAGCACGCGCCCGACTCGAACGGCGTCGAGCCTGCCGTCGTGGATCAGGCGGCGGATCGTCTCGGGGTGCACGCCGAGCTGGTCCGCGACTTCGCGGACGCTCACAAGGCTCTCGGGCTCTCCATTTGGCGAACTCACGACGATTGAAGAGTCGCACGCCGAGACCGGCTCCGCCATGAGCCGTATGGGTCAATTGCCGCGTGCCTGGGCCAGGACAGGCTGATGTCCCCAAGGCGCGCCCCAACTCCGGAAAATGTGGGCGGCGAGCGAAGCGCGCAGGCTTGCGGGCCTAGATTTCCGCGCCGTCGTGCGGGCCGGCGGGCAAGAAGTGCAGCGCAGGCAGAAACGCGACGGCATAGATGATCGCGAAGACCGCGAAATACATCAGTCGGGCTTTGGACACGGGCTCACCTCCTCTCGCGAGTTAGAAGCGGACGTCCTGCAGAGCGTCTGCGGCCTGGCGGTAGAGCCGGGCCGCAAGCCGGTCGTCACCGCGGCGCGAGGCGAGGTCCCCGAGGGCGACCCACGCCCGGGCGCGATGGCTACCCGAGGAGAGCTGGTCGTAGGCCTGCTCGCCGGCGCGGAGCGCCTCCTCCGCCTCGTCGAGGCGGTCCTGTTCGAGCAGCGCGCGGCCGAGGACGAGCTGGGCGTTGCCGATCTCGTCGATGTGGTCGATGCGGTCACCGAGCAACTGGAGCGCGTAGCGGGCCTGCTCCTCTGCACGGGCGACGTCGCCGGTGCGGAGGTGGACCTGGGCGATGCCGTTCACGGCGTGCGCGGCCTCTGCGTCGTTCCCGACCTCGAGGGCGATGCCGACCGAGTCCTTCAGGAACGTGATCGCCTCGTCGGGATGGCCGAGCAGGAAGTTGATCCCCCCGAGGTTGTTGAGCAGCCGGCCGAGGTTGCCTCGCTCGGAGACCTCCTCGTACAGGGACTTCGCGCGCTCCGCGTAGTTGCGCGCGATGACCCAGTGGCCCTCGCGGTCGGCGATGATCGACGCCTGGAAGTACAGATCCGCCGCCGCCCGCTTGTCGTTCAGGCCTTCGGCGAGCTCGAGCGCGCGCTGGACGTCCTCACGCGCGGCCTCCAGGTCGCGGCGGCGCCGGTAGCAGCGCGAGCGCCACGCGAGAATGTTCGACCGGACCCGGTCGGACGGGATCTCCGAGCGCTCGGCGAGCTTGAGCGCCTCGTCGAAGAGACCGATCGCCGTCTGGATGCTGGAGAGCTTGTAGCGCGCAACCCCGAGCCGGAAGAGCACGTCCGCGCGCTCCACGTCCGAGAAGACGCCGCCCTCGCTCAACACGCGCGCCCGCTCGAGGAGCCCGATCGCCTCTCGCACCTCGCCGCGGCGCATGCGGATCGTCGCCTCGCCCGAGAGTGCGCGTACCTCGAGCTCGGGAATCCCGGTCGCCGCCACGGCCGACTTGATGGCGAGGTACTGCTCGAGCGACTCGTCGTTCCGCCGCGCCTCGAGCAGCGCGTCGGCCCGGGCACAGCGCCGAGTCGACGCGGCCGCGCTCGTCGGCGGAGATGCCGTTGGCCAGGAACCCGGCGTCGACGCCGAGACGGTCGGCGATCCATTCGACCGTCTCCTGGGTCGGCTTCGTCTTGCCGCGCTCGATCTGGCTGACGTATTCCTTGGAGAACCGGGCGCCGGCCAGATCCGTCTGCGTCATACCTGCGGCCACGCGGAGGTGCCGGAGCCGCTCGCCGAGCCGGAGGCCGGCCTGGGCGGCCAGGGCCCGCTGCTGCTTGGCGATGGCGGTCGACTCAGACATGTGCACCGAAGTAGTAGAGGACAGCTTCACCAAACTCCAGCCCATCCTTTCAGACATCACCCAAAAAGGTCATGTTGCCGCCCGAAAACCAGTGAAGTAAGCCTAACCGAAATCACTTGACCGAGCTACTTGACAGGCCGGAGGACGGCCCCTAGAGTGAGGCCATCTTGCAACCGAGCCAGACGCCAGGGTCGGCTGCAGGAGGCGCTTCACCAGGTGGGACCCGAACGGGGCGTGGCTGGGCCGCAGAGCCAAGTCCCGGGGAGACCACCACAGAAGGCGGAGTCGCCTAACAGGAATAGACCCCCGGAGCCGCAGCCGGGGGTCTTCCTTTTGATGGAGAGGAACGGGCGGCGCGGCGTCGGGTCGCCTAGGCGCCGACTGCGGGCTCTGCTGCCCCACTCGGCTCCGGGTGCCTGACACGACGCACCGTGAGGACGGCGACGACCGCGCCGGCGAGCGTGAGCCCGGCTCCGACGTGAACGGCGAGGTGGTAACCGTCGACGAACTGCAGCGCGTAGCGGGGATCGGCCGGGCTCTTCGCCGTGAGCTGCGTTGCCACGAGCGCGCCCATGATGGCGATGCCGATCGAGCCTCCGACCTGGCGCATGCTGTTGATGACGGCCGAGCCGACGCCGGCCTTGTCGACCGGAACCGACCCCATGGCCGCCGACGTCGTCGGGGCCATCGTGATCGCCATCCCGACGCCGCCGACGAGCAGGCCCGGCAGGAGCGCCCAGAACGTCGAGTCGGCCTGGAGCCGCCCGAAGAGCAGCAGCGCGATCGACAGCAGGACCATCCCCGCTCCCATCAGCCAGCGCGGGCCGATCTGGTCGGAGACGCGACCGGCGATCGGCGCCAGGAGGATGATGAGGACCGTCATCGGCAGGAACGTCGCGCCGGTCTGGATCGCCGAGAAGCCGAGGATGTTCTGGATGAAGAGGGAGTTGAAGAAGAAGATCCCGAACATCGCGAGACCCACGAGCAGCATCGTGGTATTCGCGCCCGCGAACGTGCTGTTCCGGAAGAGGTTGAGGTCGAGCATCGGGGCGCGCTGGTGCATCTCCAGCAGGATGAAGGCGGTCAGCGAGACGGCCGCGACGAGGAACATCGACAGGACGATCCCCGATCCCCACGCGTGATGGTTCGTCTCGATCAGGCCGAAGGTCAGCGCGAACAACCCGATCCCTGACGTGACGAGCCCGGGGAAGTCGAGCCGCTGCTCCTTCGACATGTCCTTCGACTCGTCGATGAAGACCCGCGCGGCGAAGACGCCGAGGATGCCGATCGGGATGTTGATGAAGAAGATCCAGCTCCAGTTGATCTTCTCGGTGATGATGCCGCCGACCAGCGGACCGAACGCGAGGGCAAGCGCGGAGACGCCCGCCCAGATGCCGATCGCCGTCCCGCGCTGACGCGGTGGGAACGTGGCGGTGATGATCGACAGCGTCGCCGGATTCATGAGCGCGGCGCCGACTCCCTGCACCGTCCGGGCGGCGATGAGCACCTCGGCGCTGCTTGCAAGGCCGCAGGCGAGGGACGCCCCGGTGAAGATGACGAGGCCGATGATGAAGATCGCGCGCCGGCCGATCATGTCGGCCAGCTTTCCGCCGCTGAGGAGGAGCACGCCGAACGTCAGCGCGTAGGCGTTGACGACCCACTCGAGCTCGGAGATGCCGATCCCGAGGTCCGAGCGGATCGACGGGAGCGCGACGTTCACGACCGTGTTGTCGAGCATGATCATGAACAGCCCGATCGCGACCGCGACGAGCGTCCACCACTTCCGGTTCTCGGGCGCAAAGAGCCGGGCGCGCATGCAGAGAGGGTAGAGGACGGGTCTCACTCTCCGCCCCGGCGAGGAGCCGTACCCTTCCCGCCGTGTCCGACGTCGTCTGGGCCCCGACGGAGAGTCAGGTCGAGAGCGCGAATCTGACGCGTCTCGCACGCCGGCTCGGAGTGGAGCGCTACCACGATCTCCACCGCATCTCGGTCGAGGAGCCGGACCGGTTCTGGCCGGCGGTCGTCGACGACCTCGGGCTCGAGTTCACCGAGCCCTGGCAGCAGGTGCTCGATGCGTCGCGCGGGATCGAGTGGGCCCGGTGGTTCGTGGGCGGGAAGCTCAACCTCGCCTGGAACTGCGTGCACCGCTGGGCGGCGAGCGAGCTCGCCGGCGAGGAGGCCGCCGTCTGGCAGGGGGAAGACGGGACGCGCCTCGCGCTGACGTGGCGCGAGCTGTCCGAGCAGGTCTTCCGGCTCGCCGAGGGGCTCGCCTCGCTCGGGCTCGGCGAAGGGGACGCGGTCGGGATCTTCCTGCCGATGTCGCCGCAGGTCGCGATCGCATCGCACGCCTGTGCGCACATCGGCGCGGTCCAGGTGCCGATCTTCTCGGGCTTCGCCGCGCCCGCGATCGCCGCGCGCCTCGCCGACGCCAACGCCAAGGCGCTCATCACGGCGGACGGTTCGCTGCGCCGAGGCCACGTGGTGCCCATGAAGGAGATCGCCGACGACGCGCTGCAGGACGCGCCGTCGGTGACGCACACGATCGTCTGGCGGAGGCTCGGGCTCGAGGACGTCCCGATGACGCTCGGCCGCGACCGCGACTGGGACGATCTCGTCGGCGACGCGTCGGGTGACCTGGCGCCCGCGCAGGTCGACTCCGAGCACCCCTACCTGCTCGCGTACACCTCCGGGACGACGGGGCGCCCGAAAGGCGCACTCCACGTGCAGGGCGGGTTCCTCGTATCGATCGCGCGCGAGGTCGCCTACCAGACCGACGTGAAGCCGGCCGACCGCATGCACTTCGCGACGGACATGGGCTGGATCATGGGACCCTGGACCGTGGTCGGCGGCGGGGCGTGCGGCGCGACCGTCGTCTACGCGGAGGGCGCGCCGGACTTTCCGGCCGACCGCCTATGGCAGCTCGTCGAGGCCGAGCGCGTGACGATGCTCGGCATCTCGCCCACGCTCGTCCGGGCGCTCATCCCTCATGGCGACCCGACCGCGAACCTCTCCTCGCTGAAGGCGATCTGCACGACCGGCGAGCCGTGGAACCGCGATCCGTACCTCTGGCTGCACGAGCGGGTCGGCGGAGGACGCGTGCCGATCGTGAACGAGTCGGGCGGGACCGAGGTCGGAGCGTGCTTCCTCGCGACATGCGTGACGGAGCCGGTGAAGCCCGTCGCGCTCGGCTTTCCCGCGCTCGGCCAGGACCTCGACGTCTTCGGTGCCGACGGTGAGCCGGTGCGGGGCGAGGTCGGCGAGCTCGTGTGCAAGCGTCCCTGGCCAGGGATGACGCGCGGCATCTGGGGCGACGAAGACCGCTACCTCGACGCGTACTGGCGGCGCTTCCCGGGCGTGTGGACGCACGGCGACTGGGCGTCGGTCGACGAGGACGGCTACTGGTTCCTCCACGGCCGGTCGGACGACACGCTCAACATCGCCGGCAAGCGCATCGGTCCCGCGGAGCTCGAGTCGGCGGCCGTGTCGCACCACGCGGTCGCGGAGGCGGCGGCGATCGGGGTCCCCCACGACGTGAAGGGCGAAGTGGCGTGGGTCTTCTGCGTCCTCCGCCCGGGCGAGGAGCCCTCGACCGCGCGCTCCGACGAGATCTCGCGCGCGGTGGCGGACGAGCTCGGCAAGGCGTTCCGGCCCGATCGGATCGTCTTCGTCCCGGCGTTGCCGAAGACGCGCAGCGCGAAGATCGTGCGGCGGGCCGTGCGGGCGCGGGCTCTCGGGCAGGAGCCCGGAGATCTCACCTCGCTCGAAAACCCGGAGGCGCTCGATGCGATCGACGATGCGCTCGAAGGGAGCCGGATTTCGAGGTAATTCCTACTTGTAAGCCGTAGGAATGTGCAAGAAAAGGCCAAATGTAAGAACTTTTAAAAGAAAAGGCATGAGTTTTGGACAACGCGGGCAAGGTGTCAATGGACCGCGCATTGGGACTCGCCCTGCCCCTCACCGCGATCGTCCTTGGCTTGGCAGCGCCGTCGGGAGCCCCCCACATCACCGACGCGTCGGCGCTGGCAGCAGTCTCCTCGTCGTGCGCCGGTGCAGCCACGGCTGCCGGGGATACGCACTCCAGGCTCGAGGCGATGTACTGCGGGATCAACGTCGTGCGCCACGCGTTCGGGCTTCGGGTGGTCCGCGGGAACGCGCCGCTCAACCGGTCCTCGCTCATGAAGGCGGACGCGGTCCGGCGCTGCGGGTTCTCGCACACCCCGTGCGGAATGGCGTTCGCACGCACGTTCCGCTCGGCCGGCTACCTGCCGGCCCGCGCGTTCTCGGAGAACCTCGCGTGGGGCCAGGGCGAGCTCGGCTCGCCGCTCCGCACGCTCGCCGCATGGCTGAGGTCTCCGCCTCACCGAGCCAACCTCCTCACACGCAGCTGGCACGACCTCGGGATCGCAATGGAGCGAGGGACGATGTTCGGCCGCGGCGGCGTCTCGCTCTGGGTGCTCCAGCTCGGCCGCCGCTGAGCTCGCCTCCTTCCGGTTTTCGACTGACAGGCGGAAACGGCTAGACTGAGCTCGTGAGGCTCGCTCTTGCGCAGATCAACCCGATCGTCGGCGACCTCGACGGCAACCGGGAGCTCATCCTCGAGCGTCTCGGTGAGGCGAAGGCGGACGCCGCCGACCTCGTCGTCTTCCCAGAGCTCGCCGTGACGGGGTACCCGCCCGAGGACCTGCTGCTGCGCCCGGGCTTCATCCGCGCGGCTGAGGAGTCGGTCGAGCGCATCGCGAGAGAGGCCCGCGGCACGACCGTGCTCGTCGGCGGGCCGCACTTCGACCGCGATCTCTACAACGCGTGCTACGTCTGCTCGGGCGGCGAGGTCCGCGCCGTCGTGAAGAAGCGGTTCCTGCCGAACTACGGCGTCTTCGACGAGGAGCGCTACTTCGCAGCCGGCCGCGAGCTGCTGCTCCTCCAGCACGGCAGGACGCTCATTGGCGTCACCGTCTGCGAGGACATGTGGCAGCCGGGACCACCCGCGACCGATCTCGCACTCGCGGGAGCCGAGCTCCTCGTGAACCTCTCCGCTTCGCCGTTCTACGTCGGACGCGACCGAGAGCGCGAGGAGATGTTCGTCACGCGTGCCCGCGACAACTCGTGCTTCGTCGCGTTCTGCAACAGCGTCGGCGGCCAGGACGAGCTCATCTTCGACGGGCACTCTGTCGTGCTGGACGACGAGGGGCAGGTAATCGCCCGCGCAGCGGGATTCGAGGAGGCCCTGCTCCTCGCCGAGATCGATCCCGCGGAGGTGATCGGCCGGCGGCTTCGCGACGTGCGGCGGCGGGCGCTCGCGCGGGAGCGCGACGAGATCCCGCCGGTGCCGGTCATCCACGTCGGCGCACCCGCTCCATCGCCGAACGGGGGCAGGGTCGCGGCCCAGGTCGTCCCGTTCGTCGGCGAGCTGGAGCAGATGCGCCTCGCTCTCGCGCTCGGCCTCCGGGACTATGTCGACAAGAACGGCTTCCGGGAGGTCGTCGTCGGCGTGTCGGGCGGCATCGACTCGGCGGTCACCGCGGCTCTCGCCGCCGAGGCGCTGAGCCCCGACCGCGTGCACTGCGTCTCGATGCCCTCGCGCTACTCGTCGGAGGGGACGCGCGCCGATGCGCGGCGACTCGCGGAGAGCCTCGGCTCACCCTTCGTCGAGATGCCCATCGACCCGATCGTGGACTCGTCTCTCCGCGGCGCTCGCGCCGACGTTCGCCGGGCGCGACCCGGATCTCGCCGAGGAGAACATCCAGGCCCGCGTCCGCGGCGTCCTGCTGATGGCGCTGTCGAACAAGTTCGGGTGGATGCTCGTCGCGACCGGCAACAAGTCCGAGCTGTCGGTCGGGTACGCGACGCTCTACGGAGACATGGCCGGCGGGTTCGCGCTGCTGAAGGACGTGTACAAGACGGACGTCTTCCGCCTCGCGAAGTTCCTCAATGAGCGATCGGGCCGCGAGCTCATCCCAGGGTCGATCATCGAGCGCGCCCCCAGCGCCGAGCTCCGGGACGACCAGCTCGACGCCGACTCGCTCCCTCCGTACCCGGAGCTCGACCGTGTGCTCGAGCAGTACGTCGAGCACGACCGGACACTCGAGGAGCTCTCCTACGACGGCTTCGCGCGCGATGTCGTCGAGCGGGCCGTCGCGCTCGTGGACCGGGCGGAATACAAGCGCCGCCAGGCGCCTCCCGGCGTGAAGCTCCGGCCCAAGGCGTTCGGCCGAGACCGTCGAACGCCCATCACCAACCGCTGGCGAGGCTGATCCCCCGATCGGCGCTTGCAAAGGGCTCGAAAATGCGATACCACCAGAGGTCAGAGGGGATCGAGATACGGGGCTCCATCTGGGGAGGAAAGCGAATGGAACGTAAGCCGCAGCCGCCATTGCGCGGCGCGGGATACGTGAAGGTCGGCGCCGCCTGCGCGCTTCTGCTCTGTGCGGGGGTCCTCGCTGCCAGCGCCTGGTCGAACGGCGCCGCCGCCGCACCCTCGGCGGACACGACCACCGTGCCGACAACGCCTCCCGCCGATACGTCGACGCCCGCCCCGTCGGAGCCGACCCCGGACGCTGCCCCGAAGACGACGCCGAAGACGCAGACCCACCAGGCGCCGGCAGCCCCGGTGCGGAGCTCGACCCCCACCCAGAGCTCGACACAGAGCCGGCCGTTCACGGGCGGCTCCACCTCGTCGTCGTCGTCCTCGTCGTCGTCCTCGACCCCGCACCTCGCGACGACGAAGCCGAAGACCACCGCGAAGCGCAAGGCGAAGACCCAGAAGCCGAAGGCGGCAGTCGCCGCCAAGACCGCGAGCGGATCGAAGCAGTCGGCGCCGCCGACCCTTTCCACTCCCGCCGCCACGCCGCTGAAGCCTCGCGTCGGGCCGAAGTCGTATGCGCTGCTCCTCGCCTTCCTCGTCGTCATCGTCGGGGTCCTCGGCGGCCTGGTGGCGCTCGGCCGCCGCAAGCCCGCCCCGGTTGCGCAGGAGGCGGCTGTCGCGCCTCCGGACGACCGCCGGCCTGACGCGCCCTAGCTCAGCTCCGCCAACCTCGTGAACCACTCGAGTCGGTCGGCCCACGGCACCGCGGCGTTCGCGGGCGACGTCGAGGGGAGGACGAAGAGGCGCGTGCCACCGAGTCGCGAGGACTGCTCGCCGAGGTCGGGGCGGTCGCCGAAAGCGCCGCGGTAGGCCTCCTTGCCGACGAAGCCGATCCAGGAAGGCCGCCGTCTCCGTGCGAGCCGCTCGAGGCGCTCGGCCGCGCCGGCGAAGTCCGCCTTCCGGAGATCGCCCGAGCCGGGAGTCGTACGTGCCGCTGCGTTGGTGACGCCGATGCCGTAGCGGAGTAGCTCGAACTGCTCTGACGGCACGAGCAGCCGCGGCGTGAACCCGGCGGCGTGCAACAGTCGCCAGAAGTCGTTGCGCGGATTCGCGAAGTGCGCACGGGCGGCGGCGGAGACGCGGCCGGGATTGATGCCGCAGAAGACCACCCGCAGGTCGTCGCCGAGGACGTCCGGGATCGCCGAGCGCGGCTGCGTCGGTGAGCTAGGCCGCTTCGGGCTCGACGAGCGCTTCCGGGTCACGCGCATCGAGGAACTCCTCGAAGCGGCGGCGGAGCGCCTCTCCCTCGAGGATCACCGCTCCCTCGACGGCTCGGGGCTGCAGCCGTACGACCTCCACGCCCGCCTCCCAGCTCCCGTAGCACCGGGCGTAGCATTCGGCCTCGCTGAGCGAACGAAGTCGTCGCATGACCACACAGTACGCCGCTCCCCGGACGGTTCCTGCGGCGCGTTCGAGGGCAGGATTGGGGCGTGAAGGCACGAGGAGTTCCGGTACGCAGTCGGCCTCGACCGCGCCGGGCGGATCACGGCGGAGGGCCGCTCCCCGCTGGAGATCGAGCCCGGCTGGACGCCGGAGCAGCTCCTCCTCGCGGGGCTCATCCGGTGCACGCTCGAGAGCCTGAGGTTCCATGCAGAACGGACGGACGTCGACTTCGTTGCGTCGGCCTCGGCCGCCGGCCTCGTCACGCAGCGGCGCACAGACGGCCGCTACGCCTTCGTCGAGATCAACGTCGAGCTCGACCTCGAGCTCGAGCCGGTACCGCCCCGAGAAGAGCTCGTCGCACTGCTCGGGCTCGCGGAACGCGATTGCTTCGTCGGCGCAACGCTCGATCCCTCGCCGCGATACCGCTGGCGCGTGAACGGCAGCGAGGTCGGCTGATCAGGAGCGCTCGAGCGGCGCCATCGTCAAGCCGTAGCCGCGAAGCTCCTCCCAGTAGAGCTCGGCCGCCTCGCGATGGCCGGACCACACGATCGCCTTCCCCGAGTTGTGGATACGGTCGGCGATCCGCAGTCCCTGCTCGTAGCTGACGTTCGGGATGGTCGAGGCGAGCGCCGCCGCGACACCCTGGAAGGTGTTGTGGTTGTCGTTGAGGACGATGACGTTCCACGGAGCTCCGAGGCCTGTCCCCGTGCCGCGATCGATCCGTTCCTTCGTCGCAGGAGCCACCCCTCAATCGTAGTAACGTCTTCGCCGGTGTCGACGGTCACCTACGACGTGGAAGCGGTCCGCGCGCGCTTCTCTGCGCTGCAACGTCCGCTTGTGTTCTTCGACGGGCCGGGAGGCACCCAGGTGCCCGACGAGGTCATCGACGCCGTCTCTGCCTACTTCAGGGAGTCGAACGCGAACACGAGCGGCCCGTACGAGACGAGCCGGCGCACGGAAGCGCTCGTCACGCAGGCTCGGCTCACGGGGGCGGACTTCCTGGGCTGCACGCCCGACGAGGCGATCTTCGGCGCGAACATGTCGACACTCGCGTTTGCATTGACGCGGACGGCCGGCCGGGAGTGGGGCGAGGGAGACGAGATCGTCGTCACCCGGCTCGACCACGACGCGAACGTGTCGCCGTGGCTCGAACTGGCGCACGACCGCGGTCTCGAGGTGCGCTTCGTCGACATCCGCGACGACACGACGCTCGACCTCGACGACCTCGAGCGGCAGCTGACCGATCGCACGCGCGTCGTCGCGTTCCCGGTCGCCTCGAATGCGGTCGGCACGCTGACGGACGTCCGGAAGATCGTCGAGCTCGCGCACGGCGCCGGCGCGCTGGCGTGGGCGGACGCCGTCCACTACGGGCCGCACGGGCCGATCGACGTCGCGGAGTGGGGCGTCGACGTGCTCATCTGCTCGCCGTACAAGTTCTTCGGCCCCCACCTCGGCCTCGGGTACGGCCGCGCCGACCTCCTCGAGGGCTGGCGTCCGTACAAGGTCCGACCCGCGCCGAGCCAGCCGCTCGGGGCGCGCTTCGAGACGGGGACCCTCCCGCACGAGCTGCTGGCCGGATTCGTCGCCGCCGTCGACTACGTCGACTCGATCGGCTGGGACGCGATTCAGGGCCACGAGCGCGAGCTCGGCGCAGCGCTTCCTGGCCGGGCTCCCCGACGGCGTCACGCTGTACGGGCTCCCGACCATGGACGGGCGGGTCTCGACGTTCGCGTTCAACGTCGACGGGCGCGGCGCCGGCGAGGTCGCGCATCGCCTCGGCGACGCGGGCTACGCGGTCTGGTACGGGAACTACTACGCGCTCGAGGTGATGAACCGGCTCGGGCTGGACGACGACGGCGCCGTCCGCGTCGGGATCGTCCACTACAACACCGCCGACGAGGTCGACGGCCTGCTCTCAGAGCTGCGCGACCTCTAGCCCGTCGACGCCCAGCGCGAGGCGGCGCTCGCCCGCGCGAAGCTCCGCGTCGCCTTCTCGTCGACCGTGAGGACGACCGGGCCGTGCACGATGAGGTGCTGCTCGGCGCGCTCCTTCAGCAGGTCGGTGTAGAAGCCGTTGACGAGCCACTCGCGGCCCGGTGCGACGGCCGTGCGGATCCGCAGCCGGACGAGGCCCGGAGCGAGCTCGTCGATCTGGTGGACCTGCGGCCGCTGGACGAACGTCGTCGGGCCGACCGGAAGCAAGTCGGCGACCTCCTCCGAGAGGAGCTCCGCCGCTTCGCGGTTCCGCGCGACGAGCTCGACGTCGAACTCCTTGACCCCGCTCGGAAGGACGCGTACAGCCGGAATCTGCGAGTTGTGGATGTTGATCACCTCGCCGTCGAGCGACCGGAGCTTCGTCCGCCGCAGCGACATGTCCTCGACGATCCCCTGGAGCTCGAGCGCCGGAACGGCGATCGTGTCGCCGACCGAGTACCACTTCTCGACGAACATGGAGAAGCCCGCGAGGATGTCGACAAGGACGCGCTGTGCGGAGAAGCCGACGAGGATGAGGAGGAACGAGGCGCCGACGGCGGCCGTCAGCCGGTCGAAGCCGCCCGTGAGCTGGGCGGCGGTCAGGACGACGGCCGCGGCGAAGGCGACGTACGCGATCCCGGTCCGGATGACCGCCACGGTCGTCTCCCGCCGCTTGAGGTCGATGATCTTGGCGCGGAGGTCACCGGAGGGCGCATGGTGGCGCCGGTCGTGCCAGGCGAGGCCCTTGCGCGCGACGAGCGCGCTCAGCCGCGACACGGCCCAGGCAGCCGCGAAGAGCAGCACGATTGTGAGTGCGTGGATCAACTGTTACAACCTTCCTCTCGATCCAAGCTATCGACAGGCTTTCGGCTGTCACAAGCCCCGCTCCCCAATCCTTACGGCACCTTAACCTCGTGACCCCCGTCGAGCTCCTTCAGCGCCTCATCCGCTTCGACACGACGAACCCGCCGGGGAACGAAGCGGCGTGCATCGACTTCGTCCGCGGTCTGCTCGAGGACGCCGGCGTCGCGACGGAGACCTACGCCAAGGACCCCGCGCGACCCAACCTCGTCTCGCGCCTTCCCGGCCGCGGAAACCGGGCACCTCTCCTCCTGCAAGGCCATGTGGACGTCGTCACGACTTCCGGCCAGGACTGGGCCCGGCCGCCGTTCGGCGGCGAGCTCGTCGACGGATTCGTGTGGGGACGCGGAGCGCTCGACATGAAGGGCGGCGTCGCGATGATGGTCTCCGCCTTCCTGCGCGCGGCGCGCGAGCAGACCCCGCTCGAGGGGGACGTCGTCCTCGCCGTGCTCGCCGACGAGGAGAACGGCGGCGACCTCGGCGCCAAGTTCCTCGTCGAGGAGCACCCGCACCTGTTCGAGGGGGTCCGGTACTCGCTCGGCGAGTTCGGCGGCTTCACGCTCGAGCTCGGCGGCACGAGCCTGTATCCGATCCAGGTGGCCGAGAAGCAGATCTGCTGGCTGAACGCCCGCGTGACCGGCCGGGGCGGCCACGGCGCCATGCCGCAGCGCGGCGGGACGATGGGGCGGCTCGGCAAGCTGCTGCGAGATCTCGACCGCAAGCGCATGCCGGTGCACATCACGCCCGCTGCGCGTGCTCAGTTCGAAGCGATGGCGGCGGCGGTGTCGCGGCCGACGAGCGACATCCTCCGCGCTCTCCTCCGGCCGAAGCTCACGGATCGCGTGCTGCCCCTGCTGGGCGAGCGGGCGCAGGCGACGGAGCCGCTGCTCCGCCACACCGTCAGCGCGACGATCGTCCGCGCGGGCGAGAAGCACAACGTCGTGCCCGCGACGATCGAAGTCGCGCTCGATGTCCGGGCGCTGCCGGGCTTCGGCCCGGACGAGGTCATCCCCGAGGTGCAGCGGCTCGTCGGCGACGACATCGAGCTGGAGCTCGTCCGTTACGACCCCGGCCCACCGGAGCCGCGACTCGACCAGTTCGAGACGCTCGCGGAGATCCTCCGCGAGCTCGAGCCCGGCGCGGTCCCGGTGCCGTTGCTCCAGGGAGGCGTGACCGACGGCCGGTTCTTCGCGCAGCTCGGGATCCAGAACTACGGCTTCCTCCCGCTGAAGCTCCCCGGCGACTTCCGCTTCGCGTCGCTCATCCACGCCGCCGACGAGCGCGTTCCCGCGGACGCGATCGAGTTCGGCGCAGAGGCCGTCTTCCGGGCGCTGCAACGGCTTGGCTGAGAAGACGTACTCGACGCCGCTCGGCCGGAGGCTCGGCGCGAAGGCGGGGGCCGATGTCCTCGTCTTCTTCACGACGAACAGAGACGAGCTCGAGCGCCGCTTCGCCGCGCTGAAGGACACCCTCGCCCCGGTTGACGGCCTCTGGATCGCCTGGCCGAAGAAGGCCTCGGGCATCGAGACCGACCTCGACTTCGACACCGTGCAGCGGATCGGGCTCGACGCCGGCCTCGTCGACAACAAGAGCGCCGCGGTCGACGGCGACTGGCAGGCGGTCCGCTTCGTCTACCGCAAGTCGGACCGGCCTCGGTAGCATCGCCAGCGCCGTGAGCACCTACAACCTCGAACGTCTCGACAACGGACTGCGCCTCCTCACTGCGCCGATGGAGTCCGCCCAGTCGGTGACGTGCGCGATCATGCTCGCCGCCGGCTCGCGCTACGAGACTGCCGAGACGAACGGCATCGCCCACTTCGCCGAGCACATGTTCTTCAAGGGGACCGAACGGCGGCCGACCGCACGCGACATCTCGAAGGAGATCGACACGATCGGCGGCGAGTTCAACGCCTTCACGGGCAAGGAGTACACCGGCTACTACGTCAAGTGCGCCGCGGAGTCGCGCGACGTCGCGCTCGACGTGCTCGTCGACATGCTGCGTCACTCGAAGTTCGATCCCGACGAGATCGAGCGTGAGAAGGGCGTCATCGTCGAGGAGATGAACATGTACTACGACACGCCACGCGACTTCATCGGCGGCGTGTACGAGGAACTGCTCTACGACGACCAGCCGCTCGGCTGGGACATCATCGGCCGGAAGGAGACCGTCCGCGGCGCGACACGCGACACGTTCACCTCCTACGTCGACCACTGGTACAAGCCGCAGCGAATGGTCGTCGGCATCGGCGGCAAGCTCGGCGACGGCCTGCCCGAGCGAATCGCGGAGCTCCTCGGCGACATGGGCTCCGCCGAGACCGGCGAACCGGCGCCCGCCCTGGTCGAGCCGAATCGCAACTTCCGCGTCAAGGTCCACACGAAGGCGTCCGACCAGGCGCACGTCTGCCTCGGCGTGCACAGCTATCCGCTCGAGCATCCGGACCGCTACATCCTCCAGGTCCTCTCGACCATCCTCGGCGGAGGCATGTCGTCGCGCCTCTTCACCGAGGTGCGCGAGCGCCGAGGCCTCGCCTACTACGTCTACGGGCTGAACCACAGCTACACGGACGCGGGCACCCTCTACGCCCAGGCCGGCGTCGACATCAACCGCATCGACGAAGCCGTGTCGACGATCGGGAGCGAACTGCGCAAGATCGCGACGGAGGCAGTGCCGGCCGACGAACTGAACAAGGCCAAGAGCTTCGCGAAGGGCCGCTTCGTCCTCCAGCTCGAGACCTCGCAGGGATTGATCATGTTCGGCCTTCGGCGCGAGGTGCTCGAGAGCCGCACGCCCGATCCGCAGGAGATCCTCGCCGAGCTCGACAAGGTGACTGTCGAGGACGTACAGCGCGTCGCCGGCGACTTGCTGACCCAGCGCGGGCTCAACCTCGCGGTCATCGGACCGTTCGACGACGCCGAGCGGTTCGAGAAGCTGCTCGCGGCGTGAAGCCCCTTTTCGTCGCACTCCTCTTCGGGATGACGCTCGCCCTGTCCGGCTGCGGCGGCGGTGGCGACGACGAGAAGTCCGCGGCGGCGACCACGACGACGACAACCACCATTACAAGCAGCACGATCAGCACGACCGCCACGACACACGGCACGTTCACCTATCCGGCGGTCGTCGTGGACAACTTCATGCAGAGCTGCACGGCCGGCAAGCCGGCGCGGCGCGCCTACTGCGGCTGCACACTCGACAAACTCTCGGAGAACGTCTCCGTCGACGACTTTCGCGACATCGGCCTCTCCGGCGGCAAGGTGTCGCAACGCATCCAGCGCGCGATCGCGCAGGCCGCGACGGCCTGCGCCGACAAGCTCTAGGGCAAGGCCGCAACCACGCGGTGCCCCAGGGCGCGCGCCGTCGCGAGGCTGAGGTTCGGCGCGTACGTCATGACGACGACGATGCGCGGCCCGGCCGGCGCGTAGACGACTGCCGCAGTGTGGCGCGCGTCGTGGACCCAGCCGTTCTTCTGAGCGATCGGCGTCCCGAGGCGCAGCCAGGGGCGAATGAGGCCGACATTGTTCCCGACCGGCCGCGAGCCCAGCAGCAGCGAGAGCGCGTACGCCGACCGCGCACGGTCGAGCCCCGACTTGCCGAGCGCCGGGACATTCCCCAGAGCACCCGCGTGCAGGACGTAAAGGATGCGACCGAGATCGTGTGCGGTCGTCACCCGGCCGGACACGGAGGGCGGCGCCTTCTCCACGTCGAGCGCTCCGGCCGCGGACGTCCCGACGCGATACCCCTGTGGGTACGTGCTGCGCCGCGCGCCGACGCGACGGAGAGCGGCCTCGACCGAGGGCGGCCCGCCAACCTGCGCGAGCAGCCTGTTCGCCGCGAGGTTCGACGACCACGTCGTCATCGCGCGCAGGTCGTACGCACGCCGAGCATCGACACCGCGGCGCAGCGCGGCGAGGAGGACACCCAGCTTGACCGTCGAGGCAGCCGGGAATTGCGCGTCCGAGTTCCAGCCCGACGTCGTCCCCGTCACGAGGTCGTGCACCCAGATGCCCGCCCAGCCGGGAAAGGAGCGGCCGATGCGCGCGAGCGCCGCAGACGTTCGCGCGTCGCGGGCTTCCTCGGGCGCCGCCTTCACGAGCGGCGGCAGCCGGATGCCGCTCACGACGGGTCGACGCAGCCTGCCGCGTGCCGACGCCGACGAGCAGGCTCCGAGCCGTGCCGAGCCGAGACCGGCCTGGCGCCGGCCGGACTCCTCGAGCGAGCCCTCGAGACGATCGAAGCCCTCGGCGCGCCGGACGAGACCGTGCGCGAGGACGAGCGCCGCGCGGAGACGGCACAGTGGGCCTGCTTGCCTGTACACCGCCTCCTCGAGGTTCCGTCCCGCGTCGTACGAGGCCTGCATTCCGTCCGAAGACCGTGGGAGTACGATCGCGCGCTGGGCTGCCGAGAGCGCGTCGTCGAAGGCTGCGGAGGCCGGCGCCGCCAGCGCCAGCGCCGCGACGAGGGTCAGACCCCTAGTCCTCGCGCGCGTCGGTCGTCGCACGCTCCTTGATCTCCTCGACCACCGTCGGGTCGGCGAGCGTGGTGGTGTCCCCGAGCGTGCGTTTCTCGGCGACGTCGCGCAGCAGCCGGCGCATGATCTTGCCGCTCCGGGTCTTGGGCAGCTCCGGGGTGAAGACGATGTTCGCCGGCTTCGCGATCGGCCCGATCTTCTTGCCGACGTGATTGCGGAGCTCCTCGAGCATCTCGACGGAGCCGTCCTCGCCGCCCTTGAGGGTGACGTACGCGACGATCGCCTGTCCTGTCCGGTCGTCGGCTCTACCGCACACCGCCGCCTCGGCGACACGCTTGTGGTCGACGAGCGCGCTCTCGACCTCGATCGTCGAGATGCGATGACCGGAGACGTTCATCACGTCGTCGACGCGGCCGAGCAGCCAGTAGTCGCCGTCCTCGTCGATCCGTGCCCCGTCGCCCGCGAAATAGATGTCCTCGTACTTCGACCAGTACGTCTCGCGGAAGCGCGCGTCGTCCTTGTGGATCCCGCGCAGCATCGCGGGCCACGGCCGCTTCAGCACCAGGTAGCCGCCGCCGCCCGGGCCGACCTCGTCGCCTCCCTCGCTGAAGACCGCCGGCTCGATTCCCGGAAACGGCCTCGTCGCGGAGCCGGGCTTCGTCGTCGTCACGCCCGGCAGCGGCGAGATCAGGATCATCCCCGTCTCGGTCTGCCACCACGTGTCCACGATCGGCGTCCGGTCGCCGCCGATGTGCTCGCGGTACCAGACCCAGGCCTCCGGGTTGATCGGCTCGCCGACGGTGCCGAGCAGGCGCAGCGACGAGAGGTCGTGCTTGTCCGCGTGCTCGTGGCCCCACTTCATGTGCGAGCGGATCGCCGTCGGCGCGGTGTAGAGGATGTCGACCTTGTAGCGCTCGATGATCTGCCACCAGCGTTCCGGGTCCGGGTAGTTGGGCACGCCCTCGTAGAGGACGCCGGTCGTCCCATTCGCCAGCGGGCCGTAGACGATGTAGCTGTGTCCGGTCACCCAGCCGATGTCCGCGGCGGCCCAGTAGATGGAGTCGGGCTTCAGGTCGAAGATGTAGTGGTGCGTCGCCGCGACGCCGACGAGGTAGCCGGCCGTCGTATGGACGATCCCCTTCGGCTTCGCGGTCGTCCCTGACGTGTAGAGGAGGTAGAGCAGGTCCTCGGAGTCCATCGGCTCGGGCGGGCACGAAGCCGCGTCCTCATCCTTGCCGTCGACGAGCTCGTCCCACCAGAGGTCGCGTGAATCGTCCCAGCCGACCTCGTCGCCCGTTCGCCGGCAGACGACGACCTTCTGCACCTTCGGCGTCCGCGCGACGGCATCGTCCGCGTTCGCCTTCAGCGGAACCTTCTTCCCGGCGCGCCAGCCCTCGTCCTGCGTGATCAGGAGCTCGCACTCCATGTCGTTCAGCCGATCGGCCAGCGACTCGGCCGAAAAGCCGCCGAACACGACAGTGTGCGGCGCCCCGAGGCGCGTGCACGCGAGCATCGCCACTGGAAGCTCCGGAACCATCCCCATGTAGATCCCGACCGGCGTCCCCTTGCGGACGCCCAGTTCCTTCAGCCCGTTCGCGAAGCGCACGACGTCCCGCTGGAGATCGGCGAACGTGATCGTTCGGCGCTCGTCCTCCGGCTCGCCCTCCCAGTAGTACGCGACCTTGTCGCCGTTGCCCGCCTCGACGTGGCGGTCGACGCAGTTGAAGCAGACGTTGAGCTTGCCACCGAGGTACCACTTGGCGTACGGCGGCTCCCACTCGTAGAGCTTCGAGAAGGGCTCGAACCAGGTGAGTCGCGTGCGGCCCTCCGTCTCCCAGAACTCCTCGAAGTCCCGGTCGTAGATGTCGGGCTGCGCGTTCGCCTGTCGGGCGAACTCGGGGTCGGGCTCGTAGCGCCGCTCCTCGAGGAGCATGGTGTCGATCGTGTTCGTCTGCTGCGTCTCGGACACCTAGGGCTTCAGGTCGTAGGGGTAGTCCGTGATGACCTCGCAGCCGTCCTCGGTGACGACGACGATGTCCTCGAGACGAAGCCCGCCGTAGCCGGAGCGGTAGAGACCGGGCTCGATCGTGACCACGTCGCCGGGCACGAGGTCCTGTCCGCTCCGGCCCATGTTCGGAAGCTCGTGCACCTGCAGGCCGACGCCGTGGCCGAGCCCGTGGAAGAACCCGTCCTCGAGCACCTCGCCAGGCTCCTTGTGCAGCTGCGTCTTGTAGCCCGCCCCGTGGAAGAAGTCGCAGACCTGCTCGTAGAGGCTCCGGCCGTTCACGCCGGCCTTCACCGCCGCGGTCGACGTGTCAAGCGCCTCTTTGACGAGCCCGTACCACTCCTTCACCTCGTCGGACGGCTCGCCGACGACATACGTCCTCGTCATGTCCGAGTAGCAGCCGGTCGCCTTGTCGCGCGGGAAAAGGTCGAACACGATCGGCTCGTTCGGCGAGATCTGCCCCGAGCCGCTGTCGTGGCCGACCGCGGTCTGCGGGCCGTGCGCCACGATCATGTCGCTGCCCTCCACCTCGTGCTCGGCGAAGACGTCCTCGATCGCCCGCTTCAGCCGCTCGCAGGTCAGCGGCTGCCCGTCCACCTCGAGGCCGGCGCCGTTCGGCGTCGCGCGGCGGAGCAGGTCGCGCGACACGTCCAGCGCCGCCTCGCACGCATGCTGCGCGTTCCGGATGCCCTGCAGCTCTGTCTCGTTCTTCGCGCGGCGGCGGTTGTCGAAGAGATCTCGGTCGACGACCACCTCGATCCCGCTCGCGCGCAGGTGGTCGGCGTGCGCCACCGGGAAGGTCGGGGGAACAGTCGCGCGCGAGATCCCCAGCTCGCGGCAGGCACGGAGCGCGAACTCGAGCTCCACCTCCCAGCCCGGCCTCCCCTGCGCGAGAAGCTCGTCCGCGCCGAGCTGCTCGAGCGCGATGATCTCCAGGTCCGGGGCGTCCTGGCGGACCCGCGGAATCTCGAGCGAGTGGAGGATCGCCGCGCGGCGCCCGTCCTTCTCCGCGTAGAGAAACTCGTCTGCGAATCGGGACGGGGACCTCGTGACGAAGCTCGGGCGACCGGATCGAGTCGCCGTAGATCAGAACGTCGGCCACGGCGCTGATCCTAACGGCAGACCCGTTCCCTCTACGTAGACTCCGAAGCGTGGAGGAGGCGCTGCAGCGTGCCCAGCGGCTGATGGCGCAGTGGGATGACGAGCTGCGCCTCGAGCTGCCCGAAGGGGCGGACATCTTCGACGCGCACACGCACCTCGGCACCGACATCGACGGCATGGTCGGGATCTACGAGGACCTCGAGCGCGGCATGGAGCGGTACGGGATCTCGCGCGCGTTCGTCTTCTGCCTCGACGAACCGGACCGGCATCCGGGCTTCCGCGCCGGCAACGACCGAACGCTGGCGTTCGCGGCCCGCTCGGAGGGCCGCCTCATCCCGTTCGTCCGCCTCGATCTCAGCGAGGACCCGATCGGCGAGGCGACGCGCGTGCTCGATGCGGGCGCCAGGGGGATCAAGCTGCACCCTCGGGCCCAGAAGTTCCTCCTGGACGACGACCGGCTCTCGCCGATCTTCGCGCTCGCGGCCGAGCGCCGCGTGCCGATCCTCATCCACGGCGGCCGCGGCCTGCCGCCGATCGCGGACGACCTCGCGCGGCTCGCCGACCGTTATCCGGACGCTCAGCTCATCATCGCCCACGCGGGGATCGCCGATCTTGCCGGCCTCGCCGACCGGTTGGGAGGGAAGGCGGGCGTCTACTTCGACACGTCCGTCTGGAGCCCGCTCGACCTGCTCGGCCTCTACCGACTCGTCGGACCGGAGCAGGTCGTCTACGCGTCGGACTACCCGTACGGTCAGCAGCCGGCCTCGCTCTTGATCGCGCTGCGAACGGCGCGGCTCGCACAGCTCGACGAGGAACAGGTCCGCGACGTCCTCGCCGGCAACGCCAACCGCATCGCCGCGGGTGAGCCGCCGCTTCAGCCGTCCGCGCCGAAAGGGCTCGACACGTTCCAACAGCCGATGACGTTCGCGCGGATCCATCAGTACCTCTCCATGGCGACGCCGCTTCTCTGGACGCGACAGCAGGACCGGATCGGCGTGCTCGGGCTCGCGCTCAACGCGTGCGACGATCGCGCGAACGGCCACCGCGACGAGCTGGATCAGATCCGCGAGCTGCTGACGGTGGCACAGCAGATGTGGTTGACAGTCCCCGAAGACGGGGACGAAAGAGATCGAATGGCGCACACGCGTGCAACCTTCCGGCTCATCCACCTGGCCGACATCGTGGCGGTGACGACCCCTGCCTGACCTGCGCGTCAACGGAGAGAGCTACAGCGTCGACCCGCCGGTCGGCCGCTCGCTCGCACAGGTCCTGCGCGAGGACCTCGGGATGACCGGGACGAAGGTCGCCTGCGGCGAAGGGCACTGCGGCGCCTGCACGGTGATGCTCGACGGGGTTCCGACGCTTTCGTGCATCACGCTCGTCCACACCGTCGACGACCGCGAGGTCACGACCATCGAAGGCCTACGCGACCATCCGCTGGTCGACGCCTTCGTGCGGACAGACGCCGTCCAGTGCGGCTTCTGCACACCGGGACAGGTCGTCTCTGCCGCCGCGCTCGTCGCGCGCAACCCCAGCCCATCGAAGGACGAGATCCGCCACGCCATGTCCGGCAACCTCTGCCGCTGCGGCACCTACCCCAAGATCGAGGAGGCAATCAGCACGTGGCAAGACTGATCCGCACCGAGAAGGAAGTCGAAGGCCGCTACACCGAGGAGTGGGTCGTCGTCGACGAGGACGCGCTCGACCAATGGCCCGCCGGCCCGCTCAAGACCGTCGGGCAGCGCGTGGCGCGGCAGGACGGCCCCGCCCGCGTGCGCGGCGAGGCGCTCTACACCGCCGACATCCAGCTTCCGGGCATGCTGCACGCCGCCGTGCTGCGCTCTCCGCACGCGCGCGCGCGCGTGAAGCGGATCGAGCTCGACGCCGCGCGGTCCGCCCCGGGCGCTCGCGCCGCGATCGGCCCCGAGGATCTCGAGCAGCTCACCGACGAGCCGGGTTTCGTCGGCCACGCCATCGCAGCGGTTGCCGCCGACACGTTCGAGCAGGCACAGGCGGCAGTCGAGCTCATCGACGTCGAGTGGGAGCTCGTCGACCCCGTCCTCGACCCGGACGAGGCCGTTCGGCGCGACTCGTACACGAACGACGGCCCCGACACCTACGAGCGCGGCGACTACGAGCGCGGGCTCGCGGAAGCGCACGCGGTCGTCGAGGCGGAGTACCGCACGCAGGTCGTCCTCCACAACTCGCTGGAGACGCACCAGGCCGTCTGCCACTGGGTCGACGACGGCATCACGATCTACATCTCCACGCAGTACATCTGGGGCATCCGGAGCGCGATGGCCGGACAGCTCGGCCTTCCGGAGGACAAGGTGCGCGTCGTCTGCCACGCCATGGGCGGGGGCTTCGGGGCGAAGAACGGCCCTGGCGACTACACGCCGATCGCCGCCGCGCTCGCAAAGCGGACCGGCCGCCCGGTCAAGTGCGCGCTGACGCGGCGCGAGGAGAACATCGCGTCGGGCAATCGCAACGCCACCATCCAGCGCATCACGGCGGGCGCGACGTCGGACGGGACGCTGACCGTGCTCGGCGGGGAGTTCGTGAACGCGATCGGCAACTCGGGCTGGTCGCCGAGCACCGAGGGCCCGATGCAACTGCTCTACGCCTGCGACAACATGCGCACCGTCAACTACGGCGCCAAGGTGAACCTGCCGCCGAACGCAGCGTTCCGCGCGCCCGGCTTCGTCGAAGGGACGTTCGGGCTCGAGTGCCTGCTCGACGAGCTCGCGGCGAAGCTCGACATCGATCCGCTCGAGCTTCGGCGCCGCAACTACGCGAGTTCCGACCGGGTCGACGACCGCCCGTTCTCCTCCAAGAACCTCGCGGAGTGCTATCGCCGCGCCGAGCCGCACTGGGCGAAGCGCGATGAGGTGCGCGCACGAAGCAACGGACCGTGGAAGCACGGAATCGGGCTCGCGTCGCAGGTCTGGTACGGCGGCGGCGGCCCGCCCTCGTACGCGTGGGCCCGCCTCGGCGCGGACGGCAGGCTGCAGGTGGTCACCGCCATGCAGGACATCGGCACCGGCACGCGGACCGCGATGGCTCAGATCGCCGCGGAGGAGCTCGGGATCTCCGTCGACAACGTGCAGGTGTCGCTCGGGGACTCGTCGCGCGGCCCGTTCGCCTCGATCTCCGCCGGCTCGTCGACGGTCCCTTCGATGGGGCCGGCCGTGAGGGCAGCCGCGGCAGACGTGAAGCGACAGGTGCTCGAGATCGCCTCGCAGCGCCACCACCTCGAGGAGCGCGTCCTCGACATGAAGGACGGCAACATCGTCTCGAACGACGGCGGCTCGTGGCCGCTCGAGGAGATCACCGAGCTTCTCGGCGACGGCCAGATCCTCGGCGAAGGTGCACGCGGCCCGAACCCGGCCGGCATGCGAGTACTGACGTTCGGCGTCCAGATCGCCGAGATCGCGGTCGACGTCGAGACGGGTGAGGTGTGCGTGGACAAGGTCGTCGCGATCCACGACGTGGGCCGGGTCATCAACCCGCTCGGCGCAGAGAGCCAGGTCGAAGGCGGGATCATCCAGGGCATCGGCCACACGCTCTCGGAAGAGAGGATCTTCGACCCGGCGACGGGGTCGATCCTCACGCGGACACTGGACGCGTACAAGATGCCCACGATCGCCGACGTCCCCGAGATCGTCACCGACCTCGTCGATGTGCCTGACCCGCACCTGACGAACCTTGGTTCGAAGGGCCTCGGCGAGCCGCCGATCATCCCGACCGCTGCTGCGATCGCCAACGCGATCCGCGACGCGACGGGCGCGGACGTCCGGTCGTTGCCGATCACGCGCGACGAGATGCTGCGCGCACTCCGCGAGGCGGAGGCGAGGAAGAAGGAGCAGCGTGGAGCTCCTGCAGCCGTCTAGCGCGGACGAGGCAGCGGCAGCCCTCGGCAACGGCTCGGTCGCCCTCGCGGGCGGTACGGAGCTCGTGCCGCTCCTGCGCGACGGTCTGAGACGCGCGGACACGCTCGTCCACATCGCCGCGGTCGTCCCGCGCGGCATCGACGGGACGCGCATCGGCGCAGGGACCACCCTCGCGGAGATCGAGGCGGACGCGAACGTGCCACAGGCTTTGCGCGAGGCGTGCTCCCTCGCCGCCTCTCCGCAGCTGCGCTCGATGGGCTCCATCGGCGGCAACCTCCTCCAGGCGACGCGTTGCTGGTACTGGCGCCTCGGCTTCGACTGCTGGCTGCACGGCGGCGACCGCTGCCTCGCGAAGGCCGGCGCGCACCGCGAGCACGCGATCTTCGGGAACGAGCGCTGCGCGTCCGCGCATCCATCCGACCCCGCGGCGGCTCTGCTCGCGCTCGGCGCGACGGTGCGCACGACGAAGCGCGAGATGCCGGTGTCCGATCTCTACCGGCTGCCGGAAGACGACGAACGCAACGTGACGACGCTGGCGCCCGACGAGCTCATCCTCGAGCTCGAGATTCCGGCGCCGGATGCCTCGACCTACCTGAAGGCCATGGACAGGAAGAAGTGGGCTTTCCCGCTCGTCGGTGTCGCCGCGGTGAAGGCGGGCGGCGAGACGCGCATCGCGCTCGCAGGCGTCGCGCCGATCCCGTGGCTGCTCGACTCGGCTACCGCGCTCGACGACTCGACACCGTTGCCGGGCACCGCGTACAAGGTCGACGTCGCTCGCGCGCTCGTCCGCCGGGCGGTCGAGAGCCTCTCCGACACCCGGGCGTGAGACGCGCCGCACGGCTGTCGCTGGCCGTCACAGTTCTCGTCCTACCGGGCTGCGGCAGCAGCAAAGGCGACGCAGGCAGCGCCACGGGGACGACGTGCAAGACGACAGGGAAGGACGTGACGTTCCCGATCCTCAGCACGTCGGGGCCGCACAACGTCCTGGTGCACACGAGCCAGGGCTCGTTCACGATCCGCCTCGACGTGCAGAACTCGCCCTGTACGTCGTCGTCGTTCGCCTCGCTCGTGCGGAAGAAGTTCTTCGACGGGACGACGTTCCACCGGATCGTTCCCGGCTTCGTGATCCAGGGAGGCGATCCGACCGGGAAGGGCACCGGCGGGCCCGGGTACACCGTCGTCGAGCCCCCGCCGCAGAACACGCTCTACACGCGTGGGGTCGTTGCGATGGCGAAGTCGCAGGACGAGCCGCCGGGTGCATCCGGGAGCCAGTTCTTCGTCGTGACAGGCGCCAACGCAGGGCTGACGCCCGACTACGCGATCCTCGGCGCCGTGACGACAGGGCTCCCGGTCGTGCTGAAGATCGGCAGGCTCGGCAACCCCGCCACCGAAGAGCCGACGAAGAAGGTCAGCGTGCTGAGCATGACGCTGTCCCCTTCGTGATCGCAGCGATCGTGCTCGCCGCCGGAGCGTCGACGCGCTTCGGGAGCCCGAAGCAGGAGCTGCTGCTCGAGCCGGTCGTCGAGCGCGTGCGCGCGAGCCCGGCGATCGGCGACGTCCTCGCGGTGCTGGGCGCTCATTCCGTGGAGACGACGGCGCGCACGGTCCAGTGCGACGACTGGGCCACCGGCCCGGGGGCGTCGCTTCGCTGCGGCCTGCGCGCCCTCCGTGAGGACGTCGAGGCAGCCGTCATCGTCCTCGCCGACGGCCCTGACCTCGACCCGCGCGCCGTCGACCGCATCGTCGCATCCTGGCGCGCGGAGGGCGGCGAGCGCGTCGCGGCGACCTACGGCGGGACGCGCCTCCATCCTGTCCTTCTCGCCCGAAGCGCCTGGGACGATGTCCCGGACAGCGGGCTGCGCGCGTTGCAGGCACGATTGGTGGTGTGTGACGATCTCAGCCCTCCAGGAGACGTCGATTTCGCCGATGACCTGAAGAGAGGATGGCCACCCCGGCACGCAGAATGAGGTCGAGCATGGAGCTCGTCCACCCGCTCGAGCCCTCCGGTGAGGAGTCGCCGCTCGCGCGCGCACGCCTCCACCGGCAGCTGACGATCGAGGAGGCCGCCAGGCGCTCCGGGCTCAGCGAGGAAGAGGTTCGCTGGCTCGAGGAAGGACGCATGTACCGCTTCCCGCGTCCGGACGACGCGCTTCTCGCGACCGTCCTCTACGCGAGCGCGCTCGGGATCGAGAACCGGGAAGCACGCGAGCTCGCGGGGCTGCCGGTCCCCCCGCAGCCCGTCGAGCGGAACCCGCTGCCACGGCTCATCGTCATCGGCGCGGTCGTGATCGCGCTCGCCGTGCTTGCGATGCTGCTGTTCATTCCGCGCTCCGGCGGAAAGCCGGGCGCCGAGGGTCCGGTCGACGCGATCCTACCGCC
The DNA here is from genome assembly GCA_963772855.1 of uncultured Actinomycetes bacterium. Taxonomy (GTDB): domain Bacteria; phylum Actinomycetota; class Thermoleophilia; order Gaiellales; family Gaiellaceae; genus 3-1-20CM-4-69-9. The sequence goes on along the minus strand of CAVYYY010000003.1, from coordinate 144,768 downwards.
GCCGTGGCGCATCCCGATCAACGTGCTCAACGGGAGCGGCGACATCAACTACACGCGCCAGGTTGCGAGCCGCATCGGCGCCTTCGGCTACACCATCAAGAAGGTCGGCCGCGCGAGCAGCTTCACGTACCCGCAGACCGCTGTGTACTTCCCGCCCGCCTGCGAGGGCATCGCCGTCCGCCTGGCGAAGCAGCTCGGCGTCGCGACGAAGCCTCTTCCCGGCGGGACCGGCCCGTGCCAGCTCTACGTCATCGTCGGCCCGGCGCGCGGGCCGGGCGAGTAACGGCTACTCGAGCGGCGTGCGGAGAGCGGCCAGCTTGGTCTTGAGCTCGACCGGCATCGGCTCGTACGAAACCGCCTGCCGAACGAATACGCGCAGCTCCTCCTCGAAGCGATAGCGCGTCCGGCAGTAGGTGCACTCGTCGAGATGCGACTCCGCCTCGGCGCGCTCCGCGTCGGTGAGGACGCGGTCCAGGTACGGCTGCATCATCTCCTCGCAGTGCGCGCAGGGATCGGTCGCGCTCACGATTCGTCTCCTCCCACCGCGGACTCGGCCATAGCCTGCTTGAGGATGCGCCTGCCCCGGTGAAGTCGCGACATGACCGTCCCGATCGGGATGTCGAGGATCTGCGCCGTGTCGGCGTAGGTGAAGTCGCCGATGTCGACGAGAACGACGACGTCGCGAAAGTCGTGCGGCACCTCTGACAGCGCGCCCACGACGTCATTCTGCGAGAGGCGCTGGACGACACGGTCCTGATCGGAGACGTTGTCGCCGGCGGACTCGAGCTTGTTGTAGAGGAAGTAGTCGCCTTCCTCGAGCGGCTGCGTGTCGGGCGTGCGCTGCACGCGGCGGCCGCGGTCGATGTTGAGGTTGGTGAGAATGCGCAGCAGCCAGGCGCGGAGGTTCGTGCCCGGCGTGAACGAACGCCAGCTTCGGAATGCACGTGCGTACGTCTCCTGCATCAGGTCCTCGGCCTCCTCGCGCGAGCCGACGAGATGGCGTGCGACTCGATAGACCTGATCCGACAGCGCAAGTGCATCCTCCTCGAAGCGCACGCGATCGCGTGCATCGGTTGCGATTCGCCGTGCGTCGGGATCCTGCGTCGTCTCGCTCATCGCGGGCCACCCTAGCAAGGCGTTGACGCCATAAACGCCGCGTCTTCCGCCCGCATTCCGCGCGTCCGCTTACGCGGTCTCGAGCGCTCGGAAGCCTCCGCGCGCCATGGCATCGAGCAAGGCGCTCCGCGACGTTCGTTCGTCGTCCCAGCTCATCGTGACCTCGCCCATGAGATTCGCGTTCGCGGCCTCGAGGCCCTCGTGTCCTTCGAGCGCCTTCGCGAGCCGCATCACACAGCGCTCGCAGCGAATGCCGCTGACCTGGACGGTCTCCGAGACGACAGCCACGCGTCTACGGTACCGAGCGCTCGACGAGGTCGGCGCACACGGCCTCGAGACCCCGCTCGCGACCGACCTCGAGCTGGCGGTCGGCCTCGCAGCCCGTGGGGTCCAGCCCGTGGAGCTGGACGGGCAGCTCCTCCGACAGCTCGGATGCGCTGAGCGCCTCGTCGCGATCGGGATGGATCAGCTTCCCGTGCGGCCCGAACCGCGACGCAGCCCAGCGGTTCTGCTCGTAGATGCCCCGCTCGCGTGGATCGAATGCGCGCGGCAGGAGTGTCGAGCGCCCAGGCGCAGAGGTCGCGCACGACATGGACGAACGCCGCCGTCCGCTTCAACGACGTCGGCTGGTCCGGGGCGCGGACCTCGAGCGTCCCGAAGCGGGGATGCAGGCGCACGTCCCACCAGAAGCTCGTGTAGTCGCTCGCGAGACCGGTCGCGGTCATGCGCTCGACGAATCCCTCCCACTCCGCGTAGTCGCGGAACGCCGGCGGCGCGCCGCGGCGTGGCAGCAGGCCGAGCATCTCGGCTCGCGATCGACAACATCCCCGTCTCGCGGCCGGCGAGGTACGGCGAGTTCGCCGAAAGAGCGAGCACGAGCGGCAGCCACGGCAGGATCGTCTCCATCACGCGAAGGCAGCTGTCCGCGTCGGGCATCCCGACGTGGACGTGCAGCCCGCTGACGCCCTGCCGGCGCGCAGACGGTCCCGCGTACTCGACGAAGTCCCGGTAACGGTCGACCGGCGCGATCTCCTGCTCTTCGGGGATCGCGGTCGGATACGAGCCGGCTGCGGCGACGCGCAGTCCGTTCTCCGCCGCGATCTCGCCGGCCGCGCGACGCAGCTCCATGACGTGCTCGACCGCCCCCTCCGGCGGTCTCGCTTGTGTCCGTCGCGAGCTCGACGACCGACGCGTGCAGCTCCGTCTTCAGCTTCCCGGGAAGGTCGCGTGCCTCGGCGCCCTCGACCAGAACCTCGACCCCGGGCGTGAGGTCGAGCGTGTCGGCGTCGAGGATCCAGAGCTCCTCCTCGACCCCGACCGTCAGTGCGGCGCCGAAGTGCTGCTCGATCACCTGGCGCGAACGCCGTGCACGGGGCCGCCGGCCGCCTCCCACGCGTAGTACGACGCGCTGGGCCCGAACGACTCGTCGTACGCGTCGATCCTGCGGATTGCGGCCGACCTCCTTCGCCCGCTGCGCGTGGTGAAGGAGATTCGGGTCGTCCCGCTGCTCCCAGACGAGGATCAGGTGGGCGGCCGTCATGAACACCGCGACGAAGGTGCAACCCTCCGCGGGGCATGGAAACGGGTCGGTCCGGACGCAGAACCAGCCGCTGTAGTCGGCCGAGCCGTCGTCCTCCCACAGCCCCTCGTCCGGTGCGAGCAGCGCCTCTTCGACCACGGCATGGCCCGCCTCCATCCGCCCTCGCTCCACGGGCCCAGGCTACCTACCACTCAAACGTCGTCGTCATCGGGCACTCTAGGACTGGGCCCGGGTAGTCCGGTCCGCAGCCGCAGTCGGATCGGGCGTTGAGCGCGGTTCACCGCGCCCGCCCGGGCCTCTATCCCCGAGGCTCGAGACCGAGACGCTCGGCGAGCCAGTCCGCCTGCGCCAGCCGCTCCTCGTCATACGCCGTTGGCCCGTCCCGCAGCTCGGCCGCCCTGGCCGACGCGAGCCCGGCGATCGGGAATCGCTGTTGTGAGACGAATCGGTCGACGTCGCCGACGAATCCGGAGAGGACGGGCAGGAAACCGACACGCTCCCGCGTGCGCCGTGCACAGAAGCGTCCGAAGTCGGCGGCCGCTCTCTCGGACCAGGCGTCGACACGCCGGCCGAGCCGACCCCGCGGCGCGACAACCTTGCGGTCCTGCTCGACGAACTCACCGGCGAGCTCGATCTCCCACAGCTCGTCGTTGAGCCAGATCGGCAGGTCGCGCACTCGGCACGCATGAATCCCTCCGCGACAGCCCTCGACGGCGGCCGCCTCGACCCACGTGCCGGGCTCCCAGCGAAAGCCGGTGAACGGCGCGATGCGACCGAAAGCGAGGAACTTGTAGGCGATCATGACGCGCGCCACCCCCGGAACGCCTCGAGCAGCTGCGCCTCGAGCTCGGACGGCAGCCGGGCGTCGACCCTGCCCGCCGCATCGATCGTCATCCGCATCTGTGCGAGGTAGCGGTCGCAGCCGTCGCAGAAGACGAGGTGCTCCTCGAAACGCTCGAGGTCAGACGTCGCCAGCGCGTCCTCGAGGTACGCGGTCACCAATTCGGTGATCTCGCGGCACGTGAGCTCTCGGTCCAGCCTCATGTCATGTACTCCTCGAGCGCGTTCCGCACCCTGGCTCTCGCGCGGTGCAGAAGCACGCGTTGATTTGTCTCCGTCAGATCGAGCGCGTTACGGACCTCCTCGGAGCTGAAGCCCTGGACGTCCCGCAGCGTGATGACCGCGCGCTGCGCCGGCGGCAGTGCCCCGATCGCGCGGTCGATCACGTCGAGTGCCTCCTGCGACAGCAGCTCGCCCTCGGGTGCCCAGCTCTGCGGGGGTGCGCCCCAATGACCGGGGAACCGCTCGCCGGACCCGAGGAATCGGTCCGGGTCGACCGCAGAGTCGTCCCCGGCGTCGCCGAGCGCGGAGAACGGGACGCTCCGGGCCTCCCGGACGCCTCGGGTCTTCGCCGTGTTCGCGACGATCCGGAACAGCCAGGTCTTGAGCGAGGACCGTCCCTCGAACCGGTCGATTCCACGGAGGACGCCGACCCACGCGTCCCCGACCACGTCCTCGGCGGCCGATCGGCTGGAGACGAACATCTGGGCGACGCGGAGCATTCCGGCGCCGTACCGGCGCATGAGCTCGGCGAATGCCGCCTCGTCGCCGGCGCGCAGGCCTTCGACGAGCTTCGCGTCCTCCGGCGTCATGGCAACGTGTGTAACAGACCCGAGGGCAGACGGACCGTTCCCTCAGCGACTTCGAGGAGGTGCGATGAGCTCCGAGAGCTTCGATCTGATCGTGCTGGGCGCCGGCTCGGCCGCGCGGGACGGCGCCGGCCGGGCGACCCGCGAGCACGGAGCGCGCGTCGCGCTCGTCGAGTCGACGCGCTGGGGAGGATCGTGCCCGAACGTCGCCTGCCGGCCCACGAAGGCGTACGTCGTCGCGGCGGAGCAGGCGCACGACGCGCGCAGGCATGCCTTCGAGCGCGGCCTCGCCCTCGGAGAACCCGTCGTCGACCTCGCGCAGACGCGGCGCTGGAAGGACTCGCTTCGCCGCACCCAGGACAGCTGGAAGGAGGTGCTCGCTCAGGCCGGCTACGAGCTCGTCTCGGGGGTGGGATCGTTCGTCGACCGGCGAACCGTTCGGGTAGGCGAGCGCGAGATCACGGCGGACAGAGTGCTCGTCGCGACCGGTGGCCGAACGGCCGTCCCACCGATTCCCGGCATCGACGAGGTCGACTGGATCGACCACGTGAGCGCGCTCGAGCTCGATGAGGTGCCGGAGTCGCTGCTCGTCGTCGGCGCGGGGCCGGTCGGGCTCGAGTTCGCGCAGATCTTCCGCCGCTTCGGCTCGCGCGTGACCATCGTGAACCACGGGCCACACATCGCGGCCAGATCCGACGCTGACGCCGCGTCCGAGCTGCAAGCCGCACTCGAGGACGAGGGCATCGAGTTCGTCCTCGACGCCGACGTGGAGTCATTCTCGCGCAACGGCGCAAGCATCGACGCGCGCGTCGCCGGAAGGACCGTCACCGTCTCGCAGGTGCTCCTCGCGTCCGGGCGCTCGCCGAACACGGAGGAGCTCGCCCTCGACCGCATCGGCGTCGAGACCGACCGCGGCGCGATCGTCGTCGACGACCGGCAGCGCACGACCGCCGAGGGCGTCTGGGCGGCGGGCGACGCTGCCGTCGGGCCACAGCTCACTCCCATCGCGCAGTACCAGTCGCGGATCGCCCTCGACGACATGTTCGGCACCGGCTCGCGCCGGGCCGACTACTCCGTCCTCCCCACCGCGATCTTCACCGATCCGGAGCTCGGCGGCGTCGGGCTCACGGAGCACGAGGCGACAGAGCGAGGCCACGACGTCGGCGTCGTGACACATCCGGTGCCGTCGCTGACACGCGCGCAGTACGCGGGGGCACGGCGTGGGCTCTTCAAGATCGTCTTCGACCGCGGGACGCGCCGAGTCCTCGGCGTCCACATCGTCTCACGCGCCGCCAGCGACATCGTCGGCGCGCTCGCGACCGCGCTCTCCCTTGGAGTCACGGTGGACGACCTCGCGCTCATGCACCACGTGTACCCGAGCTACAGCGAAGGCCTGAAGGCGGCGGCCGAGCAGGCGCTTCCGCGCCGCGAAGCCGTGGTAGGTGCGAGCTGAGGGCCCGGGCAGGCGGGCGGGCCCTCAGCTCAATGCTTCCGCGCGCCGTGCTGGCCTACGGCTCCGCAGAAGCAGGCCCCCAGGGGTTCGGGGCCAGTCAGGGCGGCCACTGACATCACGACTGCCACCCAAGCGTCACGGTGACGTGCGTGCGCGTCATCCCGCGCACGACCTCGAGGTCGAGGTCGTCACCTGGTCTCTTCGAAGCGATGACGTCGATGAGGCTCTCGATCGTGCTGACCGGCCGTCCGTCGACCGCGACGATCACGTCGCCGCCCGCGGGCCAGCTCTCCCCTGCGACGGTCACCTGGCTCGTCGCGGCCTTCAGCCCCGCCTTCGCCGCACCGGAGTCCGGCCGCACGACGGCGACGAGGACGCCGCGGGAGACGGGCAGGTGGAACAGCCGCGCGATCGCAGGCTCGAGCGTCTTGCCCTCGATCCCGAGGAAGGCATGGCTGACCCTCCCCTTGCTGATCAGCTGCGCCGCAACGGTCTTGACGGTGTTGATCGGGATCGCGAAGCCGATGCCGACGTTGCCGTCGGTCGCGCCGCCGGTCTCGATCTGCGCGTTGACGCCGATGACGTCGCCGTCCGTGTTCAGGAGCGGGCCGCCCGAGTTGCCGTGGTTGAGCGCGGCATCGGTCTGGATGACGTGTGCGATCGAGAGGTCGTTGGGTGCCTCGATGCGCCTCTGCACGGCGCTGACGATTCCCGAGGTGACCGACCGGTCGAGCCCGAACGGATTTCCGATCGCGATCACCTGGTCGCCCACCTGGACGTCGTCCGAGTTCCCGAGCGGAAGGGACCGAAGCGCACGCGACTTGACCCGGACTGCGAGCACGGCGACGTCGGTCGACGGGTCGACGCCGACGACCCGCGCCTTGATCCCCTCGTTGTTCGAGAAGCTCACCGCGATCGAGGTCGCACCACGGACGACGTGGAAGTTCGTGACGATGTAGCCGGCCTTGTCGATGACGAAGCCGGAGCCGAGCGCACGCTGCGTCTCGATATGGACCACCCCTGGAGCGGTGGCGCGATAGACCTCGTTGACCGTCTTGGCACTCTCCTGACGAAACGCGGCCGGTACAGCCGGGTCGGGAAGCAGCTCCTCACGGATAACCGTCGTCCTCTCCCCAAGCCTCCCCAACCCAGCCGCGCCGCCGAGCGCAATCCCTCCCCCGAGGAGCGCAGCGACTGAAACACCGGCGGCGCGGCGCCATTGGAGGGTGTGATGCACACCTCCGGTTCTACCCCTGCGCTTCTTAACCAGGGGTTGCGCTCCGTTAAGGGGCGGTTAAGCCTGACCTGGGTTCGACCTCGACTAGAATCCGCGGGCCGTGGCCAAGGTCCTCTGCGTGCTCTATGAAGACCCAGTCAACGGCTATCCGACGTCGTATGCGCGCGACGCGATACCGACCGTCGAGCGTTACTTCGACGGACAGACCACGCCGACTCCCGAGAGGGTCGACTTCGAGCCGGGAGTGCTCCTCGGCAGCGTCTCGGGGGAGCTCGGGTTGCGGCCCTTTCTCGAGGAGGGAGGGCACACGTTCGTTGTCACATCCGACAAGGACGGCTCCGATTCCGTCTTCGACCGCGAGCTTCCGGGTACCGAAGTCGTCATCTCACAGCCGTTCTGGCCCGCCTATCTGACGGCGGAGCGGATCGCCAAGGCGCCGGAGCTGAAGCTCGCCGTCACGGCCGGAATCGGCTCGGACCACGTCGACCTGGCCGCCGCGATCGATCACGGGATCACGGTCGCCGAGGTCACGTACTCGAACAGCATCAGCGTGTCAGAGCACGTGGTGATGATGATCCTGTCGTTGGTCCGAAACTACATCCCGTCCTATCAACGAGTCGTCGACGGTGGATGGAACATCGCCGACTGCGTCCAGCGGTCATACGACCTCGAGGGGATGCAGGTGGGGACGGTCGCTGCTGGTCGGATCGGCTCTGCCGTCCTGCGGCGATTGAAGCCGTTCGACGTCGGACTTCATTACACGGATAGGCACCGCCTCCCCGAAGAGGTCGAGCGCGAGCTCGGGGTGACCTACCACCCGGACGCGGAGTCGATGGTGCCCGTCTGCGACGTCGTCACGATCAACGCACCGCTCCATCCCGAGACGGAGCATCTCTTCGACGACGCTCTCATTGCCAAGATGAAGCGAGGCGCGTACATCGTCAACACCGCCCGAGGCAAGATCTGCGACCGCGATGCGATCGCGCGCGGCCTCGAGAGCGGGAACTCGCGGGCTATGCCGGAGACGTCTGGTTTCCGCAGCCGGCGCCGAAGGACCATCCGTGGCGAACGATGCCCCATCATGGGATGACGCCACACATCTCGGGCTCGTCGCTCTCGGCACAGGCTCGCTACGCCGCCGGGACTCGCGAGATCCTCGAGTGTTGGTTCGACGATCGTCCGATCCGAGAGGAGTACCTGATCGTCGATCGCGGCATGCTCGCCGGCGCGGGCGCTCACTCGTATAGCGCCGGTGATGCCACCGGTGGGTCCGACGAGGCAAGACGCTTCAAGGATTCCTCGTAGCTCGCCAACGAGCGAGCGCTGCCGTCACCCGCTGATGCGATGATCGCCGCTTGTCGGTGGTCGTCCGCTGCGCGCTCGCCCTCACGCTCCTGACCTCTGCGGCGCTGAAGCTGCGACATTGGCACGCGTCCCGGGACGCACTCTCGACGTTCTCAGTCCCCTCACGTGCACGCGCGACCGTCCTCGCGCTGCTCATCGTCGTCGAGAGCGCGCTCGGCGTGGGCGTGGCCGCCGGTCGAGACGGCGCGCCGTACGCGGCCGCGGTGCTGTGCGGCTCCTTCGCAGGCGCGCTCGCGCTTGCAATCGCGCGCGGCCGGGCCGGCGCACCGTGCGGCTGCTTCGGAAGGCGGTCCCGCGTGACCTGGGCAGCCGTGGCGCGCAGCGCGGTCCTCGCCGTCGGCTTCGCCCTCGTGCCGTCGATCCCGGAGGGCCGGCCGAGTGCCGACGGCTGGCTCGCGATCGGGCTCGGGCTCATGTTCGCGCTCGTCGTCGCTCTCGGCGTCGCTGTCCTCGCCCTGGCGCGTGAGATCGGCCTTCTCCGGCTGCGCCTGAGCGGCGAGCAGGCACTCGAGCTCCCTGACGAAGGCCCTCCGCTTGGCGAGCGGCTCGGGATCATCGAGCGCTTTCGCGCCGACGGCAGAACCCGTTTCGCACTGGCGGTGTTCTCCTCCGACGGCTGCAGGCTGTGCCGCACGCTCGAGCCCGCGGTCGCGGCGTTCCGGCGCGACCCGGTCGTCGCCGTCGAGGTCTTCGACGAGGTGCGGGACGCCGAGATCTGGCGCGAGCTCGAGATCCCGGGCAGCCCGTTCGCAGTCGCGCTCGGCCGGAACGGCGCCGTGGGCGCGAAGGGAACGTTCAACAGCTACGGACAGCTCGAGAGCATCCTCGCCACCGCGGAGCGGCGCCTCGCGGAGGCACATGCCTGACGGAGCGTCGCTCGCCGACGGCGTCGCGTCGTCGACGTCGCGCCGGGGCTTCCTCGATCGGGTCTCTCGCCTGCTCATGCTCGCCGCGGGCGGCAGCGCCATCACCGCCGTCGTCAAACCCGGAGACGCCGAGGCGTACCACTTCTGCGGTCACATCTTCACGACCGACTCCTGTCCGCACCCGACGGGTCTGCCGCGGGTGGACGCGCAGGGGTTCCCGCTGCGCGCGCGCGACGGCAGGCCCGTCGACGACCTCGGTCGCCCGGTCGATCGCGCGGGCCGGCCGGTGAACGAGCGCGGCGAGCTGCTGCTGGACCCCGACGGCCGGCCGTTTCCGCCTGCACCGCGGACGCGGCTCTGCCTCGACGCGGTCTCCGCCGAGTTCGGGATGCGCACGTGGATCGACGGCAGCTGGTACCGCTGCTGCGGCGGGCACGTCCGCAAGCTCATCGACTGCTGCATCCACGGGCGGCGCCGTATCAATGGGGACGCGGCGCTCACGGGCTACTGCTACTCGGGGCGGCGTGTGTTCTGCGTCATGTACTACGACACGAAGATCCCGTGCTAGGCGCGGCGCTCGGCGTCGCAGCGCTCGTCGCGGGCCTGACCGGCACGTGGTCGCCCTGCGGCTTCTCGATGATCGAGACGATCGGAGCACCGCGACGGCGCGTGGGCCTCTCCTGCGCGGCGTTCGCGATCGGCTGCTGTCGCCGGCGGCATCGCGACGTTCGGCCTCCTCGCCTGGCTCGGGTCACACGTCGGCGGCCCAGCTGTCGTCGTCGCCGCCGTGGTCGCGCTTGCCGCCGCGATCGCCGAGGCGCGAAACGCGCCGGTCGCTCCGCAGATCCGCCGCCAGGTGCCGGAGGGGTGGCGACAAGTCTTGCCGCTGCCCGTCGCCGCCGGGCTCTACGGCGGCCTGCTCGGCCTCGGCTTCACGACATTCGTGCTGACCTTCGCGGTGTGGGCCGTCGCTGCGCTGTCGTTCGCGATCGGCGATCCGGGTGTCGGAGTTGCCGCCGGCATCGCCTTCGGTGTCGGTCGCGCACTTCCGGTCGTCGTCGTGGCGCCGCTCCTCGACCGGCCCGGCGGAATCGCAGCCATGCAAGCGATGTCGGAGCGGCCCGTACTGCTCCGCCGCGCGCGTCGCGCGGACGCGCTCGCCCTCGCGCTCGTGGTGACCGCGCTCGCCGCTGGCGCTGCACGCGCGGCGACGAACCTCGGCCTGGGCGTCGACCCGACGACCGCTGGCGACGTCCTCGCCTGGTCACGGAACGACGGGACCGGGATTCTCGTGCGCAGCCCGGCCGAGGCGCCGTTGCCGCTGCCCGGACGGCCGGCGCTCGGCGGCTCTCTCGTCGCGTGGCGGTCGGGCGCCGACGTCCACGTCGTCCAAGCCGCTGACCTCAGCCCGGTCCTCGACGTCAATCTGCCCGGCGTGGACGCACTGGCCGTCGACGACCGCTGGCTCGCGACGCGTGAGCGCGCCCCCAGGAAGGACACGCTCGTCACCCGGTCGCTGCAGACCGGCGAGGCGCGCGCGGTCGCGTCGGTGGCCGTGCCGTCGCAACTCGGCCGTCCGGCCCTCGACGGCGACACGCTCGTCTACCACGTCGCGTCGGGAAGGCTCAGCCGGATCGTCGCCGTGGATCTCGCGACCGGCGCGCGCCGCGTCATCCGCTCGACCCGGTCGGCACAGCTGACGAACCCGTCCGTTCTCGGAGACGAGCTGCTCTACGTGCGCATCACGTCGGTCGCACAGCAGCTCCTGCTCGGACGCCTCGCGCCGGGCGGGCGGAACCGCGTCCTGTATCGCATCGGCGCGCCTGCGCCGCACGACAACGGCTACGAGCGCGGGCACAGCCACCACACGCGGACGAGGCGGCCGCCGCTCGCGGCCGGAACGCTCTGGACGACGGCACTGTCCGCCGCGCACGCCTACGTGACGTTCATTCCGCGGCGCAGCGGCCCCGCCGGCGCGTCGATCGTGGACATTCCGCGCTGACCGTCTTTACACGCCCATAAAGGGTGACTTGTAAGCCTCCCAGACACATCGCCTGATCACAACGAAGGGGGAACCACATGAATCTCCTCAGGAGGCTCAGGCCGTCGCCTGCAATGGTGATCGCCTCCCTGGCGCTGCTGCTGGTCCTCGGCGGCACCGGGTACGCCGCCAGCCAGGCATTGCCACGGAACAGCGTCACGTCGATCCAGGTCAAGGACCGCTCGCTGCTGGCGAAGGACTTCAAGTCAGGCCAGCTCCCGCGCGGGCCGGCTGGACCGGCCGGCCCCGCAGGTCCGGCCGGGCCCGGCAGGACCGGCTGGAGGAAGCGCCTCGGCCGCGCTGGGCGCTCGTGCGTCCGGACGGCGGGCATCGCCGCGCAGTCGGGCGGCATCACGCTCGCCGCGAAGCCGTCCGCGGGGACCTACATCCTCAGCATCGGCAGCGCGGTGACGGGCCATCCCGTGATCGCCACGCGCGGCTACGCGGCCGATGCGTCGGATCAGCGCGGAGAGACGTCCGCGGGACCGTGCGGCGGCGGTGCTGAAGGCCGGACCTGCCCCACTCGGCGACACCAACACGAACGTGTTCGTCCAGACGCGGAGCGACGCCGGCACGCCGGCCGACCACGCGTTCTACGTGGCGGTTTTCGGCTAACCGTCGACGATGGGGGAGCCCTGCGGGCTCCCCCATCGACCCCGCGTCCGCCAGAATTGGGGCGTGCGGGTCTCTGCAAAGGCTGACTACGCCCTACGGGCGGTGATCGAGCTGGCCGCGGCCGACGATGCCCACGTCAAGGGCGAGCGGATCGCGCAGGCGCAGGAGATCCCGCTCAAGTTCCTCGAGAACATCCTCAGCGACCTGCGGCATGCGGGGATCGTCCGGTCGCAGCGGGGCGCGGACGGCGGTTACTGGCTCGCGCGTCCGGCCGATGAGCTCACCGTTGCGGAGGTCGTGCGCGCAGTCGAGGGGCCGATTGCGAACGTCCGCGGCATGGGGCCCGACACGGTCGAGTACCCCGGCCACGCGGAAAAGCTGCGCGACGTGTGGATCGCCGTCCGCGCGAACCTTCGCGCCGTCCTCGAGAACGTCACGATCGCGGACATCGCCCGCGGCGAGCTGCCGGGGGTCGTGGAGGAGCTGGCGGCCGACCCGGACGCCTGGCTCCCGCACTAGTCGGTCGCGAAGACCGTCTGGCGGGTCGGCCGGACGTAGACGATCTGCCCGCCCTCGCAGCTCGAGCGCCTCGACCTGCTCACGCGTGAGCTGGGCAGAGAGGCTCTCGCCGTCGTCGCGAAGGAGCTCGACGCGCACCTCGAACCCGAGGTGCACGAGCCGCTCGACCATCGCCTCCTGCGTCGTCCCGTTCGGCTCGAGCAAGAGCTCGACGTCGTGCGGCCGGATGAACGCGTCCCCGACCTCGTTCACCGGCCCGACGAACGACATCACGAACTCGTTGGCGGGGTTGTCGTACAGCTCGCGCGGCGCGGCCGACCTGCTCGATGATCCCGTTGTTCATCACCACGACACGGTCGGCGACGTCCATCGCCTCCTCCTGGTCGTGCGTGACGATCACCGTTGTCGTGTGCGTCTCGTCGTGCAGACGGCGCAGCCAGATGCGGAGCTCCTTGCGCACACGCGCGTCGAGCGCCCCGAACGGCTCGTCGAGGAGCAGCACCTTCGGGTCGACCGCGAGCGCTCGCGCGAGGCCCATGCGCTGGCGCTGTCCACCGGACAGCTGTGCGGGATAGCGCTTGCCGAGGTGCGCGAGCTGGACGAGCTCGAGGAGCTCGGACACGCGGTGGCGGATCTCCGCGCGCGGCCGTCGCCTGATCTTCAGGCCGAAGGCGACGTTGTCCCAGACGGTCATGTGCTTGAAGGCCGCGTAGTGCTGGAAGACGAACCCCACGCCCCGTGACTGCGGCGGCACGCGCGTCACGTCGTCGCCGTCGAGCATCACCGTGCCCTCGTCGGGCTGCTCGAGCCCGGCGATCACGCGCAGCAGCGTCGACTTGCCGCTGCCGCTCGGTCCGAGCAGTGCGGTGAGCGAGCCGGCCGAGTACCTCCACCGACACGTCGTCGAGAGCCTTGAAGTCGCCGAAGCGCTTCACGATGCCGCGCGCCTCGATCATTGCGTCTCCTCCTTGGGCTTGAGTGTCGTCATCAGGATCAGCGTCGTGATCGCGATCAACGCGAGCACGACCGCGGCGGCGTAGGCACCGACCTCGTCGAAGGCCTGGTAGCGGTCCTGCACGTGCAGCGTGAGCGACTCGGTCTGGCCCGCGAGCCGTCCGGAGACGACGCTCACGGCCCCGAACTCGCCGAGGCAGCGCGCGGTCGTCAGGACCACGCCGTAGGCGGTCGCCCAGCGGATTCCCGGCCACGTCACGCGCCAGAAGGTCTGGAAGGCGTTGGCCCCGAGCGTCGTCGCGGCCTGCTCCTGCTCCGTCCCGATCTCGCGCAGGACGGGGACGACCTCGCGGACGACGAACGGCAGCGAGACGAAGATCGTCGCGAGCACCATCCCCGGGATGGCGAACACGATGCCGTGACCGCCGAGCCAGCCGCCCTGCGCCGTAGAGGATGAGCAGCGCGAGGCCGACGACAACCGGCGACAGCGCGAGCGGCAGGTCGACGAGCGCGTTGACGAGCCCGGCTCCACGGAAGCGGTAGCGCACGATCGCGAGCGCGCACAGGACGCCGAAGATCGTGTTCGCGGGAACGGCGATCCCGGTGAGGATCAGCGTCACCTTCAACGCGTGCAGCGCGTCCGGAGTCGTGACCGCGTGCCACGCCGGCCAGAACCCGTGCTCGAACGTCTTGTAGAAGACATAGCCCACCGGCGCCACGAGCAGCACGGCGAGATAGCCGAGCGAGAGCAGGCGCACCGAGTACTTAGCGATCATGGCGCACCACCCACCGGCGCAGCCCGCCGATCCCGAGCAGGATCGCGAACGTGATCCCGAGGATGACGACCGACGCCGCCGCAGCGCCGCCCGGGTCGCCGCTCTCGATGCGTCCGAAGACGTAGACGGACGCCACCTCGGTCTTGAACGGGAGGTTCCCGGAGATCAGCACGACCGCGCCGAACTCGCCGACCGCACGCGCGAAGGCGAGCGCGACGCCCGAGAAGATCGCCGGGAGGATGTTCGGCAGCACGATCCGGCGGAAGGTCGCGAACCTGCGCGCGCCGAGCGATGCCGCGGCCTCCTCCATGTCCCGGTCGAGCTCGAGAAGCACGGGTTGGACCGTCCGCACGACGAACGGCACGGTCACGAACAGGAGCGCGAACAGGATCGCCCAGCGCGTGAACGCGACGTTCACTCCGACGGGCGACTTCGGCCCGTAGATCGCCAGCAGCGTCAGACCGGCGACGATCGTCGGCAACGCGAACGGCAGGTCGACGATCGCGTTCACGAAGCTCTGCCCCGGGAAGCGGTCGCGAACGAGCGTCCACGCGATTGCGGTTCCCGCGACGGCGTTGATCACCGCGACGATCGCCGACGTGAACAGCGTGAGCTTCAGCGCCGAGATCGCCTGGTCGCTGCGGATCGCGTCCCAGCCGTGCGCCTTCCACGTGAGCGCCGCCAGCGGAAGCAGGACGATCACGCTCAGGTAGAGCGTGCTGAACCCGACGGCGAGGCCCGGCGCCATGGAGCGCCGGGCCCGAGGCGCCGGGAGTGCCTCGGCTCTAGCCGCCACTGCCCGCCTGGATCTTCGTCATGACCCCGTTCTTCGGGTCGAAGAACTTCTTCTCGACGCTCGGCCAGCCCCCGACGTACTTGATCGTGAAGAGCTGCGGCCGGTTCGGGAAGTTCAGGCCCTGCGTGACTCCCTTGATGATCGGCCGGTAGCCGTTCTCCGCGAAGATCCGCTGTGCCGGCTTCGTCCGCAGCCAGTTCACGAAGCCTTTTGCCTGCGGCTTGTTCTTCGAGTTCGACGTGACCGCGATCGGGTTCTCGATCAGGATCGTCGCCTTCGGGATCACGAACTGCACGGGCTGGCCCTTCTTCTGCGCGAAGAGCGCCTCGTTCTCGTACGCGAGGAAGACGTCTCCCCGGCCGGCCAGGAACGTCTGGAGACCCTCACGCGCGCTGGTGGGCTGGGCGACGACGTGCTTCCACATCTTCCCGAGGTAGTCGATCGCCTGCTTCTTCGTCTTGCCCTCGCGCAACGCGCCGCCGTAGGCGGCCATCACGTTCCAGCGCGCACCACCCGAGGTGAACGGGTTCGGCGTGACGATCTGGACGCCGGGCTTCGAGCAGGTCGGTCCAGGTCTTGAGCTTCTTCGGGTTCCCGTCTCGCACGACGAACACGACGACGGAGCGCGTCACCATGCCCTTGAACTTGTCCTTGTTCCAGTTCGCGGCGACCAGGTGCTTCTGGACGAGCGAGGCGACGTCCGGCGCGAGCGAGAACGCGACGACGTCGGCCTGGAGCCCGGCGGCGACGGCCCGGGCCTGCTCGCCCGACGCGCCGTAGGACTGCGAGAAGCTGACGTCCTTGCCTGCGGCCGTCTTCTGGAACGCCGGGATCAGCTGGCCGTAGGCCTCGCGGGGCGTCGAGTACGCCACCAGCGAGAGCTTCGTGTCGTGGGCCGCCCCGGCTGCGAGCGCAGGGAACACCAGTGCAAGTAGCAAAGCAAGACTAATTCTCCGCATCAGGCTCTCCTTATTAGTCCACTAATTCAATGGACTTTAGGGAGAAGGTGCGGATCCGTCAAATCCAGGCGTTGAGGGCCCTTCCATAGAATCGATCTCGTGCCCTCTCGCACTCTCCAGGACGCGAAGCACCTCCCCTACACCCTCCGGATCCTCCTCGAGAACGCGCTCCGTCACGGCGAGGAGTCCGACGTGGAGGCGCTGCTCCGCTGGGACCCCAAGGCAAACCCGGCCGACGAGATCTCGTTCCGCCCGGCGCGCGTGCTGCTCCAGGACTTCACGGGCGTGCCGGCGGTCGTCGACCTCGCGGCGATGCGGAACGCCATGGCCGACCTCGGCGGCGACCCGGCGAAGATCAACCCACAGCTGCCGGCCGAGCTCGTCATCGACCACTCGGTGCAGGTCGACGAGTACGCGAGCGCGCGCGCGATCTTCCGCAATGCCGAGCTCGAGTTCGAGCGGAACAAGGAGCGTTACGCGTTCCTGCGCTGGGGACAGGAGGCGTTCGACAACTTCAAGGTCGTCCCGCCCAACACGGGCATCGTCCACCAGGTGAACCTCGAGTACCTGGCGCGCGTCGTCGAGACGCGCGACGGAGTCTCGTTCCCCGACACGCTCGTCGGCACCGACTCGCACACGACGATGATCAACGGCCTCGGCGTGCTGGGGTGGGGCGTCGGCGGGATCGAGGCCGAGGCGGCGATGCTCGGCGAGGCGATCTCCATGCTCATCCCCCAGGTCGTCGGCTTCAAGCTCACCGGCTCGCTGCCGGAAGGCGCGACGGCGACCGACCTCGTTCTCACGGTGACGCAGGTGCTGCGCGCGACGGGAGTCGTCGGCAAGTTCGTCGAGTACTTCGGCGACGGTCTCGCCGGGCTGCCTCTCGCCGACCGCGCCACGATCGGGAACATGTCGCCGGAGTACGGCGCGACGTGCGGTTTCTTCCCCGTCGACGACGAGACGCTGAAGTACCTCCGGTTGACCGGCCGCGCGCCGGAGCACGTGGCGCTCGTCGAGGAGTACTGCCGAGAGAACGCACTCTGGCACGAGCCCGAGCACGAGCCGGAGTACTCACAGATCGTGGAGCTCGACCTCTCCGACGTCGAGCCGTCCCTTGCCGGCCCGCGGCGCCCCCAGGACCGCGTCCCGCTCCGGTCCGCGAAACAGTCCTTCATGGAGTCGCTCGAGACGTTCGGCGTCGACTACGGAAACGGGCACGACGAGGCGGTCGCGGAGTCGTTCCCCGCGAGCGACCCGCCGTCGACGGTCGAACCGGGTCACGACGGGCCGCCTTTGAAGGTGCAGGTCGAGGGAGACGGCGACGTCGCGGTCGCGACGAGGCCGGTCTCGGTTCCGGTGTCGCTCGACGGCTCTGACTTCGAGCTCGAGCACGGAGCAGTCGTGATCGCGGCGATCACGTCGTGCACGAACACCTCGAACCCGCAGGTCATGATCGGCGCCGGACTGTTGGCGAGGAACGCAGTCGAGCGCGGGATGCGCCGCAAGCCCTGGGTGAAGTCGAGCCTCGCCCCCGGATCCAAGGTGGTGACGGAGTACTACGAGCAGGCAGGGCTCACGCAGTACCTCGACGAGCTCGGCTTCCAGACCGTCGGCTACGGCTGCACGACGTGCATCGGGAACTCGGGCCCGCTTCCCGAGCCGATCTCGGAGGCGATCGCCGAGGGCGAGCTCGTCGTCTGCTCCGTCCTCTCCGGGAACCGGAACTTCGAGGCGCGCATCCATCCGGAGGTGAAGGCGAACTACCTCGCGTCACCGCCGCTCGTCGTCGCGTATGCGCTCGCCGGCCGAATGGACGTCGATCTCGTCACCGAGCCGCTCGGGGAGGACCGGGACGGCAACGACGTCTATCTCCGCGACCTGTGGCCGAGCGCCGAGGAGATCCAGGAGACGATCTCGAGAGCAGTGCGCGGTGAGATGTACGAGCGGACGTATGCGGACGTGTTCACCGGCGATCCCGCGTGGCGCGAGCTTCCCGTTCCGGAGGGCGCGCTGTTCGCGTGGGACGAGCAGTCCACGTACGTGCGGCTGCCGCCGTACTTCGACGGGATGCCGCGGGAGCCCGGGGTCGTCGAGGACTTCGCCGGCGCGCGCTGCCTGGTGATGGTCGGCGACTCGGTGACGACGGATCACATCTCGCCGGCCGGGTCGATCAAGCCGGAGTCGCCTGCAGGGGAGTACCTAGTGGGGCACGGCGTCGAGCGGAAGGACTTCAATTCGTACGGCTCGCGGCGCGGGAACCACGAAGTGATGGTGCGCGGGACGTTCGCGAACGTGCGGCTGCGGAATCTCCTCGTTCCCGGGTCCGAGGGCACATGGACGGCTCACGTGCCGAGCGGCGAGGAGATGACGATCTTCGCGGCGGCGGAGCGCTATGCGGAGGAGGGCACGCCCCTCGTCGTGCTGGCGGGCAAGGAGTACGGGTCCGGGTCGTCCCGCGACTGGGCGGCGAAGGGGCCGAACCTCTTGGGCGTGCGGGCCGTGATCGCGGAGTCGTACGAGCGGATCCATCGGTCGAACCTCCTGATGATGGGCATCCTCCCGCTGCAGTACGCCGAGCGCGAGAACGCGGAGTCACTCGGGTTGTCCGGGCGGGAGTCGTTCTCCGTCGAGGGGGTGGAGAACGGCGACGCGGACGAGGTCACCGTCCGGGCGGACGGGGTCGAGTTCCGTGCCCGCGTCCGGCTCGACACGCCGCGCGAGCGGGAGTACCTCCGCCACGGCGGCATCCTGCCGTTCGTCCTCCGCCGCCTCCTCGCCTAGTCGTCTGGGGCGGTCGTGGCCTTATGGGTGGGGTCAGACCCCATACTTGGCGGACCTGTCCGCTAGAGCGCACGTAAACGTGGCGAGTGCGTGACGGTTCTTCCACAGGCGGCGGGCGCGGGACGGCGCTGCATAGCCTCGATGGATGGCCAGGAAGTACCGGTTCGAAGTCCCCGACGGGACGTTCCACATCGCGACCCGCGCCGTCTACCAACAGCGTGCGTTCAAAGAGGACGACGACCGCTCTGACTTCATGAGCATCCTCGGCGAGGTCGTCGACGTCCACGGCTGGCGTTGCAAGAGCTACTGCCTCATGGGAAGCCACTACCACCTTGTCGTGCAGACGCCGGCGCCGAACCTGTCCCGTGGAATGCACCTGCTCAATGGCAAATACGCGCAGAGGTTCAATCGTCGTCACCAGAGGCGCGGGCATCTCTTCGGCGAACGCTTCTTCTCCGCCCTCGTCAAGACCGATTCGCACTTGCTTTCCGTCCTGCGTTACGTCGCACGTAACCCCGTCGCGGCTGGGCTCTGCGAGACACCGCGCGAGTGGCGATGGAGCAGCTACCGCGGCCTTGTCGGGCTTGAGCCGGCCTTGCGGTTGCTCGATCTCGACGGCGTCCTCGACCTTTTCGGGCAGGGACGCA
Source organism: uncultured Actinomycetes bacterium (assembly GCA_963772855.1). Classification (GTDB taxonomy): domain Bacteria; phylum Actinomycetota; class Thermoleophilia; order Gaiellales; family Gaiellaceae; genus 3-1-20CM-4-69-9. Next base: position 125,454 of record CAVYYY010000003.1, on the reverse strand, counting down.
CGGCGGCGCGGGCCCAATTCGCCAGGTTCGTCGAAGGCTCGACCAGGGCGAACGCGTCCGAGGAGTACGAGCTGGCTGCGATGGACGGGGTCTGACCCGACCCCGGTTTGTCTGCTCTGACGCCGGTTTGTAGAGTCCACGCATGCGGTTGGGCAAGGACGGCAAGGTCGAGCTGATCAAGAAGGTGCCGCTGTTCTCGAAGCTCTCGAAGAAAGGGCTCGAGGACGTTGCGCACCTCGCCGACGAGCTCGACCTCCCCTCGGGCAAGACGATGGCCGAGGAAGGCGACCGCGGGCGCGAGTTCTTCGTCCTCCTCGAGGGCGAGGCCGAGGTGACGAAGGGCGGCCAGCGCATCAACATGATGCGCGACGGCGACTTCTTCGGGGAGATCGCGCTCGTGACCAAGATGCCGCGCACGGCCAGCGTCACCGCGACGAAGGACGTCCGCGTCCTCGTCATCACCGAGCGGGACTTCTCCGCTCTCCTGAAGCGCTCCCCGGAGGTCAGCAAGGGCGTCGCCGAAGCGCTTGCCGAGCGCGTCGCGCCAGAGATTCCCGTCTAGCGGTCCCGCCGACCGCCCTCCCTCGCCGCTACAACGCGGAGAGCTCGGGGATCTTGTAGCCCCTCTGCTCGAGCTGCTTGATCGCGCGGCGCGCGTCGACCACGGCTTGCGACTTCCCGACCTTGCCGAGGGCCTCGCGAGCCTTCACGATGCTCTCGCGCCGCGCATCCTTGACCGGCTCCATCTCGTCGGCGAAGCCCCGAAACGAATCGGCCAGGAGCGCGTTCGTCGCGCGAACGTTCGGCGGCGGCTTCAGTCCGTCGAGCTCGCCCGCCAGGTTGTTGAGCGTTTCGGCGAACTTGTCGACGTTGCCGTTGAAGGTCGCGATGTCGATCGACCGGCCGAGCTCCGACCCCGCGGCGCCCGCCTCGGCGCCGATTCGGGCCAGCTCCTGCTGGTACTGCGCCTTCGTCACCGGCTTCGGCGGCTCGCTGCCGCAGCCCGCCACAACGAGGGCGAGTGCGAGCACGGGCAGCAGAAGGACGCGCGAGAGGGTCACCGACGGCCGCTAGGGTACCGAGGCCGGGGTGCGCTGCCGCGCAGCGCTGAGATCACACCCGTCGAACCTGATCTGGCTCGTACCAGCGAAGGGAGCGAACACCGTGAGCGAGACGCCGTTGTGGGGAATCGAGCCCGTTCCCGAGCGGCTGCGCGTGCTCGGGACGGTCGACACCACTCTGCTCTGGCTCAACCTGGGCATCTCCCTCCTGGTCCTCGTCCTTCCGGCGTACTTCGACCTGCCGCTGCGGGATGCGCTGGCCGCCACCGTCGTCGGCGCCGTGATCGGCAACGGGATGCTTGCGGTCGCCGGGCTGATCGGCGCCGACGCGCGCGTGCCGACGATGGTGCTGCAGCGGGCGCCGCTCGGCCGGCGGGGCTCGTACGTCGCGACGGCGCTCAACGTGCTCCAGTGTCTCGGCTGGGCGATCTTCGAGCTCATCGTCATCGCCACCGCAGCCGGCCTCCTGTGCGACAAGCTGTTCGGCTTCCAGGCGACCTGGCTCTGGAAGCTCGTGTTCGGCGGGCTCGCGGCAATGCTGGCGCTGATGGGGCCCGTGGGCTTCGTCCGCCGCTTCGTCCGCAAGTTCGCCATTTGGGCGGTTGCAGCATCGGTCGTCTACCTCGCCTGGTGGATCGTCGACGGCGCAAACCTCGGGAGCATCTGGAACCAGAGCGGGCACCACGGCTCGTTCTGGCTCGCGGTCGACGTCGTCGTCGCGGTCACCGTGTCATGGACGCCGCTCGTCGCCGACTACACACGCTTCTCGCGCGACCGCCGAGGCGCAGCAATCGGCGTGGGCGTCGGGTACTTCCTGCCGACGCTCTTCCAGTTCGGCTTCGGATCGATCCTCGTCCTCTCGCGCGGCGTCGACCCGAACCATCCGGAGCTGATCCTCGTGGCCATCGCCGGCGGCGGCTTCGCGGCCGCGTTGGCGCTCCTCGCGCTCACCGTCGACGAGACGGACGAGGCGTTCGCCAACGTCTACTCGGGTGCCGTCTCGACGCAGAACCTGTTGACGCGCGTGCCGCAGCGACTGCTCATCGTCGCGGCCTCGGTCGTCGCAACCGCCGGCGCGCTCGCGATCGACATGCGCAGCTACCAGCGCTTCCTCCTCCTGCTCGGCGCGGTGTTCGTCCCGCTCCTCGGCGTGCTAATCGCCGACTGGCTCCTCTCTGGCGCCCACTACACGCGGGAGGACATCTTCGACGGCCCGGCCGTGCGTCCGGGCGCACTGGTCGCGTGGCTCGTGGGCTTCCTCGTCTACGAGTGGCTCTACCAGCCACAGGATCTCGGGTTCTGGACCGGGTGGCTCTCCCACCTGCCGACGCCGTCGTACCAGATCGGCGCCTCGATTCCGTCGTTCGCGGTGGCCTTCGCCCTGACGGCCGCGGCGGTGAAGTTAGGCTCGCCGCGTGCTGAAGCTCGCGCTCGCTGGGAACCTCGCCCGCGACCTCGTTGACGGCGGGCCGCCGCGCGTCGGCGGCGCGCCGTACTACGCGGCGACTGCGTGGCACGAGCTCGGCACACGCGGGACGCTGTTCACCCGCTGCGGCGGGGCCGAGCGCAAGGAGTACACACGGCGTCTCGTTGCGCTCGGGCTCCCGGTCGTGCTGCTCGAGGGGACGGCGACGACGACGTTCTCGTTCCACTACGAGGGCAACGTCCGGATCATGACCGTCGAGCAACCAGGCGACTCGTGGCGCCCCGAGGATGCGAAGGTCGTTCCCGCGGGCGCCTGGGTGCACGTCGCCCCGCTGCTCCGCTCCGACTTCCCGGCGGAGACGCTCGCAGCATTCGGCAAGGGTCGACACCTCTCACTGGACGGCCAGGGGCTGGTGCGCTCGCCGCAACCAGGACCGCTACAGCTGGACGCCGACTTCGACCCGGAGATGCTCCGCCACGTCCAGATCCTCAAGCTCGCGGAGGAGGAGGCGGAGGTCGTCGGCGCCGTCGACAGGCTCGACGTGCCGGAGGTCGTCGTCACGTACGGCGATCGCGGCTCGACCGTCTACTTCGACGGCCGGAGCGAGCACGTCGAGGCGTGGCCGATCGCGAGAGATCCAACCGGGTCGGGCGACGCGTTCTCGGCCGCCTACCTGGCAAGCAGGTCGAACGGGCTCGGCCCGTTCTCCGCCGCGCGCCAGGCAACCGCGGTCGTCGGCGCGATGCTCTCGAAGCGGGCGACGTGAGAGCAGCGGCGCGAACCGCCATGGGGACGTACCTCGTCGACCTCGAGACCGAGGAGGTGATCGGGGAGACGGACGACTTCGACGCCGAGCGCGTCCCGGTCGAGCTCCCGCGTGTCGTCGCCGCAGCGGCGGCCGGCGCCACGATCATCGCCGTCGTCGACCGGCGCCCGCCGCTCGCGGTCTCGCGTGACGCGGGCCGCACGTGGCAGGAGCTCGGTGGAGGCCTGCCGGCCGGGTTCGCGGTCGCGATCGACGCCGACAACCCCGACGTGATGCTGTTCGCGGCTCGCAACCGGCTCTACCTCTCGGAGAACGGCGGCGTGTTCTGGCGTGCGCTCGTTCCGGAGCTACCGGAGATCGAGGCGGTCGAGCTCCGGGCCGTCTAGAGCTTGAACTCGCCGCGCGCGACGACGACGGCGGAGCCGCCGACCTCGACCAGCTCGATTTTCTCCGCCGACCCTTCCACGCGCGCGTAGAGCTTTGACGGGCGATCGAGCTCTACGCCCTGCGAGATCTCGATCTCGTCGCCGAACGCGATGCGACCGTGGCGGGCGAGGTGGATCGCAAGCGGTCCGGCGGCCGACCCGGTCGCGGGATCCTCGGCAACGCCGCTCGAGGGAGCGAACATCCGGTTCTTCCACTGCGTGCCCGAGCCCGCGAAGCAGTTGACGCCTGCGTCGTAGCGCTCCAGCGCGCCGAAATCGGGGCGGAGCGCCGCGACCTGCTCCTCGCTCTCGAGCTCGAGGTAGACGTGCCCCGGCCCGAGGCGGTAGAGCTCGACCGGAAGCCTCGAGCGAACGCCGAGGATCTCCTGAAGTTCCTCGGCCTCGGAAAACGGCTCCCACGGCGGGACCGGCTGATGCATGCGTCCAAAGATGATGCGCGCGCCCTCTCGCTCCAGCCCTACGGGCACGATGCCGGAGCCTGTCTCGAGCCGGATCTCCGAGAGCTGGAGCGGCGCGGCCAGGACGAACGCCGACCCGAGCACCGGATGCCCGGCGAACGGCAGCTCCGACTTCGGGGTGAAGATGCGAATCCGCGCGTGGCCTCCGTTCTCGGGTGGCAGGACGAAGACGGTCTCCGAGAGGTTCATCTCCCGCGCGAGCGTCTGCATCGTCTCGGTGTCGAGGTCGCGGCCGTCGGTGAAGACCGCGAGCTGGTTCCCGGTGAGCGGCGTGTCCGTGAACACGTCCGCGACGACGTAGCGAAGGGTCGGCACGACGCCCAATGTCTACCATCGCGCGCGATGCCAATGGCGATCTCCGTCCGTGGGCTCCGCAAGTCGTACGGATCGCACGAGGCCCTCCGCGACGTCAGCTTCGACATCGCCGAGGGCGAGGTGTACGGGCTGCTCGGGCCGAACGGCGCCGGCAAGACGACCACAGTGGAGATCCTCGAGGGCTACCGGTCGCGCGACGGGGGCGACGTGAAAGTGCTCGGCTACGACCCCGCGCGCGCCGAACGGGGCCTGCGCCAACGGATCGGCGTCGTCCTGCAGGAGTCGCAGCTCTGGCCGACGCTGACCGTCGCGGAGACCCATCGCATGTTCGCCGGCTACTACGACAACCCGCGCGACGTCGACGAGGTGATTGCGCTCGTCGGGCTCGAGGCCAAGCGCGACGCACGTGTGAAGACGCTCTCCGGCGGCCAGGCGCGCCGGCTCGACCTCGGCGTCGCCCTCGTCGGCGACCCGGACCTCGTCTTCCTCGACGAGCCGACGACCGGCTTCGACCCCGCGGCGCGGCGCGCGGCGTGGGACATGATCCGCTCGCTGCGGTCGCTCGGCAAGACGATTCTCCTGACGACGCACTACCTCGACGAGGCGGAGCAGCTCGCCGACCGCGTCGCCGTCATCCGGGACGGCACCATCGTCCGCGAAGGAACGCCCCGCGAGCTGACTGGCGGAACCGCGCACGAGACGGAGATCCGCTACCGCGAGAACGGCCACGACGTCGTCCTCAGGACGAACGATCCGACCCGCCTGCTCAACGAGCTGACGACGAAGGCGCTCGCCGACGGCCGCGAGCTCGAAGGCCTCGAGGTGCGCAGACCGACGCTCGAGGACGTCTACCTCCTGATCACGTCCGAGGCGGAGGAATGAACCTCGGACGCCAGCTGCGCTGGGAGCAACTCCTCTTCTGGCGGAGCCGCGAGGCGGCGGTGTTCGTCTTCCTCTTCCCGTTGCTGCTCTTCGCCCTGCTCACCGCCGTCTACGACGGCCGGATCTACGGCCGCCCCGCGGCCTGGGCGCTTCTCGCCGGCATGCTCGCGTACGGAGCGGCGAACACCGCGTTCTCCGGGCTCGCTCTCATCGTCGTCGGACGCCGGGAAATGGGAGTCCTGAAGCGGATCCGCTCGACGCCGATCCCTGCGGGCGCCTACCTCGCAGCGGTCCTGTTCTCGATCCTGATCGTGTTCGCGATCCAGGCGGCGTCGCTCTTCGTCCTCGGCAAGCTCCTCAAGTCGACGCCTTGGCCGAGCAACGCGGTGTCGATGGTGCTGATCCTCGCGCTCGGGGCCGGCTGTTTCGCCGCGCTCGGCCTCGGGCTGACCGGATTCATCCGCTCGCTCGAAGGCTCGTCGGCCATCGTCAACATCATCGTCCTGCCGATGGCGTTCCTCTCCGGGTCGTTCGGGCCGACGCGGAACTATCCGGACTACCTCGTCGCGATCGGGGATGTGCTCCCGCTCAAGTACCTCGTCGACGCGCTGAACGGCATCTATCTGCACGGCCAGCACATCTGGGACAAGCCGACGGCAGTCGCGGTGCTCACCGCGTGGGGCATCTTCGGGATAGTCGTCGCACTGCGGAAGTTCCGCTGGGAGCCGCGCGAGGGTTAGCACTCGCCGGTTCCGGAAACACGACGTTCGATGCAGGTCGAGAACGTCATCGCGTTTGCTGCGGACCAGGAGCCGGCAGGGCTCGAGATTCGCGTCAACTTCGGCATGTTCGCCGGACGCGACGCGACGACGGCGGAGCTCGAGGAGCTCGGCAAGCTGCTCGTCCCGGAGGCGGGCGAGATCTCGATCGTGGGCGAGGAACGGCACGAGGTCGCCGAAGACGCCGAGATCGTCCTGCGGCAGGTGCGCGTGGCAATCTCGCGAGAGAACGTTCCCGCGGAGCCCGCGGAGCGCAAGGAGTTCTGCCACCGGCTCGTCACGCTCGCCGAGATCTGGGCGCGCCAGTGCTTCAACGAGCGCAGCTCGGAAATCGCCGACGTCTAGAACCTCCGCCAGCGCTCGCGCGAGAGGACGAACCCGTGGTGCGCGGCGTTCGCACACGTGAGCCCCGTGCGACGTGACGTGCACGTGAAGCCTCCGAACCGCAGCCGCGCGCCGTAGGCGAGCAGCGGGCCCTGGCCGAGCGCGGAGTCGCCCGCGCAGAACGTCCCGGCTCGCGAGTGCAGCGTCATCTGCAGGCCGTATCCCCAGTCCAGGTCGCACGCGCTCGGACGCGCCGGCTTTGGCCGCAGCTCGGTGCGCACGTCGCAGCGAAGCAGCTGTGGAGACTCGTTGAAGATGCAGCCGATGCCGCGCGAGGGAGTCTGCAGGCCCTCCGCGGCCTCGAGTCCCGCACGTAAGTGCGGACGGGTCGCCACGAGCCGGGCACCGCTCCAGTCGAACCGCATCGCGATCGTCCGTCCGTTCGGGCAGCACGTGGGATCGGTTACCCGCAGGAGCCTCAGCGCGAAGGAGGCGGACTTGGTCGTCCGGCGCAGCACCGGCCCGAAGCGGCCGACGTCGCCGAAGTCCTGCGCCGTGCCCACGAACCTGCCGCGGACGAAGAACGCGAGGACGTCATGCCGTCCGTCCGAGCCCCTGACCCAGTTCAGCGCGTGCGCGGGCCTCCAGCTGCTCGCATCCGTCCGGGTCGAGTGCAGCTCCACGCGCACGAAGCGGACGGCGCCAGCGCGGCCGGTCGGGACCGACGTCGGGTCCGCTCCTTCCTGGATGCGAACGAGGGCCGGAGCCTCCTCGACCGCCGGGACGGCGATCATCGTGCCCGTGCCGCGCGGAGGGCGAGGCCGGCGACCCTTGTCGGGCGTGCCGCCTTCGAGATCACGTCGTCGAGCGCCTCGGCGAAGTCCTCGACGTCCTCCTCCGTGACCACCAACGGCGGCAATCCCTTGAGGACCGGGAGGTCGTGGCCGGCGACCTGAGACAGGATCCGGTGCTTCGTGAAGAGCGGCACGACGACGAGCTGCGCGAAGAGCCCCTCCTGCATGCGGTCCATCACGCGCCAGGCGAGGCTCCCGGACTCCGGCTCGCCGAACTCCATCGCCCACATCAGACCCAGTCCGCGAACGTCGCGCACCGCGTCGTGCGACTCGGCGAGCGAACGCGTCCGCTCCAACAGGAGCTCCCCGAGGCGGGCCGACCGCTCGACCAGCCGCGACTCGTCGAGCTCCCGGAGCGTCGCGAGGCCGGCCGCCATCGCCAGATCGTTCGGCGCGAAGGTCGAGCCGTGGCTCACGGAGTGCTCGAGCGAATCGAAGACACCGTCGTAGACGTGCCGTGACATGAGCAGTGCGCCGACGGGCACGTACCCGCCCGAGAGTGACTTCGCGACCGTGACGAGGTCGGGCTCGAGACCCCAGTGCTCGAATGCGAAGAGCTTCCCCGTGCGTCCGAGCCCCGTCTGGACCTCGTCGACGGCGAAGAGCGTGCCGCTCGCACGGCAGAGCTGCTGGGCGCCCTCGAGATATCCGGCAGGCGGAAGGTTGACGCCCTTCCCCTGGACCGGCTCGACGAGGAACATGGCAACGTCCCCGGCCGTGAGCTCGTGCTCGAGCGCGTCCAGATCGCCGAAGGGGACCTGCGAGAAGCCGGGCAGCAGCGGCTCGAAGCGCTCGACGAAGTGCTGGTCGCCGTTCGCCGAGAGCGAGCCGAGGGTCAGCCCGTGGAACGAGTGCTCCGCCGAGAGGACCCGCGTCCTCCCCGTCGCCGCACGCCCGAGCTTCAGCGCCGCCTCGACCGCCTCGGTGCCGGAGCTGGTGAAGAGCACGCGCTCGATCCGCGGCGGCGTCCGCGCCAACAGCTGCTCGGCCAGCAGCCCCGGCAGGAGCGAGACGCCGAGCTGGACGGAGCCGGGCGTCTCGAGCTCGAGCGACTCGATCAGGGCCTCCCGGACCCGGGGGTTGTTGCGGCCGACATTGAACATCCCGAAGCCGCCGAGCCAGTCCAGGTAGCGACGGCCTTCCTCGTCGTAGAGGTACTGCCCCTCGGCGCGGGCCCAGACCCGGTCGAACCCGATCGTGCGGAGCACGCGCACGAACTGCGGGTTGATCGTCCTCGCATAGAGGTCGTAGTCCTCGCCGACCCGGTCCTCGAGCAGCTCGCGAATCACGTGTTGAAGTATCGGGGAACGGGGTAGTGAGTCCTAGGAAATCGCGAACAACCGAGGAGGGCTCCCATGAGCGTCAACACCGTCGAGGTCGGAATCCTCGCCGAATCGAATACCGACAAGCGGGAAGAGATCATCGAGCTGCTGGAGAAGGCGTACTGGATGGAGATCGAGACGGTGATGAGCTACATCGCCGCGTCGACGAATCTCGACGGCATCCGGGCGCAGGAGATCAAGGAGTCGCTGGAGGAAGACATCCAGGAGGAACTGGGCCACGCGCAGCGCTTCGCGGGCCGCATCCGAGAGCTGGACGGGGTCGTCCCGGGATCAGAGCACTTCGAGGCCGAGCAGCACTCGCTCCAGCCGCCCGAGCGGACGACGGACATCGTCGCGATCATCCGCGGCGTGATCGAGGCCGAGACCGGCGGCATCGAGCACTACAACCGCATCATCGAGACTGCCGACGGCGTCGACTGGGTGACGCAGGACCTCGTCACGGAGATCCTCCAGGACGAGGAAGGCCACCGCCGGCTGTTCGAAGGCTTTCTCCGAGAATGCGAGGCGGACGGCCTGGCCTAGCCGGGCTCGACCATCCGGCTCCAGCGCTCCTCGATCCGGCGCGTCTTCCAGACGAGGAGCGAGGACACCCACGCGATCACGAACAGCCCGACGACCACGTAGCCGATGTTGCCGAAGTCGAGGCCGTCGAGGAACGCCCAGAAGCCGCCCTCGAGCGAGAACTTCGCAGCGAGCACCTGGAGGAGCTCGATCATCCCGATCAGCAGCGCGACGGCGACCGAGAAGCTCGTGACCGTGATGTTGTAGTAGACCTTCCGGATCGGGTTGGAGAACGCCCACCCGTACGCGTGGCTCATGAACGCGCCGTCGAGCGTGTCCATCAGACTCATGCCGGCGGCAAAGATCAGCGGCAGCGACACGATCGCGAGGAACGGGACGTGGTGCGTCGCGACGCCTGCGGCAATCGCGAGCAGGCCGATCTCGGTTGCGGTGTCGAACCCGAGCCCGAAGAGGATCCCGAGCGGGTACATCTTCCAGCTCGCGTCGATCCTGTCGCCGAGTCGGCGGAGGAAGAACCGGCTCATCAAGCCCTGGTCGAGCAGGCGCTCCTCGAGCCGCTCCTTGTCGTAGCGGCCGGTCTTCATCTCGCGGAAGACGCGCACGATGTCGGAGAGGACGAGGAGATTCAGGATCCCGATCAGCAGGAGGAACGTCCCCGAGACGGACGCTCCGATGTAGCCGCCGTAGTCCTGAAAGGTGGGGATCTTCGAGTTGACTGTCTTCGCGGCGATCGCGAGCCCGGTCGCGAGGCTGAAGACGATCGTCGAGTGCCCGAGTGAGAAGAAGAACCCGACGCCGAGCGAGCGCTTACCGTCCTGGAGGAACTTGCGCGTCGTGTTGTCGATCGCGGCGATGTGATCGGCGTCGAAGGCGTGCCGGAGGCCGAACGTGTACGCGAGCGTGCCGAGCCCGGCGAGCGCCGGGTTGTGCCGCGAGTAGTAGAGGAACAGGCCCCAGCCCAGGAGGTGGAGGAACAGGACGGCTCCTCCGAAACCCGAGAGCCGCAACCACTCCGAGCGGGTCAGCACCTTTGTCCAGCGCGTCACGGGGCTCATTCGCCGCCCGGCCGAGGGCGGTTCGGACCTGGCACCCTGCCGGTGTGACCGAGCTCGAGCTCCGAAAGGTCTCCGGCGAACGCCGCCTCTACGCCCTCGGCGACCTCGGAACGCTCCGCCTGGAGGGCCTTGCATCCTGGAGGGCGACCGCGGCCGTCGACGGGAGTCGCTGGCAGATGAGCCGCCGCGGGTTCTGGAAGACCCTCGTGCGTGCAACCGATGCGACGAGTGGCGCCGTCGTCGGCGCGTTCACGCCCAACAGCCTTCGCCGTGGCGGGGCGCTCGTCTGGAACGACCGCGAGCTGACGCTACGGGCGTCGAGCAGCTGGCGCGAGCGGTATGCCCTCGCCGACGGAGACGACGAGCTGGCGACGCTCGAGGCCAAAGGCTGGGGCAAGACGCCGGTGAAGATCACGGTCGGCAACGACGGCGGATCTCCGCCCGAGCCGGGCCTCCTCCTCTTCGCGGCCTTCGTCGTTCGCGGGCTGGCGGAGGACGCGGCGGGCGCCGCCGCCGGAGCGTCGACGGCTGCCGTGTCGTCGTCGGGCTGAGCGCAACCGGGGACAACTACCTGTTCGAGGTCGTCCCCTCGTAGTTCATCACTGCTCGTAGCCCTCGACGACGTCGCCCGGTCTCACCTCGGCAGAGTCCGGATCTTGGCCGGCCTCGCGCAACGCGCGACGCTGGCGCAGGAGGTCCCAGCACTGGTCGAGCGAGACCTTCAACGAGTCGAGGCGCTGGCGATCCGCACCCGTCGCGTTGCCCGACGCCTCGCGCTCCCAGAGCTCGTGCTCCTCCGCAACCAGCTGCTCGATCGTCCCGTGGATCTGCGGATCGTCCATCTCGGCCTCCTCAGGTCTCGCGCATTTCATCCACCTGGACAACGTATGCCCTTTCGGCCAGCTCCTCTGCGCGCGAGGGGTCGAGGTTGCCCGCTCCGGCCTCCTCCGCGTTCGCGGCGCCCGCGCCGAGGGCGCCTCTCAACGCGTCGTCCCAGCCCGCTCCGTCGTCGAGAGCGACGATCAGGCCGGCGAGAAAGGCGTCGCCGCTCCCGACCGGATACGGCCCCTCGACGTCGACGCTTCCCTGTCGCACCCCTCCTTCCGCCTCGACGAGGACGGCACCTGTACGCGACGTCACGATGGCAGCTCCGCCGAAGCGGGCGCGCAGATCGTGCGCAGCCGCAACCGGGTCTTCCAGTCCCGTCATGCGTCCCGCCTCATCCGCGTTCACTTTCACGAGGGCAGGACGCACGTTGCCGAGCCTCGTCGCGTCGACCGCCAGACTCGCGGTCCCTTCGAGCTCGGCGTATCCATCCTCGGGCGCGCCCGGCGGCAGCGAGCCTGACACCGTGACCCAACCGGCTGCGTCTGCCGCGTCGTGCACGGCGTCGGCGAAGCTGCGCCAGACGCCGTCGTCGACCGCGATCCCGTCCTCGTAGAACTCCGTCAGCGAGCTGGTCCCCGCATCTGCGACCGAGAGGCAGGAACGTGTCTCGCCGCCGTGCCACACCGCGGCTGTCTCGATGCCCATCCGCTCGAGCTCGTCCGCGATCCACCGGCCGGTCCCGCCGCCGAGGAGCGCAACGGCGCGAACGTCACCGCCCAGAGTCGCCGCGGCCCGCGCGACATTGAGACCCTTGCCGCCCGGCACGGCCACGAACGAGGTCGGACGGTGGATCGCCCCCGGCTCGAGCTGCCCGACGCCGAAGAGCTTGTCGACCGACGGGTTCGGCGCGACGCAGACGATCACAGCGCGGTCGCCTCGACGAGCGTCGGCTGCGCCGACGTCCCTCCGGCCGCCGTCGTCGACAACGACCCGCACGCGCAGGCGAGCGCGAGCGACTCCTCAACCGCCCGTCCCGCCAGGACGCCGGAGAGAAACCCGGCGTCGAAGCTGTCTCCCGCACCGACCGTGTCGACCACCTCGACACGCGGCGCGGCCGTCCGGATCACCTCCTGGCCCGGCGACACCGCGAGTGCGCCGCCGGCTCCGAGCTTGACGACGACGAGCGGACCGAGCTCGGCCAACTGCCCGGCGGCGACCTCGACGTCCGGGCTGCCCGCGATCCGCCTCGCCTCCTCGGCGTTGACGAAGAGGATGTCGGCGTACGGCAGCGCGGTCCGCAGCCCGCCGTCCCACTCCTCGTCGGGATCCCAGTTGGGATCGATGGATGTGGTGGTGCCGGCGGCCCGTGCACCGGCCAACAACTCCGGGAGGTCTGGGCGCAGCCGCCGCTGGAGGAAATAGGAGCTGACGTGCACGTGGCGTGCCTCCTGGACAGTCCGCTCGTCGACGAGCACGGCGGAGAGACATGCGATCGTTCCCGCCGCGGTGAGAATTGCCCGGTCAGCGCCGCGCGCAAGCACGACCGAGACTCCGGTCGGCCGATGAGGGTCGACGGCGATCCCGGTGTTCTCGACGCCCCGGTCCGCCAGCGTCTCCCGCATGAAGCGGCCAAAGGCGTCGTCGCCCACGACGCCGACGAGCGCCACCCTCAGGCCGAGCCGGGCTGCACCGCACGCGGCGATGGCGCCCGAGCCGCCGATGACCAGCGTCGCCTCGTCGACGATGCGCTCGACCTGGCCGAATGCCGGCACCACGTCCCCGCCCGAAAGCACGAGATCCGGATTGCAGTCGCCGAGGACGAGGAGGTCGAGCGCCGGCATCAGCCCTTGATACCGGCCGACGCGATCGAGTTCACGAAATGGCGCTGTGCGAGCAGGAAGGCGAACAGCATCGGAATCACGGCGAGCACGTTGCCCGCCATGAGCAGCGTCCACGCGGTCGTGTGCGCGCCCTGGAACGTCGAGAGCCCGAGCTGAAGCGTCATGTTGTGCTCGGACTGGATCACGACGAGGGGCCAGAGGAAGTCGTTCCAGTTCCAGAGGAAGGTGATCACTGCCAGCGTCGCGAGCGCGGGGCCCGACAGCGGCAGCACGATGCGGAACAGCACGCCGAGACGAGAGCAACCGTCGATTCGCGCAGCCTCCTCGAGCTCGACGGGCAACGTCCGGAAGAACTGACGCATGAGGAAGACGCCGAAGGGCGTGACGAGGTTGGGCAGGATCAGCGCTCCGAGCGAATCGACGAGACCGAGCTCCCTCATGGTCAGGAAGATCGGGATCATCACGACCTGGAACGGGATCATCAAGGTCGCGAGGAAGAGGATGAAGAGCACGTCCCGCCCGAAGAAGCGCATGCGCGCGAACGCATAGCCCGCCAGGCTGCAGAACAGGAGGTTCCCCAGCACGGTCGCGCCGGTGACGAGCGCCGTGTTGAAGAAGAACCGCCCGAAGGGCGCAGCGTGGACGGCGTCGGTGTAGTTCTGCCAGTGGAGGCTCGACGGGAGGACGGGCGGGAACTGCCGCGCCTCGTCCGGCGTCTGGAACGAGGTCATCACCATCCACGCGAGCGGCGTCACCATCAGGAGCGCCAGCGGGATCAGGAGGAAGTGGAGCGGGCTGAAGGGACGGCGCCAGCGCCAGTTCGGCGTTCGGCCGGCGACGACGGGGGCTTCTCCGACGCGCTCGCTCATGACATGTAGTGCACTCGCCGCTTCGCGACCCAGAACTGCAGCAACGTCAGGAGCAGGATCGCCACGAAGAGGACGTACGCGATCGCCGCGCCGTAGCCGGCCGCGAAGAACTGGAACGCCTGCTGGAACAGGTAGTAGACGACGACGGTGGTGGCGTGCAGGGGCCCGCCGCGCGTCGAGACGTAGATCTCGTCGAAGACCTGGAGCGCGTTGATCGATGCCCACACGACAAGGAAGAGCGTCGCGGGCCCGAGGAGCGGCCAGACGACGCGCCGAAAGATCGTGAAGCGTCCCGCGCCGTCGATGGCGGCCGCCTCGACGAGCTCCTGCGGGATGCTCTGCAACGCAGCGAGGTAGACGATCGCGTTGAACCCGATCCAGCCCCACGAGGTCATCAGCACGACCGATCCGAGCGCCTGGTCGGGATCCTGGAAGAAGCCGTACGGGCCGAGGCCGATCCACCCGAGAACGTAGTTGACGACGCCGAATGTCGGCTCGAGGAGCCAGTTGAAGATGATCGCCGTCGCGACCGTCGAGCACGCGACCGGGATGAAGACGGCCGTTCGGTAGATGCTGATGAAGCGCACCTTCGCGTTCAAGAGGAGCGCGACCCCCAGCCCTCCGAGCACGGTGATCGGGACGAACAGCGCGGTGTAGACGAGGGTCCGCACGATCGCGGCGTGGAACTGCGGATCGTCCGCGAGTGCCCGGTAGTTCGCCAGCCCGACCCATTGCGGCGGCGAAACGAAGTCGCTCGACTGGAACGAGAGCAGCAGCGACCAGCCGATCGGAAAGAGACCGAAGGCGAACACGAGCACCGCCGCCGGCAGGACGAAGAGCCAACCGGCGGCGTGCTCGGAACGAGCGAACCTCATGCGCCTACGGACGACGCAGGATGCTGTCCACCTGGCTTGCCGCGTCGTCGAGTGCCTGCTTCGGCTGCGCCTTGCCGAGCAAGACCGACTGCACGGCCTGGCCGACCGCCTCCGAGATACGGGGGTATCTCGCGTCCACCGGGCGCACCTTCTTGGCGTTCGCGAGATTCGCGACGAACGTGTTCACGCCCTTGTACTTCTTCGTGTAGGCCTTGTACTGCGGCTGCTTCATCTCCGACGCGCGAATCGGAAGCTGTCCCGTGCCGATGGCCAGGTTCAGGTGCTCCTTGGTCGACAGGAACCACTTCATGAAGGTCCAGGCTGCAGCCGACCGCTCCTTGCCGTTGTCGAAGAGGACCCAGTTGTCCGGGCCAGCGATCGTCTGGTGGTTGACCGCGCCGGGCAGGATCTGCACGCCGTAGTCGACATTGGGGAAGCCGCTGAGGTCCCACGGGCCCGTGTAGAGCATGGCGATCCGGCCGGAGTTGAAGAGGTTCGCGTAGTTGCCGTTGCCCGAGTCGAGGTAGATCGACTTGTCCTTGGCCATGCGCTGCAGGTGCGTCAAGGCCCTGACGCCGGCGGGGGAGTCGAACGCGGCGCTCTTGCCGTCGGGAGTGAGGATGTTGCCGCCGGCCTGCCAGAGCAGCGCCCAGAACCTCCAGACCGTGTCCTCGCTCCCGTCGTTGACGTAGGCCCAGCCGAACTGCTTCTTCGCCGGGTTGGTGAGCTTCTTCGCCGCGCGCTCCAGATCCGCCCACGTCCACTTCGCCGTGGGAAACGGCACGCCGGCCTGCTTGAAGAGCTTCTTGTTGTAGACGAGCGCGAGGTTGTCGATGAGTGCCGGCACGCCGACGACCTTGCCCTTCACGGTCGCCGAGAGACGCGCGGCCGGCCAGATGTCGTCGAACTTGAACCCGGGCTCACGCACCCGCTTGGTCAGATCGAGCGTCTTCGGGCTCTTCGCAATGTTCGCCGCCCACGACCCGTACAGGTAGGCGATGTCCGGATACTTGCCGCCGCTGATCGCGGTGAGCACCTTCTGGAGTGCGAAGTCGGCGTTCCCGTAGAACTGGAGCTTCACCTGGATCCCCGGGTGGGTCTTGTTGAACTTGTCGACCTGCGCCTTCAGGGCCTTCGCCTCGACGTCCGTGTAGCCGTGCCACATGACGACCTGGGTCCGTGCCTTCGGCGCACCGAGCGACACCGCGGCCAGCACCGCCGCGGCCGCAACGACGATGCCGACCAGAGCGAGTCGCTTCATGAGCGAACCACCTTTCTCGGGTTGCGATTCGTCACTTCCTGTAAGACGACCGATCGTGTGAGATTGCGAGGTCGGTCCGGATCGAGCGAGCGCGCCTTCGCAAGGGCGACCGCGGTTCGCTGGACGAGCACCAGCTGCGCCAGTGGATGGAGCTCGCTCGCGACCACCGTGGCGCCCGTCTCGCGGACGTCGTCGAGCAGGTCGGCCTCGACCTCGCCGAACGGCCAGACGACGATGCCCGCGGCAGCGAGGGCGATCGGCCCGTGGCGGTACTCGAGTGCCGGGTACGAATCGGCCCACTGGAGCGCAGCCTCCCTCAGCTTGAGCGCGGCCTCCGCGGCGAGCCCGACCGTCCATCTCCGCCCCAGGAAGACAAAACCGCCGCCCACCTTCGGCGCGACGGGAAGCTCGCCCGCGAGGGCCCGCTCCGCATCGGCTGCAGCCCGTTCGACGTCGAGCCCGAGGGAGGCGAGCAGATAGACGAGCGCCGTCGTCGCGAAGCGGGTCTGCACAACGGACACCTCGTCGGCAAAGTCGAGCACCATCGCGCGGTCGACGGCTGTCGCGATAGGCGTTCCCGCCACACCGACGACGGCGTGCGTCGGGATCCCCGACGGAAGAGCCGAGAGTGCCGCGACGACCTCGCTGGTCGTCCCGCTGCGCGAGACGGCAAGCACGGCGTCGTAGCTGCGCCCGGCGGGCATCTCGGATGCCGCGAAGGCATCCGTCTCGCCGGCGCCGGCGTCCTCGCGTGCCGCCGCGTACGCCTCGGCCATGTAGAGCGACGTTCCGCATCCGATGGCCGCGACGCGCGCACCACGCGGAGGAAGGTGCTCCCCCGTCTCACCGAGCCCGCCGGCCAGCCGCCAGAGCGCCGGCTGACTGGCGATTTCCTGCTCGATTGCGCTCACTCGCCGCGAAGATACGCCATATCCAATCACCAAGCAATGGAGAAACGCCGATCACAGGTCTAGACTGCGCGAAATGCGCCAGGCGGAGCGCCTCGCTGCCATCCTCGAGCGCCTCGCCGAGAACGGCGGCGTCGGCGTGGCCGAGCTCTCGGCAGGACCTCGACGCCTCCGCGGCGACGGTGCGCCGCGACCTGCAGCTCCTCGAGGAGCAACGCCTCCTGTCCCGGACGCACGGGGGCGCGGTGGCCCACGGGATGCTCTACGAACTGCCGCTCCGGTACCGCAGCGCACGCCACGGAGACGAGAAGCGGCGCATTGCGCTCGCCGCCGCGGAGCACGTGGCCGAGGGGATGGTGGTCGGGCTCACCGGCGGCACCACCACCACGGAGGTCGCCCGTGCGCTCTCGGACCGCCGGCGGCTCACGATCGTGACGAACTCCCTCAGCATCGCGGCGGAGCTCGCGGTCCGGCCGAACCTCAAGCTCGTCGTCACGGGCGGCGTGGCCAGGCCCGAGTCCTACGAGCTGATCGGTTCCCTCGCCGAGGCGAGCCTGACCGGGCTCAACCTCGATCTCGCGATCGTCGGAGTGGACGGCATCTCCCCGGAGGCGGGCCTCACGACGCACCACGAGGCGGAGGCGAACACAAACCGGGCGCTCATCGAGCGTGCCCGGCGCACGCTCATCGTCGCCGACAGCTCGAAGGTCGGACAGACGGCGTTCGCGCGCATCTGTGAGCTCGACCGGGTGGACGAGCTGATCACCGACTCCGTCGCGGAACCGGACGCGCTCGCCGGCCTGCGCGAGGCGGGTCTTGCCGTCACGACGGTCTGATCAGCAGACGCGGTAGCGGTACGTCTTCGAGCCGGGCCGCGTGACGTCGACGTCGCGGAGGACGACCGAGAGACGCGACCCGAAGAGGCGGCACGTCTTGGCGAAGTCCTGGGCCCGGTACTCGATCGCGATCACGTGGTTCCCGTACACGTCGCGATAGCCCTGGCATTCGTTCCACCGCCCGCACTCCTCGGCGATCGCGAAGTCGAACCCGATCTTCGTGCGCACGATCCGTCGAGGAAGCTCGACCGTGTTCTTCTGCGCCGCTGCGAGGCCGTGCCGGTGGGCGAGATCGACGAGCAACTCGGCATACGCGATCGCTGCGTCGCGGCCGAACGGCACCTTCTTTGCGAGCGGCGTCCCGTCGAAGCGCGTCCACGAGTCGAGATTGTCGAGCTCCACGGCGTCGAACCCTTTCCGCGCACACCGCGCGATCATCGGCTCGATCCAGCGAGCCGCCTGCGCTCGTTTCGCTTTCGTCGAGATGTCGACGAGGAACTCTCCGCCCCAGTTCGGATCGTCGCCGAGTCGTGTGAGCACGAGCGGGGAAGGCCAGTTCGAGCGTTCGTCCGGCCGGTCGACGGCCGGCTCGTCGTCCTGGGTCTGGTACGCGTTGACGTAACAGATCCCGTACGCGGCCTTGGGCGCCGTGCCTTCGAACCAGTCGCGTGAAACGACCTTCACGCCGGCGGGAAGCGCATAGTCACCGCCGATCTGGTAGTCGAACTTCGCGTTCACACGCGGAGGGCTCCACTTGGAACTCGACGCGTGGACGCTCCCGGCGCAGGCGAGGAGCAGAAGGAGGACGAGGGCCGGCCCGCGCCTCACGTCGCCGTGCGTGCAGGCCGAAGGCCCTCGGGCAGCGCGTCCCCGTGTGCAACGAGAAGCTCGTCGACGAGCGCCTCGATCTGGTCGAGCGTCAGGGTCGCCGACGTGTTCGGATCGAGCATCGCCGCGTGGTAGACGTGCTCGGGCTTCCCCTCGAGCGCGGCGCGGACGGTGAGCTCGCACACGCTCGCGAACGTCCTGTTGAGCGCCGCGAGTTGCGGAGGAAGCTTCCCGACGTGAACCGGCTGCACACCGGTACGGTCGACGAGGCAGGGCACCTCCACGCAGCAACCGGCCGGTAGATTCTCGATCAAGCCGTCGTTGCGCACATTTCCGTAGACGACGCGCTCACTGCCCGTCTCGATCGAATGGATGATGAGCGACGCATACTCGAGGCTGCGCTCGATCTCGAATCCCTCGCCGGCAGCGAGCGCCGTGCGGATCCGCTCGTACTCGCGGAGGTTCTCCTCGCTCCGCTGCACGTACTCGTTCACGATGATCCGGTAGCGCTCGACGAGCTCGTCGTGTGGCATGAACCACGGGACGTACTCTGCGCCGTGCTCTGACGACTCGGTGGGGAAGTAGCCGAGGCGGCGGTACATCTCGACGCGGACGGTCCGTGCGAGCTCCGGATCGCCGTCGATGGCCTCGTCGAGCAGCGGATAGAGGTCCTGCCCGTCGCGCTCGAACCGGAGGATGAACGCCTGGTGGTTGATCCCCGCGCCGAGGAACGTCACCTCCTCGAAGGGGACGCCAACGAGCTCGGCCAGATGCCGCGTCGTTCCCTGCACCGAATGGCAGAG
The DNA here is from genome assembly GCA_963772855.1 of uncultured Actinomycetes bacterium. Lineage (GTDB taxonomy): Bacteria > Actinomycetota > Thermoleophilia > Gaiellales > Gaiellaceae > 3-1-20CM-4-69-9. The sequence goes on along the minus strand of CAVYYY010000003.1, from coordinate 106,174 downwards.
GCCTACGACGCGATCGATCGGCGAGCCTTCGTAGACGGCCCAGCACAGCATCGCCATCGGGTTCGTGTAGTTCAGCAGCCACGCGTCTGGACACTCCTCGCTCATCTCCGACGCGATGCCGAGCATGACCGGGATCGTCCGCAGTGCGCGAAAGATCCCGCCCACGCCGAGCGTGTCGCCGATCGTCTGCCGCAAACCGTGGCGAAGCGGGGTCTCGAGGTCGATCAGCGTCGCATCGTGACCGCCGACCTGGATCATGTTGATGACGTAGTCGGCGCCCTCGAGCGCCGCGCGCCGGTCGAGCGTGGCCGAGACGGTCGCGCCCGCGCCGAGCGCCTCGTTCGTCCAGCGCGCGATCGCGGTCCCTGCCTCGAGCCGCTCGGACTCGATGTCGTGGAGGACGATCTCGCTGCCGGCCAACTCCGGGAAGGTGAGGATGTCGCCGAGCAGGTTCTTCGTGAACTCGACGCTGCCGGCGCCGATGAACACGACCCGCGGACTCATGCGCGGAAGTGTTCCATATGGGGTATAAACGAGCAAGAGTGCGCACAACCGCGGAGTCCCGTGCCCTCGAGTTGTTGTCCACGGACGCCGGACGCCTGGCAATCGTGGCGAGCGACCAGCGCCAGAGCCTCGTCAAGCTCCGTGAGCGCGCCGGCATGCCTGCGACCGCCGGCGATTTGCGCGGACTCAAGGCCGACATCGTCGCCGCGCTCGCACCCGACGCGAGCGGTGTGCTGCTCGACCCGGAGTATGCGTTGCCCGCGCTCGTCGAGGACGGCGTCGTTCCGCGCAACACGGGCGTCCTCGTCGCGATCGAGCGAAGCGGGGCACGCATTGTCGACGGGCTGCGTATCTCCGAGCTCGTGCTCGAGCCCGGCGACGTCCGGCAGCTCGGCGGGACGGCCGCGAAGCTGCTCGTCTACATCAGGCCTGACCGCGAGGATGCCGACGGGCCGAACGGCCGACTCGTCTCCGGGCTCGTCGAGGCGTGCGCGGCCGCGGATCTCCTGCTGGTCGTGGAGGTCCTCACCTATCCGCTGGAGGGCGAGGATGCCGCCGGTTACGAGCGCCGCAAGCCGGATCTGATCCGCGAGGCCGCGCTGCTCGTCGAGTCGTGCGGCGCGAAGGTGCTGAAGCTCGAGTCGCCCGGAGGCGAGACGGTGTGCGCGGCGCTGACCGATGCGCTCCGCGTGCCGTGGGCCGTGCTCTCGGCAGGCGTCGACCACGAGACCTTCGTCCGGGCTCTGCGGGAGGCAATCGCCGGCGGCGCTTCCGGCTTCATCGCAGGACGTTCGCTGTGGAAGGAGGCCGTGTTCCTCGAGCCGGAGGAGCGCCGTGCGTTCCTCCAGACCGAGGGAAAGCGGCGGCTGGCGGAGCTTCTCGCGCTTCTCTAGTCCTCGGCGACCGCGTGCTCGGCGAGCCATGCCTTCGCGACGCGCTTCTGCGCGCGCGTGAGCCAGGCCTCGACGACAAGATCCTCGAGCTCCTCCCGATCGATGCGCTTCAGGTCGGGAATGTGCATCAGCACGGCGGGATAGCCGTTGAAGTGCGGCGTGGTGAAGAAGATCCCGCGGTCGTCCGTGAGCATGAGCTCCTTCACGTCCAGGTCGGGGACGCGGAACATCAGCACGTCGGTCATCCGCTCGCCCGTCTCCGGGTCGACGGCGTCCGGGCGTTGCCCGCGGTGGAAGCAGAACATCTTGCCGTGCACGTGGTACGAGGGCCGGCCGTCGGACACCTCCTTCGTCACCTGCGGCATCGCGAGAGCGAGCCGGTCGAGGTCGACCATCGTGCTCACTCGGCCCCCCGCACCGGGATGTCGGCCCATCGCCCCTCGCTCAGAGGGTCGTAGCTTCGGACCGTTGCGGGCACCCGCAACGACGGGGTCTCGTAGAAGCGCCGGAGGTCTTCGACGCCCGGATCCTCCGAGGCGGTCACGCTCGCGACGCGGTCCAGCAGCTCGAGGTCGTCGTCGCCCAGGACGCCCTGCTCGATGAGCCCCCACGAGTCCCAGAGGAGCATCTCGACCTTGTTCAGCGCGGCGAGGTCGTGCACGACGTTGTGCGCGAGGTAGGGCCAGCTGCGGATGTCCGGGATCTCGAGCTCCGGTGCGACGACGAAGGTCTCCGGGTCGGCGTCACCCGCACGACACCGCCGCCAGGCTTCCCCGCCGACGAGGAAGCGATCACGCGGGACGTCGAGCGGGTCGACTCGGAGGCCGTCGTTCGGATCGACGTGCTCGTCGCCGAGCTCCGCGTCGACCAGCCGCCACCGGCCCTCGCTCTCGTCCCATACCTCGGCCACCTCGTGGTCGACGTTCCACCCGGGCACGAAGTAAGTGGCGAAGCCGATCCTCGCGCGCGCGGCGACGCCGCGTGACCGGGCAGCCGCGACGTAGAGGACGGTGAAGTCGCGGCAGCAGCCGACGAGGCGTTCCCGCGGCGATCGCGGCGACTCGAGCGGGCCGGCCTTGATCTCCAGCAGGCGGGCGACCATCGTGTCCGCGTAGCGGGTGTCGATCTCCGCCATGCGCTCCTCGGGGATCCCGTGCGACAGCGGGTCCTCCGCGCGGTAGTGGATGACGAGCTGGCGGACGACACGCTGCAGGTCGGCGAGGTCGTCGGGGAGGCCGGCCATGTGCTCGGCCATGACGCCCGGGTCGGTGACCGGGCTCTGGGTCGCGTAGTCCATGCGGCGCCCTGATGCTGCCACGAACGATGCTAGGCGGCCTTGGCTGCGCGCTCCAGCTCGCCGATCTCGATCTTCTTCATCTCGAGCATCGCCGCCATCACCCGCTGCGACTTCTCGGGGTCTGGATCACCGAGCAGTCGTGGAAGGGCGGTCGGGATGATCTGCCAGGAGAGCCCGAACTTGTCCTTGAGCCATCCGCACGGACCCTCCTCGCCTCCGTCGGAGAGCGCGTTCCAGTACTGGTCGACCTCGTCCTGGGACTCGCAGAACACCTGAAAGGAGACGGCCTCGTTGAAGGTGAAGTCGGGGCCGCCGTTCAGCGCCACGAAGCTCTTGCCGTCGAGCTCGAACTCCACAGTCATGACCGTCCCTTCGGAGCGCGGGCCCGCGGAGCCGTATCGCGTCACCTTGGTGATCTTCGAGTTCGGGAACACGGAGGTGTACAGGGTGGCCGCGTCCTCGCCCTCGGTGTCGAACCACAAGCATGCTGTCAGTGACGGCATGGTCTCGTCCTTTCGTCGTGGTCTCTTTCCTCTTGGACGGCCACAGCGAAAAGAAATCATCGGTGGAGCGCCGACGCGTTCGCCGGCACTCCACCGGGGATTGTCATTTTGGCTCAGTCGAGCCGGAACAGCGCCTTGTGGCTCTTGCCGTCCGACAGCTTGAGGTTGAGCTCCCGGCAGCTTCCGTGCCACGTCGGGCTCGTAGCCCAGGTGTAGACGTAGAGATCCAGCTGAGCGTTGTACGACAGGCTGCTCGAGTTGGCGTTCACGGTCTGCTCGACCTTGTCCTTGTCCGCGCCCGCAGGGCACGGCACGGTCGTGACGATGGGCGAGCCCGGGGCGAAGATGCTCAGCCCCTGGTTGCCGTGCAGGCTGAAGATCACCTGGACGGCCTTCCCGGCCGGCATGACGTTCACCGTCGGCGGATTGTCGACCGGCGGGAAGAAGCCCGAGAAGTTGAAGCTGGGTGGCGGTGGCGCCGTGCCGCTCAGACCGGCGCGGAACCCGCCGTAGACCGCGGCGACGATGCCGGGCGTGCTCAGCGTTCGGAGCACCTGGCCGCTCGCCACGTCGAACTCGTAGGGAATGGGGCCGCCCACCGAGAAGCATGCCGTCCAGAACGACGTACCGCCGACATCCAGTTGAACGTCGCTCCAGCTCGCCGTGCAACTTGCCGCGTCGTAGGACTGCAACTGGTCACCGCAGTCCGTACTGGTCGTCCCGCTCACGCGGAAGATGTCGGGCGGCTCGACCGACAGGATCGACCCGTCAGGGAGGATCCGCATTCCCTGCCACTCATCCGAGTCGAAGCAGCTGCGGACGAACGGGGTCGTCCCACCGACGCAGGTGTTCGTGTCGTTCTCGAACTGCTCGTTTTGGTTCTGCCAGTAGAGCGTGCACTGGTCCGCGGCGATGTCGACCCAGTCGGTCTCCCCCGGAATGACCGTGCCCACGAGGTCCCCGTCTGACGTGAACTTCTTCGCACCTCCGTCGCAGTCCGTCCACATGCCGATGTAGGCGAATCCCGCGGCATCGAACGAGATGTCTGCCGGGGCACCGCAGCCCCTCTCCGGATCGAACGAATCGATGACGGCACCGAGGAGGTTCCCCTGGTTGTCGTACGCGATGACCTTGTTGTCGCTGCTGTCCGTCCCGGTCGTCGCCCACATCTGGGTTCCCGACGGGTTGAACGCGGCGCGCCAGAACAGCGGCCCGTCCTGGTTCGTGAAGCCGATCGGCAGCGACTTGACGAAGGTCCCGTCGGCTCGCAACCACTTGAAGCCGGTCTGGGTCGCCACCACGAGATCGCCCTGCTGGAACGTCTCGCCGGCGGCCGTGCCGGCAGGAACCAAGAGCATCAGCGCCACGACCACACCGAGGCACACGCTCGCAACAAACCTCTTGAGGCTGAGCTTTCTCATCTCTGTTCCCCCTTGTTCGAGACGACGGTAGTCCCGGGCTCTGCGGCTGAACATGGACCGCTCGATGCAATGAGGGACTAGTTCCTTCGATCCCCCTGCGGCCTCCTTGACTCGTGGAAGCGCTCGTCTTACCGTTGCCCCGAGGCGACGGGGAGGACCCTTGGGGGACCAATCGTTGCTGCGGCAGAGGGCGAGCGCGCGACGACCGAAGAAGCGCGTCCGCGCGGTCCTCGTCGTGGAGGCAGCGCTCCACCGTGAGGCGATCGCGCGGGCGCTGAGGGAGCTCGGTGTCGAGGTCACCGGCTCCGCTGCGCGAGCCGACGTCGCCCTCGTCGACGTCGCGGAGCCCACTGGGTTCAGGAGCCTCCGGGACCTTGCGGCGCGAACCGACCTCCCCCTGGTCGCCTTCGGCGTCGCCGACGACGACTCGGACGTCCTCGCGTGCATCGAGGCAGGAGCGGTCGGCTACGTGCTGCGTGACGCGACACTGGAGGAACTCGCCGAGACCGCCGAGCGCACGCTCCGTGACGAGCCGCTCGTGTCACCGCACGTGACAGCGACCCTGATGCGTCGCGTTGCCGCGCTCTCCGCAAACGGAAGCGGGCCGAGCTTCGGAGAGCTCACCTCACGTGAGCTGCAGGTCATCGAGCTCATCGAGAAAGGCCTCTCGAACAAGGAGATCGCCGCCCAGCTCTCGATCGCCGTCACGACCGTCAAGAACCACGTGCACAGCATCCTGGAGAAGCTCAAGGTGCAGCGCCGCGGCGAGGCGGCGTCGCTCATGCGCAGCTCGCAGTAGGGTCACCGGGTGCGAGCCCGTCGCGCCCTCACCGTCGTCGGCTGCCATGCCGGCGGCGAGGTCGGAAACGTCGTCGTCGGCGGCGTGCTCCCTCCTCCCGGCGAGACTGTCTTCGAGCAGATGCGGTCGCTCGCGCGCGACGACTCGCTGCGCCGACTGCTCCTACGCGAGCCGCGCGGAAGCGTCGCCGCGCACGCGAACCTCGTTGTCCCACCGACGCGCGCGGACTGCGACGCCGGCTTCATCATCATGGAGCCCACGGAGTATCCGGCGATGTCGGGCTCGAACACGATCTGTGTCGCGACCGTCCTCCTCGAGACCGGCATGGTCGAGATGCGCGAGCCGGAGACGAGCCTGCGGCTCGAGGCGCCGGCCGGCGCCGTCGGGATCACAGCGGCCTGTCGGGACGGGCGCTGCGAGAGCGTGGAGCTCACGAACGTCCCATGCTTCGCCGACCGGCTCGACGCGGCGCTCGAGGTCGACGGGCTCGGCTCGCTCACGGTAGACGTCGCGTTCGGCGGCATGTGGTTCGCAATCGCCGACGCGCAGGCCCTTGGATTCGCGCTCGAGCCCTCGGAAGCGCGCGACCTGTCCCTCGTCGGGGAACGCATTCGCGCGGCGGCGCGCGAGCAGCTCCCGTGCTCGCATCCGGAGAACCCCTCGATCGCAAACGTCAGCATCGTCCAGATCGCGCAGCCGTGGCAAGGCGTCGGCGCGGTCACGAGGAATGCGGTCGTCGTCGCGCCGGGACGGCTCGACCGCTCGGCGACCGGCACCGGCCTCTCGGCCCGGATGGCGACGCTCTTCGCGCGCAATCTCATGAGGGTCGGTGACGGGATGACCCACGCGTCCGTCATCGGCTCGACCTTCGACGGCCGAATCGTCTCTGAGACAAGCGTCGGAGGCAGGCCGGCCATCGTCCCGACGATCCGCGGCAGCGCGTGGATCACCGGGATCACACAGGTGCTCGTCGATCCGACCGATCCCTTCCCCGAGGGCTATCTCCTCACGGACACCTGGCCGGGCGAGGATCTCCAGAGCTGACTACGTGCCCGCGTCGAGCAGCTCCTTCGCCTTTGCGATCTGGCCGGCCGGCGAGGAAGTGCCTGTCGTCCACTCGCGGTACTGCTCCTCGGCCCTCTGTGCCGACCTCTCCGCCCGCTTCGCCATTCCGGCGCTAGTGCGGAGCGGTGGTCCACGAGCCGGAGTGCCGCGGGCGCTTCGGCTTGGACTTGGATTTCGGCTTGGACTTCGGCTTCGAGTGCTTCGGCTTGGACTTGGGCTTCGACTTCGGCTTCGGCTTGGGGGCGGGCCGCGGCGTCCGAGTGATCGGCTGGTGTGAGCCCTCAGCCGGAGGAGCAGGTAGCGGCGGAGCCGGTGCCGGTGCGGGAGGCGGCGTGGGCCTGGGAGTCGGGGCGGCAGTCGAGCCCGACGAAACGGGGTAGCTGACCGGCATGGAGGCCGAGGCCCCCTGACTGCTCCCGTCGCCGTTCGTCGCGGTCACGACGACGCGGATGCGACTGCCCGCATAGCGGCCGAACGGCGTGTAGCTCGAGCCGGTCGCGCCTGAGATGTCGGACCACGTCAGGCCACCGTCCGTCGAGAACTGCCACTGATACGTGAACGCGATCGTCGCGATGCCACTCCACTCCCCGTTGCCGGCGTTGAGCGGCTGGCGCGTGAGGCCGCTGCCGGCGACACTCGGAAGTGTCGTGTTCACCGGCGGATCGCCAAGAATGGTGGAGCTCGGACCCGAGGCGGCCTGGGTGCTGCCGTCCGGGTTGGTCGCGGTGACGACGGCGCGCACCTGTTTCCCGGCGTAGCCTGCGGGAGGCGTGAAGCTCGCTCCGGTCTCGCCGGCGATGTCGCTCCATGACGAGCCGCCGTCCGTCGACATCTGCCACTGATACGCGTACGTGATCGTCGCCGGGCCGGTCCAGAGACCGGTGTCCGCCGTGAGCGCCTGGCCGTCCTGGGCCGTGCCCGTGATACCCGGCGCGATCGTGTTCGCCGGCAGGCTCGCGATCATCGGCGCCGTCGACGCCGAGGCAGCCTGGCTGTTGCCGTCGCCGTTCGTCGCCGTGACGAGAGCGCGGACCTGCTTGCCGGCGAAGCCGGCGGGAGGCGTGAAGCTCGAGCCCGTTTCGCCGGCGATGTCGCTCCACGACGAGCCGCCGTCCGTCGACACCTGCCACTGATACGCGTACGTCGATCGTCGCCAGCCCGGTCCACGTGCCCGTCGCAGCGGTTAGCGCGCTTCCGTCCTGCGCCGTGCCGGACACGGTCGGCGTGACCGTGTTCACGGGCGGGTTGCCGAGAATGACGGCGCTCGCGGCGGACATCGCCTGACTGTTGCCGTCGCCGTTCGTGCCCGTGACGACGACGCGGACCTGCTTGCCGGCGTAGCCGGCGGGAGGCGTGAATGTCCCCGAGGTCGCTCCGGGGATGTCGGCCCAGCTGGAGCCGCCGTCCGTCGAGACCTGCCACTGGTACGTGTACGTGATCGTGGCGATACCGGTCCAGGTGCCGTTCGCCGCGCTCAGAATCTTGCCGTCCTGCGCCGTGCCCGAGAGGCTCGGCGCGACGGTGTTCGCGGGCGGCGCCGCAAGGATCACGGCGCTCGCAGGCGACATCGCCTGGCTGTTGCCGTCGCCGTTCGTGCCCGTAACGACAACGCGGACCTGCTTGCCCGCAGAACCGGCCGGGGGCGTGTAGCTCGACGACGTCGCGCCCGCGATGTCGTTCCACGTCGAGCCGCCGTCCGTCGAGACCTGCCACTGATACGCGTACACGATCGTCGCCATGCCGGTCCACGTGCCCTTAGCCGCAGTCAGCGCCTTGCCGTCCTGCGCCGTACCCGAGAGGCTCGGCGCGACAGTGTTGACGGGGGGATTGCTGAGGATGACGGCGCTTGCACTGGTGAAGGCCTGGTTCGTGCCGTCCCCGTTCGTCGCAGTGACCTGGGCCCGCACCTGCTTCCCTGCCGAGCCCGCCGGCGGCGTGTAGGTCGTCCCGGTCGCTCCCGAGATCGGCGTCCAGGTCGAGCCGCCGTCCGTCGAGACCTGCCACTGGTACGCGTACGTGATCGTGGCGACGCCCGTCCACGTGCCCTTCGCGACGGTCAACGCCTTGCCGTCCTGCGCCGTCCCCGACAGGGTCGGCGCAACAGTGTTCGTGGGCGGATTCGAGAGGATGACCGCGCTCGCGGGTGACGGGACCTGGAGGCTTCCGTCACCGTTCGTGCCGGTCACGAGCACGCGGACCTGCTTGCCGGCATAGCCCGCCGGAAGGCGTGTAGCTCGACGACGTCGCGCCGGAGATGTCGGACCACGTCGAGCCGCCATCGGTCGAGACCTGCCAGCGATACGTGTACGCGATCGTGGCCATGCCGGTCCACGTGCCGATCGACCGCGGTCAGCGCCACACCGTCCCGTGCGGTCCCGGAGAGGGACGGCGCGATGGTGTTCACCGGTGGGTTCGCGATGATGACCGCGCTCGCAGGCGAAGCGGCCTGGCTGTTGCCGTCGCCGTTCGTCGCCGTGACGAGTGGCGCGGACCTGTTTGCCCGCAGAGCCTGCCGGCGGCGTGTAGCTCGTCGACGCCGCGCCCGCGATGTCACTCCACGTCGTGCCGCCGTCCGTCGAGACCTGCCACTGATATGCGTACGTGATCGTGGCGACACCGGTCCACGTTCCCTTCGCCACGGTCAACGCCTTGCCGTCCTGCGCAGTGCCCGAGAGAGACGGCGCGACGGTGTTCACCGGGGGCGCCGCGAGGATGACGGCGCTCGCCGGCGACGAGGCCTGGCTCGTTCCGTCGGCGTTGGTCGCAGTGACGTTCGCGCGGACCTGCTTCCCCGCGGAACCGGCCGGCGGCGTGTAGCTCGTGGTCGCCGCGCCGGCGATGTCGTTCCACGTCGAACCGCTGTCGGTGGAGACCTGCCATTGATAGGTGTAGGCGATCGTGGCGCCGCCGGTCCAGGTCCCCTTGTTGACCGTCAGCGCCTTCCCGTCCTGTGCAGTGCCCGAGAGGGAGGGCGCAACGGTGTTCACCGGCGGGCCCGAAAGGATGACGGCACTCACCGGAGACGAGGCCTGACCCGATCCGGCGCTGTTCGTCGCGGTGACATTCGCGCGAACCTGCTTGCCGGCGAAGCCGGCCGGCGGCGTGTAGCTCGTCGACGTCGCGCCGGCGATGTCGCTCCAACTCGAGCCGCCGTCGCTCGACTGCTGCCACTGGTACGCGTAGGTGATCGTGGCCGTCCCCGTCCACGTTCCCCTGTTGACCGTCAGCGCCTTCCCGTCCTGGGCTGTGCCGGACAAGCTCGGCGCGACCGTGTTCACCGGCGGAGTCGCGGCGTAGGCGCTGCCCGCCGTGACGGCGCAGACGACTGCCACGAGGACGAGGGCACACACGCCCGCAGTCCTTCGCCGCCGCTCGTTTCTCCAGGGCCGATTCTCCACTACCGCCACATTCCTTATCGGCGTTGCAGCCGGAGAAACGGCATCCCCCGCGCGGGGGAGGGTCTGGTTAGTTCTTCATACGATGGGCCACGTCGTACTTCGTGATCGACGTGCGCTGACCGGGCGTGTCACCGGCCGGCATCGCTTTCAAGATCTCGTCGGCGCGGTTGTAGTCGTCCTCGTTCTCGAGGAAGACGATGACCAGAGCCTTCTCCGCGTCGGCGTCGTGGAGGACGACGAGCTCTGCCGACGGAAAGCCTTCGGGCGGGTCGCCTTCCTGCATCCGTTGGTTCATTTCCTGCATCCGCTCTTTCGTGACTCCGTCGAACATCACAGCGCGTGCGAGTGCCATGAGCGCCTCCTTGTCGATTGGGGTGACCGATTGGGGTGACACTAAGGCTTCCGGGCTCGCTCCATGAGTGTTACGTTCACCTGCGCTGCACAGTCGTCCACCGCGAGTGCACAGATCTCGCTGATCACCGCCCGAGAGGAGTTGAGACGTCATGTTCACAGCGACGAAGGATCGGGTTCTGCCGACGACCGTGACCGGGTCGTGGCCCCGCCCGAGCTGGTACACGGGCAACCTGCTCGAGCGGCCGTATTCGACGGCGCTCGCCGACGTGGGCTTCCGGGAGCAGCACACCGACGCGGTCGCAACCGTGATCAGCGACCAGGAGCTCGCCGGCCTCGACATCCTCACGAACGGCGACTTCCACCTCGACTTCGACCTCGCCGGACGGTCCTGGTTCTCGTATCCGAGTGAGCGGCTGAGCGGCGTCTCCGAGTTCGACACGGAGACAACCGCCGGCTGGAGCTATCCGATCGGTACCTGGCTCAACGAGATCGTCGGCGGCTGGAAGTATCACGCGATCGTCGACAAGGTCGGCCCGCGCGTACCGCTCGAGTTCGCGAAGATCTGGCGTGTCGCGCAATCGCGCACGGACAAGCCGGTGAAGTTCGGGACGATCGCGTCGGACCTCGCGTCGACGGTGCTCACCATTCAGACCGATGCGTACGACGACGACAAGCGCGAGTTGATGTGGGACATCGCGACGATCCTCAACGCAGAGCTGCGGCAACTCGTGGCCGCCGGCTGCAAGGTCGTGCAGATCGAGGAGCCTGCGATCCACAGCTCCGCGGCGTGGGGCGCGGACGAAGGGACGCTCGACTTCCTCGTCGACCTCTTCAATCACACGGTCGAAGGGCTCGACGACGCCGAAGTCTGGGTGCACACCTGCTGGGGCAACCCGGGCGCGCAGCACTGCTTCGACCCGAGCATCTCCTACGAGCCGTCATTCGAGATCTATCTCGACCGCGTGAAGGCCGACGTCTGGACAATCGAGTCAAAGCACAACAACCACTCGCTCCTGCCGAGCTTCGAGCGCTACAAGGGCAAGCTCGACAAGAAGATCGCGGTCGGGTTCATCAGTCACCGCCAGCTGCAGGTGGAGACCGCCGAGGACGTGGCGGACGACGTGCGGCTCGCGCTGAAGTACATCGAGCCCGAGCACCTCATCCTCTCGTCCGACTGCGGCTTCGGCCGTCAGGGCGTACCGCGGCCGATCGCGATGTACAAGGCGTCGGCGCTCGCCCAGGGCGCGAACATCGTGCGTGCGGAGCTCGGCGTCGAGACGACGCACGTGCCGGCCGCCGACCCGTCGCTGCAGATCGACGTGCCGGCGCTCGCCGAAGTCACCGCGTAGCTCCTCCGCACCAGTCATAGGCAGCGCGTATGAGTCGAGGGCAATGCGCTCGGGTATCTCTGCCCCTCGGATGGAGGGGTCGATCCTCGAGTTGCTGGACCAGCACAACTCGCTCGCCGACGAGCAGATCGCCGCGCACCTGCACCGGCCGATCGGACCGGTGCGCGCGGCGCTCGAGCAGCTCCGTGTCGGCGGCTACGTGGGCGTCCTCGCTGTCGGCGCACTCGAGGGACAGCTCAGGCCGGTCGGGTACTGGTCGCTCACAGACAAGGGACGCCAGGAAGCTCGGCGTCGCACCGACTGAACGACGAGAGCCCCGGAGTCGAAGACCGCCGGGGCTCCGATCGCTCTGCCCCCTCCTCTAACCGTTGTCGTCGTTCGCGGCGGCCTGGGCCGCGGCCTGCTCCGGCGTGAGCCGGACGACCTGCTCGCACCCGTGGAACCTCGCCGGGTCGTGCGCGATCACGTAGGCGACGTCGAACCCCTGACCGCAGTCGAGGATGTCGCGTTGGTTGTCGTTCGCGAGCGCGTGGAGAACGTCGTTGCCGGGACCGCCGAACTGGACGTCGGCGCCTGCGCCGGGCCAGATCACGTCGTTGCCCATTCCGGCGTAGATGGCGTCGTTGCCGGGACCGCCCCGGACGACGTCGTTCCCCTTGCCGGCATAGACGAGGTCGTTCCCGTCGTGCGTCCGGACGTTGTCGTTGCCGGCCCGTGCATACACGAGGTCGGCGCCCGCGGTGCCGTTGAGGTTGTCCGCGCCGTCGGTCCCGCGAATGAGGTCGAGCCGCGCCGCAGAAGCAACCGCGGCGAGCGCAAGCGCGGCGACGGCTGCCAGCAGGATCATCTTCGTCTTCATGTGAACCTCCGTGCTCGGTCGTTGACCCACGCGTTATCCCAGCCGCGTGTGTGTGCACGGTCAGAGGCGCGTAAGACGACGTCAGCGCTGCGTAAACGCGTGTAAAGCGTCGACGCCGCTCCCGCCGCCTTGCGGGAGTGGAAGGCTGATCGTGAACGCAGCTCCCGTCGACGATGCAGCGGCGCGAACGTCTCCACCCATCCCCTGCGTGAGCTCGCGCACGATCGACAGGCCCAGACCGGTCCCGACAGGACGGTGGCCGTTGTAGCGTCGATAGAGGAAGAAGCGATCGAAGGCGTGCGCGATCTCGTCCTGCGCAATTCCCGGGCCGGTGTCCTTCACGGTGAGCTCGCCGACGGTAGTCGTCAGCGTCACCGTTCCTCCGCGCGGCGTGCAGCGCAACGCGTTCTCGACGAGATTCGAGACGGCCTGGAGCAGACGGTCGGGATCCGCCCAGACGAGGGCCGGACCGTCCGGCTCGAGCCGGATCTCGACGCCGAGGTCGCGGGCACGAGCCGCGTGACGAGCGGCGCTCTCGCGGGCGATCTCGGCGAGGTCGACGGCGTCAGGATGGATGTCGAAGCGCTGGCCGTCGAGACGGGCGAGGTTGAGGATGTCGGCGATGAGCCGCTCGAGCCGCGCAGCCTCGGTGCGGATCACCTTCACCGCACGCTCCGGCGTCAGCACTCCCTCGTCGAGCGCCTCGGAGTAGCCGCGGATCGCCGTGAGCGGCGTCTTCAGCTCGTGGCTGACCGACAGGAGGAACGAGCGCTCGGCGTCGCGGGCGCGTGCGAGCTGGCCGGACATCGTGTTGAACGACTCGGCAAGACCGCGGAGCTCGCGCGGACCGGCGAGCGGAAGCGGGTCGGGCTCGTGTCCGTCCGCCAGCCGGCGACTCGCTCGCGCGACGCGTGTGACCGGCCGCGCGATGCTCTGCGCGAGCAGCGTCGCGACGATCACCGCGAGCAGGCAGCCGAGGACGCCGGCCGCGGCGAGCGCGACCCAGAACGGCCTGCTCTCCGCGCTGACGGAACTCGCAGTGCGCAGGAGGACGACGATGCTCTTGTCCGTCTCCGTCGTCGCGTACAGATACTCGCGGCCACTGATCGTGATGCGGCCTTTGGGACTGTCCGGGAGCAGCAGCCGCGCCTGCTTCTTCGGGAGCACCGACAGACGCTCGTCCTGTGTGGCGAGGAACCTGCCGAACTGTCCCGGCGCGGGCTCCACGGCGCCGCGCGCGAGCAGCGCCACCTGCCGTTGAAGACCCTCGAACGCGTTGTGCTCGAGCGACCGGCGCACGAGGTACGCGCCGACGAGCAGCGAGATGGCGATCGCGGCGAGCACGGCGCCGCCGATCGCCAGACGGAGACGCGTCTGAAGTGAGATCAGCCCTCCTGGGAGACGCGGCTCTCGAGAATCCGGTAGCCGACGCCGCGAACGGTCTGGATCAGGTCCGGCCGACCAAGCTTCTTGCGCAGCTGCGCCACGTGGACGTCGACAGTCCGCGTCCCGCCCGCGAAGGACAGTCCCCACACTCGGTCGAGCAGACGGTCCCGCCTGACGACGTGACCGGGGTGCCGCGCGAGCTCCGCGAGCAGCTCGAACTCGAGCGTGCGCAGCTCGACGTCCGATCCGGCGACGCTGACGCTCCGTGTCTTCAGGTCTACGCGAACCTCGCCGAGCTCGATCACTCCCGACTCGGTCGGCAAGGGCTCAGTGCGACGGAGGACCGCGCGTACGCGCGCGACGAGCTCGCGCGGCGAGAACGGCTTCGTGAGGTAGTCGTCCGCTCCGAGCTCGAGCCCGATGATCCGGTCGGCCTCGTCGTCCCGTGCCGTGAGGATCAGGATCGGCACGTCGCCGAGGTCTCGGAGCTGCCGGCAGAGCTCGAGCCCGTCCGCATCCGGCAGGCCGAGGTCCAGGACCACGAAGCGAGGCCGAAGACGGTCGACCGCCTCGAGCCCACCGGCACCGGTCGGCTCGACCACTGTCTCGAACCCGGCCTTGTCGAGGTAGGCGCCCACGAGGGCGCCGATCGCCTCGTCGTCCTCGATCACCACCGCGAAGCCGCTCACGGCCGGGTGGCTGTCACCGCGAAGACCCGTCTGCCGGTGTGGTCGACGGTCACGACGTCTCCGCGGTGGAGACGCCTGAGCCGCACGCGAATCCCGTTGAGGGTGATGACGGTCACGCGGCGCACCATGAAACGCTTCCGGGTCCCGTCGAGCTCACGGATCGAGAAGTGCGGCGGGAAGACACGGAGAACGATCCCCTCGTCGATCATCTCCCTCGCCGCGGAGCCCGACGGCACCAGGACGAGAGTCACCAGGACGAGGGCAAGGCAGAGAACGGGTACGAGCCTCCGCATGCCCGGATGCTGGTCGACGGCCTTCAGGGAGACGTGTGCGGTGTGTAAAGCGAACGTAAAACGCTAGGCCTGGCGGCTGAGCTCTCCACGCCGTACAAGGCTCGCAAGCCGGTTGCGCACGAGGTCGATCTCGGCTCCGTACATGGTCAGTTCGTCGTCCTCGGCGCCGCGCTCCGCGCGAAGCTGGCGGACGAGCACGAGACCCTTCAACTGCAGGACCAGGTCGTCGACCTGCTCGAAGGTGATTTCGGACATCAGGCAGCCTCCTCCAGGACAACTGCTTCCTCCGGCACACCGTCGCTTGCTGCCGGAGCCGGTTGCGGCCTGACCAGCGTGACGGCGATGACCGCGCCCAGGAGCAGCAGGCCGGTCAGCACGTAGAGGCCGGTCTGGAAGCCGTGTGCGAGCGCGACCCCGCTTTCCGCGGTCACGCCCTCATGCGCCTGCGCATAGGCGCTCGTCGACGTTGCGGCGATGGCGCTGACTGCCGCAATGCCGACCGCGCCCCCGATTTGCCTGCTCGTGTTGATCAGGCCGGACGCGACGCCGGCATCGGCGCGCTCGACCCCGCTCAGGCCGCCGATGGTCACGGGCACGAACGAGAGGCCCATGCCCGCGCCGCCGAGGACGAAGGCCGGGAAGAGATCCCAGAAGTACTGGCCGTCCACCGGCAGGCGCGTGAGCCACGCGACCGATGCGGCCGAGGCCAGGAGACCGGCGGTCAGTGTCGGCCGCACGCCGAATCGCCCTACGACGACCTGCGCGACGTTCGACAGCACGACCACCGTCACCGCGAAGCCCGCGAACGCGACACCGCTCTGTACTGCGGAGTAGTGGAGAACGTCCTGCATGTAGAGCGTCAAGAGAAAGAACTCGGAGAATGCGACGCCGCCCACGATTGCCATCGCGGCGTTCGCGCCCGTGAGCGTGCGGAGGCGGAAGATCCGCAACGGCAACAGCGGCCACGGAGAGCGAAGCTCGATCACGACGAACGTCGCGATCAGGAGCGCCGCGCCCGCAAGCGGCCCGAGCGTCGCCGGCGAGCCCCAGCCCTCGCTGGTGGCGCGCGTCGTCGCATAGACGAGCAGCATCAGACCGGCAGTGACGGACGTCGCGCCCGGAACGTCGAAGTGACGGTGCGCCAGGTCCGCGCGGCTCTCGGAGAGGATTGTCAGAGCGAACGCGATGGCCGCGACCCCGACGGGGACGTTGATGAAGAAGATCCAGGACCAGCTGAGATAGGAGGTGAGAATGCCTCCCAGCAGGACGCCGACCGCCGCGCCGCTCCCGGATGCGGCGCCGTAAATCCCCAGTGCCAGATTGCGTTCACGCCCCTCGGCGAAGGTCGTCATCAAGAGCGAGAGCGCGGCAGGGGCGAGCAGCGCGCCTCCGAGCCCCTGAAGGCCGCGAAACGCGATCAGGGATCCCTCGGACCACGCGAGGCCGCACAGGAGCGAGCTCGCGCTGAAGAGCGCGAGACCCGCGACGAAGAGCCTCCGGCGTCCAAGCAGGTCGGCCAGGCGGCCGCCGAGGAGAAGCGTGCCCCCGAAGAGGATTGCGTAGGCCGAGATGACCCACTGGAGGTTGGCCGGCGAGAAGTCGAGGTCGGACTGGATCGACGGGAGCGCGACGTTCACGATCGCGACGTCCAGGATCACCATGAACTGGGCTGTGACGATGAGGGCGAGCGCGCTCCATCGTCTGTCACTCTTTGTGGGGAGACTCACTAATTGCCCTCCCGAATCGTTGAGATTTGCAACGTTATAGCACAACAACGATTGGGCGGGCTACACTACCGCCATGACCACCGAAAGTCCGCAGGCCGAGGTTCTCGATCCGGCCCCTCGCCTCCCGGACGAGCTCGTCGCATCACCGACCTTCCTGTTGAAGCGGCTGGGCCTTTCGGTGAAGGAGCGGACGATGGCGGGGTACGAGGAGACCGGTCTCCATCCCTACCACCACGCGATCCTGATCGTCCTCGACGACGGCTCCCGCGAGACGCAGGGGTCCATCGCGGACGTCCTCGGTTACGACCGCGGCCAGCTCGTCGGCCTGCTCGACGAGCTCGAGGACCGTGGCCTCGTCGAGCGCCGCCGCGACCCGAACGACCGTCGCCGGCACCTCGTGACACTCACCGCCGACGGCAAGCGGGCGCTCCGTCGCCTCCGCTCGCTCGCTCGGAGAATCGAGGACGACTTCCTCGCACCCCTCACGGACGAAGAGCGGAGCACGTTGCATTCGCTTCTCCTCACGCTCGCCGGGAAGCACGAGCCCCGGTGCGCCAAGATCGACGCCACCACGCTCTCCGAACGAACCTAGCGAGCGAACCGTGACGCCGACGCTGGACGTCGAGACGCCGCACGGTCCCGCTCGCGCCCACGTGCAGCGCGCGGACGACGACCGTGCCCTGCTCGTTCTCGGTCACGGCGCCGGCGGCGGCGTGCAGGCGCCCGATCTCGTCGCCGCGAGCAAGGCCGCACACACGCAGGGCATCGGCGTCGTCCTCGTCGAGCAGCCCTATCGCGTGGCGGGGAGACGCTCTCCCGCGCCGGCGAAGCAGCTCGACGCCGCATGGCTCGCCGTGATCGAGCACATCCGGTCGGGCGTGCCGCTCATCGCCGGCGGCCGGTCGCTCGGAGCACGCGTCGCGTGCCGCACGGCCGAGGAGACGGGAGCCGTGGCTGTCCTCTGTCTCGCCTTCCCGCTCGAGCCGCCGCGTCGGGGAGACAAGCCTGTACAGAGCAGGCTCGGCGAGCTCGACGCGGTGAAGGTGCCGACACTCGTTGTGCAAGGCGAGAGCGATCCGTTCGGGATGCCGCCGCCGGGCAAGCTGAGGTACGTCGCGCGAGTCGCGGGAAACCACGGCCTGAAATCGGATCTCACGGCGGTCTCGGAGGCGGTGCGGATCTGGCTCGCCGGTCTGGCCCTGTAGGCTCGATGCTTCTCGAGGCACGAATCTCGTGCCTCATCACTGCGGAAGGGGAATCTTGAAGACTCGGCTTCTGCTCGGCCTGTGCGTTTTTCTCGTGCTGGGTGTCGTGGGATCGTCAGCGATGGCGGCCACGCCAAGCCTGGGGACCTGTTCCGGTGGCGCCGTTCCCGGCGGCACCTACAAGGGATTCATCGTGACCGGCAACTGCATCTTCACCGGCTCGATAACGATCAAGGGCGACCTCGTCGTCGCCCGCAATGCGCTGCTCAACGACCACGCGGCATCGACGGCGATGGTTCACGTCACCCGCAACGTGATCGTCGAGAAGGGGGCGGTCCTCGGTCTGGGTGACTACGACCCGACTCACAACAATGCGACCGTCGACGGCGACATCATCGCCAACCAGCCGTTGACCCTCTATCTCGGCGCCATGACCGTTCGAGGAAGCCTGATCTCGAACGGCGGCGGTGATCCAGGGCGCAACTTCCCGATCAAGGATGACCGCATCGGCCGCGATGTGATCATCAACGGCTGGTCGGGCTTGTGGATGGGGGTCATCCGCGCCACCGTCGGGCGAAACGTGGTCGTCTCGAACAACCATGCAACCGATACCTCGGTGCTCCCCGGGTCGGACTCGACCGAGGTCATGAGCAACGTCATCTCGGGCGACCTCACCTGTTTCGGCAACTCGCCCGCGGCACAGGTCAATCCCGACGACGGCGGAGTTCCGAACATCGTCGGAGGAAAGAAGATCGGAGAGTGCGCCGGGCTCTAATCCTGCGCACGGCCTCACAGCAAGGGTGGCGAGGAGGTCAGACCTCCTCGCCACCCTCAGCTCCGACGCCGCTGGGCCCGGCGCAGCGCCTCGAGTCGCCGGCGATCGAGCTTGGTGGGCCGCGCGCCGAGGTCCGCGCCAAGAGGCTTGGCGAGACGACGTTCGAGTCCTGCCTGCTCGCGCGCAGCGATCGACTCCGCGGTTTCCGTGAACAGCGTCGCGGCCGCGGTCGCAGACCCGCGCCTGTCGGCGAGCCCGATCACCTCCACCGCGCGTTTTCCCGAACGAAGGGTGACCTGCACCGTATCGCCGACGTGAACCTCCTTCGAGGGCTTCACGCGGACGCCGTTGACGTGGACCCGGCCCCCGAGAACCGCCTCCGTCGCGGTGTTACGCGCCTTGAAAAAGCGCGCCGCCCAGAGCCATTTGTCGATCCTCGTCGTCTCCATGTCGTCCGGCTCAACCTACGCAATCACCCAGCGGCGGGAGACCGAACATCGCCAGGCCTGCTAGGCTGAGTCCAGTTAGAACGAGTAACTGGCTGGCGCAACGCCCCCATCTACCGTTCGCGAATTGGTAGAGGAGGTGTTTTTTTATGGCTACAGGAACCGTGAAATGGTTCAACGACGCCAAGGGTTACGGCTTCATCTCCCCCGGAGACGAAGGCAAGGATCTTTTCGTCCACCACAGCGCCATCGTGGGTGACGGCTACAAGTCCCTTCCCGAAGGTGCGAAGGTCGAGTTCGAGACTGCTGAAGGGCCCAAGGGCCCAGAGGCCAAGAACGTCGCTCTGGTGAATTAGGTCGCGTGTGCGCACGCGGGAGCGTGCGCACTGCGAACTCCCTCGACGAAAGGCGCACATGAGAGGAACGATGCTCTGGTTCAACGAGGCCAAGGCTCACGGCTTCATCCTCAGCGAAGAGGGAGAGCGAATCTACGTCCACCGAGATGACTTCCTTCCCGGTGAAGTTCCCGTGGGACGGTGCGCAACGCGGGCGGTGTTGTTCAAGATCTTGGAGCGGGACGAGCAGCGGATCGCCGTGAACGTCTCGATGGAAGAGGAGCAGGCTTCACAACGCGCACGGCGCCGTGGCTCAGGCGTTCGAGCGGGATCTCGCTAGAGCGTCGATCTCGTCCAGCGCCCGCTCTAGGCGAACGAGCTTCATGGCGATGATCAGCACGTAGGCGAGCACAACCGCGAAAACGACGATATACGCGGGCGCGACGTACTTCTCCTCGGTCGTCAGCGGTCCTCAGCGTTCGCGGAGGAACTCCACCGGCGATCAAGATCACGGCCATCAGGGTCGGCGTGCTCAAGAACGGCTACGTCCCGGCCGGCTAGCCGGGAGCGAAAGAAACGTAAGCGCGTCAAGAGCGTCGCTACTGCCTGACGGCTTACGGAACGACAGACGCGACACGCGGCTCCCCCCGTTCAACCGCCCGGAAACGAGCCGCTCTCACCGAATATTCATCCCCGCGTCCTAGCGTGCAGGACGAGGTGAGGAAGATGAAGACAAAGCTGTCGATCGCTGTGACGCTTCTCGTCGTCGTCGGGCTCACACCAGCCGCCGCGGGAGCGAGCGGAGAGCTCGATCCGAACAAGTTCACCGGTCGTGTGACGAACGCGTGGTTTCCCCTCAAGCCCGGCACGACCTGGGTCTATCGCGGCGTGCGAGATGGGAAAGCGGTACGCGATGTCGTCACGGTCACCCATCAGACGAAGACAATTCAGGGGATCCCGTGTGTCGTCGTGAAAGACCGGCTCTACACGAACGGGAAGCTGCACGAACGCACCACCGACTGGTACACACAAGACACTCGGGGAAACGTCTGGTACTTCGGCGAGGACACCGCCGAGCTCAACGATCAGGGCAAGGTCACGTCGACTGAGGGCACTTGGCAGGCGGGACGGGACAGTGCAAAGCCCGGTATCTACATGCCGTCGGCACCGAAGGTCGGTGACAGCGGCCGGCAGGAGTACTACAAGGGCCATGCTGAAGACCACTTCGAGGTCCTGAGCCTTCGAGCGATGGTCAAGGTGCCGTTCGTGTCGTCGAAGCGCGCGCTGCTCACCAAGGAATGGACGCCGCTCGAGCCGAATGTCATCGACCACAAGTACTACGTTCGCGGGATAGGCACCGTTCGTGAGCAGGCGGTCAAGGGCGGGCAGGAGCGGATGGAGCTCATCTCCATGCAGCGCGGTCAGTGACCGCCGCGCCAGTCATCGGTCGGAATCGAGCGTGGGCCCCGTGACCGACGGAGTTGTGTCTTTATCCCGACTGCCCTCTCTCAAGCGAAAGTGCACCCACAAGGCGTACTTGTCGCCCGAGGTGCTTCAGTCACCGGCGACTGCATACAACCGCCATTCCCCCGGAATTCCCTTCAGCTCTTCAAGCCCGTGCTCCCGGAAGCCCATGCCGGAGCCGGCGACGAGATCCTTGACCGTGCTCGATACGAGCACCTCGCCAGGCGCCGCCAGCGAGGCGATGCGCGCTCCCGTGTGCACGGCGATTCCTGCCACTTTCCCATCGACGAGTTCGCACTCTCCGGTATGCAATCCGGCCCGCACCTCGAGTTGGAGCTCGCGCACCCCCTCGACGATGGCGCTCGCACACCGAATCGCCCGCGCTGGCCCATCGAAACTGGCGAAGAAGCCATCGCCTGCGGCGTCCATCTCCCGGCCGCGGAAGCGCACGAGCTGGCTGCGCACGAGCGCATGATGCTTCTCGAGCAGCTGACGCCAAGCGCGATCGCCAAGCGAGGCAGCACGCTCACTCGAGCCGATGATGTCGGTGAAAAGCACGGTCGAGAGGACGCGCTCCGGTTCGGGTTCCTCCCATCCACCTCCCTGCCAGATCTCAGTCAAGAACCGGTCGATCTCTCCGACGATCGCTTCGCTATCTCCCACCCACGGAAGGTGGTCGTCGCCAGAGAGCTCGACGTAGCGGGCGCCTGGGATCTGCTCTGCTGCAACCCGGGCGGCCCTGACGTCACAGTTACGGTCGCCGACGCGGTGCACGATCAAGGACGGCACGTGAATCGACGGCAGGATCGTCCGAGCGTCAGTCTCCATGACCATTCTCATCAAGGTGACGGCCGCCGCTGGGCTCGCGCCAAGGCGCAGCCTGGTTGCATACCACCGGCGGAAGTCCGCGTCATCAACCTTGGATGGCGCGTCGGTTCCGAGCAACTCGTCGCAGTACTCGGATGTGCCCCAGCGTCTCGCCATCTCGTCGAGTTGCTGCTCGGCGGTCAGCTGGCGGTACGTTCCGCTCCAGGACAGCCAGTCCGGCGACAGGAATGTCCCGTAAAGAATGAGCGCCGGCGTTCGCTCCGGATACGTGGCCGCGAACAGCGCGGCCATTGCCGCGCCCTCCGAGTATCCGAGCAAGGCAGCCCGCTCCGAGCCGACGGCATCCATGATCGCTCGAATGTCGTCCATCCTTGTCTCCAGATCCGGTACACCGCTCACCCGATCGGAAAGTCCGGTTCCGCGCTTGTCGAAGATGATCAGACGGCAGAACGACGCAAGCCGACCGTAAAAGTGTTCCAACGTCGGCTCTTCCCAGCCGTACTCAACATTCGAGACGAAGCCCGGCGCGAAGATGAGGTCAAACGGCCCATCGCCAAGAACTTGATAGGCAAGCGAAACGGCGCCGCTGCGGGCATAACGCGTATCCGGCCGCATGCCGCCATCATCAGGCCCAATCCTGGGTCGTGCAAGGAGCCGCGGAGCCGCAGTCGAGCTAGACGGCTGCGAGACCGCGCGCTCTGCGTGACGCGGCGGTCTGCCGCTTCTGCGCGGACAACTCCGCCTTGCGCAGGCGCACGTGATTCGGGGTCACTTCTACGCACTCGTCGTCGCCGATGAACTCCAGCGCTTGCTCGAGCGAGAGGTGACGCGGCGGAATCAGCCGCACCAGCTCGTCCGCGGTCGACGACCTCATGTTGGTCAGCTTCTTCTCCTTCGTGGGATTCACGTCGAGATCCCCGGAGCGAGCGTTCTCCCCGACGATCATCCCCTCGTAGACCGCCGCGCCGGGGCCCACGAAGAGCTGCCCGCGCTCCTGCAGGTTGAGTAGCGCGAATCCGGTCGCCGGCCCGCGTCGGTCCGCTACGAGACTCCCCGTCGGCCGCATGCGCAATTCCCCCTGCCAGGGCTCGTAGCCGTCGAAAACGTGATGGAGGATCCCGGTGCCACGGGTCTCGGTCAGGAACTCCGTGCGAAAGCCGATCAACCCTCTCGCGACGACGAGATATTCCATGCGCACCCAGCCGGTGCCGTGGTTCACCATCTGCTCGAGCCGGCCCTTTCGCAATGCAAGGAGCTGCGTGATCACGCCGATGTACTCCTCGGGCGCGTCGATCGACAGTCGCTCCATCGGCTCGTGGAGCTTGCCCTCGATGTCGCGCGTCACGACTTGCGGCTTGCCGACGGTCAGCTCAAACCCTTCTCGGCGCATGAGCTCGACGAGCACTGCGAGCTGCAGCTCGCCGCGACCCTGAACTTCCCACGCGTCAGGTCGCTCGGTCGGAAGCACCCGGATCGAGACGTTGCCGACCAATTCCTGCGCGAGCCGAGCTTCGATCATGCTCGCGGTCAGGCGATCGCCGTCCTCACCTCCGAGCGGTGACGTGTTGATGCCGATCGTCATGGCGAGGCTCGGCTCGTCGACGCCGATGATCGGGAGCGGACGGGGATCGTCCGGATCGGCCAGGGTCTCGCCGATCGACACCTCCGGAATGCCGGCCACCGCGACGATCTCCCCGGGGCCCGCCTCAGCCGCATCGACACGGTCGAGCGCGTCGGCGACGTAGAGCTCGGTCACCTTCGCCTGCTCGATCCGCCCGTCAGCCCGGCACCACGCAACTTGCTGGCCACGCCGGATCGTGCCTTGCCGGACGCGGCAGAGAGCAAGCCGCCCGACGTAGGGCGAGGCATCGAGGTTCGTGACGTGGGCCTGCAGTGGGTGGCCCTCTTCGTACACGGGAGCGGGGATGTGTGCGAGAAGCACGTCGAAGAGAGGTCGCAGGTCATCCGCGAGCGAGTCGGCAGCGAGTCCGGCCCGCCCGGCCCGCGCATTGCAGTACACGATCGGAAACTCGATCTGGGTCTCGTCCGCATCGAGGTCGAGAAACAACTCGTACACCTCGTTCACGACCTCGTCGACCCGTGCGTCCGGCCGATCGACCTTGTTGACAACGAGGATCACGGGCAGCCTTGCTTCGAGCGCCTTGCGCAGGACGAAGCGCGTCTGCGGCAACGGCCCTTCGCTCGCATCGACGAGCAACAGCACGCCGTCGACCATCGTGAGCGCACGCTCGACCTCGCCGCCGAAATCCGAGTGCCCCGGCGTGTCGACGATGTTCACCTTGACCTCGCCGAACCGCACCGCTGTGTTCTTGGCCAGGATCGTGATGCCCTTTTCGCGCTCGAGGTCCATCGAGTCGAGGACGCGCTCGGCGACGGCTTCGTTCTCACGGAACGATCCCGCCTGCCAGAGCATCGCGTCCACGAGAGTGGTCTTGCCGTGGTCGACGTGGGCGACGATCGCTACGTCGCGGAGGTCCTTGCGGATGGGCATCCAGCGAGGGTAGCCACCCGCGCCTGGGCCGTTGACGTCGCGTCTTCAACCGGAGTACGCGGTCGGCCGCGGACGCCCCGCTTTCGCGACGCGTGACATGATCGCTCGGCGGCCGCCTCAATTGAAAGGACATCCCGATCGAAGCACGCACTCACCGCACGATCGGCGTCGAGCCCGGCGCCGAGGACAACAACAGAGGATGAGGAGAAGAAGATGATCCTGGCGACGACAAAGGTCGACGACTTCGAGCGCTTCGAGAAAATCTTCTCGACCAAGGGCGCTGAGAAGCGAAAGCAGCACGGGTCCAAGGGTGCGACCGTCTTTCGCGATCCCAATGAGGACGACCGGGTCTGGGTGCTATTCGACTGGGATGCGGAGGGCTGGCAGAGCTTCGTCTCCGACCCCGAGGTCCCCCCGATCCTGCAAGAAGCCGGCCACAAGGGGAAGCCTCAGGCGGCCGAGCTCGGCGGCCAGTACGACGCCTAACCACGACGCCTCACTTCCGATCATGGGCACTCCCCCTAGGTCGCCGTCGCACTGACCGACGAAGGGCCGCAACGGGCGTACAGGCGTCGGGTGCGCGCTTCGTTCTGACTCGCCCTGGTCGCAGACGTGTGACGCCGCTATTCGGCGTAGCGCTCGGGGTTCTGCGCGAACGAGGCTGCGCAGGTAAGCGAGCAGAAGTAGTGAGCCCGCTCATCCAGTACCAAACGACCGACTGCGCGTTCTGGATCGACGACCATCTGGCACACGGGGTCGATCGCCATGTGATCCGCGTTCTCGTCCACTCGGACGACGGCGAAAATCTCGACCGGTTCAGCGACGTTCCGAAGAACTTGCCGCCCGCGAGACTCATAGACCACGCCCTCGAGATCAGGCACGAGCGCTGCCGTATGCCCTGTGACAAGCAGCTCGCCGCCCGCGGCGAGCGCCGACACCCGCGCCGCCACATTGATGGTCGTTCCAAAGTAGTCGCCACCACGCGCAATCGCCGCGCCGTGGTTGCCCCCGACCCGAACGGACGGCGCCTGATGGCCGCTCATCGCATTCCGCGTGATCCACAAGCCGAGACGGATTGCATCGCCGGGATCGGGCACGCGAAGCATGAGCGCATCGCCGATCGTCTTGACGTACTCGCCCTCGACGCGCGGCAGCTCGGCCTGAACCGCTGTCGCGAAATCCTCGACGAGCTGCACGGCCTGCTCGTCTCCATGAGCTTCAGTGAGCGCCGTGAAGCCTGCGATGTCGGCGAACAAGAACGTCGATGCGGCGTCATTAGACACCCCTAGAACGTAGTCATTATCGCCCACGCGGTTGACCGGCGCATCGCGCCGGGGTCGAGCAGGATGAAGCCGTTGTCGACGATCTCCATCACCGCGATCGAGACGGTGTCCGCGGCCGTTGCGATCCGCGCCGCCTTGCGCAGCGGCAGCCCGTGGTTGAGGTTCTCCGAGGTCGATATCGGCACTGGGGATTCAAGGTGACCCTGACGCTACGCTCCCCGCTGGGCCCCCGTAGCTCAGTGGATAGAGCAGCGGGTCGTCCGACTGGCCCGCACTGTTGGCGATGGACAGGCCGTGGAGAGTGCACCACGCGCGACTGGGGATGCCCGCATAGCGACTCGGAACGAGTGATCGTTTCGTGCGCTCCGCCCCCCGAAGCAACGGTGGCCAGGGGGCGGCAAATCGCCTCCTTCTGCGGCGTGAGTTAGCTCGGATCGTTTCTACGAACGTCCCGCCCGCGGATCACTCAGTCGTGTTCGCTACCTTCGGGCCGCCGCCGATTTGGGTGCACCTGAGGTGACGAAGCTCAGTGGCGGCGAGTCGACTCCAGAGGCGCAGATCAAGAAGCGACTCAGGACGTCATTTCCTGCCACGACAACGATGTGGAGAAAGCGGTGAAAGAAAGAGACAACAAGGGCTGGCTGCCCGCGATTGACGGTCGAGCGACAACTCCAGCTCTCGACCGGTCGGCCGGTCGGCGCCGGCGGGTCGGACTTGCGCTATCAGTCCTCGGGCTCCTAGTCGCGGCGATGATGTTTGGTTCTGCGAACGCAAGTGCGTCGGCAGACCCCGTGGTTACGAACTTCGTCAACGATGAAGCGAATTGGTCGCGGATACAAAGCTTCATCAACGGTTCGTCGACCTACGCGACAACCGACGAGGCCGTTGCGGCTGGAACCGATGGCGCCTCGATCGAGGACAGCTTCTACCTCCTGCGCTCTCAACTCGGCACGGTTCCCACCGCCGAGGAACTTGTCGCGTGGGGTATGGCAGACATCCCGCTCTACGGAGCTGCGTTCAGTGCGGGATTCGCGGTTGGAACCGGACTCGACAAGTGGCTGCACATCTCGTCGGCGATCGCATCAGCGTTGGACTCTCGAACCGTCGACCCCTGGCATGTCTATCAATGCGATTGGAAGTCAGGGGTTTGTTCCACCGAATAACTGGCGGTTGATGTGCTGGGCGTCGCCGAGCGACTACGGCTGGTCGACGACCAACTACCCCGATCCGGATTGCTCAACGCAGTGGGGGACGTGCTTCAACCCAGTTACCGGTGCTCCAAATGACGCGGTGACCTGGAACGCGATGGCCTCGATCGCCGGGATGGTGACCCACGGCACCGTGGACCACTATCTGGATGGTGGCGGGAACCCTCGCGTTCGGCGCGTGATGAGCACGGCAGACATGGCGTCCACCTTCCACGCGGACTCCGCCCTGGAGCACTACACGAGTCAGCCGAAGATCGCTGATGTGCCGATCGGGACACCTATCAACGTTGCTCCGGACAGTGTCGTGGCTAATGGCGCACGGTCCTCCATTCTCGGGAACGCAGAGGCCGCGCTGGCGCTTGTTCACATCCTCGTCACGGACGATCCGCGCACTGGCGATCCACCGGTGCCGGCACCCGGCCAGGGCTGCGAATCAGAAACTGACAATCCTCACTGGTCCAACGGAGCGCAAACCGTCCTCGCGAAAGGCTGGCTTAAGTGCACATACACAGGCGTCGCGATTGCATCGATGTACATGTGGCACTGCACGGCGCCTCCAGGGCAGAGCCAGTTTCTTCTTGATCTTGGGTCATGGGGCTGTCAGCGCGTTGCTCAGAATCTCGAAGAGATCGTGCCAGTCACCGCTGGGGAGTGGACGACGATCCCCATCTTCGTACCCAAAGAGGAGAAGGTCGACGCGAGCACTGGCTACTGGATTGCCTCGCTCTCAGGCCCCAACATTGAGGAGTCGTACTCACAGGAGGACTGGGGCTACAACAACGCTGGCGAGTGGACCTACCTGCCCTAGACTGGCTCTCGAGTTGCCCCACTCGGATGATGTAAGTCGAATTCCTCAGATCGAAGCCCGAAGCATCGACCCGCGCGATGGGCGGTGGGAAATCCGTCCTGCCGCCTATCGCGTCCACTTCTGGTCGACCGCAGGCAAGGGTATGAAGCTCCCCGATGGACAACCGATGTTCGCAGCGGACGAATTCGAACTCTCGGGAGCTAACGACGTCGCCGACGTACTGCGATGGGCAAAGCAGCACTCCGAGGGCCGCACTTACACGATCTATGCAGTCATCGACGGCGTGCCGACAGATCGTGGCCTCGTTCAGGTCTTCGGTGTCGACCCGACCCAAAGCAGTCGCTAACGGTCGTTAACGGAACGCTCTTAGAAGCGAACTGATTGACCGGTACGGTGGTGGCCGTGGCCGTGGTTTTGGTGACCGGCATGTCTGGGACCGGAAAGTCGGCGGCGCTCGCCGAGCTTGCGCGTCGCGGACACGTGCTTGATATCTGACCACTTCTTCGCCATCGCTTGCAGTTTACGGGCGAGCCGCAACAAGGATGTCCTGTCCGTCGGGCTCGATCCGTGCTCAGATGAGATCGAGCGTCGCTCGCGCGAGCTAACGTCCTCGGCGTGAGTCGCGCGTGTGAGCAGTGCGACGGCGTTCTCATCGGCGGTCGAGCCGACCGGCACTACTGCACCCAGCGGTCCGTCGAGGTGCACCATCCACGGACTGCTGCATCCGTCGCATCAAGCGCGAATGCGGGCCTGATGAGATTACCTACAGTGGATAGATCAGGAAGAGCCGTTCTTGGCTCAACCGAGCCCATCTGCCCCCGTAGCTCAGTGGATAGAGCAGCGGTTTCCTAAACCGCGTGCGGTCGTTCGGTCCGGCCCGGGAGGAACCCCCTCCCGGCGACCAAGTCCGGGGAATCCCCCGGTTGTTGCAATCCTGACTCCGTCGTAGCGTCGACTGGGTGAGGAAGTACATGGTCGAGCGCTACCTCCCGGGCATGACCGCGAATGAGCTCGACTCGATTAGCGCTCGACTCGTCGGGGCTACGCAGAAGCTCGCGCTGCACGGAGTCGCGGTGCGATATGTGAGTTCCTCGTTCGTTCCCGAAGAGGAATCGTGTTTCTGCAAGTTCGAGGGCAGGACCGCCGACGATGTGCGACTTGTCTGTCAGGAAGCGGGCCTGCCTTATGCCCGCATCGTCGAGACGCACGACGTCTCGCCCAGCGGGGGGTGAAACCAGCCAGGGATGGACACCGAGCTAGAGACCATGTGCACGGTTCAGTTGATGGAGCCCAGATGGGAAAGGATGCTCCGCGGCGAGGAAGGACTCGCACATGTTCATCGCGTCGGCAGACGTGCGTTCGCGCTCATACCGAGCCCATGGCGTTGCAAGTTCTGTAACGCGCCTTTCCAAGGTCCGACAGCGGGCGTCGTTCGTTGGTTCGGCTATGCCCCTTCGCGCAAGAACCCGAGCATCTGCGCGCGCTGCATCGAGCATGCCCCCGAAGGGGGGGCTGTAGTCCCGCTTACCGTTCTCTTCGCGGACATCCGAGGCTACACATCGCTATCGGAGAACCTTCCCGCCAGAGAGGTTCCAACTCTTGTGATGCGCTTCTACTCGGTCGCGTCGAAGGCGTTGCTGGCGCACGACGGGCTACTTGGGCAGATCGCCGGCGATCAGGTAATGGCGCTCTTCGTTCCGGGTCTTGCAGGCTCCAATTACCCGCGTCGTGCCGTCTCCGGCGCACGCTCCCTGCTGCAAGCAATTGGCTATGGGACGCGTGAAGGCAGCTGGCTCGCTGTTGGTGTCGGCATCGCAACGGGAGAGGAGTTCGTCGGAAACGTGGGCGGCGGGGGTTACAAGGACTTCACAGCGGTCGGCGACGTCACGAACACGGCGGCACGTCTGACGGGGGCCGCCGCGGCCGGGGAAATCCTGGTCGACGGGTCGACCTATGAGCACCTCGACTCCGCGGTCGGACCGGCTGCGCGCCGCGACCTCGACTTAAAGGGAAAGAGCGGCTCGATCGCGAGCTACTGCATCGGACCGGCGTGATGGCTCGCGACTGGTGGTGGCCGTGGTGGATCAGTTCGGCAATCGACCTTGCGATCGCGCTCGGCGCGTCGGTCGTCCTCCTGCGCGCACGTGGCCGGCGTTGGCGCATCGGTGCCGCGCTGGTCCTCTGCACCGCACTCGTCGCTGCCGCGCTTGCTCCTGTCGTGATGACTCAGCCGCGAAAGAACCAGCCGTCGATGGAAATGGAGGAAATGTCAAGATGAGACACCGCCTCATAATCGTGGCTGTCGCCGCGGCCTCTTTGGCCCTCTTAGCGGCGTTCGGAGCACCCGCCCGGGAGGCAGGGAACGCGGCGACGCCGCTCCCGGGCCTGCGCGGAACTGTATGGGTCGTCGACAAGATACTGAACAGCGTTGCCGCCTTCGACCCTGCAACTGGGTCGGTCCGCGCGGTCGTTCCCGTCGGCACGGATCCGAACTCGGTCGTCGTCGCACCGGGAACCTCAAAGGCGTACATCACGAACGAAGTGAGTAACGACGTCAGTGTCGTTTCAACAATGACTTTCGAGGTCTTGGCAACGATCCCTGTCCCAAGCCGCCCGCATCACATCCGGACTAGTCGCGACGGAAAGTATGTCTATGTGAGTCAATACGCCACGAACGGCTTCGCGATCATCGACACAGCGAGCGATCGCGTCGTCCGTCAGGTCAAAGCCGTCGACAATGCCACCGCACTAACTCACTCGCTTTGGATCTCGCGGGACGGCGGCACGATCTGGGCCGCCAACGAGGTTGCCAACCAGGTGACCGAGATCGAAGGGACGACCGGCGAAATTCGGTGGGCGCTACCCGTCGGGCAGCGGCCGAGCGAGGTACTCGTTACGCCCGATCAGAGCACCGCCTACGTGACCGTCCGCGTCGGAGAGAACAAGGTCAAGCGGATCGACGTCGCGTCACGGTCTGTCACCGCCGACGTGACGCTTCCGGCCCAGCCTGACACGATCCAGCTGACGCCCGACCGAAAGAGGCTCATCGTCGCGCTTCGCGGGGCGCCGGCGCAGCTCAGCGTGATCGACGCAGCGACCATGACGCTCGTGAAGACAATCAACCTGCCGGGCAAGATCGCCGGGCACAACTGGATCTCCGCCAACGGTCGCTACTCGTTCGTCTCATTCGAAGGCGGCAACGCGCCCGGCGTCGCGGTCGTCGACCATCGTTCGAACGCGGTTGTCTCGACATGGGAGTATCCCGGCGGCAAACGACCTCACGGAATCTTCTACGACGACCCGGCCGCGACCGAGGGACCTGCTGTGGCGATCTCCACTGCGGTGGCGCGAGTATCGGTCAGGCGTCGATTCTCGCTTCGCATCGCGTGCTCGAAGGAAGCTGTCGGCTTCTGCCGCGGCCAGCTGCTCGTCCTCGGATCTCGTACCCCGTTCGCCCTCGGCGTGGGACGCGCGGCGTCAGTGCGGGCGACGGTGCCCAGAGGATTGGTGAGCCGGCTCGTTGCCACGAAGAAGCTCGTCGTCCGTGTGCAAGCAGCCGCAGTCGACCAGCTCGGCAACACGCGGACGAGCGCTCATGCAGTGACGCTTGTCCCCGCGAGGCCCTGAAGTCCAACAAATCGCAGCCGGGTTCGCGGCTCAGTCGCCCCGGAACCTGGCCGCGAGCTCGGTTCGTGACCGGAGGCCCAACTTCCGGTAGATCTTCGAAAGGTTCCACTCCACCGTCTTGCGGCTGAGTTGCAGTGCTCGTGCCACTTCGGCGTTGGTCGTTCCTTCTGCCACAAGCTCCGCTATGCGCGCTTCCGTCTCGGACAGGTCGGTGCCCGAAGGTGTGCTTCTGCCGCCGATTCTCCGAAGCTCCTTGCGGGCGCGCTCAAGCCAGATCCGTGCGCCGAGCCCCTCCAGGACGAGAACTGCGCGCTGTAGCGTCGAGCGCGCATCCGCCTTCCGGCGTCGCAGGCGCTGAACGGTGCCCAGGGCCAGGAGGGCGCGACCGAGAGGAAGCGGCCACCCATTGTCCTCCGCAAATGCAACCGCCTTCACAGCTGCCGCTTCCGCGCCGAAAAGGTCTCCTTCAGCTGCGAGGATCAGACCGCGACAGTGCATGGCCGCCGCGAGCGCCCAATCGCGGCCGAGGGCTTCTGCCCGCTCTTCGAACGGCCCGAGCAGAGAGCGCGCCTCTGCCATGCGCCCGAGGGCTGCGAGGACCTCGACTGCTTCGGGCACATGAACGACCGGGCGTTCAGTTCCCATGCTCCCGGTCTGCGGGTTCGCCGGGTCGAGGTAAGACCACGACGCCTCGTAGTTCCCACGCGAGCTCTCGAGATAGCCGAGCACGAGTCGCGAGCCGCGAAGGAATCCGCTGCTCTGCCCGGCAAGGTCCAGCGAATGCTCGCACAGCTCAGTCGCAAGGTCGACATTGCCGCGGAGCGCCTCGATCCAACCGAGCCGTAGGAGCGCATACATCTCGGCATGGAGCCTGCCTCCCTGCGCGGCGACGTCGGCTGCTTCGCGAGCCAGCGCTGCAGCGCGATCCAAGTTCCCCGCGCAGAGCTCGACGAACGCGAGCCTCTCCAGTGGATACGTCAGCGCCGAATCATCCTGCGTGCGCGCCCGCTCGACTAGGCATTCGAACACGCTGCGAGCGGGATCGAGGTCCCAGACTTCCAGGAGGATCTGCGCATACTCAGCCGTGGCGCTCCCATCCCCGGGCGCGGCCCCGCTCGCCTCCTCGAGTGCGACGGCCCGTAGCATCAACTCCTCGGGAACCTCGCCCGATTGGATGTACCGCATCTGGCCTAAGAGCGCCAGAGCCTGCGAAAGGACGCACGGATCGCCGGCGCGCTCGGCCGTCTTCACAGCCTCCACTGCGTATTCCATGCCTGCATCCCAGTCGAGCGGCCAGACCGCCGGGGCAAGAGACACCAGCACTTCGGTGCGAAGCCGGGCATCGTCGCCGGTGCAGTCGAGAGCCTGCCGGAGCACCGCCGCGGACTTGGTCTGATCCGTCTCAAAGGCGATTTTCCCTAGCTGGAGGAGGATCTCCGCCCGCCCGCCGTCTCCTGCAGTCCGCTCGAGCGCCTCGTCCAGCACCAATTCCGCCCGGGTGACATCACCAGATGCATAGAGGAGATCCGCCGCGGCGAGGGAGCGGGCATGGAGTGAAGGATCCGCGAGCTGAGTCACCGCCAGGGCGAGCTCAGCCAGCTCCGCGGCGGAGGCGATCGCACCGCGGCCACGCGCGACGCGAATCGCATCGTCGAGTTTCGCCGCAACGTCCTCGCTCGGCCCAGTGGCGGCGAGTGCGAGATGACGCGCCCGCTCCTCCACATCGAGGTCGGCTGTCGCGAGTCTCGCGTGCACGAGCCGGCGTGTGGATGTCGAAGCGCTCGTGTAGTGAACCGACGCGAGCAGTGGGTGCGTGAACCGAATCACACCAGGCCCTTCTTCCACGATCTCCGCGGCTTCTGCCTCGGCGAGCGCGGCGTCGGCACCCGTCACGACCTGCTCGAGCAGCTCTCTCGTCGGCCAGGCAAGTGCAGCTGCGACCAAAAGGAGCTGCCGCGTTGGCGTCGACATGGCCGCAAGCCGGGCTCGGAGGAGTTCCGAGAGCTCTCTTGGGACGAGCAGCCGGTCGTTCTCCGACAGGCTGCGTGCGAGCTCACTCGCGAAGAACGGGTTTCCCTCGGACAGCTCGTGGAGCCGCAGCAACGTCGGCCTTGCGAGTGACAGTCCAAATCGCTCGCGCACGAGCTCATATAGCGCGGCAACGGTGAGCGGACCGAGATCGCGACGATCGGTGAGCTCACGAGGCAGCGCGTCAAGTAAGTCGCCGATGACAACTCCTCGCTCAGTCCGCACTGTCGCGAGCAGCCCGACACGGTCGTCAGCGAATCGGCGAAGCGCGAATGCGAGCGTGGCCCGTGATGATGCGTCGAGCCACTGGGCGTCGTCCACTGCGATCAGGAGCGGTTTCGACCGGCTCAAGATGCGAAGCGCGCCGACAAACGCGGCCGGTACGGCATCCGAATCTAGCCCTTTGGAGCCGGACTCCTCACGCAGCAGCGCAACCGCGAACGCGCGCCGCTGCGGAGGCGGAAGCTCCGAGAGCACGTCTAGCGCCGCATCGCCGACAAGATCGCGCAGGGCTGTGAATGCGACACGCACATCTGCTCCCCCAGGACGTGTCATGAGCACAGCCACGCCTCGCGAACGCGCGCATTCGACACCCTCCCACCAAAGCCTCGTCTTACCGATACCGGGGGGCCCGAAAAAGAAGAGGCTCCGAGGACCGTTCCGGATATCGTCCAGCATCGCTCGGATCGCATCGAGCTCGACATCACGTCCGACTGTCCTGCGGTCTCCGATAACAGCAGGCATCACCGTGGACTAGCACACGCAGCCCATTACCGCCAGAGACGCGCAGGATGAGCAGCGGCTGTACTACCGATCCGCGTATCCGAGTGACGGCCCTATCCACGCGGGCGCACACACGTTTCCGTCATCCTGCTCATCAAGAATGCATGGCCCCGCCCGCTGATC
The DNA here is from genome assembly GCA_963772855.1 of uncultured Actinomycetes bacterium. Classification (GTDB taxonomy): domain Bacteria; phylum Actinomycetota; class Thermoleophilia; order Gaiellales; family Gaiellaceae; genus 3-1-20CM-4-69-9. The sequence continues at coordinate 72,212 of CAVYYY010000003.1, read as the reverse complement.
AACGGTGACCGCTTCCAGAAAGTCCGGGCTACAGTGGATAGATCAGGAAGAGCCGTTTTCGGCTCAACCAAGCCGATAAGCCCCCGTAGCTCAGTGGATAGAGCAGCGGTTTCCTAAACCGCGTGCACTGGTTCGATTCCGGTCGGGGGCATTCTCAGTAACGGAGCCGCATTCACCGAAAAGACCAGCAACTCCTCTTACTTTGAGGTCGCGGCAGGGCTTAGAACAACTCGCAGGGTCGCTACAGGGTCGACTATTTACGACTCGTTTCAGACGAACCGCCGGGTTCGTTCGACGCGAGCGGCACGGTGTCCGGGGCCACAGCAAGTGAGAGGGCCCGCCTGGGGCGGGCCCTCTCAACGACGGCCAAGGCGAAGGCCCGACCGCCTCTTATCGGGCTGGAGATAGAAGATGTTCGTGCCCGCCGGTGCCCAGTCGACGTTCGAGGACGTGAACGTGCGGTACGAGCCCGGCAAACCTGTGTAGCCCAAGCACTGCTTACGGGGATCGCGGACCCGGTCAGCCCGCCCGCGGATGCCTCGCTCCATTCCTTTCGTAATGACGGAGGGGCGCCCCGCTCGCTGACGACGAACGCCGTCGCCATCTGGCAGAAGCACACGTGCGCCTCACGTCGCCACCGGTTCCTGCCGATGGGCAGGTCAGGCCCTCACAGCACTCTTGCTACCGTGACGGCACGGGTTGGCAATTCCGCCGCCCAGTGAGATGAGCTTCTCGTTCCTCCTTCGGGTGTTTCGAGGTAGGCAAGTCTCGAATCCAGTAAGGAGTCGAACAACTTGTTGCAAGAATCGTTCCGCGAGCTCGGCGTGTCCTCGCCTGTCGTCGACGCGCTCGCCGCTCGCGCCATCCACCAGCCGTTCCGGATCCAGACACTCGTCCTGCCCGATGCCCTGGCGGGCCTCGACGTGCTGGCGAAGTCTCCGACCGGGTCGGGCAAGACGCTCGCGTTCGCATTGCCGATCGTCGAGCGCACCACGGCCGCCGATGCGCAGCCGTCAGCCCTCATCCTCGTCCCGACGCGCGAGCTCGCGGCACAGGTCTGCGCCGACTTTGAACCGCTCGCCCGGGCCAAGGGCCTTCGGGTCGCCGCCGTCTATGGCGGAATGCCGCTGCGTGCACAGGCGAAGCGCGCCGCGAAGGCACACGTTCTCGTCGCGACACCCGGGCGGCTCGAGGATCTGGCCGAGCGTCGCCTGATCGACGTCACGCGCGTGCGCGTCCTCGTCCTCGACGAGGCCGACCGCATGCTGGACATGGGCTTCCGTCCGCAGGTCGAGAAGATCGTTCACCGCCTTCCCCGTAATCGTCAGACGATGTTCTTCTCGGCGACACTCGACGGCCCCGTCGGCGAGCTCGCCCGCTCCTACACCAACAGCCCGTCCCGCTTCGAAGCGGACCAGCTGGACGAAGAGCCCGGCGAGATCGACCACCACTTCGTCCCGGTGACACTGGACACGAAGCTGGAGACCCTCGTCGAGCACATCAACTCCTCCGAAGGGCTGACGCTCGTCTTCGTCAGGACGAAGCGCGGCGCGGACAAGCTCGTGCAGAGGCTCCGGCGCAACGATGTGCCCGCCGTGGCCATGCACGGCGACATGTCTCAGGGTGCACGCGAGCGAGCGCTCGCTCGTTTCGAGAGCGGCAAGGTCGCGACACTCGTCGCAACCGACGTCGCCGCACGCGGCCTCGACCTGGACGACATCACCCACGTGATCAACTTCGATCCCCCGGGCGAGGACAAGGACTACGTGCACCGCACCGGCCGCACCGGGCGAGCCGGACGGAGCGGCACGGCGATCACGCTGGTTCTGCCCGAGCAACAGGCCGAGACCAGTCACGTCGCCCGCCGGCTCGGGCACCACGAGCAGTTCGACAAGTCGGGAATGCGCTCGGCGCGTCCCAAGCTGCTGTACACGAGCCGCCGCGGCCGGCGCTCGAAGTGGTAACCGGCTGAAAGCTCTAGGCGGTCGAGGCGTTGGACGGCGCAGCCGTCACTCGATCAGACCCTCGACCCTGAGGTAGTACAGGTTCGCGGCTTCCTGGCTCGCCCGCGCGACCGTGCGTTGCTCGACGAGCTCGGGCGGAGGAGGCAGAAACTGGGCCCCGGCGAGGTTCATGTGGTAGTCCGCGAGCGTCGCGGCGTTTCGCGCCTGTTCGTAGGCGGCGAACGCCTGTCCTCCGGACGCTCCCCTGACAGCGCAGCGGCGATCGCCTCCGCGAGCGGCTCCGCGTCGCAAAAGGCGGTGGTGGCGCCGGCACACCGGCCTCCGATGACGAGACGTCTCTGGCGGAAACGTACGGATTTCCCCCGTACGGGAGTTGAAGAAACGCGCAGACCGCCCTAAGGTCTAGTAGCGGCTTTAGAGCCGAGGGGCGTCACGACGGCCACGTTCTTTGCCACCTAGGGGCGTCGTGAGTGAGTGACTGCAACAAGGGGAGAGTTGGACGGATTGCGGGACTGGGGCTTGAAGGCTGGCCATACGCGAAGCGGCATCGCGGCAGAGGCGCTCGTCCTGAGGGGAGCGCCTGTTGACAATGGGTGAGAATGTGGGCCTCCATATGACGACGGCGTCATCCAACGGCAGGCCCGACGACGCAGCGCAGGAACGGGGGGAACCTTCCCTCTGGGAACTCGTGGCGGGCGCGTCCCGTCCTGAGACCGCCCTCCACGTCCCGCTGATCCAACCCGAGCCGATTCCACTCGTGGAACTGCTCGAACGGGCCGAGCGCACGGCCGCCGACATCCAGCGGCGGGTGAAGGAGCCCAGACGGCTGGGGATCCTGATGGCGAACGGGGAGCCGTGGTTCCGCGGCCTGCTCGCGGCGATTCGCATGGGCGCGGCGGCGGTCCCGCTCGCGCTGCCGGTCGCTTTCGGCGGCGCCGAGGCGTTCCGCGCACACATTGCCCGTCTCGCCGCCGACGCCGAGCTCGACGCGATCCTCATCGACTCGAGCACGCACAAGATCGCCTCCCGCCTCGATTCCGCCGGCGACGGGGTCGAACTCATCGACATCACCGAGGTCGGCCAGCCTGGGCCCATCGAGATGGTGAGCAACGGGCGGGGAGAGGACCTCGCCGTCGTCCAGTACACGTCGGGCAGCACGTCGGCGCCGAAGGGGGTCGCCCTCACGCACCGCAACGTCTGCGCCGGCCTCCTCCCGCTCACGCGGGACCTCGACTGGGTCGAGGGCGAGGACGCGACGGGAATCTGGATCCCGCTCTTCCACGACATGGGGCTCTTCTCGTCCCTCTCGAGCTTCTCGCGCGGATCCTCTGTCTTCGTCTGGCAGCCGGGCGACTTCGTCCGTCGCCGCAACGACTGGCTCATCAGCTTCGCCGAGTCAGGAGCGACGATCCTGGCCGCCCCCAACTTCGGCTTCGACTATCTCCTCGGCGCGGCGGCGGCCGGACTGCCGAAGGAGCTCGACCTCTCCGGCTGGCGCGTCGCCGCGAACGGGTCAGAGCCGGTGAGACAGGCGACCGTCCAAGCGTTCAACGAGGCGTTCGAGCCCTACGGCCTCGCGCCCGAGACGATGGTTCCCGTCTACGGCATGGCCGAGGCGACGCTCGGCGTCTCGTTCCACCAGCACGGCACGCTCAGCCGATTCGAGACGGTCGACCGCGACACGATCACGGACGGCGAGACGGTCGAGCGCACGTCGCCGGACGATCCCGCCGCACGGACGGTTGCGTCCGTCGGGCGCGCGGTCACAGGCGTGGAGCTGCGGCTCGGGGACGCCGACGGCAACGCACGGGCCGAGGGCGTGGTCGGCGAGGTGCAGATCCGCGGCGAGGCGATCATGAAGGGCTACCTCGGGATCCCGGACGACCAGCAACCGTTCACTCCGGACGGCTGGCTCCGCACGGGCGACCTCGGGTTCCAGCTCGACGGCGACCTGTTCATCACAGGACGGAGCAAGGACGTCGTCATCGTGCGCGGCCAGAACTACTACGCGGAGGACGTCGAGGAGATCGTCTCGAGCCTCGACCGGATTCGAAAGCGCCACGTCGCAGCTGTGGGCGTCAACCTCGTGGATGGCGACGAAGCGGTCTGCGTCCTGTTCGAGAGCGACCTCGATGCGAACGACGAGCAAGAGGCGATCGCGGAGATCCGCGACGCAGTCTCGACACGACTCGGGCCGATTCCGCTCGAGGTCACGCCCGTTGCGCCTCGAACTCTGCCGTTCACCTCATCGGGGAAGGTGAAGCGGCAGGCCGTTCGGAAGCTGTACGAGGAGGGTGGGCTGGCACTGGCAATCACATCCGCCCGGGGCACGGGCTCGGAGGAGGGTGAATGAGCACGGGAAGCATGAGCGACGCACAGGTCGCTGACGTCGTCGTCAACGTCCTGGCGCGCGAGACCGGGGTGAGCCCGGGGAAGATCGACATCGACCGTTCGGTCGCGTCGGTGCCGGGCATCGACTCGGTGCTCCTTCTCCGCGCCGTCCTCGGCATCGAGGAGACGCTCGGAATCTCGATTCCGGACGAGGACCTGTTCGAGGCGCAGTCGGTTCGCGACCTCATCGACATCGTCGCGCGCGTCGCGAACGAGCAGAACCAGAGTCACAGCACGACGTAAACCAACAAGTAACACACACGCAACGAGAAACATGTAAAAACTGAGACTGCGGTTTGGCGAGTACCAACTGCGGCTGGGGAGAGCTACTGCGGCTGGGGGATAGATGCGGCGTAACGGGTATCAAACGATGGCGCGGGGCTTCGACATGGGCTCCTTTCCAATGCGGCTGTACGAGAAGGCGAAGCGGTACGGGACATGGAACCCGTCCGACCTCGACTTCACCACCGACAAGGAGCACTGGGACGCACTGCCGGCGGCGGAGCAGAAGTCCCTCCTCTTCTTCATCTCGCAGTTCGTCGCGGGAGAGGAAGCGGTCACGACGGACATCGTCCCGCTGATCACCACCGTCGCGAACGAGGGTCGTCTGGAGGAGGAGCTCTTCCTGACGACGTTCCTGTTCGACGAGGGAAAGCACACGCAGTTCTTCCGGCGCTGGCTCGACGACGTCGCCGGCTCGCCCGAGCGGCTCGAGCTCTTCCACCTCTCGAACTGGCAGCGCGTGTTCAACGAGGAGCTTCCGAATGTCATGCACGGACTGCTCGAGGACTCGTCGCCGGACGCGGTGGCGCGCGCAGCCGTGACGTACAACGTCGTGCTCGAAGGCGTCATGGCCGAGACGGCCTACTGGGCGTCCCACAAAGGGCTCGTCTCCCGCGGCCTCATGCCCGGGTTCACCAGCGGCCTGATGAACATCCGGCGCGACGAGTCTCGCCACATCGCCTACGGCGTCTACCTCGTCAGTCGTGTCGTCGCCGAGAAGCCGTCCGCCTGGCAGGCGGTGGAGGACCGGATGCGCGAGCTCTCGCCGCTCGTGATCAAGAGCATTCGGGAGGGCTTCAGGCTGATGCGCGGAGGCGTGACGCCCTTCGGTACCGAGGAGGCCGAAGTGGTCGCGCACGCAGAGGCGCAACTCGCGAAGCGCTACGACCGAATCCGGCGCGGCTGCGAGCGAAGCGTCGCGGAGATCGAGGCCGAGGATGAGCCCGAGGAGATCAGCGCGCTCGTCGACAGGGACGCCGTCGGCTCCGGCTGCTGACGGTCAGGGCAGCCGCGGCGACCAGAGCGCAGAGAGAATTCCCGCTCCGACGAGCAGCGCGACGCCCGCCGCGAGGAACGCATAGGTGATCTCTGTCTTGCCCGGCGTCCGGCCGAGACGCGACCCCAGCTTCGTGTAGGCGGCGTCGAGCGACTTCGCTGAGCGGGCCTCGAAGAACTCCCCGCCGGTGCGGTCCGCGATCGAGCGGAGCGTGATCGGGTCGGGCGGAACGGGGACACGCCGTCCCGGGCCGCTCGGGTTGGGGCCTGGGAACCCGCCGTTGGGCGTCCGGAAGCCGAAGTCGAGCGTCCCGCGCGGCGTGCCGAGGGCGACCGTGTAGACGGGGATCCCGGCCGTGCGCGCGCGGTCGGCACCCTGCAGCGGCTCGAGTTCGCCCCGTGTCTGCGCGCCGTCGGAGAGGAAGAGGATCGAGACGAGGCCCTTCGTGTCCCGCGAGTCCGCCGGCGCGGCAGTGACCGCGGCGAGGTTGCCGTCGGTTCCGCCCACGGCCTGCTGGCCGAGTCGGACCGCTTCGGCGAGCGCGTCGCCGATGGCTGTCCCGCCGAAGCTCGGGTACCAGCGGATCGTCTCGAGCGCGTCGCGGACGAGCTGGTGGTCGATGGTCGGCGGCGTCGCGACCGCCGGCTCACCGGCGAACGCGATCAGCCCGACGCGCAGGCGCTTCGGCACCTTGTCGAGGAACTTCCGGAGCGCCGCCTGTGCGGCGCCGATGCGATTCGGCTTGACGTCCCTCGACTCCATCGAGCGGGAGACGTCGACGACGAGGATCACGGTCGCGCGGTCCTTCGGCACGAGCGTCGTCCGCTGCGGCCGCGCGAAGCCGATGCACAGCGCCGCCAGGGCGAGCAGGAAGAGCGCGAGCGGGACGAGCGGCCGCCAGTTGCGCCCACCCATGACGCCGGCCAGGACCTCGATGTTCGTGAACCGCATGGCGTAGCGCATGCGGCGGCGGTGCTGCACGTAGACGACCAGCGCGATCGCGAGTGGGATGACGAGCAGCGTCAGGAGCAGGTACGGGCTCTGGAAGCTCATGCGGCCCCCGCACAGACGGCGCCGACCTGCACGATCACGCGCACGTCGCCGAGGAAGGCGCCGTTGCGCACGGTCACGACGACGCGGCCTCCGCGCACCTGACGCGTCGCGAACACGCCGCGGACGAGGTCGGTGTCGGGCGGCCCTGAGGTATAGAAGCCGACGGCGTGCCAGGCGGCGACAAGACGCTCCCCCGCACCGCAGGCCGCGACGGCCCGCACAGTGCCGTACCGAAGCCGAACCGTACGCACGCGTCGCACTGTCGCATCACCGGGCGGGAAGACCGCCGCGAGGCGCCGGAAGGGCACCGGGCCCTGGCCGCCCCCGGCGGCGGGGATGCACCCGATATGCGGACGGAACGTCGGCGTTCGCACCGCCGTACCGACGTAGGTGGCGCCGAAGAGCGCTGAGCGTGCCGTCGTCACTCCCGGCCCGACGGGGCTCCCGAGCCTGCCGACGAAGCCGACGTCGATGGCACGCTCGCTTAGCTCGGCGTCGAGACCTCCAACCGCGAAGCCGCGCGGACACGTCAGCTGGAAGTCGACCCGCTGGCGCGGAGAGCCGAGCCCGGCCGGGACGACGACCCACGGCCCGGCCACGCGCACGCACACCTGAAGTCCGCGGCACTCGTTCGTCGCGCCGGCCGGGCTCACGCCGACGACCGCGGCGACGCCGGTGACGGCGATGAGCAGGCCGAGCCGCTTCACGGAACCCTCCTGAACCAGAGGGCCGAGAGCGCGCCGCCGAAGAGGAGGAGGGCTGCCGACCCACCGGCGAAGAGGTTGCTGATCTCCCGGTCCTCCTTCCGGTCCCCGAGCCGGGAGCCGAGCCGCTGCTGGATCTGCGCGAGCCCCGGGTCGTTCGGGTCCGTGAAGAAGCGCCCACCGGTCGTCCGCGCGACCGTCCGCATCGTCTCCGGGCTCGGAGGCACCCGCAGCTGGGCCTGGAAGCCGCCGGCAAGCGGCACCGTGATCACCCCGTCGTTTGTGCCGACCACGACCGCGTACACCGGGATGTGGGCGTTACGCGCCTTGACCGCGGCGGCGCCGGGCGACGTGCGGCCCGAGAACTGCGCGCCGTCGGAAAAGACCAGGATCGCGACCGGCAGTACCGAGCCGTCCTGCGCGCGGAGGCGCGCGCCGAGTTGGACGGCGAGCGCGACGGCGTCGCCGAGCGAGGTTCCCTCTCCCGAGCGCAGGGCCGAGAGGGCCGTCGGGACGAGGCTGCGATCCGTCGTCGGCGGCAGCGCCACGTACGCGCGCCCAGCGAAGCCCACGATGCCGACGCGGTACTGCTCCGGGAGCTTCTCGACGAACTCACGCGTCGCCTTGCGCGCGGCCCGCAACCTCGTCGGCTTCACGTCGTTCGCGCGCATGGACAACGACGTGTCGATCGCGATGATGACCGTCGCCTCTTCACGCTTGACGTTGACCGAGGCGTGCGGCCGCGCGACCCCGAAGACCATCGCCGTCAATCCGACGAGCAGGATCGCGAGCGGGAGATGCCGCTTCCATCCGGGCGCCGCATCGACGAGGTTCGGCAGCAGTCCGGGCGTCGTGAACGTCGAGGCGTACTGCGTCCGGCGTCGCTCGCGCATGACGTAGAGGACGACGAGCAGCGGCACGAGGACGAGCCCGACGAGCGCAAAAGGCCACTCGAAGGTCACCGGCGCGGTCCCCTCCGGAGGTAGACGGCAAGCGTCCGCAGCCAGTCGCCGGAGGTCGAGAGAACGATGTGGCGCGCACCGGCCGAGGCGAGCGTCCGTGAGACGACGTCGCGCTCCTCCGCGGCGGCTGCGGCGAACCGGGCACGCAGGCGCTCGCTCCTCGTGTCGACGCGCAGTTGCCTGCCGGTCTCGGGATCGACGAGCCACAGGGCCCCCGCATTCGGGAGCTCCTGTTCGCGCGGATCACGGATCTCGACGGCCACGACCTCGTGCGAGCCGGCGAGCTCGAGCAGCGGGCGACGCCAGTCATGCGGGCCGCGAAAGTCGCTTACGACGACGATCACGGCCCGCTGGCGTGCCAGCGACCCCGTCCGACGCATTGCTGCCCCGAGGGACGTCGCTCCCAGACGTTCGTCACCGTCTTCATCGTCGCGCAGCGCGCCGAGCAGGCCGAGCAGCGCGAGCCGACCCTGCCGCGGAGGCGTAGCCAGCGGGTCGGCGTCGCCGAACGTGACGAGCCCGAGCCTGTTCCCGCGCCGTGTCGCAACGTGGCCGATCGCGAGCGCGACGCCCTCGGCGACGTCCGCCTTGCGGCGATCCGCTGTCCCGAACTGCATCGACGCCGACGTGTCGAGCACGAGCCAGGTGACGAGGACGCGCTCGGCGAGCTGCACCCGCACGTGCGGCTCCCCGGTCCTGGCGGTCACTGCCCAGTCGATTCGGCGAACGTCGTCGCCGGGCACGTACGGACGGACCTGTGCGAGCTCGGTGCCCTCGCCGTGGAGCTTCGAACGGTAGTCACCGGCGAGCAGTCCCTCGATCCGCCGGCCGATCGTGACGTCGAGCGCACGCAGCAGCGCATCCGGGAGCGGGCCCGGGCCCGGGCGCGCCGGGCTCGGCTCCGACCGGAGCGTGCGCAGGATGCTCACGCCGCCGTCGAGGGAGCGAGGTCGGTCTTCGGGACGGGAACCGTGGCGACCACCTTGTCGAGGATGGCATCGGAGGAGACCTCCTCCGCCAGAGCCTGGTACGTGAGCACGAGCCGGTGACGCATGGAATCCTTCGCAAGCGTCTGGAGATCCTCGGCGAGCACGTAGTCGCGGCCCCGAAGCAAGGCGAGCGCGCGAGACGCCTGCACGAGGCTGATCGGGCCGCGCGGGCTCGCGCCGAAGGCGATGTACTCCTTCAGCTCGCCGACGCCGTGCGCCTCCGCGTCACGCGTCGCCGACGCGATCGAGACCGCATAGCTGACGAGTGACGGGTCGACGTAGATGTCGGCGACCGAGCGCTGCAGCGCCTGTAGGTCCTCGAGGCGTGAGCGCCTCCCGCAACTCCGGTGGATCGACGAGCTGCCGCTGGACGATGGTGAGCTCCTCGTCGTGGGCGGGATAGTCGATGAGGATCTTGAGCATGAACCGGTCGACCTGTGCTTCCGGGAGCGGATACGTCCCCTCCGACTCGATCGGGTTCTGCGTCGCCATGACGAGGAAGGGATCGGGAACCGGATACGTGTTGTGGCCGATCGTGACCTGGCGCTCCTGCATGACCTCGAGCAGCGCCGACTGCACCTTCGCCGGAGCGCGGTTGATCTCGTCCGCGAGCAGGAAGTTGCAGAACACGGGCCCGAGCTCCGTGTCGAACGACCCGTCGCCCTGGCGGTAGATGCGCGTGCCGACGAGATCGGACGGCACGAGATCGGGAGTGAACTGGATGCGCGAGAAGCTCCCGCCGAGAACTCCGGCGGTCGTCTTGATCGTCAGCGTCTTGGCCAGTCCGGGCACGCCCTCGATGAGCAGGTGCCCCTGGGCGAGCAGGCAGACGAGGACGCGCTCGAGCATCTCGTCCTGTCCCGCGATCACCCGCCTGATCTCGAACAGCGCCTGCTCGAGGCGATCCTTCGCCTCGATGGGCTCAGGCGCGGGCAGGTCGGCGCTCTGCTCGTTCACGTGCTACTCCCTCCGTCGGATAGTCAGAGTCATATACGAGAGCATGAAAACCTAAGTTTTGCCTGAGAGCACAGGCCGCCGCTTGTCCCCGCTCAGGGCCTGCATAGCCGGATAGGCTCCGTCCATGCCGAGATACATCGTGGAACGACTGTTCACCGTGCAGCACGAGGGCATGCCCCAGGTCGGCAGCAAGTCGCGGCAGATCATCGTCGACGAGATGCCCGAGATCGTGTGGGAGATCAGCCACGTCGCACTCGACGACGAGGGCGGCGTCCGGACGTTCTGCATCTACAGCGCCCCCGGCGAGGAGGAGATCCGGACTCATGCCGCCGCGCTCGGCGCGCACCAGATCGTCTCCGTGCGCGAGCTCGCCGGCGACGTCACTCCGGAGGACTTTCCCCTCGAGCGATAGGCGCGTCGTCCGGGCGCCTCGTGTGCCGGACGAGCCGCTCCGCGTCGATCACGTGGTAGAGCGCCTGGGAAGCGACGGCAAGTCGCTTGCCGACGTCACGCCGTCGCTCCGCGTCCTGCTGGGGAATCAGCTCGAGCGCCGAGGCGTAGAGACGGAACGCCTCGTCCTTCGCCCAGCCGCGGTTCGCCTGGTCCGCGCCCGCGAACAGGTAGTCGACCGATCGCGCTTCCTCGCCCGCCTCGCGCCAGTGGTGCGCGAGTGCGGGATTGACGTCGGCGACCTCGGTGACCGAGCTCTCGAGGAAGCGGGCGATCGCACCGTGCCGCGCCCGGCGACCGGCACGCGGCAGCGTCGCGTACGCGACCTCGTAGATCAGCTGGTGCTTGAACGCGAACTGCTGGTGCCCCTGGAGGCGTGACACGGGATCGCGGCGGATGAGGTCGCGGCCCTCGAGCGAGTCGAGCGCCTCGAGGCGCGCATCCGCGTCCTCCGCCATGCAGACGACCGCGCTGCCCCAGAAGACCTTGCCGACGACGGCGGCATCGAGCAGCGCATCGCGTTCCGCGGTCGGCAGCGCGTCGAGCCGCGCAGCCACGATGCTTCGGATGCTCGATGGAAGCTCGTCGACTTCCTCACGTTGCTCGGAGACCGAGACGGCGAGCTCCTCGATGAAGAGCGGGTTACCCTCCGCGGTTCCTGCGAGCTGCGACGCGGATTCGGGAGACGCTCCGGCGACCTCGAGCAGACGGCGGGCGAGCTCCTCTCCGTGCTCGTCGCCGAGCGGCTCGAGCGGCAGCGCCGTGTAGGCGGGGAGCCCGCCGCCCCAGCCCGGCCGCAGCTCCATCAGCTCGGGGCGCGCCTGCGTCAGGAGGAGCAGTGGCACGTCGTGCAACCGCGACGCGATCATCTCCAGGAGGTCCAGCATGCTCGCCGTGGAAAGGTGGATGTCCTCGAACACGAGGGCGGTCGGCCGATCGTTCGCCAGCGCCTCCGCGAGTCGCCGCGCCGAGTAGAACAACGTCTGGCGGTCGTCGACGCCGCCTTCGCTCCCGATCCCGCAGAGGATCGCGACGTGCGACGCGACATCGCCTGCCTCGTCGCCGAGCAGCTCGGCGACAGCCGCGTCGAGCTTCCCCGACGCGACGTCGATCGGATCGGTGTCGAACATTCCAGCGAGCTGCTTCACGACACCGGCGAACGCGCCGTACGGCGTGACCTCTCCGTACGGAAGCGAGCGCCCGCGCACGACCGTCGCGCCTTCCGCGCGCGCGCGATCGGCGAACTCCGCGGCGAGGCGCGTCTTGCCGATGCCTCCCGGCCCCACGAGGCTCACGAGATGCGGACGCCGTTCGGCGACGACGCGCTGCCAGATCGAGTCGAGCGCGGCGAGCTCGGACGAGCGGCCGACCATCGGCACCTTCGTCGGCACCCTCTCGCCCGGAGCGGAAACCACGCTGACCGCGCGCCACACCGGAACGGGATGCTCCTTGCCCTTGGCGACGACGGGCTCGGCCTCCTCGTACTGGATCGACGAGCGCGTCGCCCGGTGTGTCTCCTCGCCGACGAGGATGCCGTTCACCGGCGCCGCCTCCTGCAACCGCGACGCGGTGTTGACGACGTCGCCGACCACCATCCCTTCGCCGCCGGCTCCTCCGATCGACACGAGCACCTCGCCCGTGTTGACGGCGACGCGCAGCTTCAGCTCGAGCTCGGGATCGCCGTCGTTGAGCTCCCCGATCGTGTCGCGGATCGCGACGGCCGCACGGACGGCGCGCTCGGGGTCGTCGCCGTGCGCGATCGGCGCCCCGAAGACGGCCATGACCGCGTCCCCGATGAACTTCTCCACCACGCCGCCGCGGGCTTCGATCTCGCGCCGGATCCGCGCGAAATACGGCGTCAGGATCGCGCGGACGTCCTCCGGGTCCAGCCGCTCCGCCCTCGCCGTGAACCCGACGAGGTCGACGAAGAGGATCGTGACGACCTTTCGCTCCTCGGCCAGGCGGGGCCCGGCGTCGCCGAGTGGCGCGCCGCAGGCGTTGCAGAACTTCGCACCGTCGGGGTTCTGCTCACCGCAGTTCGGGCAGATCGTCACTCCGAGAGCGTACGACCGTCGCGGCGGCGGCGATAGAGCACGAACGCCGCGATCAGCGCCGCTCCGGCGACCGAGGCCGCGGCGATGACGATGCGATCCATCGTCTGAGAGCCGTCCTTGGGGATCTCGAGCGTGTGGCCCTCCGACGCCGCCAGCCGCTGGACGGCCAGCGCCGCCGCCTCGACCTGCTTCGTCACGTCGCTCCCGGGTGGAGGGATACGGGCGAGCACCTTCGTGGCCTTCGGGTTGGGATCGCCTTTCACGGAGTACCCGAAGCCGTTCGGCATGACCACGAGCAACCGGTTGCGGTAGACGAACGAAAGCTCGAGGCCGAGGAACTCGGCATACCGCTGAGCCTTGTTCATGAGCGCCCGCGCCGTCCCGAGGTCCTCGGGGCCGCGGATGACGGCGACCCGGATCGGGTAGCCGTCCTTCGTCGCCGAATCGAGGAGCTTCTGCAGCTTCGCCACCTTCGCCTCGTCCGCCTTGCCACCGAACGGGAGGAAGAGCTTCTGGCCGAGGAGGTAGTCGCTCGCCGGGTCCCCGTTCGCCTGCGCCGTCGCCGGAGCGCCCAGGGTGATGAGGGCCGCCAGGACTACGGCGAGTCGTCTAGCCAAGAACGTCCACCGCAAGCACGATGGTGACGATCCACGCGGCGATCCCCGCCGCAAGAGCCGCGTACGCGACGAGGAGGATCATGGCCGACGACTTCATCCGTTCGCCTTGTCGACGAAGATGACGTTGAACGGCGGCTTGCCCGGCGGAGTGATCTCGAACGTGAGACCCCAGTGTCCGACCATGACGAGCGCCGGAGTCGACCGCGCATAGACGCCCGGTGACACCTCGGGCAGCGTGTAGGACTGGTTGCCCATCTCCATGTCCAGCATCGCAAAGCCGGCAATGACGGTTGCGCCCTGCACCGGCTTGCCGGCACGCGTGAGCCGGACGGAGAAGGTGTTGGGGACGGCGGCGCGATTCGGCTGGACGCGGAACTCGACGCGGTAGCCGTTCTTGTTCACGACCTCCCGGACCGGCCCCGGCCCGACCTTCGCGGTCGCCTTGCCGGCCGTCGCCAGCGCCTTCGCGGGCGGCGGCAGGCTCGAGAGAACGGCAGCGGCCGTCACTGCGGCGGCCACGAGCACGACCTCCACGCTGACCAGGCGACGGAGCAACGCGGCCGCACCTGCTCCGAGCTCGGGCCGCTCGGCCGCGGCGGCGAGCCGCGGTCGTGTGCGAAGCAGGTTGACGGCGGCAAGGATCATCGTGGCACTGAGCAGTCCGATCTTCACGAGCAAGGTCTGGCCGTACGACGTCTCCCACAAGGACGAGAGCGTCGGGAAGTGGATGAGCGACGCCCCGATCCCGGATCCGATGAGGACGAGGACCGACACGAAGGCGACGTTCGAGAAGCGCGGCACGCAGACGACCAGGGCGGCGATCCGCCGCCCGGCCGGCAGGCTCAGCCAGAGGACGAGCAGGCCGATCAGGCCGCCCAGCCAGATCGATCCCGCCGCGAGGTGCAGCCAGTCAAGGGCGAGCGCGAGCCCGCGCGGCGAGGCCTGGCCGGCGTGGCCCGCGAGGCCGGGGATCAGCAGCACGGCGGCGGCACCTGAGATTGCTCCCGTCAGTGCGATGAGCTCGGCGATCGAGCGCTGCGGCCGCTCGGGCCTGTCGACCCAGACGGCGAGCCCGGCCCCGACGACGAAGAGTGCGAACACGAGCTCGAGATCGAGGTAGCCGCGGCCGAAAGCCGAGTCCCGTAAGAGCGGGAAGAGCGCGCCGACGTCGAATGCCGAGCGCAGCGAGAAGTCGGCGGTCGCGATGACGACGTAGATCGGCGTCGCCACGAGCGCGACTGCGGCGGCCACGAAGAATGCGATCGAGACCGCGCGCAACCGCGTCCCCTGCACCCTTCGCACGACCGGCCGCGCGATCGCCATGCGCAGCAGGAAGAGCCCGATCGCCGCCATCAGGGAGACGAAGACGATCGCGCGTGCCGTGATCAGCCGGGGTATGGCGGCGGTCTCCGAGATCGACGGGATCACGAACTGCGGGGCCGGGCCTGGATTCGGACCGACGGCGAACGTGAAGGCGCCGCGAACCGGATGGCCGTCGACGGAGACCACCCGCCAGTAGACGAGGTACCAGCCGGGGCTCACCCGCTTCAGCGGGACGACGAGCGTCGTCGGATCCGTCGCGGATCGTCTCGGCGGGCCGGCCGTCTGCTGCGTGCCGGCCGCGTCGGTCACGGAGACGATCGCGAACCGCGGCTCGACGGCCTCGCTGTACGTGAGCAGCACGACCGGAGGCGGCCGGTCGAGGACGACGCTCGCCTCGGGGACCGTGCGAACGAGCACGGCATGCGCCCATGCGGCCGCCGGCAGCGCGAGTGCGCCGACGGCCACAACGAGCACGAGTGTGAGGCGGGCCCTGCGGGTCATGTCACGGGGCGCCTCCCCGAGCGGGCGAAGAGAGCGATCGCGCCGAGCACGATCGCGATGAGCGAAAGAGCGATCGCCAGGAAGCTCAGCTTCTTGTTGCTCGAGCCGAACGAGTCCCGAGCGGAGACCGACGGCGCCGGCGTGTCCGACGACTCCGCCCCGGTCCAGTTGACGACGCTGCCGTCGGAGTACGTCTGCCGCACGGCAAACGCGTAGGACTTCGCGTTCTGCGGCTCACCGAGGAACTGGAAGATCGCGACCTCGTCGTGCGGCACGCTCCCTCCCGACCACGCCACGCTCTTCACGGTCTGCTCCGCGCCCGAGCCACTCGACTCCGCCTCCCTCGTCCAACCTGGCGCCGGGGCGAACGAGTCGACCGAGAACCCGTCCGGCATCGTGATCTCGACCTTCGTCGTGGTCGCGTCCTCCTTCTCGGTCGGGACGGCGAGACTGAACACCTGTGTGTGCTTCGCCAGCACCACAGGCGGGCTGATCTCGGCATGCGCGAACGCCGTCGAGCTCAGGACGAGCGCGACGATGCTCGTCGCCAGCAGCACGCCGAAGCGTCTCTGGACGCCTTTCTGCATCTGAATGTCTCCCTTCGCTTGGAATGGACGAACGACGTCAGCGGGCGCGCGGCGGGGGCCGCGAAGCCCGGACGCCGTAGCGCACCGGGACGAGCTCTGCCTGCGCGAGCTCGAAGTGATGAAGGCGAGCGACGAGCGCGGCTCGAGGCGTCGGCGAGCCGAGTGCGGCAAACGTCCGTCGCATCCACGCGACGACGTGCGCACCGGCCGCGATCACCGCGGCCGCGACGAGCGAGAGCCCGCCGTCGATCGGCAGAAGGTCGCGATGAATCGGGCCGGCGAAGCACTGGAGCCCGTGCCAACCGAGCCCGGAGCGCCAGTGCAGCCATGCTTCGAACAACGCGCCGACGACCGAGGTGCAGGCCGCGAGGACGAGCGCAGCGGCGACCACTCTGGCCGGATGGAGGGGCGGCGCGTGGCGCCGCTCGAGGAACGCGCGTTCCCGGACTCCCATCGCCGCGAGCCAGCACACCGTGACCGCGAGCCCGGCCGCCACAGACAGCGTGACGAGAGCGAGCATCGGCAGCGCCGGCCCGCCCGCACGGTGCTCGAGGACCCGCGCGAGCGGCGCCGGCTCCAGCGCGTAGGCGATCGAGCGCGAGAGCAGCACCACGAGGGTCCCCGCCCCGAGCCAGACGAGCAGCCGCGTCATCTCACGTTCAGCGTAAAGGGCGCGGACAGGATCCGGCCGTCGACCTTGCTCTGGAGGAACAGGCGCCACGTTCCCGCCTCGGGCAGGAGGACGCCCACCCGCAGCCGGCCGTCTCGCTGGAGCTTGCCGGGCACCCGCGTCGAGGCGGGGGAGCCCGTGCAGGCGGACATCCCGGTACCGCACACGTGCGTGTGGAAGTAGCTGAGCGTTCCCTCGCGGAAGAAGATCGCATGGGCGAGCGCGCCGAACCAGGGCGTGAAACGCGGGATGCTTCCGTCAGGCCTGCGTACGTCGATGTCAAGGACGGCGGGCTTGATCGCACGCAGGCGGGGACTGTTCCGAAGCGTGAAGCGATAGCCGCCGACGTCGACCCGCCGCTTCGGTGCAAGCGACTGTTTCGGTGGGGCCTTGCCGGTCGCCGTGATCGAGTCGAAGAGCTGGAAGTTCCGCAGCGGCCCCGAGAGCTGCGGATAGGCGTCGACGACGACGCGATACCGGCCTGCGGTGGGAAGAGTCACGACCTCGTCGACCTTTCCGTCAGGCCCGATCGGCGGATGCTTGTGCACGATCGCTCCGAGGTCGCTGCGCACGATGATGAGGTGGACCCCGGTGTGCGGGCCGCTGCCGGTTCGGAACTTCGTCAACGGCTCTCCCGACGGCTGGCGGATCGTGAACGAGAGCCGGGTTGGCTTACCGGCGACGAAGCGCTTCGGCGCGAAGCCTGCGAGGTCGTACGTCCGAGCGGCCCCGATCGTTATCTGGCCGGGGCCCGCCGAGGACCCGCAACCAGCGAGCATCGCGGCGAGGGCGCAGAGGATGACCGCACGCCTCACGACGGAATTAGAGCAAGCTGTCCCGCGCGACCGCCTGATTGAATGATGCTCGTGGCGAGCGGAGCACCGCCGAACCTCCCGATTCGGCGCAATACGATCGTCCTCTCGGCCACGATGGCCGTCAACTCGGCCGTCCTGCAGCTCGTCGCCGCGGTGTCGTCGCTGACGTTCGTCCTCGTGACAGGAGTGCGTGGGCTTCTGGGGCTCGGGCCCGCGATCTTCCTCATCGCATCGGGCCTGACGGCAGTCCCGGCCGGCCGCCTCATGGACCGGATCGGGCGGACGCCGGTGTTCACCTTCGGTTTCGCGCTCGCGACCCTCGGCTGCTGTGTGACGGCGCTGGCGACACACACGGAGTCGACTCCTGCAGTGATCCTGGGCTTCACGATGATCGGCGCGGCAAGCGGGATCTCGCTGCTGATCCGGACCGCTGCCGGAGACATGTACCCGCCGGAACGGCGCGCTCGCGGGATCTCCTACGTCCTGTTCGGCTCGGTCTTCGGCGCGATCCTCGGCCCCACCGTCTTCAGCCCGCTCTTCGCCGGCAAGGACGTCAAGGCGGACTCGCTGACCGTCCCGTGGCTCGTCGCCGGAGCGATCGCCCTCGTCGCTCTCGTCCTCGTCCAGTTCGTCCGGCCGGACCCGAAGCGGATCGCCGAGCTGCTCGGAAGCCACGACGACGCGATCTCCGTCCCCGCGGCCCCGCTTCGCGAGCTCGTCCGGCGCCCCGGGGTGCCGCCGGCGATGGTCGCAGCCCTTGCCAGCTTCGGGGTCATGGTGTCGGTGATGAACCTCACCGGCTACGTGGTCGTGGAGCACCACCATCATTCGCAAGACTCGGTCTTTCCGATCATCGGAGCGCACGTCTTCGGGATGTACGCGCTCGTCCTGGTGATCGGAGTCGTGATCGACAAGGTCGGGCGCTCGGCGGCACTCGAGGTCGGGCTCATCGTCATGGGCGCTCTCCACGATCGGGCTGCTCTGGGGGGAGAGCGTGTTCGCGACCGCCGTCCTCCTGCTCGGTCTCGGTCTCGGGTGGAACATCTCGTTCGTCGCCGCGACCGCGCGGCTCGCCGACCGGACGAGCCCGGCCGAGCGCGGCAAGCTCCTCGGGTTCAACGACCTCCTCGGCTCGCTGTTCGGCGCGTCGCTCGCGCTGCTCGGCGGTTACGCGCTGGATGCGATCGGCGTCGCGGCGCTCGCGCTCGGCGCGACCGCGATCGTCACCGCGCCCGTCTTCCTGGTCATGCGCCGCCCGGCATCGCCGGTTCCGGAGGCCTCGTAGCACGATGCGTGCGCCGATCGTCGCCGGAGGGCTGGCCTTGACGGCGCTCGCATGGACGCTGGTCGCCGCCGCGGCGGCGGAGCCGCGTGCGCGCCACTTCGAGTCTCGTCCGGACCTGAGGCCTCCGCCCGTGAAGATCTTCAGGCGGACCCGCCATGTCTCTTCGGGATACATCTTCATCGCACCGAAGAAGCACGTCGCCCAGGCCGGACCGCTGATCCTCGACAACCGCGGCCGTGTCATGTGGTTCCTCCCGGTCGACGCGCGCGGCGTCACCGACTTCCGAGTCCAGCGCTATCTCGGCAAGCCAGTCCTGACCTGGTGGCGCGGGCGCTCCGCGGACGGGAAGCGCAAGGGCCGCTACTCCATCTACGACGACCACTACCGCCTCGTCGCCCACGTCCGCCCCGGCAACGGGATCACCGGCGACATGCACGAGTTCTCCATCACGCCTCGCAACACGGCGCTGGTCACGCTCTCCCATGTCGTGCGCGTGAAGAGCCGGAAGGTCCTCGAGGGCGCATTCCAGGAGATCGACATCAAGACCGGCCGCGTCCTCTTCGAGTGGCACAGCATCGGACATGTCGCACTCGTCGAGTCGTACTACCGGCTTCCGAAGGACCCCGGCAAGACCTACGACTACTTCCACATCAACTCGATCGACATCGACCACGACGGGAACTTCCTCGTGTCGTCGCGGAACACACACTCGATCTACAAGATCAACCGGAGGAACGGAAAGATCCTCTGGCGCCTCGGCGGCAAGCGGAGCGACTTCAAGATGGGACGCGGCGCGGAGTTCGGCTGGCAGCACGACGCGCGCCGGCAACCGAACGGGACGCTGACCCTCTTCGACAACGCGGCCGCTCCGAAGCTGCGGAAGCAGTCGCGCGGGCTCGTCCTTCGCCTCGACGAGAAGCGGAGGACGGCGACCGTCGTCCGCACGTTCGTCCACACGCCGCCGATCGTCGCGGTCGACCAGGGCAACATGCAGCGCCTGCCGAACGGCCACTACCTCGTCGGCTGGGGGCACGAGCCATGGTTCACCGAGTTCGGCCCGCGCGGGACACCGATCCTCGACGCGCGCTTCGCGAAGCACGGCGCGGACTCCTACCGCGCGTACCGCTTCCCATGGATCGGACACCCGACACGCCCGCCTGCCGTCGCAGTCGCGGGCAGCACGCTCTACGCGAGCTGGAACGGCGCAACGGAGATCGCGTCCTGGCAGCTACTCGCGGGAACCGACAAGAAGACGCTGAAGCCGGTGAGCGTGGTTCCGAAGGGCGGCTTCGAGACCGCGATCCCGATTCCGACCGGTGCAGCCTGGGTCGCCGTGCGTGCTCTCGACCGGCTCGGACGCTCGCTCGCGCGCTCCTCCGTCGTCGGCGCGCGACTGACCGAACTATGCTTCACCCGCGCGTGAAACGGCTGGCCCCCGCTCTGCTCCTCTTCTCCTCGCCGTCCTCGTCGCCGGCTGCGACGACGACAAGCCTGCGCCGGCTGCGAAGAAGCCGGCGGCGGCGCAGCAGGAGGGTCCGCCGCCGGTCCGCCCAGTCGTTCGTCTCACGGCCCGACCTCCGACCGCCGCGGGTAAAGGTCGACGCGGTGGCGAACGGCACCGCGCCCGGCCTCGTGTTCTTCGCCCCGAAGCTCGCGGTCCACCAGGCGGGCCCGGAGATCATGGACAACAACGGCGACGTCGTCTGGTTCCACCCGCTGAAGCTCACGAAGGGCGTCACGGACTTCCGTGTCCAGCACTACAAGGGCAAGCCCGTTCTCACGTGGTGGCGCGGGAAGCTCTCGAACCGCGGCGTCGGCAACGGGTGGTACGTCATCTACGACGAGCACTACAAGCCGATCGCCGAGGTTCGGCCCGGCCGCGGCCTCGTCGGCGACGTCCACGAGTTCGTCATCACCGACCAGGACACGGCGCTGATGAGCATCTACCACCGCCGCCCCGTCGACCTCACGCCCGTGGGCGGGCCGGCACAGGGAAAGGTCTGGGACGGCATCGTCCAGGAGATCGACATCCCGACGGGACGCGTGATCTGGGAGTGGCACAGCTACCCGGAGGTCGGGATCAAGGAGTCGTACGCGCAGCCGCCGAAGCGCTCGCGCGGGAAGAAGGCGCTCCCCTACGACTACTTCCACCTCAACTCGATCGACGTCGACACCGACGGCAACCTCCTCGTCTCGGGCCGCAACACGCACACCGTCTACAAGATCGACAAGGACACCGGGAAGATCATGTGGCGGCTCGGCGGGAAGAAGAGCGACTTCGCCCTGGGCGCCGGCGTGCGCTTCGCGTGGCAGCACGACGCGCGACGGCAGCCGGACGGGACGATCTCGGTCTTCGACAACGGCGCCGCTCCGCCCGTGCACAAGGTGTCACGTGTGCTCGTGATCGACGCGAACACGAAGACGAAGAAGGCGACGCTCGTGCGCAGCTACACGCATCCGAAGAAGCTGCTCGCACCGTTCGAGGGCAACGCGCAGCTCCTGCCCGACGGCCACGTCTTCGTCGGCTGGGGCGGGTGGCCGTACCTCACGGAGTTCGACCGCAACGGGAAGGTCGTCTTCGACGCGTACTTCGGGCACGGAAAACCCGCGCGGGGAGGACGCGGACTCGTATCGTGGCTATCGCTTCCCCTGGCACGGATCGCCGACCGACAAGCCCGCGCTCGCCGTGAAGCAGCGCGAGGCGGTCACCGTCCTCTACGCGAGCTGGAACGGCGCGACCGACGCGGTGCGCAGCAATACGTACTTGTCGCATCGCATCGCGAAAAACGCTGAATTGTGAGACGTACCTTCTTTTGCGATGCGAACTTACGAGCTTCCACTGTAGTTGACGTGACGGCGGGCAACGTACACGACGTTCGCAAAGCGTCGCCCCTGCTGTCTCGCGCACGCCAAGCCAACAGTCGTTTCCTTCCCAAGTACGTCCTGGCTGACGCTGGCTACTCCAGCGCGAAGTTCGCCCACTCGGTTCGGCATCACTACCAGAGCACGCCTATCATCGACCCTAACCCGCGCCACGCACAGACTGTCGCCTACCGTGCCAAGCATCCAGAATTCGCTGGCATTCTCACCGGAGCGCACGACAATTCCAAACGCCTGAACGGTCGTCTCAAGGGCTTCTACAAGCTCAACGACTTGCGGGTTCGCGGTCGGATGAAGGTTAGGCTCCATTGTCTCCTGTCGGTGGTTGTGCTTCAGGCGCGGGCGTTGGCGTTTCCGAATCAACCGCGCCGTTGTCTGCCTCCGGCGTAATCCGGCTGCGACGATCCTTCAATTGCCGTGGGAGCACATAGACATAGCGAAAGAACCAAGTCGAGAACTCAACGATTTCTTTCGCATCGGTCTCATCGTTCCACTTCTTCTCAAGCTCACCCTTCTCCGCACCATGGCGTCCCAGGTTTGCAGCGAGACGCCCGGTGTGTGCCCACAGACGAAATCTGGGAATGCGATGCGTTTCTGCCAGATTCTCTATTCGGTCGAACAGTTGAGCACCCTTTGCCTCTAAATCAACGGTAGCCTCGTCTAAGGCGCGGCTGCACATGAGGACACAGCTGTTCCAAATGCCCTCTCTCAATGCTTCGAGAGCCTCACCAAAGGCGATCCGGTACGCCTTCCGGCAAACAGTTCGTCGGCTTCATCATCAAGGGCAGGGAAAATTCCAACCACCTCGCCTTTATCTAAGACAATAGCCACGCCGCTTTGGCAGTCTTCGTTACGACACTTGTCCACCCGGAGCGCTATCTCATTTGACCCGAAGTTGAGTTGGCCATAGCTGGCATTCGCCAAGGTCATGCTCATCGTGTCGTAGGTTGATAAAGCTGTACAGTGCGGGCATCGTCTTGATGGGGATAGCTACCTCCTCGTCGTCCTGAAGGTAGTCTACATTCAGAAGATCATTCATTGCGGGCCTCCGAATTTTGAATAAGGCTCGAGAAGTTTGTTTGGAAAAGTGCCTTTTCTATCTAATGCAGATGATCATTTGATCGGGCGCGATAGCCGCGCCAGCGCCATCCTACGGCCGTGCTCAACATCACCAAGCGTTTCGTGTCACCCGCGAGCGAAATTTGCCGTGGTTAGTAGAGGCTTCGGTGTGGACGCGGCCCGGCCAGCGGCGCCGCGAAAGCGGCCGCTTTATCCTGGCAGCTCGTCGATCAGTCCATGAGTGACCTGCAGGATCAGCGCCGCATCGAGGGCATCGACGCGTCCGTCGCCGTTGACGTCGGCGCCGCCGTCACAGAGAAGGTTATCAATCAGCCCGGCGCGAAGCTGCAGATCAGGACCGCGTCGATAGAAGAGACATCGTCACTGCAGTCGACGTCACCGGCTTCTGCCTCCAGCGTCGGCGTGTTCGTCGGTGTCCGCGTTGGCGTCCGCGTCGGCGTGTCGGTTGGTGTCTGCGTCGATGTGCCGGTCGCCGTCGCCGTGTCCAGCGCAACGCTCGCGGTTGGTGTTCTCCGTCGGCGTATCGGTCGGTGTCGGCGTCATCGATGGCTCCGGCGTGTTCGTTGGCGTGTTGGTCGGAGTCGATGTTGAGGTCGTCGTTGGCGTATCGGTCGGTGGCCCATCCGTCGGCGTGTCGGTCGGCGTGCCCGGCGTATTCGTCGGCGTACGCGTGTTGGTTGGCGTGAGGTTCGTCGGTGTGCGAGTGTTCGTCGGCGTGCGCGTCGCCGTGGCGGTGGGCGTAGCCGTTGGCGACACAGTCGGTGTCGTCCCCGAAGGGACCACCAGCGTCAGAGTCATCCCCGTAATGCAGATGACCGCGGGCAGCTCAGGGACCAGCTTCAGCCCGTTGGAACACGCAGGCGACCCCGGCGGAAGCGAGGGATTCGGCGTCGGCGTCACCTGCCCGCTCAGGTCCATCACGTACTTCACTCCATAAGGGGGCCACTCACCGATGGAACCCGCCTGAGGGACCAGGTGTAGGGCACCGGTGTTGTGCACAAAATACGGAGGCTCCGTCCGGAAGCCGGCCGCGGGTATCTCCGCTTCGAAGAAGATGTCGAAGAACGTCGACGCTGGAAACTGCCCGTTTTGTTGCAGCGCGCGGAGTTCGCCGCCGGACAACGTGCTGGCACTCTGCGAGATGCTGACGAACCCTGTCGCGCTCAGACCGTTGAGATCGATGTCGCTGATGTGCAGGTCCTGCACATCGAAGCCGCCTTCGTCGTGCGCCGGATCACGCCCTATCGTCGCGGTGCCGGTGAGCTGTACCGTCTCCGCACCGAGGCGACTGGTGACGCTGACCTGCGCCTGCACATTCACAGAGTCCGAACTTCCGCGAGCAGCGCCGCCATCCACCGCTGCCCTGCTCGCGTCCACCCGGGCCGCCCGATCGAGTACAACCCAAGAAGCACGCCGCTCAGCAACAACACGAGAACGAGAAATCGTTTGGTGGTCATGCGCGATCAAGTGTACACACATGGCGCCACGAGGCTAAGGGGGAAGGGGTTCCGGCACTACGGCGGAAGGCTGTGGATGATGCCAACAACGAACTGCAGAATCAGCGACGCGTCGATCGGCCCGATGTCGCCATCCTGATTGGTGTCCGCCGCAGACTGGCAATTGATGTGTCCGATGATACCTGCGTCGAACTGCAAAATGAACTGTGCGTCCACGGGTGAGATACTGCCATCGCAGCTGGCGTTCACCGAGGAAGCCAGGAGTGGGTGACTCCCCGCCCGTGGCGCAGGAAGTATTAACTCACCCGCACCGTACACGTTGTCCGCTCCCGGCCGCACCACGATCCGTAGCGTGGCTTAGGCAGATACGTCTTGATCTGGGAGGGCGAGCGTCGCAACCCTCGCGTCGATAAGAACGCCGCCGCGCCCGCGGCCGCGGAGCAGCACCGCTGGTCCCGTCGAAGCATTCATCTGCGCCGGTTTCGGGATAGAGGTCGGTCAACTGTCAACACATGTTGCAACGCTAATGTCCGGCTTCACGCGACTGTCGTTAGTTGGGCCCTACGAACTGTAGGGGCAATGTGGAGCCGTTGCCGGAACTATTGCGCCGACCGACAAGGCCCCGGCGCTGTTGGTATCCGACGCTGGCCCCGACGCACTATACGGATTCTGCCAATATTCAAAGGCACCCTGATTGGCCATAAATTCAACCGTGTCACCAGACGTGCCTCCTCCAGCCGCGTAGAGCCTGATGTCCAAGTAATCTACATCCCCGGGTAGACACTGAAAGTCGACCATCTCGATTGGATCTAGGCCGCCACTCCCCTGGAAGTTGCCGCTTGAGTAGAAGGGCAGTAGCGACGTGGGCTCGTCGTAAACGTAGATGTCGTAATCCGTCGGAACAGCTTCACCAAAATCGTTCCACCTAATTCCGTTGACGCTTCCACAAGCAAACCCAAGGAAGTCATCTCCTGGGGCGAAATTGAGCGAGCCGTTCCCGTTGGAGTCATTCCACGGACCACGCCAGTAGCTTCCAAGCCCGATGTCTGTAAAGCCATCGCTGGCGTTGTTCCCTGCCGCGTTGAACCACACCATTCCATCAGCGGTAGCACTATTGACCACGTTTGCCATTGGCCCTGTGCCGTTCCCTGGGCCATCGTAAGGGGACGTGAGGGACCGAGAGATGATTTGAACACCCTGGTCGTCGAAGTAGTCCACGGCGGCCTGAAGATCTGCCGTGGTTGCAACTCGTAGCAATGTAGAGGTCTGCGACTCAGGCGCCATTTCGTGAATGATCTCGGCTACGGCAACACCGTGCTCTGCACCGGCAATCCGTTATCAAATGTCAGAGCGTTGCAAGGCGTACCAGCGAAGACTCGACAGAAGTAACCCGAAGGGACTGGAACCTCTCCGTTAGCAATCTGGCAGCGCTCCAGAAGTTCCCTTCAAACGAGTCAACAATCCCAATCTTCACACCTGCGCCAGTGAATCCTGCAGCGTGCCAGTCGTCCGCGTTCGTCTTCGCAACTTCCTGTCCCGTGATCACGCCGGCGACTGATCCCTTTGGGCGAGCCTGCACCCGTTGCGTGGCGGATCGATTGGGATGCTCACATCGAGCGGCGGACGCAGGTAGCGAATGCCAGGCTCGGCCTCTAGCGCTACGAGCTCGATCAACGGGTACTCGCGCTTGCACGAGACCCTCGATCTCGCCCTCGATGACACCGCCGTGCTGACTTGATGAGCTTCTTCGCTTGCCGGTGCTGAGATCGTGAATGACTTCTACGCGGATCGAGTCGCCGACAACATCGACGCCCGCACCTGCGCTCTCGCCGCGGCCGATCTTCGCGACCGCGTCCCGTAACTCGCCACTCGCCAGCGGAACGCTGCCTTTGATCGACGCCGGCCTGGCACCCGACGACTCAGCGTCCGCAACCGGGCGGCCTGCCGAGCACAGCAAGCCGAAGGCTGCGCCGCCCAGCAACAACACGAGAACGAAAAGACGTTTGCTCCCCACGAGGCGGTCCCTCCACCAGGTACGCGCGTAGCGTACGCGAAGCGGAGGCAGCGGCGCAACTGTGGGCGGGGTGGGGCGCTACGCCGTCTTCCGGGACACGCGGGCGCTGCGCAACTTCTCCAGAATCCACATGCGGGCCAGCGTGCTGGGGCCAACGCCCAACTCGCGGGCCTCGCGCCGCAGCTCCTCCCACGAGTCGGACGGCATGCGCACCGGGATCACCTTGTCCATGGGCCGCTTCACCTCCAGCGTCACCACCTCATCCGATTCGTCCCAGGCCTCGCCCTCTTCCAGCGACTTCACCTTCTGATTCAGGTCATCCATCTCAAGCACCTCCCACCCGTCTATACAGGCGCCGTTCCTGCTGCGTCATCTCCCTCGCCGTCGCCACCCTCCACACTCCGCTACCAGCATCCGCGAGCACTACTAGCACGTAGCGTCCGGCATCCGACTGACTGAACACCTTGTAGAGGCCGTCTCGTCCGCGACGGATATGTCGCCGGTCCGAATAGCACGCCTCCTCAACCTCGTCGAAAGGCACGCCGTGCTTGACCTCGATCTTCTCCAGAATGTGGTCATCGATTTCGAGCGCGTCAATGCGCACGTTCACAGCTCCTTTGAGTTAGTGTATACGATCTGTATACGCCCAGCAATCAGGCGTGCGGGCATCGTACGCGACGGCGCACCAGCGCCGCAACGTACCCCTCACCCCTGGCTGCCTCTCCCCAGGGAGCCTGTCCTCGAGCGAAGCGAAGGAAGAGGGGACTGAGGGGTGGGGGCTGACTGGCTGACATGCTGAAAGCTGATAGCCAGGGGTGGTGCTGGGCTGGGGCCGGCCGTCAGATACTCGCCGTGCCCTGACCGGGGCCGCGGATCAGGCCGCGGACGTCTTCGATCATGCCAATGTGCCGCGACGCAGTGCGCGAAGCTTGTCGCCACACGTGCGCCGGGATCTGGCCGTATTGATAGAAGTCGACGCGACGCTTCAACTGCTCCTCCGTCGCGTGTGCTCAGCACCTCGGTGGTCTTCGCCAGCATGTCGTCGACGTACGCAAGGTACGCCGGAAGCGACGGCGCCTTCAGCTCGTCGACCAGGCTCGTCCGGCACGTCCGCAATGACGAAGCGAGGGCACGGTCCGTCGTCCGCGTTGCCAGGATAGTCGAACACGCGCGCCATCGACGTGAGATCGATGCGCTCGCGCCCAATCGCCCGACTCCCACACCGGCGCCGTGCTGCATCGCGTATGCAAAGTAGTAGTCGTTGGAGAGGAACATGTGCCACACGTGATGCCAGATGCTGTGGTGGCCCGGCCGCGCCTGCCAGTTCAGTTCGTCTTCCGTGAGATTCGCTGTCACCGCATCTAGCATCTGGCGGGTCATCCCCGCGTTGTACTGGTACTGCCGTGTGAGGAATGTTCCCAACTCCATGACAACCCCCTTGGCCGTGCCCACGCGTCGTCCGCCTGCGCGCGGGGTTGTTCGATGGAGCCAGGCGGCCTGTACGCCGAGTTCTGTATCCGCCGCGAAGCGGCAGGACGGTGACCATCTATCTAGGCCCGCCGTTGCCGACGGGCTCGAGCGGCCTACCCGAGGACGGAGCCGGGCGCTCCCGTCCCGTCCGAGGAACGGGACTGTCCTCCTATTTGGCCTTGCTCCGGGTGGGGTTTGCCCAGCCCCTCCGTTACCGGAGGGACTGGTGCGCTCTTACCGCACCGTTTCACCCTTACCCCGGCAAGCCGGAGGCGGTCTGTTCTCTGTGGCACTTTCCGTCGCGTCGCCGCGCCCGGGCGTTACCCGGCACCCTGCCCGTGTGGAGCTCGGACGTTCCTCTCCCCGCACAAGCGAACAGCGGTCACCCGGCCTCCTGACTCCGAAGCAAGTATAACGCGCACACGTTGTCATCACCGAGGCGAGCCGGTAGAGGGATCGGCCGCAGTCGCGAGTCGAGGGATCACGCCCTACTCGTCGTCAGCGTCCGAGACGGCTCGCGCCTGCAGCAAGCGGCGTGCTACGTGGCTGACGCACGCCATCCAGCGCCGCGTTCGCGAGCCGGTCGGCGAGCTTGTTCTGCTCGCGCGGCACGTGGACGACCGACACGCGCTCGAAGCGCGCGCAGCTCGAGCACGCGTTTGTGGAGCGGGAGCAGCCCCGGGGTGCGCACCTTGTACCGCCGGTCAGCTGTCGCACGACCAGCTCCGAGTCCATCCGCAGCTCGATCTCGCTCGCGCCCAGGTCGAGCGCCGCCTCCAGCGCCGCGATCGCGCCGTGGTACTCCGCCTCGTTGTTCGTGCGTGGCCGATCGCCTGACCGACGTCTCGTGCAGCTCGTTGCCGTCGCTGTCGTACACCACCGCGCCGTACGACGAAGGACCGGGGTTGCCGCGCGACGCGCCGTCGGCGTACGCGACGACCTTCACGGACGGATGACGACCTGGACGCCGTCGTCCGCACGACGACGCGGTCGACCACCTCGCGCAGCAGCGACTGCTTCTCCGCCATGCCCAGAGCGTCGTCCAGCCATCGAGCAGCGTCGCGAGCGCCTTCTGCCGGCCGCGCACGCGCTCGCTCGCGTTCGCCTGTTCCTGCGATCCGCCGCTCGATGTCCTCCAGCTCTTCCTCCAGCTCGAGGCGCTGCGCGGCCGCCGTCATGCTCAGCTTCTGGAGCTGCTCGTGGGTGATGCGCCCCTTCGCCGCCGCCGCGAACTGGTCGTCGAGCCGCCGGTCGATCTGTCGCAGCCGGTCGCGCAGCCGCTCGGCCTTCTCCTCCCACTCCGCCAGCACCTGCTGCTTCGTTGCCGGCGAAGTCCGGCGAGCGCTGTCGCCGTCGAGCGCAGCCAGCTGCGTCGCGCACCTGCTCTTCCAGCTCGTCGGCGCGCTGCGTGTGGTAGTCGCACATGCTCTGGTTCGTGCGCGACTCGCACTGGTAGTAGCGATACGAGGCCTTGCCCTCGCTGCCGCTGCGCCGCTTCCAGCTCTGCCGCCGGCTCACGCCGATCATCTTGTTGCCGCAGTGGCCGCACTGCACGAGCCCGGCCAGCAGGAACGGCGAAGGCTGGCGCTTGGCGTAGTTGTTGCGACGCGCGTTCAGCCGGTCCTGCACGGCGCGGAAGTCGTCCGGCGTGATCGAGCGCCGGATGGCTGCCCGGCACGCGCACGCCGAAGCGAGAGTACGTGCCGAGGTAGACGCGGTTGCGCAGGATGTCGCGGATGCTCACCATGCTCCAGTTGCCGCCGCGACGCGTGCGCAGGCCCTCTTCGTTCAGCCGCCGCGCGATCAGGCGGATGCCCAGGCCCTCGTGCAGATACAGGCGGAAGATGTAGCGCACGACCACCGCCTCGTCCTGCACGAGCTCCAGCCGGCGCCGCATGCCGACGTGATAGCCGTACGGCGGCCGGCCCAGCACCTCGCCGCGCACGGCCTTGCGGCGCATCGCCGCGCGGACGCGGTCGCCGAGGCGCTCGCCTGCCCGACTCGTCCGTGCCAGCTCCGCACGAGCTCGCGCGATCGGATCGTCCGGGCCGGTCGAGGAACGCGACCTGCGCGCCGAGGCTCTGCGAGCTGGAAGTAGCGCCGCACCGACTCCTGCTGGTCACCGCCCATCATCTCGAGCGAGCGCGCCACGACGACGATGAAGCCGTGCTCGGGGCGCCGCAGGTAGTCGACGAGCTGGCGAAAGCCGGTGCGCTGGCCGTTCGTCTCCGACCGTCTCGACGAACGTCACCGCGACGTCGTAGCCGTGCCGCTCGCAGAACTCGAGGAACGCCTTGTTCTGCGCGGCAAGCGACTCGCCCTTGCGGTCGTGCACCGGTTCGCGGAAGAAGCCGATCGCCTTCATCTCAGCTCACCAGCAGGATGCGCTCGCAACTGCTGCACTGCACAATGTTCGCTGCCGCCGCGCGCGCGCTGGATCAGACTGCTCGGCAGCGAAATCCGGCAGCCCTGACATGCGCCGCCCTCGACCTTCGCGACCGCCCGGTGCTGCCGGATCGCAGCGATGCGGTCGTAGAGCTGCAGCAACGAAGGCTCGACGTCGGCCGCCTGCTCGTCGCGCTCGCTCTGCAGCTCGGCGATCTCCTGCTTCAAGCTCGCGCGATGCGCGCATGCAGCTCCGTCTGCCCGGCCTGCATGATCGCGCTCCATCGCGTCGAGGCGCTGCACTGCGCCTCGCTTCTCGCGCGCTGCGCCTCCTCGAGCGCATCCATCGCTTCGATCGCTTGGTCGTCGAGCTGGCTGCGCCGCCGCTTCAGGCTGTCGATGTCCTTCTGCAGGTCGTCCAGCTCCTTGGGATTGAGGATCGTGCCCTTGATAAAGCTTCTTCTCCAGCGGCTCGATCTTCTGCGCAGGTCGTCGGCTTCGTGCTCGCGCTCCTTGAAGGCGCTGCTCAGCCGCCTGCAGTGCCTCCTTGCGCGCGCTGCCTCCTCGCGCGCGAGCTTCCAGCTCGTCGGTGTTGCCGATCAGCGTCTTCCGCCTCTTGGAGCGCGTTCCGGCTGGCGGCCAGCGCCAGGTCGACTTCCTGAAGCGCATAGAGTTGCCGGACACGAGGTCAACGGGAGGCTCCATGCCAGTGGCAGCGAGAGGTGGTGCGAGATGAGCGGACAAGCTCGGCTCCTGAGACGCTGCATGCGCACGTTTCCGCGGCTCCGAGCCAATTATAGGCTTCGGTTTGCCTACGTGCAACAGTCAATTTCGTTTGACCGTAGTTCGCGCGCCCTATCCTGAAGCTGAGGTGCCGCTCCGATGTCCCTGCAGTTCAACGTCTCCAGCCTGCTCAAGGAGCCCGTCGGCTCGACTCGCGAGTACGAGATCGACGACCGCGCCCTGATCGACGAGGATGGCCCGACGACGCGCGACGTGACCGGCCAGGCGAAGTTCCTGCGCACCAATGAAGGCAGTCCTAGTATCGGCCACAGTCCAGGAGCGAGAGCAAGACAGTGCAGCCGCTGCCTGAGAGAAGTTGAGCATCCCGGTCGACCTCCAGTTCGAGGAGATGTTCTACCCGGCGTCAGATATCGATACGGGAGCGCGGACTGCCGCAGCCGAAGATCCCGACGCGTTCCGCTCTGAGCGAACGCTGGATACTTGACCTGGAGGAGCCAATTCGGCAATTCTGGACGGTGGCGCTGCCGATGCAGCCCCTCTGCCGGCCCGACTGCCGGGGACTCTGTCCGCAGTGCGGCCAAGACTGGAACGCAGGACGCCTGCGACTGCACGCCGCCGGCAGACGAACGATGGAGCGCGCTTGGGACGCTCCTCAGGAAGTAGGACTGACATGCCAGCCAGTACCAAAGAAGAAATCCCCCAAGTCGATGCAGGGCAAGCGTCGCGCGCACCATGCGGACCAAGCCGCCGCGCCACTCAGCAAGTGCACGCGCTGCCATAGCCCGCGTCTGCCACACCGGTCTGCCCAAGTTGCGGCTTCTACCGCGGACGCGAAGCCGTCGCTCATCAAGACTCCTGAACTGCCCGAGTAACCTGCCGACTGTGCCCATCCGCAGCGAGCCGTCTCGTCTCGACGATGACTGAGCGCGCTGGTCGCATGGCTGTTCCCCGGACAGGGCGCGCAGGAAGCCGGCATGGGCCGCGATGTGTACGACGGCTCCGCGGCGGCTCGCGCGCATCTTCGAGACAGCCGACGAGACGCTCGGCTACTCGATCGCACAGCTCTGCTTCGAGGGACCGGAAGACCGGCTGCAGGACACCGAGTTCGCGCAGCCCGCGCTCTTCGCGACGAGCATCGCCTGCCTGGAGGCCGCGCGAGAGCTCGGTGGCCTCGACGACGAGCAGCCGGCGTTCGTCGCCGGGCACAGCCTCGGTGAGTACACCGCGCTCGTCGCCGCCGGCGCCATCGATGTTCGAAGACGGCCTGCGACTCGTGCAGGAGCGAGGCCGCCTGATGGCGCAGGCCGCGCAGCGAACAGCCCGGTGCAATGGCGGCCCTCCTCGGCCTCGACGAGGAGGCCGTGTTCGCGATCTGTGCCGAGACCGGCGCCGAGGTCTGCAACATGAACGCGCCCGGACAGGTCGTCATCGGCGGCTCGTACCGACGCGGTCGATGCAGCGATGGCGCTCGCCCTCGAACGCGGAGCGCAACGCGGCGTCAAGCTGCGGGTGAGCGGCGCGTTTCACACGTCGCTGATGCAGCCCGCGGCGGAAGGCATGGCCAAGGCCGTGGACAGCCACGCCCGTGACGCGACCCGGCCACGTCGTGATCGCAAACACGACCGCTGAGCCGTCATGACGGCCGCGGACTGCGCTCGAGAGCTGGTCGCAGCAGCTCGTCAGACCGGTTCAGTGGCTCACGCTCGATGGAGTACCTTCGCGAGGCAGGGCGTTGACAGCGTCATCGAGTTTGGCCCTGGGCGCGTGCTCACCGGACTCATGAAGCGAATCGACCGCTCACTTGCCGTACGCAACGTCTCGGACATGGCGCAGCGCTTCGGCGACGTGCGCTGCGCCTACCCCACCTTGACCGCCTAGCTACCGCCGCACGCATAGTGACAGCGATATGTTCGATCTGACCGGGAAAGTCGCGCTCGTCACCGGCGGCTCCCGAGGCATCGGTCGCGCCATCGCGCTCGGACTGGCGCGAGCAGGGCGCATACGTCGCGGTGAACTACGTATCGAACGCAGCGGCCGCGGAGGAAGTCGTCGCTGGCAGATCACGGAGCGCAGGGCGGCGGCGCTATCGCCGTACAAGGTGATGTCGCAAAGGCCGACGACGCCAAGCGCATCGTCGAGGAGACGATCGACGAAGCTCGGCGCGCTGCACATCTTGGTGAACAACGCCGGACAGACCGCGGACGACCTGCTCCTCCGCATGTCGGAAGAGGCCTGGGACCGCGTGATGGCCATTAACCTGCGCGGCGCCTACCTGTGTACGAAGGCCGCCCTGCGCCCGATGGTCCGGCAGCGCTGGGGCCGGATCATCAACGTCTCGAGCGTGGCAGGCCTCGTAGGGAACGCTGGCCAGGCGAACTACGCCGCGGCGAAAGCGGGCTGATTGGCTTCACGAAGTCAGTGGCCAAGGAGGTCGCGTCGCGCAACATCACGGCGAACGCGATCGCGCCCGGCCTGGTGAAGACGGAGATGACCGCCGACCTGACCGAGGCGCAGCAACAGGCGGTGCTGGGGTTCGTCCCGCTGGGCGCTGGGCGACACCTGAGGAGATCGCGCCGAGCGCAGTCTTCCTCGCGTCCGAGGAGGCCGGCTACATCACGGGCGCGGTCCTCGCTGTAGACGGCGGACTGGTGATGCACTGATGGCGAAGGGAAGCCGCCGCCAGGCGCGCGTCGCAGCGCTTCAGGCGCTCTTCGAGGCGGACACCTCGGAGCACCCTGCGACGGATGCGCTTGCGAGCGTATCATTGCAGCCAGCGCGTACCTCCGGAGTCGGCGGCATTCGCTAAGGTGTTGATCGACGGCGTACAGGCACAGCAAGATGAGATCGACAAGGTCATCGCCGGAGCCGCGACGCAGTGGCCGGTGGAGCAACTTCCGCGCTATCGACCGGAACATTCTCCGTCTTGCGATACGGGAAATGCTGGAGGATAATGGGACGCCGGTGAAGGCGGCGATAAACGAAGCAGTCGAGCTCGCGAAGCAATTTGGCAGCGAGAACTCAGCGAAGTTTGTAAACGGCGTCCTCGGAACCATCGAACGGAGACGCCAAGAAGCAGACCCCAATCACGCTACTCGCACAAAGGAGGTGAGGAGTTGGCAACGACCTTCGAACGCGTACGCAAGCTGATCGTCGAACAGCTTGGCGTCGACGAAGACCAGGTAGTACCCAGCGCGTCGTTTGTAGACGACCTCAACGCTGACTCGCTGGACCTTGTCGAGCTGATCATGTCCATGGAGGAAGAGTTCAGCAAGGACGGCAAGTCCGTTGAGATCTCCGACGAGGACGCGGAGAAGATCGTCACGGTCCAGGACGCGATCGATTACCTGAAGGACCACGGTATCGAGGACGAGTAGGACCGCCAGGCCGAACTCGTAACCGCCGCGCCGCTGCCGCAGACCCAGCTTGAGGCCGCGCGCGGCGCGCTGTTTTCGGCCAGTCCGTCTCGGCCAATGGAATTTCTCGGCGTTGGTCTGCCGGAACTCTTGGTCATCCTGGTGCTCGCCGTGCTCGTCGTTGGCCCGCAGCGCCTTCCCGAATTCGCAGCGCAGCTCGCGCGCTTCATGCGCGCCTTTCGCCGCTACAGCTCACGCATCACCGCCGAGTTCAACGAGACGCTCCAAGAGCTGGAGACCGAGTACGACGACATGAAGGGCGAGTGGAAGGACGTCGGCCAGGGCCTGGACGAAGACTTCAAGTCCGTCGAGCGAAGGCCTCCAGGGCGTCGACCGCGACGTCCGCGAGGCCGTCGAAGAGGCGAAGGCGCCGGCAGAGCCGACGCCCCCCTAACGACTATGGCAGTCCAACCGCCCGTTCAGGCTCCTCCCGGCGGCGCCGCCAGCCAAAGCCGCGCGAACGACGACGAAGCAGAAGCTGCTCACGATCCTGGAGCACCTTGCCGAGCTGCGCGATCGGCTCATGTGGTGCGCCGGGAGCGTTCGTGGTCGCGCTTTGCGCTATCGTTCTATCCGCTCACAGGCTGGTTCATCGACTTCCTCAAGAAGCCCGGACGAGGACCGCATCGAAGGACTTCAAGACCTACGCTTCGATCCGCTGGAAGGCTGGACGACGTACTTCCGCGTCTCGCTGCTCCTGGCGATCGCGATGGCGATGCCGATGTTCGTCTATCAGTTGCTGGCGTTCGTCGGGCCCGGCCTCACCAGAGCACGAGCGTCGCTGGGTGATGCCCGATCGTCATTGGGCGCATCATTTGCCTTCGTGGTCGGGTTGCGCCTTCGCGTACTATGTCGAACTGCCGCCCGCGCTCGGCTTCCTGCTCAATCCACCCGGCGACATCGAAGCCGCTGATCAGCGTGAGCAAGTACTTCGACTTCGTGACGCGCCTCATGCTGGTGACCGGCCTGGTGTTCGAGATGCCGCTGATCGTCATGGGCCTGGCAAAGCTCGGCGTGGTGCGCTCCAAGCAACTGATCGGCTGGTGGCGCTTCGCGATCATCGGCGCATTCGTGGTGTCAGCAGTCGTTACGCCGTCCATCGATCCCGTCACGCAGTCGCTCGTAGCCGGACCGATCATTGTCCTGTACTTCCTCGGAATCATCCTCGCCAGGCTCGTCGAAGGCACGCCGATCATACCGACGGCACCATGTCGATGTCGTATGCGAACGAAACCTTGAGCCGTGAATCGTCGAGCATCGGGCAGGTCAATCCGTGACGCTCGACCAACGTCGCATTGCCGTCCCGCGTCTGCCCGACGATCAATACGTCGAGCGCGGAACCGTAGGCGCGGTACAACGCTTCGAGCAACGGCACGGCGAGGCCGCAGGTCGGGCAGTCTTCCTTCACCAGCGCTATGACCGTGATGCGGCCGCGCGGAAACGATGTCGGCGCCGGACGCATCGCGCAATCGAGAACGCCGGCAGCAGCGGCTTCATCCTAGGCACACCCTCCACCATCGAGGCGCTGATGATGACAACCTCCACGCCGAAGGGACACCCCGATGGAGCGATTGTCCAATGGGCAGCATCGCCTGGAGGAGAGACATCGATGCAGGGATACCAGGTCACATTTTTCACCCAGCAGAATCGTCGTCACAAACACATGCCGCTGGCAGAGTGGTTGATGATCCGCAGCGCGCGACCTCGGCGTTCACGGTGCGACGCTGTGCCCGCCAGCGAAGGCTTCGGACAGCATCGACGGATTCACTCGGCACACTTCTTCGATCTGGCCGACCAACCTCAGGAGGTCGTGATGGCAATGACCGAAGACGAAGCGGTACGGCTGTTCGAACACCTGATCGCAGAACGGATCCACGTGTTCTACGTCAAGACGCCGGTCGAATTTGGTGTGCTTGGACAGCCGGATCAGTAACATGCCGCGCCATCGGGAACTCTGAAAGGTGCGCGAATGTCCGTTTACGCGTGGCACGACCTGGTCGGAAACGTCGGCGTCGCGATGATTCTCGGCACCTACTTCGCGTTGCAGATCGGTCGCCTCGATTCGAAATCGATCGCCTATTCGGCGCTGAACGCGCTCGGCGCCGGATCGATCACCGTATCGCTGCTGTTCGATTTCAACCTGTCTGCGTTCGTAGTCGAAGCCGCATGGGTTGCGGTGAGCCTTTATGGACTGGCGCGCTCTCTCGCGGCGTCGCGCACCTGAGCGGTCTCGTTGGCGCAACTGGAAACCGGAGTTGCTCAGCGATCGCGCAGAGCGCGCGCAATGATCGCTTCCACCACGTCGCTCTTCGCATTGGCGTAGTGCTGGAGATGACGCCAGACGCGCCCCGCGAGTTCGGTCTTCGTTCGCTCGTACAGGTCGCGTTCCTCACGATTCGTTCGGCAACGATCGCGGAAAGCGAGCATCCGCGTGATCTCGTTGGAACCGGCCGTGAAGACGTGCAGGTTGACGTCGGGATTCTCGCCCTTCATCACTCTGTGTTCCTCCCAGGTCGGGCTCGCGCAGATGGAGCCGGTATGCCTGCGCGGTGAGTGCGGGCACGTACGCGTCTTCGTCTGCCGAGTCTTTCACGGCAAGCAGAATGTCGATGATCGGCTTCGCGGATATGCCCGGAATGGACGTTGATCCGACGTGTTCCAGCACCATCGCGGTTTCACCCAACGCCGCGCGGATCTTGTGTGCTTCGGCCGCATACTGAATCGGCCAATCCGGGTCGTATGGGAACAACTGAACGGTCGCATTGAGCGGCGTCATCCTTCCGGAGATCCGTATCGCGGCCATCTCTTCGTCGGTTTCGGGACTCTTCGTCATGACATGACCAGGTCCTGGATCGGATGCCGGTCTCGATTGTGTGCCCGCGCGCAACCTTGCGGATACCCGTTCGGCGGGATACGGTCACGGGTGATCGATCCCGGCACCGTCGTCTCGCGCGAGTCGACTGCCTCCCGCCTCTGAGAGGACCCTCGTGTCGAAGCCCTTACCGTTCAAGATCCGTGCGTTCACCACCATCGCCGGTGTACTGATCAAGCTCCGGTTGATGCCCCCTCCGGCGAAGGAGATCGAGAAGCCGCACGCGCAGCGTCTGCAGCGCAGAGCGCTCGGATTCGCCTGTGGCCCGGGCGATCAGACGATCCGGACGTGGGACCTGACGGTCGAGGGCCGCGGCGGCGCGATTCCCGTGCGCGTGTATGCGCGCCCCGATCTGCGACCGGGTGCTCCCGGATATCTCTTCATCCACGGCGGCGGTTTCGTCGACGCGGGTGTGGACTTCACGGACTACGTGCAACGCGGTCTCGCGGCGCGCACCGGTTGCGTCGTGGTCGGCCTCTCCTATCGGCTCGCACCGGAGCACCCGTTCCCGGCTGGTCTCGACGACTGTGAGGACGTGCTGCACTGGATGGTCGAGACGCGGCCGCAAGGCATGGACGGCGAGCGCATCGCTGTCGGCGGCGAGAGCGCGGGCGCCAACCTTGCCGCGGCGCTCTGCATCCGGACGCGTGACAACGGCGGTCCGCGCATCGCGCACCAGACGATCGTCTATCCGTTCACCGACTCCACGCTGACGTCGCCGGACTGGGACAGCGGCCTGATGCCCGGCGTCAACCGGGCCACCGGCGAGTTCATGGTCAGGGTCTATGCGGGCGAAAGAAGAACGCCATGAATCCGCTCGTCAGCATCCTGCACGCAGACCACCGCGGGCTACCGCCCGCTCTCGTCGTCTCGTGCGAACACGATCCGCTGCGCACCGACGGCATCAAGTTCGCGCGAGGCGCTGAAGTCCGCGGGCGTCGAGACCTTGCACACGCACTACGACGACATGCCGCACGGCTACCTGCTGTTCCCGAAGCTGACCCGCACGGCAGACGATTCGCTCGACGAAATCGCCCGCGAGGCGATGCGTTATCTCGAGGCCCGCCCCGCTCTGAAGCTCAGCGCGTCCAGCGCATGAACAGATTCAGCAGCGGCGAATCCGCGCGCAACGGCTCCGACTCGCCCGTCAGCACGAACCCGCGCGACTGATACAGCGCGATCGCGGCCGCGTTCGTCTCGGTCACCGACAATTCGATCGTGTCGCACCCGAGTTCGCGCAGAAAGGCCACCGCCGTATCGAACAAGCGGCGCACCGACGCCGTGTCCGCGCAACACCGGGTCGACCCACATCGCGCCGATGTGACCGACGCCGGCCGCGTCGCGCTGTGCCGACGCGAGCCCAAGGCCTTCGCCGCCGCGGCGGACGATGAACATCTCGAAATCTTCGGCCTCCGCCGCGCGCTTCGCGCCGCGTTGCCAGTACTCGTCGTCGTGCGCACGCGCCGCTTCGGCCGTTGGAGAGAACGAATCCGGCGATTCGGTCAGCGCGGTGATCCGCAACCGCTTCAGGTCGCGCCCACTCTTCGGCCGTCAGCGGAACGATGTCGATCGTCACAGCGTGAACCGCGTGACCCACATGCACTGGATCGGCCGCGCATCCTTCGTGTACTCGTGGTACGCGGCGACGATCGTCGCCGTCGTCGAGCTGCGCCACGGTCGGATAGCCGATGTGCCAGTACTGCCGCACCGACGGATCGGCCGCGCCGCCTTCGCGGATCACGAACTCGCGCTCCAGCGACCACGTCACGCCGTCGTCGGAGATGCAACCGCGCACGCCCCACGGAGCGCGACGGTAGCCGTACACCGCGAGCACGCGACCGTCGTGCAGCTGGATGACGTCGGCCGGATAACCCCACAGCGGCGTGCGCACCGGACGGCTCCAGCTCGCGCCGTCGTCGTCCGAGTAACAGAACCACATGTTGTCGAAGCGCAACGGCCGCGCCTGCGTGCGCAGCAGGCAGACCAGCCGACCGGACGACAGTCGCGTCATGCCCGCCTCGGCCCACTCGAGAATGTGCGCCGGGTCGTACGCAACCGTCGCCCAGTATTCCCAGTTGTTGCCGCCGTCGTCGGAGCGCAGCACGAATACGCGCGGCGATTCGCCGCCCTGCGCGAACCACTCGCGCGTGAACGTGCCGTGCAGCGGCATCAGCAGACCGCCGTCGGCGAGTTCGATGATGTGACCGGCGCCGGAGCCGCCGACGATGTACGGACCGAGTCCGGAATCGGCGATCGGCGACGTGTTGACCGGAATCGGCGCGGACCAGGTCGCGCCGTTGTCCGTCGAACGACACAACGCATAGCCGGTCTGCCGCTTCAACCGCTCGCGGCGGCCCGGCGGCGGTCCGCCCATGATCTGATCCGCGCCCCCTTTCAGGGCCGTTGGCGCCATGAAGCTGCACACGCGCGTGTGCATCAGAATCTCGCCAGTCGAAATCTGCGCAAACGCGCAGTCCCAGTTGCCGACGTGTTCGCTCCACGGCC
The DNA here is from genome assembly GCA_963772855.1 of uncultured Actinomycetes bacterium. Classification (GTDB taxonomy): domain Bacteria; phylum Actinomycetota; class Thermoleophilia; order Gaiellales; family Gaiellaceae; genus 3-1-20CM-4-69-9. Next base: position 32,791 of record CAVYYY010000003.1, on the reverse strand, counting down.
ACACCGTGCGACGCGTGGCGGCGTCCCAGGTCCTGCCGCCGTCGCTCGACTTGATCAGACACGACTGACCGCTGTCGGCATGCACGCGGCCGCGTTCCTGGTTGTAGCCGAGCAGCAGTTCGCCGTTCGCGAGCGTGATCAGGCTGCCTTGATTGCACGCGTGTTCGGGGTCGTGGTAGGCGAGTACGTGCTGCATGTCCATCGTTGGGACCGTGATCTCGAGGGGAGCGGTAGCCTAGCCCGGAGTCTTTGGGAGCGTCCATTCGATCCTGTACCATCGGCGTCCCTCTTGGATTCACACGAGTGAACGAACGGATGACGCGACAGCGCGCTGAGCTTCCGCACGCGTGAGCAACACCTCACCGGCAGTTCTGGGTGCGTTGAAGCACCGCAACTTCACCCTGTACCTGGTCGCGCGATTCGTCGCCACGCTCGCGATACAAATGCAGAGCGTCGCGGTGGGCTGGCAGGTGTATGCAATCACCAACGACCCGCTCGATCTCGGCCTCATCGGGCTCGCGCAGTTCCTGCCGTTCATCGTGCTGGTGTTGCCGGCCGGCCAGATCGCGGATCGTTACGATCGGAAGGCCATTCTCGTCACGTGCTACGTCGTCGACGTCGCCTGCGCGGTGTTGCTGCTCGGGTTCACGATGTACGGACTCAGCACCGCGTGGCCGGTGTTTCTCGTGCTCGTGTTGTTCGGCGCCGCGCGCGCCTTCGCGATGCCGACGTCGCAGGCGATCACGCCGAACCTGGTGCCGCGCGAGATCTTCGGCAACGCGGTGGCGCTGAATTCGTCGACGTTTCACGTTGCGACGATCGTCGGCCCGTCGCTGGGCGGGCTGATGTACGTGGCCGGACCCGCCACCGTCTACACGGTGGTCTCTGCGCTGTTGATCGTCTCGGTGACGTTCATGCTGGCGGTGCGAATGCCGGCGACGATTCGCAGCACCGAGCCGGCGAGCTGGCACACGGTGCTCGAAGGGCTGCGTTTCGTGCGCTCGCGGCCGGTCGTGCTCGGCGCGATCTCGCTCGATCTGTTCGCGGTGCTGTTCGGCGGCGCCACCGCGATGCTGCCGGTGTTCGCGAAGGACATTCTCGCCACCGGCCCGGAAGGACTGGGTCTGTTGCGCACCGCACCGGCAATCGGCGCAGCGGCCACCGCGGCGCTGCTGGCCGTGTATCCGATCACGCGTTCCGTCGGCCGCTGGATGTTCGCCGGCGTCGCGCTGTTCGGCGTCGCGATCATCGTATTCGGTCTCTCCAACAGCTTTGCCCTGTCGCTGGTGGCGCTCGTTACTCTCGGTGCCGGCGACATGGTCAGCGTCTACATCCGCCACATGCTGATTCAGCTCGAAACGCCGGACGAAATCCGCGGCCGCGTCAGCGCGGTGAATGCCGTGTTCATCGGCGCGTCGAACGAACTCGGCGAGTTCGAGTCGGGCGTTGCCGCGGTGTGGTTCGGCCTCGTTCCGTCGGTGGTGATCGGCGGTGCCGCGACGATCGCCGTAACCGGTCTGTGGATGCGCCTGTTTCCGACGCTGCGCACGATGGACCGGTTTCCCGGGGCCGATCAGTCCAAGTAGTCGCGCGGCTGAATGGCGCCGTCAGCGCCGTTCACACGTCCACTTCGCCGTGCGCCCACGACTTGATCAGATGGTGTGCGATCGCGATCGGTCCGGGCACGCGCAGCTCCGGGTTTTCGTTCGCGAGCGCGGCGCGCACAGCGTCGCGCGAGAACCACCGCACGTCGGCCATCTCGGCGGGATCGATCGTGATCTTCGTCGTCAACGCGCGACCGTGGCAGCCGATCATCAGCGACGACGGAAACGGCCACGGCTGCGACGAGTGATAGCGCACGGCGCCGACGATCACGCCGGCCTCTTCGCGAATCTCGCGCCGCACCGCTTCTTCGATGGACTCGCCCTGGTCGATGAAACCGGCCAACGCCGAGTACATGCCGCTGCTCGCAAGGCGGCCTTGCGACTGCCCGAGCAGGCAGCGATCGCCGTCGAGGATCAGCATGATCGCCACCGGATCGGTGCGCGGAAAGTGTTCTGCTTTGCACGCACCGCAGATACGCACGTGACCGCCGCGTGACGCAACCGTTGGGGCACCGCACGCGCTGCAATGGCGGTGGCTCCGATGCCAGCCGACCTGCGCGCGGCTCTGCGCGACGATGCCGGTCTCCTCCGCCGCGAGTCGCATTGCGGCCGCTCGCGCGTCTTCGAAGCGCCACGCGTCGTCGAGGTTCAACTCGTGCACCGGGTCGCCGAGTTCCGACACGTCGATCGCGAAGTGTGCAACCCCGTCGAGCAGGCCGAGGAAGATCGGCGCAACGGCGATGTCGAGCCGCGCGACGTCGGCGCGGGTCAACCAGCCGAGCCGCAACCCATCCGCGTCGTGCACCAGCACGTTCAATCGCGCCAGCGGCAGATAGCGGCTGTTGGCACTGCGTTCCGCGGCATCGAGCCATGCCGGATCGCGGCGCTGCGCGTCAGCGCGGTCGAACGGATTGCCTGCAAATACGTGTGTGAGTTCCAACGTTTCTTCCTGCGGATCGGGTCCACCATTCTCGCAGAGAATTGCCGCGCCGCGTTCGCGGCGGTTATGGTTGAACCCTTCACTGGGAGTCCGCAGATGCCGTCGCTCGACGTCAATGGTTGCCCGATCAACTACATCGTCGAAGGATCCGGTGATCCGGTCATGCTCATTCACGGCTTCGCCAGCAATCTGCAAGGCAACTGGCGTGCGCCCGGCACGGTCGATGCGATCGTCAAAGCCGGCCGTCAGGTGATCGCGATCGACTGCCGCGGTCACGGCCGCAGCGGCAAACCGCACGACCCTGCCGCGTACGCCGGATCGGCCATGGCGGATGACGCGGTCGCGGTGCTCGATCATCTGCACATCGACAAAGCCGATCTGGCCGGTTACTCGATGGGCGGATTCCTGTCGACGACGTTGCTCGTCAATCGCCCCGAACGCTGGCGCAGCGTGATCATCTCCGGCATGGGCGACGTGCTGTTGAAGGGCAATCTGCCCTCGCAGCAGTTCGACACGCTGGTCGCGGCGATGGAGGCACCGGACGCCGCGTCGATCAAAGACCCGCGCGGTCGCGCGTTCCGCCAGTTTGCCGAAGCGAGCGGCAACGACCTGCGCGCGCTGGCCGCCATGCACAAGACCCGCCGCGCCGGTTTCGATCCGGCGAAGCTCGCTGCCGTGAAGACTCCCGTGCTGGTGCTGATCGGCGACAAAGACGACCCGGCGAGCGCTAAGCGTCTCGCCGACGCAATTCCCGGCGCGTCGTTCGTGCAGGTGCCCGGAGATCACCTCGGCGCACCGGCCACACCACAATTTGCAAACGCGATCGTCGAGTGGCTGACGCGCTGACGATCAAGCACTGGGACGGTCCGCCGCTCGACGCTTGGCGTGCGTGGCGGCCGGAACAGGCGGCCGAACATCTCGCTGACGTCGGCATCGACTGGTGCGTGGTCGGCGGTTGGGCGATCGATCTGTGGCTCGGTCGCGAGACCCGTCCGCACGAAGATCTGGAGATCGCGATCCTGCGCGCGGATTTCGCCGCGATCCGAACGCACCTGCGCGGTTTCCAGCTGCACAGCGTCGGCGACGGAGAAGTGCGCAGACTGGAACCCGAGCAGATTCCTCCGGCGGACAAACATCAGAACTGGGTGCTCGATCCCGTGGCGAACGCGTGGCGCATGGACATCATGATGGAGCCCGGCGACGCGAGATACGTGGGTGTTCCGACGGGACGAGTCGATCCGCGCGCCGCGCAGCCGGATGATCGGCACGCGCGACGGTGTGCGGTTCCTGAAGCCCGAAGGGGCGCTGCTGTACAAGGCCAAGGCGGCGCGGGAAAAGGACCAGCTCGACTTCGCGGCCTGCTTGCCCGTTCTCGACGACGCGGCGCGCGCGTGGCTTGCCGGTGCGCTGGCGCGCGCTCACCCGAACCATCCCTGGATCGCGACACTGTCGCGGTCGTTAGCGACCTGACGGATTCTTCGGCGGGGTGCGCGGCGGCGCAGGTTCGTCGCCGGATTTCTCGGACGCCGGGGGATTTCTCGTCGACGAGATGATGCGCGACGCACTGACCGTGGACGTCTGGCGCGGCGTCTGTGGGACCGACCGCGACGGACTGAGGATGGATCCTTGCTTCGCCTGAATCACACGCGGTGCGCTAACGGTCGATGTCGGGGGCGCCAGCGGCACGGCGACCTTCTGCGGCGCTGGCGTCGCGGCAACAACCTCCGGAGCAAAAACGTCGACGCTCAGATCGAACGTCCGCAGATCGTTGCCGGACATCGACCCGATGCCGACCATCTGGCGCGCCACTTCCTCGCCCTTCTGGTTGCGGATCGTAATCGTCACCGAATATTCCCACGGCGTGTTGCCGGCGGGATGGCGGATCGTGCCTTCGACGTGCAACGCGGAAAAGCGCTCGCCCGCCTGTTCCGCCGCCAGCCCATGCTTCAGGTGATGGCGACAGACAGGACAGATGCTCGCGCTTTCGAGGATCTCAGACCGGCAGTGGGGACATCTACGACTCTTGCCCGGCGAAACCGAGCGAGTCGTGCTCATGCCGCAGAGCCTTCCTTCCCGGACTTCGGACTGGATGCACCGGTCGGATCCCAACCGAACTCGACACGGCCGCGCATGCGCGAACCGGCCGATACGGTCAACGTGCCGGCTTTGAGGTCGCCGTTCATCACGCCGGTGGACGCCAGTTCGACCGCCGAAGCGGCGTCGATGTTGCCTTCGAGTTCACCGCCGACGGTGACGGTCTTCGCCTTTACGCCGCCGGTCAGTTTCGCGCCCGGCTCGATCGTCAGGTTGCCTTCGACGTGCACATCGCCTTTGAAGTTACCGGCGATGCGAACGTGGCCCGCGCCTTCGATCTTGCCTTCGATCGCGAGCCCGGCCGCGATGACCGATTCTTTCTGCTCCATTCGGGGTGCTCTTACCGTTGTATCGGCAACCGGGCGTGCCGGAGGTGGGGGTGGTTGGCGTTCCGGCTCCCTGAAGGTCGGGGTCGGTATGCTCGGAACCGGCGCTGCGCCGGGTTTATCGGGACCATGGGGGCCAAGGCCGTGCTCCGCGACGTGGCGCGAGTCCTCGGTTTCTCCTACGGCGAAGCCGACCGGATCGCAAACTTCATCCCGACTTTCCCGCTCAACATCTCGCTGGACGAGTCGCTCGAGAAGGCCCCGGCGCTCGCCGAGCAGGTCAAGCGGGATCCCCGCGTGACGGAGCTATGGGGGGTGGCCAAGGCGCTGGAGGGCTGTACGCGCCACGCCTCCGTTCACGCCTCCGCGGTCGTGATCTCGGACGAGCCGCTCATGGAGCGCGTGCCGCTGTACAAGGACCCCAAGCGGCCCGAGCTGATCACCGGGCTGGCGATGGGGCCGATCGAAAAGCTCGGGCTGCTCAAGATGGACTTCCTGGGCCTGAAGACCCTCACGGTGATCACGCGATGCCGTGAAGCTCATCAAGCAGGCCCGGGCATCGCCCTCGACGGCGACGCCGCTGCCGCTGGACGACGCGGCACCTACCCGCTGCTCACCGCGGCGAAGGACTCGGCGTGTTCCAGCTCGAGTCGGCGGGCATGCGCGAGCTGGTCCGGCGCCTCAAGCCGGAGCGCTTCGAGGACATCATCGCGCTCATCGCGCTGTACCGCCCCGGGCCGCTGCAGTCCGACCTGATCGACGAGTTCGTCGACCGCAAGCACGGGCAGGAGCCCATCGCGTACGACCACCCGCTCATGGAGCCGCTGCTGCGGGAGACCTACGGCATGCATGGTCTACCAGGAGCAGGTCATGCGCCTCGCCGCCGATCTGGCCGGGCTGCCGCTCGGCGAGGCGGACGTCCTGCGCAAGGCCATGGGCAAGAAGGACCGAGAGCTCATGGCGCAGCTACGAGCGAGAAGTTCCTCGAGGGCTGCACCGGCAACGGCCTCGTCCGCGCCTGGCGGCCGAGATCTGGGACGCAGATCGAGCCACTTCGCCGGAGTACGGCTTCAACAAGAGCCACGCGGCGGCCTACGGCCTGGTCACCTATCAGACGGCCTACCTGAAGGCGCACTATCCGGTCGAGTTCATGGCCGCGCTGCTCACCTCGGAAATGGACAAGACGGACAAGATCGTCCAGTACGTCGAGGAGAGCCGGGCCATGGGCCTTCGCGTGGTGCCGCCCGACGTCAACGTGTCGGGCGCGCAGTTCACCGTCGCCGCCGACTCGATTCACTTCGGCCTCGCCGCGATCAAGAACGTGGGGGCCACCGCGATCGAGTCCATCGTGAAGAGCCGGCTCGAATCCGGCGCCTTCACCTCGCTCGAGGAGTTCTGCTCGCGGGCCGACCTGCGACTGGTCAATCGGCGGGTGCTGGAGAGCCTGATCAAGGCCGGCGCCTTCGACTCGCTCAAGTCGACGCGGGCGGGGCTGCTCAGTGGCCTCGACCAGGCCATGGAGGTCGGCCAGCGGCGCCAGCGAGACCGCGACGAGGGCCAGGCGTCGCTCTTCGACGTGCTGGGCGGTGCTCCGGCGCCGGGGGCGAGGCGCCGCCGGTCCCCGGGGTGCCGGAATGGCCGCAGGAGGAGATGCTGGCGTTCGAGCGGGAAGTGCTGGGCTTCTACCTCTCCGGCCACCCGCTCGAGCGCTACCGCGACGTCGCGCGCCGGTTGAGCGCATTGACGTCGGGGGAGGTCGCCGCCCGGCCTGTCGGGGCGCGCGTCCTGCTCCTCGGGATGATCAGCGCGGTGACGGAGAACGCCACCAAGAGCGGCAATCGGATGGCATTCGTCACGCTGGAGCTGGTCGATGGAACCGTGCCGGTCACGGTGTTCCCGGAGCCGTACCGGAGCTGTGTCGGCGCCTTGCGGCATTCGGGGCCGGTCCTCGTCCGCGGGCGCACCGACGACAGCGACAAGGGGCGCGTCGTGCTCGCCGAGGAGATCAAGCCCCTGGACGACGCGGCCGCCGCCGCCGGCGGGCGGAGGGCGCGGGCCCGGCGCTCACGTGTCGGGTCCGGATGCGTGCCGAGGACGACGCGGTCGATGCGCGGCTGGCGTCCCTCCGATCGGTCTGTCAGGACCACCGGGGCCGCACGCCGCTCTTCGTGCACGTGCTCCTGCCCGATCAGGAGGTCGTGGTGCGGGTCAAGGAGCTGCTCGTCGATCCCGGCGCCTCCATGGTGGCAAAAGTCGAGTCGCTCCTCGGGCCGGGCAGTATACTCGTCGAGTATGCTGGACGAGCTTGATTTCGAGAAGCCGCTGACCGAGATCGAGAATCGCCTCTCGCAGCTCCGGGCGGCCGAGACCCCCGGGGCTCCCGCGACGAGATCGCTCGCCTCGAGGACCGCCTCGCACGGCTCCAGCAGAAGATCTACGGGGGCCTGACGGCCTGGCAGCGCGCCCAGATCGCGCGGCACCCGAAGCGCCCGCGCACCCTCGATCTCGTCGGATTGCTCGTCGAGGACTGGGTGGAGCTCCACGGCGATCGGGTCTACGGCGACGACAAGGCCATGGTCGGCGGCCTCGCGCGCTTCGACGGCGGCGCCCGTGGTCGTCGTCGGCCACCAGAAGGGGCGGGATACCCGCGAGAACATCGCGCGCAACTTCGGCATGCCGCACCCCGAGGGCTACCGGAAGGCGCTCCGGCTCATGCAGCTCGCCGAGAAGTTCGGCGCTCCCATCGTCACCTTCATCGATACGCCCGGCGCCTATCCGGGCCTCGGCGCGGAAGAGCGCGGCCAGGCCGAGGCCATCGCGCGCAACCTCCGCGAGATGGCGGGGCTCGCCACGCCGATCGTCTGCATCGTCACCGGGGAGGGCGGCAGCGGCGGGGCCCTCGCCATCGGTGTCGGCAACCGGGTGCTCATGCTCGAGTACGCGATCTATTCCGTGATCTCACCCGAAGGGCTGCGCGGCCATCCTGTGGGGGGACGCCGCCAAGGCCCCGGAGGCCGCCGGGCTCATGCGGGTCACCGCGCCGGAACTGCTCCGGCTCGGGGTGATCGATGGCGTCATTCCCGAGCCGGTCGGGGGAGCCCATCGGGACTGGGAGCAGACCGCCGGCCAATCTGCGCGCAGCGCTCCGCGATCAGCTCCGGCGGCTGCGCGGGCTGTCCGGCGCCGCGCTCGTCGAGGCGCGGCATGAGCGCTTCCGCCGGATCGGCGTCTTCGAGGAGGTCCGCTGACGCCGGCGAGCGTTGACATGCGTCTCTGATGGGTGACTAGCCTAAGTACCAGTAAAATATGGAAAAGTGAACTGTGCCTAAGCTCCACCTGATCACCTACGGCTGCCAGATGAACGAGTACGACTCGGAGCGGGTCGCCGGCCTGCTCAAGACCGACCAGTACGAGCTCTGCGACAAGCCCGAGGACGCCGACGTGATCCTGCTCAACACGTGCTCGATCCGCGAGAAGGCGGAGGACAAGGTCTTCTCCCAGCTCGGCGCGCTGAAGGGCCTCAAGAAGGCGCGGCCCGACCTCGTCATCGGCGTGATGGGCTGCATGGCCCAGCTCCAGCAGGGGCGCATCCAGGACCGGGCGCCGTACGTCGACCTCGTGTTCGGCTCGCCCGCCATCGCGCGGGTCGGGCAGCTCGTGGCGACGCGTTCGACAGGGGGAGCGGCAGGTGCTCGACACCGGGGAGGGCGCCCTGGTCAAGATCACCGCCAAGCCCGAGCCGATGCGGCGCGCCGGCTCAAGGCCTTCGTCACCGTGATGGAGGGGTGCGAGAAGCACTGCACGTTCTGCGTCGTGCCCGTCACGCGCGGGCCGCGAGCGAAGCCATGCCCCGGACGCCATCGTCGAGGAGATCCGCGGGCTCGCCGCAGCCGGCTGCCGAGAGGTGACGCTGCTCGGCCAGACCGTCAATGCCTATGGGCGCGACCTCGACCCGCCGACGGATCTCGCCGCGCTCCTCGAGCTGGTCGATCGCGTGGAGGGCATCGAGCGCATCCGCTTCACGACCTCGAATCCGTACAACCTGACCACCCGCTTGATCCGGGCGATCCGCGACGTGCCGAAGGTGGTCGAATACCTCCACCTGCCGGTGCAGTCGGGCTCGGACCGCGTCCTCGCCCGGATGAATCGCGGCTACACCAAGGCGCCGCTACCTCGAGCTGATCGACGAGATCAAGGCCACGGTGCCCGACATCGCGCTCTCCACCGACATCATCGTGGGCTTTCCCGGCGAGACGGACGCGGACTTCGCGGAAACGGTGGACGTCGTCGAGCGCGTGGCCTACGACAATGCCTTCGTGTTTCGCTATTCACGCCGGCCGGGCACGCCGGCCGCGGACATGGCCGATCAGGTCCCCGACGCGGTGAAGGCCGAGCGCAACGCCGCGCTGCTCGAGGTCACGGGCGGGATCGCGGCGCGAGCGGAGCCGCCGGCTCGCTGGCCGCGTCCTGCCCGTCCTCGTCGACGGGGTGTCGCGAAAGGACGCGCGCGAGGCATCGGGGCGGACGCGATGCAACCGCGTCGTGAATTTCGACGCCCGCGGGCGCGAGCTCCTCGGCGCGGTCGTGCCGGTGCGGATCACCGAGGCGCTGCCCCATAGCCTCCGTGGCGCGCTGGCGGACCCGGTAGGGGCAGCTCTCTAGGAGGAATGCCATGTGGCTCGAGATGAAGGTCAAGAACCTCGTGCTGGACCCGCTGTCGAACATGCCGATGATCGTCCTGCGCGACGAGGACGACAAGCGCTCCCTGTCGATCTGGGTGGGGCTGCCCGAGGCCAACGCCATCGCGCTCGAGCTGGAGAAGATCCCGACCGCGCGCCCGATGACGCACGACCTCATCAAGAACCTGCTCGAGACCGTCGACGCGCGCGTGGCGAAGGTCGAGGTCACCGACCTGCGCGAGAACACGTTCTACGCCGTCATCCACCTGAAGCTCGGGGCGCGGGATCTCGCGGTCGACTCGCGGCCGTCCGACGCCATCGCGCTCGCCCTGCGGGTGGACGCGCCGATCTTCGTCGACGACGAGGTGCTCGCCAAGGCGGAGTCGGTCGAGGTCAAGGTGGCGAAGGAGACGGAGGGCGCCGGCAAGGTCGACGACCCCGCGCAGATCAAGGAGTGGCTCGAGTCTCTCAAGCCCGGAGACTTCGACAAGCCCGAGCGGAGCAAGGACCCGGGCCGGCCACCGGACGAGTAGGGGAGTGAATGCGCGTCGGACTGTTCACGAACAACTACCTGCCGTTCCGCGGCGGCGTCACGACCGCCGTCGAGACGCTGCGGCAGGGACTCGAAGCCCTCGGCCATGACGTCTGGATCTTTGCGCCGGCCTCGTCCGGTCCCCTAACCGATCCCCCTCGCGTCTTCCGTTACCCGTCGGTTCCCGCTCCGACCTATCCGGGGTTCTCGCTGCCTCTGCCTGTCTCGCCCCGGCTCGCGCGGCTCGCGCGCGGGCTCGCCCTCGACGTCGTGCATGCCCAGCACCCGTTCCTGCTCGGCGTCACGGCGCGGCGGCTCGCACGGCGGCTCGGGCGGCCCCTGGTCTTCACGTATCACACGCGCTACGAGAAGTACGCCCACTACGTGCCCCTGCCGGAGCGGGCGGTGGCGGGGCTGGCGGTGCGCCTCGCGTGCCGTTTCGCCAGCACCGCGGACCTCGTGATCGCCCCGTCCGAGCACATGGCGGCCACGCTGGCCGGGCGCGGGGTCCGGGCGCCTGTCGCCGTCGTGCCGACGGGCGTGCCGCTCGATCTCTTCACGCCCGGGGACCAGCGTCAGGCCCGGACAGACACTCGCCCTGCCCGCCGATGAGCCCGATCTGCCTCTACGTGGGGCGGCTCGACCGCGAGAAGAGCGTGGGGCGCGTGATCGATGCGTTCGGGGCCATCGCCACGGCCGTGTCCGGGAGCCGCCTTCTGCTCGTGGGGCAGGGCACCCACGAGGCGAGCCTCCGCCGAGCAAGCCGGCCGCGAGCCCGGCGGCCGCGCGAATCCACTTCCGCGGGGGCATGAGCCGCGAGGCGCTGCCGGCGTTCTACCGGGCCGCCGACCTGTTCATGTTCGCCTCGGAGACCGAGACACAGGGGCTCGTCCTCGCGGAGGCGCACGCCTCGGGCCTGCCTGCCGTCGCCGTCAGGGCCTCGGGCGTGGACGAGGTGGTGCGGGACGGCGAGACCGGGCTCCTCACCAAGGCGGAGACGGGCGATCTGGCCGACGCCGCCATCGGACTCCTCCTCGACCGCGAGCGGCGCACCGCGATGGGGCGGGCCGCGCGGCGCGTCGCCGAGCGGCAGTTCTCCGCGGTCGGCCAGGTCGAGGTCATGGCGCGCCACTACGCGGCGCTCGCCGCGCGGCGCCGCTGATGTCCGCGCCGGACGGCGCCCGGGCGATCTCCGTGACATTCGAGCCCGAGTGGGACGCCGACGGGACCGGGCGTGGGCCGGCGCGGGTTCTTCGCGCCGGATCCGCGCGTGCGGACCCTGCTCCGCGTGCTGCTGTCGTACTCCGAGGTGCGCCACATCGTGCCGGATCGCATCAGCCTCGACGCCGGGACGGGCTCCGCCCTCCTCGACAGCATCGCCCACTTCCTCGAGCGGCAGCACTGGCTCGTGAAGCGCAGTCGTGATCGGCTGACGCGCGCCGTGATCTGGAACCCGGCGGCGGAGACGATGGCGCGCGCCGCGCTCGAGCGGCTGCAGCTCGAGCGCGTGCGCGAGACGCTGACGTGGGCAGAGAGCCGCGTGCCCCTGTATCGGGAGCGGCTCAACCGGGCGCGCGTCGTCCCCGAGGCGATCCAGAGCCTGGCCGACCTCGCGCGCATCCCGTTCACCGTGAAGGACGATCTGCGCCAGCACTATCCATGGGGCCTCTTCGCCGTGCCGCTGCGGAACGTGGCCCGGGTGCACGCGTCGTCGGGGACGCGCGGCAAGCCCACCGTCGTCGGCTACACCAAGCGCGACCTCCTCGTCTGGCGCGAGGTCATGGCGCGGTCGCTGGCGTCCGCCGGTGCGGTGCCGGGGGACATGATCCAGGTGGCCTACGGGTACGGCCTGTTCACGGGCGGCCTGGGCTTTCACGATGCCGCGGAGCACATGGGGCTCACCGTGGTGCCCGCCTCCTCCGGCAACACGCTGCGCCAGATCCTGCTGCTGCAGGACTTCCGGCCGCAGGGCCTCGCCTGCACGCCGTCGTTCGCCCTCTACATCGGCGAGACCATGCGCGAGCAGGGGATCGACCCCCGCTCCGTCGGGCTCCGCTACGGGGTGTTCGGGGCGGAGCCCTGGACGGAGGCGATGCGCGCCCAGCTCGAGGCGCTCTGGGGGCTCACGGCCCTCGACTTCTACGGATTGAGCGAGGTCATCGGGCCCGGCGTGGCCAGCGAGTGCATCGAAGGCCGCCCCGGGCTGCACGTGAACGAGGACCACTTCCTGCCCGAGATCATCGACCCGCGCACGGGCGAGCCGCCGGCCGCCGGGGCACGAGGGCGAGCTCGTGCTGACGAGCCTGACCAAGGAAGCGCTCCCGATGCTCCGCTACCGCACCGGCGACGTCACCAGCCTCGATCCGGCGCCCTGCGCGTGCGGGCGCACGACCGTGCGCATCGCCCGCATCAAGGGGCGCAGCGACGACATGCTCGTGATCAAGGGGGTCAACGTCTATCCGTCGCAGCTCGAGGCGGCCCTGCTTGGCGGTCGAGCGACGTGGCGCCGCACTATCTGCTCGTCGTGGACCGCAGCCACGAGTTCCCCACGCTCGAGGTGCAGGTCGAGCCCACCGAGGACGTGGTCGCGCCGGTGGGGCGGCTTCGACGCGACGCGGCCGGAGGCGATCGCCCTGTCCGCGCGCGTCGCGGAGCGGCTACGGAGCTACCTCGGTCTCAATCCTCAGATCGCGATCGTCCCGCCCAAGAGCATTCCTCGCAGCGAGGGCAAGGCCGTCCGGGTGATCGAGCGGCGCGCGGACGTCCGGTGAGCGGGCCAGGGATCTCGAGCCAAACCTAACATAATGCTTCTTATCGGACGTTGGGCCGCTGCGGGAGCATCGGACACCCTGGGGACCCACTGACGGATGCGAGCGCTCTACTGACCGGGACGGCTCTTGAGATCGGCGAGGCGCGTCTTCAGATCGTCGGCGCGGCGCGTGTCGGGCATCTCCTTGAGCAACCGCTGGTACGTCTCGACGGCGGCCGCCGGCTTCCCGCCCAGCTCCTGGACGCGCGCGAGCGCCATCAGCGTGTCCTCGTAGAGAAACGTCTTCGGCGGCATCGACCTTGAGCGCGGCCTCGTAGGCCGTCGCGGCATTGGCGTAGTTCTTCTCCGCTTCCCACGTATAGCCGATGCCGACAGCGCTCAGGACCCGCAGCGAGGCCGGGCCACCCTTGGCGAGGGCGAGCTCGTACGCCCCGCGCGCCTGTGGATACGCGCCGCCGGCGTAGCGGAGATTGCCGAGCCGATAGGCGGCCTGGGCCGCGCCGGAGAAGCGCGGATGGTCGCGCAGCACGGCCTCGAGCGCCGCGATCGCCTTGGCGCGGGCCTCGGGGGTGGCCTGCGGCGCCGAGGCCAGCTCGGCGAGGACGGTGGCCGAGGCGAGGGCGCTCTCGCCGCGCGATTCCTGCCGCCGGTACCACGCCCAGGCGCCCGCCGACGATGAGCGCCGACCACCGCGACACCCGCGCCCACCTGGATCGCCAGGCGCCGCGCCCGGGCATCCTCGAGCCAGCCGAACAGGTTCATGAGCTGGGCGATGCGCCCGCGGCGCGCGCGCCCGGGGGCTCCACCCAGACCTCGCCCTTGACGGACGCGCCGTCGGCGGCGGAGAAGCTGCCCGTCTTGAGGGTGCCCGTGAGCACGCCCGTGGGCAGGATCTCGACGCGTGTCGAGGCCGAGAGGTTCCCCCGCACGGTGCCGCCGATCACGATCGCCAGCGCGTTGATATTGGCGTCGACCTGGGCGCCGTCGGTCACGAGCACGCGACCGGTCACGTTGATGTCGCCTTCGAACTTGCCGGCGACGTGAAAGTCCCCCTCGCCGCTCACCTCGCCGCGAAACGACAGTCCCGCCCCCATCACCGAGCCCTCCTGCGCTCGGAGCCGTCGAGTCCCGCCGGCAGCCAGCGAGTGCCCGAGCCCGCCAGCGGATCTTCCGAGCCGGCCGCCCGAGGTCGCGAGGCGATGAGCGCGCAGGCGCGTTGCCAGCAGGGCGCTGCAAGTCCCGGCGTCGTTGTCGGTCTTGCCCCCGACGTGGTCCGCAGACGCTGCACGCATAGTCGTACTTGTTGCCGGTGGGCAGGACCAGGAGCAGCCGCTTCGCACGGTCGCCTGCTTGCAGCGGCCGCAGAACATGTCGTCCTCGAATCCTTGAAGCTGTCGTGCACGACGACAGTGTAGTCGGGCTGCCCATTCTCAAGCGCGAGATGCCTTGACGGATGCGCAGCTGGCTACCGTAGACCCGGCCATGCGCCTCGTCCGCCTCGCGATCTGGTTGGCCACGCTCTTCTTCGCCGCGATGCTCTTCGTCCCCTTGATCCAGGAAGTGATCCGGCGCGCCGGCGGCACCGGCCAGCTTCCCTGATCCATTCTTCTGCGGGGCATCGTGCAGGCTAAGGTAGGATGTTCGCCATGACGACTGCCGTTCGCTGGCCCCATGCGCTCGCCGCTCTCGGCTGCGCGCTCATCGTCTTGATCGGCTCGGTGCCGCCCCGGCTCGTGCCCAGAGCACGAGCGACGTCGACCGGTACTTCAAGGTGGAGTGGGACCCGGAGGCGGTCCCGCGCGGCGGCTGGGCCGTGCAGGGCTACGTCATCAGCAGCCACAGTTACCGCGTCAACGGGGTCCGGCTCGCAGGTCGAGGTCCTCGACGCCGCGGGCGAGGTGGAGAGCCGCGTCTTCGGGTGGGTGCCGGGTGATGTGCCGGCGGGAGGCCGCGCGTACTTCTTCGTGTCGGTGCCGAAGCGAGGCGCCTCGTATCGCGTCAAGGTCCTGTCGTTTTTCCTCGTCTCCCGCGAGACTGCAGTGACGCGCGCGAGCCGAAGGAGTCGAGCCGACCATGGACTGCTGCGCTCACGAGGGCCCCGACGGCGGCGACGCGCGATTCGACATTTCGCAGGTCGCCGACGGCGTGCACGTCGCGGTGGCCGCGCCCGCGTACAAGGTCAACTGCAACACGGCGATCATCGAGACGGACGACGGCCTCGTCGTCGTCGACACGCACACAAGCCCTCGGCGGCCCGGGTCATCGTGGACCATCTCCGCGACCTCTCGCGCGCAGCCCGTGCGCTACGTCGTCAACACGCACTTCCACTGGGACCACTGGCACGGCAACGAGGTCTACCCCAAGGCGTATCCGGGCGCGGAGATCGTGACCAACCAGATCACGCGCGAGGCGATGGTGAGAAAGGGGCTGAAGCGCATCCAGGACCATGTCCGCCAGGTCCCGGCGGAGATCGCCCGCCTCGAGGCGGAGCTCGCCGCCGCGCGTGGCCCGGAGGAGCGCACCCGGGTCGCGGAGTCGCTGCGCCTGGCGCGAGCCTACCTCGGTGAGGTCGCGGCCCTCGAGCCCGCGCTGCCCACCATCGCCTTCGAAGGCACGATGAAGCTCTACCGCCGCGACCGGGAGATCCATCTCCTGCACCTCGGCCGGGCCCACACCGAGGGCGACGTCTTCGTCTACCTGCCGAAGGAGAAGGTCGTGATCACGGGCGACGCGCTGATCGGGTGGACGCCGTACATGGGCGACGGCTATCCGGAGGACTGGGCGGGCACGCTCGACAAGCTCGCCCGGCTCGACTTCACCCACATCATCATGGGGCATGGCGCCGTCGCCGGCCGCGACTGGCTCGACACGTTCCGCGGCTACGTCCGCGACATGGTCGACGCGGTTCGCCGCGAGGTCGCGGCCGGGGCCACGCTCGACCAGGTCAAGGAGCGTCTGCCCGCCGTGCTCGGACCCGTCTACGAGAAGCCGTTTTCCGTCTACGGCGAGTACCGGCCCTGGCGCACCGGCTGCTCGGCAACATCGAGCGCACCTACGCGATGGTGAGCTGAACCGCGCGCGGGGCTCAGACTCCGGAGTTGGCGTCGCAAGGTAGCTGCCTAGCCTGCATTCCCCGCCGCGGGAACAGCCGTCGGGCACGACGGGGGCGCGCGACGAGCGCGCCGGCCCCCGGAGGCGACGACGCCTCCCAGCCATTACGCGAGAGGTAATGGCGCTCGCTCGCGGCAGGGGATAGACTGCGGTCATGCAGAGGGTGAAGCCACCGCGCAGGGGCATCGCGAGCGGGGCCGGGCGAGCGCGTTCGGCGGGCTGCTCCGCCAGTGGCGGGAGCGGCGGCGGATGAGTCAGCTCGCCCTCGCCGTCGAGGCCGAGGTCTCGACGCGCCACTTGAGCTTCGTCGAGACGGGCCGCGCCCAGCCGAGCCGGGAGATGGTCCTGCTCCTCGCCCGGGTCCTCGAGGTGCCGCCGCGAGCGCAGGAACGAGCTGCTCACCGCCGCGGGCTACGCCGCCATGTACCGCGAGACGGGTCTCGACTCCCCGGAGATGGCGCAGGTGCGGCAGGCGCTCGAGTTCATCCTGCGCCAGCAGGAGCCCTACCCGGCTCTGGTGGTCGACGGGCGCTGGAACATCCTCATGAGCAACGAGGGCGCGAACGCGGCTCCTGGGCCTCTTCCTCGACCCCGAGGCGATCGCCGCCGTGGGGCCGCCCAATGCGATCCGCTTGACGTACCATCCGCGGGGGCTGCGGCCGTTCATCGTCAACTGGGAGGCCACGGCGGCGGCCCTCATCCAGTGGCTGCACCGCGACGTGCTCCGAGGCATCGGCGGCGCGGCGACGGGCCGGCTGCTCGAGGAGCTCCTGTCCTACCCGGACGTGCCCCGCCAGTGGCGCACGCTCGACCTCGACGCCTCCACGGCGCCCTTTCTCGCCGTCGAGCTCGCCAAGGGCGACGTGCGCCTCAAGTTCTTCTCGACGCTGACCAGCCTCGGCGTCCCCTACGACATCACGCTCGAGGAGCTGCGGATCGAGTGCTTCTTCCCCGCCGACGCCGAGAGCGAGGCCCTGATGCGCCGCGCTCGCCTCCGAAGCGCATGGCCCCGCGGCGAATGGTTGACATGGCGGAGCTTCCCTGGCACTCTAGCTTCGCCATGGATCAGTCCCTGGTCCTCCTACTTATGTAGCGGCGAGCGCTGCCGAGCGCGCTCGCCGAGCCTCCTGCGGAGTTTCCCGTCAGGAGGTTTTTTATTTTCCGGCTCCGATGGAGCCACCCGAGGAGCGACATGCCACCACAACCCGTGACGCCGAGGAAGATGGCCTTCGACAAGTACCGTCCCCTTCGTCCCGCTCGAGCTGCGCGACCGCACGTGGCCGGACAAGAAGCTGACGAAGGCGCCCCGCTGGTGCTCGGTCGATCTGCGGGACGGCAACCAGGCCCTCATCGATCCGATGGACCCCGAGCGCAAGCGCCGGATGTTCGAGGCCCTCGTCAAGATGGGCTTCAAGGAGATCGAGGTCGGCTTTCCCTCGGCGTCGCAGCCCGACTATCGACTTCGTCCGCCTCCTCATCGAGGAGGACCTGATCCCCGACGACGTCACCATCCAGGTGCTCGTGCAGTGCCGGCCCGAGCTGATCCACCGGACCTACGAGTGCCTGCAGGGCGCCCGGCGGGCCATCGTGCACTTCTACAACTCGACGTCCATCCTCCAGCGGCGCGTCGTGTTCGGCCTCGACAAGCCCGGCATCGTCGACATCGCGGTCAATGCCGCCAAGCTGTGCCGGAAGCTCGAGGAGACGATGGGCGACACCGAGATCTTCTACGAGTACTCGCCCGAGAGCTACACGGGCACCGAGGTGGAGTTCGCCGTCGAGATCTGCGAGGCGGTCATGGACGTGATCGAGCCGACGTCCGACCGGAAGATCGTGCTGAACCTGCCCGCGACGGTCGAGATGTACACGCCGAACCTCTACGCCGACACCATCGAGTGGTTCCTGCCGCCGCATCTCCCGGCGCGACCGCCTCGTGCTGTCGCTCCACCCGCACAATGACCGCGGCTGCGCGGTGGCCGCCACCGAGCTCGGCGTGCTCGCGGGCGCCGATCGAGTCGAGGGCACGCTGTTCGGCAACGGCGAGCGCACGGGCAACGTGGACGTCGTCACGCTCGCCATGAACCTCTTCGCGCAGGGCGTCGATCCCGAGCTCGACATCACCGACATCGACGCGCTCCGGCGCGTGGCCGAGTACTGCAATCGCCTGCCCGTGCATCCGCGCCATCCCTACGTGGGCGACCTCGTCTACACGGCGTTCTCCGGCTCGCATCAGGACGCCATCAAGAAGGGCATGGAGGCCCTGCCGCGGGACTACGCGGTGTGGGAGGTGCCCGTACCTGCCCATCGATCCGAAGCACGTGGGGCGCACCTACGAGGCGGTGATCCGCGTCAACAGCCAGTCCGGCAAGGGCGGCGTCGCCTTCATCATGAAGGTCGAGCACGGCTTCGACCTGCCGCGGCGCCTGCAGATCGAGTTCTCGAAGACCATCCAGGCGATCACCGAGGACAGCGGGACGGAGATCAGCCCCGCGGCCATGTGGGAGGCGTTCCAGGTCCGTGTACCTGCCCGACAAGCCCGCCCTAGAGCTGCGGCAGTCACGAGCTGGTCTCGGGCGACGGCGGCGACGGCACCCGGATCACCGCGCAGCTCGTGGTGGACGGCGCCCCCCGCACCGTGACGGGCACGGGCAATGGGCCCATCGCCGCGTTCGTGGACGCGCTGCGCTCCGGGCTCGGCGTCGAGATCGACGTCGTCGACTACGCCGAGCACGCGCTCGGACAGGGCGCCGACGCCACGGCCGTCGCCTACGTGGAGACCATCGCGCCGGACGGCGGCCTCTGGTGGGGCGTCGGCACGCACCCGAACATCATCACGGCATCGCTGCGCGCCGTGCTCTCGGCGCTCGCCCGTCAGCCGCGCTGAGGGAGCGCCGAGGCTCGGCCCCGTCCGGCTACCCGCGTCCGACGAAGGGCATCTCGGTGGCCATGACGGTCATGAACAGCACGTTCGCGTCCAGGGGCAGGCTCGCCATGTAGGCGACGGCGCGGGCGACGTTCTCCACGTCCATGGTCGGCTCCACCGCCACGGAGCCGTTGGCCTGGGGCACGCCCTGCTTCATGCGCGCGGTCATGTCGGTCGCGGCATTGCCGATGTCGATCTGGCCGCAGGCGATGCCGTACTTCCGCCCGTCGAGCGAGGCGGCCTTCGTGAGCCCGGTCACCCCGTGCTTGGTGGACGTGTAGGGCGACGAGTTCGGCCGCGGGGCATGGGCCGAGATCGAGCCGTTGTTGATGATGCGGCCGCCCCGAGGGTCCTGGCTCTTCATGATCTTGAAGGCCTCCTGCGTGCACAGGAAGACCCCGGTCAGGTTGATGTCGACCACGGTCTTCCACTGCTCGTACGTCAGGTCCTCGAGGGGCACCGGCGGCGCCCCCGTGCCCGCATTGTTGAAGAGCACGTCGAGCCGGCCGAACGTCTCCCGCGTCTTCGCGAACAGCGCCCTGACCGAGGCGGGGTCGCCGACGTCGGTGGGGACCACCAGCGTGGGTCCCTTGGCCTCCGCCGCCGTCGCTTCGAGGAGATCCTTGCGGCGTCCCGCCAGGGCGACCGAGTAGCCGTCCCGCGAGAGAGCGAGGGCCGCGTGCTTGCCGATTCCCGTTCCCGCGCCGGTGACGAGGGCGATCTTGCCGGATGTGGTCGAGCTCATGTGGGCAGGTCTCCGCCTTTCCGAGAGAGTTTCCGCAGACTGGGTCGTGCCGTCTATCCATCCCGCCCGTCCAGCACGTCGACGCACCTTGCCGAGAAGGTGCAGCACCGTGAATGGCTTCTGCAGCACCGCCGGGCCCGCGGCTCCGCGGCGCTCCGTGGAGGCTGCGGGGAGGGCGGACACGCAGAGGATCCTGGCGGCGGGCCGCGCGGCTCCGAGTTGCTCGACGACCCCGGACGCGCCGGCGTCGTCGCCGAGGCTCGCCAGGATGAGGTGAATCGGTTCAGTCCGCTGCGTGACGAGCGCCAGCGCCTCCGCCGGGTCGACCGCCTCGATCACTCGATAGCCGTGCGGCTCGAGAATGTCCCGCAGCAGGAGGCGCACGTCCTTGTCGTGCTCGATGAGCAGGATGGTCTCGGTGCCCCTCGGACCCTCTGGGCCGCGGGCGGCCGTGCCGGCCGCGGGACTGCCCTCGTCCGCCACGGCGGGGAGATACATCATGAAGGCGGTCCCGGAATGCCGCCCGCTCTCGACCGCGATATACCCGCCATGCTGGGCGGTGATGCCGTAGACGGCGGGCAGGCTGAGGCCACTGCCCTGGACGCCGCGCTTGGCGGTGAAGAACGGCTCGAAGAGCCGACTCTGGGTGGCCTCGTCGAGCCCGGTCCCGCTGTCGCGGATCGTGACTCTCACGTGCGGCCCCGCCGACGCGCCGGGATGCGCCTGGACGAATGCATCGTCCAGGTCCGCGTTCGCCGTCTCGACGACGAGTCGGCCGCCGGCGGGCATCGCCTCGCACGCGTGCTCGACGAGGTGCAGGATGGCGCGCTTGAGCTGGCCGGGATCGACGTGGATCTGCCGGAGCGGCTCCTCGAGACTGAAATGTCGCCTCGATGCGGCTGCCGACCCGCGTGACGAGCGACAGCGCCGTCAGGAACTCGTTGAGGTCGATCCGCCGCGGCTGCAGGAGCTGGCGGCGGCCGAAGGCGAGCAGCTCCCGGGTGAGCTCGGCCGCCCGCTGGGCGCTCCGCTGGATGAGATAGAGATCGCGGCACGCAGGCTCATCCGCCGAGAGCCGGTCGAGCAGGAGCTGGATCCGTCCGGCGATCACGGTGAGCAGATTGTTGAACTCGTGGGCGACGCCGCCGGCCAGCACGCCGAGCGATTCGATCCGTCGGGCTTGCGCCAGCTCGAGCGCCTCGCGCGCGCGCCGCTCGTCGGTGACGTCGACGGACGAGCCGACCAGCCCCGCGAAGGAGCCGTCCTCCGCGATCCGGGGAACTCCATACCCCATCATCCAGTGGTACGCGTCGTCGACCCGGCGGAGGCGGTACTCGGCGCGAAACGGCGCCCGGGATGTGACGGCGCGTGCCGAACGCCTCGATGACGCCGGGCCGGTCTTCAGGATGAATGCTGTTGGTCCACCCTGCGCCGAGATGCTCCGCCTCCGGGCGCCCGGTGAAATCGACGCCAGGGCCGGTTCACGAAGGTGCATGAGCCGCTCGGGTCCGACATCCAGATCAGGACCGGCGTCGTATCCGCGAGGAGACGGAAGCGCCGCTCGCTCTCCTTGAGGGCTTGCACCGCCCGGACGCTCTCCGTCACGTCCTGGGCGTGACCGAGCACGCACGGGGGCAGCCCGGGCGCTTCGTGGAGGACGTTGCGGTACTGCCAGATCCGCTCGCCGCCGCTCTTCGACATGAGGCTCATCCTGCCGCTGTCGACGCGATTGACACGGATCCGCTCCAGGTAGGCGTCGAACTTCCCCTCCGCGGCGGGCGACAGGAATCGCCGGAGGTTCCAGCCGATCCCGTCCTCGGCCCGGAAGCCCAGGCTCTCCGCGGCGGCCGTGTTCACGAAGAGCAGGTTGCCCTCGAGGTCGTGAACGCACATGAGCCCGAGGCTGTGCTCGACGAGCGCGCGGAACAGGTCGTGCTCCTCACCGGGTGCTCCAGCGACTTCGTCCATCACGGTCTGGCCTCGGCCCATCGCGGGCTCTGCGGGGAAACACGACGTCGCGGGGCCTTCAGAATCCGCCCTCACCACCATAGACCACGCCCGCGCTGCGCCGCACGACAAGCGGTCGGCCCCGCCGGCTTCAGGGCGCGAAGGCCACCCGATCCAGGAAGGCCGAGTCGTCGAGCACGTGGCCGGCGCCGCGCACGACGCACGTGAGGGGATCGTCACTCACCGAGATGGGCAGCCCGGTCTCGCGGTTCAGCAGGCGGTCGAGGCCGGCGAGGAGCGCGCCGCCGCCCGTCAGGATGATGCCCTTGTCCACGATGTCCGCCGCCAGCTCGGGCGGCGTCTGCTCGAGGCAGGCGCGCACCGCCTCGACGATCGCGGTGACGGGCTCCCGCAGCGCCTCGCGCACCTCGGCCACCGTCACGGTGACGGTCTTCGGCAGGCCGCTCGTGAGGTCGCGGCCCTTCACCGGCATGGGCGCCGCGTCGTCGGCCTGCGGGTAGCGCGGAGCCGAGCTCGATCTTGATCTCCTCGGAGCGCCGCTCCCCGATCAAGAGGCCGTGGCTCTTGCGCACGTGCAGCGCGATGGCATCGTTCATGTCGTCGCCGCCCAGCCGCAGCGACGTCGAGTGCACGATGCCGGACAGCGAGATCACCGCGACCTCGGTCGTGCCGCCGCCGATGTCGACGATCATGTTGGCGCCGGGATCGGTGATGGGCAGGCCCGCGCCCACGGCCGCCGCGACCGGCTCCGACACGAGATACACCTGGCGTGCGCCGGCTTGCATCGCGGACTCCTGCACGGCCCGCCGCTCGACCTGGGTGATGCCCGAGGGCACGCTGATCACGACGCGCGGGTGCACGGGGCTCCGCGCTCGATGCGCGTGGCGGATGAAGTGATTCAGCATCTTCTCGGTCGTGTTGTAGTCGGCGATGACGCCGTGGCGGAGCGGCCGGATCACCTCGATGGACCCGGGGCCGCGGCCGAGCATGGCCTTGGCCTGTGCGCCGACCGCGAGCACGGAGCGGTCGCGCGTGTGCACCGCGACGATCGACGGCTCGTTCAGCACGATCCCCTGCCCCGGCACGTAGACGAGCGTATTGGCGGTGCCGAGGTCGACCGCCATGTCGCGAGGAAAGAATCTGGCGAGAATCCGCTGGAACATGTCGTCGGCGAGTCCCCCGGAAACGGAAATGGGCGCGCGACCGCGCTCGCTGCCGGCCGGCTGCCGGCGTGATGGTCACGCAACCTCTGTGCCACGGCGAGTGCGCTCCAGGAAGCCCACGACCGGCGCGACAATCCGCCGGGATCCCGGCGGTCAATCATCGCACACCTTGCAGGACTTACACCCCTCAGGTGTAACGTTTACACGGTCGCAGCCGATTGCTTGACGGATCTCGGTCCGGGAGGCGAAGATCGTCGCGAGGACGACGCCATTGAAGCTCTCCGTCGAGTTCCCGAGCGTCTGCTATCGCGAAGGGCCGGCCGCGGTCGGCCGTCTCGCCTCCGCCATCGAGCGCATCGGCTACGACCACATCGACATCTTCGACCACGTGGTGATGGGCATCCCCATGGAAGGGCGGCCACCCGGCCCGTACAATCCGGCGATGCCGATCCTCGAGGCCCTGACGGCGCTCGCGTACATGGCCGCCGTCACCACGCGCGTCACCCTCGGGACCGAGGTGCTGGTGCTGCCGCAACGCCAGCCGGCGCTCGTCGCCAAGCAGGTCAGCACCCTCGACACCCTCTCGGGCGGGCGGATGCGTCTGGGTGTCGGGGTGGGCTGGCAAGAGTCCGAGTACCACGCGCTCGGCGAGAGCTTCCGGACCCGGGGGGCGCGCATGGACGAGGCCATTCGCCTGCTCCGGGCGTACTGGAGTGAGGCACACGTCAGCGCGATCGGCCCGCACTACCCACCGCGGCCATGGCGATGGAGCCGAAGCCGCCCCAGGGCGGGCGCCTGCCGATCTGGATCGGCGGCAACTCCGAAGCCGCGTATCGCCGCGTCGGCCGGCTCGGGGACGGCTGGCTGGCGAGCCGCGTGGCAGAGGCGAGCGATGCCCGGCAGGCCATCGAGAGCATTCACCGGCACGCCCACCAGGCGGGCCGCGATCCCGCCGCCATCGGCTTGCAGAGCATGGTGGCTCCTCCACCCGCGACGCGGCGGGCAAGACGTTCTACGCGGACCACGAGGCCGTCGTCGCGCGGGTCGTCGCGCTTCGGACGATGGGGTTCGGCTGGGTCGCGCTGAACGCGACCGCCATTTCCCAGGCCGGTGCCCGTACGGTCGACGCCATCATCGACGCCCTGGCGCGCCTGCACGAGAGGATCCGCGCGGAGACAAGTTGATGCGCGCCCCGGAGGGACGAGAGAGTGCTCGTACGGTATTTCGGGCGATGACCCGATGGCGACGCATCGCCCCGTCGCGGTTCCCGACTTCCTCTACGGGACCGCGTGGAAGGAGGACCGGACGCCGCTCCTGACGGAGCTCGCGCTCCGGATGGGCTTTCGGGCCATCGACACCGCCAATCAGCGGCGGCACTACTTCGAGGCCGGAGTCGGTCAAGGTCTCGCCGCGGCCTACCGCGCGGGGCTGGTGACGCGCGCGGATCTCTTTCTGCAAACGAAGTTCACCTACCGGGATGGTCAGGACCACCGGCTGCCCTATGACCCCGAGGCCGACCTGTCCGCGCAGGTGGCCCAGTCCATGGCGAGCTCGCTCGATCACCTCGGAACCGACCACGTCGACAGCTACGTGCTGCACGGCCCTGCCTCGGGCCACGACTGGACGGGCGACGACGCCGAGGTCTGGAGCGGCGATGGGAAAGGAGCGCGATGCGGGCCGCACGCGCCTCCTCGGCGTCAGCAATGTGTCCCTGGGCCAGCTCGAGCAGATGGAGGTCGCCGGCGCCGAGGCGCCCGCCTTCGTCCAGAATCGCTGCTTCGCCCGCCGCGGATGGGACCGCGGCGTGCGGGCGTTCTGCGCGGAGCGACGCATCGTCTACCAGGGGTTCTCGCTGCTCACGGCGAACCCGGAGATCCTGCGCCATCCGCTGGTCGCCGGCATCGCCGCGCGCGAGCAGCGCCACGCCTGCCCAGGTCGTGCTTTCGCTTCGCGCTCGCGCGTGGGGATGCTGCCGCTGACCGGCACGTCCGACCCCGGCACATGATCCAGGACCTGGCCAGCCACGCCCTGACGCTGTCCTCCGACGACGTCCGCACGATCGAGTCGCTCTCCGGCTGACGGCGCCGCGGAGCCGGGCTCGATCCATGACGGCCGACTACGACCTCCTCGCCCACTTCCCGCCCGGCGCTGCGCCCCGCCCCGCGCAGGCGCGCCTGCTCGAGGCCCTGGGCGCGGCCATCGAGGAGGCCGACGGCGCCGAGGGCCCGCGCGTGTTCATGCTCGAGGCCCCGCCCGGCGTCGGCAAGAGCCACGTCGCCCTGACGCTCGCGCGATGGAGCGGCGACGCCTACCTCCTGACCTCGCAGAAGCTCCTCCAGGACCAGTACGAGCGCGAGTTCGGGGACGCGCTCCAGCTCGTGAAGGGGCGCGAGAACTACTCTGCGAGCGCTATCCGCCGCCCGCGCGCGTGACCACGAGCCACGGGCTGTGCCGGCGCCCGCGCGGGCCCATCTGCCAGTGCCCCTACGCGCGCGCGAAGCTCGCCGCCCTCAACGGCCCGATCTTCTGCACCAATACCGCCTACTTCCTGACCCTCCGGCAATGGCAGCGCGAGCAGCTCCGCCCACGCCGCGTGCTCGTCGTGGACGAGGCGCACAACCTCGAGGGCCAGCTCGTGCGCGTCTTCACGGTCGCCTTCGCGGCCGAGCAGATGAGGGAGTGGTTCGGGGGCCCGCTGCCTCGGCTCGGCGACGCCGACGAGTACCGGATCCTCTTCGAGGACCAGGTGAGCCGTCTCGACGGGGAGCTGGCCCTCATCGACGACCGCCTCGCGGGCCTGCGCCCGCCCGGGCTCGTCGACGACGACCTCCTGAGCTATCCGCTCACCGCACAGGAGCAAGCGCTCCTCGGCCAGCGCGACGTCCTCGAGGGGGCGATGGCGCGCCTGCACTTCTTCCTCGACGCGGGGGACACGGAGTGGGTGGTCCGCTACCCGGGCGAGGTCGGCGCCACGCTCGAGCTCGTGCCGCTCACGGTCAGCGCGATGGCGCCTGCGCTCCTGTGGGATGCGGCGGAGCTGGTCGTGCTGTCCTCGGCGTTCCTGGGGCGCCGCGAGGCGATCGCCGGCTACTTCGGCCTCGAGCCCGGCGCCGTGCGCGCGTTCGCGAGCGAGTCCCCGTTCCCCGTCGAGCAGCGGCGCATCGAGTATCGGCCGGTGGGCGCGCTCTCGAAGGCCACGCTGTCCGAGCTCGAGCCCGCGCTCTTCGGCGAGGTGGCGGCGATCCTGGCCGCCCACCCGGCGGAGAAGGGCCTCGTTCACGCCGCGTCCTACGCGGCGGCGCGACGGCTCCTCGCCGACCTCGCGGCGCGCGCCCCCGAGCAGTATCGCCGGGTGATCTTCGTGGAATCCTCGGAGGCGAAGCGGCGGGCGCTCGAGCAGCACCGCGCCTCCTCGCAGCCGACCGTCCTGCTCTCCCCATCCCTGCGCGAGGGCGTGGACCTGCCCGACGACTTTCTGCGCTTCCAGGTCATCACGAAGGTGCCCTACCCGGACCTCGGCGACCCGTGGACGGCCGCCCGCCTGGCGCGCGATCCGCAGTGGTACGCGCTGGAGACGGCGAAGGCCCTCGTGCAGACGTACGGGCGCTCGTGCCGCCACGCGGACGATCACGGCCTTGTCCTGTACTTGGTTCGGTTGGTCTTGCTACATACGTGACGCCGTGATCGTCCGCGTGGCGGCACGAGCGCCCGTACGTCTGCACGAGGGCCTTCGCCGTCTCCAGCGCGTACCACTGCGGATCGCGCGCCAGCCGGGCGGCCGTCCACGGGTCGCCGAGGTCCGGGTAGGGCACCTTCGTGATGACCTGGAAGCGCAGGAAGTCGTCGGGCAGGTCCACGCCCTCGCGCAGGGAGGGGGAGAGCAACACCGTCGGCTGCGAGGAGGCGCGGTGCTCCCCGAGCGCCCGCCCCTTGGCCTCCGAGGATTCCACGAAGATCACCCGGCGATGCTGCTCGGGGGCGCGCGCCGCGAGGTCGGCGAGGAGCCGTCGCGCCGCCGCGTAGGACGCGGCGTGAACGAGGCCCTTCTCCGCCGGGTGGGCGGCCAGGATCGCCGCCACCTCGCCGAAGAGAGCGGGCTCGAGCTCGGACAGCGTGGCCTTCGAGAGCGCGCCCACCGGCCGATACTCGATGCGCCGCTGCTCGACGGGGAACGGGGACTCGCTCGCGAACGCGCGCACGGCTCCGGGCTCGAGCCCGAAGTAACCGGCGATCGCCTCGCGGCGCCCCAGGAAGGCCGAGGACAGCACGACCAGCTCCGCCGCATCCCACAGGAGCGCAGGCGCCATCGCGCTGACCATGAGTGGCACGAGCTCGAGCGTGGCGCCGACCTCGCCCGGGTAGCGGACCACCCACTCCGTATCCCCCGCGTCGAGGAAGAAGTGCAGGCGCGCCATCGCCCCCTCGAGAACGTCGCGCTGGCCGAGGAGCGCTTGCTCCTGTGCGGTGAGCGGATAGCTCAGGAGGTCGTCGTCGACGAGCCCGGGCGGGCGCAGGCCCGCGAGGCGATCATCGATGAGGGCCAGCTCCCCGTCGAGACGGGTCACCTGGTCCTCGAAGAGGATCCGGTACTCGTCGGCGGCGCCGAGCCGAGGCAGCGGGCCCCCGAACCACTCCCTCATCTGCTCGGCCGCGAAGGCGACCGTGAAGACGCGCACGAGCTGGGCCTCGAGGTTGTGCGCCTCGTCCACGACGAGCACGCGACGGGGGCGGAGCTGCTCGCGCTGCCATTGCCGGAGGGTCAGGAAGTACGCGGTATTGGTGCAGAAGATCGGGCCGTTGAGGGCGGCGAGCTTCGCGCGCGCGTAGGGACACTGGCAGATGGGACCGCGGGGACGCCGGCACAGGCCGTGGCTCGTGGTCACCCGCGCCGGTGGGGGATAGCGCTCGCAGAAATAGTTCTCGCGCCCCTTCACGAGCTGCAGCGCGTCCCCGAACTCGCGCTCGTACTGGTCCTGGAGGAGCTTCTGCGAGGTCAGAAGGTAGGCGTCGCCGCTCCATCGCGCGAGGGTCAGGGCGACGTGGCTCTTGCCGACGCCGGGCGGGGCCTCGAGCATGAACACGCGCGGGCCCTCGGCGCCGTCGGCCTCCTCGATGGCCGCGCCCAGGGCCTCGAGCAGGCGCGCCTGCGCGGGGCGGGGCGCAGCACCCCGCGGGAAGTGGGCGAGGAGGTCGTAGTCGGCCATCATCGGGCCCGGCTCCGCGGTCTCGGTCAACCGGCGAGCGACTCGATCGTGCGAACTTCGTCGGGGGACAGCGACAGGGTGTGGCTGGCCAGGTCCTGGATCATGTGCTCGGGGTCGGACGTGCCGGTCAGCGGCAGCATCCCCACCGCGAGCGCGAAGCGAAAGACCACCTGCGCAGGCGTGGCGCCCTCGCGCGCGGCAATGCCCGCGACGAGCGGGTGGCGCAGGACCTCGGGATTCGCCGTGAGCAGCGAGAACCCCTGATAGATGATGTGTCGATCCTCGCAGAACGACCGCACCCCGCGGTCCCATCCGCGGCGGGCGAAGCACCGATTCTGGACGAAGGTGGGGGCCTCCGCGCCGGTGATCTCCATCTGTTCGAGCTGGCTCAGGGACACATTGCTGACGCCGAGGAGGCGCGTGCGGCCCGCATCGCGCTCCTTTCCCATCGCCGCCCAGACTTCGGCGTCGGCGCCCGTCCAGTCGTGGCCCGAGGCAGGGCCGTGCAGCACGTAACTGTCGACGTGGTCGGTTCCGAGGTGATCGAGCGAGCTTGCCATGGACTGGGCTACCTGCGCGGACAGATCGGCGTCCGGGTCATAGGGCAGCCGGTGATCCTGACCATCCCGGTAGGTGAACTTGGTCTGCAGAAAGAGATCCGCGCGCGTCACCAGCCCCGCGCGGTAGGCCGCGGCGAGACCTTGACCGACTCCGGCCTCGAAGTAGTGCCGCCGCTGGTTGGCGGTGTCGATGGCCCGAAAGCCCATCCGGAGCGCGAGTTCCGTCATGAGCGGAGTCCGGTCCTCCTTCCAGGCAGTCCCGTAGAGGAAGTCGGGAACCGCCACGGGGCGATGCGCCGACATCAGGTCATCGCCCGAAATACCGTCCGAGCACTCTCTCGTCCCTCCGGGGCGCGCATCAATTCGTTTCCGCGCGGATCCTCTCGTGCAGGCGCGCCAGGGCGTCGATGATGGCGTCGACCGTACGGGCACCGGCCTGGAAAATGGCGGTCGCGTTCAGCGCGACCCAGCCGAACCCCATCGTCCGAAGGGCGACGACCCGCGCGACGACAGCCTCGTGGTCCGCGTAGAACGTCTTGCCCGCCGCGTCGCGGGGTGGAGGAGCCACCATGCTCTGCAAGCCGATGGCGGCGGGATCGCGGCCCGCCTGGTTGGCGTGCCGGTGAATGCTCTCGATCGCCTGCCGGGCGTCGCTCGCCTCTGCCACGCGGCTCGCCAGCCAGCCGTCCCCGAGCCGGCCGACCCTGCGATACGCGGCTTCGGAGTTGCCGCCGATCCAGATCGGCAGGCGCCCGCCCTGGGGCGGCTTCGGCTCCATCGCCATGGCCGCGGTGGGGTAGTGCGGGCCGACCCCGCTGACCTGTGCCTCACTCCAGTACGCCCGGAGCAGGCGAATGGCCTCGT
This sequence comes from uncultured Actinomycetes bacterium, assembly GCA_963772855.1. Classification (GTDB taxonomy): domain Bacteria; phylum Actinomycetota; class Thermoleophilia; order Gaiellales; family Gaiellaceae; genus 3-1-20CM-4-69-9. The sequence continues at coordinate 3,308 of CAVYYY010000003.1, read as the reverse complement.
CCATGCGCGCGCCCCGGGTCCGGAAGCTCTCGCCGAGCGCGTGGTACTCGGATTCTTGCCACCCCACCCCGACACCCAGACGCATCCGCCCGCCCGAGAGGGTGTCCAGGGTGCTGACCTGCTTGGCGACGAGCGCCGGCTGACGTTGCGGTAGCACCAGCACCTCGGTCCCGAGGGTGACGCGCGCGGTGATGGCGGCCATGTACGCGAGCGCCGTCACGGCCTCGAGGATCGGCATCGCCGGATTGTACGGGCCGGGTGGCCGCCCTTCCATGGGGATGCCCATCACCACGTGGTCGAAGATGTCGATGTGGTCGTAGCCGATGCGCTCGATGGCGGAGGCGAGACGGCCGACCGCGGCCGGCCCTTCGCGATAGCAGACGCTCGGGAACTCGACGGAGATCTTCAATGGCGTTGTCCTCGCGACGATCTTCGCCTCCCGGACCGAGATCCGTCAAGCAATCGGCTGCGACCGTGTAAACGTTACACCTGGGGGGGTGTAAGTCCTGCAAGGTGTGCGATGATTGACCGCCGGGATCGCCGCGGATTGCCGCGCCGGTCGTGGGCTTCCTGGAGCGCACTGCGTGGCACAGAGGTTGCGTGACCACACGCCGGGCAGCCGGCCGGCAGCGACCGCGGTCGCGCGCCCATTTCCGTTTCCGGGGGACTCGCCGACGACATGTTTCAGCGTATTCTCGCCAGATTCTTTCCCCGGGACATGGCGGTGGACCTGGGCACCGCAAATACGCTCGTCTATGTGCCGGGGCAGGGGATCGTGCTGAACGAGCCTTCGATCGTCGCGGTGCACACGCGCGACCGCTCCGTGCTCGCCGTTGGCGCGCAAGCCAAGGCCATGCTCGGCCGGGCCCCGGGGTCCATCGACGTGATCCGGCCGCTCCGCCACGGCGTCATCGCGGACTACAATACGACCGAGAAGATGCTGAATCACTTCATCCGCCACGCGCATCGCGCGCGGAGCCCCGTGCACCCGCGCGTGGTGATCAGCGTGCCCTCCGGCATCACCCAGGTCGAGCGGCGGGCCGTGCAGGAGTCCGCGATGCAAGCCGGCGCCCGCCGGGTGTATCTCGTGTCGGAGCCGGTCGCGGCGGCCGTGGGGGCGGGATTGCCCATCACCGATCCCGGCGCCAACATGATCGTCGACATCGGCGGCGGCACGACCGAGGTCGCGGTGATCTCGCTGTCCGGCATCGTGCACTCCACGTCGCTGCGGCTGGGGGGCGACGACATGAACGATGCCATCGCGCTGCATGTGCGCAAGAGCCACGGCCTCTTGATCGGGGAGCGGCGCTCGGAGGAGATCAAGATCCAGCTCGGCTCCGCCTACCCGCAGGCCGACGACGTTGCGCCCATGTCGGTGAAGGGCCGTGATCTCACGAGCGGCCTGCCGAAGACGGTCACCGTGACGGTGGCCGAGGTGCGCGAGGCGCTTCGGGAGCCCGTCACCGCGATCGTCGAGGCGGTGCGGGCCTGCCTCGAGCAGACGCCGCCCGAGCTGGCGGCGGACATCGTGGACAAGGGCATTGTGCTGACCGGGGGCGGCGCGCTCCTCGCCGGCCTCGACCGCCTGCTCAACCGTGAGACCGGGCTGCCCATCTCGGTGAGTGAAGATCCCCTCACGTGCGTCGTGCGGGGCGCCGGCCACGTGCTCGACGACTCGGCCTTCCTGGATCGGGTGGCCTTCGCGCCCTGAACCGGCGGGGCCGACCGCTTGTCGTGCCGGGCGGGGTGGTCTATGGTGGGAGGGCGGATTCTGAAGGCCCCGCGACGTCGTGTTTCCCCGCAGAGCCCGCCATGGGCCGAGGCCAGACCGTGATGGACGAAGTCGCTGGAGCACCCGGTGAGGAGCACGACCTGTTTCGCGCGCTCGTCGAGCACAGCCTGGGGCTCATGTGCGTTCACGACCTCGAGGGCAACCTGCTCTTCGTGAACACGGCCGCGGCGGAGAGCCTGGGCTTCCGGGCCGAGGACGGGATCGGCTGGAACCTCCGGCGATTCCTGTCGCCCGCCGCGGAGGGGAAGTTCGACGCCTACCTGGAGCGGATCCGTGTCAATCGCGTCGACAGCGGCAGGATGAGCCTCTTGTCGAAGAGCGGCGGCGAGCGGATCTGGCAGTACCGGAACGTCCTCCACGAAGCGCCCGGGCTGCCCCCGTGCGTGCTCGGTCACGCCCAGGACGTGACGGAGAGCGTCCGGGCAGTGCAAGCCCTCAGGGAGAGCGAGCGCCGCTTCCGTCTCCTCGCGGATACGACCCCGGTCCTGATCTGGATGTCGGACCCGAGCGGCTCATGTACCTTCGTGAACCGGCCCTGGGTCGATTTCACCGGGCGCCCGGAGGCGGAGCATCTCGGCGCAGGGTGGACCAACAGCATTCATCCTGAAGACCGGCCCCGCGTCATCGAGGCGTTCGGCAGCGCCGTCACATCCCGGGCGCCGTTTCGCGCCGAGTATCGCCTCCGCCGCGTCGACGACGCGTACCACTGGATGATGGGGTATGGAGTTCCCCGGATCGCGGAGGACGGCTCCTTCTCGGGGCTGGTCGGCTCGTCCGTCGACGTCACCGACGAGCGGCGCGCGCGCGAGGCGCTCGAGCTGGCGCAAGCCCAACGGATCGAATCGCTGGGCGTGCTGGCCGGCGGCGTCGCCCACGAGTTCAACAATCTGCTCACCGTGATCGCGGGACGGATCCAGCTCCTGCTCGACCGGCTCTCGGCGGATGAGCCTGCGTGCCGCGATCTCTATCTCATCCAGCGGAGCGCCCAGCGGGCGGCCGAGATCACCCGGGAGCTCCTCGCGTTCGGCCGCCGCCTGCCCCTGCAGCCGCGGCGGATCGATCTCAACGAGTTCCTGACGGCGCTGTCGCTCGTCACGCGGGTCGGCAGCCGGATCGAGGCGACATTTCAGTTCGAGGAGCCGCTCAGGCAGATCCACGTCGATCCCGGCCAGCTCAAGCGCGCCATCCTGCACCTCGTCGAGCACGCGTGCGAGGCGATGCCCGCCGGCGGGCGACTCGTCGTCGAGACGGCGAACGCGGACCTGGACGATGCATTCGTCCAGGCGCACCCCGGGGCGTCGGCAGGGCCGCACGTGAGAGTCACGATCCGCGACAGCGGGACCGGGCTCGACGAGGCCACCCAGAGTCGGCTCTTCGAGCCGTTCTTCACCGCCAAGCGCGGCGTCCAGGGCAGTGGCCTCAGCCTGCCCGCCGTCTACGGCATCACCGCCCAGCATGGCGGGTATATCGCCGTCGAGAGCGGGCGGCATTCCGGGACCGCCTTCATGGTGTATCT
>CAVYYY010000002.1:0-27110 GCA_963772855.1 uncultured Actinomycetes bacterium | reverse complement strand
GCGGAGCCAGTGGAAGCCCTCGCACGCGCGCGCGCCGTACACGAGGAGCGGCACCGTCACGAGCGCTTCCGAGATGGACGTCCCCAGGGCGGCGCCGTTCAACGACAGCCAGGGGATGAGGATGAAGTTCGCCACGATGTTCTCGAGCGCAACGACTCCCATCGCGATCGTCAGCACGCGCTGGCGGTGCCGTGCCACGAGGAGCAGGCCGGCGATGTACGCGACTGCGTAGAGCGGGATCGCCGGGCCGAGCAGCCGCAGCGCCGTCACGGCGTCGTCATAGCTCGAGCCGTAGACGAGGTTCACGATCGGGCCCGCGAGGATCATCGCCCCCACCGCCGGCGGCACGGTGAGGAAGAGGCTGAACTTCAGTGCGCGCTCGTAGACGGCGCCGACAGGCGTCTCCGTTGACGGGGTCAGGCGCGAGAAGACCGGATAGACAGCGGCTCCGATGCTCCAGCCGATGAAGAGGGTCGCCTCGAAGAGCCGATACGCGGCTCCGTAGCTCCCGACGACGTCCTTCGGCTCGAAGATCGCGAGCATCGCCGCGTCGACACGGAAGAGCACCGTCCCGAATGCGCCGGCGAGGCCGATCGGGATCGCCGCGTGCAGCAGCGGCCACCAGATCCGCAGGGAGATCGTCGGCCTCGGCCGCGCGACCTTCCAGTACATGAGTGCGAGCGCCAGGAAGAAGGCAAGCACCGCGCCGCCCAGGTAGATCGCCGAGACGGCGACGACGCCCGCACCCATGAACAGGGCGGTGATCCCGACGATCGTCGTGAGGAACCGCTGCGAGATCAGCACGACGGGAATGAAGCCCATCCGCTCGTGCGCCTCGAAGACGGCGAAGCACGTGCCGCGCAGAAGCTCAGCGACGACGGCGACGCCGAGCAGCGCGACGACGTCCCTCGTCTCGTTCCCGGTCGTCGTCGCGGCCACAACGGCGACCGCGATCGCGAGCGTCGGCACCGCGAGGACGATCTTCATCGCGAGGTTGTTGGCGAACTGCCGATGGATGTCGTTCCGGTTGCGGGCGACATCCCGCGTGAGAACCGCGTTCTGCCCGAAGTCCGCGAGGACCGACACCAGCGTCACGAGCGAGAGGGCGAAGATAAACACGCCGAACTGCGACACGCCCAGCTTCCGCGCCATGACGATGAAGAGCAGGGTCGTCGCGATCTTCGAGCCGATGTCGGCAAGACCGCGGTACATCGTGTTGGCGAAGATGCGCCGCGCGCCGTCGCTCACGGGCTCCCTCCGCGACGCAGCAGCGGCTTCAGCTTCGACTTCAGGCCGGGCGGCAGCGCGCGCGCAGCGCGCTCGGCGCCGAGCGCGGCCCGGACGGGTGCGGACCGCAGTCCTCCGGGGACGAGGTCGATCCAGGCGAGCTCCCGCTCGCCGTCGGCGAAGCGCTCCTTCAGCGTCTGCCGTCCGGGACCGAGGTCGAGGCGCTCCTCCCCGCGCTCGATGGCGTGCCGGACCGCGCCGTCGATCGTCAGCAGCAACGGCGACGCGACGGAAAACGACTCGTCGAAGCCGCCGAGCCAGGAGGTCGTCACGCCGCCGGCCGAGAGGAAGATCACCGCGCTCACCACCCTGCCATCGGCCTCGAGCACCCAAATCTGCAACCGAGGCGCCGCGAGCTCCTGTGGAAGGTCGGCGAGCATCCGCTCCACGCCCGGACCGACGACTCCAGAACCGCCCCGGCCGGCCCAGCGGGCGTGGTGGAGCGCGATGAATGCCTGCACGGCGGGCCCGGCCTCGGCCGGCGGCGCCAGCCGTACCGACGCCCCGGTCTCCGCGAGCCGCCGCTCCCCCAGCCGGAGCGTGCGCCGGAACTTCCGGCTGAGGCCGTCGAGCCACCGCTCGTACGTGAGGCCCCGAGTCGTGACGAAGGGTGCGGGCGCGGTCTCCCTCACGCGCTCGTGGAGACGTGCAGGCCAGGTCTCGCGGAGCAGGCCCGGCCAGACGGACTCCCGGGCGACTCCCTCCAGCCGCAGGAGCCGCGGAGAAGGGCTCGCCCGCGCGAGCACGGCGGCGAACGACCCGGCGCACTCCCGCTCGCGGCCGGACCGTGCCACGGGCTCGACTCCGGTCGACGTGCCAGCGCCGAGGAGGCGATATGTCGCCGACCTCGCCGGACCGCGTGCGACGAAGAACGGGGCGATCCCGACGAGCTCGTCTCCGTCGAAGGCGCAGACCAGGCGCAGCTGCGCGTTGGACGGCCGTGCGTGACGCCACCAGGGGAGGAGCCACCCCGAGAGCGCGTACGGATTCCCGGCCCCGGCGGCAAGCTCGTCCCACTGCGATCGGAGCGACTCGAGCCTGGCCGGGTCCTCGATCAGCTCGCCGCGCACGAGCCGCGAGTGTACGGGACGCCTCGAACGTCTCCGTCCGCTCTGAAAGCATGTCTGCATGGCCGGAAAGCCCTTGCCGCCGCTCGCGCTGACGTACCACGGCATCAAGTTCGTGCAGCTCGAACGCGACCCGCATCACATGTTCGTTCGCCCGCGCGACCTCGGCCGCCAGGTCGAGCGTCTGCGCTCCTGGGGCTACGAGCTCGTGACTTTCGGCGAGCTCGCGCGGCGCGCGGCCGAGGGCCGTGCAGACGGCGCCGCCGCACTGACGTTCGACGACGGCTTCGTCGACAACTACGAGACGCTCGCACCGCTCCTGCGCCAGGAGGGAGTGCCCGCGACCGTGTTCGTCGTGACCGGCTGGCTCGGGCAACCGCATCCCGCCGCGGACTGGACGCGCGTGATGACGGAGTCGGAGGTGCGGGAGCTGGCCCAGCAGGGCGTAGAGATCGGCGCGCACACGCACACCCACCCGGATCTCACGACGCTGACCCAGGAAGGCGCACAGGAGGAGCTCGCGCGCTCGAGGAACGAGCTGGAGCGGATCACCGGCTCGGCGATCACCGTCGCCGCCTATCCGTACGGGAACGCGAACGACGAGACCCGCACGGCGGCAAAGGACGCCGGCTTCGCCGCCGCGTGCCGCACGCTCGGGCTCGGGAGCTGGACCGATCCGCTCGACCTGCCGAGGCAGGCCATGGAGAACTACGCGAGCCTCTTCGGCCTCCGGCTGAAGCGGGACGGCCGGTACGTGCCGCTGATGCGGCACAAGCTGTTCCGCGGCCTGCGCCGGGTGAGCCGCAAGACGCGCGCGCTGATCGACGGATGATCGAAGCGCCGGCGGAGCTCGATGCGCTCGCGCCGGAGTGGGACGAGCTCGTCGACCGTGCGCACGGCTCGCCGTTCGTCCGGCCGGGCTGGATCCGCGCCTGGTGGCGGTCGTACGGGCGGGGCGAGCTGCATGTGCTGAGCGAGCGGCGTGGCGGACGGCTCGCCGGCGTGCTCCCCGTCGAGCTGCGCTCCGGGCGCGTCGAGGCGCCGGCGAACCTCGAGTCGCCGGACTTCGCCCTGGTCGCAGAGGACGCGGGCGTCGCGGCGGACCTGGCGCGGGCGGCCCTCGGCCTCGGCGAGGCGAGGGTGCTGCTGTCACCGCTCGCGGTCGACGGTGACGACCTCCCCGCACTCCGTACCGCCGCGTCGGAGCTTCGCCACCGGACGCTCGAGCGCGTCCGCGAGCGCTCCCCGTACATCGCGCTCGAGGGGACGTTCGACGTCTACGCGCACGCCCACGGGAAGCTGTTCCGCGACGTCAACCGCCGCCGGCGGCGCCTCGCCGAGGAGGGGGCGGTCGACGTCCAGCTCTCCGACGGGACTACCGGGCTCGGGGATCTCCTGGGGGAAGGATTGAGGCTGGAGGGCTCCGGCTGGAAGTCGGCGCAGAGCACCGACATCCTCAGCCGGCCCGAGGCGCGGAGGCTCTACGACGAGATGACGTCATGGGCTGCCGCGCGCGGCATCTTGCGGCTCGCCTTCCTTCGCGTGGACGGCCGCGCGGTCGCCTTCCAGCTCGGGCTGGAGGAGGGCGGCGCCTACTTCTTCTGCAAGGGCGGCTACGACCCGGACTACCACCGGTTCGCGCCCGGAAAGCTTCTGCTCCGAGAGCTCGTCGAGCGCGCCTTCGGGCTCGGCCTCGACACCTTCGAGTTCCTGGGCGCCGACGAGCCGTGGAAGCTCGAGTGGACGGAGCAGCGGCGCGAGCGCCGTCTCTTCCTTGCCTTTCCCCCCACGCTCACCGGGCGGCTGGCCTTCGCAGCGGAGGCCTACGGGCGGCCCGCGGCACGCAAGCTCGGCGTCCGCCGGCTCCTGGGGCAGTAATTCTCGAGCGCCCGACTATCCTCAGACGGTGCGGCTTTCGGTCGTGATCGCCACCCTCGGCCGGCCCGAGGTTCTCCGCGAGACGCTTTCGAGCGTCCTCGCCGCCGACCCACCCCCTGCCGAGTTGCTCGTCGTGGACGGCGACCCGCAGCGATCGGCGCGCTCCGTGGTCGAGTCCGCAGGGTCGCAGAGGACGGACATGCCGTACCTCCCGACGTCGCCCAGCGTCACGGCGCAGAGGAACGCCGGCATCCGCGCGGCGACCGGGGACGTCCTTGTCTTCCTCGACGACGACGTCGCCGTCGACCCGAGCCTCTTCGAGAGTCTGGAGCACGCCTTCGGTGACGCCGGGGTCGTGGGCGCGACCGGACGCGTCCTCGAGGACCACGCGCACGCGATCGGCGGGCACCACTCCGGGGTCCGCCGCTGGCTCTTCGGCGGCGCCCAGGGGACGTTCACGCGCTTCGGGTACCCGCGCTACGTCCTCGACGTCGACGACCCGCGCGACGTGCAGGTCATGCCCGGCTGCCTCATGGCAGTCAGGCGTGACGTCGCCGAGCGTGTGCTCTTCGACGAGAGCCTCACCGGCTACGCGCTCGCAGAGGACGAGGACTTCTCGTACCGGCTCTCGCGCCTCGGACGCATCCGCTACCTCCCCGATGCCGTGCTCGAGCACAAGAAGTCGGGCTTCTCCTCGATCGACCCGCGCGAGCTCAACCGCAAGGTCGTCGTCAACCGCACGTACCTCTTCCGCAAGAACTTCCCGCAGACGCCGCTCGCCCGTCTCCAGTTCGCCCTCCTGATCGTGATGCTCGTCGCGCACCGATCGCTCAATCGCGAGTGGTCGGCCGTCCGCGGCCTGCTGGACGGAATCGCAGAGGTATGGCGTCCAAAGCCCGTGACGAGCCACTAGCGGTCGCGTTCGTCTCCTCGCACGCCAGGGCGGGAGGAGCGGAGCGCTATCTCGAGCACGTGCTCGAGCTACTCGGTCCCGACTGGGTCCGCGTCGTCGTCGCTCTCGAGGACGGCCCGCTCGTCGAGCGCCTACGCGCGAAGCACCAGACGCAGGTGATCCCGACGGGCGCCGGCTGGACGAGCATCCTCGGCTCGGCGCGACGGCTGCGGACGTTGCTGCGCAGCCACGAGCCCCAACTCGTGCACGCGAACGGCGTCAAGGCGGCGATCGTGTCGGTGCTCGCCGCCGCCGGCACGAAGATCCCGGTCGTGTGGGTTCGGCACGACTTCAGCTACGACGGCCGAGTCGCACGTCTGGTCGCCGGACGGTGCCGTGTCACCGTCGGCGTGAGCGAAGCCGTCGCGCGCGGTCTTCCCCACGCGCGCGTCGTCTATCCCGCGCTCGTCGCGGGCGACGTGGACGCTTCCGCAGATACGGGAGAGCCGCACGCGGTCGTCCTCGTCGGCTACTTCCATCCCGTCAAGGGACAGGCAGAGCTCGTCGAGGCCGCACCGGCAATCCTCGAGCGCGTGCCCGACGCGCGGTTCCTCTTCGTCGGCGGCGAGGATCCGAACGCGGCCGGCTATCTCGACACGGTGCGCGCGCGTGCACGCGAGCTCGGCGTCGAGCACGCGGTCAGCTTCCTCGGACACCGCACCGACGCCGCTGCGCTGATCGGCTCGAGTGACGTCGCCGTCGTGACGACGCTCGGCAAGGGCGAAGGGTTCGGCCTCGCGGCGCTCGAGGCGCTCGATGCCGGGACGCCGGTCGTGGGCTACGCGTCCGGGGCCCTGCCCGAGATCGTCGGCGACTGTGGGCAGCTCGTCCCGGCCGCAGACCGCACCGCTCTGGCGGACGCGATCGTCGAGCTGCTCAGCGACGACGCGCTGCGCACGTCGCTCGCATCCTGCGGCCGCCAGCGCGCACGCGAGCGCTTCTCGGTCGAGCGCTGGCGGAACGGCCTCGTCGACGCATACCGGGAGGCAGCGTGAGACACGAGCGCCTCGACCCGATCTGGTCGGTCGCCGCGCTGATGACAGGCGCGCTGCTCGTCGCCGGCGTCAGCCTGCTGGCGGGTGCAGGGCTGATCGACATCTCCTCGCGCTACGACCAGGCGGCTCCGGTCATCGTCCTCGTCCTCGTGCTCCTGCCGATCGCGGCGGTGGCGACGATCGCCTCGCCGCGCCTCGCGATCGCAGCGGTGTTCCTCGCCTTCCTCGCCGGGACGAGCGCGACAAAGGGTGCGATCGCCCTCTTCGGGGTGCTCGTCATCCTCGGTCGCGTCGCCGTCGGCCGCACGCCCCTCGCGTGGTCACCGGCGCTCTGGTGGGGGGCCGCGTTCTGCAGCTGGAGCCTCATCAGCCTCGGCTCGGCCGTCGACACCGGTCTCGCGACGAAGGAGGTCGGGCTCGTCTTCACCGGAGTCCTCTTCGCCTGCGTCGTGCTTTCGGCGTGCGGGACGATGACGGACGTCCGCTGGGTGTGCGGCGTGATCGTGCTGACCGCGCTGATCATGACCGTTCAGGCGCTGGCCAACTTCGACCAGCTCCAGCCCACGTTGCACAGGACGGAGGTCGTCGGCCGACTGACCGGAAGCGCCTTCGGCTCGCCGAACCAGCTGGGGTCCTTCTGCGCCATGACGGCGTTCGTCGCGATCGGGCTCTCACTCGGCGGGAGGAGCAGAGTCGGCCGCTTGTCGGCGACGATCGCGCTCGCCGTCCTGCTGACAGGCCTGACGTTCTCGCTCTCTCGCGGTGCGTGGATCGGCACGATCCTCGGCCTGCTCTTCCTCCTCGTCGCGGTCCGCGAGGCGCGCCGCGTCGCCATCGTCCTCGGGCTCCCGCTCGTCGTGATCGCCTGGGCGGTCGGCTCGTTCGCTCCCGGCAACACGCAGATCCACGTCATCACGCAGCGCGTCGGCGCGCTCACCTTCTCGAGCCCCTACGACGAGCGGCCGGCGATCTGGTCGGAGGCGTTTCGCGAGATCCGCCAGCAGCCGTGGACGGGCGAAGGCCCGGGAGACTTCCCCGTGTCCAGCCTGCGCGGCGGCTCCGAGACGAGCTCGGTGTACGCGCTGCACGCGCACAACATCTGGTTGAACATCGGTGCGGAGACCGGCCTGCCCGCCGTGCTGATGGTCTTCGGGCTCATGGTGGCGCTCGCGCTGGCCGGCCACCGCGCGGCCGCCGGCGCCACGGCGCGCGGGGATCCGCGCGACCGGGCTCTGGTCGGAGGGCTCTGCGCGTCGCTCGTGGCGGTGGTCGGACAGGGCTTCGTCGATTACACGCTGCGCAACGTCGTGTGCTTCATCACCCTCTGGGGGATTATCGGCTTGCTTCTCGTCTGCAGGCGTGAGCTGATCACGCCGCGCTCACGGGGACGCGAGAGCGCTAGCGACGAAGCTTGACCCAGTGCGGCGCGCGCACATGTGTGTGTCGCGTGCCGTGATGCGCCTCGAGCATGCGTGACTTTCCGTTCTGCTTCGCAGCGGATGACGACGCGAATGCCGTCGCTGTCGAGCCCGTGAGCTGCGCCCGGAGCGCGCGGTACGCTGGCTTCGGCGACAGCGACCGGTCGAGCAGCCCGTAGTTGTCGAGCTGCGGAGCGCCGGTCGAGAGATTGCGCTCGTTGTACCAGAACATGTTCTTCACGTACGGGAAGTTCGCGGTCACGTACTTGATCGTGCGCACGAGATAGTCGCCCTGCTGTTGCGGCGTCACGCCGCGGTTCCAGTTCTCGACGCCGGACCAGTTCGCGTGCGACGACCAGCCGAACTCCGTGAACCAGATCGGCTTCGCGCCGTCGCCCTGCTTGACCATCAGGTCGCGGACCGCGCGCACGTGCGAGATCGTGTACTTCGTGCCGTCGTCCGGCCTCTCGGGCGGCGCGTCGGCCAGCCCCTGGTACGGGTGCGTCGCCATGACGTCGAAACTGCCGCGGATTCCTGCGGCGTATGCCTTCGCGAGGTATGCGGTGTCGTTCGCGGACGGTCCGCCGAAGACGACGAGCGCCTTCGAATCGCTTGCCTTGAACGCGGGATACGCGACGCGGAGGAGCCGTGCGTAGGTCGCCGCGTCGCCCGTGAAGAAGTCCGTGAGATTCGGCTCGTTCCAGACCTCCCACGCCTCCACTCGTCCGCGGAAGTGGGCCGCCGCCCAGCTGGCGATGCGCGCGTAGTCGTTCACGTCGGATGGTGGAACGTTCGTTCCGCGTCCGCCGTTCGCCCACGCCGGCGTCGACCAGAGCGTCGCGAGGACGTGCAGGCCGCGCGCGCGAGCAGCGTTGACGACGCTGTCCGCGAGATCGACATACCACTGGCTGTACGAGTCGCGCCCGTGCTCCTGGAGCGACGCCCAGCCCAGGTCGACGCGAACCCACGTGACACCGGCGGCCTTGAGCTTGTCGAGGACTGCGACGCGTTGCGCGTCGGTGTAGTCCGACCACGTCGCGTGGAACTGCACGCCGAACGACGGAGGTGTCGCGGCCCGCGCTTCACCGGGCGTTCCGAGCATGCCTGCGGCCAGACCGGCGACCGTTGCGCTGAGCGCGACGGCAAGGCCCAGCCGGGTTCTCTGCGGCTTGCGGCTCCAACTCCCCATCTGGAAGCCGCTATCGACCCTCCTCCCGCCTCGGGTGAGGTCTCGATAGCTCAAACGGGGTGACTCGAACGAGGGACGCCGGACGCGGCCCTTACGCGACACGGTCGCGCGGCCGATGTGTTCGCTAGATTCGCCTGGTTTCGGCGGTTCGTCGGGCCCGGCGACCCCCGAAGTTCATCTGAGTGTTGAAAGGAGTGGCGTGGCAGAACAAGGGCTGCCGGAGCTCTTCGATGCGGTCCGATGGCGCTGGAAACCCGCAGCGCTGATCGCCGCCTGCATCTTCATAGGCGCGCTCATCTACATCGAGCAGCTGCCGTCCAAATACGACGCGAAGGCCGTCGTCGCGATCTCGCCGCGCCCCGACGTCAGTACGGCGGGCGCCGACACGGTGCGCGTCGGCGCGCCGAAGTTCGTCGCGTTCGCCGAGGCGCCGAAGACCGCGGAGGAAGTGGCCGCGGCTCTCGGCCTGTCGCGCACCACGTTGGAGAAGGCGGTCGACGCGAGCGTTCCGCTCGACACGGGCAACGTCGCGATCACCGTACGCCTGGAGAATCCGCAGCAGGCGGCGAGAGTGGCGAATGCCTACGCGGCGCGCATCGTCGCGCTTGCGCGCCGCGATCCGCTGCTCACCGGCGAGCTCGTCGCGCCGGCGATCCCGCCGACGGAGCCGGCCGCGCCACCGCGGCGGCTACTCGAGGCGGCCGCACTCATCGTCGGCATCCTCGTGGGCATCGGCGTGTCACTCCTCCTCGAGCGCGGGCGCCCGCGGTTGCGGTCGTGGCGCGGGATCGCGCGCATGACGGGGTACCCGGTCGTCGGCCGCGTCCCGAACGTCCGCACGCTGCGCACGCGACCGACGGAGGCGTTCTCGGATCCCGTCACGGGATCCGCGTTCCGGACCTTGCGCGCGAACATCGAGCCACAGCTACGCGACGAGAACATGGGCGTGCTGCTCATCACCTCCGCGAGCAAGGGCGACGGGAAGACGACGATCGCCGCGGCGCTCGCGGAATCGCTGGGCCGCGTCGGGATGAAGGTGCTGCTCGTCGACGGCGACCTCAAGCGTCCGCGCGTCGCGCGGCTCGCGAGCCTGAACGGAGCGCTCGGCCTTCCGGAGGTCCTGCGCGGCAAGATCGAGCTCGAGCGCGCGATTCAGCCCGGCTGGATGGATCAGGTCTCGGTCTTGCCCGCGACCCAGGACCCCGAAGGCGGCGACCTGATCGCGCAGCGCTTCGGCGGCGTGATCGACGACGCGCGCAAGGACTTCGACATGGTCGTCATCGACGCACCGCCGCTCCTCGGCACGGACGACGCACGCGTGATGGCGCCGATGGCGGACGGCGTGCTGCTCGTCGTCTCCGCGGGCTCGATCGCGAACCCGGTGAACGAGGCGATCCTCGCCCTCGAGGCGCTGAAGGCGCCGGTGCTCGGGATCATCGGCAACCGCCTCAACGAGGCGCGCGGCTTCTACTACTAGTACAGGTCACCGACTCTGGCAGCGGTCTGCCGGACGTCGTAGGACGTCTCGACTCGACGGCGGGCTGCTGCGCCTTCGCGCTCGGTGAGGCTCCGGTCCGACAGCCGAGCGGCGATCGCATCCGCGAGCGCGTGCGGATCGGAGGCCTCGACGACCGCGCCGGCGTCCTCGCCGATCGCGTCGTGCGCGCCCCCGACGTCCGCCGAGACGACGCTGCGGCCGCGAGCCATCGCCTCGAGCATCGTGATCGACATCCCCTCCGACCTCGACGGGACGACGACGACGTCCGCAGCGTCGTAGACCGCGGCGGGATCGTCGGGCCATCCGAGAAGGCGCACGCCGTCACCCGCTCGAGCCTCGAGCCCCGCGCGATCCGGCCCGTCGCCGGCAAGGAGGAGGACGGCCGACGGGACGGATGAGCGCACGTTCGGCCACGCCGCCAGGAGGAGGTCCTGGCCCTTCACGGGCGACAGACGGCCGACGCACGCGGCAACGGGAACGTCGCGGTCGAGCCCGAGCGCACGTCGAGCTGCCGTCATGGCTTCGGGGGTCGCCGGAGGCTCTTCGAGCGACACGCCGTTGGGGACGATCTCCCAGCGCGCCTCGACGCCGGCGGCTACTCCGCGGGCGCGCTCGCCCTCGCTGACGCAGAGGATCCGCGTCGCCCAGCGCGCCGCGCGGCGCTCCCAGAAGCGGGCGGCGGGCCGGAGCTTCCCACCCACGGCGTCGAATGACCAGCCGTGCGGTTGGAAGAACGTCGGCGTCGTCCCCCGCAGCGCGAGCCGTCCCGCAAGGCCCGCCCAGGACGAGTGCAGGTGCACGGCGCCGGGCTTTCGCTCGCCGACGATCCTCCGGAGCAGCCGCGTGCCGCTCGCGAGCTCGCCGGGGTGCGGACGACCGGGCCGGTCACCGGCGGTGCGCGGTCTCACGGCAAGGGCGACGTGGCGCCCTCCGAGCTCCTGAACGGCGTGCACGAAGGTCGGGTCCGGCGGCGACACGACGGTGACGTCCCAGCCTCGGCCGACCTGGTCGCGCACGTAGTCGGCGATGCAGCGTGCGACACCGCCGTCGACCGGCTCCGTGACGTGTACGACCGACGGTGAGTTCATCGCGCGACTACAGGGGGGGCGCGATGTCGCCGAAGACCTCGTCGATCAGAGCGTCGAAGTTCGACGGGATCGACCCATCGATCTCCGCGTGGCCCCGCAGGAGGAAGAGGTAGGTCTCCCACTCCTCCACGCGCTCGGGCGAAGCGTCGCGATGCTCTCCCACGAGCCGCTCGAGGGCCTCGATCGTCCACCCGCCCTCACCCGGGGCCGGGACCGGGACGGCGGGCTCCTCCGCCGCCGGCGGCTCCTCGACCGGCTGAGGCTCGGGCTCAGCAACGGCCACGGCCACGGGCTCCGACTCGGGCGCCGCCTCGCGTTCCTCGAGCTCGTGCCGGCGCCGCTCCAGGGCAGCAGCCTGCTCGCCGAGCGCACGCTCGCGCGCGGCGAGCTCGCCGGCGCGCTTCGCCATCGCGCGCTCCCGCTTCGAGACCTCGTCGATCCGCTTGCGCAGCCGTCGCTCGACCCCAGGATCGACCCCCGCCGCGCCCGCAGGCGCAACCTCCGGGAGACCGCGAGCACGCATGACTGCGACCGCGAGGCCGAGGATCAGGCCGGCGAGACCGGCGATGAGGAGGTTCCGCTCCGGAGTCGGGCTCGTCTGCTCCACCACGTGAGCCGGATCGAGCACCGTTGCCGAGAGGCGGGCGGAGCCGAAGCGCCGGTCGACGAGCTGCGTGAGGACCTGAGCAGCCTCGGCGTCGATCTGCCGGGCGCGCTCCGAGGTGGACGCCTCCACCGACAGCGTCAACACGCCGCCCCTTCCAGCCTCGGCCGAAACGCTCGGGGGCTCCGAGAGGCGAAGCGTCTGCGCGACGTTCTGCTCCAGCAGGCTGCTCTCCGCGAGCGCCTCGACGGCGGGCATCGCACTCGCGGCGGCCGGCCCTCGCACGAGCACCCGCGTCTCGGCCCGGTACCTGTCCGGCTGGAGCAGCGTCCACACGAGGCCCACCAGGAGGCCGAGGAGCAGACCGGCCACGACCGGCCAGACGACTCGCACGCTGCGCTCGACGCTCGCGCGCACGGCTCAGCGCTGCCGCAGCGCCGGAAAGAGGATCACGTCTCGGATCGTGTCCCGGCCGGTGAGCACCATCGCCAGCCGATCCATCCCGACGCCGCAGCCGCCGGTCGGAGGCATCCCGTACGAGAGCGCCTCGACGTAGTCCGGGTCCCCCTCCTCCGCGGTCGCGTCGCCCGCCGCACGCTCGGCTGCCTGAAGCTCGAAGCGCTCCGCCTGCTCGGCGCTGTCGTTGAGCTCGCTGAAGGCATTCGCGAACTCCATCCCGGAGACGACGGCCTCGAAGCGCTCGACGAGCTGGGGGTCGTCGTCGGTCGTGCGCGCGAACGGCGACATCTCGATCGGCCAGTCGATGACGAACGTCGGCTGCACGATCTCCGGCTCGACGAAGTGCGAATACGCGTGGTCGACGAGCTGCGCCCAGGTCTTGTCGTGGCTCGTGTCGACGCCGCCAGCGTCGAGCTTCGCGCGCAGTTCGTCTTGATCGCGCGACCACGCATCCTTCGCCTCCAGTGCGTCGACGAACTTCAGCCGCGCCCACGGGCGCGCGAGGTCGATCTCGTGGCCTCGGAACGTGACCTGGGTCCCGCCGATCGCCACGTCCGCTGCCGCCTCGACGAGCGACTCGAGGCGCTCCATCGTGTCGTTGTAGTCGGCGTACGCCTCGTACCACTCCAACTGCGTGAACTCCGGCGAGTGCTTGTACGAGACGCCTTCGTTGCGGAAGTCCTTCGAGATCTCGTAGACCTTCTCCAGCCCCCCGACGATGAGGCGCTTGAGATACAGCTCGTCGGCGATCCGGAGATAGACGTCCTGGTCGAGATAGCTCGAGCGTGTCACGAACGGCTCCGCGAACGCGCCGCCGTACTGCGGCTGGAGGATCGGAGTCTCGACCTCGACGAAGCCCTCGCCGTCGAGGTGGGCGCGGATGGCGGTGATCATGCGCGCGCGAACGATCGCGTCCCGGCGCGACTCCTCGTTCATCAACAGGTCGAGATAGCGCTTCCGGTAACGGAGCTCCGTGTCGGTCAGCCCGTGGAACGTGTCCGGAAGCGGGCTCCGGTTCTTGCCGAGCAGCACGAGCTCGTCGACCGCGATCGAGGGCTCGCCGCGCCGTGCGCGCGCCGGTGCACCCGAGACGCCGACCACGTCGCCGAGGTCGATCTCGACCGGGCCCGTGCGCGCGGCGTCGCAGAGCAGCTGGATCTTTCCGCTGCGGTCGACGAGGTCGGCGAACACGAGCTTGCCGAGCTCGCGTCGTCCGAGCACGCGCCCGGCGACGCGGACCGTCGAGTCGGCTTCCGCACCGGGCTCGAGCTGCTCCGCCGCGGCCCGGACGCTCGCGATCGCAACCGTGTCGGGGAAGCGCTTCGGCGTCACACGGAGAGCCTAGGGCGCGGCCCGGTCAGGCGACGAGCCGCCGGAACGGCGTGGCGAGGAGGGCCGCTCTGGCCGGCGAGTGCCTGCGGTAGAGATCGAGTCGAGGCAGCGCGTACTGGTCGCCCGCGGATCCGTCCTGGAGCGCGTACGCGCGCTCGTATCCGGCCGTGAAGACGGCAGCGCGCACACGCACGTCGTGTTCGCCGTACGGGTAGGCGAAGTCGGGGCACGGCCGGCCGAGCTCGTCCTCGATCTCCCGCTTCGAGTCGACGAGCTGGTGGAGGAGATCCTCGTCGGAGAGCGTCGTGAGGTGCGGATGCGACACCGTATGGCCGCCGATCGCAATGCCGTCGTCCGCGTGCGCGCGCAGCTCGTCCCACGTCATCGTTGCGAGCTCCGCAGGATCGTCGCCTTCGAGCTCCGGGATCGCGAACGCCGCGCCGTCTGCTCCGTAGCGGCTCGACACGAAGAGCTCGACGGGAACCCCGAGGTCACGCAGCGGGGCAAACACCGTTGCGGCGCTGCGGAACCCGTCGTCGAACGTCACGCGCACCGATCGGAACCGGCGCAGCGCGCCGACCTGCCGCAGCAGGAGATCCGGCTCGATCGACAGCCGGTGTTCCCAGGACGGCGAGACGAGGTGGTAGCAGAGGACGACGGGCTGCACGGGACCACTCAGCGGCGCCGGCGGCGAACAGCCGTCACGACGCGCAAGGCGCGCCGGATGTCGCTCGCCTCACGCCGCCTTGATCTCGAGGATCTTGTACTTGAGCGTGCCGCGTGGGGCAGTGACCTCTACGGTCTCGCCCTTCTTCTTGCCGATGATCGCCTTGCCGACAGGGGACTCGTTCGAGAGCTTGTTCTCGGCCGGGTTCGCCTCGGCGGAGCCGACGATGTGGTACTCCACCGTCTCCTTCGCTCCGACGTCCCGCAGCTTGACCTTGGAGCCAATCGAGACGACGTCCTTGGCAATGTCCTTCTTGGAGATGACGCGCGCGTCGCGCATCCGCTCCTCGAGCGTGGCGATCCGATGCTCGAGCAGCATCTGCTCGTTCTTCGCATCGTCGTACTCGGCGTTCTCGGCGATGTCGCCGAACTCCCGCGCAACGCGGATCCGCTCGGCCACCTCGCGGCGCTTGACGGTCGAGAGCTCCTCGATTTCCTGCTTGAGCCTCTCGTACCCTTCGGGTGTGAGGATGACTTCCTTCACGGCTTGACGCACCCCTTCTTATGAAAAAAGCGCGGCGCAGAGGCGCCGTCGCGGGCGCGAATGGTAGCTATACAGACGGACACCGTCAACCGTGTGCATGGATACTATTTCCCGCTCTGTGCAGGTAGATCTTCGTGAATCCTGGTGGATCGGCGGGGTCGAGATCCCGACCCGGCTCGTCCTGGCACCCATGGCCGGCGTCAGCGTCCAGGCCTTTAGGCGCCAGGGCCGCCGCTACGGAGCCGGCCTGGTCTGTTCCGAAATGGTCAGTTGCGCCGGGCTGGAGCACCGGAACGAGCGGACGCTCGGCTACCTCAGGGTGGGAAGGGACGAGCACCCGCTGGCCATTCAGATCTTCGGCTCGGAGCCTGCCGTCATGGCCGAGGCGGCCGGGATGGTCGCAGCGGCGGGCGCGGACGTCGTCGACATCAACTTCGGCTGCCCCGTCCGAAAGGTGACGAAGACGGGTGCAGGAGCGACGTTGCTGGACGATCCCGACCGGGCCTGCGCCATCGTCGAGGCCGTTTCGGGGGCGGTCCACGTCCCGGTGTCCGTGAAGATGCGGCGCGGCCTGGAGGACGGCTCGCGTTCCTGCCTCGAGGTCGGACCTCGCCTGGTCGAGGCGGGAGCGGCTTCGCTGACCCTGCATCCCCGATCAGCGCGGCAGATGTACACGGGTGAGGCGGATCACGCCCTCACGGCGGAGCTCGTTCAGATCGTCGACGTCCCCGTCGTGGCCTCCGGCGACATCACATCGCGCGCGCGGGCGCAGAGCGTCCTCGCCGCCACCGGCGCCGCCGCCGTCATGGTCGGCCGCGGCGCGCAGGGCAACCCCTGGGCGCTCCGCGAGATCATCGACGGCGCTCCGTCGGAGCCCTCGCGCGAGGAGGTCGCGGCCGAGCTGATCCTGTTCGTTCGCGAGACCGTGCGCGAGCTCGGCGAGCGGAGAGCGTCGGGCTTCCTCAAGAAGTTCTACGGCTGGTATCTCGGCCGCGGCCGCTTCCCGAAGCCGTTCAAGCAGGAGCTCCTCCAGCTCGACACGGCCGATGAGGTCGTGACCCGCCTCTACGCTGCCGCGCCGGGCTCGGCCGCCATCGTGGAACGGCTCGAGCGGGAGCTGCCCGATCCGGCGGACGAGATCCTTCTGGACTCGATGCCGATCTCGATCTACGGCGGCGGTTAGGCCGCCTCAGCGGCCGCCGTGGCCGCGGTCGTCGTGACCGCCGTGGCCGCCGTTCCCATCGTGGTGATCGTCGTTCCCGTCGTGGAAGTCGCCGTGATGGTCGTCCTCGGCCTGAGGCGGAGCGGGCACGACGACGGGCTTGGGCTTCTGCGGGTTGCAGCGATTCCCGTGATCGTCCTTGCCGGGTGGGCCATGGTGGTCGTGGTTGCCGTCCCCGTGGCCGTTGCCGGGACGTGTCGGCGGCTTTGACGGCGGCCCTGTCGGCGGGCGCGTCGGCGGCGGCTTCGTCGGAGGCGAATTGGACGGCGGCGGGTTCGACGATTGCGGCGTCCTGATCGGCCCGCTCGCGACGGGCCTCGACGTGCTCGGGGACGGCTGCACGGCGGGCGAGGTGGCAGGAGGAGACGGGCTCGGCCGCGGCGTCGGAGCGGGCGTCGGCTTCGGTGCCGGTTTCGGCCGGGGCTTGGGCTTCGGCTTCGGCGTCGGGCGCGCCCGGCCGGCCGAGGCAGGGCGCCCGATCGGGTTCGACGCGAGCGAAGGCGACACGACGACGGCGACGGCACCACGGGCGCGAGCCGAGCGGCGCGCCGAGACCGTCGGCTTCGCGGACCGCGTCGGCGTGGGCCGCGTGGCTGCGGGCGCGATCGTCACGACCTTCGGCGGCGCCGTCTGCGGCGGAACCGAACGGAGGACCTCGCTCGGCCCGGTCGGCTCGAGAACCGTGCGCCACATGTAGCCCGCGGCCATGCCCGTGATCACGAGCAGGACGAGCCGGGCTGCATTTGCAGTCGGTCGCACAGCCGTAAGTATCCCCACGCGTCGGACGGACAACCCCGACGGTCAGACCCGGGTCTGACCCTGATCCTTACGTGGAACGCGCCGTTGCAGCCTCGACGGCCACGGTGTTCTTGCCGAGGCTCTTGCCCCGGTAAAGGGCGAGGTCGGCCCGTTGGAGCAGCTCCTCCCCGGACTCGGCGTCCGAGTACTGGGCGACTCCGAACGTCGCCGTGATCGTCCTTCGGCCGCGCAAGGGCAGCACCATCTCGCTGAGGGAGCGGCGAATGCGGTCCGCCACCGCGGTCGCCCCGGTCGAGTCCGTATCCGGGAGGAGGATGGCGAACTCCTCGCCGCCCAGCCGTCCGGGGACGTCCACGTCGCGGAGGTGGGCCTCGATGAGCGAGGCGAACCGGCGGAGGACCTCGTCGCCGACGTGATGCCCGAACACGTCGTTGACCAGCTTGAAGTCGTCGAGGTCGCCGAGGATCACCGACAGCGGCGTCCGGAACGTCGATGCGCGCGTGATCTCGCCGCTGAGCGCCTCGATGAACCGGCGCCGGTTGACGAGGCCCGTGAGGTCGTCCGTGCTCGCCTGCCGCTGGACGAGGTGGTGGAGCCTCGCGTTCTCGAGTGCGATCGCGGCCTGGGACGCAAGCCACTCCGCCAGCTCACGCGTCTCCGGCGAGAAGCCGTCCGAGCCCGGATAGAGGAAGAGGTTCGTCGCGCTCTCCCCCTCGCGCGCGAGCTCGAGCATCAGCGGCGGGTGTCCCCCGTGCGTCTCGCCGATCCAGCTCATCTCGGCGCCGTCCTCGACGAGTCGGCCGCCGCGCGCACCCGTCGCGTCGACGACGACCTCGAGGATGATCGGGAGCAGCGCGCGGGGATCGTGCGTGGCCGCGAGCGCGTTCCCGACGAGCGCGAGCGCCTCGCCCGGATCGCGCGAGGACGGCACGGTCGCGGCCTGACGGTCACGCCGCTCGCGGCGGCCTCGTCTGGATCTCCCGTCGCCGCCGCTCCGCAGCATGCTCACGAGCAGGACCAGCGTCGCCACCGTCAGCAGGATGGCGACGACGATCTCGCTCACGACCCGATTCCCGAATCGTGGGCAGGCGGAACAGAGCGGCCGCAGTTCCGCAGGTCAAGCACCATCGGAGGAAATCCTGACGATGGCGCCGACCGGATGCAGCGCCACCGCCCCGCTCAGTCCGCGCGGTTCCGCTCCCATACGAGCCTCAGACCCTCGAGTGTCAGGAACGGATCGACCCGTTCGATCGTGCTTGCGTGCGGGGCAATCAGGTCGGCCAGCCCGCCGGTGGCCACGGCCCGCGCCGGCGTGCCGAGCTCCTCGCGGATGCGATTCACGATGCCGTCCACCTGTCCGGCGAACCCGTAGACGACGCCCGACTGCAATGCGGCAACGGTCGTCTTGCCGATGACCGTCTCCGGCTCGACGAAGTCGACCTTGCGCAGGCGCGCCGCGCGCTCGAAGAGCGCATCCATCGAGATCTCGATGCCCGGCGCCAGCACGCCACCGACGTACTCCATGTCCTCCGAGACGACGTCGAAGTTCGTCGACGTCCCGAAGTCGACGACGATGCACGGCGCGCCGTAGCGCTCGGACGCGGCGACCGCGTTCGCGATGCGGTCCGGACCCACCTCGCGCGGGTCGTCGTATCGGATCGGGATGCCGGTCTTGACGCCGGGACCGAGCTCGAGGAGCTCGACGCCGGCGTAGCGCCCGACGAACTCCGCATACGCTCGGCTGAGCTGCGGCACGGTGGACGAGAGGCAGATCCCGTCGACGCTCTCGAGGTCGAGGAAGCTGCGGTAGAGCGCCCCGAGCTCGTCGCCGCTGCGGCTGCGCTCGGTCGCGATGCGCCAGTGCTCCGACAGCGTCGCGCCGTCGTAGAGCCCGAACACGGTCTGCGTGTTCCCGACGTCGACTGCGAGGAGCACGGGTCGCTACAAGTCGTCGTCGGTCGAGAGCGACTCGCCGATCTTCTCGGCGAGCGCTTCCGCGGTGAGGCTCGGCTCCTCGCCGTCGGCGCGCAGCTCCTCGACCGTGACGTCGCTGGCGGTCCAGACCTCGGCCCGCGGGATGATCCGGGTCGGTCGGTTCTTGTCCCAGACCCAGACGTCTTCCATGCGCAGGTGGAAGAAGGGGTAGTTCGGCTGGGAGAGCTGCGCGAGGTCGAGCTTGTTGCAGAGGTACGTCGCGTCCTGGGTCAGGACGCAGTACCGGAACAGGCCGAAGACGGCCGTGTATTCCCGCTTCAGGCGAAGCTCGAGATCTGCCTCGAACTCGTCGAGCTCATCGAGATGGCTCACCGCAAGATCACCTCTCCACCGAGGTTGAGTCTAGCTTCGCCAGGAGAGCCTGAACCCGCCCCAGCCCCGGCACCTCGAGGATGGGGTCCAACTCGACCAGGGGCTCGAGGACGAACCGGCGCTCGTGGAGCCGCGGGTGCGGGACGGCCAGACCAGGCTCCTCGATCGTCTCGTCGCCGTAGAGCAGCAGGTCCAGGTCGATCGTCCGCGGTCCCTGTGGCGGCGAGGCGAGCCGGTCGCGGCCGAACTCGAGCTCGACGGCGAGCAGCGCGGCGAGGAGCGCCCGCGCCTCGAGGTCCGTCGCGAGCTCGGCGGCACCGTTGAGGAAGCGAGGCTGGTCGACGTAGCCCACCGGCTCAGTGATCCGCAGCGTCGACACCCTGACCACGTCGATCCCCGGAGCTGAGCGCAGGCGCCCGACAGCGCCCCGGATCGTCCCTTCGCGGTCGCCGAGATTGGAGCCGAGGCCGACGAATGCCCGAACCATCTGGAAGAGCGTAGAGACCCCGAGTACGCTGAGGGCCTTGGGCCGCCGGCTGCTGACGCTCGTGGTGCTGTCCCTCGCGTGCGCAGCACCTGCGCAGGCCGACCTCGTCCGGCTCGACGGCGACCACACCGCACTCGGTGCGCGCCTCGCCCGGGAGGCCGGCGGCATCGAGCTCGTGCCCGAGCTTCGACTCTGGCGCGTCCCGACGTACGCAGTGGGCGATCTCCGCCGCGCGGGCGTCGTCGGCCTGAGCCGACCCGAGGCGATCCTGCGGACGGACGCGGTCTCGGTCGCGACCGATCCGCTCGTCCCATTCCAGTGGTGGCGGCCGGTCGTCGGCGCGGACGCGGTCGAGCCGCCCGGTCCCGGCAAGCCCATCACGGTCGTCGACTCCGGCGTCGACATCACCCACCCGGAGTTCGCGGGACGGCCGAACACGCTCGTCCTCAACCAGCAGACGACGACGGACGAGGACGAGGACCACGGGACGGAGGTGAGCTCGGTCGTCGCAGCACCGAACAATGGTGTCGGGATCGTCGGCGTCTACCCGCAGGCCGTGCTCCGCATCTGGGACGCGAGCCCCTTCGGTTTCCTCAGCGAGGGCGCCGCCATCCAGGGCATCGTCGAGGCCGCCCGCCGCGGGCCCGGCGTCATCAACCTCAGTTTCGGCGGCGAGGACGAGGACCCTCTGCTCAAGGACGCGGTCCTGCTCGCGTTCCGGTCGGGCTCGCTCGTGGTCGCCGCGGCCGGCAACGGCGGGATCGAGGGCAGCCCGAGGGAGTATCCGGCCGCGTACCCGCACGTCCTCACCATCGGGGCGACTACCGAGAGCGGCCGGGTTGCAGTGTTCTCGACGCTCGGGCCGTTCGTGGACCTCGCGGCGCCTGGAGCTCGCATCGACGTCGCCGAGCCGTTGTCGGACCGAAGCCAGAGCGGCTACGACGTCGCGTCGGGGACGAGCTTTTCCGCGCCGATGGTCGCGGGAGCTGCGGCGTGGGTCTGGACGACCCGTCCGGACCTCGACAACACACAGCTCTTCGAGATCATGCGGCGGTCGGCAGTCGACTTCGGCGAGCCCGGCGTCGACGCTGCATCGGGCTACGGGCTCCTGAACATCCCGAGGGCGCTCGGCTTCAGGTCGCCGCCGCGCGACCCGCAGGAGCCGAACGAGGATCCAAACCAGATCGAGCCGCACGGCCTGTTCGCGTCGGGGACTCCGCCGGTGACGAGCCCCGCGCATCCTGCGGGTGCCATCTCCGCGCGCGTCGACCGCAACGAGGACCCCGTCGACATGTACCGGGTGTGGGCGCCCGCCATGCGCATCGTCCGCGCGAGCGCGACGGGGCCCGTCGCGCTCCGTCTCCTCGCCCGCGCGCCCAAGGCGAAGCGGCCGCCGATGCTCGCGAGCGGAAAGCGCGGCGTCGTCGCGTTCCTCAACCGCACGACACAAGGCCGCTACGTCTACCTCGAGGTTCGCCCGGCAGTCGTGCGGACTGCCGACTACATCGTCCGACTCAGGGTCGCTCGACGGTAGCGGCCGTCCACTCCACGTTGAGCCCGGCGGGGTGCGCCTCGGGCTTGCGAACGCGAACGCGGACGCGCTCGACCGGGAAGCGGTCGACGATCGCATCGGCGACGTCCGCCGCGAGCGCCTCGAGGAGGTTGAAGGCCTGCGCGTCGGAGATCTCCTTCACGAGCCTCGCAACGGCCTCGTAGTCGACCGTGTCCCCGATGCGGTCCGACGTAGCCTCGTCGCCCACCTCCAGCCGCAAGTCGTACAGGAACGTCTGGCCGCGCACTCGCTCGTCGGCGTCGACGCCGTGCCGCCCGAACACCTCAAGCCCGTTCACCTCCACGATGATCACCCCGCGACCACCTTCGCCACCGTCAGCGCCTCGACGTGCTCGCGCACGTCGTGCGCGCGGATGATCGACGCGCCGCGGTCGTAGGCAGCGACCGCGACGGCGAGACTTGCGGAAAGCGGTCCCGTCGTCGCGCCCTCGTGTCCGAGAATCCGGCCGAGCGAGCTCTTCCGCGAGAAGCCGACGAGGACCGGCCGGCCGAGCGCGGTGAGCTCGTCGAGCCGGCGCACGAGCTCGAAGTTCTGCTCGACGGTCTTGCCGAAGCCGATCCCGGGATCCACACAGATGCGCTCTTCGTCCACGCCTGCAGCGGTCGCGTGACGCAGTCGCTCCTCGAGAAAGGCCGCCACGTCCGAGACGACGTCGTCGTAGGTTGGGCTCGCCTGCATCGTCCGCGGCTCGCCCTGCATGTGCATGAGGCAGAGGTACGCGCCACTGGCTGCGACGACGTCAGCCATGTCCGGGTCGCTGCGCAGAGCCGTGACGTCGTTGACCATCTCCGCGCCGAGCTCGAGCGCACGACGCGCCACCTCGGCCTTCGCCGTGTCGATGGAGATCGGCGCGCCGTGGAGCCCCTCGAGGACCGGCACGACGCGGGCGAGCTCGACGTCGAGGGAGACGCCGTCCGAGCCCGGCCTCGTCGACTCCCCGCCGACGTCGAGAATGGCCGCGCCCTCCTCCAGCATGCTCCACCCCGCTGCCGCCGCAGCCGCCGGCTGGAGGTGGACACCGCCGTCCGAGAACGAATCGGGCGTGACGTTGACGACGCCCATGACGGACGGTCGCCGGAAGCGCTCGTCGATTCCGGCTCGCTCGTTTGACACGTTTGGATACTTTCACCGATGGGGGAGCACGACGCGCGACGGAGCGCGGCGTGGCGGTTCGTCCTGGCCGTCATCCGCTCGCAGAAGGGCGGCGTCTTCGGCGCCGTCCTCGCCGGCCTGCTGTGGCAGGTCGGCGCGGTATCCGCCCCGCTCATGGTCAAGAACGCGATCGACCGGGGAGTGCTCGGGCGCGACCACGGGCAGCTGCTGATCTGGCTCGGAGCGCTCCTGGCGGTGGGCATCCTCGAAATGACCGCCGGCTCGGTGCGCCACTTCTACGCGATCCAGAACCGGTCGCGGACGGACGCGCGCGTCCGCGACGCGATCTTCGCGCACGCCCTGCGCCTGGACGCGAGCTACCACGACCGTGTCGGCCCGGGCGAGCTCATGAGCCGCGCCTCGTCCGACGCCGAGCACGTCGCTCGGATGATGGACTCGATCGGCCACACGATCGGCTACGTGCTCACCGTCGTCGCGGTCGGGATCGTGCTCCTCGTGATCGACACGGAGTTGGCGCTCATCGTGCTCATCCCCCTGCCGCTGATCAGCATCGCCGGGTGGCTCTACTCACGGCGGTACCACGCGCGCACGGAGCGCCTCCAGGAGAGCTGGGGCGCCGCGGCCTCGCTCGTCGAGGAGACGGTCGTCGGCGTCCGCGTCGTCAAAGGGCTCGGCGCGGGAGAGCCACTCGCGGAGCAGTTCCGGACGAAGAGCAGCACGATCGTCGACCGCGCGCTCGCCATCGCGCGCCTGGACTCCGTGTTCATGCCTACGCTCGAGTTCCTGCCGATGCTCGGGCTGATCGCCGTCCTGTGGCTCGGAGGCAGGCGTGTCATCTCCGGCGAGCTGAGCCTCGGCTCGTTCCTCGCGTTCAACGCGTACATCGTCTACCTCGTCTGGCCGCTCCGGATCCTCGGCCAGCGGGTGACGACGCTCCAGAAGGCGGTCGCCGCGAGCTCGCGCATCGTCGAGGTGCTGGACGCCGAGCCGAAGCTCGAGGAGACGCGCCACCCGGAGGAGCTCGACCGGCCCGTCAGCGGCGACGTCCGACTCGAGGCGGTGCAGTTCGGCCACGAGGGTGACCATGCGGTGCTGGACGGCCTCGACCTCCACGTGAGCCCGGGGCAGTCGCTCGCCCTCGTCGGGGCGACCGGCTCCGGGAAGAGCACCGTCGCGGGCCTCCTCGCGCGTCTCTACGATCCGGACGACGGAACCGTCCGGCTCGACGGCCACGACGTCCGCGACCTGCGGCTGTCCGACGTGCGTGGCGCCGTCGCGCTCGTCTTCGAAGAGACGTTCCTCTTCTCGGAGTCCGTGCGGGAGAACATCCGCTTCGCGCGTCCGCAGGCGGACGACGAGGAGGTCGCGCGCGCCGCCGAGCTCGCCGGCGCGTCCCAGTTCATCGAGGACCTCCCGGACGGCTACGACACGGTGCTCGGCGAGCGC
The DNA here is from genome assembly GCA_963772855.1 of uncultured Actinomycetes bacterium. Taxonomy (GTDB): domain Bacteria; phylum Actinomycetota; class Thermoleophilia; order Gaiellales; family Gaiellaceae; genus 3-1-20CM-4-69-9. The sequence continues at coordinate 3,226 of CAVYYY010000002.1, read as the reverse complement.
GGCTTCTCGCTCTCCGGAGGGCAGCGCCAGCGAGTCGCGATCGCGCGCGCGATCCTCGCCGACCCAGCCGTGCTCGTCCTCGACGACGCGACGTCGGCGGTCGACGCGACGAAGGAGCATGAGATCCGCGCCGCGCTCTCGACGGTGATGGAGGGTCGGACGACGCTCGTCATCGCCCACCGGCCGGCGACGATCGCGCTCGCCGACCGCGTCGCCGTCCTGGAGGGCGGGCGCATCGTCGAGCAGGGCACGCACGGCGAGCTGATGCGCCGCTCGGTGCGCTACCGCACGCTGCTGGCCCTCGAGGAGGCGGCCTGATGGAACGCGCCCCGGCGAAGGTGGTCCGGCGCCACACGCGGGAGGTCGCGCGCCCCGTGCGCGGCCTCTACGCGCTGGCGGCCGCCGCCGTCGTCCTCTCGACGCTCATCACACTCTCGGGCCCGCTGCTCGTCCGCTACGCCGTCGACAACGGCGTGTCGAACGGCACGACCCATGCACTCAATGTTGCCGCCCTCGTCTTCCTCGGGCTCGCGATCGTCAAGCCCTTCGTCGTCCGCGCCCAGATCCTGTTCGCAGCGCGGGCGGGCGAGCGCTTCCTCGACGCGCTGCGCGTCGCCGCGTTCGACAAGCTCCAGAGCCTTCCGCTCGGCTTCTTCGAGCGCGAGCGCGCCGGCGTGCTCGTCTCGCGGCTCACCTCGGACGTCCAGTCACTCAACGAGCTCGTCCGCGAGGCGCTGGTCGAGATCGTCGGGAGCGCGCTCCAGATCGTGCTGACGATGGTCGCCCTCGCGATCCTGTCGCCGAAGCTCGCGCTGATCTCGCTCGTCGCGCTCCCGATCCTGATCGCCTCGAGCTGGAGCTTCCACCACAGCGCAGGCCGCGTGTACCACGCGATCCGCGACCGCGTCGCGGAAACGCTGACCACCCTCCAGGAAGGGCTCGCAGGTGTGCGAGTCGTGCAGGCCTTCCGGCGCGAGTCCCGCATGATCGAGCGCTACCAGCCGCGCAGCCACGCGCAGATCCATGCCTGGCGTCGCGCGTCGTTCGTGAACATCAGGCTCTTCGCGTTCCTGCCGCTCGCCCAGGCGGCCGCGCTCATCGTCGTGCTCATCGTCGCGGCGACGATGTACGAGAACGGCTCGATCACCATCGGGACGGTCACCGCGTTCGTCCTGTACCTGATCCAGCTCTTCGACCCGATCGGACGGTTCACGGAGTGGCTGGGCGAGTTCCGGCAGGGCCTCGCCGCCCTCGCGAAGATCGTCGGCCTGCTCGACGTGCCGAGCCCGATCCTCGAGCGGCCGAATGCCCGCGAGCTGCCCGCGGGGGGAGCGCTTGCGCTGGACGGCGTCACGTTCGGCTACGCGGAGGGGCGGCCGGTCGTCCGCGAGCTGACGCTCACGATCGATCCCGGCGAGCACGTTGCGCTCGTCGGGGCGACGGGCGCCGGGAAGTCGACCGTCGCGAAGCTGCTCACACGGCAGTACGACCCGGAGGAGGGAACGATCTCGCTCGGAGGCGTCGACCTCCGCGACGCGAAGCTCGAGTCGCTCCACCGCCGCATCGTCCTCCTCCCCCAGGAGGGCCACCTGTTCAGCGGGACGATCGCCGACAACGTCCGGCTCGCGCACCCCGAGGCATCCGACGACGACGTCCGCCGCGCGCTGCGGCGGATCGGCGCGCTGAGACGGTTCGAGGCTCTCCCGGACGGACTGGAGACGGACGTGCAGACGCGCGGCGTGCGCCTGTCCGCCGGCGAGCGGCAGCTCGTCGGGATCGCCCGAGTCGCACTCGCTGAGCCGTCCGTGATCGTCCTGGACGAGGCGACCTCGAGCCTCGACCCGGCGACGGAGGCTGCGGTGGAGCGAGCGCTCGCCGCCGTGGCGGAGGGCCGCACCGTGATCACGATCGCGCACAGGCTCTCGACGGCAGAGCGCGCGGACCGCGTCGCGGTGATGGAGCAGGGCCGGCTCGTCGAGGTTGCCTCCCACGACGAGCTCGTCGAGCAGGGCGATCGCTATGCGCGGCTCTGGGCGTCCTGGCAGGCCGGCATCGCCGTCCCGGCATCCTGAGCGCTCCTACGCGTGGTGGTAACGGTGCACGACCGCGTGGCCCTTGCCGCGAGCGATCAGCGAGCGGTTCACGAGGGTCGCGGGGACGAACGCGATCGCGAAGCCGATGAGGATGCTCCACCAGAACTTCGCATCCGCGAGCCCGGCGTCGATCGCACCCGGGACCAGGAGGACAAAGAGGTTGTCGACGGCCTCCATCACCGCGATCGAGATCGTGTCGGAGGCGAGCGCGATCCTCGTCGCTTGTCCGAAGGGGACGCCCGCCCTGAGGACGGGCCGCATGGTCAGCGCGTAGCCGAAGAGGAACGCCAGCGCGATCGCGAGCGGAATCTGCACCGCGTTGGGCCAGCCGAACGCCTCGGCGAGCGCCATACCGGTGATCTCGCCGATGACGCAGCCGATGAGGCAGTGCGTCGTCGCCGCGATCGCGGGTCGCGTCAGATCCTGGGACGTCTCAGCGTGTGCGTGCAAAGCGCTGCACGGCCTGGAGCAACTCCCGGCTCTTCTCCCCCGCCACCTTCTCGTCGCCGGACGAGAGCGCATCGGCCACGCAGTGATTGACGTGGTCGTCCAGCACCTTGAAGGCAAGGTTCTCGAGCGCAGTGTTGACCGCGGCGATCTGCGTAAGGATGTCGATGCAGTAGCGGTCGTCTTCCACCATCCGCTCGACCCCGCGCACCTGACCCTCGATGCGGTGAAGCCGCTTGCTCAGCGCCGCCTTGTCGTACCCGTGACTCATCCCGCCTCCCTCGTACTGTGAAACCGGCGGAGCCGAAGTGAGTTGGTCACGACGAACACGCTCGAGAGCGCCATCGCGGCGGCTGCGACGATCGGGTTGAGATAGCCGCCGACGGCGAGCGGAATCGCGGCCACGTTGTACGCGAAAGCCCAGAAGAGATTGCTCTTGATCGTGCGCAGCGTTCGACGGGCGAGGCGGATTGCATCGGCGGCGCCGCGGAGATCTCCAGAGACGAGCGTGAGATCCGAGGCCTCGATCGCGACGTCGGTGCCGGTTCCGATCGCGATGCCGAGGTCGGCCTGGACGAGCGCGGGCGCGTCGTTCACGCCGTCGCCGACCATCGCCACGACCTCGCCTGACTCCTGCAGCCGCCGCACCTCCGCCTCCTTCTCCGCCGGAAGAACCTCAGCCATGA
>CAVYYY010000001.1:0-557060 GCA_963772855.1 uncultured Actinomycetes bacterium | reverse complement strand
CAAGACGACTGCGCGGAGCAAGCGCAACTCCGTCGTCGTCGCCGCGTTCCTCGGGCTTCTGCTCGGGCTGGCGGCGGCGCTCCTCTGGGATCCGCTGGTCGACCGCAGCCGCAGGGCCTAGATGCTCGAGGGCAAGACGATCGCGGTCGTCGTCCCCGCGTACAACGAGCAGGCGCTCGTCGGAACGACCATCCGCGGTGTTCCCTCGTTCGTCGACCGCATCTACGTCGTCGACGACGCGTCGAACGACGGGACCGGGACAGCCGCCCTCGCGGAGGGCGACTCGCGTGTCGAGGTGATCACGCACGAGCGGAACTCCGGCGTCGGCGCGGCGATCGTGACCGGCTACCGGCACGCAGTGCAGGCGGGCGACGACGTCGCGTGCGTCATGGCCGCCGACAACCAGATGGACCCGACCGACCTCGAGAAGATCGTGCTGCCGGTCGTGCGCGGCGATGTCGACTACGCCAAGGCGAACCGGCTCATCTCCGGCGAGGCGTGGAAGGTCATCCCGCGGTCGCGCTATCTCGGCAACGCCGTGCTCTCGCTGCTGACGAAGATCGCGTCGGGCTACTGGCACGTCGCCGACTCGCAGTCGGGCTACACGGCGGCGAGCCGCGAGATCCTCGAGCAGCTCGACCTGGAGCGCGTGTACCCGGGCTACGGGTTCCCGAACGACATGCTCGTGCACCTCAACGTCTGGAACGCACGCGTCCGCGACATCCCGTCGCGCCCCGTGTACGGCGTCGGCGAGCGCTCCGGGATCCGGATTCGAAAGGTGATCCCGCGCATCTCGTGGCTGCTCGTGAAGGGCTTCTTCTGGCGGATGAAGGAGAAGTACGTGATCCGCGACTTCCACCCGCTCGTCTTCTTCTACGTGCTGGGCTTCGTGATGACGTTCCTCGGCCTCGGCCTCGGCATCGCGGAGGTGGTCCTCAGGCTCATGGGCAACGCCGTCTCGGTGGGGACGGTGGTGCTCGTCTCCCTCCTCCTGATCTTCGGCTCTCAATTCACGCTCTTTGCGATGTGGTTCGACATGGAATCGAACAAGGACCTGCGCTGAGATCCCGCGAGTTCGGGCGGAATTTGGATGGTGTAAAGCCCTCGTAAAGCCTGCGGCTTGTGCTCCGGGATGGTCGGTAGCATCCGCCGTCGATGCCTACGGCTGTCGTCACCGGCGGTGCCGGGTTCCTCGGCTCGCACCTCTGCGACCACCTCATCGAGTTGGGCTTCCGGGTGATCTGCGTCGACAACCTCGACACGGGCTCGCTCCAGAACGTCGAGCACCTGCGGGGGGACAATTTCGTCTTCATCAACCAGGACATCACGCAGCACCTGGAGATCGACGAGCACGTAGAGCTCGTGTTCCACCTCGCCAGCCCCGCGAGCCCGATCGACTACGCGCGGCTTCCATTGCAGACGCTGAAGGTCGGCTCCTACGGGACGCACAACGCGCTCGGTCTGGCGAAGTTCAAGCGCGCTCGATTCCTGCTGTCCTCGACCAGCGAGGTCTACGGCGATCCGCAGGTCCATCCACAGCCGGAGACGTATTGGGGGAACGTCAACCCGATCGGCCCGAGGGGGGTCTACGACGAGGCCAAGCGCTACTCCGAGGCGCTGGCCATGGCGTACCACCGCCAGCAGGGAGTCGACACGGCGATCGCGCGGATCTTCAACACGTACGGGCCCCGCATGCGGCCGAACGACGGCCGGGCGGTACCCACGTTTGTGAGACAGGCGCTCGAGGGCAAGCCCCTCACAGTGTTCGGCGACGGCAGCCAGACCAGGAGCTTCTGCTACGTGGACGACCTCATCCGGGGGCTCGTCGCGCTGGCCCAGTCGGGCGAGCATCTGCCGGTCAACCTCGGCAATCCCGAGGAGTTCACGCTGAACGAGCTCGCGGAGGCCGTTGTCCGTCTCACCGGCTCGAAGAGCGAGATCGTCTACGAGGCGCTTCCCGTCGACGACCCGCAGGTCCGCCAGCCCGACATCACGCGGGCGAGGCAGTTGCTCGGCTGGGAGCCCGAGGTCCAGCTCGAGGAGGGCCTGCGCCGCATGTTGCCCAGCTTCGGTCGGGAGCCGGTCGTTGCGTAGGCGCATAGGAGTTTTCGCGGCGATCGCCCTTGTCGCCGCCGGTCTCGCCGTACCCGCGGCCCAGGCAAAGCGCCACATGCTGGTCGGCCTCCAGGACGATGCGATGACCCTCCGCGGCAACCCGACGATCACGTTCCGGACGCTGAAGCAGCTGCGCGCCCAGATCATCCGCATGAACCTCAACTGGACGGACGTCGCCAAGCGCCGGCCTGCGCATCCGCAGGATCCCGCCGACGACGCCTACGACTGGACGGTCTACGACCGCGCCGTGCGCTACGCCGCGCAGAACGGCATCCAGGTGATGATGACGATCCTGTTCACGCCGTCCTGGGCGAACGGCGGACGCGCGCGAAACGTCCCGCCGACGAACTACAACGACCTCCGCAACTTCGCGTATGCGGCGGCGACGCGGTACAGCGGGAAGTACATCCCGAATACGGACAGCTTCGACGAGGTCTACCTGCCGTCGGTCCGCTACTGGCTCGCGTGGAACGAGCCGAACAACCCGAACTGGCTCCAGCAGAGCGTCGGCGGCCGGTTCGTCAGCCCGCGCTCGTACGCCCGGATCTGCACGTCGATCTGGCAGGGCGTCCACTTCACGAACTTCGCGGGCGAGAAGGTCGGCTGCGGTGCCACCGGCCCGCGCGGCAACAATCAGGCGCGCTCGTCGCGTCCGTCGATGTCCCCCATCGCCTTCATGACGGCCGCGAAGAAGGCGGGACTGCGGAGCCTCGACGCCTACGCGCACCACCCGTACTACGGGAAGCCGAGTGAGACGCCGGCGACGAACCCGGGCGGCAACGCCATCACACTGGGGAACATCAACAAGCTCATCCTCACGGTCAACAAGCTCTGGGGGAAGAAGCGGATCTGGATCACGGAGTACGCGTGGCAGACGCCGCCCGACCGGATCTTCGGCGTGTCGTACGCGAGGCAGGCCGCCTACGTCAGGCAGTCGTACGCGATCGCCCGCGCGAACCCGCGTATCGACCTGATGATCTGGTTCATGATCCGCGACGACACGAACCTCGGGATCGGCTGGCAGTCCGGGTTCCTCACGGCGGGCGGCAAGCGCAAGCCCGCGTTCACCGCCTTCTCGCGCCTGCCTCACTAAGTGCCGTAGGGGAACCCATGGTTCCCCTACGAGACCCCTCCTTCGCGGTTCGGCCCGGCTCTTCACAGTGGCGCTCCGGCGTCGCACGCCTGCGCGCGGCGAGCGGTTGCGCGCCCTAGACCGGTCATCGGCGTCTTCGCAGCCGCGTCAGCTCCGCCTGCGGCCAAGCCCGCTTCGCGCGGCTTAGCCTCCGGCCTTCTTGGTTGCGATTAGCGACCGGTAGAGCTCGTCGACGTCGTCGACGAGTCGCTCCACTGCGTAGCGCGGCAGCACGCGCTCCCGCCCGCGCTCGCCCATCCGCTGTCGTAGCTCTGGATCGCGCGCGAGCCGGGCGAGCCGGTCCGCCACCTCGCCCGTCGCTCCCGCCTCCACGAGGAACCCGTCCTCGCCGTCGCGCACGACGTCGGGCACGCCGCCCACGCTCGTCGCAACGACCGGCCTCCCCGCGGCGAGCGCCTCGATGACGCTCACCGGCGTGCCCTCGTTTCCGGACGGGAGGACGAGCGCGTCGAAGGCGGCGTAGAAGGGCGCGACGTCCTCCTGGTAGCCGACGAAGAGGGTGTCACGCATGACGCCGAGCTCGTGGGCGCGGCGTTCGAGCTCCTCGCGGTCGGGCCCGTCCCCGACCATGCAGAGGACGGCGTCGATGCCGTCGTCCCGCAGTTGCTTGAACGCGACCAGGACGTCGTCCGTCCGCTTGACGGCGGTCATCCGGCCGATCCAGCCGACTGCGAACCGGTCCGCGGAAATCCCGAGGTAGCGGCGGCTCTCGGCGCGCCCGTTCGTCCCGGCCGCGACGCGCTCGTCGAGCTCGATGCCGAGCCGGATGACGACGAACCGTTCGCGCGGAGCGATCCCGAGCTCGACGAGGTCGTCTCTGACCTGCGGGCTCACGGCGACGAGCGCAGTCGTCCTCGACGCGAGCCACCGCTCGAGCAGCCGGAAGAAGAGCGAGCGCGTCGGCCCGAAATAGCCGCGGAGGACGTGGCCGTGGAACGTATGGATGACGATCGGCGGCCGGCGCCTGCCGGCGAGCAGAACCGCGACTCGGCCGACAGTGCCCGCCTTCGCCGTGTGCGTGTGCAGGATCTCGGGACGCTCGCGCCGGATCAGCCTGGCGAGGCGGATCGTCGCGGCCAGGTCGCGCAGCGGCGAGATCTCGCGCCCGAGCTCGTCGATCTGGACGACCTCGACGCCGAGCTTCTCGGCGACGAACGACATGGAGTCCTCGCCGCGGGCCAGCGTGCCCGCGACGAGCGTCGTGTCGTATCCCCGCGTCCGCAGTCCGTCCGTGAGATAGGCGACGTGGAGCGCGGGCCCGCCCATGTTCAGACGGGCGATGACGCGGACGATCTTGACGCGCCCGCCCCGGGCGGCGGCGCTCTCAGACGCGGGCAACGATCGCCTCGGCCGTGAGCTCGAGCCCGGCGGCGAGGTCGACGCGAGGCTCGTAGCCGAGCGTCTCGCGGGCGGCGGTGATGTCCGCCCAGGAGTCGCGGATATCACCCGGGCGCGGCGGCTCGAAGCGCTTCTCGACCGGCTTGCCGAGCATGACGCCGATCGTCTCCGCGACGTGGTTCACGCTGGCCGGAGAGCCCGCCGCGATGTTGAACGCGCGGCCGCTGGCGTCGGCCGCATCCGCGGCGCGGATCGTCGCGTCGACGACATTGCCCACATACGTGAAGTCGCGCGACTGCTCGCCGTCCCCGTAGATCGTCACAGGCTCGCCGGCGTCGATCGCCGCGATGAACACCGGCACGGCGGCGGCGTACTGCGACGACGGGCTCTGCCGCGGGCCGAAGACGTTGAAGTAGCGGAGCACGACCGTCTCGAACGAGTGGTAGATGCGGCTGAAGCTGATGCAGTAACGCTCCGCGGCCAGCTTGGCGACACCGTACGGGCTGATCGGGTCGAGCGTCGCCGACTCGGACGTCGGCAGATCGCGGCTCGTGCCGTACACGGAGGTCGACGACGAGAAGACGACGCGCCGGACACCCTCGTCCCGCGCCGCGAGGAGCACGTTGAGCGTGCCCTCGACGTTGACGGCGCTCGAGGTCAGCGGATCCTGGACCGACCGCGGGACCGATCCGAGCGCGCCGAGGTGGTACACGACCTCGACGCCTCGCACCGCCGCGTGCACCCGTTCGTACGAGCGGAGCTCGCCCTCGACGACCTCCGCCTCGCTGCCCTCGAGGTTCGCGCGATTCCCGGTCGAGAAGTTGTCCAGCACGCGCACGTCGTCGCCGCGCTCGACGAGCGCTTCGACGAGATTCGAGCCGATGAATCCGGCTCCGCCGGTGACGAGGGCCTTCACCGCGGTCATTTTCCCCCAGGGACGGCCTGACTCCTCTGAGCAGCCGCCGTCGCGGCGAGGCCGAAGCCCAGCCACATGACCGCGTCGAGGGGGATTCCCGCCACGAAGCCCTGGCCGCCCCAGATGCCCAGGGAGGCCACCACGGCGAAGGCTGCAACGGCACCCGGCGGCGCGTTGGCCCTCAGGGCGAGGACGAGCGCGATCGCGAACGGTGCGAGCCAGAGCACGAGCCCGACGAGGCCGAGGTCCGCCGCGGCCTCGACATGCGCGTTCTGGATGCCCCACTCGTGCTCCCTCGTGGGGAACGCGAGCGGCGAGACCTCGGGGAACTTCCGGCGTGCTGCGGGCAGCTGCGGGTCGACCGTCTCCGCCTCGTTCGACGCCTGCCAGCCCGCGCCCACGATCGGGTGGTCGCGCCAGATCCGGTAGCCGATGTACGCGAGCAGCGTGTGGTGCGAGTACGTCTGGATCTGCGAGCTCTGGGCCTCCTTGCCTTTCAGGTGGAGGAAGCGGAAGAACTGCTCGAAGTCGCCGCCGCGCAGGACCAGCACACCGGCCGCTACGACGGCGACCGTGGTCCCGGTCACGGCGAGGTCGCGCAGCACGAGACGGCGCCGCCTCGACACGGCGTAGAGGAACACGCAGGCGGCGGCGGCGATCCCGATCAGTCCCGGCACTCGCGCCGGCGAGGACGAGCCCGACCACGCCCGTGACGAGGGCGATCCAGCCGAGCGCCTCCCGGGCGACGAGCACGGCGGCGAGGCCGATCGCGAGCGTGAGCGAGGAGAGCGCTGCGAAATCGGAGTGGCCGAGGAACGACGGCTGCCGCCGGCCGGCGCCCCAGCCGTCGGCGATGTCGAGGCCGAAGAACTGCATCAGCCCGACGAGGGTCGCGACCACGCTCCACGCCACGATCGCAGCTGCCACGAGCTCCCACTCGTCGCGCCGGCGCAGGATGAGCGGCACTGAGACGGCGAGCAGCGCGTACTCGGCGAACTTCGTGGCCGTCACAGCGTTCTCGAGCGACTCCGACCGGACGAGGATCCACAGGAGCAGGGCGCCGGCGACGATCCAGAGCGGGAGGGCGGCGCGGAGCGGTGCGAACCCTTCGCGGAGCCCCTGGCGGAGCGCCACGAGCGCGACGACCACGACCACGAGATCCGAGGCCTCGAGACCGAGGTGCGTCGAGCCGAGCGGCACGCGCACGCCGGGCTGGTACTTGATGTGGAGGAAGAGGAACGGGATCGCGAGCGAGAGCGCGACGGTGCCCGCAGTGACGCCCGATCGCGCCACCGCGCGCGCCCTCAACGCAAGCGTTTCCGCAACGGCCACGCAGCGAGTCTAGGTAAGCCGCTCCCTAGAATGACCCTCCGTATGCGCTCTCGGCTCTTCTGGCGCCGCTCGGCTGCCGCCGCCGGGACGTACGCCTCCGCTGCCCTCGGCTTCGGCGCCACGGTCGTGGCCCTCCACGTCTTCTCGACCGACGAGTTCGGCCTCTACGCGCTCGTCATGGCCGCCACGGCCCTCGTTCAGAGCCTGCTCGATCTCACCGTCGAGGAAGCGCTGGTGAAATACGGCTTCCGCTACACGGCCCGGGAGGACTGGGGACGCCTGCGCCGCCTCTTCGAGAGCGCGATCGCCTTCAAGCTCGTCGGCGGGGTCCTCGGCACCGCCCTCCTGCTGCTCCTGGCCCCCGTCGCAGACACGCTCCTGAACCAGGACGGGCTGACGACGCCGCTGCTCATCGCCGCGTTCCTGCCGCTCGCGCAGTGCACGGAGAACGTCGGCGGGGTCGCGATCATCCTGCGCGGCCGGTACGACATCCGCGCGTTCTTCCTCTTCGTCTCGATGGCGCTGCGCTTCACGGCGATCGCCGTCGCGGCGCCGCACGGGCTCAACGCGACGATTGCCGCCATCGTCGCAGCCCAGGTCGTCGCGACCGCTGCGATCAGCATCGCCGGCTGGGTCGCGTACCGGCGCTTCCCGCAGGTGCATGCGGTCCCGCTCGGAGAGGAGCGCCGCGGCATCCTCGCGTTCGTCTGGCAGTCGACGCTCGCGACCGCGGTCGTCTCGCTCACCGCACCGCTGTCGATCCTCGTCCTCGGCCGCGTGTCCTCCGCGAAGCAGGTCGCCTACTTCCGCGCCGCGATGTCGCCGCAGCAGGCGTTTGCGGTCGTCTCCGCGCCGGCGCGCCTGATCCTGCTCACCGAGCAGACGCGCGCGTGGGAGCGCGGCACGCGCGACGCGGTCTTCTCCGGCATCAAGCGCTACATGATCGGCATGGCGCTGCTCGTCGCGGTGATCCTGCCGCCGCTCCTCATTCTCACGCCGGAGCTCGCGCGACTCCTCTTCTCGGCGAAGAACGTCGGCGCGGTCGACGCGACGCGGATCATGATCTGCGCCGGCGCGCTGCGGATGATCTACGGCTGGACGAAGTCGTTTCCGGTCTCCATCGGACGCCCCGCTCTGCGGATCTGGACGCACGGGCTCGAGATGATCGTCCTCGTCCCCCTCGTGGCGATACTCGGCGCGGAGTGGGGCGCGAGCGGCGCCGCCGGGGCTGTGCTCGCTTCGAGCGTCGTCTTCTGCCTCGCGTGGACGGTGCTGTTCCTGCGGATCCAGCGTGAGCCTGCTTCGACGGCGCCGGTGAGCCCGCCGCTCGAGGCCGTGCTGCCGTGAAGGTCCTCGTCGTCTCCGGGATCTGGCCGCCCGACGTCGGCGGCCCGGCGAGCCACGCTCCGGACGTCGCCTCGTTCCTGGTCGGCCGCGGTCATGACGTCGAGGTCGTGACGACAGCTTCGTCGGCGCCCGCGCCCGAGGCCTATCCCGTGCACTGGGCGTCCCGTGGCATTCCGAAGGGCCTTCTCCACGTGCGCACAGCGGCGTTGGTGGCGCGCCTCGCACGCCGGGCCGACGTCGTGTACACGACGGGGATGTTCGGGCGCAGCGCGAGCGGCGCGCTTGCCGCGCGGCGGTCCTACGTGCTGAAGCTGACCGCCGACCCGGCGTTCGAGCGATCGCGCCGGCGCGGGATGGTCGAGGGCGACGTCGAGCAGTTCCAGGGAGGCGGCGGCGGCCTGACCGCGACCGCTCTGCGCAGGGCGCGGGACTTCGAGCTCCGACGTGCGGCGCACGTCTTCTGCCCGAGCGCGTACCTCCGCGACCTGACGCTCACCTGGGGCGTCGCGCCGGAGCGGGTCAGCGTCCTTCCGAATCCCGCGCCGACAGTTCCCGAGCTTGCTTCCCGCGACGAGCTTCGGCGCTCGTTCGACCTGAACGGAGCGACGCTCGCGTTCGCGGGCCGGCTCACCGCGCAGAAGTCGCTCGGGCGTGCGCTCGAGGCGCTCGCCGCGGTCGACGGCGTGAGCCTCGTCGTGGCGGGCGAGGGGCCCGATCGCGAGTCGCTCGAGCGGCGGGCGCAGGAGCTCGGGCTGGGTCGACGCGTTCGCTTCCTCGGCGCGCAGCCGCGCGGCCGGATCGTGGAGCTTTTCCGCGCGGCCGACGCGACGATCCTGACCTCGAGCTGGGAGAACTTCCCGCACACGGTCGTCGAGGCGCTCGCGGTCGGGACGCCCGTGCTCGCGATGGAAGCCGGCGGCGTGGCCGAAGTCGTCCGCGACGGCGAGAACGGGCTCCTCGTCCCGCCGGGCGACACGACGGGACTTACGGCAGCCGTGCGCCGCTACTTCGACGACGCCGCGCTTCGCGAGCGGCTTCGTGGCGCCGCGGCCGCGTCGGTCGGCGCGTACTCGCCGGACCGCGTCTTCGGAGAGCTCGAGGCGACGCTGGAGCGCGTCTCGTCGTGAAGCCGCGCCTGCTCCTCATCGGGCGGAACCGTTACCGCCTGCCGCTCAACGACAGCCTCGAGCGGAAGTTCAATGCTCTCGGCGAGGTCGCCGAGCTTCGCGTGCTCGGCACGGCGCAGGACGGCGATCGCCAGGACGCGCCGCCGTTCCACCTCCTGCCGGTCTTCCCGGTCCGCAAGCTCGACGGGCTCGTCTTCTACCTCAGCCTTCCGTACCGGCTGTCGAAGGAGCTCCGATCCTTCCGCCCCGACGCGGTGCTCACCCAGAGCCCCTATGAGGCGGTCGCGCTGCTCGTCGCCCGCGCGGGCACGCGTGTGCCTGCGTCGATCGTCCTCGAGGTGCACGGTGACTGGCGCACGCTGACGCGCCTCTACGGCTCACCGCTGCGCCGGCTCGTCCGTCCGGCGGCCGACACGCTCGCGTCGCTCGCACTCCGCAAGGCGGACGCCGTGCGCACCGTGTCCACGTACACCACGGAGCTCGTCCGTGAGCAGGGAGTCGAGCCGGCCGACGAGTTCCCTGCGTACATGGACTTCGAGTCTTTCGTCCAGGGGCCGCCGAAGCCGCTGCCGCGGCGGCCACAGGCGCTGTTCGTCGGCGTGCTCGAGCGCTACAAGAACGTCGACGGCCTCGCGGAGGCGTGGCGCCGGGCCGCACCGCGCGTGCCGGACGCGCAGCTTCGCCTCGTCGGATCCGGCGCGCTCGCGGGCGTCGTCGAACGGCTCGTCGCCGACTTCCCGGAGCAGGTGACGTGGACGCCGCAGCTCTCGCAGACGGAGGTCGCGGCCGCACTGGACGACTCGACCCTCCTCGTGTTGCCCTCGAGGTCGGAGGGGATGGGCCGCGTCGTCATCGAGGCCTTCTGCCGGGGCCGGCCCGTCGTCGGCTCGCGCGTGGGCGGGATCCCTGACCTCGTCCGTGACGGCGTCAACGGTCTGCTCGTCGAGCCGGGCGACGCCGGCGCGCTCGCCGACGCGCTCGTCCGCCTGCTCACGGACAGCGAGCTCGCGGCGCGGCTTGCCGCCGGCGCCGCGGCCAGTGCCGGCGACTGGACGATCTCGCCGGCCGAGTTCGCAACCAGGCTGGGGGCCCTTGTCGAGCAGACGACAGGGCTAAGCTAGCCCGGTGCGGGCCGATCGCGTCAAGCAGCTCCTGAAGAACTCGGTCTACCGGAGCATCGGCGAAACCGCGGCGGTCATCGGAGGCAACGGCAACGGCCACCGCACGCTCCGCGTGCTCATGTACCACAAGGTCAACGACGTTCCCGGCAACCCGCTGACGATGCCGGTGTCGCTGTTCGACGAGCAGATGGACCAGCTCCGCACGCTGGGCTACACGGTCGTCGGCCTCCAGGCCGTCCTCGACCACTACGTGGACGGAAAGGCGCTGCCGCCGAAGGCGGTGCTGATCACGTTCGACGACGGCTACCACGACAACCTCGACAACGCCGCGCGCGTGCTCGGCAAGTACGGGTATCCCGCAGTCCTCTTCGTCCCGATCGGCTACCTCGACGACCGGCATCCGCTTCCACACGAGGAGCGGCTCGCTGCCGACGGAGTGCTGAACCCGACCGTCGGATGGAGCGAGCTCGCCGACCTCGAACGCGAGGGTATTCGCATCGAGTCGCACGGGATTTCGCACCGGCCGCTCGCGGATCTCGAGGTCGACGAGGCCGCGCGCGAGATCGCGCTGTCGAAGCTCCGCCTCGAGGAGCGGCTCGGGCGTCCTGTCCGCGCGTTCTCCTACGTGAAGGGCTCCGAGGCGCACTACAAGCAGGTGCACCTCTCGCTCGTGAGGCAGGCGGGATACGACGTCGCGTTCACCGCCGTCTCCGGTTCGAACTCGCCTGCGACCGACCCGCTGCAGCTCCGCCGCTACAACATCGAGCCGTACTCGCCGCGGACGTTCGAGCTCGTCCTCGCCGGCGCCTGTGACCTGATCTCGGTCAAGGACACGGTCTCCGGCACGCACGCGCGGCGGCTCTTCAACGCCGCGCTCGGCACATCGACGAAGTAGCCATGACGGAGAGGGGCTCCGGCTACGAGCTCGTCGCCTACGAGCCGTCGCAGCGCGAGACGTATCTGCGCCTGCTGCAGGACGCGTGGGGCGACTCGGCGCTCACCGCCGCCGAGTTCGACTGGTGGTTCTCGCGGAACCCGGCGGGCTCGCTGATGTCCGTCGCGCAGGAGGAGGGGACGGTCATCGGCGTGGCCTCGCACTCCCTCTACCGCATGGTCATCGACGGAGACCAGCGGCTGGCCTCGTTCTCCGTGCACGCGACCACCACCGAGAGGGCTCGTGGGCGCGGCGTGTTCGTCAACCTGGAGCGAAAACACGAAGCGGAGGGGGAAGCGAAGGGCGCGGCGGTCGTGCTCGCGTTCGCGTCGGGGCCGACCGAGCCGCTGTTCCTCGGGCCGCTCGGCTGGACCGAGATCGACCAACAACGCATCTGGGCGCGACTCTTTCCGCGTGTGCGCTTCGCGCGAGAGGCGAAGCGGATCGAGCGCTTCGACTTCCGGGGCGACGCAGCATCAGACTGGCCGAACCACATCGTGCGCGACGCCGACTACCTGAACTGGCGCTACCTCGACTCGCCGCGCGACTACGTCGCCTACCGCGCGGGCGGCGGCTACGCGGTGCTCGGCCACAAGCGGCACAAGGGACATCCGATCGCGCTCGTCGCCGACCTCGTCGGGCCGGCTCGGCCGCTGCTGCACGCCTGCGTCGCCGGCGTCAAGCCGGGCACGCGCGCGCTCTTCGCCGTCCCTGCGCCGGGCGAGCACGCCGCGTACCTCTCGTGCGGGTTCCTGCCGACTCCGAGCACGCTGAACTTCATGGGGCGGCCGCTGGCCGGCGATCTCGACACGGATCGGCGCTCCTGGCGCTTCACTCTCGGCGACACAGACTTCTTCTAGACGTGAAGCGACTCGTCTTCATCACGCAGAGCGTCGACCCGCTGCACCCGGTTCTGGCGGCGACGATCCCGAAGCTTCACGCGCTCGCGTCCCGCGTGGACGAGCTCGTCGTGCTCGCGCAGACCGGTGATGGGGAAGGGCTGCCGCAGAACGTCGAGGTACACACCTTCGGCGCGGACACGCAGCTCGGCCGCGGCTGGACGCTCGAGCGCGAGCTCGTTCGCGCCCTCCCGTCGGACGCCGTCGTCGCGCACATGATCCCCATGTACGTCCTTCTCGCGGCTCCGATCGTGCGGCCGCGCGGCATTCCGCTCCTGCTCTGGTACACGCACTGGAAGGCGTCCTCGACGCTTCGGGTCGCCGAGAAGCTCGCGACGGGCGTGATCAGCGTCGACCGGCGCTCGTTTCCGATCGAGTCGCCGAAGGTTCGGGCGATCGGGCACGGTATCGACGTGACCGAGTTCCCCTGTGCGCCGCGCAACGACCACGACGGCGTGCGCGCGCTCGTGCTCGGACGCTACTCGCCGGCGAAGGGGATCCCGACGATCCTCGAGGCCGTGCGCGAGGTCGAAGGCGTCGAGGTCGAGCTGCACGGGACGGCATTGAGCCCGTTGGAAGAGAGTCACCGCCGCGAGCTCGAGCGGCTCGGCTTTCCGCTCGGGGACGTTGTTCCGCGCAGCGAGGTGCCAGAGCTCTTCGCGCGGTCCGACCTCCTGGTGAACAACATGGAGGCCGGTTCGCCGGACAAGGTCGTGTACGAGGCAGCGGCGGGCTGTCTCCCCGTGCTCGCGTCGAACCCCGTCTTCGACGAGCTCTTCGACGGCTATCCGCTCTCGTTCGAGCGCGACTCGGCCGCCAGCCTCGCCGACCGGCTGCGCTGGTTCGCCGGGCTGAGCGGCGAGGAGCGCGCCGAGATCGGGCGTACGCTGCGCGAGCGCGTCGAGCGCGGGCACTCCGTCGATTCGTGGGCGGACGGAGTCGTGGAAGCCGCGTCGTGAGCTCCGAGGGCACCGTTCTCCATCTGCAGAAGGTCGCGGGCATCTCCGGCTCGGAGGCGCACCTGCTGTCGCTGCTCCCGCGTCTGAAGGAGCGCGGCTGGGACATCCGCTTCCTCATGCTTCACGAGGACGAGCCCGGCGCGTGGGACTTCGCGCGCGAGCTGACCGCGCGCGGTATACCGCTCGACGCGATCCCCCTCGCGCAGGACGTCGATCCTGTCGCGTTCCTGCGGCTCGCCGCCTACCTCGGGCGGGCACGCCCGCGCATCCTGCACACGCACCTCGTGCACGCCGACGTGTACGGCCAGCTCACCGGCGCGCTCACCGGAATCCCGGTCCGTGTCTCGACGAAGCACGGGTTCAACGAGTTCCGCGAAAACCGCGGCTTTGCCCTCGGCGACCGCGCGATCGCAAGCCTCGCGCACACCCACATCGCGATCTCGCGCGGGCTCGCCCGCTACCTCGAGGAGGTCGAGGGCTTCGACGGGGCGAGCTTCGAGATCGTCCACTACGGGATCGAGCCGAACGGGATCCCGCAGGCGTACTCACGCGTCGAGCCGCGCATCCTGTGCGTCGGGCGGCTCATCCCGATCAAGGGCCACATCGTGCTCCTGCGCGCGTTCGCCGAGGCGCGCCGGCAGATCCCGTCGCTCCGGCTCGACATCGCCGGTCGTGGCCCGCTCGAGCCCGCGCTGCGGGCGCTCGCGAAGGAGCTCGAGGTCGACGACGCCGTACGCTTCCTCGGCTACGTCGCGCCGGTGCAGCGCGCGATCGAGGACACGGCGATCGTTGTCGTCCCGTCGATGGGAGAAGGCTTCGGCATGGTCGCGCTCGAGGCGATGGAACGCTCCCGTCCTGTGATCGCCGCGGAGATCGGCGGCCTCGGCGAGCTCGTCGAGGAGGGCGTCACGGGGCTGCTCGTCCCGCCGGGCGAGGCGAAGCCGCTGGCGGACGCGATCGTGCGCCTTGCGTCCGACCTCGACCGTGCGGCCGAGATGGGCGAGGCCGGCCGCAGCCGTGCGCTCGAGCACTTTCTCCAGGAACGCTGTACGGAGCGCACCGAGCTGCTCTACGAGGACGCGCTGAGAGCTCTCTCGTAGACCGCGATCGTCCGGTCCGTCATGCGGCCGACGCTGAACTCCTCTTCCGCACGGAGGCGCCCGCGGTTGCCGAGGCCGGCCGGGTCGGCGAGGACGGCGTTCACGGCCGCAGCGAGCGAGTCGGGCTCGTCCGGGGGAACGAGCCTTCCGGTCTCGCCGTCGACGACGATCTCGGGGATCGAGCTGACATTGGTCGCGACCACGGGCAGCGAGGCCAGCATTGCCTCGAGGAGGGCGAGCCCGAAACCCTCCCAGCGCGCCGGATGCACGAGCAGGTCGGCGCGCCGCAGCCAGGCGGCGACGTCGGGAACGCGTCCAGGCAGATAGACCGGTACGTCGAGCGAGCGGGCGAGGCTTTCGAGCTGCGCGCGTTGAGGGCCCTCGCCGAGCACCACGAGATGCGTGTCGGGGATGTGCGCCAACGCAGTGATCGCGGTGTCGACGCCTTTCTGCGGTTCGAGCCGGCAGATGCAGAGCAAGATGTGCGCTTCGGGCGGGACCGGGTCCGGCAGATTCGTTCCCCACGCCTGCGGCAGGTCGTCGAGGCCGTAGTGGATGACCTCCACCTTGGATGCCGGAAGCCCGACCCGCTCGACCTGAAAGCGCGCGAGCGCGTTCGTGATCGCGATGATCCGGGCCGCGCGCCGCGCGAGCGCGCGCTCGACGAACCGGAAGGCACCGGCGCGGAACGGGTCGTCGTTGTGCTTCGTCGACACGAGGCGGCGCGCACCGAGAGCGCCGTAGACGTCGGCATGGACGAGGTGGGTGTGCACGACGTCCGCGCTGCGTGACGCGCTGCGCACCCGCCGTGCCAGCCCGAGGTCGAGATCGCGTGGCGCAGGCATGCGCTCGAACGGCACGGTGAGCGCGTCGTAGAACGGGTCCGGCGCGCGCGAGGTGTCGTCGAGCCCGAGGAACCGCACGTCGACGCCGCGCGCCGCGAGTGCGGGCAGCAGCGTCAAGAGGTGGCGCTCCGAGCCGCCGATGCCACCGATCCGGTGGATGTGCAGGACGTTCACGAGGCGCGGCGCCGGCGTCCGAGGAACCACTCGATCGCTCCGGCGGCCAGAAGGGCGATCAGGAAGTCCGTCGCGACGCGGTAGCGCGTCGCACCGACGAAGGTCATCGCGGCGACGGTCTGATACGCGAGCAGCGAGAGCGCAAGCGCGACGAACGCACGCGGCACGACAAAGATCCCGACGAGGCCGAGCGCATAGAGGATCGACGTGTACACCGGTTGGCCCCAGTCGCGGATCGCGCCCTGCCCGCCCTCCGTCGCCGACGCGGTGGCGCGCGGGTCCCAGGTCATGCGCACCGCCTGTCCGGCGAGCTTCGCTTTCGCGGACGGATGGTCGCGCACGAACTCCCACGTTCGGTGCTGGTAGTAGCTCTCGTTCGCGCACTCGTCGACGTGGATCTTTCGCCCTGTCCGGCGGTAGATGTCGCGGGCCTCTTCGGGATTCGGGAAGGGATGGCCGGGTGGGTCGCGCACGTCGTCGATCCACTTGCCCTGCGCGAGAAGGTCGTACGTCTGCTCGTTGTTCGCCTTCCAAAGCGCCCGGCCGTCCGTCGTCAGCGCGAAGCAGCCGACCTCGGCCTTGTTTCGGACGACCCAGGGAGTGATCACGAGGGCCGCCACGACGACGAGGGCGACCGGCCCCCATGTTTGCCCGGTGCGGATCAGCAGGTAGACGGCCAGCAGGAGCGGCACGAAAGCGAGCCGCACGTTCGAGAGGATGGCCAGCCCGCCGATCGCGCCGGTGCCGACCGCCCAGCCGACGGTGCGGCGCTCGGCTGCGATCAGCGTGCAGAGCACGAGGGCGGCCGCGAGCAGCTGGTCCAGCAGCTCGCGGTTGAGATGGGCGTCGTGCCAGACGAGGTACGGGTTCAGCGTGGAGACGACCGCCGCGATTGTCCCGGCGCGGCGCGACATCACGCGTGCTCCGATCGCGTAGACGACGAAGGCGGTCGCCGCAGCGACGGCGGTCTGCGCGAGCCCGACCGACCACCAGTGCCGCCCGAAGATCCAGTAGACCGGGACGAGGAAGAAGCCGTAGAGCGGCTGCGTGTACGCCGACGGCTCGCCCGGGATGAAGCCGAACGTCCCGTGGTCGACGAACGTCCGGGCGAAGTCGTCGCTCTTGTCCGTGAAGGCCGTGAGGATCTTCTCGCGCTCGTGGAGCAGGACGGCGACGCGCGGGACGACTGCGGCGGCCGCGATCAGCCAGAGGTGTGCTCGCCTCACGCGGTCACGCCGTGACGAGCACCGGCGCCTCGACATGCTCGCGGGCCCAGAGCTCGAGCATCAGGAGGCACCAGAGGCGGTGCCCGTGGTCGGCGCGACCGGACTCGTGCTCGCCGAGCAGGCGTCGGATCTCTTCGGGACGGAACCATCCGCGGTCATTCGAGAGGAGGTCGTGCGCGGTCTCGCGCAGGTCCTCGCGGAACCAGCGTCCGAGCGGGACGCCGAAGCCGCTCTTCCCGCGCTCGGAGACGCGCCGTGGGAGGTCGGCCGCGAAGGCCTTCCGCAGCGCGATCTTCCCCCGGCGCCCGCGGGTCTTCAGCGAATCGGGCAGCGCGAGGCCGAGCTCGACGACCTCGTGGTCGAGGAACGGCGACCGCAGCTCGAGCGAATGCGCCATCGAGGCGATGTCCGCTTTCAGGAGGAGGTCGCCCGGCAGGTAGGTCTCGAGATCGAGGATCTGCAGCCCCGTCACGCCGTCGCGCGGTGCCTCGAGGCGGACGGGATGCGCGCGGCGCGGATCGGCCCACAGCCGTTGCCGCAGCTCGAGTGGGAAGACCTGCATGAGCCGCGCGTACCGCTCGGGCCCGGGCGCGGCCGCGACCTCGAACAGCCGCGCCGCGCGGAAGAAGCGCGAGCGCGGCTCCCGGCGCGCCGAGGGCAGCTTCCGCACCGCGGCCGCCGCCACACCTGCAGCGGCGCCGCGGGAGACGGCCCGCGATCCCGTGGGCGACGTACCGCTCGTAGCCGGCGAACGCCTCGTCCCCTCCGTCGCCGGCGAGTGCGACCGTGACGTGGCGTCGTGCCTGCTCGGCGATGAGGAACGTCGGGAAGGCCGCCTCGTCACCCAGCGGTTCGTCGTATGCGGACGCGAGCCGCGGGAGGGTCGAGGCGACGTCCTCCTCGATCGCGAGCTCCTCGTGCACCGTTCCGTATTGCCGTGCGACGGCGCGCGCGTGCTCGCGCTCGTCGTAGCGCTCGTCTGCGAAGCCGACCGTGAACGTGCGCACCGGCTGCGACGACTCCTGGGCCATCAGCGCGACGACGACGCTCGAGTCGATGCCGCCCGACAGCAGCGCGCCGAGCGGGACGTCGGCGACCAGCCTGCTGCGAACCGCTGCGGTGACCGTCGAGCGGACGCGCTCGAGCCACTCCCCTTCGTTCACGCTCGGTTCGGCCGGCTCGGGGCGCCAGTAACGCTCGACGCGCTCGGACGCTCCCTCCGCGACGAGGACGTGGCCGGGAGCCAGCTTGTGGATGCCGCGGATGGCGGTCCGATCGCCGGGGACGTACTGCAGCGCGAGATAGGCGTCGATCGCGTCGAGGTCGATCTCTCGCGAGACCCCGGGGAGCCGCAGGAGCGCCTTCAGCTCGGACGCGAAGGCGAGCGTCCCGTCGGGGAGCCGCGTCCACAGCAGCGGCTTCTTGCCGAGCCGGTCCCGGGCGAGCACGAGGCGCTCGCGGCCCGCGTCCCACAGCGCGAGCGCGAACATCCCGTGCATCCGCTCGACGAACAGCGGACCGCTCTCCTCGTACAGGTGCGGCAGCACGGGCGTGTCGCCTGTGCCGCGGATCTCGTGGTCGGCGAGCTCGTCTCGAAGCGTCTGGAAGTTGTAGGTCTCGCCGTTGTAGACCGCGACGACGTCGCCCGTCTCGTTCGACACCGGCTGGTATCCCGTGTCGAGGTCGATCACCTTCAGCCGCTGGTGGCCGAGCACGCAGCGCCCGAATGCGTCCGTCGAGCCCTCGTCCGGCCCGCGGTGAACGAGCGCGGCGCGCATGGCGTCCACGAGCTCGGGGTTCGGCGTTCTTTCAGGCGAATAGAGTCCGGCGATGCCGCACACGGAGGACA
This sequence comes from uncultured Actinomycetes bacterium, assembly GCA_963772855.1. Lineage (GTDB taxonomy): Bacteria > Actinomycetota > Thermoleophilia > Gaiellales > Gaiellaceae > 3-1-20CM-4-69-9. The sequence continues at coordinate 538,625 of CAVYYY010000001.1, read as the reverse complement.
TACTGCACGGGCGGTACGCCGTCGTCTCGTGCCATGTGGAGCGCCCGTTGCAAGACGAGGCGTGGAGCCGCTTCTCGGCTCTCCAGGAGCGGCGGCCCGGCGGTTTTGCGATCGCGGCGCTCGTGCGGCCGCCGGCGGAGGGTGAGGACCCGGAGCTGTGGCTCGCTCGGGCGCGCGAGGCTCAGGGCCGCGGGCCGTTCGGGCTGCACACGCACTGGACCGGCCCCGACCACGCCCGGCCGACGGGCGGCGACCCGGCCGCGCTCGTCCGGGAACAGGGACGCTGGCTCGGCGAGGCCGGTCTCGAGGCCGGGTTCTTCTGCGGCGGCGGCTGGTACATGGACGCGGAGGTCGCCGAGGCCGTGGCGCGATCTCGGCTACGCCGACTGCACGGGGACGTCGTTCCGGCCGGATTACCTGCCTGCCGGCGCGGCGCACCTCGCGGTCGACGAGCCGGCCTGGCTCGAGCTCCCGAGCGGGCGACGCGTCCTCGAGCTGCCGACGACGCACTCGATCGGGATGCTCGCACGCGGCAGCGCTCGGCCGGTACGACGCGCCGGTCGTCCACGCGTACTTCCACGACACCGACCTGCTCGACCGCCGCCGCAGGGCGGCGCTCGTGATCGGCCTCGCCGTCCTCGGTGCAAGGCGAAAGGCGGCCGACCTCGCGGAGCTTCAGCGCGGCTTGCGGCCGGAGAAGACGATGTCGTTTGCGAACAGCCGCGCGTGAAGCGGCACGAGCCGTCCGGCGATGAACTCGAGTTGCGGGTCCTCGAAGCCGGCGAGCAACCTGTGCACCTCGCCGGCGGAGAACATGTGCAGATGAGTCGGGTCGTCCTCGGGCTTGCGGCCCGCAAGGAACCGGAGACGGTTCTTCAGGCGGTACGCGTTCGGGACGGACGCGACGAAGGAGCCGCCCGGGCGAAGGACGCGGCGCACCTCGTCGACGAGGCGGCGCGGATCGCGCAGGTGCTCGAGGAGCTCGCCGGCGACCACGACGTCGAAGGCCTCGTCCTCGAACGGCAGCGCGTCGTCGAGGTCGGCCCAACGCGTCTCGATCCCGAGCTTCTCCGCCTCCGCGAGCGCCTCGCGGTCCGCGTCGACGCCGACGACATCGTTCCCGTCGGCGTACGCGGAGCTGAGCGCGCCGTCGCGGCAGCCGAGATCGAGCACGCGGCGCCCCGGGCCCCCGACGTGCTTCCGGAACAGCGCGACGCGCTCGGGCCCCGCGAAGACGAAGCCGGCGCCGCGCTCGACGCGGTTGTGCTCGGCATAGCGCTCGCTCAGCCGCTCAAGTCCCACGGAACCTGAAAGTACACTCCATCCGGTGAGCACGAAGCCCGCCGCCCCGGCCGAGCCGAGGCCGGCACCGGTCGAGGACATCCGCTCGGTCCGGCCCTACCTCCTCTCCCGAGCCACGCTCAGCGCCTTCTTCCGGCGCCTCGTCAGCATCCTGGCGCTTGTCGTCCTCGACCTCGCCGGCCTGATCCTCGGGCTCTACGCGGCGCTGGTCATCCGCGAGCTCTACCGCGACGAGTGGCCGCCGCTCTGGGGGATCGTCTGGGACACCGAGACCGACTGGTTGCCGTTCCTCACGATCATCACCGTCCTGGTCTTCTGGGTCGGCGGCCTCTACAGGCGCAGGGAGGTCCGGGCCGGGTGGGGTCAGATCGTGTTCTCGCTCATCCTCGTCTCGGCGATCACGCTCGCATTCGGGCTCGGCACCGGCTACCACTTCACGACGTACGGCCTCACGCCGACAGCGCTCGTCCTCACCGCCCTCACGATCGGGATCCTCCGCTCGAGCTACGAGGTGCTGACGCGCGACGTCCTTCGGATCTCGGGTGCGCGCCGGCGCACTGTGCTCGTCGGCGAGGGCGAGCCGCTGGCCGAGCTGAAGCGGACGCTCGGCTCCGATCGCAGCGGCATCCGGTACGAGTACCTCGGCGCGATCGCGCCGAACGGCGACGCGGGCGACCTTCCGGTGCTCGGCGGGCTCGACGCGCTGCCGCTGATCCTGCGCGAGCAGGACGTCCACGAGCTCATCGCGACGGACGGGAGCTTCGACGAGCGCGAGCTGCTGGAGCTCGTCGAGGTCGCGCACCGCTACGGCGTCAAGGTGAAGATCGCGCCGCGGACGACGGAGCTGCTGCTCCAGCGCGCCGAGTACATCCCCGGCGAAGGCACGCCGCTCTTCGAGCTGCGTCCGCCTGCGCTCGCGGGCTGGGAGTGGGGCGTGAAGCGTGGCTTCGACATCATCGTGTCGAGCCTCGTCGTGGTCGTCGGGTCGCCGCTCTGGCTCGCGATCGCGGCGACGATCAAGGCGACGTCGAATGGGCCCGTCTTCTACCGCGACTCGCGCATCGGGCTCGGTGAGCAGACGTTCGGGATGATGAAGTTCCGGACGATGTACGCGGACGCCGCGGACCGCCAGGGCGCGCTCGAGGCAGAGAACGAGGCCTCCGGGCCGCTGTTCAAGATCAAGAACGATCCGCGGGTCACGCCCGTCGGACGCGTCCTCCGGCGCTTCTCGCTCGACGAGATGCCGCAGGTGCTCAACGTCCTGTGGGGCGACATGTCGCTCGTCGGACCGCGGCCGCTTCCGATCCGTGACTACGAGCAGCTCCTTCCGTGGCACCGCAAGCGCTACCTCGTCCTGCCCGGAATGACGGGCCTGTGGCAGGTCTCGGGACGGATCGACCTGAGCTTCGACGACCTCGTGCGGCTCGACTTCTACTACATCGAGAACTGGTCGATCTGGCTCGACATCTCGATCCTGGCGAAGACGCTTCCCGCCGTGCTGGCGCGGCGCGGAGCGTACTAGGCCCCCGGCTTCACAGAGCCGACACACCCCTTCGCCATACTGATTCCGTGCCGGCGGCGCCCAAGATCCTCGCGGTCGCGTCCGCGACCGACCTCGACTTCCGCTACGGCTGCACGCCGGCCTGGTGGCAGATCTGGAAGGGCCTGTACGAGGTCGGGGTCGACCTCATCGTCACGCCGTACCGCGGCCGTGCGATCGAGTCCCCGTGGTGGCGGACGGCGCCGAACCCGCTCTACCGCGAGGCGGAGCTCGTTCGCCGGCGCGCGCGAGCTCGCGGCGCGCTTCAAGGGCGACACGCTGCTGCGGCGCGCAGAGGAGCATCCCGAGGACACGGTCGGCGACAAGGTCACGCGCAACGCGATCTGGCGCTACGTCACGCCGCGGTGGCAGCGCCACATCGAGGGGATCCTCGAGCGAGAGCGCGACGTCGCGGCAGTGATCGTCTTCACGGTGCCGATGGCGCACCTCCGCGGGATACCCGCACGGCTGCGCGAGCGGTTCGACGTGCCCGTGGTCTTCTACGACGGCGACGTGCCGATGAGCCTGCCCGAGTTCGGCGGCATGGACACGGGCTTCAACTACTACCACGGCGCGGACCCGTCCGAGTACGACCTCGTCCTCTCGAACTCGGAGGGCGGGCTCGACCGGTTGCGCGAGCTCGGTGCGCGCCGTGCGGAGGCGGTCTTCTGGGCCGCCGACCCGGAACTGTTCCAGCCCGCTCCCGTGGAGAAGGAGTACGACGTCTTCTTCTACGGCTACGGCGACAAGTTCCGGCGCGAGTGGATGAAGGCGCTCATCGGTGAGCCGAGTCGGCTCGACCCGGAGATCGACTTCGCGCTCGGCGGGCTCGACTTTCGCGGCGACATCGGGGATGCACGCCTCGTCGGCGACGTGCCGTTCAACGTCTTCGCCGGCGCGATCTCTCGCGCGCGCATCAACCTGAACATCACGCGGCGCTCCCACGCATCCGTGTACGCGTCGTCGACGTGCCGTCCGTTCGAGCTCGCGGCAGCGGGCGCGGCGATCGTCTCGAACCCGCACGAGGGGATCGAGCGCTGGTTCGAGCCCGGCTCGGAGATTCGCGTCGTCGTCGTCCGCGGACGAAGCGCTCGCGGCCTACCGCGAGCTGCTCGACGATCCGGGCAGTGCCGAGGCGATGGGACGCCGGGCGCGCGAGCGCGTCCTCGACGAGCACACCTACGCCCACCGCGCGCGGCAGATCCTCGATCTCGTCGGGCTCTCCCCGCCCGTGCCCGCGCATGGCTGAGCTGGCCGAAGTCGCCTCGCCGCCGCGCGACGCGGTACTCGCGCAACTCAGCGAGCTGAAGCGGCTCGCCATCGTCCCGTCACTGAACGAGGAGCAGACGGTCGGCCGCGTCATCGACGAGATCCAGGCATTCGATCCCGGGTTCGACGTGGTCGTCGTGGACGACGGCTCGGTCGACCGCACGGCCGGCATTGCGGCCGACCGCGGCGCCCACGTGCTCCGCCTTCCGTTCAACCTGGGCATCGGCGGCGCCGTCCAGACGGGCTACCGGTTCGCATTCGAGCGCGGCTATGACATCGCCGTCCAGATCGACGGCGACGGGCAGCACGATCCGTCGCAGCTCCCGGCGATCCTCGAGCCGGTCCTCGCGGGCTCGGCCGACCTCTGCGTCGGCTCACGCTTCGCGAGCGGCAGCGGCTACCAGTCCTCGTTTGCGCGTCGCGTCGGGATCCGGCTCTTCGCCCGCATCGTCTCGGCCGTCGTCCGGCAGAAGGTGACAGACACGACCTCCGGCTTCCGCGCCGTCAACCGCAAGGGCATCGCGCTGTTCGCCGCCGACTATCCGCACGACTACCCAGAGGTCGAGGCGACCGTGATGTGCGTCAAGCACAAGCTCCGGCTGCAGGAGGTGCCTGTCGAGATGCGCGAGCGGGGCGGCGGCGCGTCGTCGATCACCGCGGTTCGATCCGTCTACTACATGACCAAGGTACTGCTCGCGATCTTCGTCGGGCTGTTTCGCCGGAACGCTGTCCCACCGGAGGAGGAACACCACAGATGACCCCATGGCCCGTTTCCATCGTCGCGGCGATCGCGTCGTTTCTGCTGCTGGTCGTCGTCTTCGAGCTCATCCGCTCGCGGCGGCTGAGAGAGCGCTACGCGCTGCTCTGGCTGCTCACCGGCGTCGTGCTGCTCGCACTTTCGCTGTGGCGCGACGGGCTCAACACGATCGCCGGCTGGTTCGGCGTCGAGACGTACCCGCCTGCGATTCTCGGCGCCGTCGGCGCGCTCTTCATCCTCATCGTGCTGCTGCACTACTCGACCGTGATCTCGCGGCTGTCCGACCAGAACACGATCCTCGCGCAGCGCCTTGCGCTGCTCGAGCAGCGACAGCGCGAGGGCGCTACGGAACCGTCACGGTCGCCGGCCGGCTGACGACATAGACGTCGCCCAGCGACTCGTCGTCGAGCCAGTTGGCGGCGACGCCGACGCGGTAGGTCCAGGTTCCCGCGCCGGGGTGGTCGACGTAGCGGTTGTCGCGCGTCGTCGCGATCGCCTCGGAATAGATCCGGCACTGGTCGGCGGCGGTCACGCCTGCACACCCGACGTCGTTCGATGCCTTGGAGCGCAGGACGCGGTAGAAGCCCGACCCGGTGCGGGACTCCTCCCAGGTGAGCGTCACCGAGTCGCCGTCCGCGCTGGCGGTGAGGTGGATGCCTGGGTCGACGGGCAGGAGGCTGTCGCCCACGATCAGCGCGTCCTTCCCGTTGTCGTTCAGCGCCGGGACGGCCGCGATAACCGCCACCGGGACGAGCGCGAAGACGACGACCGCGGCGACAAGCGCGTGGGTCAACCGCGGCGGGCGCAGCCTTGGGGCGAGCTCGGCGGGCCGGGCTCGGACGCCGGGGACGAGCAGCACGATCGACGCTGTGAGCAGGACGTAGGCGGGGAACGACGGCATCATGATCCGGAAGAAGCTCGCGTCCTCGACCGAGGCCGGGATGTACGTCCCCTTTGCGAGCAGGAACACGGTGAACCAGGCGCCGATCAGGAGCAATCCCCTGATCGACCGGAGTGCGAGGGCGATGACGCCCGCGATCGGAAGCCACTCCATCACGCGCGCAACCCAGAAGTGCTCGCGAAGCCCGAGCAGGACCTGGTGCAGGTGCTCCCAGCTGTTGAGGCTCGGGCGGTGGATTCGCGAGAGCAGGTCTCCGGCGCCGGATGCGAGCCGCATCTGCTCGGCCGGCGCGGCTGCCAGTTCGCCGAGGCCGCGCAGCTTCCAGAGCGCCAGTGTCAGGAGCGGTGGGCCGAGGGCGAGCGCGAACGGGATCAATGCGCGCCGTTTCTCGACGATGAAGAGGAGCGCGGGCGCGACGAGGAAGATCGAGTTCGAGGGCTTGATCGCGATCGAGTACCCCGTCGCGAGACCTGCCGCTGCGGCGTACTGCCAAGCCGCCGAGTCCAGGGCCCTCATGCAGAAGTAGGCGGCGACGATCAGGCCGACCGTCGCCGGGAAGTCCGGAACCGGCGTCAGCCCGGTCAGCTGGGGGAGCGTGAGCTCCGTGTACTTCTGGTGGTAGCCGGTCTCGACGAAGACGATGCCGAGGTAGGGGAGGCCGATCCAGACCGCGGCGGCGAAGTAGCCGAACAGCCGTCCCGCGATTCGCGCCGCGATGCCGTAGATGCAGAGCAGCGCGACAGGGAGCAGCACGAGCGTGTTCAGCAGCACGATCGCTGGAAGGGCAGAGACGAGGTTCGGGCCCGCGATCGCCGCGATCGGCGCGAGCAGGATCGACCAGCCGTAGCCGACGAAGCTCGGTGGCAGATGGCCGTGCGCCGTGAGATACGCGCCGGAGTAGTGCCAGAGCTGGTCGCCGCCGGCGTAGTAGAGCCAGCCGTTGTGGCGCACGGTCAGCGCGAGGGCGAGGACGGCCGCCCACTGGACGAGGACGAACGCGCCGAGGACGTGGAGCGGCCGGAGCGAGGTGATGACTTCCTGCGCGCGCCGGGCCCGCGAGCCCGCGGCGTCCAGCAGCGTCGGTCTGGCGGTCGCCTCCGTGCTCACGAGGCCGCGCCGGCGACTGCCGCGTGCGCGCGGTACCACGCGATCGTTCGCTCGAGCCCGTCCCGGAGTTGCGTGCGCGCCTGGAAGCCGAAGAGCTCGCGCGCGCGGGTTGCGTCGAGGCTGCGCCTCGGCTGTCCGTTCGGCATGGACGTGTCCCATTCGATCTCGCCCTCGAAGCCGGTCAGCTCCGCGATGAGCTCCGCCAGCTCCTTGATCGAGATCTCCGCGCCCGTTCCCAGGTTGACCGGATCGGGACCGTCGTAGCGGTCGGCGGCGAGCATCAGGCCCTCGACGCAGTCGTCGACGTAGAGGAACTCCCGCGTCGGCGATCCGTCGCCCCACAGCGTGACGCGCTCACGGGTCTCGAGCATCTTCCTGATGAGATCCGGGATCACGTGCGACGTCTTCAGATCGAAGTTGTCGCGCGGCCCGTAGAGGTTCGCCGGCAGCAGGAAGATCGAGTTGAGCCCGTACTGCTGACGGTATGACTGCGCGCCGACGAGGATCGACTTCTTCGCCACGCCGTAGGGGGCGTTCGTCTCCTCCGGGTAGCCGTCCCAGAGGTCGTCCTCGTTGAACGGGACCGGCGCGAACTTCGGGTACGCGCACACGGTTCCGACGATCACGAGTTTCTCGAGCTCGGTCTGGCGTGCCAGCTCCAGCACGTGCGCGCCCATCATGAGGTTGGCGAACCAGAAGCGTCCCGGGCTCTCGCGGTTGGCGCCGATGCCCCCGACCTCGCCGGCGACGTGGAACACGCGCTCTGGATGCACGTCGCGGAAAAGCCGCTCGGCGTCCTCCCACCTGGTCAGGTCGTACTCGGCGCGCCGCGAGCTGACGACGTCGTGGCCGTCCGCTTCGAGGCGCTCCACGAGATGCGAGCCGAGGAAGCCGCCGCCTCCCGTCACCAGGATCCTCATGCCGGCGCGCGAGCCGAGGTCAGCCAGTCGACACGCCCGATCCACCGCGGCCGGTTCTCGGCGTACCACGCGATCGTCCGGGCGACACCGTTCTCCCACGAGGTGTTGGGCTCCCAGCCCGTTTCGCGGTTGAGCTTCTCGTAGCCGACGCGGAGCGCCATCACCTCGCTCGCGCCCGGCCGGTAGCGGTCGCTCGTCGTAACGATCTCGCGAGCGTCCCAGTACCCCTGCTCGCGACCGACGCGGAGGATGAGGTCGGCCCAGTCCTGCATGGAGATGTTCTGGCCCTGTCCGTAGACGTACAGGTCTCCCGGGATGCCGCGCGCTGCGACCATGAGGTGGCCGCGGACGCCGTCGGTGCAGAAGCAGAAGTCCCGGAGCGGCTCGAGCTGTCCGAGCTCGACCGTCTCTCGTGTCAACGCCTGCGTGATGATCGTGCCCGTGACGTAACGCGGGTTCTGGCGCGGGCCGTAGTTGTTGAACATGCGCGTCACGACGCCGGGGACACCGAACGCGTCGTGGTAGTTCATCGTCAGGAAGTCCGCCGCGACCTTCGACGTCGCGTAAATCGACTTCGGATTGATCGGCGACCGCTCGTGCAGGATCAGGCCGCCCTCCTCGTCGAAGTCGTGATGGTGCGCGACCGCCTCGCGTGGATTGCCGTACTCCTCCGAGGTTCCTGCCGTGTCGAACTTCTCGAGCTCGAGCTTGTGGTCGACGACGGACTGGAGCAGGTTGAGCGTGCCGACCGTGTTCGCCATCACCGTCTCGTACGGGCGGTGCCACGACTCCCCGACGTGCGCTTGCGCGCCGAGGTGGAAGACGTACGGCCTGTCGGGGGCGTTCAGGAGCTCGCGGACGAGGTAGTCGACCGACGTCTTGTCGGTGAGGTCGGCGAAGTGCACCTTCAGTCGCTCGCGCAGCGGCCCGATGTTGTTCAGCGCGCCGCTCGAGGTCGCGCGAACGAACGCGTGGACGTGTGCATCGAGGTAGACGAGGGCCTCGGTGAGGTGTGAGCCCATGAAGCCGTCCGCGCCCGTCACGAGACAGGTTCGCCCGGTGAAGTACTCGCCGAACTCCTGCCGCAGGTTGGCGAGCGCATCGTCCGTCCAGGTGGAGTCGTGTAGGTCTGATTTCATGCAGCGGTGCCCGCCGACGAGCAGGTCAAGCGTAGCCCGGCGCGCGGCCGGAGCGCGGTCAGAAGCGGCGTCTACACGGGCCTTTCCTATGTGACCCTGAGCCTCGCCGCGGCCGTCGCGGGCGCCTTTCTGGCCCACAAGTTCGGTCGCAACACGGAGACGGACGGCTTCCTGGCCGCCTACGGCGTCTACCTCGTCCTGGTCCTCGGGGCGCAAGCGTTCCGGATGGTCGTCGTCCCCGACCTGACGCGGGCCGAGGCGGCGGACCGGCTCGGCGAGGAGTTCCGCGCGTACATGGTCGCGTTCCTCATCGTGGCGGTCCCGGCGACGGTCATCACGATCGCCTTCGCGGGGTTCCTGGGCGAGCTGTTCACGGGACGCCTCCCTGCCTCGTCGGCGGACGTCGCCGCCGAGGCTCTTCCCTGGCTCATCCCGGCGGCGTTCGCACAGCTCCTCGCCGCACTCGCCGCGAGCGCACTGGCCGCACGCGACAGCTACCTCACGGCCGCTCTTGCGTTCGCGCTCGGCGGGATCGGCGGCGTCCTGTTCTTCGTGCTCACCGCCGACGCACACGGGATCGTGTCGCTGGCGTGGGGCCTGACGTTCAACGGCGCGATCGCCTTCGGCATACCCATCGCCGTCCTCGTCGCCCGCAGTCGTGGGTTACGAGGCCACGGGCGAGGGCCGATCAGGCTCGGACATCGACTGTGGCGGCTGACGTACGGAGCCGCCGTGCCACTCGCCGTCCAGGGCCTCTACGTGATCGCCCTGCGCTTCGCCGCGGGAACCGGCGAGGGGAGCGTCACGAGCCTGTCCTACGCCTATCTCCTCGCCGGGACCTTCACGAGCGCGACTGCCTTTTCGCTCGCGCTCATCTCCACGGCCACCCTCACTCGGCGCGGCGTCGACGCGAAGAGCGCGGCAGTGCACATCGTCAACTCGGCGTGGGTCTCCCTTGCGCTCGTCGGAGCCGGCGCCGGGCTCGTGGCGCTCGTCGGCGGGCGCGTCGTGACCGCGGTGCTCGGAGACGCCTATGCGGGCGACGTCGGCGACGAGCTCGGGCGGCTCGTCGTCTACCTCTCGCCGTGGATGATCGCCAATGCCGCATTCTCGATCACGTACCCGCTGCTGTTCGTCATGGGCAGGACGCGGCTGCTCGTTCCGCTCGCCATCGCCGGGATCGCCGTCGACATTCCGATCTCGATCATCGGCCGCGAGCTGTGGGGACTGACTGGCGTGGCGGTCGCGCTCGGAGTGTCGACCATCCTGGTCGTCGTCGGCCTGATGGCGCTGCTGGCGCCTCGCATGGTCATCCTGACGGTCGTCGGCCTCGCTCGGCTGTCGCTCCTCGTCGGCGGCGCAACGGCGTTGGCCTTCGGGGGCGCGGCGTTGGTCTTCAGTGCGGTGCCCGCGGCGGCGGCCGGGCTCGCCCTCTATGCGGTGATCCTGCTCGCGATGCGTCAGCTCGGGCTGGCGGAGGCGTGGCAGTACGTGCGCGCCCTCCACTGACAGGCACACCCCGTACAATCCTCTGGATGTCCGGGTCGGAAGCAAAAAACCCGGCGCCTGCAGGTATTTCTTCGTCGGAAGCCGACGTGGCGGCACTGTTCGAGCGCCTCAGGGCGGACCTTCGCCGCGGCGCGGTCGGCGCGGACTCTCGGGGCGCCGATTTCGCCGCTGCGCGCGAGCTCGCGGAGCGCTTCTGGCCCGTCACGGCCGAGCGCGAGGCCGGTGGCGGCCCGAAGGGGCTCGTCAAGCGCTTCCTGCGCAAGCTCATGCGGTGGTACGTCGAGCCGCTCGCAGCCGACCAGCGGGTCTTCAACGACGCGCTCCTCAAGCTCGTCGACGCGTTGTCCGAGCGTGCGGACGAGAGCGCGGCCGCCCGCGAACAGACCGAGCGCCTCGTGGGCGAGCTGGAGGAACGGCTCGCCCGGCTCGAGCGACGCGGGCCCGGAGCCGCAGCCGGCGCCGTCGCTCCCGCACCCGCGATAACCGTCGCCGCGCAGCCCGCTGCCGCCGCGCTCCCCGATTACTTCGCGTTCGAGAGCCGCATGCGCGGCAGCGTCGACGCGATCCGCGAGCGGCAGCGCAGGTACGTCGACGATTTCCGTCAGGCTGCGCCCGTCCTCGACATCGGCTGCGGGCGCGGCGAGCTCGTCGGGCTCTTGCGAGAGGCGGGCGTCGACGCGCGAGGGATCGACGCTGATGCGGACATGGTCGCGTACGCGAAGGGCGAAGGTCTCGACGTCCAGCAGGCCGACCTGGTCGAGCACCTCGACGGGTTGGAAGACGGCGCGCTCGGCGGCATCTTCATGGGCCAGGTCGTCGAGCACCTGCCGGCCGGAACGCTCGTGCACGCGCTTCGCCTCGCGGCCACGAAGCTCCGTCCCGGCGGGCTGCTGATCGCCGAGACGATCAACCCGGTGTCCCCGATCGCGCTCCGGAACTACTACGCCGACCTCACGCATGCGCAGCCGCTCGTCCCGGAGACGCTCGAGCTGCTCGCGCGCCAAAGCGGGTTCGGCCAGACCGAGATCCGCTTCCTCAACGAGCCGGCCGACCGCCTCACCGAGCCCGACGATCCCGTCATCGCGGGCAACGTCCGCCGTCTCAACGAGCTCCTGTTCGCGCCGCTCGACTATGCCCTCGTCGCGCGGACGTCCGCGAATGCGTAGGCACGCCCTCGAAACGGTCCAGTCACGGACACGTCACGCACGCCCCCGTACGCTGTCGGTGGGCGGGAGTGGTGGGCCCCAGGAACTCGCGCGTGTACCTCTAAAGGCACCGTCATGAGGATCGCGGTCTGCGCGCCGCAGGTGCCCTTCGCCCGCGGCGGCGCCGAGATCTTCGCGGACGACCTCGTCGCCGAGCTTCGCCGCCGGGACCACGAGGCCGACCTCGTCACCGTTCCGTACAAGTGGTACCCGGGCGAGCGCGTCCTCTCGCAGGCGTTCCTCTGGCGCCTCCTCGACCTCACCGAGTCGGACGGCCGCTCCATCGACCTCGTGATCGCGACGAAGTTCCCCTCGTACGCGGTCCGCCATCCGAACAAGGTCGTGTGGCTCCTCCACCAGTTCCGCCAGGCGTACGAGCTCGATCGCACCGAGCTCGGCCAGTTCGGCGAGAGCGTCGAGGACCGAGCGACGCGGCGCGCCGTGCAGCGGCTCGACGGAGTCGCGCTCGGCGAGGCCCGCAAGCTCTTCGCGACCTCGCGCAACGTCGCCGACCGCTTGCAGCGGTCGACCGGGCTCGTGGCCGAGGTGATGCCGCATCCGCCGCAGGAGCTCCCGTACCGCACCGAAAGCTACGACGACTTCGTCCTCTCCGTCGGCCGTCTCGACCGCGCGAAGCGGCACGAGCTGCTGCTCGAGGCCCTCGCCGCCGACTCGAGCCTCCGCTGCGTGATCGTCGGGGACGGGCCCGACCGCAGCCGGCTCGAGGAGGTCGCACGGCGACATTCCCTCGACGGGCGCGCGACGTTCGCGGGCCGTGTGGACGAGGAGGAGCTCGCCGCGCTCTACGCGCGCTGTCTCGCCGTCTACTACGCGCCGGTGGACGAAGACTTCGGGATGGTTCCCTACGAGGCGTTCCTGGCGGAGAAGCCCGTCGTCACGACGACCGACGCGGGCGGCCCGCTCGAGGTGGTGGCCGACCGGCGCACCGGGCTCGTGTGCGAGCCGCGGCCCGCCGAACTCGCCCAGGCGTGCTCATGGCTGCGCGAGCACGTCGATGAGGCGAAGGCCTGGGGTCAGGCGGGCAAGGAGATCGCGCGCCGCGTCTCCTGGGACGAAACGATCGCGCGCCTCCTGAGTTGAGAGTCGCCTACTACTCGCCGCTCCCGCCTGAGCGCTCCGGGATCGCGGACTACTCCGCGCTGCTGCTGCCTGCACTGGAGCGCCTGCTCGACATCGAGGTCGTCCGCCGCGGCCGAACGCGGCCGGTCGCAGCCGACGTGGCCCTCTTCCATGTCGGCAACGACCCGGAGTCCCACGGATGGATCGTCGACGCGCTCCGGCGTCGCGCCGGTGTCGTCGTGCTTCACGATTTCGTCCTGCACCATCTCGTCGCCGGACTGACGATCGGTCGCAAGGACGGGCACGGATACCTCGCTGCGATGGAGCGCGACGCCGGCGTTCCGGGCCGGCTCATCGCGCACGGGGTCCTTGACGGACGCGTGCCGCCTCCGTGGGAGACGCGTCCCGACGCGTTTCCGCTCGCGAACGAGGTGCTCGGCAACGCGACGGGTGCTGATCGTCCACTCGGACTTCGTCGAGGATCGAGTCGCGCTCGACCGGCTACCGCGGCCCGCTCTGGCGCATCCCGCACCCGGCGTGGCCGATGCCGGGGGTGAAGCCTGCGCAGCAGGTGGAGGGGCGTCCGCTCTTCGGCTGCTTCGGCCACCTGAACGCCAGCAAGCGGATTCCGCAGCTCGTCGAGGCATTCCAGCTCGTTCGGGCGCGCCACCCGCAGGCGAGGCTCCTTCTCGTCGGGCCGGCGTCTCCGGGCTTCGACGTCGATCGCCTTGTCGTGCGACGGCGTCGAGCGCATCGGCTACGTGCCGGAGGATCGGCTGTGGTCGCTGATGGCGGCGTGCGACGCGTGCATCTCCCTCCGGGCCCCGACGATGGGCGAGACGTCCGGCAGCGCGATCCGTGCGCTCTCGCTCGGGCGGCCGCTCGTCGTCAGCGACCTCGGATGGTTCGCCGAGCTTCCCGACGCGGTCGCGCTGAAGGTTCCCGTCGACGAGGAAGAAGTCCCCGCTCTTGCCACCGCGCTCGAGCTGCTCGCATCGAGTGAAGCGACCCAGCTCGCAATGAGCGACGCGGCGCGGGCGTACGTCGGAGGCGAGCACGACGTCGGCCGTGTTGCCGAGGACTACGCAGCCGCGCTCGAGGAGGCGGCCGGCGGCGGAGGCGTCGCGGATGCCGTCGTCGACGACGTCGCGCGAGCCGCGGCAGAGATCGGCATCGAGCCGGGCACGCCGTTTGCCGACGAGCTCGCCGGGCGGCTCGACGAGGTCGGCCTCGCGCGCAACGGGCGTCCGGATCCTGCGCCCCCGCCGAGGCAAAACGTCCTCGCCCGCGTGCCGGTCTGGCTGTGGCTGACGGGGCTCGTCGTGTTCTCCGCAGTCTTCCGCTACGGGCTCTCGAGACGAGTCGTCGCGCCGTGGATCATGGTGGACGAGCTCATCTACTCGGAGCTGGCGAAGAGCTTCGCCGACACCGGGCACCTCCTGATCAGGGACGTCGACCAGGGCGCGTACGGCATCGTCTACCCGATCCTCATCGCGCCGGCCTGGAAGCTCTTCGGCGCGGTGCCCGACGCGTACGCGGCCGCGAAGACGATCGGGTCCGTGCTGATGTCGCTCGCCGCGATCCCGGCGTACTTCCTCGGCAGGCGCGTGCTCGCCCCGCTTCCGTCACTCCTCGTCGCGGTGCTGACGGTCGCGGTGCCGTCGCTGATGTACACGGGCACGCTCATGACGGAGACCGTCTTCTATCCCCTGTTCGTCTGCGCTGCGCTCGCGCTCGTGCTCGCGCTCGAACGACCGACGAACCAGCGGCAGCTCGTCCTGCTCGCCGTCTGCGTGGTCTGCTTCCTCACCCGGTCGCAAGCGGTCGCGCTCGTTCCGGCCGTCGCTGACGGCGCCGCTCCTGCTCGCGTGGCTCGACCGGAGGCGTCTGCGCGCGCTTCTCGACTTCAAGCTCATGTACGGGATCCTCGCCGTCGGGCTCGTCGCCGTCCTCGGCGTCCAGCTCGCGCGCGGGCGCTCTCCCTACGACGTGCTCGGCAGCTACAGCATCACGGGCCACGCCGAGTACCACGTCGACCAGGTGCTCAAGTGGCTGCTCTACCACGTGGCGGAGCTCGACCTCTACCTCGGGATCGCGCCGTTCGCCGCACTCCTTCTCCTCACGTTCACCGGCCGCTCGCTGGATCGGCCGCTGCGCGTCTTCCTGGCTGCTGCGCTTCCGTTGACCGTCTGGCTCGCGCTCGAGGTCGCCGCCTTCGCGTCGGCGTGGTCGCCGCGAGTCGAGGAGAGGAACCTGTTCTACGTCGCCCCCCTCTTCTTCGTCGCGCTCTTCGCCTGGATCGAGCGCGGCCTTCCGAGGCAGCGCCGGGCAGCCGCGATTGCAGCAGTCATCGCCGCTGCGCTGCCGGGCGTCCTTCCGTACCACCGGCTGATCGACGTCTCGGCACAGGCGGACACGCTCGCGCTCATCCCGCTCTGGTGGCTCCAGTCCACGGTCGTCTCGCTCGACGCCGTCTCGGTCGTCGTCGTTGTCGCCGCCGCCGTGATCAGCCTCGTCTTCCTGACGATCTCGCCGCGCTACGCGCTCGTTCTGCCGGCGATCGTGCTCGCGTGGTTCGCATTCACGACGGAACGGCTCGAGCGCTTCGAGCACGGCTTTCCGAAGGCGTCCGTCGGCGCGCTGTTCCAGGGGATTGCGCTGCCCGACCGTGACTGGGTCGATGCGAAGGTCGGGCGGGATGCGGACGTGTCGTTTGTCTACTCGGGGAGCAAGCCGACGGAGCAGCCGCTGACCTTGTGGGAGAACGAGTTCTTCAACCGCAGCGTCGGGCCGGTCTACGACCTCCATCAGCGGTCCATCGGCGGCCTGCCCGAGACGAAGCTGACGCAGCGCGCGGACGGCGTGCTGCTCGCGAACGGCGAACCCGTGCGCTCGCGCTACGTCCTGAGCGAGGAAGCCGTTCCGCTCGCAGGCGAAGTGATCGCGCGCGACGAGCGGAAGGGCATGGCGCTGCGGCGAACTGACGGGCCGTTGCGGATCGCGTATCGCGTCTCAGGGATCTATCCCGGCGACACCTGGTCCGGCAGGCATGCGGCGTACACACGGCTCCGGTGCCGAGGAGGCAGCGTGACCGCCGAGGTCGCGAGCGACCCGCAGCTCTTCGGCGGACCGCAGACAGTTCGCGCGGCCGGTCGCAGCGTCACCTTTGATCCGTCGAACGCCGCCTCCCTGACCGTGCCGCTTCGGCCGCGGAACGGTGTCTGCCGTGTCGTCTACACAGTGACGCCGACGGCTGTTCCAGCGCTCGTCGTGAAGGGAAGCTCCGACACGCGTGAGCTGGGCGTGCACTTCCTCGCCTTCCGCTACGCGGCGCCGTGAGGATCGCCTACGACGTCACGCCACTTTCGCATCCGCGAACGGGGGTCGGCAACTACATCCTCGGAGCGCTGCGCGGAATGCTCGCCGCGGGTGGCGACGAGAACGAGCTCGAGGTGTTCGGGCCGGTGAGCTTTCGCGGGCGCCCGCTTGTCGACGACGCGCTCGAAGGCTTGCCGGTCGAGAAGCGAATCGTCACCGTTCCGTTCGCGCACGCGACGAGGAGGACCTGGGGCGCGTTCGGGCGACCGAGCACGGAGCGCTGGCTCGGATCGTTCGACGTGCTGCACTTCACCGACTGGATGGTGCCGCCGCAGCGGCGCGGCATCCGGGCGACGATGATCCACGACCTCGGGCCGCTCCGCTACCCGGACAAGCTCCATCCGCGGACGGTGCGCATGCACACGCGCACGGCGAAGGAGACAGCGAGCTGCGACCTCGTCTTCACGAACTCGGAGTTCACGGCGTCGGACATCGTCGAGCGGCTCGGGCTTGCGCGTGAACGCCTGCGGGTCGCGTATCCCGGGGTCGACGACGCCTACACACCAGAAGGCGAGCGGCACGACCTCGGACGCCCCTACGTGTTCACGACCGCGACCGAGGACTGGCGCAAGAACCGATCGGTAGTCGAGCGAGCCGTCGCGCTGCTCGACGGCGATCTCACTCTCGTCTCACTCGGGCAGGACCGTTCGGGCTTCGTGTCTCCCGAGAAGCTGCCGGCGCTCTATCGCGGCGCCGAGGTCTTCGCGTACCCGTCGCGGTTCGAGGGCTTCGGGATGCCGGTGATCGAGGCGATGGCCTGCGGGGTCCCCTGCGTCGTGTCGTCGCACCCGTCGCTCGACGAGGCCTGCGGCGTCGCCGCCCTCCGAGCCGATCCGGACAGCCCCGAGGAGTTTGCAGCCGGGATCCGCCGCGCGCTCGACGAACGCGAAGGACTCGTCGCGCGCGGTCTCGCGCACTCCGCCCGGTTCGACTGGGTGCAGACGGGACGGATTCACCTGCAGAGCTACGCTGACGCGCTGTGATTCGCGCCGCCCTCGACGTGTCGCCGCTCGTGCAGACGCGAGCGGGGACGGCCAGATATCTCAACGGACTGCTGCGAGAGCTCAGGCGCCGTGACGACGTCGAGGTCACGACCCGGTCGTTCGGCGGCGCCGCGCGTGCGTGGACGCCGGCTCGCGACGGTGTGTGGTACCCGTTCGTCCTCGGTCGCGAGCGCGGTGCCGACGTGCTCCACTGCCCGACCTACCGCGGCCCGCTCCGTTCTGCGCTGCCGCTGGTCGTGACCGTCCACGATCTCGCCGTGTTTCGCCATCCAGAGGCGTTCAACCGCTGGAGTCGCGTCTACGGTCCGCGGGTCGTGCCGCACGTGCTTCAGGCGGCGAGCCGCGTGATCGCCGTCTCGGAGTTCACCCGACGTGAGCTGGTCGATTTGCTCCACGTTCCAGACGAGAAGATCCGAGTCGTGCCGAACGCCGTCGACGAGCACTTCACCCTCGACGGGCCCGCCGCCGAGGGCGAGTACGTGCTCGCGGTCGGGACGCTCGAGCCGCGCAAGAACCTGCAGGCGCTCGTCGAGGCCGCACGTCGCGCCGACGTCGAGCTCCGCGTGGTCGGTGCGAAGGGCTGGGGTGGCGTCGACGTCGGCGGAAATGGCGTGCGCTGGCTCGGTGAGGTGAGCGACAGCCGTCTGGCCGAGCTCTACCGGGGCTCGATGTGCGTCGCCTACCCGTCGCTCTACGAGGGGTTCGGGATACCCGTGCTCGAGGCGATGGCGTGCGGCGCCCCGGTCGTGACCTCGCGCGGGACGGCGATGGAAGAGGTCGCGGACGGCGCGGCCGTCCTCGTCGACCCGCACGATCCGGCCCAGATTGCCGAGGGAATCGCGACGGCATCGGCGGAGCGCGCGACGCTCGTCGCGCGAGGGCTCGAGCGCGCGCGCGCGTTTCGGTGGGACGGCGTGGCCGAGGCGACCGTCGGCGTCTACCGAGAGGCGGCGGCGTGAAGAGACCGCTCGTCCTGGTCGACGCGGACGTGCTCGGCCGTCGCCGCACGGGGGACGAGACGTACGTCGCCCAGCTCCTTCGCGCACTCCCCGCGGTCGCGCCCGACCTGCGCATCGCCGCGATCACGAGAGATGCCGCCCTCGTCCCGGACGGGGTCG
Organism: uncultured Actinomycetes bacterium; assembly: GCA_963772855.1. Lineage (GTDB taxonomy): Bacteria > Actinomycetota > Thermoleophilia > Gaiellales > Gaiellaceae > 3-1-20CM-4-69-9. The sequence continues at coordinate 520,396 of CAVYYY010000001.1, read as the reverse complement.
AGCCCATCGAGCTCGCAGCGAGCTCGCAGGAGCTGCGAATGGCGTACTCGGTCCCGCGCCTCGTGCGGCGGATGCGCCCGGCGCTCGCACACTTCATCCACGCGCTGCCGCTGTCGTGCCGCGCCCCGGCCGTCGTGACGGTGCAGGATCTCTCGTGGGAACGGGACCCGAGCGTCTTCGGGAAGTGGGACCTCGTGACCTTCAAGGTGTTCGTCCGCCGTGCCGTGCGCAAGGCTCAGCGCGTCCTGGCGATCTCCGAGCGGACGAAGCGCGACCTCGTCGAGCTCTACGGGACCGCCCCCGAGAAGATCGTCGTCACGCCGCTCGCTCCCGATCCGGAATTCCGGCAGGCCGGCGAGCACGACTCGTTCCTCCTCTTCGTCAGCGCGATCGAGCCGAGGAAGCAGCCGCTCGCGGCGGTGGACGCAGCGAACGCGGTCGGCCGCCGGCTCGTCGTCGTCGGCCCGCAGAAGGACGCCGACCTCACCGCCGAGCTCGTGCGCCGCGGCGCGGACGTGCGCGGCTACGTCCCGAAAGACGAGCTCGTCTCGCTGTACCAGCGGGCAGCGTGCCTCGTCTTCCCGTCACGCTACGAGGGCTTCGGTTTGCCGGTCGTCGAGGCGATGGCCTGCGGCACGCCGGTGGTGGCCGCGCCCGAGTTGGCGCTGCAGGAGGTCGCGGGGGACGCGGCGATCTTCACGGAAGACCTCGCCGACGGCGTGCGCCGCGCACTCGCCGAGCGCGAGCGCCTCTCGGCCGCCGGCCTCGAACGGGCGAAGAGCTTCACCTGGGAGGAGACTGCTCGCCTGACCGCGGAGGTCTACCGAGAGGCGCTGGCCACATGAAGGTCTCGGCGGTCTTCGTCGCGACGGGAGCAGGCGAGGCGGCGCTCCTGGAGTCCTCGCTCCCGGCGCTCTTCGCGCAGGTGGACGAGCTCGTGGTCGTCGCGAACGGGCCCGGGAGCGTCCCCGCCACGGTCGAGGCCGGCGTCCACATCGTCGAGAACCAGCGCGCGCTCGGGTTCTCGGCGAACGTCAACAAGGGGATCGAGGCGACCTCGGGCGAGTACGTGGTGATCTCGAATCCCGATGCGATTCCCGAGCCCGACTGCGTTCCGGAGCTCGTCGCCTTCGCCGACGCGCATCCGCGCTGCGGCGTGGCCGGCCCGAGGATGCTCAACCCGGACGGGACGCTCCAGGCGTCCAGGCGCCGCTTCCCCACGGTCGGCGGGACGATCGTCCGCCGCACGCCCCTGCGCTCGCTCTTCCCACCGCTCAAGTGGCAGCGCCGGCATTACCTGCTGGACGAGCCCTCCGACGAGCCGATGCAGGTCGACACGATGCTCGGCGCGTTCCTGCTGATGCGCCGCACGATGCTCGAGCAGATCGGGGGCTGGGACGCGGGCTACAAGCTCTACGTCGAGGACATCGACCTGAGCTACCGCGCGATGAAGGCGGGCTGGGAGCGCTGGTGGGTGCCGAGCGCCGTCGTCCACCACGAGTACCAGGCGGTGATCGACAAGCAGTTCTTCACCCGCCGGAACCTCTGGCACCTCCACGCGATGCTCCGTTTCCTGCGCAAGCATCCAGAGCGGCTCTTCGCCCTGCGCTGACGTGGACAAGTACGGACGGAAGGCCGGAAGGTGGTCGGAGATCGCCTATGCGGACGCCGACACGTACCTCGCGCACCGCGCCGAGCTCGTCACCTCTGTCGGCCCGCGGCTCGAGCCCGGCGACACGCTGCTCGATCTCGCGTGCGGGGATGCCGGGATGGCGGCTCACCTTCCCGGAATCCACTATCGAGGCGTCGACTCGAGCCCCGAGATGGTGGAGGTCGCGCGCGCGCGCGGGCACGACGTGTCGCTCGCGGACCTCAACGAGTACGTGCCGACCGAGCAGGTCGTCGCGACGACGTGCTTCCGTGCGATCTACTACGCGACCGATCGCCGTGCGTTCTTCGAGCGGGTCGCCGGCTACACGGAGCGCAAGCTCGTCTTCGACCTGAACCCGAGGCAGTACGGCATCGACGAGATCCGGTCGGACTTGCACGAGGCCGGCTTCGACCACTTCGAGCTCCATCCGTTCTTCTCGCCGCTCCGCCGCCGCGTCCCGCGCCCGGTCGCGGCGTTGCTGAAGGCCCTCGAGAACATGGGCCCGCTCGCGCGGCTCCTGCTCCGCGTGCGGTTCAGCTACGTCTGCGCCGCCTACCGCGGCGGCAAGAACGTGTAGCGGACGACGGCGCCGAGATGGCGGTTGTCGCTCGTCGTCTGCGGCGAGAGCTTGATCGGCACGAAGGTCGGGTCGACCGTGACCTCCACGCGGAAACGGGGACCGGGCGCGTCGAACGTGAGCGTCTTCTCGTCCTTGCTGTGGATGTCGAACGTCTTGACCACCGCCGGCCCGCCGACATGGGGCTGCTTGTCGTCGCCGATCACGATCGGCCCGAGCTTCACGGTCACGTGCCCTGTCCGGTTTGGGCCGCCCCAGTCCTTCCGGGAGACGACGATCCGGATCCGGCCGGCCTTGTCTCCCTTGGTGGAGTAGCGCGTGTAGGAGCTCTGGTCACCCGTCCATCCGTCCGGGAAGACGCCGTCGACAGACGCACGGAGGCGGAGCGGCGGCGTCACCTGGATCAGGCGCCACGGCTCGAGGTGGCCGCCGGCCGCGTGGAGGTGCCGCGCCACTTCGGTGCCGACGACCTCGATGCCGTTCTCCTGGACGACGTACGGATACCCCGGGTCGTGCGAGAGAGCCCCGTCCTTCGCCGACGGGTCGGGCGTGAGGAACGGGCCGGGCCCCTGGGCCGTGCCGTCGAGGCTCCAGACAGCCCTGATCGAGCGGTTCCAGAACTCCAGCAGCCATTCGCCGTTCTGATCCTGCATCTGCTGACCGATGTAGAGCGTCGGCGCGCCGCCCGTGTTGTCGTCCACCCACGTCATGGGCTCGCGGATGTTCTCGACGAAGCGATCGGACGTCCGGTTCGATGCGGACGCGAACGACACCTCGCCGGTGAGGTTCCACGCGACGACCGCCGCGCCGACACCCACGGCGATCCACGCAGCGGCACGCGGCAAAAACCTGGGCGAGAGCAGCAGCAGGACAGAGGCCGCGAGGATCGCGAGCAGCCCGATCTTGGCTCCGGTCGCGTCGAGCCGCAGGTAGCGGTTCGCCTGCTGGAGGATGGCCAGGCCGGGTGCGTTGTACGAGATGTCCTGATCCATCTCGTACGGAGTCGTCAGGAGCAGGAAGAGGACGAACGCGGCCGAGACCGCGAGCGCCACTGGATGGATCCGCCGGCGCTCGAGCCAAATCGCCGTCCCCGTGAAGAGCAGCGGCGCGAGATAGATGAGGTTGCGCTCGTACGTGTACGTGCCGAACGTCGTCGAGACGTATGTGGACTTCACCGACGTGTAGAGCCCGAACGCGACGAGCGACGCGAGGAGGACCGCGCGGAAGACGTCGAGCGAGCGCGTGCGCGTCTCACCCCGTGCGGGCCAGAGGATCGCGAGGCCGGCGACGACGGGCAGCACGCCGAGCCCGATCGCGAGCGCGCCAGCGGCGTCGAAGCCCAGGTCGAACATCCGGTCCTTGTAGAAGCCCGTCGAGATCAGCCACTCGTACGACTGCTTCCCGAGGAACGCGCTGAGGATCACCCCGGCTCCGACGACCAGGACGCCGAGACCGATCCAGTCGCGCGCCGTCCACGACGTGCGCGATCGACGCAGGCGTTCGGATCGCCAGCCGAGGACGACGAGGGCGAGCGCGAAGACGACCGGAATCATCCCGAGCTCGCCGCGAACGAGCGGTGCGACGATGCTCGCGAGCACCGCCGCCGCGACCGAGATGCGGGTCGGCGTGATCAGTGCGCGGGCGATGAGATAGAGGCAGAGCGTCGCGTAGGGATACGCGAGCGGCTCCTCGACGATCATCGCCGAGTAGGCGAGCGCCGGGATCGCCGCCGAGGCGAGCGCGACGAAGAGCGCGGGGCGCTTGCCGACCACCATGCGTGCGAGCCCGTACGCCGGAAACACCGTCGCCGTCATGACGAACACCCCGAGGTACTTCACGGCGCTGTACGCCGTGTGGAGGTTGTCGATCATCCAGGCCGGGGCCATCAGATACGTCCAGAGCGAGTCGAACGAGTGCGGCTCGCCGCGCCGCGCCGCGTGTCCCGTGTCGGCGATCGCGCGGGACAGCTGCGTGAGCTCGAGCTCGTCCCCGAAGAGCCACGGCGTGCCGTGCTTCCATGCCTCGACCGCGTAGAAGATGCAGAGCCAGAGGAAGACGCTCAGCAGCGGCACCACGGCGATGAACCGGTCGGCCAGCGTCCGCTCGGCCGGCGCGGTCGGCGCGGTCACGGCGCTCACTACTCGAGCGTTGCGCCGAGCACGACGCGTGGATCGAGATCGGTCTCCCGCCGGACGAACCTGCAGGACACCTTCGCCTCGGTGCACGCGTCGATCACCGCGTCGAGCCGCTCACGCGGCGCGTCGGGGATCGTGACGAGCACGGTGTCCGGGTCGAGCCCGGGCGATGATCCGCTCGATGTCGGTGGTCCCGCCCAGCACCGGCACGCCCTGGAGGCGTCGTCGCACCAGCCGCCGGTCGTCGTCGACGAAGCCGACGACGTGCTCGCCCGGCGTCTCGCGAAGCTCGCGGAGGAGGCTGCGCCCGCCGCGGCCCGCGCCGACGATGAGCGTACGCCGCCGGTCACTGCGGCCCGTCAGCGACGAGACTCCGCGAGCGAACGCGCGCTCCCAGAAGCGGGAGAGGCCGACCAGCACGGTGCAGATGAGCGCGTCGATGACGAACACGCTGCGCGGGAAGTCGCCCCAGGTCTGCGTCGCCTCGAGAATCAGGTACGCGACCACCTCGGAGACGACGACCGCGGCGGCGATGCTCGCCGCATCGCGCGCGCCGGCATAACGCCAGACGCCCCGGTAGAGGCCGAACGGAATGAAGGTCGCGTAGCGGACGGCGAGCAGCACGGCGAGCGAGACGAGGAAGATGTGGCGCTGGTAGTCCGTTCCTCCACCCTGGACGCGGAGGTAGTACGCGAACGTGAACGACGCGGTGATGGTCGCGAAGTCCACGATCGACTCGACGAGCCGCCGCGGGTTGGCGACGAAGGTGCCGAGCCAGCTGCGCTCGCGCACGGGGCCCGCTCCGCGTTCGACGTCGGACAGGACGCTCGCGAACTGCACGAGCAGCGCGAAGGTGAGCAGCACGCCGATCAACGTCACCCACGCGTTGCCGAGGACCGCGTAGAACAGGCTCGTCGCTCCGAGCGCGGCCGAGATCACCGCGAGCAGGACGACGGCACGGCGCTCGGAGAGCCCGTGGTAGACGAGGCGATGCGATGCGTGGTCGCGTCCGCCCTGGTAGACCGGGCGGCCGTCGAGCAGGCGTACCACGGTGACGAGCGTCGTGTCGAGGATCGGCACGGCGAGCACGAGGATCGGGAGGAGCAGCGTGGCGACCGTGGTCCCGGCGACCTTCCAGCTGGCCGTCAGCCCGAGCGCCGCGAGCGCGAAGCCGAGCACCTGGCTGCCGGAGTCGCCCATGAACGCGGCCGCCGGGCGCCGCAGGTTGAACGGCAGGAAGCCGGCGCACGCCGCCGCGAGCGCGACCGACAGCGCGAACACGGCGTCGTTGTCGTGGACGGTGACGGCGTCGATCGCGAAGAAGATCGCGGCGATGCCGGCGAGCGTTGCCGCGAGCCCGTCCATGTTGTCGAGCAGGTTGAAGGCGTTCGTCATGCCGACCAGCCAGATCAGCGCGACCGTCCCGGCGAGGAGGTCGTTGGAGATCAGGCCCGAGATCGTCAGCCCGTTCGCGATCACGAGGCCGGCGGCGGCGAGCTGTGCCACGAGCTTCGGGATCGGCCCGAGGTGGAAGAGGTCGTCGAGCAGGCCCGCGACGAACAGGATCGAGCAACCGCCGAGGATCGCCAGCAGCTCCTGGCTGGCCGGGGCGACCCCCGTCGCGACCGCCACCCCGAAGCCGACGAGGATCCCGAAGAAGATCCCGATCCCGCCGACCATGGGCGTCGTCCGCTCGTGCCAGCGATCCTCCCGCGGCGGCGCTCCCAGACGGGCCGCGAGGGGCGTCCGAAGCAGGATCCAGATCGCCGCGGCCGCGGCGGGAAGTGCAGCGATCGCCGCGAGCGCCTTCACGGAGCCGAAGCGTAACGAAGTGCTGTAAGCGCCATGTGAGGCCGTCTCTAGACTAAGGCGCGCTCATGACGACGGTCTACGGCGACCTGGTTCGCTACCGCGAGCTCTTCGGAAACCTCTTTCGCCGGGACGTCCAGGCCAAGTACCGGGGCTCGATCCTCGGGCTCGCCTGGACGCTCGCGAATCCCGTCCTGCTCATGGCCGTTTACCTGCTGGTCTTCTCGGTTCTGTGGAAGACGCCGTTCGGCTCCGGGGGCAACTACGCGCTCTTCCTCCTCGTCGGGCTCACCGCCTGGCTCTTCTTCGCCCAATCCGTCCAGGCGTCGTCGCGCTCGATGCTCGACAACGCGAACCTCATCCGCAAGACGCGCTTCCCGCGCCAGCTCGTTCCGCTGTCGGTCGTCGCCACGAATCTCATCAGCTTCATCGTCATGCTCGTCGCGCTGCTCGTCCTCAACTTCGCGCTGTTGCCGCGTGTGCGCGCGACGGAGTGGCTGGCGATCCCGCTCGCCGTCGTCATCGTCGCGTTCACCGGCGGGCTCGCGCTTGTCGTGGCGTCGTTGAACGTTCTCTTCCGCGACATCGAGTTCCTCGTCGCCGCGCTCCTGCTGCCGCTGTTCTTCCTGACGCCCGTGCTGTATCCGCTCAGCGATCCGCAGATCGCGTCACGCGAGTGGGTCGTCGACCTCATCCACTGGGGCAATCCGTTGTCGCCGATGATCGAGGCGCTGCGGGCGCCGCTCTTCTACGGCGACCTCCCGACTCTGGGTGACACCGTGTACTCCGTCGTCGCCGCGCTCGCCGCCCTCGCGCTGGGCGCCTACGTGTTCAGTCGTGTGGACGACCAGATCGCGGTGGAAGTCTGAGCCGGATCCGCGCGTCGTAGACCCAGGGCTCGTCGCCTTCCGGCTTCCACGCCGGCAGCCCGGCGACCTCCGCGTTCGGCTCGAGCGGAGGGAGCAGTGACGGGCACACGAGTGGGTGCGCGAACGCCGGGTTCCGTCCGCCGCCGGGTGCGTAGGGGTCGAGCTCCTTGGAGGCTCGGCGCAGTCGGCCGGAGATCTGCTCCACCGAGCCGCCCACGGCCGCGTAGCCCTCCGAGTGCGCGACGTAGACCCGCTCCTCCCAGTCGGCGTCGAGCTCGGCGTTCGCCGGGAGGAACGCGCGTGCCTGCGTGGCGTCGCGCGCAGCGACGTCGACGTCCAGCGCGGGCGCGAAGTTGCCGAGCTCCGCGAGCCAGAAGCGGTGCTCGTCGACGAGGTCGAAGGCGAGCCGGTAGCGGCCCGGGGGAATCGGCCCTCGGATCGAGACGTCACGCTCGATTCGCTCTCCCGGCTCGGCGGCGACCGGGTGGCGGATCCCGTCCCAGACGATCGGGTTCCCGCGGTCGTCGAGCCAGTGGTACGCGAGGTTGAGCTCGCGCCACGGTGCTGTGCCCGCGTTCTCGAGGGCGACGGTTGCGTGCGTGAGTGTGCCCGCCTGCGGAGGCTCCAGCTCGTAGGCGAGCCAGCGCACCGCCAGCGGGCCGGCGGGGACGGGATGTTCGCCGACCGCTTCCAGAGCGGGGCTAGCCTACGTCCTCGTGGAGCCCCTCCTCGTCAGGGCCTGCCGGCGCGAGCCGGTCGAGCGCACGCCGGTCTGGTTCATGCGGCAGGCGGGGCGTTCGCTGCCGGAGTACCGAAAGCTGCGCGAGCGCTACGGGCTCTTCGACATCGTCGCCGAGCCGGAGCTCTGCGCCGAAGTGACCTTGCAGCCGGTCCGGCGGCACGACGTGGACGCGGCCGTGATGTTCACGGACATCATGTTCCCGGTCCTCGGCATGGGCGTCGACGTCCAGCTCGTCGAGAACGTCGGCCCTGTGATCTCGGAGCCTGTTCGCAGCGCTTCCGACGTCGGGCGGCTCGTCGTGCCGGAGCCGGAGAGCTCTGTCCCGACGATTCTCGAGGCTGTGCGACTGGTCCGGGACGCGTTGCGCGACGACCAGGCCGTGATCGGCTTCTGCGGCGGGCCCTTCACTGTCGCCGGCTACCTCGTGGAAGGGAAGCCGAGCCGGGAGTTCTCCGCGGTGAAGGCGATGATGTACCGCGAGCCTTCGACCTGGCACGCGCTCATGGAGAAGCTGGCGGAGACGTTCGCGGGGTACGTGTTCGCGAAGGCGCGCGCCGGCGCGGACGTCATCCAGGTCTTCGACTCGTGGGTGGGCGCGCTGTCGCCGTCCGACTACGAGGAGTTCGTCGCGCCCTACTCGCAGCGGATCCTCTCGGCAGTCGACGTGCCGACGATCCACTTCGGCACGGGGACGGCGACGCTGCTCGGGGACATGGCGGCGGCAGGCGGGGACGTCATCGGGCTCGACTGGCGCATCCCGCTCGACCGCGGTTGGGACGAGGTCGGCGACGATCGCGGCGTCCAGGGCAATCTCGACCCGGCGGTTCTCCTCGGCCCCTGGGAGCGGATCGAAGCCGAGACGCGGAGTATTCTCCGGCGTGCCGGAGGGCGGCCGGGTCATGTATTCAACCTTGGGCACGGAGTGCCACCCGAAACAGACCCGGCCGTTCTCGGGCGTCTCCGCGAGCTGGTTCACGAAGCCACGGCCGAGGTGCCGGTCTGACGTGACCAGAGCGGCCGTGGTGTTGATGGCCTACGGCTCGCCCGAGCGGCTTGCGGACGTCCCGGCGTACTACGCGGACATCCGGGGAGGACGGCCGGTCAGTCCCGAGCGGCTCGAGGAGCTCGTCGAGCGCTACCGCACCCTCGGGATCGAGGACGAGTCGCCGCTGAACGCCGTCACGGAGGAGACCCGGGCAGCGCTGGAGCGCGAGCTCGGCGACGTACCGGTCTTCACCGGAATGAAGCACTGGACACCGCGGATCGCCGACGCGGCGGCCCAGGCCGTCGGGAGCGGCGCCGACACCGTCGTCGGCCTCGTCCTCGCCCCGCACTACTCGGACATGTCCATCGGCGGCTACCGGCGCCAGCTCGCGGATGCCCTCGACAGCGGGATGGAGCTGGCGTTCGTCGACAGCTGGCACGACGACCCGGCCTTCCTCGACGTCCTCGCCCGCCGCGTCCGCGGCGCCGGCGCGCACGTCGTCTTTACGGCGCACTCGCTCCCCGCACGCATCCTCGAGACGGGCGACCCGTACAAGGATCAGCTTCTCGAAACCGCGCAGCTCGTCGCCGATCGTGCCGGCATCGGCGACGAGGCCTGGAGCTTCTCGTTCCAGAGCGCGTCGCCGACCGGCGAGCCCTGGCTCGGCCCGGACATCAAGGACCACCTCGACTCCCTGCACGCAGCCGGCGTCACGGACGTCCTCGTCTGCCCGATCGGCTTCGTCGCCGACCACCTCGAGATCCGCTGGGATCTGGACCACGACGCGGCGGCGCACGCCCGAGGGCTCGGCGTCACGTTCTCCCGGATCGAGATGCCGAACGCCGATCCGGCGTTCGTCTCGGCGCTCGCAAACCTGGTTCGGCGGGCGCTGGCGGTACCCTCGGAAGCGTGAGCGACACCCAGCCGGGCGCGATCGTCGCCGACCACGCAGCCCGAACGTTCAAGGTGTACCCGCGCGAGTCGCGCCGTCTCAAGGACGTCGTCGTCGCGCGCCGCCGCTCCCGGCCGACCGAGGTCGTCGCCCTCCGCGACGTCTCCTTCCGCGTCGAGCCCGGCAGCGCCGTCGGCCTCGTCGGGCGCAACGGCTCGGGGAAGACCACGCTGCTCCGGTTGCTCTCCGGAATCATCAAGCCGACGTCGGGCTCCGTGGACGTGGGCGGGCGCGTCGGCTCGCTGCTCGAGCTCGGCGCCGGATTCCACCCCGACCTCACCGGACGCGAGAACGTCTTCCTCAACGGCTCGATCCACGGGCTCAAGCGCGCGTACGTGCGGGAGCAGCTGGACGAGATCGTCGCCTTCGCCGGACTGGAGGAGTTCATCGATTTGCCGGTGCGCACGTACTCGTCGGGGATGTACATGAGGCTCGGCTTCGCGATAGCCGCGCACATCAACGCGGACATCCTGCTGCTCGACGAGGTGTTCGCCGTCGGGGACGAGCAGTTCCAGCGCAAGTGCTTCGGCAAGATCTTCGAGTTCAAGCAGCGCGGCGGGACGATCGTGTTCGTCTCGCATGACGCGGCGGCGGTCGAGCGGCTCTGCGACCGGGCCGTTCTGCTTCGCAACGGGATCGTCGAGTTCGACGGGCCGTCGCACGACGCGATCGTCCACTACCGCCAGCTCCTCGCCGACGACCATGACCCGGCCGAGCGCGGAGCCGGGCTGAAGGAGTGGGGGAGCGGAGAGGCGCGGATCGAGCGTGTGGAGCTCCTGGGCCCGGAAGGCGAGCCGAGGACACAGTTCCTCGCCGGCGAGCCGCTCGTCCTCCGCCTCGCCGTCTCCGCGGAGCGACCGCTCGACTCTCCGCCGAGGCTGTCCTTCGAGCTGCGGGACTCCTCCGGCCTGCTCGCCGCCGGGGCAGGCAGGGGCACGGAGGAGCTCGGCTGGGACGCCGATACGACCGAGCTCAGCGTGCGCTTCGAGGTCGACCAGCTCCCGCTCGCGGACGGCCGCTTCCACCTGCGCCTCGGCCTCACGGACTCGGCAGGCGGGCGCCTGTACCACTGGCTCGACGACGCGCTGAACTTCGTCGTCTACCCGTCAGGCGACGAACGCGGCGTCGTCCGTCTCGACGGACGCTGGGCGGGGGAGGAAACCCGGACCGAGCCGGAAACGGTTCCCACATGAGCTCGCGCACCTGCCCCGACTGGCCCAAGCTGATGGAGTACGCGCCGGACTTGCAGTTCAAGCACTACACCGTTGCCGAGGCGAGGTTGCCGGCGGAGGCGCTGATGAACATCCCCGACGTGCCGCTCGGCGCGGTCGCGATCTGCTGCGACCTGGAGCGGCACGTGTTCTATGCCGCGCACACCGACCCGCGGGTCGGCGGCGCGTTGCGGGAGACGCACTGGTACGAGCTCGCGGAGTGGTCCTCGAGCGGGCCGGGTAGCGCCGCCCTCGTCAGCCCGGAGTGACGGGCGTCAGCGCGGTCTCGCCCCGCTTGAAGGCGAGGACGTTGTCGACGACGATGCGCGTCATCGCCTCCCGCGCCTGCCGCGTCGCGCTGCCGAGATGCGGTGTGAGGACGACGTTCGAGAGCGCAAAGAGCTCCTCGGGCACGTGCGGTTCGCGTGCGAAGACGTCGAGCCCTGCGCGGATGCGACCAGAGACGAGCTCCTTCACGAGCGACGCCTCGTCCACGATCTCGCCGCGCGCCGTGTTGACGAGACAGGCGCCGTCCGGCAGGAGCGCGAGGCGCCGTCCGTCGATGAGGCCGCGGGTCTCGGGCGTCAGCGGCACGTGGATGCTGACGACGTCGGACTCGGCAAAGAGATCGTCGAGCGGGCGATACTCGCCGAGGTCCGTGTCAGTGTTTCGTCGCTGCGTGAAGAGAACCCTCAGATCGAATCCCTTCGCCCGCCGCGCGACCGCCTGCCCGATCCGGCCGAGGCCGACGATGCCGAGCGTCGACCCGGTGAGCTCTTCGGCGAGGAAGCCGTCCGCCCACGACCCCGTCCACTCCCGGGCGCGAACGCGCTGATCGCCTTCGATCACACGCCTTCGCGTCGCCAGGATGAGCGCGAACGCGAGGTCTGCCGTCGCGGCGTCGAGGACGCCTGGAGTGTTCGTGACCGTGACCCCTCGGCGGGTCAACTCGCCGACGCCGAGCCGGTCGTAGCCGACGCCGAAGTTCGCCACGAGCCGCAGCGACGGGAGCAAGTCGACCGGCACCGGCTCGTTGGCCAGAACGAGCACCTCGACGTCGGGTCGGTCGCCCGTCAGCTCCGAAAGCGGACGGATCTCGACGTCCGCGAGCTCCTCGAAGGCCGGGCCCGGATACCGGCGCGTGGCAAGGACCGTCAAGGAGCGAGTCTCGCATGCCGACACCACCTGTCGATGAACGCGAGGCTCGCGGCACTCCTCGGCACGCTCGTGCTCCTCCTGGTGCTCGGCCTGGCGCCGTCTGCCGGCGCGTACCGCCTCGAAGGGGGTCGCTGGCCCCAGGCGGCGATCACGTACTACAACGAGGTCCCCGCGTACAACTGGGCGGTCGACTCCGCGGCATACGCCTGGAACACGAGCGGGGCGCGCGTGCAGTTTCTGAAGAGCTCACGGCGCGATGCGAAGGTGCTGCTCGGAATCCGCTGGTTCCGCATGGCGGGCGACGCGAGCGTGCAACAGGTCAACGGCCGCTTTGTCAGCGCGCAGGTCGGGATCAAGAGCGGACAGGACCGCTACACGATGGCGCTCGTGGTCGCGCACGAGCTCGGCCACGTTCTGGGGCTCGATCACGAGCAGCGGCTCTGCGCGACGATGAACCCCGTGATGGTGAACTACCGTCCGAGTCGATGCCCGGCGGTGCCCGCAGGCAGATGGGTGTGCCGGCTGCTGCGCGCGGACGACGTGCGCGGTGCGGTCAGGCTCTACGGTGGAACCGTTCGCCGGCCGCGCGGCCCTCAGTTCTGCGCGCGCGCCTAGCGCGCCACCACTTCGACCAACGGCCGCGTGTTCACGACGTTCGCGGCGGTCGCCCAGCCCCGACGCGCGGTGTGCACGGCGAGCCGCATGTTGGACAGCCCGCGCACGGAGTGCGCGTCGGTCGACACGACGATCGGCACGCCGGCCTCGATCGCGAGCTTGATCTCCGGGTCCTGAGAGGTCGAGGCGGTCGGGAAGCCCGTTCGTCTCGAGCGCGACACCGGTCTCGAGCGCGACCTCGAATGTGCGCTCGAGGTCGAGCGCATTGGGCGGGCGGTGGTTGATGATGCGTCCCTTCGGGTGGCTCAGCGCGCAGACGGCTGGATTGCGCATGGCCTCGGTCACCTTCCGCGTCAGCTCGGAGCGTGACTGGCGCTGGCCGGCGTGCAGGCTCAGCTGCACCCAGTCGAGCTCCGCGAGGACGTCGTCCGGCAGGTCGAGCGAACCGTCGCTGCGGATGTCGACCTCCGTCCCGCGCAGGACGCGAAACGGCGCGACGTCCTCGTTGACTGCCGCGATCTCCTCGCCCTGGCGCCGGAGGTCGTCGGCGTCGAGGCCCGGTACCACGCGCACGTTGGGCGTGTGGTCGCAGATCGCCACGTACTCGTAGCCCAGGTCGCGCGCCGCCACGGCCATCTCGAGCACGGACGCCTTGCCGTCCGACCACGTCGTGTGCACGTGGAGGTCGCCGCGGATGTCCGTTCGCTCCAGCAGCGGCGGGACGTCGCCGCGGAACGGTCCCTCGCGCAGCTCGGGCGGGCACCAGGGGATCCCCAGCCGTTCGTAGAGCTCTTCCTCGTCGGGTGCATCCGGAAGCTCGCCGAGTGCCTCGACATACGCGTGCGCGCCGGTCGCGCGCACGAGTGCGGACCCGGCTTGCGACGGCTCGGGGACGACGAGCTCGACGGGAACGCCTTCGACGTTGACGCCGATTGCGCGGCGTTCCTCTCGCTCGATCACGGCGACGATCGACGGCAGCGCAGCGAACGACTCCAGCACGGGCTCGGGCTCGTCCGCGGCTCGCACGACCGCGAACGAGAACGACGCGTCCGCCCATCGGCGCGGATCGCCGGCGACCTCGCCCTCGACCGCCGCCGCGATCTCTTCGAGCAGGGTGCGCGCGCGGTTGAGCGTCATGCCTTTCCGTTCCCGAGGAGCGTGCTCCCGGTCGAGCGCGTCGAGGACGCGCTGCTCCGTCTGCGGGCCGATGCCGGGAACGGACCGCAGACGTCCCTCGCGCGCCGCCTCGCGGAACTCGTCGGCCGTGCTGATGCCGAGCGCGCGACCGATCTCGACCATCCGCTTCGGCCCGATCCCGAGGAACCGCCCGAGGCCGATGAGCTCCGGCTGCACGTCGCGCTCGAGCTCGTCGAGCTCGGCGATCCGCCCCGTCTCGACAAGCTCTGCGAGCCTGCCGGCGATGCCCGCACCGATCCCTGGGAGCTCCTGGACGCGGCCGGATGCGACGAGCTCCGCGACCGGCGCCTGCGTCGCCCGGATCGTCTCGGCGGCCCGTCGATATGCCCTGGCGGTGTAGAAGCTCGCGCCCGAAAGATCGAGGAGGCTTGCGAAGGCCTCGAGCTGACTGGCGATCTCTGCGTTCTCGGGCGCTTTCACCGGCGATAGTCTGCGCACATGGCCGGGATCGTCGTGCCGTTCCGTGGAAGCGGCGGGAAGCAGCGGTTGACCGGTCTCGGTGCGGACTCGCACCGGGAGGTCGTGCTCGCGATGCTCGCAGACGTGCTCGAGGCGACCATCCAGGTCGGGCGGACGGCTGTCGTGACGGACGATCCAGCCGGGCGCCAGGTCGCCGTTGCCGCCGGCGCCGAGACGGTCGCCGACCCGGGCGGAGGCCAGGGTGACGCCGTCGCCGCGGCGCTCGGACTGTTCGTGTCGGGCTCCGTCGTCGTCGTCAACGCAGACGTCCCGTGCGTGATGCCCTACGACCTGCGATCGCTGCTCGCGGCGACGCCACCGGGAGGGATCGCTCTCGTCTCCTCCGCGGACGGCCGCACGAACGCGCTGAGCCTGGCCGCACCGGAAGTGTTCGAGCCGCTCTTCGGCCCGCGCAGCGCCGAACGGTTCACGCGCGCGGCAGAAGGGCTCGGCATCGAGGCGGCGAGCGTGCCGATCCCCAACCTCGCCGACGACGTCGACACGTATGACGACCTCGTTCGCGTCGGCGCGCGCGTCGGACCTCACACGCAGGCGGCGCTCGAGGGGATCAAGCTCGCTTCGTGAAGGTCGTCGTGCTCAGCGGCGGCGTCGGCGGCGCGCGCTTCCTGCGCGGGCTCGCGGAGGCCGTCGACCCGGCCGGGATCACCGCGGTCGTCAATGTCGGCGACGACCTCGAGGTGCTGGGACTCCAGGTCTCACCCGACATCGACAGCGTCCTCTACACGCTGACCGGGCTCGGCGACGACGAGCGTGGATGGGGCCGCGCTGACGAGACCTGGAACGCGCTCGGAACGGTCGAGAGCCTCGGCGGTGAGGCGTGGTTCCGTCTCGGCGACCGCGACCTGGGGCTCCATCTCGTGCGGACGCAGGCCCGGCGAGACGGCGCGCCGCTGTCCGCGGTCACCGCTCGGATCGCGACAGCGCTCGGTCTCGAGGTCACCGTTCTGCCGGCCACCGACGAGCCGTTGCGCACGTGGCTCGACACGCCGAACGGAGCGTTCGCGTTCCAGCAATGGTTCGTCGCCCGCGCACATCGAGATCCTGTCGACCGCGTCCGGTTCGAGGGTGCCGCGGACGCGCGTCCTGCGCCCGGTGTCCTCGAAGCGCTGCACGAGGCCGACCTGATCCTCGTCGCGCCGAGCAACCCGTTCGTCTCGATCGGGCCGATCCTCGCCGTCGAGCGCGTGCGCTCTGCGATCGGGCGGCGGCGCGTGCCGTGCGTCGCCGTGAGCCCGCTCATCGGCGGGCGCGCGGTGAAAGGGCCTGCCGCGACGATGCTGCAGCGCCTCCAGGGAGGCACGAGCGCGGCGCACGTCGCGGGCTGCTACCCGGGGCTCATCGACGCGCTTGTCCTCGACGAGGCGGACGCAGGCGATGCAGACGCAGTTCAGGCGCTCGGCGTCCGGCCGATCGTCACGCGCACGCTCATGCGCGACGCCGCGTCGCGGCGGCACCTCGCCGAGGCGGCGCTCGACGCGGTCGCGCTCGCATGAAGGTCGCCATCGTCGGAGGAACCGGCTCGTTCGGCCGCGCCCTCGCGCAGCGGCTGCACGAGGTCGGCGAGGACGAGGTGATCGTCGGCTCGCGCGACCCGGACCGGGCGAAGACCGCCGCCGACGAGCTGGGAGTGACCGGCGGGCGCAACGACGAGATCGTCGGCGAGGCGGACCTCGTCGTCCTGGCCGTGAAGTCAGAGGCGACACTCGCAACCGCGGCCGAGCTCGCGACGGCGATCGGCACCACGCCGGTCCTGTGCGTCGCGAGCGACCTGCGCTTCACGCCCGGCGGCGTGCTTCCCGGCCGCCACCAGGGCTCGCTTGCCGAGGAGGTGTCGAGGATCGTCCGCGGGCCCGTTGCGTCCGGGCTGCAGTCGTTCGCGGCGGCGAACCTCGCGGGCGGCGATCCGGGTGACGCCCTCGTCTGCGGCGGCGACGACGAGGCGAAGGCGCTGTCGCTCGAGCTGGCCGGTCGCCTCTCGGAGCGGGCGGTCGACGTCGGGCCGCTCGAGAACTCGCGTGCGCTGGAGGGGATGACCTCCGTGATCCTCAACGTCAACAAGCGCTACAAGGCGCACACCGGCATCCGCCTCACGGGCCTCTGAGCAACGAGCTGCGCATCATCCCGGTCGTCGGCCTGCCCGAGATCGCCGACGGCGACGACCTCGCGGCGCTCGTCGCGGAGCGAGTGGAGGTCGAGGACGGCGACGTCGTCGTGCTCGCCCAGAAGGCGGTCTCGAAGGCTGAAGGCCGCGTCGTCCGTCTCGACGAGATCGAGCCGTCGGAGCGCGCGTACGAGATCGCCGAAGGCGACCAGGACCCGCGTCGGATCGAGGTGATCCTCCGCGAGGCGGCGCGCATCGTGCGGGTTCGCCCTCCGCTCGTGATCGCGGAGACGCGACACGGTTTCATCTGCGCGTCGGCCGGAGTCGACTCGTCGAACGCGCCGGCGCCCGGCATGCTCGTTCTCCTCCCGGAAGACCCGGACGCCTCTGCGGCGCAGATCCGAGCCCGCTTTCGCGAGCTCACCGGCCGCGAGGTTGCCGTGCTCGTCACCGACTCGTTCGGACGGCCGTGGCGGCAGGGGACGATCGACGTCGCGCTCGGGGCGTCCGGGCTCGAGGTGATGCGGGATCTGCGCGGCACGCGTGACCGCGTCGGCTACGAGATGCACGCGACGATGATCGCGGTGGCCGACGAGATCGCAAGCGCGGCCGAGCTCGTGATGGGAAAGGTGGACGGGATTCCGGCGGCGGTCGTGCGCGGCCTGAAGGTCGCGGGCGACGGCAGCGCCCGCGACCTGGTCATTCCCGAAGAGCGCGACCTCTTCCGCTAGGAAGCCGCAGCGCGGCGATACGCCTCGAGCACGCCGGGCCAGCCGTTGTCGTAGCCCTCACGGCCCGCGCGCCGCTTCTCGCTGAGGTTCTCCCAGCCGCGGTGCTCGAGCACCACGACCGTACCCTCGCGGTCTGCCGTGAACGTCACCTCGACCTCGGTCGGCTCGTCGTCGGCTTCGCGGCCCGGGTGCCAGGTGAAGCGCACGCGGCTCGACGCCTCGAAGTCGAGCACCTCGCCCCAGACGCTCTCGCGCCCGTCCTTCGCGGTCTCGACGATGCGGCCGCCGACCTCGGGCTCGATTGCGACTTCTCGCGTCTCCTCGATGTAGATGCCGTACTTCTGCAGCGGCCACCACTCCGCGATCGCGTCCGTGAAGACGCGGAACGCGGTCTCGGGGGACGCCGCCACGAAGACTTCTTTGCGAATGGTCTCTGTCGTCGTCGCGTTCACTGCTTCCTCCGTTCTTCGCTCTCGGCCGCCGCCTTGAAGCTTGCGAGCACCTCTTCCCAGAAGCCTTCGAGGTACTCGCGGAGCTCGGCGAGGCCGTCGGGGTCGACGCGGTACAGACGCCGCGTCCCGTTCTGTCGCTCGGTCACGAGACCCGCCTCCTTCAGCACGCGGAGGTGCTGCGACACCGCAGGCCGGCTGACCGGCAGCCGGGCCGCGATCTCGCCGACCGCTCGCGGGCCGTCGCGAAGCTCCTCCAGCACGGCGCGGCGAGTCGGGTCGCCGAGCGCCTGGAGTGCCTGTGCGTAAGCCATAACTTACCGTAAGCATACACTTACTGACCGCCCTGTCAACCACTAGGCTGGCGCGCGTGGCCGACCGAACCGGGACGCTCGTCGAGGGCGACGTCGACGCCGATCCGGTCGTGCAGTTCCGGCGCTGGTTCGACGAGGCTGAGGCGGCCGGCGTCCGGGCGCCGAACGCGATGGCGATCGCGACGGCGACACCTGAGGGCGTGCCGTCCGTCCGCATGGTGCTTCTGAAAGGCCAAGGCGAGGACGGCTTCGTCTTCTTCACCGGGTACGTGAGCCGAAAGGCCGGCGAGCTGGACGCAAACCCGCGCGCTGCGCTCCTCTTCTACTGGGATCCGCTCGGCCGGCAGGTCCGCGTCGAGGGAACGGTGGAGCGGGTCGACGCGGCGGAGTCGGACGAGTACTTCGCCTCGCGACCACGCGGCGCGCAGCTCGCCGCGGCGGCGTCTCGCCAGTCGTCGGTGCTCCACGACCGTGACGAGATCGACGCGCGAGTGGCAGAGCTCGAGCGCGAACACGAGGGGAAGGACGTACCGAGGCCCGGGCACTGGGGCGGCTACCGGCTCCGTCCCGACACCTACGAGTTCTGGCAGCACCGCGAGAACCGCGCGCACGACCGTCTGCGCTACCGCCGGGACGGCGACGGCTGGACGATCGAGCGGCTCTCGCCGTAGTCCCTAGTCGAACAACGCGGCGATCTCGTCGGCCTCGGATTGCGAGACGCGCAGCTCGGCTGCGCGGGCCGCGGCGTCGAGCTGGCTCGGCCGGCGCGGGCCGACGATCACCGCCGTGACGAAGGACTGCGCGAGCACCCAGGCGATCGCGAGCGTCGACATGTCGACTCCACGCCGCGTCGCGATCGCCTCGAAGCGTTCGAGTGCCGCGAACGTCTTCTCTGTCTCCAGATGCGCGTATGGCTCCGGCCGCATCGTCATGCGCGAGCCCGCGGGCGGGTCCTGTCCGCGCTTGTACTTCCCCGTGAGCCAGCCGCCTGCGAGCGGGCTGAACGGCGTGTACGCGATGCTGAGCTCGGAGCAGATCTTCACGACCTCGTCCTCGTCGCCGCGCTCGAGCAGGGAGTAGGAGTTCTGGACCGCCGCGGGCTGTGCGACCGCGAGGACTTGCCGCAGCTGGTCGGCGCTCACGTTGCTCACGCCCCAGGCCTTGACGAGGCCGAGGTCGATGAGGCCGGCGAAGGTCGAGATCGTCTCCGTGAGGGGGACGTCGGGGTCGAACTCGTGCGCCAGGTAGAGATCGACCTGGTCGCTCCCGAGGCGGCGTAGGCTCGAGTCGATCTGCCGCCCGATCCGCGGGCGCGAGAGCCCGTGGTCCTCGCCCTCGTCCATCGGGTTGAAGGTCTTCGTCACCAGTTGCGGGACGTGACCCCGGCGGGTCATCCAGTTGCCGATCATCGTCTCGCTGCGGCCGCCGCCGTACGCGTCTGCCGTGTCG
This sequence comes from uncultured Actinomycetes bacterium, assembly GCA_963772855.1. GTDB lineage: Bacteria > Actinomycetota > Thermoleophilia > Gaiellales > Gaiellaceae > 3-1-20CM-4-69-9. Next base: position 500,971 of record CAVYYY010000001.1, on the reverse strand, counting down.
AACGTCGTGATCTCGAGCTGCCAGGCGGCATCCATGATGTCGGAACGCCTCCTCCTCGCTCTCGCCCCGGCCGAAGAACTCCGGAGCCGACCCGACCCCGCCGAAGTTCCCGCACCCGAGGATCACGCGAGAGACCTCGACGCCCGTCCGGCCGAGCTCACGATGCTCCACGGGAGCGATTCTACGAGCCGCGTTTTCGGAGATGGCGCCGTAGCGCGGCGAGCCGCGAGTCCCACTCGGCGCCGACGCTCGCCATCCACTCCATCGCAGCGCCGAGCGGTGCCGGCGTCAGCTCGTAGCGCGTCTCGCGTCCCTCCCGACGGCTCTCGACGAGGCCGGCCTGGTTGAGCGCGGCGAGGTGCTTCGCCACCGCCTGCCGCGTCACCGGGAGCTCGGCAGCGAGCTCGGTCGCCGTCGCCGTCTCGCGCTCGGCGAGCGCCTTGAGGACGTAGCGCCGATTGGGATCCGCGAGCGCGTCGAACACGCGCCCGGTCTGATCCTCCATCCGCTAGGCGTGCACCAGCGCCTGCGCGCGAAGCTCGAGAGCGGTCGACCACTCCGGCGACGTCTCGCGCACGAGGAGGCGTGTCCCCTCGTCGACTTCCTCGAGCGTGAGCTCGACCGTGCCGGCGTCGTCCCAGTCGAGGACGAGGCGCTCGCCGGGCGCGGCCTCGAGCACCGTCGCGTGGCGCTCGTCGCCGTCGTCCCAGCGGAACACCCCCTGACCGCCTTCACGCGGGTCGAGCTCCACGTCGTTCGCGAACCACTCCTCGAGCTCGTCGGCGTCGGTCAAGGCCCGCCAGACCTCGTCGGGCGGGACGGGGAAGACGATCTCTCGGGTCACTTCCACGGCTCCTCCAATCCGCAACCGCACGGTTGCGTATACTCTATGCGCAACCCAACGGTTGCACCTTACCAGGAGGACCGCATGCCGCTCATCCCCATGGTGGTCGAGCAAGACGGCCGCTACGAACGCTCCTTCGACATCTACTCTCGGCTGCTCCGCGAGCGCATCGTCTTCCTGGGCCAGCCGGTCGACGACGACATCGCCAACGTCATCACGGCGCAGATGCTCTTCCTCGAGGCCGAGGATCCCGACCGCGGACATCTCGCTCTACATCAACTCGCCCGGCGGGTCCGCGTACGCGGGCATGGCGATCTACGACGCGATGCAGTACGTGAAGCCCGACGTGCAGACGATCTGCACGGGGATGGGGATGTCGGCTGCGGCGATGATCCTGTGCGGCGGCACGGCCGGGAAGCGCTACGTGCTCCCGAACGCGAAGGTGATGATCCACCAGGGCTCGGCCGGCTACCGGGGCTCGCCCGCGGACATCAAGATCGCCGCGGAGGAGATCCTCGAGATGACGAAGCGGATGGTCGAGATCATCTCGCGGCACTCGGGCCAGACGATCGAGCGCGTCACGAAGGACATCGACCGCGACCGCTTCATGACGCCGGAGGAGGCGGTCGCGTACGGGCTCGCCGACACGGTCATGCCGCCGGCATCCGTTCGCTACGCGGCGATGGCGGCGAAGTGATCCACGGCGCCGCGCTCCGAGAGCTCACCGGCCCCGTCGTCGGCTGGCGCGTCTGGACGGTGCGCGAGGCGCGGCAAGGGATCGTGCTCGGCTCCGTCCTGCACGACTTCGTGTGGCCGGCGGAGGAGCCGGCGCTTGCCGCATGCGCGCACGGCGACGCTTCGCATCCGGTTCCGGGACCGGAGTGCAGCTGCGGCTTCCATGCGGCACGCGACCCGGCCGACGTCCGCTCCTACCTGATCGGGCGTGACGAACCGGGCACGGTCGGACGCGTGCTCGGACAGGTTGCGCTGTGGGGCCACGTGCTCGAGACGGAGTCGGGATGGCGCGCGTCGCACGCCTTGCCGTTGTTCGTAAGCTCCCCCGGTGCGCGTCGCCCTTCTCTCCGACATGCACGGCAACGCGGTCGCGTTCCGCGCGGCACTCGCGGACGTCGAGCAGCGTGACGTCGACCTGATCGTCTCCCTCGGCGATGTCGCCCAGGGCGGTCCGCAGCCGCTCGAGTGCGTGGAGCTGCTTCGGGAGCTCGGCTGCCCGTGCGTCTTCGGGAACAGCGACGACTTCCTGCTCACGCTCGACCTCGGGGCGAGCCGATCGAGGACGAGGAACGGCTTCGCCGCCTCGTCGAGACCGCCGAGTGGTCGCGCGAGCAGCTCGGCGACGAGGGCCTCGACTTCCTGCGCAGCTTCCAGCCGACGGTGGACGTCGACCTCGACGGACAGCGCCTCGTCTGCTGTCACGCGACGCCGCACTCGAACGAGGACGTTGTTCTACCGGCGACGCCCTCCGACGAGGTCGTGGCGATCCTCGCCGATGTCGACGCCGCCGCGCGTTGCAGCGGGGCACGTCCACCTCCAGTGGCTCCGGCGCTTCGGCGAGACGATCTGGTTCTGCGTCGGGAGCGTCGGCCTCGTGTACGAGCACAAGGAGCCGCTCGACGAGACGCCGTTCGAGCCCTGGAGCGAGTACGCGATCGTCACGGCCGGCGCGGGGGTCGAGTTCCGGCGGATCCCGTTCGACGTCGCGGAGCTCCTCGACGTGGCCAAGGCGAGGGACTTCCCGGACGTCGAGCGCTGGGCCGCCATGTGGAAGCGCTGACGCTCCGGTTCTGCGACGAGTTCGACGGAGGCTTCGGCTGGATCGCGGCCGACGAGCTCGAGCAGCGCTGCTCGCACGCGCTCGTCGTGGACGGCCGAGTCTGGGTCGTCGATCCGCTCGACGGGCCGGGCGTCGAGGCGAGGATCCGCGCCGCCGGCGAGCCGGCGGGAGTCATCCAGCTCCTCGACCGCCACAACCGCGACTGCGCAGAGCTCGCGCGACGGCTCGGCGTTCCGCTCCACGTCGTCCCCGAGCGGCGACGTGCCGCCGTTCGAGGTCCGGTCGGTCCGTCGAGGGCGCTGGTGGAAGGAGAGTCGCCCTCTGGTGGCCCGAGCGGCGCGTCCTCGTCTGCGCTGACGCGCTCGGGACGGCGCCGTACTACCGCGCGCCAGCGCGACGTGGTCGCAGTCCATCCGCGTGCTGCGCCTACGGCCGCCCACGCGTGCCTTCGCCGGCCTCGCGCCGCAGACGATCCTCTGCGGGCACGGCGAGGGCGTGTTCGACGGCGCGGAGGAGGCTCTCGCCGACGCGCTCAGGACGTGCGCGGCGGCGGATCCCCGCGCAGCTTGCCGCCGGCTTTCGCGCGTGGCGGGCGAGTCGATCCAGCTAGCGGCGGCGAAGCCGATCCCGATTGCCAGCGCGCCGGCGAACGCGTCGAAGAAGAAGTGGTTGCCGGTGGCGACGACGATCAGCAGCATCACGGCGGGGTAGCTCCAGCCGATGATCCGGACGATCCGCCTGCGCGCCAGGAGCCCGAGGGAGACGCCCACGAGGAGCGCGTAGCCGAAGTGCAGGCTCGGGACGGCCGCGAACGGGTTGTAGAGGTTGCCGAGCAGGTCGGAGCTGAGGTTGACCTTCGTGTCCTTCGACACCGTGTCGACAAAGCCCAGGCCGGCGAGCCGCGGCGGCGCGACCGGGAACAGGACGTAGATCGTGAGGGCGATCGCCGTCGCGCCGATCATGGTGTTCCTGACCAGCGGGAAGTGCCGGCGGTGGGTCCGGTGGAGCCAGACCAGGAAGAGGGCCGTGCCGATGAAGTGCAGGACGATGTACGCGATCCCGAGGAGGGTCGGGAGGCCGGGGAGCGAGTGAACGCCGTTCTGGAGCGCGCGCTCGCCGAACACGTGGACGTGCCGCTCGAGCGCGACGATGTCATCCGTGTGCTCGCGCGCGACGGCGAGCGTCGCGTGGCCCTGGCCGCGCACGACCTCGTAGAGCCCGTAGAGAGATGCGAGCGTGACGACCTCCACCACGCCCCGCCGGGGGGAAGAGGCGAGGCCTCGGAAGGAGGAGGGGTGGATAGCCGACACGCTCATACAGCCAGGCTACGCCCGGGGTCATGGCTGGGCAGTACGGCTATCCCCCGGCTTGCCTTTCGGCTCTCCTGTGTCTTTTGCAGGGGATTTCCCCCGGTCGTTGACGGGCGCCTCGGGGTCGCGTACGGTCGCGCCGGAACGTACGGGGCAGGCAGGGCAGCCACTCTCTGGGGAGGGAACAGATGAAGTCCGTTGCTTGCATTGCTGCCGCGATCGCACTGGGGCTCGCGGTGTTCGGATCGGCGTCGGCGTCCGTGAACGCATCCGGCAAAGCGGGCGGCATGCCGCGCTCCGTGGACGCGGCGTCGCTGCAGGGAAAGGCCGGCGGGCAGGTCAGCGCCGACTTCATCTCGCAGTTCGAGTGCACGACGTCCGGGATCGCCGTGAATCTCCAGCTCGACTGCGACACCGACCAGCCGAACAACGAGCCGCACCTCGCGGTCGATCCCGCCGACCCGAAGCACATGGTCGCAAGCTCCAACGACTACGACTCGTGCTGCGACGAGTACTACACGACCTTCGACGGGGGGCGAACGTGGTCCACCGGAAACATGTCGGCCCAGCCGGACGCAACCGGCAGCGACCCCGTGACGTCGTTCGACGTCAAGTCGAAGACCGTCCTCCACGCTTCGCTGAATTACTTCTTCACGCCTGACGGCGAGACCACCGACGGCGGAGTGGTCGTCTCCCGCTCGACGGACGGCGGGCTGACCTGGCGGAATCCTGTCGTCGTCGACCCAGGCAAGGGCGCCGACAGCGCTCCGCACCAGATCTTCGACGACAAGGAGTGGATCGGGACCGACAACGATCCCGCGTCGCCGTTCTACGGGCGCACGTACCTCACCTGGTCGTCGTTCGAGGCGCGGTTCGGCAACTACCTCAGCTCCGCGATCTTCGAGTCACACAGCGACGACGGCGGGCGCACGTGGTCGAAGCCCCACGAGATCTCGGGCACGAACCAGCAGTACTGCACGTTCCAGATCGACGGGCCTCCGGGGCGTTGCGACGAGGATCAGGCGTCGACGATCGCGATCGGCCCCGGCGGAGTCGTCTCGGTCGCGTTCATCAACGAGCAGCACCAGGCCGCCTGGGAGCCCGGGGAGCAGTTCGAGAACCAGTACATGGTCGTGCAGTCACGCGACGGCGGCGTCACGTGGTCGAGGCCCGTGCACATCGTCGATCTCGAGGACGGCAGCAGGGACTATCCGATCAACGTGGACGGCAGCCAGACACTCACCGGCTACCAGGTGCGCGTCTGGGCGCCGGGCAACATCGCGGTCGATCCGCGGACCGGAACGCTCTACCTGACGTTCTCCGACAACCGGCTCGGCCGCCACGACGCGAACAATCCGGTGACGAACACGAAAACGTTCCTGATGCGTTCGGCCGACGGCGTGAACTGGACCGGGCCTTTCGCCGTCGCCACGAGCGGGGGCGACCAGTGGTTCCCGTTCGTCCAGGTCAATCCGAGGAACGGCCAGGTCGGCGTTGTCTACAACGATCGTCGCCAGGCCTTCTCGAACAGGTACGAGGTGACCCTCGCCACGGGAACCTTCCCCTCGCTCGGCTTGCACGACGTGACGACCGAGGCGTCGAACCCGGTCAACTCTGCGTTCTTCCAGGCCGGGATCCCCGAATGTCCGGCCTGCGCCACGTTCCACGGCGACTACATCAGCGTCGCGTACGGCTCCGACGGGGTCGCGAACGTCGTCTGGACGGACATGCGCGTACCGGTCGCTCAGGGAGGCCAGCGAGGAGAGTTCATCGACTTCGCCCGGATGCCCTGAGGCCGGATAGGCTCGCGCCGCCGTGTGCTTCGAGCTCGACTCCACGCCGCCGATCCCGGCCATTCGCGGCGCGGCGGTGTCCCACGAGGACCTCGAGCTCGAGGCCTCGGACGGCAACCGGTTCGCCGCCTTCCTGGCCGTCCCGGAGGAGCAGGCCGACGTCGGCGTCGTGATCCTCCCGGACGTCCGGGGCCTGTACCGCTTCTACGAGGAGCTGGCCCTTCGCTTTGCCGAGCGCGGCATGGCCGCGATCGCCTTCGACTTCTTCGGGCGGACTGCGGGTGCGGCCAAGCGCGGCGACGACTTCGACTACATGGAGCACGTCCAGCAGACGACGCCGGCCGGCGTCCAGGCGGACGTGGGCGCCGCCGTCGAGCGGATCCGCTCGCTCGGAGTCGACACGATCTTCACGGTCGGCTTCTGCTTCGGCGGGCGAAACTCGTGGCTCGCCGCCGCCTCGGGTCACGGTCTCGCCGGGGCGGTCGGCTTCTACGGGCGGCCGGGCGTCAGCAGGGAGGGGAACCCCGGCGCGATCCAGCTCGCCGGGCAGATCACGGCGCCGATCCTCGCCCTGCAGGCCGGTGACGACCAGAACATCACGGCCGAGGACAACGCCGCGCTCGACCAGGCGCTGACCGCCGCCGGCGTCGAGCACGAGGTGATCACCTACGACGGCGCACCGCACAGCTTCTTCGACCGAAAGCAAGAGGACTTCGCCGACGCCTCGGAGGACGCATGGTCGCGCGTGCTGTCCTTCATCGAGGCGCACGCGGCCACCCGCGCCGCTTCTTAGAGAGGTCTTATGCGGCTCTCAGGCCGTTCTCAGGATGCGGTGGGAGGGTGTCGCTCGTGAACGACGAGACGACGATCAGCCGACGCTCTTCCCTCCTCAAGCTCGGCGGCCTGCTCGCAGGCGCCCTTGGCGCAGCGGGCTTGAAGATCGACTCCTCGGACGGCGCCGGGCCCGCAGCCGTGGCGTCCGGCGCCGTCTCCTGCGTCCTCACGCCCGAGCAGACGGAGGGGCCGTACTACATCGAGGGCGAGAAGCTGCGCAGGAACATCACCGAAGGCCGACCCGGTGCGGCGCTGCTTCTGCGCACGTTCGTCGTCGACGCGTCGACGTGCAGGCCGATCCGGAACGCAGCGGTCGACATCTGGCATGCGGACGCCGGCGGCGTCTACTCCGGCTTCGGTCAGGGCGCGTCGAATCGGACGTTCATGCGCGGCATCCAGCGGACGAACGCGAAGGGGCTTGCTCAGTTTCGCTCCGTGTATCCGGGGTGGTACCAGGGCCGCACCGTGCACATTCACGTCAAGGTCCATCTCGGCGGCAACGTCGTGCACACGGGGCAGCTGTACTTCCCGGACACCTTCACCGACCGCGTCTATCGCAAGGCTCCGTACACCACGAGGCCGAACCGGGCGACGCGCAACGTCGACGACGCCATCTATCGCAACGGCGGCCGGCGCTCGCAGATGGCGCTTCGCCGGACGAGCACGGGGCTCTACGTGGCGACGATCACCATGGGCGTCAGCCGCTCCTAACAGACGCTCGCAAGCTCCTAACAGGCGGGCGGTAGATTCGACGCGTGGACGGGCTCACGCGACGGGAGCTGCTCGAGCGCGGACTGCGCGGCGCAGTGGTCATCGGCGCGGTGCCGGTCCTCGGTCGACTCCCCGATCGCATCGGGTCCGGGTCGGCGAACATCTTCACGCAGCTCGGGCGAAGCATCCACGGCGACGTCGTCGTGCGCGGTGCGTCGGGCTACAACCAGGCGCGCGTCCTCTACAACACGCGCTTCGACGCTGTCCAACCGCGCGCGGTGGTGTTCTGCGAGCAGCTCTCGGACGTCCAGAAGACGGTCCGCTGGGCCCGCAAGAACCACATCCGGATCGTGCCGCGGGCCGGCGGGCATAGCTACGGCGGCTACTCGACGACGTCGGGCGTCATCGTCGACGTGTCGCGCCTCAACCGAATCAGTATCAACGCGCAGGGGCGGGCGGCGATCGGCGCGGGCGCGCGGCTCATCGACGTGTACGACTCGCTGTCGCGTATCGGCCGGACCGTCCCCGCCGGGACCTGCCCGACCGTCGGCCTCGCCGGGCTCGCGTTGGGAGGCGGCATCGGCTTCGCGGCGAGGAAGCTCGGGCTGACGTGCGACAACCTCCTCGAGGCGACGGTCGTCCTCGCGGACGGGAGCGCCGTCACCTGCAGCGCGAGCGAGAGCCCCGACCTCTTCTGGGCGCTGCGGGGCGGAGGCGGCGGGAACTTCGGCATCGCGACGCGCCTCGTCTTCCGGTCCCATCCTGTCGGACAGGTCGCGACGTACGCGATCGAGTGGCCGTGGGCCGACGCGAAGCGGGTCGTCCAGGCCTGGCAGAAGTTCGCGCCGCACGCACCGGACGAGCTCTTCTCCGTCCTCAACCTCAACTCGGTCGCGGGCAGCTCGGCCGTGCCGCGCATCACGTCGGCGGGGCAGTTCTTCGGCACCGAGGCGCGGCTGCGCGAGCTGCTCGCGCCGCTGACGTCGGCGGGCACGCCCACACGCGTCACCGTTGCGACGCGGAGCTACCTCGACGCGCAGCGGATGTGGGCCGGCTGCTCCGGGACGATCGCCGAGTGCCACCTGCCGCCGCAGGGGTCGCTCGGCCGATCCACGTTCAAGGGAGCGTCGAGCTTCGCGAACCGACCCCTCACGCCGCGCGGGATCGACATGCTGATCCGGCAGATCGAGGGCCGCCGGTCGGTCGGCTCCGGATCGGGCATCATCCTGCTCGACTCATACGGCGGCGCGATCAACCGCGTCCCGAAGCGCGCGACCGCCTTCGTCCACCGTGACGCGCTGTTTTCGATGCAGTACCTCGCCTACTGGGACCCGGCGAGCCAGGCCGCCCCCAACATCGGGTGGCTCGACCGCTTTCACACAGCGATGCGACCGTACGTCTCGCCGTTCGCGTACCAGAACTACATCGATCCGGCGCAGCCGAACTGGAAGAACGCGTACTACGGCGTGAACCTCGACCGCCTGGTCGCGGTCAAGCGGCGCTACGACCCGGACAACGTCTTTCGCTCGCGTCAGAGCGTTCCGCTGCGCGTCTAGGCGATCAGCGGCAGCTGCGCGGTGACGAGCGTGCCCTTCCCCGGCGGGCTCACCACGAAGAGCGTCCCGCCGGCCGCCTCGGCGCGATCGCGCAGGCCGAGGATCCCACTGCCGAGCGCCGGGTCCGCGCCCCCGCGGCCGTCGTCCTGGATCTCGAAGCGCAGGATCGCCTCGTCGCAGATGATCGACACGGTCGCCTTGCTCGCGTCCGCGTGCTTCACGATGTTCGTCAGCGCCTCGGAGACGATGTAGTACGCCGTCGCCTCGACGTTCCCCGGCAACCGGTTGTTTGGAGCCTGGATGTCCACGTCGATCGGCAGCCTCGAGCCCAGCGCTTCGAGGGCCGTGGCCAGCCCGTGCTCGGTGAGGGCGCCGGGATGGAGGCCGCGCGCGAGCTCGCGCAGCTCTTCCAGTGCCAGGTCGAGCTCCAGGGACGCCCTCTCCAGCGTCCCGGCCACGGCGTCCGGAGCTGATCCAAGCTGCGCCTTGGCGACCCGGAGCTGCAGCGCCAGCGCGACGAGCCGCTGCTGTGCGCCGTCGTGGAGGTTGCGCTCGAGCTTGCGCCGCTGCTCGTCGCCCGCACGCACGATCCGCGCTCGCGACGTCCTCAGGTCGTCACGGGCCTGCGCGCTCGCGACGGCGAGAGAGACGAGCTCGCAGAAGGCGCCGAGCCGGGCCTCGCTCTCCGGCGGAAGCGGTTCGGCGCTCGCAATCGCGACGGCACCCCAGATGATCCCGGCGACGATGATCGGCGCCGCCACGGTCGACTGGTAGCCGATCCGGATCATGACTTTCGGGATCTCGCCCGGGAGATCGCTGTAGTCGTCGATGCGCTCGGGAACGTGGCTGTAGAGCACGCGTCCGATCGTCGAGTTCTCCTCGACGAAGATGCGTTCCCCGAGCTGGAAGGCGCCGACGCTGTCGCGGTCGTGCCGCCCGACGACGGTCGCGGTGTCGTCTCCCTCGTAGCGGTAGACGGCGGAGGCGTTCACCTCGAGGACGCGTGCCGCCTCCTCGGAGACGGCCATGAAGACCTGCTCGGGACTGGCCTCTGACGCAACGAGCGTCGCGACGCGCCGCAGCGCCCGTTGCTCCTGGGCGAGCTGTCCCACCTCGACGAGCTTCGCTTCCGTGTCGCCTCCGAGCGCGCGTCCCGGCGTGTGCACGGTCGCGCGTGCATCGGTGAGGTCGACGCCGGCCGTGACGAGGTACCGCGGCGAGCCCTCGTCCTCCTGCATGAGCCGGTTCGACCACGCGAGCAGGCGTCGCTTCCCGTCCTTCGTCATCCAGTGGCCGACCTGAGGGCTCGAGAGCCCTGTCTCCCAGATGTACGCGAGGACCTCGCCGAATGCCCGCGATTCTTCCTCCGGGATGACGAACTCGCGCGCATCCTTTCCCAGCACCTCGTCCCGGCTGAATCCGGTCGCGCGCTCGCAGGCCTCGTTGAAGAAACGGATCCGGCCTTCCCGGTCGAGCACGCAGACGAGCGACTGCGTGGTCTCGGTGAGGACCTTGGCGAACTCGTCGCCCAGGACGAACTCGTCGTGCTCCTGCTGCTGCGGCCGCCCCCTCACGTGTTGCGCCCGCCGCTCAGTCGACGTCGACGTCGAAGAACGTGACGTCGTACTCCTCGAGGGCAAGCCGCTTCGCGCCCGTGGTCGACGCGGTCAGGGCACTCAGCTTCTCGCCGATCTCGTAGCTGGCCTGCAGCGCTTCCTCGTCCGCCCAGAGCGTGACCACGAGCGTCTTGCCCTTGGCGACGGATGCCGAAACGAATGAGCCCGCGGAACCCGGTGCTGTCCCGCAGCCACGGCAAGCAGTTGGTCACGGACGATCTCCAGCCCACGGTCGTGCTGCTCCTGGGTCGTCTCGAGGGTGTGGATGCGTGCCAGCACGTGTTCGTTTTACACTGTTCACGTGCCTTTCGTCATCCGGCTCGTCGTTGCCCTGGCGATCAACGCGCTGGCCCTCTGGGTCGCGGACGCCCTCTTCGACGGCGTGTCGATCCACGGCTTCTGGGCCTATGCGATTGCGGCGGTGGTTCTCGGTTTCGCAAACGCGATCCTGAAGCCGATCCTCGCGATCCTCACCCTGCCCCTGATCATCGTGACCCTGGGGTTCTTCTACCTGCTCATCAACATCGCGATGGTGGCGCTTGCCGAGTGGATCGCACCCGATTTCTCCATCGACGGCTTCTGGACGTATGTCGGCGTCGTCATCGTGATCTGGGCGGTGAACTGGATCGGCGACCAGATTCTGGAGGGCGCCGGACAGAAGCAGCCCCGCCTGACGTAGCCGGGGCTAGCGCCAGAACCCGTCGTGCACGGCTCGCGCCTCGTCCACGAGGTGCGGCCCGCTCACGTCGACCTCGTGCTCGCCGCGCTCGAAGATCTCGCGTGCGCGGATCGCGATCTGGAAGTTGTCCGGGTTGCCGTCGCTGATGTCGCGGATGCCCTCCTCACTCAGCCCGTACACCACGCGCCGCACGTTCCCCCAGTAGATCGCGCCTGCGCACATGGCGCAGGGCTCGGTGCTGGTGTAGATGGTGCAGCGGGCGAGGAAGTCACGGTCGAAGCGGACTGTGGCCTCCTTGATGAGGTTCGTCTCGGCGTGACCCGTCACGTCGGCGTGGTCTCCGGCGTGGACCGTGTTCTCGGCCTCGAGAACGACGTTGCCGTCCTCGTCGACGAGCAGCGCGCCGAACGGGTGGTTCCCCTTCTCCCTGGACCGTCGGGCCAGCTCGATCGCGGCCCTGAGGTGTCGCTCCATGTCCTCGGTCATGGGCCGGGGACGATATCGAGTGAAACGCACGGCGGCTGAGGCTGGGAGTCGAGCGGCCGGTTAGCGCCGCAGCAGGCGGTCGAGGAGACTGCGTGACGGCTGCGTCCGCCGCCACTCCTCGTACGTTCTGAACGTTCCGCGGTCGTGCGCGGCCGCGACGCACTCGGCGTGCGCGTGCCTTCGGCGCTCGACGTCGCCTTCGGGGGCCACGAGGACGTGGTCGCTCATCGCATGGAGCTGCCGGCCGCAGAACGGGCAGGTGTACGTCGCGGGACGGCTGCTGTGCGCCCTGCGCATCGTCCACCAGCGCGGTCCCTCCACGGCCCTTGCCTAGGCGTCGATCGGGACGTGGCCGGGCTCGGCCGACACACGTTCGAGCCACGCGCGGATCGCGCCGTAGTCGTCGAGCTCGAAGCCGCCCTCGTGCGCGACGTGCGTGTAGGCGTAGAGCGCGAGGTCAGCGAGCGTGAGGCCGTCGCCGACGAGGTACTCCCGGGTCTCGAGTTGGCCCTCCATCGTCCGCAGCGCGCGATGCCCGGCCGCGGTGCGCTCCGGCAGCTGGTCTGCGAAGCGCTCCGGCTGCCCCGAATAGGCGAGCCAGAAGCGCGCGACCGCGATCGCCGGCTCGTGGTCGTACTGCTCGAAGAACATCCACTGCAGGACCTGTGCACGCTCGTACGGATCATCCGGGACGAAGCGCGTCCCCTCGCCGAAGTACCAGAGAATCGCGCCCGACTCCGCGAGCGGCCTGCCGTCGTCGAGGACGAGCGTCGGCACCCGGAGAGCTGGATTGAGCTCTCCGAGGAGCTCGTGCCGGTCGGACCGGTTGACGACGTCGACCGTGCGCCGCTCGTACGGGATGCCGAGGTGCGCGAAGAGAAGGCGCACCTTGTAGCAATTGCCCGAGACCGGGCTGTCGTAGAGCAGCAACGCGTCGCGTGGCTTCAGGCTGCGGCGTACCGCTTGGCTGCCCGCGCCCGCTTGCGCTCGGCCTCGACCTCGCGGTCCTTCGGCGCCGCGACGGTGACGAGCTCGGCGATCAGCCGCGCCGACACTGCGGCGACGTCCTCGACCGCGCGGTCGAACGCCTCGGCGTTTGCCATCGACGGCTTCGTGAAGCCGCTGATCTTCCGCACGTACTGCAGCGATGCGGCGCGGACCTCGTCCTCGGTCGCGGGCGGCTCGAAGTTGAAGAGCGTGTGGATGTTCCGGCACATGCCGACCATCCTACGCAGCGCGCTGTGCCCTACGCGAAGTCGACGACGCTGCGGATGCCGTCCTGCGCCTCCATCAGCTCGAAGCCGCGATTCACGTCGTCCAGGGACAGCTTGTGGGAGACGAACGCGTCGACGTCGATCTCGCCGGCGAGGTAGCGGTCGACGAACTCCGGGACCTGGTCGCGTCCCTTGACGCCGCCGAACGACGAGCCCGCGACGCGGCGGCCGGTGATGAGGAAGCGAGGGACGATGTCGAGCGTCTCGCCCTTGCCCGCGACACCGCACATCGTGGCGAGGCCCCAGCCCATGCGCGCGGACTCGACCGCCTGCCTCATGACCTGGACGTTCCCGGTCGCCTCGAAGGTGTAGTCGGCCCCGAACCCGCCGGTGAGCTCGAGCACGCGCTCGACCGCGTCGGGCCCACCGACCATCGTCTCGGTCGCACCCTGGCCGCGAGCGAGCGCGAGCCGGTCCCCCGAGAGGTCGATGCAGACGATCCGCTCAGCGCCCTGTAGGCGGCAACCGGCGACCGCGCCGAGGCCCACCATGCCCGCGCCGAAGACGACGCACGTCGTCCCCGGAGCGACCTTCGCCGTGTTGATGGCGGCACCCAGCCCGGTCGAGAGCCCGCAGGCGAACAGGCAGGCGCGGTCGAGGGGCGCCTCCCGATCGACCTTCGCGAGCGCGATCTCGGGCATCACGGTGTACTCCGCGAAGGTCGACGTCCCCATGAAGTGCCTGATCGGCTCGCCGTCTCGCGAGAGTCGCGTGGTCCCGTCCGGGAGATATCCGAGGTTCTGCTGCTCCCGGATCGCGAGGCAGAGGTTCGTTCGGTGATCGTGGCAGTGCTCGCACTCGCGGCACTGCGGTGAGAAGAGCGTGACGACGTGGTCGCCCGGCGCGATGTCGCGAACGCCCTCGCCGACGCTCTCGACGACACCGGCTCCTTCGTGGCCGAGCACGGTCGGTGAATAGCCGGACGGGTCGGCGCCGGAGGCGGTGTACAGGTCGGTGTGACAGACGCCGCACGCGACGAGCCGCACGAGCGCCTCGCCTGCCTTCGGCTCGGCGAGGTCGACCTCCTGGACGTCCAGGGGAGAGCCGAAGCTCTCGAGCACGGCCGCGCGGATCTTCACACGGCCGATTCTCGCAGGGCTAGACGGTCGCGGCCTGCCCTTCGAGCCTGCGGACCCGTTCGCCGAGCTCCGCGAGAATCGCGTGAGCGACACCGGCGTCGCGTTCGATGAGCTCTGCGAACGTACGCCGCGAGAGTCTGAGCACCTGCAGCTCGCTGACGGCGATCACCGTCGCCGTCCTGCAGTCGGCACCCAGGAGAGCCATCTCTCCGAAGAAGTCGCCGATCCGCATCGTGCGTGCGGCGAGCTTCCCCCGCGTGGTCGCTTCGCCGCCGAGAATCACGTACAGCGAGTCCGCTCGATCTCCAGTCCCGACGACGGTGTCGCCCGGCGCGAACTCGAGGAATTCGCCCTGTCGGGCGAGCTCACGCAGCCTCCGTTTGCCGAGTTGAGCAAACAGGGGGATGTCGGCGAGAGCGTCTGCCCAGTCTCGGTCGGTCGCCTGATTCCAGTCCTGACGGGCAGTTCCCGGGTCGTATCCGGTCACGTCGTGCCTCCTGTCTCCATCGTTGCCGTTGCATGCATCAACGCCGTCAGCAGGGCTCGGATTCCTACGTGGCGGCAGTCACGACCGAGTAGCGGTAGGACCCGAGTACGTCAGGTGAGAAGACGCTCGCTCAAAGATCGGCCCCGACGAGTTGGCCGTGCCTCGCACGCGGCACGGAGGTCAGCTCCTGCGGCCTGATACTCACCCCAAGGGAGGAACCATGCATGCGGTCGTAGTTCGGGTGAACATCGGCGATTCAGAAGCGGCCGCGGCTCGTCCGCGTGAGGATGTCGTGCTGCGCGTCTTGCAGGCTCCAGGGTTTGTGGCCGGTTACTGGACGCGTAAGGACAACACCGGTCTCTCGATGCTCGTCTTCGAGTCCGAGGAGGCCGCGACAAACGCCGAAGAGCGGTGCGCGCGAATATGCCTGATGCGGTCACCCTTGAGAGCACCGAGGTTCGCGAGGTCGTAGCGAACGCGTGAGCAAGGAGTTCGCCGCGCCGTTCTACTCGTCAGCCCACCAGTCGCGCCGGCCATCGACGTCCTCGCGCCGACCCTCCCCGAGATTGGGTGCGCCGATGACGAGGATCTCGAGGCCCTTCGGCCCAGCCTCGTAGCCTCGCCACGTACCGGGCGGGACGCGCACCGCGTCCCATTTCGTCAGGCGTGATTGCGGGACGCTGACGCAGTCCTCGATCATCTCGCCTCAGGCCTGCCGCGACCGCGTGTTACGAGGAGCGCCAGCGCGATGACTGCCGCCGCCGCTAGGAGAAGGCCGTCATCCAGAGCCCAACTGGCGCTGAAGATCGAGTCGATCGCCACGCCAGCGAAGATGATGATGAGCGCGACCACCAACCCGACACGGACCCAGTGCCAATCAACCCCGCGAGGCATGAGCCAAATATAGGTCGACGCCCCATCAGATGTGACACACGTCAGGGGACATTCCAGAACACTGGCGCAGCAGAGCGCCGCCTCGTTTGCGCGTAGATTGGTGTTGCCATGTCGAGCTGGTACGACGCCTGGGCAGACCGATACGGGGACTGGTCTACTGGCGTCATTGCTGACGTCCCGTTCTACGTCGGGCTTGCCCGTGATGCTGACGGGCCACTGGTCGAGCTTGCGGTTGGCAACGGGCGCGTTGCGATCCCGGTTGCTCACGCAACGGGCAGGCGTGTAATAGGGATTGACTCTTCGCCGGCGATGCTCGCGCAGGCTCGAGTGCGCGCGGTTGAGGAGGGAGTCGAGATCGACCTGCGTGAAGGAGACATACGGGAGCTTGAAATCGAGGAGCCGGCGGCCTTGATCTACTGCCCTGGGCGGTCTCTGCTGCATCTGCCCACGTGGGCCGATCGTCGCCGCTGCTTCGAGCGGGTCGCGGCATCGCTTCGGTCTAACGGCCGCTTCGCCTGGAACGCGTTCGCCTTCGACCATCACGTCGCATCCGCCATAGACGGCCAGCATGTCGACACGGCGGTGCCGCACACGAACTACTACAGCGTCAGCGATAACCGCGTCGACATCACCTTGGACGATGGTGGAACCGGTTCGCTCTGGTGGGCAACAAAGAACGAGTGGCTGGGGCTCCTCGACGTCGCGGGCCTGCGCCTCGAAGCTCTCTATGGTGGATTCGCCGGGGAACCGCTCGACGACAACAGCCCAGAGTACGTCTTCGTGGCCCGTCGCTAAGCGCTCAGCCTGGCCGTCACGACAGCGCCAGGGGACATTCCCGCACACTGGCGCAAGCGAGCGTCACGCGGCTGGCAGCTGGCGGTCCCCGTGGAAGACCGCTTCGACGTTGTTCCCGTCCGGGTCAATGACGAACGCTGCGTACTACCCCAGACCTAGGGAGAGGACGCTCGCGCAGCCGAGCGTCGGGATCGACTTTGGTCTCGCCCCTGCCTTGAGGCAGGATGTCGGCGTGAGGGATTCGGCGTTGGGGGCGAGGATCGTCCCCGCCAACCAGGCATCCTGGGATGACCTAGAGGCAATCCTCGCGGGCGCCAGCTGTCACGGGGGACGCTGCTACTGCCAGCGCTTCAAGCTCCATGGGACCGCGTGGCCCGGCGACGCGCTCGATCGCGCGCACATGCTGCGCGAGCAGACCGATTGCGGGCATCCAAGATCGGCCACGACAAGCGGTCTTGTCGCCTATCTCGATGGTGAGCCGGCCGGGTGGTGCAACGTGGAGCCGCGCACCGCTTACCCGTATCTCCGGAGCGTGCCTTGGCGGAAGCGAAAAGAGGACAGAAGCGACGCCAGCATCTGGGCCGTGCCGTGCTTTATCACCCGCTCAGGGTTCCGTCGCCGCGGCCTCAGCTACGCGCTTGCACGCGCCGCCGTGGACTTCGCACGCGAGCGCGGAGCCCGTGCCCTGGAGGGCTATCCGATGATCCCCGAGCGTGGGAAGGATGTTCCATGGGGCGAGCTCAACGTCGGCCACGTCAGCATCTTCACCGCCGCCGGCTTCGCAGAGGTCAGCCGCCCAACCCTCCGCCGCGCCGTCATGCGCATCGACTTCTAGCAGAGCTCGGGTGACATTCCCGAACACTGGCCCAGCCGAGCGTTCTCTCGTCAACTACGGAGTAGCGGTAATACCTGGCAGCCTCTGGCGAGAGGACGCTGGCCCACGCAGTGCGACGTCTCGAGCGAACGCCCTAAGCCAGGCTCGTGGCCGCGGGCTCGAATCAGATGTTCCCGACGGCTTCGTCGATCGCCTTGACCGGGCTCCACGCTGCGTGCTCGCCGACGGCCAGGACGGCGAAGGTGATGTCCTTCATTGGGTAGTGGCGGAGCATGCCGCTGGCTCCGACATTTACGCCTTCCTTCCAGTAGCACCGCAAGACGTCATCCGCATCCGTCTCGAACTCGAAGCCGAAGCCCGTCAGGTGACTCCCGGCACCGCGTGCGCTGTGCCTCGCCTTGGGCGAGAGGAGCTCGGTGGTAAGAGCAGGCCCGAGAAGGCGTCCGTCGGTCACGGCCCGATGGAAGCGCAAGAGGTCGCCGACGGTGACATGGGCACCGCCGTCCGGTCCACCGATGGGCGGGTAGGAGTAGATGTTGCGGCGCCATCCGACGATGCCACCGTTTTCGTCCTCGACGGCCTCCACGCCTTCGGCGACATCGGGCTCGACGACGTCCATACGAAAGAACCCTGATCGGTTCATGCCGGCGCGGGCGAAGACGTGCTCGGTCACGTACTCGCGGTAGGTCGATCCGGTGGCCTGCTCGATCATCAGACCGAGCAGCACATAGCCCACGTTGCAATAGCGGCAGCCCTCGCCAGGTGCGAAGTTGGGTGGCTTGCCAACGAACTGCGGAAGGTAGTCGGCCGTCGCCGTGACCGAGTAGTTGGGCCGCTCGAGAAAGAGATCCTCGTAGCGTTCGCCCGCCTCCTCGTCGGCATCGTCGGCGATGCCCGCGGTGTGGGTCAGCAGGTGGTAGGGCGTAACCGCCGACGAGATTCCGGTCTCCTCG
Source organism: uncultured Actinomycetes bacterium (assembly GCA_963772855.1). GTDB lineage: Bacteria > Actinomycetota > Thermoleophilia > Gaiellales > Gaiellaceae > 3-1-20CM-4-69-9. Next base: position 483,030 of record CAVYYY010000001.1, on the reverse strand, counting down.
AGCCCGAGGTATCCGATCACCGAGGCGTCCAGCGCGAACGCACCATGCTCGACGAGCTGCAGCGTCGCCACCGCCGTGAACAGCTTGGTTATCGACGCGGTGTCGAAACGCGTCTCGACCGTGGTCGGGATGCTCCAGGCGCGGCTGGCGCACCCGAATGCTTCCAGCAACAGATTCTGATCGCCCTGCTCGATGCCCACGACGCCCGAGAACCTGTCGGCAGCCTCAAGTTCACGCAACAGCGCCTCGACGGCTCGCACGGCGACTGCTGCAGATGACACGCGCGTATCTTCGCCGATGCCCCAACTCGAACAGGATGCCGCCTAGCCGCACGGACTCTCAGCTGTCAAGCGACATTCCCGCACACTCGCCCAGGCGAGGGTTCGCTCTCCAACTACTGAGTAGCGGTAATACCCGACTACCTCACGTGAGGACGACGCTCGCTAAGGGCAGCGCCATGCCTGGCGCGAGCTCCTCGCATTGATCAGCCAGGCGCGAGCTGCTCTCGGCCAACCTGGAGCCGCCAGCGGTGCCGGTGAAGAGAGGCTGACGCTGCACGAAGCCCTGGCTCTCGTCCTGCGGGAGAACGGAAACGACTGGATGACCGTTCGCGAGCTGACTGACCAGGTCAACGCGCGGAACCTCTACCAACGACGTGACGGATCGCCGGTCGAGGCGAACCAGGTGCACGCCCGCACGAAGAACTATCCGCAGGTGTTCGACAAACACGGGTCTCGCGTTCGCCTCCGCGACGACTGACCCGACCCTTCCTTCAAGTCCAACTCAGCAAAGGAGACCCTTCCATGGGCGCAACCGAAGACACTTCCTTTCGCTCGCAGTCGCCGACGGCTTCGAGCTTCAACGCGGACTGACCGTCCCCTGGCTCACGAACCTCGGCCACCTCAACATCGCCATCCGGGACGAGAGCACGACCAACGAGCTGCGCGAACTCCACCGTCAACTGCAAGGCGACGAACAGCTGCTCGCGTCGAAGCGATCCGGTTCCAACCCCGTCTCGACTTTGTCCTGCCAACGCAGAAGCTCACCATCGAGGTCGACGAGATCCAGCATTTCACCAGCGATCGGCTCACCACGCTGCGCGCATACCCAGACGGTGTGACGTGCGGTCTCGACATCGAGCACTACCGCGCCCTCACTGAGCGTTGGCGACACCGAGGCGATCAATACCGCGCCACGAAGACTGCAGCCGACTTCCCGTTCGCCGGGGGCCGGCGAGCCCAGCGCGCCTACTTCGACGCCTGCCGTGATCTGACCGCTCCCGCACACACATTCCTGGTGCTCCGTGTCCCCGCGCCCGAATGTGACGGACTGCTCGCCTATCGCAGGTTCAGAGACGGCCTTGAGCAACTGAACTAAACCGGCGCATCGGCAGGCATTGATCTCGTCCGTGGTCGCCGCAGGAGGGAAGGTCTACTCAGCGACTACGGAGTAGCGGTAAAACCTGGCGGACTCAGGAGAGAGAACTCTGGGCTAAGCCAGTCCCTGCAGCCGAGCCGAGCTATTGCCAATCGCTACAGCGGGTACGTGAGATGGATGTCGTCCGGTTCCATAGCGAACAGGTTCGGGTCGGGCTCTGCCGTCAGTGACGAGCCGCGTCGCAGATAAAAGTTGACGGTGTTCTCCGTCGGTACCGCAGACACGTAGAGCGCCTTCGCGCCGAGCGCACGCGCTGCCTCCGCAGCCGCTGCAAACAACGTTGAGCCGACACCCTGGCCGCGGGCTGAACGGCTGACGTAGAGGTAGAGGAGCTGTACGTGGTTGCCCCGGCTACCAACAGGCTTCGTGTCGACGACCGAAACGCCGATGAGTGTGTCGCCCTCGAACGAGCCGAGGAAGATCCCGCGGCGGTCGAAACACTCGTAAAGCCTCGGTCGATCGCTCTCGATCATCCTCGGGTGCCACCCCGGGATCTCGAAGTAGGCGGGGACAAGGGTCAGACGCCCATCGACGACGTTGTAAATGTGGTGATGAACCTCGCTGCGGTCAATCGTCCAGATCAGTTCGATCTCGTCGCGACTGAGAGCCCTAATCGCCACGCCAAAGGTCCTACCAGGCACTGGCGATGCCGGCGCAGGTACGTCGCCCGTGCAGGATCACCTCGGTAACTACTGAGTAGCGGTAATACCCGGGGCGTACGGGAGAGGGGCTCGGGCCGAGGGGAGAGTCTCCGGTCGCACGAGGCTGCGGACGCTGGACGCGACGGCTCGTCCCTTCGGGCCACGGGCAACACATTGAGCAATTCGTAACGAACCGTTACTGTCGCACGGCGGCAACAACCTAGGGAGGCAGGCATGAGCAGGAAAGCATTAAGTGCCGCGATCCTCGTGATCGTGGTGACAGCCCTGGCCACGACGGGTGCGATCTCGGCCACGGCCGCTGGCGACGACAGCTCGGCAAACGAGCTTGTCGGATCGTGGCAGCTGACGGTGAATCGCGGCCCTCAGCTACCGCCGGTGAAGGGGCTGACTACGTACACGCAGGGTCATTCGCTGATCGGGACCGCCAATGTCGTCGTTCGCGGCCCTGCACACGGCACATGGGAGCGCGTAAGCGGCCGGCTCTACGCCGATACGCACATCTTCTTCAGGTTCGACCCGACCGGGACGTTTCTGGGAACCCAGAAGATCAAAGAGACTGTGCAACTCGCGCAGGACGGCGACTCTTACACGGCGGTGGCGATCTCGGATCAGTTTGATCCCAACGGAAACCTCATCGCCAGCGGACTTCGAGCGACTATCACCGCAACGCGGATCAAGGTCGAACGGATCCCAGACGTGCCCTAGACCCGAGCGGAGGAGGCTCGCGGCGCCGCGCGGGCCTTCTCGGCCCTCGATGGCATCCCGCGCGTAACTACTGAGTAGCGGTACTTCCAGGAAGGTTTCCGCGTTGGACCCTGAGCCGTCTTTTGAACCAGGACTACTCCTCGATTCCCCGAGGGGTAGCCGCGCGACTATTTGCTTTGCAAGATGCTTTGCGCTAATGAAAAGCAAATAGAAAAGCGAACCGGAGGTAGTGCTTTGGCAGAGACAAGGGTCGAGCGTGCCCTCAGGACTATTGAAAGGGGCATGGTCGACCTCCGAACAGCGCTCGCCGCCACGAACGGAGAACTCGTCACTAGCGAGCGGTGGCGGCGACTGCTCACTGCCGTTGAGGACGCTGGCGGGACAGTCAGCCGGGACGAGTGGCGCACGATGGGGATCACATGCGGCTACGACGCCCGTGGACTCGGTGGCTTCTACCGCGGTCGGAACGCCTCGATGCGAGTGAACTCCGACGGCACTCGTTCGCTCACCGCCGCGGGGAAGGCGTACCTCGACGAGCACGGTCGAGTCCGCTAGTTGCACTGACAGGGAGGGGGGCCCAACGTTCGCCCCCTCCCTGTCTTTGCGCTGTCACTACTGAGTAGCGGTAATACCCGACTACTGACAGCGGGGAGAGGAGGCTCGCGTACTCCTCGGTTTATTCGCTCGCGACATGTGCGAGCGCTGAGGGGGTCTGGCAGCCGACGATCGCCGGGGCCTCGTGGACGAGATCATCGTTCTCGAGTGCCTCCACCATGAAGAGTGCGAAGTCCACGCGACGCGTGATGTTGCTTTCGAGGATGGGATCGCCCACGTGCCGACTCCACACCGGCAGGCCCTGGCTCTCGCCCTCCTCTAAATCGCTCCCGCGCACCACAGTCCACCGCGTATCGCTCGCAAACACCCGTCTACACGCCTCCACCTGATCGTCGAGATCGGCGAACCGAGCGAGACGCGCGAGCGGGCCGAAGACATTCACGATCGCTTTGAGCTTCCACGAATACACGTCCTGGCCGTCGCGGGTGATATGCCACCCGCAGGAGAAAATGAGGCGCGCCCCCGGAGGCGCGTGGTCGAGCACCGCCTGGGCCGTTCCCGTCGAATAGCCGTGAACCCCACGGGGCACCAGCACGACGAGCACCCCGTCGCAGCCCGCGACCGCGCGCTTGATGACCTCAGGGTCGTTCGTCGCACCCGGAACGACGGTGATGCGCCCCTTGAACGCGTCGAGCTTCCCGACGCTTTGGTCCCGGCACACGCCGACGACCTCATGCCCCCGATCCAGCGCGTGCTGAGCCATGTACTGCCCGAGTCTTCCGGAGGCCCCGACAATGCAGACCTTGAACCGGTCCTCGCTCATACGGGCAGGTTAGTGCCGCCCTCGCGGCGGTCCTCAGGGGACACTCCCGAACGCTGGCGCAGGCGGGGGTTCCCTCCCCAACTACAGCGAGGACTCCCGGCTATGACGAGATGAGCTCAGTGCGGAGCTCGTGGCTCTCGTCCGGCAGACGTGCCTCGTAGTAGATGCGGTAGCCGCCGCCGGGAAGCGGCACGACGTCGAGGTAACGGGCGTCGAAGGCGGCGTCGTCGTTCGTCTGCTCGAGCTCGCCCGGCCGGCTGCCGGTGAGCCGCGCCAGGCCGATTCGCTCGAACCAGTTCTCCTCCTTTGTCGCGCGCCCGTCATAGGCGGCACGGCCGTCGGACAGGACGGCGGTGAGCCTCGCGCCGCGTGCGTCCCACATCCCGGGCCGCGGCGCGAGCACAGTGCCGTGCCACGCCCACACGAGACCGTCCGGGCTCGTGGCGTACGCCGTCGTCATCCGGTCCTCCTCGTCGGGCACGTCGAGCGGGTGGCAGCAGATCCATGCCTCCCACGTTCCGTCAGCGGTGCGCCGCACGTGCGGATCCTTGACGCCGGTGTTCTCGTCGCCCCCGAAAGCGGTCCGCGGCTCGGCGCCGGCGAGCCCTTCGGGCTCGTCCGCTTCGAGCACGTCGATCCACCAGTGCTTGCTCGGCGCGGGGGAGGCGGGGCACACGTAGAGGCGCCAGCGGCCGCCGTCCGTCCGCACGATCGCGGGCTTCTCCATCGACTGGGCGCCGAACCGCTCCTGGTCGATCGTGCCGATCGTCGTGAAGCGCACGCCGTCCTCCGAACGGGCGATGACATTCGACCCGCGACCGCGCTCTCCGGCGCGGACTCGATACGCAACCACGAACGAGCCGTCGTCGTCGAGCACAGCGCTCGACGACCCGGCCCAGAAGCCGACGCCTGTGCCTGGTGCCGGGACGGCGACCAGGGGTTCGGCTGAGCCTGGAAGCGGAAAGCTGGTCACGTTGCTTCTCGAAGGAACGGAAGCACATGCGGGAGGACAGCGTCGCTCCGTGCAAACGCGCCGACGTGATCGAGGCCGGGAAGGATGACCGCGCGCCCGTTCGGCATCTCGGCGGCTGCCTCCGCGCAGCCCTCGTCCTCGAGCTCGCCGGCGATGATGAGTGTCGGCGCGGCGATCCGACGGAAGAGCGGCCAAGGCGTCCAGCCCGCGAAGCACTCGAAGCCCCGCGCGACGACCTCAGCGTCGGTCTCGAGCAGGTTCTCGAGGAGCCCGGGAGGGATGTGCTCGTCACCCAGAACCGCCGCGAGCCCGTTCGCGCGCACCCCTGCCGCCGCCTCGAGCCACCCAGCGGGATCGTCGTCTCCGCGTGCGTCGACGGTTCCCTGTGCGACGAGTGCTGCGACGCGCCGCGGCACGTCGGCCGCAAGCTGGTAGCCGATGCGCGCGCCGGCGGAGTAGCCCCAGAACACGAAGCGGTCCAGTTCAAGGTGGTCGCCGAGCGCGACCACGTCGGCCGCGTGTTCTTCGACCGCGTACCCGGCGGGGTCGACAGGTGCGTCGCTCGCGCCGTGGCCGCGGTGGTCGAACAGGACAAGCGAGAAGCCCGAGAGTGCATCGACGTAGCCGGCCTCGCGGAACATCCGCGAGTCGCCGCCCGACCCGGTGTGCATAACGACCGGATATCCCTTGCCGACGACGTCGTATGCGAGTCGCAGCCCGTCGCGTTCGAAGTGCCTCACGGGAGCGCACATCCTAGGCTGCACCCCGTGCACTCCCTCGACGACCTGAGACGGCGCCACCGCGGCCCGGTGATCGCGCCCGGGGACGAGGCGTACGACGCGGCGCGCATGACCTTCAACGGCATGCTCGATCGCCGCCCCGAGCTCATTGCCCAGCCGCTCGACGGCGCGGACGTCGTCGCTGCCGTGAGCTTCGCCGCGCAGTCGGGTGTGCCGGTCGCCGTGCGGGGCGGCGGCCACGGCGTCGCCGGGCACTGCGTCGGGGACGGGAGCCTCGTCGTCGACCTGCGGCTGATGCGCAACGTCGAGGTCGATCCCGACTCACGGACGGCGACGTGCGGCGGCGGGACGCTGTGGGACGACATCGATCCTGCCTGCCAGCGTCACGGTCTCGCGACACCTGGAGGAACCTTCGGCGACACGGGCGTCGCCGGGCTCACGCTCGGCGGGGGCATCGGCCACCTGAGCCCGTCGTTCGGGCTCACGCTCGACAACCTCCTCTCCGCGAGGATCGTCACGGCCGAGGGCGAGGTCGTCTCGGCGAGCGAGGAGGAGCATCCCGACCTCTTCTGGGCCCTGCGCGGAGGCGGCGGGAACTTCGGCGTGGTCACGAGCTTCACGTTCCGTCTCCATCCCGTCGGCCTGCTCCTCGGTGGCAAGCTCGACTACCGCCTCGAGGACGCCCCGCGGGTGCTGCCAGCCTGGCGTGACTTGATGGCGAAGGCCCCGGATCGCCTCGCGAGCTTCGGTCAGATCTACCGCGACGGGGACACCGGTGAGGGGCTCGTCAACGCGTCGGTCGGCTGGCTCGGCGACCTCGACGAAGGCCGCGACGCGATCAGAGAGCTGACCGGCGGGCTCGCGCCGACGAGGAACACGGTGCGACCGATGTACTACTCCGAGCTCCAGAGCATCTACGGCCGCGTGCCGTTCGGCCTCCGCAACTACTGGTCGGGCCGTTTCCTCCGCGAGCTTCCCGACGAGGCCCTCGAGCTGACGATCGACCGGTTCCTCAACGGGGAGGTCACCGGCGGCGTCCTGATCGAGCCGCTCCATGGCGCGGCTGCGCGCGTGCCGCCCGAGGCGACGGCCTTCGCCGGGCGGGAGGCTCGCTGGAACGCGACCTTCATCAACGTCTGGGTCGATCCCGAGGAGGACGAGCGGCAAATCGAGAACGCCCGCGCGTTCTCTCGCTCACTCGAGCCCTGGGCACTTGGAGGCGGCTATCTCAACTACGCGAGCGAAGCGGCCGGTGACAGTCTCGAGTCGGAGTTCGGCGCGGGCCGCTTCGGCCGCCTCCAGTCGGTGAAACGCCAGTACGACCCGGAGAACGCCTTCAGGTTCAACCACAACATCCCCCCGCCGGGCTAGATCGTCGGGCTGGGCGTCAGCTCGTCGACGTAGACCGTCCAGTCGCGTACCTCGTCGACGACGAACACGCCGTTCTTCACGAACGGATCGTCCTCCATGATCGTGCGCACCTCGTCTGCGGTCACGCCCTCGAAGAGGACGAGGGTGCCGCTGAAGTCACTGAACGGCCCGCCCATCACGAACGTTCCCTCGGCGATCAGCGCGTCGACGAAGGCGGCGTGTGCACCCCAGTCCGGTTGGTCCTCTGGCGGGCCGCCCTTCCATGTCGGGCCGGCCTTCACGCGGAGCACGACGCGATGCCTGGTCTCTCGCATGGCCCCAGTTCATCATGCGCTGCGTGGTCTACGTCGGACGGCTCACATTCCCTTCGCAAGGCCGACGACGTGCCCTTCGGGGTCGGCGAACAGCGCGATCGTGACCTGCGGAAGCTCCGTCACGGGAAGGATCGTCTTCCCGCCGAGCTGCTCAGCCTTGTCGAGGGTCGCCTGCGGATCATCGGTGCCGACGTAGAACGTGACGTGGCCGTTGCCTTCGGGAGATTGACCGATCCCGCCGCCGATGCCGCCGTCCTCTTTCTCGACCATCGCGTACGGCATGTCGCCCGCGGCGCGCTGCGTCTTCCAGCCGAACAGGTCGCCGTAGAACTTTTGGAGCTTGTCGAGGTCCTTGCCGGACACCTCGAAGTGGAGGACAGGATGGGTCATTGCGTTCTCCTCTCTCACATTCCTGGGGGATTGGTTGCCCATTCGTCTGCGCCCGGGTCGCGTCCCGCGGCTGCGCTCTCGAGGCGCGGCAGGTAGTGATCCCAGCCCTGAGCGTGCGACTCGACCGCCTCGGCACTCGGCAGATCCCGGTGGACGAAGTGCAGGCTGGTGCCGTCACCCTCGGGCGTCAGCTCGACCTCGATCGTCGAGGAGCCGGGCGGAACGCCCTCGTTGCCGTCCCAGCCCCAGGTGAAGACGAGGCGGCGGGGCTCGTCGACCTCCACGTATTCGCCGCGGGCCGTGTGCCCGGGAATCACCTCGCACCAGTAGCCGCCGCCGGGCTGCGCATCGAGCTCGGCGTTGATGCCCTTCCACCGCATGAGCTTCTCCGGCTCGACGAGGAACTCCCAGACGGTCTCGGGGCTGGCGGCGATCGAGAGCGTGCGCTCGTAGATGGTCGTGTCAGTTGCCGTGTCCATGCTTCTTCTGCTCCTCCTTCTCCGCTTCGCGTTTGAGTGCCTCGAGTCGCACGTCCCAGAGCTCCTCGAGGAAGTCCTTGAGCTGGGCGAGCCCTTCGGGACGGACGCTGTAGAGCCGCCTCGTCCCGTTGCGTCGCTCGTTCACGAGCCCCGCCTCCTTCAGGACGTTCAGATGCTGGGAGACCGCGGGCCGGGAGACGTCGAAGTGCGATGCGATCTCGCCGGCGCTCAGCTCGTCGTCGCCGACGAGTCTGAGGATCTGGCGGCGCCGGGGCGCCGCGATCGCCTTGAGTGCGGCCTCCATCCGCCAGTATGTAAGCAGATTCTTACGTAAGAAGCAACTTACAGATGCCCAGTGTGCCTTGCGCCGCTACTGCCGGGCGGTGTCGTTCCGGTACGCGCGCGCCGCGAGCAGCGCCAGCCCGAGGGTCCACGCCGCCACGACGAGCCAGCCGACGGACGACCACGCGTTACCGCCGAGTGCGACTCGGCTCGCCTGGACGAGCCAGTACGAGGGCAGCGCTTCGGCGATGTAGTGGTACGCGCCGCTTTGGCTGATCGGGAACCACGTTCCACCGAGGAACGCGAGCAGCGAGATTGTGCCGCCGAGGATCGGGCCGATCGAGTCCGGCGTCGCGAGATGGCCGATGAGGATCCCGAGTGCGGCGAAAGGGATGAGGCCGATGAGGATGAGCACGGTCATGCGCACCCAGGTTCCCGCGGCGAGGTGGACGCCGAGGATGACTCCTGACGCGTAGAGGACGACGATCGTCAGCAGCGCCATGAGGTACGACGTCAGCACCTTCGCACGGAAGTACTCGCGCGCCGACAGTGGGCTCAGACGAAGCTGCCGGTTCCAGCCGACGGAGCGTTCGGACGCGATGCGGCCGCCTGTCGACATCATCGCCCCCATCGTCCCGAACGTGATCAGTCCGACCATGTAGTAGAGCGGCGCCGACAGTCCCGTGTGGTTGAAGTTGTGGACGTCCCTGTTCGGCGCGGCGATGAGGAAGAACAGGACGAGCGGGAAACCGAGCGAGAACAGGAAAAACCGGCGGTTCCTGAACGTCCGCAAGAGCTCGTAGCGGGTGTAGACGGCGTTCACTGCTCCTCACCGTCAGACGAGACGAGCTGCATGAAGGCTTCCTCGAGGCCGGCGCCTCGGATCTCGATGTCGCGCGCACCGGGATAGACGTCGAGGAGCGCGCGGATCGCCGCGTCGGAGTCCGAGCAGGCGAGCAGCACCGCCTGTCCGCGACGCTCGGCGTGTGTGACGCCGGGCAGCTCCTCCAGGCGGCCCGGGAGCGCATCCGGGATCGTCGCCCGGATCGTTCGGCTTCCGACCATCGCCTTGATCTCGGTCGTCGGCCCGTCCGCGATGACGCGGCCGTGAGCCATCAACACGGCACGATCGGCGTAGGCGTCCGCCTCGTCGAGGTAGTGCGTCGCGAACAGGACCGTCTTCCCACGCGCCGCGAAGTCGCGGATCGTCATCCAGAACGCATGGCGCGACTCGATGTCCATCCCAACCGTCGGCTCGTCGAGGACGAGCAGCTCGGGGTTGCTGACGAGGGCGACCGCAAAGCGGACGCGCTGGGTCTGTCCGCCGGAGAGTTTCTGCGTGCGCCGCTCGCCGATCTCGCGCAGGCCGGTGAGGTCGAGCACTTCGTCCACCGGGAGCGGGCGCGGATAGAGCGCGCCCATCATCGTGACCACCTCGCGCACGGAGAGATCGCGGAGCACGGCGCCGGTCTGCAGCATCGCGCCGATCGCGCCGGCCTCGACTGCGGCGGCGGGTGTCGCCCCGAGGACGGACACGGTGCCGTCGTCCGGTTCCGTCAGCCCGAGCAGCATGTCGATCGTTGTGGATTTTCCGGCGCCGTTCGGCCCGAGGAGGGCGACCGTCTCCCCGACCTCGACCGACATGTCGACGTCGCGAACCGCCTGGACGCGCCCTTGGGATGTTCCGAAGGCCTTCGACAGGCCCCGTAGCTGAATACCGTCCATCAGATGACCCCGCGGCCAACGTAGCGAAGGCGGCCCGGCGTCGGTCGCAGTTGCGCTATTCGATCTCGAGCCGCTCGTACGCGAGCGTGAGCTCTTCGATCGCGACGTCCGTTCCTTTCGCGTTCAGCGGGCCGCTGACGTGCTTGACGATCCGCGCGCGGAGAAGCTTCCACGTCATCACGGTCTGCGTGTGGTCCTCGTTCTGCAGGTGGATGAGGACGGTCCGGAGAGCACCCTCGTCGCCGTTGCGGGTCTGGTTGAGCCAGTCGTAGAGGTGGAGCGAGCCGATGATGCCCCGCTTGAGCGTCACGTCCGTCGTCTTCGAGAGGCCGGTGACCTTGCGAACGTCGTTCTCCTTGTCGTTGCCGTTTCGGTACTCGATGACGTCGACGCTCATCCCGATTCCGCTGACTTCCTGGAAGCCCGCCTCGGGCCCGTCCGTATTGCCGGTGCCGAGGTCGACGAGGAAGTTGAACTGCGCGTACGGAAGTTCCCTGAGGGTTGCCATGTCGTCTCCTAGGTCGTTGATTCGAGCCAGACGAGGTCTGCGAAGGCGAGCTCCAGCTCTTCGAACGCGAGCTCGCTCGTCATGGCCTTGAAGGCGGGCCCTGACCAGCGGACGGGCCACGCGCCGACGAGCCGCCACGCGTTCACGACATCTCCGTCCGGCGCCGCGAGCTGGCTGATCGTGACGTCGCGGCGGTCATCCTTCCCGTCCACGACACTGCGGCGCCAGTCGAAGAGCTCGCTCGACCGCGTGAGCGCGCGGCGCAGAACGACCGTCTCGAAGTCGCGCCCTTGCTCGCCCGGCTCTGTGCTCGAGCTCAGCGGGCTGATCTCGGCGAACCCGAGCTCCCGGTCGCCGATCAGGACCCGGAAGGAGCTGGTGCGCAGCAGCGGCTCGTGCTCGCGCGGCATCAGCGCCTCCGGAGCGCGATCCCGGTAAGGATCTCGCGGACGATCCGGTCGGCGACGAGGGCGGTGATGTCCGCCGAGGCGACGGTGGTCGGGATGACCTCGACGACATCGGCGCCGACGAGCTCGAGCTCCTGTCCGATCCGTCTGCACGCCCGGAGGAGGTCGGTGCTCGTCAGACCGCCAGGCTCCGGTGTCCCAGTCCCGGGCGCGAAGGCCGGATCGAGGACGTCGACGTCGACGGAGAGGAAGACCGGCCCATCGCCGACGTGCGCGATCGTCCGCCGCACGATCTCGTCGAGCCCATGCTCGTGCACCTCGTGCGCGAAGTAGCTCGTGATCCCGCGCTCGGCCTGCCACGCGAACTCCGTCTCGCCCGGCCAGTACCCGCGCAGCCCGATCTGGACGTAGCGCGTCGGGTCGATGTGCCCGCCCTCGACGAGACGGAACATCGGCGTCCCGTGCGAGAGCTCGACGCCGAAGACCTCGCGGCCGGTGTCCGTGTGCGTGTCGAAGTGGACGAGACCGACCGGGCCGTGTCGGGCGGCGCAGGCGCGGATGTCCGGCTCCGCGATCGAGTGGTCGCCGCCGAGGACGACCGGCAGCAGGCCTGCATCCAGCACCTGTCCGACCGTCGCCTCGATCGCCGCGTGTGAGCGGACGGCGTCGGCGGGCAGGACCGGTGCGTCGCCGAAGTCGACGATGCGGAGCTCCTCGAACGCGTCGACCTTCGTCTCGAGGTGCGGCCCTGCCGGGCAGCTCGCGGCGCGGATCGCCCGCGGTCCGAAGCGCGTTCCCGGCCGGTCGGAGACGAGTTCGTCCATCGGCGCGCCGACGATCGCAACGTCGTAGCCGGCGAGCAGTTTCGGATCCTGCGTGTACGGCGCTCCTCCGTAGGTGAGCAGGCCGGCGTAGTCGGGCTTCTCGCCGTGCTCGCGCCAGCGTTCGAGCGGGTCGATCACGCGGTCACCGCCAGACGTTCGCTCACGACCCGCTCCGCCTCGGCCCTCGCGGCCGGATGGCTCGTCAGCGCTTCGATGAACGAATCCTTCGCGAGCGAGTAGAGCTGCACATCGGTCGTCGCAGTCACCGTTGCAGTACGAGGGATGTCGCGCACGAGCGCGATCTCACCGAAACAGTCGCCTCGGTGCAAGGGGTGACCGACCGACACCGAGAGCTCGCCGTCCGCGACGACGTAGAAGCGGTCGCCGTGATCGCCCTCCCGGACGATCACCTCGCCGCTCGGACTGTGGAGCGGCACGAGCGCGTGCGCGAGGGCCTCGAGCTGCGGCGCGCCGAGGGGTGCGAACATCGGCAGACGACGCAGCAGGCCGAGTTCGACGACCGGCGCAGCAGCCGCCCGGTCGATGAGGAGCAGTCGACGAGCCGCCACCGCCGCCACGGCGGGCAGCACACAGCCGAGGCAGATGATCGCAGCCTTCGCTCCGAGTGCGGCGATCAACGCCGGTGTAAGGAGAGAGCCGACCGCAAGACAGGCCATCGACAGTCCTTCGAGCACGCCGAAGATGCGTGCAAGGACGTCGCAGCGGGCGATCCGCTGGAGCAGCGTGCGGCCGGCGACGTCGACGACCGTCCGCGCTGTGCCCGCGACAAGCAGAAGGACAAACGCCGACGCGGTTGTTGGATGGACGCCGAGAAGGACGAACGTCAGCCACCACACGGCCACCGCGACCAAGAGGGGTGGTACGAGCCGTGCTCGTCCGATCAGCGCGACTGTTGCGACGATGCCGACGACGCCGCCGGCGCCGAACGCGGCGTTGAGGTAGCCGGCGCCAGACGCGCCGATGTCAAGCAGGTCGAAGGCGAGCACGACGAAGAGCACGTCGAGGGCACCGATGGCGAGAAATTGGGCCGACACGACTCCCACCACCGTTCTCGTGTCCCGGTCATCCCGCACCGTGCGGAGGCCGGCGAACATTTCCGCGAACGCGCTTGCCGCCGAACCCACCGGCGCCGGCCCGCGCAAGGGGGCGGCTACGACCAGCGCGGCGGCGGCGACGCATCCGGCCATGACTGCAAGGACCGTCCCGGGGCTCGAGACGGCGAGCAGGACACCGGTGAGTGCCGGCGCCGCGAGAACGCTGGCGCTCTCGATCCAGCCGGCGACGACGTTCGACGCTGTGAGCTCGTCCGGCGTTCGCGCGAGGGCCGGAACGAGCGCGGCCTGCGAGGGCCGCGTGATCGTCACCGCGGTGGCGCCGCAGGCGGCGAGCGCGTACGCCAGGTACGGCGACGCGTCGCCTAGTAGCGCCGCTGCGGTGGCCGCGTACGCAACAGCTTGCGCGACGTAGCCCCACATCAGCGCTCGCGCCGGTGGATAGCGGTCGGCGAGAACCGCGGCAAACGGCGCGAAGATGGCGGCGGGGATGAGCTGCGCGGCTGCGACGAGGCCGGCAGCCGTTGCGCCTCCTTGCTCGAACGCGAAGACCAGCATCGCGATCCACACAGCCCACTCGGAAGCGTAGAAGCCGATGGACGCGAGCTGGACACGGCGGAGCTCAGGATTGTGGAACACGCCGCCGAGAACGGAGCGAATCTGCGCGAGCGAGCCCATCAGTGCCGGGCGACTCGCTCCGCGGCGACCGCCTTGATCTCCTTGCCTACGTCCGGGAAGTTGCGGACGAGATCGTCGAGCGTCCCTTCGGGGAAGACGAGCAGCCACAGGTCGGTCTTCGCGACCACGCTCGCGAGCCGCGGATAGCTGAAGCCGGCCGCCCACTCGAGCGCGGCGAGCTCTCCGAAGAAGTCGCCGGGCCCGAGCTCCCGAATCACCTCTCCGTCGATCCGCACCGCCGCCGTCCCGGCGACGACGACGTAGAAGTCGCGCGAGGACTCCCAGCGCTCGACGACTGTCTCGCCACAGTGCACTCGGCACTCCGTCGCGTTCGCGGTGGCGCTTGCAAGCTCCGCTGCGTCGAGCGACCGGAACAGCTGGAGGCCGGCCGGCGTTCCGTCCTGCCTCCGGCTCGCGACCGTCGGGTGCCGTTCGTAGGGCGCGGCGTGCTCGACGTCGGCGGGCTCGGCGGTGCGGAGGAAGTCGAGGACCTGGTCGACGTCGTCGCGCGTCGAAGAGTGGTTCAGGATGCAGAGCCGGATTGCGTAGCGGCCACGCAGCCGCGTGGAGGACACGAGCCCTAGCCCGCTCTCCTCGAGCGCGGCGACCAGCCCGGCGTTGAGCAGCTCCGCCTCCTCCTCATCGGTGTCGCCGAATTGACGGCGGAAGCAGACGACACCGAGTGAGGCAGGCGCTGCGAGCTCGAGCGCGTCATCCTCGTCTATTCGGCGAGACGCATGGTCGGCGAGGTCGAGCGATCTCTCGATCGCCTCGCGGAACGCGTCGACGCCGAACGCGTGCAGCGAGACCCAGAGCTTCAGCGCGCGCGACGTCCGCGACAGCTGAAGCCCGAGGTCGGCGAAGTTCACCTCGCCGTCTGCGGCCTCCGCGTCCTTGAGGTAGTCGGGGATGATCTCGAAGGCGCGCTTCAGCGAGTTGCGGTCGCGCACGAGGAGGCAGCCGCACTCGTAGGGCTGGTAGAGCCACTTGTGGGGGTCGAGCGCGATCGAGTCGGCAAGCGCGATGCCGTCGAGCAGTTCGCGTCCGCGCTTCGAGAGGACGGCGAAACCGCCGTACGCACCGTCGACATGGCACCAGACGCCGCGCTCGCCGCACACCTCCACGAGCGGACGGAGCGGGTCCACGGCGCCGGTGTTCGTCGCGCCGGCGCTGAGCGCGGCGAAGAGCGGCGTGCGCCCAACGGCCACATCAGCGTCGATCGCCTGGGCGAGCGTCTCGGGCGCCAGGCGGAAGTCGTCACCCACCGGCAGCACACGCACCTGGTTCGGGCGAAAGCCGAGGATGCGCGCCGCTCGCGCGAGGGACGAATGAGCCTGGTCGCCGACGTACGCAACGACGTCGTCGCGCATCGATCCGACCCTCGCCTCGCGTGCACATGCAAGTGCTGTGATGTTCGCCGCGGAGCCGCCCGTGACGAGCGCGCCGGTCGCGCCGACGGGGTAACCGAGCCAGTCCTTGAACCAGCCGAGCAACTCGAGCTCCACCTGGCTGGGGCCGGCGGACTCCATCCATGAGCCGGCGTAGATGTTGCATGCACTCGCGATCAGATCGCCGAGCGCGCCGGGCCAGGTGCCGTTACCGGGCACGAAGGCGAAGAAGCGTGGATGTCCGGTCCTGCTCATGTGCGGCAAGACGTCGGTGAAGAGGCGCGCGACGATGTCCTCGTACGGGTGCGGCTTCGCGGGTGCGGGGCCGCCGAGGCGCGCTCTCATCTCTTCTGCACTCGCGCGCCGGAGCGGCGGCTGTGAGCCGTCGGTCAGCCAGTCGACGAGCGCGTCGACGGTTCGGTAGCCGAGCCGCCGCATGGTCTCGGCATCGAGCTGAAGCGGATCTTCGGTGCGGCTGATTCGCCGATGCTGGCACGGAGCGGCGCCGTTGCCTAGAGCTAGAGTCGCGCGGTGTTCAAGGTGGAGGAGCGCGACCGCGTGCGGGCACGGCTGCTCGAGCTGGCGGACTCGGATCCCGACGTCGTTGCGGCAGCGATCACCGGCTCGTATGCGGCGGGTACGAGCGATGAGTGGTCGGATGTCGATCTAGCGTTCTCGATCCGCGGCTCGGTGCAGAACGCCCTTGAGCGCTGGACGCCGCGGCTGTACGCCGACTTCGGCGCGCTCCATCACTGGGATCTCCCGTGGGGATCGAGCGTGTACCGCGTGTGGCTGCTGGCGGGTGGGCTCGAGGTCGACATCTCATTCACGCCTGCGGACGACTTCGGCCCGCGAGGACCGAACTGGCGGACCGTCTTCGGCGAGGCCGCAGAGCTCGTCGAGTCGCCGCCGCAGCGGCGCGACGACCTCCTGGGGCTCGCATGGCATCACGTCCTCCACGCGCGCATCTGCATCGAGCGCAGGCAGCGGTGGCAGGCGGAGTGGCTCATCGGCGGAATCCGCGAGCACGTCCTCGCCCTGGCCTGCCTGCGCTTCGGATATCCGACGCGGTTCGCGAAGGGCGTAGACCTCCTCCCCGCAGAGGTCACTCAGCCGTTTGAGGAGACGCTCGTGCGCTCGCTCGACGAGGCCGAGCTCCGCCGCGCGCTCGCGACGGCCGTGAGTGCGCTGCTGGCCGAGCTGCAACGGACGGACGCAGACCTCGCGGCGCGGCTGCATCCCGTCTTGCAGGAGGCTGCCGCGCCGTAGGTCCGGTCTCTACATCTCCCCGATCGGCTTGACGACGCCGACGAGGTGACCCTCGGGGTCCTTGAAGTGGCCGAGCTCGATCATGTCCATGACCTTCTCGGGGCCCATGACGCGCGTGCCACCGAGCTGCTCGGCCTTCTGCAGCGCCTGCTCGATGTCGTCGACGGCGACGTAGAAGGTGACATGCCCCTCGTAGCCGTCGGGGCCACCGCCGATCCCGCCGCCGATGCTCCTGTTGTCGGGCGCGGGATTCTTCTTGCCGTCGACCATCCCGTACTTCATCTCGTTGTTCGAGTCGACGTCCCAGTCGAAGAGGTCGGAGTAGTACTTCTGGAGCTTCTCGCCGTCCTTGCCGACGATCTCGAAGTGAACGACCGGCTGTCCCATGGTGGGCTCCTTTCCGTTTTCGGAGAGTTACCCGGTGAGACGGAGTTCACGCACCGAAATCATCGATCCTTCTCGGCGAGAGACGAGAGGCGGGCGCCTCGGTTCGCCCGCCTCTTTACGACCGTTCAGCCCCGGACCATCTCCGTATAGCCGCCCCAACGGGCAGTCAACGCGTAGATCACCACGATGCCGAGTGCGATCGCGGTCAGCGTCCACAGCGGATACGCCGTCGATCCCAACCAGGCGAGCTGGCCGAGGAGGTTGATGCAGACGGCGACGATGGCGAACCAGCGTGCCCAGCCGGCACCCGTCCAGAGGGCCATGCCGACGAGGAACAGAATGATTCCCCAGATCAGGGTGAGCCAGCCCCAGGTCGTCATGTTGAACACGACGATCTGGTTCGACGTCACCACGTAGTACTGCTTTCGGATGACCGCGATCAGGCCCTCGAAGAAGTCGATGGAACCGATCACCATCATCAGGACCGCGGCGAAGACGATCCAGCCCGCCATCGGTCCTTTCGCATCTGTGTAGGTCGTCGTTGACACTCCCAGCTCCTTTCGGTGGCGACCCGGACGAATTCGGCGGGCCTCCGCTTCATCCTGCAGTTGAGCAGCCCTCTCGGACGGCTCATCGCAAAGGCATGCGGAATTCGGCTAGCTGCAGCCGGTGTTCGTTCCGCAGTCGCGGCACGTGTAGCAGGAGCCGGTCCGCACCATCCGGCCGCCGCACCTGGCGCACTCCTGTGCGTCCTCGAACGCGTTGAAGAGCGCCGTCTGGCCCGGCGTGGCTGCCTCGACCGGCGTTGCTGTCGCTGCGGGTGCGTCGCCGCCGTTGCGATAGCCCTCCGCGAGGCGGGCCCGCACCTCGGCGGACATGATCCCGATCTCCTCCTGCTGGTCGACGGTGAGGAAGCGCTTCCCCATCCACCGGAAGATGTAGTCGACGATCGACTTCGCGGCGCGGATGTCCGGGTCGTTCGTCATCCCGCTCGGCTCGAAGCGCATGTGCGCGAACTTGGAGCAGTAGACCTCGAGCGGCACTCCGTACTGCAGGCCCAGCGAGACGGAGATCATGAAGCTGTTCATCAGGCCGGCGAGGGTCGTGCCCTCCTTGGCGATGTCGACGAAGATGTCGCCGGGCGTTCCGTCCTCGAAGAGGCCGACGTGGATGTAGCCCTCGTACTCGCCGACGCGGAACTTGCGGCCGACCTCGGTGCGATCGTCCGGCAGCCGGCGCCGGTGCGTCAGCGGTGCCGGCGGGAGCGCCGACACGAGCGCGGTCTGCGCCCCGTCGTCCTTCTTGCCGGACAGCGGCTGCGCGACCTTGCAGTTGTCGCGGTAGATCGCGATCGCCTTCACGCCGAGCTTCCACGACTCGACGAAGAGCTTCGCCACCTCGTCGACCGTCGCCGTCTCCGGCAGGTTGACCGTCTTCGAGATCGCGCCGGAGATGAACGGCTGGACGGCGCCCATCATCTTCACGTGGCCCGCGTAGTGGATCGCGCGGTCGCCGACGGCGCAGTCGAAGACGGGATACGCCTCGGCCTTGACGAACGGCGCGCCGACGACCGTGTTGCGCTCGTCGACGAACGCCACGATCTCCTCGATCTCGGTCGGCGCGTAGCCGAGCTTCTCGAGCGCCATCGGCACGGACTTGTTCACGATCGTGATCTCGCCGCCGCCGACGAGCTTCTTCGACTTCACGAGGGAGAAGTCGGGCTCGACACCGGTCGTGTCGCAATCCATCATGAAGCTGATCGTTCCGGTCGGCGCGAGCACGGTCGCCTGCGCGTTGCGGTAGCCGTGCACCTCGCCGAGGTTCAGGACGTCGTCCCACGCCTTGCGGCACGCGGTGAGCAGGTCGGCCGGAACCGCCTCCGCGCCCTGGATGTTCCCGACGGCTGCGCGGTGCTGCGCCATGACGCCGATCATCGCCGCCGGCGTTCGGCCGGTAGCCGGCGAACGCGCCCATCCGCGCCGCGATCTCCGCGGACTTGCGGTACGCGCGTCCCGTCATGAGCGCCGTGATCGCCGCCGCGTACGCGCGCCCTTCCTCCGAGTCGTACGGGAGCCCGCGCGCCATCAGCAGCGCGCCGAGGTTCGCGTAGCCGAGGCCGAGCTGGCGGTACGCCTTCGCGTTCTTCTCGATCTCGGGAGTCGGGTACGAGGAGTTCCCGACGAGGATCTCCTGCGCGAGGAACATGACGTCGACCGCGTGGCTGAACGCCTCGACGTCGAGCTCGCCGTCCTCGCGGCGGAACTTCATCAGGTTCAGCGACGCGAGGTTGCACGCGCTGTCGTCGATGGACATGTATTCCGAGCACGGGTTCGACGCGTTGATGCGGCTCGTGTTCGGGAGCGTGTGCCAGTTGTTGATCGTCGTGTCGTACTGGACGCCCGGATCGGCGCACTGCCAGGCCGCTTCGGCCATGTCCTTGAGGACCTTGCGGGCCTTGACCGTCTCGACGACGGTGCCGTCGGTGCGGGCGGTCAGGTTCCAGTCGGCGTCGGCCTCGACCGCCTCCATGAACGCGTCGGTGACGCGCACGGAGTTGTTCGCGTTCTGGTACTGGATCGACGCCCAGTCGCTCGAGTCGAGTGACATGTCGTAGCCGGCCGCCTCGAGGACGCGTGCCTTGCGCTCCTCGTGCGCCTTGCACCAGATGAACTCCTCGATGTCGGGATGGTCGACGTCGAGGACGACCATCTTCGCCGCGCGCCGCGTCTTGCCGCCGGACTTGATCGTCCCGGCCGACGCGTCGGCGCCGCGCATGAACGACACGGGCCCGGAGGCGTAGCCGCCCTTGGACAGCTGCTCCTTCGAGGAGCGGAGCTTCGACAGGTTCACGCCCGAGCCGGAGCCGCCGCGGAAGATGACGCCCTCGCGCCGGATCCAGTCGAGGATCGCCTCCATCGAGTCCTCGATCGAGAGGATGAAGCAGGCCGAGCACTGTGGCTTCTCCTCGAAGCCGACGTTGAACCACACGGGCGAGTTGAAGGAGGCGAGTTGGTTGACGAGGATCGCCTTCAGCTCGGACTCGAAGGTGTCGGCCTCCTCATCGGTCGCGAAGTAGCCGTCCTTTCGGCCCCACGCGGAGATCGTGTCGACGACGCGCCCGATCATCTGCTTGACGCTGCGCTCGCGCTCGGGGGAGGTCATGCGGCCGCGGAAGTACTTCTGCGCCACGATGTTCGTCGCGGTCTGCGACCAGAACTTCGGAAACTCGACCTCCTTCTGGTCGAACACCGGCTTGTCCTTGCCGGGGATGAAGGCGTCGCGGGTCTCCCACTCGATCTCGTCGAACGGGTCGCGGCCGGGGATCGTGAAGTAGCGGCGCACGGCCACGCTGGCCGTGTCGTCGACGACGGTGTTCTCGACCTCGGCGGTCGGTGTCTGGGCCTCGATGTTCTTGGCGGTCGCCATCCTGTCCCTCCCGAGCGTAGCCCTACGGTTGTCGATCTCGATCGGGCGTGATCTTGCGTCTGCGAGGAGGCGCCGCCGACCGGGATCTGGACCATAGAAACAGGCCCGGACGTAACCGAATTCTACCCGTGGTCAGGGTCCCGAAGCCGCTTCCGGAGCCGATTTCCGGCCGCTCGGAGCGGGGTTTAGATGCCCGACGGTGGAGGCGGGTCGGGCGTCGCGCGCTTCGCCTGGACGCGGCGCGTCACGAAGCTCACGAACGCCGCGGCCATCAACAGCAGGGCGAGGCCGGCGAGCACGAGGAGCGGCACCGGAATCGAGTCAGCCGTGTCGGGACCGAGCCAGCGCGCGACCTGGGTGAAGACGCCGTCGTCGCTGTTGCTGCTGCTGCTGTCCCCGGCGCCCGGGTCGTTGGGGTCCCCGGAGCCCGGCACCGGCGTGCTCCCGTTGACGTTGCCGTCGTTGTCGCGGATGACCGACTGGAGCGCGCGCGTGAGGTCGTCGCGCAGCGTCCCGTAGACGATCTGATCCTCCGGAATCCCTCTGAGCGCCTCGCGATAGCAGTGAACCGGGTACGTCTGGTCGATCCGTCCGTCGACGTACCAGTCGTGGATCAGGGCCGCCGAGCACGGGCTCTCGATCTTGGCCTGAGCCGTATCGACACGCGCGAGCCCTGCGAGCGCGGCGACGGCGATGACGAGGATGAGGGGTCTCAAAAACCGGGGCATGCTGGGGCCGGGCTGCGGCTCGCGGGGCACTCTAACGACGATCTTGCCCACCTTGCCGGATGGGAGTGAGGGCCGGATGTAGTGGTTGTAAGCGGTTTGTAAGCAGGATTGGATCTGGAGTTCTGGGGGTGCACCGGTGTTCGACATCGGGCGGGTTCGGCCTGTGTAACGTTCCGCCGCGATGCGACTGCAGGCCGTTCGGGGAGCGCTGCTCCCGGCCGCAGTCGGGCTGCTCGTCTTCGCAGCGCTGTTCCTGAACGACGGCTCCAACGAGTCCCGGCTGTTCTGGATCGGAGCGTCCGCCGTCGTCGTCGCGGCCGTCGGCTGGGCATGGCGGCCGCCGACCCTGTCGAGGCCGGCCCTCGTGTTCTTCGGCGCCTTGTCCGCGTTCGTGGTGTGGCAGGGGTTGTCGATCGGCTGGTCGATCCAGCCGGCCGCGGTCCTGGGACTACACCAACCGCGGTCTCGTCTACCTCGCGTTCGCGGCGGCCGGCGCGCTGCTCGGCGGCGTGTCGCCACGCCGCCTCGGCTACGGCGCCGCGATCGCGCTCGGCGCGTTGTTCGCGTGGGCGCTCGCCGCGAAGGTGATCCCCGGGGTGTACGACGACTACGGCCGGCTCGCGCGGCTCCGCTATCCCGTCGGCTACTGGAACGAGCTCGCGCTGCTCGCGGCGGCGTCCGTGCCGATCGGGTTGTGGCTTGCGGGCGCGCGGTCGCTCGACAGACGCGCTCGAACTGGCGGCGTGCTGCTGCTCTACGGCGGGCTGGTCGTCGTCGTGCTCACGTACTCGCGCGTCGGGATCGTGCTGACGGTGGCGGCCGCGATCGCGTGGCTCGCCGTCGACCGGAACCGTCTGCTCGCAATCTGGCCGCTCGCCGTCGCGTGGCTGCTCGGTGCGCTCGTCGCGGGCCTCGCGTTGCTCCTCCCCGGTGTCAGCGACAACGGGCAGTCGCACAACGCGCGGGTCCAGGACGGCATCGCGTTCGGGATCCTGCTCGCGGTCGGTGCGATCGCGGCCGTGTTCCTCTTCCGCCTCGTCGCCTCGCGCGCGGTGAGCCGAGCGGCTGCGCGGCGCGTCGGCGCCGCCCTTGCCGGGCTGGTGGTCGTTGCGCTGCTCGTGGCGGTTGCGCATGCGGGCGGCCCTGCCGACTTCGTGCGCGACCGGTGGCACGAGTTCTCCAATCCCGTCAGCGCGCAAGTGACGAACACGCCCGGGCGGCTCGCCAGCGCAAGCTCGAGCAACCGCTGGCGCTGGTGGCAGGAGGCGTGGAACGCGTTCGTCGACCATCCGTTGCAGGGAACGGGCGCCGGGACGTTCGGCCTGACCGACCGCCTGGAGCGAAACACGTCGCTCGCGGTGATCGAGCCACACTCGGCGCCGTTACAGGACCTGACCGAGACGGGCCTCGTCGGATTCCTGCTCATCGGGACTGTCCTGGCCGCGGCGGCGGTAGCGATCTGGCGTCGCGAGCGTACGCGTGCCGGGCTTGCGCTGTCACTGGCGGCCGCGGTCTGTGTCGTCCACTCGTTCGTCGACGCGGACTGGGACTACGTCGCCGTCCAGGGCCCGCTCTTCCTCGTCGTCGGCGCACTCGTGGCGGGGCCGCCGCGGGAAGTGGTGCGCGGCCAGGTCGTGCGTTCGGCCGCGATCGCGGTCGCGACGGTCGCGGCGCTCTATTCCCTCGCCTCGCCGTGGCTCTCCGACCGCCGGCTCGACAAGGCCTACGACGCCATCGTCGAGGGCAATGTCGCGAAGGCGCGCTCGGATGCAAAGTCGGCGCACTCCCTCAACCCTCTGGCGGTGGAGCCGCTGTGGGTGTGGTCGGCGACCGAGCGGGGGCAGAAGGCGCTCGACCTTCTCCGGCAGGCGCGCGACCTCGAGCCGAAGAACCCGGAGACGTGGTACGAGCTGGGCGCGTTCGAGCTCCAGCAGCTCAAGCGGCCGCGCGCCGCCTACCGCGACCTGAACCAGTCGTACACGCTGGACGACTTCGGGCCGGCTGGGCAGAAGGGCGGGCTGCTCGACCAGGCCCGCTGCCAGGTCGACCCGTCTACCTGCCCAGGATGAGCACGAGGTGCGAGCCCATGAGCTGCGACGGGTTCAGCCCGTCGAGCGGCCGCACGAGCCGTACGCGGAGGTCGCGTCCGAGTCGAACGCCCTCGGCGGCGAAGCCGGGGCGGTACATGATCAGCGTCCGGGGGCTCGCCTCCCGCGCGTTGCCGACGCTGCCCACGAGGTAGCCCTTGCCCTGCACACGGTCGGCGGCCGCATGCGCCGCGCCCGCTTGACCATTTCCGTTCAGCACCATCACGGAGACCTGGTTGCGCGCGAGGGACGCTTTCTTCGCCGGAACGGGAGTCGTGTCGCGATGAAGCGGTGTGCCCGCGCGTGCGGCGGAGGCGCGGAAGTGGTTCGCAAGCGGGTTGCCGAGGAAGGCCATCCCGACGCCCGCGAGGACGACGAACTCGACCGCTGCGAAGAGCGTGACAGCGATCGTGGCGCGCCGCCACGGGCGGATGACCTCGAGCTCGTGCGCCGTCTCCATACGCCCGGAGCGAGTTCGGCCCGGACGCGCGCGCTCCTTCTACGAGGCGGAGGAGATCCAGGCCCACGTGGCGGCGAGGCCGTCGTCGAGGCCGTGCTGGGGCTGCCAGCCGAGCTCGCGGGCTGCCGCCGAGGGGTCGAGGACGCTGCACTGGAGCTCTCCCGCACGTGCCGGCGCGAGCTCCGGCTCCCGCTCCACGCCGGAGGCCTTTTGGATCCGCTCGTAGAGCTCGAGGACGGACGTCGTCTTGCCCGTCCCGACGTTGAACACGCCGCCGGGGTAGGCCGCCGCCGCGAGCATCGCCGCCACGACGTCGGCGACGAACACGTAGTCGCGCGTCTGCGTCCCGTCGCCGAAGATCTTCGGCCTCCCGCCCTCGCGCAGCAGGTTCATGAAGATGGCGACGACGCCGGCCTCGCCGTGCGGGTCCTGACGCGGCCCGTACACGTTCCCCAACCGGAGCGACACGTGCTCCGCGCCGTAGAGCCGCGCGTACGCAGCCAGATACTCCTCGCCTGCCAGCTTCGACACGCCGTACGGCGCGAGCGGGCGACGAGGGTGATCCTCCGCCGCCGGCCGGTCGTCGCACTCGCCGTAGATCGCGCCCCCCGTCGAAGCGAACACGATCTTCGTCCCATGTCCGCGCGCGGCCTCGAGCACCCCGAGCGTTCCGCCGACGTTGACGTCCGCATCGAACGCTGGACGTTCCACCGACACGCGCACGTCGACCTGCGCGGCGAGATGGAAGCACACCGTCGGCTCGACCTCGTCGAACACGCGGGCCGCGTCGCCCCGGATGTCCGCTTCGTACACGGTCGCGCCCTCCGGCACGTTCTCGCGTCTCCCGTGCGAGAAGTCGTCGAGCACGTGGACGTCGTCGCCGCGCGCGACGAGCGCTCCTGCGACGTGCGAGCCGATGAAGCCCGCGCCTCCGGTGACGACCGCCCGCACGAGCCGTATCGTACGGCCGCAGTGTTCGTGACCTTCGAAGGCGTGGACGGGTCCGGGAAGAGCACGCAGGCGGGGCTGTTGACGGAGTCGCTGCGGGCCGAGGGTCGGGACGTCGTCGCCACGCGCGAGCCGGGAGGCACTCCTCTCGGCGAGGAAGTGCGGAAGCTTCTGCTGCAGGGCGTCGACATGAGCCCCTGGGCCGAAGCGGCGCTGTTCGCGGCCGCGCGCGCGGAGCTGGTCGAGCGGGTCATCGCACCGGCACTCGTTGCCGGACGTGACGTGGTCTGCGACCGGTACGTCGACTCGTCGTTGGCCTACCAGGGCATCGCGCGCGGCCTCGGTGTCGATGCCGTCCTCGGACTGAACCTGCCGGCGATCCAGGGCCGCCTTCCCGACCGCACGTTCCTCGTCCTCCTCGACCCCGAGACGGCACGCGCCCGGAGCCGGCAGCCGAGCGACCGGATCGAGCGTGAGGGTGCCGACTTCCAGCGGAAGGTCGAGGAGGCGTACCGTTCACTCGCAGCGATGTTCCCCGAGCGCATCACCACGGTCGACGGCGAGCGGCCGCCCCACGAGATCGCGGAGGAGGTCCGTGGACGCCTTCGAGACGCTTCCTGAGCAGACGGAGGCGAAGCGGCTGCTGCGCGCGGCCCTCGCCGAGGGCCTCGCGCACGCGTACCTCTTCCACGGGCCTCCCGGCGTAGGGAAGCGCGCGGCTGCGCTCGCCTTCGCGGGCGCACTCATCGGCGATCCGGGTCGCGTCGCGCGCGGTTCGCATCCAGATGTCTACACGGTCATTCCGGTCGGAGACCAGATTCGCATCGACGAGATCCGCGCACTGCGGCGCGATCTGCACATGCGTCCCTTCGAGGCGGAGCGGCGCGTGTACCTCCTGCACGCGGCCGAGACGATGAACGAGGACGCCGCCGACGCACTCCTGAAGGACCTGGAGGAACCACCGTCGTACGCGGTCATCGTGCTCATCGCCGACGACCTCGGCCCGCTGCCGGACACGATCCGGTCGCGCTGCCAGCTCGTCCCGTTCACCCGTCTGTCCGAGCGAGCGATCCGCGCGGAGATCGACGCGCGCGCCCCGGGCCTCGACGAGCACGAGGCGGCGTCGCTCGCTCGCCTCGCCGCCGGCCGCCTCGACCGCGCCGAACGCCTGCTCGACCCCAAGTCCGCGGCGCGCCGCGAGGTGCTGCTCGAGGTCGCGCGCGCCGTCTACATCGACCCGGAGTTCGAGCCGAACGACGCGGCGCAGCGGCTGCTCGAGGGCGCGAAGGAACGCGCCGCCGAGGCGAAGGGCGAGGCGGAGGAAGAGCTCGAGACGCTCGACCTGGCGACGCGGGAGGCCGAGCAGCGCGTGCGCCGCGCAGCGCGCGGCGCCGAGCGCGACGAGCTCCTCGCCGCCCTCGAGGAGCTCGCCTCGTGGTACCGCGATCTCGTGGTCGTCGCCGTCGGGGCCGAGGGAGCGGCGTTCCACGCCGACCGCCTCGCGCTCCTCGCCGAGGACGCGACCACCGAGAGGCTCGCCGGAGCGGAGCGGGCCTGCGAGCTCGTCCGTGAGACCTGGCGGGCCTTCGAGGAGTTCAACCTCAGCCCTCCGCTGGCCCTGGAGGCCCTGTTCGTGCGGCTCAGGCGAGAGCTCGGTGCCGTGCCGTCATTGGTCTGACGCCGCACCGCAAGATTTCTCCGCGGGCTTCCTCTTGCAGGTGAGAAAACGCAGAAGGGAGTTCCGATGAAGAAGCTCATTTTCGCCGTGGCCCTCCTCGCAGGGGCGGCACTCCCAGGCTCCGGCCTGGCGGGGACGTTCACCGGCATCGTCCTCGACAACGGCGGCGGCCGTCTCGCCGTCGCGGCCGGCGGTGTCGCGTATGCGGTGCCGACGAAGGCACATCCCGCGGTCGGGGCGCGCGTGCGCGTGAGTGGACGAACCGTGCGCGTCATCGGCCGCGTCCGCAGTGCGCGCTTCCGCGGCACCGTCGTGCGCAGCAGCGGAGGCACGACGATCCTCGCCTCCGGGCGCAGCCTGATCGCGATGCGCGGCCGGACAGCATCTCCCGGTGCGCTCGTGGACGCCACGGTCGACATCTGGCGCGGCCGCTTGGTCGGACGAGAGCTGCGAGTCGTCGGCGAGCGGGTCTCCGTCACGGTTCAGGCCAAGATCACCGCTATCGGCCCGGCTTCGATCACCCTGCTCGTGAACGGGCAGTCGCTGACCATCCCGCTGCCGGCGGGGATCCAGTTGCCCGTGAGCCTCGTAGGTCAGACATTGACCATCAAGGTCCGGATTCGCCCCGACGACCAAGGGCGCGTCGAGAACGAGGACGAGGATGAGATCGAGATCGAGGTCGAAATCGAGGACGAGCACGGCGACAACCGTGGCGATGACGGCGGGGACGACCACCGAGGACACGGTGGCGGTGGCGGCGACGACCACGGAGGTCGCGGCCACGGAGACGGCTAGCGCGAACGGGCTTTCCCCAGGCGCCGGCCGCCATCCCCACGCCGCGGCGGCCGGCGCACTCCTCGACGAGCTCTTTCGGGTGCACGGCCGGATGGTGCTCGGCCTCTGCCGCGTGCTCCTCCGCGATCCTCACGACGCGGAGGACGCTGCACAACAGGTGTTCCTCTCCGCGCACGCCGCGGTGCTGCGCGGGAGCCGGCCGCGGGACGCTGCCCCGTGGCTCGCGACGATCGCGCGCAACGAGTGCCGGGCGCGGATTCGGATGCGCATGCGGCAACCACTCGAGCTCCCGGAGATCTCGTCGGATCTCCCCGACCCGCTCGTGGCGGCCATCAGGGCGCTCGACCTCGATGCGGTCTGGTCGGCGCTCGCGGGCCTCCCGCGCCGACAGCGCCGCGCGATTCTCATGCGGGAGCTCGGCGGCATGTCCTACCACGAGCTCGGCCGCGCGCTCGGCGTCTCGCACTCGGCGGTGGAGTCGCTTCTCTTCCGCGCGCGGCGGCAACTCCGCGCGACGCTGACGACCGCGCAGCTCGCGGCTGCGCCGATCGCACTCCGCGACGCGCTGCTCCGGCTGCTCCCTGGGTTCGACCCGGGCGGTGTTTCCGCGGCCGTCAAGGTCGCCTCCGCGGCCGCTCTGGTGGGAGTCGCGGTGACCAGCGTCGCGGAACTGCCGGAGCATCGTGCGCAACCGGTCCACCACAGGGCGGTGAGCGCGGCGCTCGCGGCGCCAGTCGTCTCGGCGCACGTGCCGGGCCCGAAGACGGGCACGTCCGTGCATGTGGCTCCGCGCAGGGTTGTGCATCACGTTGCGTTGCGCCCCATCTCCGATCACCGGCGCCGGCGCCACCACGGCGCGTCATCGTCCGGCTCGTCAGGGTCGTCTCCTCAGGTCGAGCAGACGGAGCGCGTCGAGATCGCCGACGACACCCCCCCGACGCGCGTGATCGCGGACACGCCGGCACCGGAAACCGCCGTCGAGGACAACTCCGGCCCCGGAAACGCCAGCGAGCCCGCGACCGTCGAGGAGGATCACTCCGGCAAGGACGAATCCGGCTCCGGGTCCGATCACGGGCCGGACGACGGGTCGGATCATTCCGGCCCCGGCCGCTAGCGACCCTCGTCCGAGGGATCTCAGCTTCGCCGAACCTGCCGAAAAGGGCAGTGACGGGCGCACCGCAGGCGTCCGCAGCCGTCAGGGAGGACAGTTGGCCGCAGTCCCGACTCTCCGTCGCGCTCCCCGCGTCCAGCGGCCGGTCACTCCTGGGGCCGATGCGACGAGCGAGCTGTACGCGCGCTACTCCCGCCAAATCCTCGGTTACTGCCTCCACCAGCTCGGCTCACGCGAGGAGGCGGAGGACGCGGCGCAGACGACCTTCATGAACGCGTTCCGCGGTCTGAAGCGCGGCATCGTGCCCGAGCTCGAGTCCGCGTGGCTGTTCAAGATCGCGCACAACGTCTGCCTGTCGCGCCGGCGCTCGTCGTGGCGGCGTGGGCGGATCGAGGCGCCGAACAACCTCGAGCTGCTGCAGGAAGTAATCCCCGGCCGCGAGCAGGTCGCGGACGAGCTCATCGGCTTGCCGGACGTCCTGGAGGAAATGCCCGAGAACCAGCGCCGCGCAATCCTCCTGCGGGAGTGGCAGGGATTGACCTACCGAGAGATCTCGGCCGAGCTGGGGCTCTCCCAGGCTGCGGTCGAGACGCTGATCTTCCGCGCGCGTCGTGCGCTGGCCCAGGGCCTGGAGCACGACGCGGGCACGTGGAAGAAACGGCTGCGCCGCGACGCCGGGAAAGACGACGCCGTCGTCTCTCTGTAGGCGCGCTCAGCGGCGGCGGCGCAGTCGATCTTGCGCGCCGAGAGCGGCGCGATTCCCCGCTACAGTTGAAGCCCCGCCGACGTAGCTCAGCTGGTAGAGCACTTCACTCGTAATGAAGGGGTCCCCGGTTCGAGTCCGGGCGTCGGCTCTGGAGAACGCCGCCGGAATGGGGGCGCGTTTTTTTCCCGGTCCCGATGCGTAACGGGAGCCCGGGAAAGGGAGCCTGGGAAAGGAGCGAGACGATGAGGGACGCGGACGACCACTCCCGATCTCTCGACCGAGGTTCGGCGACGGCTTCCGGGCAGGCGGCGGCGCACGTCCTGGAGGAGGGCGCAGCGAGGAGAGAGAGCTCTTCGAGGCGGAAAGTGCCGCACTTCACTGCCGCTGAGCGCGTCGCCCGGGGAAAGGCCGCGCGCGGCGAGCTTCCGCGCTCGGCGCACGCCGCCTGGGAGCAGGGGCCGGGACGGAGAGATCCCATCGATCTCCTCCAGGAACAGGCGGAGACCCGTCTGCCGGAGCTCGGCTCGATCCGGTACGGGCGCATGCTCGTGTCGCCGTTCACGTTCTTCCGCGGCGCCGCTTATCTGATGGCGGCTGATCTCGCGGATGGGCCGCGGACAGGCTTGCACGCGCAACTCTGCGGAGACGCGCACCTCTCGAACTTCGGCGTCTTCGCCGCGCCGGATCGGAGGCTCGTCTTCAGCATCAATGACTTCGACGAGACACTTCCGGGGCCATTCGAGTGGGACGTCAAGCGGCTCGCCGCGAGCGTCATGGTGGCGGCCCGGGATCGCGGTTTCGACGAGGCCGTCTGCCGCGCGGTCGTGATGGCGACGGCGCGCGAGTATCGCGAAGCGATCGCCCGCTTCGCAGAGATGCGCAACATCGACGTCTGGTACACGCGCCTCGATATCGCGGCGATCCTCAAACAGCTCGGCGGATCGGCCTCCCGCAAGCAGATGAAGCGCTTCCAGACCAACGTCGCCAACGTGCACACGAAGGACAGCATGCGAGCGCTTTCGAAGCTGTGTCGGACCGTCGACGGCGAGCTGCGGATCGTCGGCAGCCCTCCCCTCGTCACGCCGATCGAGGACGTACTCCAGGATGCTGAGCAGGACCACTTGGAGGACGTTGTGCGGCGCATGATTCGCACGTACAGACGCACGCTCCCGCACGATCGGCGCAACCTGCTCGAGAGCTACCGGTACGTGCATGCCGCCCGGAAGGTCGTCGGTGTGGGCAGCGTGGGTACCCGTTCGTGGATCCTTCTGATGGTGGGGCGCGATAAGAACGACCCGCTGTTCCTCCAGTTCAAGGAAGCACAGGCCTCGGTCCTGGAGCCGTTCCTCGGGAAAAGCCGGTTCACGCAGCACGGACGGCGTGTCGTGGAAGGGCAGCGGATGATGCAGGCGGCGCCCGACATCCTGCTCGGGTGGGAGCGAATCGTGACGATCGACGGGGAAACACGGGACTTCTACATCCGGCAACTCTGGGATGCCAAAGGCTCGGTGGACGTCGAACTGATGGGCCCGCGCGAGTTGGAGGCCTACGGCAAGATCTGTGGCTGGACGCTCGCGAGAGCCCACGCTCGCTCGGGCGACAGGATCGCGATCGCCGCCTATCTCGGCAGCGGTGGCTCCTTCGACCGCGCCATGGCCTCATTTTCCGAGACGTACGCCGACCAAAACGAGAGGGACTACCGCACGCTGAAAGAGGCAGCAGCGTCCGGGCGCATCGTCGCCGACATGGAAGTTTGATCACAAGCTCGCCCAGCATGCTTGGTGGGATCCGGAGCTGAAGGGGGTCGCGGACTAGCTCCCGCGCGTCACGCGGAGGTTCGCCTTGATCCAGCGTGCCTTCGCGCGCTCGACGAGCGGCGTGAGGCGGCGGACTTCGCGCTCGTCGCCGTCCTCTCGCGCCGCGTCGATCATCCCTTCGAGCGTCAGGTACTTCTGGTGGAGTGCGATCTCCTCGGCGCGCGGCTCGTCTCCGTGGTGGAACTCGCTCATCGAGCCGATCGTACGCCTCAAGGGTTGTCGCTACCGCCCGCGAATGCCGCGCTGATGGCGGAGCCCGGAGTGCAGGATGCGACGCGCCGGACGCGACTCGCCAACGAGCGCACGTACCTCGCTTGGTGGCGGAGCGGCCTGACCGCGCTCGCGGTGAGCTTTGGTGCGGGCCGCCTCATCCCGGAGATCTCCGGCGGGCCCGCATGGCCGTACGAGATCGTCGGCGTCGGCTTCGGACTGCTCGGCGTCGCGTTCATCCTCTGCGCCTTCCTGCGGCAGCGGCAGGTGGAGGAGGCTCTGCGCACCGGACGTTATGCGGCGTTCGACGACCGGTGGGCGCTCGGGTTCACCCTCGCCGGCGTGATCCTCGGAATCGCGACGGTCCTCATCGTCGTCGTCCACGGCTAGCCCGGACGGACATGGCCGCAATGCTGGGGTCAGGCACCAGTATTTTCCGCCCTGGCGCCTCCGGCCACGGAGATCGGGCCGAAAGTGTGACGCTTCCTCCACTGGAACCGCCCGCGCCAGGGATGCGAAGCTCCGCAGCGTGAGAGAGCTCCGCGGCCCCATCCCGTCGTACGACGCGCCCTCGAACGAGGAGATCGCGCGCCGTACCGGCGTCGCGATCCCGGACATCGTCCGGTTCGACGGCAACACGTCCCCGGGCCTGCTCCCGTCGCACACCGCCGAGGCACTGGCAGAGGAGCTCGCGCGAGTGAACACGTACCCGCACGGAGGCTATCCGCGCCTCGAGCGTGCGATCGCCGACTATGCGGGCGTCGCGCCCGAGAACGTCGTGCTCGGCGCGGGCGCGGACGATCTCATCCTCCTCGCGGCGCGCTCGTTCGCCGGCCCGGGCGAGCGGATAGCGATCGCGAACGACCCGACGTACCCGCTGTTCGAGATCGCGGCGCGCCTCTCCGGGGCGGACGTCTCGGGGCACAACCCGTCGCTGACGATCCTCTGCCGGCCCAACAATCCGACGGGCGAACTGCCTCCGATCCCGGACGCACGGCCGCTCGTCGTCGACGAGGCGTACTACGAGTACTCGGGGGAGACCGCCGCCGGCCTCATCGAGGACGAGGACGTCATCGTCATCCGCACCTTCTCGAAGGCGTTCGCGCTCGCGGGCGCGCGAATCGGCTACGCGCTGGCGGGCCGCGAGATCGCAGCAGATCTGAACCGCCGTCAGAATCCGGCACCCGTCTCGACGCTCAGCGCTGCGCTCGCGATCGCAGCGCTCGAGGATCCGCCGGACGTGCAACCGATCCTCTACGAGCGGGAGCGATTCGCCTCTCGCCTGGGGGAGCTCGGTCTCGATCCCTGGCCGTCGTGCGCGAACTTCGTCTATGTCCCCGCCGACGACCCGACCGGCCTCGGCGAGCGGCTCCTGCGGCATGGACTGGCTGTCCGGCCCGTTCGCGGCGGCATCCGCGTCACCATCAGGGACGAGCCCGACGACGAACGTCTTCTCGCCGCTCTCGCCACAGAGATGTAGCCTCCGCGTCGAGGGCTCAGTTGGCATCCCATCCTCACAAGTGGCGCATCCTCGCGGTCGTCGCCACCGCGTTCTTCATGACGATCCTCGACGTCTCGATCGTCAACGTGGCGCTGCCGACGATCGGAAGAGACCTCCATTTCTCGGCCGAGAACCTGCAGTGGGTGATCACGGCGTACGCGATCACCTTCGGCGGCTTCCTCCTCCTCGGCGGCCGCGCCGCGGATCTCCTGGGGCGCAGGCGCGTCTTCATGGTCGGCGTCGCGATCTTCACGATCGCCTCGCTCGTCTGCGGCCTCTCGAACTCCGAGGGGATGCTGATCGCCTCGCGGGCGGTGCAGGGGTTCGGCGGCGCGATCATCTCGCCTGCTGCCCTCTCGATCGTCATGACGAGCTTCGAAGAGGGCGCCGAGCGCAACAAGGCGCTCGGAGTCTGGGGAGCGCTCGGCGGCAGTGGCGCCGCCGTCGGCGTGCTCGCGGGCGGTCTGCTCACCGACTACCTGAGCTGGCGCTGGATCTTCTTCGTCAACGTGCCCGTCGGCGCGGCCGTGCTGCTGCTGACCCGGCGCATCGTTCCGGAGAGCCGCCGCGAGGGTGCGGAGCGCCGCTACGACGCGCTCGGTGCCGTGCTCGTCAGCGGTGGGCTCGCGCTGCTGGTCTACGCGATCTCGCAGGCGCCGAACGTCGGTTGGGGCACGGCGCGGACCATCCTCCTGCTCGTCCTCGCCGGCGCACTGCTCGTGGGCTTCGTCGTCAACGAGCGCCGCGTGCACGATCCCCTGTTGCCGTTCCACATCTTCGGCGTTCGCACGGTCGCCGGCGCGAACGTCGTCGGCTTCTTCCTCGGCGCCGTGATCTTCGCGAACTTCTTCCTGCTGACGCTGTACGTGCAGAACGTCCTCGGCTACTCGCCGCTCAAGACCGGCGTCACATTCATCGCGACCGCCGGAACGGCTGTCCTGGCCGCCGGCGTGGCGCAGGCGCTTGACCACCAAGTTCGGCCCGAAGCCGATCATCGTCATCGGGCTGACGCTGCTGATCGGCGGCGATGATCTGGTACTCGCAGATTCCGGTCGACGGGAAGTTCCTGTCGGATCTGCTCGCCCGGCTATCTGATGGTCGGCGTCGGGATCGCGTTCGCGTTCGTGCCGGTGTCGATCGCCGCCCTCGCCGGGGTCGCCGAGCGCGAGGCGGGCCTCGCGTCCGGGCTGATCAACACCTCCCAGCAGATCGGCGGCGCGATCGGCACGGCCGTCGCGTCGACCGTCTTCGCGACTCACTTCAAGGCACTGGTGCGCGACGGACGCTCCGTCGCCGACGCGCTGACGCACGGGCTACGGCTATGCCTTCTGGGCGCTGGCGTTCTTCGGCATCGCCGCGGTCATCGCGGCGCTGACGCTGATCAGACGGGAAGAGATGGCCGAGGCGCCGGCCGCCCGCTCCGCTCGCCTAGACCCGGGCCGCGAGCGCGTCCGTCACCGAGTCGTGAACGGAGAAGTGCCGGTCGAGCCCGGAGATCTCGAGCGCCCGCTTCGTCTCCAGTCCGGGTGACGCGAGCAGGAACGCTCCGCCCTTGTCGAACCGCGCCTTTCCCTCGATGAGCACGCCGAGCGCCGTGGAGTCGATGAACTCGACCTCGGCGAGGTCGACGATGATCCGAGCGGAGGACGTTTCGCTTGCCTGCGCGAGCGCCTCGCGCACGCCGTCTGCGTTGTAGAGATCCAGCTCTCCGCCGAGACGAACCACGCACGCCTCGCCGACGGTGTCGACACCGAGCACCGGATCCTTGCGCAGGCCGTTCCCCGCTATGGGGTCCTGATCAGACACTTCTCCCTCTCTCATACCGTGTGGCGCGCCGGAAGCGGGGTCTGGGAGCGGCGCCAGTCGCAATTAGAGCATCGGAGTCTCGGCCTCCGCAACCCGCCCGGGTTTGACCTGCCACGGCGCGGGCGTGAGGCTTCACCTCATGGAGGTGGCCGCCGTCGCACGCCGAGCGCGCACCGAGAACTTCCCGGTGGCCTCCTTCCTCTTCCCGCGCCGCCTGAGGCCTCACCTGCGCGGGATCTACGGCTTCGCACGCCTGGTCGACATCCTGGGTGACGAGGTCGAAGGCGATCGCCTCGAGGCGCTGGACGAGCTCGAGCGCGAGGTGGACGCCTGCTTCGCCGGCCGCGCGACCTGGCCGGTGATGGAGGCGCTCGAGCCGACGGTCGCCCAGTTCGCGCTGCCGCGCGAGCCGTTCCTCCGGCTGATCGAGGCGAACCGGATGGATCAGCGCATCTCCGAGTACGAGACCTGGGACGGCCTCCGCGACTACTGCCGGCACTCGGCCGATCCGGTCGGCCGCCTCGTGCTCGGGCTGCTGCACCGTGACCGAGAGCCCGAGCTCGTTGCCGCGAGCGACGACGTCTGCACCGGTCTCCAGCTGGTGAACTTCCTCCAGGACGTGCCCAGAGATCTGGAGCTCGGACGGATCTACCTGCCGGCGGAGGACCGCGGGCGCTTCCGCGTGTCGGCGTTCGACCGTCCGAGCCCGGAGCTACGCGAGCTCCTTCGGTACGAGGCCGCCCGCGCGGCCGGGCTGCTCGCCTCGGGACGCGTGCTGCAGCGGCGCATCGGCGGGCGCGTCGGCCGCGCGGTCGGCCTCTTCGCGCGCGGAGGACTCGCCGCCCTCGACGCGCTCGAGACCGCTCAATGGGACGTCTTCACGCAGCGACCGCGGCCGTCACGGGCTCGACTTCTCATCGTGGCACTGGCGCCATGACCACGGAGCGCGCCTATGCCGAGGTCGAGCGGCTCACACGCCGTCGCGCGCGCAACTTCGCGTACGGGATCATGGTGCTCCCGCGCGAGAAGCGCCGCGCGATCGCTGCGATCTACGCGTTCGCGCGCCGCGTCGACGACATCGCCGACGGCGACCAGCAGCCGCAGGAGAAGCGACGCGGGCTCGCGGAGCTCGACGCCGCCCTCACGCGCGATCCGGGAGACGATGCGATGCTCATCGCGCTCGCGGACGCGCGCACACGGTTCCCGATCCCCGCCGACTCGCTGCACACGTTGGTCGCCGGCGGACTCCAGGACCTCGACCAGTCGCGTTACGCGGACTTCTCCGAGTTGCGCGGCTACTGCGAGAAGGTCGCCGGCGCCGTGGGTCGTCTGCTGCGTCGGCGTGTACGGATCCGACGACGTCGAGCGCGCGGAGACGCTCGGAATCGCGCTGCAGCTGATCAACATCCTGCGCGACGTGCGCGAGGACTGGGAGCTCGGGCGCGTCTACCTCCCACAGGACGAGCTTGCCTCGTTCGACGTGACGGAGCACGACATCGCCGCGGGCCGCACCACCGATGCGTGGCGTGCGCTCATGACGTTCCAGGCGGAGCGCGCCCGCGCGTTCCTTGGCGACGGCCTCGGCCTGCTGCGGACGCTCGACGGTCGCAGCGCACTCTGCGTGTCGACGTTCGCGGGCCTCTACCGCGAGACGCTCGACCGGATCGAGGCGCGCGGGTTCGACGTGTTCGCCGGGCCGCCGCAGCTCT
Organism: uncultured Actinomycetes bacterium; assembly: GCA_963772855.1. Classification (GTDB taxonomy): domain Bacteria; phylum Actinomycetota; class Thermoleophilia; order Gaiellales; family Gaiellaceae; genus 3-1-20CM-4-69-9. Next base: position 447,058 of record CAVYYY010000001.1, on the reverse strand, counting down.
CCGCGCTCACGAAGCTCCGCATCGTCGGCGAGGGCCTGCGCAGGTGAAGGTGACGGTGATCGGTGGCGGCCTCGCCGGCTGCGCGGCCGCGCTCGACCTCGTGGACGGCGGTCACGACGTGACGCTGCTCGAGGCCAGGCCGACTCTCGGCGGCGCAGTCCAGACACTGCCCGAACGCGACGGAGATCCGTCCCCTCCGCCCGACAACGGACAGCACATCGCGCTCGGCTGCTTCACGGAGTACCTCCGGTTCCTCCACCGCGTCGGCGAGGGCGGGTCCTACTCGCGGCGGCCGCTCGCCCTGCCCGTGATCGCGGCGGACGGCCGGGTGGCCACGATCCGGCCGGGTCTCCGCTCGCTCCTGCGCTACCGGCACCTCCCGTTTGGCGAGCGGCTGCGGATCCTGCGCGTCCTGCTCCGTCTCCGGCGCCCTCCCGGGGGCACTGCGCTCGAGGAGGCGACGTTCGGCGCATACCTGCGCGGCGCCGGCGAGACGGCGGCCGGCATCGAGCGGTTCTGGGACGTCTTCGTCCGGCCGGCGCTCAACCTGAGGACGGACGAGGCGAGCGCTGCGCCTGGCGTCTTCACCGTGCAGACGGCGCTCCTCGGGCGGCGCGAGGCGAGCGACCTCATCCTTCCGACGCGGCCGCTCGGCGCGATGCACGGCGACGCAGCCGGGCATGCGCTCGAGCACGCGGGCGCTGCGGTCGAGACGAACGCACGCGTCGAGTCCCTCGACGACGTGGACGCCGACGGCATCGTCGTGGCGCTGCCTCCGGCCGAGTCCGCGGCTCTGCTCGACGAGGAAGCTCCCGGGTTGGAAGACTCGCCGATCGTGAGCGTCCACCTCCTCTTCGACCGGCCGCTACTGCGCTCGCCGCTCGCAGCGCTGCTCGCGAGCGACGCGCACTGGGTTTTCGACCGCGGCGCGTTCACCGGACAGCGTCCCGAGCGCGGGCAGTACCTGACCGTCGTCTCGAGCGGCGTGCCCGAGCTGATGGAGATCCGGGGACGTGAGCTCGTCGACCGGCTCGCCGGCCAGCTCACGGACAGGCTCGGCGGGGCCGAGTTGCTCTGGTCGCGTGTGAGCCGCGAGCCCCGTGCGACGATCGCGCTGCGCCCGGGGACGGAGGTGCTAAGGCGCGGGGTGCGGACCGGGCGTGCGAACGTCGTCCGCGCGGGTGCGTGGACGCGCACGGGCTGGCCCGTGACGATGGAGAGCGCGGTGCGGTCCGGCCGCGCAGCTGCGAGAATGTTGTCCGACGTGACAACTAGAGTAGCTGCATGACGGTCGTGCAGGAGCTCACCGCACTCGACCGTGCCGTCGACTCCGGCGCGGAGCGCCTTCTGTCGCTCCAGGATCCCGCCGGCTGGTGGAAGGGCGAGCTCGAGTCGAACGCGACGATGATCGCGGAGCATCTCTTCCTCCTGCATTTTCTCGGGCTGCGCGATCCGGAGAGCGATCGCCTCCTCGCGAACGAGCTGCTCGCGCGGCGTCGCGACGACGGCACCTGGTCGATCTGGTTCGAGGGCCCGGCCGACCTGTCCGTCACGGTCGAGGCGTACGTGGCACTGAAACTCGCCGGTGTCGACGCGGGCGACGCCACGCGCGAGTACATCCGACGCCACGGCGGAGTCGCGCGCACGCGCATCTTCACGCGTGCGTTCCTCGCGCTCATCGGCCAGTGGCCCTGGGGACGGCTCGCTCACGTGCCGGTCGAGCTGATCCTTCTCCCGCCGGACGGGCCGCTCTCGGTCTACGACTTCGCGTGCTGGGCGCGGCAGACGATGGTCTCGCTGTCCGTTGTCGAGGCGCTCCGTCCCGTGCGGCCGTCGCGGATCGACCTGAGCGAGATCGGTGGACGGAAGACACAAGGCGGCGGCGTTCGGCTTTCCAAGCGGCGGCGGTACGCGATCGGGGTCGCCGAGCGGTGGGTCCGCGAGCGCCAGGAGGCGGACGGCTCCTGGGGCGGGATCCAGCCGCCGTGGGTCTGGTCGCTCGTGATGCTCGCGGCGCTCGGGCACGGATTCGAGGACGACGCCTTCGCGCGCGGGATCGCCGGCTGGGAGCGGTTCATGGTCCGGGACGGCGACCGTCTCCGGCCCGAAGCGTGCCAGTCGCCGATCTGGGACACCGCCCTCGCCGTGCTTGCCCTGCGGGCGGCGGGGGTCTCCGCGCAGGATCCGCGCCTGCGGGCCGCGGGCGATTGGCTGCTCCGCGAGGAGGTGACGGTGCGCGGCGACTGGGCGATCCGTCGTCCCGACCTCGCGCCCGGAGGCTGGGCCTTCGAATTCGACAACGACCTCTATCCGGACATCGACGACACCGCCGTCGTCGCCCTGGCCCTCCGCGAGCTCGACCTCGGCGACGCCGCCGTGCGACGCGGCCTCGACTGGATGGTGGGGATGCAGTCCGCCAGCGGCGGCTGGGGCGCGTTCGACGCCGACAACGAGGCGCTGTGGCTCTACCAGTTGCCGATCTGCGACTTCGGCCGCGTGACCGACGAGCCCTCCGCCGACGTCACCGCGCACGCCGTCGAGGCTCTCGCGCACGAGGAGGGCTACGAGGGCTCGCTGGCCCGTGGGCTCGACTGGCTCCTGGCCGAGCAGGAGCCCGACGGCTCCTGGTTCGGGCGCTGGGGGGTCAACCACCTCTACGGCACCGGCGCGGCCCTGCCTGCCCTCGAGGCCTGCGGGCTCGGCCCGGAGCACACGGCCGTCCGGCGGGCCGTGAGCTGGCTCGACTCCGTCCAGGGGGCCGACGGCTCCTTCGGCGAGGACATCGGCTCCTATGCGGATCCTGGGCGCCGCGGGCGCGGCCCGGCGACGCCTTCTCAGACTGCGTGGGCCCTCCTCGGATACGTTGCAGGTGGAGCTTCTGAAGCCTTGTCCACGCGTCAGGCAGCCGAGTATGTTTGTCAATCTCAGCGCCCCGATGGGGACTGGGACGAAGAGCACTACACGGCCACCGGTTTTCCGCTCGACTTCATGATCCGCTATCACCTCTACCGCCTTACGTTCCCGCTCCTCGCGCTCGGGCGCCTGAGAGAAAGGCTCAACGGATGAAGTTCCCGCTTCGCTCGACCGTCCAGATCGGCAGGTACGTCGCAAGCCAGCAACGCAAGGGCGAGCGGTACCCGCTCGTCTTGATGCTCGAGCCGACGCTCGCGTGCAACATCGCGTGCATCGGCTGCGGGAAGATCCGCGAGTACGAGTCGAACAAGGCGCGTCTGACGGTGGAGGAGTGCATCGACGCCGGCGCACAGTGCCCGGCGCCCGTGGTGTCGATCTGCGGCGGCGAACCGCTCGTCTACAAGGGGATCGAGGACGTCGTCGCAGGGATGCTCGAGCTCGGCAAGAACATCGACCTCTGCACGAACGCGCTTCGCCTCGAGCAGTACCTCGAGGTCTTCAAGCCGACTCATCGGCTCACGTTCGTCGTCCACCTCGACGGGATGCGCGACATCCACGACTACATCTGCGACTACCCGGGTCTCTGGGACATCGCCGTCGACGCGATCCGCAAGGCGCGCTCGGCCGGCTTCCGCGTCACGACGAACACGACGATCTTCAAGGAGACGTCCGTCGACGATGTGCTCGAGATGATGGGCTACCTCACGAACGAGGTCGGAATCGACGGGATGTTGATCGCGCCGGGCTACCAGTACTCACAGATCGACCCGGCGCTGACGATGACGCGGGACGAGCACGAGGAGAAGTTCCGGATCATCCGCAAGGTCGCGCGCCAGCGTGGCTACCGCTGGCTGGCCACGCCGATCTACCAGGAGTTCCTCACCGGCGAGCGGAAGCTCGCGTGCGCGCCTTGGGGCTCGATCACGCGCAACCCGTACGGCTGGAAGGGGCCCTGCTACCTGCTCACCGACGGGATCTTCCCGACGTACGACGCGCTGCTCGACGGGATCGAGTGGGAGGAGTACGGGCCGGGGAACGATCCGCGGTGCGAGCACTGCGCGATCCATTCGGGCTTCGAGCCCTCCGCTGCGTATGAGGCTGCCGGTTCGGTCAAGGAGAGCGCCAGGAGCATGGCGTGGACGCTGACGGGCTGACGTTCGCCTGCGCGATGACGGTCGAGGAGCGCATTGCGCGGCGGCTGGGGCGGACGGCGCTCGTCGGGCTCGGTGCGTCGAAGGGCGTGCCGGAGGGACGCGTCGTCTCCTTCGGGATCGCCGGAGCGCTCTCGGGCGACCTCCCGATCGGAACCGTGATCGATGCGACCCGCGTGGTCGACGAGTCGGGCGCCGTCCTGTGGGAAGGCGGTCCGCTCGGCGCACAGCCGGCGAGCCCGGGACGATCCTCGGGGCGAGCCGAATCGTCGACGACCCCGACGAGCGGGAGCGGCTCCACCGCGCGACCGGCGCCGACGCCGTCGACATGGAGTCCGGGCTGCTGGCACGGAGCGGCAGGCTCCAGGGCTGCCTGCGGGCGATCAGCGACACGCCGACGCACCGGCTCGGCGGTGTCGCCAAGGGCGCGACGGTGGACGGTGAGGTCGACTACGCCGGCTTCCTCCGGGGCTTCCTCCGCGAGCCGATCGTCACGCTTCGCGCTGCGCTCGGCGCTCGCCGTGCGCTGAAAGGCCTGGAGGCGCTCGCATGAGCAAGCGCGTTCTGCTCGCAGCGCCGCGCTCGTTCTGCGCCGGGGTCGACCGTGCGATCGAGATCGTCGAGCGGCTGCTCGAGGCGAACGGGCCGCCGATCTATGTCCGCCACCAGATCGTGCACAACGACCACGTCGTGCGCCGCCTCGAGGGGCTCGGCGCTGTCTTCGTCGACGACGAGTCCGAGATTCCCGCCGGCCAGATCTGCGTCCTCTCCGCGCACGGCGTCGCACCGTCGGTGCTCGAGAACTGCCGGCAGCGCGGGCTGCGCGTCGTCGACGCGGTCTGCCCGCTGGTGTCGAAGGTTCACGCCGAGGCGCGGCGCTACGCGGACACCGGCCATCTCGTCGCGCTCGTCGGCCATGCCGACCACGTCGAGGTGATCGGGACGCGGGGCGAACGGCCGGAGGCGACGGTCGTGGTCGAGTCGCCGGAGGAGGCCGCCAAGCTCGATTCCGGCGGCAAGCCGATCGCGGTCATCAGCCAGACGACGCTCTCGCTCGACGACGTGCGGTCGACGGTCGATGCTCTGGAGCAGCGGTTCGGTACGCTCCGGCGGCCGGCCGCCGATGACATCTGCTACGCCACCCAGAACCGCCAGGACGCCGTCAAGCGTCTGGCAGAGGAGGCGACGCTGATCCTCGTGATCGGATCGCCCACGAGCTCGAACGCGCAGCGGCTCGTGGAGGTCGCGCGCGACGCCGGCGCGACTGCGCAGCTCGTCGACGGTGAGAGTGAGCTCGGGCCCGAGCTGCTCGACGGCCACGAGGTCATCGGGCTGACGGCCGGCGCATCGACGCCCGAGGAGCTCGTCGAGGCGACGATCGCGCAGCTCGTCGCGAGCGGCTTCGACGACGTCGTCGAGGTGAGCGTGGCGCGCGAGGACGTGCACTTCCGGCTGCCACGGGAGGTCGCCTCCGCATGACGTCGGTCGAGATTCCCGTCTCGATCGCGGCCGCGCTGCCGAACCTGACGGTGCTCGACATCACGAACGACGTCCGACGCGAGGTCGCCTCCATGGGCGGCAGCGGCATCGCGTACGTGTCGCCGAACGGCGTCCCGTCCGTCGTCCGCGTCCAGGAGCGCGAGACGGGATTCTTCTCCGACCTGGAGTGCATGCTCGAGCGGTTCGTCCCGAAGGACGTGGACGAGCGGGAGCGTCTCCTGTCGATGCTGCTCGGCCCTCGCACGGAGCAGATTCCATTTACCGACGGCTCGCTTTGCCTGGGCCAGTGGCAGCGAATCCTTCTCGTCGGCTTCGAGTCACGCTGCAGCGACGAGTGGATGCTCACCGTCGTGTCCTAGTGTGGTAGAGGTTTGACCTGCGTGCTGTGTGGCACGCAGACTTACGAGAGATGCTTCATGCCCGGCGCCACCAGCGATTCCTGGCGCGGCTCGCGCTGGGGTTGCTCGCGCTCGTAGCGGAGCTCTTCGGGCGAAGCCTGACGCATCGGCTCGACTTCGGGCGTCACGTCTCCGCGCCGAGCTACGCCGGCGCCGACTACTACCCGATCCTCCTCGCGGTCGTGAAGGTCGCGATCGCTCTCATGCTCGCGCGCCTCGCGTGGCGCTTCGTCAAGGCACACGCCGTCGCGCGCGCCGCTCGGCGGCTCCTCCCCGCCGACGCGACCGTCTACCCGCGGCGCCCGCTTCGCGTCCGGATCGAGCTCTCCCCGCGCCTGTGGCTCGGGTCATTCGCCGCGACCTCGCTGATCTACCTCGTTCAGATGCACGCCGAGGGGATTCCGGCCGGACGGTGGCCGCTCTTCGCACCGTGGCTGCACACGTCCGCGCTTCCGGTGTTCGCCGTCCTGTCCGTCGTGGTCGCACTCGTGTACCGCGCCGTCGAGCGATGGTTCGCGGACTACGAGAGCTACGCGGCGGAGACGGCCGCACGGGCATCTCGCATCGCGGTCGCTGCGCTTCCCTCACCGCAGACGGTCCTGCGCGAGCTGGTCACGCCGAGAAGCCTTTTCGGCTTGGCCTTCGAGAGCAGACCTCCTCCGGCGCCGGCCTAGGCCTGCGGACCGGCGTCCGCAGGCCTGTGTCCTGATCTCGGCCACAGGAGGACGTCGTGAACGCAGAACTCGTAACCGAACTCAAGGCGCGTGCACATCAACAGACGCGCGCGCGTGTCATCTCGGCACTCGGGCCGGCGACGGCGTTCGCGGGAGTCATCTGGGCGATCGCCCAGCCGTTCCGGATCACGCTCATGCATCCGCGCGGCGAAGGCTTCTGGTGGCTGGCCGTCGAGCCGCCGCTGCTCGTGATCGCCGTCGGCCTGTTCTTCCACTTCGTCGTCGTTCCGGGCCTGCTCGCAGACCTGGAGAACGAGTGACCCCTCCGTCCGAACATGTCCACTGGCTGTTCGCGACGGGCTTCCTTCTGCTCGGTCTCTGCCTGCTCGCGGAGGCGGTCGTCGGCACGGACGTGTGGACGCGTCGTGCCTGGCGTGCCTACCTCTGGCCCGGACTCGCCTTCGGGCTCGGCGTGTTCCTCTGGCCGGTGATGGTGTTCTTCACCACCTCGACCCTGCACATGCTCGCCCACGGCATCTGGGCGCAGGTCCTGATGCTGGGCGGCGCCACAGAGCTGGCGCTTGTGCGCGGCAAGTTGCGGAGTAGCTGGTGGCGTCTCGGAATGGCCTCGATGTTCCTCGTCTCGGGGGCCGGATTTCTTGTTCACGAGCAGAACGGCTGGCTGTTCCAGCGGTCCTCGTTCCTCCACCACCTGATCGGCTGGACGCTGCTGCTCGGAGCCGTGTTCCCCCTCGTGCGCTGCGTGCGGCCGCGTTCGACGGCCGTCGCGACGGGCTTCGCGCTCGTGTTCGTCGCCGTGTCCGTGATGCTCTACTGCGACCGCGACATCGCGCCCGTCTTCGGGCACCTCGCGCCGCAGGCGGGGACGCCGCACCGATGAGACGCCTGCTGCTCGTCGCCGCCCTGCTCGCGCTCGCGCTTCCGTCGCAAGCGCTCGCGCACGCGACGCTCGAGAAGACGCAGCCCGGGTTCCGTGAGCGGGTCGAGCGGGCACCGCGCACGATCACCCTCCGGTTCGACCAGTTTGTGACGGCCGTGCCCGGCTCGATCCAGGTCTACTCGGAGCGGGGCAGCGTGGGAGTCGTGCGCGTGCGGACCGACGGGCGCTACCTGAGGGCGTCGCTTCCGCGCCTGCCGGCAGGCCCGTACACGGTTCGCTGGCACGCCGTCTCCGACGACGGGCACGTTGTCTCGGGCGTGTTCACGTTCGGCGTGCGCGTCGAGGCGCCGTCGCCGACCGACGCCTACGGAGCATCCGGGCCGACGAGGACCGAAGACGTTGTCCGCTGGGTCTACTTCCTCGCGCTCGCGCTTCTCGTCGGTGGGCTGGGGTTTCGCGTGATCGTCGCTGCGTGGACCGCTCGGGCCGCGCGCCGAGAAGCGCTTCTTCATCGTCACCGGCATAGCCGTCGTGGCGGTGCTCGACGTCGGCATCGCGGCGTTCGTCCTTCGGGCGGAAGACGCACTGCAGCTGCCGTTCGGCCGTCTGCTCTACGGCGACCTGTCGCCGATCGCGCAGACGCGCTTCGGCGTCGCGTTCATCGCCATGACCCTCGGGTACGCCCTCGTCGCGGCGCTCCTCTTCCTCGCGTGGCTCACCGACCGGCTCGTGCTCCTCTGGCCTGCGTTCCTCGTCGCGCTCGGCTTCGCGTCCGGACTGTCGCTGTCCGGGCACTCCGCGGCGGACGCCGGCTCGTCGTGGAAGTCCGAGCTCGCCGACTGGGCACATCTCTCCGCGGCCTGCCTCTGGATCGGCGGCCTGGTGCAACTCGCCTTCGTCGTCTGGCCGCTCGTGCCGGAGGCGCGGCGCGCCGCGCTGCTCGCGTTCTCGCGGCTCGCCACCGTCTGCGTCGGCGTCCTGCTCCTCGCCGGCGTGTACCTGAGCATCCTCAGGCTCCCGCAGCTCAGCGACCTCTGGTCGTCGGGCTACGGCCAGGTGCTGCTCGTGAAGATCGGGCTCGTGTGCCTCGCCTTCGCCTGGGGCGGGCTGCACAAGCTCGTCGTCGTTCCGCGCGTGGCGCGTGGTGTCGTCGACGGCCGTGTCCGCCGCAGTCTGGCCGGCGAGAGCATGGTCGGGATGGCGGTTCTGCTCGTGGCTGCGGTGCTCGTGAACGCGAGCCCGCCGCCTCCGGCCGTGCCCGAGCCGCCCGCGGCGACTAGCGTTCCGCGCTGAGGTGACTCCGTGACGCAATGGGCGATCTCGGGAGGAGCAGGCTTTCTCGGCCTGCATCTCGCCCGCAGGCTGCTCGCGGACGGCGACGCGGTGCGGACGCTCGACGTCGTGCCTCTCGACGACGCCGAACTCGAGCGGTCGGTCGAGGAGCTGCGCGGGGACATCCGCGATCCCGATCGCGTGCGCGAGCTCGTCGAGGATGCGGACGTCGTCGTGCACGCTGCCGCGGCGCTCCCGATCCAGGCCTCGCGCGAGTCGATCCGGTCGGTGAACGTCGCGGGAACGGAGAACGTCCTGCGCGCCGCCCGCGACGCCGGTGTCGACCGCGTCGTGTTCATCTCGTCGACCGCCGTCTACGGCGTGCCCGAGAAGCACCCGATCGAGGAAGACGACCCGCTCGTCGGCGTCGGCTGGTACGGCGAGTCGAAGATCGACGCCGAGGCGCTCTGCCGCGTCGCCGGGGTCGAGACGACGATCGTCCGGCCGAAGACGTTCATCGGACCGGAACGGCTCGGCGTCTTCGAGATCCTCTTCGACTGGATCCGCGAGGGCAGGCGGATCTACATCCTCGGGAAGGGCCACAACCGATACCAGCTGCTCGCGGTCGAGGATCTCGTCGACGCGATCCTGAAGGCTGCGACCGTGCCCGAGGCCGGCGGCGAGACGTTCAACGTCGGCGCGACGAGGTTTGGGACCGTTCGCTCCGACCTCGGCGCGCTCATCGAGCACGCGGGCTCCTCATCCACTCTGCAGCCGGTGCCGGTGAAGCCGGCCGAGCTCGCCCTGCGCGGGCTCGAGTTGATGCGTCTCTCGCCGCTGGCCGAGTGGCACTACAAGACGGCGCACCGAGACTCGTTCGTCGACATCTCGAGGGCCAAGGAGATCCTCGGCTGGCAGCCCAGGTACTCGAACGAGCAGGCGCTGACGCGGACCTACGACTGGTACCTCGAGAACCGCGGGCGGGTCGGTGCCGCCGGTGTGACGCATCGGGTTCCCTGGAACCAGCAGGCGCTCGGACTGCTGAAGCGGCTTTCGTGATCATCTTGTCGCACGCGGAGGTGCGGGAGCTGCTCGACCTCGATGCTCTCGTCGACGCGCTCGCCGACGCGCACCGCGACCTCAGCGGCGGGGCGGCGTCGATGCCGCCCCGGATCGCCGCGCTCGTCCAGGAACGTGAAGGGCTTCTCGGCGCGATGCCCTCCTACCTGCCGTCGGCGGGCCTCGCGTGCAAGCTCGTGTCGCTCTTTCCGCACAACCGCGACCGTGAGACGCATCAGGCGGTCATCTGCGTCTTCGATCCCGAGAACGGGACGCCGCTCGCGCTGATGGACGGCACGTACATCACCGCCGCGCGCACGGCCGCCGGGTCGGCGCTCGCGACGCGGCTGCTCGCGCGCGAGGACGCGGAGGTGCTGGCGCTCGTCGGTACGGGCGTGCAGGCACGCTCGCACGCCCGCGCGATCGCGCGTGTCCGGAATTTCAGCGAGATCCGCGTCGCCGGCCGCGATGCCGCGAAGGCGGAGGCGCTCGCGGCCGAGCTGGGCTCCACGGCGCGTGCGGCCGCGTCGTACGAGGAGGCGATCCGCGGTGCCGACGTCGTCGCCGCCACGACGCATGCGAGCGAGCCGGTCGTCCGCCGCGCGTGGGTGTCGCCGGGAGCCCACGTGAACTCGGTCGGGCTCAACCCGGCCGGACGCGAGCTCGACGAGGCGCTCGTGGCAGAGGCGCTGCTCGTGGTCGAGTCGCGCGACTCCGCCCTCGCTCCGCCGCCGGCGGGGGCGCCGGAGCTGGCCGGCATCGACGTGGCCCGTGTCCACGCCGAGCTCGGAGAGCTCGTCGCGGGATCGAAGCCGGGACGCACCTCGGAGGATGAGATCACCCTGTATAAGTCAGTCGGCGTCGCCATCCAGGACGCAGCAGCAGCCGCACTCGTGCTCGCCGCGGCGAAGGAGCGGTCGGTCGGTACACAACTCCAGCTGGAGGAGGCGAGATGAGCAGCAGCAACGACTTCAAGCCGGGACTCGAAGGCGTTGTCGCTGTCGAGACCGAGATCGCCGAGCCCGACCGCGAGGGAGGCTCCCTCCGCTACCGCGGTATCGACATCGAGCAGCTTGTCGGCAACTACCCGTACGACAACGTCTGGGGGCTCCTCGTCGACGACGACCTCGACTCGAAGCTGCCGGATCCCGAGCCGTACGAGCCTGCGCGCCTGACGGGCAATGCGCCGTCCGATCTGCAGGCGGAGACCGCGCGCCTTTCGGGCGAGTGGAAGCTCGGCAAGCTCAACGAGATCTCGGACGAGCAGGCGCGCGAGGACCTCGGCCGTTTGTCGTCGCAGATGATGGGCATCGTCGCGCGCTCGGCGCGTCTCGCCGACGGGCATGGCGACCAGGTTCCGGCCGATGTCGTCGCAAAGGGGAAGACGGCGGCGGAGAAGTTCCTCCTCCAGTGGCGCGGCGAGGCCGATCCTCGTCACGTCAAGGCGATCGACACGTACTGGATCTGCACCGCCGAGCACGGCCTCAACGCCTCGACGTTCACCGCGCGCGTCGTCGCCTCGACCGGCGCGGACTGCGGCGCGGCCCTGTCCGCCGCCGTGGGCGCGCTCACGGGCCCGCTGCACGGCGGCGCTCCGGCGTACGTCAAGCCGATGCTCGAGGAGGTTCAACGCACCGGCGACCCGGAGGCGTGGGTACGCGAGGCGCTCGAGTCGGGGAAGCGGATCATGGGCTTCGGCCATCGCGTCTACCGCGCGGAGGATCCGCGGTCTCGCCTGCTGAAGCGCACGGCGAAGGAGCTCGGCGCACCGAACGTGGCGGTCGCCGAGGAGCTCGAGAGCGCGGCGCTCGTAGCGCTGCGGGAGAAGTCGCCGGACCGGCCGCTCGAGACGAACGTCGAGTACTACTCCGCGATCGTCCTCGACGTCGCCGAGATCCCGCCGACGCTCGTCCCCGCGATGTTCGCATGCTCGCGCGTGGCCGGCTGGTCGGCGCACATCCTCGAGCAGAAGCGAACGGGCAGGCTCTTCCGCCCGTCGGCCCGCTATGTCGGACCGGCCGAGCGCAGTCTCAGCTGACCTGACGTCGTACCGGGATCGTTTTCCGATCCTGGAGCACACGACGTACCTCATCAACCACTCGCTCGGCGCGATGCCGGCCGCCGTCGAGGAGCGTGCGGCGGAGTTCGCGCGGACGTGGCGCGAGCGGGGGATCCGTGCGTGGGGCGAGGGGTGGTGGGAGATGCCGATGACCGTCGGCGACCAGGTCGGCCGCATCATCGGCGCGCCGGCCGGCTCGACCGTCATGCACCAGAACGTCGCGGTCGCCGAGTCGATCGTGCTTTCGTGCTTCCGCCCGGTCGACCCGGTGCGAAACCGCATCGTCTACGAGGAGGGCAACTTCCCGAGCGTGCGCTACCTCTACCAGGCGCAGCCGGACCTCGACGTGACCGTCGTCCCTCCCGATGAGGACCTCACGCGCGCGATCGACGAGCGGACGCTGCTCGTGCCGATCACGCACGTGCTGTTCAAGACAGCGGAGATCCAGGACGTCGAGGCAATCGTCCGCCGTGCGCACGAGGTCGGCGCGCATGTCGTGCTCGACGCGTACCAGTCGGTCGGGATCATTCCGGTCGACGTCACGGCGCTGAACGTCGACTTCGCGGTCGGAGGAAGCGTGAAGTGGCTCTGCGGCGGACCGGGGAACGGCTGGCTCTACGTCCGACCCGATCTCGCCGAGCGACTCGAGCCGGCGAACATCGGTTGGCAGGCGCACGCGCGACCATTCGCATTCGAGCCGGAGCTCGACTATGCGGACGGCGCCGCGCGCTTCCTCACGGGTACGCCGAACGTGCCGGCGCTCTACGCGGGGACTCCGGGCTACGACCTGATCGAGGAGATAGGTGTCGAGCGCATCCGCGAGCAGTCCCTCCGCCACACGCAGCTCCTGATCGACCTCGCCGACAAGGCGGGGTTCGAGGTCGGCAGTCCGCGCGACCCCGCGAAACGCGGTGGCACCGTTACGGTGCGCACGCCCGAATTCGAGGCCGTGCACAAGGAGCTCGCCGAACGGCAGATCCTCTGCGACTTTCGGCCCGACGCCGGGCTCCGCCTGGGCCCGCACTACTACAACACCGAGGACGAGCTCCGTTATGCCGTGGGCCAGATCGCCGAGATCGTGGAATCCGGCGCCTACGAGCGCCATCTCGGGGCCGTGGCACGCTTCTAGTGTCGGATCTCCCTCAGTCGAGGGAGAATCGAAAGCGGCGATCCGGGGTAGGTTGATGCTGATGAGGGCCGCCGTCGTCTTCACCGTCGTGCTCGCCGCGCTCGCAGCCGCAGACGGTGCCGGAGCATCCGAGATCATCGACCGGAACGCCTCGGCCGTGAGGCTGTCCGTCGACACGAACGGCCAGGCGCTCGTCTCGTACCGAGCGCACGGCCGCACGTTGCACGTCCGTGCCTGGGGAGCGGTCGACGCACGCCATCCGACCACGGCAAGACCGCAGGTGAGATTTCGGAAGGACTACTCCGGCCGCGGGTGGTCATCCTTCAGGAACTCCTGCCGCCCCTACACCGGCCCGGCGCTCGCGTACGTCGTTACCGCGTGCTCCGCCCCGGACGGCTCGTACTGGGCGCTGCAGTCCTGGCGCAGGACGCTGCCCAACTTCGACGGTCGGCCGGGCGGGACGCTCGGCGCCTGGGAGCTCCACCTGTCTCATTGGTCCGGGCCGGTCGCGGTTCTCGAGGCCTGGACGGACTGGGTCTACGACGGTCGCTACCACCATCTCTTCGGACGGCTGACCTATGACGGGAAGCCCGTGCACGGCTTCAGCGCGACGAGAGTGGGCAGCCCGACCGACAGCTACGGACGGAACATCTACGTCGACACGCTCAACTCACGCTACGGCAAAGGCTGGCGACGCGAGAACGCGTTCCTCGCGCACAGGCCGACGGGAGTGTTCTGCTACGGCTTCTACCCGTTCACGAAGCGCGGACCGGGCAACGGCGCGAAGTACCGGCTGAGCGTGATCGGTCCGGGCGTCACCCCAGACGTCAGCATCGTCATCCCCGGGCTCCACGACTACAACGGGAGCAATGCGGCCGACGTCGCGTACGAACGGCAGCAGAACGCGCTCCAGGACTCGATCGTCGGGCCGAAGAGCAAGTGCAGGCAGCACTAGCCCAGTAGCTCGAGCAGCCTCTTCGCGTACCCGGGGGCGGTGGGCTCGTCCTCGTGACGGAAATACGCGAAGACCGGCTCGCTCGACGGTTCGCAGCCGCTCGGCCCACGCCGCGAGGTCGGCGTCCGCATACGGCGGGTCGCGAAAGCGCACGTACCGGAACGGAGCGGGATGGTCGAGGTCGTTGACGCGGACGGCGCCGCGTTCGCCGAGCTCGGGCTCGATGCCGTCCCACGACGGGTGCTCGAGGTCGAAGGCGACTCGAGACTCCGGATCGAGGGAGCCGAGGATCAGCTCGACCATCCCCTCGTCGCGCGCGCTGATCAGCTGCACGCGAATCGGCCCGAGCCGCCCGCCGAGACTCCGGACGCGCTCCGCGAACTCGGTCACCATGTTCGGCCGGTTGCCCGCAAGCTTCGGCGCGAACGTGAAGCCGTCCGGCGTCTGCGCGGCCCACTTGCCGAACTGCTCGTGGCCGGGCAGTCGGTACCCGGTCGTGTTCAGCTCCACGGTCGAGAACGACTCCGCGTACACGCGGAGGAACTCCTTCGAGTCGGTGCCCGCGGGATAGAAGCCGGGCTTCCACGACGGGTAGGACCAGCCGGATGTGCCGACCTGGGCCCCGGCTAGACTCGATTCACCCATGGCGACCACCGACAGAGTGATAGCGGAGGACGCGATCCGTGTCCTCGACCACGGGTTCGTGCGGCTCGACGGCTCGATGGCGACCGACCTCTCGGTCGTCAACGCGGCGCGCGTGAGCTTCGCGCGCCGAAAGGACGAGATGGACGAGTCCGACGAGGGCCTCATCCGATTCCTCATGCGCGATCGGCACGGGACGCCGTTCGAGCACAACTCGTTCCGTTTCCACGTTCGCGCGCCGATCTTCGTCGCGCGCGAGTGGTTCCGCCACCGCGTCGGCTCCTTCAACGAGTTCTCGATGCGCTATGCGCGCGCGACCGATGACTTCTACGTGCCCGAGCCCGACGACGTGCGGAGCCAGGTCGGCAAGCCTGGTGCCTACTCCTTCGAGCCGGTCGACGACGAGCTGGCCGAGCGGACGCGCGAGGAGCTGCAGGAGGTCTACGACCTCGCGTATGCGACCTACGAGCGCCTCGTCGAAGCCGGCGTCGCCCGCGAGCTGGCACGCAGCGTGATGCCGGTCGGCGCATACACCGAGTTCTTCTGGACGGTCAACGCCCGCGCGCTCATGAACTTCGTCTCGCTACGGGCGGCCGAGACGGCCCAGCGAGAGATTCGCCGGTACGCCGACGCGGTCGAGCAGTTCTTCGCGGCGAAGATGCCGGTCACGCACGCCGCGTTCGTCGCGGCGAATCGCGTCTCGCCCTAGCTCTAGGTCGCGGAGAGAACGACCTGGTCCGGCTTGAAGTGGCCGGTCGGCTGCCGGGTCACGACCCACCCGTTCCTGTCGAAGTGGTCGAGGTCGTACGCGGCGGTCAGGCGGACGACGGTCTGGCCGTCGGCGTTGAACGTCCCGCACAGGACCAGCGGCTTGCCGTCGCGCGTGAGGTAGAGGTCGTAGTAGCCGCTGCCGGAGAGCTTCGGCAGGTTCTTGACCTCGAGCGCCATCGGGTAGTTCCCCTCGTCGTCGCGCTTGCCGACCTTGAGCGTGCCGGAGCGCGTCGCTCGCGAGCTTCGTCCCCTGGAGGTCCACGACTCTGCTGCGCGTCGATCGAGGTCGGGCTCGAGCCCGTCGCCTGGCCGAGCAGGACGCCGACCACGACGGCCGTCGTGAGCGCAGCCGCGAGCAGACAGACGCTGGCGTCCCGACGTGCGACGTCGTCGAACCAGCGGTTGCGAGCGACTCCTCGGGCCACGGCACGGACTCGAGCTCCGGTCCGAGCTCGGGCGGTGGACCAGCTTGCACGAGGAGCTCGTGCGTGCGCCGCAGGCGCTCGCGCTCCTCGGCGGGAACGTCTGCCCCGACGAGATCGTCGAAATCCGGAACTCTTCTCACCGCAACTCTCCTTCGAGTACATCGGACAGGCGTCCAAGGCCTGCGCGTGTTCGTGTCTTGACGGTACCGAGCGGGATGTCGAGGAAGTCGGCGACCTCGCTCTGTGAAAGCCCGCCGTAGTAGGCGAGCTCGATGACGTTTCGCTCGTTCTCCGGAAGCTCCTCCAGCGCGCGATGGACTCGCCAGGAGACGTAGGACGCCTCGGCCCGCTCGTCCGGGCCGGGTTCCGTCGCGGCAGTCGTCGGGCACCTCCCCCGGGATGTCGGCGCGGGTGCGCGACCGGTCGACGATCGCGTTGCGCGCCACGGCGTAGAGCCACGGCGCGCCGGCGCCCCGGTCCGGCTTGTACGTCCTGGCGGAACGCCAAATGGCAGCAAAGGTCTCCTGGACCGCGTCCTCGGCCCGCATCCGGTCGCCGAGGCGACGAAGGGCGAGACCGAAGACGGGCCGGGCGTACCGGTGATACAGCGCCTCGAACGCGTTAGCATCCCGGCCGGCGACGCGCCGGATCAGATCGCCGTCGCTGGCGGCCTCGTACCGGTCCGCGGCGTCCCGGCTCGTCGCAGTCCGACGAGGCTCGAGCGGTACGGCACCGGGCAGGGCAACGCTTAGACCCATCTCCTCTGGATCTCTACGGATCTCCACGACATCCGGATTGCAGCACAAAACGCTTACGAACTTCTTACGAGACCCCCGCGTCGGAATGAGAGGTTTGAGGAAATGACCCTGCAGACGCTTGAACAAGGGGGTTCGACGATGCGCAGGCTCATCCCGCTCGGTTTCGTGGCGCTGGTCTTGGTGCTGGCCGGGCCTGCCGCGAGCGCCACGAGCACGGTTCAGATCAAGAGGACGGGGTTCGTGCCCGCCACCGTCACGATCAACGCGAACGACGCGGTCACCTGGCGGAACACGGACACGATCAACCACCAGGTGGTGGCGGACGGCGGCCAGTTCGCCTCGGCGATCCTGAAGCCGAACCAGACGTACACGCGGACGTTCAGGGGCGGAGGCACGTTCCACTACCACGACTCGCTCCACCCGACGTTGAAGGGCACCGTCGTCGTCAGGGGCGCGCCGCCGCAGGTGACGCTGGCCACGTCGGCGCCGATCGTGAAGTTCGGCACGCAGGTCACGCTGACCGGCACGGTCTCGAACAAGCGGGCCGGCGAGACGGTGACGCTCGTCCAGCTGCCGGCGGGCCAGACGACCAAGCAGGTGATCGCGACGCTGCAGACCGCGGCGAACGGCGCATTCTCGTTCGTGGTCACGCCGCAGCTCAACACGACGTACCAGGCGCAGTGGCGGACGAGCGAGAGCTCGGTGATCGTCCAGGTGCAGCCGACGATCAAGCTGCCGCTGGCCTCGCGGTCCGGCTTCTTCCATTTCTACGTGACCGCGGGGCAGTCGTTCGCGAGCCGCTGGGTCTACCTGCAGCGGTTCACTCTCACCCATCAGTGGGTGATCCTCCGCAAGCTGCAGCTCGGCTCGAAGTCGGGCGCGTCTGATGTCGATGCGCTACGTGCGTTCGCTCGTGCCGCGCGGCCGCTGGTCGATCCGCGTCTTCATGCCCGCGGTCGAGATGCCGAGCGGCTACGCCGACGGCTGGAGCGGGACGCAGCCGGTCGTCAAGCGCTGACGGGTACCTCGACGTGGTCGTGACGAGGGAGCCGTGAGGCTCCCTCGTCGTTTCCGCTCAGGAGATGCCCGAGTAGAGCTCCTGGACGGCGTCCCAGTTGACGACGTTCCACCAGGCCTCGAGGTAGTCGGGCCTGCGGTTCTGGTAGTTGAGGTAGTAGGCGTGCTCCCACACGTCGATGCCGATGAGCGGCGTGTCGGAGCTCGAGATCGGCGAGTCCTGGTTCGCCGTCGAGTAGACCGCGAGCCCCGTCCCGTCGTGGACGAGCCAGCTCCAGCCGGAGCCGAACCGCTTCACGCCCGTGTCGTTCATGAGCGCCTTCAGCTCGCCGAAGCTCCCGAACGTGTCGTTGATCGCGTCGCCGAGCGAGCCGCTCGGCTCGCCGCCGCCGCCCGGCCCCATCATCTCCCAGAAGAGGGAATGGTTCGCGTGGCCGCCGGCGTTGTTCCGGACCGCTGTGCGGATGTCCTCCGGCAGGATCTCCAGCTCTGTCAGCACCTGCTCGACCGATCGGTCGGCCCACTCGGTCCCCTCGAGAGCCTTGTTCGCGTTGTCGACGTACGCCTGGTGGTGCTTGTCGTGATGCAACCGCATCGTCTGCTCGTCGATGTGCGGCTCGAGGGCGTTGTAGTCGTACGGAAGAGGGGGGACCTCGTATGGCATCGGGTCGCTCCTTGGTCGGTTACGGACCGAGGATATGCTCCGCGCGCCCGGCTAGTCGAGAGGAGGAGTTCGAGGAGCTCATGTCGACGCTCGCATTCAGATTCGAGGAGATCACGGCCAGGGAGTTGAAGCCCGAGCTCTACGAGCTCGACGGCATCTCGCGGGCCACGATCGAAGCGCACTACAAGCTCTACGAGGGATACGTCAACAAGCGGAACGAGATCCTGGCGAGGCTCGGTGAGGTCGACGCCTCGAGCGCGAACCAGATCTACTCCGACATCCGCGCGCTGAAGGTCGACCTCACCTTCGCCGTCGGCGGGATCAAGAACCACGA
Source organism: uncultured Actinomycetes bacterium (assembly GCA_963772855.1). Lineage (GTDB taxonomy): Bacteria > Actinomycetota > Thermoleophilia > Gaiellales > Gaiellaceae > 3-1-20CM-4-69-9. Next base: position 428,436 of record CAVYYY010000001.1, on the reverse strand, counting down.
GATCTACTTCGAGCACCTCGGCGGAGGCGGAGGTGACCCGTCCGGCCTCTTCGGCGATCTGCTCGAGCGTGACTTCGGCTCGGTGCAGGACTGGCGCACGGACCTCAAGGCGACCGGAATGGCCGGCCGCGGCTGGGCGTGGACCGCATACGACTGGGACGAGGGGCGGCTGTTCAACTACGTCGGCGACGCTCAGAACACGTACCCGATCTGGAACGCGACCCCGCTCATCGCGCTCGACGTCTACGAGCACGCGTACTTCCTGGACTACCAGACCGACCGTGCGTCGTACATCGACGCGTTCTTCGACAACCTCGACTGGGCCGCGGTGAACGACTGGGTGTCGAAGTACCAGATCCACCCGTAGAGAGATGACCCGGACGTGACGACCGCCGCCCTCATCGTCGGCGGCTACCTCCTCGGCTCGATGCCGTGGGGCTACTGGCTCGTGCGGCTTGCGAAGGGCGAGGACATCCGCCGCCAAGGGAGCGGCAACATCGGCGGGACGAACGTCTGGCGCGTGTACGGCTGGCGGCTCGGCCTTCCGGTCGTCTTTCTCGACACGATGAAGGGCTTCGTCCCGGCGCTCGTCGGGAGTCTTGTCGTGTCAGACCTCGCGGGGGTGCTCGCGGGCGCGGCGGCGGCGATCGGACACGGGCGTCCGCTCTTCCTCGGATTCCGGCGCGGTGGGAAGATGGTGGCGACGTCCGGCGGCGCATTCCTCGGCGTCGCGCCGCTGATCGGCGCCGTCGCAGCGGCCGTGCTGGGTCCCGGTCTTCCTCGTCTTCCGGTACGCGTCGCTGGCCTCGATTGCCGCCGCGATCTCGCTCCCGATCTCCGCGGTGCTGCTGGACGAGTCGTGGCCCGTGATCGTGTTTGCCTCGGGGGCCGGGGTCGCGGTCGTCTTCCTCCACCGGGCGAACATCGCCCGCCTCCGGGCCGGGACCGAGAGCCGGTTCCACTTCCGCCGCCCGCCGGCCTCGGACGCCGTCCCTGGCGACCCCAAGGTGCCGGTGTAGTTCAGCCGGCCAGCCACTCCCGCAGCTCGGTGTGGCGCGCCGCCGGCTCCGAGGAACGGAGCTCGGCGCGGAGCTCGCCGACCGTCCCGTACCGCTCCGCGAGCACCTCGTGGGAATGGATCGTCTCGAAGTTCACCTGGCGCGACAGAAGAAAGTCGCCGTCCTCGAGCTCGCCGTAGCGCTCGAGCGTGGACTGGAGGGCTACCCGCACCGAGTCCTCGACGAATCGCGGCTGCAGATGCGCATGCTCGACGACGAAGAGCTCGTCCGGCCGCTTCAGGAGCTCGTAGATCGGGGAGCTCATCGAGCCCTCCACGATCGTGGCCAGCTGCTCCGCGTTCACCGGGTGCTCCGACCCCACGTAGAGCGTTCCACGTCCGCGCTGGTTGTGGGTCGCGACGGGGACGAGCTGCAGGATCCGCTCGACGTCACCCTCCCCGAACCCTGCCTCCAACAGCCGCTCCGACGCCTGGCCTCGGACGAGACCCTGGGCGCACGGACATGCGTTGATGCCGGTCGCCTCGACGCCGACGATCCGACGCACGCCGGCGTTCGACGCGGCGGCGATCCCGATGAGCGAGATCATCTCCTGCGTCGCGAGTCCGGTCACCGGCGTCCGCCGCTCGAGCGGGTAGCGGGCCGAGATGCGCACCTCGGCGCGCCCGGCCGACTGCCGCTCGACGATGTGCCGAGCGATGTGCTCGGCCAGCTCCTCGACGAGGAACGCCTCGCTGATGACGACCTCGTCGATCGCCTCCTCGAACAACTCCGGGAAGCGGGACATGTGGACGCCCTTCTGCGCCGGGTCGAGGTCCACCGTGCAATCGATGTCGGCTGAGATGAGCTTCTCCGCGCCTCCCCAGCGCAGCCGAATCGCCTTCGCCACTCCCTCAACGCCGGCCCGTGACAGACCGAGCCGCACCGCCGGCGGCGATGCCTGGACGTCCTCGAGAACATGACGCGGCTCGGTCACTCTCGACAGGTTAGTGTCCGCCCCGCTCAATGGGACAAGCGGACGCGACCTTCCCTCATCTCGTGTCACTGGCCGCCCACGACTTGCGCACGCCCCTGGCGACCGTTCACGGGTTTGCCCAGACCCTCGTGCGGACGGGCGACCTCGGCGACCCGAACCACCGCTACGTCGAGATGATCGACGCGGCCGCACAAGAGCTCGCAGAGCTTCTGGACGAGCTCGGGCTCGCAGCGCGGATCGAGGGCGGGCGCTACGAGCCGAACCGCCAGCCGGTCGACACGGTGGAGCTCGCCCGAAACGCTGCAGAGGAGCTCGGGGAGGACCGCGTCCTCGTCGTCGGCGACGGCACCGAGGTCACGGTCGACGTCGGTGCGACGCAGCGCGGCGTCGCCGCCCTTGCCCAGGCCGCCCTCCGTCACGGGGGTCTCGAACAGGTCGACCTCCGCGTCGACGGCGCGACGCTGACGATCTCGCCCGTCACGCCCACCTCCGGGCCGGTCCTGGTCGGCGACCAGCTGCGCGACCTCGGCGCCGCGGTCGCGGGTTTGGTCATCCGCGCTCTCGGCGGTTCGGTCGAGCTTGCCGGCGACGGCCTCGTCGTCCACCTGCCGGAGTGACGCGCGCGGCACAGGTCAGCCTGCTTCGCTGGCTCCGGCGGCAGCTGCAGCAGCCGACGCCCGAGCGGGAGCACCTCGAAGCTGCCGTCGAGAACGACGACCCGTCGGAGGTCCGGCGCCTCCTCGCCGAGATGCCCTTCACGGAGCAGCAGCGCCGCCACGTCGAGGGCCTCCTCGACGCCTGGGAACAGAACCGCTAGCCCGTCGCCCCGCGCTCGAGGAGCAGCGCTTCGACCCGCGTGTCGCCGTTCTGGCGCGCCGCGTCGATGGCGCGAAAGCCCCCGCCCTGCTCGAGGTCCGGATCGGCACCGTGGTCCAGCGCGAGCTCGACGAGCTCGTACCTCGTCGCCTCGCCGTCCTTTCCCTCGGCGGCCGCCGCGGCATGGATCGCCGCCGTCTGGATCCGCTCGTTCCGCGAGAGCGCGTTGACATCCGCGCCGCTCTCCAACAACACGCGAGCCGCGTCGACGTGGCCGAAGAAGCACGCGAGGCCGAGTGGGTGGAAGCCGTCGTCGTCGTACGCGTTCGCGAGCCCGGGATCCGCGTCGACCAGCTCGCGCACGCGGTCCGCAAGCCCGAGCGCGGCCGCCTCGAAGACGGTCAGCTCGCGGCCGTCGGCGAGACGCTCCGCCTCAGCGTGGTCGCCGCGGTAGAGGGCCTGGAGAAGATCCGACATCTAGCGCAGCAATCGTGACATGCGGCGGTCCTTGAGCACGCGGCCGCCGGTCTGACACTCGGGGCAGTAGTAGATCGTGTGCTCTTCGAAGTCCACGCGCGCGATCGGCGTGCCGCAGACGTAACACGGCTGCGCCGAGGTTGTTGTGGACGCGGTACGTGCGCTTGTCGTTCGCCCCGCGCTCGCGCAGCTCGAGCCCCCGCGCCAGCTCCGCGTCGATCGCGTCCGCGAGCGCCTCGACCTGCTCGCTGTCGACGTCGCGGGTCAGCTCGTACGGCGACAGCTTGGCGTGGTGCAGGATCTCGTTCGCCCACGCGCGTCCGATCCCGGCGATCACGCGTTGGTCTCGCAGCATCGAGTGCAGCCGACGGGACTCCGACGCGCAGATCTCTCCGAGCCTCTCCGCCCCGAGGCCGAGCGCCTCAGGACCGAGGTGCGCGAGCTCGGCCGCCGCCTCCTCCGGATTGAGCAGCCATACGCCTGCGCGCTTCTTCGCCCCTGCCTCCGTCAACACGAGCTGCGCGCCGCCCTCGAACACCACCCGGAAGGCCGGCGTCTTCGGCCCTTTCTCGCCGAACAGGATGATCTTCAGCCGGCCGGCCGTCATGAGGTGGACGAGCACGACGAGCTCGCCGTCCGCCGTCGGAAAGAGGAGGCGCTTCGCGCGCCTCTCCGCGCCCGCGAACCGCCGACCCTCCAGCGTGGCGAGCGGCGGATCGAACGTCTTGAGCGTCGCGACGTGCGCCGGCCCGGCCTTCACGATCGGCGCGGTAGACACCGGGTCGTTCAGCGCCCGGCGCCAGGCCTCGACCTCGGGGAGCTCAGGCACTCGACTCCTCCATCGCCGGCGATTGTCCGATCCAGAGCTTCATGAAGTCGCGATGACTCCAGAGCCCTCCGCGCGGCCTCTTTAGTCTCCAGCGCATGGACCCGATCAGCGTAGCCGTCCGCCGTGGCTCGATCGACGAGGCGGTCCACCGCGTCCACGCGGTCGCGGTAAGGGACGGCGCTGTCGTCGCCGAGGCGGGCGATCCGTCGCTCGTCGCCTTCATGCGCTCCTCGTCGAAGCCGCTCCAGGCGCTGCCCGCCGCACGCTCGCGCGACGACCTCGACGATCGGGATCTCGCCATCGCCTCGGCCTCCCACCTCGCCGACGAAGACCAGCTCGCGGCCGTTCGCGCCCTGCTCGCCAAGGCTCCGGCGCGCGAGGCCGATCTCGAGTGCGGGGCGGAGGGCTCGCCGCCTTCGCCGCTGAACCACAACTGCTCAGGGAAGCACGCCGCCATGCTCGCGCTCTGCCGGGTGCGCGGCTGGGACACGGAGGGCTACCGACTCGAGGCGCATCCCGTGCAGCGGGAGATGCTCGCCGTCCACGCCGAGGCGGCGGGCGTCGACGAGGAGGAGATCCCGTTCGGCGTCGACGGCTGCGGCGTGCTCACATTCGCGCTCCCGCTCGAGCGGATGGCGTTCGCGTTCTCGCGACTTTCGCAACTTGACAGCGGTGAGCGCGTCGCCGCTGCGATGCGTGCGCATCCCGACCTCATCCGCGGCGCGCTCGCGACCGACACGCGGCTCATGAAGGCGCTGCCGGGCTGGATCGCGAAGGGCGGCGCGGAGGGGCTTCTGTGTGCTGCCGGCGACGGTCTCGGCGTCGCGCTGAAGGCCGCGGACGGCAACGGGCGCGGTCTCGGCCCCGCGGCGGCCGCCTTCCTCGGGCCGCTCGGAGTCGAGCTGGAGCGCCTCGCCGTTGTCGAGTTGGAGAACAGCCACGGCGAGCGCGTGGGCGAAATTTTGGCCCTCGCCTGAATCGCTCTTCTCTTTCTGCGTGACCTCTGTAATATCCGGGCGGCGAGAGGGTGAGCCGGGGGAAACGTGTACCGGCTCTTCGCGTGCAAGAGGTAGATAGCCCCCGTCCACCTACGCGAACAGCCGGGAGGTCAGCCGCCGTTGCTCACCGTCGAAATCTCCCTTCCTGAAGTCGAGGAGCTCCAGAGGCTCGTCCAGGAAGGTCTCGAGAAGGGCGTTCTCAACTACGACGAGATCGCAGCCGGGCTCGAAGACGTCGAGCTCACGAAGGAGCAGATCGAAGACTTCTACACCTACTTGATCGACCACGGCGTCGAGCTGATGGAAGGCGAGACGCACAAGCATCCGCCGCACGAGCAGCTCCCCACGCCTGAGGAGGAGAAAGGCCCGAAGCTCGACCTCAGCGTCGAGCCCTCGCTCGACTCGCTCCGGCTCTACCTCCGCGAGATCGGGAAGGTGCCGCTGCTCACAGCCGACCAGGAGGTCTACCTCGCGAAGCGGATCGAGCGCGGCGACATGACGGCGAAGACGGCGATGATCGAGGCGAACCTCCGGCTGGTCGTCTCCATCGCGAAGTCGTATCTCGGCCGCGGGCTCAGCTTCCTCGACCTCATCCAGGAGGGCTCGCTCGGTCTCATCCGCGCGGTCGAGAAGTTCGACTACCGCAAGGGCTACAAGTTCTCGACGTACGCCACGTGGTGGATCAGGCAGGCGGTCACGCGTGCGATTGCCGACAAGGCGCGCACGATCCGGATCCCCGTGCACATGGTCGAGAAGCTCAACAAGGTCGTGCACATCGAGCGTCAGCTCGTGCAGCGCCTCGGCCGCGAGCCCAGGCCCGACGAGATCGCCGACGAGCTCGAGATGACGACGGAGGAAGTGCGCGAGATCCTGCGGATGTCGCAGCTTCCGGTGTCGCTCGAGAAGCCGATCGGCGAGGAGGAGGAGTCCGAGCTCGGCGACTTCGTCGAGGACGAGTCCGCCGAGTCACCGTTCGACACCGCGACCCTCTCGCTGCGCCGTGAGGACGTCGAGCACGCGCTCTCCGCGCTTCCCGAGCGCGAGCGTCAGGTGATCGAGCTGCGGTTCGGCCTCTCCGGCGCTCAGCCGTGCACGCTCGAGGAGGTCGGCCGTGCGTTCGGCGTCACACGCGAGCGCATCCGCCAGATCGAGAACAACACGCTGAAGAAGCTCGAGTCCCTGCCGGAGGCGCAGGGCCTCAAAGACTGCGTCTGACCGCGCGAAAGCTTCGCTTTCGCGCGGTTGGGGGTTACGCCGCTTCGCGGAAAACGTGCGCGGGCCAAGCCCGCGCACTTCTGGGGGGTTGGCGTCTTGCGTGTGGTCCGCGCGCGTCGGCCGAGGCGGCGACGTGCGGGTGAGTTCGGCCTCAGGCTAGTGCGGCTTCGCCTGCACTAGCCTGCGGCCTTCGGTCGACTTACCGATTCGCGCGCAGCGCGACCTTCTCGGCGATCACGGTGACTGCGCGGTCGCCGATGTAGCCCGGGCGCGTGGAGCTGAAGTGCAGGCTCCACGCTCCGGCGCTCGGAACGCGGAAGCTCACGGGCACGCGCCGGCCGGGGTGGACGCGCACGACGCGGTCGATTCCCTTCGCCGTGAAGCGGACCGGCGTGACCTGCGTCCCCCGCGGCAGCGAGAGGACGAGGTCGAGGTGCCCGCCCGACTTCGTCCAGACCGTGACGGCGCCGGTCGGCGCGAGCCAGCGGTCGGCGTAGCGGCCGGCCGCGATGAGCCGCAGTCGCGGCGTTCCGGTCGGACGGTAGAGGTCGAAGACGAGCTCGTGACGGACGCGCTGGACGCCGGTCATCTGGAGCGTCGACGCGTAGGTCTGGACGAGCAGCGGCCGTCGGAGCGCTCTGCCGTCGACGAGCAGGCGACCGTCGCGCGCAACATTCACGGGCTTCGCGTCGAACTGGTCGATCGGTGGGCTGCCGAGCAGCAGAAGCCGCTTGACGGACGTGTTCCAGAAGAGCTGCTGCCAGGACTGCTCCTTGCGCGCGCCGGGCGGCGCGAGGAGGTCGACGTCGCCCAGCCCGGCGTGGTCGACCCAGCGCACGTCCGGGGGAGCGTGCCGTGGAGGCTCCGGCTCGTCCGCTGGTCGAACGACGACGCGCCCGCGGAGAGCGCGCAACAGGCCGCGATCGCGAGGACGAGCGCAAGCGCGCCCGGAAGCTTGCGGAACGCAACGAGCGCAGCGACCACCGAAAGCGCGGCGGCGATCAGCGCGATGGCGAGCGAGCCGTTGCCGACCGAGAGGAATCCCTCGAGCCGCAGCACCGCCCAGAGGGTCGGCGAGTCGTCCTTGTTGTGCGCGGCCGCGTAGCCGGAGAGCGGAACGCGTGCCGCGAGCAAGAGGAGCGCCGCCGACGCGAGCCCGACCGGAATCCGCCAGGGCAGCCCCCGTCTGACGTAGAGGGCGAACGCGATCGCAAGCAGTGGGACGAGCGAGAAGAGGTAGCGCTCCTGGAAGCGCTGCGAGTCAGTGTCGGCGATCTGCGCGGCCTCGAGGAGGAGTGCACCGCCGAGGAGGAGGGTCGTGACGGCAAAGGCGAGCTCCGCGCGCCGCTGCGACGTGAACAGCGTGACCGCGATCCCGGCCAGTGCGCCGGGGATGATCGCCCACCCGCCGGCGTAGGTGAGCAACATCGCCTCGCGTCCCGCCCAATGCAGGACCGAGACCGGGTGCAGGGCATGGTCGCCGTTCGCGTAGACGCCGAGGACCCGATCGGAGCCAAAAACCGCGAGCAGCAGCGCCGGCGGGACGACGAGCACGGTCAGCGCGAGCCAGAGCCGCCGCACCGACCGGAAGACGTTGAAGCGATCCGCCACGATCTCGGCGCCGACGACCGCAACGGGAACGACGACGTACTGGATGCGCGCGACGACGGTCAGGCCGCTCAAGACCGCGAATGCGAGCTGGGCCCGAATCGTCGGCTCGGTGACGGCGCACACGCCGGCGTAGACGGCCGCGAGCACGAGCGGATAGGCGAGCGGGTCGGAGAGCATCGACGACGCGTAGATCCCGTCCGGAACCGCGACGGCGAGCGCGGCGACGAGAACGCCCGTCCACTTCGAGAGCCCGAGCCGGCGGCAGAGCAGATAGGCGGGAATCGCGGCGAGCGAGAAGAGGATTGCGTGGATGCCCTGCGTCCACCGGTACGCGGCGACGGGATCGTCCGTGACGAGCCACACCGGTGCGGTGACGAGCGGATCGAGGAGGCCGGGGAAGTGGACGCCGACTCCGCGGATCATCGGCCGGCCGTGCTCCGCGAGGCTGCGCGCGAGGGACGGGTAGATGTACTCGTCCGGGAGGTAGTAAGGGGTCAGTCGTCCGGCTGCGGCGAGCAGGCGGCCGCCGAAGCTCGCGACCACGATGCCCGTGAGCCACACCCACGCGGGCACGGAGGACACGCGCGCGAAGGCACGCGGAGCGGAGGGAAGCTCGTTTTCCGAGCCTCGAGCGGCGATGTCGACGGCCACGACACGGCTATCGGCAGGCCGCAGGCATCCCTTGAAGGAGGGATGCCCTCAGCGCTGTCTGGCGGCCCGGTCGACGGGCACGAAGAGCTTGCAGTACGGGCACTTGAACCCGCGGTGGCGCTCGGTCTGGCCGGCGATCAACTCGGCCGTGAACGACTTCTTGCAGTGGGGGCAGACAACCTCGCCTCCTGGATCAGATGCGGGTAGATCAGCCACGCAGTCACGCTACCTGCGCCCTCGCGCTAGGGCAGGAAGAACCGGTACTCGTCGAGCTCGGCCCGCTCGGGCGGCGGGGGCGCGCCACGCGGGGTCCCGAGGTGGATGAGCCCGAGGAAACGCTCTCCGTCCGGCAGTCCGACCGCCTCGCGCCCCGCGCGCGTCCGCAGCACGCGCGGCGTTCGCCAGTAGCCCGCGAGCCCGCGCGAGTGTGCCGCCAGCAAGACGGCGTAGATCGCGCCCGCCGTCGCGCAGATGTCCTCCTCGTCCTGCTGGAGGTCGCCCGTGAGCACGGCGGACGCGAGCACGAGCGTCGGCGCGCGCTCGAGCTTCGGCGCCTCGGACGCCCCGGCTGCCTCCTTCAGGCGCGCGAGCGTCTCTGGGCCGAGGACGCGGAAGCGCCACGGGTTCGTCCGGTGATGGTTCGGAGCCCAGCGCGCGAGCTCGAGCAACTCGTCGACCGTCTCATCGGGCACGGGCTCCGGACCGAAGGATTTGTGCGTCCGCCGAGAACGGATCAGCTCCGGGAAATCCACGCGGCGCAGACTAGCCGCGTCGCAGCGTTCGACCGCCTAGGGCCGGCGGGGCGGAACGGGGCGCCTGAAGTCGTCGTCTCGTGGAAGTGCGGCGATCTCCTTCGGCGAGGTCGCGCCGACGCGCTGCCAGCTGCCGAAGCGTCCGCAGGCCCGTCCGCTGTCGACGTCGCCGGGCGGATCGAAGTGGAACTTCCACGCGGGCTTCGGGTCGATCGACGAGATGAAGAGGAAGAAGAGCGCAACGCCGGCCGCGTCGATCGGGTGGCCGAGGAGCGCACCGACGGCGACCACGACTCCGAGAAAGACGAGCAGGGACCGCTGTGGCCGTCGAAACCTCAGCACGGTCGAAGTATCTCTCGACGCCGCGGACGGAAGTGTTGCGCTCGGGTTAAGCGGGCGTGTCCTTCAGCCGCACCGTCTTCCGTCCTTCGAGCGGGAGACCCGCGGCGACCCAGTCGCGCTTCCCGGCGGCGTAGTGGCCGACGTTCCGGTACCCGAGCTCGACGAGACGTGTCGCAACCTCCCCCGAGCTCTCGCACTGGTCGCTTTCGCAGTACACGACGACCGGCGTGTCGAGGTCCGGGATCCGGCGCGGCGCGCGGTCGTCGACCCAGTCGACGGGGATGTTGACGGCGCCCGGGATGTGCGAGACGGCGTACGAGAGCTGCGAGAGCGCGTCGACGAGGACGAACTCGTCGCTGCCGTCCATCAGCTGGACGAGGCGCTCGCGCGAGACGTCGGCGACGCCGATCACGCCACCGCCTGCTCGCGGCGGCGCAGCTCACGGTCGGTGAGCTCGTAGCCGCGGGCAATCAGGGCTCGTTTCGCCTCGTCGGTCCAGGGCTTCTGGCTTCGGACGCCTGGCTCGAGGCTCACCTCGCCGGCGGCCGCGTGGACGGTGATCCGCGGCACGAGCCGGTCGTGGCGGAACGGGAAGCGCGCCGCCGCGAAGCGCTCGTCGACCGCCTTGATCGCGCGCTCGCGCCGGGCTCTTCCGCGCACGTGCTGCTCGACGAGCTCGAGGACGTCCGCGCGGAGCCCGGCGAGCTCTTCGATGGACTGGTCCTTCTCGCTGGCAAAGCGCTCCTCGAGCGCGTTGTTCCGTCCCAGGGAGACGCGCATCAGCCGCACGATCATGTCCACGAGGTGCCCGGGCTCCCCGCGCGCGACGCGTTCCTCACCGCGCCGCAGTTCCTCGATGAACCCACGCACGGGCGGGACGACCTTGAAGCGCTCGAGTCGCCGCCGCACGCGTCGAAGCGGACGCGCACCCATCGGCGGGTACTCCGGGAGGTAGCGGAAGCCGATGATCGTCTCCACCTCCGGATGCTCGTACGCGTAGCCGAGCGGATAGTTCCGCACCCACCCGCCGTCGGTCGCGATGCGGTCGCCGACGCGCAGAGGAAGCACGAGTGCGCTGATCGCCGCGGACGCGAGCACTGCCTGGCCGAAGATGTCGGGAGGCGTGTCGCTCGACGAGTATGCGAGCTCGCGTGGGTTCGTGCCCTCCTCGTCGGCCTCCTGCGTCACGTCCGTCGCGACGACGACGAGCTCGATCCCGGAGACGGCGATGTCACGAGCGAGATTCTCGAGCGTGTCGATGCGTGTCTCGATCGTCTGTGGCAGGACGTAGTCGTGGAGTCCGAGCAAGGGAAGCTGCCAGAGCCGGTGCGGACGGAAGGTCTCCTCCGGTCTCAGGCGGAGCAGGAACTCCTCGAGATCGTCGAGCCTGTCGACGGCGGCGAGCGTTCCGGCAAGCGCGCCGGCGGACGTTCCAAAGATCCACCCGACGCGAGGCCAGTACGGGGACTCGCGGATGCGCTTGAGAAAGCCGAGCTCCATCAGGACGCCGTTCATGCCGCCGCCCGACAACACGAGCGCTACGTCCCGGTGCTCCCCCACATTCTGTGGTTAGCACGACTTGCCGCAGTCCGCAACGAATCCAGCGTGCCTCAGAGCAGGGTCTCGCCTACGAAGCCGCCCGGCGCGAACGCCGCGTGGGCAGGCGTAGAGCCCGCTCCCCGTGTGCTTGATGTACTCGTTGAGCGCATCGACCTGGGCGAGCCGCTGCTGGATGGGGACGAACTGCTTCCGGGGGTCGCGCTGGTAGCTGATGAAGAACAGACCGGCGTCGAGCTGCCCGAGCCGCGGGTCCATGCCGTCCGTGAACGAGTAGCCGCGCCGCAGGATGCGCTCGCCGCGATTCGTCGACGGCCCGGCGAGGCGGATGTGCGCATCGGTCGGGATGACCGGCCCGCCGGAGGGGGACTTCGCTTCGAGGTCGACGTCGTCGAACTCGTCCTTCTCGCCGAGCGGCGCGCCGCTGTCCTTGACGCGTCCCATCGTCGCCTCCTGGTCGAGGAGGCTCGCGCGGTCCCAGACCTCGATGAGCATCCTGATCCGCCGCGTGACGAGGTAGGTGCCGTCGCGCATCCAGCCGGGCTCGTCGCCGCCGCCGGCCCAGACGTGCTGCTTCAGCGCCGTCTTGTCCTCGAGCTTGATGTTGTTCGTCCCGTCCTTGAAGCCCATGAGGTTGCGCGGCGTGCTCTGCGAACGGCTGGTCGTCGACGTCCGTCCGAAGCCGAGCTGCGACCAGCGCATCACGACGGCGCCGCGGCCGATTCGGGCGAGGTTGCGAACGGCGTGGAAGGCGACCTGCGGATCGTCGGCGCACGCCTGGACGGCGATGTCGCCGCCGGAGCGATCGTCCTCGAGCTCGTCGCCGGCGAAGAACGGGAGGTCGGCGAGCTGCGCCGGCCGCCTGTTCGCGAGGCCGAATCTCCCGTCGAACAGAGACGTTCCGAAGCCGAAGGTGACGGTCAGGTGCGACGGCGGCAGGCCGAGAGCCTCGCCGGTGTCGGCCGGCGGCGCGTTCGGATCGTCGGGGCCGTGTCCGACCTGCTTCCCTGCGCACATCCGTGCGGCCGCATCGGTCCAGGCCCGCGTGAGGCCGCGCAGCTCGTCCCGGCTCGTCGTCGTCAGGTCGAAGGCGGCGAAGCAGAGCCGGTCCTGCGCGGGCGTGACGATTCCCGCCTGATGCGTCCCGTGGAACGCGACCCTGGCGCCCGCCTCTTCGTCGTCTCCGCCCGCGGCGAGGCGCTCGATGCCGACGCCGCCTACCACAGCACCCGCGCCGGCGGCGCCGAGAGCGAGCAGGCGGCGCCGTGTGACTCGCGACGGCTTCTCGGTCACCCTGCGACGACGATCGCGCCGACCTGCGAGAGCGGCTCGGCGAGAGCGTCGATGCCCCTGCTGAGGGCCCGTGTGTCTCGATCGTCCAGCGCGGTGTAGGAGCACGAACCCGTCCCGCGGCGGTAGGGCCGAGCGCCGTTGGCGACCGCCGCGAACCGGGCGTCGATTCGCTTGGCGAGAGCCGGATCGTCGGCGGCGACGATCGAGCGCACGGAGTCGTACGCGGCCTTCGCGCCGTCGACGTTCGCCTCGAAGTCGACGAGGTCGATGTGCGAGTAGCGCTCCTCCTCGCCGGTGATCTTCGACTTCGACACCTCGCCGAGCAGCTCGACCGAGCCGTTCGCGATCTGTGCGGCCTCGAGCTTCATCGTCATCGACCTTGCGCTGCAGCGACCGCACGTCTGCGAGCAGCTTCGTCCCGAGCCTGGCGGTCCCAGCGGTCGTGCCCTTCACCCACAGCGCCTGCTCGATGGGATGGAAGCCGGTCCACTGCGAGCGCGGAACGTCACCTGCGCGCGCGTCGATCGCCGGGTCGAGGTTCCCGAAGCTCTCGGCGACGGGCTCGATACGCTCGTACGGGATCCGCGCGGCCGCGTAGCTCCTCTTCGGCCGCTGCGAGGTCGCCTGCGCGCAGCGCCTTCACGAACGCGCGCGTGCGGCTGACGAGAATCTCGCTCTGCTCTTCGACGTAGTTCCGGTACTGCGTCACGGCCGCGGCCGCTTCGGACGAGCCCTGTGCCTGACCCCCGCCGGTGACGGAGAGCACGCCGCGCTCGGCCGTCGTCCCGCCGGGGCAGTACGTCGTGTAGGTCCCGGGCTGGAGCGTGAGGGAGAACGTCCCGGAGAGGCCCGGCGCGAGGTTCTCGACCTCGCCGAGGATGCGGTCGCCGTCGAGCACCTCGAACTCGCTCGACCGCCTCCGCGTCGTCGTTCGTCACCTCGAACGTCGTCGGGCCCGGCGCCGAGGGTGAGCTTCGCCGGAGTGCACCCCGCATCGGTCAGGGACGCCTTGACGACGCTGCCACCTGACGCCTCGGAGCTCTTGTCGCCGCCGCAGCCCGCGACTCCGAGCGCGGCGACGAGGACAAAGGGAACGATGCGAACGGTCATGCGGGCCTCCCGGCGGCGACCGGTTCGCGCGCTTCGGGCCGCCGCGGGCCCGAGTCGGCCACAGGACGAACAGCAACATCGGGATCGCAAACAGGAAGTAGCCGAGCACCTCGGCGACCACGGGCTCCGGCTGGAAGCCGAGGATGCCGGTCAGCAGCGAGGAGCGGACGCTGCCGGGCTCGACGAGCCAGCGGAGGTCGACGACGCGGTCCTGCATGCTGTTGAGCCAGCCCGCCTCGTGCGCGGTGTGGGCCGCGGAGGCGACGAGGCCCGCGGCCACCAGGACGAGGACGACGCCGGTGATGCGGAAGAACCGCGCGAGGTTGATGCGGACACCGCCGCGATAGATCCCCCACCCGATCAGGACCGCGAGCGAGCACGCCGAGCACGGCGCCCGCGCCGGCGGCCGCCGGGCTCGTCGAGGAGTCGAACGCCGCGAGCAGGAACACGGAGGTCTCGAAGCCCTCGCGGATGACGGCGAAGAAGGCCATTCCGACGAGCGCGAGCACGGAGCCGGCTGCGAGCGCCTCCTTTGCATGGCCCTCGAGCGCGCCCTTGATGCTGCGCGCGTTCCGCCGCATCCAGACGATCATGAACGTCACCGCGACGACCGCGATCAGGGCGACCACCGTCTCGAGAGCCTCCTGCTCCTTCTGGGGGAGGTTCTCGCTGACGATCTCGAGCGCGATGCCTCCGGCGGCGCAGATGGCGGCCGCCAGGGCGACTCCCGTCCACATCCAGCGAAGGGCGTCCGACCGTCCTTCCTGCCGGAGGAAGGCGGCGACGATGCCCACGATGAGGGAAGCCTCGACGCCCTCCCGCAGCCCGATGACGAACGTCGGGATCATGTAAGGCTGACCTTACAGCAAGGTCGTAAGGGTTGCCTTACACAAGGTGGCTCTGGGGGGACGGATCCCCCCAGAGCCGAGAGCGTGTCCTACGCGGCCAGGTCGAAGGCCGGCTCGGCCTGCTCGTCCGGCTGGATGATGACCTCGAGCTCGTCCTTCCTGATCAGGACGAAGGCCGCGACGATGCCGATCGCGGCGATGACGACGCCCGCGAGGAACGCGCCGCGGAAGCCGTCGACCAGCGCGACGTGGAGCGAGGAGCCCGACGCCAGCGCGTCGTCCGTCCGCGTCGTTGCGATCGTCGAGAGTGCAGCGATGCCGAGCGCGCCGCCGATCTGCTGCGACGTGTTGATGAGGCCCGACGCGAGCCCGGCCTCTGCCGGTGCGACGCCCGCGAGGGCGGCGATCGAGATCGGCACGAACGAGAACCCGATGCCGAGCGCGATCACCAGGAAGCCCGGAAGCAGATCACCGAGGTATGAGCCGCCGTCGGAGACCTGCGTGAAGTACACGAGGCCCGCCGTCAGCGCCGTCATCCCGATGACGAGGACGGGCTTGACGCCGATCCGCGTCACGAGCTGCGCGGCGATCGCAGAGGTGAAGATCGCGGTCCCTGCGACCGCCAGATAGGCGACGCCGGTCTTCATCGCCGAGTAGCCCAGCACCTGCTGCATGTAGAGGGTGAGCATCAGGAACATCGAGAACATCGCAGTGCCCATGATGAAACCGGCGACGTTGGCGCCGCTCACCGTCTTGATGCGGAGGATGCCGAGGCGCATCAGCGGCTCGGGGTGACGCATCTCCCAGCCGACGAAGCCGACGAGCAGCACGACGCTCGCCACGAAGAAGCCGACCGTGCGCCCTGCGAGCCAACCCTCATGGCCCGCCTGCGTGATCGCGTAGACGAGCGACGAGAGCCCTGCGGTCACCAGCGCCGCGCCGGGAACGTCGAAGCGCTTGACCCGTGCATCGCGGCTCTCCTGCAGGAGCACCGGGGCGACGGCCAACGCCGTGATGCCGACAGGGATGTTCACGAAGAAGATCCACTCCCAGCTGAGAGCGTCCGTGAGGATGCCCCCGAGCAGGACGCCTGCCGCGGCGCCGAAGCCGCCGACGGCGCCCCACACGCCGAGCGCGATGTTCCGCTCACGGCCTTCGAGGAACGTCACGGAGAGGATCGAGAGCGCTGCGGGCGTGATGACCGCCGCGCCAAGGCCCTGAAGCGCACGGGCGGAGATCAGCGATGCCTCGGACCAGGCCAGACCGGCCAGGAGCGACGCCACCGTGAAGACGACGAGGCCGACCAGAAAGAGCCGTTTCCGTCCGAGGAGGTCCGCGGCGCGTCCGCCCAGGAGCAGGAATCCTCCGAAGACGAGCGCGTACGCGCTGATTACCCATTGCAGGTTCTCCTGAGAGAACCCGAGATCGGTCTGAATCGAGGGCAGCGCGACGTTCACGATCGCGATGTCCAGGACGACCATGAACTGGACGACGCTCAGTAGGCCGAGCGCCAGCCATTTCCGTTTATCCGAAGCCACCATTTGTCGTCCGGTCCTTTCGCTCGAAAATGCTCGTTTTCTCCTCTTCAGATTGCCGTCCGCGCCAGGGCTGGCCAAGAGTCCAGACCGGCGAGTTGAGGTACGGATGCCCGCACCCCTCCCGCAGCGAGTTGACGCGCGCGCGACGGCGCAGGACACTCCAGCCACCAGCGAAGGAGGCCGTGCCGGGCCCGCACGCCCCGAGGAGGTTTCGGATGGCGAACATCTTTCGGTACGGCCCGTACGCCTGGGTCTCGGAGTGGGGCATGCCGCCCGGCGCCGAGCACCTCTGGAGCTTCGGGCCGTGGCCGTGGTACGCCGACGCGGTCACCGTGACGGCACACCCGCTCGCGCTCGCCGGCGCCGACCGGCAGCTCGAGGTCACACACGTCTCGATGGAGGCGAGCCCGAACGGGGATCGGTACCTGCACGCCACCGTGCGCAACCTTGGCCCGGACTCCGCGAACTACGCGGTCTGGCTGGGCGGGATCTCGTCGTGAGGAAGGGAGGACGGCAATGAAGGTGGTCGCGTTGCACGATCGTCAGGGCACGATCTCGGCGCTCGTCGTCGGGCCTGCGGACGAGAAGGCGCCGTCCGGCGTCGTCGGCCTCCCGGGCCATCTCGCGACGGAGGTCGAGGCGGACATCTCGCACGACCTGGAGGACGAGGCGAACCACACGGCGGCCCTGGAGCTCCTCAAGAGCTCCCGGATCGAGGTCGGCAAGGCGAAGCTGGTGAGGCGCGACAAAGGCGACTAGTCCGTACATACGATGGTCCGGGTGCAGGAGTCGTCGCTCAGCCTCAAGCCCGGCGCCGAAGGGCTGGATCAGCGCCTCGAGCAGCATCGCAAGGAGCTCACCGCCTACTGCTACCGCATGCTCGGCTCGCCCTTCGAGGCCGAGGACGCCGTCCAGGAGACGCTGCTGCGGGCGTGGAAGAGCTTCGACCGCTTCGAGGGCCGGGCGGCGCTGCGATCGTGGCTCTACCGGATCGCGACGAACGTCTGCCTCGACCTGCTGAACGGCAAGGAGCGCCGGGTCAGGCCGATGGATCTCAGCTCGTCGTGGAATCCCGACGGCCCGATCGGACGGCAGCTTCCTGAAGTGACGTGGATCGAGCCCGTCCCGGACGGTCTCGTCGTCTCCGACGCCGATCCGGCCGAGGTGGTTGCGTCGCGCGAGACGATCAAGCTCGCCTTCGTGGCGGCGTTGCAGCATCTGCCTCCGCGCCAGCGCGCCGTCCTGATCCTGTGCGAGGTCCTGCGGTGGAAGGCGTCGGAGGTGGCCGAGCTGCTCGAGACGAGCGTCGCCTCCGTCAACAGCGCGCTTCAGCGCGCACGCGCCACGCTTGACCAGAGCGAGGTCGAGGAGACCGAGCCGGCGAAGCCGCTGGACGACGCAGACCGGGAACTGCTCGAACGGTACGTCGACGCGTTCCAGCGCTACGACATGGATGCGCTGACTGCGCTCATCCACGAGGACGCCACGCAGTCGATGCCGCCGTACGAGCTCTGGCTGAGCGGCCGGGAGGACATCTTCGGCTGGTGGCTCGGGCGCGGGATCGGATGCCGCGGCTCGCGGGTCATCCCGACGCTTTCCGCGAACGGCTCGCCGGCGTTCGGCCAGTACAAGCCGAGCGAGACCGGCTCGGGGTTCGATCCCTGGGCGCTGCAGGTGCTCGAGCTCAGGGACGGCAAGATCGCCGAGTTCACGTTCTTCCTCGGGACGGAGACGATCTTTCCGCTCTTCGGCCTACCCCCCAGGATCGAGGCGTAAAGGCTCGTCCGGAAAGACGTCGCGCAGCCCCATGAACGCGATCAGCTGGCGCAGGTCGTCCGAAGGCGTGCCGCAGCCTGACGCGGCAGCCGTGCCGCCGCGCAGCCAGCTGGAGCCGTCGCGAGCGCTTCGACGGTCTCTGCGTCGGCGCGGGCGCACGCGACGTCGCAGACGACGATCGTCTCCGATGGGGCGGCCATCAAGAGTTAGACCCGCTCGGCCCGCCAGAAGTCATCGATCGCGGACCGATGAATTCGCCGCCCCGGCACCGTCCAAGTTTCCGATGACGAAAGCTGCGAAAGGACTTTCCCGATGACCATCACGGACACCCGCACCCGCTGGCTCGCCCTCCTCGTGCTGTGCCTGGGCGACCTCATGATCGTGCTCGACACGACGATCGTGAACGTGGCGCTGCCGTCGATCCGTGAGGACCTCGGCTTCTCGCAGACGTCGCTCGCGTGGGTCGTGAACGCGTACCTGCTGACCTTCGGAGGCTTCCTGCTCCTCGGTGGCCGTCTCGGCGATCTCTTCGGCCACCGGCGCCTGTTCCTCGCCGGTGTGCTCCTGTTCACGCTTGCCTCCGTTGCGTGCGGCCTGTCCACGACGCAGGGGCTGCTCGTCACCGCCCGCGCCGTCCAGGGAGTGGGAGGCGCCGTGGTCTCGGCCGTCGCGCTCTCGCTGATCATGAACCTGTTCACCGAGCCGGCCGAGCGGGCGAAGGCGATGGGGGTCTTCGGCTTCGTGATGGCCGGCGGCGGGAGCATCGGTGTTCTGCTCGGCGGCGTCCTCACGGACGCGCTCGAACTGGCACTGGATCTTCCTCGTGAACGTCCCGATCGGCGCCGCGGTCTACTTCTTCACGCTGAAGCTCCTTCCGGGGAGCCGCGGGACCGGAGAGGGGAAGCTCGACGTGGCCGGTGCCGTCACCGTGACGGCGGCGCTGATGATCGCCGTCTACGCGATCGTGAACGGCAACGACGTCGGGTGGACGACGGCGCGCACGCTCGGACTGCTCGCAGCCTCTGTCGTGCTGATCGTCGTGTTCCTCGTCATCGAGGGAAGGGTGCCCTCGCCGCTCGTGCCGCTTCGGCTCTTCCGGCTGCGGAACCTCGTCACCTCGAACGTCGTGGGCATTCTGTGGGCCGCGGCGATGTTCGCGTGGTTCTTCCTCTCCGCCCAGTACCTGCAGCTCGTTCTGGGCTACAGCCCGCTCGAGGTCGGTCTCGCCTTCCTTCCCGCGAACATCATCATGGGCGTCTTCTCGGTCGGCCTGTCGGCGAGGCTCGTGATGCGCTTCGGGATCCGGGCGCCGCTTGCGACGGGACTGCTGCTCGCGTCCGCAGGCCTGTTGCTCTTCACGCAGGCGCCGGTGGACGGCAACTTCGTCGCCGACGTGCTTCCGAGCATGATCCTGCTCGGGTGCGGCGCGGGCATGGCGTTCAATCCGGTGCTGCTCGCCGCGATGAGCGACGTCGGGCCCGAGGAGTCAGGGCTGGCGTCGGGCGTCGTCAACACGGCCTTCATGATGGGGGGCGCCGTCGGGCTCGCCGTCCTCGTCAGCGTCGCCGCCTCGCGGACGGACAGCCTGACCGCGTCGGGCGAGGGACCGCTTGCCGCGCTGAACGGCGGCTACCACGTCGCGTTCTTCGTCGGCGCTGTGTTCGCCGCCTCGGCCGCGATCATCGGTGCCGCGTTCCTGCGGGTCGCGCATCCCGCGGCGGCTCACGGAACCGAGCCGGCGACGGAAGCGGGCTAGGCCGCGAGGTTCTTCGAAAAGTAGTCGAGCGCCGTCTTCGTCTTGGTCTGCTGGTCGCCGGTCAGATCGACACCCTTGCTGCTGAGGTACTGCTTGGCGTCCATCGAGACCTGGAGCGCGTCGGCGGGCGGGCACTTCGTCGAGAGCTCGAGGATGCGCGTGTTGTCCGGATACAGCCAGAGCTCGGCCACGACCTTCTGCGCCAGCTCGACGGGCCGGAACCTCAGCTTCATGACGAGGATCGGCCCCAGGAGGGTGAGGTCGTCGAGCGCCAGCCCGTCCGGCGCGTGCGTCTCGTAAAAGTCTCTCTGCTCCTTCGAGAAGATCTTGCTCAAGGGGCGTTTCCCCTCCGCGACCTTCTTGACGTCGGGCTTCGCGAGAGCGCCCTTCATCGACGCGGAGCACACGAAGCCGCCCGGCATGGCGTCGACCTCGACCCCGAGGTTCGGCGACTTTCTGAGGTTCGGCGGCAGCTCTTTCGGTACGACGGGGCGGAGCTTGACGACGGTGTCGTCGCCCTTGCGTTGCACGCGTCGCCCGCGAACGACGACGCCGCGTTCGTTGAGCGTGAGGTCCGGTGTGTCGAAGAAGTAGACCTGGCGGATCTCGGCTTCGAGCGGATCCATCCCGAGCGCCCTCGCGGTCGAGCTGTGAGCCGACTCCGGCACGGTGAGCTTGAGCTCGACGCTGTCTGCGCCCTTGATCAGCCGGAGGAGCTCTTCGAGCTGTTCGCCGATGAGTGGAGCGGCCGGCGCCTTGGTAGCCATGGGGCGATCGTAGCGGTGCGCGGCCTCACGGCATAGGCAGGCCGTCGACCGCGAGGGACTGGTTCGAGTAGCGCGAGTCGCCTGTGAGCTCGTTCCCGAACCAGAAAGGTGGCGAAAACATGCTCGCGCTGTTCAGGTCGTCGAACTCGACCTCGACGGTGACGAGGCCGGCGAGCGGGCCGCGATAGACGTCGACCTCCGCCAAGTGCCCCTTCGACCGGCGTCGTGACGCGCGTCTTCTCGACGCGCCGGCCGGCGGTGAGCGGCCAGAGCTGCTCGAACGCCTCAGTGGCTCAGCGGCACCTCAACCTCCTCCCTGGCTCATCCCGCTGCCGCGCTTGACGGTCAGTACGTTCTCGTCGCCGTGCCGGCGCAGGCGGATCTCGTCCGCACCGATCGCGAGGTAGCCCTGCTCGATCTCGGCTCCGGGCTCGTTCGCGAGCTCTTGCGGCAGCTGCTCGACGAGGAACTTGCGCTCGATCTCACTGCCCACCGCGCGAATCTAACTGTGTTAGCCTCGCGGCCTCTTGCGCCTGGGCTTTGCCTATGCACACAGCAACACCCTGAGCCGACGGGGACTGCTCCGGCTCGGCGCCGTCAGCGGAGCCGCACTGCTTGCGCCAAGCTCAACTGCGGTCGCCGCAACAGCGGCCGACGCACCCACGCCCGACGGCGATCTCGCGAACCTCCGGCTGCTGATCGGCGCCGAGCTTCTGGCGATCGACTTCCATGGACGCGCTCTCGCCACGGGAAAGCTGCGCGGCCGCGCGCTCGCGACCTACCGGCGGTCGCTCGCCGATGACCGGCTCCATTACGCGACGCTCGCGAAGCTCGTCAGGGAGGCGGGTGAGGCGCCCGCCACGGCGGCCGACGTCGACTTCACGTATCCGCGCCGCAGCTTCGGCACCGCCCGGTCGATTCACGCGCTCGGGTGGCGGATCGAGACGCTGCTTCTCGGTGCCTACCTCGGGGCCGTCGAGACGATGCAGACCGCCGCGCTCCGTCTTTCGGTCGCGCAAGTCGCCACGAACGAGGCGCAGCACCTGTCCGCCCTCGCACCGTTTGCCGGAAAGCCGACGATCGGACGCCCATTCCCGGCGGCGCTTCACGCCGACGCCGTGTCGACCGCGTTGGACGTGTTCGAGAGCTGATGGCGCGCAAGGAGACCTACTCGGCGAGCGAGGCGGCGTCTGCCCTTGGGATCAGCCTCGACACGCTCCGCCGCTGGGACAAAGCGGGACGGATCACGGTGACGCGTGACGCTCGAAACAGGCGCGTCGTCGCGGCCCGCGAGCTCGACCGGCTTCGCGGTGACGGAGAGGGCTCTCACATCAGTGCGCGCAACCGGCTTCACGGCGTCGTCACCGACGTGAAGACGGACGGGCTCATGGCGCAAGTCGAACTCATCGTCAACGAACCGATTCGCCTCGTGGCGGTCGTGACGCGCGACGCCGTCGAGGAGATCGGGCTGAAGCCCGGGATGGCGACGACCGCGATCGTGAAGTCGACGAACGTGATGATCCAGACGTGAGACGTGCGTTGCTCCTCGCGGTCGTCCTGGTCGCCTCGACGGCGAGTGCGGCGCAAACGGCGCCGTCTGCGCAGATCACTGTCTTTGCGGCTGCGTCGTTGACGGACGTCTTCCCGAAGATCGACCCGTCCCCGCGGTACTCCTTCGCCGGCTCGAACACCCTCGCCGCGCAGATCACGCAGGGAGCGCCGGCCGACGTCTTTGCGTCGGCCAACATGACGCTTCCGAACCAGCTCTTCTCGAAGAACCTCTGCTCGAAGCCGGTCGTGTTCACGCGCAACACGCTCGTCATCGTGGTCCCGCGCGCGAACCCGGCGAACATCCGGAACATCTACGGCCTCAGTCGCAAAGGCGTGAAGCTCGTCATCGCGGGCCCGGGTGTGCCGGTCGGGAGCTACACGCTGCAGATCCTCCGGAACATGAACCTGTCCAACGCCGTGCTCCCTCAGGTCGTCAGCCGAGAGACGGACGTCCGCGAAGTGCTGGCAAAGGTGACGTTGGGCGAGGCTGATGCCGGTTTCGTCTATGCGACTGACGCGAGGGCCGCCGGAGGCCAGGTGAAGGTGCTCAGGGTTCCGGCCTGGGCGCAGCCGAAGGTGCAGTACGGCCTGTGCGTCGTCTCGCGCAGCGAGAACAAGGCGGATGCGCGGGCGTTCATGCATCGGGTGCTGAGCAAGGCGGGACAGGCCCGGCTCCGCGCCGCGGGTTTCCTGCCGCGCGTGAAGCCGAAGCCGGCCAAGAAGTAACGGCTGCGATGCGAAAGGGGACGTCGGCTCGGAGAGTCGCGTTAGCCGTCGCGATCGGCTTGGCCGCTGCGACGGCGCTCGGCTTCCTCCTCCTGCCCATCGTCGCGCATCTTCGTCCACACCTCGCCGGGGCACCTGCTCGACCAGCTCTCGAGCCCGGTCGTCAAGGACGCCGTCGTCGTCAGCCTCAAGACGAGCCTCGCCGCGCAGGCACTGATCCTCGTCTTCGGAACACCGACCGCACTCCTCATCGCGACCCGCCGCTTCCCTGGCCGGTCGCTTGCGATCACCTTGGTCGAGCTTCCGCTCGTCCTCCCGCCGGCCGTCGCAGGCATCGCGCTGCTCGCGGCCTTCGGACGTCTCGGGCTGCTCGGCTCGTCGTTCCAAGCGCTCGGCTTCACACTGCCGTTCACACAGACGGCCGTCACGATCGCGGTTGCGTACGTGGCCTCGCCGCTCTACGTCCGGCAGGCGATCGCAGCGTTCGAGGCCGTCGACTCCGAACCTCGTCGCCGCGTCGCGGACGCTCGGCGTGCGGCCCCGTCCGAACGTTCTTCCGGGTCGATGCTCCCGCTCGCGCGGCGGCGGGCTCGTCGCCGGCCTCGCCCTGTCCTTCGCCCGAGGTCTCGGCGAGTTCGGCGCGACGATCATGTTCGCGGGGAGCCTTCAGGGCGTGACGCAGACGCTGCCGCTCGCGATCTATGCGCAGTTCGACCAGGACTTCGACTCTGCGGTCGCCATGGGCGCCCTGCTCGTACTCTTCAGCCTGGTCCTGCTGCGACGCTGCGGGTCGTTCTCTCATGGCAGACCTCCTCCTCGACGAGATCACCGTTCCGCTTCGGTCTTTCGAGCTCCGCCTGACGCTCGCAGTCGACGGGACGGTCGCGCTCGTCGGGCCGTCCGGTGCCGGAAAGACGACCATCCTTCGCGTCGTTGCCGGACTGGTGAAGACCGACGTCGGGGATCGTCGCCGTCGGAGGACAGTCTGGTTCGATCCAGCCCGGCGGGTCGACGTCCCCATCGACGAACGCGCGGTCGGGTATCGTCTTCCAGGACTACGCCCTGTTCCCGCACATGACGGTCCGCGGGAACATCGAGTATCCGCGCCGCCACAAGGCCGACGAGTACCTCGACCGCTTTCGGCATCCGTCACCTCGCCGACGCTCGTCCCGGAGAGCTGTCGGGCGGTGAGCGCCAACGCGTCGCCCTCGCGCGCGCGCTCGCCCGCGACCCGAAGGTGCTCTTGCTCGACGAGCCTCTCGCCGCGCTCGACAGCCACACGAAGTCGACCGTCCGGCGCGAGCTGCAGGAGCTCCTCGCGGGCCTCGAGATCCCGACGCTTCTCGTGACGCACGACTTCGAGGACGCGGCGGCGCTCGCAGACGTCGTAGGTGTCCTTGTCGACGGGCGGCTGCGTCAGGTCGGCAGCCGCTGCAGATCTCGTCGGCAGCCCGGCGGATCCATTCGTCGCCTCCTTCACCGGCGCGAACCTGCTGCGGGCCCACGCCGAGAGCTCCGGCAACGGGCTCGCGCGCGTTCGGCTCGCCGACGGGACGATCATCTCCACGACCGAGCCGGCGTCCGGCGACGTCGTCGTCGCGGTCTACCCGTGGGACGTCACCGTCGGGACCGAGGAGCCGCACGACTCGGCCCTCAACGTCATCCGCGCGCCGATCCAGACGATCACCGAGCTCGGGAACCGCGCGCGGCTCGGCGTCGGCCCGATCACGGCGGAGATCACGGTCGAGTCGCTGCGGCGGCTGAACCTCGCGATCGGGACGCCTGTCTTTGCATCATTCAAGGCCACGGGGACACGGGTCGTCGCCTCCGACGGACGAGCGACGCGACTCGCGCCTGAAATGAGAACACATGCAGCTCAGCACGACGAACCAGCTCGCATGCAACGTCTCCGGCGTGAAGCTCGGGACGATCATGGCCGAGGTGACGGTGGACATCGGCGGCCAGGAGATCGTCGCAGCCGTGACACGGCAGTCGAGAATCTCGGGCTCGAGACCGGGGACGACGTCGTGCTCATCAAGGCGACCGAGGTGATGCTCGGCAACGCTACGAGGACGTCGCGCCGCCGTCGACTCTTCGTCGCCGCGAACCCGGAGCAGGTTCGCTGACGGCGACGACGAGGTAGCCGATCGCCGCGACGCGCGGCACGAGGAGTGCGAGCAAGATGAAGCCGCCGTAGAAGGCGATGCTCGGGGTCGCCCTGAGGAGGATCTCGCCGACCTCTTGGTCCGTGACCTCGGGTCGGAGGAGATCCCGCTCGCTGGCGATGGCGCTCCAGAGCGCGGTGAACAGGAGTGCGATCACGAGAAGCGTTGCGCCGTAGAAGATCGCGGCTGCACGCTCCGCGTCCGGGTCGTGGAACGCCTCGGCGAGCAACCGTGTCGGGAACGGCAGGAACGACACGGCCATGAGCAGCAGGAGGTTGAGCCTCATCACCCGGTCGTTCGCATAGCGGAGCCGCCGGAAGACTGCCGTGGTGCGCGAGCCAGATGCCGCCGATCGTGATGAAGCTCGTCGCGTAGGCGAGATAGGACGGCCACTGGCTCACGATCCCGTGCCAGAGGTCGTCGAACTCGGACAACGGGACCCTGATGTCGAGGACGAGCAGCGTGATCGCAATGGCCAGCACGCCGTCGCTGAACGCTTCCGTGCGGTCGGTGTCCCACCGATTTTCCATCCGGACGGGGTTCGACGCGCGCAGGATCTGCCCTCCCGACCGCGTACCCAGGGCTGTGCACGCAGAACCCGCCAGGGCGGTCCCGGCGACAAGGCGAGCGATCGGCGTCAACTCTCACCGATCGGGACGCTGCTCGTCATCGCGTCGTTCGTCTGCGCTCGCCTGGGCGCTGGTCTTCGTCCGGACCGCCGTGCTCACGATCTTCTTCGCGCTCTTCGCCGCGCTCGTGCTCGAGCCGGTCGTGACGCTCGTCCAGCGCACAGCTCAAGTGGGGCCGCGGCCTGACGGCCACGGTCGTCGTGCTCGGGATCGTCGTGTTCGCGCTCATCGCCGTCGCGATCCTGCTCTCGCCGTTCGTGAACTCGGTGCGCAACCTCGTCGACGACCTGCCGTCGATCGTCCAGCAGATCCGGGACTCGTCGATCGGTTCGTGGTTCGACAGCCACAGCCAGGCGCCGGAGGAGGCTCAGAAGAACGTCAAGCAGATCGCCGAGGCGCTCGGCAACGCCGCCGGCGGCGTGATCGGCGTCGTCGTCTCGGGCTTCAGCCTGATCCTCGAGCCTCGTCACGGCGATCTTCCTCACGCTCTTCCTGATCATCGACCTGCCGCGGCTCGTGAGCGCGGTCGACAGCCTGTTGGACCCGACCGGCTCCGAGCGGCTCGGGCGGGTCTGGCCGGCGATCGTCACCGCCGTCTCGCGGACGATGCTGGGAAACATCGCGATCTCGGTCATCTGCGGGACGATCTACGGCCTGTCCGCATGGGCGCTGGGCGCGCCCGCTCCCCTCGCCCTCGCCTTCATCGCCGGCTTCCTCGACCTGATCCCGATGGTCGGCGCGACGGTCGCGGGCGCGATCCTCGTGCTCGCCTGCCTGACGCAAGGGCTGACCGCGGCGCTGATCATGCTCGCGATCGTGCTCGTCTACCAGCAGATCGAGAACTACCTGCTTCAGCCGACGATCCTCGGCAAGGCCGCGGACGTCTCGGGCTTCTTCGTGATCGCGAGCGTGATGGTGTTCGGCGCGCTGCTCGGCGTCGTCGGGGCGATCATCGCCGTTCCGATCGTCGCCTCGATCCAGATCGTCGTCATCGAGGTCACCGCGAAGCGGCGCGCTGCCATGGCCGAGCTGCGCGCGCTCGAGGGACCGCCGGTACCGTCGGCGACCGCCTCGGCCTGAGTCTCGAACATGCGAAGCTTTTCACATGGCCTCGCGAACCATGCTTCGATTTTTCGCCGTGTTCCTCGCCGTCGCTCTGACGTGCGGTGTCGCGAGTGCGAAGGAGACGAAGGACGTCGGCTCCGTTCATCTACCGGTTTCAGGTCACGACCGTGACGCTGAACGCGACGTTCACGAACGGCGGCGCCAACCGCGACGACGGAGCTCCATCTCAGCTCCAGGCCGAAGCAGAAGAGCCTGAGCTGGTGGGGGAAGAAGAACTACTCCTCCGCGAACGGCGCGGCGAGCACGCGCCTCCAGCTCGCGGGATCGGCGACCTATGCGGGGCTCGCCGATCCGTGCAACGTGACCGTCCAGCTCGATTCGTCACGCTGGAAGCCGATCTTCGCCTCGCTTCTGGTCACGAACGCCCGGAATCCCGTCGTGACGCGTCCGACGATCTCGGCCTCGGCCGGCGACTTTCCGCTCGCGACGACGTACCCGCGCCGGGGCGGAGCCTGCGAGGCCGGGGCGCTTCCCTGGTACGAGGGCGGGTTCGTGGTGCGGCCGCTGAGCGTCGTCCATCGGCCGGGCTTCTCGTTCACCTACACGTCCGGCCAAGCAGATCGAGGACGGCTCCTCGCTGCGGTGGACGGTGAAGATGACGGTGCGGCGTCTCTCCTACAGGCCCATCGACTGCCGTCACTCCCAGCTGTGTTAGACCCCGGCGTATCCTCCGTCCTCGTGACTGCCGACATGACAGCGGCGTCGCCTGCCGCCCCGACCGAAGAGAGACGGTTCCACTGGCACCGACTGATCACGGGCGCGGTCGTGATCCTCGTCGTCGGCGCCATCGCGTACCTGCTCGGGTGGGACATCCGCGGGTGGTTCAGCGACCTCTGGGACACGATGAACGACATCTCGGTCGGCTACCTCATCGCCGCCGTCGTCCTGAAGACCGTGCAGACGACCCTGACGGCGTTCGGGTGGTACTCGATTCTGAGGTTCGCCTACGGCGACGGCGTCAGGTGGCTCCACATCCTCGCCTGCTACGCCGCCTCGGTCGCGATGAACAGCATCCTCCCGGCGAACCTCGGGACGTTCGCGCTCCTTCTGATGTTCACCACGATCATCGCCGGCGCGACGTTTGCCGGTGTCCTCGGCGGCTACGCCGTCCAGAAGATCTTCTACACGCTCATCGGGTTGTTCGTCTACCTCTATCTCTTCCTGAACGTCGCGGGATCGTTCGACATCAAGTTCGCGTTCGTCCACGAGCATCCATGGGCCACGGCCATCGTGATTCTCGGGGGCGGCTATCTGATCTTCGTAGTCCTGCGGCGGCTCTGGCCCCGCGTCGTCAAGTGGTGGGACCAGGCCAAAGAGGGAGGCGCGATTCTCGCCCGGCCGAGGACATACCTCGCCCGCGTCTTCCTGCCGTCGTTCCTGAGCTGGCTCGCGAGCCTGGCGGTCATGGGAGTCTTCCTGGCCGCCTATTCGATCCCGGTGACATTCGACACCCTCATGCGCATCTGCGGCGGGAACTCGATCGCGAACGTGACCTCGGTCACGCCTGGCGGCGCGGGCGTGACTCAGGCGTTCAACGTTGCGTCTCTGAACGGGGTCGCGAGCGCAACGGACGCGACTGCGTACTCCGTCGCCCAGCAGCTCGTCACGACGTGCTGGAACATCATTCTCGCCATCGTGCTGATGGCCTGGGCGTTCGGCTGGTCCGGAGGCAAGTCGCTCGTGAGCACCTCGTACGCGGGAGCAAAGGAGAAGGCCGCCGAGCAGCAGGCGGCCCGGAAGGAACGGAAAGAGGCCAAGCGGTCACTGCGCGAACGCACCGAGTCCTAGTTGGACTGGATCCACGCCGAGCTCGTCGTGACCGCGCTGGCCGCGATGCTCTCGCCGACCACGCTGACCTTCTCGATCCTGGCACTCGTCCTCGGTGACCGACCGCTCCGGGCCGGCACGCTCTTCTACATCGGCGCGCTTTCTGCCACGATCGGGATCGGCGTCGTGGCGGCGTTCGTCCTCGGCAATGCAGCCGCCTCGCGCGACCCGTCGACGCCGAAGACGTGGGTCGCAGTGCTCGACCTTGTCCTCGCAGCGGGGATGATCGTCCTCGCGCTCGTCCTCCTCAGACGGCCGGCGGACCCGGCGCGCGCCGAGAGCGCGGTCGCACAGATGGGCAAGGTCGCCTCCTCGCCGGCGATCGCGATCGTGGGCGCGGGCGCCGCGCTTGCAAACCCAGGAGCCTTCATCCCCATCGCCCTCAAGGACATCTCGGAGCTCGACCCGTCGGCCACGCAGTACATCGTCGACTGGCTCTTCTTCTCGATCGTGTCGCTGCTCCCACTCGCGCTTGCACTCCTCATGCTCCTCGTCGCGCGCGAGCGAACGATGGCCATCCTCGAGCGGGCACGTGACTGGCTCACGCGAAACGCCTACAAGGTTGCGGCGGTGCTCGTCCTCCTGCTGGCGACGTCGCTGCTACGAAACGGCATCGCCGGCTTGAGCAGCTGAGAGATCGCTCGGGCTCAGCGTCTGGGCCGGTGGCCGTTGCCGTTCTGCTCGGCGGGCTCGGAAACCAGGCCGATCTCGGCGAGCCTCCGCGCGTTGATCCACTCCTGGGAGAGGATCCTTCCTCTGGCCCGCGCGATCTTGCGGCGCAACGGAACGGCCCAGGTATGTTCGAGAAGCACGATCGCGGCCGAGGAGCCGTCCGGAATCACGGCCGCGAGATCGTCGGCCTCGGCCTTGTCGAAGACGTGGCCGCTCGAGAGGTCCGGGCCCTCCTCAAGTGCCGGTTCCCGTTCACGGACGAGGCCAAGCCCGACCAACTCGGTCAGGAACGATCCGAACTCACGGAGCTCGTCGGCGTCGAGGTCGCTCGCGGTCAGGACAGCGAGCGTTCCGGCGTCCGATTTGCGCACGAACAAGAGGTCGACGAGCCGTACCACGCCGTCCTGGTGGAGACGGTCGAGCTCTGGGAGGATCTCGCCCTTGAATCGATTCCCCTCGAACTCGACGACGAGCATCTCGACGGGACCGAGCTCTGCCATCGCTCAGCCGACCCTAGCCCATGCGGGTGCGCATTGGCCGGATCGAGCACGGTGTGACACCATGCACGCGATGGTGTCGAAGTCGAAGTGGCTCGTCCTGCTCGCCGTTACCGCTTGCGTCGCTCTTCTTGCGAGCGGATGCGGAGGCGGAGGGGGGTCTGACACGAGCTCTGCCCAGGACTGGGCGAACGGTGTCTGCAAGGCGCTCACATCTGGAGAGACTCCATCCAGAGCTCTGCGAAAGACCTTCAGGCGAGTCCGTCCAAGGCGGGCCTCCAGTCCTTCACGGACTCCCTGTCGAGTTCGACGAGCACGCTCGTCGACGACGTGAAGGGACTCGGCAAGCCGGACACCGAGGGCGGCGACAAGGCGAAGACGGCGATCGACACGCTCTCCGACGAGCTGGACGGTGACGTCACGAAGATCAAGGACGCCACGAAGGACGTGAACGGCGCCAACGAGGCGCTCACGGCGGCATCGACCGTCACCGCGACGCTGGCCACGATGGGCACCCAGGTCACGACGGCCGTGTCGCAGCTCCAGGCGGCGGACGTCGGCCACGAGCTCGAGGACGCCTTCCAGAACGCCGAGTCGTGCAAGGCCCTCAACAGCAGTTCCTGATCGGCGTACGGCGCCAAGAAGATGCTCACGGCCTAGGGCTGCGCCGGTCGATTCACCCCAACCGTAGGATGCTCGCCCTCTCTCACGGGTGTGGAATGGATGCTGGTCAGTCCGGCCGACCGGCAAGAGGAGACAGATGACGGATCCGACCGCAGAGTTTTTCAAGGAGCTCGAGCAACGAGCGCACGACCCCTTGCTCCAGCGCATGAGCGGCACGCTCCGCTTCGACGTCGTGGACGGAAAGCGAACGGCGCGCTGGTTCGTGACCCTGAAGAACGGCGAGGCGAAGGTCTCGCGTCAGGGCAGTGCGGCCGACTGTGTGGTGAAGGCTGACAAGCGCCTGTTCGGCGGCATCGTGAGCGGAAAGGCGAACGTCTTCGCGGCGACGCTTCGTGGCGAGATCCAGGTCGAGGGCGACCGCGAGCTGATGGTCCTCTTTCAGCGTCTCCTGCCCGGGCCGGCGGGGAGCCGGACATGACCGAGCTCGTTCAGATCCTCGACGGCAACACGTTCGTCGTCAGCGATCGGAACGGCGACGTCGAGGCGTCGCTGACAGACCCCACCGGCCTGTTCTCCTTCGACACCCGGTTTCTCTCGAAGTGGATCCTCACCGTCAACGGCCAGCGGCTCAATCCCCTCTCGGTCGACGACCTGCAGTACTTCGAGACCAGGTTCTTCCTCGTGCCCGGTACCGGCACCGTCTACGTCGACGCCAAGCTGTCGGTTATTCGCCGCCGCGCGGTCGGGGACGGATTCCATGAGGAGTTGACAATCCTCAATCACGACGAGAAGCCCGTCGACCTGACCGTCCGGATCGACGCCGGCTCCGATTTCGCCGATCTCTTCGAAGTCAAGGATGCGTTGAAGAAGAAGGGCACGTATTCGGCGAAGGTCGTGAAGGGCGCCCTGCATCTTGGGTACGAGCGCAAGACCTACCGCCGCGAGACTGTGATCTCGTCCTCCCAGCGCGCGAAGGTGGACGAGGGCGGGCTCAGCTTCCGGGTCCGCCTCGAGCCACACGGGGAGTGGACGACCGACCTCGATGTCGTCACGACCATGGGCGCAGGTGGGCGCTACACGCGGCCGAAGTACCAGCGCGGGGGCAAGCAAGCGCGGCCGAACATGGAGCGCAGCCTCGAGAAGTGGATCGCCGACGCCCCGCGGCTGGAGTGCGACTGGGATCCGCTCAGGACCACGTACCGGCGGAGCCTCGTCGACCTGGCGGCGTTGCGATTCGCGCCTCCGGTCGCAGGCGGCCGCAGCCTTCCTGCAGCGGGCCTGCCGTGGTTCATGACCATGTTCGGCCGCGACAGCATCTTCACGAGCCTCCAGGCGCTTCCGTTCACTCCCGAGCTCGCGGCGACGACGCTGCTCGCACTCGGCGACTGGCAGGGAAGCCGCGTCGACGACTTCCGCGACGAGGACCCGGGCCGGATCCTGCACGAGATGCGTTACGGCGAGATGACCGCGTTCGAGGAGCGCCCCCACTCGCCCTACTACGGGAACGCCGACGCGACGCCGCTCTACATCGTCCTCCTCGACGAGTACGAGCGCTGGACCGGCGACAGAAAGCTCGTCCGCGACCTCGAGCACTGCGGGCGTGCCGCGTTGGCCTGGATCGACGACTACGCGGACCTGATGGGCAACGGCTACATCTCGTACAAGCGCCGCAACGAGGAGACCGGGCTCGAGAACCAGTGCTGGAAAGACTCCTGGGACTCGATCTCCTACCGCGACGGACAACTGCCCGGTTTTCCCAGGGCGACGTGCGAGCTCCAGGGATACGCGTATGACGCGAAGGTGCGAGGCGCCCGGCTGGCACGGGAGATCTGGAAGGACCCCGAGCTTGCGGACCGCCTCGAGAAGGAGGCGGCCGACCTCAAGCGCCGCTTCAACCGGGACTTCTGGGTCGAGGACGGCGAGTACTTCGCTCTCGCCCTCGACACCGAGGGGAAGCAGGTGGACTCACTCACGTCGAACAACGGCCACCTGCTGTGGAGCGGCATCGTCGACAAGGCGAAGGCGAAGGCCGTCGTGCGCAACCTCATGGGCCCGCGCCTCTTCTCGGGCTGGGGCATCCGGACGCTCGCGGAGGGCGAGGGCCGGTACAACCCGATCGGCTACCACGTCGGCACCGTCTGGCCGTTCGACAACTCGTTCATCGCCTGGGGCCTCCGGCGCTACGGGTTCAAAGAGGAGGCGGCGCAGATCGCCGCCGGGATCCTCGACGCGGCGGAGTGCTTCGAAGGGCGGCTCCCGGAGGCGTTCGGCGGCTACGCACGCGAGGTCACGAAGTACCCGGTGCAGTATCCGACCGCCTGCAGCCCGCAGGCGTGGTCCACGGGCACGCCGATGCTCCTCCTGCGGACGATGCTGGGCCTCGAGCCTCTGGGCGACCACCTCGTCGTCGACCCGGCGCTCCCGCGCGGGATCGGCCATCTCGAGCTGCTCGACATCCCGGGCCGGTGGGGACGCCTCGACGCGTTCGGCAGGGGGCGGATCCAGGTCGACGGACGGAGCACGGGCTCACGCCGTCAGCTCGGGCTCGTGGAAGAGATCATGCCGAAGCGCGGGCGCCGATCTCGAACGACGGCCTAGCCGGCACAGCCGCATGGCGGAGGGACTGTCGCCGACCGAGGTTGGCAAGGAGATAGCCGGGCGCGCCGAGCGGGTGGCGGGGCTCGAGCGGGACGCGGACGATCTCTTCGATCGGGGATCGTCGCAGGAGAGCACGTCGGACAAATACATCCGCAGGACCATGTTCCTCGCCAGCGTCGACCTTGACCGCGACCGCACGGAGAGGCTCATACTCCGCGCATGATTCTTCTGCTCGCGATCCTGCTTGCGATCTTCGTGCTGCCCTCGCCGTGGAGCTTCGTGATCGTCGTCCTCGGCCTACTCGGCGAAGTGGGGGAGATCGTCTGGGGAAGGCGCCTCGCCAAGCGATGGCGACCGAAGACCGGAGCGGAGGCGATGATCGGCAAGCGGGCGAAGGTGGTGGTCGCGTGTCGTCCGGACGGGCAGGTGCGGGTCCACGGCGAGCTGTGGGCGGCGACGTGTGCGGCGGGCGCGGACGTCGGCGAGACCGTTGTGGTCGAAGGGCTCGACGAGCTCACGCTCGTCGTCGCACCGGAACCGGCGGCTGCCGACGGCGCTCCGTCCGTCTGATGGCCGGCACCGTGCAGAACGCATACGGGCACGGGGCGGGATGGAGCCCGGAGCCGCTGCGGATCCGGCCGCTTCGGCTCGTGCTCTCGTGGCTGGTCTCGGCCGCAGCGCTCTTCGTGGCGGCGGGAATTCTTCCCGGCGTCCATGTGAACGGGTTCTGGGGCGCGCTCGTCGCCGCGGCCCTGATCGCGATCCTCAACGCGATCCTTCCGCCTGTCGTCGCGGCGCTTCCGATTCCGTTCACGGCGCTGCTCGGGTTCATCCTCGTCTTGCTTCTCGACGCGTGGATGCTCAAGCTCACCTCTGACGTCGCCCCGGATGCGCTTACCGTCGACTCGTTCGGCGATGCGCTGCTCGCCGCGCTGATCGCGGCGGCCGTCAGCGTCGGAATCGAGGTTGTCGCCGGGACGAACGACGACAGCACGTACATGTACCGGGTCACTCGGCGCATCGCGCGCCGTTCGGGCGGCCAGACCCGGACGGACGTGCCGGGCATCCTGTTCCTCGAGATCGACGGCCTCGCGCTGCCGGTGCTGCGCCGCGCGATGCGCGACGGAAACGCGCCGAACATGGCTGCCTGGCTCGCGGAGGACACGCACCGGCTGCTCGAGTGGGAGACCGACTTCTCGTCGCAGACCGGGGCGAGCCAGGCCGGGATCCTCCTCGGGTCGAACGAGGACATCCCCGCGTTCCGCTGGGTCGAGAAGGAGACCGGCAGGCTGATGACCTGCTCGGCGCCGGACGACTGCGAGCGGATCGAGCAGCTTCATGCGACCGGTATCGGACTCCTCGTCGACGGGGGCGCGAGCCGCGGCAATCTCCTGTCGGGTGAGGCCGAGGAGGTCATCCTCACCGTGAGCCGGATCTCGGCTGAGAAGAAGTCGAACCCGGGCTACCGCGCGTTCCTCGCCAACGGCTTCAACGTGACGCGCATCCTCGTGCTGTTCTTCTGGGAGCTCGTCCTCGAGTGGACGTCCGCGCTGCGCGCAAAGCGGCGAGACGTCAGGCCGCGGGGCCATCGCGGCGGCATCTACCCGTTACTCCGTGCCACGATGTGCGTGTTCGTCAGGGACCTCATCGTGTTCGGAGTCCTCACGGACATGATGAGGGGGCGGCCCGCGGTGTACGCCACATTCTCGAGCTATGACGAGGTCGCGCACCACTCCGGTCTCGAGCGTGCGGACACGCTCGAGGCGCTTCGGAAGCTCGATCAGCAGTTCGGTCGCATCGAGCGCGCGAGACGGTACGCGCCGCGCCCGTACGAGATCGTCGTGCTCTCCGACCACGGGCAGACGCAGGGCGCGACGTTCAAGCAGCGGAACGGCTACGGGCTCGACGAGCTCGTGCGGCGCTCTGTTCGCGCGCGCGACGTCACGCCCGTCATGTCCGGGGACGAGAACGACAAGATGGCCGGCCATGCGGTCGGCGAGGCGACCGGCACCAGCGGCAAGAAAACGTCCAAGAAGGACGTGAGCGGACAGGACGTCGTCGTCCTCGGCTCGGGCAACCTCGGGCTCATCTACCTCATGGAGGAGAAGCGACGGGTCACAATGGAAGAGCTCGACGCGCGCCACCCGGACCTCCTCCCGGCACTGAGGAGCCATCCGCACGTCGGCTTCCTCCTCGTGCGCTCGAGCGAGCATGGGGCGGTCGCGCTCGGCGCGCGTGGAACGAACTATCTCGACGAGGACCGCGTCGTGGGCGAGGACCCGCTCGCGGCCTTCTCACCGAACGCGCCGCATCACCTCCGGCGGACGGACGGCTTCGAGCACGTGGCGGACATCATGGTGAACAGCTTCTACGACCCGGATCTCGAGGAGGGCTGCGCGTTCGAGGAACT
This sequence comes from uncultured Actinomycetes bacterium, assembly GCA_963772855.1. GTDB lineage: Bacteria > Actinomycetota > Thermoleophilia > Gaiellales > Gaiellaceae > 3-1-20CM-4-69-9. Next base: position 393,284 of record CAVYYY010000001.1, on the reverse strand, counting down.
GATCTCGTTCCACGGCGGCATGGGCGGCCCGCAGACCCGGGCATTCATCCTCTCGCCGGTCGAACTCCCCGCGCCGGACGAGCCGATCGTGGGCGCGGCGGCCACGCACAGCCTGCTCTCAGGCTGGCGAGAGCTCCTTCAGTCGAGCGTGACGCTCTCGCCGGGCGAGAGGACGGTGACGTCCACCTCGGGGGCGAGCTCCTCGGCATAACGCCGGAACTCCTCCGCGGGGTCGGCGCGCGACCCGGGCCCGACCATCGGGGCGTACGTCCCCCAGTGGATCGGAATCGCATGGCGCGGCCGTAGGAGACGAAGTGCCTCCGCTGCTCCCTTCGGGTCCATATGGCCCGCGGGAAGCCGCGGTCCCCAGCCGCTGATGGGCAGGAGGGCGACGTCGAGGCGTGCTGCGATGTCCGACATGCCCGGAAAGAGATCCGTGTCGCCGGCGAAGTAGACGTGAGGAGGGCCGGAGATGACGTAACCGAGCGCCGGCGCGGTTGCCCGGCGGGGACGGCGGAGAGTGTCGTGTTCGGCGTGCGTTGCGCGGACGTCCACGCCGTTCACTGTTGCGACCTCGCCGTCCACGAGCTCGGTCACGTTGCGGAATCCGCGCCGCCGAATCAGCTTGCCTGCACCTCTCGGCGCGACGACATGAACCTCCGGGCCGAGCCGCTGGAGGGAGCGCAGGTCGAGGTGGTCCCAGTGGACGTGGGATACGAGCACCGCGTCGATCGCACCGAGGTCCACCGGAGCTTCGGTGGACCGCCGCAGGTGGAAGATGCGCCGCCGCAGGAGCGGATCGGTGAGGAGACGCACCCCGTCGAGCTCGACGACGACCGTGCTGTGGCCGAGCCAGGTGAGCATGCAGGCCGGGCTCACGCCGACCAGAGGTCTAGCTCCGAATCGCCCGCGACATCGGCTTGGTGAAGAAATAGATCAGCGTGCCGAAGTACGGCAGGAGGAAAACGACCAGGACCCAAACTACTTTCGCGACGCCGCTGAGCTCGTCGCGCCTGAAGATGTCGACGAAGGCGTAGACCCAGAGACAGATGAGCGGCACGACGAGGACCACGATCCAGAACACTTGCCAGAACGTCGTGAGTGCCAGCACCGAGCCCCTCCTTCGTCGAGTTGGATGATTCTCGTCCACCCTACGAGACGCGCTGTCACCCCGATCGGATGAACCGGCGTCTAACTCGGCGCGGTCGTCGGCGAGTGGGCCGGGGACCCGGGTACAGACGGAAGCCGGGCTGAGACAACGTAGGAGACTACGACGGCGACGATCACCAGCGGCATCAGGGTCAGGCCGTCGGCCTGCAGGAACACACTCACGATGAGAACGGACGTGAGGGGCAGTCCCAGCATCGCGACCATCATCGCGCCGATACCCATTGCGGCACCCGCGATCATCGGCAGGCCTGGAAGGTGGGAGAGCGCAATGCCGCCGGCAGCGCCGATGAACATGCTCGGGAAAATGGGGCCGCCTCGGAAACTGCTCAGCGAGAAGCTGTACGCGAGGCCCTTGCAGAGGACAACCATCAGGAGCGCGCCCACGGTCCAGCCGGCAGCGCCTTCGATCAGGCCGGGCAGCTGATCCTGCCCGGAGAAGAGCACCTCGGCCGAGCTTCTCCCTGTCACTTCGACGAAGACCAGCACTACTACACCGATCGCGACGCCGACAACGGGTGTCAGCAGCACCATTCGACGTTCGACGATGGGCTGGAGCAGCAGCGCCAGCCGCTTGATGCCGGCGCCGAGGATCGCCGCGATAGCGCCGATCACGATCGCCCACAGAAACTCCGACACACCTGGGCTGCCGGCCGGAGGGATATTCGGAACCGCGAGCGAGAAGGTGCCGAGGCCGGTCCAGTTGTCGAGCCCGATGAAGATCAGCGAGCCCACACCGGCTGCGAGCAGCCCGGGCGTGAGCACCACTCCAAGCATCGCACCGCCGATCCCGGCCACCTCCATCATCAAGAACGCGGCCGGAAGAGGCGAGCCGAGAAGCGTGCTGATGGCGGCGAAGCTCCCGGCGGCGCCGATCACGACACTCGCCATCTCAGGCGCGTCGCGCTTGACCAGGTGGACGGCGAGCACTCCTAGGCCGCTGCCGATCGCGATCAGAGGTGCCTCCGGGCCAAGGACGACCCCGAGGCTGAGCGTGGCGAACGAGGCGATGACGATCCCGGGGAGCTCGATGGGTTGCACGGGCCCGGATGCCTTGAACCCCTCCGCCGGCTTGTGCCCTGCCGTTCCCGGCAGGTACCGGATTGTGACCGCCACAAGCAGGCCGCTCAGCGCAAGCAGCGGAATCGGCCACCAGACAGGCTGGCTTTCGAAGCCGAGGTCGCCGGGTAGGGTGCCGAACACGTACTGCTGCAGCTCGGTGAAACCCTCGAGAAAGAAGTACGCGGCCGCCGCCACCGGCACCCCGATGATCACGCCGAACACGAGCAGCACGACGTACGAGCGGCTCCGCAGAAGCTCGAGCGGACTCGGCGTAGCCCGTGTCGATGGCGCCGTGTCTGCGTCGGTGTGGCCCTCGTGTTCCATAGCCTCTTTCAGCCCTTCGCCACAGCCCGCGCCGCCGCGACACTTCCGCTGAAGCCACAGCTGCGGACAACCACGTGGGAGTCGAAGTTCGCCACGCTGCCTCCTCTCGAGGAGCTACGCAGGACGCGGTGGGCCGTCCAGCCATGGCTCCTGCGGCGGAGGTGGGGTTTCTCCGCGACCACAGCCGCGCATCTTAAGGCGCCCTGAGGAGGCAAGATGTCGGAGCGTGACGACGACCCCCGAGGACCAGCGCTCCGGAGGAAGCCCGCCGCCGGCTACACCTCGGGCCAGCTTCCGCCCGGGTCGCGCCTGGATCGCGATCTTCCTCGCGCTCCTCGCGCTCAACATCTTCTTCAGCAGCAGGGCGATGCAGCCGCAGTCTCGCGTCCGGGTGCCGTACAGCCCGTTCTTCCTCAAGCAGGTCGACGCCGGTCACGTCAAGGAGATCACGTCGAAGGGGACGGCGGTGCAGGGCACGTTCACGCAGAAGCTGAAGTTCGGAGACTCGAAGCCGACGACGCGATTCAGGACGGAGATTCCCGCGTTCGCGGACAGCGATGCGCTCTCGCGCCTGCTCGAGCGGAAGCGTGTCGTCGTCAACGCCGAGGCGCTGGACACCGGTGCACCCTGGTGGCAGGGCCTGCTGCTCGGCTTCGGCCCCACCATCCTGTTCGTCCTCCTGCTCTTCTGGCTGATGCGCCGGGCGGGCAACGTCCAGAACCTGCTTGGCTCCTTCGGCCGTTCGCGTGCGCGCCGCTACCAGCCGACGGGCGACCGCGTGACGTTTGCCGACGTGGCCGGGATCGACGAGGCGAAGGAAGAGTTGAGCGAGGTCGTGGACTTCCTGCGCAATCCCGAGAAGTACAGGCGGCTCGGCGGTCGAATCCCTCACGGCGTGCTTCTCGCCGGTCCTCCCGGCACGGGCAAGACGCTGCTCGCGCGTGCGGTCGCCGGCGAGGCGAACGTCCCCTTCTACTCCCAGGCCGCGTCGGAGTTCGTCGAGGCGATCGTCGGCGTCGGTGCCTCGCGCGTACGCGATCTCTTCGTCCAGGCCAAGGAGACCGCCCCGTCGATCCTCTTCATCGACGAGCTCGACGCCGTGGGCCGCTCCCGCACGTCGGGCACCGCCGGGTTCAGCGGTGGCAATGACGAGCGCGAGCAGACGCTGAACCAGATCCTGACCGAGATGGACGGCTTCGACTCATCGACCAGCGTGATCGTCATCGGAGCCACGAATCGGCCTGACGTGCTCGACCAGGCGTTGCTCCGGCCCGGCCGGTTCGACCGCAGGGTCGCCGTGCAACCGCCGGACCGCGCGGGCCGATTGGCGATCCTGGAGGTCCACGCGCGTGGAGTGCCGCGTGCCCCCGACGTCGACCTCGACCGAATTGCCGCGTCGACCCCGGGCATGGTGGGAGCCGATCTCGCGAACCTCGTCAACGAGGCAGCCCTACTGGCCGCGCGCCGAGAGCACCAGGTCGTCGAGGAAGCCGATTTCACCGATGCGCTCGAACGAATCGTCCTCGGCGCGGAACGGCGCGTGATGATCGGGGACGAGGACCGGCGTCGGACGGCATACCACGAAGCCGGCCACGCGATCGTCGGGATGCTCACCGACGGAGCGGATCCGGTCCGGAAGGTGTCGATCATCCCTCGTGGTCTCTCCCTCGGTGTGACCTTCTCGGCCCCCGAGAGCGATCGCTTCAACTACCGCGAGCGGGAAGTGGAGGCGAAGATCAAGGTCGCGCTGGGCGGCCGGGCCGCAGAGCAGGTCGTCTTCGGTGAGACGAGCACGGGCGCAGAGTCGGACATCCAGCAGTTGACGGGGATCGCCCGGCAGATGGTCGGCCGCTGGGGCATGAGCGAGGCCGTCGGGCCGATCGCCGTCCTCCCCCGTGACGGCTCCGGCCCCCTGCTTCCAGGGGTCGCCGAGGTTTCGCCGGACACGCAGAAGCTGCTGGACGAACAGGTGCGCAGAATCGTCGGCGAAGCCGACCGCGACGTGGTGTCCCTCCTGGAGGAGAACCGGGAGAAGCTCGACTCGCTGTCGGGCGCCCTGCTCGAGCACGAGACGCTCGACGAAGAGGACGCCTACGCGGCCGCGGGCGTCTCCCGGGCGCCGACGGCACCCTCCGAGCCGTACGCCAAAGCGGCCCAGTCGCGACTAGAAGGCTGACCTGTGCGAACATACGTTCGTGTCGGTCGAGGCGACGATCCTCCACGCTGACGTCGACTCCTTTTATGCGTCGGTGGAGCAGCGGGACAACCCGCAGCTCCGAGGTCGCCCCGTCATCGTCGGGGCCGGGGTCGTCCTCGCTGCGAGCTACGAAGCGAAGGCGTACGGGGTTCGAACGGCGATGGGTGGAGCGACCGCGCGTCGACTCTGCCCCGACGCGGTGGTCGTCTCGCCGCGGATGTCGGCATACGCCGATGCGAGCAAGGCGATCTACCGGGTGTTCGACGACGCGACGCCGGTGGTGGAGGGCCTGTCGATCGACGAGGCCTTCCTCGACGTCCGCGGGATGCGGCGCCTCGCCGGCACTCCGGTCGACATCGCCGCCCGCCTGCGACACGACGTGCGCATACGGGTCGGCCTTCCGATCACAGTCGGGGTCGCACGGACGAAGTTCCTCGCGAAGGTCGCGAGCGGTGTCGCAAAGCCGGACGGGCTGCTCGTCGTGCCGCCGGACCGGGAACTCGCCTTCCTTCACCCGCTCCCGGTCGAGCGGCTGTGGGGCGTCGGGGAGGTCGCTGCGCGAAAGCTCCACGATGCGGGCATCTCCACCGTCGCGCAGGTCGCGCGCCTCGAGCAGAGCGACCTCGTCTCGCTGCTGGGCCAGGCGGTCGGACGGCAGCTCCACGCTCTCGCGCACAACCGCGACCCTCGTCCGGTGCAGCCCGGTCGCAGGCGCGGCTCGATCGGCTCCCAATGCGCGCTCGGCAGGCGTCGGCGCTCGCCGGAGGACGTCGACGCCGTCCTGATCGGCCTCGTCGACCGCGTGACGCGCCGGATGCGCGCGGCGAAGCGGGTGGGGAGGACCGTCACGCTGCGGCTGCGCTTCGACGACTTCTCGCGCGCGACGCGTTCGTTCACGATCTCCGACTCGACGGCGTCGACGCAAACCGTCCTCGACGTCGCACGCGGTCTTCTCGCGGCGGCCGCCCCGACGATCGAGAGTCGCGGTCTGACCCTCGTGGGCGTGTCGGTGTCGAATCTGCGCACCGCACTACCAGCCCAGCTCATCCTTCCATTCGACGGACCGGGAACCTTTTCTCTCGACCTCGCAGTCGACGAGATTCGGGAACGCTTCGGTCTCGGCGCCATCACACGTGCGGTCCTGCTCGGGCGCCGGACGGGCATGACCGTTCCCCTCCTGCCTGACTGAGAACATGTGCACGTGTCTTCACGCCTGAGCCCGGCGGCGATGGGCGAGCGTCTCGGTGGCTTCATCTACGGGACGATCGTCGTCCTCGCCGTCGTCGTCGCCGGGGCGCGCGCCTACCCGCACGGGCCGGGGCACATCGCCGTGCTCGTGGTGGTCACGATCGGTGTCTTCTGGTTGGCGCACGTCTACGCGCACGCACTCGGGCACAGCGTCGCGCACGACGAGCACCTGTCGCTTGCGGAGCTCCGGTATGTCGCACGCCGGGAGGCTTCGATCATCGAGGCGGCGGTGCCGTCGGTCGTCGCGCTGCTGCTCGGCGCCGTGGGGCTCTTCTCCGACAAGGCCTCGATCTGGGCCGCCCTCATCCTGGGGCTGGGGGTGCTCGTGGTCGAGGGAGTGACGTTCGCCCGCGTCGAGCGGCTCGGGCTCCTCGGCACGGTCGGAGTCGTGTCGGCGAATCTCGGGCTCGGCGTCCTCCTCATCGGCCTGAAGATCCTCGTGACACATTGAAGTACGAGAGAATCGCCTGGTGACGAGCGCAGTCGCCGACACGGCTCCCGCTGCAAAGGGCGCGAGCATCGTCCTGTTCACGCTGGCCGCCGGCCAGTTCCTGATGACGCTGGACAGCTCCGTCATGAACGTCTCGATCGCGACGGTCGCCAAGGACGTCGGCACGACGGTGACCGGAATCCAGGGCGCGATCACGGCCTACACGCTCGTCATGGCCGCGCTCATGATCACCGGCGCGAAGATCGGCGCGATCATCGGACGAAAGCGCGCGTTCGCGATCGGCTGCGTCATCTACGGCTGCGGCTCGTTCACGACGTCGATCGCGCCCAACCTGCCGGTCCTGCTCTTCGGCTGGTCGTTCCTGGAAGGTGTCGGAGCCGCGCTGATCTTGCCGGCGATCGTCGCGCTCGTCGCCGGGAACTTCGCGCGGGAACGCAGGCCCGCCGCGTACGGGCTCGTCGCGGCGGCCGGCGCAATCGCCGTCGCGGTCGGCCCGTTGATCGGGGGCTTCTGCACCACCTACTTCTCCTGGCGCTGGGTGTTTGCGGGCGAAGTCGTCGTCGTGCTCGCGATTCTCGTGCTCACGCGTCGCATCGCGGACGCCCCGTCGGAAGACCGGCCGAAGCTCGACGTGGTCGGAGCCGTGATCTCCGCCCTCGGTCTCGGGCTGCTCGTCTTCGGCGTGCTCCGCTCGAGCGAGTGGGGGTGGGTGCACCCGAAGCCGGACGGTCCGTCCTGGTTCAACGTGTCGCCCACGACCTGGCTGATCCTGGCCGGCCTCCTCGTGATCTGGATCTTCTTCCGGTGGGAGAGCCGTCGTGAGGCACACGGGAAGGAGCCGCTCGTGCGCACGGCAATGCTGCGCAACAGGCAGCTCAACGGCGGCCTCGTCATGTTCTTCTTCCAGTACCTGATGCAGGCGGGCCTCTTCTTCGTGGTGCCGCTCTTCCTGTCCGTCTGCCTCGGCCTCTCGGCGCTCGCGACCGGCGCGCGGCTCCTGCCGCTCTCGGTCACGTTGCTCGTGGCGGCGATCGGCGTGCCGCGGCTGCTCCCGACAGTGTCCCCGCGCCTCATTGTGCGCTGCGGGCTACTCGCGCTGCTTGCCGGGACGGTCGTCCTGCTCGCAGGGCTCGACCCGGACGCCGGTGCGGAGATCGTCTTCGTGCCCATGCTGCTGATCGGGCTCGGCATCGGGGCGCTCGCCTCACAGCTCGGCGCTGTCACCGTCTCGGCCGTACCGGACGATCAGAGCCCGGAGGTCGGCGGCGTGCAGAACACGATGACGAACCTCGGCGCTTCTCTGGGCACTGCGCTCGCCGGTTCGGTCATGATCGCAGCCTTGACCAGTGCTTTCATCGCGAACATCCAGTCGAGCGACGCGATCCCGTCCCGGGTGAAGTCGCAGGCGCAGGTCGAGCTCGCCGGCGGCGTCGCGTTCGTCTCAGACGCCGACCTCGAGGCGGCGCTCGACGACGCCCACGTGAGCTCGAGAGCGACGGACGCCGCACTCGACGCGTACCGTGACGCACGTCTCGACGGCCTGCGCTCGGCGCTGGCGATCCTCGCCCTCCTGGCGGTCGTGGGTCTCTTCTGCGCCCAGCGGATCCCCACCGTCCAGCCCGGCGGCGGCGGAGACGTAGCGCATGTGCCGCTGGCTTGCATACTCGGGATCGCCGATCCGGCTCGAGGAGCTGCTGGTCAAGCGCGACCGCTCCTTGATCGACCAGAGCCTGCACTCGCAAGAGGGTGCGACGACGACGAACGGCGACGGCTTCGGAGTGGGCTGGTATCAGGACGGCGAGCCGCCGAGGCTCTACCGCAGCACACATCCCGCCTGGAACGACCGCAACCTCCGCGAGATTGCTGCCGCGGTCTCGTCACCGCTCTTCTTCGCGCACATCCGAGCCGCGACGGGAACGGCGATCCAGGAGACGAACACGCATCCGTTCCGCCACGGCAACTGGCTGTGGATGCACAACGGCCTGATCCGCGAGTTCCCCACCGTGCGCCGCGAATTGACGCTGGCGATCGACGACTCGCTGTTCACGTCGATCGAGGGCACGACGGACTCCGAGACGATGTTCTACCTCGCGCTGTCGTTCGGGCTCGAGGACGATCCGATCGCCGCCGTCGAGCGCATGGTGGGCTTCGTCGAGAGCACCGGCCGGAAACACGGTGTGAACGAGCCGATTCAGATGACAGTCGCGACGACCGACGGCGACAAGACCTGGGCGTTCCGCTACTCGAGCGAGGGCAAGTCGCGGTCGCTCTATTTCAGCACCCGTATGGACCAGCTGAAGGAGCTCCACCCCGAGTTCGCCGAGCTCGCCGAGCTCTCCGACGAGACCCGGGTCATCGTGTCGGAGCCGCTCGGTGACCTCGTCGGCGCGTGGAACGAGGCACCCGAGGCGCACGTGGGGATCGTCCAGCCGGGCCAGGACGAGCTCCGACCGTTCACTCCGCGAGCCTGACGCTCAATTCAAAAGGTCCCGGTCGCCTCTGACGACCATGTCAGCCCGCTCGGCCGGACGCTCGCGTTCGATGTACCGGTCTTCCTCCTCCATCCACTGCTCCCACTGAGCGCGCGCGTCCAGGCCGTCGCGTTCGAGCCCTCGCTGGAGGCGCAGCTCCCTGGGTGTCTCGACCCAGAGCGAATAGGCCAGAAACGGCTGGAAGGCATCACGCGACGCGCTGACTCCCTCGAGGATCACCGTGCCCGACGGCTCGATCTGGACTGGCGCTCGCTCCTCGCCGCCCCAGCTCGTCGGCTCGTAGCTGGCCGGCTCGCCCGCCGCGAGCGGCTCGAGCGCGAGCTCCAGCAGACGGGGCCACCAGTCGATTGGGTTCTCCCAGCTCGCGAAGTCGTCGGTCTGGATGACCTGCGCGTCGAGCTGCTCCGCCAGCCATAGGGCCAGGGTGGTCTTCCCGGCGCCGCCCGGCCCGTCGACGGCGACGATGCGCGTCCTCACGCCGGCGGGCGCCCTCGACCCGCGAACCTCGTCGAGCAGGGACCGGCGCGGGGCGAGGGACAGGAACTCGTCGACGTTCGCGAGACGAAGGATCCAGCGCGCCGGGACGGGCACGACATGCCGGCCCTCGTCGGTGAAGCGCTGAGGATCGACCAGCGCGACGCGGTGACGGCGCGTCTCGATCTCGCACCCGCCGGCGGCGCGGACGTTCCGGACCCAGTCGCTGTCCGCCCCGTAGGTGAGCGCGAACACGTAGCGGCCGTCTTCCTGAAACACATTCACCGGCGTGCGGTACGTACGGCCCGAGCGGCGACCGACGTGGGTGACGATCGCGAAGCCAGGCATCCAGCCGGCGACGTGCCGCGTGAGGCGATTCGTCACGCGCTTGTTGAAGTGCGCTACGCGCTTCGGGATCGGCATTCGTCAGACGTGCGCGAGCAGGAGCTCGAGCGGTCGCGGAACGCGACCGAGATCCAGTGCACGGACGAGCCACTCGCCGGCCCGGATCTTGCGACCGCTCGTGGTGCCGAAGAAGCGGCGGAGCTGCTCCTCCACCGGCCGGTCGCGCCACTCAGGCTGCTTCTGGAACGTGCGCCAGGGATCGAGCACTCCACGCTCGTCGATCACCCGCTCGACCGCATCGGTTCCGAGCGCGCGGATCAGCTCGTCCTCGAGGTCCTTGTCGCAGACGAAGAAGCCGAGCTCTCTCCATGTCGGTGCGCGTGAGGTCGGAGCCGAGACCGGCGCGCTCGAGTGCGCGGCGGAAGTGGCGCTCCTCCCCGACGTCGCAGAGACCCGCGAGCCTCACGTTGCGTCCATTCGGTCCGAGCTCGGTGACGTAGCGGCCGATCGCCTGCGCGCCGCCGATCGGGACGATCGACACTCCCTCCGCGTCGAGGTCGCGCCCGCGGCGTTCGGCGAGGGCCTCGAGCGCACGCTGGTCGCTGGCGCCCTCGACAAGGACGACGGTCTGCGCAGTCATGCCTCGATCGTAGAAGCGGGGGGTCCTGTCGCCGGTTACGCGGTGCAGATCGCGATCGCGGTGACCGTCGCCGTGTTCGCCCCGTTGAGACTCGTGATGACCACGGCGGTTGCCGTCCAGACTGTCGTCGACGTCGGGCGCGAGCCGACCAGGACGACGCGCTGGTTTGCCTGCGTGTTCGTCACGTTGGCGCCGCCGCCCAGCAGGACCTTGCCGACCGGGCACGTCGCGGTCGCGCTGATGAGCGTGCCCGCTCCGGGCGCCGCGGAGATCGTCGAGCCCGTGACCTGCTGAGAGCCGGACGGCCCGGTCGCACCCGTCGCGCCGGTCGCTCCTGTTGCCCCTGTCGCGCCTCCCGGTCCCTGTGGTCCGGTGGCGCCTGTGGCTCCGGCAGTACCGGTCGCTCCGGTCGCGCCGGTCGCGCCCTGGGCCCCGGTCGCACCCGTTGCGCCGGCGGGCCCGGTGTTCCCGATCGGCCCTTGGGGACCTGTCGGCCCCTGGATCCCCTGCGGGCCGGTCGCGCCGGTCGCACCGATGTTGCCCGTGGCGCCCGTCGCTCCAATCGCGCCGGCAGGCCCGGTGTTGCCGATCGGCCCTTGCGGACCTGTCGGCCCCTGGATTCCTTGCGGGCCGGTCGCTCCCGTTGCACCGGTGTCGCCGGTGGCGCCGGTCGCGCCGGTGTCGCCCGTGGGTCCCTGGACGCCCTGTGGCCCGGTCTCCCCGGTCGGCCCCTGGATTCCCTGCGGTCCGGTACCACCGGTTGGGCCCTGGATGCCTTGCGGTCCTGTCGGCCCGGTGTCGCCGATCGGCCCTTGTGGACCTGTCGGTCCCTGAATCCCCTGCGGCCCGGTCGCGCCGGTGTCGCCGGTCGTCCCCTGGATTCCCTGCGGGCCGGTCGCGCCGGTGCCGCCGGTCGTCCCCTGGATTCCCTGCGGGCCGGTGGCTCCGGTGTCGCCGGTCGTCCCCTGGATTCCCTGCGGGCCGGTGGCTCCGGTGTCGCCGGTCGTCCCCTGGATTCCTTGCGGTCCGGTACCACCGGTTGGGCCCTGGATTCCCTGGGGGCCAGTCGGGCCGGTGTCGCCGATCGGGCCCTGCGGCCCGGTCGGCCCCTGGATCCCTTGCGGGCCCGTCGCGCCCGTGTCACCCGTCGCGCCGGTCGCTCCCGCCGGTCCCGTGCCGCCCGCCGCCCCCGCCGGCCCGGCCGGCCCGGGCGGCCCTGCCGGTCCCGTCCCGCCGGGGCCTGCGGGCCCGGGCGGCCCAGTGGGCCCGGGCGATCCCGCCGGCCCCTGAGGGCCCGTCGCGCCGGTCGGCCCGGTTGGGCCGGTAGCGGCCGCCTGCACGAACTGCGGCCAGCTTCGGCGGAACTCGGAGCGTGTGCACGCCTGCAGCGCGAACACGAGCCGAGCACGGTGTGACTTCCGGTTGATGCAGACGTGCACGTCCTCGACGCGGGCACTGCGCAGGAACCCGAGCCAGACCAGCTTCGAGCTGGCGGCCGGACAAGCGCGGTTCGTGGTGTAGACGAGGAGGGTTCCGTTCCTCAGGACACAGCCGTAGACGGGTTGCCGGGCGCGGTCGTCGCTGAGGAGCCAGTCAACGCGGATCTGTCGGGCGGTGCACCGATCAGGCTCGCTCCGGACGAGGAGGACATGAGTCCCGCTTGTGGGGACACAGGAGTAAACGACGTCCGACTCCTGAGCTCGAGCCCCGGATGCGGAGGCCGCGGTCGCTGCAAGAACGACAAGCAACAGTGCGGGCAGCGACCAGAGCATCGCCCTCGGTCGAAGAATCACGTGCGCGGCGAGTCTATGCGAACGGGCGGATTACGCTCCGCAGCGCGTGACGATGTTCGCAGCGTGGGTCGTGTTCCCCCTCGTGCTTGCCTTCCTGTCCTTCGGACTGGGGCTGCTCGTAGAACGCGTGGCCGGGGCGTCGCTGCCGTCGCCGCTCCTGCTCCCGATTGGCGCGGCCGCGATGATCGTGATCACCTCATTCGGGGTACTTCTCGTCTCGGCGAGGACGGCCGTGCCGCTCGTCGCCGCGCTTGCCGTGCTCGGCCTTGCGCTCGGCCCTGTTCGTCCGCTGGACGTCTGGGCTCACGGCGGGGCAACGGTGGTCTTTCTCTGCTTCGGCGCCCCCGTGTTGGCAACGGGCACGCCGACCTTCGCCGGCTACATCAAGCTCGACGACACGGCGACGTTCTTCGCCCTCGTCGACCGGGCGATCGAGCACGGGCGCAGCCTCGGCGGGCTCACCCCCTCGAGCTACGAGGCGACGCTCGCGGGCACGCTCGGTCACGGCTACCCGCTGGGGTCGGTCCTGCCACTCGGAGTGGGCCACGAGCTCGTCCGCGTGGACATCGCCTGGCTCTTCCAGCCGTGGCTCTCGTTCGCTGCCGCGATGCTGGCGCTTGCGCTTTACCAACTGGCGGCGCCGCTCGTGCGCCACCGGGGGCTGCGTGCCGGTGTCGCAGTGGTCGCCTCGCAGCCCGCGTTGCTGTTCGGTTACGCGCTGTGGGGCGGCGTGAAGGAGCTCGTGGCCGCTGCGCTCGTCGCCACTGCGGTCGCGCTCGCGGTGGAGTTGAAGGCACCACTCGGAGCTCGCAGCGTGCTCCCGCTCGCGATCGCGTGCGCTGCGACGCTCGACGTGCTGTCCGCGGCCGGTGCCGTCTGGCTCCTGCCCGTCGGCCTGGCGCTCGTTCCGCAGCTGCGACGGGCGCCTCGCAGCGCCGTGGTAGGTCTCGCCGCCGTCGCGGTGCTCGGGCTGCCCGCGATCGCCGTCGTCACCGACTTTCTCCGCGGAACGAACCGGGACATCCTCTCCACGACGACAGACCTCGGGAATCTCATCCGCCCGTTGCGGTTCATCCAGGTGCTCGGGATCTGGCCGAGCGGCGACTTTCGCGTAGATCCCTCCTCGCGATTCGCAGCGGGCGCGCTCCTTCTGCTCGCCGCGGCCGCGGGTCTCGCCGGCGTAGGCTTCGCATTGCGGAGGACGGCGCTGGGCGTGCCGCTCGGGGTTGCGAGCGCACTCTTCGGGGCCGTCGTGTTCGTCGTCTTCGGCTCGCCGTGGGTCGGCGGCAAGGCGCTCGCGATCGGATCTCCGTTCGTGTTGCTCGCGATTGTCGTCGGGGCGTTCGCGGTGATCACGAATCACCCTCGCCAACCGGTCCTCCTGGGTCTCGGGACGGCTCTGGTCGTCGCCGTGGTCGGCGGGGTGGCGTGGTCGAACGTCCTCGCCTACCACGAGGCCGACCTCGCGCCGTTCTCGCAATTGCGCGAGCTCGAACGGATCGGCGAGCGATTCGCCGGCGACGGGCCTGCGCTCATGACGGAGTACCAGCCCTACGGCGTGCGCCACTTCCTCCGCACGCTCGACCCCGAGGGCGCGTCCGAGCTCCGCCGCCGAACGGTCGGGCTCCGCAACGGAGGCACTGCCGCCAAGGCGGAGTACGTCGACACCGATCGCATCCAGCTGGACGACGTTCTTGTCTACCGGACGCTCGTGCTGCGCAGGTCGCCCACGCAGTCACGCCCGCCTGCGCCGTATCACCGTGTGTGGGCCGGCCGCTGGTACGACGTCTGGCAGCGAGCGGGGAGTCCCGTCCTCGCCGACCACCGGCCGCTGGGCGATGCGGTCGAGCCCGGAGGCCGTGCGCCGTGCTCGTTGCTCGACCGGCTCGCCACGCTCGGCCCGGTTGTCGGGTACTCGCGGCCGGTCAACATTGTCTGGTCGCTCGACCGGGACACGCTCCCGCGCGAACTGGGTCCCGCTCGCCGGCGGGGCAGTGATCCCGAAGGGCAGCGGCACGCTTTCGTTCGACCTCGACGTCCCTCGAGCTGCGCACTACAGAGTGTGGCTCGGCGGATCGACCCGAGGCCGGCTGACGGTGGCCGTCGACGGAGCCCCGGGCGGCACCGTGACGCGCCAGCTCCAGAACGCAGGCCAATGGCTCGATCTCGGCAGTGCCGCGCTGCCTGCCGGGGTACACCGGGTGACCATTGCAGTCTCGCTCCCGAAGCTCAGCCCAGGGACGGGCGGCGGCTCGTTCCCGCTCGGGCCGCTCCTTCTGCAACCACAGTCACCCTCGCGCCGCCTCGAGCCCGCGACGCCCGACGCTCTGTGCGGGCGGAACCTCGACTGGATCGAGGCGCTCGCTCCCTCAACAGGCTGATCTGATACGACCTCCCGACGTTGCGCTCCCGAACGCTCATCGCAGTCGTCGCCGCAGTCGCCGTCTTCGCGGCCGTCGCGATCGCGGTGTGGCAGCTCGACTCGGACTCGAGCGGCAACAGCGACGCCTCGTCGACGACTGTCCCCACGCAGCCGGTCGGCGTTCGCGCCCAGATCGTCCCGACGGCGACGCTGAAGACGATCGCGGGCGCGGCCGGACGGCCGATCTATTGGGTCGGCCCGAGGAAGGGCGCGCAGATCGAGTACACGCAAACGGACGACGGCAACACGTTCGTTCGCTACCTCACCGGCGGCGCCCATGCCGGCAACCAGCGGAGTCTCTACGTGGTCGTCGCGACCTACGCGCAGCCCGATGCCTACGCGCGCGTCCAGTCAGTCGCGCGGCAGAAGAACTACGCGGTCGAGCACCTCGCGAGCGGCGCGGTCGCCGTCACGCGCCCAGACAGTCCACGAAACGTTCACGTCGTGTTCCCGGGCCTCCAGTATCAGGTCGAGGTGTACGCGCCGACGAGCGCGCAGACGCGACAGATCGTTCGCAGCGGAGCGCTGGGTCCGGTCGGCTAGCCGTCTGCCGACCAGCTGTAGATCTGGCGAGCTTCGGCCGGGACGTCGTCGATCACCGAAGGGAGCCCGCTCACGATGCGCTGCCACTGGCTCACCTCGACCATGTACTCGTTGGCGAGCCGGTGGGCCTTGGCATGCGCCGCCTCGCCTTCGAAGACGAGGAAGACAGAATCTGCCGTGACGTACGCCGCGTGTGCGGACAACTCCGCCTCTGCCGGATCGAATGGCGGTCCCGACGACAGCAGTTCCTCGGCCTCGGCTGCTGTTCCCGGCTTCAACCCGGCCTCGATGACGTAGCGCTCCACGGACGAGATCGTATTCCGCGGCTACCATCGCCGCGTGAGTTCATCCGCGGAACCGCGCACCGTGGCGGACATCATGCACTCCGGCGTTGTCACGTGTGCGCCGGACGCGAGCCTGCGGACGGCCGCCGCCTTGCTCGGAGAGCATGGAATTCACGCGGTGGTCGTCGTGAGCCCGGACGAGGCGGCTCCCGTCGCGGTCGTCACGGATCGCGACGTGCTCTTCGCGTACGCAACCGGCAGGCTGGATGAGCTCACCGCACGAGATGCGGCGACCGAGCCGACTATCAGCGTCCGGCCGACGCTCGACCTGCGTTCGGCCTCGGAGCTCATGTCGCGCCACGGCACGACGCACGCGGTCGTCACGAACGCCGACGACCGACGGCCCGTGGGTGTCGTGTCGAGCCTCGACATTGCGCGGGCCGTCGGCGGCGTCTGATCCCTCAGAGCGACTGCGCAACCTCCTCGAGCAGATCGAGCGCGTCCTGAAGGCCGCTCTCCATACCGGAGTCGATGATCGCGTCGCGGGACACCTGGTTCGGGGCCTCGATCAGGAGCGTGACCGTCGTTCGCCCGTCCTCGTTCGCGAACGTCGCGGTGTTCGTCGTCGTGCCTTCCTCGTCGGACACGCCTTCGGGCAGACCCTCGTAGGTCTCCGTCGAGACGATCCGTTCGTTCGGGACGATCTCCCGGTACTCGCCATGAAAACCGACCTCCATGCCGTCGTCGGCGATCATCACGTAGCGCCACTTGCCCCCGACGCGCAGGTCGATCTCGCAGACGGTGACCTCGCCGCGCTTGGCGTGCCACCAGCGTCTGACGAGCTCCGGAGTCGTCCATGCCTTGTAGACGAGGTCTCGCGGTGCATCGAACTCCCGAGTGATCAGGATCTGCTCGTCGGTCGGGAGCGTCAGCGTCGCTGTCCTACTGCTCGTCACTGTCATCACCTTCCTCTTTCCGTTTGAGGTCTTCGAGCACTACGTCCAGCTGGTCGAAACGCTCGGACCACGAGCGCTCGTAGTTCTTCACCCAGTCGTGAATGGGCTTGAGGGCGCGGCCGTTCAGGCGGTAGAGCCGCTGTCGGCCCTGATGGCGAACGTCGACCGCCCCGACCTCGCGGAGCACCCGGAGGTGCTTCGACACCTGGGGCTGAGGGAGCCCCAGGTGGCGGACGAGGTCGTTGACCGGTCGCTCGCGGCCGGCAAGGGCGTCGAGGATCTCCCTCCTGCGCGGCTCTGCGATCGCGTTGAACGCATCTGCCGTGGTCGCCGCTCGCGCCATGGGCGAGATCATATACCGATATGAGAATATGTCAAGCCGAGGAAGAAAGGCTGCTGCTCGCACGTCGTGTAGCCAACGGCTTCTCGTGAGCAGGGTCGCGCGCGGAGCACATCTCCTAGAAAGGCCAGGTTGAACGGAAGAGCTCAGGTGGGGGGCACCGGGGCAACCCGAGTGGCTGTCGCGATCCTCGCCGCAGCCCTCCCGCTGATCGGTCTCTCCTCGCTGCTGCTGCGCTCGCAGCTCGACCCTCACTTCGAGAACTACAGGGCGCACTTCGTCGTCTTCGGGATCGTCGGCGCGGTTGCGTTCATCCTCGGGTATGCGGCCGGCGAGGCCGCCAACCGCCGACGGGACGGACGCGTCTTGCTCCTGTCGCTGGCCTTCATGGCGACCGGAGGATTCCTCGGCCTTCACGCCATCGGGACGGCTGGAATTCTCTTTCAGGAGGAGCACTCCGGCTTCCAGGTCGCGATTCCGGTCGGACTTCTCGTGAGCTCCGTGTTCGCGCTGGGATCGGCGTTCGTCGACGTCCGGCCCGGGATCGCCGACCGTCTGATTCGCCGGCGGTCGCTGCTGCGCGTTGCGGTCCTCGTCTCGATGGCGGTCTGGCTCGCGTGGACGGTTCTGGAGCTACCGCCGCTGGGCGGCTCCGGGAGCGAGGCTGCGACCGACAAGTTCGTCGCTGCGATGGCGATCGCCGGAACAGCCGCGTACGCCGTCAGCGCCGCGCGGTACTGGACGATCTTCAGCCAGCGCCGCAATCTCCTGACGGCGTCGATCATCGCATGCTTCCTCCTGCTGGCCGAGGCGTTGATCGGAGTTGCCGTCACCGGCGAGCGCAAGTGGCACGCGAGCTGGTGGGAGTGGCACGGGCTGATCGTGACCGCCTACCTCGTCATCGGGTTCGCCGCGCGGCGCGAGTGGCGCGAGGAGCGCTTCCGCCATCTCTATCTCCCGACCACGAGGGAGCGGCAGCAGGACGTCAGCGTCCTGTTCGGCGACCTCGTCGGGTTCACGAGCTTCTCCGAGCGGGCGACTTCGGCGGAGACTGCTGCGGTTCTGAACGCCTACTGGGGCGCGGCCGCACCCTTGATCACGCGCCGGTTCGGCGGCGATGTCGAGAAGTTCATCGGCGACGGCATTGTCGCGCTCTTCAACAGTCGGGGTGACCAGCCCGACCACGCACTGCGCGCCTCGTGCGCCGCACTCGCGCTCCAGAGCCGCTTCCGCGAGCTCGCTCAGCAGCATCCCGACTGGCCGCGCATGCGCGTCGGCGTCAACAGCGGGGAGGCGGTTCTCCGCGAGATCGGAGGCGAGGGCTACGTCGCCTATCCGCTCGTAGGCGACATGGTGAACACCGGCGCACGGCTTGAGAGTCTTGCGCCTCCCGGCGGAGTGCTCATCGGCGCTGAAACGTACGAACAGCTGCCGGACGGCACAGTTGTCGAGGAGCGCTCGGGCCTGCGGGTGAAGGGCAGGGAAGGCGTCGTGAACGCGTACGTCCTGCTCGCGCTTCCGTGCTAGCTCACTCTCCCGGAAGGAGGGAGAAGAGCGTCTTGGCGACACGGCGGCCGTCCGGCTTCGGCATCGAGCGGACGACGCCTTCGCGCGTGAATCCGGCCCGTTCGAGCACACGCTCGGAAGGTCTGTTGTCGACGTTCACATACGCGGCGACGCGTTCGACGCCGAGCGTGAACGCGTGCTCGGCGATGGCGCGCGCTATCGTCGTCGCGACGCCGCGGCCACGTGCATGCGGGAGTGTCCAGTAGCCAATTTCGACGATCCGGCGCTCCGCGTCGAGATGGTGGAGCATTCCGCAGCCGACGACGTCGCCGCTCTCGGCGTCACGGGCGACGAGCGGCATCAGGCGGCCCTGCTCTGCGAGCAACGGAAGGTCGTGGATCGACGCGGCGAGCTGATCGCGATCGAAGTCAGGGAGGTTGCCCGCCTCGCGCAGTTCCGGATCCTTGAAGGCGGGCGCGATCACGTCAACGTCGTCCGCCGACGCGAAGCGAAGAACGAGGTCGCCTGCTCGGATTCCTTCGGACGGAACGGACAGACGAGGCGGTTCCCGCGCGCTGCTCACGACGCGTTAGGTGTGCACGGGCGAGCCCGAGCCGAGCGGGATCCCGTTCAGGTAGCACGCCACGAAGAAGAGCGTCCAACCGACGTAGAGGATCACGCCGTACGGCGAGGTGCTGCGGAAGCGTTCGACGGGCGGGGGAGAGGGCGGCGAGTCGGTCAATGCTGCGTCTCTTTCTTGGACGGCCGGTCAAAGCCTCCTGCGAACTTGTTGCACCCGTACGATCGCGGCGTGGCCTACGACGAGGATCTCGCGGAGCGGATCCGTGAACTGATCGCCGGTGAGCCGGGCGTCACGGAGAAGAAGATGTTCGGCGGGCTCGCATTCCTGATCAGCGGCAACATGGCCGTCGCGGCAAGCGGTCAGGGCGGTGCCCTCGTCCGCGTCGACCCTGCTCAGTCGGACAGGCTTGTCGCGACGACGAACGCGCAGCCGATGGAGATGCGAGGGCGGCAGATGCAGGGGTGGTTGCGCGTGGACTCGGACGATCTCCGAACGAAGCGCAAGGTCGCCAAGTGGGTCAAGCTCGGCACGACCTACGCCCGCTCGCTGCCGGCCAAGCGGAGCTAGTCGACCGCCCCGTTCGGCAACAAACGTAGGATCGGCCGGTGGACTACCGTGATCTGAACCGCAACGGCAAGCTCGACGTCTACGAGGACGTACGACGGCCCGTCGAGGAGCGCGTCGAGAACCTGCTCGGGCAGATGACGCTCGAGGAGAAGGCCGGCCTCATGCACCACACGCCGATCGGGATGAATCCCGACGGGAGCCTGATCGATTCTCCCGCGCCGTTTTCACCGGTCGCGACGCAGGAGCTCGTGCTCGGTCGCCACATCAGACACTTCAACCTCTACTGGACGCCGGGAGCGCGCGAGGTCGCCGCGTGGCACAACCGTCTCCAGAGGCTCGCCGAGGAAGCGCGGCTCGGGATCCCGGTGACGATCTCGACCGACCCGCGACACGGCTTCAGCGACAACCCCGCAACGAGCCTTTCCTCCGGATCCTTCTCGCAATGGCCCGAGCCGATCGGCTTCGCGGCCGCGGGGGACGAGGACCTCGTTCGTCATTTCGCCGACGCGGCCCGGCAGGAATACCTCGCAGTTGGCATCCGTGTCGCGTTGCACCCCATGGCCGACCTGTGCACCGAACCGCGCTGGGCGCGGTCCTCCGGTTCCTTCGGCGAGGACGCCGAGCTCGCGTCGCGGCTGCTCATCGCATACATCCGCGGGTTCCAGGGCGACGAGCTCGGGCCCCACAGCGTCGCGTGCATGACGAAGCACTTCCCCGGCGGCGGCCCGCAGGCCGACGGCGAGGACCCGCATTTCGCCACCGGCAAGGACCAGGTCTATCCGGGCCACAACTTCGAGTACCACCTGCTGCCGTTCGAGGCCGCCTTCGCCGCGGGCACTGCGCAGGTCATGCCCTACTACGGCCGTCCGGTCGGGACCGACCTCGAAGAGGTTGGCTTCGGATTCAACCGCGACGTGGTCACCGGGCTGCTGCGTGAGCGCTTCGGCTTCGACGGCGTCGTGTGCTCCGACTGGGGCCTCGTGACGGATGCGGACCTCGGCGAGTGGGTCTTCTACGCGAAGTGTTGGGGGGTCGAGGAGCTCTCCGTTCCGGACCGCGTCGTCAAGATCGTCGATGCTGGCTGCGACCAGTTCGGCGGCGAGAACGATCCGTCGACCCTTGTCGACCTGGTCGGGTCGGGGCGGATTTCCGAGGAGCGGATCGACGAGTCGGTGCGCCGTCTCCTGCGTGACAAGTTCCGGCTCGGTCTCTTCGACGACCCGTACGTGGACGAGGACGCAGCGGTCACGATCGCTGGCCGCGACGACTTCCGGCGCGCCGGGGAGGAGGCACAGCGCCGCTCGCTCGTCCTCCTCGCCAATGACGGGGTGCTGCCCGTCGAGGCGCGGCCTCGGCTGTACGTCGAAGGCGTGGACCCGGCCGTGGCTGCGGAGTACGCGGACGTGGTCGACTCGCCCGTCGAGGCGGACCTTGCGCTCATACGCGTCGCGGCGCCGTTCGAGCCGCGCGAAGGCTTCCTCGAGAGCATCTTCCACCAGGGAAGTCTCGAGTTCACGCCGGAGGAGTTGGGACGGATCCTCGACGTCGCCCGCCAGGTGCCCACGGTCGTGGACGTCTTTCTCGACCGCCCGGCGATCCTCACCGAGATTGCCGGTGCTGCCGCCGCGCTGGTCGGGAGCTTCGGGGCATCGGACGCAGCGGTCCTCGACCTCGTCTTCGGCCGCTTCGCGCCGAGCGCCAAGCTGCCGTTCGAGCTGCCCTCGTCGATGGACGCTGTGCTGCGCCAGCACCCGGACGTGCCGTACGACTCCGAGTCGCCGCTCTACCCGTTCGGGCACGGCCTGTCGTACTGAGGGCCCGCCTGGGCGTATCGTCAAGCCAGATGCGACGCCCGATCGAGAGGGGCGCCGAGGAGCTCGAGCGCCGTGCGATTGCCGCGTACCTGGTCGGAAGGGACGAGGAGTGCGAAGTCGCCTGGACGAGTGCGCACCACGCGTGGCTGGACCGTGGCGACGCGGAGGGCGCGGCACGCTGCGCGTTCCGGCAGGCGCTCGCGCTCTTCTTCCGCGGCGACCTGGCGCCGGCCATGGGTTGGGTGGCACGCGGCGGCCGGCTGTTGGAGCCCGGCCACGACTCGGTCGAGCAGAGCTGGTTGCTGATGCTCAGGGCGTTGCCCTCTCTCTTCGAGGGAGATGCGGACACCGCATATGCCAGCTTCGTTGCGGCGGAGAAGGTCGCAGAGCGCTTCGGCGACGCTGACGCATCGATGTTCGCGCGGCTCGGCCGTGGGTACTCGCTGATCCAGCAGGGACAAATCGTCGAGGGCATGGCGCTGCTCGACGAGGCCATGGTCGCCGTCACCGCAGACGAGGTCTCGCCGATGCTGGCCGGGATTGCCTACTGCCAGGTGATCGCCCTCTGCCAGGCGGTGTTCGACCTGCGTCGCGCCCGCGAGTGGACCGAGGCGCTCACGCGATGGTGCGACTCGCAGCCTGACCTCGTTCCCTTCAGAGGTCACTGCCTCGTCCACCGCTGTGAGATCTTCCAGCTCCAGGGAGCATGGACGGAGGCGCACGACTCGGCCCGTCGAGCGTGCGAGCGGCTTGCCGGTCCACCTGAGTGGGACATGCTCGGATCGGCCTACTACCAGCTGGCGGAGATCCACCGGTTACGCGGCGAGTTCTCGGCCGCGGATGAGTCCTATCGTCAGGCCAGCCTGGCGGGGCGGGATCCCGAGCCCGGGATGTCGCTGCTCCGCCTGGCGCAGGGAAAGGTCGATCTCGCTCTTCACTCGATCCGTCGCGCGCTGGAGGAGACCGAGAATCCGACCGTTCGGTCACGTCTGCTCCCCGCCTGCGTGGAGATCATGCTCGAGGCCGAAGACGTCGGAGTCGGCGCGCGCGACGGCACGTGAGCTTTCCGGCGTGGCCGCGCAGTTCGACATGCCCTACCTGAATGCGCTTGCTGCTCACGCCTCGGGTGCGGTTCTCTTGTCGGAGGAGGATCCGCGTGCGGCGCTGCGCGATCTTCGGGATGCTCAGCGCTCGTGGCGCGATCTCGAGGCTCCGCATCACGAGGCCCGTGCACGGCTGCTGATCGGAATCGCCTGCCGCGAGCTCGGCGACGGTGCAAGCGCCGAGCTCGAGTTCGAGGCGGCACGGCGCGCGCTCGACGAGTTGGGTGCGCATCCCGACCTCGAACGCGTTGCGCGGCTGGCCGGCACGTCGCCGGCCGGAGGACCGCTGAGCCTTCGCGAGAGCGAGGTGCTCACGCTCGTGGCCGCCGGTAAGACGAACCGGGAGATCGCGACCGAGTTGTTCATCAGTGAGAAGACGGTCGCGCGGCACATCAGCAACATCTTCGCGAAGCTCTCGCTCACGTCGCGGTCGCAGGCGACTGCGTACGCGTACAAGCACGGTCTCGTTCGGTAGGCGCCGGTACGAAGAAAGACCCACGTCGCGTCACGGCGGAATTGGGTGTTTCGCCCGAAGTCGCAGCGACCGCCCGATCTCTACGGTCGGTCGCAACGTCGCTACGGCAAGGAGGAGACCATGAGCACGAGGCAGGACGAGAGAATGGAGACGGAAGAGCACGCCGCGCCGCGCGAGGCCTGGGACGCAATCGCGGACGGCTACGACCGCTACGTGGCTCCCCAGGAGGTCGAGCTCGCGAACGAAGCGCTCCGCCTCGTCGGGCTCGAGCCGGGCGAGCGGTTCCTCGACGTCGCGGCAGGGACGGGCGGCCTGAGCCTGCCCGCCGCACGTCTGGGGGCGAAGGTGCTGGCCACCGACTGGTCGCCCGAAATGATCGAGCGCTTCGAGGCACGGGTTCGCGATGAGGGGGTCACCGACGCAGAGGGACGGGTGATGGATTGTCACGACCTCGATCTCGCGGACGACGAGCTTCGACGTGACCGCGTCGCAGTTCGGGGTCATGCTCGTGCCCGACCAACCCTCCGCCCTCCGCGAGATGGTCCGGGTGACGAGGCCCGGCGGGCGCGTCCTCCTGATCGCCTACGGGTCGCCCGCAGAGATCGACTTCCTCCAGTTCTTCGTCGGAGCGCTGACAGCGGTCGCACCCGAGTTCGGCGGCATCCCGGACGATCCGCCGCCACTCGAGTTTCAGCTGTCCGATCCGGAAGTCATGCGGCGGCGGCTGACCGAGGCGGGACTCAAGGACGTCCACGTGCAGCGCTCGGCCGAGCGGCCGTCGTTCGCTTCGGGAGACGAGATGTGGGACTGGGTGCTCAACGGCAACCCGATCGCGGGTTGCCTGGTCGCCGACCTGAGTTCGGACCAACGGCTCGAGCTCGCGCAGGTTCTCGACGGGATGCTCCACGAACGGGCGGAAGCGACCGGGAGAGCCGTGCTCACGAACGCGGTGAACATCGGCATCGGGACGAAGTGAGGTGATCCGTCTCGCACAGGAACGCGTCTTCCGGACTCCGGTGGAGCAGGGTTTCTCGAAGATCACCGATCCGGCGAATTGGCCCGCCTATTGGCCCGGCCTCGTTCGGGTTCAGGCGGAGTCGCGGTGGCACGCTCCCGGCGACCAGGCACGCGTGGTCATGCGCCTCCTCGGCCGCGAGGTCGAGCTCACGATGAGTCTGCGCGAGTTCATCCCGAATCGGCTCGTCACCTACGAGAGTGCTCAAAGCGGCCTTCCCGATGCGCGGCACGAGCGCCACTTTGCGCCGGTCGACGGGGGCTTTCTCTATCGGATCGTCATCGAGTACGAGCCGCGCAGAGGCGTCAGGGGCCTCGTCGACCGGACCGTCGTCCGCCGCGGAATCGACCGCGCAGTGGGGCAGACAATGGACAATCTGGAGCGTCTACTCGGGCCCGACTGAGCCGGCTTCGGTCAGGTCACGCCGTTGGCGATCGCGACCGCCTCGAGTCGCGAGTGAGCGCCCATCGCGCGCAACAGGTGGCGAACGTGATTGCGGACCGTCTCGATGCTGAGATGGAGCTCCGCCGCGATCTGCTTCGTCGACTTGCCCTGCTCGAGCAGGTCGAGGACTTCGGCCTGGCGCGGCGTGAGGTTGAGCTCCGGGTGGGGATGAGGCTCCTCGACGAGATCCGAGACCTGTCCGAAGACACCGACGACGTGCTCTCCCTGACGTAAGGGCACCGAGCTCACCTCGACCGAGACCCGCTGGCCGTCCGGGCCCACGAGCACGACGCCGGCGTCCGTCACCGTCGCCGATCCCGCGATCTTGCGCGCAAACATCTCGCGGGCGCGGCGCGTCTCCTCAGGAGCGACGACCGATGTGAACTGACGTCCCCGGACGTCCCCGACGATGTTCCGTCCTGCCGCATTCACCCAACGAATGATGCCGTTCGCGTCGAGGACGTAGCTGGGCACGTTGATGTGCTCGAGGAGCTCGTCGAGCTGCGCCGACTGCAGGTCGGAGAGAGGCACACGCGGAGTCTGCGGCCTCCTGCGGCGCCAGGTCAACCGTGCCGCGGGTGATTCGTGGACGTCATCCGACGAGGGTGATGTGTCCCACGCTCGCATCGCGCGACACTGGGAGACCCGGAGGAGCGGGTCAATCGAGGGAGGCTGAGTCCTGTGGCGTTGAAACATCCGAGTGGACCATCCGGCGGCCCGGCGCACGTCGTCCCCCCGCCGCTCTTCCTGCTCGAGGGCGATCGCATCCCTCGTCACGAGCTCCCCGAGAGCGAGCTCCCCCCGGACGTCGCCTACCAGATCATCCACGACGAGCTGATGCTCGACGGAAACGCGCGTCTCAACCTTGCGACGTTCGTGGGCACGTGGATGGAGCCTCAGGCCGAGAAGCTCATGGCCGAAAGCTTCGACAAGAACATGATCGACAAGGACGAATACCCGCAGACCGCCGACGTGGAGATGCGCTGCGTGAGCATGCTGAGCCGCCTGTGGCACGCGCCCGACGCCGACCAGGCGACCGGGTGCTCGACGACCGGCTCGAGCGAGGCGGCGATGCTGGGCGGACTTGCCCTGAAGCGACTCTGGCAGCAGCGGCGCAGAGCCGCGGGGAAGTCCACCGACAAGCCGAACGTCGTGATGGGCATCAACGTCCAGGTCTGCTGGGAGAAGTTCGCCAACTACTGGGACGTCGAGATGCGCCTCGTCCCGATGGAGGGCGACCGGCTGCACCTGTCCGCCGACGAGGCAGTGAAGCAGTGCGACGAGAACACCATCGGCGTCGTGCCCGTGCTCGGGTCCACGTTCGACGGCTCCTACGAGCCCGTGAAGGAGATCTGCGACGCGCTCGACGACCTCCAGTCACGCACCGGCCTCGACGTTCCCGTGCACGTCGACGGAGCCTCCGGAGCGTTCGTCGCGCCGTTCCTCGACCCCGACCTGGAGTGGGACTTCCGGCTGCCCAGGGTGCGCTTCGATCAATACGTCCGGCCACAAGTACGGCCTCGTCTATCCCGGCGTGGGCTGGATCGTGTGGCGGGATGCGACGGCGCTGCCGGATGACCTGATCTTCTGGGTCAACTACCTGGGCGACAACATGCCGACGTTCGCGCTGAACTTCTCACGCCCGGGTGCTCAGATCGTTGCGCAGTACTACAACTTTCTTCGTCTCGGCTTCTCGGGGTATCAGCGCGTCCAGCAGTATGCGCGCGACGTCGCGACCGGGCTTTCGGCCCAGATCGCGGAGCTGGGCCCCTTCGAGCTCGTGACGCGAGGCGACGAGTTGCCGGTGTTCGCCTTCAAGGTCGCCGACGATGTCGACAACTTCACGGTCTTCGACGTCTCGAACTCGGTCCGCGAGCGCGGCTGGCAGCTTCCGGCGTACACCTTCCCCGAGAATCGGACCGACCTCGCGGCGCTTCGAGTGGTGGTCAAGCGAGGGTTCACGCACGACATGGCCGACATGCTCGTCGGCGACCTGAAGCGACAGCTCACACGCCTGCAGAAACAGCCGGTGCCCGTGCACGACGCCTCCTCGGCGGGCAGCTTTCGCCACTGACCTCGGCTGTCGGCGATGATTTCCGCCGGCTGGGCGAGTCTCATGAGGCGACAACCCCGACGGAGGGAGTGCCGTGGCCGCGATCAACATCTTCACCGCCGAGAATCGTGACGGCAGAGTCGACGTGGCCCGAGCGCTGGGCTCGTCGGCAAGACCGCCATGTACATCTACGACCTGTCGCCGGGTGAGAGCGCGTGCCCGTACCACTACGAGTACGAGGAGGAGTGGCTCCTCGTCATCGACGGCAGCATCGTGCTTCGCACGCCGGAGGGAGAGCGCACGCTGGAGCGCGGAGACCTCGCCTTCTTCCCGGCTGGCCCATCAGGTGCGCACAAGGTCGTGAATCGGAGCGACGCGTCCGCGAGGACCATGATGTTCTCGAGCTCCCGCGTCCCGGCCGTCTCCGTCTATCCGGACAGCGACAAGATCGGCGTCTGGCCGGGCAACGACGCGGATGACCTCGTGTTCAGACGGGGGACCGCGGTGGCGTGGTCCGATGGTGAGGACGGCCTGGACTAGCGCTCGACACGGGCGGTTCCGCCGCGAACGAGGCGTTCGACCTCGGCCAGCGTGGCCATCGAGGTGTCGCCAGGCGTCGTCATGGCGAGCGCGCCGTGCGCGACGGCGTAGTCGAGCGACTGTTCCACGGATAGGCCGGAGAGGAGGCCGTACACGAGCCCGGAGGCGAACGAGTCGCCACCGCCCACGCGATCGAGGATCTGGACGTCGCTTCGAAGGCTTGCCTCACAGATTCGCCCGTCGGCAAAGCACAGCCCGCCCCAGTCGTTGAACGAGGCCGACTTGACCGTGCGCAGGCTCGTCGCGACGACGTTCAGGTTCGGGTAGTCCTGGACGACCTGCTCGATCATGACGCGGTAGTTCGACGAGTCGATCTCGTCGTACGCGTCGCCGGCGACGCCTTCGATTTCGTAGCCGAGGGCCGCGTGGAAGTCCTCTTCGTTGCCGAACATCACGTCGGCGTGCGCAGCGAGCCGGCGGTTGACCTCGATCGCCTTCGGCGATCCGCCGATCGCCTGCCAGATCGAGGGGCGGTAGTTCAGGTCGTACGAGACGACCACTCCGGCCGCTTTCGCCGCGCGCATCGCCTCGTCCGCGACCTCGGCAGTTGTCTCCGAGAGGCCGGCGAAGATCCCGCCGCAGTGGAACCAGCGTGCCCCGTCGCTCGAGAAGAGCGCGTCCCAGTCGAGCTCGCCCAGGCGGAGCTGTGAAACGGCGGTGTGGCCCCGGTCGGAGCAGCCGAGCGCCCCGCGCAGGCCGAAGCCTCTCTCCGTGAAGTTCAGTCCGTTCCGAACCGTGCGTCCGACGCCGTCATAGGGCACCCACGTGATGTGGCTCGTGTCGACTCCACCCTGGAGGATCAGGTCCTCGACGAGCCGCCCGACGGGATTGTCGGCGAGCGCCGTCACGATCGCAGTGCGGAGCCCGAAGCACTTCCGCAGTCCGCGTGCCACGTTGTATTCGCCGCCGCCCTCCCAGGCACGAAAGCTTCGGGCCGTCGAGACTCGCTCGTCTCCGGGGTCGAGTCTGAGCATCACCTCGCCGAGCGCGACGAGATCCCATCGGCATCCATCCGCCGCCCGCAGATCAAGGCCCGCGGTCAAGCGACTACCCCGGCACGCACACTCGCTGCGATGGAGACCGCTTCGCGCGTCAGGACCTCGATCCGATCGAACTGCTGCTCGGCCAGCAATGACGGTGCGACCATCCAGCTCCCGCCGCAAGCGACGACGTTGGGCAGCCGCAGGTAGTCGGCGAGGTTCGACTCGTTGATTCCGCCGGTCGGTACGAACGAGACGTCGCGGAACGGTCCGCCGAGTGCTTTCAGGAACGAAACTCCGCCCATCGCCTCAGCCGGGAAGAACTTGACGGCTTCCGCTCCGCCGCGCACCGCAGCGTCGACCTCCGTCGGGGTGCAGGCACCGGGGAACACGGGCACGTCCGCCGACCGGCAGAACTCGATCAGCTCGGGATTCGTCGCCGGCGAGACGACGAACTGGGCGCCGGCCTCGACGACCGCGTTGGCGTCCTCGAGCGACCGGACGGTGCCGGCCCCGACCAGTGCGTCCGGATAGGAGCCCCGCAGCGTGGAGATCGCTTCGAGCCCGGCGTCCGAGCGCAGCGTGATCTCGGCGATGCCGCATCCACCTTCCAGCAACGCGTCGAGCAGCGGAACCGCCTGGTCCGCGCTCTCGAGCTCGACGACCGGGACGACGCCGACCTCGGCCATCCTGTCGATCACGCTCACCTTGCCCACCATCGGCCGGAAGTCTGCAACGGCGATTCAGGGCATGCGGCAGACGATGCGGCCGGCGTACTGGCTTCCTTCCTCAGCGGCCTCTGTCTCCGTCACGATGCACGTTCCGTAGTTCGTTTCGATGGGGTCGCCTGTCGCAGGGAGGTGAGGCAGCTCGATCTCCTCGATCCCTTCGACGGGCAGCCCCTCGACGACGACTATGAATCTTCGCATCGGTGACATCCTTTCGGTTCGGCCGCCGCCTCGCTCATGACGCTAGCTCTCGGTCGTCTCGTCCCGCACGAGTGACTCCGAACGAAGCGAGGCCCATTCGCCACGGCGATGATCGCACTCAGCCCGTAGATCGTGGGGAGCTCGACGCCGTGGTCGAGAAGCGGGCCGACACCGAAGGCAGCGATTCCGTACCCGAGCTGGTAGAAGGCGATCACCCCGCCGGCAACTCCGGCGGCCATCGTCGTCAGCTCCTCCTGCCCGAAGCCGATCGTCAGCGGAAGGAGGGCCGAGCATCCGATGCCTGCGAGGGCAAACGCGACGATCCCGGCGGAGGTGGCGCCGTCCGGCAGGAGTGCGATGAGCACGAATGTGCCGGCGAGCAGGAACGGCAGGATGCGGTACGTCGTGCGGACCGAGAGCCGGCGATCGACGGCGGAGAAGACCACTCGACCGAGCGTGACCATGGCCCAGAAGGCGGTGAGAGCGATTGCCGCTTCCGTCGTCGACGCGCCGAGCTCGCTCGTCATGTCGAGCTGGGACCAGTTTCCGTTCACGGTCTCGCATACGCCATAGAGAACGGTGAAGCCTGCGTACATCCAGAAGCGGGGCGCGATCCCGGCGGATGCTCGCGCGGGCGTCGCGGACTCGGCCGCTGCCTCCGTCCGCAGCGGGAGTCCCGCGCTGATCACGACGAGCACGGCGAGCAGGACGGTGGACGTCAACGGGAGGCCCCACCAGAATCCGAGCCCGACGAAGATCGCGACGAAGACTGGCGCAAGCGCGGTGCCGAGCCCGAGCAGCGCGTTGAGGACGAGCACGGAGGCTGCGACACCGTCTGGGTGGAACGCCGCCGTGAAGGTGTTCAACGCGGGGACGGTGAGGCCGAAGCCGACTCCGAGGAACGCAGTCGCGACGAGCAGAAGCGGGAACGCAACGGCCGTGTTCGTCTCGAAGAACTGACTGACGATCAGGAGCACCATCGACACCAGTCCGCAGGCGAGACCCGCCAGGTAGACCTGCTTGAGTGCCGAGGCGGCGTCCGAGCGACGCGCCGAGGAGGGAGGCGGTGATCGCGGTCACGACCTGGGGCACGAACAGGAGCCCGTACTGCGTGTTCGACAGGTCGTAGTGGTCTGGGGTCGGTGAAGATCGTGCTTGCCGCCGGGAAGCGTGACCAGCACGATCCCCTGCACCGCCCCTGCCGCGTAGACGACCGATGTTTCAAGTCGCGTCGGCACTCGGCGATTGTTGCGCATGCCGAGGGAAGGAAGATCGGTTTTCCACTCATTTCAGTCGGGTGTCGGGTGAACGAGTGTCAACGAATGTGGACGACGTGTGAACCGCGGCTGATCGTCATCCCTTGGGGGTGATGCGCGGGGTGATGCCCCGGCGGGAAACTGCCTGGGGCCACAGACGCATCGTGGCCGCAGATCTGCGACGCAACGAGAGGGGGAGCGAGTGACCGCTCAAGCAGCCACGACGGTTCCGCAGGTTAAGGCGCCGGACCTCGAAGGGCGGACCGCGGACCGACTGGTGGTCTTCGGAATCACGGGCGACCTGGCGAAGGTGATGACTTTCCGCTCGCTCTACCGACTGGAGCGGCGCGGCCTGCTCGATTGCCCGATCGTCGGAGTCGCGGTCGACGACTGGTCGGTCGACCAGCTCGTCGAGCGCGCCCGCGAGTCCATCGTCGGAACAGGCGAGCAGCTCGACGAGGACGTCTTCAAGCGCTTCGCCGGACGCCTCTCCTATGTCGCCGGCGACTTCGGGGACGCTGCAACGTACGAGCGCGTCGCCGACGCGGTCGGGGACGCGAGCCTCCCCGTCTTCTACCTCGAGATCCCGCCGTTCCTGTTCGGCAGGGTCGTCCAGGGTCTCGCGGAGGCAGGGCTCACGAAGACCGCCCGCGTCGTCGTGGAAAAGCCGTTCGGGCACGACCTCGAGTCCGCGCGCGCGCTCGCAGACGAGATCCACGCCTACATCGACGAGTCGCAGCTCTACCGCATCGACCACTACCTCGGCAAGATGGGCATCGACGAGATCGTCTACCTGCGGTTCGCGAACTCCATGCTCGACCCGATCTGGAGCCGCAACTACGTCTCGTCGGTCCAGATCACGATGGCGGAGGACTTCGGGGTCGAGGACCGCGGCCACTTCTACGACCCGGTCGGGGCGTTGCGCGACGTGGTCGTCAACCATCTGATGCAGGTCGTCGCACTCTGCGCGATGGAGGCGCCCGCACGCGGCGACCCGCTGACGATCAAGGACGCCCAGACCGCGCTCTTCCGCGCCGTCAAGGAGGCCGACCCGGCGGACTACGTCCGCGGCCAGTACGACGGCTACCGGTCGATCGACGGAGTCGCGACCGGACTCGACGACCGAGACGTTCGTCGCCCTGCAGCTCGAGATCGAGAACTGGCGCTGGGCCGGCGTGCCGTTCTTCATCCGCGCCGGCAAGCGTCTCCCGGTCACCCAGACCGAGCTGCGCCTCGTGTTCAAGCATCCGCCACGTCTCGGCTTCGCCGCGTTCGACCGGGACATGGAGCCGAACCAGCTCATCGTCAAGCTCGACCCGTCGACCGGCGTCCGGCTCAAGCTCGAGGCACATCGGGCGGACGGGCCCGGGCCGATCGAGCTCGACATGGAGTTCGCCGCGGAGGGCGGCGAGGGCGCCACACCGTATGAGGTGCTGCTGCACGCCGCGCTCGTCGGCCACGGCGTCCGCTTCACCCGGCAGGACGCCGTCGAGGAGCAGTGGCGGGTCTTCCAGCCGTTGCTCGACGCGCCACCGCCCGTGCATCCCTACAAGCCGGGCTCGT
Organism: uncultured Actinomycetes bacterium; assembly: GCA_963772855.1. Lineage (GTDB taxonomy): Bacteria > Actinomycetota > Thermoleophilia > Gaiellales > Gaiellaceae > 3-1-20CM-4-69-9. Next base: position 361,658 of record CAVYYY010000001.1, on the reverse strand, counting down.
GGGGCCCCGAGGCAGCCACGAAGCTTCTCGCCGGCCACGGGCGCTGGCACGGGCCCTGGATCGCCTCATGACCGTCGATGCGTCTGCTCAGACCATGCCGCAGAGCGCGGCGGCGCCGTCGCCGTTCCCACCGATCGCCGACTACGCGTTCCTTTCCAACTGCCACACGGGGGCGCTCGTGGCGGCCGACGGCGCGATCGACTGGCTCTGCGTTCCCGCATTCGACTCGCCGAGCGTCTTCGGCAGCCTCCTCGACCGCGGTGCGGGGTTCTTCAGGCTCGGCCCGTTCGGCATCCAGCACCCCTCCGATCGCAGCTACGAGCCGGGGACGAACGTGCTCGCGACGACATGGAAGACCCCGACGGGGTGGATCGTCGTACGCGACGCGCTCACGATGGGGCCCCGGAGTCACGAGGACACGATCACGCCGCACACGAGACCGCCGGCCGACGACGACGGCGACCACATGCTCGTGCGCACCGTCGAGTGCATCGTGGGCGAGGTCGAGATCGAGCTCGTCTGCGAGCCGGCGTTCGACTACGGCCGCGCCGAGGCGGCCTGGGCCCTCGTCGATGACGACAGGCACGCGGCCGACGCCACGGGTGCCGGACAGACGATCCGCCTCCGCTCGGATCTGGCGCTCGGCGTCGAGGGCAACCGTGTCCGAGGTCGGCACACGCCTGAGGGCCGGCGAGCGTTCGTACTGCGCGCTCTCCTGGGCAGAGGAGCTCGCGGCGCCGAAAGACGTCGACGAGGCAGACGCGCGGATCGCGGCGACGAACCGCTTCTGGCGCGCCTGGCTCGGCCGGGCGCGAATCCCCGACCACCGTTTCCGCGAGCCGATCCAGCGCTCTGCACTCGCCGATCAAGGGTCTGACGTACATGCCGACCGGCGCGACCGTCGCGGCGCTCACGACGTCGCTGCCGGAGACGCCCGGCGGCGAGCGCAACTGGGACTACCGCTACACCTGGATGCGCGACACCACGTTCACGCTCCAGGCACTCCACTGGTTGAACCTCGACTGGGAGGCCGACGAGTTCATGCAGTTCGTGGCCGACGTCGAGCCGACGGAGGACGGGTCGCTGCAGATCATGTACGGCATCGACGGCCGCCGCGACCTGACCGAGTCGACGCGCGACGATCTCTCGGGCTACGCCGGCGCGCGACCGGTGCGGATCGGCAACGGCGCGTTCGACCAGCGCCAGAACGACGTGTACGGCGCGGTGCTCGACTCGATCCTGCTCCATACCCGTCACGCCGCGCGGCTGCCCAGCCGGTTGTGGCCGATCGTCGAGTCGCAGGCGGAGTGCGCGACGAAGGTATGGAAGGAGCCCGACCAGGGGATCTGGGAGGCGCGCGGCAAGCCGCAGCAGTACGTCTCGTCGAAGCTGATGGGCTGGGTCGCGCTCGACCGGGCCGCCCAGCTCGCGGAGCTCCGCGGTGACCTCGACAAGGCGGCGGCGTGGCGTGTGACGGCCGAGGAGATCCGGGCCGACATCCTCGATCACGGCGTCACGGAGCACGGCGTCCTGCGACAGCACTACGAGACGGACGCGCTCGACGCATCCGTCTTGCTCGCGGCGATCTTCGAATTTCTTCCGGGCGACGACGAGCGACTGAAGGCGACGGTGAACGCGATCGCGGAGGACCTCACGGAGAACGGCTTCGTCCTTCGCTACCGGACCGACGAGACCGACGACGGGCTGTCCGGCAAGGAAGGGACGTTCCTCATCTGCTCGTTCTGGCTCGTCTCGGCTCTCGCGATCATCGGCGAGCTGCAGCGCGCCCGCGATCTCATGGAGAAGCTGCTGCGAGTCGCCTCCCCGCTCGGTCTGTACGCGGAGGAGTTCGACGCCGACACGGGCCGCCACCTCGGCAACTTCCCGCAGGCCTTCTCGCACCTCGCGCTGATGGAGGCCGCCGCCAGGATCATCGTTCCCGAGCTGTTGGAGCAGTACTAGCCGCATGGCGGAAAGGAAGCGCCATGAACGCCGTTGCGACTGCGGGTAAGACCATTCGCAGCACGGTTCCGGCGCGTCTCGACCGCCTAAGCTGGTCGCCGTTCCATACCCGCATGGTTGCCGGCCTCGGGGCGGCCTGAGCCGTCGAGATACCGGGGACGCGTCGACATCTGGATCAACGGCACCTACTGGGCCGGCGCGATCATCGGCTCGTTCGCCTCGCTCATCTTCCTCAACGCGTTCGCGGCCAACGTCGGCTGGCGGCTGGCGTTCCTGATGGGCCCGGTGCTCGCGCTCGTCGTCATCATCGTCGGGCGCACGCTGCCCGAGAGCCCGCGCTGGCTGATGACGCACGGGCGCGTCGAGGAGGCCGAGCGGGAGCTCGCCAAGATCGAGGAAGCCGCGATGCAAGGCGGGCCAGACGCTCGAGCCGGTCGACGACAGTGCGCGCGATCGAGCTCGTGCCCGAGAACGCAGCTACGGCTACGTGCGGTTCCTCGGCCTCGTCTTCCACACCGTACCCGAAGCGGGCGATCCTCGGCGCCACCGCTGATGATCACGCAGTCGTTCCTCTACAACGCCATCTTCTTCACCTACGCGCTCGTGCTGACCCAGTTCTACGGCGTCAGCGCGACCAAGGTCCCGCTCTACGGCCTCGCGTTCTCGGTCGGCAACCTGATCGGGCCGCTCGTGCTCGCCCCGCTCTTCGACACGGTCGGCCGGAAGCAGATGATCTCCGGCACGTACATCATCTCCGGCGTGCTGCTCGCGGTCAGCGGCTGGCTGTTCGACAACGACGACCTCGCCGCGACCTCGCAGACGTTCGTGCTGGATCGTCATCTTCTTCTTCGCCTCCGCAGGCGCGAGCGCCGCCTACCTGACCGTCAGCGAGACCTGGCCGATCGAGATCCGCGCCGAGGCGATCGCGGTGTTCTTCGCGATCGCCCAGATCTTCGGTGCGTTCGGGCCGTTGTTCTACGGATGGCTGATCGGCGACTGGACGAGCCGCACGCCGCTCGTCATCGGCTACCTGATCGGAGCCGGGATCATGATCGTCGGCGGCGTCGTCGAGATCGCTGATCGGGATCAACGCCGAGGGCAAGTCGCTCGAGGACATCACGAAACCGCTCACCGTCGACGGAGGGCACGGCTCCCGAGATCCCTGCAACGAGCCCTGCCTAGGAGGACACCATGGACGCCTACGACGTGATCATCATCGGCACCGGGGCGGGCGGCGGGACGCTCGCGCGGCACCTCGCACCCTCGGGCAAGCGGATCCTCCTGCTCGAGCGCGGCGACTGGCTGCCGCGGGAGCCGTAGAACTGGTCGGACCAGGACGTGTTCGTGGACAACCGCTACGTCTCTCCGGACACGTGGTACGACCGCGACGGCAAGGCGTTCCAGCCCGGCGTCCACTACGTCGTCGGAGGCGCGACGAAGCTCTACGGCGCCGCGCTCTACCGGCTGCGCAAGGAGGACTTCGGCGAGCTTCGCCACCACGACGGGATCTCGCCGGCGTGGCCGATCACCTACGACGAGCTCGAGCCGTACTACACGCTCGCCGAGCAGCGCTACCACGTGCACGGCGCCCGCGGCGAGGACCCGACCGAGCCTCCGGCGAGCGCGCCCTATCCGCACCCGGCCGTGTCGCACGAGCCGCGGATCCAGCAACTCGCCGACGACCTCGCGGCGGCCGGCCACCAGCCGTTCCACGCCCCCTGCGGGATCATGCTCGACGAGTCGAACAGGCCGTTCAGCACCTGCATCCGCTGTGCGACGTGTGACGGCTTCCCGTGCCTCGTCCACGCGAAGTCCGACGCGGAAGTCCTCGGCGTGCGCCCCGCTCTCGAGCACGAGAACGTCACGCTCCAGACGAACGCGAAGGTCGTCAGGCTCGACACGAACGACGCGGGCACCGCCGTCACCGAGGTGGTCGTGGAGCGAGACGGTGGGGAGGAGCGGTTCGGCGCCGACGTCGTGGTCGTCGCGTGCGGCGCGGCCAACACGGCGAGGCTGCTCCTGCAGTCGGCGAGCGACAAGCACCCGAACGGCCTCGCCAACGGCTCCGACCAGCTCGGCCGCAACTACATGTTCCACGACTCGACGGCGGTGCTCGCGCTCTCGCGTGAGGAAAACCTGACCGCCTACCAGAAGACGCTCGGCCTCAACGACTTCTACTTCGGCTCGGACGACTTCGAGTATCCGCTGGGGAACGTCCAGATGGTCGGCAAGTCGACGGCTCCGATGTTCCGCGGCGAGCGACCGCGGGAGACGAGACTCGCCCCGGAGTGGACGCTGGAGAGGATGGCCCGTCACGCGATCGACTTCTGGCTGTCGACCGAAGATCTCCCGAGTCCCGACAACCGAGTCACTGTCGACCGCGACGGCAAGCTCACGCTCACCTACACGGAGACGAACGCGGAAGCGAAGAAGCGCCTGTACGCGAAGGTCAAGTCACTGCTGGGGCAGCTCGACATGAACCCGGACCACCTGATCCACCGCTTCGCCTACATGAAGAACGACATCCCCGTCGCCGGCTGTGCCCACCAGGCCGGCACCGCCGGTTCGGCAGCGATCCGGCGACGTCCGTCCTCGACGTGAACTGCAAGGCGCACGAGGTCGACAACCTCTACGTCGTCGACACGAGCGTCTTCCCGTCGATCGGCGCCGTCAACCCGGCCCTGACCGCGATGGCGAACTCGCTCCGCGTCGGAGACCACCTGCTCTCGCGGATGGCGGCTTGATGCGAGATGGACGTCCGTCGGGCGAACAGATCGAGATCCGTGCCGGCGACCAGCGCCTCGTGGTCGTGGAGGTCGGAGCGGGCATCCGGTCGTACACCGCCGGAGGCCGGGAGGTCATCGACGGCTACGGCGACGACGAGATGTCCCCCGCCGGGCGTGGGCAGTTGCTGCTCCCGTGGCCGAACCGGCTCCAGGACGGCGCCTACGAGTTCGCGGGCACGTCTTACCGTCTGCCGATCGACGAGCCGGAGAACGACAACGCGATCCACGGCCTCGTTCGCTGGGACGGTTGGTCGGTCGGTGAGCGCGAGACGAGGATCGAGTCGTGATGGAGCACACGCTTCACGCGCGTCCCGGGTATCCCTTCTCGCTTGCGCTTCGCGTCGAGTACTCGCTCTCCGACGACGGCCTCCGGGTCGCATCGAGCGCGACCAACATCGGCCGTGAGGCCTGCCCGTACGGCAGCGGCCAGCATCCGTACCTGACCGTCGGAACCGAGACGGTGGACACCGTGGTCTTGCGCGCCCCGGGGCGAACGGTGCTGAGTACCGACACGCGCGGAATCCCGGTGAGCCGCTCTCCGGTCGAGGGCACGGAGTACGACTTCACGCGGGCGAGGACAATCGGCACGACCCAGCTCGACCACACATTCACCGATCTCGACCGCGACGACGACGGCCTCGCCCGCGTGGAGCTTCGGCATCCCGACGGCGAGGCGGCTCTGTCGCTCTGGCTCGACGAGAGCTACCGGTACCTCGAGCTGTTCACCGGGGACTCGCAGCCGAGCGTCAACCGCCGAAGCCTCGCCGTGGAGCCGATGACGTGCCCGCCGAACGCGTTCCGCTCAGGCGAGGGGCTTCTCGTCCTCGATCCCGGCGAGTCGACCACCGCCGTCTGGGGGATCCAGCCGTGAGCGCCGAAGACCTCGCGGTCGCGAGGGAGTTCCTCGACGCGTTCGCCGTCGCCGCGAAGACGGGGGAACACGACGGGATCTTTCCGCTGCTCGCGTCCGACGTCCGGTGGCTGATGCCGAAGCGCGAGCTCGTCGGCATCGACGAGGTGAACGACCAGCTCAGCTGGGTTCGACCGCCGGACCACCTCGACGTCGACTTCGACGAGCCTCGGATTGCCGATCTCGGCGGAGGCCGCATCGTCTCCGAGGTGCACGAGATCTACCGGGTCAGTGACACAGGCGACTACGCCTACGCTCGCGACCGCCGGATCGAGCTCACGATCCGCGACGGCAAGATCGCGCAATACGAGATGCAGGTCGTCGGCTGATGGCGGCCACGCCTCCGCGCGTCCTCATCCTCGGCGGCGGCTTCGCCGGCGTCGGCGCTGCGCAAGAAGCTCGAGAAGGCGGACGCCGAGGTCGTGCTCGTCGACCGCCACGACTACCACACGTTCCAGCCGCTGCTGTACCAGCTGGCGAGCGGGCTCCTCGAGACGGACGGCGGTCGGTCACTCCCTTCGCGACCTGGTCAAGCGACCAGGAGAACGCGACGGTCCACCAGGCGACGGTGACGGGAGTCGACCTCGACGCCCGACAAGGTCGAGTTCGAGGAGATCGCAGCCGATGACCTACGACTACCTCGTCTTCGGACTGGGCGCCGAGGTCAACTTCTTCGGGACCGAGGGCGCCGCCGAGCACGCGTTCCCGATGTACACGCTGCCGAACGCCGTTCGCCTCAAGGACCACATTCTCGAGCGCTGGGAGGCGGCCGACCGCGATCCGAGCCTCGTCGAGCGACGGAGCGCTGAATATCGTCGTCGTCGGCGGTGGGCCGACCGGGGTGGAGACCGCCGGGGCGATCGCGGAGCTCTACCGGGCCGATCTCGCGAAGGACTACTCGAGCCTTCCGCAGGAACAGGCGAGCATCAAGCTCGTGGAGGCCGGGCCGGAGCTCTTCTCCATGTTCAAGCCGAAGCTGCGCGAGTACACCGCGAATGCTCTGGCCGAGCGCACGGTCGAGGTGCAGACCGGAGCGCTGGTCTCCTCGGTGTCACCGACACGGGTCACGCTCAAGTCCGGAGAGGAGCTGAAGGCGCACACGCTCGTGTGGGGCGCCGGCCTCCAGGGCAACAAGCTCGTGCAGACGCTCGGGCTCGAGCTTCAGCGCGGCAACCGCATCGGCGTCGGGCCCGATCTTGCGCTGCCCGAGCACCCGGAGGTCTACGCGCTCGGCGACGCCGCCGCGATCGTCGACGGGAAGACGGAGCAGGTCCTGCCGCAGCTGGGGTCCGTCGCGCTCCAGTCCGGAGAGCACGCCGGCGAGATGATCGCGCGTCGGATCGCGGGCAAGAAGACCAAGCCGTTCAAGTACCGCGACAAGGGCACGATGGCGACGATCGGCCGGGGTGCCGCGGTGGTCGCAGATGATGGGCGGCCGCACGATGACGGGAAAGAAGGCGCAGGCGGCCTGGGGCGTGGTGCATCTCGCGTTGCTGCCGACGAACGAGGACCGTGCGAAGGCCGTCGTCGACTGGGCCGGGAGCGCGTTCACGCATCAGCGCGTCGGCCGGATCACCGTCGGAAGCGACTAGATGACCGCGATCCTCGCGTCCGCGGCCGTGGATCTCGCCCGCATCCAGTTCGCGACGACCTCGATCTACCACTTCCTGTTCGTGCCGCTGACGCTGGGGCTGGGCGCCGCTCGTGGCGATCATGCAGACGATCTGGCACCGAACCGGGAACGAGGCCTGGCTGCGGCTGACGCGCTTCTTCGGGACGCTGCTGCTGATCAACATCGCGATCGGCGTCGCGACCGGTCTGGTGCAGGAGTTCGAGTTCGGGATGAACTGGTCGGTCTACTCGCGGTTCGTCGGGAACGTCTTCGGCGCGCCGCTCGCGGTCGAGGGCCTCGCCGCCTTCGCCCTCGAGTCCACGTTCCTCGGCCTCTGGATCTTCGGCTGGAACCGGCTCTCGCCGCGCCTCCACCTGGCCACGATCTGGATCGTGGTGCTCGGCACCTGGCTGTCGGCGTACTTCATCCTCGTCGCGAACTCGTGGATGCAGCACCCGGTCGGGTACAAGATCGTGAACGGTGAGGCGCAGCTCACGAGCGTCTGGGCGCTCCTGTCGAACGGGTTCGCGCTGCGCGCGTATCGTGCACACGATCCTCGCCGGACTGATCTTCGGGTCGATCGTGGTGCTGGGCGTCTGCTGCTGGCACTTCCTCCGCGGCCACGAGGTCGACCTCTTCCGGAACGCCGCGAAGCTGGCGCTGATCGTCGCGGTTCCGGTGACGCTGCTCCAGCTCGTGGTCGGCAACCGCTTCGGGGAGGCCGTCACGAGCGCGCAGAGCATGAAGATCGCCGCCTCCGAGGCGCAGTGGAACACCTGCCAGCCGTGCGGCTTCTCGCTCTTCCAGATCGGCGGTTTCACCGCAAGTGACCCGACGCCGAGCTTCTCGATCACGATCCCGAGGCTCCTCTCGTACATGGCCACCGGCTCGTTCGACGGCCAGGTGCAAGGCCTCAATCAGCTCCAGAAGCAGGAGCAGCGCGAGTACGGCCGCGGCAACTACATGCCGAACGTCAGAGTGATCTACTGGTCGATGCGGGTGATGGCGTTCGCCGGCGTGCTGATGTTCCTGGTCGCCGCCCTCGGTGCGTGGCTCTACTGGAAGAGGAAGCTCGAGCGGGCGCGCTGGTTCCTGTGGACGGCGATCGTCGCGATCGCCCTGCCCTACATCGCCGCGACCGCCGGCTGGATCCTGACCGAGATGGGACGCCAGCCCTGGATCGTGCAGGGGCTGCTGAAGACCAGCGAGGCGAACTCGCCGAGCGTCAGCACGACCTGGCTCGGCATCAGCCTCGCGTTCTTCATCACGCTCTACGTCGTCCTCGGCGTCGTCGACTTCGTGCTGATGCGCCGCTACGCGCGCCCGGACCGCCCGGCACCGCAAGAGGAGCTGCCCGCACCGGCGGTGACCTACTGATGGACCTCCAGATCCTCTGGTTCGTCCTGATCGCGGTGCTCTGGAGCGGCTACTTCCTGCTCGAGGGCTTCGACTTCGGAGTCGGGATGCTGCTCCCGTTCCTGCCGAGGGACGAGCGAGAGCGAGGGGTCATGTTCGAGACGATCGGGCCGGTCTGGGACGGCAACGAGGTCTGGCTCGTCATCGCCGGCGGTGCGACCTTTGCCGCGTTCCCGGCGTGGTACGGGACGATGTTCTCGGGCTTCTACATCGCACTGCTGCTCGTTCTCTTCTTCCTGATCATCCGCGTGGTCTCGTTCGAGTGGCGAGAGAAGAGCGACAGCCCCGGCTGGCGCACGGTGTGGATGTGGGCGAACGCCGTCGGGAGCTTCGGCGCATCGCTGATCTGGGGCGTCGCCTTGTCGAATCTCCTCTACGGCGTGCCGATCAACTCGAGCGGCGACTTCTCGGGCACCTTCTGGGATCTCTTCAGCGTCTACACGGTGCTCGGCGGCCTGACGATCGTGATCCTCTTTGCCTTCCATGGCGCAAGTTTCCTGACGCTCCGAACGACCGGCGACTTCTGCGAGCGGGCGGCTGCCACGGCTCGCCGCCTCTCGGTCGCCGCGACGCTTGTTGTCGCGGCCTTCCTGTCGTGGACGGTCGCCGTCGCGGTCGACCGGAACGACAAGGACGTCTTCCCGCCGATCCTCCCGGCCGCGCTTGGAATCGCCGCCGTCGCGCTGGCGATGCTGTTCGTGCTGATACGACGAAGCGGGTGGGCGTTCGTGATGACCGCCCTGGCAGCCGTGCTCTGGGTCGCCACGATCTTCACCAGCCTGTACCCGCGGGTCATGGTCTCGAGCCCCGACTTCGCGAACAGTCTCACCGTCGAGGGCGCCTCGTCGGCGCATTACACGCTCGCGGTGATGAGCGTGGTCGCCGCGATCTTCCTACCACTCGTGCTCGTCTACCAGGGCTGGACGTACCACGTGTTCCGGGCGCGCGTCGGCGGCGGCGAGCCGGACGCCGGATTGCACCCACAGCCCGGGAGCTAGCCGTGCGGGCCCTCGACCCGCGCCTCGTCCGGCGGGCTCGACCGGTTCGCGTGCTGCTCGGCGTAGACGTTGCGCTCGGGATCGCGACTGCGCTGCTCGTGCTCGTGCAGGCGTCGCTGCTGGCGCGAATCGTCGCCCGTGCATTCGAGGGAGCGGCGCTTCGGTGCAGTCTGCGAACGACATCGTCCTGCTCGCGCTCGCATTCGCCGCGCGCGGCGCGCTTTCATGGGGCTTCGAGGTCGCCGGCGCACGCGCCGCGTCGGACGTGCTCTCGGAGCTCCGGCTCGAGCTCGTCGCGCGGCGGATCCGAGCTCACCCGGCGGCGCTCGACGGCGTCGACGCAGGCGAGATTGCCGCTGCCGGAGTCCAGGGCGTCGATGCGCTCGCGGCCTACTTCGGCCGCTACCTGCCGCAGGTCGTGCTCGCGTGTGTCGTCCCGCTCGCAGTGCTCGGGTGGGTCGGTGCGATCGATTTGACGTCGGCGCTCGTCATGCTGGTGACTCTGCCGCTCGTGCCGGTGTTCATGTGGCTGATCGGCCGCTACACCGAGGAGAGGACCCGCGAGCGCTGGCTGGCGCTCCGCCTCCTCTCGACGCATTTCCTCGACGTCGTGCGCGGGCTTCCGACGCTGCGGCTGCTCAACCGCAGCCGCGAGCAGGCCGAGGCGATCGGCGAGGTGAGCGAGCGTTTTCGCAGCGCGACGATGGGCACGCTGCGCGTCGCCTTTCTCTCCGGCTCCGTGCTCGAGCTTGCCGCGACAGTCGGCGTCGCGCTCGTCGCCGTCACGGTCGGCGTGCGGCTCGCCGGCGGCGGCCTCGGGCTCGAGGCCGGTCTGACAGTGCTCGTGCTCGCCCCCGAGCTCTACCTGCCGCTGCGTCAGCTGGGCGCGCAGTTCCACGCGAGCGCGGACGGGATCGCAGTCGCGGACCGGATCCTCGCTCTCGCGGAGGCGCCGGCCGAGGTCGACCCCGGCGGCGCGTTCGCGGCGCCGTCGCCGAGCGTCGGCGTCGTGCGCTTCGAGAGCGTGTCGTTCGCCTACCCGGCGCGGAGCGGCCTCGTGCTCGACGAGCTCGACCTCGAGCTCCGTCCCGGCGAGACCCTCGCGCTCGTCGGTGAGAGCGGGGCCGGAAAAAGCACGATTGCGGGACTGCTGCTCAGACTCGCGGAACCGACCCGTGGGCGCATCACCGTCGACGGAGTCGACCTCTCGCAATGCAACACCGAGTCGTGGCGGCGGCACCTCGCCTGGGTGCCACAGCATCCGACGATCTTTCGCGGCACGATCGCCGACAACATCCGCCTCTCTCGCGCCGGCGCGAGCGAGCGGGATGTCCGGGCCGCGGCGATGCTCGCAGGCTCCGACGCGTTCGTCGGCGCGCTGCCGCACGGTTACGAGACGAACGTCGGCGATGGAGGCCGCCCGTTGTCGGCCGGCGAGCGGCGACGGATCGCGCTTGCTCGGGCATTCCTCCGCGACGCCCCGCTCGTCATCCTGGACGAACCGACGGCCGACCTCGACCACGAGAGCGCCGAGCTCGTCCGTCTGTCGGTGGAGCGCCTCCGGCCCGGCCGCACGATGCTCCTCATCGCGCATCGGCGGGAGCTCGTCGATTGCGCCGACCGCATCGTCATGCTCGACCACGGACACGCGGCGGCAGTCGTCGAGCGAGAAGCTGCATGACGGACACTCGGCGTCGACTACTCGCGGTTGCGGGAGCGCCACGCTCGCGCGTCGCCCTCTCGGTCGGTCTCGGAGCCGCAACGGTGATCTGCGGCGTCGGGCTCATGGCGACTGCGGGCTACCTGATCTCGCGTGCTGCGGAACGCCCGGAAGTGCTCGCGCTGACCATCGCGATCGTGTGCGTCCGGTTCTTCGGGCTCGCGCGGCCGATCGCGCGTTACGCCGAGCGCGTCGCCTCGCACGACCTCGCGCTTCGCGTTCTCGGCCGGGCCCGTGTTCACGTGTACGAACGTGTCGAGCCGCTTGCGCCTGCGCAGCTCGGGGGCTACCGCCGCGGCGACCTCGTCTCGCGGCTCGTCGCCGACGTCGACTCCCTCCAGAACCTCCATCTGCGCGGCACCGGGCCGATGCTCGTCGCGGCGAGCTCCGGCGCGATCGCTGTCATCGTGACGGCTCTTTTCCTGCCGGCCGCCGCGGTCGTGCTGGCCGCCGGCCTGATCCTCGGTGGGGTCGCTGTTCCCACGGTCTCCGGACTTCTCAGCCGGCGGGCCGCAAGGCTCCAGGCGGGGGCACGCGGCGAGCTGACGGCAGAGCTCATCGAGACAATCGGTGGCGCACCGGAGCTGGCGGTGTACGGCTGCGAGGATGAGCGTCTCGCGCGAGTCGCCGCGGCCGACCGCGTGCTCGCGCGTGCCGCACGCCGAAGCGCACTGGCAGACGGTGCCGGCGACGGCTTGAGGCTGCTCGTCACCGGCGCGACCGTCGCGGGCGTCCTTGCAGTCTCGGTCTCGGCACACGCTGCGGGAAGTCTCGACCGAGTCCTGATCGCAATGCTCGCACTGCTCGCGCTTGCGTCGTTCGAGGCGGTTCAGCCCCTGTCGCAGGCGTCACGTGAGCGTGGCGGAGACGCTCGCGGCGGGGCGCCGGCTCCTCGAGCTGACCGACTGCACGCCCGCGGTCGCCGACCCGTCCGACCCGATTCCGCTTCCGACTGAGCCGTTCACGGTCGCGCTCCAGGGCGTGCGCGCACGGTACGCGCCAGACGAGCCGCCCGTCCTCGAGGATCTCGATCTCGTGCTCGAGCCCGGCCGGCGCGTCGCACTCGTGGGCCCGAGCGGCGCCGGCAAGACGACCGTCGTCAACCTCCTCGTCCGCTTCCTCGATCCGGAGGACGGCCGCGTGACCCTCGACGGGCGCGACCTGCGCGAGTACCGGCAGGAGGACGTCCGTCGATCGATCGCCGTCGCCGGCCAGGACTCCTATCTCTTCTCGACCTCGATCCGCGAGAACGTTCGCCTGGCTCGCCCCGATGCGGCCGACGACGAGATCGAGGAAGCACTCGCGCGCGCACGCATCCTCGACTGGGTGCGGACGCTTCCCGACGGCTGGGACACGTTGGTCGGAGAGGAGGGGCGAGAGCTGTCGGGCGGGCAGCGTCAGCGCCTCGTCGTCGCGCGGGCGCTCCTCGCCGATGCTCCCGTGCTGGTCCTCGACGAGCCGACGGCGCATCTCGACTCCCCGACGGCCGAGAGGCTGATCGAAGACGTGCTCGACGCGGTCGCCGATCGCACCGTGCTGCTCATCACGCACCGCCCGGAAGGGCTCGACCGCATGGACGAAGTCGTGCGGCTCCATAGTTGACGCGGCTCCGTCCCCTTCACTTTCTATCGTCCGGTGACGGGATGGTGCATCTGTGGACGAAGTAGCGGCAACTCTCGCCCTCCTTGCCGCGGTCTCTTTTGCGCTCGCCGCGACACTCTGGCAGAAGGCCTCGCTGAGCCTCACCGCCGTTTCGGTCAGACGCCCGACGTCGTTTCTCGTGCTCCTCACCCAGTGGGTCTGGCTCCTCGGCCTCGCCGCGCAGGTCGTCGGCGTCTGTCTCCAGGCGGCTGCGCTCGACCGTGGCCGTGTGTCGATCATTCAGCCGTTGCTGGTCACCACCGTGATCTGGGCGCTCCCGCTCGGATACTTCTTGACGCACCAGACGATCGGACGACGCGAGGTGTCGGGCGCGGCCATCATCGTCGTGGGTCTCGCCGGCTTCGCGGCCTTCGGCGACCCGGCGGCAGGTGTCGACAACGCGCCCGGGTCCGATTGGGCGGCTGCGGTGCTCGTGATCTGCGCGGCCTGCATCGCCCTGCTGCTGTTCGCGAATCGCGGCTCGCTTTCGGCGAGGGCAGCGCTGCTGGGCACGGTCGCGGGAATGCTCTACGGCCTCTCGGCGACGCTCATGAAGCCCGTTGTCGAGAGCCTTCATGCCGATGGGCTCGGCGGGGTGATGTCGGGTTGGGAGTTCTGGGTCATGGCTGCCGGCGGTCTCATCGGCTTCCTTGTCCAGCAGCTCTCCCTCTCGACGGGCCGCCTCGTCCCGTCCGTGGCCACCGTGTCGGTCGCGAATCCGATCGTGAGCGTCCTGCTCGGCGCTCTCGTCCTCCAGGAGAGGCTCGACAAGAATCCGCCTTCGCACGCCGTCATCGCGGTCGGAGCGCTCTGCGTGGCGCTCCTGGGCGCCGTCGTCATTTCGTCGGCGCGGGAGAAGGCGCACGGGACCGAGCCCACGGCCCTGGAAGTGCAGAGCGCACCCGTGCAGCCGTTGCCCGGCTAGTTCGCGCCTTCGACGAGCGTGCACATGAGGGGGAGGGCGTCCTCGTTTCCGAGCCCCTGCTCGTGGGTGAGCGAGTGCCAGGTCGTGAAGGCCAGGGCGTGGCCGATCGCGGCGCGTGTGCGGCGCGCCGCGCGTCCCCGTCGTCCCCGGCCGGCCATGAGGCCGTTCTCGATCACGCGCAGGTAGCCATAGAAGTCCTGGAGGCGGCGCTGCACCGGCGGGACGAGCGGCTCGTCCCGAAGCAGGCTCGAGTACATCGCCTGAGTGCGACCGTAGAACGCGTAGAGCTCGCGAAGCGCACGCTCCGTTCGCTCCGCCGGATCCTCGATCCCCTCCCAGGTACCGGGATCGGGCGGGGGGTTCGCGACGCGCCAGTGTGACGAGCAGGCGTCGAAGAGCACATCCTCGTTCGGGAAGTGGCGATAGACGGTCGACCGGCGCACGCCTGCGCGCTCGGCGATCGCCGAGATCGATGTCCGCGCCGGCCCGAGCTCCTCGTGCAGTTCGACCGCGCTCTCTGTGATGCGCCGGCGCGTCAGGTCCTCGAGCTCGGCTCGCCTCTTCATTCGGTAGGGACGCTTTTGATCGGACATACCAGTCCTATGAATATTGACAGATTCGGACGGAGGTCCGTATATTCGGCGCGACACGACTGTCTAATCAAAGGAGCAAGACGATGAAGACGACAGCTACAGCCCCGAAGATCGTGGTTCCTGACAACGGCCGGGAGGGCTTCCTCGGCAGCATCGGCGTGCGCTTCATGATCGATGGGCCCGACGCGGCCGAGCGCTTCTCGCTCGTCGAGCATCCAATGTCGCCGCGGGCGCTGGCGGCTCCGTTGCACCTGCACACGCGCGAGGACGAGTACAGCTACGTTCTGCAGGGCCGGATGGGCGCGTTGCTGGGTGACGAAGTGGTCGAGGCGGGCCCCGGCGACCTCGTCTTCAAGCCGCGTGACCAGTGGCACACGTTCTGGAACGCCGGCGACGAGCCGTGCAGGATCCTCGAGATCATCTCTCCGGCCGGTTTCGAGCTGTTCTTCCAGGAGCTCGTCGACATGGGCGGGGTGACCCAGGCGAGCCCGGAGGACCTCGCTCGGCTCAACGAGCGCTACGGCCTCGAGATGCAGCCGGAGACGGTCCCCGAGCTTCTGGAGCGCTTCGGCCTGCGGATCGGGGAAGAGCTCTCCGGAGGCTGGAAGCCGTAGTCCTCACGCCGCGCGCCGCGCGAGCTCCCCGATGATCTCGGCGAGCTCGCGCGGGCGCGACCACATCGGCCAGTGGCTCGTCGGGAGGTCGACCCAGCTGAGGTTGCGGAGGTCCGCGAAGCCGCCGAGCCAGGTCTGTCCCTGTGCGATCGCCTCCTTGTACTGATCGGAGGTGAAGCCGGTGGCGATGGCCGTGGTCGGGATGTCGAGGCGCGCGTCGTTCGCGAGCGTCGGTCCTTCGCGCAGGACGCCTCCGGGCTCGGGTACGGCGCGCTGCCGGAAGGTCTCGAGCTGTTCCTCGCTCAGCCCGTCGAGGTTCTCCTCTGCCGCCAGCTCCTCCCAGTTGAGAGGGCTTTCGATCCCTTCGAACGAGGGGTCGAGCGCGGCCGTCGCGGGGCCGGAATCGACGTAGACCATGGCCGCGATCTGATCGGGGACGCGGTCACTCGCGGCGTATCCCGATGCGCCGGTCCCGCTGTGAACGGCGAGAACGACGGGCCTTCCAGCTGCGTTCACCGCCGCACAGATCGCGTCGACGTGGTCGGACAGCGTGATCGTGGACCGGTCGGCTTCGGCCGACTCGAGGCCGGGGAGGGTCAGTGCCGTGACGTCGTGCCCGTCCGCCCGGAGAAGGGGGACGACGTCGTCCCACGCCCAGGCGCCGAGCCAGAAGCCGGGAACGAGGATGATGGGGGCTGCTTCGTTCGTCTTCGTTGAGCTCACGTTTTCCTCCTGTCGTTACCGGTCGGTCGAGGTCCCACGAGGTACCACGCCTCGATCTCGCCTTTGCCTTTCACCTGGATCTTCCCCCTCGGCTCGCAGACGAACTCGTGATCGAGCAGATCTCTCGTCGCGCGGGTGATCTGAATCTGACCCGCGCTCCCGTGCGACTCCATGCGGCTTGCAGTGTTTACCGCATCGCCCCACAAGTCGTACAGGAATCGCTTTCGGCCGATCACTCCGGCCACGACCGGTCCTGAGTTGATTCCGACGCGCAGCTCGAGGCCGAGATGCCCGACCTCGTCGGCCGTGCGCATCGACGCCTGCATGTCGAGAGCCATCAGGGCAAGAGCGCGTGCGTGGTCAGGACGGGGTGATGGGACGCCCGCGGCGGCCATGTAACAGTCGCCGATCGTCTTGATCTTCTCGAGCCCGTGGCGCTCTGCGAGCTCGTCGAAGTGGCTGAAGAGGTGATCGAGCACGCCGACGACTTCGGCCGGCGGGAGGCGCTCCGAGAGCGGCGTGAAGTCCACGACGTCGGCGAAGAGAATCGACGCCGAGCTGAACTGGTCGGCGATCGTCTGCGGCTCGGCCTTGAGCCTGTCGGCGATCGATCGCGGCAGGATGTTCAGGAGCAGGCTCTCCGACCTCGCCTGCTCCTCTCGAAGCGCCGCGAGCGCTGCCCTGCGCTGGCCGGCGAACAGGGCCAGCAGCGTGAACACGATCGTGCCGCCCACCGTGACATTGAGAGCGAGCATCGTGCTCGTGAACCATTCGGGGACCGTCGGGGACACGCCTCCCAGCAGCTCACCGGCGACTCCCGAGCCGAGGAACACGACGACGTACGCGACGTACCAGCGGATCGCCGAGCGAACGTCGCTGAACACCAGGGCCCCGAGCGGGGCGAGGATCCCCCACAGGCCGACCCCGCCGGCGGCAAGGAATCCTCCCAGCGGGATCATCGACAGGGTCGGAGCGAGCAGGATGGCGATCTGGCCGACGAACAGAAGCTGGTCGAAGTTCCGCGTGCGGGAGAAGACCACGATCGCCGTGAGCAGCGTCGCGAAATACACGAGCGGCACCCAGCCCACCGGCGACCCGAACGCGAGATACAGGATCGACCAGAGCAGCGCGACCGGCAGGATCAGCACCGAGATCAGCACGAGGAGCGCCTTGCCGGCGCGTGTGTCCTCGTCGTCGAGTGGATCCGCGCCGATCTGCGCCAGACGGTCCATCAGTCCGTTCACGGACCGAGACGCTACTGAGTAGGCTTCGCCGCCGTGGAGGCACCGACAGACAGCTACGTCGACACGCTCGCGCGGCTCAGCCTCTTCGCCGATGTGCCGCACCCGCAGCTCGAGGCGCTGGCGCACTCGTTTGAGGAGGAGGTCTTCGCCGAGGGACAACGGGTCATCCGCCAGGACGTGACCGGAGGCGGGTTCTACGTGATCCTCGAAGGCGACGCGCAGATCGTCATCGACGGCCAGGAGCGTGCACGCCTCACCAGGGGCGACTTCTTCGGAGAGATCTCGCTCTTGACCGATGAGGCGCCGACCGCCGACGTGATCGCGACGTCGCTCCTGCGCTGCCTGATCATTCCCGACAACGAGCTGAAGGCGTTTCTGCTCAGTCAGCCGAGCGTGATGTATCGAATGCTCCAGGTCGAAGCGCGGCGGTTGCGCGCCGCGAACGTTTGGCACGACTAGACGAGCGTCCGTTCCCTCCCGGCGACTACGACGTCGTGCTGGTGGGAAGCGGGCCAGGAGGGCTGCAGACCGCGTACAGCCTCGCCCGCACGGGGATCCCCCGGTGCGCAGTGATCTCGCGCGATCCCGCGCCGGGCGGCATGTTCCGGCAGTTCCCGGTCTTCCAGCGCCTGATCAGCTGGACGAAGCCGGACGCCCCGTTCGAGCGGCGGCACGCGCGAGTACGAGTGGTACGACCACAACAGCCTCGTCGGCGACGAGCCGGAGCATCAGGCGCTCGCGTCGGAGTTCATGGATCGAGCGTTCGACGTTCCGGCCCGGGCCGAGATGGAGGCGGCGCTCGTCGAGTTCGCGACGCGCGGCGGCATTCGCGTGCGCTACGGCTGCGAGTGGCTGTCGACAAGGCGAGACGATGCGGGCTTCGTGCTCGGGCACGTCGGACGGCGAGTACCGCTGCCGGGTGTGTGTGTTCGCCATTGGAGTGACCGAGCCGTGGGTCGCCCCGATTCCCGGGCTCGAGGCGGCGCCGCACTACGTCGCGACGGACGCGCCCGAGCGCTACCAGGGCAAGAACGTCTTCATCGTCGGCAAGAGGAACTCGGGGTTCGAGCTCGCACAGGGCCTGCTGCCCTGGGCGCGACGCATCGTGCTCGGCTCGCCGCGCCCGGTGGACACTGCGATGCTCGCGTTCTCACCGCTCAGCCTTCGGTACCTCTCGCCGTATTCCGAGCACCTCCGCGGCGGCACCGGGAGCTACGTCGTCGACGCGGCGATCGAGCGCGTGGAGCGCCACGCGGACGGGTATCGCATCCATGCGAACGGGACGACGTGGGAGGGAGAGCTCGAGCTCGAGAGCGACGAGGTCATCGCAGCGACCGGGCTTCCGTGCGCCGGTGCGCGACCTGCCGAGCGTGGGCGTTGCGATGGTCAACGACGGTCGGATGCCGGCGCAGACGCCGTACTGGGAGAGCGTCTCGGTCCCGGGGATCTACTTCGCGGGCAACGTCACCCAGGCTTCGCCCGGCCTACGCAAGCACGGTGCGACGAGCAGCTCCAGCTCCGTCAACGGGTTCCGCTACAACGCCCGCGTCCTCGCGCGGCACATCGCAGAGAAGCACTTCGGGCTTCGCGCGCGAGCGGCGAGCGCTCGACCGCGACGAGGTCGTTCCCCATCTGCTGCGAGAGCTCGCGCACGCGCCCGAGCTCTGGACGCAGAAGGGCTACCTTGCACGAGTCGTCGACATCGACGGGGCCGACGGGATTCGCGACGAAGGGATCGTGCCGCTTGCGGCCTTCGTGGATCGCGGCGGCGGCGACGCGTGCGCGGTCGCCGTCGAGTACGACGCGGACGGCGACGATCATCCCGGTCGTGTACGTCCGGCGGGGCGGCCGTCTGGTGGAGCATTCGCTCCCTCCGCATCCGCTGCACACGTTCGGCACCGAAGAGCATCGTCAGCAGCTCGCCGCGTGCCTGTCGCCGCTCCTGGGCTGACCTGGTCAGGCGCCGCCGCACTGCATGGTGGTGTCCCGCTGCTCGGTCGTCTCGCGACGATTCCGCATGAACTGCCGTAGCGTGCGGTTCTCGAGATGCTCCACGCAGCGATTCAAGTGGTCCTCTACGGCCTTCTGGCGGGCCTCAGCGCGCTCGGGTTCGCCGCGACGCTGACGGTGATGCCGTCCGGACGACTGAAGGCCTTCGGCTTCGGCACCGGTTTCGTCGGAGCGCAGATCCTGACGTGCTCCGTCCTCGTGATCTTCGGCCTTGCCGCAACCGGGCTCGGCGGGAAGAGTCACCCGGGTTTGCGGGCCGGGCTTGAGGTCGCGCTCGCGCTCGTGCTGATCACGTTAGCGCTCGTGGTTCACCGTAGACCCCCGAACACGAATGACAGCGCAACCGCGCACGAACGCTCGAAGGCGCGGACGCAGGCGCTGCTCGAACGACTCAGCCGACTGCGTGTCCTCACGACGATCGTCGCCGGATTCCTGCTCGGGATCGGTGGCCCGAAGCGACTTGTATTGACGTGTCTGGCTGCCACGACGATCGTCACAGCGGGCTTCGGAGACGCGGAGAAGGCGGCACTTGTCGTTGTCTACGTCGTGCTCGCGACCGCGCTCGTCTGGGGCCCACTGATCCTCTTCCTGCTCCGCGGTACTCGCGTCATCGCGCTCATGGAGGGCGCGGAGGGCGAAATCGGTCGTCGACAGCCACAGGTCACCGTCTACGCGCTCTTGATACTCGCCGGGCTCCTCTTCCTCGACGCAGGCAGCTCTCTGGTCACCTAGTACGCCGCTCAGAGGGTTCGGAGCGGCGCTCGATGTCATCCGGTTGCGGCGAGACGGCCTCGTCCGCCGGCGCCTCGTCCCACATGTGCGGGTGCCGCTTCGTCACACGCCAGATGATCAGTCCGAGCAAGATCAGCAGGCCGAGCCCGACCACGATCCATGCCCAAGGGCCTTCTGTGGCCGCGAAGAGGACGAGCGCACCGATGCCGAAGATCAAACCGACCAGAGGGATGGCCAGGAGCTCGACGCGGACGCCCTCTTTCACGTGCCTAGCCTAGTACGCCGCTGGCGCCGTGCAGCTTTCACGCAGCGATCTTCTGCAGCAGCGCGTCGACACGCGCGAAGCCTTGCTTGGCACCCTCCTCGACGCCGTACTGCATGGTGGTGTCCCGCTGCTCGGTCGTCTCGAAGCGCATCGTCTGCGTCAGCTTCGTCTGGTCGCCGAGATCCTCGAACTCGAGCGTCTGCAGGTGGTTCTGGAAGGTCTGTACGAGGCGCTCGGGCGGCTCGACCTCGCGGAACTCGCCCTCGACGACGCCGTAGGCGGTTCGGAACCGGTAGGCGCCGCCGGGACGCACGTCCATCTCCTCGACCTCGGTGCCGTCGCCCCACCATTCGGGGATCAGCTTCGGATCCGTCCAGACGGAGTAGACGTGTGCGCGCGGCGCGTCGAAGATCCGCTCGACGCGGATCTCGAGCTCGCTGGGTGTGGTGACGGTGGTGCTCATCATCGTGCTCCTTTCGTTCGTTCGACGACCTGTGCGAAGCGGTCGAGCCGCTGTAGCCACGTGCTGATGCCCTCGAAGGCATAAGGAACGAGCATGCATCTGCGGGCACGGCCGACCTTCTCCGTGGTGACGAGCTCCGCCTCCTCGAGGAGCCGGATGTGCTTCTTCATCCCGGTCAGCGACATGCCGAAGGGCTCGGCGAGCTCCGTGACCGTTGCGCTACCGGCGCCGAGTCGTTCGAGGACGGCGCGGCGGGTCGGGTCGGCGAGAGCTGCGAAGGCGCGGTCGACCGTCTTTGAATACTGAACCATTGGGTTCAGTATGCCAACTCTGGTCGGGCAATGCAAGAGGATTCCGTCGTGGCGCCCTTACGATGCGCGCCGGAGGTGTCTCGCAATGGCTGAAAGGAAATCCGCGAAGAAGTCCCAGCGATTCACGGACGAGGAACGACTCGCGATGAAGGACCCGCAGCCAGGAGCTGAAGGCGGCCGCCCGCCGCGGCCGGGGCGCGAGCAAGGCGGACGGGGAGAGGGATGTGCTCGCGAAGATCGCGGAGATGCCAGAACCGGATCGCGCCATGGCCGAGCGGCTCCATGCGATCATCAAAGTCAGCGCACCGACGCTCTCTCCGAGGCTCTGGTACGGGATGCCCGCGTATGCCAAGGACGGCAAGGTCGTCTGCTTCTTCCAAAGCGCGCAGAAGTTCAAGACGCGGTACGCGACGTTCGGTTTCAGCGACACGGCGAATCTCGACGAAGGCTCGCTTTGGCCAGTCGCCTTCGCGCTGAAGGAGCTGACTGTCGCCGAAGAGGCAAAGATCGGCGCGCTCGTGAAAAAGGCGGTGAGCTGACCCTCGAGGATCGTTTCACCCCCGAGGGGTGACGCGGGCACGCTCACGACTCTTTCGCGAAGCTGACACTCGTGGGTGCGCTCGTCGCCGGCTGGATTCTTTGGCAGCTGTCGCTGATCACCGTCTTGATCTGGATCGTCGCCAATACCCAGGAGGACCCGGAAGACGTCGAGCGGATGCGGCTCGGGTACAAACCGCGCAGGCCCGCGCGGAATCGCAGATAGCGTCCCGGCGGCAGACGGCCAGCTGCGGGCTGACACTAGGCGAGGGCGCCATCTCGGCTGTCTTTCATCAGGTGAAGATGATCTGGCCGCCGGCGGCTCTCTCGTAGAACTCGCCGACGCTGATGATGTCCTCGACCTGGGGGACGAAGTCGTCCAGGTCGAGGCCGAACATGTCGACCGTCGCCTTGCAGGCGTACAGGCGCACGCCGGAATCGCCGACGAGCTCGATGAACTCGGGGATCGGTGGGATGTCGATCTTCTCCATCTGCCGCTTCATCATTCGGGTGGCGAGCGCGGAGAGGCCTGGGATCGCGCCGATCCACGTCGCCATGTGCATGCCCGGGTTTCCGACGGTCGCGACCTTGACCTTCTCGTAACGGTCTTTGCGGATCGCGTCGAGCCCGAAGAAGGTGAAGAAGAGGTCGGCTTCGATGCCCTCCATGCGGGCGCCGTTCGCCATGATCAATCCGGGGTAGATCCCCTCGAGCGAGCCCTTGGAGATCACGATCGCGACCTTCTCGATCGTCTTCGGCTCCGAGGCCATGGTTGTCGGCTGTTCGAGAAGCTCCGTCATCGTGCGCTCCTTCCTAGATACAGCCCTTGGGCTTGGGTATTCCGCCGATCTTGGCGGCGAGCCTGGCCGGTCCCTTGGGGAAGAGCTGGTAGAGCTCCTTGATCGGGACGCCGGATTCTTTGCCGAGCGAGCGGATCGAGGGAGCGGTGCCAGAGGAGAGGAAGCGCTCGCGCATGAAGCTGACGACGAGCCAATGCCGGTCGGTCAGCTCGGGGACGCCGTTCTCGGCGGCGATCGCCTCGGCGATCTGCTCGTTCCACTGCCCGGGGTCGGTGAGGAAGCCTTCGGCGTCGACGTCGACGGGGGCATCGGCGATCAGGGTCATGGTCATCTCGTCCTCCTCTCAGGTGTGGATCGGGGTTCGTTTCTTGCCGGCGGTTGGCATCGCGGGCCCGATGCCGGGGATCTCGCGGCCCGGCAGGAGCGCGTGCCAATAGACCCATTGGAAACCGAGCTTGCCGATGTGGTTGAGCCTCGACTCCCGCAGCAGCGGCAGTCCGAACGCAGTGGGGAAGTGGCCGGGCAGCGGCTCGGTGTCGTAGTTGAAGTCGATGAGCAACGCCTTGTGGAAGCCGGTCTCGATGAAGCAGTTGGCGTGCCCGTCGTAGCCGGCGTCGAGTTCTTCGTCGGCGAGGTAGCGGGCGACGTTCTCGGTGAGGACCTCGGCCTCGAAGTGGGTGACAGAGCCGGCCTTGGAGGTGGGCAGATCGGTCGCATCGCCCAGCGCGAAGACGTTCGGCTTGGCCGGTGTCTGGAGGGTGCGCTTGTCGGTGGGGACAAAGCCGAGCGCGTCGCCGAGCCCGGGGGAGCGCTCGACGTAGGGGGCGCCGCCGTGGAGCGGGATCGTCACGAGCAGATCGAAGTCGAGTTCGCGGCCGTCGTACGAGGTCAGCTTGCGACCGACGCCGTCGACCTCGCAGGCGTTGAACTCGGTCACGAGCTCGATCTCTTTCTCGGCGAGTAAGCCCGCGAGATGTTCTGAGGAGATCGGCTTCGTGAAGGCCCCGTCGAGCGGTGTCGCGTAGACGAGCTCGGTGCGCTTGCGGATTCCGCGCTCGCGCAGGTGCCAATCGGCGAGGAAGGCGAACTCGAGCGGGGCGACCGGGCACTTGATCGGCATGTCGACCAGGTTCACGACCAGGCGACCACCGTCAAAGTGCTCGAGCGCACCGCGGAGCTCCTCTGCCCCCTCGGGCGTATAGAACGTGAAGACATGATCGTTCCAGCCAGGCCCGGTTAGGCCGTCGGTCTCCTCCGGCTGCAGGCGCACGCCGGTGGCGACCACGAGCACGTCGTAGGGCAGCACCGTTCCGTCGTCGAGGAGCACCTCGTCGCGTTCGGTCCAGACTCCCTCGACCTCGTTCTCGTGGAAGACGACTCCGTTCCGCAACTGGCGGCGGCGGGGCCGCACGATGTCCTCCACACGCGCGAGCCCGAACGGGACGAAGAGGAGGCCGGGTTGGTAGACGTGCCGGTCGTCAAGGTCGACGACGTGGATCTCGGCCTCGTCCTGCTCGAAGCGGCGGCGTAGCCGGTTGGCGGTCATCGTCCCGCCCGTCCCTCCCCCGAGGATGACGATCTGCTTCCTGCTCACGATGTGCGTCCTGTTGCCGCGAGCCGGCGCCCGGCCCCGTCCTGTGAGCACTCGAGGTGCTCGACGAACTCGATGCCGGCCTCGATCGAGCGACGAAGCGGACAGGCGCGGGCGACCTTCTCAAGGCGCTCGAGCTGCGCCTCGCTCAGGTTGCCGTCAAGCTGAACAACGGTCTCGAACCGCCGTGGGGTCGAGCGGTTGTCGTAGTCGACGGCGACGCGTACGTCGCCGAGCTCCCAACCCTTCGTGCGCGAATATTGCACGAGCGTCACGGCGACGCAGGCAGCGAGCGCAGCGGGGAAGAGCTCGTGCGGCGACGGCCCGCTGCCGTCGCCGCCTAGCAGCTCCGGCTGGTCGGTGACCAGGCAGTGCCGGCCGTCGACCACGACCTCTTGCCGGAGCGTGCCGGGGATCGCGTGGGCTGTCGCGGTGAGACTCATCTCTCTGCTTCCAGCCTGCGTGCAGCCCGGGGGCACAGCATCGGCGCACCCGCGGAACGGCATGCGGGCAACTACGCAGCCGCGGCGGCGCCGTTGGGAGCACGCGTATCAGTAGAAGTTCGCGATGCGTTTCGGTGAGTCTGCCGATGTGAGTGAGTGAGCGTTCACTCAAGTTTCAGGTATGAGCTCTACAGTCGAAAGCCGAGTGTCTGGATCGGCAGGGGTGGCCGGAGGAGAGAAGGTCGAGCAGCCCTCGTTGCGGGAGGCCGTGATCGATGCAGCGTTCCAGGTGATTCGGGAACGAGGGCTGGCGCGGACGCGAACGAGCCATATCGCTCGAGCCGCCGGGTGCGCGGAGGGCAGCATCTATCGCTATTTCTCCGGCAAGTCGGAGCTCGTGAGTGAAGTGGTTCACTCGCGGCTACGTCGCGTGATCGGCGTGCTCGTCGATCTGCCGACGCGGGCAGGTACGGCGACAGTCGAGGCGAACCTGCTCGAGGCGGCTCGGGCCGTGCTCGGCTCCTATCGCGAAGAGGTCACGCTGCTCGGGGGCCTGTTCGCCGATACAGAGCTTCTGGCTGCCGAGCGAGAGCTCCTCGCCGCTCATGACGCCGGCCCGCACGCGAGGGCAGCCGATCTGGCCGCGTACCTGAAGGCTGAACAGGAGCTGGGCCGTGTGCGGTGCGACGCTGACGTCGAGATTGCCGCGCGGGCATTGCTCGCAAGCTGTCTGGGTGAGAGTTTCTTCCGCGCGATCGACGCCGACGTCGACGTCGAGGATCAAGACCGATACCTACGCGGACTGGTCGACACCCTGCTCGGTGGGCTGGACCACTTCGGTGCAACAAACCGATTCCATGGCGGCCGTCGTTGTCTAGCTCTGCTCTCCTCGCCGCTGACCGCGAGGACCACCCTCGCGCACCTGGCATCGCCCTTCCCGGCGTGCTCGGCGTCGAAAAGTGGCTTGAGGAAGACGCCGAACTCCGAAAGCGGCAGCGGCGCCCAGTCGATGCGTCCGCATCTGCCGACTCGCTCGTCGCCGGCTGGTTGTCGGCGTTCGCAGCTGCCGAACGCGCTGTCAACAGCAATGCGGGAGATCTGCCCCCGCTCAACGCGGGCGAGCGTCTCCAACGGCTCCGCGCCGAACGCGCACAGGCCGCTGACTTGCTCGAGACGGTCACGCACGGGCACCGCGCCGCTTCGCTTCTTCTCCAGTGCCTCAGGGGCGGGAGCATCGACATTCGCTTGCTCCGTCTTCCGAGCAGCGTCTCCGCCTGCATCTTCGATGTCGAAGGGGTGCTGACGACGAGCGCCGCCGTCCACCGCGATGCCTGGTCCGCGACGCTCGACACGTTTCTTCTCGAGCGTGCCGAACTCCTGCGTCGACCGTTCGTGCCGTTCCGCAACCTCGACTATTCGAACCATCTTGCGGGCATGCCTCGCCTGGCCGGTCTTCGCGCCTTCCTTGCCAGCCGCGGAATCAGTCTCCCCGAGGGCGAACCCTCTGACCCCCCAGGCACCGAGAGCGTGCAGGGCCTCGCGAACCGCAAGGAGGAACTTCTCCGTCGCCTCCTCGCGGAGAAGGGAGTCGAGGCCTTTGGTGCCTCGCGTGCCTACTTGGAGATCGCCAGGATCGTCGGCGCCCGCCGGGCCGTTGTCTCCGCCAGCGCCCACACGTCGCTGGTCCTGCAGCAAGCCGGGATCGCCGATCTGATCGAGGCGCAGGTCGACGGCCGCGTCCTCGAGACCGAGGCGCTCCGGCCGAAGCCCGCTCCCGACACGCTTCTCGCCGCCTGCGCCCTGCTCGGCGTCCAGCCAGCCCATGCCGCGGCCTTCGAGACCACGCCGGCCGGCATTGCCGCGGCCCGCGCGGCCGGCCTGCGCGTTGCCGTTGCGGTCGCGAGAGACGAGAACACGGCCGCCCTCGCCGCAAGTGACGCCGACCTCGTCGTCAACGATCTCGGCGAGATGCTCGAGCGCGCGCCCAGCGAGCGTCGCTCGGCACGGCGATGACGTAGGCGGCGACAAGGGCCGCCCATGGCACCGGCTGTTGCTAGAGGTCGATGCCGAGCTTGCGCAGTTCGACGATCGCGGTCCTGCGCCAGCGGGTCGTGTCGGGTGAGAAGGGGAGCGTGAAGGGCATCCCGTTCTGCTTGCGGAGGGGCCTGCCGTCGCGTAGGACGTGGTAGTGGCCCGGTGTCGACTCGACAGTGAGCCCGACGGACTCGAGCCGGCGGATGAACTCGCGGACGTCCTTTCTCATCTCGCCACGGCGCGCTTGTTCCCTGGCTGAAGTCCGAAGGAGATGGGGTCGCAGACCGCGGTCCGACGCCGCCGATCCGCTCGACCGTGATGGGCAGCACGGGCATTCATCCGCTCACTCTTACCAACACCGCGGTCGACCCCGCAGGAGGTTTCCGGCCCCAACCGATGATTTCTGGCCTTCTGGCGAGTCAAACCGGGTGGAGGAAGCGCTCGCGCGCGCCGGCGGTCTCTGTATTGACGTCCTGAGCCGCAGCGGCAGTTAGCGCTCGGAACGTCGCCCAAGCCGTCATTGGATTCACGAACGGAGAAGGGCCCGTCTTCACGGGCCCTTCTCTAGACCTTCGTTGAGTCGGTGTCGCTTCGTCGACCTCATCGAGAAGGTGTTCGGTGGGTTCTTCCTACGACCTTGTCGGTGAGGCTTCGTCCTACTCGCGATCCGGACTTAACGCACTACAGATGTTCCTCCCTCGCGTGCAACGTGGCATCAGGGATTTTGCTGATCGAGTTGCGCACACGCATGCCGGCGCTAGTAGCTCACCAGGGCCCGTAGGTGCCGCTATTGGCCTCTCGCAGCGCGCCGACGTAGCCCGTTCGCTCGTAGTCCGTCTCGTCCGTGCCTGGCGGCACAGCGAGCATCCCGCGCAGCTCGTCGACGGCTGCGAATCCCTTGCGCGCCATCCACTCCTCTAGGCCGTCAATCAGCACGGTGGCGTGCTCGGGGCCGTGCCGCAGCAGCGCCGAGGCGGTCATGACCACGTCGGCGCCGGCGAGGAGGTACTTGGCGACGTCGGCCGAGGTCTCGACGCCCGTGGTCGCCGCGAGGGAGGCGCGCACGCGTCCGTGGAGGAGCGCGATCCACGTGCGCGGCAGCCTCGCCTCCGCCGGGCTAGAGAGGCCGACCTGGGGTACGACGGCGAGCGTGTCAGGGTCGATGTCAGGCTGTAGAAATCGGTTGAACAGCACGAGCGCATCCGCGCCAGCCTCGTCCAGTCGCAGCGCCATCTCCCCGGTCGAGCTGAAGTACGGACTCAGCTTGACCGCCACGGGCACCCCAACGGCGTCTTTGACCCGGGTCAGGACGTCGAGGTGCCTCTGTTCGACGTCGCGGCCCGAGGTGTGCGGGTCGCCGGGAAGGTAGTAGATGTTCAGCTCGATCGCGGCGGCGCCGGCGTCCTGCATCGCCCGGGCGTAGCCGGCCCAGCCTCCTGGTGTGACGCCGTTGAGGCTGGCGATCACTGGCACGTCGACGGCCGCGGCGGCGCGCTCGAGCCCGCTCAAGTAGCGGCGCGGGCCGGCCTCCTCCTCGGCGGCGGTCGGGAAGTAGGAGAGCGACTCGGCGAAGCTCTCGGCGCCGGCGTCGACCAACCGCGCGTTCTCGGCCGCCTCCCGGCGCAGCTGCTCCTCGAAGAGCGAGTAGAGGACGATCGCGCCCACGCCCGCGTCGGCCAGCCGCCGTACGCTGTCCACCGTCTGCGAGAGTGGTGACGCCGACGCGACGAGCGGGTTGCGGAGTGTGAGTCCCATGTAGTCGGTCGAAAGATTCATCGGCCGTCCTTGCGCGCGTCGGCGGCGAAGTGCCGCGCCCCGTGGGTCGCCATCTCCTCGTACACGTCCCAGCGCTGGTCGACCGCCTGCTCGGCCAGCCCGTGCAGTCGTTCGGCCTCGGCCGGGTCGGTGTTCGTCAGCGTGCGGTAGCGGAGCTCCCGGTTGGTGTAGTCGGCCAGGGGGATGCGCGGTCGCGGCGAGTCGAGCAGGAACGGGTTGCCACCGGCGGCGCGGAGCATTGGGTCGTAGCGGATCAGCGGCCAGTAGCCGCTGGCGACCGCGCGGTACTGCTGGTCGAGCCCGTCTCGCATCTCGATCCCGTGCGCGATGCAGTGGCTGTACGCGAGCACCAGCGAGGGGCCGTCGTACGCCTCCGCCTCCCGGAACGCGTTCAGCGTCTGCTGGGGATCGGCGCCCATCGCGACGCGAGCGACGTAGACCGAGCCGTAGGCGATCGCCTGCAGGGCGAGGTCCTTCTTGGGCACGGTCTTGCCGGCGGCGGCGAACTTGGCAACCGCGCCGAGCGGTGTCGCCTTGGACATCTGGCCCCCGGTGTTGGAGTAGACCTCGGTGTCGAGCACGAGCACGTTGACGTTGCGGCCGCTGGCCAGGACATGGTCGAGTCCGCCGGAGCCGATGTCGTAGGCCCAGCCGTCGCCGCCGACGATCCAGACGCTGCGCCGGACGAGGTGATCGACGACGCTCCGCAGGTCGGTGACAGCGGCTCCATCCAGCCCGTCGAGCCGCCGCTTCAGCTCGGCAACGCGCTCGCGCTGCGCTCGCAACTCCGACTCCCGCAGCTGCGGGGCCTCCAGGATCTCCTCCACCAGCTCCGAACCGACCGCGTCACGCAGCTCGGCGAGGCGACGGCGGGCCAGCTCGGTGTGGCGGTCGGCGGCGAGCCGGAAGCCGAGCCCGAACTCGGCGTTGTCCTCGAAGAGGGAGTTCGACCAGGCCGGGCCGCGCCCGTCGGCGTCGGTCGTCCACGGTGTGGTCGGCAGGTTGCCGCCGTAGATCGAGGAGCAGCCGGTCGCGTTTGCGACCATCAGCCGGTCGCCGAACAGCTGCGAGAGGAGTTTCAGGTAGGGGGTTTCGCCGCAGCCGGCGCAGGCGCCCGAGAACTCGAACAGCGGCTCCAGGAACTGGGTGCCGCGCACCGTGCCGAAGTCGACCCGCGAGCGGTCGCCCGCGGGTAGTGTCTCGAAGAACGCGATGTTGGCCCGCTCGGCGGCGACTAACGGCTCGCGCGGCGCGAGGTTGATCGCCTTGCGGCCCGCGTCGCCGGGCGCGACGACCGGGCACGCCTGAACGCAGAGCTCGCAACCGGTGCAGTCCTCGACGTAGACCTGCAGCGTGTACCGGGTGTCGGGCAGCCCGACGGCCTCGATAGGTGCCGACTGGAATCCCTCTGGTGCGTCCTCAAGGCGGGCCTGGTCGTAGTACCTGGAGCGAATCACGCTGTGCGGGCAGACGAAGCTGCAGTTCCCGCACTGGATGCACAGGTCGGAGTCCCAGACCGCGACCAGCTCCGAGATGTTGCGCTTCTCGTAAGCCGCTGTGCCGCTCGGATAGGTGCCGTCCACCGGCAGCGCGCTGACCGGCAGGTCGTCGCCCCGTCCGGCGAGCATCTCCGCGGTCACGGTGCGAACGAACTCGGGCGCATTCGCTGGGACGACCGGCGGCGGCTCGCGGCTCGCGGTCACCTGCTCGGGCAGCTCGACCCGGTGGAGACTGTCCAGCGCGCGGTCCACCGCGGCCTGGTTGCGGTCGACTACTTCGGCGCCGCGCCGGCCGTAGGTCTTCGCGACTGCCGCCTTGATCCTCTCAATCGCCTGCT
Source organism: uncultured Actinomycetes bacterium (assembly GCA_963772855.1). Lineage (GTDB taxonomy): Bacteria > Actinomycetota > Thermoleophilia > Gaiellales > Gaiellaceae > 3-1-20CM-4-69-9. The sequence continues at coordinate 331,715 of CAVYYY010000001.1, read as the reverse complement.
CGCGCGGCAGGACTCCGGAGAGAGCGAAGAAGCAGGTCTGCAGGACGATGTTGGTCCGTCCGGCGAGGCCGACCTCGCGGGCGATCCGGCCGGCGTCGATCACATACAGGTCGATGTGCTTGGCGAGGATCTGCTCCTGCACCGGCCGCGACAGCGCCTCCCACACCTCGTCCGGCGGGCGCGGGCAGTTGAGCAGCAGCGTCGCGCTGTCCGCCGCAGGGCCGAGCACGTCGACCCGGTCGAGCAGCCCGAACTGGTGGCACCCCACAAAGCCCGCCTGCTGCACGAGGTAGGGCGCCCGAATCGGCTTGGGCCCGAAGCGGAGGTGCGAGACCGTCTGTGAGCCCGACTTCTTCGAGTCGTAGACGAAGTAACCCTGCGCGTGCAGGCCCTCGTCTCCGAGGATCTTGATCGTGTTCTTGTTCGCGCCGACCGTCCCGTCCGAGCCCAGGCCGAAGAAGATCGCGCGCACCGTCTCGGGCGGCTCGATGTCGAGCGACGCTTCGTAGGCGAGGCTCGTCCCAGAGACGTCGTCGACGATGCCGATCGTGAATCGGCGCCGCGGCCGCTCTGCCGCCAGTTCGGCGAACAGGCCGGCGACCATTCCGGGCGTGAGCTCTTTCGAGGAGAGGCCGTAGCGGCCGCCGACAATCCTCGGCAGGACCGCCCGCCCGCCGTCACCGAACGACTCGGTCAGCGCCGCGACCGTGTCGAGGAAGAGCGGCTCGCCGATTGACCCGGGCTCCTTCGTCCGGTCGAGGACGGCGACGTGTCGCACGGTCGCGGGCAGTGCCTCGGCGAGCGCCTGCGCTGGAAACGGACGGTAGAGGCGCACCTGGGCGACGCCGACGCGCTCGTCGCGGGCGTTCAGCCAGGCGACCGTCTCCCTCACCGTCTCCCCGCCGGATCCCATCACCACGAGGACGCGTTCGGCCTCGGGATGCCCCGTGTACTCGACGATCCGGTAGCGGCGGCCGGTGCGCTCGGCGAGCAGCGCCATCGCGTCCTCGACCGCTTCCGGCACACGGGCGTAGAAGGGGTTCACCGTCTCGCGAGCCTGGAAGTAGACGTCCGGGTTCTGCGCCGTGCCGCGGATGAACGGCCGCTCCGGCGAAAGCGCCCGGCCGCGATGCGCCCGCACGAGCTCCTCGGGCACGAGCGCGCACAGGTCATCGTCGGAAAGCAGCTCGATCGTGTTCAGCTCGTGCGAGGTTCGGAACCCGTCGAAGAAGTGCACGAAGGGAACCCGCGTCTGGAGCGTCGTCGCCTGCGCCACCAGCGCCAGGTCGTGGGCCTCCTGAACCGACGCCGAGGCGAGCAGCGCGAACCCCGTCTGGCGGACGGCCATCACGTCCGAGTGGTCGCCGAAGATCGACAAACCTTGTGCCGCGAGCGAGCGGGCGGCCACGTGCAGCACCGCCGGCGTCAGCTCGCCGGCGATCTTGTACATGTTCGGGATCATCAGCAGCAGGCCCTGCGAGGCGGTGAACGTCGTCGCCAGTGCGCCGCTCTGGAGGGCGCCGTGCAGGGCGCCGGCAGCCCCGCCCTCGCTCTGCATCTCGACCACTGCGGGCACCGTTCCCCAGACGTTCGGTCTTCCCTGGCTTGCCCACTCGTCGGCCAGCTCGGCCATCGGCGACGAAGGCGTGATCGGGTAGATGCAGCAGACCTCGTTGAGCCGGTACGCGACCGAGGCTGCCGCTTCGTTGCCGTCGACCGTCGCCCGCATCTCAGTCGGGCTCCGCGACCATCTCGATCGCGTGCACCGGGCACTGCTCGAAGCATGCCCCGCAGCCGGTGCAGCGGTCGTAGTCGAACCGGTAGCGGTGCCCCTCACCGAGCTTGATCACCGCGTCCTCCGGACAGGCGCCCAGGCAGCCGTCGCATTCGAAGCAGTTGCCGCACGACAGGCACCGGCCCGCCTCGTAGACCGCCTCCTCGGCGGAGAGGCCGCCGACCACCTCGCCGAAGTCCGCAATCCGCTCCGCGAGCGGAAGCTCGGGCTGCTGCCGGCGGGGATTGTCGCCAAAGTACCAGAGGTGCAGCTTGTCGAAACTCGCCAGCTCGTGCTTGGGTGAGCTCGAGGCCGCGGCACCGCGCAGCCAGGCGTCGATGTGCCGGGCGGCCTTCTTGCCGTGGCCTACGCCCACCGTCACGGTCTGCTCGCTCGGCACCATGTCCCCGCCCGCGAACACACCGGGGCTGCCGGTCTCGAGCGACGTGGACACCTGCACGGTCCCGTCACGCTCGAACTCCACACCCGGCACCTGGTGGAGGAACGCGGTGTCGGACTCCTGGCCGAGCGCCAGGATCACCGTGTCGGCGGCAAGCGTTTCGAAGCGTCCGGTCGGCTGCGGATAGCCGGATTCGTCGAGCTCCATCAGCTCGACTTCGAGCTCCGGACCTTCGAAGGTCGTGATCGTGCGCAGCCAGTGGATCCGCACGCCCTCCCGCTCGGCGTCCTCCGCCTCGTCGAGATGGGCGGGCATCTGCTCCCGGGTCCGCCGGTAGACGATCAGCGCCTCGTCCGCACCCATCCGGCGGGCAACGCGGGCGGCGTCCATTGCCGTGTTGCCACCGCCGTAGACCGCCACGCGCCGGCCGATCACCGGTCGCTCGCCGGAGGCAACGCTGCGCAGGAACGACACCGCGTCCACGATGCGCCCGGCATCACGGGCCGGGATATCGACCCGCTTCGAGAGGTGCGCACCGACCGCGACGAAGACCGCGTCGAAAGCGCCCTCCTCGCGCTCGGCGACCAGGTCCTCGACCTTATGCCCGCAGGTCACCCGCACGCCCATCGCCGCGACCCGATCGAGCTCACCGGTGAGCACGTCGCGGGGCAGCCGGTAGGCCGGGATCCCGTACCGCATCATCCCGCCCGTCTCCTCGCCCGAGTCCCGGATCTCTACCTCGTGACCGAGCCGGGCGAGATGGTAGGCGGCCGATAGACCGCACGGCCCGGCGCCGATCACGAGCACCCGCCTGCCGCTGCGGACCGGGGGAGAGTCGAACTGCCACCCCTGCTCCAGCGCGAGGTCGCCCAGGAACCGCTCGACCGAATGGATCGAGACGGCGCTGTCGAGATCCGCCCGGTTGCAGACGCTCTCGCACGGGTGGTAGCAGACCCGCCCGTGGATCGCGGGCAACGGGTTGTCGGCGACGAGCTGACGCCATGCTTGCTCGTGCCGGCCCGCCTGGACGTGGGACAGCCAGGCCTGGATGTTCTCGCCCGCAGGGCAGCCCGCATTGCACGGGGGCAACAAATCGACGTACACAGGGCGGCGCTCCCGTACCGGGCCGGCGTGCGACCGTCCATGCAGCAGGTCCGGCAGCGGCGTGACGTCCCGTATTGGGTCGCTCATGCCTGTCGCCGAGGTCGGACAACCATCGCTTCTAGGCTAACTCGCTTGCCGTGGAGTCGCCCGCATGAGAACCGTTCGCGCTGCTGCGGAGGTCAGTCGGGCCAGGTCGAACGCTTGGCCTACTTGAGCTCTCAGCCTGATGTGCCGCCGGTCTACTGTGGTGGCGGGCGTGAGCTCGCGGCTCATCGAGTTTGAACCGGGGCACAGACGGTTCGACACCGATCTCCGGCGGTCCGCGCCTGCTTCGGAGCGCGCGACCGGGCCGTTGATCATGCGTGTCCGGTGGTTGGTCGTTTGAGAGTGGGTCGACGTTGCCGTGTTCCGGCGCCATGTCGCCAGATGTGCCAGCGTGAGGCTCTGCGGCTGAGGTCTCGTTCGTGGCGGCCGACGGCGCGGGCGAGCGAGCGGCCGCCTCGGGGTCTGAAGAAGAGCGCGACGCCGACCTGGGCGAGGGCGAGGTAGGTGACGATCATTCCCGTCAGCACGGCGAGGAACGAGAGTGGCAGGGGCTCGAAGCCGAACAGGTCGGCAAGCGGCGGGATGTACGGGAGGGCGACGCCGACGGCAGCGCAGCTGATCGTGGCGGCGAGGAGCGGACGGCTCGGGCGACTCTTGAAGAAGGGGATGCGGCGGGTGCGGATGACGAAGATTACGAGTGTCTGGGTGGTCAGTGATTCGACGAACCAGCCGGAGCGAAAGAGGGTTGGGCCGGCGTGGAAGACGCGCAGCATGACGGCGAAGGTAAGGAAGTCGTAGACGCTGGAGATCGGGCCGAAGAAGGCCATGAAGCGGCGAATCAAGGGGATGTCCCACTGGGAGGGGCGGGCGAGCATTTCCTCGTCGACGTTGTCTGTCGGGATCGTCATCTCGCTGACGTCGTACAGAAGGTTGTTGAGCAGGATCTGGGTCGGCAGCATCGGCAGAAAGGAGAGAAACAGCGAGGCGCCGGCAGCGGAGAACATGTTGCCGAAGTTGGAGGAGGTGCCCATCAGCACGTACTTGATCGTGTTGGCGAAGATGCGCCGGCCTTCGACGACCCCGTCGGCGATGATGCCGAGGTCCTTGTTGAGCAGGACGACGTCAGCCGCGTCCTTGGCGACGTCGGCGGCGGAGTCGACGGAGATGCCGACGTCGGCGTCGTGGATGGCGATCGCGTCGTTGACGCCGTCGCCGAGGAAGCCGACGGTTGCGCCGATGCTGCGCTGGGCGCGGATGATGCGCGACTTCTGCTCCGGGGTGATCCGCGCGAAGATGGTCGTCGTCGGCAGCAGCGCGAGCAGGCTGGCGTCGTCCAGTGTCCCGAGCGCAGCGCCGGTCACGACGTCTCCCGGGTCGAGGCCGACTTCGTGGCAGAGGTGCGCTGCGACTTGGCCGTTGTCGCCGGTGACGATCTTGACCGTGATGCCGAGCCGGGCGAGGCGCGCGAGAGATTCCTGCACGTTGGTCTTGGCCGGGTCGCTGAAGCAGAGGAAGCCGTCGAGAGAAAGGTTGCGCTCGTCCTCGCGGCTGAGGCGCTCGAGCGTCACGGGGCGGCTGGCGACGGCGACTACGCGCGTGCCGGTGGAGAACAGTCGCTCGAGGGTCGCCTGGGCCTCGTCGGGGACGTTTGCGCAGCGGGCGAGGACGCCTTCCGGGGCGCCCTTGGCGATCAGCAGCCTGCCCTGCGGCGCTTCGACCAGCACTGAGGCGAGTTGGCGCTCGTGGTCGAACGGCAACTGGTCAAGCGCGGTCCAGCCGTTGTGAGTAGCGGTCGAGGTGGCTTGGAGGGCGCGGTCGAGCTCGTTGCCGGTCTTCTCGCTGCAGGCAATGCCGAACGCGAGGACATGTTCGTCCGGCTTGCCCTGCCAGTCGAGCGCCTGCGTGAAGGTGATGTGTCCTTCGGTCAGGGTGCCGGTCTTGTCGGTGAACAGGACCTGGACGTTGCCGAGATCTTCGATGCAGACGAGACGTTTGACGATCACCTGGCGTCGGGCTAGCCGGCGGGCTCCGGTCGCGAGACTGACGGTCACGATCGCCGGCAGCAGCTGCGGCGTCAGGCCGACCGCGATCGCGAGCGCGAACAGCGCCGACTGCAGCAGCGAGCGGCCGAGTGCAGCGTTGATCAGAAAGATCGAGCCCGCCAGCAGCGCGGTCACGGTGGCGAGCAGGCGCGAGAACGCCTGCAATCCCTGCTGGAACGACGTCTGACCCTGTCGCTCGCCCAAGCGGAGCGCGATCGCGCCGAAGGCGGTACCTGATCCGGCGCGTACGACGAGGCCGCGCCCGTCGCCGCCACGCACGAGCGTGCCCATGAAAGCGCAGGAGGGGAGGTCGAGCGACGACTCGCCCGGTGGCTGCGCCTCGGCTGTCTTGGTTGCGACCTGCGACTCGCCCGTCAGGACAGACTCGTCACACTCGAGCTCGTGCGCCTCGATCAGTCGCAGATCGGCTGGGATCACGTCGCCGACGCGCAGATGCACGAGATCGCCGGGGACGATCTCGGTCACGTTGACCTCGGTCGGCTGCCCGTCGCGATCGACAAAGGCGAGATGGCGGATTTGCGAGTGCAGCGCCTCGACCGCCTTCTCGGAGCGGTACTCGTTGAGGAAGCTCAGCCCGACGCTCATCAGCATGATCCCGCCGATGATCAGCGCCTCGGTTCGATCACCGACAATCGCCGAGACAAGGGCCGCCACGAGCAGCAGCAGCAACAGGTAGCTCCGCAGCTGTCGGACGAGAACCGACAGTGCGCTGACGCCGTGGGCCAGCAGCGCGTTCGGCCCGTAGACGCTCAGACGACGGCTCGCCTCGACGCTCGAGAGGCCCAGCCCTGAGGAGCCGAGCTTCCTCAACGCATCGGCCGCGGGCAGCGCCGCGGCAGCCGCCAGCTCAAGCTGCTGCGGCCGCGCGATACCGGGCTGTTGGCCATGCGCGACCGAGCGCGCGGTGTCTATCGGGCTCATTCAGGACAGCGTCGCATCAAGACCACGCTTGCCCGCGGACCACCCGCTACGACGAGCTCTAGGGGGAGCGAGCGAGCGACCGACCGTCTAGCGCCTTCCTCGCAGCCAGCTCGAGATCCGAATCCCGAGCGGTGCCTTTTCCGCGAGAATCCTCGTCTGGGGCGCCGGCTCACTGAACGGCTTGAGCATGTCCGTTTCCGCAGACGCGATCTTCAGCATCACTTCGCCTGGAAAGATCGCCGCGACCTGCTCGCCAGGCACGTAACGAACATGTGCTGGTTGCTTGGACCTGACGGCGAGGCCGTCGAATATGTCGTCGTGCTCGTCGCCTGTGACCTCGACGACTTTGCCGACGAGGACTCCGTCGGCACTGACGACAGTCCAGCCCTTCTCGATCTGCAACCACGAGACAGGATCAGTCACGCCAGATCGACTCTTGCCGAAGAGCGGAAAGTTCAGCGGGCACGCGGAGCCAAACTACCAATCAACCCGATCAGTCCGTTCCCCTCCCGCAGGCAACACCGGAGCGAGGATTCGTCTCGCAAGAGAGTCCAAGCGACAGGCACGACCGCGTCGTCTAGGACCAGGAAAGACTCGTCCGGCTGAGAGGGCGACATGTACGCGTGACCTCCAAGTAGACGCCGCACTACAAGTACGCTGGCCACGATCCGCGCGAGAAGCTCGAGTTACGCACCCGACAGGGGCAGTTTGGATCCCGAAGGTCTCTTCGAGCGTCAAATGCGGGATTCGCTTCGTCAGGACGTACGCGCTGCTTGGCCCTCGACGATCGTTCGCTCGCCGCCGGCGCTCTTTGTGATCTCCACGCGGCGCGGCTTCGCTGCCTCGGCAACCGGGATCCTCAGCGTGAGCACGCCCTGGTCGTAGTCGGCTTCGAGGCGGTCGGTATCGAGGCTCTCGCCGAGCAGGAGCTGGCGCGTGAACGTGCCCTGCGGCCGTTCGCTGATGACTAGCTCGTCACCTTCCTCGGGTTCGAACCGCCGCTCACCCCTGATCGTTAGCACGTTCTGCTCCACCGTCAGTTCGATCGCGTCCGGACCGACTCCGGGCAGATCGAGATGGATGAGGAACTGGTCTCCGCGCCGGTAGGCATCCATCGGGACGCTTCGCGGCGCACCACGTAACCCGGCCATCTGCTCGGCGACCAGCCGATCGAAGTCACGGAAGGGGTCGAATCGCAGTACGGACATCGGGTGCCTCCTTCAGCGTGTCCTGCCCTAATTGGTGCGAAGGCTAGCCCTCTTCGGGCCCGCGCGCCGCGCAGTTTCAACTGACCCACCACACCACCCTCTCGAGGTGTGAACATGAGCTCGAGACGTCGCCCAAGCCGTCCTTGGATTCACGAACGGAGAAGGGCCCGTCTTCACGGGCCCTTCTCTAGACCTTCGTTGAGTCGGTGTCGCTTTCGTCTACCTCATCGAGAAGGTGTTCGGTGGGTTCTTCCTATGACCTTGTCGGTGAGGCTTCGTCCTACTTGCGATCCGGACTTAGCGCACTGCCATGTTCCTCCCAGGGGTGCGGCGTGGCATCAGGGATTTCGCTGAATTCCGGCCGCGCCGTGTCGGGTGCCCGTACCTGCGCCGTGTTGTCAGTTCTCAAAACAGAGAACGTGTGAGTTCGATGGCGCTGAACTCTTCCGTGTATGGCGACGCAGAAACGCCGGCCAGCTCACCGCACGACGCCGCGGCGCGGGCTCAAGTCCCGCCGCAGCAATCAGGCGCCGAATCGTGCTCGGTGAGATGTGGAAGCCAAGCTTGATCGCCGCAGATCGATCGAGGAGCTCGCCGTTCACGACCAACGGCGCATCGTCGGCGCGTTGCGCCCGTTCCGCGACCTCGTGCACGGCTTCTGCGAGGCGACCGACAAGAAGCTCTCCACCATCCTCGAGTCGAGGCTCGAGTCGTGGGCGCCGAAGCTCGACCTACCACAACCTGCCACAAACGGCCCTTTCGGCCCTACAGCGCACCGGCCCGAGAACGAGAAAAGGCCCCGTTTCCGGGGGCCTTTCTGTGAGCCTCTTCCGGACTCGAACCGTTTGGGCGATCTCGTTCGGCTCTCGGTCGGACACCGCACTTTGCGAGCACCCTTCCGTCCCCGCGACCAGGCGGCCCCAGGGCTACGAATAGGCACGTCGTGAGAAAGCACGTCCGAGCGCGTCCCTAGCCTGACCTTCGCTGAAGATGGTCAACAGCCGCGTCGTCAGCCGTGAGGCTCAATGATCGATCCACCGACGTGAGCGCCTGCCCATGACCTGGGGCCGCAGATTTCGTATCCGCGAGCAGGTCAGGGGCAGCCTGTGGATCGTGCCGCTCTTTGGCGCGATTCTGGGTTCGATCCTGGGTGTCGTCCTGGCGGAGGTCGACAGGCATCTCGGCCTTCCCAACTACTTTCAGTACTCGTCCTCGACCGCCAGCACCGTTCTCACCGCGGTCGTCGGGGCGGCAGCGGCTCTAACCGGATTTGTCATCACGGTGACGACGCTCATCGTGCAGATGGTGAACGGAACATTCTCCCCGCGCTATATGCGGCTCTGGTATCGCGACCCGTTGCTGAAAGCCACGCTCGCCCTGCTGGCGGGCACCCTCACGCTCTCGCTCTCCCTGCTCCGGCGGATCGAGCCGGATTTCGTGCCCAACCTGGGTGTCAGCACGTCAGGAGTCCTGATGACCGTGGGCTTGATCATGTTTCTGTTCTTTTTCAGCCGCTGCATGGCCCGTCTTCGACCGGTTGCCGTCGCGGCGCTCGTCGCCAGGGCTGGACGAACGGCATTTGACGAGACCACACGGGCCATCGCGCGATCAGCGATCGGGATCGAGTCGGCCGTGTCGGATACGGAGCCGACCCAGGTCGTGCGGGCCGAGAAGGCTGGCGTGATCCAGGCAATCCACCTAGACGGTCTCGTCGGCTGGGCGCGCGGGCATCAATCCCACCTCGTACTCACTCACGCCGTCGGGGATTTCGTCGCGACCGGGGAGGCCCTGGTGAGCGTGTACCGAGGCAGCGGCGACTTCGGAGCGGCCGACCGGGAGCTGGGCGGGATGATCGCGTTGGGCGATGAGCGAACGATCCAGCAGGATCCGGCCTTTGCCATCCGGATCATGGTTGACATCGCCCTCATGGCGCTGTCGCCCGCAGTAAACGCGCCGACCACGGCAACACAGGTGCTCGGCCATCTCGGAGAGACGCTACGCATGATCGGGGCGGCCGATCTCGGCCGTGCCGGGAGTGCGCATGTTGGTGACCCGCCCGCCGTCGTCATACGCACCCCGCTCTGGGAGGACTACCTTGCGCTCGGGGTGACCGAGATCCGCCTGTACGGGGCTGCCGGTATCCAGGTGATGCGAAAGCTACGCGCGACGCTGGAGGCGCTGCACGAGGACGTACGCCCTGAGCACCGCGCGGCCGTCGAGAAGGAGCTTGCCCGCCTCGATTCGACCATCGCCGCGCACTGGGGCGAAACAGTCGATCTCGACATCGCCATGGCCGCCGATGGTCAAGGCATCGGAGGCCCGGGCCTCGCGGCGGGGGCCAGACCCTAACTGGAGCCGCCGCCGACGAGGAGATCCCGCAGGGTCGCGCGCTAGTTCGTAGATGCCAGGCTTTGTTGGAAGCCCTCTTCCGGACTCGAACCGGAGACCCCCTCCTTACCATGGAGGTGCTCTACCAACTGAGCTAAGAGGGCAGGCGCGCCGAGTTTAGCCCGGATCTCCGGCGGCCGGAGAGATCCCTCGGATGGTGTTCAACGCGCTGGGCGGTCGTGCCGATGCCAAGCCTGCGGCACCATGTTCAGCGCGTTCTCCACCCACTGCGGACGATTGCTCCTGCGCGGCGGGACCCTGCGGAAAGGATTTCGCAGGTTCCTCCCGGAGCGGGGCTTCGCGCTGCTCCCGGCCCTCGGTGCCATCACGGCGCTGTCGATCGCCGGCACGTCGATCGCGTACTACGCGACCGCGAACTCCCGCAGTGCGTACCGCAGCAAGTCGGACTCGACCGCCTACGGGCTCGCCGAGGCCGGCATCAATGACGCGCTCTCGGTTCTCACCGCCGCCCAGGATCCGCGGCTTCAGGCCGCTCTTCCGCCCAAGACGGAGTACCTCGATGGAGGGAGCGTCTCCTACTCCGGGACGATCAATGCCAGCTACGTCTGGACGCTCACGTCGACCGGCCACACGCGCGACGGAATCCGCGACGACACGCGCACGATCAAGCGCGCCGTAACGGTTCGCGGCCTTGCGCCGGGCGCCGACATCGGCTCCTGGAACCGCTTCTACCACGACTCCACCACCCAGTGCCTCAAGATCGACCACGTCAACGTCACGATGCCGATCGCCAGTCGAGGCGGGATCTGCATGACCAACGGCGCGAGCATCACGGGCACCGGCACGACCGTCGACGTCGGCACGAACCTCACGATCGAGGGGCCTGACACCGCATCCGGGCCGCGAAACCCGACGGCAGCCACGGGCTGGACCAACCCGACCAACGCGTTCTCGACCAACAACGTCTACGCGACGACCTCGATCAGCGCCGGCGCGAACAGCGGAAACCTCGACGTCACGGGCTTGGGCTTCTCGATCCCTAGCACCGCGATCATCCGCGGCGTCCAGGTGTACGTCGAGCGCAAGACGAGCGCCTCGAGCACCAACAGGGACCTGACTGTCCAGTTGCTGAAAGCGGGCGTCACGTCCGGCTCGAACAAGGCGAACACCGGCTCCCTTTGGGGAACCGGCGACTCAACTGTTACCTACGGCGACGTCGACGACCTCTGGAGCACGACGTGGACGGCGGCTCAGGTCAACGCCCCGAACTTCGGGGTCCGATTCGCCGCCCACAACAACGCCGCCTCGGCCGCGACGGCCTCCGTCGACGCCATCACGGTCACGGTCACCTACTCGGCCGACGTGACTCAGGGTCTCGGGACGTCGAGCGTGAACGTCGCCCGGGCAAGCATCGGGAGCACGTGCAAGTACAACGCGCAGACGACGCACACGTCTCCGTGCTCGAGCGTCGACCGGGTCTACGCCGCCACCAGCGACAACACCCCGCAGGATCTCGAGAAGCCGCAGCCCGATCTTGCGTACTGGTACGACAACGCGAAGCCGGGCCCCAAGCACGGCTGCACGACCGGCAGCTTCCCGAACGGCTTCGACAACGACACGACCTACAACGACAGCATGTCCCAGAACGGCGAGATCACCCCGGCGAACACCAACTACACGTGTCAGTACTGGGAGAACGGCTCGCTCATCGGCGAGATCTCGTGGAACTACTCCACGCACGTGCTGACGATCAAGGGCACGATCTTCGTCGACGGAAACTTCCGCTTCGACGATGACGGCCAAATCGTCCACTACCAGGGCCGCGGGATCATCTACGCAGCGGGCGACATCGAGTACGACGAGATCGTCTGCGCCGGCGGCTCCGGCACGACGAACTGCATCGACAACGGAATGAACAACTGGTCTCCCGCGACCAACATGATGGTGCTGCTCTCAGGCGGAAACTCCGAGTACGACCAGGGTGGATCGACCTGCTCCTCGGGCCCGAACTGCGTCAACGGTCACTACCGCGCAGGCTTCCAGGGAGTGGTGTACGCCAAGGGCGACTGCCTGATCCACGAGAACTTCCAGCTGAGCGGTCCGGTTGTCTGCAACACGGTCTCGCTGCCGTACGAGACCGACGGCTGGCCGACCATCTACACCTGGCCCACGCTCGGCTCGCTCGTCGACGGCCAGAAGTACACCGACACCGCCAACGCCGACTTCTTCGAGCTCGACGTCGGCGACCAGACCGGCTGACCTTCCCCTAGACTCGCACGGCCTTCCAGGGATGGAGGATGGTCGTGACCGAGACGCTTGACGAAGTCGTTGCGCCTCCCGAGACGGAGGATGACGAGGAGTCTGTTTCCGAGCTCGTCGAGCAGCTCGGCCGCGACACGAGCACGCTGATCTTCCGCGAGGTCGTGATCTCCGCCACGGAGCACGTCCCGGAGTTGCGGCGCGCCGCGCGCGATCTCGTCACCGGACTGGTGGCAGTCGTGGCCCTCGCCACGGCTTTCGCGCTCGTGAACTGGGCGATCGTCGAGGCGCTCTCCCCGTCGCTCTCAGGCTGGCGTGCGCCGCTCGTCGTCGCCGCCTTCTGGGCCGTTCTCGGAATCGCCCTCGCTCTCGTCGTCCTCACGCGCCTCGGCCACCTCACCGGCCTCAAGTGGTGGCGTGCGGTCGGCTCCGACCGTGACGATCTCCAGGGTCAGCTCACCGCGTCGCGCGACGAGGCGGAGGAGGCCGTCCGGGCGACGCTCGACCGGCTCTCGGGCGCGGTCGCGCGCGAAGCCGGCGCGCAGATCGCCGGGGCGATGATGCCGCTTGCCGGCGGCGTCGCAGAGGCAGGTGAGGACCTGCTGGACGCTTCCGACGAGATCCTGGAGACGATCGAGGAGGAGCTTCCCGGCGGCGGCGTCGTCCGGCAGGGGGTCGACCTCGTGCTGATGCCCGGTCGCTTCGGGATCCGCATTGCGACCACGGTGCTCAAGGGCGGGAAGGACAGCGGCTAGCCGAGTGCGCGCTCGAGGGCGGCCCGGTCCCTCGGCCCGCCGTGCGTCGCGAGGAAGTGCTCCACCGGCAGTTCGAGCAGCGGCCGCAGCCCTTCCACGACCTGCTCACGCGTCACCGACTCCGAGAGCCACCTCGGGTTGATCTGGGGGCCGTCGCCGAAGTCGGCGAGCGTGTCGCCGGCGATGACCGCGCGATGGCTCGCGATCCAGAGCACCGTGTCGTTCGGCTTCTGTCCCGGGAACACCTCGACTCCGACATCGAGCCGGTCGCCGGCCGAGAAGGGACGCGCCTCGCCCTTGTTCTCGCGGAGCAACCAGACCACGTCGGGGCTCCCGTCGCCGGCCTGCTCGGCGGTGATGCCGTACGTCTCCATGAGGTATTCCGCCGAATCGGGCAGCGGCGTGTAGACCGGGACGTCGAGGCGAGCGACCAGACCCTCCGCATCGCGCTCGTGCCACGGCGCGGTGAGCACGATCGCCGTTTCGCGGCCGGCCGCGCGCTCCTCGATCTCGCTCGGAACGGCCAGAGGATCGAAGAGGAGCAGCCGCTCGCCGTCGTCGATTGCATAGGACGAGACGTTCACGTCCCACGGTTCGGTCTCGCGCCACTCCGGGTGGGGCGCCTGCCAGTGCCACAGTCCGGGTCCTAGCTCGCGCACGGCAGCATCCTAAACGGGCGCGATCCCGGCGCTCAGCCAGCGGGCGTTCTCGGCGATCTCCTGCTCCGGATTTGCGCCCAAATGACCGCCGGAGTCGTTGATCCTGACGATGCAGCCCGGGACATTCGCGGCCAGCCACTCGCCATGCGCCGGCGGGACGAGCACGTCGGTCATCCCGTAGCGGACGAGCACCGGCACGGAGATATCCGCAGGGTCGAACCCCCAGGGCTGCAAGACGGCAAGGTCGTCGTCGACCCAACCGCCGACACCGTTCACCGCCCACTCGAACGCCGACTCGCGGATGATCTGCGCCATTTCGGGGCGGGCCAACTCGGCTCGATCCGACTCGCTCATATCGAAGTCCTGCAGGACGGTCGAGGGGTCGACCCGGACGCGTTCCTCGAGCTGCTGCTGCAACGCTTGCAGCTCGCGAGCGAGGTCGTCCTCGCCGGCGAGCGCCCAGCCGAATTCCTTGACGTTCTCCGGATCCATGCCGGCGAGCCAGGCTTCCTGCTCGAGCCCGGGCGTGCCGAGCGGCGCGACGCCGACATCGCAGACCGCGCGTACTACACGGTCGGGTAGCAGCGCCGCGCACGCGAGCGCAGGCGGCCCCCCGCCCGACCCTCCGCTCACGCCGAAGCGATCGAAGCCGAGCTCGTCTGCGAGCGCGCGTACGTCGGCGACCTCGTCGACCACGCGACGGCCAGGGTTCCGATCAGACCGTCCGTACCCGGCACGGTCGTGGGTCACGAAGCACACGCCCAGGTCGGCGTACAACTCCTCGCGCGGCCACCGCCCGAGACGACAGCCGGGCGTGCCGTGCAGCGCGAGGATCGGGAACCCGTCTGGATCACCCCAGACCGCGAACGCGAGCGTTCGACCATCGGGCGTCACGAACGTCTGTAGTGGCTCGCCCACCCATCGAGCATAAGCACGCTCGGGGCTCAAGCGCGGCCAAGCGCATCCGGGCTTGCGAGCCAGGTCAGGATGGGGGCGGGAGGACTCAGAGCCCGTGTATCCGGGTAAAAAGCGAGAAGTCGACACAGGGAGGCGGACGATGAAGGCGATCGTGGTGACGGACCAGGCTGCGGGAACGGCCGCGATGAAGCTGGTGGAGCGACCCGAGCCGCAGGCAGCGATAAACGATGTCGTCGTTCAGATTCATGCGTCGGGATTCGTCCCGACTGAGATGGCGTGGCCCTCGACCTGGACCGATCGCCAAGACCGTGACCGAACACCATCGATCCCTGGCCACGAGCTGGCCGGAGTGGTCACCGCCCTCGGCTATGGCACGACGGGACTCTCAGTGGGACAGCGAGTGTTCGGCCTCACCGACTGGACCCGCGACGGCACCCTGGCCGAGTACGCGGCCGTCGAGGCGCGCAACCTCGCGCCCTTGCCGGGCGACGTCGACTTCACGGTGGGCGCGAGCCTGCCGATCTCGGGCCTCACTGCGTGGCAGGGACTGTTCCAGCATGGCCGCCTTCAGGCGGGGCAGAGCGTCCTCGCGCACGGCGCGGCCGGCGCAGTCGGGTCGACGGTGACGCAGCTCGCACGTGAGGCCGGCGCCTACGTCATCGGCACCGGACGCGCTGCCGACCGTCAGACGGCGCTCGACTTCGGCGCGCAGGAGTTCGTCGACCTCGAGAACGACGCCCTGGAGGACGTCGGCGGCGTCGACCTGGCTTTCGATGTCATCGGCGGCGACATCGGGAAGCGGTCCGCGGGTCTGATCCGGGCCGGAGGAACAATGGTGTCCATCGTCGGACCGCCGGAGACGCGGCCCGCTGACGGCCTGGCGATCGACTTCGTTGTCGAGTCCGATCGTGCCCAACTGGGTGAGGTTGTCCAGCGGGTGCGGGACGGACGACTGCGGACGAACATCGGCAACGTCGCGACCCTCGACGATGCCGTCGCGGCCCTCAACCCGACCGACCGGGTCACAGGAAAGACGATCATCCGCATTCGTCCGTAAGGACTCGTTGACGCATGGCTCCGAACTCGTGGCTTCGGCCCGTGCCCCGGAGTGGCCACCAGAAATTCGAGGTAGGAACCGGGGTAGGCACCGTTCGCGCTTTCACGGCACGCGTTGCCTGGCCCTGGGAGGAATGCGGGCTCCCGCATGGGAGCCCGGGTCAGGATGGGGGCGGGAGGATTCGAACCTCCGTAGGCTGAGCCGACGGGTTTACAGCCCGTTCCCTTTGGCCGCTCGGGCACACCCCCGAGAGTGGGGGATTGTAGCTTTGTGCCGTGGAGCGCTTTGACGTCGCCATCGTGGGAGCCGGCCCGGCCGGGTCGACTGCGGCCTACCGTCTCGCGCGCACTCGCGCGCGCGTGTTACTAGTAGACAAAGCGCGCTTCCCCCGCGACAAGCCCTGCGGAGGCGGGCTGACCACCCGCGCGGTACACCAGCTGCCCTTCTCGGTGGAGCCGGTCGTGGAGGATCGCATCACCAGGGTGCGGTGCCGGCTGCGCTACGGGCCCGAGATCGAATGGCGGTCCGAGGAGGTCCTCTGCCTCATGACGCAGCGTCGTCGGCTCGACGCATTCCTGGCGGAGCAGGCCGTCGAGGCAGGCGCCGAGTTCCGTGACGGAGTCGCGGGCGGCGGTCGAGTCGAGCTCGCTGGTCCGCGTCGACGGGCAAGCCGGTCAAGGTCGACGCCGTCATCGGCGCCGACGGAGCGAACGGGCAGACCGGGCGCACCTTCGGGCTCGGCGGTGGGATCGTCAACGGCGTCGCGCTCGAAGGGAATCTCCCCTACGAGCGGCTGCGCGGAGACGACTGGCGCGGCGTGCTCGCGCTCGAGCTCGCCGTCGTTCCCGGCGGCTACGGCTGGATCTTCCCGAAGGGCGACCACGTCAACGTCGGCGTCGGCGGCTGGGGGAGCGAGGGTCCCGCGGCTGCGCGAGCACCTGCGCGTGCTCTGCGAGCAGCACGGCTTCGAGGCGCGCGAGCTGACCCAGGTCCGCGGGCACCGGCTGCCCATGCGCCGGCCGCAGACCCTCCTCGCCCGCGACCGTGCGCTCGTCGTCGGCGACGCCGCCGGAGCGGTCGACCCCGTTTCCGGCGACGGGATGTACGAGGCCTTCGTGACCTCTCGCCTCGCCTGCGACCACGTCGTCGCGCTCCTCGAGGGTCGTGTGCGACACGCTCGACGCGTACGACGCCGCCGTGCGCCGCGAGTTGAACCAGCTCGCCGCGGCGGGCTGGGGGGCGAAACGGGCACTCGACCGCTATCCGCGGGCGGTGTTCGCCCTCATGCGCCTGTCCGTGACGTGGCGTGTTCTCGAGAAACTCATGCTGGGCGAAGTAGCTCATCCGGGGGAGGCGCATGGCGCCGGCCGACGCGCGATGAAGCTGATTCAGGGCCTGGGGCGGCTCGCGGGCGGCACTCGCTCGGCCACCGCCTGAGCTCGCCTAAAGCGCCCCGAGGCGCCTGCCGATGCAACTGAGGGCCTGCGATGGAACTGAATCCCCTGCTCAGACGCGCCGTCGAGCTCGGCGCCAGCGACGTTCATCTCAAGGTCGGCCTCCCGCCGATCCTTCGTCGCGACGGCAAGCTCGGCCCGCTCGACGAGTACCCCGTCCTGACGGACGCGGACAGCGAGGCGGTGCTGGAGATCATCGGCAAGCCCTCGCCTGCCCGTTACGAGGCCTTCAAGGAGTCGGGCGACCTCGACATCGCCTACCAGGACGGCGACCTGCCGCGCTTCCGCGTCAACGCCTTCAGGCAGCGCGGCCACATCTCGCTCGCCTTCCGGGTCATCCCCGCGAACGTCCCGAACTTCGAGGTCCTCGGCCTGCCGCCGGGGATCAGGCGGCTGGCGGAGGAGCAGCGCGGGCTCGTCCTCGTCACGGGTGCCACGGGCTCGGGGAAGACGACGACGCTTGCGGCGATGATCGACTACATCAACCGGTCGCGGCGGTCGCACATCGTCACGATCGAGGACCCGATCGAAATCCTCCACGCCGATCACGGCTGCGTCGTCAACCAGCGCGAGATCGGCATCGACACGACCGATTTCA
The DNA here is from genome assembly GCA_963772855.1 of uncultured Actinomycetes bacterium. Taxonomy (GTDB): domain Bacteria; phylum Actinomycetota; class Thermoleophilia; order Gaiellales; family Gaiellaceae; genus 3-1-20CM-4-69-9. Next base: position 314,151 of record CAVYYY010000001.1, on the reverse strand, counting down.
TGCAGGCCCTACGGCGGGCTCTTCGCCAGGACCCGGACGTGATCCTCATCGGCGAGCTGCGCGACGCCGAGACGGCACAGACCGCGCTCCAGGCGGCTGAGTCGGGCCACCTCGTCCTCTCGACGCTTCACACGGTCGACGCCGCGGAGACGATCGGCCGCATGGTCGAGTTCTTCTCCGAATCGAAGCAGCAGATGATCCGGACGATTCTCGCCGGTGTGCTGCGCGGCGTCGTCAGCCAGCGCCTCCTGCCTCGCATCGACGGCGGACGGGTAGCGGCGGTCGAGGTCATGGTCACGAATTCCCGGATCGCCGACCTCATCCGCGAGAACAAGCCCGAGGCCATTTCGGACGCGATCGAGGAGGGGTCGTTCTTCGAGATGCAGTCCTTCACCCAGGCCCTGCTCGAGCTTGTAGTCGCGGACAAGGTGGACGGGGAGGTCGCGGCGGACGCGGCGACGAACCGGCATGACTTCATGGTGGCGCTCGACCGGGCGCTGAAGCAGAAGCGCGCCGATCTCGCCGCCTGGGAGAACGAGCAGCAGCAGCAGGCCGAGGAGGACGCGCGGGAGCCCGTCCCGGACGTTCCTTCCCTGCGCCTCGCCGAAGCCCGAGAGTGATGCGCACCTTCGTCGTCGTTGCGGCTGCGACGCTCGCACTGCTCGGAGGCACGGCTCGTGCAGCGGGTCCGCCCGTGCTCGGCTTCTCGGTCACGACCGGGCCCGCGCACGCCCTTCCCGTGAGCCTTCCCAGCGCCGCGACCCCCAACGCGCCGGGCGGCATCTCGCTGCCGGTCGACTACACGTCGCACCCCTCGAGCCCGGAGATCCTTCCGCTCTCTTCGCTGCACACCCTCTGGGTGCGTGCAGGCGCCGCCTACGGGATCCGATGGCAGGTGCTTGCGGCGATCAACAAGATCGAGTCGAACTTCGGCCAGAACATGGGCCCGAGCTCGGCCGGCGCGGTGGGGTGGATGCAGTTCATGCCCTCGACGTGGCTGCGGTGGGGCCTCGATGCCGACGGCGACGGCCTTGCCGATCCGTGGAACGCGACCGATGCGGTCTACTCGGCCGCGCGCTATCTCGCCGCAGCGGGCGGGCAGACGGACATCTCGCGCGGCGTCTTCGCCTACAACCACGCGGATTGGTACGTGCGCGAGGTGCTCGACCTCGCGAACGTCTACGGCGGCGGCGGGCTTACTCAGACCGCCGGGCTGGAGAAGGTGCAGCGGGCGCTCGACCTCGCGCGCAAGCACGTCATCGACGCGAATGACGGTGTCGAGGCGGCGGAAGCGGGCGTTCGGCGTCTTGAGGGCATCTCGGAGCGTTTGCACTCACGCATCGAGAGCTCAGAGCTCCTCTCCGACCGCCTGGCCGCGGATCGGAACGCAACCTTGTTCGACACGCGCATCGATGAGGCACGACAGCGCGTCGGCGCCGCCCGGGCGAAGCTCGAGAACGCCCAGGCGGCCTTGGCGAGCGCGCAGCAGAAGGCGATCGCTCCGTCCTTCTCGCAAGGAGTCGGATCGCTCCTCGGGGCGCCCTCGTTCCAGAACGACTACGTGTTCCCGGTCGGCGGCGGCCCGGGCAGCGTCTCGGTCGGGCACACGCACCACGACTATCCCGCAGCCGACATCGCGGCGCCCGCCGGGTCGCCGGTGTACGCGCTCTCGGGCGCGGTCGTGCTCAACGCCTGGCACGAGTCCGACGGCCGCTGCGGGATCGGCGTCACCATGCGGACGAGCGACGGCTTCGTCTGGACGTACTGCCATCTGGCGTACCTCTTCCCGCTCGTGACCGACGGCGTAACGCTCGCCGCCGGCGAGCAGGTCGGCCTCGTGGGCTCCACCGGCCACGCGACCGGCCCGCACCTCCACCTCCAGCTTCAGCCCGCGACCGCGTACCCGCAGGAGCAGGCCTGGTTCCAGGCATTTGCCGGCCGTGCCTTCAGCTGGCAGGACGCCCCAACCGATCTCGAGCCAAGCGACCTCGCTTCCTCCACGCGTGTCTTCGCCGTCGTCCCTGATTCGAGTGATGCGGTGATCGCATTCTCACGTGGCGGGGCTTGAGCTTGAGCCGTTTTCTGCCGATCTCCAGGGCATGGCTCTGCGGATAGCCACTCGCTTGCCGCGCGTTCTCGTCGTGGGCGTCGTGCTCCTTCTCGCGAGCGCGACCCTGGCCGTCGGCGCCGCGCAGCGGCTGACCGCGGTTCCCCAGGGAGCGTCTGCTCCGGTGAGCCAGGAGCCGATGGTCGTTCCCGATGTGACCGGGCAGGCGTTCGTCTTCGCCAAGGGCTCGATCGAGGACACGGGCTTCGCGTGGCGTGTCGTCGGCAGCGTCCACGGCTACGCCGCGAACAAGGTCGCGACGCAGGCTCCCGCGCCCGGCACCAAGCTGAAGGACACAGGCGCGCCCACGATCGTTCTCACGCTCGCGCGCACCGGCTATCCGGAGAAAGGCGAGCCCGAGGATCTCTCCCCCTATCTCGGCACGTCGATCGAGCCGATCGCCGTGAAGCCGCTCGCGCCCGCTGCACCCGCACCCGCGGCGCCTGCTCCCGCACCACGACTCCGCCCGCGACGACTGCTCCGCGACGACGCTCCGGCGCACGCCCGCGGCTTCGACGAAGCCGGCCGCGCCGTCGAAGCCTGCAGCGAGCTCGCGGCCTCCCGCTTTCACGGTCGCCAAGGCCCCGAAGGAGCCCCTGGACGAAATGCCGCTGACGCGGCGCGCGAGTCTTCTGACCGCCTGGATCAAGGCGCACCCGAAGCGAAGCCCGGCAAGTGTCCGGCACTTCCTCTACCAGCACACGTGGATCGTCACCGGGGCGAAGTTCGGCTGGTGGCACGGAGCCGAGGCGCTTCGTCAGCTGATCGCCGCAGATCGCACGGCCGCGAAGCTCTGGGGCATCGGCAGCAAGAGCGAGCTCGTCGCCAAGAGAGCGCTCGCGGAGGTCGAGAAGAGGGCGAAGTGAGTCGGCTGCGTGCGATCGTCGGAGAGCGCGGGGAGGCGGGCTACTCCCTGGTGGAGAGCCTGATCGTCATGGCAATCATGGGCATCGTGATGACGGGCGTCACGACCGTGTTCGTCTCCGGATCGGGCGCGCAGCTCGACGCGAACCGGCGCTTCCAGGCGCAGCAGGATGGGCGCGTCGCGCTCGACAAGATGCGCCGCGAGATCCACTGCGCCAGCTCCGGCGCCGTGACGACTGTCGCCGGAACGCCGACGACCTACAAGCTCACGCTCACGCTTCCGAGCGGCTGCGGCAGCACGGTCAGCTGGTGCACCGTGTCGGTGGGCGGCTCGACGACGCGGTTCGCGCTCTATCGTCAGGCCAGCTCCTCCTGCGGCTCGGGCAGCGGCACGAAGTGGGTCGACTACCTCACGACGGCGAACGCCTTCCCGACGTACACGGCGCAGTCGCTCTCCTCGCTCGCCTCGCTCAGGGTCGACTTCCCGATCAGCGTGAAGCAGTCGTCGACGATCGACGCCTACGAGCTGACCGACACGATCTTCCTCAGGAACAGCTCGCGCTCGTAGCCATCGGCGTGCCCCACGTCGGGCCATCCCTCAACTCAGGGAGGGCCCGTGCCGATATCCCGCCTATGGACTTCGCTCTCGCCGCAATGGCCTTCTGGCCCGGGCTCGCGCTCGGGAGCTTCCTCAACGTCGTCGCAGCGCGTGTTCCGCTCCGGCGCTCGGTCGTGACGCCGCGGTCGGCCTGCATGTCGTGCGGTGAGGTCATCCGGCCAATGGACAACATCCCGCTCGTTTCCTACGCGTTCCTGCGTGGTCGGTGCCGGAACTGCAAGGTGCATATCCCGCTCGTCTACCCGGCGATCGAGCTCGTGACCGCGCTTCTCATCGCCGGCTGCGTCTACACGTTCGGCGTCACCTTCGAGGCGGCCCTCGCCTCGTTCTTCTGCGCAGTGCTCGTCGCCGTCTCTGCGATCGACATCGAGCACCGCATCATCCCGAACCGCATCGTCCTTCCCGCCGCGGCAGTCGTCCTGGTGGCGAACACCGTGCACGACCTCAGCCCGGAATGGGCGATCTCCGCGCTCGCGGCGTCCGGGTTCCTCTTCGCCGCCGCGCTCGCGTACCCCGGCGGGATGGGGATGGGGGACGTCAAGCTGGCGCTCTTGATGGGCGCGGCGCTGGGGCGGACGGTGTCCGTCGCGCTGATGATCGGGATGTTCGCGGCGATGGTTCCCGGGCTCGTCCTCATTGCCCGCCACGGGTCCAAGGCGCGAAAGATGGGCATCCCCTTCGGCCCGTTCCTCGCCTTCGGCTCGGTCGTGGCCCTGTTCTGGGGCCACGCCATTCTGGACGCGTACTTCTCCACCGTCGGCTAACGCCAGGGCGGGGCAGTGTAAGTCCCCTGCGGCCGTGTCCGTGGGCCGCCGTTTCGGCTCAACCATCCGGACACCGGGGTCAGACCCCGGATCTTCCGGCCACGTCCGCGTAGCCTCTCGGTGGTGGAGAGGAGGCGGCTCGGTTCGACCGATCTGGAGCTGACACCCGTCGGCGTCGGGACGGCGCCGATCGGATCCGGACGCGACTGGCCCGTCTGGTGGGGCCCGCAGGACGAGCGGGAGTCCATCGCTGCGATCCGCCGCGCGCTCGACCTCGGCGTGAACTGGATCGACACGGCGCCGTTCTACGGCTGGGGGAGAGCGGAGCACATCGTCGCGCGCGCACTCGAGGGCAGGGACGACGACATCCTCGTCTTCACGAAGTGCGGCACGTTCCCGGACGAGAGCGGCTCACGGGAGGATCTCCGACCGGAGAGCGTCCGCGCGGACGTCGAGACCAGCCTCACGCGCCTGCGACGGGAACGGCTCGACCTCGTGCAGTTCCACGACGTCGACCGCGACACGCCGATCGAAGAGTCCTGGGGTGAGCTGCACCGCCTGATCGCCGAGGGCAAGGTGCGCCACGGCGGGATCTCCAACCATCCGGTCGACGCGATCGAGCGTGCGCTCTCGGTCGGTCCGGTCGCGGCGCTGCAATACCAGTACAGCCTGCTGCACCGTGACCACGATCACGACGTCCTCCCGTTGGCCAAGGCGCAGGGGATCGGCATCCTCACCTGGTCACCATTGGCCAGCGGGTACCTCTCCGACGGGTTCGACCTCGAGGCGCTCGACCCGGACGATTTCCGCCGCAGCCACCCGTTCGCCAACCTCGACCTCGGTGGCCTCAGAGCGACTCTGCGAGGTATCGGCGATCGGCACGAACGAACCACCGCTCAGGTCGCTCTCGCCTGGGTGCTTCAGCGCCCCGCGATCGCAGGCGCGATCGTCGGGATCAGGAACGCGCCGGAGGCGGAGCAGCTGCCGGGCGCGGCTGACCTGCGCCTCTCTCCCGGCGAGATCGAGGAAGTCGAGTCGGCAGCTCCGTGAGCACGACCGCGGCGCCGCAGAGGACGAGCGCCTCGGCCGCCTGCCAGTACCACCCGTAGGCCAGGGGGTCCAGCGCGAGCCTGACGAGCACGACGACGAGCGGAGCGAGCCAGACCGCATGGACACTCCTTCGCAACGAGAGCACCACCGCGGCTCCGGCGCCCAGTGCGAGCGAGGACTGCAGCAAGCGGAGCGGCCAGCCGAAGGCCGTGCCGGGCTCGACGACGAGGCTCATGAGCGTCCCGCCGCCGACATGCCAGCGGTACTCGAACATGCGGAAGGTGCCGGCCACGACGAACGGCGCGAGCATCCCGGCTGCCACCGCCGCCGCCACGAGACCGCCGACCGCGGCGCGCCGCACACGGGGTGCCAGAAGGAGCACGGGCAGCCCGAGCACTCCCCAGAGCTCGAGCCCGGCGGAGAAGCCGACGAGCGCGCCGGCCCACACAACCCGGTCTTCCCGCGCGTAGAGGCCCGCGAGCACCCAGACCAGCGGCACGACAGCCTGGGCCGGATGCCCGTCGACGAACGCTCCGTGCGTGAAGCCCGTGACCACGGCAGCCAGGCCGACGCCGAGCTGGACACGATCGGGAGCCCCCAGCCGCCGGAGCACATAGAGCAACAGCGCCGCGACTCCCACCTCGACCACGAACGAGATCGCGGTGAGGTTCCGCAGGCCGCCGAGGACGGCGAGCTGCAACGGCCCCGACTGGAGCATGCGGTCGGAGAAGGTGTCTGCCCATCCGGCCGAGAGCAGGTGCTCTCCCCTGTGGACGAAGTACAGGAGGTCGCCGGTGTCGGCGCCTCGATCGAGGGACGCCACCGCCGCCGAGGCGCCCAGAACGGGTAGCCAGACGCGGGCGACTGAAGACCGGAGAAACTCCCTCATTGCAGGCGATATCGGCGCCCGGAGGGGTGAGGTTGAGCCGCCGGGATCAAGCATCCGCCGTTTGCTGCCGATACCTCGAACGAGGGATATGGACATCGAGCGTCCACTGAATCTTCGCGGCCCCGGCACCGAGTCCGGGAACGCGACGCCGCCCGGTGGCGCTGGGATCGGCGGCCCGCCGCCGCCGATCAACGCGCTCGCCGAGCTTGTCGCGGACCTGATCGCTGCTACCGGCCTGGTGCCCGCGGACAAGCTGGCCGTCGCACGCGGCTCTGCCGGCATGGGCTCGTTCGCCCAGGCGCTCGTCGAGCAGAACGTCGCGACCGGCGAGGGCCTCGCCCGAACGCTTGCAGCCCGGTACCAGATGCCCCTCGTCGACCTCGCGCTCACGGGCGTCACCGACGAGGCGGGCACTCAGATCGCCCTCCATGTGCTGGAGCGGCTGACCGCGATCCCGTACGCGATCGAGGACGGGACGCTGCGGGTGGCGGTCGCGGACCCGGGGAACATCCAGGGCATCGACGAGCTCCGGCTCGCGACGAGGTATCCGCTCGACCTCGCCGTCGCCGCGCGCGACGACATCCTGAACGAGATCCGGCGCCTCGCCCGTGCGTCCGAGGCGTTCGGCGCCCGCGCGGCGGTCGAGGAGGAGCTCGCGCTCGAAGCCGAGGAGGACGAGGCCGACGATCTCGAGGTCGACGACGGCATCTCGGACGCCCCGCTCGTCCGGCTCGTGAACTCCGTGATCTTCCAGGCCGCTGAGGACGGCGCCTCCGACATCCACTTCGAGCCGCTGGAGGACGCATTGCTCGTCCGCTTCCGCGTGGACGGCGTGCTGCACGAGGTGCAGCGCGTACCGAAGCGGATGGCGGCCGGCGTCCTGACACGCCTCAAGGTGCTCGCAAAGCTCGACATCGCCGAGCGGCGAAAGCCACAGGACGGCCGCATCTCGCTCAATGCCGCTGCCGCCGGGCGCCTCATGGACGTCCGTGTCGCGACGCTGCCGACCGTCGAAGGCGAGTCCGTCGTCATGCGTCTCCTCGACAAGTCGAAGAAGGCGCCGACGCTCGAGGAGCTCGGCATGTCCGACGAGATGCGGGATCAGCTCCAGGAGATCATCCGCCGTCCCACCGGCGCGCTCCTCGTGACGGGACCCACGGGCTCCGGTAAGTCGACCACGCTCTACGCAGGCCTGACGGAGATCAACCGTCCGGAGATCAACATCATCACGGTCGAGGATCCGGTCGAGTACCGGCTCTCGGGCGTCAACCAGGTTCAGATCAACGCCAAGGCGGGCCTCACGTTCGCCACTGCGCTCCGCTCGATCCTGCGTTCCGACCCCGACGTCGTGATGGTCGGCGAGATTCGCGACGGCGAGACGGCCAAGATCTCGATCGAGGCCGCCCTCACCGGCCACCTCGTCCTCTCGACGTTGCACACGAACGACGCCCCCCAGGCGCTGACTCGACTGAACGAGATGGGCGTGGAGCCATTCCTCACGGGCGCCGCAGTCTCCGCCGTGCTCGCGCAGCGCCTCGCACGCAAGCTCTGCAGCCACTGCTGCGAGATGTACACGCCGAGCGTGGACGAGTTGCTCAAGGCCCGGGTCTCCTCGGAGGTCGCAGCGGCCAGCGACGGGATGGTCTTCTATCGGAAGAAGGGCTGCCCGAGGTGCAACCAGACGGGCTACAAGGGCCGGATCGGCGTCTACCAGCTGCTGATCATGAGCGAGCAGCTCGAGACCCTCGCCGTCACGAAGGCCTCGCGCGACGACATCGAGCGGGCCGCGATCGGCGAAGGCATGCGGACTCTGTGGGACGACGGGCTGGCCAAGGTGGCCGCGGGCCTCACGTCCATCGAAGAGCTCGCCCGGGTCTCGATCTGAGACTCAGAGACGGACGCCGCGCTACTGCGCGTGCACGTCGCAGCCGAGAACCATCAAGGCCTCGACCGCTTCGGTGAGGAAGGCCGTCGCCTGGTGGGCGTCGGCAAAGGTGTACGGGCCGGGCCGCGAGGGCTCGGCGCTGCGGCCGCCGACGGGGTAGACCTCGGCCTCGACCACACAGGAATCGCCGTAGTCGACGGCCCGGAGGATGGCGACCGAGCGGCCGTCGCGGCGTGCGTGCCGGACGAAGAGCTCCCGCGCCTGGCCGGCGGGCTGGGCGGCCTCACTCATCGAGCCTGAAGGGCGGCGTTCGCCGCCGCCTGCGCGACCGTCTCCTTGTCCACGAAGCCGCTGATCCGGACGGCGAGCGTCGACGGACGGGCGTAGACGAGGAGCCCTGGGTTCGGGAGCAGTCCGAGCTGTTGGGTGAGCTTGCCGGCCTGCGCCTCGCTGAGGACGTTGAGCGGGACGAAGCCGGCGTGCGCGAGCTGCGCGCCCGCGCGAGCCTCGGCGAAGGCAATCCCGTCGACCTCGGAGTACGGGTCGAAGACCGAGACGACGACGACAGCGTGCGTCCCGAGCGCGCGTGCGATCGCCGGCGGGAGGCCCGCCGCGAGCGCGGCGGTGACCACGGCCGACTGGACCGGAGCCCGGTGGACGGGCTTCGCCGCCGGCGTGGCCTTCGGCTTCGCCAGGGGCGACGGCTTTGCGGCCGGCTGCGGCTTCGTGGCTTTTGCACCGGCGCCGAACGGGTGGTGCTTGATGACGGTCGGCGTGACGGCTTCGGAATCGTTGCCGCCGCGGCCGAGCGTCATCATGGCGCCGCCGCCGAGCACGATCGCGAGGATTCCGAGCAGCGCCGCAATGCGCACAGGAGGGGAGAGCGTGAGGCTCACAATGTCTCTATCGGCAGCGAAATCACGTGACTTGAAAGACGAAGGGCGCGGTCTCCCGCGCCCTTCGAAACGTCATGTTCAGCGTGGGGCTTAACAGCCGCCCGTGACGATGTCGGCACCGGGGCCGTTCTTGTTCCAGACCCTGCCGCCGACGGTGCTCTCGACGCAGTACGTGACCGAGTTGGCGGTGACGACCGTCAGCTTGGTGGGGACGATCGCGGAGTCGTAGGCCTGAAGCAGGGAGACGGTCATGCCCGCGTATCCCCCTGAGGCACCCGTGCCGAGGTTGTCGGCGTTGTAGCCCTCGACTGCGGGGATCGCGGCGCGGACGTTGGCCTTGGCGGCCGAGTTGTTCGCGCGGTCGCGGAAGCTCAGGTACGACGGGATCGCGATCGCGAGCAGGATGCCGAGAATGATGATGACGACGAGAAGTTCGATGAGGGTGAAACCGCTTTCCTCACCGGCCAGCCGCTGCCGGATCTTGCTGGTCATACACGAGCTCCTTCCATGGGGACAAACGGAGAGTGGCTCGAAAGGAATCGGCTGTATCCCCCGCCACGGGTAACCCTCAATCGGGTGATCGGTGCTCTTTTGAACACAGGCTGACAACCAACCTGGACCAAGAAGAAGGGCGCGGTCTCCCGCGCCCTTCCGGTACCTCGATGTCAAGCTTTTCGCTTAACAGGGGCCGGTGACGATGTCGGCACCGGGGCCGTTCTTGTTCCAGACCCTGCCGCCGACCGTGCTCGAGACGCAGTACGTGAGCGAGTTGGCGAGCGTGATCGTCAGCTTGGTGGGGACGATCGCGGAGTCGTAGGCCTGAAGCAGGGAGACGGTCATGCCCGCGTATCCCCCTGAGGCACCCGTGCCGAGGTTGTCGGCGTTGTAGCCCTCGACTGCGGGGATCGCGGCGCGGACGTTGGCCTTGGCGGCCGAGTTGTTCGCGCGGTCGCGGAAGCTCAGGTACGACGGGATCGCGATCGCGAGCAGGATGCCGAGAATGATGATGACGACGAGAAGTTCGATGAGGGTGAAACCGCTTTCCTCACCGGCCAGCCGCTGCCGGATCTTGCTGGTCATACAGGAGCTCCTTCCATGGGGGAACCAACGGAGTTGGCCGCTAAAGAGTCGGCGGTATCACCCGCGGCGGGTACCCCTCGGTCGAGGGATGGCTCAGAGTCGAGCCTCTTCAGAAAGGCCGAGGGCGCGGTTTCCCGCGCCCTCAGGTGTACTTCTGTTCAGCGCTTGTTGCTTAGCAGGTGCCGGTGACGATGTCGGCGCCGGGGCCGTTCTTGTTCCAGGTCTTGCCGCCGACGGTGCTCGAGACGCAGTACGTGAGCGAGTTGGCGAGCGTGATCGTCAGCTTGGTGGGGACGATCGCGGAGTCGTAGGCCTGGAGCAGCGAAACGGTCATGCCTGCGTAGCCGGCCGACGCGCCCGTGTTGACGTTGTCGGCGTTGAAAGCCTCGACTGCGGGGATCGCGGCGCGGACGTTGGCCTTGGCGGCCGAGTTGTTCGCGCGGTCGCGGAAGCTCAGGTACGACGGGATCGCGATCGCGAGCAGGATGCCGAGAATGATGATGACGACGAGAAGTTCGATGAGGGTGAAACCGCTTTCCTCACCGGCCAGCCGCTGCCGGATCTTGCTGGTCATACAGGAGCTCCTTCCATGGGGGAAACGTACGGAGTGGCCGCAAAGGAATCGACGGAATCCCCCACAGCGGGTAACCCTCATTCGGGTGATTCCCATCCCTCGAACGCAGGGGAAATAGAGAGGTAAAGCATGCGGGTGCGCCTGCCGATGACTCGTTCGAGTTATGCGGCCGGCCAACTCAATCGATGAGCTGCTCGAACACATGGTGGAGCGCGATGCCTCCGATCTCCATGTGACGACGGGGACTCCCCCTGTCATTCGCGTGCGCGGGAACGTCGAGCGGCTCGAGGAGTTCGCGGCATTCACGCCCGAGCAGACACAGCAGCTCCTCTACCGCATCCTCTCGAGCGAGCAGCAGAAGCACCTCGAGCTGAAGCGCCAGCTCGACTTCTCGCACTCGATCCCCGGCCTCGCGCGCTTCCGCGTCAACGTCTACTTCCAGCGCGAGTCCATCGGCGCCGCCTTTCGTCTCATCCCCACCGAGCTGAAGACGCTCGAGGAGCTGGGCATCCCCTCCTCGCTGCACCAGCTCGCCGAAAAGCCGCGCGGCCTGGTGCTCGTCACCGGCCCGACAGGCTCCGGGAAGTCCACGACGCTCGCCGCCCTGATCGACGAGATCAACCGCACCCGCTCGGAGCACATCCTCACGATCGAGGACCCGATCGAGTTTCTCCACCGCCACAAGCGCTGCATCGTGAACCAGCGCGAGATCGGCCCCGACGCCGTCTCGTTCGCTGAGGCGCTGCGCGCCGCGTTGCGCCAGGACCCCGACGTGATCCTCGTGGGCGAGATGCGCGACCTCGAGACGATCGCGACCGCCCTGACCGCGGCCGAGACCGGCCACCTCGTGTTCGGAACGCTGCACACGCAGAGCGCGCCCTCGACGATCGACCGCATCATCGACGTCTTCCCCGCGGAGCAGCAGGAGCAGGTGCGCATCCAGATCGCGAGCTCCCTCCAGGGCGTCGTGACGCAGGCGCTGATGCCGACGGCCGACGGGGTCGGGCGTGTCCCCGCGCTCGAGGTTCTGCTTCCGGACGACGCAGTGCGCAACCTCATCCGCCAGGGGAAGGTCGAGCAGGTCTACTCCGTGATGCAGACCAACACGAGCCGCGGCATGCAGACGATGGAGCAATCGCTCGCGGATCTCATCCAGAAGCGCGTCGTCAGCCTCGAGGTCGGCCTCTCGCGCTCGAGTCGGCCGCAGCAGCTCATCGGGCTGCTCGAGCGCGCCGGCTTCCCGGTCGAGCTTCCGAAAGATCTCGGTAATCCGTTCGGCGAAGACGCGCCGCTTGCAGGCGGCCTGAGGGTCGCAGGGAGTTGACGGTGGACGACAACAACTCGATCTGGAAGAAGGAGGTCTCCTTCGGACGCAAGCCGGGCCCGGAGGGTGAGAACGATGCGCCCGCCGAGGTGACGGACGAGGCCGAGGAGAAGCAGACGCTCTGGAAGCGCGAAGTCGGCGAGCCCGAGGCTCCTGTCGAGGAGAACGCGACGGCGGAGTCCGGCAACGAGGTCGAGCCGCTGTGGCAGCGTGCCGTGTCGTTCAGTCCCGAGCGCGCGGAGGAAGACGCCGCGCCGGAGGAGCCTGCCGAGGCGGCAGAGCCTGCCGAATCGGCAGACCCCGAGCCCGTCGTGCTGAAAGCTGTCCAGGAGGACGCCGTCGTCGTCGATTTTCCGGCGCCCGCGCCCCAGGAGCCCGAGCCCGTCGAGGAGGCCGAGCCTCCCGCCGCCGCCGAGCCGCTCTGGCAGCGCGCCGTGTCGCTCGCGCCCGAGCCGCCGGCAACACCCGAGCCTGAGGCGGTCGAGCCCGAGCCGGTCGCGGTCGAGTCGTGGAGCGCCACGCCGACGCTGCCGCCCGCGCCTGTTGAGGAAATGCCGCAGGACGCGCCCGTCATCCAGGCGCCCGTGCCTGCCGAGGAGCTTTCGCCGCTCGAGGCCGAGACGTCCGAGAAGGTTCCGTTCTGGAAGAAGGACATCTCGCTTGGCAAGAAGGGCGACAAGGCGCCGAAAGCTCCGAAGCCGAAGGCCGAGAAGAAGCCGAAGGCGGAGAAGAAGCCGAAGGCGGAGAAGAAGCCGAAGGCAGAGAAGGCGCCCAAGGCCGACAAGGTTCCGTTCTGGAAGAAGGACCTCTCCTTCGGCAAGAAGGGCGACACGGCGCCGGAGGCTGCTCCCGTCGCGGCTGCGGCAGTCGTCGCCGCGGCGGCCGAAACGGTTGAAGAGGCCGCTGCGCCGAGCGAGAAGGTTCCGTTCTGGAAGAAGGATCTCTCTCGCAAGAAGGGCGCGAAGACGCCGAAGGCCGAGAAAGCGCCGAAGCCGAAGAAGTCGAAGCAGCCGAAGCAGCCGAAGGTGAAGGCCGAGCGCGGCGCGAAGGGCGCGAAGCGGATCGTCGGCCTCAAGATCGGCGCGTCGCAGCTGGCCGCTGCCCGCGTGTCGAACAACGGCAGCGCCGAGCTCCTGCAGGTCGCGCGCGAGTCGCTCGACCCGGGGATCGTCGTCGGCGGCGAGCTTCGCGACCCGGACGCGCTTGCCGAGGCGCTGAAGAACTTCTTCGAGACGCACAAGCTGCCGAAGCGCGGCATTCGCCTCGGCATCGCGAACAACCGCATCGGCGTCCGCACTTTCGAGATCTCCGGGATCGAGGATGCCAAGCAGCTCGGCAACGCGATTCGCTTCCGCGCCCAGGAAACGTTGCCGATCCCGATCGACGAGGCCGTGCTCGACTACCAGGTCCTCGGCGAGGGCGTCGACGCGGAAGGCCAGCCGACGAGCCGCGTCCTGCTCGTCGTCGCCTATCGCGAGCTCATCGACCGCTACGTCGACGCGTGCCGGAAGGCCGGTCTCGGCCTGGTCGGCATCGACCTCGAGGCGTTTGCGCTCCTCCGCGCGCTCCAGGCGCCGCAGAACGGCGCCGGTACCGACCCCTCGGCGGCGCTCGTCGCCGTCGCGATCGGCCACGAGCGCTCGACGTTCGCCGTCTCGGACGGCCGCGTCTGCGAGTTCACGCGCGTCCTCGAGTGGGGCGGATCGGCGCTCAATGTCGCTCTCGCGCGGCTCCTCAACGCCGCGCCGTCGGAGGTCGAAGACGTCAAGCGCCAGCTGTCTCTCAACGCCCAGAACGTGCCCGAGGGTCTGAGCCCCGACCAGGCGACGCAGGCGACGGAGGCGGTGCGCAAGGCGATCCAGACGTTCGCGCGCGAGCTCGTCTCCTCGCTCCAGTACTACCAGAACCAGCCGGGATCTCTCGGCATCGGCGAGATCGTCCTGACCGGTGGCACTGCCCACCTCCCGGGCCTCGCCGACGAGCTCGAGCGCCTGATCGGCGTCCGCGTTCGCGTCGGCGATCCGCTCGCGCGGATGAAGGTGTCGAAGCGGGTCGGCGACCCTGAGCAGGTCGGCTCGCTCGCGATCGCCATCGGCCTCGGGATCGAGGACTAGAGGCTCATGCGCGCCGTCAACCTCCTGCCCCGCGACCAGAACCAGCGGACCGTCACCAAGGAGAGCCTTCCCGTTCTCGTCGGCGCGTGCGCGGCTGTCCTGGTCGCCGCCGTGCTCGGCGCGATGTTCATGATGGGAAGCGGCAAGGTCGCCACCGCCCAGCGCAAGGTGGACGATCTCAACCGCCGTTACGAGGCGCTGCCTCCGCCTCCCCCCGGCCCCTCCGCGGCGCAGCAGCAGCTCGCGGGCGAGCAGAGCGCCCGCGTCGGCGCACTCAGCACGGCGATGACGAGCCGTACCGCGTGGGACCGCGTCCTCCGCCAGTTCTCGCTCGTGCTCCCCGACGACGTCTGGCTGACGACGCTCACCGCCAAGGCTCCGATCTCGCCGCTGACCGGCGCGTCGACTGGGGGAACGGCCCCGTCGCAATTCATCATCCAGGGACGCACGTACTCGCACGACGGAGTCGCACGGCTCCTGACGCGCCTTCAGGTCATTCCCGACCTGACGAACGTCCAGCTGCAGAGCTCGACCCTGTCCAAGGTCGGCACGCACGACGTCGTCGACTTCTCGATCGCGGCCGACATCAAGGTCGCAGGGAGCCCGGGCTCATGAAAGTCGGCAAGAAGAACCTCCATCCAGGCGCGCTGATCGGGATCATCGTCGGCGCGGTGCTCGTCCTCGGGCTCGCCGGCTGGTTCCTGGCCGTCCGCCCGCAGGGTGCGAAGGTGAACGACCTGAACAAGGAAGCCGCTGACGTCCAGCAGAAGATCGACGCGTACCAGCAGCAGGTCGCTGCGGCGCGCACGGCGCCGAAGATCGAGGTCGCCGACGTCTATCGGCTCGCCAAGGCGCTGCCGGACCGCATCGACATGCCCGACCTCCTTCTCGAGCTCAGCCAGCTCGCTCGCGACACAGGCATCCGCTTCGACGCGATCTCCCCGCAGTCGTCCGTGACGCTCGGCAGCTACACGGTCATTCCGATCTCGGTGACCTTCAACGGGAACTTCTACAACCTCTCCGACTTCCTCTACCGGCTCCGCTCACTCGTGCGCGTGAGCGGCGGGCAGCTCGACGCGACCGGCCGGCTGCTGGCCGTCGACACACTCACGTTCAACGAGAGCCCGCTCAAGTTTCCGCAGATCCAGGCCGTTCTCGTGATCGACGCGTTCGTCTACGGCACCGGCACGCCACCGGTCGTCGGAGCGCCGGCGGGAACGACCCCGACCGACACGACGTCGACTCCGACCTCTACGACCCCCTCGGACACCAGCGCGTCCGCGACGGGAGCTCCGTAATGGCCAAGAAGACGATCGATCCACTCAAGGCGAAGCAGAAGAAGCAGAAGATCATGGCTGCGTGCCTGGCCGTCGCCTTCATCGGGGTCATGGCGTTCCAGGTTCCGCGGTTGATGAAGAAGGATCCGCCGACTCCATCCGTCAACGGGCTGACGAGCACGACCGGCGTGACCGGCACTCCCACCCTGGCGGCGCCGACGCTCGGCGGCAGCGCCGCGCCGGCGGCGACGCCGAGCACGAGCTCCGGCTCCCTCGCGTCCACGAACCTCCCCGTGCAGGACGGCGTCCTCGCCTCCTTCGGGCTCTTCTCCAGCAAGGATCCGTTCTCGCAGCAGATCGCAACCGGCGAGGCCGCCGTGCCCTCCGTGGGCAGCACCGGCGGCGGCTCGAGCGGTTCGGCGCCGTCGGTTCCGAGCGGAGTGCCCACAACCTCAGGCAAGCCGCCGGCTCCGGGCAGCGCGGTGATCTCGGTGAACGGGACGCTCTACGACGTCCCCGTCGGGACAGACTTCCCGCAGGCGAGCCCGACCGATCCCACGATCGTCCCGCTCTTCCATCTCATCTCGTTGACGTCGAGCACGGCGAAGATCTCGATCGTCGGCGGCTCGTACAGCAGCGGCGCCCCGAGTGTCGTGCTGAAGGTGAACAAGCCGGTGACGCTGATGAACACGGCCGACGGGACGCGGTACCAGATCGTCCTGAAGGCGCCGGGCACCGGTGTTCCGTCTCAGGGCGGCGGTGCGGCGAGCACTGCTTCGCCCCAAACGTCCACGCCGGCGAGCACGTCACCGACGTCGACGACCGTTCCGCTTCCCTCGCCCTAGCCGGAGAAAGGCGGGAGGAACTCCTCCCGGAACGGGGTCTTCTGCGGTTCCGGGAACGGCCCGTAGGCCTCCTTCGGATCCGACGTCTCGCGCTCGACGCCGGCGCCGTGCCTGAGCGCCACGTCGTTGGTCGGATACACGGGGTTCCCCGGCCCGACGCGGCCGCCGACGGCGATGACGAAGGCCGGCCCGTCACCGGCACCGACGGTGATGTGCTCCACACCCGCCGGGCAGTGGAAGTAGTCCCAGGCCTTCAGGAGCCGTTCCTCGCCCTCGACGATGAGGAGGATCTCGCCCGAGAGCACGAGGAAGCCCTCCTGGTGGTCCTCCCGGTGGTACATGGCGGCCGGCTGCCCTGGCCAGGCGACGCCGAAGTTGAACCCGAACTCGGGGAAGCGCTCGCCTTGCTCGAAGTCCCCGTAGAAGCCGAAGTTCCCGGCGTCCCACCACTGGACATCACGGATGCTCTTGATGTACCAGCTCAACCCCGCGGCAGCCTACCCGCGGACCGGGGCGCTAGACGCCGGTGCGGGGGTCGAACGTGGAGGAGATCCGCGCCATCGACTTGTTGAGGTTCGCGGTGTCGCGAACGACCACGACGATGGTCTTGAGCTGGGCGCCGCCGGTCGGCTCGTCGAAGTAGAGATAGGTGTCGATTCGGTAGGACCGATGGTCGGCGCCGGTCGCCGGGAAGCTCGGGTCACAGGCGTTCGCATTGGCGGCGGGGCAGCTCGTCACGGTGGGGACGAGCGCCTTCGGCGCGACGGGCGTCTGCATGTTGGAGCTGTAGACCGTGTCCGCCGTGTAATTGGAGTCGGCGGTCGCGCTCGTCCACTCCGAGGTCGTCTGGACGATGTCGTCGTACTTGAGGCCGCGGAAGACCTCTATCTGGGAGTTGGCCAGGGTGGAGGCGGTCGAGATCCGGCTCGCCCGGGCGAGCGCGACGTTCCCGGAGGAGAACGCGGCCACAGTGGCGAGGATGCCGACATTCAGCAGCACCATTGCCATGACCAGCTCGATCAGGCCGAAGCCCGCCTCTTCCTGCCGCAGTCGCACCCAAGAGGTATCGGCAGCCACCTTTAGGGCCTCAACCCCCGTGCCGATAGCCAATCCGAAGGACTGTGGCTGCCTACGCTTACTCCGCGATCAACGCCCAGGGCATGGAGCTCAGTGGCGAGCTGCACGCACCCGACCTCGCGGGCGCGCGCGAGCAACTGCGCATCCGGGGCCTGCTGGCCAACCGGCTCGACGAGCTCCCCTCCGCCGGCGAGGAGGGCGCCAGAACGTTCTTCAAGAAGGTCAAGCCGAAGACCCTGCAGATCTTCTCCCGCCAGTTCGCCACGATGGTCGAGGCCGGGCTGAACGTCGTCTCGGCCCTCGTCATCCTCGAAGAGCAGACCGACGACCTCTACTTCGCGCAGGTGGTCAAGGAGCTGCGCGCCGACGTCGAGGGCGGCATGTTGCTCTCGGAGGCGATGCGGCGGCACCCGAAGATCTTCGAGCGGCTCTTCACCTCGATGGTCGAGGCCGGGGAGGCCGCGGGAATCCTGGACGAGGTCCTCGACCGCGTTGCATTCCAGATCGAGAAGCAGACCCAGATCAAGCGGCGCGTGAAGGGCGCGATGCTCTACCCGATCATGGTGTTGTCGTTCGCCACGCTCGTGCTGACCGGGTTGCTGATGTTCCTCGTCCCGGTGTTCGTGAAGATCTTTGCCCAGCTCGGCGGCGAGCTTCCGACGCTCACGCAGTACGTCGTCTTCGCTTCGGATCTGCTGCGCGATCGGTACTACATCATCTTCCCGCTCGCTGCGGGTGCGTTCTTCGGGCTGCGCAAGTACAAGAAGACGGAGAGCGGCGCGAAGAAGTGGGACCGCATCAAGCTCAAGATCCCGAAGATCGGCCCCGTGGTCCTCAAGGTCACGATGGCGCGCTTCTCGCGGACGCTCTCGACCCTTGTCTCCGCCGGCGTCGACATCATCCAGGCGCTCGAGATCACCGGCCAGACGTCCGGGAACTGGGTCGTCGAAGAGGCGCTCGCGGACGTCCGCGCAAAGGTGCACGAAGGTGTGCCGATCGCGCAGCCACTCGTTGACAACGCCGTCTTCCCGCCGATGGTCAGCCAGATGGTCAAGATCGGCGAGGAGACGGGAGAGCTCGAGAAGATGCTCGGGAAGATCGCGGACTTCTACGAGGACGAGGTCGACGCGGCGATCTCCTCGCTGACGTCGATCGTCGAGCCGCTGATGATGATCCTCGTCGGCATGATGGTCGGCGTCATCGTGATCTCGATGTACCTGCCGATGTTCAAGATGCTCAGCCTCGTCAAGTAGGGCGGGCGCCTCACGGAGGAAGAATTCGAGGTGGCCGCACGCCTCGCAGGCGTACATCTCGACAGACGTCCCGAGCCTCTGTTCGGCGCCGCACGATCGTGCCGTCGCCGCGGGCGATAATGTGTAGATGATGCGGGGTGAGCGGCTGCGGGCGCGAGCGCAGCACCTAAGCAGCTTGTCACGTGATGTTGCACTCTTCTGCGTCGGGTTCGCGCTGCTACGGGCGTGGGCGTTGTTCCGCCTTCCGCCGGTCGCGTACCCCGACACTCCGGGCTACCTGCAGCTCAACTTCCTCGGACAGGGGGTCTCTCGCTTGTGGACGGTGCCGCTCGTGTTCAAGGCGCTGCCGTAGCTCAGGTCCGCGCGCCCGCCACGGTCTGCGACATCGACACTTCGTACAGCGCAACGTTCGAGATCTTCTGCTCGCTCATGTCGGCGGTCCGCTGACGCAGCTGATCGGCCTCCTGCGCGCTGGCGCGCATGGAGTCCCCGCTGTCCCAGAGCGTGATCATCGACACGCGGCCGTTGTCACGGTCGGCGAGACCGATCGCGCCGACGTTCCCGTTGATCGCACGAACCTTCGGCAGTGTTTCGCTGCGCGTCTTGTCGAGGCCGGCGTCGATCGATTCAGCCGACCCCTCGAGCAGGCTGACACGCGCGGCCTTGGCAGCGTCGACGTCGCCGTCGTAGACCGCGACCTCGTAGTAGTGGACGCTCGCGCGCTTGCCGCGGACCTCCTCCGGGATCGTGTCACCCTGCTGATCGAATCCAGCCTCGGCGGCCTCGAGCGCGGCGCGCTCGTCGAAGAACGCGAGGAACTTGCGCTTCTTCGCTTCCCGGTCGTCGAGGATGAGAACGCTGCTCATGCCTTCAGGCGGTGTCATGTCGCCCGACGACATGCGCTCATTCATGAGCTTGTCGAGCTTCTCCGTGTCTCCGCCCTCGAACGTGGCGACCCGTACCCACATTGTGACCTCCTTGGTCGGTATCTCCCCAGGCGAACCTACTGCACTGAGCGCACAAGCGCGACAATCGAGACGTGGACGGGACCGAGACGATCGTCGTCGCGGAGCACCAGGGGGTCGAGCGACTGCGCGACTTCGACCTTCGCGATTGGTGGCACACCGCGATTGCGGCTGCCAGGTCCGCGCTCGACCATCACGTACCGCTCCTTGCGTCGGCCCTCTCGTACTCGAACTTCTTCGCGATACCGTCCCTGCTTCTGGTCGCCGTCGGTGTCTTCACGCTCACGACCTCCGCCGGGACGATCGACAGCTTGATGTCCGCGCTGCAAGGCGCGGTCCCTGCGCAGGCGCTGGACCTGTTCAGCTCGAGCCTGAAACAGATCGACTCGAGAGCTCAGAACAGCGCGTCGTTGATCGTCGTCGGCATGCTGCTCGCGCTCTGGTCGCTGACAGGCGCGATGAGCGCGTTCATGATCGCGATCAACGCGGCCTACGGAGTGCGCGACCCGCGGTCGTTCCTGCGCAGACGCTGGATTGCGTTCAGGCTCGTCCTCTGCTTTCTGCTCGCGCTCGTCGTCGTCGGTGCACTGCTCGTCTTCGGGCCGACACTTTCAGGCTGGATCGGCGGGCGAACAGGGGAGGAGTCACTGGTCAGCTGGCTCTGGTGGGCGGCCCAGTGGCCGCTTCTCATCGCCGCGCTCCTCTCGATCCTGACGGTGATGCTCTGGCTCGCGCCGGCTCAGCGTCCTTCGTGGCAGCTGCTCCTACCCGGTGCGCTTCTGGCGACCGTGATCTGGATCGTCTCGTCGGCCGGCTTCGCGTTCTTCACGGCGAATTTCGACCACTACAACAAGACGTGGGGATCGCTGTCGGCGGTGATCGTCACATTGGTCTGGCTGTGGCTGACCGCGCTCGCCCTCTTGCTCGGCGCCGAGCTGAACGCGGAGGCCGCCCGGCGGATACGCCGCTAACGTCAAGCAGCGGCAGGCTCGTCCCTCTCCTCGGCACGCCCGAAGACGAGGAGGTGGATGCCGTCGTCGAACGTCTCCGTCTCGACGAGCCGGAGTCGTTTCGTCTCAGTCGTCTCGCCGAAGAGACGCTTGCCCGCGCCGACGATGATCGGGTAGACGACGAGTCGCAGCTCGTCGACCAGGTCGTGCTCGATCAGCGTCTGCGTGAGCTGAGGGCTGCCGTGCACCACGATGTCTCGTTCGTATTGCTGTTTGAGATTCCGGACTTCGCCGACGACTTCGCCGCCAAGGACCGTCGTGTTGTTCCAGTCCGGATCCTTCAACGTGGACGACACGACGTACTTCGGCATCGAGTTGAACTTCTCGGCGAACTCGCCTTCGACGTGCGGCCAGACTGGTGCGAACCCGTCGTACGTCACGCGGCCGAGCAGCAAGGCGTCGGAGGCCATCGTCTCGTCCCACTTGAAGGCGTCGCCCGCGGGCCCGCGCGAGAAGTGGTCGGTCCAGCCGACGCGCTCGAACGGCTCGGTGCCGCTCGGCGCCTCCACGACGCCGTCGACGGAGATGTATTCGGTGACCACGATCCTGCCCATGAGGTTCCTCCTCGCTGGTTTGTTGCAGGCATTGACCCCCGCGGCAATCGAAAGTCATCGATCGTCGAGAGCTGACCGCCTAGCGCGAAGCAGGAGCAGGGGCACCCTTGCAGGTGAGAGGCCGAGGAGCTCCGCTCCTCGGCCGTTAACCCAGAAGTCGGCGGAAGCTTCGAATCCTGAGCCTCCCGAAGCTTCCTAGGTAGCGGCGGCAGGACTCGAACCTGCGACACGCGGATTATGATTCCGCTGCTCTAACCAACTGAGCTACGCCGCCACGCGCCCGGCCAGTTTAGCGGCCTGCGAGAGGCCTCTCCTCTAGCTACACTTTCCCCTCCGCGCAGGCCGGGAGCCGTGCTTCAGCTTGCGCATTCCTCTGACGACGGAACAGAAATGGCCACTGGAGTACGAGACAAGATCACGCTCGCCTGCAACGAGTGCAAGCGGCGCAACTACATGAGCACGAAGTCGAAGCGGAACACGCCCGACCGGCTCGAGGTGCGCAAGTACTGCCGCTGGTGCGGTCAGCACACGGCCCACCGGGAGACCCGCTAGATGGCCCGGCAGAGCCGTGCCCAGCGCCGTGCCCGGCGTCAGATGGCTCCGGGGAGCGAAGCGGCCCTCGCAGGCGGTCCGCCGACGCCGCCTCAGCGGCCCGTCGCCAGTGCGGGAGCCCGGCCCGAGCCGGCACGCGAACGCACCGAGTCCAAGGGTGGGTTGCGGCGGTTCATCGGAGAGTCGTGGGCGGAGCTCAACAAGGTCGAGTGGCCCACGCAGAGCCAGCTCATCCAGGGCGTGGTGGTCGTGCTGATCGCCTGCCTCATCGTCGGCGTCTTCCTCTGGGGAGCCGACCTCGTCTTCAAGCGATTCGTCCAGGATGTGCTCCTGTAGCCCATGTTCCTCTGGTACGTCATCAACACCTACTCCGGGCATGAGAACAAGGTGAAGACCAATCTCGAGCACCGGATCATGTCCATGAACCAGGCGCCTCGTTTCCGCCGGGTCGTCGTCCCGACCGAGCAGGTCATCGAGACGAAGGAGGGCCAGAAGGTCCAGACCGAGAAGCGCGTGCTGCCGGGCTACGTCCTCGTGAACATGGACATGAGCGACGAGGCATGGACGGTCGTGAAGAACACCCCTGGCGTGACCGGCTTCGTCGGCGCCGGGGCGAAGCCCGTCCCGCTGGCCCAGAGCGAGGTTGACCGGATCCTCCACACCGGCCGCGGCGACGGCGATCGCCCGCGGGCGCAGGTCGAGTACACGCTCGGGGAGTCCGTGAAGGTGACCTCCGGCCCGCTGTCGGACTTCGACGGCGAGGTCGTGGACGTCAACGCCGACCAGCAGAAGCTCAAGGTGCTCGTCGACATCTTCGAGCGCCAGGTCCCCGTCGAGCTGACCTTCGACCAGGTCAAGAAGCTGGACTGATCCGTGGCCAAGAAAGTCCTGACACTCATCAAGCTGCAGATCCCCGGTGGGCAGGCGAACCCGGCGCCGCCGGTCGGCCCTGCGCTCGGCCAGCACGGCGTCAACATCATGGAGTTCTGCAAGGCGTTCAATGCGCAGACCGCGCAGGAGAACGGGCGGATCACCCCGGTCGAGATCACCGTCTACGAGGACCGCTCGTTCGACTTCATCACGAAGACCCCGCCGGCCGCCGTCCTGATCAAGGAGGCGCTGCGGGTGGAGAAGGGCTCGGGGGAGCCGAACCGCGAGAAGGTCGGCCGCCTGACGAACGCCCAGGTCCGGCAGATCGCCGAGACGAAGATGCCCGACCTCAACGCGCGTGACGTCGACCAGGCGATGCGGATCATCGCGGGCACGGCACAGTCCATGGGCGTCGAAACGGACGTGCTCTGATGGCCCACGGCAAGAACTACAGGAACGCGAAGTCGCTCTTCGACCGCGAGCGGGAGTACTCGCCCGTCGAGGCCGTCCTCCTGCTCAGGGAGATGCAGACCGCGAAGTTCGACGAGACCGTCGAGGTCCACTTCCGGCTCGGGCTGAACGTCCGCCACGCGGACGAGCAGCTCCGTGGCACGCTCATGCTCCCCCACGGCACCGGCAAGGAAGCCCGGGTCGCCGTGTTCGCAGAGGGCGAGAAGGCGAAGGAGGCCCAGGATGCGGGCGCCGACGTGATCGGCTCCGCCGACCTGGCCAAGCGCGTCGAGGAGGGCTTCACGGACTTCGACGTCGCGATCGCCACGCCCGACCAGATGGGCAACGTCGGCAAGCTCGGCCGGATCCTCGGCCCGCGCGGCCTGATGCCGAACCCGAAGACAGGCACGGTCACGATGGACGTGGCGAAGGCCGTCAAGGACGCGAAGGCGGGGAAGCTCGAATACCGAACCGACCGTGGTGCGAACGTGCATGTCCCGATCGGCAAGAAGAGCTTCGACGATCGCCAGCTCGTGGAGAACTACGCGGCGCTCGTGGAGGAGATCGTCCGCGCGAAGCCTGCGGCGGCGAAGGGGCGGTACATCCGGCAGATCACCCTCGCCACGACGATGGGCCCTGGAATCAGGGTCGACACCCAGCGGACGCGCGGGATCGTCGAAGAGTTCGAGGAGAGAGAGCAGGAAGCAGTTCCGGCCTAGTCAACGCCCGTCGCCAGAGACAGCTGGCAGGCGCTCCGCGAGGAGCGCCGGAAGTCCAGCCGAGGCGGATCGGTGAGAGAGGCTCTTCGCCTCCTTCAGCGAGCCCGCCTGTGTGCGGGCTCGATTCGTTTCAGGAGGTGAACGGATGAAGAAGAGTGACAAGGAGCGTGTGGTCGGCGAGCTCGCCGAGCGGCTGAAGTCGTCGTCGACGCTGATCGTGGCGGACTACCGCGGGCTGACGATGCCTCAGATCGATGCGCTGCGCGGCCAGCTCCTGGAGCACGGCGCCCGCTTCGCGGTCGTGAAGAACACGTTGACGAAGAGGGCGGCCGAGGAGGCCGGCGTCGATGCGCTGCTGGCGCTGCTCGAGGGGCCGACCGCGATCGCGTTCCTCGAATCCGACGGCGACCCCGTCGCCGTCGCCAAGGCGCTGTCGACCGTGGCCCGCGAGACGCAGGTTCTCGTCATCCGCGGCGGGATCATGGAGGGCCGCACGATCACCGAGGACGACGTCCAGAACCTGGCGAAGCTCCCGCCGACGGACATCCTCCGCGGGCAGCTCGTCGGTGCGATCGCCGCACCGATGTCCACGGTCGTGGGGCTGTTCAGCGCCCCATTGCGTGACCTCGTCGGCGTGCTGCAGGCCCGCATCGAGCAGCTCGAGGCGCAGGGCGAGGCCGTTCCGGCCGAGCCTGAGACGGCATCCGAGTCCGAGTCAGAACCAGAACCCGAGTCAGAACCAGAGTCAGCAGAGACAGAAGAAGGAGGAGAAGGCTAGATGGCAACCGACACAGCGAAGCTCGTCGAGTCGCTCGGCAAGATGACCGTGCTCGAGCTCGTCGAGCTGAAGAACGCGCTCGAGGAGGAGTGGGGCGTCACCGCCGCAGCTCCGGTCGCGATCGCGGCGGCGGCCGGTCCGGCCGACGGCGGCGCGCCGGCGGAGGAGAAGACGTCGTTCGACGTCGTGCTCACCGCTGCGGGCGGGCAGAAGATCCAGGTGATCAAGGTGGTCCGCGCGATCACCGGCCTGGGCCTCAAGGAGGCGAAGGACCTCGTCGACTCGGCGCCGAAGCCGGTCAAGGAGGGCGCTGCCCAGGACGAAGCCGACTCGATCAAGGCGCAGCTCGAAGAGGCCGGCGCCACCGTCGAGATCCAGTAGGCCGCGCAGCGGCCCGTCCGCGCACAGCGCGGACCCGGTGGAAGGGGTGTGGGGGAACCGGGAGGTTCCCCCACCTATCCCCTCGACGGGGGTCCTGATCCGTGGCTGGGTGACCGATCTGCCTCGTAGTCGATGAGGAGGCAGACGTGAAGCTCAAGATCGTCCTGGTCGTTCTCGGAGCCGCCGCGCTCCTCGTTGCCCCCGCCTTCGCGCGGGACACGCCGGGCCCGCCCGGGAGCGAGAAGCCCCGGCACCACCACGCGGACCGCACCAAGGATCGGGGCAAGGCCCGCGGTCAGGGCCACGGCCCGCCGTCACTCCAAGCTCGACCCGGCCGTCGTTGCGCAGGCTCGCGCGATCATCGGCAAGGTCAGGGAGGCCTGCAAGCAGGCTCGCATCGAGGCGAAGGGCGGCGAGGCCTCCGAGGCGGCAAAGGCGGCCTGCAAGCAGGCGCGGGAGCAGGCACGGGCGCAGCTGAAGGCCCTGATCCAGAGCGCCAAGGGCAGCCGCAAGCAGATCAAGAACCAGATCCGGGCCGCTCGCAGCTAGCGAAAGGGGCCTGAAATGGCCCTTCCGGACACGCGTTGACGGGCGTGTGGCCACCACGCCGAGGCTGCGCTAACATGCCCCCGAACGTACGGCGGATTCCGCAGGGATACCCTTGCGCAGAAGCGGGTTGGTCGGGTACCCTGGCGGGTTGCGCCGCTGTTCCGCCTGTCCACACACATCTGCCCGCCCGTTCCCGTTCTCGCACCGCATTTTTAAGGGAGGCTTCATCTCTTGACCACCAAGGTCGCTGCGCCAAGCGCGCGCACCAGTTTCTCGCGTCTCAAGCACGTCCTCGACCTTCCCAACCTGATCGACATCCAGAAGGCCTCGTTCAAGTGGTTCCTGGACGAAGGTCTCCGCGAGACGATCGACGACATCTCGCCGATCGAGGACTACACCGGCACCCTCGCCGTCGAGTTCGGCGCCTACAAGTTCGGGGACCCCCAGTTCTCGATCAAGGAGTGCCGGGAGAAGGACCTGACCTACCAGGCCCCGCTCTCGATGACCGTCCGCTTCGTCAACAAGGAGACGGGCGAGATTCGCGAGCAGACGGTCTTCATGGGGGACTTCCCGATGATGACCGAGTGGGGCACGTTCATCATCAACGGCACCGAGCGCGTCATCGTCACGCAGCTCGTCCGGAGCCCCGGCGCCTATCTGATGGAGCCGAAGGACGCCACGAAGCAGGTCTTCACGGCGAACCTGATGCCCTCGCGCGGCTCGTGGCTCGAGCTCGAGATCGACAAGAAGGGCATCGTCTACGCCCGGATCGATCGGAAGCGCAAGCTCCCGATC
Organism: uncultured Actinomycetes bacterium; assembly: GCA_963772855.1. Lineage (GTDB taxonomy): Bacteria > Actinomycetota > Thermoleophilia > Gaiellales > Gaiellaceae > 3-1-20CM-4-69-9. Next base: position 287,910 of record CAVYYY010000001.1, on the reverse strand, counting down.
ACGACCCTGCTTCGCGCCCTTCCCGAGGAGGACCCGACCACCGGGTTCAAGCTCGACACCTCGTCGAACGAGGCGATCCTCAAGCTCTTCGACAACTCGCTCTACATCGTCAACACGCTGGAGAAGGATCCGTCCACGCGTGAAGAGGAAGCCCTCATCGAGGTCTTCAAGAAGCAGCGCCCCGGCGAGCCGCCGACGCTCGACAACGCGCGGAACCTCCTCAAGGCGCTCTTCTTCGACCCGAAGCGCTACGACCTCACGAAGGTCGGCCGCTACAAGCTGAACCAGCGACTCGGCGTCAGCGTCCCTGACGACGTCCGCGTCCTGACGACCGAGGACATCCTCGCGCTCGTCAAGCGCCTCGTCGATCTGCCGACGCAGCTCGGAGTCCCGGAAGACTCCAAGGACTTCGCAGCCGACGCGATCGTGCTCAACCGTGATCCGATCCGTTCGGAGCTCGACGAGTACGAGCACTTCGGCAACCGCCGGCTCCGGACTGTCGGCGAGCTGATCCAGGAGGCGTTCCGCGTCGGTCTCTACCGGATGGAGCGCGTCGTCCGCGAGCGCATGACGACGGAGGACGTCGACACGATCACGCCGCAGACGATCATCAACATCCGTCCTGTTGTGGCCGCGTTGAAGGAGTTCTTCGGCTCCTCGCAGCTGTCGCAGTTCATGGACCAGACGAACTCCCTGGCCGGCCTCACGCACAGGCGCCGCCTGTCGGCACTGGGTGCCGGCGGGCTCACGCGCGAGCGCGCGCCGATCGAGGTCCGCGACGTGCACGTGACCCACTACGGCCGTATGTGCCCGATCGAGACGCCGGAAGGCCCGAACATCGGCCTGATCGGCTCGCTCGCGTCGATGGCGACCGTGTCGGAGTTCGGCTTCATCCAGACGCCGTACCGCAAGGTCACGGCCGGCAAGGTGACGGATCAGATCGTCTACCTGGACGCGGCCGAGGAGGCCCAGTTCACCATCGCCCAGGCGAGCGCGATCGTCGACGAGAAGACGGGCCGCTTCCACGACAAGCAGGTGCTCTGCCGGTCGCGGGAGGGCGAGGCCGTCACGGCCGACCCGAAGGACATCGAGTACATGGACGTCGCGCCGGCTCAGATCGTGTCGGTGGGGACGGCGCTGATCCCGTTCCTCGAGCACAACGACGCCAACCGCGCCCTGATGGGGGCAAACATGCAGCGGCAGGCCGTGCCGCTGATGATCACGCAGGCGCCGATCGTCGGGACAGGCCTCGAGTACCGCGCGGCGGTCGACACGGGCGACGTCGTCCTGGCCAGGCGGCCGGGCACGGTCGTCGACGTCGACGCCGAGCACATCACGGTCGAGTCGAAGGACGGCAAGGACGAGTACCCGATGACCAAGTTCATGCGGTCGAATCAGGGGACGCTCATCCACCACAAGCCGATCGTGTCCCTGAACGACAGGGTGACCGCTGACCAGGTGCTGGCCGACGGCAGCTCGACCGACCAGGGCGAGCTCGCGCTCGGCGCGAACCTGCTCGTCGCGTTCATGCCCTTCGAGGGCTACAACTTCGAGGACGCGATCGTGATCTCCGAGCGGCTCGTGAAGGACGACGTCCTGTCGTCCATCCACATTCACGAGTACGAGATCGACGCCCGCTCGACCAAGCTGGGCGACGAGGAGATCACGCGAGACATTCCGAACCGCTCCGAGGAGTCGCTGAAGGACCTGGACGACCGAGGCGTCGTGCGCATCGGTGCCGAGGTCGGCTCCGGAGACCTGCTCGTCGGGAAGGTCACGCCGAAGGGCGAGACCGAGCTGACGGCGGAGGAGAAGCTGATCCGCGCGATCTTCAAGGAGAAGGCGCGCGAGGTTCGCGATACGTCGCTCAAGGTCCCGCACGGCGAGGGCGGCAAGGTCATCGACGTGAAGACGTTCTCCCGCGAGGCGGGCGACGACCTGTCGCCGGGCGTGAACGAGCTCGTTCGCGTCTACGTGGCGAAGAAGCGCAAGATCGCCGAGGGCGACAAGCTCGCCGGCCGCCACGGAAACAAGGGCGTGATCTCGAAGATCGTCGCCGAGGAGGACATGCCGTTCCTCGAGGACGGCCGTCCCGTCGACGTGATCCTCAACCCGCTCGGCGTGCCGAGCCGGATGAACATCGGCCAGATCCTGGAGACACACCTCGGCTGGGCGGCGGCGCACGGCGTCTTCGCCGACGGTGAGAACGGCACGAACGGGTCGACCTCGCTCGTCACCAAGCCGATCGCGGCCGACAATCCGCATCCCGTTGCGACGCCGGTGTTCGACGGCGCCACGGAGGTGGACGTCGACGAGGCGCTCGTCAAATGGGCGAATGACAACCCGGACTCGCCGATCAAGATCCTCGTCGACCAGAACCGGCCCCCCGGCCGAAAGGCGTCCGGCAAGGTGCGGCTCTTCAACGGCAAGACCGGCCAGGCGTACGAGCAGAAGGTGACGATCGGCTTCATGTACATCCTGAAGCTGCTGCACCTCGTGGACGACAAGATCCACGCACGCTCGACCGGCCCGTACTCGCTCGTCACCCAGCAGCCGCTGGGCGGCAAGGCGCAATTCGGCGGCCAGCGCTTCGGTGAGATGGAGGTGTGGGCGCTCGAGGCCTACGGCGCGGCGTACACGCTGCAGGAGATGCTCACGATCAAGTCCGACGACACGGTCGGGCGCGTGAAGGCCTACGAGGCCATCGTCAAGGGCGAGAACATCGCCGAGCCGTCCATCCCGGAGAGCTTCAAGGTGCTGCTGAAGGAGATGCAGTCCCTGGCGCTCGACGTCAACGTCCTCTCGGACGAGGGCACGACCGTCGAGGTCCGGGAGGAGGACGACGAGCTGCTCCGCGCAGCCGAGGAGCTGGGCATCGACCTCTCGCCCGGCTCGCTCCGCGCGGCGGCACGCCCGCCCACGGCCGAGGAGGTCGAGGAAGGGCAGGAGCGCGTCGACCAGGACGGCGAGATGGCCCTCCCGAACGACGAGGAGCTCGGTGACCTGAGCGACGTCGAGGTCTCGGGAGACGGCGACAAAGAAGAAGAAGCGCCCGCGCTTGCCGAGGGCGAACTGGAACTTGAGGAATAGGAAGAGGGGACTAAGAGCTTGATCGACATCAACGATTTCGACGCCATTCGCATCGGGCTTGCCTCCAGCAAGCAGATCCGCGACTGGTCCTCCGGCGAGGTGACGAAGCCGGAGACGATCAACTACCGCACGCTCAAGCCGGAGCGCGACGGTCTCTTCTGCGAGCGCATCTTCGGTCCGACGAAGGACTGGGAGTGCTACTGCGGCAAGTACAAGCGCGTCCGTTACAAGGGCATCATCTGCGAGCGCTGCGGCGTCGAGGTGACGCGCCAGAAGGTGCGCCGCGAGCGCATGGGCCACATCGACCTGGCTGCGCCCGTCTCGCACATCTGGTTCTTCAAGGGCGTGCCGAGCCGCATCGGCTACCTCCTCGACATCGCCCCGCGCGAGCTCGAGAAGGTCCTGTACTTCGCCGCGTCGATCGTGACCGCGGTCGACGTCGCCGCCCGCAAGAAGGACCTGAACGACCTGGAGGACAAGGTCAAGGGCGAGGCCGAGCGCATCGAGGTCGACCGCGAGGAGGCCCTTGCGGCCCTCGAGGATCGCCTCAAGCGGCGCCGCGACTACTTCGCGAAGGGCAAGGAGGCGAAGTTCGACGAGGACGACGACTTCTGGTCCCGCGGCCTGTCGAACTGGGCCGAGGAGCAGGGCGCCCCGCCCCTCGAGGAGGCGCGGACGCTCGCCGGCGGGATGTTCCCCGACCTCGTCGGCCAGATCACGACCGAGGACTCGAAGAAGATCCGCGAGCTGGTCCGGAACGCGGCCATCCGCGAAGACCGGAAGCTGACGCCGCGCGAGCTCGAGAACGTCGCCGTCGGAGCGGAGCAGATCCTCAACGGGCTCGAGCCGCTCTTCAAGCAGCAGTCGAAGGCGACAGGCTCGAAGAAGGGCGCGATCTCCAAGCACATCAACCGCATCCTCGACGCGCTCCTCGAGGGCGACGAGATCGTCGAGGAGGACGCGAAGTTCGTCGAGGGCGTCGACATGAAGAACCTCGACCGCTCGCGTGGGCTCGGCAACGGCCTCCTGGCCGACGTCGTCGACACGTGGGACGGCGAGCAGGACATCCGCGAGCTGACGAACGACCTCTGCCTGCGGACGGACGGGAAGATCCAGAAGGAGGATCTCGACGCGATCATCCAGTGGGCCCTGAAGGTCCGCGAGATGTACCTCGACATCGAGTCACGCCGCGGCGACGCACGCGAGGCCGCGGTCGACTCCGTCAACCGTCTCGAGCAGACGTGGCTCCTCTTCAAGGACCTCGAGCCGAAGCTCATCGTCAACGACGAGCAGCTCTTCCGTGAGCTGAAGGACCGCTTCGGGTCGCCGTACGGGTTCGGCGTCTACTTCCGCGGGGGCATGGGCGCGGAGGCGATTCGCGACCTGCTGAAGGACCTCGACCTCAAGGCCGAGGCGGCGTTCCTGCGCGAGACGATCCGCACTTCGAAGGGGCAGAAGCAGCAGCGCGCGATCAAGCGGCTGAAGGTCGTCAACGCGTTCATCACGTCCGAGAACCGTCCCGAGTGGATGATCCTCGAGGCTGTCCCGGTCATTCCGCCGGAGCTCCGCCCGATGGTCCAGCTCGACGGTGGCCGGTTCGCGACGAGCGACCTGAACGACCTCTACCGCCGCGTCATCAACCGGAACAACCGGCTGAAGCGCCTGCTCGACCTCGGCGCGCCGGAGATCATCGTCAACAACGAGAAGCGGATGCTCCAGGAGGCCGTGGACGCGTTGTTCGACAACGGCCGCCGTGGGCGCTCCGTGACGGGCCCGGGCAACCGGCCGCTCAAGTCGCTGTCCGACATGCTCAAGGGCAAGCAGGGTCGCTTCCGCCAGAACCTGCTCGGCAAGCGCGTCGACTACTCCGGCCGCTCGGTGATCGTCGCCGGGCCGAACATGAAGCTGCACCAGTGCGGGCTCCCGAAGCTCATGGCGCTGGAGCTCTTCAAGCCGTTCATCATGAGCCGGCTCGTCGAGCGCAAGTCCGTCCAGAACATCAAGGCGGCGAAGAAGTACGTCGACTCGATGACCGAGGAGGTCTGGGACGTTCTCGAGGAGGTCATCGCCGAGCATCCGGTCCTCCTGAACCGGGCGCCGACGCTGCACCGCCTCGGCATTCAGGCGTTCGAGCCTGTCCTCGTCGAGGGCAAGGCGATCCAGGTCCATCCGCTCGTCTGTCACGCCTTCAACGCGGACTTCGACGGCGACCAGATGGCCGTCCACCTGCCGCTCTCCGCGGAGGCGCAGGCAGAGGCGCGGATCCTGATGCTCTCCTCGAACAACATCCTTTCGCCCGCGAGCGGCCGTCCTCTGGCCACGCCGACGAAGGACATGGTGCTCGGGACGTACTACCTCACCTACTGCGAACACGACCTCTCGTCCGCCAAGGTCGAGGATCTCGATCCGCGCCCGTTCAGGTTCCAGTCCGAGGAAGAGGTCGAGCACGCGCTCGACGCCGATCAGGTGAAGCTCCAGCAGCCGATCGAGTTCCGCTGGAACGGCGATCTCCTGCTGACGACGCCGGGCCGCGTCATCTTCAACTCGGAGATCGGGCGGGTGCTGGAGGAGTCCGTCGAGGGCTACGACAGCGACGAGCCGCTCCACGACTACATCAACAGGACCCTGCCGAAGCGCGAGCTCGACGCGTTCATCATCGAGCTCGTCGACGGCTACGGCGCGCATTCGATCGCTCCGGTGCTCGACATGGTCAAGAGCCTCGGCTTCGCCTACGCGACGCAGGCCGGCGTGACGATCTCGAAGAACGACATCGTGATCCCGCCGGACAAGGAGGAGATCCTTGCCGAGTACGAGCAGCGGGTCGCACAGGTGGAGGCGCAATACGAGCGCGGGCTCATCACGGACGACGAGCGTCACGAGTCGATCGTGAACATCTGGACGGAGGCCACCGACACCGTCGCCGAAGCGATGGAGCGGACCTTCTACGAGCTCAATCCCATCTACATGATGGCCAACTCGGGAGCGCGCGGATCCTCCAAGCAGATCCGCCAGCTCGCCGGCATGCGCGGCCTCATGGCGAATCCGAAGGGCGAGATCATCGAGCGCCCGATCAAGGCCAACTTCATGGAGGGCCTGTCGGTGCTCGAGTACTTCATCTCGACTCACGGCGCGCGCAAGGGGCTCGCCGACACAGCGCTCCGGACGGCCGACTCGGGCTACCTGACGCGGCGTCTGGTCGACGTGTCGCAGGACGTGATCATCCGGGAGGAGGACTGCAAGACGAAGGACTTCGTCGAGCTGCCGATCTTCGCCCCGGAGGGGATGAACAAGAGCGTCGTCGGCCGCACGCTCGCGCAGGACGTCCACAAGCCGCTCGCCAGCGGGAAGCCGGGCAAGACCGTGGTCGCCGAGAAGGGCGAGGAGGTCACCCTCCTTTCACTCGAGGAGATCATCGAGGAGCTCGGTGACGCCGCGAACGAGGTGATGCTCCCGGTCCGTTCCGTGCTCAAGTGCAAGAGCGAGCACGGCGTGTGCCGTGTCTGTTACAGCACGTTCCTCGCGACGGGCGAGCTCGCTGAGATCGGCGACGCGGTCGGCATCATCGCCGCGCAGTCGATCGGCGAGCCGGGTACGCAGCTGACGATGCGCACGTTCCACACCGGCGGTGTGGCCGGCGCGGACATCACGCACGGCCTCCCGCGTGTCGTCGAGATCTTCGAGGCGAGAAACCCGAAGGGTGCGGCGACGCTCGCGGAGGTCGGCGGCAAGGTCGTCATCGAGGACACCGATCGCGGGCCGAAGCTCAGCATCGTCCCGTCGGATCAGAAGGAGGACGAGGAGCCGAAGCCGATCCAGCTGCCGCGGCGCACGCGAATGCTCGTCAAGCAGGGCCAGGAGGTCGAGGCCGGCGACGCTCTCCACGAGGGCTCGCTGAACCCGGCGGACCTGCTGCGCCTGAAGGGCTACACGGAGACGGAGCTGTACCTCGTCGGTGAGGTGCAGAAGGTCTACAAGTCGCAGGGCGTCGAGATCCACGACAAGCACATCGAGCTGATCGTGCGTCAGATGCTCAAGAAGGTGCGCGTCGAGAACGCGGGCGACACCGACCTCCTGCCTGGACAGCTCGTCGACAAGACGGTGCTCGACCGAGAGAACGCGCGGGTCAAGAAGGAGAAGAAGGAGCAGGCGACGTTCGAGCCGCTGATCCTCGGGATCACGAAGGCGTCGCTCGCCACCGAGTCCTTCCTCTCGGCCGCGTCGTTCCAGGAGACGACGAAGGTGCTGACGGACGCGTCGATCGAGGGCAAGATCGACCGGCTGGTCGGGCTGAAGGAGAACGTGATCATCGGGAAGCTCATCCCGGCGGCCACTGGCCTGAAGCGCTACCGCACGATCGACATCGGCCCCTCCGACAAGGTGCCTGCGTCGGCGTACATGCGGCCGGCGACGGAGGAGCAGCTCCTCGCGGCGCTCGAGGAGATCGACTCCGACAGTGGCAACGGCATCGACCTCGACTCCCTCGGCCTCGACTTCGGCGGGCAGCCGGGCGTCGAGGACGGCGGCACCAGCGGGAAGAGCGACATCGAGGCGGAGGAAGTCCCCGAAGTGGACTCCCCGCTCGACAAGGATCAGTAAGCGCGGACTACAGGGTCAGACCCCGAACGGGTCTGACCCTTTTCTCTATCGATCCGCCGCCTGGAGCAAGCCGAGGCACATCTCGTCCGTCGTGCCCTCGCCCCAAAGCACGTAGCGCGGCTTCAGCAGCACTCCCCTGACGAGTGGCTGCTTGATCTTCGAGTTGTCGAACGTGCAGCTCACGCGAATCGTGTCTCCGACGTTCGCGTCCACCGGATGCGCGAGGTAGTACGCGTCCTGCCAGTGGAAATTCCAGCGCGGGATGTGGAGCAGGGTCTGCCCGTTCAGCTGCACTCTGATGTCGACCCCTCGAGTGTGCATGTGCCCGGCGACCCCGTAGATCCTGAGCCGTCGGTTGACACGGCGGTCGCAGCTGGTGCTCAAGGACTTCGCGCTGACGGGATTGCTCGGGTAGTCGTCCAGGGACTTGCCACAGAGGTAGAGCAGGCCCGACGGAATGAGCGCGGCCTCGTACCCGTACTTCCTGATCTCCTGCTGGACTGCGACGTCGCGCGTGCACAGCTCCGAGCGAACGCCGCGCGGGCACGGCAGCTCGACCGGAGCCGGAATCAAGATCGTGTTGAGGGGAGTGAGCTTCGTACTCGCCGGTGCGAAGCGGATGACGGCCTGCGAGCGGTCGCGCTGGGCCTTGTGCAGGAGGTTGTAGTGCACCTGCATCACGATCGCGGCTCCGGCGTGGACGAGGACCCCCGTGCCCGCCGGCATGTCGTTCGTGGTGTGACCCGGAACCCAGGCGCTGATCCACGGGGGAGCACCCAGCCGATCGTTCGACGCTGAATCGGTCGTTGGGTGGGTCTCGGACAGGCCGGGCCCACCGAAGCACGTCCAGCCGTTCCCGCCCGAAGCCGCGTTGAGCCGCCGCGCGTCGACGGCATTCTGTCCCGAGGCCTCGAAGAGGATCACGTGATGCACGACCTGCGGACGCTGCGGCTTGATCTGCGCGCTCGTCACGAAGGCGTCGCGCTCGAGGCGCGGCTCGAGCAGGAAGCAGTGGTAGTCGTCGAACCCCCCGCCGGTCGCCTTCGGGAGATACGACCGCGAAGGCGCAAGTGTCCTCGTCGTCCCAGGAGCACTGCTCGTTCCGCCGACGGGCCGGATGGAGCGGCCGCCGCCGATCTGTGCACCGCCCGCAACCCAGCGAGAGATCAGCCGTTTCTCCCCGGGCGTCAGAATCCGCTGCGATTGACCGAAGAAGGCCGGGGAATCACGGCCGGGCATCCATGGCGGCATCTTCCCCAGCCGGATCATGGTGAGGATCCGGCTCGAGTAGGCAGCCGCGGTCCACGGGTTTCGCAGCGAGAAGGGCGCGATTCCGCCTGACGTATGACAGCCTGCGCACTTCTCGGCGAAGATCGGTGCGACCTTCGCCCACGCCGGCGGAGGTGAGCCAATCGCTCGTCCTCCGTTCTGCGAGCCTGCGGCGATTGCGACGACGGCCGCCGCGAGGAGGGCGACGCCCGCAAGTGCCGGCACGATCCTCCGCTGCACGTGGCTCAAAGTACCGCCGGACGCGTCGGAGGTAAAGGCTTCGTAAGCGCCGCCGGAGCACGGGCTACTCTTTGCCGCGTGAAGAGGCTCGGGGTCCTCCTCGTCGTGGCAATCGCGCTTTCCCTTGCCGGTGGAAAGGGCGCGCCTGCGCAGCGGCTTGCCGCGAACTGCACCATGTCCACGCAGGCACCGGTCTGGCTGGACTTCGCCGACGGCTCGGTTCCCTTCTGGAATCTCTTCGCCAGGCCCGGCGTCACGGCGCTGGCCTCCAACTACATCTATCCGCCGAAGCTCCGAGCGGCCGGCGCGAAGACGGTCTACTTCGACCTCTATCTGAACCGCCGCGTCGGGACGCCGAGCGCCCCGGCTGATCCCGAGACGATCGTCGCGAAGGCCGACAAGTTCTACGACTACGCGGCGGGCGCGATGGACTGCTCGAACCCGATCATCGCGGAGAACGAGCTCTTCGGCGCCTGGCTCGCGACGCCGTGGACGGCGTCGAACACGCAGTACCGCGCGAACGTCCTGCGCTTCATCCAGCGCCTTCGCGAACGCGGCGCCCAGCCGTGGCTCCTCGTGAACAGCGCGCCCTACACCGCCGAGGGGCCGGCGCTCGACTGGTGGAAGTCGGTGGCAGACGTCGCGGGCATCGTCCGCGAGGTCTACTTCCCGGCGCCGCTGATCTGGAAGCGGGGTCCTGTGTACGGCAACCGCACGCTACGGCAGTCGTTCCGGAACGGCATCCTCGACTTCACCAAGATCGGCGTCCCGGTCTCGAAGCTCGGGCTCTTCCTCGGCTTCCAGACGACGAAGGGCACCGGCGGCCGCGAAGGTCTCGGCGCGAAGGCCTGGTACCAGACCGTGAAGTGGCAGGCGCTCGCGGCGCGGTTCGTCGCGCGCGAGATGAAGATCAGCTCGATCTGGTCGTGGGGCTGGGCCGAGTGGAAGACGACGCCGGGCGAGCACGATCCCGCGAAGCCGCGCGCGGCCTGCGTCTACCTCTGGACGCGTAACCCGAACCTCTGCAACGGGCCGCGCGCTGCCGGCGCCGGCTTCAACAGGTCGAAGACGGAAGGCCAGCTGATCCTGAGCTCCGGCCTGCGCTGCCGGCTCGGAACCGCGGCCGTCGGGTGGTCGGCGATCAACCCGATCCTCCGTCTGACCGGCGATCCGGAGCTCGCGTTCTCGAATGCGTTCGCCCGCGCCGTCCAGCAGCGCGTCGCCCCGGTCTCCGCCGTCGACGTGATCGCGGCGGAACGCTCGATCATCGCCGCGCGCTTCGGCGGCTCCCGCGGGGCGTACCTCTCCGCGATCACACAGAGCAAGACGAGCCTCGGCGTTGCCCGCAGCGTCATCGCCGACGAGCTCCGCCGCGCCCGCATCGAGAGCCGCTTCAAGGTCTCCTGGCCGAACGCGCGGCAGATCGCCGACTACCACGACACGTACGGCGACCTCCAGGCGCGCCTCGTGCAGTCGAAGACGTCGCTGCAGTGGCTCGGCGGGCGCCGCACCGGCTACGCCCTCGAGTCGGCGGCGCCGCCGCAGCTCATGGGGCTGTCAACCGGGCGCTGGACGTCGCTCTGGTCGCCGCTCGGAACCGTTCAGGTTCGGCCCGTCGGGCCGCCGGAGCCGCTCGGCTCGCTCCCGATCGGCAATGTCCAGCACGCGATCCGCGCTGCGTTGCTCGCCCAGGCGCGTGAGGCGAGGTTCCCGACGTGGCTCACGGCGGCGCAGAAGTCCGCGTTCCCGGAGGCGATCTGCTGGCGCGATCAGCTGCCCGAGCTGGGCGAGGTCGACCTCACGAACTACCTGCCGTTCCTGGCGCTTACGTCGTAGCGGCCTGCTCGGCCGTCGCGCGAAGAAGGAAGCCGCTCTTGCCCGGGCGGATCTCGACGCTCGCGAAGCCTGCGAAGAGCTCCATCAGCCCGTCGCCCGTGTAGTCGAAGATCGGGCAGTTGTTGATGACCTCGTAGCGGATCTTCCGGATCGGTCCCTTCGTCCACGTCCATCGCGGGAAGCTCGCGACCACGGACCCGCCGGGAGCGACGAGCTCCGACATGCGCCGCACGTGGGCGGGAGCGTCCTCGATGTAGTCGAAGTAACCGAGTGCGAGGATGACGTCGAACGAGCCCGGGACGTCGGCGGCGAGGAAGTCGCCCTGGATGAGCGTGACCCTGTCGCCGAAGCGCTCGAGCCGTTGCCGCGCGAGCTCGAGCATCGAGTCGGAGAGGTCGACGTCGACGTAGCTCGAGGCGCCCTGGTCGAGGAATGGCTCGCCGATCCGGCCCGAGCCGCCGCCGACGTCCAGCACCCGCGGCGCCTCGTGCTCCCGCGCTACCTCGAGCGCGAACTCCCGGCGGTTGAAGAGACCGGGGCGAAGTGTCCGCTGGAGCGCGTGCTCCTCGTCGTAGAGGTGGTCAAACGAGAACGCCTTCTTCCGAAAGTGCTCTCGTACGCGCCCCGTAGAGTCGGTGGATGTCGTCATATGCCTGTTCGTAGCTCAGAAGCTCATAGCGCCGCGCCACCTCGCGCAACCGCCGGGCAACGAGATGTCGGCCGGTGTTCCGCCAGATGCTCCGTGTCGTCGACTGGAGGCGTTGACGGGTGGTGGGGGAAGGTGGAAGCGCCGCTCTGAGCGGTTCCGCGTCGAATTCGTAGGGATGAAAATACAGAACCGGGTAGGCCGTTCGCCGACGGACGCCGGCGAGCGCCCGCTTCAGGACGGGCGGGGGGAGCGCGCGCCAGTACGCGCCGCCGCCGACGGGCACCGAGCCCCAGACTGCGACGGGGAGCTCCCACAGCTCGGCTTCTCGTTCTGCGAGCTCCAGCCGGTACGGCGTGGTCGGGATCCCTCCCAGCCGGTCGCGGATGCGCGGCGAGTCGTACTGGCTCGAGTCGTAGCGCAGCCCTGCCTGGGCCAGGGCCTCGTAGGCCCACGGCGTCCGGCGGTTGATGGAGAAGGCCGGGGCGCGGTAGGCGGCGGGGGCGCGGCCGGTTGCGTCGTGGATCGTCTCGACGGCGCGCTGCACGTCCGCGTGGAACTCGTCCCGGGTCTGGTCGTACACGCGGTGGTGGGCGTAGCCGTGACAGGCGGGCTCGTGCCCGCGGCGGACGATCTCCTGCGTCAGGTCGCGGTGGTTCGCGACAGTCATCCCGAGCAGGAAGAAGGTCGCGCGGGCCCCGAGCTCGTCGAGCAGGTCGAGGACGGCAGCGGTCTCCCGCTCGAGCGCCTCGTGGGGGCGGTCCCAATCCGCCAGTCCGAGGCTCCGGTGGACGAGCTGGTGCCAGTCCTCGAAGTCGATGCTCAGGAGCAGCGTCGGCCGTGTCCCCATGCCGCGACTGTATTCACTCTTGACACGGCCGACGTGTCCGAAAATGCCGTGGCGGGAAGGACTGGTGCCTGACCCCGCCTTCTGGACAGGCACGCCGCATGGCTACGACCAACCCGGCCGCTAGGCCAGGTCCGGACCGGTCGGCCTTGACAGGCTCTGCCGGCTCGAAAGGACGCTACGCAGGCCCGAGCCGAGGCGCGTTCGCGGAGACCACGCGCGCCTTCCCGTCCGCCTTGGCGCGGTAGAGCGCGTCGTCGGCCCGCTGGAAGAACGACATCGGATCGTCCTCCGCGCGCAGCTCCGCGACTCCGGCGGAGAGGGCCAACTGTCCCGCCAGCCCGACCGGCCTTGCCGAAACGGCGTGCTGCAGCCGCCGATACAGCTGATCGGCGTCCTCGATCGACGCCTCCGGAAGGATGATCGCGAACTCGTCTCCGCCGACCCGGCAGGCGATGTCCGCCGTCCGCACGACGTCGCGGACACGCTCGGCCGCCTCCGACAGCACCGCGTCCCCGGCAAGGTGGCCGATGCGGTCGTTGATCTCCTTGAAGTCGTCGAGGTCGAAGACGATCAGGGACAGCTTGCGTTCGTACCGGTGCGCGCGGGCGCACTCGCGCGCGAGCGTCTCGTGGAAGAAGCGGCGGTTGTGAAGACCTGTCAGCGCATCGAGGTCGGCGAGTTGCCGCGCTTCGCGGAACCGGCGCGCATTCTCGATCGCCGGCCCGGCCCGAAGCGCGAGCGCCTCGAGCTCTCTGACGTCGTCGTCGGCGTACACGTGGTGGCGAGCGCGCGTGAAGACGGTGAGGTATCCGAGCGTGCCGGTCTCTCCCGGAAGCGGCACCGCGAGCCCGCCGTGGATGATCCCGCCCGGCGGCCTCGGCAAGTCCGGCTCTCGGTCCAGGTCCGGATAGGTGTAGGACATCGAGATCGACCGCGCGAGCCGCCCGTCCGGCGGCCCCGTGATCGCATGCCGCTCCGCCTCCTCGACGGACAGGCCGAGTGTTGCCACGAGCGGCTTCCCGCCCTGGCCGTCCGGGAGCATCACGAGCGCCGCGTCGGCGCCCCCCAGCGCGCCCGAAGCCTCGAGCGTCCGAGCGAGCACCTCGTCGAGGTCGATCGAGCCCGCGAGCTCGCCGAAGATTCGGCTGCGCCGACCCTCTTCCTCGGCCCGCTCCAGTGCTCCGGCGAGCTCCTTCCCGAGCTCGTCCATGCGGCGGTTCAGGGTCTCCACGACCTCCGCGACGCGAGCATCACTCGAGCGCTCGGCTCGCGAGCGAACCACGAGCAGGGTCGCCAGGAGCACCACGAGGGCGCCGAGCCCGGCACAGATCCCGATCAGGAGCAGCGTCATCTCTCAGCCGCAAGAGGAACCCCCCTGCCGACTCACTGTAGTGGCGTTCAGGCAGTCTCACTAGTGTTTGAAAACCGGAAAACCACGCCTCCCGGCAGCCCCGAAAACCGGCTCGATCCGGCTTGGCGACAAGGGTTCCGCCGTTTGCGGGCGAGGTCGGCTTTCGGTACCATGCGTCGTCCGGTTGGCAGGGCCAGTGGCCCGGCCGACCGTTGTTGTGTGAAAAGGGACAATTCCCGGAGGTCGATTGCCCACCGTTAACCAACTCGTCCGCAAGGGTCGAACTCTCCAGAAGGGGAAGACGAAGACCCCTGCACTCGGCGGCGCCCCGCAGAAGCGAGGTGTCTGCACGCGCGTGTTCACGCATACCCCGAAGAAGCCGAACTCGGCTCTCCGGAAAGTCGCGCGTGTCCGCCTGACGAACCAGATGGAGGTCACGACCTACATCCCCGGCGAGGGCCACAACCTGCAGGAGCACTCCGTCGTGCTCGTCCGCGGTGGCCGCGTCAAGGATCTCCCAGGCGTCCGCTACAAGGTCATTCGGGCGGCACTCGACACTGCCGGCGTGGCCGACCGGAAGCAGGGGCGCTCGAAGTACGGCGCCAAGCGGGGCTCCTGATGCCGCGCCGAGCAGAAGTGCAGGTCCGGCCGATCGAGCCGGACCCCGTCTACAGCTCGCCCCTCGTCACGCAGGTGATCAACAAGGTCATGTCGCACGGGAAGAAGTCGATCGCCGAGCAGATCGTCTACGGCGCCCTCGACCGCATCGGCGAGAAGACCGGGAAGCCGCCCGTGGAAGTGCTGGAGCAGGCCGTCAAGACCGTGACCCCGGTGCTCGAGGTCAAAAGCCGCCGCGTCGGCGGGGCGAACTACCAGGTGCCCGTCGAGGTGCCACAGCGCCGTGCGCGCACGCTCGCCGTGCGCTGGCTCGTCGACTTCTCGCGCGACCGGCGCGAGAAGGGCATGGTCGAGAAGCTTTCGGCCGAGATCCTCGACGCCCTCAACCAGCAGGGCGGGGCTTTCAAGCGCAAGGACGACGTCTACCGGATGGCACAGGCCAACAAGGCCTTCGCGCACTACAGGTGGTAGGGACGATGGCTGTCGAGACCAAGAGCCAGGTCGCCCTCGAGCGTGTCCGCAACATCGGAATCATGGCCCACATCGACGCGGGCAAGACGACGACGACCGAGCGGATCCTCTACTACACCGGCCGCACCCACAAGATGGGCGAGGTCCACGAGGGCGCCGCGACGATGGACTGGATGGCGCAGGAGCAGGAGCGCGGCATCACCATCACGTCGGCTGCCACGACGGCGTTCTGGCGGGACTTTCGAATCAACATTATCGATACGCCCGGGCACGTGGACTTTACCGTCGAGGTGGAGCGGAGCCTGCGCGTCCTCGACGGCGCCATCGCCGTCTTCGACGCGGTCGCGGGCGTCCAGCCGCAGTCCGAGACGGTCTGGCGGCAGGCCGAGCGCTACGGCGTTCCCCGCATCGCCTTCATCAACAAGATGGACCGCACCGGCGCGGACTTCTTCGCCGCCGTGCAATCCATGGTCGACCGCCTCGGCGCCCACCCGGTGCCGGTCCAGCTGCCGATCGGCCAGGAGGAGCATCACCGCGGCGTGGTCGACCTCGTCGAGATGCGCGCCATCACCTGGTCTGACGACCTCGGCACCAAGATGGAGACGGGCGAGATCCCGGCCGAGCTCTCCGAGCAGGCCAGCGAGTACCACCACCAGCTCATCGACTCGATCGCCGAGTTCGACGACGAGCTGACGGAGACGTATCTCCTCGACGAGGAGGCGGTCACGCCGGAGATGATCCGGAACGCTCTTCGCAAGGGCACGCTCGCCAACAAGATCACGCCGGTCCTGCTCGGCTCGGCGTTCAAGAACAAGGGCGTCCAGCCCCTGCTCGACGGGGTGATCGACTACCTGCCGAGCCCGCTCGACGTCCCGCCGGTGCACGGCATCGACCCGCGCACGGAGCACGAGCTCTCACGCCGCGCCGCGACGGACGAGCCGTTCTCGGCACTCGCCTTCAAGGTCATGTCCGACCCGTACGTCGGGAAGCTCACGTACTTCCGCGTCTACTCAGGTCAGGTCAAGGCCGGCGACAGGGTCCTCAACACGACGACGGGCAAGAACGAGCGCATCGGCCGCATCCTCCAGATGCACGCGAACCACCGCGAGGAGCGCGACGCCATCGGCGCAGGCGAGATCGCGGCGGGCGTCGGCCTGAAGGACACGACCACCGGCGACACGCTCGCCACCGACACCGCGCCGATCAAGCTCGAGTCGATGACCTTCCCGGACCCCGTGATCTCGGTCGCGGTCGAGCCGAAGTCGAAGGCCGACCAGGACAAGCTCGGCGCGGGGCTCCAGCGCCTCACCGAGGAGGATCCGACGTTCCGCGTCCGCACGGACGACGAGACCGGCCAGACCCTCATCGCCGGCATGGGCGAGCTCCACCTGGAGATCATCATCGACCGGTTGAAGCGCGAGTTCAACGTCGACGCCAACGTCGGCAGGCCGCAGGTTGCCTACCGCGAGACGATCGACCGGCCGGTCGAGAAGGTCGAGGGGCGCTTCGTCCGGCAGACCGGCGGCCGCGGCCAGTACGGCCACGCCGTCATCAACGCCGAGCCGATGGATTCGGGCGACGGCTACGAGTTCGTGGACAAGATCGTCGGCGGGAAGATCCCGAGGGAGTACATCCCGGCAGTCGACCTGGGGATCCAGGAGGCCATGGAGTCCGGGGTGCTCGCGGGGTATCCCGTTGTCGACATCCGGATCGAGCTCGTCGAGGGGTCGTACCACGACGTGGACTCGAGCGAGATCGCGTTCAAGGTCGCCGGCTCGATGGCCTTCAAGGAGGCCATGAAGCGCGGCAAGCCGAAGTTGCTCGAGCCCGTCATGGCAGTCGAGGTGATCACGCCCGAGGAGTACCTCGGCGACGTGATGGGGAACCTGAACTCGCGGCGCGGCCGAGTCGAGAGCCTCGAGCCTGTCGGGAACGCGCAGGTGGTCAAGGCGATCGTCCCGCTCTCGGAGATGTTCGGCTACGCCACCGACCTGCGCTCGATGACGCAGGGCCGGGCCGAGTTCACCATGCAGTTCGAGCGTTACGAGGATGTCCCGCAGTCGATCGCGACCGAGCTGGTCTCGAGCGAGTCGTAAGTCAAGGAAGGAGAGGCATGGCAAAGCAGAAGTTCGAGCGCACCAAGCCGCATCTCAACGTCGGCACCATCGGTCACATCGACCATGGCAAGACGACGCTGACCGCGGCGATCACCAAGGTGCTCGCGGATCAGGGGACGTCGACGACAGGCGTCAAGAGCTTCGAGGAGATCGACAACGCGCCGGAGGAGAAGGCGCGCGGCATCACGATCAACACCTCGCACGTCGAGTACGAGACCGAGAAGCGCCACTACGCGCACGTCGACTGCCCCGGGCACGCCGACTACATCAAGAACATGATCACGGGCGCCGCCCAGATGGACGGCGCGATCCTCGTCGTGTCCGCCGCGGACGGCCCGATGCCGCAGACGCGCGAGCACATCCTCCTCGCCCGACAGGTCGAGGTGCCGGCGATGGTCGTTGCGCTCAACAAGGCAGACATGGTCGACGACCCCGAGCTGCTCGAGCTCGTCGAGATGGAGGTGCGCGAGCTCCTCTCCAAGTACGAGTTCCCGGGAGACGACATCCCGATCGTCCAGGTCTCGGCGCTCAAGGCGCTCGAGGGCGACGGCGAGTGGGTCCCGAAGATCCTCGAGCTGATGGCCGCCGTCGACGACTACATCCCCGAGCCCGAGCGCGACGTGGACAAGCCGTTCCTCATGCCGATCGAGGACGTGTTCACGATCACCGGCCGCGGCACGGTCGTCACCGGCCGCATCGAGCAGGGCAAGATCGAGTCCGGCAACGAGGTCGAGATCGTCGGGATCCACGAGAAGGTGGAGAAGACCGTCGTGACCGGCCTCGAGATGTTCCAGAAGACGCTGGACTACGCACAGGCCGGCGACAACGCCGGTGCGCTCCTCCGCGGCATCAAGCGCGAGGACATCGAGCGCGGCCAGGTCCTGGCGAAGCCCGGCTCGATCACGCCGCACACGCACTTCAAGGCCGAGGTGTACGTCCTGTCGAAGGACGAGGGTGGCCGCCACACGCCGTTCTTCAACGGCTACCGGCCGCAGTTCTACTTCCGGACGACGGACGTGACCGGCTCGATCAAGCTCCCGGACGGCCAGGAGATGGTCATGCCGGGCGACAACACGAACATGGAGGTCGAGCTGATCCAGCCGATCGCCATGGATCAGGGTCTGCGCTTCGCCGTCCGCGAGGGTGGCCGCACCGTCGGCGCAGGCGTCGTCACCGACATCATCAAGTAACGGAGGCGTCGGTTCGTTGGCACAGAAAATCCGCATCCGGCTGAAGGGTTACGACCATCAGCAGCTCGACAAGTCGGCTCAGTCGATCGTCGAGACGGCTCAGCGAACCGGCGCCACCATCACCGGTCCCGTGCCGCTGCCCACCGAGAAGAACGTCTACTGCGTGATCCGGTCCCCGTTCAAGGACAAGGACTCGCGGGAGCACTTCGAGGTGCGCACGCACAAGCGGCTGATCGACATCCACTCGCCGACCCCGAAGACCGTCGACTCGCTCATGCGGCTCGACCTTCCGGCCGGCATCGACATCGAGATCAAGCTCTAGGGGGCTCGGGACTTGAAGGGGATCGTCGGGAAGAAGCTGGGGATGACGCGGGTGTTCGACCCCGAGAGCGGAGTCGTCACCCCCGTCACCGTCATCGAGGCCGCCCCGTGCCCGGTCGTGCAGGTGAAGACCGCCGACGCGGACGGCTACGACGCCGTCCAGATCGCCTACGACGCCGTTCCCGAGCGGAAGGTGACGAAGGCCGCGCTCGGGCACCTGAAGAAGAACGACGTCGACGGTGCGTACCGCCGGCTCCTCGAGCTCCGCGGTCAGAGCGGGCTCGTCGTCGGCGAGAACGTGACCGTCGAGGCCTTCGAGCCGGGCGAGAAGATCAAGGTGAGCGGGATCTCCCACGGCAAGGGCTTCGCCGGGACGATCAAGCGGCACAACTTCCATCGCGGGCCCACGACGCACGGGTCGCACAACATCCGCAAGCCGGGCTCAATCGGCGCCTCGGCCACGCCCTCGCGTGTCTTCAAGGGCATGAAGATGGCCGGCCGGATGGGCGGCAAGCGCGTGACCCAGGTCGGGCTCGTCGTGCACGAGATCGACTCCGAGCGGAACCTCCTGCTCGTCAAGGGCGCGGTTCCGGGCCCGAAGAACGGCTTCGTCGAGGTCAGGGAGGAGACGCGCTGATGGCCGCCCCGAAGGCACCGCTGCTGAGCCCGGCCGGCACGACGTCGAAGGACATCACGCTCGAGGCCGAGGTCTTCGGCGCCGAGCGTGAAGCCGCACCTCGTCCACGAGACCGTCCGCGCCGAGATGAACGCGCATCGCGCCGGGACGAACGCCGCGAAGAGCCGCGGGCTCGTCTCCGGCGGCCGCTCGAAGCCGTGGCGCCAGAAGGGCACCGGTCGCGCCCGCGCAGGCACGACCCGCGCGCCCCACTGGACCGGCGGCGGCGTCGCGTTCGCGCCGACCCCGCGGAGCTTCGACGCCAAGGTCAATCGCAAGGTTCGCCGTTCGGCGCTCCGCGGTGTGCTCTCGCAGCACGCTGCGAACGGGACGTTCGGCGTTCTCGACGGCTCGGGGTTCTCGGAGCCGTCGACACGAACGGCTGTGGATCTGCTGGCGAAGTGGGGCCAGGAGCTCCCGCTCGTCGTCGTGACGACCGACGAGCCCAACGTCGCAAAGTCGTTCCGGAACCTCGAGAAGGTCGTCGTCACGACGCCGGCCGGCCTCGAGGTCGCCGCGCTCGTCTGGGCGAAGTCCGTGCTCGTCACCGAGGACGCGCTCGAGCTCGTGAAAGCGAAGGCCAGCTGATGAGCCTCCATCCCAACGAGGTGCTGCTCGCGCCGGTGGTCTCCGAAAAGAGCTACGCGCAGATCGAGCAGAGCAACACGTACTCGTTCCGGATCCATCCGGACGCACACAAGACGCAGGTCCGCCAGGCCGTCGAAGAGCTCTTCGACGTCAAGGTCTTGCGCGTGAACATCTTCAAGGTCCAGCCGAAGCCGAAGCGCCGGGGCCTCCATCGCGGCACGAGGCCGGGCTGGAAGAAGGCGCTCGTGCAGCTGCAGCGCGGCGACTCGATCGAGATCTTCGAGGGAGCCCAAGCCTGATGCCGGTCCGTCGCTACAAGCCCACCAGCCCCGGCCGTCGCTTCATGACCGTCTCCTCGTTCGACGACGTCACGAAGTCGACGCCGGAGAAGTCGCTCACGGAGAAGCTGACGAAGAAGGGCGGTCGCAACAACACGGGACGCATCACGACGCGCCACCAGGGCGGAGGTCACAAGCGCCGCTATCGCGTTATCGACTTCAAGCGCCGCAAGGACGGTGTGCCGGCGAAGGTCGCTGCGATCGAGTACGACCCGAACCGGTCGGCCCGGATCGCGCTGCTCCACTACGCCGACGGCGCGAAGAGCTACATCCTCGCTCCCGCGCGTCTGCGCGTCGGCGCCGTCGTCGAGTCCGGCCCGGGCGCCGACATCAAGCCCGGCAACGCCCTCCCGCTCGAGAACATCCCGACCGGGACGCTCGTCCACAACGTCGAGCTCAAGCCGGGGAAGGGCGGCCAGATGGCCCGGAGCGCAGGCTCGGGCGTCCAGCTCGTTGCCAAGGACGAGGGCTACGGCGTCCTGCGGCTCCCGTCAGGGGAGATGCGTCGGGTAGCGTTGACGTGTCGCGCGACCGTTGGTCAGGTCGGCAACGTCGAGCACGAGAACGTGACCGGCGGCAAGGCCGGCCGCAGCAGGTGGAGGGGGAAGCGACCGACCGTCCGAGGGTCGGCGATGAACCCGGTCGACCACCCGCACGGCGGCGGCGAGGGCAAGTCGAAGGGCGGGCGCCATCCGGTCACGCCCTGGGGCGTGCCGACGCTCGGCAAGCGCACGCGCCGCAAGCACAAGGAATCCGACAAGTTGATCGTCCGCGGTCGCCGCCGCGGGAAGGAGAAGCGCAAGTGAGTCGCAGTTCCCGGAAGGGCCCGTTCGTCGAGGAGCGGCTGATGAGCCGCATCGAGGCGATGAACGACAAGAACGAGAAGCGGATGATCCGCACCTGGTCGCGCACCTCGACCGTCTTCCCGGAGATGGTCGGCCACACGATCGCGGTGCATGACGGCCGCAAGCACGTGCCCGTCTTCATCTCGGAGCAGATGGTCGGCCACAAGCTCGGCGAGTTCGCGCCGACCCGGACCTTCCGCGGCCACTCCGGCGACCGCAAGACCGAGGTGAAGAAGCGCACGTGAGCACGACGGAGACACCACGCGTGGTTCGCGCCGAGGCCAAGTGGGTGCGGATCTCCCCGCGCAAGGCTCGGCTCGTCGCGGAGCACATCCGCGGGCGCAGCGTGCCCGAGGCGCGCGCCGTCCTCGCCTTCACGTCGCGAGAGGCTGCGCGAGCGATCGAGAAGGTGCTGCACTCGGCGGTGTCCAACGCCGAGGCGAATCACGGGATCGCGGAGGACCACCTCTACATCAAGGCTGCGTACGTCGACGGCGGCCCGGTGCTCAAGCGCTGGCGCGCCCGCGCGCGCGGCCGCGTCGCCCGGATCCGCAAGCGAACCTGCCATATCACCGTTCTGCTCGCCGAGAGGTCGAACGGCTCGGCGCCCGCACCCGAGGCGCCGAAGGCCGAGGCCGTGGAGGAGACGCCGAAGCCCAAGTCCACGCGCAAGACGTCTACGGCAGCGAAGAAGAAGACCACAGCGGCGCGCAAGCGCAAGACCGCGTCGACAAAGAAGAAGGAGGCCGCGAGCTAGTGGGTCAAAAAGTCCATCCCGGCGGCATGCGTGTCGGCGTCATCCACGACTGGAAGTCCAACTGGTACACGGGGAAGAAGGAGTTCCCCGGCTACCTCATCGAGGACATCAAGATCCGTGAGCACATCACGGGCAAGCTTTCGCATGCCGGCCTGTCGGACATCCTCATCCGCAAGGACAAGCAGCGGATCACCGTGGACATCTACACCGCCCGGCCGGGGATCGTCATCGGCAAGTCGGGCGTCGAGGTCGATGCGCTCCGCAAAGAGCTGCACGCGATGACGAAGAAGAACGTCCACATCAACATCAACGAGATCAAGCGTCCCGAGCTCGACGCGAAGCTCGTCGCGCAGTCGATCGCCGAACAGCTCCAGAACCGCGTCAGCTTCCGGCGCGCGATGAAGCGTGCGCTCGCCTCGGGCATCCGCTCGGGGGCGAAGGGCGTCCGCATCCAGTGCGGCGGCCGGCTCGGCGGCACGGAGATGAGCCGGTCCGAGGCCTACTCGGAAGGACGCGTCCCGCTGCACACGATCCGCGCGGACATCGACTACGGCTTCGTGGAGGCGAAGACGACCTTCGGCCGCATCGGTGTGAAGGTCTGGATCAACAAGGGCGAGATCATGCCGGAGGGTTACGGCGGGCTCGACACGGAGAAGGACGTTCGCCTCGGCGAGCAGGACCAGGCTCGTCGGCGACGCGGGAACGTCGAGGGGCTCGGCGCTTCGCGCGAGGGCGGCCGCGACCGCCAGCGCGACCGCGAAGGCCTCGGTCCAGTGCGTCCCGCGCGACGCCGCGGCGGCCAGGGTGGCCGTGGCGCCCAGGGCGGAGGCCGTGGCCGGACCGGTGGCGGCAGGTCCGCACCTCGCGACCGCGCCGCTCGCCAGGACAACGTGGAGAAGCCGCGCACGGACGACAAGGCGACCTCGGCCGAGGGCCGCGAGCAGCCGCCGGTCGAGCCACAGGTCGAGACGACCCCGGCTCCGGTCGCCGATGCGCCCGACTCCACGACGCCGAAGAAGCAGACCGAGGACGCTTCGAAGAAGGAAAAAGCTGACGACTGATGTTGCTTCCGAAGAGGACCAAGTACCGCAAGTACCAGCGCGGCCGCCGGCGCGGCATGGCCAAGGGCCAGACGGCCGTGCAGTTCGGCGACTACGGGTTGAAGTCGCTCGAGACCGGTTGGGTCACCAACCGGCAGATCGAGGCAGCCCGTATCGCGATGACGCGCAAGATCAAGCGCGGCGGCAAGGTCTGGATCAACGTCTTTCCCGACAAGCCGACGACGCAGAAGCCGGCCGAGACCCGCATGGGCTCGGGCAAGGGCTCACCGGAGCACTGGGTCGCGGTGATCAAGCCGGGACGCGTGATGTTCGAGCTTGCCGGCGTGCCCGAGCCGCTCGCGAAGGAAGCGCTCCGGCTGGCCGGGACGAAGCTCTCGGTCAAGACGAAGTTCGTGAAACGAGAGGCTGATCTCTTTGAGAGCTAGAGACCTGCGGGACATGACCGACGAGGAGCTCGAGAACGCGTTGCACGACCGGCGCCAGGAGTTGTTCAACCTGCGCTTCCAGTCGGCGACGGGAGCGCTCGAGAACAGCGCGCGACTGAAGCTCGCCAAGCGCGAGATCGCGCGCATCCTCACCGTGCGACACGAGCGAGAGGCGAGGCTGGGACAGAGCTGATGGCTGACGAGAAGACCACGAACAACGAAGAGACCGAGGAGACGGTGGAGGAGACTCCGGAGGCCGTGGAGACACCGGCCGCAGAGGCCGAGGCTCCTGCCGAGGAGACACCGGCCGCGGAGGCTGAGGCTCCTGTCGAGGAGGCCCCTGCCGCGGAGGCTGAGGCTCCTGCCGCGGAGAAGGCGCCTGCTGCCGAGGAGGCGCCTGCCGCTGAGGCTGAGGCTCCTGCCGAGGAGGCGCCTGCCGCTGAGGCCCAGCAGTCGACGCCGAAGAAGAAGCGCAAGCACGTCCCGCGCTCGGAGCGGAGGCAGCGCCCGAAAGTCGTCCGCGAGCGTCCCGCCGAGCGCAAGCCGATCGCACGGCTGCCGAAGCCGGAGGCCGAGCGCGGCCGCCGCCAGGAGCGCCGCGGCGTCGTCGTCTCGAGCGCGATGGACAAGACCATCATCGTCAAGGTCGACACGATCAAGGCGCACCGGCGCTACAAGAAGGTCGTCCGCCGCAGCGTGAAGTTCCATGCGCACGACGAGCAGAACGCCGCGCACGTCGGCGACATCGTCCGCATCGCCGAGACGAGGCCGCTGTCGAAGACCAAGAACTGGCGCCTCGTCGAGGTGGTGGAGGCCGCCAAGTGATTCAGCAGGAGTCCAGACTGCGTGTCGCCGACAACACGGGTGCCCGCGAGATCCTGTGCATCCGCGTCAAGGGCGGCACGGGCCGTCGCTACGCGCGCGTGGGTGACATCATCGTCGCCACGGTCAAGCAGGCCTCGCCGCAGGGCGCCGTGAAGAAGGGCGAGGTCGTGCAGGCCGTCGTCGTCCGGACGCGCAAGGCCTACGGGCGTGAGGACGGTACGTCGATCGCCTTCGACGAGAACGCGGCCGTGATCATCGACAATCAGCGCAACCCGCGCGGGACACGCATCTTCGGTCCGGTCGCGAGGGAGCTGCGCGAGAAGAACTTCATGAAGATCGTCTCGCTGGCGCCGGAGGTCCTCTGATGGCCCACACCATGCGTATCCGCAAGGGCGACCTCGTCCACATCCTGAGCGGCAAGGATCGCGGCAAGCAGGGCCGCGTCCTCGACGCACGCCCGAAGGACGGGAAGGTCGTCGTCGAGAACCTCAACCTCGTCAAGCGCCACACGAAGCCGCGTCCGATCCAGAACGCGAGCCGCATGGGCGCGGCCGGGATGACGCCGGGCGGCGTGATCGAGAAGCCGGCCCCGCTCCCCGTCGGGAACGTCATGGTCGTCTGTCCGGTCTGCAACCGCCCGACGCGCGTCGGCGTGCGCGACAAGGACTCGCACGGCCAGCAGGTCAAGGTGCGCGTCTGCAAGCGCACCGACTGCGGGGAGGACATCGACAGATGAGCACCACGAGAGTCAGGGAAGTCCGGAAGGAAGCGGCCCGAGCGTCGTACGAGCCGCGGCTCAAGCAGCTCTACGAGGGCGAGCTGCGGGCGGAGCTCAAGGACGAGCTCGGCCTGTCGTCGCTGATGGATGTCCCCCGCGTCCAGAAGATCACGCTCAACATGGGCGTCGGCGAGGCGAAGACGGACGCCAAGCAACTCGACGCCGCCATCGAGGAGCTGTCGATCATCGCCGGCCAGCGGGCGCAGATGCGCCGCGCCCGGAAGTCGATCGCGCAGTTCAAGGTCCGGGAGGGCATGGCCGTCGGCGCACGCGTCACGTTGCGCGGCGCGCGGATGTACGAGTTCCTCGACCGGCTCATCGCGATCGCGCTCCCCCGGATCCGCGACTTCCGCGGCCTGAGCCCGCGCTCGTTCGACGGCCGCGGCAACTACTCCCTCGGGATCCGCGAGCAGATCATCTTCCCCGAGATCGACTACGACGACATTCAGCAGATCCGCGGCCTCGACGTCGCGATCACCACCTCCGCGAAGACGGACGACGAGGCGCTCGCGCTCCTGCGCGGCCTCGGGATGCCGTTCGCGGCGGACGGAAGGGAGCAGTAAGTGGCGAAGACATCACTCCGGGTCAAGCAGCAGCGCCCGCAGAAGTTCCGCGTCCGGAACTACTCGCGGTGCAACCGCTGCGGTCGTCCCCGTGCCGTGTTCCGCAAGTTCGGCCTCTGCCGGATCTGCCTGCGGGACCTCGCGCACCAGGGCGTGATACCGGGCATGACCAAGAGCAGCTGGTAGGCGACGATGCTGACAGACCCAGTCGCAGACATGCTCGCCCGCATCCGCAACGCCAACAAGGCGCTGCACGAGACGACCGAGATGCCGACCTCCCGCCTGAAGGAGGGCATCGCGAAGATCCTCAAGGACGAGGGCTACATCTCGGACTACCACGTCAAGAAAGGCGAGAGCTTCGATACCCTCGTCGTCCAGCTGAAGTACGGCCGGAGCCGCGAGAGGATCATCACCGACCTCAAGCGGGTGTCGAAGCCCGGTCGCCGCGTCTATGCGCAGAAGGACAGGCTCCCGCGTGTCCTCGGCGGCATGGGCGTCGCGATCATGTCGACGTCCAACGGCCTCGTCACCTCGCGCACGGCGGAGGAGAAGGGAATCGGCGGCGAAGTCCTGTGCTTCGTCTGGTAGTGAGATGAGTCGAATCGGAAGACAGCCCATCGAGTTGCCCAGCGGCGTGAACGTCTCGCTCTCGCCTGGGCGCGTGATGGTCAACGGCCCGCTCGGCGAGCTCTCGCAGGTCGTGCCCGCGCGCATGAAGGTCGAGCAGGGAGACGGTGCGATCACGGTTGCGCGACCGACCGAGCGCGGCGAGGACCGCGCGCTCCACGGGTTGACGCGCACGCTGATCGCCAACATGGTCGAGGGCGTCACGAAGGGCTTCGAGAAGCGGCTCGAGCTCCAGGGAGTCGGCTACCGCGCCGCCCTGCAGGGCACCGACCTGCGCCTCGACGTCGGCTACTCGCACCCGGTCGTGATGAAGGCGCCCCAGGGGATCTCGTTCGAGGTGCCGGTCCCGACGGAGATCGTCGTGAAGGGCGTCGACAAGCAGCAGGTCGGTCAGACCGCCGCGGAGATCCGGAAGGTGCGTCCGCCCGAGCCGTACAAGGGCAAGGGCATCCGCTACCAGGGCGAGCAGGTTCGCCGAAAGGTCGGGAAGAGGGCCTAGTGCCGAGCCTCACCGTCAGGGAAGCGCGCAAGCGCCGCCACCGCCGCGTTCGCGGCAAGATTGCAGGTACGGCCGAGAGGCCGCGCCTCGTCGTCACGCGCTCGAACCGCGGCATCACCGCGCAGCTCGTTGACGACATGACGGGCAAGACCGTCGCGTCCGCGAGCTGGATGCAGGTCAAGTCGTTCCAGGGGAAGAAGACCGACCAGGCGGCCGAGGTCGGAAAGCTGCTCGCCGAGAAGGCGAAGGCGGCCAAGATCGAGCGCGCGGTCTTCGACCGTGGCGGCTACCTGTACCACGGACGCGTCAAGGCGCTGGCTGATGCCGCGCGCGAAGGAGGACTGACGTTTTGAGCACCCGCCCTGATGTCACACCGGTCGAGCGCGAGGTCATGGCGCGCGAGGAGAGCCGCGAGCTCAAGGAGCGCGTCGTTGAGATCAACCGCGTCGCCAAGGTCGTCAAGGGCGGCCGCCGCTTCTCGTTCACGGCGCTCGTCGTGATCGGCGACGAGGTCGACCGCGTCGGAGTCGGCTACGGCAAGGCGCGCGAGGTTCCGCTTGCGATCACGAAGGCCGTCGAGGACGCGAAGAAGAACCTCTTCACCGTCCCGAAGCACGGGACGACGATCACGCACGAGATCCTCGGGCGCTCCGACGCGGCCCGCGTCCTGCTGCGCCCGGCAAGCGAGGGAACGGGCGTCATCGCCGGCGGCGGCGTCCGTGCGGTGCTCGAGCTCGCCGGTATTCGCGACATCCTCGCGAAGAGCCTCGGCACGACGAACCCGATCAACATGGCGAAGGCGACCGTCAACGGCCTCAAGAGTCTCCGCCGCCCCGACGAGGTGGCGCGGATCGCGGGGCCTGACGATCAGCCAGGTGCTTCCGTACAAGGCCCCCGAGGAGGCGGAGCCCGAGGCGGCCGCCGCAGAGGCGGCGCAGCCGCCTGTCCGCGAAGCGGACCAGGGGAGGGGCTCCGGGGAACCGGGAGGTTCCCCGAGCGAGTAGCCCATGCCGAAGGTTCGAGTCACACAGGTTCGTAGCGAGATCGGCCAGAGCCGGAAGCACCGCGGAACGCTCCGCGCGCTCGGCCTGGGCAGGATCGGCAAGACCGCCGAGCACGACGACGGGCCGGTCCTCGCAGGCATGCTTCGGAAGGTCCGGCACCTCGTCGAGGTCGACAATGGCTGATCAGTTCAATCTCTCCTCCTTGAAGCCCGCGCAGGCCCGCAAGGACCGGAAGCGCGTCGGCCGCGGCCTGAGCTCGGGCAAGGGCCGCTACTCCGGCCGCGGTATCAAGGGCCAGAAGTCTCGGTCCGGCTCGCACAAGATGCGCGCCGGGTTCGAGGGCGGCCAGATGCCGATCTACATGCGTCTGGGCAAGCTGCGCGGCTCCACCTCGAGGGACGCGATGCCGATCGGGCCGTTCAGGACGTCGACCGTCCCGGTGAACGTCGGCTCGCTCGACCGCTTCGAGGCCGGAGCCGAGGTGACGCCGGAGTCGCTCGTCGAGAAGGGCCTGATCAAGAACACGAAGATCGACGTCAAGCTGCTCGGGAACGGCGAGCTCAAGACGAAGCTCACCGTGCGTGTCCATGCGATCTCTGCGACCGCCCGCGAGAAGGTCGAGAGCGCCGGCGGGTCCGTCGAGCTCCTGAAGGAGCCCAAGGTCAAGAAGCGGAAGCACACGAAGCCGAAGCCGCCCGCCGAGACCGCCGCGGAGGCGCCGGCCGCCGAAGCCGAGCCTGCCGCCGAAGCCGAGCCCGCCGCCGAGCAGGCGGACGAGCCGCCCACCGAGGAGGCCTAGCCGATGTTTTCCTGGCTCGCGAACGCCTGGCGAGTCCCCGAGCTGCGCCGCCGGGTTCTCTTCACCTTCGGGATCCTGGCCCTCTATCGCCTCGGCTCGTGGATTCCGGCGCCGGGCGTCGACTCCCAGACGATCAACCAGTATTTCAACGGCCAGAGCGGGACGATCCTCGGCCTGCTCAACGTCTTCTCCGGCGGCGCGCTGTCGCAGTTTGCGCTGTTCGCGCTCGGGATCATGCCGTACGTCACGGCGTCGATCATCTTGCAGCTCATGACCGTCGTGGTGCCGAAGCTGGAGCAGCTGCAGAAGGAAGGCGAGTCGGGCTACGCCAAGATCAACCAGTACACGAGGTATCTGACCGTCGCGCTCGCGGCTGCGCAGGCGACCGGCTACGCGTACCTGTTCAAGCGCTCCGGAAACCTGGAAGCGAACACGGGGCGGATCGTCCTCATCGTCGTCACCCTGACCGCCGGCACGACGCTGCTGATGTGGATGGGCGAGATGATCACGAAGCGCGGGATCGGCAACGGGATCTCGCTGCTGATCTTCGCGTCGATCCTCGCGTCGGCTCCTCCCGGGATCGCGGCCTGGTACAACGGCGGCACGATGGAGCGGTTGTTCTTCCCCATCGTCGCGCTCGCGATCATCGCCGCGGTCGTCTTCATGCAGGAGGGCCAGCGCCGTATCCCGATCCAGTACGCCAAGCGGATGGTGGGCCGCCGCCAGACGGCGGGCGGCTCGACCTACTTGCCCCTGCGCGTGAACATGGCCGGCGTCATCCCGGTCATCTTCGCGGCCGCGGTCATGGCGTTCCCGCCGACGATCGCGCAGTTCTTCCCGCAGACGCAGACCTTCATCAACGCGCACTTCTCGTACTCGTCGCTGCCCTACATCGTGCTCCAGGGCGTCCTGATCATCATCTTCACCTACTTCTATACGGCGGTCCAGTTCAATCCCGTCGACCAGGCGGAGAACCTCCGCAAGTACGGGGGCTACATCCCGGGCATCCGGCCGGGAGCACCGACCGCCCAGTACCTCGACCGCGTCCTCACGCGCCTGACCCTTCCGGGCTCGATCTACCTGGCGCTCGTCGCGACCCTCCCGGCTCTCTTCATCCGCTACGGCGGCTTCTCCCAGGCCACGTCACGCGCGCTGGGCGGCACATCCGTCCTGATCGTCGTCGGCGTCGCGCTCGACACGATGCGCCAGATGGAGTCGCAGATGATGATGCGGAGCTACGAGGGCTTCCTTAAATAAGCGGCGTGCCGCTCAACATCCTTCTCCTCGGTCCGCAGGGGGCCGGCAAGGGCACGCAGGCGAAGCGCGTCGGGCATGCATACGGCATCCCGCACGTCGCGAGCGGAGAGATCCTGCGCGCCGAGATGGCGGCCGAGACTGATCTCGGCCTGCGCGTCAAAGAGGTGTACGACCGGGGCGACCTCGTGTCGGACGACCTCATGATCGAGCTCATCCGCAACCGGCTCGAGCAGCCCGACACCGACGGCGGCTTCATCCTCGACGGCTTCCCACGGACGACCGTTCAGGCCGAGGCGCTCGACACGTTCCTCTCGGAGATCGGCCGAAGCTTCAGCGTGGTCTTCGCCCTGCAGATCCCCGACGAGATGGCGTTCGAGCGGCTTCGCCGACGTGCCGAGCTCGAGGGTCGCGCCGACGACACGGACGAGGCGATCCAGCGACGGCTCGAGAACTACCACCGCGAGACCGAGCCGCTGGTCGAGCACTACCGCGTCCGCGGCAGCCTCGTGCCCGTTCGCGGCGACCGCACGGAGAACGAGGTCTTCGGCGAGATCCAGTCCGCGTTGGAGCAGGTGCCCGCATGATCATCCGCAAGTCGGCACAGGAGGTCGAGGGCATGGCCCGCGCCGGCGAGCTGGTCGCGGAGACCATCGCGCTGCTCGGCGAGCAGCTCCATCCCGGCATCACGACCGCGGAGCTCGACCGGATCGCGGAGGACTTCATCCGCGAGCACGGCGGCGTCCCGACGTCCAAGGGCTATCGCGGCTTTCCGGCGGCGACCTGCATCTCGCCGAACGCGATGGTCGTCCACGGCATCCCGGGGTCGCACCGGGTCGAGGAGGGCGACCTGATCTCCGTGGACGTCGGCATCACCCTCGACGGGCTGGTGGCCGACAGCGCCTACACGTTCGCCGTCGGCGAGACCGACGCGGAGGCGCAGCGTCTGCTCGAGGTGGGGAAGGAGGCGCTCCAGGCCGGGATCGACCAGGCTCGCGCGGGCAACCGGATCGGTGACATCTCGCACGCCGTCCAACAGGTCGTCGAGGCCGGCGGCTTCTCCGTCGTCCGCTCCCTCGTCGGCCACGGCGTCGGCCGCTCCTACCACGAGGAGCCGCAGATCCCGAACTTCGGCGAGCCCGGGCGGGGGCCGCTCCTCCAGTCGGGCATGACGCTCGCGATCGAGCCGATGATCACGGCCGGCGGGCCCGACGTGTACCTCCACGACGACGAGTGGTCGATCTCCACGGTGGACGGCTCCATGGCGGCCCACTTCGAGCACACCGTCGCGGTGGGCGAAGGCGGCCCTCCCAGGGTGCTCACGACCGCGAAATCGAGGGAAAGAGCCGGTTTGGTACCATGACCGGCTCGCGGCGGGGCCTGCTCCGCCGTCTTTTCGTGCGTACGTAGCAGCAAGGAACGATGGCCAAACAGGAAGAGAAGATCGAGATGGAGGGTGAGATCACCGAGGCACTCCCGAGCACGATGTTCAGGGTTCAGGTGGAGGGCGGACATTCCGTTCTCGCCACGATCTCCGGGAAGATGCGCAAGCACTACATCCGCATCCTCCCCGGCGACAAGGTGAAGGTGGAGCTGTCCCCCTACGACCTCACCCGCGGCCGGATCACCTACAGACACCGATAGAGAGCAGCGATGAAAGTACGAGCATCAGTCAAGCCCATGTGTGAACGCTGCCGCGTGATCAAGCGGCACGGCAAGACCATGGTCATTTGCACCAATCCGCGACACAAGCAAAGGCAGGGCTAGGGAAGTGGCACGCATCGCAGGCGTCAATCTGCCGAACCAGAAGCGGCTCGAGATCGGGCTGACCTACATCTACGGGATCGGCCAGCCGACCGCGCGCAAGGTCGCGACGGCGCTCGAGCTGAGCCCGGACACGAAGATCCGCGACCTCACGGACGACGAGGTCACGAAGCTGCGCCAGTACATCGACGAGAACCTCCAGGTGGAGGGCGACCTGCGCCGCGAGCGCTCGCAGGCGATCAAGCGCCTCGGCGAGATCGGCTCGTACCGCGGCATCCGCCATCGCCGCGGCCTTCCCGTCAACGGCCAGCGCACACGCACCAATGCCCGCACCCGGAAGGGCCCGGCGAAGACCGTCAGCCGCGGCAAGAAGGCGACGGCCAAGACGTAATGGCCCCTCCCCGGAAGACAGCGGCGCGCGGTCGCACGCGGCGGCGCGTGCGCAAGAACATCGCCATCGGACAGGCGCACATCAAGACGTCGTTCAACAACACGATCGTCGCCCTCACCGACAAGGAGGGCAACGTCATCGCCTGGGAGTCCGCCGGCTCCGCCGGGTTCAAGGGGTCGCGGAAGTCGACGCCTTTCGCCGCGCAGGTGACGGCCGACTCGTGTGCGCGGAAGGGCATGGAGCACGGGCTCCAGAAGGTCGAGGTCTTCGTGAAGGGGCCGGGTTCCGGCCGCGAGACCGCGATCCGCTCGCTCCAGGCCGCCGGCCTCGAGATCCTCGGCGTCAAGGACGTCACGCCTCAGGCGCACAACGGCGTCCGCCCGCGCAAGAGGCGGAGGGTCTGATGGCGCGCGACCATTCGCCCAAGTGCAAGCAGTGCCGACGTGAGGGGATGAAGCTGTTCCTCAAGGGCGAGCGCTGCCTCACCGAGAAGTGCGCGATCGAGCGCCGCTCGTATCCGCCGGGAGAGCACGGCCGTGGGCGGATCAAGCAGTCCGAGTACCTGTTGCAGCTGCGCGAGAAGCAGAAGGCGCGCCGCTACTACGGGCTGCTCGAGAAGCAGTTCCGCACCTACTACACGAAGGCGGCGAAGGGCACGGGCGTGACGGGTGAGAACCTGCTCCGGATGCTCGAGACCCGTCTCGACAACGTCGTCTACCGGCTCGGGTTCGCCGCGTCGCGCGCGCAGGCACGCCAGCTCGTCCGCCACGGGCACTTCCACGTGAACGGGCGCCGGGTCAACATCCCGAGCTACCAGGTCAAGCCGGACGACGTCATCACCGTGACGCCCGGCACGTCCGCCGAGCAGGTCATCCGCGACGCCACCGACCTCACCGCTTCGGTCGCGCCGTGGCTTCAGGCCGACCATGACGGCCTGACCGGAAAGATCCTCAAGTGGCCGGAGCGTGACGAGATCGACACGCCGGTCCAGGAATCACTGATCGTCGAGCTCTACTCGAAGTAGAAAGGAACACGTTGGCAACACGCACAAGCCTGATGGAATTTCAGATCCCGAAGATCGTCCACGAGGAGGTCGACGAGCAGCGTGGCGTCTTCGAGATCGAGCCGCTCGACCGCGGCTTCGGTTACACGTTCGGCAACTCGCTGCGCCGGGTGCTGCTGTCGTCCCTCGAGGGAGCGGCAGTCACCGCGGTCAAGATCGAGGGGATCTCGCACGAGTTCACGACGCTGCCGGGCGTCCGTGAGGACGTCACCGACATCATCCTCAACCTCAAGAGCCTCGTCTGCCTGCTCCACGGCGACTCCCCGGAGATCGAGGTCCACGTCGCCAAGCGCGGCGCGGGCATGGTCAAGGCGTCCGACATCGAGGCGCCGGCCGAGCTCGAGATCCTCAATCCCGACCTGGAGCTCGCGCACCTCTCGGACAAGGGCAAGCTCGAGATGACCCTGACGATCGGGCGCGGCCGCGGGTACGTCCCGGCCGAGCTCAACCGCGGGCCCGAGCACACGATCGGCGTCATCCCGATCGACTCGATCTTCTCGCCGGTGCGGCGGGTCGCGTACGACGTCGAGTCTGCACGCGTCGGTCAGCGCACCGACTACGACAAGCTCCGCCTCGACGTGACGCACCGACGGCTCGCTCAGCCCGAAGGACGCGATCGCTCAGGCGTCGGAGATCCTGATCAGGCAGCTGGCGATCTTCACCGACCTCGACCGGATCGAAGGATTCGGCGAGCAGGCGGCCGTCACCGACGGCGCGCAGCCCGAGATGCCCCTCGCGCACGGGATGGAGAACTTCCCGATCGAGGAGCTCGAGCTCGGCGTGCGCTCGTACAACTGCCTGAAGCGCGTCGGGATCGAGACGATCGGCGACCTCGTCGTCAAGACCGAGAACGAGCTGGCGGCGATCCCGAACTTCGGGAAGAAGTCGGTCGAAGAGGTCAAGGAGACGCTGGCCGCCCACGGGCTCACGCTCCGCGGGGACGAGGGCAACCACCTCTCGTAACCATGCGTCACCGTCGAGCAGGCAAGAAGCTGGGTCGCGACTCGGCGCACCGCAAGGCGCTGTACTCGAACCTCACGGGCGCGCTGATCGAGCACGGCCGCATCAAGACCACCGTGGCCAAGGCCAAAGCGGTCAAGCCGCTCGCGGAACAGATGATCACGCTCGGCAAGCGCGGCGACCTCCATGCCCGGAGGCTCGCGCTTGCCGAGCTGCGCTCCCAGGACGTCGTCCACGTGCTCTTCGCGGACGTCGCTCCGCGCTTCGCCGACCGTCCCGGCGGCTACACGCGCATCGTCAAGCTCGGGCCGCGGCAGGGTGACGCCGCCGAGATGGTCTATCTCGAGCTCGTCGACTTCGATCCCACCGGCGCTCCGCCGGCCGCCGCCGCTACCTCTTCCTGACGTCTGAGGCGGGGATGCTCCTCCTCGGAGCGATCCTGCTGGCGATCTTCGTCCTTCCGGCACCGTGGGGGCTCGTCCTCGTCGTCGCAGGCGGCCTCGCGGACATCGCCGAGTCGCTCGTCCTCGTGCGCTGGTCGAAGCGACGCCGTGTCGCGACTGGGGCCGAGGCGCTCGTCGGGCGGACGGCGGTCGTCGCGACGCTCACCCAGGTCCGTGTCGCGGGGGAGCTCTGGAACGCGCGCTCCGCGGATGAGCTCGTCCCGGGCTCCGAGGTCGTCGTCCGAGACGTCGACGGCCTAACCTTGGTTGTCGATGATCGCTGAGCTCCTCGGAGCCGCCGCAGCGCTCGCGGGGACGTGGCAGACCGGCCCGCCGCTGCCTCTTCCTCGCACCGAAGTGACGGGCGCGGTCGTCCGGGGCGAGATCTTCATCGCGGGCGGCTACCTCGCGAACGGGCAGTCCTCGCGGCGCGTGGACGTGTACTCGCCGAAGACACAGCGGTGGCGTCGCGCAGCCGACCTACCGGTCGGCGTCAACCACGCGATGGGCGCGAGCTACGCCGGTCGTCTCTACGTGATCGGCGGCTACGGCGGGACGGGCCGGACGCTGAGGTCGGCCTACGTGCTTTCGGGGTCTCGCTGGCGCATGCTGCCGCCGCTGCCCGCGCCGCGTGCGGCTGCGGGCGCAGCGGTCGCCGGGGGCCGCCTCTACGTCGTCGGCGGCGTTCGCGCACCGGGCAGGCTCGCGCAGGCGGCGTTCGTCTTCGACATCCGCCGCCGTCGGTGGAGCTCCCTTCCGGGCCCGAGCCCGCGTGAGCACCTCGCAGCCACGGCCGTGGGCGGCAGGGTCTACGCCGTCGCCGGCCGGCTGGGCGGCATCGACACCAATCAGGCCATCGTCCAGTCGCTCCGTCCCGGGACGCGCGTGTGGCGGACCGAGCCGCCCGTGCCCGAGGCGCGGGGAGGGACGGGCGCCGCAGCTGCCGGCGGGCGGCTGATCTCCGCCGGCGGAGAAGCGCCGGGAGGGACGACGGGTGCGGTGTTCTCGTTCGACCCGGTGGCCCGGAGGTGGGACCGGCTGCCGGATCTCCCGACACCGCGCCACGGTCTCGCCGTCGTGGGCGTCGGGGCGCGCGTCTACGTCATCGCCGGCGGCCCGCGGCCCGGCCTCTTCGTCAGCGGCGCGAACGAGTCGCTGGACGTTCGCTAGCCGCCGGCGCCGAGCGCCGCGCTCGCCGCCACGATGACGATCCCGGCGAGCGTCACGGTCGCGAGCGCGCGCACGAACCCGACCTCGAAGAACCGCCAGCGGAGCCAGGCGAGCACGATCAGCTCGAGGGCGACCACGACGACCGCGAAGAAGATCGCCGCCTGGTAGTGCGGAATGAGGAAGGGCAGCGTGTGGAGGATGCCTCCGATGAACGTCCCCACACCGGTGATCGTGCCGCGCACGAGCGGGCTCCCTCGACCGGTGAGCTCCCCCGTGTCGGAGAGACCCTCGGAGAAGGCCATCGAGACGCCGGCCCCGAAGGCCGTCGCGAGGCCGGCGATGAACGCGTAGTGCGGCTTGTGGGTGACGATGGCGACGGAGAAGATCGGCGCGAGCGTCGACAGCGAGCCGTCGATGAGACCGACCATCGCGGGCTGGACGCGCTGGAGCAGAAAGACGTGCTCGTCGGTCACTGGATTAGAGTGTATCAACCGAGGCGCAAGATGACAGAGCATAAGGCAAACCTGACAAGTACCGTCAGGAGGGCCTGACGTGACGAGGCTGAAGCTCACCGTCGAGTACGACGGCACCGACTTCCACGGCTGGGCGGCGCAGCCGGGGCTCCGCACCGTCGAGGGTGTCGTGCGCCAGGCCCTTTCGGCGACGTTCCGTGATGTGGAGTCCGTTGCCGTTGCCGGTCGGACCGATGCCGGCGTGCACGCGCTGGGGAACGTCGTGAGCGTCGACATCGCAGGCGGGCCGCCGTCGCCGCGCGCCGCGGAGGCGCTGAACGTCTCCCTCCCGGACGACGTCGCGGTCACCTCGGCGGAGGAGGCCGACGCAGAGTTCCACGCCCGTCACTCCGCGCGTTCCCGCAGCTACCGCTATCGCATCTGGCGGCGACGCGAGCCGTCGCCGTTCGAGCAGAGGCGCTCGTGGTGGTGCCTGCGGCCGCTGGACGAGGACCGCCTCGAGGCAGCGGCGGCGCTCCTTGTCGGCGAGCACGACTTCCGCGCGTTCACGCCGACCGAGACGGAGCACGACGTGTTCACGCGGACGATCTCGTCCGCCGCCTGGCACCGCCGTGGCGACGTGCTCGAGTTCGAGGTCACAGCGGACAGCTTCCTGCGGCACATGGTGCGCACGCTGGTCGGGACGATGCTCGAGCTCCCGCCGGAGCGCATCGAGCCGCTGCTCGCAGGGAGGCCGCGCGCAGAGGGCGGCTCGACCGCACCGCCGTGGGGTCTCTACCTCACGTCCGTCGCATACGAGTAATTAGCATCGACTCCATGCGATTTCCCGTCGTTCTCTTCGACCTCGACGGCACCGTGATCGACTCCGGCGCGATCATCCTCGCGTCGATGCGCCATGCGGCGAAAGAGGTGCTCGGCGTCGAGCCCGACGACGCGGTGCTGATGGCGGCGGTCGGCGGGCCGGGGCTCGAGGCGCAGATGCACGCGCTCTCGCCCGACCGCGTCGAGGAGCTCGTCACCGTCTATCGCGCGCACAACGAGCCGCTGCACGACGGGCCTCGCGTGCTGCGCCGGCATCGAGGACGTGCTCGTGACGCCTCAAGGAAGAGGGCCGCCGGCTCGGCATCGTCACGGCGAAGCGGCGGGCCACCGTCGAGCTCGCGTTCGCGCAGGTTCCGCTCGAGCATCTCTTCGAGACGGTCGTCGGCGGCGACGAGACGGAGCGGCACAAGCCCGATCCCGAGCCGCTGCTGCTCGCGCTCGAGCGGCTCGACGCACGCCCCGAGGACGCCGCGTACGTCGGGCGACGCGCCGTTCGACATCAAGGCGGCGAAGGCGGCGGGACTCTTCTCGGTCGGCGTCACCTGGGGCGGAATCCACGCGCGCGAGCGGCTCGAGCAGGAGGAGCCGGACGCGCTCGTCGACTCGCCGGAGGAGCTCTTGCCCTCCTCTGAGGCGAAGCGCGCCGCCGAGCTGCGCGACGTCCTCGACTACCACCTCTACCGCTACCACGTCCTCGACGACCCCGAGGTCTCGGACGCGGAGTACGACCGGCTCTACGACGAGCTCGTCGCGCTCGAGGAGTCGAACCCGAAGCTCGTCACGCCGGACTCGCCCACGCAGCGTGTCGGCGCGCCGGCGTCGGACACGCTTCCAGAAGGTCGACCACCCGACGCCCGATGGGGTCGCTCGAGAAGGTGACGACCGACGAGGCGCTCGAGAAGTGGCACCAGGACGTGTGCAAGCGCCTCGGCACCGACGAGGTCGTCTACGTGACCGAGCCGAAGATCGACGGGCTGTCGATCAACCTCATCTACGAGGAGGGCGTGTTCGTTCGCGGTGCGACCCGCGGCGACGGTCGGCGCGGGGAGGACGTGACGACGAACCTCAGGACGATCAAGGCGATCTCGACGAGGATGCAGCTGAAGAGCCGCGAGAAGCCGCCGCCGCTGCTCGAGGTGCGGGGCGAGGTCTATCTCCCGCTGAGCGGGTTCAACGAGCTGAACGAGCGCCTTGTCGCGGAGGGCAAGAAGCCGACGCCGAACCCGCGCAACGCGGCGGCGGGATCGCTCCGGCAGAAGGACTCGTCCGTCACGGCACAGCGGCCGCTCTCGATCTGGATCCACGGTCTCGGCCAGCGCGAGGGGCTGCCGGCCGAGGGCCACTGGGAGGCTCTCGAGTGGCTGCGCGAGCACGGCTTCCGCACGAACCCCTTCGCGGAGCGCCACGAGACGGTCGCGTCGGTCGCGGAGGCGTGTGCGAGGTGGGAGAAGCAGCGCATCGAGCTCGACTACGAGATCGACGGGATCGTCGTCAAGGTCGACTCGTTCGACCAACAGCGCCGGCTCGGCGCGCTGCACGAGCGGCCGCGCTGGGCGCGCGCGTTCAAGTGGGCGCCGATGACCGCGCAGACGAAGCTGAACAAGATCCACATCCGCGTCGGACGCACGGGCGCGCTCAATCCCTGGGCGCAGCTCGAGCCTGTCGAGGTCGGCGGCGTCACCGTCTCGCAGGCGACGCTGCACAACGAGGAGGACATCAACCGCAAGGACATCCGCGAGGGCGACGTCGTCATCGTCCAGCGCGCCGGCGACGTGATCCCGCAGGTCGTCGGCCCCGTGTTGCCGCACCAGCCCGGCACGAAGCCGTTCCGGATGCCGAAGAAGTGCCCGCTCTGCGGCGCGGCCATCGTCAAGCCCGAGGGCGAGGCGATGCACCGCTGCCCCAATCGAGCGTGTCCTTCGCGCGGGCTCGAGTCCCTGATCAACTGGGTGCAGGCCGCCGCCGACATCGAAGGTGTCGGCGAGCAATCCGTGCGCCGCCTCTGGGACCTCGGGCTCGTGCGCTCGCTCCCCGATCTCTACCGGCTGACGAAGGAGCAACTCCTCGAGCTCGACGGCTACGCGGACATCTCCGCGACGAACGCGATCGAGTCGATCCAGGCGTCGAAGGCGATCCCCTTCAACCGTGTGCTTTTCGGGCTGAACATCCCCGACGTCGGCTGGGTCACCGCAGTCAACCTCGCGCGGCACTTCGAGAACGTC
Organism: uncultured Actinomycetes bacterium; assembly: GCA_963772855.1. Lineage (GTDB taxonomy): Bacteria > Actinomycetota > Thermoleophilia > Gaiellales > Gaiellaceae > 3-1-20CM-4-69-9. Next base: position 248,968 of record CAVYYY010000001.1, on the reverse strand, counting down.
GACCGGCTTGCGGAGGCGAGCCAGGAGGAGATCCAGGAGGCAGAGGGGATCGGCCCCGACCGCGCCGAGTCGATCGCAGAGTGGTTCTCCGACGACGCGAACCGGAAGCTCGTGGATGAGCTCCGCTCGCTCGGCCTCCGCTTCGAGATCGGCGACGAGCTGAAGCCGGTGGAGGGGCCGCTCACAGGCAACACCTACGTGATCACCGGAACGCTCGAGGCGTTCAGCCGCGACGAGGCCGCGGCGCACCTCGAGGCGAAGGGAGCGAAGGTCGTGAACTCCGTGTCGGGCAAGACGACGGGGCTCGTCGTCGGCGAGGAGCCGGGCAATTCGAAGCTGACGAAGGCGAAGAAGCTCGAAGTTCCCCTCCTCACGGAGCCCGAGCTGCTCGAGCTACTGCGCGGCTAGCACCTGCACGAACCGGTCCTGCGCGCGGCGCGCCCACCAGTACGGGAGCGGGTATCCGTTCTGGACGACCGCGAACGCATAGCGGTCGCCCACGTAGCCCGAGAGGGCGGACGCCTCGCGCGTCGTTCCGGTCTTCGCAAGGACGCGGCCGCGCGTGGGCGGGCCGCGGAGCCGGCTCTCGAGCGTCCCGTTCACGCCTGCGACCGGAAGGGCAGCGAGCAGTGCGGGACGAAATGTCGGATCGCCCCACGCGACCTTGAGCAGCGCGCCGAGAGCGTTCGCCGTCAGCCGGTCGAGCCGCGAGAGCCCCGAGCCGTCGACGATGCGGACGCCGGCCATCGGGATGCCCGCCTCGGCGAGCGCCTGCGTGACGACGGCAGCACCGGCCGAGCTCGTGCCTTTCCCCGACTCGACGAGGCCGAGCTGCTTCAAGAGCATCTCCGCGGTGAAGTTGTCGCTCTCGCGGTCCATGAACCTGAGGATCGTGTTGAGCGGAGGCGAAAGCACGGACGCGAGCGGCTCCAGCCAGTCGTCGGCGTGTCCGAGGCGGGCGGCCCCGGCTACCGCGACGCCCGCGCGGCGGAGGGCGTCCCGGAACGCGACGGCCGCAGCGAGCGCCGGCGTCCGTGAGACGAAGGAGCCGACGCGGCCGCGGTCGACGATCAGCGCCGAGAGCGGCGGCGACTCCTGGATGAAGAAGGAAGCCTTCCAGCCGGCGACCATCCGCCGGGTGTCGTAGGAGCTCTCGTCGCCGACGATGGCCCCCGTCACGCGCCTGATTCCTGTGCCCCGCACCTGCGCGGCGAGCGCGCGCAGGTCGGCGGTCGACAGCGTCGGGTCGCCGTTCCCCTTGAGGATGAGTGAGCCCGCCCAGGTCGACCCGTCGAGACCTCCGTCACCGAGGACGTCGGTCTCGATCCGGAATGCCGCGCCGAGGCTGACGAAGGCGGCATATGTCAGCGGGAGCTTTGCGTTCGAGGCAGGGGCGAGCGACCGGGCGCCGTTCTGGGCGAAGAGGACGGTGCCGGTAGTGAGATCGAGGGCGAGCGCGGCGGAACGGGCCGGCGCGACGTGAGGGACGCGCAGCGCGGCCGCGAGGCGGCGCTGAAGCGGCGTCTGCTGCGAGGCGCCCGCACTGGTCGCGGCGGGGGCCGCAAGCGCGATGAGCAGGAGGACGATGGCGAGGGGACGGCGGCGCACGCGGTTGGGATTGTTCGAACGGGATTCCACGACGTCAAGATCGTAGGCCCGCGACCGGGCGAAGATAGGCCGAGCGGCCCATGCGATCCAGAGCCTCAGGATCAATACTGATCCGACCCCTGACTGCCGCCGCCTGCACATGATCCAGGAAGAGATCCGAACACTTCTCGAGGCGCCTCCCGAAGGCGAGGACGCGCCCAGCCTCGGCCACATCGAGGACACGCTCACGGCGGGCTACGCGCACGCGCTGACCCTCGAGGCCGAGCGCTGGCGCCTCGAGCGCAAGATCGCCGAAGTCGCGGCCGATCTCGGCGACGGCTCGACCGAGCCGCGGCACTCCGAGCTCGCGGATCTCGGCAAGCGGCTGTCGGACGCCGACGGCGACCTCACCGGGCTGCGCGACCTGCTCTCCTCGCTGCGCACGCGCGCCGACGAGGTCCGCACGACCGCGGCCTAGACGATCCCGCTCCGCACTGCGTAGACAGCCGCCTGGATGCGGTTGTCGATCTGGAGCTTCATCAGGATGTTCGAGATGTGGTTCTTCACCGTCTTCGGGCTGATGTGCAGCTCGGCGGCGATCATGGCGTTGTCCTTGCCGTTCGCGATCAGCTTGAGGACCTCGATCTCGCGGTCCGACAGCTCGGCGCGGATTGCGCTCTCGATCTGCGGCTGCGTGCTCGATGCCCGCAACCGCTGAAGGACCTTCGCCGCGATCGTCGGGGAGATCAGCGACTCGCCGAGCGAGGCCGCGCGGATGCCGGCGATCAGCTCATGGATGGACGAGTCCTTCAGGAGGTAGCCGCACGCGCCGGCGAGGATCGCGTCCATGACGTCGTTGTCCTGGTCGGAGATCGTCAGCATCACGACGCGCGTCAGCGGCGCGATCGTCGAGATGTGACGAGTCGCCTCCACGCCGCCCATGCCGGGCATGTTCAGGTCCATGACGACGACGTCGGGCGCGTCTTCCCGCACGATCTCGAGCGCCTGCTGGCCTGCGGACGCCTCGCCGATGATGTGCACGCCTTCCTCCTCGAGGAGGTTGCGCAGGCCGCTGCGAAACAGGTCGTGATCGTCGACGATCAGGACCCGAACGTCGGTCAGCCTCTGCTCGTCAGCTCTGACGGATTCGGTCATCGTGCGGAGCGCCCCCTCTCCGGCAGCGGGCCGGAAAGTCTAATGAAGGCGTGACGGTCACGGTCCGCCGGCCCCAGGCGAGCGCGTCCGCGAGGGTCGGGAACCAGAGATCGATCTGGAGGCCGCGCACCCCTCCGCCGGTGTCTGCGGCCACCCCCTCGCCGTAGCCTGGAATCGTCAGACGCGTGCCGAGTGGGATGACCGACGGGTCGACGGCGACGACGCCGAAGCCCACGGGCAGGCCGGTGGCAGTGGTGCCGGCGAGCGAGTACCCGGTCGCGGTCACCGTGATCGTGCGCGGACCGGCCGCTGCCGGCACGGCCTCCGCTTGCGCCGAGACGTGCGTCTGCACCGCCACCGAGCGCACGGCGCTGCGATGCGCCTGGGCGTCGAGGCGGTTGATCTGCCGATCGGTGAGCCGCGTCTCGCGGGCGAGCCCGGCGATGTACGCGACCCGAGCGGCGCGCGCGTCCGCGAGCGAGGACGTGGTGCGCTCTGCCTCCGCCTCCAGGGCCTGGGCCCGCGCCACCCTCGCCGCCAGCTCCGTGGCGAGCCGCTTCAGTTGCTCTCGTCCGTCCCGCGCACCCTGGGCGGCGGCGGCCCCCTGAGATGCGCTGCGCTCGAGCTCGTCGAGCCGCGTCAGCGCGTCGTCGAGGGAGGTCGCGCCGAGGAGGACGGCGATGGCGTCCGGCTCGCCCTGCTCGTAGAGCGCCCGGAGGCGGTCGCCCGAGGAGGCGCTGAGAGACCCGGAGGTTCCCCTCGACCACGCCGACTTGCCGGAGGACGAGTTGCTGCTCACGCCGGAGCGCGTCGACCTGGCCCCGGAGGCGCTCCAGACGTCCCTGGGCCTCCTGGCGGCGGGCGTCGAGCGCGTAGAGGCCGAGGAGGGCGGTGTGCGACCTGGCCGAGAGCCGGCCCTGTCGGTGGTGGAGGTCCGCGGACGAGGGCCCGCCCGGGCCTGCTCCCACGGCTCCTGGCATCAGGGCGCCCAGGAGGAGCAATGCCGCAAGCATCATCCCGAGCGCGAGGCCGCTCTCCCTGGGCCGTCGCACGGGGCTGGACACTAACAATCCCTAACAATCGGGGGGTTTGTGCGGTCCCGTCACAAGGCAGTTTTGTCCAGTTTTCGGCTCGGAAAGCGGTTGCAGCCGTCCGGATCCATTGCTAGGGTGCCCCACTTGTGACGTACCGGCCCCCTCCGGTGCGCCCGTCGACCCCCACCCCCCGGCTCTTGCCCAGAAGCCGGAAGCGACTGGCGCAGGCGTGTGTTTTCGGCGTTGCCGCACTCACCCTCGCGGCGGCGTCAGCCTCCGCCGATCCGGGCCGGGTCGCAGCGAAGCAGGCTCAGGCACAGCAGGTCCTCGACCAGATCGCTCAGATCGATCGCGACCTCGGGGCGGCGGTCGAGACGTACAACCTCGCCAACGTGAAGCTCCGGAAGATCGAGAGCGACCTCCGCGAGAACCGGAAGCAGCTCAAGCTCGCCAGAGCCAACCTGAAGGTCGCGCAGGACTCCCTCTCGGCCCGTCTCGTCGCGGCCTACACGTCGAGGGACGAGAACTCGACCCTTGCCGTCCTCCTCGGGTCGACGAGCTTCGAGGAGCTCCTCAACCGCATGGAGGCGATCGACTCCACCTCACAGCAGGACGCGAGCATCGTCCGCCAGGTGACGAGCTTCAAGGCGGCGGTCAAGCGAAACGAGGCCGAGCTCCGCACCGCGCACGAGAGCCAGCAGCACATCGTGGCCCAGAAGGCGGCGCAGAAGCAGCACATCGAGTCACAGCTCGCCTCACGCCGCCAGATGCTCTCGTCGATCCGCACCGAGATCCAGCACATCCGCGCGGAGGAGGCGGCCCAGCAGCGCCAGCTCGCAGCGGCGGCCCAGACTCGGCTCGCCGGCCTCGACACGAGCGCAGTCGGCGTCTCGGCCGCGACATCCGAGGGAACGACCATCGCGCCTCCGGGCACGCACGGCGGTGTCGTCGGGATCGCGATGCGCTACCTCGGCGTCCCGTACGTCTGGGCCGGCGCGAGCCCGTCGGGTTTCGACTGCTCCGGATTCGTCATGTACGTCTTCGCGCAGATCGGCGTCTCGCTCCCGCACAGCTCGTACTCGCAGTTCGGCATGGGCACGCCGGTCTCGATCGGACAGCTGCAGCCCGGCGACCTCGTCTTCTTCTCCGGCGCGAGCCACGTCGGCATCTACATCGGCGGCGGCCAGTTCATCCACGCGCCGCACACCGGTGACGTCGTGAAGATCTCGTCGCTCAGCGGGTACTACTCGTCCACCTTCATCGGCGGGCGGCGGATCTAGAGACCTCCCGCCTCAGCGAGCGCCACAGCACCGCCGCGACCGCGAGCGGAAGCAGCCACCACGCAGGGACGGACGTCGCGGCGAGCGATCGCCGTGAGCCCGAACGCGATCACGACTCCGGCCGCGACCCGCCAGTCGTCGCCGACGACGAAGTCCCACCAGAACCGTGCGAACCGCTTCATGCCGTGACGGGCCGCTCGCGGCGCAGGGCCGTGACGAACCCGAGCGAGACGACGAGGACGAAACCGAGCACGATCGGCAGCGAGGCATCTCCGCCGGGCCAGTCCACTCCGGCGCCCTCCGCGCCCCAGAAGATCCCGAACGTCGTGAGCATCACGCCGACCGCAAACGCCAGCGTGTTCTCCGGGACGCGGCTCAACGGGCCGTGTGCGACGAGCCCTGCGGCCACGACGATGACCGCTGCGGCGACCGCGCCGGCGACGGCCAGCGGGATGCTCCCCTGGGCGCTCCCGAACGTGATCACGATGAACGCGACCTCGAGACCCTCGAGGAGCACGCCCTTGAAGGAAACCGTGAAGGCGTACCAGTCGAGACCGGCACGGGTCTCGGCGCCCGCAGCCTCTGCTTCGGCTGCTTCGCGCGCGTAGACAGCGTCCTCGTCGCGCAACGCCCGCCAGCCGCTCGCGCGGAGGATCGCCTTCCGCAGCCACTGGAGCCCGAACACGAGCAGCAGCGCGCCGACGACGAGCCGGAGCGACTCGATCGGGATGACGGTCAGTGCCGGCCCGAGCACGGCCACGATCGACGGCCAGCGCCAGGAGCGCAACAACGGTGCCCGTCAGCGCCGCGCGCCAGTTGCGCGTGACCCCCATCGCGACGACGATCGTCAACGCCTCGACCATCTCGACCGCGCTCGCGAGGAAAGCCGAGAGGACGAGGAAGAGGTCGGTCAGGAGTAGAGCCCCTCGATTTCTGCGGCGAAGTGCTCCTGGCAGACGCGGCGCTTCAGCTTCAGCGTTGGCGTCACCTCACCGTCGTCCGCGGTGAAGTCCCGCGGGAGGATCGCGAAGCGCTTGATCTGCTCGAAGCGCGAGTGCTCGGCGTTGACCTCGTCGACGAGCTTCCGCACCCGCTCCTCCGCGCCCTCGCGCTCGGCGTCCTCCGAGAGCGTGATCAGGGCGGCGACGTAGGGACGCCGGTCGCCGACGACGAGCGCCTGCGACACGAGCGGGTTCGTCTTCAGCGCGTTCTCGAGGTTCTGCGGCGAGACGTTCTTGCCGCCGGCCGTGACGAGGATGTCCTTCTTGCGGTCGGTGATCGTCAGGAAGCCGTCCTCGTCCAGCGTGCCGACGTCCCCCGACCGGAGCCAGCCGTCGCCAGGGAGGATCTCGCGCGTCGCCTCCTCGTCCTTGAAGTAGCCGGCGAAGATCGTCTCCGTCTTGATCAGCACCTCACCGTCGTCCGCAACCTTCAGCTCGACGCCGGGGAGCGCGGGGCCCACGCTGCCGAAGCGGTACTGCGTCGGCCGATTGATGGTCGCGCCCGTCGTGCACTCCGTCAGGCCGTAGCCCTCGAGGATGACGACGTCGAGCGCGGCGAAGAACTCGATGATCTCCTGCGCCAGCGGCGCACCCCCCGACACTCCGATGCGGAGCCGCCCGCCGAGGCCGGACTTCACCTTCGAGTACACGAGCCGGTCGGCGATGCGGTGCTTGATCGCCAGTCCTCGCGATACGGGAAGGCCCGCCTCGCGGAGCTTGCTCACCTCGCGGCCGACGCCGAGCGCCCAGTCGATGAGGCGCCGCTTGACGCCCGGTCGCCTCGTCGAACTTCGCCGACACGGCGGTGTGCACCTTCTCGTACACGCGCGGGACGCTCGGGAACACCGTCGGCCGCACCTGCGGAAGCGCCTCCGCCACGGCATAGGGGTCGGGACAGAACGCGATCGTGTAGCCGATGTGCGCGCCGAGCAGCGTGCAGGCAGCGCCCGAAGTTGTGCGCCAGCGGGAGGTAGAGAAGCATGACGTCGCCGGCGACGGTGAAGTCCTGGACCTGCCGGACCTCGTCGACCATGACGTAGTAGTTGCGGTGCATGATCATGCACGCCTTCGGCGGGCCGGTCGTGCCCGACGTGTAGATGAACGTGAAGAGGTCGTCCTCGTCGATCGCCGCCGACGCCTCCTCTACTGCGGTCGGTCTCTCGGCTGCATGCTCGCGCCCGCGTTGCCGGAGGTCGTCGAGGTCGGAGAAGGTGAGCACGTGCGCGAGGCCGAGCCCCGCGACCCTTGCGCGCTGCTCGTCGTCCTCGCAGAGCACGCCGACCGCCTCGGAGTGCTCGATCACGTACGCGGCGTCCTTCGCGGAGCTGTTCATGTAGATCGGCGCGCCGACCGCGCCGATCAGGCCGAGCGCGAAGTCGAAGAGCACCCACTCGACGCGGGTCGAGGCGAGAATCCCGAACGCCTCGCCCTTGCGGACGCCGAGGGCAAGGAGGCCGTGGGCGATCTCGTCGACGGCACGGGCCGCCTCGGGCCACGACACCTCGCGCCAGTCGTCGCCTTCCTGGACGAGGTAGGCGCAGCCGTCCCCGTTTCGGGCGACGGCGTCCTGCCACAGGCACGCGATCGTCCGCCCCTTGGAACGCCTCCCGGTCTCGTCGGACCGCTCTCGTATCTCCGTCGCCATGGTCCGAAGCTTAGTGCGGTTTCCCGAACTGGAAAGACGGGGGATCGCCCCCGCAAAGACACGGGTTGCCCTCGTTCCCCCGAAGGCTCGGTGAGCGCAGGCTGCGTGCATCGAAAGCAGCCACCCCCACTGACCAGGAGAAACGAAAATGATCAGGACCGGACAGACCATCGAGAACCCCGTCACGGGCGAGCGCCTCGTCTTCCACGAGACCGCCCGCGACACCGACGGTGCGCACGTTCTCGTCGAGACCATCCTCCAGCCCGGCGCGGTCGTCGCCGCGGCTCATGTCCATCCCTACCAGGCCGAGCGCTTCGAGGTGCTCGAGGGCACGGTGGAGATGAAGGTCGGCCGCAAGACGATCACAGCCGGGCCGGGCGACGTCGTCGAGGTCGAGCCGGGCACCGCGCACCGGTTCGCGAACGCCGGCGAGGGCGAGGCCCGTTTCCTCTGCAAGGTCAGCCCCGCACTCGAGTTCGAGCAGCTGATCGAGACGATGTTCTCGCTGGCCACCGACGGAAAGACTTCCAAGAAGGGCATGCCGAACCCGTTGAGGCTGGCAGTCATCGCCAGGCACCACTTCGACGACGTTCGCCTGCCTGTCATCCCACACGCCCTGCAGCGCACCGCACTCGCCATGGGCGCGCCTCTGGGCCGGGCTCTGGGCTACACCCCCACGTACGAGCCCGCCGGTGAGGCCGAGGCGGCGGTCGCGTAGCAGAACTCCGATAGAGGAACCCCGCACACGAAGGCGAATGGGGCCGGTCCCGCATTAGAATTCAACGGAGCGGCCCCATGCGCACTATCTGGAACGGATCAATCTCCTTCGGCCTGGTCAACATCCCCGTTGGCCTCGCTCTCGCGACGACGCCGAAAGCCAAGCAGTCGGACGTGAGCTTCCGCACGCTGCACCGCGAGTGCAAGACGCCGATCCGCCAGAAGCGCTGGTGCCCGACGCACGAGCGTGAGGTTGGGCCGGACGAGATCGTCAAGGGCTGGGAGGTCGCGAAGGGCGAGTTCGTCGTCGTCGAGGACGCCGATCTCGAGGCGATCGCGCAGCACGACGACTCCCGCTCGATCGACATCACCCGCTTCGTTCCGCTCGACGACGTCGACCCCGTCTACCTCGACCGCACCTACTACCTCGCCCCGGCCCAGGCGCCCGCGCAGCGGCGTCCGTACGTGCTGCTGCTCGAGGCGATGAAACAGTCCGGGATGGGTGCGATCGGCCGCTTCGTGCTTCGCGGCTCGGAGTACTTCGCACTGATCCGTCCGAAGGGCGAGGCGCTCGTGCTCGAGACGCTCTTCCTCGCCGAGGACGTTCGCTCGCAGGCGGAGATCGACGAGGCAGTCGCCGGGACCGAGGTCAAGAAGGCCGAGCTCGACCTCGCCGACCAGGTCATGCAGAGCCTCGTCGGCGAGTTCGACCCGTCCGAGCTGCAGAGCCAGTACCGCGGCGAGCTACGCCAGATGCTGGAGGCGAAGCTCGACGGCCAGGAGATCGCGAAGCCCGAGCCCGTGCCCGACGACGTGCCCGTGGTCGATCTCATGGAGGCGCTCAAGCGGAGCGTCGCAGAGGCTCAGGGCCAGAAAGCGGCTGCCCCGAAGAAGAAGGCTGTGGCGAAGAGCGGGTCCGGAAGCCGCGCTCGTCGCGCCCCCGCACGTAAGTCGGCCTGACGGCCGCGCGCGGGTCAGGGGACGAAGACGTCCCCCAGCGCCTCAGTGCCGTGCCGGCATCGCGCCCAAGGCCTCGAGCTGTGCCTGGAACAGGGTCTTGTCGATCTTGCCCTGGTAGATCGGCACGCCTTCTTCCACGCAGACGCGGATGACTTCCTGGCGGTCGATCCCGAGTTCCTTGGACAGCTCCTCGGGCGTGAGGTGGTTCGCCATCGACGCTCCTCTCTTGTGACGAAAAAGCCCGCCGGCGCTCTGCGCTCGGCGGGCTAGGTCAGTCCTCCAATTGTCGGTGCCGGATTCAAGTCGCCGGCCCTCCAAAAACACTCATCGACCTCAGCATAATCGGCCCCCGTGACGGACGCAAAGCTTCCCGGTTTGCAGGAGCGGTTCGCCGACGTGAAGGGCGTGCGGATGCGCTACTTCGTCGGCGGGGAGGGCCCGCCGCTCGTGCTCGTCCACGGGCTGGGCGGCTCGGCATGGAACTGGGTCGAGCTCGCCCCGCTCCTCGTAAAGAGACATCGCCTGCTCGTCCCCGACCTGCCTGGACACGGTGGCTCGTCGCCGCTCCCGGCGGTCTCCGGGCTCGAGCCGTTCGCCGACCGCGTCGCGCTCGTCGCAGAGCGCGAAGGGCTTCTCCCGGCGCCGGTCGTCGGTCACTCACTCGGAGGCATGGTCGTGCTCCGGCTCGCGCTCCGTCGCCCCGACGCCGTCGAGGCGCTCGTGCTCGCCGGTGCGGCAGGCCTGAGCGTCGGGAACGTCTGGGGGCGTCAGCTGCTCTCGGTCTTTAGCGCCCTTCGTCCCGGTCGGCTCGCTGCCCGCCATCGCGCGCTGATCGTCAGATCCTCCGTTCTCAGACGGATCGTCTTCGGCGTGGTCTCCGTCGCCGACCCGATCGCGCTCAGCGCCGAGGCCGTTGAAGGCTTCCTCGCCGCGCAGTTGCTGCACACGGATATCGACAGCGCTTGGCAGGCTCTGCGTGTAGACGATCCACGGCTTGAGCTCGGGTCCGTGCGCTGTCCGGTGCTCGTCCTCTGGGGTGCGGAGGACGTACAGCTTCCGCTCGACGACGCCTTCGAGTACACGCGGCGGCTCCGCGCGCAGCTGCGGGTCATTCCGGCCTGCGGGCACCTGCTGATCGGCGAGCGGCCCGACGCCTGCGACCGAGCGATCGCGGAGTTTCTAGGCGACGGCGGCTTCGAAGGGCACCACCTCCGCTCCTGACGCAGCCGGCGCGGCCGCGAGGAACTCGACGCGGCTCGCGACCACCTCAACCGTGCTCCGTTTCTGGCCCCCGTCCTCCCACGAGCGGTATCGCAGCCGGCCCTCGATCGCCACGCGGCGTCCCTTCGCCAGGTAGGTCGCGCAGAGCTCGGCCTGCCGGTCCCAGACAGCGACCCGGAAGAAGTCGGCGTCGTCGTCCTTCGTGGGCCGGTCGACGGCGAGCCTGAAGGTGGCGAGGCGCTTGTCCTCGCCGAACTCGCGCAGCTCAACGTCGGTTGCGAGGTTTCCGATCAGGATGACGACGTTCATTGCACCTCCGTTGTCGATGGAGGCAACTTAGCGGGGAATGTGTGACGGGTGTCTCGTGAGAGCGGCTAGTCTGTGTGCCGTTCCGGGGTGTGGCGCAGCCTGGTAGCGCGCTCCGTTCGGGTCGGAGAGGTCCCCAGTTCAAATCTGGGCACCCCGATACAGACGAAGGGCCTCGCTTTGCGAGGCCCGTTTCTTCAAGGGGTTAGGTCGTCGACTTCCGACGGGCCCACGAGCACAGCTCGTGCGCCCTGAAGATCGGCGCCGCAAGCGGCGCCTCAGCGGGTCGGAGAGGTCCCCAGTTCAAATCTGGGCACCCCGATACAGACGAAGGGCCTCGCTTTGCGAGGCCCGTTTCTTCAAGGCGGCTACGTCGTCGGTGCGTGGAACACGGCCTCGACGTTGTTGCCGTCGAGGTCGAGGACGAAGGCGGCGTAGTAGTTGCCCGTGTACTCGGGACGCGGGCCGGGCGGCCCGATGTCCGTCGCTCCGTGCCTCACGGCGACGTCGTGCCAGCGCCCGACGGCCTCGAGATCGGGTGCGCTGAAGGCGATGTGGACGCCGGTGGTCACGCGGTCGCGGCCGGGTTTCGTGCCGACGCCGTGCAGGCTGAAGTCATCGCGATCGTCTCGCCCGAACTGGACGTACGTGTCGCCCTCGAACTCGCCCTCCGACAGGACGACGTAGCCGAGCTCGCCCAACGCCGCCTCGTACAGCCGGCGGCTCGCCGGCAGGTCGCCGACGCGGATCCCGACGTGGTCGATGACGTCGCTCACAGCACCGACGAGCATAGACCTCGAGCCGAGCCCTGCATTCTCTGAGGAGTCAGTCGAGCGCGCGGATCCTGGGGTTCGCGAGCCCGGCGGCGAAGAGAAGCACGCAGATCGCCGAGCTCGCCGCGAGCAGCGTGCCCGGGTCTCCCAGACCGGACAGGACCGCCCAGATACCGAGCCCGGCCGGGAGCAGGCCGATGGAGCCGAACCAGTCCATGCTGATCACGCGGGACAGCATGTGCTCCGGCACGAACTGCATCACCATCGTGTCCCAGAGTGTGATCGCGAAGCCGACGCAGAAGCCGCGCACGACCTGGAGCGCTGCGGCTCCACCGAACCACGGCGAGAGGCCGATGAACACGCCGCAGAGGCTGTTGAGGACGAACAGTCCGTAGATGAGCGTGCCGCGGCGGTGCGCGGGCGCGGTCTGCGCGAGGATCACCGATCCGATCAGCATCCCGACGCCCTGCAACGTGAACAGCAGGCCGTACGCGCCGACGCCGCCGTCCCACTCCTGCGTCGACGAGCTTCGGCAGCAGCACCTGGAAGGCGGCGAGGCCGACCATGAGCACGAGCGAGAAGGTTCCGATCGTGATCCAGAGCCACGGCACGGTGACGACGTAGCGAAAGCCGGTGGCGAGCTCGCGGCGAATGCCCTCGACCGGCGCCTTTCCGTAGAGGCGCGGTCGCGCGAACGTGAGCAGCGTCGCCGAGAGGACGAACGACATCGAGTCGAGCGCGAAGATCACGCTCGATCCGGCCGCGTCGTAGATCAGACCGGCGAACGCAGGCCCGACAACGAACGCCATCTGTCGCGACACGCCGATGAGCGCGTTCGCGGATCCGAGGCTCGGCTCCTCGACGAGGAGCGGGAGGATGCCGCCGAACGCCGGCTGGAAGAGGCCGCTGCCGAGCCCGTGCAGCGCGACGAACACGATCATGACGCCGAAGCCGAGGTGTCCGGTCGCGTCGACGATCGCGAGAGACGCGATGACGAGCGCTCGCGCAAGATCCGAGCCGATCAGCAGCAGCTTGCGCGAGTAGCGGTCGGCGAGCACGCCGCCGATCAGGAGCGTCGTGACGAGCCCGAGCGCCTCGACCATCAGGACGATCCCCGAGGGAGCTGGTCTTGCCGGTCAGCGTGAACGCCCGCCAGCCGAGCGCGACGATGAATGCCGCGTCGCCGATCTGTGACACGGTCTGGCCGGCCCAGAGGAAGCGAAAGTCGCGGTGCCGAAGCGCCGTCAGGACGCGCAGGCGCGGCGGGGCGCTCACCGTCCCAAGGCTATTCTGCGCCCATGCCGGATCGAGTTCGCGTTGCGTGCGTCCAGATGACGAGCCGCTCGGACAAGGCGGCGAACCTGGAGACGGCGGAGCGCCTCGTCGCGCAGGCCGCATCCACGGGCGCCGACATCGTCGTGCTCCCGGAGAAGTGGAACGCGATCGGCGAGCCGGCCTTCTACCACGACGTGGCCGAGCCGCTCGAAGGCGGCGAGTCCGTCTCGGCCATGTCCGGCTGGGCGCGCTCGCACGGCATCACGCTCGTCGGCGGCTCGATCGCCGAGAGGCGCGACGGACGCGAGAAGCTCTCGAACACGAGCGTCGTGCTCGACCCGTCGGGGCAGATCGTCGCCGTCTACCGGAAGATCCATCTCTTCGACGTCGAGGTGGGCGGCGTCGTCTACCGCGAGTCCGAGTCCGAAGACCCGGGCGACGAGCCCGTCGTCGCCGATGCGGAGGACTGGAGGATCGGGCTCACCGTCTGCTACGACATCCGCTTCCCCGAGCTCTATCGCATCCTTGCCCTCGAGGGCGCGCAGCTCGTCACCGTCCCCGCGCATTTCACGACGCCGACCGGCAAGGATCACTGGCACGTCCTCATGCGCGCTCGGGCGATCGAGAACCAGCTGTACGTCGCCGCCGCGGCGCAGGTCGGAGAGACGCTACCGGGGCGTCCCGCCTACGGACGATCGCTGGTCGTCGATCCGTGGGGCGTCGTCCTGGCGCAGGCGCCCGACGAGGAGACCGTCATCACCGCCGAGACTCGACCGGGCGCACCTCGAGGACATCCGCGCGAAGCTCCCGTCGCTGGCGAACAGGCAGGCGAACGCATACCGGTGGCCGACGCGGGTCTGACGCACGGCGTCTGGCTCGAGCGCGTCCCCGACCTCCTCAGCGAATGCGCAGAGGAGTGGGGGCTGAGCCTGGGCGAGCCCTATCCCGCCGGTGCAGCCGGCTACGTCGTCCGCGCCGAGCTCCCGGACGGCGCTCCCGTCGTGCTGAAGATCATCTATCCGCACCGCGAGGCCGAGCACGAGGCCGCGGCCCTCGCGGCCTGGGACGGCGACGGCGCCGTTCGCCTGCTCGCGTACGACGAGGTCCGCTGGGCGATGCTGCTCGAGCGTTGCGAGCCGGGGACACTCCTCGCGCGCATCGATCCGGAGGAGGCGGTCGGCGTCCTCATCGACCTGTTGCCGAGGATCTGGTTGGACGCTGGCCGAGCCGTTCCGTCCGCTCGCGGAGGAGGCGGCCTGGTGGGCGGACTACCTCCCGGCCGAGTGGGAGTCGGCGGGACGGCCTTTCGAGCGGGCGCTCCTCGACGATGTGATCGACCGCCTCGAGTCGCTGAGCTCGTCGCAGGGGGACCAGGTCCTGCTCCATCAGGATCTCCACGGCGACAACGTCCTCGCCTCGGAGCGCGAGCCGTGGCTCGTCATCGATCCGAAGCCGCTCCTCGGAGAGCGCGAGTTCGCGATCGCGCCGATCGTCCGGGACTTCGAGCTCGGCCACTCGAAGCGCGAGACGCTCCATCGCTTCGACCGGCTGACGTCCGAGCTCGGGCTCGACCGCGAGCGTGCGCGCGGCTGGACGGTCGGGCAGACGATCGCGTGGGCCCTCGACAGCACCTACGAGGAGACTCACGTCCAGACCGTGCGCTGGCTCCTCGAGGCGGAGTGAGCATGCTCCGCGCGGTCCTCTTCGACGTCGACTTCACGCTCTGCCGTCCGGGCCGGAGCTCTCTGCAGATCGCTACGCGCGGATCGCTGCGCGTCACGGCGTCGAGTTGGACGTGTCCCGCTACGACACGGCTCGGGAGACGGCGGTGTCGAACCTCAAGCGCCATCCCGAACTGCTGCACGACGAGTCGATCTGGCATCGGTTCACGGAAGAGATCTTCATCGGCATGGGCGGTCCCCACGAGCTTGCGAGCGAGTGCGCGACCGAGATCGAGGAAGGCTGGGGGATCTCCGAGAACTTCGAGCTCTTCGAGGACGTGCTGCCCGTGCTCGACGAGTTGCGGCGCGCGAGCCTGAGACTCGCGCTGGTCTCGAACGGCATCCGCGACCTGACGCAGTTCGTCGCGCATCATCGGCTCGACGTGGACGTGATCGTCGACTCGCGCTCGCACGGCCGCGTCAAGCCGCACCCGACGATCTTCCAGGCCGCGCTCGAGCGGCTCGACGTGGAGCCCGCCGACGCGGTCATGGTCGGCGACTCGCTGGAGGAGGATGTCGAAGGAGCACGTGCGCTCGGCATGCGCGCGATCCTCATCGACCGCGACGACCGCCACCCGGAGGTGGAGGAACGGCTGCTGGACCTGTACGGGCTTCCGGCAGCGCTCGGGCTGGAGCGCCCGGGCTAGCCGCCGAGCTGTGAGAGGTCGACGACCTGGTCGTCGGGGGGCGGGAGGACGCTCGCGTGCGAGCCGAAGCCGTACAGATCCTCGACCATCGTCATCTTCATCGGGCCCGCGCCCGGCATGCTCATGGACATCTCGACCTTGAGCCTGCGGATGCGGCCCTGTGCGTCGACCCACGCCTCCGCCGGGAAGGAGTCGACGCCGGTCGCGTCGATCACCTGCTGGAGCGAGTCCCGTAGGGCCTTGTTCTCGTCCGCCATGCGGCGCAGGTCGACCCGCAGCGAGTAGCGCGTCGTTCGCACGCCGCGAATCCTGTCCGTGCCGGCAACACGCACGTCGCTCGAGGCCTTGAGCATCGCAAGCGCCTGCCTCGGATCGGCCTGGTTCGCGTTCATCAGCGCGCCGAGGTCGAGACCCTGCTTGTCGGCGATCTGCTCGAGGTCGAGCTTGACCCACTTGTCGCCCGCGACCTGGCGGAAGAGGGACGAGCGCATGTACATGACGAGCCCGTCATGGCCGTCGAAGATCATCTCCATGCTCGGGTTGCCCCCGAGCTGCACCTGTGCGCTCTGCGGGAGCGAGTAGCTCATGGTCATCCAGCCCGTCCGCGCGCGGCCGTCGTAGACGCCCTTGCCGAGCATCTGCATCGTCCCCGTCTGTGCGCTCTCGATCGTCGCGTTGAAGGCGATGCGCGCGGTGTCGTTCTTCGCCGTCGTCGTCGCGGCCCTCGCCACCGGGTCGAGCGCGACAGCGTCGCCGCCGCAGCCGACCAGCGCCGACGCGGCGACGGCGACGAGCAGGAGCGGGAGCAGGCGTCGCACGCTCATCTCCCCGGAGAATCGTCTCCGGGTGACGGATCGGCCATCCCCCGAACGAGGCCGAGCTCGTCGCGCCACGCGTCTGTGTGCTCTCCGAGCGCCGGCGGCGGCGCATGCGACTCGTCCGCACCGAACGACTCCGCCGCCTCCGAGAGCGTCGACACCGGGCCGGCCATGACGTCCTCGCCGTCGAAGAGCTCCAGCCATTCCGGGAGCGGCCTGAGCGCGAAGACGGCGGCGAGCTCGGCCGCGAGCGCGTCTTGATCCGCCTCGTACTGGCGCTCGACGAGGTCCGGGCGGCCGAGCAGCTCGCAGAGGCGTCTCCAGAACTTCGGCTCCACCGGGCTGAGGGTGAGGAACCTCCCGTCCGAGGTCTCGTAGATCCCGTAGCACGCGAGCCCGCCCGTCAGCGTGCGCTCCGGCGTCCCGAGCAGGCGATGGGAGGCGAGCCGGTGAGCGTTGTGCGTCATCGACACGACGATGTGACGCCCGCGACCCGTCCGCTCACGCTCGACGAGCGCCGCGAGGATCTCGACGAGCGCGAACAGCGACCCGCCCGCGAGGTCGGCGAGCGGCACGGGCGGCAGCGCAGGCGCGGTGTCCGCGAGCAGTCCGGCCCAGCCGAGGTAGTTGAGGTCGTGCCCGGCACGCTGGTCGCCCGCGCCGAAGCCCGTCACCGAGCAGTACACGCACGTGTCGGAGACGTCCTTCGGGCCGACGCCGAGCCGTTCGGTCACGCCAGGCCGAAAACCTTCGAGGACGACATCCGCGCGCGAGCAGAGTGCGGGGCCGAGCCCGGCGTCTCGTTCGAGGTCCCAGACCACGGACTCCTTTCCGGCGTTGATCGCAGCATCCCAACCGGGGGCGGCCTCGCGCACCGGGTCTCCGTCCGGCGTTTCGACTCGCACGACGCGTGCGCCGAGCCGGAGCAGCTCGCGGCTCGCGAACGGGCCCGGCAGATAGCGCGTGAAGTCGACGACCAGCAGCCCGCGCAGCACCACGTGCCGACGCTAGCACTACACTCACTTCGTTGACCGTCCGTTCAACAGGCCAGGAGGACAAGCGGCGGCTCATCCTCAACGCGGCTGTCCGCGTCTTCGCGCGCAAGGGGTACCACGCCTCGCGCGTGAGCGACATCGCGGAGGAAGCGGGCGTCGCGCACGGGCTCCTCTACCACTACTTCAGGTCGAAGGAGGAGCTGCTCGAGACGATCTTCCGCGAGACGTGGGGGGACGTGCTCGGCGCGGTGCGCATCGTCGAGGAGTCGGGCGAATCGGCGTACGACCAGCTCGCGGGCGTGGCAAAGATCTTGCTGCGTGCCTGGCGTCGCGACCCTGACCTGGTGCGCGTGCTCGTGCGGGAGGTGATGCGCAGCTCGCATCTCCAGCGGCGCGTCGACGAGATCGACGAGGCGTTCGCCGGCCTGGAGCGCATCATTGCGCGGGGACAGGAGCACGGCGAGTTTCGCGCCGACGTCGACCCGAGGATGGTGAGCTACGTGTTCTACGGCGCGGTCGAGGAGATCCTGACCGGGTGGGTGCTCGGCCAGCTCGAGGACGGCGACGACGCGATCGCGCGGGCTGAGGAAACCGTCGTCGAGCTCGTCTGCGGCGGGCTCGCCGCAGACCGGGTCGCCGCGAAGGTCTAGCCGTGGCTCAGCTGACCGCGCAGGCTGCGGGCGCGACGCAGTCCGCCAGGCGCAGCCTCTTCTGGATCCTCGGGCTCGGCGCGTTCGGCCTGGCCTTCTCGATAACTACGACGGCGGCGTACCTTCCCCCACTTCTGAGCCGCTTCACCGAGTCCGGCACGCTGATCGGGCTCGTCCTCGGCGCAGAGGGAGTCTTCGCACTCCTCCTGTCGCCCGTGATCGGGCCGTGGAGCGACACGTTCCACACGCCGCTCGGCCGTCGCCGCCCGTTCATGCTCGCGGCGGTCGGGCCGATGGCCTTCTGCCTCCTGCTGATGGGGTTCATGCCGAACCTCTGGACGACGACGCTGATCGTCCTCGCGTTCTTCTTCGCGTACTACGTCTACGAGCCTCCCTATCGCGGCCTCTATCCGGACCTGCTCTCGCCGACGGTCTACGGCCGCGCGCAGGGGGTCCAGCACATCCTCCGCGGCATTGCCCTCGGCGCGGCGCTCGTCGGCGGCGGATTCCTGCTGAAGGCCGGTCACTGGACCCCCTTCGTCCTGGCCGCCTTCATCACGAGCGCCGCCTGCGCCGTCCCGATCGTCTTCGTGCGCGAGGACGGCGGGCACGGACGTGTCTTCGAGGGCGTGGGGGCCTACTTCAGGCGCAGCTGGACGATCTTCAACCAGGAATCCGAGGTACGCCGCTTCCTGTTCGCCAATGCTGCGTGGGAAGGAACCTTCGCGGCGGCGCGCACGTTCGTCGTGCTCTACATCATCGACGGTCTTCAGGAGTCGAAGGCGATCTCGTCGGCGGTCCTCGGCGCCGTCGCGACCGGATACGTCATCGCCGCCGTGCTGGCGAGCAGGCTCGGGGACCGCTTCGGCATCGCACGGGTGATCTTCTGGGCGTCGTTCTTCTACGGCGGCGGCTTCCTCTTCGCCGGCTTCGCGACCCAGTGGCACGACTGGTACTTCGCGCTCATCGTCCCGACCGCCGTCGCCGGCGGGCTCGTCATGACGCTCGCCTGGGGCCTCCTCTTCAAGCTCATGCCCGAGGAGCATCGCGGCGCCGTCTCCGGGCTCGCGACGACGACAAAGGGCTTGGGCCTGCTCCTCGGCGCGCCGATCGCCGGCGCGGCGATCGACCTCGCGCGCCCGTACCTCGCCGCGACCGACGGGTACCAGATCCTGTGGCCGGTGTGCGGGATCCCGATCCTCGCGGCGACGCCGCTCGTCTACCACCTGATGCGCCTCGAGCGCTCCGGCAAGATGGAGGGGACGGCTGCCTGATGGCGTTCTGGGACACCTTGCGCGGGCTCGACGTCGACGTCGAGGGTTACGGGACCGAGCAGAGCTCGGTGCACGTCTCCACGGACTTCAAGCGGGTCACGACGACGGTCGTGCTCTCGGGCGCCGGGCACGAGGGCCGCGGTGAGGACGTCACCTACAACGCCGAGGACCACGAGTGGTTCCCCGACCTCGACCCGCCGGGGAAGACGACGCTCGGCGCGCTGTCGGAGGCGCTGGGCGGCCTGCAGCTGTTCGAGGGCGAGCCGCGCATGGAGGCGTCGGCGCACTACCGGCGCTGGGCCCTCGAGAGCGCCGCCCTCGACCTTGCGCTGCGACAGAACGGCCTGTCGCTCGGCGCGGCGGTCGGGCGCGCGTACCGGCCCGTTCGGTTCGTCGTCTCGACGAGGGGGGATGCCTTCGCGTGGCTGCGGGAGGCCCCCGAGCTCGAGCTCAAGCTCGACCCGGACAACGAGTGGGAGCGCTCGTTCATGGATCGACTCGCCGAGACCGGGCGGGTCCGCGTCCTCGACCTGAAGGCGTACTACCGCGGCACCGCCGTCGACCAGGTGCCCGACCCGGAGCTCTACCAGGCGGTGGTCGAGCTGTTCCCCGAGGCCGTGCTCGAAGATGCGTGGCTCGAAGGCGAGTGCGGCGAGGTCCTCGCGGGCGAGGAGGCGAGGCTGAGCTTCGATGCGCCCGTCCACTCCGTCGCGGATCTCCTCGCGCTCCGAGTCGAGCCGGGCTGGCAGAACATCAAGCCGTCGCGTTTCGGAACCGTCGCCGGGCTTCTCGAGTGCATCGAGCACTGCGACGCGAACGGGATCCGGATGTACGGGGGCGGGCAATTCGAGCTCGGCGTCGGCCGGCGTCACATCCAGGTGCTTGCGTCCCTCTTCTACGCAGACGGTCCCGAACGACGTCGCGCCCAGCGACTACAACGTCGGCGAGCCGCGGCCAGGGCTTCCGGCGAGCCCGCTCCCGCCGCCGGAACAGGTCGGCCTTTAGCGATGGACGTCTTCAACGTCTTCGCCGACGCAGGCTGGGATCGCGAGAACGACCGCGACGGGTACCGGCATCGGGTCGCGGCGATCGGGCCGAGGCTCGGCGCGGCGCTCCTCGGTGCGAGCCTGTACGAGCTGCCGCCAGGCGAGAAGACGTGGCCCTACCACTACGAGCAGGGCTGCGAGGAGTGGCTCCTCGTCGTCGCCGGCCGGCCGACCCTCCGCTCGCCCGACGGCGAGCAGGAGCTCGCGTCCGGCGACGTCGTCGTGTTTCCCGAGGGGCCAGCGGGCGCGCACTCCGTCTCGAACGGGACAGGTGAGACCGTCCGGGTCGTGTTCTTCTCGTCCAAGTCTCCGCTTGCCGTCGTGCACTACCCGGACAGCGGCAAGCTCGGAATCTGGTCGCAGGGTGAGGGGTACCAGGCGATGCTGCGCGACGAGCCGAAGCTCGACTACTGGGACGGCGAGTAGCGCGGGTTAGGCAGGGACCGCGCCGCGCTGCACGGGAGCGAGCGCGGGGGCCCACGAGCAGAGCGGCGACACGTCGCCGTCGCGGCCGTTGAGCCGGCGCGTGCCGAGCGCGTGCTGGGCCTGCATCATCTTGTGGATCTGCGTCGTGCCCTCGTAGATGATCGGCGCGCGCGCATTGCGGAAGTACCGCTCGATCCCGTACTCCGCCGAATAGCCGTAGGCGCCGTGCACCTGGATCGCGAGATGGGCCGCACGGAACGCGGACTCCGTCGCGTGCCACTTCGCCAGCGAGGTCTCGCGCGTGTTGCGCAGTCCCTGGTCCTTCATCCACGCAGCCTGCATGACGAGGAGCTTCGACGTCTCGTAGCCGAGCACCATCTCGGAGAGCATGTCCTGGACGAACTGGTACGAGCCGATCGGCTCGCCGAACGTCTCGCGCTCGCGCGCGTACTCGACGCTCCGCTCGAGACACGCGCGGATGACGCCGACCGCGCCGGCCGCGACGGTGAAGCGGCCCTGGTCGAGCCCGTACATCGCGATCTCGAAGCCCTGTCCCTCCTCGCCGACGAGGTTGTCGGCCGGAACCTCGACGTTCTGAAAGAAGAGCTCACCGGTCGAGCCCGCCCAGATGCCGAGCTTGTTCTCCGTGTCCGCGGTCGTGAAGCCGGGCATACCTCGCTCGAGGACGAACGCGGAGATCCCCTTGTGCTTCGCAGACGGGTCCGTCTTCGCGAAGACGAGCGCGTGGTCGGCGACGCTTGCGTACGAGATCCAGTTCTTCGAGCCGTTCAGGACGTAGACGTCGCCCTCGTGCCGTGCCGTCGACTTCATGGCAGCGACGTCGGACCCGGCGGCCGGCTCGGTGAGCCCGAAGCACGCGATCTTCTCGCCGCGGGCCTGCGGCACGAGCCAGCGCCGCTTCTGCTCCTCCGAGGCGTATCTGAGGAGTGCGAGCGAGTTGAGCCCCACGTGGACGGAGATCAGCGTCCGGAAGGCGGCTTCCCCGCGCTCGATCTCCTCGCAGGCGAGGGCCTCGCAGACGAAGTCGAGGCCGGCGCCGCCGTACTCCTCGGGGATGACGATCCCGAGGATCCCGAGCTCCGCCATTCCCTGGATTGCCTCCAGGTCGAGGTGGTGGTTGATGTCGTTCTCGACCGCGTTCGGGAGGACGCGATCGTCGACGAACTGCCTGACCGTGTCCTGGAGGAGCCGCTGCTCGTCTGTCAGCTCGAAGTCCATGTCGGCCTAGTCTACGGAGGCTTTGGGCGTTGCCGCCCTTCTCACCACCGCGGCGCTCGTCGGCCTCACGCCGCAGCAGAAGGCCGCGCTCGTCGTCGTCTCCGGGCTCCCAGCGCCGCGCGGTGTCGGCGGCGTGATCGTGCGCCGGTGGGACCGGATGCGCCCGCGTCCGCCCGGCGCCGTCGTCTTCGTCGACCAGGAGGGAGGCGACGTGCGCGCCTTCCCCACTCTTCCTCCGTTTCGATCCGCGGCATCGGTGCGGAGCAAGGCCGAGGCTGTCGCGAGCGGGACGGCGACGGGCCGCGGTCTCCGGCGCGCGGGAGTGGATGTCGACCTCGCGCCCGTTCTCGACCTGCCCGACGGGCCGCTGGGCTCACGGCAGTTCCGTGTGCCGGCATTCGGCGTCGCGTTCGCGCGCGGCCTCGCAGCGGGCGGTGCGGGCGCGTGCGCGAAGCACTTCCCCGGACTCGGGACGCTCCCGGTCTCCACGGACGAGCGGCCGTACGTCCGAGGACATGTCCGCGAAGCGGACCTCTCCCCATACCGGATGGCGATCGAGGGCGGAGTCCCCTGCGTGATGATCGGCCACGGCGTCTATCCGACGATCGGTCCCCGCCGCGCCGTGCTCGAGCCGGGCGCCTACGAGCTGCTTCGGAGTCTCGGCTTCGACGGCGTCGCGATCACGGACTCGCTGGACGTCGTGCGCGGGCACGCGACCGAATGGGCCGTCGCGGCCGCGCGCGCCGGCGCAGACCTCCTGCTCTTCACGAGCGGGGCGGACGCGGCGCGCGCGATCCGCGTGCTCATGCCGCTTGCGCGCCGCGGCGAGCTCGACGAGCACGTCCAGCGTGTCCTGCGTTTCCGGTCGAGCCTACGGTGAGGCGCGCGCCGCGACGAAGGCGGCGACGTCGCGGATCTGCTGGTCGCTAAGGCGACCGCCGAATGCGGGCATCCCGCCTCCGCCGTTCGCCACCTGCGAGCGTACGTCCTCGAAGCCCGGTGCCAGCGTGTCGAGGTTCGGCCCGACCTGGCCGGACGACCCCGCCGCCTTGAACGTGTGGCAATCGCCGCAGCCGGCGGAGGCAAACACGGTCTTGCCGGCGGCCGCGTCGGCGTTCGCCGGGATCACGACCGTTCCCGACGGGTTCGCGGCCGGCGTCGACTCCGTGTAGAGCCAGACCGCGCTGGTCCACCAGACGGCGATCAACAACGCGAACAGCAGGCCGCCCGCGATCGGCAGCACGGGCGCCGGGAACCGCTTCAGCCGAACGATCGTCACCTTCGCGGCGAACGCGCCGTACACCGAGCAACCGAGCAGCGAATGGGCGACCACTCGCGTGTCCGGGTGCTGGAAGCCGAGCTTGAAGATGCAGTGGTAGGCGACAGGCAACGTGCAGATGAACGCCAGGCGCCCTGACCAGCGGTGCGCCGGGTTGATCCAGGCGGGCTTGTCCCACGGGAGCCGGCGGAAGATCCACGCCGCCGTGAAGACCTGGAAGCACGCGAGCCCGGCGGCGAGGGTCGCGAAGCCGGCCTTCATGTGGATCGGGTCTTCGAAGAAGAGACGGAAGTAGCCTTTCGAGCGCGGGTCGTGCGACGCGAGCACGCCGGCGGTCAGCGCGAAGAGGGCGAACATCAGGAGTGGCACGGCGACCCACCGCCAGGAGCGTCGCTGCAGCGGCTGGGGCGGAGGAGCGGCGCTCACGCTCACGTGGGAATCCAACAGGAAGAGCCGGTCGGGTAGCAATTTGACTGACCAGTCAACCGGGCTACTCTTCGGCGAGATGGCGACCATCGAGGACCGAACCGCGTCCGGGGTCTCGTTCGGTCTGACGAGCGAGCAGCGCGCTCTCCGCGAGCTCGCCCACGAGTTCGCCGAGCGCGAGATCCGGCCGAAGGAGCGCGAGTACGACGAGAACGCCACGCATCCCGGGGACTTGATCGCGAAGGCGCACGAGCTCGGCCTGCTGAACGTCCACATCCCCGAGGCCTACGGCGGCCTCGAGCTGAGTGCCATGGAGGGGCTCGTCATCGGCGAGGAGCTCTGCTGGGGCTGCTCCGGCGTCGGGGTGGCGATCACGGGCTCGGCGCTCGGACACGCGCCGGTCGTCGTGGCCGGAACCGAGGAGCAGAAGCGCGAGTGGCTGCCGCGGCTCGTCGAGGAGGCACTGCTGACGTCGTTCGCGCTGACCGAGCCGAACGCCGGGTCGGATGTCTCCGGGATCCAGACGACGGCCGTCCGGCACGGCAACGACTACGTCCTCAACGGGTCGAAGATGTTCATCACGAACGCGGGCCACGCGGCGTGGTTCACCGTGTTCGCCATGACGGACAAGTCGAAGGGGCACCGCGGCCTGACGGCGTTCGTCGTCCCGGCGGACGCCGAGGGCCTGACGGTCGACCGCCACCTGGACAAGATGGGCCAGCGTTCGACCGACACGTCGGCGATGTCCTTCCAGGACGTGCGCGTCTCCGAGGCGAACAGGCTCGGCGAGGAGGGCGAGGGCTTCAAGATCGCCATGAAGACGCTCGACTTCACGCGACCCGGCACCGCGATCGCCGCCGTCGGCGTGGCCCGGGCGGCGTTCGAGCACGCGGCGCAGTACTCGAAGGAGCGCGTCCAGTTCGGGATGCCGATCGCGATGAACCAGGGCGTGAACTTCCTCATCGCCGACATGGCGACGAAGATCGAGGCCGCGCGTCTCCTCTGCTGGCAGGCGGGGTGGATGATCGACAACGGCCAGCGCGCGACCCTTCAGTCGTCATACGCGAAGCGCTTCGCCGCCGACACGTGCATGGAGGTCACGACGGACGCCGTCCAGATCTTCGGCGGCTACGGGTACATGAAGGAGTACCCGGTCGAGAAGCTCATGCGCGACGCGAAGCTGTTCCAGATCTACGAGGGCACGTCCCAGATCCAGCGCCTCGTGATCGCTCGCGAGTTGCTCATGCCGCGCGATTAGCGTGGCGCTCGAGATCGATCTCTCCGGTCGCGTCGCGCTCGTCACGGGAGGCTCGCGTGGACTGGGACGCGCCGACGCGCTGACTCTGGCGCGGGCGGGCGCGGACGTCGTGATCGCAGACATCCAGGTCGAGTCCGGGTCCGGTGAGGACGTCGATCGATACGGCCCGATGGCGCAGGCGGCGCGGGCGCAGGGGTTGGTCTACACCGAGGCGACGGCGCGTGAGATCTCCGACCTGGGCCGTCGCTCCGCGGCCGTCAAGTGCGACGTCACCGATCGCGCGGAGGTCGACGCGACCGTTACGCGCGTGGTGGAGGAACTCGGCTCCGTCGACATCCTCGTCAACAACGCCGGCACCCTCGACCATCTCGCTCAGCTGCCCGACCAGGCGCCGGAGCTCTGGGAGCGCGATCTCCGGGTGAATCTTACGGGCTCGTTCAACTGCGCACAGGCCGTCTGGCCGCACATGAAAGAGCGCGGCTGGGGCCGGATCGTGAACATGGCGTCCGTCGCCGGGACGCTCGGCGGCTTCGGGCAGGCGAGCTACTCCGCCACGAAGGCAGGACTGCTCGGTCTGACGCGGACGCTCGCGCTCGAGGGCGCGCGCCACGGGATCACGTGCAACGCCATCGTCCCTGGGATCATCGGCACGGAGGCCTTCGGATTCGGCAACCCGGAGATGAACGACCGGATGGTCCGGCGGACGGCGATGCGCCGCGCCGGAGAGCCGCAGGACGTCGCGAATGCGATCGCGTTCCTCTGCTCGGACCTCGCCTCCTACATCACCGGGGTGGGCCTGAACGTCAGCGGCGGCATCGAGCTCTTCACCTTCTAGCGTTCGGTCTCACTCGACCCGGGTGAGCGTCGAGAAGGCGCCGGGAGACGGCTGGAACGGTGGCTAACATGACGCTCTTGCCTGCCCGGCGCAGATCCGTCCTGGTCCGCTCGAAGCGCCGCCCGCGGGCGCGCGCTCAGTCGTACGTGCTCTTGCAGCGGACCGCGATCGTCGTCGTCTGCATCGCGCTGGGGGCAACCGTGCTCGGCCTCGTCTTCGCGGGTTCGTCGAGCCGTCTCGCGGACGGTGTGCGCATCGCCGGCGTCGACGTCGGCGGCAAGACGCCACGGCAGGCACGGGCGATCCTGCAGCAGCGGGCCGATGCGCTCGCCTCCGTGCCGGTCACCTTCAGAGTGGGCTCGCACACGTGGCAGCTGCAGCCCAGGCACCTCGGAATCCAGGTCGACTGGGCGGCCGCGGTGGACGCGGTGCGCCGCCAGGGTGAGGGCTTCGGGCCGCTCCGCGGCTTCCGCCGCCTCGACCTCAGGTTCTTCGGCGCCGACGTCGCGCCGCCGACGCAGGCGTATGACCAGGCGCTCCGGCTGAAGCTCGACGACATCGAGCGGGCGGTGAACGTCCCGCACCGCGAGGCATCGATCGTGTTGCACGGCCTGACACCCGCAGTCGTCCCCAGTCGCGACCGGTCACGTCCTCGACCGTCACGCTGCCGAGGAGACGATCGTGCGCGCGCTCGCGAGCCTCAAGCGCGAGCCGGTCGGCCTGCCTGTTCGTGTGGACGAGCCGAAGGTGAAGGCAGGCGACCTGACGGTGGCGGCGGCGCAAGTGCGGACCGCCGTCTCGGCCCCGGTGAAGCTGACCCTCGGCTCGACGCGTTGGAACCTCCGGCCGGCGCGGATCGCCCGGCTGCTCGAGCTTCCCGCCGACGGCCGCCGCTCGCTCGCGATCTCCGGGACGGCCGCCACCGCGTGGTTCACAGCGCTCGCGCGCCGCGTCGACCGCGAGCCGGTCGACGCCGACTGGGCGATCAGCTCGAAGGGCATCCGCGTCATCCCGGCGCGCTCCGGGTACGTGCTCGACGTCCCGCGCAGCGCCAAGGTCCTGCTCCGGGCGGCGCTCGTGACCGCGCCTGAGCTGCGCTCGGCGAAGCTCAACGTCGAGCGCGCGGACGCCGACCGGACGACCGAGGACGCCAAGGGGATGAGCATCACCGGGCTCGTCGCGAGCTACCAGACGTTCTACGGCGGCGACCCGAATCGCATCCACAACGTCCAGCTCGTCTCTCATCTCGTCGACAAGCACCTCATCGCGCCGGGGGCAACCTTCTCGTTCAACGCGGCGACCGGGGAGCGCAGCGCCGACAAGGGCTTCCTGGAAGCGCCGGTCATCATCAACGGCGAGCTCCAGAACGGCCTCGGCGGCGGCGTCTGCCAGGTCTCGACGACGGTGTTCAACGCCGCCTACGAGGCGGGCCTGCCGATCGTCGAGCGCACAAATCACGCGCTGTACATCAGCCACTACCCGCAGGGGCGCGATGCGACGGTCAACTATCCGGACGTCGACCTGAAGTTCGTGAACGACACCGGGCACTGGCTCCTGCTCCGAACGTGGGTCGGGTCGTCCTCGCTCACGGTCGCGCTCTACGGGACGCCCGTCCACCGCCGCGTCGTCAGCGAGACGGCGCCGCTCGTCGTCACCGGCCCGGCGCCGGTCAAGCGCGTCCCCGATCCGACGCTGCTCAAGGGACAGAAGGTCGTCGAGGAGAGCGGCGAGCCGGCGCGTTCGACGAGCGTCCAGCGGAAGGTCTACGACCAGGACGGCAAGCTCATCTACGACGCCACCTTCTACTCGTCCTATCGCGGCGAGGCGTCCCTCGTCCGCGTCGGCACGAAGCCGAAGCCGGAAACGACGACCGAGACGACGACGACCACAGAGACGACGACGACCCCGAAGAAGCCGCCGAAGCCGCCGACTACGACGGCGCCTCGGCCCTAGCGACGGCGTCCGCGAGCGCCTGGGGGATCCGGATCGGACGTAGGGTCGACGCGTCGACGCACGCGTGCGATGTCCAGCCCTCCGCAATGAGCTCCTCGCCCCGCGTCACGAGATAGTCGAAGCGGAAGCTCGCGCCGCGTAGCTCGCCGACGCGCGCATGGATTACCAGCCGGTCGTCGAAGTGGGCCGGCAGCCGGTACCGGACATGGCACTCGAGCACGAACGACTCGATGCCCTGGTCGCGAAGAGACTGGTATCCGCCCGTGTGCTCCTCGAGGTAGGAGACGCGCGCGACCTCGAACCAGACGAGGTAGTTGGAGTTGTGCACCACGCCCTGGGCGTCCGTCTCGGCGAAGCGGACTCGAACGTCGGTGCTGAAGCGGAAGCCGTCCACGCGCGGCACTCTACGGCGATGGACGCGGACGTTCGGGAGCTGGCTGCACTCGTTCGGAACAACCAGCCCTGCGTCGTGTTGACGGGGGCGGGGATCTCGACCGAGAGCGGCATCCCGGACTTCAGGTCGCAGACCGGCATCTGGGCGAGGTACGACCCGATGGAGTACGCGACCATCGACGCCTTCCGCCGCGATCCGGTGAAGGTATGGGAGTTCTACGCGCGGCGCTTCGATCTGCTGGCGGAGGCGCGGCCCAATGCCGGCCATGTCGCGTTGGCACGCCTCGAGGAGGCGGGTCTCGTCTCCGCCGTCGTGACGCAGAACGTCGACGGGTTGCACGACGAAGCGGGCTCGCGTCGCGTGGTGGAGGTGCACGGCTCGATCCGGACGGCGAGCTGCCTTGGGTGCGGCGAGCGGGTCGGGCTACGCGAGGTGGTCGCCGCGCTGGGCGATTCGCCCGCCCCTCCGTGTCCGCGGTGCGGGGAGGTGCTGAAGCCGGATGTCGTGATGTTCGGCGAGCTGCTCCCGGTTGAGGCGATCGACCGTGCGTTCGCGCTGGCGCGAGGGGCGGCAGTGCTGCTGGTGGTGGGCTCGTCCCTGGAGGTGCATCCGGTTGCGGGGCTTCCGTTCGAGACGGCCGAGGCAGGAGGGCGCGTGGCGATCGTCAACCACGGGGCGACTCCGGCCGACGGCCTCGCGGCCGTGCGGATTGACGCGGGTGCCGGCGAGACCCTCGCCGCGCTCTGCGACGAGCTCGTCTAGGGCCCGGCGCTACGCCGCGGACCTACGCTGCGGCCCGTTTGATCGTCTTCTCGTCCAGCAGCCGGCTGCAGTTGGAGCAGACCTTGCGCTCGACGTGGTACGGAACTCCAGAGCGCTGCCGAATGGCGTGGATCGTGACTGCAGTGTGCTTGTGTCGCCTGAGCGTCATCCTGCCTCTCTCACAGTAGTGAGACGTTCAGTCGCCTCGAGTTGTTGTCGGCAGATCGTCACCAGAGCTTCACACTCTCTTGACCCGCCGACTACCCTCCGGTCATGCGGCGGTTGACGGCTGCGGTCATCGTCGTCCTCGTGCTCGCGGGTTGCGGGACAGAGGACCGGCACGCGAGCCGTCCTCCCGCGGACGTGCGGGCAGCGATCGCCGCGCAGGGGCCTCGCTGCTCCGCCGGCTCGTTTCGCAGGCTCGGCTCGGCGAAGCTCGCCTATGCCGGGATCGTCCGGTCGTCGGCGGTCGTCTATGGGGGCGACCGCAGACCGCTCGGGCGGTTCGGCGCGCGCAACGTCAACGGCGTCGCGACGATCTTCTCCGTACGCGGCGCCCGCGTCGCTGCGGACTGCAGGCCGCGCGCCTACCTCGTGCAGGTGCCGACGCGGCCGAACGGCGTCACCGGCTGGGTCGCCGCGCCTCGGCTCGTCGTCGCGACCGTGCGAACCCGGATCCTCGTGGACCTGTCTGCGAAGCGGCTCACGCTCTACCGGAACGGCAAGCCCGTGCTCTCGTCCACCGTGGCGATCGGCGCGCCGGCGACGCCCACTCCGACGGGAAGCTTCTACGTGAACCAGCGGTTGATCCCCGCCGACACGGGCGGGCCCTTCGGCCCGGGAGCGGTCGGGATCTCGGCGTTCTCGGACGTGCTCACCGGCTGGACCCAGGGCGGCCCGATCGCCATCCACGGGACGAACGCGCCGTGGTCGATCGGCAAGGCCGTCTCCAACGGCTGCATCCGCCTGCCGAACTCAGTTCTGCGCCGCGTCTTCGCGCAGGCCTTCAACGGTACGCCCGTCCTCATCCGCGCCTGACGCCCTACGGCAAGCGCAGGCGGGCCCACACGCCGGCGTGGTCCGAGGGCCACAGGCCGGAGATGCGATCGCGTGCCTCCGCCCCGACGATGCCGGCGGCGGCGCCGCGGAAGCCGTTGCGGGTGAGGACGTAGTCGATGCGGCTGTAGAAGGGCCCGCCGACCTCCCGCAGGTCGTCCCCGTGGCAGCAGGTGAGGCCGACGTCGTTCGGGTGGACGTCGAGCCACGCATCGCGGAAGCCCGCCGCGAGGAGGTTGCGATACGTCGGCGTCCCGGTCCCGTCCGCGCGCGAGTTCAGGTCGCCGAGCAGGATCGTCGGGCGTGTCGTGATGAGCGCCGGGCTCGTCGCCAGCTCGTTGCCCTGAGCGACCTGCGACGCGTCGTTGAAGGACTCGAGATGCGTCGTGATGACGCGGATTGCGCGGCCGCCCACGGTCGCGTCCGCGAGCACCCAGCCACGCTTCGCAGTCACGAAGCCTCCGAAGAGCGACGTCGTCGCGGCGTACTGACCCTTCGCGACGCGGCGGATCTTGATGCGCCGGTCCACGCGGACGAGCAATGCGTCGCGGACGCTCAACCGAATGTCCTCCTGCGGCGGGCTCCCACTCGGAAGCTCGGCGTCCGTCCAGGTCCCGATCCCGACGAACCGGTACTTCAGCTTCCGCGCCGCGAGCGCCTTCCGCAGCTCGGCCACGTAGTCGAGCACGACCGTCGTCGCCGGCGTGACCGTGAAGTCGGCCGGCGTCTGCGTCCGGTAGAGGACGGCCTCCTGAAAGCCGACGAAGTCGGGCCGCGTCGCCGCGATCTCCCTCGCGATCGCTCGCGCGCGGATCCGGAAGTCGTTCGCTTGCACCTGCGACCATGCCGCCGCGACCGCTGCGAACGCCGCCGGCGCTGAGGTCGCCTGCACGATCGGGTCGAGGCTCGCGCCGAGGTAGAGATTCCGAGTCAGCACGCGGATCGTCAGCGGGGTGCGCTTCGCCTCGGCGCCGGAGGACACGACGGCCGGGAGCGCCACGACGAGGGCTGCGGCGACGAGAGCCGGGACGCCTCTCACGCCCGGAGCGTAGACGGTTACCCTCCCGAGGACGGCACGCGGCTACGCAACGGGACGAAGGAGGGGCGACTTCATGGCGGCTCAGAAGGAAAAGAACATCGTGGAACGGCTGGCGACTGCCGGCGAGGACGCAATCAACCGGCTGGGCTCGGCTCCGGGGGCGGACAAGGTCCTGAAGGCCGTCGGGTCGATGCGTGAGCGGGTCGACGACCTCTCGAAGCGCGTCCGCGGCCTCGAGGCGCTCGAGAAGCGGGTGGCCGCGCTGGAGCGGAGGGTGAACAAGATCGAGGGCAAAGGGAAGACCGGCGCCAAGGGCGGCACGCGGAAGACCGCCGCGTCCGCGAAGGCCTCCGACAAGCCCAAGAGCTCGGGGACAGCCGCCTAGGGCACGCGCAGGCGCAGGGCGTCGCGGACGAGTTCGAAGCTCACCGGCGTCGTCCCCGGCTGCTCGCCGTCCAGCTGAATCGGCAACGGCTCCCGCGCGTCGACGCTCACGACCGAGCCGCGGAGAAGCTCTGCCCTGGGATGGGGCAGATGCGTCCCGCGGAAGATCTTCGGCATCGTCAGGACGAGGTCGCGCTTTGTGACGTCGCCGATCAGCAGGACATCGAACTCGCCGTCGTCCGGACGAGCCTCCGGGCAGATCTTCATGCCGCCGCCGAAATACGGCCCGTTGGCGACGACGACGTCGTGCATCTTCGCGTGCCTCCGCTCCTCGCCGACCGTGACGTCGACCTCCGTGTTGCTCCAGCGCGCGAAGACGGCAAACGTGGCCCAGATGTACGAGACCTTCCCGCCGAACGCCTTCGTCGAGTCGTTCGCCCTGCGCGCGATCGCGCCGCTCATCCCGACGCTGCCGACGTTCGCGAACCACGACTCCGCCTCACCGCCGGCCCACGCGCGATAGGTCGCCCGGCCGAGGTCGATCGTGCGCGTGGTGCCGCTCAGCGCGACCCGGATCGCCGCGTCGCTCGAGTGGGGCACACCGAGCGACCTCGCAAAGTCCCAGCCGGTCCCGCGCGGGATGACTGCGAGCTCGATTCCCTCGCGCCCGGCAATGCCGTTGACGACCTCGTTGACGGAACCGTCGCCGCCGACGACCACGAGCAGCTCTGCCCCGCCTTCGGCCGCAGACGCCGCGAGTGTCCTCAGCTCACCCGGCGCGCCCGACAGGAGCGCGTCTCCCTGCAGTCCTGCGGCTGCCGCGCGATGCGCGATCTCCGGCCAGCGTTTCCCCGTCGACCCGTTCGCCGACGCCGGATTGACCAGGAAGGTGACGCGGCTCAGTGCTTGTCGTCGGCGATGACGGTGGCGAGCGCGACGCGCGTCATCCGGTCGACGGCTGCGCGCAGCTCGTCGTCGGTGATGCGCGTGAACTCACCCTCGACGACGATGTCGCTCACGGTCAGCAGGCACCCTGCGTGCACGCCTCGGAGAGCGGCAACCGTGAAGAGGGCCGACGCCTCCATCTCGACCGCGAGCACGCCGCGTTTCGACCAGCGCTCGTACTGGTTCTCGTCCGGGTTGTAGAACACGTCGCTCGAGACGATCGGCCCGACGTGCATGGCCTGGTCCATCTCCTTCGCCGTGTGCACCGAGCCGTGGATGAGCTCCCAGCTCGCCGTCGGGCAGTGCGGCTCGAAGCCCACGAGATGGTCGGCCGTACGGTCGTCCGCGACCGCCGACAGCGCGACGATGAGGTCGCCGAGCTTGTGGTGTCCCTGGAGCCCGCCGCAGGTCCCGACGCGAAGCAGCTTCTTCACTCCGAGCTGGATGAGCTCCTCGAACACGATCGTGGCGCCGGGGCATCCCATCCCCGTGCCCTGAACGGACACGAGCTTTCCCTCGTACGTCCCGCTGTACCCGAGCAGGCCGCGTTCCGAATTCCGCTGGACGACATCGTCGAAGTACGTCTCGGCGATGTACTTGGCCCGCAGCGGGTCGCCCGGAAGGAGACAGGCCTCGCCGTATTCGCCGGGCTCAGCACGGATGTGGATCGGCATGGACGCGGAGCCTACTAACCCGTGCGACCATTGCGGCCGTGAACGATCTGATCGAGCCGCGGCTGGACCAGATCCTGCAGTTCTGCGCAGGCGACCCGGTCGAGCGCGTCTTCCTCGAGGACGTCGCGCGCCGCGGCCTCGGGAGGTTCACCGCGTTCGCCGACGACGGCCGGCTGACCGCCCTGTGCCACGTCGGGGCGAATGTCGTTCCCTCCGGGTCCGGCTGCGGCGGCTTCGGGCCCGTCGCGTCGCGGAGCCGGGCGCGCATGATCATCGGAGACGAGCGCGCCGTCGCAGAGCTCTGGGAGGACCTCGGCGCCCGGATGCCCGAGCCTCGGGAGGACCGTCCCGGTCAGCCGGTCTACTCGATCGGCGACCGTCCCGAGCCCGGCGGCTCGGGCCTCCGCGCGGCGATCGGCGACGACTTCGAGGTGCTGCTCCCGGCCTGCGCGGCAGCTCACGAGGAGGAGATCGGCGTCGACCCGCTCGCCCGCGATCCCGACGGGTTCCGCTGGCGCACGAGATCGCAGATCGAGGAGGGCCGCTCGTGGATCTGGCGCGAGGGCGACACCATCCTCTTCAAGGCTGAGGCGTCGGCGTGGACACCTTCCGCCGTCCAGATCCAGCAGGTCTGGGTTGACCCCGGCGAACGAGGGAACGGCCATGCGCAGCGCGGAATGCGGGACCTCTGCCGGCTCCTCCTCGACGACGCGCCTGCCGTGTGTCTCTTCGTCCGTCCCGAGAACGCGGTCGCGATCCACGTGTACGAGGCGATCGGGATGCGGCGCCACGGCTCGTACCGCAGCCTGATCTTTTGAGACGCGTCCTGTGCCTGGCACTGGGGCTCTGGCTGCTCCGCTGGGCGGCCGGAGAGCTCGCCGCCTACGCGGGCCGGCACTGGTTGCCGCCCCAGAAGACGCCGAAAAACACCGGCCCCAGGCCCGGTTGGATGGTTCCTCCCCGAACGGGTGATGGAGAATCCACTCCCCCGCCGCCGAAAGAGGGGGCGTGAAGCCCCGCTTTTCTGCGGCTGCGGGACTCGCTGTGGCGATCTTCGCCCTCGGCTCGTTGGTGCTGTTCTTCAGCACCAAGGGCCAGGCGCAGGTGGTTCACACGTGTTCCGCCACCGACCGTCAATTCATCAGCGTTGCGCAGCTGAACATGGCGGCGCTCGGCTCGCTGTCCGAGGACTACCTCCATGGGGACGCGAAGGCGTCGGACGTGATGGAGCAGACCTCCTCCTCGCTCGTCGTCCTCGCGAACACGAACCCGAGCGACCCGTCCCTCTCGAAGACGCGGGCGATCATGCGCGCGATGTTCCTCGAGTACGGGAAGGCGATCAAGGCAAACGAAAAGAAGAAGGACCCCGGCAAGTTCATCTACCGCGCGTACGGCTTCGCCAACTTCGCGCACGACGTCCTCTCGCAGGCGCGGCCCGCGCTGCTCCAGCGGGGCTGCGACGTCGGCCCCCTTCTCTAGCGCTTCAAGAACTCGGTCGCGTCGTCGACGATCCGGAGCCGGAAGAACCGAGCCCGGAGCTCCGGGTCGTCCCGGAGAAGCCGGTCGAGCTCGTCGAGCGCGTCCTGGAGCCCGGTGTCGGGCCCGTCGATGAGCGCCTCGACGACGCGGCGGACGTCCGGGCGTAGCAACGGCGGCGCCTCCTCGACGAGCCGGCGGGCGGAGTCCTGCTCCTCCTCCCACTCGGCTGCCTGTCGGGCGGCCTGGCGCCGGCGCCACGCGTGGAAGTAGTCGGTCATTTCCCTTCAGCATCGTCGCGTCCTCAGGCGCCGACAATCCCCCTCGGGACTACGCTGTCACCATGGACACCCGGGTCCTCCAGGACCGCGTCGCGGCGTACATCCGCGAGCACGAGCTGCTGGAGCCCGGCGCCGAGGTGACCTGCCTCGTCTCGGGCGGCGCGGACTCGAGCTGTCTCTGGCACGTCCTGACAGAGCTCGGCTATCGCGTCTCCGCGCTGCATGTCGACCACGGTCTCCGCGGACGGGACTCCGACGAGGATGCCGCCTTCTGCGCGGAGCGGTTCGGCGCGGAGATCGTCGACGGCCGCGGCGGGCGCACCGAGGACGAGCTGCGCCGCATCCGCTACTCGTTCGCGACCGACCGCGTGCGCGCGACCGGGCACACGGCGTCCGACCAGGTCGAGACGGTCCTGTA
Organism: uncultured Actinomycetes bacterium; assembly: GCA_963772855.1. Taxonomy (GTDB): domain Bacteria; phylum Actinomycetota; class Thermoleophilia; order Gaiellales; family Gaiellaceae; genus 3-1-20CM-4-69-9. The sequence goes on along the minus strand of CAVYYY010000001.1, from coordinate 214,018 downwards.
CCGCATCGTCGCGAGCGGCGGCGCGCGTGGGGATCAAGCCGCGCCGCGACGACGGCGTCGTCCGCCCGCTGCTGGGGGTGTGGCGTCACGAGACAGAGACCTACTGCCGTGCGGTGGAAATCGACTTCCGCGTCGACACCTCGAACGCGGACACGAAGCGGGGCCTGATCCGCGACGAGATCCTCCCGAGGCTGCGACTCCTGCACCCGGCGGCGGAGGCGAACCTGCTCCGGCTCGTGGACGAGTCGCCGACGGAGCTCGAGCGGCTGCTGTCGGCGTCGTCCGGCTCGCGCCGTCTCGACCTCGGGGGCGGCGTCACGGTCGCGCGCGAGTACGACCAGGTCTGGGTCGAGCGCACGCCCGTCGAGTTGGCCGGAGAGGTCAGCTGGGGCGAGTGGAGGATTGCATCCGATCTCCCAGGCCTTAAGGTACGGGCCTGGCGTGCCGGCGACCGGCTCGCAGGACGCTCGAAGAAGATCCAGGACGTGTTCGTCGACGCGAAGATTCCTCGGTCCGCGCGAGAGTCGTGGCCGCTCGTCGTGCGCGGCGACGAGGTCGTCGCGGTCCCGGGAATCGTGGAGGCGGAAGGAGTGACGGCAGAGCGTGCAGGCTGAGCTCGAGCTGGGGGTCTCCGAGATCCTCATCGACGAGGACCGTCTCCGGTCGCGGATCGTCGAGCTGGGGGAGGAGATCTCGGCCGACTACGCCGGCAAGGACCTGCTGCTGATCGGCGTCCTCAAGGGCGCCGTCTTCTTCATGGCCGACCTCATGCGCACGCTGACGATCCCGTGCGAGATCGACTTCATGGCGATCTCGAGCTACGGCGCGCAGACCGACTCGTCCGGCGTCGTCCGGATCCTCAAGGACCTCGACATCAACATCGAGGGACGGGAGGTCCTCGTGGTCGAGGACATCATCGACTCGGGCCTGACCCTCTCGTACCTGATGCGGAACCTCGAGGCCCGCGAGCCCGCCAGCCTGGAGGTCTGCGCCCTCTTGACCAAGCCGGAACGGCGCGAGATCGAGGTTCCCGTCCGCTACATCGGCTTCGAGATCCCGAACCGCTTCGTCATCGGGTACGGCCTCGATTTCGCCGAGAGGTACAGGAACCTGCCCTACGTGGGCGTATTGGATCCCGAGATCCTCCCCGACGGCGCCTGATTTACGAGGCAGGATCCCCCTGTTCGGGGGGGCCGACACTCAAACCGAGGCTGGTACCCTGCCGAAAGAAGCTCAGTGAACCGTTTTTTCCGCAGCGCGCTCTTCCCGCTCGTGATCATCGCGGCGCTGGTTTGGCTTGCCCTCCAGACGCTCGGCGGGGGCGGGGAGAAGAACGTCAAGCTCACGCTCTCCCAGGCGACCCAACGGATCCAGCAGTGTGATCCGGCCGCGCCCGGCGAGTGCAAGATCCAGGAAGTCGTCTTCAACCCGAACAAGCAGGAGCTGAAGCTCCAGTTCGACGACGACACGAAGGCGTACGTCAACTACCCGAGCGAGCAGTCCGTGCCGGGTCTCGAGAGGACGCTGCAGGAGCACGCCGTCCCGTACGACTCGAAGGGGACCGGGTCCTCGCCGTGGTGGTCGATCCTCACCTCCCTGCTCCCGTTCGTCCTCCTGTTCGGCTTCTGGATCTTCCTGATGAACCAGGTGCAGGGCGGCGGCTCGAAGGTGATGTCGTTCGGCAAGTCACGTGCGAAGCGGATGACGCCCGACTCTCCGAAGATCGGCTTCAAGGACGTCGCCGGTGTCGAAGAGGCGGTCGAGGAGCTTCAGGAGATCAAGGAGTTTCTCGAGAACCCGAAGAAGTTCCAGGCGCTCGGGGCGCGCATCCCGAAGGGTGTGCTCCTCTACGGGCCGCCGGGTACCGGTAAGACGCTCCTCGCGCGCGCCGTCGCAGGCGAGGCGGGGGTTCCCTTCTTCTCCATCTCGGGCTCCGACTTCGTCGAGATGTTCGTCGGCGTCGGTGCGTCACGCGTGCGCGACCTCTTCGAGCAGGCGAAGCAGGCGTCGCCGTGCATCGTCTTCATGGACGAGATCGACGCTGTCGGCCGACACCGCGGCGCCGGGCTCGGCGGCGGTCACGACGAGCGCGAGCAGACGCTGAACCAGCTCCTCGTCGAGATGGACGGGTTCGAGCTGAAGGACAACATCATCCTCATCGCCGCGACGAACCGGCCGGACATTCTCGACCCGGCGCTGCTGCGCCCCGGCCGCTTCGACCGGCAGATCGTCGTCGATCGGCCCGACCGCAACGGCCGCCGCCAGATTCTCGAGGTGCATTCGAAGGGCAAGCCGCTCGCGCCCGAGATCGACCTCGACACGCTCGCAGCCGGAACGCCTGGGTTCACCGGCGCCGACCTCGCCAATCTCGTCAACGAGGCGGCCCTGCTCGCAGCACGACGCGGCAAGAAGGTGATCGAGCAGGAGGAGCTCGAGGAAGGGATCATGCGCGTGATCGCAGGGCCGGAGAAGAAGACGCGGCTCTTCTCCGAGCAGGAGCGCAAGATCACCGCGTACCACGAGCTCGGGCACGCGATCGTCGGCCACTACCTCGACCAGGAGTCCGAGGTCCACAAGATCTCGATCATCGGCCGCGGACAGGCACTGGGGTACACGATCTCGCTCCCGCGCGAGGACCGGTACCTGACGACGAAGGCGAACCTCATGAACAGCCTCGCGATGACGCTCGGCGGCCGCGCTGCCGAGGAGATCGTCTTCAACGAGGTCACCACGGGCGCCGCCAACGACCTCGAGAAGGTCACGCATACCGCCAAGCAGATGATCATGCGCTTCGGCATGAGCGAGAAGCTCGGGCCGCGCGTCCTCGGCCGGAACCACGACATGCCGTTCCTGGGCCGCGAGATGGGCAACGAGCCCGACTATTCCGAGGAGATCGCGCGCGAGATCGACGACGAGATCCGGCGCGTCATCGAAGAGGCGCACGACACGGCGACGAAGGTGCTCAACGAGCACCTCGACGACCTGCACAAGATCTCGCTGATCCTCATCGAGCGCGAGACGATCGACAAGGAGCAGTTCGAGCGCCTGCTCGCCGGGGACAGCGAGCAGCAGGTGTTCGAGGACGAGGCCGCGCCAGCTCCCGCACCGGAGGAGCCCGCGGACGACAAGAAGCGCAAGCCCGAGCCGAAGCCGCGTCCGTTCCCGCTTCCGGGCGCGACCATGCAGCCCCCGCCGCCCGAAGGCGCCAAGGGCTAGCAGCCACCGGTTCCGCATACCCATAGGGGGTATACTGGGCGGGTGAGCGCCGTCACGGAGACGCGTGAGGCTCGCGAGGTGAGCCTCGCCCTCGAGGGCATGACCTGCGCTTCCTGCGCGTCACGCATCGAGAAGAGCCTCAACGCCGTGGACGGCGCAGATGCGACCGTCAACCTCGCCACGGAGCGGGCGACCGTCCGTCTCGACCCAGCGGTCCCGGTGGACGTGCTCGTGGAGGCGGTCGCCTCGACCGGCTACAAGGCGCACCCCCTCGAGTCCGGCGCCGAGCAGTCGGAGGCTGAGGGAGCCCTGACGGCGCTCCGCCGCCGTCTCGTCGCGGCCGTCGTCCTCACCGTGCCGCTCGTCCTGCTCGCCATGATCCCGCAGCTTCAGTTCGGGGGCTGGGAGTGGGTGACGCTCGCGCTCGCGACGCCGGTCGTCTTCTGGTGCGGGCTGCCCTTCCATCGCGCGTCGGCGCTCAACGCGCGTCACTTCAGCGCGACGATGGACACGCTGATCTCGATCGGGACGCTCGCCGCGTGGGGATGGTCCGCGGTCGTCCTCGTCGCCGGGCTCGACGCGGATATCTACTTCGAGGTCGCCGGCGTGATCACGACGCTCATCCTCCTCGGCCGCTTTCTCGAGGCGCGGGCGCGCCGCCGGTCGAGCGCGGCGATCCGCGCGCTGCTCGAGCTCGGGGCGAAGGAGGCTCGCGTGCTCAGGAACGGGGAAGAGGTGCTCGTCCCCCTCGACGACGTACGTGCCGGCGATCTCTTCGTGATCCGTCCCGGCGAGAAGGTCGCGACGGACGGGATCGTGGAGGAGGGCGAGTCGGCGGTCGACCAGTCGATGCTGACCGGGGAGTCCGTGCCGGTCGAGATCGGCCCGGGAAGCGAGGTCATCGGGGCGACGATCAACACCTACGGCCGCCTGATCGTCCGGGCGACGAACGTCGGCGGCGACACGGCTCTCGCGCAGATCGCGAGGCTCGTCGCCAAGGCGCAGGCGGGGAAGGCGCCGGTGCAGCGGCTCGCCGACCGCGTGTCCGGAGTGTTCGTTCCCGTCGTGCTCGGGATCGCAGTCGCGACCCTCGCCGGCTGGCTCGCTGCTTCACGCAGGACGCATCCGCCGCGTTCACGGCGGCGGTCGCCGTGCTCATCATCGCGTGTCCCGTGTGCCCTCGGCCTTGCGACGCCGACGGCGCTCATGGTCGGCACGGGCCGCGGCGCGCAGCTCGGGATCCTCATCAACGGGCCGGAGGTGCTCGAGCTCACCCGTCGGATCGGGACGATCGTGCTCGACAAGACCGGGACGATCACCGAGGGCCGCATGGAGCTCGTCGACGTCACGCCGCTCGACGGGGCAGATCGTGCTGCGATCCTGCGCGACGCGGGCGCGGTCGAGTCCGCGAGCGAGCACCCCATCGGGAAGGCGATCGCCGACGCAGCTCGGGGCGAGCTCGGAGGCCTACCGGCGGTGACGGCTTTCCGCAATCTGCCCGGCGTTGGAGTTCAGGGCGTCGTCGACGGTCGCACCGTCGAGGTCGCCCGCCGCGACGGGTCGATCACCGTCTCCGTGGAACGGCTCGCCGCAGGCGACGCTCGTCGTCCGCGACGCGCTCAAGCCGACCAGCCCGGAGGCGGTGCGGGAGCTGAAGGAGCTGGGCCTCACGCCGGTCCTCCTGACGGGCGACGACGAGGCGACCGCGCGGCGTGTCGCCGGCGAGGTCGGGATCGAGCGCGTCATGGCCGAGGTTCTTCCGGCGGAGAAGGCGGCGGAGGTGCGGCGGCTGCAGGAGTCAGGCGAGGTCGTGGCGATGGTCGGCGACGGCGTGAACGACGCGCCCGCGCTCGTCCAGGCCGACCTCGGCATCGCGATCGGAACCGGCACCGACGTCGCGATCGAGGCCTCGGATCTCACGCTCGTCTCTGGTGATCTCCGCGGCGCCGCCGACGCGATCCGCCTCGCCCGTCGAACGCTGCGCACGATCAAGAGCAATCTCTTCTGGGCCTTCGCCTACAACGTCGCCGCGATTCCGCTCGCCGTCGCCGGCTATCTCAACCCGATCGTCGCCGCCGCCGCGATGGCGCTCTCGAGCGTGTTCGTCGTCGACCAACTCGCTGCGGCTACGCCGGTTTCACAGCACGAGGGAGGCAGGATGAATCACGGGTACGACAAGGCGGCGCTGAGCGAAGCGGCTCCACCGCATCGAGGGTCAGGTGCGCGGCATCGAGCGGATGGTCGAGGACGACCGCTACTGCATCGACATCCTCACGCAGATCGCCGCGGTCAACACCGCGCTCGAGAACCTCGCCTTCAAGGTGCTCGACGACCACGTCAATCACTGCGTGGCCGATGCGCTTGCGTCCGGCGACGAGCAGGTCGGCGGGGGAGAAGAGCCGGGAGTTGCTCGCAGGCCGTGCAGCGCTTTGCACGCACACGCTGAGACCTCGCAGGACCTGACGCGATCCGCGATCGCGGCGACGACTCACTGCCTCGTCGGCTGCGTCATCGGCGAGATCGCCGGCATGGCGCTCGCCGAGGCGTTCGGGTGGCCGAACGCCGTGCAGATTCCGCTGGCGATCGCGCTGGCGTTCCTCTTCGGCTACGCGCTGGCGATGCGGCCCGTCCTCAGGGCGGGCGTCCCGTTCCGGCAGGCGAGCAGGATCGCGCTCGCGTCCGACACGATCTCGATCGCGGTGATGGAGACGGTCGACAACCTCTTCGTCCTCCTCGTCCCCGGCGCGATCGACGCCGGGCTCGCGGATGCGAAGTTCTGGTGGAGCATCCTCATCGGGTTCGCGATCGCCTTCGTCCCGACGACGCTCGTGAACCGCTCGCTGATCGCCCGTGGCAAGGGCCACGCCGTCGTCCACCAGTACCACCATGCGTAGGACGGCTCAGGAAGCCGGGACGGCGATGCCGGCCTGCCAGGACGCCCAGAGCCGCGCGTAGCGCTCGCCCTGCTCGACGAGCTCGTCGTGGGAGGCGACCTCCACGAGCCGGCCGTGTTCCATCACCGCGACGCGGTCCGCGCGCTCCGCCGTCGAGAGCCTGTGCGCGATCGTGATCACGGTGCGGCCCTCCGCGACGGCGGCGAGCGCGCGCTCGACCTCGGCCTCCGTCGCCGGGTCGAGGCTCGACGTCGCCTCGTCGAGGACGATCACGGACGGCTCGGCGAGCGCGACGCGAGCGATCCCGACGAGCTGCCGTTCGCCCGCGGACAGGCGCACGCCACGGGTCTGCACGTCGGTCTCCAGCCCGTCCGGCAAGCCTTCGAACCTGCGAAGCGCGCCGATCTGACGCAGGGCGCGGCGAACGTCCTCGTCGGACGCATCGGGATGCGCGAGCCGCACGTTGTCGGCGATCGTGCCGCTGAAGAGGTGGCCCTCCTGGGGTAGGAGGACGATCCGGCGGTGGAGCGACTCGAGCGTTCGCGTCGCGGAGGTCGACGCCGCCGAGCGAGATCGTTCCCTCCTTCGGGTCGTACTGGCGCGTCAGCAGCTTGGCCACGGTGGACTTTCCTGCACCCGTCGCGCCGACCAGTGCGACGTGCTCGCCCGGCTCGATCGAGAGCGGTCAGCTCGCGGACGACCGGGCGCCCCTCCGCGTAGCCGAACGTGACGGCGTCGAGGGCGAGCGTTCCCTCCGCCGGCAGCTCGCGCGCATCCGGCCGCTCGAGGATCGGGCTCGGCACGTCGAGCAGCCCGACGATCTTCGCGAGCGCCGCCAGGCCCTGCCGGAACTCGCCGAGCCATTCCGCGAAACGCCCGATGGGGTCGAAGAGCTGGATCAGGTACAGGACGAACGCCGTGACCGTTCCGATCGAGATCGAGCCGTTCTCGTACATCGTCCCGGCGACGATGAGCACGACGATGAGCGCCGCCGCCTGCGCGAGCGGCAGGAACGCGAACAGCCTGATGTTCACGAACGACGCTCGCCGCCACGCGTGGATCTGCGCGTGGCTGCGCGGCTGGTAGCGCTCCATCATCGCGCGCCTCGCGCCGGAACGCCTGCACGACGCGCACGCCTGCGAGGCCCTCCTGCAGCGCGGTCAGCGTCTCGGCGACCCGGTCGCGGATCGCGTGGTACACGCGTCCCGCGCTGTGGTGGAAGCTCCAGCTCGACGCGATCAGGATCGGCAGCGCGACGAGTGAGATGAGCGCGAGCTTCGGCGACAGGATCGCGAGGGCGACCATCGTCAGCACGATCTGGAGCGAGCTCCCGACGATCTCGACGAGCGCCTCGCGGACGAGCTCGTCGAGTGACTGCACGTCCGACGTGAGCCGCGAGACGAGCACGCCGGCGCGCTCGCGCTCGAAGAAGCCGAGCGGAAGGCTCTGAAGCTTGTCGAACGCAGCGACGCGCAGCGCGTCCAGGAAGCGCTCGCCCGCCCGCGCGGCGAACAGGATCTGGGTGCGGACGACGAAAGGCTTGAGGATGCGCGAGCCCGAGAAAGACGAGGGCGGCGACGTTCAGCGCGTGCGTCGTGCCGTTCGACACACCGTTGTCCACTGCGTAGCGGACGAGCAGCGGGCCCGCGAGGGTGATGAGCGTCGAGAGGACGACCGCGGCCGCCGCCACGGCGTAGACGCCCGCACGGGACGCGCGAGCTTGCGCGTATGACGCCAGACGACGTCCGCCGGCGCGCGTTCCATCAGGCCGCCTCCTCGAGGGCCAGCAGGGTCCGGTAGCGGACGGAGCGCCGCATCAGCTCGGCGTGCGTGCCCTGCTCGACGATTCGCCCGCCCTCCAGGACGGCGACGCGGTCCGCGAGCGCGATCGTCGCGGGCCGGTGGGCGATGACGAGCGTCGTCCGGCCTTCCATCACCGTCGAGAGCGCGGCGCGGATCTCGTGCTCCTTCGTCGCGTCCACGGCGGACGTCGCGTCGTCGAGGACGAGGACGGCGGGGTCGGCGAGGATCGCGCGTGCGATTGCGACCCGCTGCCGCTGTCCGCCCGAGAGCGAGAAGCCGCGCTCGCCGAGCACGGTCTCGTAGCCGTCGGGCAGGTCGTCGATGAACTGGGCCGCGCCCGCGAGCTCTGCGGCCCGCCGGACCTCGTCGTCGTCCGCCTGCGGGCGCGCGAAGCGGATGTTCTCCCGCACCGATTCGGAGAAGAGGAACGTCTCCTCGAAGACGAGCGCGACGGCGCCGCGCACGTCGGAGATCCGGAGGTCGCGGACGTCGTGGCCGTCGAGCCGGACCGTTCCCGCATCGGGGTCGTAGAGGCGGGCGAGCAGCCCCGCGACGGTGCTCTTCCCGGATCCGGTCGCGCCGACGAGCGCGAGCGACTGGCCCGGGCTCACGTGGAGGTCGAGGCCGTCCAGCACGGCGTGGTCTCCCTCGTGGCCGAACTGCACCGCTTCGAGCGTGACGTCGCCGCGGACGGGCAGGTCGAGCTCCTCGGGCTGCCGCGGCTCCTCGAGCCGCGGCTCGGCGTCGAGGACCTCGACGATGCGCGAGCTCGCCGCGACGGCTTTCTGGAGCGTCGTCACCCGCTGGCCGAGGATCCGGAGCGGCCAGACGAGGTAGACGATGTACGCGTTGAAGGCGAGGAACGAGCCGAGGCTCAGCTCGCCGGAGATGACCCGCCTGCCTCCCAGCCACAGAACCTGCGATCAGCCCGAGCATCGGCAGGAACTCGAGCGTCGGCATGAACACAGCGTCCAGCCGCGCGATGGCGAGTGCGCGGTCGACGATCGTTCGGCTCTTCGCCCTGAACTGCTCCGCGAGCGGCTCGCCCGCGCCGAGCCCCTTCACGACGCGGACGCCGACGACCGTCTCCTCGACGAGCGAGGCCGCGGCGCCCCAGCTCGCCTGGAGGCTCTCCGTGCGGGCGTGGTACCGCCGCGAGTACAGCCAGCCGGCGATGCTGATCAGCGGCAGCGGGATCAGCACGATCAGCGCGAGCTCCGTGTCGATCACGAGGAGCACGATCCCGACAGCGACGACGGTGAGCACGTAACCGATCGTGTGGCCGATCGAGTCCATCATCCTGGCGACATGCTCGGCGTCGGACGAGGCGCGGCTCATGAGCTCGCCCGGCCCGACGCGGTCGTGGTAGCTCGCGTCCAGCCGCAGTGCGTGCGCGAAGATCGCGTCGCGGACACGCGCGTCCGTCCGTGCCCGGTTCTGGATCGCGTAGAAGTGCCGCACGGAGCCGGCGGTCATCTCGAGCACGCCCACCGCCAGGCAGGCGCTCCGAGCCAGATCAGCAGCTGCCCGTGATCGCGGGCCAGCACCCCGCGGTCGATCGCGTTCTTGACCATGAGCGGGGCGGCGACCGCGCCGACCTGCGACAGCAGGCCGGAGGAGACGGGCGCCGAGAGACGCCGCCCTTCTGCGAGCGGATGACGGCGCGGACGAACCGCCACGCCGCGCTCCGTCGCGCGTCGTGCTCCCCCATCGATGAAGTATCCGAACGTGTCAAACGAGCGTGCCCGGCGGACCGACCGAGCCGCTTCCCGCGACCCGTCGGTGATGGGCATCGTCAACGTCGACGCCCGACTCGTTCTCCGACGGCGGCGTCCACCTGCCAGCCGGCCGCCGCCGCGGCAGCGGGCCGGCGCATGCTGGACGAGGGCGCGGCCATTCTCGACATCGGCGGTGAGTCGACGCGCCCCGGCTCCGACGGAGTCTCGCTCGACGTCGAGCTCGGCCGCGTCGTGCCGGTGCTCGAGGCGCTGCACGGCGCGCCGATCTCGATCGACACGGCGAAGGCCGAGGTCGCTCGCCGCGCGCTCGAGCTCGGGGCGGAGATGGTCAACGACGTCACCGCGCTGCGCGGCGACGCCGAGATGGCCGGCGTCGTCGGGGACGGCGGCGCCTACCTCTGTCTCATGCACATGCAGGGCGAGCCGCGGACGATGCAGGCGAGCCCGATGTACGACGACGTCGTTTCCGAGGTCGCCGCGTTCCTCGAGGAGCGGCTCGCGTCACGCCACCGGCGCCGGCGTGCCGAGGAGCGCATCGCCTCGACCCGGGGATCGGGTTCGGCAAGACGGTCGATCAGAACTTCGAGCTCGTGCGTCGGCTCGACGAGCTCGCCGCACTCGGCCGGCCGGTCCTCGTCGGCTTCTCGCGCAAGAGCTCGCTCGGGCGCATCCTCGGCACGAGGGCGCGACGACGGGGCCGCTCTCGGCGAGCCTGGCCGCGGCCGTCGCCGCCTACGAGCGTGGCGCGACGATCATCCGCGCGCACGACGTGCGCGAGCACGTCGAGGCGCTGACCGTGGCGACAGTCGTGGCCGGATGATCCTGGTGGAGGTCGAACGGGCTCGAAGTGTTCGGGCGTCACGGCGTCGACGCCGACGAACGCGTCCGCGGCCAGATGTTCCTCTACGACCTGCGGCTGGAGGTGGGCGACGAAGCGACGTCGGACCGCATCGGCGACACGGTCGACTACGAAGCCGTTGCGAGGCTCGTGAAGGAGATCTCCGACGCGCAGGCCTTCAACCTGCTCGAGGCGCTCGCGGCGGCCGGTCGCGGACGCGATCGTCGACCGTTTCCCCGTCGAGCGAGTCCGCGTCCGTGTGCGCAAGCCCGAGGCGCGCCCGGCCGGGCTCGCGTGGAGTGGACGGCCGCTACCGTCGAGCGACCGTGAGGCGCACGCTGTACTCGGTCGTCCGCACGATCGCGGGCGGACCTCGAGGTAGACGTAGCGGCCTTGGCGCCGCGCGGTTCAGGTAGGCGACGACGCCGCGCTTCCCGCTCGCGAGCGCAGGCAGCCGCTTCGCCTTCGGTGCCCGGGCGCAGGAGCCGGAGCGCGACCGAGCCGGTGCAGCTCGCGCGAATCGCCCGCCTCGGGGGTACCCAGACCCGGTACAGGTCGACGGGGTCCTCGTTGCGGTCGACGCGCGCGGAGATCGTGCCTGCGGGGTGTGCGGGGCTCGTCATCGGGGACGTCCCCGAGGCGAACAGGCCGTGCGGCTCGATCTGGTCCGGATCCTCGTTCGGCTCTTGGGGATCGCGCGGCGGCGTCCTGAACCCGAGGGCTCTCGGGATGTTCAGGAGCCCGTAGCCGGACGCGGCGTCGAAGCCGGACGCGCCGAAGTCGACGGCGGACAGCCGCATGATCTCGAAGAGCTGCGTGTTGTCGATGGCCGGTCGGGTCGTCCAGACCCACGCCGCCGCTCCGGCGACCATCGGCGCGGAGAAGCTCGTGCCAGACGCGTCGTCGTAGCCGGTCTGGTTCTCGTTCGAGAGCGGCTCGGCGACGTCGATGCGCGCGCCCGGCGCAGCGAGGTCGACGAACGGCCCGAGCGTCGAGAAGACCGCGACGCGCCCGCTCTCGGTGGTCGCGCCGACGGTGAGGACGTGCGGGTACGCCGCCGGGTACTCCCTCGGGCTGCCCTCGATCCCGTCGTTGCCCGCTGCGGCGACGACGAGCGACCCCGCCCGGAATGCGAGCAGAACCGCATCCCGCGAGCAGCGGGTCATCGTCCTCGCCGCCGAAGCTGAGGTTGATGACGCCGGGCCCGCGGCGGGCGGCTTCGACGATGCCCTGGATAGCGGCGCCTTCGTTGAGGAATCCGAACGGGCTCGCGTCCCAGACGCGGAGGACGGCCTGCGGATAGACGCCGACCATTCCGACGCCGTTGTTCGGCGCTGCGACACGGAGCTCACCTCCGTGCCGTGGTCCTCGTCGTCGTCGTCGTCGTCTGCTCGTTGAGCACGAGGGTGTTCGGTCGTCCCGCGAACTCCGGGTGCGTGATGTCGACGCCGGAGTCGACCACCGTGCACGGGCTTGCCGGGCCGGGCGGCTCCACGGCGTCCGCGCCGATGACGGGCGCGCCACCACTGCGAACGGGACGAGCGGATCGGTCGCCGCCGAGACCGAGTCCGTCTGAAGCAGCGTCTCGGGACGGCTGACATCGACGACCCCTGCTTTGCGCAGGTCGGCCACCGCGTATGTCGGGACACGCCAGATCCGAAGCTCGGGCACGAGCTCGCTGCCGCCGGCCTTCTGCGCAAGGCGCGCTCCGAGCGCCGCGTGGCCGACGATCGAGCTGGACGAGGTCGGCCCGCGCAGGCGCGGCGCACGCGAGGAATACCAGCACGAGCGTCAGCAGCCGGCAGGCCAAGGCCCTCAGCGTACTCGGGGTCTCTACGCTCCACCAGATGGTTCGGGCATTCGTCGGCCTCGGTTCCAACCTCGGTGACCGCGAGGGGACGATCCGTGGCGCCGTCGGTCGGCTGCGTTCCGCTCCCGGGATCCGGGTCGTCAAGGTGTCGACGCTGCGGATCACGGAGCCGGTCGGCGACGTCGAGCAGCCTCGCTTCCTCAACGGCGCCGCCGAGCTCGCGACGGATCTCGAGGCGCGAGCACTTCTCGCGGCGCTGCTCGGCATCGAGCTCGAGTTCGGCCGCGACCGGCTCGTCTCGCCGCCCAAGGGGCCGCGGACGATCGACCTGGACCTCCTGCTCTACGGCGACGAGACGATTTCCGAGCCCGGGCTCGACGTACCGCACCCCCGCCTGCACGAGCGCCGGTTCGTTCTCGACCCCCTGGCCGAGCTGGACCCGGCGCTCGAGGTACCCGGGCTGGGACCGGTCAGGTCGCTCCTGGCGAAGCTAGACTCGGTGGAGAGGTGATGTCGCGGTGAGCCATCTCGACGAGCTCGACGAATTCGAGGCGGAGCTCGAGCTCCGGCTGAAGCGGGAGTACACGGCCGTCTTCGGCCTGTTCAGTATTGCGTCCTCACCCAGGACGCGACCTACCTCTGCAACAAGCTCGACCTCGCGCAGCTCTCCCAGCCGAACTACCCGTTCTTCCACCTGCGCATGGAGGACGTCTGGGTCTGGGACAAGAACCGGCCGACCCGGATCATCCCGCGGGCAGAGGTGCTGGACGGCCAGCGACGTCACGGTCGAGGAACTGCGCGCCGACGGCGACGAGCCGAGCCTCACCGCGGAAGCGCTCGCCGAGAAGATCGGCGAGTCGCTCTCGGCCGACGACGACTTGTAGCGCCCGTGCTCCTCGCAGTCGACGTCGGGAACACGCAGACCGTGTTCGGGCTCTACGACGGCGCGACGCTGTCCGAGCACTGGCGCATCGCGACGGAGCGCAACCGCAGCGGCGACGAGCTTCGGCGCGCTGTACCGGGCTTCCTCGACCTCGAGCGGGTGGACGGCATCTGCCTTCGTCGACCGTGCCGCAGCTCAGCCGTGCGTACGCGGAGTTCGTCGAGCGCTACGTCGGCGTCGAGCTCCTCGAGCTCGGTCCCGGCGTCAAGACCGGCATCCCGATCCGGTACGACGATCCGCGCGAGGTCGGGCCCGACCGCATCGCGAACGCGGTCGCGGCGTCGGAGCGGTACGGCGCGCCCGTGCATCGTCGTCGACTTCGGAACCTCGACGAACTTCGACGTCGTCTCCGAGGACATGGAGTACGTCGGCGGCGTGCTGGCGCCCGGCATCGAGATCTCGATGGACGCGCTCTTCGAGCGAGCCGCACGGCTGCGCAAGGTCGACTTCGTCGAGCCGGAGAGCGTCATCGGCAAGACGACCGTCGCCGCGTTGCAGTCGGGCGTCGTCTACGGGTTCGCCGGGCAGGTGGACGGCATCGTGAATCGCATCCGCGACGAGCTCGGCACGCCGGCCCGCGCGATCGCCACGGGTGGACTGGCCGACCTGATCGCGCCGCACGCGGGGACGATCGAACGGGTCGACCCATTCCTGACGCTCGAGGGCCTGAGACTCGTATGGGAGCGGAACCGCACAGACTGAGCGGGGCGGTTGCGCTGCATCCGGTCGGCGCCATCGTCAGGATTTCCCCGATGGCGCTTCACCTGCGGAACTGCGGCCGCGTGGCCGCGCATGCCCGAGATCCGGGAATCGCGTCGTGAGCGGGATCGTCGTCGCGATCCTGCTGACGGTCGTCACGCTGATCCTGCTCGTGAGCATGCTGCGCAGCGGCGGCGACGGGAGGTCCAGGCGCGGCCGCCGCGAGCGACGCGACCGCCAGGCCGCAACGGTCGCGTCGTCGAGCGATCCGGGTGAGGCGCTCGCGCTCGTCGGAAACGCGCTCGCCGCGACGCACGACCCGCGGGCACTGCTTCCGATCATCCTCGAGGTCGTCGTCGATGCAACGGGTGCGCGCGGCGGACGGCTCGTCGAGGACGGCGCCGAGATGAGCTGGATCGGCGAGACGCACGGCGGACACCCGCCGCTGATGCTCGAGCTCGCGCGCCAGGGCGATAGTGCGACGAACCTCTTCCTCTATCCGGGGTCGGACGGCTTCACGCCGGAGACGCGCGAGCTTGCGGAGTGGCTCGCGTCGCAGGCTGCGATCGCGCTCGAGAACGCGAGGCTCCACCATCTCGTGCAGCAGCAGGCGAGTACGGACGACCTCACGGGCCTCGTCAACCGGCGGCGGTTCATCGAGGCGCTCGGCGGCGAGATCACGCGTGCGTCGACGTTCGGGACGCCGCTGTCGCTGATCCTCGGCGACCTCGACGACTTCAAGCTCGTCAACGACGTGTTCGGACATCACGTCGGCGACGAGGTCCTCCGCCGGTTCGCCTCGCTCATCGAGGCGCACCTCCGCGACGTGGACGTCCCCGGCCGGCTCGGCGGCGAGGAGTTCGCCATCCTCCTCCCTGACACGCATGCGACGGGCGCGACCGCCGTGGCGGAGCGCATTCGCGGCTCTCTCAGCGAGATGGTGCTGCCCCTGCGGGGGCGGAGGACGATCACGGCGACGTTCGGGGTGGCCCAGTACTGCGAGGCCGAGTCCGGTGAGGAGCTGCTCCGGCGGGCCGACGTCGCCCTGTACCGGGGCAAGAGCCAGGGGAAGAACACGGTCGCCGTGGAGGCTGCAGCGACGCTTTCCTAGGGGTCAGACCCGGGTCTGACCCTGGGTTGTCCGTCCGACGCGTCGGGATACTTACGGCTGTGCGACCGACTGCAAATGCAGCCCGGCTCGTCCTGCTCGTGATCACGGGCATGGCCGCGGGCTACATGTGGCGCACCGTTCTCGAGCCGACGGGGCCTCAAGAGGTCCTCCGCTCGGTTCCGCCGCAGACGGCGCCGCCGAAGGTCGTGACGATCGCGCCAGCTGCCACGCGGCCGACGCCGACGCAGTCGGCGAAGCCGACGGCGCCGGCGCGCAGGTCCGCTCGCGCCCGCCGGGTGCCAGCTGTCGTCGCCTCGTCTTCGCTCGCGTCGAACCCGGTGGTCGGCCGCCCCGGCTCGCGCCGGACCCGCGCGCCCGAAGCCGAAGCCTCGGCCGAAGCCGAGACCCAGGCCGGCGCCGAAGCCGACACCGGCTCCGAGGCCGACCCCGCCGGCCTCGACGCCTCCCGCGACGTCGCCCGCGGTTCAGCCGTCGCCCAGCACCACGAGGCCGGTGGCGAGCGGTCCGCCGATCAGGACGCCGCAGTCCTCGAACCCGCCGCCGTCGAATCCGCCGCCGACGAAGCCGCCGACGCGCCCGCCCACGCGACCGCCGTCAAAGCCGCCGCCCCGCCCGGGCAACGGGCACGGCGACGGCAACCACGACCACCACGGGCCGCCAGGCAAGGACGACCACCAGGGAATCGCTGCAACCCGCAGAAGCCCAAGCCCGTGGTCGTGCCCGCGCCTCCTCGGCCGAGGACGACCATGACGGCGACCACCACGACCGAAACGACGACCACCACGGTGGGAACGGCGGCTACAGCGGGCACGGCGACGACCACGGCGGACATGACGGCCGCGGCCACGGCGGCCGCTGACGCCGGCCTAGCCGCCGCCGTAGATCGAGATCGGCATCGAGTCCAGCAGGATCTCGTCTGCCGGATCGGGCAGCTCCCGCTCGAGTCGCTCCACGATCTCCGCCGCGCCCGGCGCGGCCGCGTAGAGGCGGGTCACGACCTCCTCGGTCGTCTCCAGCTGGACGAGCTCCTGCTTGAACGGCCTCGGGAAGCGCCCGCGGCCGAGGTACCAGCCGTAGAACTTCTTGAGGAAGCCTGACGCTCTCCGCTCCCCGAGCTCGCGCACGGTCTCGCGGACGAACAGGATCAGCTCGGCCGCGACCTCCTCGCGCGACGGCTCCGAGCGCGTGCCCTCGATGATCTCGCGGAGGGCCCAGGGATTCCCCTGCGCGCCGCGGCCGACCATGACCGCGGCGGCGCCGGTGGTGGCGAGGACGCTCTGCGCCCGCGCACGTGACGTGATGTCGCCCGAGGCGATGACGGGGACGTCGACGAGGTCGACGAGCTCCGCGGTGAGGGAGTGATCCGCCTCGCCCGTGTACATCTGGCGTGCAGAGCGGGGATGCAACGTGAGGGTGGCCGCTCCGGCCTCCACCAGGCGCGGGCCGACCTCGAGGCAGGCTCGCGAGCCGTCCTCCAGGCCGCGCCGCATCTTCACGGAGACCGGGACATCGACCGTGCTCGAGACAGCCTCGACGATGGCGCAGGCCCGGTCGGGATCGTCCAGCAGCGTGGCTCCCGCCCCCGTCTTCGTCACCTTCCGGACCGGGCAGCCGAAGTTGATGTCGACGACGTCCGCGCCGGCGGCGGCGACCATCCCGGCCGCCTCGGCCATGACCGCGGGCTCCGAGCCGAAGATCTGGATCGCCAGGGGATGCTCGTCCTGCGCCACCCTGAGGTAGCCCAGCGTCCGCTCGTTCCGGTGCTCGAGCCCGGCGCAGCTGACCATCTCGGAGCAGACCAGGCCGGCCCCGTAGCGGCGGCCCTGGCGCCTGAAGGCCTGGACGCTCACGCCCGCCATTGGCGCCAGGACGAGCCGAGTCGGGATCTCAACTCCGCCGATCCACCAGGATTCACGAAGATCTACCTGCACAGAGCGGGAAATAGTATCCGTGAACACGGTTGACGGTCTCCGTCCGTATCGCTACCATTCCCGCCCGCGACGGCGCCTCTGCGCCGCGCTTTTTTCATAAGAAGGGGTGCGTAAAGCCGTGAAGGAAGTCATCCTCACACCCGAAGGGTACGAGAGGCTCAAGCAGGAAATCGAGGAGCTCTCGACCGTCAAGCGCCGCGAAGTGGCGGAGCGGATCCGCGTTGCGCGGGAGTTCGGCGACATCGCCGAGAACGCCGAGTACGACGATGCGAAGAACGAGCAGATGCTGCTCGAGCATCGCATCGCCACGCTCGAGGAGCGGATGCGCGACGCGCGCGTCATCTCCAAGAAGGACATCGCCAAGGACGTCGTTTCGATCGGCTCCAAGGTCAAGCTGCGTGACGTCGGAGCGAAGGAGACGGTGGAGTACCACATCGTCGGATCCGCCGAGGCGAACCCGGCCGAGAACAAGCTCTCGAACGAGTCTCCTGTCGGCAAGGCGATCATCGGCAAGAAGAAGGGCGAGACCGTCGAGGTCACTGCCCCGCGCGGCACGCTCAAGTACAAGATCCTCGAGATCAAAGCGGCGTGAGCCGAGCGACATCCGGCGCGCCTCGCGCGTCGTGACGGCGGCGCGCCGCCGCGTCTGCTGAGCGGTCCGTGCAGCCGCTCGTCCTTTGCTACCACCTCGTCTCGCCGTCCTGGGAGCACCGGCTGTCGATCGACCCGGACCTGCTGCTACGGCAGGTCCGCGCGCTGCGCCGGTTCCGATCGGTGCGTGTGACGTTCGACGACGGGTTCCGCAGCGCCGCGACGGTCTTCTCTCCGCTGCGTGAGCTCGGGGTCCCCGTCGAGCTCTTCGTGTCGAGCCGCTACGGGCGGGACGGCGCTCCGTTCGCGATCCCCGAGCTGGAAGGCGACGACCCGAACGAGCTCGCGACGATGACGTGGGACGAGCTCCGCACGCACGCGGGCGAAGGCATTGCGATAGGCGGCCACACCGTCTCGCATCCACACCTCACGACGCTCTCCGACGAGGAGCTCCTCCGCGAGCTCATCGATTCGAAGCGGGAGATCGAGGACGAGCTCGGCCGGCCGTGCCCCGACTTCGCCTACCCGTACGGCGAGCACGACGTGCGCGTGCGTGCAGCCGTCCTGACGGCGGGATACGAGCGCGCCTACGCGCTCCAGGACGGATCCGACGGCGATCAGTACGCGCTTCCGCGCCTCGACCTCTACCGCCGCCACTCGCCGACCAGGGCGGCGCTTCTCGCGACACCGTTCCGGCGACTCGTCGCCTGACCGGGCCGCGCCCTAGGCTCTCCGTGTGACGCCGAAGCGCTTCCCCGACACGGTTCCGATCGCGAGCGTCCGCGCGGAGGCCGAGCAGCTCGAGCCCGGTGCAGAGGCCGAGTCGACCGTCCGCGTCGCCGGCCGCGTGCTCGGGCGCCGAGAGCTGGGAAAGCTCGTGTTCGCCGACCTGGTCGACCGCAGCGGAAGGATCCAGCTGCTGTGTGACGCCGCCCGCACGGGGCCGGTCGAGCTCGACCTCGGTGACGTCGTCGGTGCCATCGGGGCACCGGCGCGTGCGAGACGGGGCGAGCCCTCGATCGCGGTCGACGAACTGGTGCTGCTCGGCAAGAACCGGAGCCCGCTCCCGGACACGTTCCACGGGTTGACCGACACGGAGCTCCGCTACAGAAAGCGTTACCTCGACCTGCTGATGAACGAGGAGTCGCGCCGCGACGCGCTCGTTCGCACCCGCATGATCACCGCGATCCGCGCCTATCTCGACAACGAGGGCTTCGTCGAGGTCGAGACGCCGATCCTCCAGCCGCAGTACGGCGGAGCGTTCGCGGAGCCGTTCGTCACGCGCTCCACCTATCTCGACCAGGACGTCTACCTCCGCATCGCCGACGAGCTGTATCTCAAGCGCCTCATCGTCGGCGGGCTCGAAAAGGTCTACGAGATCTCGAAGGACTTCCGCAACGAGGGCGTCTCGTACAAGCACTCGCCGGAGTTCACCCAGCTGGAGTGGTACGAAGCGTATGCGGACTACAACGACACGATGGGGCGTCTGGAGTCGCTCGTCGACGCGGCGGCCCGCGACGCGATCGAGGGGACGAAGGTGACGTTCCGCGGACACGAGATCGATCTCGCGCGGCCGTGGGCGCGGCTGAAGTTCGTCGAGGCGCTCGAGGCGAAGGATGCCTGGTCGCTCGACCCGGACGAGTTGCGCGCGAAGCTCGGCGCAGCCGGCGTCGACACGAGCCACGACAAGACGTGGGCACAGCTCGTCGACCACGCGTACTCGCACTTTGTCGAGCCGGAGATCGTGCAGCCGACGTTCGTCGTCGACTGGCCGATCGAGATGTCCCCGTTCGCGCGCACCACCGACGACGACCCTCGGCTCGTCGAGCGCTTCGAAGCCGTCGTCGCTGGCATGGAGTTCGCGAACGCGTTCAGCGAGCTCAACGACAGCGCGGAGCAGGCGGAGCGCTTCGAGCTGCAGGCGGCGGAGCGTGCGGCCGGCGACGCGACCGCGGAGGAAGGGGACCCGGACTACGTCGAGGCGCTGTCATACGGGATGCCTCCGACCGGCGGCTGCGGGGTCGGGATGGATCGGCTGGCGATGGTGCTGACCGGCCGGGACACGATCCGCGACGTGATCCTCTTCCCGGCGCTGCGGCAGCGCTGAGCCGTGCGCGCGAGCGTCGAGCGCAGTGTGCGAGTCGTGTGGCCTGTCGTGGCCGGCCTGCTTCTGGGCCTGCTCGTGGGTCTCGTCTGGACGCTCCTCCAACCGGATCGGTACCGGGCCGAGACACGCGTGCTCGTGCGCGGGCCCGCCGCCGCGAGCGCCATGCCCGCCGTCGAGGCGCTCGCGGAAAGCAGCCTGCTGGAGCAGAACGTCGCGCAGACGCTCCGCCTCTCGGAGCCGCCGAACATCTCGGCCGAGGCTGGGAAGGGCGGCGTGCTGACACTCTCCGTCGAGGCGTCGACCTCGGAGCGTGCCCGTCAAGTCGACGCCGAGGCTGCGCAGGTGCTCACGCAGCTCGTCGACAGGCGCTTCGGCTCCGCCCGCCTCGAGGCGACGGTGCTCGACCCGGCCCACGTCGTCGAGCAGACGAGCCCGACCCCAGAGCGGAACTTCCTCATCGCGGGACTTGCGGGACTCATCGTCGGTCTCGTCGTCGCGGTCATGCGTGCACGGCGTCTCCCGCCGGCCGCAGCTGCGGGGACGACGAGCGTCGACCCCGGGCTCGAGCGGCGGCTGCGCAAGCGGATCGACGAGGTCTCGAAGCGCGAGCGCGCGATGGCGAAGAGCGCCGGCGAGCTCGCCGCACGCGAGCGCGCGCTCGCCGAGCAGGCGGCCGCGTTCGAACGCCGGCAGCACGAGCTCGAAGAGCGGAAGGCGGTGCCCGAGCCGGAGCCCGTGGTTGCTGCGGAGCCTGAGCCTCAGGCGGTCGAGGAGCCGCCGCCGGTGGAGGAGCCCGCCGTGCCGCAACCGGCGGCCCCGGGTGAGGGCGGCTGGACGATCGAGGCCCTCGAGCGGCTCGTGGGAGAGCATCGCGACGCTTCGCCCGAGCGTGTCGAGGAGTGGGACACGTACCTCTTCCTCCTGCGCGGCCACGCCGCGATCGACGGGTCGATCCCCGCGAACTTCGACTCCCTGATCGACGAGATCTTCGGCGACATCGCGGCCAGGTAAGCCGCGCGATGGACTCCCTGTCGGTCGTACACGTCACGGAGCCGGTTGACGGCGGCGTCGCGCGCTGCGTCGTCGACTACGTGCGCGACCAGGTCGGCCGAGGCTGGGACGTCACCGTCGTCTCGCCGCCGGGCCCGGCGTTCGTGCACGCCGTTCACGAGCTCGGCGCGCGCCACGTCGCGCTCGGCGTACGTCCGCGCACCGCCGGTGACCGCCCCGGCCGTCCGCATCTCGGCGAGGTCGCGAGCGGCGCGCGGCTGCTCCGCAGGCTCGTCGCCGAGCGAAAGCCCGGCGTCGTGCACCTGCACTCGTCCTGGGCTGGCCTTGCGGGCCGGCTCGCGCTGCGAGGCGCGACGCCGACGTTCTTCCAGCCGCACGGCTGGTCGTTCGACGCCGTGGGCGGGAAGGCTCCGGCCTGTCGCCCGCCTCTGGGAGCGCCTCGCGACGCGGTGGGCGACGCGGATCCTCTGCGTCAGCGAGCTCGAGCGCGCCCGGGGAGTGGCCGCCGGCCTCGACGCGCGCTGGGAGATCGTCCCCAACGGCGTGCCGCTCGACGCGGCGCCGGCGACCGCCGACGACAGGAGGGCTGCGCGAGCTGTCCTCGGGTCGACGGCGACGTTCCGGTCGCCGCTTGTGTCGGCCGCCTGTCGCCGGTGAAGGGTCAGGACCTCCTCCTGGCGGCGTGGCCGAACGTGCGCTCATCCGTACCCTCGGCCGTCCTCCTTCTCGCCGGCGACGGGCCGGATCGCGCCGCGCTCGAGGCTGGCGCCGGCGACGGAGTGCGCTTCCTCGGCTGGCCCGACGATCCGCAGGTCGTCTACGACGCCGCGGACGTCGTCGTCGTCCCGTCGAGGTCGGAGGGGATGTCGATCACGATGCTCGAGGCGATGGCGCGCGGCCGCAGCGTCGTCTCGGCCGACGTGGGCGGTGCGCGCGACGCGATCGGCGAGGACGCGGGCGCCGTCGTCGACGCCTCCGATCCGCACGCGCTCGCGCAGGCGATCGCCGCGCGCCTGTCGGACCGGAGCCTCAGCGAGCGTGAGGGCGCCGCGGCCCGCCGCCGGGTCGAGACGTACTACGACGTCCGGGAGACCGCAGCCCGCGTCGCCGAGCTCTACTAGTAGTAGAAGCCGCGCGCCTCGTTGAGGCGGTTGCCGATGATCCCGAGCACGGGAGCCTTGAGCGCCTCGAGCGCGAGGATCGCCTCGTTCACCGGGTTCGCGATCGAGCCTGCCGAGACGACGAGCAGCACGCCGTCCGCCATCGGCGCCATCGCGCGCGCGTCGTCGGTGCCGAGCAGCGGCGGCGCGTCGATGACGACCATGTCGAAGCGCTTGCGCGCTTCCTCGATCACGCCGCCGAAGCGCTGGGCGATGAGATCGCCGCCCTCCGGATCCTGCGTCGCGGGCAGCACGGAAACCTGATCCATCCAGCCGGGCTGGATCGCACGCTCGAGCGTGATTTTTCCGCGCAGCACCTCCGGGAGGCCGAGCTGTCCGTTCAGGTTCGCGAGCCGCGCGACGCGTGGGCGCTTGAGGTCGCCGTCGACGAGCAGCACCGTCATCCCCACGCGCCCGAGCGACTCGGCGAGCGCGGCGGCGATCGTCGTCTTGCCGTCGCTCTTGCTCGCGGACGTGATGAGCAGCACGCCCATGTTCTCGTCGCGTAACTGCGGCTCGATGTTCGCACGCAAGGTCCGGAACGCGGAGCCGGTGACGGGATCGGAGAACGCCTCGGTCGGTCGCGTCCGCAGCGTGCGGACGTTCGGAACGCGGCCGACCACCGGATAGCCGGTCATCCGCGCGATGCCGCGCCACGACCGGAGCCGCGGGCGCCCGCGCTCGAGCAGCAGCGACACGCCGATGCCGACGAGGATGCCGACGATCAGCGCCGCCGCCTCGAGCAGCCGGCGCGGCGGAGCGGCGGGCTCGGTCGGAGGAATCGCGGGCGCGACGAGCTGGCCGGTGAGCAGCGGATCGCGGCGCGCGAGCGCGACGATCCTCGCGGCGTAGGCGTTCGCGACCCGCGCGGCTTGCCGCGGGTCCTCGAGGCGAACGGTGATCGCGACGTTGCCCGTGTCGAGCGGCACGCTCGCGTCCACGGCCTTCTCCAGCGTGGTGCGCGAAAGTCCGAGACTTGCTGCGACCTCCTGCGCGGTCTTCGGCGCCTCGGCGAACGCGACGAACTTGGGCGCACCGACGCGGACCGTGTCGGCGCCCGCCGCGCTGACGTCAGGTCGCGGCGAGATCGCGACGACGGCCTTCGCGTCGTACTTGGACGGCAGGTGCTCGATGTAGATCAGCGCGCCGATGAAGATGCAGGCGGCGATCAGCGCTGCGGGTTTCCAGCGCCATCGGACCGCATCGAAGAGCTCCGGCAGCCCTTGTTCTGCCACGCCACTCCTTTCAACACTCAGGTGAATTCGGGGTCGCCGGGCCCGACGAACCGCCGAAGCCAGGCGAATCTAGCGAACACATCGGCCGCGCGACCGTGTCGCGTAAGGGCGACGGCGGGCATCCCTCGTTCGAGTCACCCCGATTGAGCTATCGAGACCTCACCCGAGGGAGGTGGAGGGTCGATAGCGGCTTCAGATGGGGAGTTGGAGCCGCAAGCCGCAGAGAACCCGGCTGAGCCTCGCCGTCGCGCTCAGCGCAATGGTCGCCGGTCTTGCCGCAGGCATGCTCGGAACTCCGGGTGAAGCACGCGCAGCTGCGCCCGCACGCCCGTCGTTCGGCGTCCAGTTCCACGCGACGTGGTCGGACTACACGGACGCGCAGCGCGTTGCCGTCCTCGACAAGCTCAGGGCCGCAGGTGTCACGTGGGTCCGCGTCGACCTGGGCTGGGCGTCGCTGCAGGAGTACGGGCGCAGCTCCTTCAGCAAGTGGTACGTCGATCTCGCGGACAGCGTCGTCAACGCCGCCCGCGCGCGCGGCATCCACGTCCTCGGAACACTCTGGTCGACGCCGGCGTGGGCGAACGGCGGCCGCGGGACGAACGTCCCGCCGTCGGACGTGAACGACTACGCGCGCATCGCGAACTGGGCGGCAGCGCACTTCCGCGGACGGGTCGAGGCCTGGGAGGTCTGGAACGAGCCGAACCTCACGGACTTCTTCACGGGCGACGTCGCGACGTACGCGCGGCTTCTCCGCGCTGCGTATCCCGCGTTCAAGAGCGGTGACTCGAAGGCGCTCGTCGTCTTCGGCGGACCGTCGGCGAACGACACCGCGTACCTCGCGAGGGCGTATGCCGCGGGTATCCGCGGCAGCTTCGACGTCATGTCCACCCATCCGTACCAGGGGATCGCCGATGCGCCGCCCGAGAAGCCGGACGACGGCACGAAATACACGCTCTCGCACGTGCGCGCAGTCCGCGATCTGATGGTCAAGCAGGGCGACGGCGCAAAGCCGATCTGGTTCACGGAGTTCGGCTGGTCGTCGCACACGAACTGGTCGGGCGTCGAGAACTGGAACCGTGGTGTCACGCCACAGCAGCAGGGCGACTACCTCGTGCGCACGATCAAGTACGTCACCGCAAACTTCCCGTACGTGACGAACATGTTCTGGTACAACGAGCGCAACCTCTCGACCGGCGCCCCGCAGCTCGACAACTACGGGCTGCTCGACCGGTCGCTGTCGCCGAAGCCCGCGTATCTCGCGCTTCAGGCGCAGCTCACGGGCGCGAAGTCGACCGCCTTCGCGTCGTCAGCCGCAGCGAGTCAGAACGGGAAGTCGCGCGCGCTCGAGGCGCATCACGGCAAGCGGCACGCGCGTGTGGCCGCACCGCGCTGGGTCAAGCTCCGTCGCTAGCGGGCTCGCGTCCCCGTGAGCGCGGCGTGATCAGCTCACGCCTGCAGACGAGGAGCAGTCCGATGATCCCCCAGAGGGTGATGAAGCACACGACGTTGCGCAGCGTGTAGTCGACGAAGCCCTGTCCGACCACGGACACGAGCGACGCGCAGAGTCCCCCGACGAGCGCGCGGTCGCGTGGATCCCCCCGCGCCGTGGCACCGGCTGCCGCACGGTGGCCGGCCAGCGCGAGCGCGACCATCAGCCCGAAGACCATCAGCACGGCGGGCAGACCGGTCTCCGCACCGATGTTCAGCCAGATGTTGTGCGCGTGCAGCGCATACACGGAGCTCGTCTCGGAGCCCGAGCGCAAGCTGGAGACCGGGAAGTCGCCCGGGCCCTCGCCCGTCCACGGCTGCTCGCGGATCTCGCGAAACGCCTCCGCCCAGATCGCCGGACGCTCGTCGTACGGGCTCGAGAAGGTGAGCGCCCCGACGCGCTGCGTGATGACGCGGATCTGCGTGTTGCCGGGCGCGAACGAGCCGACCGCCCAGGCGATCACGACGAGCGGCAGCCCGAGGACGATCGCGATGCGGCGCGCCTCGCGCACGGCGACGAGAAGGAAGAGCAGCCCGAGGATCGTGCCGATCCACGCGCCGCGCGAGAGCGAGAACGTGAGTCCCGTGAGCACGACGGCGAGCGCGATGGTCGCCGACCAGCGGCCGAGGCGCGTTCGGCCGCCGAGCGCGAGCCCGATCGCGACGAACGCAGTCATGGCGCAGAACGACCCGAGCTGGTTCGGCGAGCCGAAGGCGCTCCCGGTCAGTCGGCCGACGACCTCCGTGCGGTACGCGGTCGGCTGGAGCTGGTCGAAGTTGGCCAGCGCCTGAATGGTCATGATCAGCGCGGTCAGCACGATCACGCCGCACACCCAGCGGACGTCCGTCATCGTCTGGCACGCCGAGAGCACGACGCAGGCGAACAGGGCGCCGGTGAAGACGAGCCCGACCTCCTTCGTCGCGAGACCGGTGTCGACGGCCGACCCGAGACTGATGAGGCTCCAGCTGCAGAACGCCGCGGCCCACCAGAGCGCGGGTGACCACGACAGCGGGGTGCGGCCCACCGCGATGCGGCCGAGGACGACGAGCACGCCGAAGAGCCCGATCGCCCCCTTCGTCGCGCTCGTCCCTGCGAGGAAAGCGAGGAACACCGCGGCGATCGCGAGGCGGGGCGACGCGATCGTCGCCACCGCTGCAATCGGCAACAGGACGAGGACGAGCACGATGACCGGCGCCGCCTGGTCGTAGCGCGACGAGATGTTGATCAGCCCTGCGCCCGCCAGCAGGCTGACGCCGGCGACGAGCAGCGCACCGGTCATCAGGGCGGCGACCGACCAGATCGGGTCGAGGCGCTCGGGCCTCATGCTGCTTCCCGGTATGCGTCGACGAGACCGTTCCGCCAGCGCTCGACGGAGAAGCGCTCCCGTGCACGCTCGCGGCCGCAGGACGCGAGCGACGCGCGAAGGGCGTCGTCGGAGAGCAGCTCGACGATCGCATCCGCGAGCGCCGCGCGGTCTGCTGCCGGGACGAGCCTCCCGCAGTCGCCGACGATCTCCGGCAGCGCGCCGGCCGCGTAGCCCACGACCGGCGTCCCCGCGTCGAGCGCCTCGAGCGCCGCGAGGCCGAACCCTTCTCCCCTGCCGAGCGTCGTCACGACCGCGACATCACTCGAGCCGATCAGCGCGGCGGCGTCGGTGCGGTGTCCGAGGAAGGCGACAGCGTGCTCGACGCCGAGCTCG
The DNA here is from genome assembly GCA_963772855.1 of uncultured Actinomycetes bacterium. Lineage (GTDB taxonomy): Bacteria > Actinomycetota > Thermoleophilia > Gaiellales > Gaiellaceae > 3-1-20CM-4-69-9. Next base: position 187,721 of record CAVYYY010000001.1, on the reverse strand, counting down.
CGCGCCCGCGCCCGCACGGTCTCGAGGTATCCGCCGGCATTCGGATCCTCGCCGCCGACGAAGAGGATCCGCGCGTCGGGCACGCGCTCGAGGATCGAGGGCGCGGCCTCTACCAGCTCCGCCTGCCCCTTCACGGGGTGGAAGTAGCCGACGAGGACGACCGCGTGGGCCTCCCTCGTGCGCGCCGCCGCAACGGTGTCCTCCGCCGCGAGCGCGGGATAGACGACGCGTGCGTGTGGCAGCCCGCGCGCGACCGCCTCGCTCACTCCGACCGTCACGCGGCACCGACCCGCGACGAGCCGTGCGACGCGTCCGTCGTAGCTGAAGTCGTGCCGTACCCACACGACCGGGATCTTCGTGCCGGCGGCGGCGAGCACGGACACGATCGCAGCCTTGACGCCGTTCGCGTGCACGAGCTTCGGCTCGTCTTCGCGCAGCAGCGCCCGCAGGCGCCGCGCGGAGGCGAGAATGCTCGTCCAGCCGGCACCCGTCGGGATCACGCGCGTCGGGTGCTTCGCGCGCAGTCGCTCGACGAGCGGACCGTCCTCGAGTACGACGACGGCTCGGACCCAGTCGGGACCGAGGAGGTCGAGCACGTGCTCGAGGTAGCGCTCCGCTCCTCCCGCCCTGGCGTGCGAGGAGACGAACGTGACCGCTAGTGGCTCGTCGCGGGCTTCGGACGCCATACCTCGGCGACTCCGTCCAGCAGGCCGCGGGCGGCCGACCACTCACGGTTGAGCACTCGGTGCGCGACGAGCATCACGATCAGGAGGGCGAACTGGAAACGGGCGAGCGGCGTCTGCGGGAAGTTCTTACGGAAGATGTACGTGCGGTTGACGACGACCTTGCGGTTGAGCTCGCGCGGGTCGATCGACGAGAAGCCGGACTTCTTGTGCTCGAGCACCGCGTCGGGGAGGTAGCGGATTCGCCCGAGGCGCGAGAGCCGGTACGAGAAGTCCTCGTCCTCCGCCAGCGCGTAACCCGTCAGGCTCTCGTCGAACAACACGCGCTCGGCGACGTCGCGCCTGACCGTCATGAGGCAGCCGGGCATGACCTGCACGTCCCGCGGGTCGTCGACGTCGAGCACGTAGCGCGGGTAGCCGAAGCGGGTGAAGGTGCCCTGGTCGCCCCCGAAGAGCCAGCGCCGCAGGCCTGACTGCTGGCCGCCGATCGCATGCGCCTGCTCCTCGAGAACACGTCCGGTCGCGCCGACGACGCCGGAGTCGCCGAAGGCGTGCTCCAGCGTCGCGAAGAGACTCGGCTCGACTGCGACGTCGTCGTCGAGGAACACCAGGACGTCCCCGGTCGCCGTGCGGATGCCGGCGTTCCTCTGCGCGGTGACGCTCGGCGGCGTCGGGATGTACGACACGTCCGTCGTCTCCGACCTCGCGGATTCGGCCACGGAGTGCGCCGATTGTTTCGGGTCGCCGTCCACGATGAGCAGTTCCGCGGGTGGAGGGTCGGCCGCGAGGACGCTGGAAAGCGTCTCGCGGAGAACCTCGGGTCGGCCGAGGGTGGCGATCACGACCGAAAGCCGCACCGTCTGAGGATAGTCGGGCTCTCGAGAATTACCGCCCCAGGAGCCGGCGGACGCCGAGCTTGCGTGCCGCAGGCCGCCCGTAGGCCTCCGCTGCGAACGCCAGCCGTCCGGCGAGCGTGGGCGGAAAGGCAAGGAAGAGACGGCGCTCGCGCCGCGTCTCCGTCCACTCGAGCTTCCACGGCTCGTCGGCGCCCAGGAACTCGAAGGTGTCGAGGCCAAGCCCGAAGGCGCGTTCGACGAGGTCCCGGAGGAGGAGCTTCCCCGGAGCGAAGCGGTGGTATTCGGGGTCGTAGCCGCCCTTGCAGAAGAAGTAGGCGCCGCCCTCCTCGAGCCCGAGCTGGAAGGCGACCGCGCGTCCGTCCACGCGGAGGAAGGCGAGCCGGAGGATGCCGCGCCCGGCCGCCCACGACGTCATCTCGTCGTAGAGGCTCCGCGCTTCGGGCCGGCTGAGGATGTCGGTGCTCTGCGCGGACTTCCAGCCGGAGCCCTCCAGCTTCAGTCCCTCCTCGAGGAGATCCTCGAGCCCCCTCGTCCCGTCGGAGAGCTGCACCTCGACCGTGCCCTCCTCGGCGAGGCGCCGCCGGCGGCGGTTGACGTCGCGGAGCAGCTTCCCGCGGGCGTGCGCATAGTCGTCGAACGTTCCCTCGAGGGCGATGTACGGAGAGCGCTCGCGGACGCGCTCGAGCGTGCGGTGGCGAAGCTCGGACGCGGCGGCGCGGAGCGCGGGGAGGTCCTCAGCGTCGGCCTCGAGCGGTGAGAGCAGCACCGTCGCCTCGCCGAGGCCGAGGGCGGCCCTCGCGAGCTCGGCTGCGACGTCCGCGTCCTCCGCGGCCAGGGCGAAGTCCGGCGACTCGAGGTTCGTCGGCGCCTCGACGCGCCCGGACCGGAGCTCGACCGGGAGCACGCCGGCGAGCCGCCCGTCGCGCCGCACGCGCAGCACACGGAGCTCCCCCTTGCCGTACGCCTGCCACCAGGCACGGATCCAGCCCGGACGCACGAACGGCGATCCGTGCGCACGGTCGACGAGCGCGTCCCACTCCGGCGCGAGCGCGTCGAGCTCCGCCGGCGCGTCGCTCATCCGTCGATCAGCGCACGCGTCCGCCGGCTCACCCGGCGCAGCCCGCGGAACAGCTTGTGGCGCATCAGCGGCTCGTAGCGGCCGTCGCGCTTCAACCGCAGGCCGAACAGGCTCGCGTAGTTCTCCATCGCCTGCCGCGGCAGGTCGAACGGGTCGCTCCAGCTGCCGAGCCCGAGCGTGCGGCACGCGGCGGCGAAGCCGGCGTCTTCCGCCGCCGCACGGGTCTCGTCGTTCGCGCTCCCGTACGGGTACGCCGCGACGGTGATCTCGGAGCCGGTGATCCGCTCGAGCTCGCTCCGCGAACGTGAGAGCTCTTCGTGCGCCTGTTCCCGTGTCAGCGTCGTGAGGTCCGGATGCGTGTGCGTGTGCGCGCCGATCTCCACGCCCTGCTTCGCCAGCTCCTGGACTTCCGACTCGGTCATGACGCGCGTCCAGTCCGCGACCGGATGCGGCTGCCCGAGCCAGCCGGTGACGACGAACACGGTCGCGGGCACTCCCTCCTCGCGCAGGAGCGGTGCGAGCGTCTCGAAGTTGTCGACGAGCCCGTCGTCGAACGTCAGCGCGACGGCGCCGTCCGCGCGACCCTCCGCAACTCTCCGCGCGAGCTCTCCGAAGGTGACGAGCTCGTAGTCCCACGACCGCAGACGCTCCACCTGGCGGCCGAGGTCGCGCGGGCGGACGAACATGTGATGCGGGTCGCGCTCGAGCTGGACGAACTTGACGCCGTGGTACGTCAGTGCAAGCGGCGGCAAGGGTTTTCCGGCCATCGGCGACATGCTTTCAGAGCGGACGGAGGCGTTCGGGGCGTCCCGTACACTCGCGGCTCGTGCGAGGCGAGCTGATCGAGGACCCCGCCAGGCTCGAGTCGCTCCGATCGCAGTGGGACGGGCTTGCGGCCGCGGCCGGCAATCCGTACGCGCTCTCCGGCTGGCTCCTCCCCTGGTGGCGTCACGCTCGCCCGTCGGGCGCACAGCTCCGAGCCGGTGTGTGCCTTCGACGGAGACGAGCTCGCCGGAATCGCCCCTTCTACGTGGCACGCGGGCCGGCGAGGTCGGCGACGTACCGCCTGCTCGGCGCGGGCACGTCGACCGGCGTCGAGCCGGTCGCCCGGCCCGGCCGCGAGCGAGAGTGCGCCGAGTCGTTCTCGGCAGCGCTCGCCCGGGCGACCCCTTCTCCCCGGCTCCTGCGGCTCGAGGGAGTCGCCCGGGATTCCTTCTGGCCGGGACTGCTTCGGGAGACCTGGCCGGGACGGCTCCGCTCGCGTGTGCGGGACACTGCGCCCGCCCTCTTCGTGACGACCGCGGGCCTCACGTACGAGGAATGGCTCGACCGCCTCAGTCGAAAGTTCCGGCGCACGCTCCGGCTCGGCGAGCGGCGACTCGCGGAGACCGGTGCGGCGGTGCGGCTCGCGGCGCCCGACGAGGTCGGGTCGGCGGTGCAGGACTTCGTGGCGCTCCACCACGCCCGCTGGCTCGAACGCGGCGGCTCGGGCGTCGTCGGCGCGGGCGTGGAACGGATGCTCGAAGAGCTCCCGCGGCGAGCTCGCGGCCGCCCCAATTGCAGGTTTGGGTGCTCGAGGCCGATGGCAGGGTCGTGAGCGCGGTGCTCTTCCTCTCGGCCGGCGGCGTCACGACGTCGTGGCTCGGCGGCTTCGACGACTCGTACTCCGTCGCGCCGCCGCTGCTGCTGACGATCGACGGCGCGGTCCGGCACGCCTTCGAGCGCGGTGGAGGAGCGCGTCGATCTCGGCCCCGGCCGTCAGCCGCTGAAGGAGCGGTTCGCCGACGGCGAGCGCGAGCTCGTCTGGGTCGACCTCGTCCCGGGAGGACTTCGTTCCGCATCTGTCCACGTGGTCCTCGGCGCCGAGCGCGCCGCGCGCTCGCTTCCGCCCGGCGTGAAATCGAAGCTGAAGCCGCTCCTGCGCGCGGAGGCGGCTCGTGAGCGACGGCGCGCGGCGCATCTTCGCCAACACGCTCTACCGCGGTCTGGCCGACATCGGCTCGAAGATCGCGACGACCCTCCTCTTCATCGTCATGGCGCGCAAGCTGGGCGTCTCGCAGTTCGGCGTCTTCATCTTCGCCCTCTCGCTCGTGACGCTCGTGTCGGTCCTCGCGGACTTCGGGCAGAACGCCGTCCTCACACGGGACGTCGCCCGCAATCGCAACGACATCCACCGGCAGTTCGCCAACAACCTCGCGATGAAGATCGTCCTCGCGGTGCCGACGCTCGCGATCGCGGTCGCCGTCGTGTCCGCGACGACGTCGGGGAACGAGACGCGCGACGTCGTCGCACTGCTCGGCGTGGCGGTCGTCGCGGAGCTGCTGCGCGGCACGTGCTTCGCGGTCTTCGAGGCCCACGAGCGGATGGGCTTCATCCCCGTCGTGCTGATCTCGCAGCGGTTCCTCACCACGATCGTCGGGATCGCCGCCCTCCTCAAGGGCGCGGGCGTCGTTGCGGTCTCGGCGATCTACCTCGGCGGAGCGGTGCTCGCGTTCCTGCTTGCGCTCGCACTCATGTACTGGAAGGTCGCGCGGCCGCGGCCGACGATCTCCCTGCGGATCTGGTGGCCGCTGCTGCACGCGGCGATCCCGATCGGGCTGGCCGGCGCGTTCGGGACGGTGCTCTTCCGTGTCGACGCGGCGATGCTCGCGATCTTCGAGCCGAAGGACGTCGTCGGGAGCTACGGAGCCGCGTACCGGCTCTTCGAGGCGACGCTCTTCATCGGCTGGAGCATCGGAGCCGCTGTCTATCCGGTCTTCTCGCGCCTGACCCCGTCGACGGAGACGCCTGTCGGCGCCGTCTACGAGCGCGCGCTGAAGTTCTGCCTCTTCCTCACCGTGCCGCTCGGCGGTGGGGGCGATCGATCCTCGCGGGCCCGATCGTGAACCTCGTGTACGGCTCGAGCTACGACGACGCCGTGACGGCGCTGCGGCTGCTCGGCCCGGCGATCCCGCTCTACGCAGTCGCGTACATCGCCGGCCTGCTCCTCGTGGCACGGCACCGCCAGCGCGTGCTGACGATCGCGATGGGAGTCGTTGCGCTCGAGAACATCGCGGCGAACTTCATCCTCATCCCCTGGCTCGTCGTTGAACGGCGCCGCCCTGGGGACGTCCATCTCGGAGGCGCTCGTGACGGTGCCGCTGCTCGTGTACGCCGCGCGCGCGTGCGAGGGCTTCCACTGGCTCCGCGTGTTCGGCGGCGCCGTCGTCGCGGGCACCGCGTCCGCCGTGGCCATGGGGCTGCTCGTGCACTCGCCTGTCGCCGCGGTTCTCCTCGGCGGCCTTGCCTATCTCGCCGTCTTCGCAGCGTTCGAGCACCGCGTCTTCCCGGACGACGTCCGCGGCGCGTTGAGCCTCCTGCGACGGCGCCCGGCTCTCGATCCGCCGCTGCCGGAGCCCGACCTCCAGCACCTGCCCTAGGGGTTCGAGGACGCGCGCGCGAGCGCCGCGCTCACGATCGTGCTCCGTGGATCGAGTCTGTGCGCCTCCCGGAGTTCCGCCCTGGCCTCTGCCCGTCTGCCGGCCTCCAACTCCGAGAGCCCGAGGCGATAGCGCAGGGACGAGACCTGCCGGCTGCTTCGACACCGCCTTCCGGAGGGCGGCGACCGCTTCCTCCGAGCCCGGCGCGAGCGTCGCTGCGGCGAGGTAGGGGTCGACGGTCAGCGGGTCGAGCCGCTTGGCCCAGCGCAGGTCGGACGCCGCGTGCGGCGGGTCGTCGAGCGCCGACTGCGTGAAGCGGGCCGAGAGCCAGGGAAGCCCGAACGCGCCGAAGGCGACGACGACTGCGAGCAGCGCGCCGGCAGTCGCTGCGCGCCCGCGCAGCGTGCGGCGGCGGTGCATCGTCGTCCGAGCCTGGCGTTCGCGACTCCCAGCAGCGCGAAGAACGGGACACCGACCGCGGGGAAGGTGAGGATCCAGTCGCCGGACGCGTGCACGACGCCGTAGACGCACGCGGCGGCCGTCCCGGCGAGCACGAGATCACGGCGCCCGCGCCGCAGAGCGCCCGCCAGCGGCAGCCCGAGCGCCGCGGCAGCAGCGACGAGGCCGACGACACCGGTCTCCGACAGCGTGTCGAGCACCACCGAGTGTCCGCCGGGCCGGGGTCTCGCCGCTCCGGCGGGTCAGGAGGTACTCCGACGCGAAGCCGCGGGCGCCGACGCCGGCGAGCGGATGGTCCCGCGCGAGGTCGAGCTCGACCCGCCAGAAGTCGTAGCGGTTCGAACCGAGGCTCGTCAGGTGGCTGCTGCCCGTCTCGCGCTCCGGGATCGACTTGAAGGAGTCCCACTTGTCCGCGAGGTAGTGGCCGGGCCGGTCGACCGTGACGAAGAAGGCCCCGACCGCGCCGACCGCGAAGAGGACCAGTGCTGCCGACAGGCCCACGGCGGCGAGCCGCCGCCCCGCCGCGGGCACCGCCACCCGGCGGTCGATGACGACGTAGAGCGCCCCTGCGGCGAGCGCGACTCCGGTGAGGACGAGCGCGGTAGTGGAGGCGAACCGGACTGCGTCCGCGAAGTCGCCGGCGTCCTGCTCCCGGAACGGGCGCGTGAGCAGCTCGTAGGACCCGCCGACCAGGGCGATCGGGATCAGGGCGGGGATGACGAGCCGCAGACGATGCGGGGACAGTGCGAAGAGCGCGATCCCCGCGACGGCGGAGGCGATGAGCCCGCCCTTGCTCTGGGTCATCAAGCCGCCCGCGAGCAGGATGCAGGCGCCGCCGACCGCCGCCGTCCGCAGCCACGGCCGCGCCGACCGACCGGCAGAGAGAGCGACGCACGGCCAGAAGGCGAGGAGGAACATCGCCGCCTGCGCGTTGACGTACGAGATGGGAAACGTCAGCCGTCCCCCCTCGTAGTGTTCCGCCGGATGTTCGACGACCAGCAGATCGACGAGCGTCGCGGACGCGAGCGCGACGAGGATCGCTGCCACCGCGACGACCGCGGCGCGGCGGTCCGGCGCTCCGCGCAGGACGAACACCGGGACGGAGAAGCTCAACGCGTAGAGGACGACGAGCAGCGCCTCGTCGCGCGCCAGCGCCGGCACCGGGGACCAGACAAGAGACAACGCGTCCCAGGCGGCGAGGCCGAGCAGTGCAGCGATCCCTCCGAGAGCCAACGGCGGCGGCCGGAGCGCCGATCCGCTCCACAGCAGGCCGGCCGTCAGCAGTGCCGCCGCGACCCCGTACGGAAGCCAGTCGCGCGACAGCGTGCTCCCGAAGAGATTCCACGCCATCGAGGCGCCGCCGAACGCGAGCAGCCCGACTGGAACGACGCGAAGCGCCTGCTCTCGTCTGGTGGCGTTCGCGTTTCTCACGGTCTAAGCGGGGACAGGCATCTTGCTCGAGTGCTCAAGCCCTCGACAGGACGAGGAATTTACGTATTGTGTGAGGTGGCCCGGCGGAGAGGAACGACGGGCCGAATTGCGGCAATCGGGGTAAGTGGAGAGGGGAACACATGCGGCGTGTTTTGACGGTTGCTGCTGCAACTGCAGCAGCGGCACTCCTGATGGCGTCTTTGGCATCGGCGGCGACGCCGACGCAGATCTACCGCGACTACGCGGACAACGGTCATCTCGACCGGCAGTACTCTCGTGACGATGTGAACCGGGCGCTTCGCGACGCCGTGCTCCAGGGCTACGGCGACGGGAACGTGCAGCCGGGGCTCCAGCAGGAGCTCGGCCGCGCAGGCGCGGCGGGCGTCAAGGGTGGTCTGCCCTTCACGGGCCTCGACCTCACCCTGATGGTCGTCGGCGGCATGGCCCTGCTGATCACCGGCGCGGGACTGCGGCGCTTCGCCAGGAACAAGGCCTAGCGAGGCTGACAACAGACTGAGGTAGCAAGGTGTCGTCGACACCGCTGACGGAGCTACCCCTCGACTCGCGGGTCGAGCAGCTCCCGCTCGCGCCGCCAGCACCCCGGGCGCGGCGCCTGAGTGGCCGGGCGTGGACATCGATCGTCGTCCTCTCCGACGTGACGATGTTCCTCGCCGGCTCAGTGGCTGCCCAGTTCGGCGCGTCACGCGCCGGCGTGACGCCCCTTCCGCTCGAGTGGATGGTGGTGTTCGCGGCGGCGCTGTTCCCCCTCCTCGCCGCCCGCGGGCTCTACAGCCGCGGTTTGCAGGCGCACGTGCTGGACGACGCCAGGGTGGTCCTCTTCGCCCTGACGCTCGCTGCGGGTGTTGTCCTCTCTCTCCAGGTGTTCCTCGAGGGCTCGGGCGACGGAGCGCTGCTTGCCCGGGAGTGGGCGTTCGTGGCCGTGTATCTCATCGCCGGGCGCACGGCGCTCCAGTGGTCGCTCGGCAACGCGAACCGAACCGGGCTCCTCGCCCGGCCGACGCTCATCGTCGGCCGAGGCCGGATCGGGACGCTCATCGCGGAACGGCTCGAAGCCAGGCCCGAGCTGGGTCTCGCGCCTGTCGGCTTCCTGGACAAGGACCCGCTGGAGCTCGACGGTGCAGGTGTCGACCTGCCTGTGCTCGGTGCGAGCTGGGATCTCGAGCGCGTCGCGGCCGAGCACGGGATCGAGCAGGTCGTGGTGGCCTTCTCGAACGCGCCCGACGAGGTGATGGTGCGCCTCCTGCGGCGCTGCGACGAGCTCGGGATCGACGTCGCCTTCGTCCCGCGCTTCTACGAGCGTGTGCCGCAAGCCGTCCACGTGGAGCACCTCGGTGGGCTCTCGCTGCTCGTCCCGTCCCGGGTCAACCCGCGCAACTGGCACTTCACGGTCAAGTACGCCCTCGACCGGATCGTCGGCGCTTTCCTGCTGGCGCTCACGGCGCCGTTCCTCGTCCTCTCGGCGCTCGCCGTCCTCGTCACGATGGGTCGCCCGATCCTCTTCCGCCAGACGCGCGTCGGCCGTGACGGCAAGCCGTTCGACATTCTCAAGTTTCGCTCGATGCGGGTGATCGAGAACGACGAGTCCGCGTTCGTGCTCCCCGAGGGCCTCGGGCCCGGCGGGGTCGAGGGCGCCGACCGTCGGACGGCAGTCGGGCGTTTCCTGCGGGCCACGAACCTGGACGAGCTCCCTCAGCTGATCAACGTCGTAAAGGGCGAGATGAGCATCGTGGGCCCCAGGCCGGAGCGGCCGGAGTTCGTCGGACGCTTCGAGGAGACCGTCTACCGGTACGGCGACCGGCACCGCGTGAAGGCCGGAATCACCGGCTGGGCCCAGGTTCACGGGCTGCGCGGGCGCACGTCGATCCCGGATCGTGCGGAGTGGGACAATTTCTACATCGAGAACTTCTCCCTCTGGCTCGACGTCAAGATTCTCCTCATGACCGGCTCCACGCTGGTCAAGGGCCTGTTCTCGGGCGGCTCATAAGGCCCGCCGGGGCCGCTCTTCAGCCCGTCCGCGGATTTGCCGAACCTAGCCGTAAGAAGTCCGTAAGGCCACGGACACAGCCTCCGGCCGCTGGGCTACGATGACCCTCCCAGCAAGGAAAGGACGAGTTTGTTCGAACGCTTCACCGAACGGGCCCGGCAGGTCGTCGTTCTCGCCCAGGACGAAGCGCGGGCACTGAAGCACAACTACATCGGCACGGAGCACATCCTGCTCGGATTGCTGCGCGAAGAGGAAGGTCTTGCCGCGCGCGTCCTCGAGTCGCTCGACATCACGGTGGAAGAGGTTCGCGCGCAGGTCGCGCGCATCGTCGGCCAGGGCGACGAGGTCACCACCGGACAGATTCCGTTCACGCCGCGCGCGAAGAAGGTCCTCGAGCTCGCGCTGCGCGAGGCGCTCAGCCTCGGACACAACTACATCGGCACGGAGCACATCCTGCTCGGGCTGGTCCGCGAGAACGAGGGCGTCGCCGCGCGGATCCTGCTCGACTTCGACGCCGACGCGGACAAGATCCGCAACGAGATCATCCGCATGCTCTCCGGTCCCGGTCGCCGCCAGCAGGGCGGCGGTGCGGCGCCGGGCGAGAAGACGAAGTCCTCGAAGCTGCTCGACCAGTTCGGCCGCAACTTCACGAAGCAGGCCGGTGAGGGCAAGCTCGACCCGGTCGTCGGACGCCAGACGGAGATCGAGCGGATCATGCAGATCCTCTCGCGGCGCCAGAAGAACAACCCGGTGCTGATCGGCGAGCCGGGCGTCGGCAAGACCGCCGTCGTCGAAGGCCTCGCGCAGCGCATCTCCTCAGGCCAGGTGCCCGAGCTGCTGAAGGGGAAGCAGATCTATTCGCTGGATCTCGCGGCCCTCGTCGCCGGCTCGAAGTACCGCGGCGAGTTCGAGGAGCGGCTGAAGAAGGTCATGAAGGAGATCCAGCAGCGCGGCGACATCATCCTGTTCATCGACGAGCTCCACAATCTCGTCGGCGCAGGCGCTGCGGAGGGCGCGATCGACGCGGCCTCCATCCTCAAGCCGGCGCTCGCCCGCGGCGAGCTGCAGACGATCGGTGCGACGACGCTCGACGAGTACCGCAAGTACCTCGAGCGCGACGCGGCGCTCGAGCGGCGCTTCCAGCAGATCCGCGTCGAGGAGCCGTCGGTCGACGACACGGTCCAGATCCTGCGCGGGCTGCGCGACCGCTACGAGGCGCATCACCGCTGCAAGATCTCCGACGACGCGCTCCATGCAGCAGCGTCGCTCGCCGACCGCTACATCCAGGACCGCCATCTTCCAGACAAGGCGATCGACCTCATCGACGAGGCCGGGTCGCGCATGCGGATCCGCTCCATGACGGCGCCACCTCGCTACCGCGAGCTCGAGGAGGAGATCGACAAGGTCCGGAAGGACAAGGAAGAGTCGATCGAGAACCAGGAGTTCGAGAAGGCCGCCTCGCTTCGGGACAAGGAGCGCAAGCTCTCCCAGAAGAAGCGCGAGCTGGAGGAGAACTGGCGCCAGAACGAATCCGAGGCCGAGCAGCCCGAGGTCGGCGAGGAGGAGATCGCCGACATCGTCTCCATGTGGACGGGTATCCCGGTCTTCAAGCTGACCGAGGCCGAGTCCGCGCGCCTCACGCGCATGGAGGACGAGCTGCACAAGCGAGTCATCGGGCAGGAAGAGGCGATCGAGGCGGTCTCGCGCTCGATCCGCCGCGCTCGGGCGGGGATCAAGGACCCGAAGCGCCCGACCGGCTCGTTCATCTTCCTCGGGCCGTCAGGCGTCGGCAAGACGGAGCTCGCGCGTACGCTCGCGGAGTTCCTGTTCGGCGACGAGGACGCGATGATCCAGGTCGACATGTCGGAGTACATGGAGAAGCACTCCGTGTCCCGGCTCGTCGGCTCGCCGCCCGGCTACATCGGCTACGACGAAGGCGGCCAGCTCACCGAAGCCGTTCGCCGCAAGCCGTACTCCGTGATCCTGCTCGACGAGATCGAGAAGGCGCACCCGGACGTGTTCAACATCCTGCTCCAGATCCTGGAGGAGGGGAAGCTCACCGACGCGCAGGGTCGCCGCGTGGACTTCCGCAACACGATCATCGTCATGACGTCGAACATCGGCGCCGGCCAGATCTCGAAGAACCAGTCGCTCGGCTTCACGATGGGCGACGACACCGGCATGACCTACGAGGACATGAAGAACAAGGTCATGGGCGAGCTGAAGAAGGTGTTCCGGCCCGAGCTGCTCAACCGTATCGACGAGGTCATCGTCTTCCACAAGCTGACGAAGGAAGAGATCCTCACCATCGTCGACATCCAGATGAAGCGCGTGCGCGAGCAGATGGCCACGCACGAGATCGCGATCGAGCTGACGGACGAGGCCAAGGAGCTCCTCGTCGAGAAGGGCTACGACCCGGCGATGGGCGCCCGGCCGCTGCGCCGTGCGATCCAGCGCGTGATCGAGGACCCGCTCGCGGACTTCGTCCTCGGCCGCTCGCTCGAGCCGAACTCGACCATCCTGGTCGCCCGCAAGGGTGAGACCGAGGAGGTCGACATGACGGTCATCCCGGGCGAGGTCACGCCCGAGAAGATCACCGTCCCGCCGGAGGAGCCGTTCGACTCGGCCGGCGACGACGACGTCGAAACCGTCGACGAGTAAGCGTCCCGTCAGAGAGTCGGCACGAAGACGGCGCGATTGCCGTCGGGACCGGCGCTTAGCATGAACGGGTGGCCAAGCCCGCCGTCAACTACGCGTGCACCGACTGCGGCTATTCGGCGGGCCGGTGGTTCGGGAAGTGCCCGGGGTGCAACGCCTTCGGCACGCTCGTGGAGGAAGTCGTCGGAGGCTCGGCGGCGAAGGCGCCGCCACAGCCGCTGCTCCGCCTGGTCGACGTCGCCGCGGAGGAAGCGGAGCGCATCCCGACGGGCGTGCCCGAGCTGGACCGCGTCCTCGGCGGCGGACTCGTTCCCGCGTCGCTCGTGCTCGTCGGCGGCGAGCCGGGTGTCGGAAAGTCCACGCTCCTCCTGACGGCGCTGGCCGCGATCTCCGGCGAGCGGCGGGCGCTGCTCGTGACCGGCGAGGAGTCGGTCGCGCAGGTGAAGCTGCGCGCGGAGCGGCTGGGCGGCGCGGAGCGCGTCGAGATCCTCGCAGAGACCGAGCTCGAGACGGTGTGCGCGACGCTCGAGGCCGAGCGGCCCGACGTCTGCGTGATCGATTCGGTGCAGACGCTCTACTCCGCCGAGGTCGGTTCGGCACCCGGGTCGGTTGCCCAGGTGCGCGAGGCAGCGGCGCGGCTGCTCCGCGCGGCGAAGGAGCTCGGCGTCGCGACGATCCTCGTCGGCCACGTGACGAAGGACGGGTCCGTCGCGGGCCCGCGCGTGCTCGAGCATCTCGTTGACTGCGTTCTCCAGTTCGAGGGCGACCGCTACCACGCGCATCGCGTGCTCCGCGCGACAAAGAACCGGTTCGGCTCGACGAACGAGCTCGGCGTCTTCGAGATGACCGGCAGCGGGCTTGCCGGAGTGCCGGATCCCTCCGAGGTCTTCGGCCGGACGAGCGGGCAGGAGGTCGGCTCGGCCGTTGTGTGCGCGCTCGAGGGAACGCGCCCGATCCTCCTCGAGATCCAGTCGCTTGTCGCTCCGACCGACCTGGCGATGCCGCGTCGCGTCGCGACCGGTGTCGATCCGAAGCGGCTTGCGATGATCGTGGCCGTGCTCGGCCGCCATGCGCGTGTCGCGCTCGGGAACGCCGACGTGTTCGTCAACGTCGCCGGCGGCGTGCGCATCGACGAGCCGGGCGCCGACCTCGCAGTCGCGCTTGCGATCGCATCCGCGGCGAAAGGAGCTCCAACCCACGAAGCGCTCGCCGTGTTCGGCGAGATCGGGCTGACCGGGCGGCTGCGTCCCGCGGCCCAGGCCGAGCGGCGCCTCGAGGAGTGCGCGAAGCTCGGACTGCGGACGGTCGTCGTCCCGACCGAGACGAAGTCGTCCATGCGGAAGGTCAAGGTCGTCGAGGCGGAGACGCTCGGGAAGGCGATCGCCGCCGGGCTCGCAACCGAGAACGGCTAGCTTCCCGAGGTGCTGCGCCGAGTCGGCCAAAGGCCCATCGCGGTCGTGCTCGTCGGCGCGGTCGCGATCGCATTCTCGGGGATCATCTTCCGCGTCTCGCACGTGTCGGCGTCGACCGGCGCCTTCTATCGCTGCCTGCTGGCGCTGCCGCCGCTGTGGCTGTTGTCGCGGATGGAGGACCGGCGTTACGGCCCTCGCCCGAGACGGGCCGTCTTACTGGCCTGGCTCGCGGGTGCGTTCTTCGCCGCCGACCTGATCCTCTGGCACAACGCGATCGAACAGGTCGGCGCGGGCCTCGCCACGGTGCTGGGCAATACCCAGGTCGTCCTGGTCGGCCTGCTCGCGTGGGCGCTGCTCGGCGAGCGGCCGCACCGGTCGTCGATCGCGGCGATCCCGATCGTCACGATCGGCGTCGTGCTCATCTCGGGCGTCCTCGAGCAGGGAGCGTACGGCGACGATCCGCGCCTCGGGGCCGTGTTCGGCGTTCTCACCGGGATGGCGTACGCCGGCTTCCTGCTCGCGCTTCGGCAGGGCAGCTACGACCTGCGGCGCTTCGCCGGCCCGCTGTTCACCGCGACGCTCGCGGCCACGATCGGATGCGCGGCAATCGGCGCCGTCGTGGGCGACCTCGACCTCACGCCGTCCTGGGCCGCGCTCGCATGGCTCCTGCTGCTCGCGCTGTCGGCACAGGTCGTCGGCTGGCTGCTGATCTCGTCCTCGCTCCCGCGACTGCCGGCGGTGGTGACCTCGATCCTGCTGACCTTCCAGCCGCTCTGTACCGTCGTCCTCGCCGCCATCCTCGTCGACGAGTCGCCGTCGAGCCTCCAGCTTTCCGGAGCGGCCTGCATCCTCACCGGGCTCATCGTCTCGACCGTGGGCAGCCGCCGAGTGCCGGCTCCGGAGCCAGAGCTCGCCGGGTGAAGATGTCAAACTTCCGGTGATGCCGGAAGCCCAGACAGCGCTCGGCTTCACGCGAACCCCTTCCGAGGACGACCCGCGCCGCGATCCGGAGCTCCTCGCCGCGCTCGAGCGCATCGCTCCCGGCACCGACCTGCGCCAGGCGATCGACGACATCATCCGCTCCCGAGAAGGTGCGCTGATCGTGATCGGCGATCCCAACGAGCTGTCGTTCCTCTTCTCGGGCGGGATGCGGCTCGACCAGCCGTTCACGTCGCAATTCCTCTACGAGCTGTCGAAGATGGACGGCGCGATCATCCTCACGCCGACGCTGACGAAGATCTCCTACGCAAACGTCCAGCTGATGCCGGACCCGACGATCCCGTCGAACGAGACGGGCACGCGCCACCGCACGGCAGAGCGTGTGGCGAAGCAGACCGGCGCGCTCGTCGTCTCGATCTCCCAGCAACGCTCGACGATCTCCGTCTACATCGGGCCGTCGCGCTACCAGCTCGATGCCGTGCCCGAAATCCTCGCGAAGACGAACCAGGCGCTCGCGACGCTCGAGACGTACGGCCAGCGGCTCGACCAGGTGCTGACGCGCCTCACTGCGCTCGAGTTCCAGAACGCCGTCGTCCTCGACGACGTCGTCGTCGTGCTCCAGCGGGCCGAGATGGCGAAGCGGATGGCGGCGGAGATCGACCGCGACTGCATCGAGCTCGGCGCCGAGGCGCGGCTCATTCGCATGCAGCTCCACGAGCTCGTCGGCAACGTCCCCGCCGAGCGAGCCGCAGTCGTGCGCGACTACCACGCGGATGGATCGGGCGCCCGAGCCGAGCTCGCGCTCGAGGGTCTCCGCGCGATCCCGTACAGGCAGTTGCTCGAGACGGAGCGCATCGTCGAGCTTCTCGGCTATCCGCGCGACCTGAACCCGCTCGACCACTCCGTCTCGCCAAGGGGCTTCCGGATCCTCTCCCACGTCCGGCGGCTCCCCGAGGGCGTGATCCAGAAGGTCGTCGCGGACCTCGGCGACCTCGAGTCGATCATCCGTGCCTCTCAACGCGACCTCGAGGCCATCTCCGGTGTCGGCACGGTTCGCGCGCGCGAGATCCGGGAGGGACTGCGCCGCCTGCAGGAGCACAACCTCGTCGACCGCTACCTGCAGCTCTGAAGCTCACTAGCCGCGCGTGAAGAGGGCGAAGGGCTTGACCGCGGCCTTCGCGGTCTTCGGCCTCTTCTGGGGCGGATGGGCCGCCTGCCTTCCGGCCATCCAGGACCGGACCGGCGCCAGCGACGCGCAGCTCGGGCTCGCTCTTCTGGCCGTGGCGGCTGCGGCGCTGCCGGCGATGCTCGCCGCAGGCCGACTCGCCGACGTCTTCGGCGGTCAGCTCGTCCCGGCCGGGCTCGTCGCCTTCGGGATCTCGGCAGCCCTGCCGGCGTTCGCGGGCTCGGTCCCCGTCCTTGCCGCCCTCCTGGCACTCGTCGGCATCACGACCGGGCTGCTCGACGTCGCGATCAACGCCGAGGCATCGCGGATCGAGGCCGACGAAAACGTCCGCGTCATGGACGGCCTCCACGCGGCCTTTTCAATTGGAGTGCTCGTGGGCGGCGCGGGCTCGGGCTTCCTCCGCGGTGCCGGCCTCGAGCCGACGTGGATCCTCGGCGGCATCGGCGCGATCATCGCCGTCTCGGCCGTCTTCAACCGCGGCGCGCCGCGCGGGCGTGGACGCGCGGAGGGGCGAGCCCGTCTCGGCCGCGCGCTCGCGATCGTGGGCGGCGTCCTCGCGCTGGCCTTCCTCGTCGAGAACGGGCTCGAGGGCTGGAGCGCGCTCTTCCTGGAGCGCACGTTCGATTCGAGCCCTGCCGTCAGCGGCCTCGGGCCCGGTCTCTTCGCGGCCTCGATGGCGACGGGACGGATCCTCGCGCAACGCATGGTCCGCCCGTCCGTGACTGCCCGGATGGTGATCGCGGGAGTCTGCGCCGCTGCAGGGCTCGCGCTGTCGGCCTCTGCCGGGCGGCCCGCCGTGGCGCTGCTCGGCCTCGTCGTCGCCGGTGCGGGTCTGGCCCTCTCCGCACCGACGCTGCTCGGGTTGGCCGGGCGGGTGGGCGGGGAGGGGGGTCGGGGAGCGGCCGTGTCGACCGTCGCCATCCTCGGCTACCTCGGCTTCGTGGCCGGCCCACCCCTCATCGGAGCCGTCGCCGGAGCCACGAGCCTCCGCGGCGCCTTCGTCTTCCTGGGGGCCGTGGCCCTCCTTCTCGTGGCCTGCGCGCCGATCCTTCGCTACCCGGAGGAGGAAATCCGGCCTTAGCAGGGATTTTGACCAAAAAGTGGCCATTTCCAGCGTCTTTTGCTACACTTTGCCTCTCGGCCGGCGGAAATCACCCGCCGGCTTCGCGGTCACATAAGGGACGGAAAGGGGCGGGCTTGTACAAAGTCGGCGACAAGGTGGTGTATCCACACCACGGAGCAGGCACGGTTGTGAAGAAGGAAAAGCGCGAAGTGCTCGGTGAGAAGCGTGAGTACCTGACCATCAAGATCCTGCACAACGACATGACGGTCAACGTGCCCTCCGAGAACGCCGAGGCGGTCGGGCTGCGGAAGGTGATCGGCGAGGACATGGTGAAGGTCGTCGTCAAGGCGCTGACCGGTGGCGGCACGCAGATGCCGAAGAACTGGAACCGCCGCTTCAAGCACAACCGCGACAAGATGAAGACCGGGGACATCCTCGAGCTCGCCGAAGTCGTGCGGAACCTGTCGCTCCGCGATAGCGAGAAGGGCCTCTCCACCGGTGAGAAGCAGATGTTCGTGAAGGCCAAGAAGATCCTCGCGAGCGAGCTGATGTACGCCAAGGACATGGACGAGGAAGAGGCGGCCGAGTGGCTGGACGACGTCCTCGTCGGCGCGAGCTCGAACGGCGGATCGAACGGCCGCAAGAAGACGACCGCTGCGAAGCCGGCCAAGGTCGCGTCGAAGACCGCAACCGCGAAACCCGCTGCGCGCAAGACCGCTGCGAAGTCCAAGACCGCCGCGAAGAGCAAGCCCACCACGAAGGCGCGCGCGAGCGCGAGGTGAGCGTGTGGGCCATCCTCGCTGCAGCGGGTAGCGGGGACCGGCTCGGAGCCGATCGTCCGAAGGCCTTCGCCCGACTGGGTGACGATCCGCTGCTCGCCGAGAGCCTGCGGCGCCTGGACGAATCCGGCTGGATCGACGCAATCGTGATCGCGGCTCCTCCTGGATGGGAGGAGCCGTCCATCCTTCTCGCCGAGGAGCTCGGCTGCTCGAAGGTCAGCTCGTGCGTCGACGGGTGGCGCGTCGCGTGCGGAGTCCGTGAGGCTCGCGCTCGCCGAAGTCCCGTCGGAGGCCGCCGTCGTGGTCGTCCACGACGCAGCGCGGCCGTTCGTCGACGAGACGGTGCTCGAGCGCGTGCTCGGGGCGCTCAACGAGGGCTGGGACGGTGCCGTGCCGGCGCCTCCCCGTCGCCGACACGATCAAGCGCGTGGAGGGGGATCGCATCGTCGAGACGTTGGACCGCGATCTGCTCCGAGCCGTGCAGACGCCGCAGGCCTTCCTCGCGGACGTGCTGCGGAACGCCCACGCGGGCGGCGGCGCGGCGAGCGACTGCGCCGCGCTCGTCGAGGCTCGGGGCGGTCGCGTCAAGGTCGTCGCGGGAGACCCGTTGCTGCAGAAGGTGACGGACGCGGACGATCTCGAGCGCGCCGAGGCGTTGCTGGCGACGCGTTCGTGATCGCCGACTACCACATGCATCTCCGTAACGACCGCGAAGAGATCGTGCACGACACGCACGCCGTCGATCCGTTCGTCGAGACTGCGCGGGATGCAGGCGTCGACGAGATCGGCTTCACCGAGCACGTCTACTACTTCCGCGAACACGCGCTCGCTGTGGTCGGTGCCGTACCAGACCGAGCGCTGTGTGTACGACCTCGACCCGTACATCGACGCGGTCGTCGGCGCGCGCGACCGCGGCTTGCCCGTGAAGCTCGGCCTCGAGGTCGACTACGTCCCCGGCCGCGAGGACGAGACGCGCGAGCTGCTCGCTCCGTATCCGTGGGACTACCTTCTGGGATCGGTTCACTTCATCGACGGGCTCGGCGTGGACGGGGAGCCACGCCTGCTCGACGCAGTCGGCGTTGAGGAGGCGTGGCAGCGCTACTTCGAGACGCTGGCCGCCGCGGCGCGCAGCGGCCTCTTCGACTCCCTCTCGCATCCGGACCTCGTGAAGATCTTCGGCGTGCGGGCGCAGTCCTTCGACTATGGGGAGGTCGCGGACGCGATCGCGGAATCGGGAGTCGCGATCGAGGTCTCGACCGCGGGGCTCCGCAAGCCGGTCGGACGAGCTCTATCCCCATCCCGGACCTCCTCGCCGCCTGCCGAGTCCGCGGCGTGCCGGTGACCATGGGATCCGATGCGCATGAGCCGGCGCTCGTCGGACGCGACTTCGATCGTGCGCGCGAGCTGCTGCGCTCGGTCGGCTACGAGACGATCACGATCTTCGAAGGACGACGAGGCGCGTCAGGAGGCGCTTGGATGAGCTTCAGGGTCGGTCTCGGCGTCGACGCCCATGCGTTCGAAGACGGGAACGCGACTCGTCCTCGGCGGTGTCGCCTTCGACTCGCCGCGAGGGCTCGCCGGTCACTCCGACGGCGACGTCGTCACGCACGCACTCATCGACGCGATTCTCGGCGCGGCCGGTCTCGGCGACATCGGGTCGCTCTTCCCGTCCGACGGCTCGACGCCGAAGGGCATCTCCTCGCTCGACCTCTTGCGTGACGCGCTCGGGCGCGTACGGGACGCCGGCTACGCGGTCGTCAACGCGGACTGCGTCCTGATCGGCGAGGAGCCCCGCATCGCGGCGACACGGCGCGAGATGGAGTCGCTGCTCACCGGCCTCGTGGGTGCGCCGGTGACTGTCCGGGCGACGACGACCGACCGGCTCGGCTTCACGGGTCGTGCGGAAGGGCTCGCCGCGCAGGCGGTCGCGCTGCTCGAGCGCGCGTGAAACTCGTTCGCTACGCCGACCGGCCCGACCTCGAAGAGATCCGCCACGAGGTGCTCACACAAACGACGTTCCCGGAGTACCTGAACCACAACGTGCCGGGGAACCTCTACTGGGGCCGCCTGTACGACGAGCATCCCGACTTTCAGCTCGCGCTCCTCGACGGCGACGGAACTCGTCGCGGAGTTCCACTCGGTGCCGACGCCGTGGGACGGGACCGAGGAGGACCTTCCGTCGGGCTGGGACGAGGCGTTCCACCGTGCCTTCGAGAGCGACCGCCATGCGGACGTCCTGTGCGCGCTCGCGCTGTCCGTCAGGCCGGACCGGCAGTCGCACGGCCTGTCGGGACGCATGCTCGAGGAGATGAGAAGCGCGGCGAAGGCCGGCGGGCTCAGAGAGCTGATCGCGCCTGTCCGGCCGACGCTCAAGGCGAGCTATCCGCTGATCCCGATCGAGGAGTACGTCGAGTGGCGTCGTCCGGACGGGAAGCACTTCGATCCCTGGATCCGCGGCCACGAGCGCATCGGCGGCACGATCCTCGCGCCGGCTCCGGAGTCGATGAGAGTCGACGCGCCCGTCGCCGAGTGGCAGGAGTGGACCGGGATGGTGTTCCCGGCGACGGCGACCACGTCGTTCCCGGGATGCTTGCACCGCTCGTCGTTCGCGACGGAACCGGCGTCCATGTCGAGCCGAACGTCTGGCTACGGCACGCCCTGTAGCTCGCTGATGTGCGGTGCGGTCCGCACGCTCCTCGAGAGCGCTGCCGCTATCCCGACCGCGACCATCACTCCGGCGAGCACGCGGATCGTGTCGACGGCGCCGAGCTGCTCGAGGAGGAACCCCGCCGCAAGCGCGCCGAGCGGGACGGCGCCCCACGCGACGACGAGCGCCGCGCTCCCGACTCTGGCGAGCAGCCGGTCGGGAACGAGTGCGTAGCGATAGCTCGCCAGCGTGACGTTGAAGACCGGGCCGAAGATCCCCGCGAGGCCCCACACGATCCCTAGCGCGATCGCGCTGTGCAGCAGCGGGAGCACGAGCGCCGCCACGGCCCAGAGCCAGAAAGAGCCGATGACGATGAACTTCGCGTGCACGTGTCGGTGCGTCCAGGGAGAGATCGTCGATCCGAGCAGAGCTCCCGCTCCCGAGAACGCCAGCATGAGCCCGATGACGCCCGGCCCCGCACCGAGATCCTGAGCGCGGACGATCATCGCGAGGTAGATCGCGTTGAAGGCGAAGTTCGAGCCGGCGACAAGGAACACGGTTGTGCGCAGAAACGGCATCCGCCAGAGCCAGGCGACCCCTTCGAGTATCTCCCCACGCAGACGCGAGGTGGATCGCGGACGCTCCTCCTGGAACGCGCCGCGCACGAACAGGAGCGAGACGAATGACCCGGCGTACGACACCGCGTCGACGGCGAAGGGGAGGAGGCGGCTGATCCCGAACAGTGCGCCCCCG
The DNA here is from genome assembly GCA_963772855.1 of uncultured Actinomycetes bacterium. GTDB lineage: Bacteria > Actinomycetota > Thermoleophilia > Gaiellales > Gaiellaceae > 3-1-20CM-4-69-9. The sequence continues at coordinate 166,352 of CAVYYY010000001.1, read as the reverse complement.
AGCGGCTGGCCGACGAGATCCGCGCCCTGCACGCGGGCCTGGTTCTGTGCAACGGCCGTCGGCAGCTGCTCCTTCGCGACGATCTGCGGCAGCGCGGCCGTCTCCGAGAGGCTGAAGAAGACGAAGAGCGTTCCCTCGACGAACGCGACCACGACGATGACGGCGAAGGGCAGTGCGTCCACGGCGAGCAGGATCGCGATTGCGCCCAGCGCGACGCTGCGGCCCGCGTCGGCCACGAGCATGACCCGCTTCCGGTTCCAGCGGTCGACGAGCGCGCCGGCGGGGAGGAAGAAGAGCATGTACGGCAACGACTGGGCGAAGCCCACGATGCCGGCCTTCGCGGGCGAGCCCGTGAGCGCGAGCACGAGGAGCGGGTAGGCGACGCCCGTGATGCGCGTGCCGATCGTCGAGACAACCTGCCCGCTCCAGAGCAGGATGAAGTCCCGGTTCCGCCGAAGCGGCTTCGGCGCTAGCCCCGTTTGCCCTTGCGTGCCCGTTCGAGCTGTCGCCGCTGCTGGCGGTTCTGGGCCATGCCCTCGGTCTGCGTCGCCGTCGCGTCGAGGTACGCCTGCCGCTCGGCGGCGCTAAGGCGCGAGAGCGCCTGCTGGGCGCGTTGCGGATCCTTGGCGACGCCCGAGCGCTCGAGCTTCTTCACTGCGCTCGCGAGCTCCGGGTTCTGCCGTTCGAGCGCTGCCTGGGACATCTTCTTCATGCCGTTGCCGAGGATCGGCACCTTCATGAGCCCGTTCACGATCGGCTTCAGGTACTTCCCGCCCTTGATCCGCCCGAGGAGAGCGAACAGGCCGAGCACGATCACGACGGCCGCGAGGATGTAGAGCGGCAGGAGGTAGAACCAGATGTCGGCGACCATCGCCCGGACTCTACCCAGTCGGCAGGGCCACGACGTCAGCCTCTACCCGCACCAGACCGTCGCGCCGCGAGCGAATCGACAGCCTCCCCGTCGAGGCTCCGAGAGCCGGCGCTCGGCCTCGGCCACCAGCCTGAGCGTTCGCGCGCGACGCTGGCGGAAAGAGCCCTCGAACCGAGACTGTTTTCGCAGCGGCTCGTAGCGCTCACCGCGTGACGGGCATCCCCGCGCGAGCGGGCAGCGCCCGCAGCGCGGGACGCGCGCGAGGCACACGGTCGCGCCGAGATCCATCAGCGCCTGGCCGGCAGCCGGGGAGAAGGAGACGCCGGTCCGCTCCTGGACCCGCTGGACGTTCGTGTCCACGGGCAGCACCGGGACGGCCGAAGGCGAAGTTGCCGACGGCGGCCGCCGTGTACGGCCCGACGCCCGGAAGCTCGGTGAGGTCGTCCGGCCAGCCGTCCGCCGCGACTGCCTGCGCGGCGCGATGGAGGTTGACGCCGCGCCGGTTGTAGCCGAGCCCTTGCCAGGCCCGGATCACCTCGGCCGGGGACGCGGCCGCGAGCGCCTCGACCGTCGGCCACCGCTCGAGCCAGGACGTGTACCGCGGGACGACGCGCTCGACCTGCGTCTGCTGCAGCATGACCTCGGAGACGATGATCGCGTACGGGTCGCGCGTCCGGCGCCACGGCAGGTCGCGTCCATGCTCCGCGAACCAGGCGAGGAGTAGACCTTCCACGGCGGCGAGCGTACCCTGGACTGCGGTCGGTCTTGCATGAGAAAAACCGTGAGCCCGGCGGGCTCCCCATCGAGGTAGGCCTCGTTTGGGCGGCTTTCGCCGTCGTCGCGGCGGAGATCGTGGTCACCTACAGCCGCCTGCCCACCGGCGACCTGTATCACGTCTCCCGAAGCGGTCTCGAAGGCGGCCTCGGCCGAGCCACCACGTTCTCGAACTTTCCCGTCGCCCTCGCAGCTCTGGCCGTCCTCGGGCTCCTGTGGGAGCGTCTTCCCGGCCGGGCCCATCGGGCGACGGCGCTTCTCGCCGTGCTGCTGTGCGCCGTGGTCATCTGGCCGGGGGTCGTCGACGAGGGCGACCTCGACGCGAGGCTCGTGAATGTCCTCCCGCTTGCCGGGGTCATCCTCGCGATCCTGCTCACGGGCGTGGTTGCGCGACGGGGTCCGATCACAAGGCGGCGGTGGGATCGGTCCGACTGGGTCAGGCTCGCGGTCCTCGTAGTTCTGCTCGCCGGTGCGCTGCCCTGGCTCGCCGCCGAACTGGGCTTCTACTCCAACGGTGTGCCGCTGCTCGGCCGGCTCTTCCAGAGTGGTGAGTTCCTGCCGACACGGCCCGGTCTCCCCGAGTTCGCTCCCGCAGTGCATCACGGCCATCACCACGGGATGGACGGTCTGCTGCTCGTGACGACCGCCCTCTTGCTCTCGCGTCGCCTTGGCGAGGTGAGGAGTTACAGCCTGCGGCAAGCCCTCGCGGCCTACCTCGCGCTCATGCTCTGCTATGGCGTCGGCAACTACGCGAACGACTTCTGGATCGAGCAAGTGGTCAAGAGGGGCTGGACGGCGTGGGAGATCCCGAACGTGCTCCAGCCGGGATTGACGATCGCCTGGAGCGTGATCGTGATCGCCGCCGTCGCGGTGTGGGCTCTGTGGGTGCGGCTCGTAGACTGGAACCGCGATGAGGAGAGTCCGGTTCGCACCGAGCCCGACGGGATCCCTTCACGTCGGTAACGCGCTCAGCGCGGTCGCGAACCGCACGCTGGGCGACTGGATGCTGCTCCGAATCGACGACACGGATCCACAGCGGAACGTCCCCGGCGGCGAGGCCGACCTCATCGAGGACCTCGAGTGGCTCGGGCTCGCCTGGGACGAAGGCCCGGTCCGCCAGAGCGAGCGGCAGGACCGCTATCGCGAGGCCGGCGACAAGCTCGGCGACCGCTTCGACGGGATCACGCTGCTCCGCGAGGACGGTTCGGCGACGTACCACCTCGCGAGTGTTGTCGACGACGTCGACTTCGGCATCACGCAGATCGTCCGCGGCTTCGACCACCGGCCGAACGAGGATCTGCACCGGCGGCTCTTCCTCGCGCTCGGCGCCTCGCCGCCGGAGTTCGTGCACCACGGGCTCATCCTCGGCGAGGACGGGAAGAAGCTCGCCAAGCGTGCGCCCGGCGCGACCGTCGCCTCTCTTCGCGAGGCCGGCATCCCGGGCGAGGCGGTTCGCACCTATCTCGAGGAGCTCGGGATCCCGCAGCACGACGTCCACTACGACCTCCCGCGCATCCGCCGGCTCGCCATCGAGGCGATCGGGTCGATGAGCGACGAGGAGCTCGCGGAGCGGGCAGGCGCGTCGGTCGAGGTCGTTCCCGCCCTGCGGGGCGCCCGCGACCTGAACGAGGCACGGCGCTACGCCGAGTCGATCCTCACCACGCCGCCGCCCGCGAAGGCCGACTCACCGGAGACGCTGGAGCGGTTTCGCGAGCTCGTGGAGCGGTCGAACGGAACGGTCGACGGGCGCGCGCTCGTCCGCGAGCTGAAGGCGGTCGGCGGGAACCTGCGCTCCCTGCGGCTCGCCTTGACGGGACAGGAGCGCGGCCCGGAGCTCTGGACGGTGATCGCGGCGCTTCCGCGAGACGAGATGCTGCGCAGGATCGATGCGGCTCTCTGACACGCTGACCAAGGCAAAGCAGGAGCTCCCGCCTCCGCCGGGCCCCGTGCGCATGTACTTCTGCGGGCCGACGGTCTACCAGCGCGCCCACATCGGCAACGCGCGGCCGTACGTGCTCGGCATGTGGATCCGCAGCTGGCTGCGCATGCGCGGTTACGACGTCACACTCGTCCACAACATCACGGACATCAACGACCGGATCTACGAGGCCGCGCCAGGCGCGAGCGCCGAGCTTGCCGAGCGCGCGACCGGCTGGTACCTCGAGGACACAGACGCGCTCGGTCTCGGACGTCCCGATGCGCTGCCGAAGGCGAGCGAAGTCGTGCCGCAGATCATCCGCTTCATCTCCGACCTGATCGAACGTGACTTCGCCTATGCGGTCGAGGGCGACGTCTACTTCCGTGTCGCACGCTTCCCCGACTACGGACGACTGTCCGGGCAGCGCCCCGACGAGGTCGAGGAGCAGGAGCCCAATCCGCTCAAGGAGGACGGCCGGGACTTCGCGCTGTGGAAGGCGAACAAGCCTGACGAGGACACGTCGTGGGCCTCGCCGTGGGGACGTGGCCGACCGGGCTGGCACATCGAGTGCTCCGTGATGGCGGAGGAGCTCCTCGGCCCGGCGTTCGAGATCCACGGCGGTGGGATCGACCTCGTCTTTCCGCACCACGAGAACGAGCTGGCGCAGTCGCGTGCGCTCGGCCACGACTTCGCGCAGGTCTGGACCCACAACGGCCTGCTGCGCTTCGTCGGTTCGAAGATGTCGAAGTCGGAGGGCAACGTGGTCACGCTCTACGACGCGCTCGAGCGATGGGGACGCGAGACGATCCTCGTCTTCTTCCTCACCGGGCACTGGTCGAAGCCGATCGACTTCTCCGACGAGACGATGGCGGCCGCAGCCGCGCGGGTCGAGAGCTTCCGCGAGGTCTTCCGCGGGCCGGCACAGCCCGCTGGTGCGGGGGAGTGGGAGCGGTTCCTGGCGGCGCTCGACGACGACTTCAACACGCCCGGCGCGCTGGCCGTCATGCACGGCTGGCGCGACCACGATCTCCTGCGCCAGGCGCTCGACGTCTTCGGGCTCGCCTCACTGGCGGAGACCGAGGCGGCGCCGCCGGAGGTCGTCGATCTCGCCGAGCGCAGGCAGAGGGCACGGGCCGAACGGGACTTCGAAGAGGCGGATCGCCTCCGGACAGAGATCGAAGCGGCGGGATGGGTTGCCCGCGACGTGGGCGACAGCTTCCAGCTCGTTCCGCGGTGACGCGGGACCAGGTCTACGGACGCCGGCCGGTGCGCGAGGCGCTCCGCGGGCGCCGTGAGGTGCTCGAGCTCTGGGCAACCGAGCGCGCGGTCAAGGCGGAACCCTGGCTGCGCGATGTCGATCGCCCGCGACTCCAGGTCAAGCTGGACCGGGAGCTGAGCGAGGCGGTCGGGACGCGCGACCACCAGGGCGTCCTTGCCTGGTGCGAGCCGTACAAGTACGCAGACGCCATGGAGATCGCCGCCGGCGAACGCCCGCTGATCGCATGCCTCGACCAGGTCACCGACCCACGCAACCTCGGCGCCGTCGTGCGCAGCGCGGAAGGCGCGGGAGCCAGCGGGGTGGTGGTCCCCGCACACGGTTCTGCAAGCGTCACCCCCGCGGTCGCGCGCGCGTCGGCAGGAGCGGTCGAGCATCTTCCCGTCGCGGTCGTCCCGAACCTCGCCCGCTACCTGGGCGAGATCAAAGGGCCGGACCTCTGGACCTACGCGGCCGTCGGCGACGCGCCGAGGTCGATGTGGGATGCCGACCTCGTGGGCGGCATCGCGCTCGTCTTCGGCGCCGAGGGCAAGGGCATCCGCCCGCTCGTGCGCAAGACCTGCGACGACGCGATCTCGATCCCGCTCGACGGCATGGTCGAGTCGCTGAACGTCAGCGTCGCCGCCGCGCTGCTGCTGTACGAGGCGAGGAGACAGCGTGGCTGAGCCGACCCTCTACCTGTTCGACGGGCACAACCTCTTCCACGCCGGCAACTACGGCGACCTGCGCGAGCTTCGCGACGAGCTCGCAAGCTTCGTCGCGGTCAAGGGAGCGCGCGGCTACCTCGTCTTCGACGGTGTCGGAACCGACGAGTCGTACGGACCGCTCGAGGTTCGCTACGCGAAGAACGCCGATTCGATGCTCGAGCGCCTCGCGGCCGAGCACCGCAACACGGAGGTCGTCTGCCTCGTCTCCTCCGACGCCGCAGTGCGCGGCACGTCCGGCCAGGAGGTCCAGAAGCGCTCCTCGGCGACCTTCCTCGGCGACCTCGAGGCGGTCGCGCACAACGAGGACCGTCCGCACCACCTGCGCGACACGCTCGACCCCGAGACGCGGGAGAAGCTCGAGCGGATGCGCCGCGGCCTCGCGGACTAAGCGGGCGAGCAGTCCGTGTCAGCCGGCGCGTCGGCCGGCAGGCGGCCCAGGAGGCCGGCGAGTTGCTCGAGCTCCTCGGAGCTGTAGCGCGTCTCGAAGAAGGCGCGCAGGTCGGCCACATGCGTCTTCGAGGCCGTCTTCAGCTTCTCGTGGCCCTCGTCCGTGAGCACGGCGTAGGTCACCCGGCGATCGCTGGCGCATGCTGCCCGGTCGACCCAGCCTTCCTTCTCCAGACCGTCCAGCAGGCGGGTGACGCCGGAGGCGGTGAGGATCAGCTGCTCGGCCAGGTCGACACGGCGCATGCGTCGGTCATCGGCCCTGGAGAGCAGGAGGAGGCACTCGAAGTCGTTGATCGTCAGCCCGTGGTCGGCCACGAGCTGGGCGTTGATGACCCGAACCGCCGTCGACTGCCCTCGGATCAGGTGGATCCAGGCCTCCACGGCAGGTGCTTGCTCTCTCAATACTTGACTTGGCAATCTTTCCTCGCTACTATTGCTTGCGTAGTCAACTATAGCGTACTCAAGGAGGAGTGTAAATGACCACCACGACAGCAACCCGCATCCCGACCGGCACCTGGGCCCTCGATCCGGTCCATTCGACGATCGGCTTCGAGGTCGATTACCTCTCGGGCACCTTCCGCGGCCAGTTCCGCGAGGTCGAGGCCAGGCTCGTGGGCGGTGACGCCCCGACCCTCGCCGGCTCGGCGAGGGTCTCCAGCGTCGACGTCAAGGACGAGAACCTCGCCGCCCACCTCCAGTCCCCCGACTTCTTCGACGCCGAGCGCCATCCCGAGCTCAGCTTCGAGTCGAGCGAGCTCGCGATCGCCGGCGATGACGTCGCCGTCCGCGGCGGGATCACGATCAAGGGCGTCGAGAGGCCCATCGAGCTCGAGGGCACTGTGGGCGACCCCGTCGCCGACCCGTACGGCCGCGAGCGGATCGGCTTCCGCCTCTCCGGCGCCGTCGACCGGACGGCCTTCGGAGTGAGCTGGAACGCACCGCTTCCCAGCGGCGAGCCGGCGCTCGCCGACGAGGTGAGGCTCGTCGCCGAGCTCTACTTCGTCAAGGAGGCCTAAGGGACGATGAAGGTTCTTGCGATATCCGGAAGCCTGCGCCGGGACTCGTACAACACGAAGCTCCTCCGCGCTGCGGAGGAGCTTCTCGCGGGCTCCGTCGACTTCGAGCTCTGGGGCGGGCTCAAGGCGGTTCCGCCTTATGACGCCGAGGACGACGTGCACCCTGGGCCGCCGGCGGTCGAGGCGCTGCGCGCCGCGATCGCGGAGGCGGACGTCGTGCTGTTCGCGACTCCCGAGTACAACTCGTCGATCCCCGGCGTCCTGAAGAACGCCCTCGACTGGGCCTCCCGGCCGATCGCGACGAACGCGCTCCGGAACAAGCCGGTCGCCGTCGTGGGTACGAGCACGGGCGCCTTCGGCGCCGTCTGGGCGCAGGCCGAGCTCCGCAAGGTGCTCGCTGCGATCGGCGCCCGCGTCGTCGAAGGGGACGTGGCCCTGGGTCACGCCCACGAGAAGTTCGAGGACGACGGGCAGCTCTCCGACCTCGACGCCCGCGACCAGCTCGCGGAAGTCCTGTCCGTGCTCATCTCGGAGACGCCCGCCGAGCTCGTTGCAGCCTGACGGTCAACGGCCGATGCGAACACGTGTTCGTAACATCCTGGGTCCAGTGCAAACACCTTGTAAAGACCAGCGGACCTTGCTATCTTCTCCCTCAACCTAAGGGTGAGACTTGTGGCGTCTCGCCCCTGACTCCGGGGGAGGCCACCATGGCCGCACGGCCCGCAACCGCTGCGCAGAAGGCCCAGAGGGAGCTCGAAGACCTCCAGCTCGTGCTGCGCGCCCGGAACGGCGACAGCGGGGCGCTCGACGTCCTGATCCGGCGCTACACGGGCTTCGTGCGGCTCAAGGCGAGCTCGTACTTCCTGGCCGGCGGCGACTCCGAAGACCTCGTCCAGGAGGGCCTGATCGGCCTGTACAAGGCCGTACGCGACTTCCGGGCCGACAAGGAGACCTCATTCCGCAGCTTCGCCGAGCTCTGCGTCACCCGGCAGATCATCACGGCGATCAAGACCGCCACCCGGTTCAAGCACGCTCCTCTCAACACGTACGTCTCGTTCAGCCACACGCCGGCGGGCCAAGACTCCGACAGCGAGTGCACGCTCGGAGATGCTCTTCCCGGGCCCGGCGTCAACGATCCCTCCATTTGCGTCATATCCACGGAGGAGCTTCAGAGCCTAGTGTTCACTCTAGGCACGGGGCTTTCAGAGCTCGAGGCCGATGCCCTGAAGCTCTATCTGGAAGGATCGTCATACGAAGAAATGGCTGAGGATCTGGGGTGCGACACCAAGACGATTGACAACGCGCTCCAGCGGGTAAAGCGGAAGATCCTCACCCACCAGAAATCACGGCAAGTCCTGCTGTAACCGGGGAATAGCGGGCGGGCTCCGCCCGTTAGAACCATTACGGGCCGCCAGGAGTAGGTCTTTTGAGTCTGGGCAGCCCAGCCCCCCTAAAGACGAGAGGAGTACCCAAACTGTTGAACCTTGCTGAACTTGACCCTCGCTCGTTCGCGGACGAGGCCGAAGCCCTGGGGGTCGTCGATGAGGCGACGCTCGAGGCGTTCGCCCTTGCCAACGAGATCGAGGAGGAGGAGCTTGCCGCGCTCCGGCACGAGCTGGAGGAGAACGGCGTCGAGATCGTCCCCGTGGAGATCGAGGACGAGACGCCTGCTCCCCGCGTGCGCGCGGCGGCCGAGATTACCGGCGCGACGGACAGCCTGACGCTGTTCATGAACGACGCCGGCCGGTATCCCCTGCTCACCGCAGCCGAGGAAGTAGCGCTGGCCAAGCGCTTCGAGCGCGGAGATCAGGCGGCGAAGGAGTTGATGATCAACTCGAACCTGCGACTCGTCGTTTCGATCGCCAAGCGTTACCAGGGCAGCGGCATGCAGCTGGGCGACCTCATCCAGGAGGGCGTCATCGGGCTGAATCGCGCCGTGGAGAAGTTCGACTGGCGGCGCGGCTTCAAGTTCTCGACGTACGCCACCTGGTGGATCCGCCAGGCGTGCCAGCGGGCCGTGTCCAACCAGTCCGCCACGATCCGGGTCCCGACGCACGTCCATGAGCGGCGCGTGAAGCTCGCACGAGCACGCGCGCGTCTGATGGCAGCCAATGCGGAGGAGCCGACGATGCAGCAGCTGGCCGATGCGACCGGGCTGCAGCTGAACTACGTCGAGGAGGCACTCGGCGCGGTCGAGGCGAACGTTTCGCTCAACCAGCACATCGGTTTCGAGGGCGACGGCGAGTTCGGTGACCTCTTCGCCGACGAAGGCGCTCTCGACCCGATGGAGGAGGCTGCGGAGGCGCACACCCGTCAGAGCGTGCGCAACGCGGTCAACCGGCTGCCCGAGCGCGAGCGGCGTGTCCTGGAGCTGCGGTTCGGCTTCGACGGCGAGTCGACGTCGCTGGAGCAGATCGGGAAGGAGCTCGGCATGAGCCGCGAGCGCGTCAGGCAGCTCGAGCGCGCTGCGCTCGGCAAGCTGAAGGACGAACTGGCCGGCGTCGTGTCCATCTCCGGAGAAGAGCTGGTTCACGCCGCCTGACCACCGCTGCCGGCGGCGCTACTCTGGCACCGGCGCCGGAGTAGCTCAGCTGGTAGAGCACCGCTCTTGTAAAGCGGACGTCGCGGGTTCGAGTCCCGCCTCCGGCTCTCCGCCCCGGATCTGAAAACACGAAGCGCCCCGCCTCTCGGCGGGGCGCTTCCCGTTCCGGGAAGGAGCGTCCGGGTCCTACGCGCCGACTGCCGGTGCAGGCGCGCCGTCGGGCGCCTTCTGCGGAGCCGGCGAGTCGCCGTGGTCCAGCCGCGGCAGCCACTCGAGCCAGCTGGGCAGATACCAGTTGCGGTCGCCCAGCAGCTTCATCGTCGCCGGCAGCAGTACCGCGCGGACGATCGTGGCGTCGATCAGCACCGCGGCTGCGAGGCCGATGCCCATCTCCTTCATGTCGAGGATCGGCATCAGAGCGAACACTGCGAACGCGCCGACCATGACGAGCGCTGCGCTCGACACGACGCCGGCCGTCGTGATGATGCCGTGCTCGATCGCGTCCCCGGTCTTCATGCCGCGGTCATAGGCCTCCCGGATGCGGCTCAGGATGAACACGTGGTAGTCCATCGAGAGCCCGAAGAGGATGACGAACATGAAGATCGGCAGCCAGGACGCGATACCGCCGTTGCTCTGGAAGCCGAGCAGGCCCTCGCCCCATCCCCACTGGAAGACGGCCACGAGCACGCCGTAGGCCGCTCCCACCGAGAGCAGGTTGAGCAGGACTGCCTTCAGGGCCACGACGACGGAGCGGAACGTGACCAGCAGCAGGACGAACGCGAACACGAGGACGAAGCCGAACACGATCGGCGTCTTCTGCTTCAGCAACGCGTTCCAGTCCGCCGACGCTGCGGTCACACCGGTGACGCCGTACTCGGCACCGGGGACCTTCCCCACCGTCGCCGGCAGGATGTCCTCGCGGAGCTGCCGGAGCGCGCCGTTCGATGTGGCGTCCGTGCCGTTGCCGATCAGCGGGACGTCGACGCGGGCCACGGTGTGTGACGCGTTGATGTCGACGTCGATCGTGCTCGAGGCGAGGCCGGCTGCCACCGTCTTCGCCTTGAGGTCCTCGATCGCCCGCTGCGTCGCGGGCGAGTCGGTGTTCGCCCGGATCGCGACCTGCGTCGCGTCGACGCTGCCGCTCGAGAACGCCTTTTCGACTTTCTTGATCGTCCCGACTGTCGGAGCGCTGTTCGGCAGGGCGTCGAGCGAGCTCTGCGCCGTGTGCAAGAAGAGCACCGGCGTCGCCATCAGGAGCAATGCCCCGCCCGAGACTGCGGCTGCCAGCCCGGGCCGTCGGAGGGCGGGAGTCAGGATCCGCTTCCAGAACCGGTTGTCGCCGTTGTCACGGCGGAGCCTGTGCAGGAACGGGATCTTGCCCTTCTCGACGCGGTCACCCAGCTTCGACAGCAGTGCGGGGAGGACGGTGAGCGAGCCCAGCATCGCGATCCCGACGACCATCATCGTCGCGACGCCGAAGCCGAGGTACGTCTTGTCGCCGGAGAAGATCATGCCGGCCATGGCGATCATCACCGTGATGCCGGAGATGAGCACCGAACGGCCGGAGGTCGCCGCGGCCGCTTCGATCGCGGCACGCGAGCCCTTGCCGGCGGCCCGCTCTTCACGCTCGCGCTTGAGGTAGAAGAGCGAGTAGTCGACGCCGACCGCGAGGCCGATCAGGAGGATCACGGCGCTGACGTTCTGATCCATCGGAACGAGGTGGCTGGGCAGCGCCACCAGCCCGATCGTCGCCATCACGCCGGAGAGCGCGAGTAGCAACGGCACGCCGACGGCGACGAGCGAGCCGAAGACGAGCAGCAGGACGAGGATGGTGATCGGGATCGAGCGCTCACCGGCCTGCTTCAACTGGTCGTTGAACATCTTGTCGAGCGCCTTGCCCGAGCTGATCGCGCCGGCCTCGCCGACGTAGTAGCCGGGATGCCGGTCACCGACCTTGTTCACGGCCGCGACGATCGGGTCGATCTTCTTGGTCGCCTGGTCGTACTCGCCCTTCATGTCCCAGGTGACCATGACGGAGTGGCGGTCCTTCGAGATCTGTGCGCCGTTGCCCGCATCGAGCGGCGACTGCAGGTTCTTGATCTCGCGATTGCCCTGGACGGCCGCGACGACCTCGTCGATGACGCCCCGGAACTCAGGGTGGTCGGCCATGTGCTTCTGTGCTCTGGATGAACACGATCTCGGTCTGCGGATCTGCTTGCGGGAATCCCTTTTCGAGGATCTTGTCCGCCTTGTGCGCCTGGCCGACGTTGGCGTCGGCTTCGTCGAGTGTCTTCGTGCCGACGACCGCACCGAGCATCAGTGCGGCGACGACGAAGGCGAGCCAGCCGAAGACGGCGGTCTTCCAGTGACTCGCACTCCAGCGACCCATCCGGGCCGCGATGTTGTTCGAGTGCTTCAGGGGTGACATGTCGAAAGCTCCTTCGCGGGGTTAGGCGGGGATCGGATCGGTGGGAGTGGGGAGGGGGAGGTAGTAGCGGCCCTTGGTGGCCGCGTAGGCGTAGGGGTGCCGGAATGCGTCCATGGCCTCGTGGCCTTCGACCTCGAGCTCGAAGCCGTCGCCGGCCTTCGTGTCCGAGACGAGGACGGTGAGTCGGTTCGTGTCCGGGCTCCACAGGAGCGAGACCTCGAGGCCGTCGCCGCTGCGGTAATCGAGCTCACGTGTCTGCGTGCTTTCCATCAGTGCCTCCTTGGTCTCGCGGTTCATGGGTTGAGACTCGCAAGGCGGGACTGCGGCCGGAATGGGGTTCACCTGTGTCTTGGCGGTGGACGGCAGGCCACCGGCGGGTGTGGCCTGCCGCACCCGAGAGACGTGAAAGCCGCCCGGAGAGGGCGGCTTTCAGGGGAGGAGGAGTGCGGGTCTAGGCGACCCTGTCGAGCCCCGGCCGTCGGTGGAGCTCGATCGACGCGTACGCCAGCTGCCACTGCCCGCGAACGATCTCGAGGCGGTTGCGCTCGAGCGTGTCCGCGTCGGCTCCGTTCTCGTGGAGCGACTGACGCTCCATCACGAGCCAGCGAAGCCTTTCATTCAGCTGTGCGATCGTCATGGGGACAGGATCGCTCCTGGGGCCTCGCTGGGCCAGGCGGGTGGCTGGCGTCTCGCGGTACGGCTAGCTCTACGACTGCAAATACGTAAGAACCGCAAGCACCCGGCGGTGATCCTCGGACGTCGCAGACAGCCGGAGCTTCGAGAAGATGCTCGTCACGTGCTTCTCGACGGCGCGGAGCGTGATCACAAGCCGCTCCGCGATCGCCTGGTTCGACCGGCCCTCGGCCATCAGCTCCAGGACTTCGCGCTCGCGCGGCGTGAGCTCCTCGAGGGGGTCGTCGCGGCGCCGGCGCCCCACGAGCTGTGACACCACGGCCGGATCCAGCGCCGAGCCGCCCTCGCCGACCCGCCGGACCGCGGCTGCGAACTCGTCCACGTCCGAGACACGGTCCTTCAGCAGGTAGCCGACTCCCTCGGCGTTCTCGCCGAGGAGCTCCATGGCGTACGCGGGCTCGACGTACTGGGAGAGGACGAGCACGCCGCAGTCCGGCCAGCGCTCGCGAATCTCCTGTGCCGCGCGCAGTCCCTCATCGGTCTGGGTCGGCGGCATGCGGATGTCGACGAGCGCGACGTCCGGCTTGTGCATGCCGACGTGCCGGAGCAGGTCGTCCGCCGTTCCCCCCTGCGCCACCACCTCGAACCCTGCGTCCTCCAGCAGCCGGGCGATCCCCTCGCGGAGCAGGACCGAGTCGTCGGCGAGAACTACGCGCATCCCCCTGAACCCCCTTCGAGCGGTGCTGAGCGGCGGGAACCGCGATGGCAGGCCCGCGATCTTGAGCTGGAAGAGGCGTTCCGGCGTGTTGAGGCCGGGAAGCTCGTGCTCCCCGAGATCCTCGAGGTCGTGCGAGGAGTCCAGCTCGGACCTCGTCCGCTCCGACAAAAGCACCTGGCCGCCGCTGCCGGCCTGCGCGATCCGGGCCGCGCGGTGGACATCGAGCCCGAAGTACGCGTCGTCCCGGATGTCCGGCTCGCCCGTGTGAAGGCCCATGCGCACGCGCATCTCGACGCCGTCCGGCCAGTCGTGCTCGGCGAAGGCCTGTTGCGCGGCGGCGGCGGCGTCGGCGGCGAGGGAGACCTCCCTGAAGACGACGAAGAACTCGTCGCCCCTGGTGTCCACCACGTACCCGTCGCGCGTCTCGACGGCCTCGCGGAAGAGCCGGCGATGGTCGTCGAGGACCTGCGCATAGCCGTCGCCGAGTCGCTGAAGCAGCTGTGTCGAGCCCTCGACGTCGGTGAAGAAGAGCGTGAGTGTTCCATGGGGAAGATCGGTCACGGAGCCTACTTCAGCGGGATCTCGGCACGAACGAGGGTGCCCGCGCCGGGCGGGCTGTCAACGGCAAGCCTGCCATTCAGCGAGGCGACGCGGTCGGCGAGGCCGCTCAGGCCGGAGCCGCGGCCGGGATCCGCGCCGCCGACGCCGTCGTCCTGCACTTTCACGAGGGCATAGCCGTTCGTCTGCTCAACAGTCACCTTGACTGTGGAAGCCTGGGCGTACTTGGTCACATTTGCAAGGGCCTCCGACACGACGTAGTAGGCGGCGGCCTCGACGGGGGGCGGGAGAGCCGCTTCCGGGCCGTCGATCTCGACGGGGAGCGGGGCCCGCGCCGCGAGCGTCTCCAGGGCTGCCGCGAGGCCACGGTCGGTGAGGACGGCGGGGTGGATGCCGCGGGCGAGCTCCCGAAGCTCCTCGAGGGCCTGCGCCAGCTCCTCCCGCGAGGCCTCGAGGAGCTGCTGCGCCCCCTCCGGATCTCTCTGGAGCTGGTTCTGCGCCAGCCGAAGCGACAACGACAGGGAGACGAGCCGCTGCTGTGCTCCGTCGTGGAGGTTGCGCTCGAGCTTGCGCCGGGCCTCGTCGCCGGCGGCCACGATCCGTGACCGCGAGGCCTGGATCTCGTCCTCCTGGCGCCTCCGCTCGCTGACGTCGATGCCGGAGATGAGGAACCAGTCGTTGTAGATCCCGGTGAGCGGACGGCTCGACCAGGAAACGGGCATCCGCCTGCCGCTACGTGTGATCCATTCGTGCTCGAACCACGTGAGCGTCGTCGCGGCTCTCGCGGCCGCGAAGTCCGCGTGCCCGCGCCCGTGCTCGTCGGGCGCGAATACGAGCTCGACGAACGAATGCCCGTATGCCTCCTCGTCGTCGTAGCCGATGACCTCGGCGAAGGTCCGGTTCACGCCGCGCTCGGTGATTCGCCCCTGCGCGTCGACGGCAAGGAGGAAGCTCGGCGTCGCGCCGGCGACTGTGCTGAGGAAGTCGCGCTCGCGCTGGAGCTCGTGCTCCTGGCGCTTCCGCTCCGTGATCTCGCGGACGATCATCAGGAACTCGTCCGCACCGCTCGCGGCGAAGCGGCCCTCGTAGTTACGCAGCTCTCCCTCGAACTCGAGCTCGTACTCGATCACCTGCGGCTCGCCTGTGTCGAGGGCGAGACGGCCCGACGAGAGGATGAGCTCGGCGAGCTCGCCGGGCAGGCGGTCGTCGACCCTGCGGCCCACGACCTCGTGGTCGAACAGGTCGCGCTCGTTCGGCGCGTTGTACGAGAGGTATGCGCCGTCGCGCGAGATCCGGAACATCAAATCCGGCATCGCCTGGAGCAGGCCGCGGTAGCGCTCGGCGCGCGCGCGGACCTCGACGAGGAGCTTGTCTCGCTCGAGCGCGATGCGGGCGGCGCTCGTGACCGCCTCGAGCAGCTCGGGCTCCTGCATCAGGGCGGCGTCGTGCACGATCGCGGCGACGGGAGTCCTCGCGTACTCGAGCTTTGTCACGACCCGGTTCCTCGTATCGGCAGGGAGCTCGAAGTGGTTGCCGTCGATGTCGACGTAGTGGCCGCCTTCCTCGTACCAGTACCCCACCTCGGCGGTGGGATCCCTCAGGGCGAGGCGGAGCCCGTCCTGCACCTCGCTCGCCGTCGCACGCTCCGGGATCTCGCGGAAGATCGCGTCGACGCCGGCACTGCGGGCGAGCCTCGTTCCGAGCAGGCCGCCGAGGAAGATGAACGGCACGGCGGTGAACGTCGCGATGAGGGCGACGGCCACAAAGGTCCTGCCGACACCCGAAAACGGCTGCACGATGAAGCCGACCGACAGCAGCAGCAGGCTCAGCGCGCCGGCGACGTAGACGGACCGGAGGATGCGGCGAAGAGTGGGAGTGGCCCGGCGCCAGCGTCCGACGAGGAGCACGAAAGCGGCGGCGAACAGGAGGACGGCGACCGTCGTCCACACCGCCGTCAACGCGACGTGCGTCGCGTGGTCGTGCGAGACGAGGACGAGGTTGTCCGGGCACTCGTGCGGCTTGCAGGGCTCCTGGTGCCCGGGGAACATCGAGTCGACCAGCGGGGCGAGGACCGACGTCGCGTAGCCGATCGCCACGACGCCGACGCCGAACTGGCTGATGAGCTGCCCGGTCGGGTAGGCGAGCAGCAGGTGGACGAAGATCGCGATGAAGAGGCTGCCGAGGATCGCGCCGATCGTGTACGGCAGCGAGTAGTTCGCCTCGCCGAGGCTCCCCAACATGACGGCGAACCCGACGGCGACCATCAGCATCCCCGTGCGGTTCTGGCGCCGGCGCGACCAGCCGATGAGGCCGGCGACGATGAACGAGGAGCTGACGAAGAGGCCGAGGGCGACGGCGAGCTCGGGATGCTCCTCGTGGTCGCTCGTCACAACCAGCGCGACGGAGATCGCTGCGGCGACGACCGCGGCCGGAGCGAACAGCACCCAGGGGCGCCGGGGAAGCTTCACGCCACGAAAAGAGCCGCGATAGCGGCTCCTGACAGCTCTGCTTTCGCAACGAAGCCGTGGGCGCCGCACTCGGTGATGCAGCGTCCGTAGTCGGCACCGTCACGGCTCGACGTGAGCACGACCACCGGTGGGTCGGCCAGCTTCGTCAGTCGATAGGCGACCTTGAAGCCGTCCATGTCCGGCAGCTGCACGTCGAGCAGAACGAGGTCGGGATGCAGCTCCTCGACGGCTGTGACCGCCGTCGCCCCGTTCTCGGCTTCGCCGACAACCTCGTACCCCTCCGCCTCCAGGAGCGTCCGCGCGCTGGAGCGGAAACTGGGGTGGTCGTCAACGATGAGCACTGTCATGGGCATAGTGTCGCCCGGCCTGATGGAGACCCGTATACGGCTATCCACACTCTTTCAAGCCCTATTCCGCCGTTTCCGACGCGTGTCCTAGCCCGTTTGGGGCAGGTGCCCGCACATGGGGGCGCCGAAACTACCGGAACCTCCACGTCAGCCGATCGCGCCGGAGAGGTCGCGCCAGAGGTCCTCGACCGGCTCGAGCCCGACGCTGAGGCGGAGGAGACCGGCCGGGACGCGGTCCCCTTCCCACCTCGCCCGCGACTCGAGGACGGAATGAACGCCGCCGAGGCTGGTGGCGTTCCTGATCAGGTTCAGGGAGGTTTCGACGCGGCGGGCCTCGGCGCCGTCCGCGACGTCGAACGAAAGGAGCCCGCCGATGCCGGAGTAGCGGACGACCCGCACCGTCGGATGTTCGGACAGGCGCCGCGCGAGTTCCGTCGCCGACTCCGTCTGACGGCGGACACGAAGCTCGAGCGTCTTCAGCCCGCGGAGGAGGAGATACGCGGGGTCGGGCGCCGCGACGATCCCCGACCGGGTCCGGAACTCCTTCAGCACTGCAGCATCCTCCTCCCGCTTCGCGACCACGACGCCGAGCTGCGCGTCGTCGTGCCCGGCGAGGTACTTCGTCGCGCTGTGGAGGACGAAGTCGGCGCCGTGCTCCAGCGGTCGGAGATAGACGGGCGTCGCGGCAGTCGCATCGACCACGACACGGGCAGGATGGGCGGCGGCGGCCTCGAGGTCGGGCATCGTGGCGAACGGGTTCGACGGCGCCTCGAGCCAGAGGAGGTCGACGCCGTCGGGGGGCGTGCCGGTCTGGTCGAACTCGACGTAGCGGAGACCCCATCGCTCGAACAGCTCGAACGTGATCCCCGTCCCGAAGTACGCGCCCTCCGCGAGCGCGATCGTGTCGCCCGGCGACAGCAGCGCGAGCGCGAGCGCGGTGGTTGCTCCGGCCCCCGACGGGAAGAGCAGCGCATGCCCGCCGTCGAGCTCGCCGAGTTGCCGCTCGGCCTCCGCGCCGGTGGGATGGCCGTAGCGCTGGTAGATGAACTCTCCCGGCTCGCCGTCCTCGTAGGGCCAGGTGGTCGAGCGATCGACGCTCATCCGGCGCGGTCTCCGTGGTGCACGGCCTCGATGTTGTGCCCGTCCGGATCGAGGACGAACGCGGCGTAGTACTCGTTCCCGTACGGCCGCTCGCCTGGCGCGCCGTTCTCGAGGCCGCCCGCCCCGACGGCTGCTGCGTAGAACGCGTCGACGGATGCGGTGTCGACCGCGGTGAGCGCAACGTGTGTCCCGACGCTCGGTTGGGGTGCCTGCACGAACGCGATCGGCTCGAAGTCGTCCCGCCCGAACCCGATCGACTGCGGGCCCTCGAAGACGAGCTCGTAGCCGAGCGGCTCGAGCGCCGCTTCGTAGAAGGCCTTCGTTCGATCCAGGTCGGACACAGGCAGCTTCACGTGGTCGATCCGCACCCGCACGCCTCGATGATACGGCGGGCGCTGCCCCGGTACGCTCCGCCCATGGCGACGACGGACGATCGCGCGGACTCGACCGAGTCGAAGCTCGATCAGCTCCAGCAGCTTCGGGACGAAGCCGAGCACGCCGGCACCGAGAAGGCGATCGAGCGCCACCGCCAACAGGGGAAGCTGCTCGCCCGCGAACGTCTCGTCGAGCTGCTCGATCCCGGCTCGTTCGTCGAGCTCGACCGCTTCGTCCGCCATCGCGAGCCGAACTTCGGGATGCTCGAGCGCCGTCCCTACGGCGACGCTGTCGTCACCGGCTACGGGACGATCTTCGGTCGCAAGGTCTTCGTCTTCTCCCAGGACTTCACCGTCTTCGGCGGCTCGCTCAGCGAGGTCTTCGCGGAGAAGATCTGCAAGGTCATGGACCTGGCGCTGAAGTTCGGCTGCCCGGTCATCGGCATCAACGACTCCGGCGGCGCGCGGATCCAGGAGGGCGTCGTCTCGCTCGCAGGCTACGCCGAGATCTTCTGGCGCAACGTCCAGTGCTCCGGTGTGATCCCGCAGCTCTCGCTCGTGATGGGGCCTTGCGCCGGCGGCGCCGTGTACTCCCCGGCGATCACCGACTTCGTGTTCATGGTCGAGGGGACGTCGTACATGTTCATCACGGGCCCCGACGTGGTGAAGACGGTGACGGGCGAGGAGGTCACGTTCGAGGAGCTCGGCGGTGCGACGACGCACGCCGCGAAGTCCGGGGTCGCGCACTTCATCTCGCCCGACGAGCGCGCGTGCCTCGAGGACGCGCGCTACCTGCTCTCGTTCCTGCCGCAGAACAACCTCGACCCGCCGCCCTTCGTCGAGGCCGCGGATGCGCGCGACCGGGAGGAGCCAGAGCTCGACTCGCTGATCCCGGACAACCCGAACAAGCCGTACGACATGCACGAAGTGATCCGTCGTGTGGTCGACGGCGGCGACTTCCTCGAGGTGCACGAGCACTGGGCGGAGAACGTCGTCTGCGGGCTCGCTCGGCTCGGCGGCCATCCGGTCGGCGTCGTCGGAAACCAGCCGCGTTCGCTCGCGGGCGTGCTCGACATCGACTCCTCCGTGAAGGCCGGGCGCTTCGTCCGCTTCTGCGACGCGTTCAACATCCCGCTCGTCACGTTCGTGGACGTCCCCGGCTTCCTGCCCGGCACGCAGCAGGAGTGGGGCGGGATCATCCGCCACGGCGCGAAGCTCCTCTACGCGTACGCGGAGGCGACCGTGCCGAAGCTGACGGTGATCACGCGCAAGGCCTACGGCGGCGCGTACGACGTCATGAGCTCGAAGCACATCCGTGCCGACTTCAACTTCGCGTGGCCGACCGCGGAGGTCGCCGTGATGGGGCCCGACGGCGCGGTCAACATCATCTTCCGCAAGGAGCTCGAGGAGGCGGACGACCCCGAGGCTCGGCGGGCGGAGCTCATCGAGGACTATCGCGAGCGGTTCGCGAACCCGTACACCGCCGCGGAGCGCGGCTACGTGGACGAGGTGATCGAGCCGCGCCGCACGCGGCCGGTGCTCATCGACGCGCTCGAGACGGCGCTGACGAAGCAGGAGCCCCGCCCCCGCCGCAAGCACGGCAACATTCCTCTGTAGACCTGCTTGCAAACGCTCGAACGCCAATCCGACCAAGGCCGGAGGCTAAGACGGCAAAGCCGGCTTAGCCGAAGGTGAACTGACGCGGACGGGGACGCGTCAGCGCCACCCTCCGCGCGGGACGACGAAGCGCCCTGAGATGCTCTCGGAACGCGAACAGCCGCCGCGCGGAGGCGTGACCGCGCTCACGCCTCCGAGCCGCGCCGAAACGCGTTGTCGAGTCGCAGAGGAGGGGGCCCGTGGGGGAACCAGCGGTTCCCCCACGCGTCTAGGAGGCGAGCGCGGGCGCCGCAGCCTCCAGAGGGGAGGTCGCTTCGATCTCCGCTCTGAAGGCCGCGACTATGCCAGGGTCGAACTGCGTGCCCGCACAGCGCTCGAGCTCCACGAGCGCCGCTCCTGAGGAACGCTTTGGCCGGTAGACGCGATCGGACGTCATGGCGTCGTACGCGTCGACGACGAAGATGATCCGTGCGCCGAGCGGGATCTTGTCGCCGCGTAGGCCGTCGGGATAGCCCGCGCCGTCCCACCGCTCGTGATGGTGCAGCACGAGGTCGGCGACGGGGTCGACGCCGAGGCTGTCGAGCATCCGGAAGCCGATCTGCGGATGGCGCTCGAGGACGAGCCGCTCGGAATCGGTGAGTGTGCCCGCCTTGCGCAGGATCTCCTCCGGGATCGCAAGCTTGCCGAGGTCGTGGAGGCTGCCCGCGAGACGTGTGAGCTCGACGTGCTCGGGATCGAGCCCGACGCGGCTCGCCACGCGCGCGGCGAGGTCGCTGACGCGCTCGGAGTGGCTGCCGGTGTACGTGTCACGCGCGTCCACTGCCTTCGCGAGCGAGGCTGCGGCGCGGTAGCGCGCGGCCTTGTCCGGGCCGGCGGCAAGCCGCTTGAGCTCGGCGAGCTCCACGACGTCGGGTCGGTAGAGGCGTACCCGGTTCTTGCCGTGCTCCTTCGCCCAGTACAGCGCGCTGTCGGCGAGGCGGATCAGCTCGTCGCGCCCGTGTCCCTGCACCGGGAACGTCGCGAGGCCGGCGCTGACCGTCACCGGGCCGATGTACTCGTAGTCGATCGCAGCGATGCGCTCGACGATCGAGTTTGCAGCTTCGAGCGCCGCGGCCTCGTCGTGCTCCGCGAACAGGAGGGCGAACTCGTCGCCGCCGAGGCGGAACGCCTCGCCGCCCTGGCGCAGCGTTCCTGCGACTTGCGAGAGAACACGGTCGCCGGACGGATGGCCGAAGCTGTCGTTGATCTTCTTGAAGTCGTCGATGTCGATGAAGCAGAGAGTGAGGGGCGTCCCCTGCTCCTCCGCATTCACGAGCTCGCGCTGAAGCCGCTCGTGGAAGTGGCGGTGGTTGCCGAGCCCGGTGAGCGGATCGGTGAGCGCGAGCCGCATCGCCCGCAGCGCCCGGTGTGTCGAGCGCTGGTAGAGCGAGATTGCGAGAAGCGGCCCAACGAGCGCGACCGAGAGCCAAGGCGAGCGCTCCCACAACACGACGAGCATGAGCGCCGCCGACCCCATGAACGCGAACGGCACGATCGTCGCGCGCACGTGTGTCTTGATCAGCCCGACATAGCTCAGCCCGCTGCTCAGGGCGATCGCCGCGGTGATGAGGATCATGTTGACCCAGTAGTCGGCCGCCGCCGCAACCGCGACGCGGGCGAAGAGAGCGCCCGGTCCGTCCCCGTCGATCGGCGCGATCAACGCGCCCGCGGACAGAGCCACGAGCGCGAGGACCGCGACGTTGAACGCGATGCGTTCGAGTGGGCGATGCTCCGAAAGCTGGATGATCGACGTGGCCGTGAGGAGGAGCAGCGCGCCGGCGGCCCAGCCGAAGAGAACGATTGCCGCTACGGCGAAGACGAACGTGAGCGAGACGACGCCGCCGCCGCTCTCCGCGTTGATCGGGACGGGAAACCGCTCTGCGAGCGTCGCGGCCGCCGTGAGGGCGGCGAGCCCGATCAGCTCACGAGTTGTGTGCTCCGTCGTCGCGAAGACATACGTCGCTGCGACGAGGACGCCGAGGCCCGCAAGGCAGACGGGAACAATAAGGGCGGTGAGCCGACGCGGCGTGGCCGCCTGGGAAGACACGTCGGGCGTCTACCAGGTGAATTGGTCGAACGTCCACGTGAACTGGCCGGTGAGTGCCGCAATCAGCACCAGGATGGCCACGAGGACGAACAACTTGGGCTTCCACTGCAACATGCTGAGAACTACCTCCCCTTTGACGCCTGACCAGGCGATTCTTCCTTCTGACGGGGTGTGCTCGTATCCCCCCTAAGGGGGATTTCCGCCTTGTGGCTTACAAAGCGGAAACGAGGCGGGCCTCGGCGAGCGGTCGCCGGGCCCAGGCGAAGTGGGTCTCGTACCAGCCCGTGAGCGACGTGACCGCGACGCCGTAGCCGGAGGAGTGGATGAACCAGCCGTTCCCGAGGTAGATGCCCATGTGGTCGACCTGGGCGGGCTTTGACTTCGGCCCTTTGGCCCCGAAGAAGATGACGTCTGCCGGCTGGAGCCTCGCGAGCGCGATCCGCTTCGCCGCCGGCACCTCGCCGCTCATCGTGAACGTCGTCCGGCCGCGGAGGGTGTCCGCCAGCTTCCCGGCGCCTGCATAGGCCTGCATCTTGTAGACGCGCCAGACGAAGCCGGAGCAGTCGAAGCCGCCGTGGGCCTGAGAACCGTAGACGGAGGAAGTCGACTCGCTCTCGCCGCCCCAGACGTAGGGGTAGCCGATGAACTTCACGGCGGTCGTGAGGATCCGCTTCTGCCACGGGGTCAGCGCGGGCAGGACGAAGCCCTCCGCGAGCGCCTGCATGCCCTCGGTCTGGCCCTCGGCAAAGCCGAGCACCCGCGCCGCGGAGAAGGCCGCCTCGGCCCTCGTCGCGAGCTCGGCCGGGGAGAGCTCGAGCTTGTCGAGCTTCGCAGGGTGGTTCGTCCGCAGGCCGAGCAGGCGCGCGACGGTCTCGGTGCCGAATCGTGCCGGAGGCTTGAGCCCCGCGGTCTTCGCACCCTGGAGGAACAGCTTCGCCGGGTCGGCGAGCCCGAGGGCGTTGACGAGCCGTGTGTCGAGCGCGGTCATCGTGACGGTCGCCGTCGGTGTCGCCGGTGTGACCGGCTCGGTCTCCGTCAGTCCCGCGACGAGCGTCTCGAGCTCACCCTTCGTGAGCGGGCTGTTGGGCTTGGCCGCCGCATCCTTGGTCATCAGTCCCGCGTCGACGACCGTCTTAAGGTCGGCCTGGGCCCACGACGCGGCCGTCTTGGCCGCGGCGACGGACGCGACTGGCAGGAATGTGGCAAGCGTGCAGGCGAGTAGCAGGCGGCGGCGCATACCCGTTCCGTATCGGCCGGGTCGCCCGCGCCTTTAACCTGAGCCGTCGTGGACGTCGAGATCACGCCCGAGCCCACCGACGACGAGCGCCGCGCCATCCTCGCCGCACTCGAGGCGGAGGCCGGCGACTCGGCTCCGCCATCCCCGTGGCAGCGTCAGACGCTGGGCCCGGCCCTGGACGAGGATCAGGCGGTCGCG
Organism: uncultured Actinomycetes bacterium; assembly: GCA_963772855.1. Classification (GTDB taxonomy): domain Bacteria; phylum Actinomycetota; class Thermoleophilia; order Gaiellales; family Gaiellaceae; genus 3-1-20CM-4-69-9. Next base: position 143,036 of record CAVYYY010000001.1, on the reverse strand, counting down.
CCGCCGCGCCAGAGTCGCGGCGCGACTCGGGCGTAGTCCAACCCGGAGATCCACGTCAGGATCACCGCGACGAGGAGCGCCCACCAGGCGAGGTCCTTGCTCCATGCTCCCGCCGCGGCGAACCCGCCGACGGCGGCCGCGATCGCCTGTGACCACGTCTTCAGCTTGCCGAGGTCACGCGCCTTGAGGACGACCCCCCGCTCGACGGCGGCGAGTCTCAGTGCGGTGACGAGGAACTCGCGCACCACGATCAGCGCCACCATCCAGCCGGGGGCGACGCCCTCTGACACGAGCATCACGAGCACCGCGAGGACGAGGATCTTGTCTGCGGCCGGGTCGAGGAGCGATCCGAGCGGCGAGGTGTGCCCGCGGCTCCGGGCAATCCGCCCGTCGAACCAGTCGGTCGCCATCGCGGCGGCGAATAGCGCCGTCGCCCAGTAGTTGTGCCCGTTGAAGTTCCAGGCGTAGAGCAGGATCACGAACGGCACCGACGCGGCGCGCGCGATCGTCAGTGCGTCCGGGAGACTCATGCCCGGGGAGAATACGGGCGGAGTGTCCGTTTTCGGCAAGGTCCTGGTCGCCAACCGCGGCGAGATTGCGATCCGCGTCTTCCGGACGCTGCGCGAGCTCGGGATCGGCACGGTCGCCGTGTACTCGGAGCCCGACCGCGGCTCGCTCCACGCCTCTTACGCGGACGAGGCCTATCTCGTCGGCAGCGGCGCGCCTGCACAGAGCTACCTCAACCAGGAGCGGATCCTCGAAGCTGCGACCCGCTCGGGCTCCGAGGCCGTCCATCCCGGATACGGCTTTCTTGCCGAGAACGCCGCCTTCGCGCGCGCGTGCGAGGACGCGGGGCTCGTCTGGATCGGGCCGCCGCCCGCTGCGATCGAGGCCATGGGCTCGAAGATCGAGGCGCGCGAGCGGATGCAGGCGGCCGGGGTGCCGATCATTCCCGGCGTGACCGAGCCGGTCGAGTCGGCGGACGAGGTCGAGCGCCTCGGCGACGAGATCGGGTGGCCGATCGCGATCAAGGCGTCGGCGGGGGGCGGGGGCAAGGGGCTGAAGGTCGTCCGCGACGCGCGCGAGGCCGAGCGTGCATTCGAGTCGGCACGGCGCGAGGGCGAGGCGTACTTCTCCGATCCGGCGGTCTACGTCGAGCGCTACCTCGAGGACCCGCGCCACGTCGAGGTGCAGGTGCTCGCGGACGCGCACGGCAACGTCATCCATCTCGGCGAGCGCGACTGCACGATTCAGCGCCGGCACCAGAAGCTCGTCGAGGAGACGCCGTCGCCCGCGGTAGACGCCGAGCTCCGCGAGCGGATCGGCTCCATTGCCGTCGAGGCCGCGCGTGCGGTCGGCTACCGGAGTGCCGGGACGATCGAGGGCCTCCTGTCGCGCGAGGGCGAGTACTTCTTCCTCGAGATGAACACGCGCATCCAGGTCGAGCACACGGTGACGGAGATGGTCACCGGGCTCGACATCGTGCGCGAGCAGGTGCTGATCGCTGCGGGCGAAGACCTCTCGCTTCGCCAGGAGGACGTCGAGCTGCACGGTCACGCACTCGAGTGTCGAATCAACGCGGAGGACGTCTCGAGCGGCTTCCTGCCGGCACCCGGTGTCATTACGCGGTACTCGGAGCCGAGCGGTCCGGGCATCCGGGTCGACTCCGGCGTGACCGCGGGGAGCGAGATCTCGCCGCTCTACGACCCGATGATCGCCAAGCTGATCGTCCACGGCGTCGACCGCGAGCACGCGCGCCGGCGGATGCTGCGCGCACTCGACGAGTTCGACGTGGACGGCGTCAAGACGCTGATCGGATTCCACAAGGCGCTGCTCAGGCATCCCTGCTTCGTCGAGGGCGACACGTGCCATGGGCTCGTCGAGTCCGAGTTGATGGCCGCGCGCGCGACCGAGCTCGAGAACGGCCGTCGAGGGTCAGACCCGGGTCTGACCCTCGCACGGGGTTTGACCCCGACCACCCGGATGATCGAGGTGGACGGGAAGCAGTTCGAAGTCACGCTCCTGCGGCCGGAGCCGGGCTTCGCGGAGCTGGCGCGCCGCCGGCGGGAGAGATCGCGAGGAGGCGGTGCAGCGGGTGCAGGCAGGGACGCGGTCGTCAGCCCGATGCAGGGAACCGTGTTGACCGTCGAGGTCGCGGAGGGCGACGAGGTCGAGGCCGGCCAGGTGCTCTGCATCGTCGAGGCGATGAAGATGGAGAACGAAGTGCACGCGCATCGCGCCGGACGGGTCACCGAGCTCTCGGTCGCCGCCGGCGAGCCCGTGAAGACCGGTCAGGTGATTTGCGTGGTCGCCCGGACTGAGGCGCAGGCGGAGTAGCGGTCAGTACACTCGCCGCGCTGTGGACCTCTACGAGTACCAGGGCAAGGAGCTGTTTCGCCGCTTCGGCATCCCGGTTTCCGAGGGGCGGTTCGCCGAGACGGCGGAGGCGGCCCGCGCCGCTGCGGAGGAGGTCGGCGGCCCGGTCGTCGTCAAAGCGCAGGTCCTCACGGGCGGCCGCGGCAAGGCGGGCGGGATCAAGCTCGCCGACGATCCCGCTGATGCGGAGGCGAAAGCGCGCGACATCCTCGGCCTCGACATCGGCGGCCACGTCGTCCGCAAGCTGTGGATCGAGAAGGCCTCGGACATCGCGAAGGAGTACTACCTCTCGATCACGTTCGACCGCGGCGTGAAGGCGCCGCTGTACATGCTCACGACCGAGGGCGGCGTCGAGATCGAGCAGGTGGCCGAGCAGAGCCCCGACGCACTCTCGCGCTTGCACGTCGACCCGCTCGAAGGCTTCCAGCCGTACCAGGCGCGCCGCCTGATCTACGGGGCCGGGATCGACGATCCGAACGAGCAGAAGCAGCTGCTCGGGATCATCGAGAAGCTCTACAGCTGCTTCGTCGAGTCCGACGCGATGCTCTGCGAGATCAACCCGCTGATCGTGACGCCCGACGGCGAGCTGCGCGCATTGGATTCCAAGTTCACCGTGGACGACAGCGCGCTCTTCCGCCATCCCGACGTCGCGGAGATGCGCGACGTCGAGGCCGCCGATCCGCAGGAGCGCTTCGCGCGCGAGAAGGGCGTCACCTACGTCAAGCTCGACGGCTCGGTCGGGATCCTCGGGAACGGCGCCGGGCTCTCCATGAGCACCGTCGACGTCGTGGTCGTCGCCGGCGGCAAGCCCGCGAACTTCTGCGATCTCGGCGGCGGCGGCGACGCTCAGGGCGTCGTCGACGCGCTCGAGGTGATCACGAGCGACGAACAGGTGCGTTCGATCTTCTTCAACATCTTCGGAGGCATCACGCGCTGCGACGAGGTCGCGCGCGGGATCCTCACCGCGCTGGAGCAGATGAAGATCGAGCTGCCGATCGTCGTCCGCCTCGACGGCACGAACGCCGAGGAGGGCCGACGGCTGCTCGCCGAGGCGGCGCCGACCAACCTGCACGTCGAGCCGACGATGCTCCAGGCCGCCCAGCGGGCCGTGGAGCTGGCTGCATGACCGACGTCTGGTCGCAGCGCGCCGAGGCGTTCCGCGAGAGCCCGACGCACCGCGAGGGCCCTGATCTCGACCTGCTGGTGGAGTGGTGCGAGCCCTCGCCCGTCGTCAAGGTGCTCGACGTGGCGACCGGGGGCGGCCATGTGGCCAGGCGCTTACGCGCGGAGGGCTGCACGGTCGTGACGCTCGACCCGGCTCCGGGTATGGAGCCGGACGTCGTCGCGCCAGCGGAGCAGCTGCCGTTCGAGGACGGCAGCTTCGACGTCGTCGCGTGCAGGATCGCGGCGCACCACTTCGAGGACATCCGCAAGGCCGTTGCGGAAATGGCGCGCGTGACCCAGCGCATCGTCGTGATCGAGGACAACGTGTTCACGGACGCGGCGGTCGAGGAGGCAGAGCGTCTCCGCGATCCGACCCACGTCCGCTGCTACTCGGAGGACGAGTGGAAGGAGATGCTGACCGAAGCAGGGCTCGAGGTCGAGCAGCTCGAGCGGTTCGAGCGGCATCCGGTGGTCGACGACTGGCTCGCGCGCGTCGACGCGTCGCCCGAGATCTCGGAACGCGTGCGTGAGCTCCTCGGCGACCGGATTCAGGACGGAGTCCTGAACCTGAGGTCGATCGTGATCAAGGCGAGGGTTTCCCAACGCTGATGGCGATCATCGTCGACAGGGACACGCGGCTCGTCGTCCAAGGGCTGACCGGAAGCGAAGGGCGCTTCCACGGCCTGCGGAACCGCAACTACGGGACGAACCTCGTCGCCGGGGTCACTCCGGGCAAGGGAGGCCAGGACGTCGAAGGCGTGCCGGTCTTCAACACGGTCGCCGAGGCCGTCTCCGAGGCCGGCGCGAACACGACGCTGATCTTCGTGCCGGCGCGCTTCGCGACGGACGCCGTCTACGAGGCCGTGGACGCCGGAATCCATACCGTCATCTGCATCACCGAGCACATCCCGGCGCACGAGATGCTGCGCGTGCACACGTACGTCCGAGGGAAAGGCGTGACGATGATCGGGCCGAACTGTCCCGGCGTCCTGTCCCCCGGCAAGGCGAACGTCGGGATCATCCCGGCAGAGATCTTCAGCGAGGGAGCGATCGGGCTCGTCTCGCGATCGGGCACGCTGACATACCAGATCGGCCACGAGCTCACCCAGCTCGGGCTCGGGAACTCGACCATCGTCGGGATCGGCGGCGACCCAGTCGTCGGCTCGTCGTTCATCGACGTGCTCGAGCGCTTCGAGGCCGATCCCGAGACCGAGCTGATCGTCCTGGTCGGCGAGATCGGGGGCGACGAGGAGGAGAAGGCCGCCCGATACGTCCAGGAGAGCGTGACGAAGCCCGTTCTCGCGTACATCGCGGGCTTCTCGGCGCCTCCTGGCAAGACGATGGGGCATGCCGGCGCGATCATCTCCGGCTCGTCGGGCACGGCCCAGGCGAAGAAGGAGGCGCTCGAGGGAGTCGGGATCCAGGTCGGCACGACGCCGACCGAAGTGGCGCAGCTCGTCGCCGAACGGTACGGCGCCCGCACCTAGCTCTATCCTCCTCGGCATGGCGACGATCTCCTTCGCACGTGGCGTTCCGGCACCGGAGTGCCTGCCGGTGGAGGAGCTCGCCTCGTGCGCGCAGGCGGTCGTCGAGCGGGACGGCACGACAGTCCTCTCGTACGGGCCGGTCGGCGGCTACGGCCCGCTGCGGGAATGGATCGGAGAGCGTCACGGCGTCGACCCGGCCCGCGTGCTGGTCACGAACGGCTCCCTCCAGGGGATCGTGTTCCTCGCGGAGCGATTTGCGGGGCAGCGCGTCCTTCTCGAGACGCCGACCTACGACAGGCCGCTGAAGATTCTCAAGGCCCACGGCGTGGAAGTGACGGCGCTGCCCATGGACGACGAGGGTCTGACCCTCGACGCGCTCGAGGAGACGCTGCGTTCGGGCGACAAGCCGGCCTTCCTCTACACGATTCCGACGTTCCAGAACCCGAGCGGCCGCACGCTTTCGACCGAACGGCGCCGCCGCCTCGTCGAGCTCGCGGCCGAGCACGACCTGCTCGTCCTGGAGGACGACCCGTACGGGCTCGTCCGTTTCGAGGGCGACCCGCCGCCGACGTTGTTCGAGCTCGAGGGCGGGCAGCGGGTGATCTACTCGTCCTCCTTCTCGAAGACGATCGCGCCCGGCCTGCGCGTCGGCTACTTCGTCCTGCCCGAGCCGTTGGAGCGGGAGCTGGAGGCACTGGCCGTGTCGACCTACATCACGCCGGTGCTGCTGGGCCAGGCGACCGTCTACGAGTTCCTCCGTCGTGGAAACCTCGAGCCGAATCTCGAGCGCATCCGTTCGCTCTTGGGAGCGCGGCGCGACGCCATGCTCGAGGGTCTGGCCGCCGAGCTGCCGACCGCGCAGTGGAGCCGGCCACAGGGTGGCTACTTCATCTGGCTCGAGCTTCCCGAGGGCGCGTCGGCGGGTGAGTTGATCGAGCGTGGCGAGGAAGCAGGCGTGACGTTCGTGGACGGGATGGACTTCGGTGGGCCGCCCTCATCCGCCCGGCTGGCCTTCAGCTACCCGTCGCCGGCCGAGATCGCGGAGGGCGTGCGCAGGCTCGCCGCTCTCGTCGGTCAGCCCGTCGCTGCCTAGACCGGAGCCGCTGCCTGGGTGAAGTCCGCCAGCGGGCGCGGGACAAGCCGCGGCTGCCGCGGTGGGACGAGGGACCCGCGACTGTGAAGCCTGAACGTGGGGCAGGGGGCATCCGTGGGGAGCGCGCAGAGGCCGGCTCGGCGGAAGTAGCAGTCTTCGCACGTGAGTTGGTCCCGCTTGCTCAAAGAATCCCCTGGCGGTCGAGGGCCCGCAACGACAAGGCGGGATACTACGAACCCACCGCGCCGAAACAAGAGTTGCCGCGGATGAAAACTGAGCATTTTCCGGCAGTTTCAATCCGCCGAAAATGCAGGTTTTTTAGGCCTTTCGCGGAAGTGTTGCCAGGGCGTGCAACGCCTGTTGAAAACTCTTCACAGGGATGATCCGCAGGCCTTTCGCGTAGCGCTTTGCTTCGGCGGCGTTGTCCCCATCCACCGGCACGAGAAAGACGTCGACATGCGCCTGACGCGCTCCGATCGTCTTCTGCTTGATGCCGCCGATGCGCGTGACGCTCCCGTCGAGCTGGATCTCGCCGGTCGCGGCGACCTTGTAGCCATGGTCGACCTCCCGGCCCCGCTTCTCGAGCAACTCGAGCGCGAAGGCCAGTCCGGCGGACGGGCCGCCCACGTCGCCGAGGTCGAAGCGGATCGGGAACGGGAAGTTGACCTTCAACGCCTGGCTCGGGAGCACGCCGATGATCGGCCGCTTCGGATCGGCGCCATCGGAGGTCGTCCGAACGGACAGGGTTCGGACGGTCTTGCCGCGACGGATCCCCAGCTTCACGACGTCTCCCGGCTTGAGCCGCGCGAGTACGACGCGGAGGTCGTCGCGCGTCTCGACGGGCTTCCCATTGGCGGCGACGATGACGTCGCCGGGCTTGATCAGCCCGTTGGCGTGCGAGTCCGACGTGACGGCGACGACGCGGAGGCCGCCGGCGCTGACGGGAACCTTGTAGCCGAGCTCGCGCAGCGCGACGGCCGAGGCGATCACCTGCGAGAACTTCATGTCCGCGAGCTCGAGCTTGAACCGCTGCTTTTCGGAGATGCCGGGCTCGTCTATCTGCTTGCTGTCGATGATGTCCGAGCCGTCCGGCCGGACCGGCGGCACGAGCGACTCGAGCAGCGACGCCTTCTTGAGCAGGACGTCGACGTAGTAGATGCCCCCGCCGTCGTCCTTTTCCTTCGGGCCCGGGACCTTGACGAGCGTCGCGAGCGGATGCGCCTCGTCAGGAATTTCGAGGTAGTGGTCGCTGCTGCGCGTGAGCAGGAACAGGAGTGCGACGAGGAGCACGAGGAGTCCTGCTGACGCGAGCCGCAACGGCGTCAGAAGCCGGGCGAGCACGAGGCGAGGATAGCCCGGCGGCGCTGGTTCGCCGTCGGTCAAGCGGTAAGTCTTTTCTTAGAAAAGGCCGCGCGAGGAGCCGCCGTCCACCAGGACGGTCGTGCCCGTGATGTAACGCGCCCGATCGGAGGCCAGGAAGCAGGCGACGTCGCCGAACTCCTCGGGCTTGCCCCAGCGGCCGAGCGCGACTGCCTCCAGGTCCGCCTCGGTCGGGCCGTCCGGGTAGAGCTGCTCGAGCCGAGCTGTCTCGATCCGTCCGGGGGCGACGCAGTTGACCGTTACGCCCTGCGGACCGAGCTCCCGCGCCAGCGCCTTCGCCCAGCCCGTGAGACCCGGACGCACGGCGTCCGTCAGCGCGAGGTTGTCCACCGGCTCCTTCACGGCGATCGACGTGAAGAAGAGAATCCGGCCGGCAGGGCTCTTCACCAGGTGCGGCAGACAGAGGTGCACGAGCCGGACGGGCGGGACGAGCAGCAGCTCGACCGTCTCCTCGAGCGCTTCCGGAGTGACCTGGAGCGCGGTCCCCGGCGGCGGGCCGCCGCCGTTCCAGACGAGGATGTCGACGCCGCCGAAGGCTTCGACGGTCTGCTGGACGACGTTGTCGAGGTCGCGCGGATTCGTGACGTTGCCGCGGACGGCGAGCGCGCCGATCCGCTCGGCCTCGCGCTCGAGCAGGTCGCGGCGTCGCGCGAACATCGTGACGTTGGCGCCTTCGGCCGCGAGTGACTCCGCAGTCGCGAGCCCGAGCCCGGAGGACGCGCCCGTGACGATCGCGGTGCGGCCCTTGAGCCCGAGGTCCATGCGCTATGTGGTGAGGACGCCGACGACGTCGCGGACGGCGTCGGCGGACGCGGTGAGCAGGTTCTGCTCGTCGTCGTTCAGAGCAAGTTCGAGAATCTCCTCGATCCCGCGGGCACCGAGCTTGACCGGTACGCCCATGTACAGCCCGTCGATCCCGTACTCGCCCTCGAGGTACGCGGTGCACGGGAGGACTCGCTTCTCGTCCAGCATGATCGAGTCGACCATCTGTGCTGCCGCCGCGCCCGGCGCATACCAGGCAGAGGTCCCGAGGAGCGTGACGAGCTCGCCGCCTCCTTTGGCCGTGCGCTCGACCATTGCGGCGATCCGGTCCTCGGGAACGAGCTTCGCGAGCGGCACGCCGCCGACCGTCGTGGCCGAGACGACAGGGACCATCTGATCGCCGTGGCCGCCGAGGACCATCGCCTGCACGTCCTTGACCGAGGCCCCGGTCTCCCACGCGATGAAGGTCGAGAAGCGAGACGTGTCGAGGATCCCCGCCATGCCGAAGACGCGTTCCTTCGGCCAACTGGAGACGTTCTTCGCGACGTGGCACATGGCGTCGAGCGGGTTCGAGACGATGACCAGGATCGCGTCGGGGCTCTGCGCAACAGCGGCCTCTGTGACCGAGCCGACGATCTTCTCGTTCGTCGTGACGAGGTCGTCGCGCGACATCCCCGGCGAGCGTGGAAGGCCGGCGGTGATGACGACGACGTCGGATCCGACGGTCTCCTCGTAGCCGTTCGAGCCGCCGACGCGCGGCTCGTAGCCGAGGACGGCGCCCATCTGGTTGATGTCGAGCGCCTTGCCCTGCGGCAGGCCTTCCTTGATGTCGACGAGGACGACGTCGGCGTAGTCGCGCATGGCGAGGGCCTGGGCGCACGTCGCACCGACGTTTCCGGCGCCGACGACCGTGACCTTCCTACGCAACGCGTGCCCCGAGCTTGCCGATGATGGCGTCGGCGACCTCGCTCGTCCCGACTGCGGTCGGGTCGGTGCGCGTGGGCTTCATGTCGTACGTGACGCTCTTGCCCTCGCTGATGACCTCCGCGATGGCAGCCTCGAGATTGTCGGCCGCCTCTTGCTCGTCGAGGTGCCGCAGCATGAGCATCCCGGAGAGCATCTGCGCCATGGGATTGACCTTGTTCTGGCCCGCGTACTTCGGTGCCGATCCGTGCGTCGGCTCGAAGATCGCGATGCCCTCGCCGAAGTTCGCGCCTGGGGCAAGCCCGAGGCCGCCGATCATCCCGGCGCACAGGTCGGAGACGACGTCGCCGTAGAGGTTGGGCAGCACGAGGACGTCGTACTCCTCGGGCCGCTGGACGAGTTGCATGCACATGTTGTCGACGATGCGGTCGTCGAACTCGATGTCGTCGTTCTCCGCGGCGACCTCCTGGGCGACGCGGAGGTAGAGGCCGTCCGAGAACTTCATGATGTTCGCCTTGTGCACGGCGGTCACCTTGCGGCGGCCGTTCTTGCGCGCGTAGTCGAAGGCGAACTGGACGATCCGCCGCGTCCCGGTCACCGAGATGGGCTTGATCGAGATGCCTGCGTCGTCGTGGGCGAGCTTTCCCCCCTTCGACTGAATCCACGCGATGAGCTCGCGCACCTCGTCCGACCCCTCCTCGTACTCGATCCCCGCGTAGAGGTCCTCCGTGTTCTCGCGGACGACGATCAGGTCGACGTCCTCGAAGCGAGTGCGCACACCGGGGTAGGTCTTGCACGGCCGGACCTGCCCGTAGAGGTCGAGGCTCTTCCGCAGCGCGACGTTCACCGATCGGAAGCCGCCGCCCACCGGGGTGGTGATCGGTCCCTTGAGCGCGACGCCGGTCTCGCGGACGGCGTCGAGGACGTCGTCCGGAAGCGGGTTGCCGCCGTACTTCTCCATCACGTCGGCGCCGGCCTCGCGCACCTCCCAGTCGAAGTCGACGCCGGTCGCCTCGAGCACGCGCCGGGTGGCCTCGGTCAACTCGGGGCCCGTGCCGTCGCCGGGGATCAGAACCACGCGGTGTCCCACGGCGCAGGACTCTAACCATGAGAGATAGAGTCCTGCGCCCCATGTCTCTGATGGAGGCGGCAGCCCAGGCCGACGAGCTCGCGAACTCCGGCGCGGAGCAGGAGCTCGCGGAGTTGCGGCAGCAGTGGGACGACGAGCTCGAGTCTGCCGCGCGCAGTGCCGACTACCGGGAGCGCGCGGTCGCGTATCGCGCGATCGGCCAGTTTCGCTTCCGCCAGAAGCTCGAGCTCCTCCGTCGCGGGCTCGAGGACGAAAGCCCCGCCGCGCGCGGATCGGCGCTTCTGTCGCTCCAGCTGCTCTCGAAGGAGAGCCCGGGCGTCGTCAACCCCAATCGCGCGCTCCTGCACTCGATGCTGACGTCGGACCCGAACCAGGCTGTCCGGCGGCTCGCGATTCTGTGTCTTCGGAACGGCTCGCCTCAGCGCGAGACGATCGTGCTGCTCAACGGGCTGGCGGAAGACGACGAGCAGGAGACGGAGCTACGCCAGACGGCGAGGACCGTGGGCGCTGAGCTCCGGAAGCGGGCAGGGCCGAAGGGCTAGGCCTTGCAGGCGGTGCAGACGCGCTCGCGAATCGTTCGTCCACAGCTCGGGCACACGCGAAGTCGGCGCCTCCTCTCGAGCGCGCCCTTGCGAAGCCCCGCGACGAGCATCAGGTAGCCGCTGGCGCACGTGACCGCGGCCACGAACGCGCTGTTCGGATCGAGATCCATACCGGCACAGTTCCCCTTATCCGCGCTTTTTACGCCCGTGAGGGTGCGCCTGGAAGTACAGCTCCCGGCGACGTCGGTCGGACACGTGCGTATACAGCTCGGTCGTCGCGAGATCGGCGTGGCCGAGCATCTCCTGGACCGAACGCAGGTCCGCGCCGCCCTCCAGCAGATGCGTGGCGAACGAGTGGCGCAGCAGGTGCGGGTGGACGCGCTCGGGCTCGAGACCCGCAGTGGCTGCGAGCCGGCGGAGGATGAGGAACGCGCCCGCACGCGTGAGCCCGCCGCCCTTGGCGTTGAGGAAGAGCTCGGGGCGGTGGCGTGAGTCGAGGTACGGCCGGCCACGTGAGAGATATCTGCGCAGCGCCTGCGTCGCCTGCCGGCCGATCGGGACGATGCGCTCCTTCGATCCCTTTCCGATGCAGCGGACGAGCCGTGCGTCGAGATCGACGCCGGACTTGTCGAGGCCGACCGCCTCGCTGACCCGCAGGCCGGCGCCGTAGAGAAGCTCGACGAGGGCGCGGTCCCTCAGTGCTCGCGGCGTCGTTCCGTTTGCGGCCTCGACGAGCCTCTCCGCCTCGGCGGGCGAGAGCGTGCGGGGAAGCGTTCGCCGGCGTCGCGGCAGCTCGAGCTCGGCAGCTGGGTTGTCCGTTCTGACGCCGAGCAGCGCCTGGTGCCTGAAGAACGAACGGATAGCGGAGACACGGCGCGAGATGGTCGCAGGGGAGAGGCCGGCGGCGCGTAGCTCTGCGAGGTACTGCTCCAGCTGCTCCGTCGTGACCTGCGTGAGCGGACGGTCGAGCCACGCGCCGACCGCGGCCAGATCGCGCCGATAGGCATCGACCGTCTTGGGGGCGCGCCGCGTGCCTAGGAGGGCGAGGAAGCCCGCGACGTCAGGATCGTGGGTGCGCTCGGTCGTAGACACGGCGCAACCTCCTTCCGTCCACGTGGCTGTACAGCTGGGTCGTCGACAGCGAGCTGTGACCGAGCAGGTCCTGGATCGTCCGGAGGTCAGCGCCGCCCTCGAGCAGGTGCGTCGCGAACGCGTGGCGCAGCCGGTGCGGGTGCGCGAAGACGCGCCGCAGCGTCGACGTGTCGAGGCGGCGCCCGCGGGCCGAGAGGAAGAGCGCGTTGTCGGCTCCTCGCGCCAGCTGCGGGCGCGCCTCGTGCAGGTAGCGCGCGACGAGGTGTCCCGCTTCCTCTCCGAGCGGGACGATTCGTTCCTTGCCGCCCTTGCCGCGCACGTGGATCTGCTCGCGGTCGAAGTCGACGTCGGCGAGGTCGAGGCCGACCGCCTCGGCGCTGCGGAGCCCGGCGGAGTAGACGAGCTCGACGAGCGCGCGGTTGCGCAATGGAAGCGGACCGTCCCCGACGAATGCCTCGAGCGCCTCCTCGACCTCCTCGGTCTTCGGTGTGTCGGGGAGGCGACGCGGACGGCGCGGTGCGAGTGCGGCATCGGGAACATTCGTCGCGCCGAGCGTGAACCGAAGGAAGCTGCGGACCGCCGCGAGCTTTCGGCGCGATCGTCGCGGGGGCGAGCTTTCGCGGGCGCGCACGCCCGAGCTCCGCCGCGTAGTCCATGAGCACCCTGATGTCGACGTCCGGGATCGCACCGCCGCGACCCTCGAGCCAACGCACGAACTCCTCGACGTCGCCGCGATACGCGCGTCTGGTCGACTCACCGAGACCCGGAGAGCTCAGGAATCGCTCGATCACCTTTCGCGAATCCACGCCGAGCCATTCGCGGCCCAGCTAGCATCGCCTGCCTATGGCGGGTCACGTGGAACGTCTGGCCGACCTGATCGTCAACTTCGGCGCGAACGTGCAGAAGGGACAGATCCTCGACATCGGCACGGCGCTGGGCAAGGAAGAGTTGACGCGCGCCCTGACAGCGAGCGCCTACAAGCGGGGGGCGAAATTCGTCGACGTCCAGTACTGGGACCCGCATCTGAAGCGCGCCCGCGTGCAATACGCCGCCGAAGATGTCCTCGATTTCGTGCCGTCGTGGCATGGTCAGCGCGCGTTGCAGCTCGGCGAAGCGCATGGCGCGACGATCTCCCTCAGCGGCCCGATCGAGCCGCACCTCTACGACGATCTCGACCCGGAACGACTCGGCCGGGACGTGTTCCCGCGGGTGAAGGAATGGACGACGGTCATCAACGACCAGACGGTGAACTGGTGCGTCGCACCGTGCCCGACGCCCGGATGGGCGAAGCTCGTGTACCCGGATCTCGAGCTGGATGCGGCACTCGAGAAGCTCTGGGAGCAGATCGTCCACATCTGCCGCCTCGACGAGGACAACCCGGAGGAGGCGTGGCGCGAGCGGAGCAAGGCGCTGAGGGGCGCGGCCGAGCGCCTGAGCGAGCGTCGCTTCGACGCGATCCATCTCGAGGGCCCGGGGACCGACCTCACGATCGGGCTGCTGCCGAGCTCGCGGTGGATCGGCGGCGGCGACGAGACGATCGACGGGATCGAGCACATGGCCAACCTCCCCACCGAGGAGGTCTTCACCTCGCCCGACCCGCAGCGCACCGAGGGAGTCGTCCGGGCGCGCAAACCGCTCTACTCACAGGGCCGCATCATCAACGGCCTGGAGGTGCGCTTCGAGGGCGGTCGCGCCGTCCAGGTGGAGGCCGAGTCGGGCGTCGAGATCCTCCGGGCGATGCTGGAGCAGGACGAGGGCGCGACGCGTCTGGGCGAGCTCGCCCTCGTCGATCGTGAAGGCCGGATCGGCCCGCTCGACACCGTCTTCTACGACACGCTGCTCGACGAGAACGCCGCGAGCCACATGGCTCTGGGTTCAGCGTACGACGCGGCGGTCGGAGACGAGGACCGCGAGCGGCTCAACCGTTCGTCCATCCACATCGACTTCATGGTCGGCGCGTCCGACGTCGACGTGACGGGGATCACGCGTGAGGGCGACCGCGTTCCCGTCCTGCGCGACGCGACCTGGCAGGTCTGACGCGACTCAGCTGACCGCGGCGACGATCTCGGCCGAGAGGCTGGGGAAGTCCGCGAGGAACTCCGTCCGCTCCGCTTTGAGGCGCTCGACGTGCTCGCGGTACTCGTCCGTCCGGCCCGTGCGCTCGTAGAGCTTCCGCGGCTGAAGGATCTCCGGGTCGTCGATCCCGGGAACGTCGGTCGCCACCAGATAGCCGAAGTCGGGATCTGTCTCCCATGTGATCGTGCTCTCCGCGATCCCCTTCACGATCGCCGAGGAGTGCTTGATGCGCACCTTCTTCGAACGCTCGTCCTCGTCGGGGCCGCCGACGCGGCCGGTATTGAGGAGGTACACCTCGAGCGGATGCTCTTCGAGCAGCTCGAGAAAGCGGTTGCCCTGGAGGTCGTGGAGCATCGGGAAGAACGGGTTCGTGCCCGGGACGCGCAGTGACTTGCCGGCCTCGTCCGCGCCGCCTGCCGCAGTGCCCTTCGTCTCGCCGAGCATGAAGTAGGCCGCTGCCTGCGGTCCCTCGAGCTTCGCCACTGCCGGGATGACGTTCTCGTTGCGGTTGAGCACGAGCAGGAAGTCGGCACTCTCGATCTCGCGATCGGCCGCGGACTCGATCACGCCGAACGGGAACGTCGCGCGGCCGTTCTGCGTGTAGCTCTCGTCGTAGAAGTCGACGTCGTCACTGTGCTGCGAGACGTTCTCGAGGTACGAGTCGGGTTGCGTGACCGCGCCGTAGATCGTGGGCTCGTCCTCGGGGTTCAACCCGTAGGTCTTGGCGAAGCAGCCGTTCTCCGTCACGTACACGCGACCGTCCGGCATCCACGCGACGAAGTCGTCCTGGACGGGCAAAGAGCCGTTCTGCCGCGTGAACGTCGTCGTCGTCTTTCCCGTGCCGGACAAGCCGACGGCCATGCAGACCTTGTCGCCGTCGTCGGTCGGGATGATCTTGCAGCCTGCGTGGAGCGGGAGGCCGCCGCGGTCGTAGACGAGCTTGTTCCACATCCGAAGCCCGCCCTTCTTCGACTCCCCGAAGTAGTCGGAGTTGAAGACGCGCGTGACGCCCTGCTCGAGGTCGACCATGATCAGCCGGTCGTCGGGGAATCCCTCCGCCTTCAGGTTGGGCGTGTAGATGACGGTGAGCTCGGGCTCGAAGTCCTCATCCGGGGGTCCGAAGTAGAGCTGCTGCTGCATACCGGCGATGTTGGCGTTCGCTGCCTCGACGTAGAGGCGCGCGGCGGTCCGGAAATCCGGGTCGTTCCCGATGTAGCCGTTGATGACGACCATGTCCTTCTCGGCGATGTAGTCGTCCTGGAGCTGGGCCCACTTCACAGCGTCGCCGGTCGAGACCGCCTGGTTCTGGCCGTCGGGCTCGTCCGTGACGAGGTATGTGGAGCGCTTCGACCGCGCGAGCACCTGCGTCTGCACGTTCAGGTTCCCGTACTTCGTCGGGCGCGCGGTGGGCATCTTCGCGGCGAGCTCCTTGGCCTCCTCAGGGGTGGGGTTGTCGATCAACCTCTTCGCCTGCGGAAGGCGGAAAAGCATCTTCGCCACGTGCAACGCTCCTCTCGTCGCGGACGCGCTGGATCTTAGCTACGGGCCGTTCGACGGGGCAGATCCGCCGCCTGTCGACGCGGCCAGGCCGTCCAGAGCCTCAGCCAATCCCTGAGCCTCCCGCGGAGCCGCCGTCGAACCCGCCGCCGCCTCCGGCCCCGCACGCGATCGGCGGTCGCTATTGCGGGTTCACGAATCAGGGCAAGAGCATCTGCTTCACCGTCGCGCCCGACGGAGCGAGCGTGAGCGACTTCGCCACCACGTCGGATGTGGACTGCGAGACGGCAAGAGGGACATTCGGCCTGTCTTTCGGTGCCTCGACGCCGGTCCGGTCCGACCTGTCGTTCTCGTACACGTACAACGGCAACCTCACCTCGGGCGAAGGCTTCACCAACATGACGACCAACTACACGCTCGCCGGGACCCTCGACCAGGCCGGCAACGCAAAGGGGACGCTGAGCCTCAACCGGCTCTCGTTCGACTACCAGGGCACGCACTACAACTGTGCCGCCGCGACCTACGCCTGGCAGGCGCGGGCCGGGGCGTAAGCGTCGACCAGGGGAAACGCGGAGAGGGGCTTCCGGTCCGAGGCCCCTCTCCATTGTGTAGCTTCCGACGTAGTGGAGGCAAAGCACGACGTCCTCATCGTGGGCGCCGGCTGTGCGGGCATGCGCGCGGCCATCGAGGCGCATGACGCAGGCGCCGACGTTGCGCTCCTGTCGAAGATCCATCCCGTCCGCAGTCACTCCGGCGCAGCGGAGGGCGGCATCAACGCCGCCCTCGGGAACGCGTCCGAGGACAGCCCGGAGGTCCACGCCTTCGACACGGTGAAGGGCTCCGACTACCTGGGCGACCAGGACGCGATCGAGATCCTCTGCCAGGAGGCTCCCGACGACGTCTACCAGCTGGAGCACTGGGGCGCGATCTTCTCGCGTACCGACGACGGGAGGATCGCGCAGCGGCCATTCGGCGCCGCGGGCGCTCCGCGAACCGCGTATGCGGCCGACATCACCGGGCACGTCCTCGTCCACGTCCTCTACGAGCAGGTCATGAAGCGCGAGATCGAGACCTACGAGGAGTTCTTCGCGTGGAAACTCGTCATGAACGACGACCGCTGCCAGGGCGTGATCGCGTGGGATCTCATCGACGGCGGGCTGAAGTCGATCGGCGCGAAGACGGTGATCCTCTGCACCGGCGGTGCCGGCAGGCTCTACGTCGGGACGACGAACGCCTATGCCTGTACGGGCGACGGGATGTCGCTCGCGTTGCAGGTCGGCGTCCCGCTCAAGGACATGGAGATGATGCAGTTCCACCCGACGACGCTCGCGCCGACGGGCGTGCTCATCACCGAGGGCTGCCGCGGCGAGGGCGCGTACCTGCTCAACTCCGAGAACGATCGCTTTCTGAAGCGTTACGCGCCGAATGCGATGGAGCTCGCGTCGCGCGACGTCATCTCCCGCGCGGAGCAGACGGAGATCGACGAGGGCCGCGGCCTCGACGGCAACGTCCTCCTCGATCTGCGTCACCTTGGCGCGGAGAAGATCCTCGAGCGCCTTCATGGCACGCGTGAGCTCTCGATGACGTTCGCCGGCGTCGATCCGATCTACGAGCCGATCCCTGTCCGTCCCGGCGCGCACTACCACATGGGCGGCGTGGACACTGACGTCTGGGGACAGACGAACGTCGAGGGCCTCTACGCGGCCGGCGAGTGCGCGTGTGTGTCGGTGCACGGCGCCAACCGCCTCGGCGGCAACGCGCTGATGGAGACGATCACATTCGGCAAACGCGTCGGGAAGCAGGCGGCCGAGTGGGCGCTGGCGAACACGACGATCGAGGTGCCGCGGTCCACCGAGACGGACGCGGAGCGTGAGCTCGGGGAGCTCCTGGGCCGCACGGAAGGCGAGCGGCCGTGGTCGATCCGCGACGAGCTCGCGCAGACCATGCACGAGAACTTCGGCGTGTTCCGCCGCGAGGACCAGATGCGAGAGCAGGGAGAGATCGTCGAAGGCCTCCGCGAGCGCTTCGAGCGGGTCGTCGTCGAGGACAAGGGCAACGTCTTCAACAGCGACCTGACCCAGGCGCTCGAGCTCGGGTTCCTCCTCGACCTCGCGCCGTGCATGGTCGTCGCGGGAATCGAGCGGAAGGAGAGCCGAGGCGCCCACGCGCGCCCGCACGACTACCCCGAGCGCGACGACGTGAACTACCTGAAGCACACGCTCGTCAGCCTGGTGGACGGCAGCCCGCAGCTCGAGTGGCGGCCGGTGACGATGACAAAGTGGCAGCCCGAAGAAAGGAAGTACTAGGTGAGCACCGACCTCGCTCCGGCGCCGGGCTCGACCACGATCGAGATCGCGCTGAAGATCTGGCGCTACAACGCCCAGACCGGCAAGAAGGAGCTCAAGCACTACGAGCTCGAGGCCCCGGACTGGGTCACGCTGCTCGACGTTCTCGACCTGATCAAGGACCAGCAGGACGGCTCGCTCGCCTATCGCAAGAGCTGCCGGATGATGATCTGCGGCTCGTGCGGCATGCGCATGGACGGCGCAGCCGTGCTCGCATGCAAGACGCGGATGTACGACATCGCGAAGTCCGGCCACGTTCCGGTGATCGCGCCCATGGGCAACCTGCCCGTCCTCAAGGACCTCGTCGTGGACATGGGCCCGTTCTGGGACAAGATCCGCGCGATGAAGCCGTGGCTCGACCCCGGCTACGAGGAGCCGCTCGAACGGGAGCGCATCGTGTCGCAGCAGCAGATGAACGTCATCCACAAGGAAGCGCTCTGCATCATGTGCGGCTGCTGCGTCTCGGAGTGCAATTCGATGGAGTCAGACCCGGAGTTCTTCGGCCCGGCCGCGCTCGCCAAGGGCTTCCGCTTCGTCGGCGACGCCCGCGACCAGGCCGACATCGTTCGTCTCGAGGACTACAACTCGGAGCACGGCATCTGGGACTGCACGCGGTGCTACTTCTGCAACGAGCGCTGCCCGAAGGGCGTCGACCCGCGTGACGCGATCGCGAAGCTCGGCGCCGAGTCGGTCAAACACGGAATCGACCACGACATGGGCGCGAAGCACGCAAAGTGGTTCGTCACGTCCGCGAAGACGACCGGCTGGCTTCGCGAGACAGAGCTCGTGCCGAAGACTCAGGGTGTCGTCGCCGCGATCAAGCAGACGAAGTTCGCGCTCAACCTGCTCAAGCACGGCAAGGTGCCGCCGCCGATTCCACCCCACGTCGCCGACCGCGTGCACGAGTCCCGCGACCTCTACTCGCTCGTGAAGGAGCAGGGCCGCGACGGTGCCCTCGGCATCGTCCAGGGCGAGCACGCCCTCGGCCGGATCGAGTTCTCCGAAGAGTCCGGTGCGAAGACCAACGACCCCGAGGTGCAGCCGGGAATCGAGCCGCCGCACGCCGAAGGATGAGGCGGGTCGCGTACTACAAGGGTTGCCTCGCGTCGCTCTCGGCGAAGGAGCTCGACACGTCGACGCAGGCGCTCGCGCCGAAGGTCGGGCTCGAGCTCGTCGACCTCGAGTCGGTGACGTGCTGCGGCGCCGGAGACATCCACGAGGCGGAGCCGGACTACTACCTCCACCTGAACGCGCGCATCCTTGCCTACGCGGAGCACGAGAAGTGCGACATGCTGCTCACCGTCTGCAACGTCTGCACGCTGAACCTGCGCCAGGCGAACTGGCAGCTCAAGAACGACCCGGACCTGCTCGACCGCGTGAGCACGAACCTCGAGCGTGTCGGTGCGCCGCCGTACTCCGGCGGCGTGGAGGTGCGGCACCTGCTCTGGGAGATCGCGGAGGGCGAGGGGTACGAGCTGCTGAAGGAGGCAGCCCACAGAGGGCTGAAGGGCCTGAAGATCGCGCCGTTCTACGGGTGCCAGATCCTCCGGCCGTCGAAGCTCCTCGGCTTCGAGGATCCCGACCGTCCATCGTCGCTCGAGCGGATCATCGAGGCATGCGGCGGGGAGGCGATCGACTACCCCGCGAAGGTCAAGTGCTGTGGCTTCCCGATCATCCAGGCGCGCGAGGAGACGGCGCTCGGCGAGCTGATCCAACCGATCGAGCAGGCGAAAGAGGCGGGCGCGGACGCGATCGTGACGCCCTGCCCGCTCTGCCATCTCTCGCTCGACGCCTGGCAGTCGAAGCTCAAGGAGACGACCGGCAAGGATTTTCGCATGCCGATCCTCCATCTGGCCCAGCTCGTCGGAGTCGCGGCCGGGCTCGACGAGTCGGAGCTGAAGTTCAAGCGGCACGTCGTGTCGGTCCAGCCGGTCCTGGAGAAGCTCGAGGTCTGACGCACCTCCACCCCGAGCAAGAATCGGGCCTGCACGGCATCTATCAACTATTGGAGGGGCGGTTTCCGGCGCGATGATCTCGAGATCTCGCGCCGGAGCCTTGTTGGGCGCCGCCGGCGCCCTCGCAGGCTGGGGCTGGTTCGAGGCGGGGTGGGTCCGGCTGCGGTCTCTCGAGCTCGTGCTGCCGAGGCTGCCTGCGGCGCTTGCGGGCCTCCGCATCGCGCACCTCTCCGACTTCCATCTCGGCCTCCCTTCGCGCGGGACGCACTCGGTCGAGCGCGCGGTCGACTGGGCGGCAGAGCGCCGCCCCGACCTCGTCTGCATCACGGGTGACCTCGTCTCGCGGCCCAGAGGCGACCCCGCGCTGCGCGAGCTCATGCACCGTCTCGGCCCCTCGTTCGCGGTCCTCGGCAACCACGACGTCGAGAACACGAGGGACCCGTTCTCGCGCGCCGGCGGCCTCGAAAACCTCGGTCCGGCGCATCTGCTCGTCGACGAGGCGGCGACGGTGGAGCTCAGGGGCCGCCGCGTCCAGATCGTCGGAGTCGATCCGGCCGCGTATCAGCAGGGGACATCGCGTCCCTGGAGCCTGGTCGACGAGTCGGCCGACCTCCGCATCCTCCTGTGCCACTACCCGTACGTCCTGGACTATCTGCCGGCCGGCGCGTTCGACCTCGTCCTCTCGGGCCACATGCACGACGGCCAGATCTCGTTTCCGCTCGGACGCAGCCGCAAGTACCGGTTCGCGCACCCGCGCACGCGCTATGCCGCCGGCGTCTTCCAGCGGCCGACGGGAGTGATGCACGTCTCGCCCGGCCTCGGCACGACCTTCGTCCCGTTCCGCTTCTTCGCCCGGCCCGAGGCGACGGAACTGGTGCTACAACCAGGCCGCTGATGGCGAGCATCTCCAGCGACATCCTGGCGAGCTACGCAGCGGACGCGGCGCGCGAGGTCGACGGCGTGCGCGATCTCGTCGAGAGCGCCCTGCACAGGCATCGCGGAGTCCGCGTGATCGAGGAGGATGGGGCCGTGAGGGTCGAGCTGCACGTCGCGCTCGAGTGGGGCGCCTCCGTTCCCGAGGTCGGGCGCGAGATTCAGCGCCGCGTCGGCGGGTATCTGACCCGGATGGCGAGCGTGGCTCCGGAGAGCGTCGACGTCGTCGTCGAGGACGTGGGGCAGCCGTGACCGGTCCCCGCGTCACCGGTCTCACCGGCCTGACGCTCCAGGATGCTCCGACCGTGTGTCACGAGTGCGTCTGGTGGCAGTCGCGGCCAGGACGCGACTGCGAGAAGACGAAGTGGATCGAACGCGCCGAGACGGAGTGGGGCGCCTGGGGAACGGTGTACTACGACGGTGACGGCCAGGTTCTCGGCTCGATGCAGTACGGGCCGGCCGAGCTCTTCCCGCGTGCGGCCGAGCTTCCCGCCGGGCCGCCCTCCGACGACGCGGTGCTCGTCACCTGCGCCTATCTCGTCGCGTCGTCGAGCCCCTGGGTGATGCAGTCGCTGTTCCTCGCGGCGATCGGCGACGCGCGCGACCGCGGGGCAAAGGCGCTCGAGACGTTCGCGTACCGCTACCGGGAAGGCGAGACGCAGTACGAGCGCTTCCAGGTCCACAAGACGATCTTCCCGGCGGACTTCCTTGCCGACTTCGGCTTCCACACGCTGAGACGCGCCGGCCACGTCGAGCTCGCGCGGCTCGACTTCGGCGGACTTGTTCCTGTCGAGGAGGGACGCCGCGAAAAGGTGATCCGCGCCGTGAAGGAAGCCTTCACGCCGGCACCCGCTCCCGTGCCGCCCGGGCTCTAGGCCGGGACTCTCGAGCGCAGCAGCTCTGCAATCTGAATCGCGTTGAGCGCCGCGCCCTTGCGGAGGTTGTCCGCGACAACGAAGAGAACGAGGCCGTGCTCGACCGTCGGATCGCGGCGGATGCGGCCGACGAGTACGTCGTCCCCGCCTGCGGCCTTGCCCGGGGTGGGGAAGGGCTCGACGCGGACGCCTGTCGCGCCGGCGAGCAGCTCCTGTACGTCGGCCGGGGACAGCCTCTCCTTCGTCTCGACCCAGACCGCCTCCGCGTGCCCGACGAGAACGGGGACGCGCACGCACGTCGCGCTGATCGGAAGCTCGGGAAGCTCGAGGATCTTGCGCGTCTCGTCTCGGAGCTTGGACTCTTCCTCGAACTCCTCGCCGTCGTAGTCCCAGTCCATGGCGAGGTCGCCCTCCGCAGGCTCCATCGCGCGCAACTCCTCCATCCGCGCCGCCCCGGCGCCCGAGACAGACTGGTAGGTGCTCACGCGCACGCGCGCGAGGCCGGCGGCGTCGTGGAGAGGCTTCAGCGCCATCGTGAGCGGGATGGCGCAGCAGTTCGGGTTCGCCACGATCCCGTCGTGATCGCGCGCTCGTTCACCGTTCACCTCGGGGACGACGAGCGGCACGCCGTCCTGCAGGCGGTATGCGGCGGACTTGTCGACCGCGATCGCCCCGCCCCTGACCGCGTGCGGGACGAGTTCGCGCGACGCCGACGTGCCGACGGAGAAGAAGCAGACATCGAGGTCTCCCGACGAGAGCGAATCGTGAGTCGCCTCCTCGACGGTGAGGCTCCCGAGCTTCGTGCCCGCGGACCGCGCCGAGGCGAACGCGCGCACGTCGGAGTAGCCGCGCTCGCGGAGCAGGTCGAGCGTGATCGAGCCGACCGCGCCGGTCGCGCCGACAACGCCGATGCGGGTGGTGCTATCCAAGCTCGAACGCCTCGTGGAGTGCCTGCACGGCGCGCTCGACGTCCACACTCGGGACGTGGCAGGCGATCTTGATCGGTGAGGTCGAGACCACTGGTGCGTCGATTCCGGCGGCTTCGAGCGTCGCGAAGGTCTTCGCAGCGACTCCCGGATGGCTCTTCATTCCCGCGCCGACCAGCGACACCTTCCCGAGGTCGTCGCGGGCCGACCACGTGACCGGCAGGGAGTCGAGAACACGCTCGGCGTCGGTGCGGTCCTCGACCGGCGCCGAGAAGACGATGTCGTCGCCGATCTGCACGATCGTGTCGATGTTGATGCTCGCGTCGGCGAGCGCGCCGAAGAGTTGCGCGGGGGTCGTCCCCTCCACGCGGTACACGGTCTCCTGCCTCTGGTGCACGACACCGGAGATCAACGCCTTTTCGAGCATCCCTTGGTCCTCCTCGCCGATCCACGTCCCGTCTCCGTCGCTGAAGGTGGAACGGATGTAGAGCCTGACATTGTGGCTGCGTGCCACCTCGATCGAGCGGGTTGCCATGACGCCCGCCCCGGAGGAGGCCATCTCCAGCATCTCCTCGAAGCTCAGCCGCTCGAGCTTGCGCGCGGACGGCACGAGTCGGGGGTCCGCCGTGTACACGCCCGCGACGTCCGTGTAGACCTCGCACACCTGTGCTCCGAGCGCGGCCGCAAGCGCGACGGCCGTTGTATCCGAGCCGCCGCGGCCGAGGGTCGTGACGTCGAACGAGTCCGCTGAGACGCCCTGGAAGCCGGCGACGAGCACGATGCGGTCCTGGTCGAGCGCCTCGTGGATGCGTCGCGCGCGGACGTCGACGATCTTCGCCTTGCCGTGGACGGTGTCCGTGACGATGCCGGCCTGCGAGCCGGTCAGGGAGATTGCCTCGTGGCCGAGGTCGTGGATCGCCATCGCGGCGAGCGCGCACGAGATCCGTTCCCCCACGGAGATGAGCATGTCGAGCTCGCGCGGGACGGGAGTCGACGACACCTGGCGGGCCAGGTCGAGCAGCTCGTCCGTCGTCTGTCCCATCGCCGACAGCACCGCAACGACGCGCGATCCGCTCTCGCGTGCGGACACGAGTCGCCGCGCAACGCTCTTGAGCTTCTCCGGGTCGCCGACGGACGTGCCGCCGAACTTCATCACGACCGTGCCGAGATGCGGCGCGCCGTCGTCGCGCTCGACCGTCGGGACGGCCTCGTAGTCGGTCGTCGTCACTCCATCTCCCGCCGTCCCGCGAGCGCGCGGCCGAGCGTGACCTCGTCGGCGTACTCGAGGTCGCCGCCGACGGGAAGGCCGCTCGCCAGTCGCGTGACGCGAACGCGTCCGCGCAGACGGTCGGCGAGGTACGCAGCGGTGGCCTCCCCGGTCATGTTCGGATTCGTCGCGAGCACGACCTCGCTGACGCCGTTGCGTTCGACGCGTCCGATCAGCTCGTCGATGCGGAGGTTCTCCGGCTCGACGCCGTCCAGCGGCGAGAGCGCGCCGCCGAGCACGTGGTAGAGGCCGCGGAACTCACTCGTCCGCTCGACCGAGATGAGGTCGACGGGTTGTTCGACCACGCAGATCACGGTGTGGTCACGGCGTGCGTCGCGGCAGATCGAGCACACGTCCTCTTCGGTGAGGTTGCCGCACTCGCGGCAGAACTTGACGCGCTCCTTCACCTCTTCGATCGCGGTCGCGAGCGCGAGCGCCTCGTCCGTGGGCCGCTGGAGTAGGTGGAACGCGAGCCGGTGAGCCGTGCGCGCGCCGACGCCGGGGAGGCGCGAGAGCTGCGCGACGAGGTTTTCCACGGCCGGGCTGAGCACTGCCCTATTGTGCCGACATGCCCCGGATTGCCGAGGTTGCCCTCTTCACCGACGACGTCCAGGGCCTGACCGCGTTCTACGAGCGTGTGGTCGGCACCGGCCCTGCCAGTCGCTCCGAGTCTCACGCGAGCTTCGACCTCGGCGGGGTCACCCTCTTCATCCACGTCCGCGGGGACGGCGACCACGAAGGCGCACCGAACGCCGATCACTTGGCGTTCGCGCTCGACCAGGCCGAAGCCGTAGAGCGGGCGCGGTCCGCCGGAGTCGACGTCGTGGGGCCGAGGGACTACTACTGGGGCCGATCCGCCTACCTGCGCGACCCCGACGGCCGCGCCCTGGAACTTCAGCCCGAAAGCTGACGCAGGCGGTCGGCCACGTGCGGTGCTTCCGCGAGCAGGGCCTCGAGCTCGACGCGCGAGATCGCGAGGCACCGGACGTCGGTCTGCGCGCGCACGCGCGCGGTTCGCTCCACGGACTCGCCGAGCAGTGCACGTTCCCCGAAGACGTCGCCCGGACCGAGCTCCCGCGTTCCTTCGGGTGCCTCGACGACCGCCTGTCCCTGCTCCAGGACGAACAGCCCCGAGCCGGGCTTGCCTCTCTCGATGAGCGCCTGTCCCGCCGGCGCCTCGAACTCGGACGTCGCTGCCCAGAGCCGGTCGAGCTGCGACTCGTCGAGATCCGCGAAGAGCGGCACGGCGCCCAGGCGGTCGTGCATGCCTACTCGCCCAGTCCCGGAAGGTTGAGGCCGCCGAGCGCGCCGCCGGCGAGCCCGCCGAGCTTCGACTCCATCAGGCTGTGCGACGAACGGACAGCCTCGTTCACGGCCGCGAGGATCATGTCCTCGAGCATCTCGGGATCGTCGGGATCGATCGCCTTCGGGTCGATCTTGATCTCCTTGATGTCGCCTGCGCCGGTCGCGACGACGCGAACCATTCCGCCGCCGGCAGTCGCCTCGACGGTCTCGTTCGCGAGCTCCTCCTGCGCCTGCTGCATCTGCTGCTGCATCTGGCCCATCTGCTGCATCAGCTTGTCCATGTCCATGCCCATGTTCAGTCCTCCCGTTCGTGCGCGTCGAGCGTCTCCTTGACGAGCTCGAGAATGCGTTCCTCTCCGGCGGGCTCGTCGGGTTCCTCCTCGCCGGCGCGCGCCTCGCCCTCGGCGAAGGCGACCCCGAGGTGCCGGCCCGTGACCTCGTACAGCGCGTCAGCGAGCAGGGTGGCGTTCTTCGGCTCCTCGGCGAGCTGCCGGTGGAAGGCGGCGCTCGCGGGGAACTCGACAGTCAACGTGTTGCCGGCGAGGTCGGCGGGATGCGCCTCCCGCAGTACGGACGCCGCCGGGATCGAGCGCTCCTCCACCGCCGGCAAGATCGTCCGCTGCCAGGCCTCCTGTAGCTGTTCCAGCTCCAGGGACGGCGGCGCGGGTGGCGGGCTGGTGGTCTCGACCGCGGTTGGCGTCTCACCCGGACCTGTCCCGGGGTCTGACCCCTGGACATGGGCGACCGGGACGTGTGCGCGTGTCTCGAGCTGCTCGAGCCGATACGAGAGCGACTCGCGCGACAGATCCGAGCCCGGCCGCGTCACCTTGACGAGGGCAAGCTCGAGCGGCAGGCGCGGGTCGCCGCCCTGGCGCATGTCCTCGATCGCGACGGCAAGGAGGTCGACGAGGCGGATCACGGTTGCCTCGCCCAACTGGTTCGCCTGCGCGCGCAACCGGTCGCGGGTCTCCTCTGTGACCGGCAGCGAATCCGGAACCTCGCCCATGTGCTGGACGAGCATGAGGTGACGCAGGTGCTCGAGGAGGTCGACGACGAGCCGGCCGAGATCCTGCCCCTGCTCCGCGAGCTCTTCCACGAACGTCAGCGCACCCGCCGTGTCGCGGTCGACCACGAGGTCGCAGATCCGGAACAGCGCCTCTTCCTCGACGGCGCCGAGAAGCTGGAGCACGGCCTGGACGGTGATGTCCTTCTCCGTCGCGGATGCGAGCTGATCCAGGGTCGACACCGCGTCGCGGAACGACCCTTTCGCGCCGCGCGCGACCAGCGCGAGCGCCTGGTCCGGCACCTGGATCCCTTCGCCGTCGGCCACGCGTCGGAGCAGACGCACGAGCTCGGGCAAGCGCGGCCTTGCGAACACAAAGGTCTGGCAGCGCGAGCGCACGGTCGGCAGCACTTTCGAGAGGTCCGTGGTGCAGAAGACGAAGACGAGGTGGGGCGGGGGCTCCTCGATGAGCTTCAGCAGCGCGTTCCAGGCGGCGTCCGTGAGCTGGTGCGCCTCGTCGAGGATGTAGACCTTGTAGCGACCCTCGGCCGGTTGGAGGACGACACGCTCTCTGATCTCGCGGATGTCGTCGATGCCGCGCTGCGAGGCGGCGTCCATCTCGACGACGTCGAGCGAGGTGCCGTTCGCGATCGTGACGCATGCGTTGCAGACCTTGTCCGGTGTCGGGGTCGGCCCCTGCGCGCAGTTGAGCCCTTTGGCGAGGATGCGCGCGAGCGAGGTCTTCCCGGTGCCCCTCGGCCCGGCGAAGAGGTAGGCCTGGCGCAGCTGTCCGGAGGAGATCGCGTTCTTCAGCGTCCGGACGATCGCCTCCTGGCCGACGACCTCATCGAAGTCCTGTGGGCGGTACTTCCGGTAGAGAGCGGTCACCCGCTCGATCTTACTTTCGGAGGCTCCCGGACCACGATGGTGGGGGTGGAGGCGCCGGCGGGGGGCCGACGCCTCCTTTTCGGGGGAGGAGAAGGCTTCGCGGCGCGTCTGGTGCACGGCACCGCTCACGTTGGAGCAGACCGCCCGCGGCGCGGATTCTTGTCCCTCGTACGAGTGAATTGCGTCCAGGCTCCGCCGGTTAGATCGATCCGGTGAAGGTGTCACATGCCGCGGGACGTCCTTCTTCATAGCCATGCGAGAACCAGCGGCGCCGCTGCTCCGACGACCCGTGTGTCCATGTCTCCGGGTTCACCTGTCCCCGCGTCTGCTCCTGGATCCGGTCGTCGCCGATCGCGGATGCGGCGTCGAGCCCGCTGTTGATGTCCTGCCGCGTCAGCGGATCCACGAGGTCCGTGTCGAGGGCGTTCTTCGCCCACACGCCGGCGTAGCAGTCCGCCTGCAGTTCGGAGCGCACGGCCTTGCTCTCCGGTCCCTGCGTGTCGCTCCCGATCTGGTCGAGAGCGCCGAGGAGATCCTGGACGTGATGGCCGTACTCGTGCGCGATCACGTACGCCTCGGTGAACGGCGTGTCCGCCGCGCCGATTCGCGACGAGAGCTCGTCGAAGAACCCGAGATCGATGTAGACGAGCTTGTCGCGCGGGCAGTAGAACGGCCCTACCTGGGAGCTGGCGATGCCGCATCCGGTCTGAACCTGGTCGGTGAAGAAGACAGTGTTGGCGTTCGTGTACTGCCGATTGCTTCGTCGGAACACTCCGCCCCAGAACGTCTGCACACTGTTCACGACGCCGACGATGCGGCAGTCCTGTCGTGTGTTCGCGTCGACGTCCGAGTAGCAATCAGGGTTGACCTCGGCGGGCGTGTCGCCCTGGCCGACCTGCGCGTTGTCGAGCGGCGCGAGTTGTCCGAGCCCGCCGCCGCCGGTGAGGAGGACGATCAGTAGGTAGACGGCGAGGCCGACGAGCCCGAGGCCTCCGCCGCCGATCGCCAGCCCACCCGCGCTCGGGCCGCTGCGGCCGCGGAGATCGGTGACCTGGCCAGGGTCGAGCCTGGCGCCACGCCGGAACCGCATGGCGCCTTTTTCGCCCCAGCGTGGGTTCCCGAAACCGGCGCGGGCCGCTGGTACCATCGCCGAGCCGCGGCAGTAGGAGTGTGTGAACCGCGTCAGGGCCGGGAGGCAGCAGCGCTAAGCATTCCTCCTGCGTGCCGCGGTTTCTCTCCCGGGCGCATAGCTCAGCGGGAGAGCGCCCGCTTCACACGCGGGAGGTCCCTGGTTCGATCCCAGGTGCGCCCACTGTCGAAGCCCTATTTCAGCGTCTTGAGGTAGGCGACGAGCGCATCGAGATCGTCGTCCGGGATGATCCCGCCCCAGTGGGGCATGCTTGTGATTGGCGGTTTGCCGATAACGCTGCCTGAGCGGATCATCTCGCGGATTTTCTCGTCGGTGTTGAACTCCTCGCGGAACTCCTGCCCGGAAAGGGGCGGGATCGTCTTGTCCTCGGAGAGCGGATTGGGCACGCCGCCGAGGCCGCTCGGGCCGTGACAGTTGATGCAGCCGTAGCGCACGTAGAGCGCGGCACCCGCGACCCCGGCTCCCTGCTCGCGAGCTACCGGCACTGGCGCTGCTTCCATGACCTTCGGAAGCCCGGCTTGTAGGTATGCGACGAGGTCGTTGACCTGGCTCTGCGAGATCACCGGCCCCCAGACCGGCATGTACGGCTTCTGCGGGTT
Source organism: uncultured Actinomycetes bacterium (assembly GCA_963772855.1). Taxonomy (GTDB): domain Bacteria; phylum Actinomycetota; class Thermoleophilia; order Gaiellales; family Gaiellaceae; genus 3-1-20CM-4-69-9. The sequence continues at coordinate 114,307 of CAVYYY010000001.1, read as the reverse complement.
GTCTGACTCCCCGAGGCCGTGGTTGATGATCGTCGTGAGCTGAGAGACGCTGAGTTGCTTACCGATGTCCGTCAGCGCCGGGACGTCCGAGGACACTCCTCCCTTTCCCTGCTCGCCGTGACAGGCGGAACAGGCGAACTGGACGAACAGGTGCCCGCCCATGGCGACGTGCGGATCGCTCGGGTTGGTGCCTTCATCTCCGCCGCCACAGCCCGCGAGCGCCACAACTGAGGCAGCCCCCAAGGCCAAAGACGCTATCGCGAGCGCCAGACGGCGCATGGCGTGAGTATTGCGCTCTCCGGGCCGCGTTGCAAAGGGTTCATTGCTCGCCTCGGCAGTGCGTCTGCACCAGAACCTTTGACGACCCTCGCCCAGGCTGTAGCTTCACTTTCAGGCGCGGGAGGTCCCTGGTTCGATCCCAGGTGCGCCCACTCGGAGGCTTCCGGAACTGAGCCGTGCCCTTGTCGCGAAAGGAGTTGCACCATGACCAAGGTGGTCGCACTCATGTCGATGTCTCTCGACGGGTACGTCGCCGACGCGAACGACGGGGTCGCCGAAGTTTTCGACTGGTACTTCTCGGGCGACGTCGAGGTCCCCACGGCGAGCGGGACATCCGGCATGACGTTCCACGTCTCGGCGCCGAGCGCCGACCATCTGAGGGGCTTGACGGCTGAGGTCGGCGCCATGCTCACCGGTCGGCGCACGTTCGAGCGCGCCGACGGCTGGGGCGGCCGGCACCCGTGGGATGTGCCCGCCTTCGTCGTCACCCACAACGTGCCCGACGGCTGGCCACGGCCCGGCTCGACAGTCCAGTTCGTCACCGACGGCATCGAGAGCGCCGTTGCTCGAGCGAAGTCGGCTGCAGGCCCGAAGTCCGTAGGAGTGCACGGCGCCCAAACGATCCAGCAGTGCCTGGGCGCCGGGCTGCTCGACGAGATCCACATCGATCTGGCTGCCGTGTTGCTGGGCGCCGGAGTGCGGCTGTTCGACCACCTCGCGAAGACACCGGTCGTCCTTGGGAACCCGACGGTCGTCGCCGGTGTGGGTGTTACGCATCTCCGCTATCCCGTACACGCCTCGTAGACGTCTCATCACGGCCGGAGGGGCTGCCCCAGATCGCGAACGCCGCCGAAGCCGTGTATAGGTAGGCGCGTGGCCGAGCGCGTACTCACACTGCGCGAGCTGAACCGCACGACGCTCGCGCGCCAGCTTCTGCTCGAACGGAAGCGGTTGTCGGCGACGGCGGTGATCGAGCGTCTCGTCGGGGTTCAGGCGCAGTGGCCGCCGGCGCCGTACGTCGGTGTCTGGACGCGGACGACGAGCTTCCGCCGCGAGGCGCTCGAGCGCTCGCTCGCGAGCGGAGACGTCGTCAAGGCGACGGTGATGCGGCAGACGCTGCACCTGGTGACGCTGCCGGACTACGCGCTCATCCGCGCGGCCCTCAGCGAGACGAACCACTACTCGCAGATGCCCGACGCGATTCTCGTCGCGCCGGGCCTGCGCTTGCTCGCCGCGCAAGGCGCGCTGACCACCGAGGACGCGCTCGCGTATCTCGAGCGCGAGCACGGGATGAAGGGTGTGAGGGCCCGCCGCGCGTGGCGCGGGGGCCGCGTGCGCGCGCACCTCGTGCACGATCACGAAACGGCGCTCTGGCGCTCCCGTCCTTCAGGGCGCTTCGTTCCGCTCGACGAGCCCGAGGAGCACGACCCGACCGAGGCGCGCGCCGAGATGTTCCGCCGCTACCTCGCAGCGTTCGGGCCGTCGTCGCGCCAGGACATCCGGGCCTGGGCGATGATGAAGGTGCCGGAGATCACCCGCGCGCTCGACCGGCTCGAGCCCATGCGCCGCTTCCGCGACGAGAGCGGCCGCGAGCTCCTCGACGTCCCGCGCGCGCCACTGGCCGATCCGGACACACCCGCGCCGGTTCGCTTCTTGCCGAAGTGGGACAACGTGCTCCTGGCCTGGGCCGACAGGACGCGCGTGCTTCCGGAGGAGCACCGCAAGAAGGTCATCCAGGTGAACGGCGACGTCGCGCAGACGTTCCTCGTGGACGGCTTCGTCGCGGGCACCTGGCGCGCCGAGGACGGACGCGTCTCGACCGAGCCGTTCGCGCGGCTCTCACGAGAGCAGAAGGCCGAGGTCAAGGGCGAGGCCGAACGCCTCGAGGCATTCGTCGCCGACTGACCGGCGTCAGTGGTGCGGGATCGCGATCAGCAGGAACGCGAAGAACATCGTCACCCAGACGAGCAGCGTGCCCAGGATCCAGACCCAGTTGCGCGACATCGCCGAATCATTACGCATCCGCGGACCCTCTCTATCATCAAGCCCATGTTCGTCACTCTGACCCGAGTGAGCACCGGTGATCAGCCGACGACCAACGCGACGGTCGTCGGCGAGGAGATGCTGCGCTGGTTGCAGGAGACCGAGGGCTTCGAGGGGCTGCTCGTCATCTCGAGGGAGGGGAGCTCGCTCGGCTTCACCTTCTGGCGGGACCGCGAGACGGCCAAGCGCCACGAGTTCTCGCGCATGCAGTTCCGCGACCGGATGATGGCTGCGGCGAACCTCGAGGTCGAGGAGACGGTCGACTACGACCTCTCCTTTGCGCGGCTCGGGCCAGGGGTCGCGAGCTTCCCCGCATAGACCTCGCGCGTGTCGCGCATCCGACTCCCTGCCGAGCTCGTGCCGAAGATCCCGGCGCCCGCGCGCAAGGTGCTGCGCGGCGGCGTGCGGACCTACGGACGTGCCACCGCGACCTGGCGCCCGCTCCCCGACTTCCTGATCATCGGCGCGCAGAAGGCGGCGACCACCGCGTTGTACGCCTACCTCCGCTGGCACCCGGAGATCACCGGTCCCTCCTTCAAGGAGGTGAGCTACTTCGACCGCCACTACGCTCGGGGCGAGGAGTGGTACCGCGCCCACCTTCCCTCGAGGCCGCGGCTCTGGGCAGTCGAGCGCCGTCGCGGTGCGAGGCCGCTCGTCGGCGAGGCGAGCCCGAGCTACCTCTTCCATCCGCTCGCGCCGGCGCGCGTCCGCAGCATGACCCCGGACGCAAAGCTCATCGCCGTGCTCCGCAACCCGGTCGACCGCGCGTTCTCCCACTACCAGCACGAGGTGTCGCTCGGACGCGAGTCGCTCTCGTTCGAGGACGCGCTCGACGCGGAGCCGGAGCGCATGCGAGGAGAGGTCGAGCGCATGCTCGCCGACCCGTCGTACTTCAGCCACGCCTGGTGGAACTACACCTACGCCGCGCGTGGCCGCTATGCCGAGCAGCTCGAGCGCTGGTACGCGGAGTTCCCGCGGGATCAGGTCCTCGTGGTCATCAGCGAGGAGCTGCTCGAGCACCCGGCCGGTTCGTACGCGGACGTGCTGCGCTTCCTCGGCGCGCGGCCGCACGAGCTGGAGTCCTTCCCGCGGATCTTCGCGCGTGAGTACAGGGGGATGGATCCGACGACGCGCGATCGCCTGGATGGCGAGTTCGCGGCGCCGAATGCCGAACTCGCCGAGCTCCTCGGCCGAGATCTGCCCTGGTAGTGGAGAAAAGCGCCCCGGCGGCTTGCGGCGGCCGCCGGGGCTACCTCATGGAAGGGGCTTCACCTTTGAGACGCCGCCGCCCTCTCTTTCTTGCCGATCCCTCGAACGAGGGAATGCCGAGAGCCCTCCCCCGGAAGGGGGACGAAACGCGGCGAATTGGCTCGCAGAGTGCCGTCAGATGGGGTAACCACTGCGGCTACGCGTACTGCGTTACGCGAGAGGGAAGAGGAGATGGCGAAACGAAATTCAGGTAAGCGAGGATCGGGCATCATCGCGCTCATCGCGGTGATCGCGGCTATGGCCGTCGGTCCTTCCGCTGCGTCTGCAGGATTGCTCAGGCCGAAGCCGGCACAACCGGCTCCCGCCGAGCAGGCTCCGGCTCCGGCTCCGGTCGTCACCGTCACTGTTGCGCCGACGGCGCCGGTGGTGTCAATCCAGGCGAGCTGGAACGAGCAGGCCAGTTGGGCCGAGCAGGCCAGCTGGTCCGAGCAGGCCAGCTGGGCCGAGCAATAGAGAAAGGAGCCGGACGCCCTCGCGTCCGGCCTCTTCTCAAGCCCTGAGCGCTGACGCCCGATAAGGCCTCTATGAGAGGCGGTGTCGGAGTTGTCGTCGTGGTCTGCTCGCTGGCTATCGTCGCCCTGCTGATGGCGATGAACATGAGCCAGAACGGCCCGACCTCCAAGACGGCTCAGGACGCCGAGGCCCGCGCCAAGGCAGCGGTCGGTACGATCAACTTCACCCAGGCTGCGATGGAGATGGCCACGTTCCAGGCGGAGAACGGCACCTATGTCGGTGCGACCCTGCCGCCCTCCTACGGCGTGGCTCTCGTGCGCTCGGACGCCTCGTCCTACTGCCTCCAGGCGGGCGTGGGCGGTTCCGTGCAGCACTTCGTCGGCCCCGGCGGTCCCGCCGGCGCCGGCCCCTGCTAGAGATCGCAATGTGACGATCGCGGGGCGCGGCGGCGTATGAAGGCCGTGAGTGCGGTGACGACCTCGTGGGCCGGCCTTCGCGTCGATCGCCCGAGCTTCGCCTCGACGGCCGAGGCCGAGCTCGACGCCGTTCATCGCTACCTGCTGTTCCTGACCGGAGACCGCAGTGTCGCCGAAGACCTGACGAGCGAGACCTTCGAAAAGGCCTTCCGCCTCTGGCGACGGTTCGACCCTCGACGCGGGACTGCTCGCGCGTGGCTCTGCCGGATCGCCCGAAGCACCGCGCTCGACCACTTTCGCGCCGAGGACCGCCGACGTCGACGTGAGGAGAAGTTCGCGCGCGAGCAGTCGCGTTCCGAGGAGTCCGAGCTCGGAGACGGGGAGCTCGAGCAGGCGCTCGCACGTCTGCAGCCTGCGGAGCGGGAGGTGGTTGCGCTGCGCGTGCTGCTCGAGCTCGACGGGCCGACGACTGCGCGACTGCTCGGCATCAGCACGACGGCGTGCTCGACAAGGCTGAGCCGTGCACTGAAACGACTCGAGGAGATGATGCGGGATGCGCGCGACTGACACGATCGACTTCGAGCGCGAGTTCGCCGAGGTGGTGGCCCAGCTTCGGGCGGTTCCGGTCGCGGCGTCCGAAGAGCTACGGGTTCGTGTGCGCGCTCTCGGCGAGCCTGCACCGCGGGCGTCCTGGTGGGATGGCGTGCGGAGCCTCTCGCTGCGGCGCTCCCTCGTCGTGCTCGCGCCCGTCTGCGTGCTCGCTCTCGCGATTGCAGCGGTCGTCCATGGCGTGCTCGACTCGACGTCGCCGAGCCGCCAGACCGCGGTCGGCGGTTCGAGGGCTGTTGTGCACGGCGAGGCAGTAGACAAGGCGCATGGCGCCGCGCAGCTGCCGGCGCCGGCCTCCGGCCGCCTTCAGGACTACGAGGCGTGGCTGACGGTTCGCGTTGCGGATGCCGACGCGCTCTCGGACCAGGCGAACGAGGCGATGCGTCTTGCGCGCTCACTCGGCGGCTACGTCGTCTCACTCGACCAGACGACGGCGCCCGGCCGTCCCGGCCAGGCTGACCTCGTTCTGCGTGTTCCCGTGGCGCACGTCCAGGACGCGCTGGTGCGGCTGGCCGGGCTCGGCACTGTGCTCGACCGGCAGTTGTCGATCCGTGATCTTCAGCGAGCAGTCCAGCTCCAGCGCGAGCGCATCGTGAAGCTGAAGCTGTTCATCGCCCGCGCGACCGAGCGCCTCGCCGGGCCGCTCCCGGCCGACGTTCGCCTGCGCCTCGAGCTCGACCTGGAACAGGCGCGTAGTCAGCTCGCACGCGTCACGAAAGCCAACAAGGCGACCCTTCGTGAGGCTGCCCTTTCTCGGGTCGAGCTCACGCTCACGACACAGAAGGCCGTCGGCGCCGGAAGCGGACAGAAGGACGGCCGCATCGAGCGGGCAGCCCGTGATGCTGCGTCATTCCTTGCTGCGGCCGGCGCGGTGGCTCTCTTCGTGCTGATCGTCCTGAGCCCGCTCCTCGTGATCGTGGGCCTGGTGATCTGGGCCTCCCGGGCCTACCGCCGCAGAGAGGAGCGTCGGCTTCTGTCGGCTGCGTAATATCCGCGCGTGCTCGCCCTCTCCACCCGCCACGAGGTCGGACTGGCCGTCACGGCCGGCGTCTTCATCCTCTTTGCGCTCGCGTCGTCCTTCCTTTTTCCGCAGTTCAGGCCGAACTACCCTGGACGAGGGCTGCCGGCGTTCATCGTCGTCTGCTTCATCTTCTTCTTCGGGATGCTGACCGCGGTCGAGAAGTTCGGGGCCGAAGGTGGGGAGTCGGAGGCAGCCGTAGAGACGACCGCGGAGACGACGACTGCCCCGGCGCCCACGACGACTCAGCGGGAGACGACCACGACAAGCGAAGAAACGACCACCGCCCCGACGACGACGGAGGCGAAGCCCGAGGCGACGACGGTCCAGGTCTCGGAGACCGAGTTCAAGATCGCGCTGCCCTCCACCGACCTGAAGGCGGGAGATATCACGTTCGACGTCAAGAACGACGGCAAGATCCCGCACGACCTCGCGGTGAAGGAGACGGGCGACAAGACGGAGCTGATCCAGCCCGGCGACTCCGCCAAGCTCACCGTGAACCTCAAGCCGGGCACCTACGAGCTGCTGTGCACGGTTCCCGGCCACGAGGCAGCCGGGATGAAGGTCAGCATCACCGTCAAGTAATTCGCTCGCTACGCTGTCCACCGCTCGGAGGGGTGGCAGAGCGGTCGAATGCGGCGGTCTCGAAAACCGTTATCCGTCGTTAGGCGGATCGAGGGTTCAAATCCCTCCCCCTCCGCTCAGTTGGCCGGATTCTGCTCAGCCATGCGGGTTTGCGAGAGACCGCGACCCGCATGGCGAGTGTCCGCAGCCGTCCGAGCAAGTCCACGGTTTCACGTGCTTACTGGCGAACGAATGGCGAACGGAATCTCGCCCGGGCTGACAACGCGACGCGCTCTCGGCCGGGTCCCATTCGGCCACTTACGCGTCGGCGCTTCCCGGCGACATTTCTCCCGGCGATACGCCCGGGGTAGGTCGAGGGGCGAGCTGAACGCCCGACACGAGATCGCATCTGCTGCCTAGGATCTGAGGGTACGCGCGATGAGGCTCGCGCATAACCGCCCTTCCGGGGGCTGATGGCCTCTACCGAACGTCAAACGACGATCAGTAGGAGGCCACGTGACCTCATTCCAACTAGCAGCAGTCCTCGCGGCAGTCGTTCTCGTCGCGAGCATGCTGTCGGTCGAGCTTGGCATCACCGTCGCTCTGTTGGAACTGACGCTCGGCGTTGTCGCGGGCAACCTGTTCCATCTTCAGTCCCAAGAGTGGCTCGACTTCATCGCGAAGTTCGCGTCCATCGTTTTGACTTTCCTCGCCGGGATGGAGGTGGACCCGGCGTACATGCGCCGCCGACTCGGGGCGTCTGTCGGGATCGGCGTCGTCTCCTTCGTCGGCCCCTTCTTCGTCGCCTCGACGGTCGCCTACGTCCTACTCGACTGGAGCACGAAGGCGTCGTTGATCGCTGGAACGGCGCTCTCCACTACGTCGCTCGCTGTGGTCTACGCCGTCCTCGTGGAGCGCGGACTGACGGACACCGGCATTGGAAAGCTCCTGATGAGCGCGACCTTCGTGACAGACCTATGCACCGCGCTCGCGTTGTCAGCCATCTTCATCAAGCCGAACGTCTGGTTCCCGGTATTCCTAGCCGTCTCGGTCTTGCTGATCCTCGCTCTGCCGCGCATCGCGCCCTGGTTCTTCGGGCGCTACGGCGACCGCGTGATCGAACCCGAGATCAAGCTCATCTTCCTCTGCATCTTCGTCCTGATGGTGCTGGCCGATGCTTCCAACGGCCATGCAGTGCTGCCCGCGTTCGTGCTCGGCCTCGTCATGAGCCGCCACTACCAAGAGCACCGCGAAGAACAAAAACGACTGCGCATCGTCGCGTTCGCGTTCCTGACTCCGTTCTTCTTCGTCAAGGGCGGAATGAACGTCTCCCTCGGAGCCGTCGCAGCAAACCTCGGATTGCTCGCCGCTCTACTCGCGGCCAAGATGGTGCCGAAGATCGCGTTCATCTATCCGCTCGCACGACGCGCGGATAGAGAACACGGCACGTTCACCACGCTGCTCATGAGCACGGGGCTCACGTTCGGCACGATCTCGTCGCTATACGGGCTGAACGCCGGGATCATCGACAAGACGCAGTTCTCGCTGCTCGTCACCGTCGTGGTCCTCTCCGCAGTCGTACCGACCGCGATCGCGGAACGATGGTTCCTCCCCGACGCCGAACGCGAACGCCGGATCGATCGACGCCGCGCTGCCCAACAGAGCGAGGAGTACGTGTAGCCGCAGGCCCAGACCGCCTTACGACACTCCGGCCCACCCGGCAATCGCAGGCCGCTCCTCGTCGTCATCGGATTGGTCGAAGGTGGGGTGGGACCCTCCCCCCCGGGTGCCGCTGAACCCCGACGGGGACTGTCGCCGCGAGAAAACGAGCACGAAACGGCTGTCACGGCTAGTCCGTGAAGAGACGCAGTTCCCTCAGCGCCCGGACTGCGGTATAAGCAGGTGGAGACGGGAGGCCATGATGAGCCGCAAGTTGCGTTGTGTCTTCTTGGGACACAGATGGACGCCCGGAGAGGCCACGAACGAGCCGGGAGTCCAGATGATGTGTGCGCGTTGTGGACGGCTGCAGAGCCACACGCGTTTCCATGGCGAGCTAACAGAGAGTCCGGCGGAGAGACGCAGGCGTGAGGAAATCGGCGGAAGCGGCAGCGGGCAGTTGTAGCGCGATCGCCCCCGAAGATGACTCAATGAAACGCCTCCTCTGCCGCCTCACCAACAGCCACAAATGGGTGAGGCTCGAAACCGCGAGCGAGGAAGCCTACGAGTGCAAGCGGTGTGGGAAGCGGTACTTCGGTAAGCGGAAAGACCCAGACCTCCACCTCACCGAGAGCGGAGGGGGGTATGGGGCTGTTGGATAACGTCGTCTGAGTGAGTCGCTCGTGTGAGCAGTGCGACGCCGTCCTGGTCGGAGGTCGGGCCGACCGGCGCTACTGCGACGCGAACTGTCGGCAGGCGGCTCGTCGCGCTCGCAACCGTCAGGAGCTGACACCGCTCGCCGGTCTGGCTGTGGAAGCTGATCGTCAGCCTGCGCCGCACGCGCAGCCGTTGTCCGAAGCTGATCTCGTCGAGCTGCTCGAAGTGCAGGCGAAGCGCGGGAGTGTTCGCGCGGTCGAGCTTCTGCTCCGGCGCGTGTCGCGGATGACACCGACAGTCGACGACGGCGACCCGTTCCGCGAGCTGGACGAGATCGCGGCGGGGCGTCGCGCTCGGTTGGGGCGCGCACAGTAGCCCCCATTGCAACTACGCGAGGAACGCAGCTAGGCGACAGCCCTCGCTTTCGTGGATCACACCTACGAGATCGACTACAACGTTAGGCTCCCTCCATGCCGGAGGGCCTGTCGGCGAGCGAGGTCAGGAAAGAGATCAGCGAGCACGCGAAGCACGCCGACCCGCACGAGCGACGCGACCGACTCACCTCCATCACCGAGGCCGTCCTGCTCTCGCTCGTGGCGTTGCTAGCGGCGTGGTCGGGGTACGCGGCCGCCAAGTGGTCAACCGAGTCCCGAGTGGAGCTTGCGACGGCGTCGGCTCTGCGGATCGAGGCGAGCCGGGCGGATTCCGACGCGGGCGAGCTGCGCGACTTCGACTCGTCCACCTTCGAGTCCTGGTTCGCGGCCTACATCGCGGGCAAGAAGACCGCCATGCGGCTGGCAGAACACCGGTTCCGCCCCGAGTTCAAGGTCGCCTTCGACGCCTGGCTCGCGACAAAGCCGCAGACGAACCCCGACGCGCCGCGGGGGCCTACATACATGCCGCAGTACAAGCGGCCCGGTGAGGCCGAGGCTCGGACCCTCGATGCCCGAGCCAAAGCAGCCTTTCTCGATGGTGAGAAGGACGGCTCGACCGCTGACAAGTACATCCGGCTCACGGTCGTCCTGGCCAGCATCCTCTTCCTGGTCGGCATCTCGACACACTTCCCGCTCCGGGACATCCGCTACGGCCTGATCGGCCTGGGCATCGCCCTGCTCGTGCTCTCGCTCGTCCAGCTGTCACAGCTGCCGCTGCCTCCGTCTTGAGCTAAGACGAGTTAGAGCGACGGGTTGCGACATCGTTGACGTGTCGCGAGCCGTCGCACGTGTGCGGCACACTGCACTCATGAAGTCCGAACGTGCTCGTCGACGTGCTCGCGTGCGTGCGGCGCACTTGTTCGCCTCAACAGAGCCGGACGAAGCCCGTGAACTGGTCGCGCAGCAAGAGCGGGAGCGTCGGGAGGCTGCGGAAGCTGATCCCGTGTGGAAAGAGATTGAAGAGCGACGCCGGTTGAACGCCGAGCGCCTACGGCGCGTGGCCGAGCATTAGGACGTGAGGAGGTAAGTACAGTGAACGAAGGGAAGAAGCGACTGCGGCTGATCGCAGACGAGAGCCGCGTCGGATTCAACCCGGAGAAGTGGATTGACCCGCTGCCCCCGCTTCTGGCCGAGCGGGTACCCGCCGCCGAGCGAGGACGGTCAGCCGTTCGACGACCGCGAGGCGCGCAAGCGGGCGCACAGCGCGTGGGCCGAGGCCGGGCTGCAGCCGATCCTGCTGCACGAGGCTCGACACACGGCCGCGTCCGTGATGATCGCGGCGGGCGTGAACGTCAAGGCGCTGTCCGAGTTCCTCGGGCACTCGTCGATCACGACGACGCTCGACCGTTACGGGCATCTGCTGCCCGGCTCGATCGCCGAAGCAGCGACGTTGCTCGACGCGTTTCTCGAGCGTACTGGCGAACGTACTGGCGACGAAAGTAGAAAGTCCTGCTCAGCGCGGATTCCCTGCGGTCTCGGAAACCGTTATCCGTCGTTAGGCGGATCGAGGGTTCAAATCCCTCCCCCTCCGCTCCGTTCTACGGAACAGGTCCAGTCCAGCCGACGGTTTTTTGGACGATCGTGTAGCCGTCGGCTTCCTTGACTACGCGCTCGATCTCGGGAATCTCGTGGCCGGGCAGTAGGGCGAAGTACCCGTGGATGGAATGCAGAAGCACGAGGTCTCCGCCGTCGAAATCGAGTGGCTCGGTGCAGGCCATGTTGCCGCACTCGCACAGGAACGTGCCGTCACCGTCGCCGAGCATCGTGCTCATCGTGTCGTTGACACGTTGGAAGAACATCTCCGTGCGAAGGGCCGTCTCGTTACGCGAGTTCTGATGGAAGAAGTTCGGGTGCGCCGCGAGAAAGCGGACGATCGTATCCGGCGTCTCCTTGTTGCCGGCCACCACGTGCGCGACCTCTTGCAGCTTCACGCGCTGCGAACGGGCAGCACCGCGCAGGACACTGAAGGCGCCGTCCATGTCCAGGCCGAGCCGCTCGGCGAGCACACCCTTCGCCTGCTCGATCACGATCCGGGAATCGAGCGCGCCCTGCAGCTCCTCGGCACGCCGACGCCAATAGTCCTGCTGCTCCGCCTCGATTGTTCCGTCCACAATCCCTTTCGCAAGCGTCCGCCACACGTGCGGAACGGCGAGAGATGGACGGGATGTAGGCCAGGTCTCGAGGACTAAAGGCCGCTCACGGCTCGTCGCGCCACATCGACAGTAGCACCGCTCTTGCAGGGCCTTTGGCCGACAACACGGCCGGCACCCGTCGCTTCTCATTCCCATAGGGTGATTGACCCATGGTCCGAAGAGGACGGATAGTGGCCTGACGGCGACGGCGACCACGACACAAGAGAGGGACGCGCTCTGGCACGGCCTGACCGCTGAGGGCGCGGCCGCACGGCTGGAGGTCGACCCGCGCTCGGGCCTCGACGCCGCCGAGGTCGAACGCCGCCGAGCGGAGTTCGGGCCGAACAAGCTCGCGGAGGCGAAGAAGGAGCCGGGCTGGCACGCCTTCCTTCGTCAGTACCGCGATCTCATGCAGATCGTCCTGCTCGGGGCGGCGATCGTGAGCATGGTCGCCCTCCAGGAGTTCAGCACGGGCGTCGCGATCATCGGCTTGACGGTGCTGAATGCGATCCTCGGCCTGAACCAGGAGGGCAAGGCGGCGGAGAGCGTCGCCGCGCTCCAGAAGATGCTCCTGATCCGGGCGCACGTTCGCCGCGGAGGCGAGCTCAGCGACATCCCGGCGGAAGAGCTCGTGCCCGGCGACGTGGTGAGCTTCGAAGCGGGCGACAAGATCCCCGCAGACGGCCGCCTTGTCGTCGCCGCGACGCTCGAGATCGAAGAGGCAGCGCTGACCGGCGAGAGCACACCAGTGCTGAAGGGCCTCGAGCCGGTCGAGGGCGATGACGTCCCGCTCGGTGACCGGATCGACATGGCCTACATGAATTCCACCGTCACGCGCGGGCGCGGCGAAATGGTCGTGACGGCGACGGGAATGGCGACCGAGGTCGGTCAGATCTCGGGGATGTTGCAAGGCGTCCAGGAAGAGAAGACGCCACTCACGCGCCAGCTCGACCAGCTGACCGTGCTGATCACGATCATGGCCGGCGCCGCCCTGGCGCTCATCGTCGTGATCGGGCTGATACGAGGCGACGACTTCGACGAGCTCTTCCTCATCGGGATCAGCCTGGCGATCGCGGCGATCCCGACCGGCCTCCCGGCCGTCGTCACCACGATGCTCTCGCTGGGAACACAGGCGCTCGCCGCGAAGGGCGCCATCATCAAGCGCCTGCGAAGTGTGGAGACGCTCGGCTCGACCTCCGCGATCTGCTCGGACAAGACGGGGACGCTCACGCTCAACCAGATGACCGCACGCCAGCTCGTGGTCGTCGGCCGGCGCTACTCGATCGAGGGGGAGGGCTACTCCACCGAAGGCAAGATCCTCCGCGTCGCCGGCGACAGCGACTTGCCGTTCGAGCCGATCCTGCTCCCGATGGCGCTCGCGAACGACGCGGCCGTGCGCGACGGCGAGATCGTCGGCGACCCCACCGAGGCCGCGCTGGTCGTGCTGGCGGCGAAGGGCGGGCTCGACGTCGACGAGACGAGGAGGGTCTACCCGCGCGTCGGAGAGGTGCCGTTCGACTCCGAATACAAGCTGATGGCGACGTTCCACGAGATGGACGACGACGGGCGCAAGGTGGTTCGCTGCTTCGTCAAGGGCGCGCCCGACGTACTCCTCGCGCGGTCGTCCCACATCCGCGACGCCGACGGCATCGGGTTGCCGGCCGACGGCCACCGCGACAAGGTCCTCGCGGAGAACGATCGTCTGGCGGGCGAGGGGCTACGCGTCCTCGCCGTCGCGTCGCGGGACATCGAGCCGTCGGCATTCGACCCGGACGGCCAGCTCCTCGACCTCGTGCAGGAGCTGACGCTGCTGGCGCTCGTCGCGATCGTCGACCCGCCGCGCAAGGAGGCGAGGGACGCGATCGCGCTCTGCAAAGTGGCGGGGATTCGCGTCCGCATGATCACGGGGGACCACGCGACGACGGCTGCCGCGATCGCGACGCAGCTCGGGATCGAGGGAAAGGCGCTGCCCGGCACCGAGTTCGCGGCTCTGAGCGACAGCGAGCTCGACGAGCAGGTCGGGGCCATCGGGGTGGTCGCGCGCGTCGCGCCCGAGGACAAGGTGCGGCTCGTGAGCATGCTCAAGGACCAGGGCAACGTCGTCGCCATGACCGGCGACGGTGTGAACGACGCGCCGGCGCTGAAACGAGCCGACATCGGCGTCGCCATGGGGATCACCGGCACCGAGGTCACGAAGGAAGCCGGAGACATGATCCTCACCGACGACAACTTCGCCACGATCGTCTCGGCGGTCGAAGGCGGGCGCGCGATCTACGACAACCTCATGAAGTACGTCCGCGTCCAGCTCGTGATGCTGGGCGGGTTCATCCTCACGTTCGTCGGCGCATCGATCTTCGACGTCGCCAACAGCACGCCGCTCACGCCACTGCAGATCCTCTGGGTCAACTTCGCCATCGACGTGCTGCTCGCGATCGGCCTCGGCTTCGACGCGGCCGCGCCGGGCCTTATGCGCCGCGCCCCTCGGGACGCGAGCGCGTCGATCGTGGATCGGACGCTCGGCATCCGGGTCGGCCTCGCGAGCGTGGTCATGGCCGGCCTCACGCTCGGCATCGTCGCCTGGGGCGAGAACCGTTACAGCATCGTGGTCGCGACCACCATGGGACTGACGACGCTTTCGCTGATGCACATCGTGGGCGCGCTCGAGGCGCGCGAGCCGACGGGCAGCATCTTCACGCTCTACACGATCGCGAACCTCAGGTTCGTCCAGCTCATCGGCGCGGCGCTCGTCCTGTCGTTTCTCGTCACCGCTCTCTCTCCGCTCCAGCGGATCTTCGACACGGTCCCACTGACGGCCTCGCAATGGGGCGTCTGCCTCCTCGGCCCGATTGTCTTCCTTGCGTTTGCGGAGCTCGGGAAGCTGTACGACCGGCACTCAGAGGGACAGCAGTCGAAAGGAGGGAGAGCCGAGATCGGCTCCCCCTCCCCTGCGGCCTAGTAGTTACCGCACCGTGTCGTCACGCTCAGCGTGATCGGCACGGTCTGACGGCTTCTGCCGTCGGTGGCCCAGAGTGCGGCCGTGTACGTCCCCACGGGCGTACCCGTCGCCAGCTGGACGGCCACGTAGGCGAGCGAGTACTCGCCCGTGCTCGATCCCGGCGGGATCGGCGCGTAGCTCGTCCAATAGGTGGCGCCGGCGGGCAGGCCCTGCGCGCCGACGTCGATCGAGTGCTTCCACTTCCCGCTGATCCAGATCCCGTAGTAGTTGGTCGTGACGCGGGGGCTGAAGCACGCGCTCTGGTGGTAGTCCACGAGCTGCCACGTCGGCGCGCGCGCCGAGGTGGCAGGGCCAAGACCGACGCACAACGCCGCTGTGGCGACGGCCGCGAGCGAAGTCAGCAGCCGCAAGCTGAGCCTTCCTCGACCTTTCCCCATGACTCCTCCCTGTTTGGGACGTCAGTCCATACGAGACGCTGCGCTGCCTGGATTCGAAGTCAGAACGAGATCGGGACCCTGATGAACTTCGGCCTATAGATGTTCACGTCCGCGTACGTGTCGGGCCCGTTGAAGCTGTTCTCGTCGTAGGAGACGAGGAGCCCGCCTGCGCTGCCGAACTGCGGATGCGCGTGGGCGTTGTACACGAAGAGATTGCCCATGCTCTCGGGCGCCGAATAGACGTGCGTCCGGTGTGTGAACGGGCCCCAGGGCTTGCAGGACGAG
The DNA here is from genome assembly GCA_963772855.1 of uncultured Actinomycetes bacterium. Classification (GTDB taxonomy): domain Bacteria; phylum Actinomycetota; class Thermoleophilia; order Gaiellales; family Gaiellaceae; genus 3-1-20CM-4-69-9. The sequence goes on along the minus strand of CAVYYY010000001.1, from coordinate 99,099 downwards.
TACGCGACGATCTCGTTCGAGAACGGGAACGACGAGTCCATCGTGATCAGCACGTAGCGGCCGCTGATCTTCGTGACGCTGAAGCCGTTGCCGATCCCGCTGATCTGGCGCGTCGAGGCAGCAGGTGAGGCGGACCACTTCGAGGCGCCGTTGAGGAACTGGTACGGGCCGAGGACGCTTCCCACCGTCGTGCGGGCGACATGGAGGTACTTCACGGAGGAGAGATCCTCGACGCCGTAGACGTACGTGAACTTCTTGTCCTCGAGGATCGCCGCGCCGTAGGTGACGCCGTTCGACGACGGCGCCGCCGTGTAGCCCTGGAGCGTCAGGCCGGGGAGGGAGTAGGTCGCGACATCAGTCCCGGTCCAGTGCCAGTCCCACATCCCCGGGCCGGTGCGCAGGTATTTCGGCAGGAACACGCGGAGGTTGTTGCCCTCGACCGTCCCGTCGGAGACCCAGTACCACGACGATCCGTCCGTCGGCGCCATCTGGGACGTCGGATTGGCAGCCGTGCCGCCGTGGAGCGTCTTGACGAGCGACGTCCCCTGCTGCACCACGAAGGAATTGTTGATCAGCCGCGTGTCGAACGGCCGCGTCCGGCCGTTGTCCACCCGGCCGAGATACGTGTCGGAGAACATCCACACATTGCGTCCGTCGGGCAGGTTCACGGAGAACGCCCCGTCGGCCCCGGTCCAGTCGTCCAGCAGGCTGTTGTTGTTCCCGTAGGTCGTGAACATGGACTGCATCGCGGTGTCGCGCGTGACCGCTCCGATCTTGGGCGCGCCGGGATCGCCGGAGGCCTTGCAGGCCGTGGCCGCGTCGGCAGTCGTCGCGTTGGCCCCAAGGACGGGAATCGCGAGCAGGATGGATACGAACAGGACGAACAGGATGCGCCGCATGAACACTCTCCCCCAGGTCGAAGTCCGGCGCATTTTCTCATGGCGTAAGCCCGGCGTCGACGGGTAACGTCCGGGGAGCCCGCCGCGCAGGTCCTCTCGATCGGAGCATCAGCTGACCCTACGAACCAACCCCTGGCTCGTCCTCGTCCTCGTTTGCCTGGCGCAGTTCATGGTGGTGCTCGACGCGACCGTGGTGAACGTCGCGCTGCCGTCCATCCAGAAGGACCTGAACATGACGGAGTCGGAGCTCCAGTGGGTGGTGAACAGCTACACCCTGATCTTCGGCGGCTTCCTGCTCCTCGGCGGGCGAGCGGGCGACCTCCTCGGTCGCAAACGGCTCTTCCTGGCGGGCATCGTCATCTTCACGGTCGCGTCGCTGATGAACGGGCTCGCGCCGTCGTCGACGTTCCTCATCCTCGCCCGTGGGCTTCAGGGCCTCGGCGGGGCGCTCGTGTCCCCGGCCGCGCTCTCGATTGTCACGACGACGTTCGCCGAAGGCGCCGAGCGCGCCAAGGCGATGAGCGTCTGGAGCGCGATCGCCGCAGGAGGCGGCGCCGTGGGACTTCTGCTCGGCGGCATCCTCACCGACCTCCTCTCCTGGCCGTGGGTGTTCTTCGTCAACATCCCGGTGGGCATCGCGACGTTCCTGCTCTCGCTGCGGTATGTGCCCGAGTCGAAGGACACCGCCCAGCACCGCAGCTTCGACGTCGCCGGCGCGGTCACGGTCACGGCGGGCCTCGTCGTCCTCGTCTACGGGATCGTCAAGGCGCAGGAGAAGGGATGGGCCTCGGCGCACACGATCGGCTTCGCCCTGCTGGCGTTCGCCCTGCTCGCCTCGTTCGTCGTGATCGAGCGTCGCTCGACCGAGCCGCTCGTGCGGCTCGGGATCTTCCTCGAGCGCACGATCAGGTCGGCGAACGTCGTCATGCTGCTCGTCGCCGCCGGCCTCTTCGCGATGTTCTACTTCAACTCGCTCTACGTGCAGCGCGTCCTCGGCTACTCGCCGATCCAGGCCGGTCTCGCGTTCCTTCCGTTCACAGTCGGGATCGTCGTCGGCGCCGGACTCTCGCAGGCGTTCGTCCAACGACTCGGGCTGAAGCGGATCGGCATCGTCGGCCTCTGCATGGCGACGGCTGGAATGCTCCTGCTCCTGCGCGTCGACGTCGGCGGAACGTACGCGACCGACCTGCTTCCGGGGATCCTGTTGATCTCGGTCGGCATGGGTCTCACGTTCGTTCCCGTGACCTTGATCGCGACGACCGGCGTGAAGGCCGGAGACGCCGGCCTGGCGTCAGGGCTCCTCAACACCTCCCAGCAGATCGGCGGTGCCCTCGGTCTCGCCATTCTCTCGACGCTCGCGACGTCAAGGACGACGAACGTGCTCGCCGACGCGGGGTCGAGTCCATCGGCGACTCAGCAGTCCTCGGCTCTCGTCGACGGATTCCATGTCGCATTTGCCGGAGCCGCCATCTTCCTGGCTGTCGGAGCCGTCTTGCTCGCGGTGCTGTTGCGGAGCTCCGACGTGAAACACGTGGAAGAAGACGAACAGGTTCCGCTCGCGGCCTGAGCCGGAAAGAGAGAGCGGAGAGGGCGGGATTTGAACCCGCGACGCACCTTTCAGCACGTACGCGATTTCCAGTCGCGCTCCTTAGGCCACTCGGACACCTCTCCGTGCTGCGAAGCGGAGAAGGAGGGATTCGAACCCTCGATGGAGGCATTCACCCCCATAACGCCTTAGCAGGGCGCCGCCTTCAGCCACTCGGCCACTTCTCCGCGGGTGCGATGAGGATAGCCGACCACCCTGCGTGTTCCCCCTTCGGGGGGAGGAAAGGCCCCCAGCGCCCGCGAAAGATAAGTCAGCCGGCTCCCCCCTCATCCCCACCGGCATCTGAAACCCGTCTGCGGCTCTCCGAGGCGGGTTTCCCTTTTGGAGCAAGACGTTACGCTCGCGCGATGGACGCGCCCGTCAACGTCTGGGACTACGAGCAGCTCGCGGAAAAGGCGCTCGACGCGAACGCGCACGCATACTTCGCCGGCGGCGCCGGCGACGAGGTCACGCTCCGCGACAACGTCGCCGCGTTCGAGCGTCGCAAGCTGCGACCGCGCGTGCTCGTCGACGTCGGTGACGTGACGGCGAGTACGACCGTGCTCGGGCCGGGAGGTCGCTCTGCCGGTCTTGATCGCGCCGCTGGCGCTCCAGCGGATGGCGCACGACGACGGCGAGCTCGCCACTGCACGCGCCGCAGCCGCCGCCGGGACGATCATGTGCCTCTCCTCGGCCTCGACGACTCGTCCGGCGGATGTCGCGCGCTGCGGCGCCCGACGCGCCGCGCTGGTTCCAGGTCTACGTCTTCGCTGACCGCTCGATCACGGAAGACGCTGATCGCGGAGGCGGTCGCCAACGACTACTCCGCCCTCGTGCTCACGGTCGACACGCCGTACCTGGGCCGCCGCGAGCGGGACATCCGCATCGACTTCGGCGTCCCGGAGCACCTGACGCCGACCGGCGACCTCTTCGGCGACGGCTTCGACCCGTCGCTGAGCTGGCGCGACCTCGAGTGGCTCGCGGGCTACGAGCTCCCGCTCGTCGTGAAGGGCATCCTCACCGCCGAGGACGCGCGGCTCGCCTGCGAGCACGGCGCCGACGCGATCGTCGTCTCGAACCACGGCGGCCGGCAACTCGACGGCGTGTCCGCGACGCTCGACGCGCTCGAGGAGGTCGTGGGCGCCGTCGACGGTCGAGCCGAGGTGCTGCTCGACGGCGGCGTGCGGCGCGGGACGGACGTGCTGAAGGCGCTCGCGCTCGGCGCGCGGGCCGTGCTCATCGGCCGCGCGATGCTGTGGGGCCTCGCGGTCGCCGGCGAAGAAGGGGTCGGCGACGTCCTTCGCGCTGCTTCGAGACGAGATCGAGCTGGGGCTCGGGCTGCTCGGCTGCGCGCTCACCCGCCGACGTGACGCGCGCACACGTGACGTAGAGACGACTCAGTCGTGCACGCGGGCGATGAGGTCGCTCCGCCGAATGATCTTCACTGCGCTCTGCGAGAGGCGGACGTCGAACCCTGCGTCACTCGGGAAGAGCACCTTGTCGCCGGGCTCCACGCCGCCGGCCTCTCCGCCGACGGCCGTAACGACTCCGGTCCGGCAATCCGCCTCGGCGGACGCGGGGATGATCAGCCCGAGCTTCGTCTCCGACTCCTCGTCCGACGGCTGGACCACGACGAAGTCGTCCAGCGGCTCGATCGAGAGGTCGATCCGCCGCGTTTCCGGTTCCTGCATGTCCGGAACGCTACCCGCTCACAAGCGGCCGGCCTCGATGATTCGCTGGAGAAACTGCTGCGTCCGTGTCTCCTTCGGTGCGCTCAGGATCTCGGCCGGCGGACCCTGCTCGAGGATCACGCCCTCGTCGAGGAAGCAGATGCGGTCTGCGATGTCGCGGGCGAAGCTCATCTCGTGGGTCGCGATGAGCATCGTCATCCCGCCCACGGCAAGCTCGCGGATCACCTCCAGCACCTCGGCCACGAGCTCCGGATCGAGTGCGCTCGTCACCTCGTCCAGAAGCATGAGCTCGGGGCGCATCGCCAGAGCGCGGACGATCGCCACCCGTTGCTGCTGGCCGCCCGACAGGCGGTCCGGATAGTCGCCCTGCTTGTCGGCGAGCCCGAAGCGCCCGAGCAGCTCGCCGGCCTCCTGCTCGGCCTCCGCCCGCGGCTTCCGCAGGGCGAGCCTGGGCGCGAGCGTCACATTGTCCAGCACGCTCATGTGCGGGAAAGAGGTTGTACGCCTGGAACACGATCCCGATGCTGCGTCGCACGCGGTTCACGTCGACTCTGGTGCCCGTGATCTCGGTTCCCTCGACGACGATGCGGCCCTCGTCGATCGACTCGAGGAGGTTGACGCAGCGGAGGAGCGTCGACTTCCCGGACCCGGACGCGCCGATCAGGCACACGACCTCGTGCTCGGCGACGGTGAGATCGACGCCCCGCAGGACCTCGAGCTCCCCGAAGGACTTGTGGACGCTCCCGAGGACGAGCGCTTCGCTCATCGTCCACCCACCGCCTGGCGGCGCCGGCGGTCGCGCTCGACCAGCCAGTCCGTGAACCGTGCCAGCGGGATCGTCAGGGCGACGAAGAGGACGGCCGCGCACAGGTATGGGGTGTAGTTGAACGTCGCCGCGGCGTCGATCTGCGACTGCTTGAAGGCCTCGATCGACCCGAGGAACCCGACCAGCGCGGTGTCCTTCTGAAGCCCGATGAAGTCGTTCAAGAGCGGCGGGATGACCCGCCTAACGGCCTGCGGCAGGACGACCTTCCTCAGCGACTGGAAGTGCGTGAGCCCGAGCGAGCGCGCCGCCGCGTCCTGGCTCGGGTGCACGGACTCGATCCCGGCGCGGTAGACCTCGGAGACGTAGGCCGTGTAGACGAGGACGAGCGAGACGGTTCCCCAGAACGTCGTGGAGGTCGGGACGCCTTGCAGCTGCAGCGCCGGAGCCCCGAAGCCCAGCATCGCGATGACGAGGATCGTCGGGACGCCACGAAAGAAGTCCGCGTAGGCAATTCCGAGGACACGCAGCGGGAGGAAGACGGGCCCGCGGAGGCTGCGGATCACGGCGAGCGCAAGGGCCAAGGGGAGGATGAACGCCTCCGCGATGCAGAAGATCTTCACGTTGAGGAGGAACGCCTGCGCGATCTCCGGCATCGACTCCTTGAACTGGTCCCAGTCGAAGAACGTGCTCTTGACCTCGGGCCAACCGGGTGCGTGCGTGATCAGCAGTGCGAGCGCGGCGAAGACGACCACCGTGCTCGCCAGGGCGATCAGCACGCCGCGGCGTCCTTCGACGCCCGACGTCAGGCTGCCGAGGATCCTCGAGCCGCGGTCGTCCAGCGCGTTACTTCAGGACGGGAGCGTTCACGGCGTTGGAGAGCCACTGCTTCTGGATCTGCTGCAGCTTCCCGCTTGCCTTCAGCTCGGCGAGCGCCCGGTTGACGCACTTCACGAGTGAGTTGCCCTTGGCGAAGACCATGGCGAAGTGCTCGTTCGTCAGCGTGTCGAACTGGCCCAGCACCTTGCCGTCGTCGAGCTGCGCCCCCGCGATGTAGAAGGCGGTGGGAAGGTCGACCACGAGCCCGTCGATCTGCTTGTTCTTGAGCGCCTGGACGGCCGCATCGTTCGAGTCGAAGACCGACGGCTGCTTCGACGGCATGATCTGCGTCTTGATGAAGTCGTAGCTCGTCGTCCCGAGCTGGGCGCCGAGCTTGTACGACTTCAGGTCGGCGATCGACTTCGCGTCCGCGATCGCGGTGCCGTTGTTGACCACGATTGCCTGGTTGACGTCGTAGTAGGAGTTGCTGAAGTCCACCGCCTTCGCCCGCACAGGCTTGAAGGAGATCTGGTTGATGTCGAAGTCGAACTTCTTCGTCCCGGGAGCGAACGAGGTGTTGAAGGGGACGCGGATCCAGCTGACTTCGTCCTTCGTGAAGCCGAGCTTGTCGGCGACCGCGTAGGCGACCGCGCTCTCGAAACCCTTGCCGGAGCGCGGGTCGCTGATCTTCCACGGCGACTTCTCGTCGCCGCCGAACCACGGCGGGTAGGCGGGATTGTCTGTGCCGACGGTCAGCTCGCCGTCGTTGACGAGGTTGAGGTCGGCCTTCTCGCAGGAGACCGCGGCAGTCGTCGTGCCGGCCGACTGGTTCTCGTCCGAGCTCCCGCCGCATCCGGCCGCGAGGAGCGCGAGAACGATGACGAATGCGAGGCCGAGGGGTCGCCGCACGAGCGCGACACTACCACGCAGATACTTGGCAGCCACGATGCGAATCGGACGCCACGACGTACCGGTCTCGAACCCGGACAAGCCGTTCTTCCCCGCGGTCGGTCTGACGAAGGGCGACCTCGTCGGGTACTACACCGACGTCGCGGACTGCGCACTGCCGCACCTGCGACGGAGGCCGTTCCACATGGTGCGATACCCGAACGGGGTCGACGCCGACTTCTTCCACCAGAAACGCGTCCCGTCGCACCCGGACTACGTCGGCGAGCAGTTCGTGCAGTTCCCGAGCGGCCACTCGACCGTGTTCGCGCTCGTCGACAACGAGGCGGCGCTCGCCTGGGTGATCAACCTCGGCTGCATCGAGCTCCACACCTGGCATTCGCGCGTTCCGGAGATCGAGAGGCCGGACTACCTCCTCATCGACCTCGACCCGACCACGGACGGCCAGTGGCCCTACGTCCGGCAGATCGCGCTCGTCGTCCGCGAGGTGATGGACGAGCTCGGGCTCGCCGCGTATCCGAAGACCTCCGGCGCGACCGGGCTCCACGTGATGGCGCCGATCAAGCCGGAGCTCGAGTATCCGGAAGTGCGCCGGTTCGCGAAGGCCCTCGCCGAGGAGGTTGAGCGCCGGGTCGGCGACCAGGAGGTCGCGACGACCACGTGGCGGGTGGCCGACCGAAAGGGCGTATTCGTCGACTTCGGCCAGAACTCCCGCGACAAGACGATCGCGTGCGCGTACTCGGTGCGGCCGACCCCCGACGCGCGAATCTCGGCGCCGCTCGCCTGGGACGAGGTGGCGGATGTCGAGCCCGAGGCGTTCACCGTCCTCACGATGCGCGAGCGCATCGCGGCGGTGGGCGACCTCACCGACGGCATGTGGCGCCGCAAGGTGTCCCTACCCGCCAGGTTCGACAAGCTCGGCCTCGACCTGCGGGTCTGACCCCTTGTCGTGACGGGACCGTGACGGAACTGGATCAGATTCGAACGGCACGCTCGGACTGACGTACGGCGGGCCGAACCCCAAGAGTGGTGTAAAGCACACTTGACAAGCCTCTGCTTGTCAAGCTAGCTTTCCATGTAAAGCAAGCTTGACAAGGAGAAGCGAGTGGAGAACGACGTGAAGGAGCGGCGCGCGGCCCGGGGGCTCTCCCAGGGAGAGCTGGCCGAGGCGCTGAGAGTCTCGCGACAGACGATCAACTCGATCGAGACCGGGCGCTACGTGCCCTCGCTCCGGCTCGCCCTCGGGCTCGCCCGCTACTTCGACACAACCGTTGAGGAGATGTTTCATGAGAACGGCACTCATAAGGAATAGCTGCGAGATGTTCAGGAGCAAATGGGCCTTCCCGCTCTTCGCGATCGGGCTCGGCGTGGCGATGTTCTTCGCGTTGTGGATCGGCGGAGACCCGCTGGGCGGCGTCTACGCGGGGGCTGTGATCGCCGTCCTGGGCGTGCTCGTGCTGATCGGCGGCCGCAGCAGCGAGACGATCCGCGCACTTCGCGGTGATGGAAAGGACGAGCGGTTCCACAGGATCGACATCTCGGCGACCGCGTTCGCCGGCACGGTCCTGATCCTCGTCCTCATCGGCACGTGGATGGTCGAGGTCGCCCGCGGGCACGACGGCAATCCCTACGGCCTGCTGTCGGCGATTGCCGGGTTGTCCTACCTCGCCGCCGTCCTCTTCATGCGCTGGCGCGGCTGAGCAGGCTCTCGAAGGTCGGGTCGCCCTTCCGGCGAGGCGGCCTGACCTCGCGCCACGTGCACTGCTCCGGGTCCTTGTCGTCCCGAAAGCGCAGGAAGCGGCGAGCCGTGACGGAAGCGGTTGCCCTGCACCTTGTCGTACCGGACCTCGGCGACGAGCTCCGGCCGCACGGCGGACTGCTCCAGCTCGCCGCCGCCCCAGCGGTTCGGCTCCGAGAATCCCCGCTCGTCGCACCCTTCAGCAGCGGCTTGACCCGCTTGAAGATGTCGTCGTGGCGGCTCGCCGCGACCGCGGCCGAGCCGACGTAGTCGATCTCGCCGTCGTTCGCGTAGAGACCGAGCAGCAGCGTCGCGATACGCGTGGGCTTCTCCTTCCAGCGCACGCCGACGACGACGCAGTCGGCCGTCTTGAACGGCTTGACCTTCAGGACGCCGTCGCGCGAGCCCGGGAGGTACGGCACCCCGAGCTTCTTCGCGATCACGCCGTCGAGGCCCGCGGCCTCGAAGCTGTCGAGCCAACCCTGGGCTGCGGTGGAGTCCGCGGTCGTCGGCGAGAGCCGAAAGCCCTTGGCGACCTTCTCGAGCTCCGCGCGGCGCTTCTCGAGCGGCAGCTCGTGCGTCGGCTTCGCCTTTCCAGAGCAGGAGGTCGAAGACGACGAACTCGGCAGGGATCTCGGCGGAGAGCTTGCGGACGCGAGACTCGGCGGGGTGCAGACGCATCTGCATCGAGTCGAAGTCGAGGACGCCGTCGCGCGCGATCACGATCTCCCCGTCGAGCGCGGAGTGGGGCGGGAGCAGGTCGCCGAGCGGCCGCAGCTCGGGGAAGTAGCGAAGCAGCGGCCGCTCGTTCCGCGACCAGAGCGCGAGCTCGCCGCCGTCGTTCTCGAGCACGCCGCGGAAGCCGTCCCACTTGGGCTCGAACTGCCAGCCGTCCGACTCGGGCAGCTCCTTGACGAGCTGTGCCTCCATCGGCGGGAAGGGCACGTTTGGTCCGGGCACGGGCGGAACGCTACTGACCTGCTGGGCGGTCGATCAGTTCAGCCAGGGAGCGAGGAAGCGCTCGATGTCGCGGCAACCGCGCGGCCGTTCCAGCCGGCCCGCCACGGACTTGCCCTCGACGACGACGAGCGTCGGGACGGTCTCGATCCTGAAGCGCTCGACGAGGTCCGGGCGTTCCTCCTGCGCCACCTGGACGACGGTGAACGTCCCGTGGTTGCGCCGGCGTTGGAGCACCTGCGCGAGAAAGCCCTCGACTCGCCGGCACTGGCCGGAGAGGGTCGAGTGGAAGAAGACGAGCCTCGGCTTGCTGCTCCGCCGCGGGGACCGCTACGGGCATTTCGCACCTCCACTGGTTCGGAAGGGCGAGGACTGGCCCTTTGCTAGAGCTCCCGTTCTTCCCGGAAAGCGGCCCTTCGTAACCTCCTGCGCGCACCTCGCTGTCTAAGCTCACGTGGTGAGAAGGGTTGTCGTCACAGGGCTCGGCGCGATCACGCCGCTCGGCAACGACGCTCCCTCGACGTGGCGGGCCGCGGTCGCCGGCGAGAGCGGGATCGACTGGATCCGCGCCTTCGACGCGAGCGGCCTGCCCGGTCCGCGTCGCCGCCGAGGTCAAGGACTTCGACGCGACCGAGGTCGCCTCGCCGAAGGAGGTGCGAAAGCTCGAGCGGAACGTCCTGCTCGCGCTCGGCGCCGCGCGCGAGGCGATGCGCGACTCCGGCCTGAACGGCTTCGATCCCGCGCGCGTCGGGCATCGTCGTTCGGCTCGGCGATCGGCGGCGTCAACGGGATCCTCGAGCAGGAGGACGTCCGTCCGCGAGCGCGGGCGCGGACCGCGTCTCGCCGAACTTCCTCCCGAACGTCCTCGTCGACTCGGCGAGCGGCCAGCTCGCGATCTCGCTCGGCATCACGGGGCCGAACTACGCCGTCGTCTCGGCCTGCGCGACCGGCTCGCACGCGATCGGCGAGGCGGCCGAGCTGATCAAGCGCGGCGACGCCGACGTCGTGCTCGCGGGCGGCGCCGAGGCGTGCATGCACCCGCTGATCCTCGCCGGCTTCTGCGCGATGCGCGGACTCGCGGTCGAGGACGACCATCCGCCGCAGGCGTCGCGTCCCTTCGACGCGACGCGCGCCGGGTTCGTGATGGGCGAGGGCGCGTGCGTCCTCGTCCTCGAGGAGCTCGAGGCGGCGCAGCGCGCGTGGCGCGACGGTCTACGCGGAGGTGCTCGGCTACGGCGCCTCGAACGACGCGCACCACATGGCGCAGCCCGAGCCCGAGGCGATCGGTGTCGCGGAGATGATGCGCGCGGCGCTGCAGGCGGGCCGGACGTCGAGCCCGACGCGCGTCGGCTACATCAACGCGCACGGCACGTCGACGCCGCTCGGCGACGTCGCCGAGACGAAGGCGATCAAGGACGTCTTCGGCGACCATGCGTACGAGCTCGCCGTCTCGTCGACGAAGTCGATGACGGGCCACTGCTTCGGCGCGGCAGGTGCGATCGAGGCGATGATGTGCATCCTCGCGCTCCACGAGGGCATCCTTGCCGCCGACGATCAACTACAGAAACCCGGATCCCGACTGCGACCTCGACTACGTGCCGAACGAGGCGCGGCCGGCGCAGGTCGACGTCGCGCTGTCGAACGCGATGGGCCTCGGCGGCCACAACGGCTGCGTCCTGTTGGGGCGGGTCGAGTGATCGTCGAGCCCCGAGTCGAGGAGTACGCCGAGGAGCACACCTCGCCGGACGGCGAGCTGTTCGAACGGCTCGCTGCGGAGACGCGCGAGAAGACGACGCTCCCGCAGATGATGGTCGGCCGGGTGGAGGGTCAGACTTCCTCGCGCTGCTGGTACGGCAGTCGCGGGCGCGCCGCGTGCTCGAGCTGGGGACGTTCACCGGCTACTCCTCGATCTCGATGGCGCGCGCGCTTCCGCCAGACGGCCGCGTGATCACGTGCGACGTGAACGAGGAGACGACCGCGATCGCGCGCCGCTACGCCGAGGAGGCCGGTGTCGTCGACCGGATCGAGTACCGGCTCGGTCCGGGACTCGAGACGATCGCGAAGCTCGACGGGCCCGTTCGACCTCGTCTTCATCGACGCCGACAAGAACAACTACGTCGAACTACTACGAGGCGACGCTGCCGATGCTCGCACCGAACGGCCTCATCGTCGCCGACAACACGCTCTGGTCGGGCGACGTGGCCGATCCGGAGAACAGCGACGAGTCGACGCAGCACATCCGTGAGTTCAACGACCGTGTCCAAGACGACGACCGCGTCGAGAACGTCCTGCTCACCGTGCGTGACGGCATGAACCTCATCTGGCTGAAAGGGTCGCCGGCTCCAGCTCCCTGATCGAGTCGAGGACGACGTCAGCAAGCGCGAGGATGTCGCCGGGCGGAGGGAAAGCACGGTTGGGCACGGCGACGACGGTCATGCCAGCGGCGTGCGCGGCGCGAATGCCGCTCGCCGAGTCCTCGACGGCTGCGCATCGCTGTGGCGCGACATCCAATCGTTGCGCCGCCTCGAGGTAGACGTCCGGGGCCGGCTTTCCGCGGGCGACCTCCTCCGAGGAGACCGTCGCCTCGAAGAGCGGCGCCAGGCCGGAAACCTCGAGCGCGTGGTCGATCAGCTCCCGGTTCGCCGACGAGGCGACCCCGAGATCGAATGCCTCGGCCATCCGCTGAACCGCCTCGACCGCGCCGTCGATCAGAGGCAGATGCTCCGTGTAGCGCTCGAGCATTCGCCGGACGACCTCGCGGCTGATCTCCTCGGGTCGCTCGCTGAGGCCGAGCTCGTCGTGCATGTACCGGGACCACTCCTTGGAGCTCATCCCCATCATGTCGGCCTGCGCTTGCTCCGTCCAGCGCCCGCCGCGTTCGTGCACGAGCGCTTCGCGGATCTCGTCCCAGAGCTCCTCGCTCTCGACGATGACTCCGTCGAGGTCGAACACGACGGCTGCGATCACGCGGGGTGGTACGTCCCCTCGCGGTAGACGAGGCCCGGGCCTCCGTCGCCGAAGTCGATCGACTCGACTGCCCCGACGAAGAACGTGTGGTCGCCGACGTCGTACTCCGCGATCGTCCGGCACTCGAGCCAGCCGAGCGCCTCCTCGACGAGCGGTCCGCGCGCGCCGGCCCGCACGTCCACGCCGTTCCAGAGCGCGATTGGTGGTATCCCGCTGCGGGCGAAGTGCTGGGCGAGGGAAGCCTGGGCACTGGACAGGAGACTCACGGCCCAGCCACCCGCGTTGCGGATGGGCTCGTGCGAGGAGGAGTCCTTCCCGATCGAGATGCCGACGAGGGCGGGCTCGAGCGACAGGGAGACGAGCGACCCGACCGTCAGCCCGAACCGCTCGCTCTCGATCTCGGTCGTGACGACCGCGACCGGCGCGGGAAAGCGCCGCATCACTTCTCTGAGCCTCTCGCCCTCCACCGGCTCGATGATATGGCGGTGAATCGGCGCGACGGGATCGAGCTGGGCGTGGCGGCCTTCTTCGTCGTCGTGGCCGGGGCCGTCCACTATGCGAACGCGACGCCTGTGCTCGCGTTCGCCGTCGCTGCCGTCGCGATCGCGATCCTCGCGCGGCTGGTCGGTGGCGCAACCGAGCAGCTTGGTGCGCAGGTGGGATCGTCGGCCGCAGGCGTCGTGCAGAGCGCGCTCGGGAATCTCCCCGAGCTGTTCATCTCGATCTTCGCGCTCCGCGCTGGATTGACGACGGTTGTCCAGTCGGCGCTGGTCGGATCCATCATCGCGAACAGCGTTCTCGTGCTCGGACTCGCGTTCATGGTCGGCGGGGTGCGCCATGGGACGCAGAGGTTCGACTCCCCGCGCGCGCGGATGATCGCGACGCTCGCGATGCTCGCGGCGGCCATCCTCTCCGTGCCGACGTTCGCGCACGCCTTCCATGCCCCCGCAGAGGCTCACGCGAAGTCGTTGAGCCTGATCTGCGCCGGCGTTCTACTCGTGTTGTTCTTCCTGACGCTGCCGGGGTTCCTCTCAGGAGGCGAGGAGCGGGACTCCAGCCCGCCGCGCTGGACGCTCGCGACGACGATCGTCGTCCTCGCCGCAGCGGGCACGTGCGCGGCGCTCGTCAGCGACTGGTTCGTCGACGCGCTCCAGCCGGCGACGGCGGCACTCGGCATGAGCGAGGCGTTCGCCGGGTTGGTCGTTGTCGCAATCGCCGGGAACGCCGTGGAGAACGTCGTCGGCGTCCAGCTTGCCGCGGCGAACCGTCCCGACTTCGCCATCTCGGTCATCGTCAACTCCGCGCTGCAGGTCGCGCTCCTGCTGACGCCGGTGCTCGTGTTCCTCAGCCTCTTCTTCGCGACGGAGCTGACGCTCGTCTTCCCGACGCTGCTCGCCATCTCGCTCCTACTCGGCGCAGGGATCTCGGCACTCGTCGTGTACGACGGTGAGAGCACGTGGGAGGAGGGCTCGATCCTCGTCGGGCTCTACGTCGTGATCGCCGCCAGCTTCTGGTGGGGCGCGTGAACGACGAAGGGCGGGTTCCCCCGCCCTTCGGTCACGGAGTCGGAAAGGTCAGACCGCCGCCGCGGGCCGATCCCTTCTCGCCGGTTCTTTGCCGAGCACGTAGCCGAGGCCCACCATGCCGAGCCCCAGTCCGAGGTGCAAGACGTTGTCGGCCCAGTTCACGGGCACGAAGTTGGCCGAGCCCTCGTCGCCGCCGAAGATGGCGCCGTAGAGGAACAGGCCGAGGTAGATCACGCCGCCGCCGATCAGGAACGTCCGTGCGCCGTCGGCGGTCTTGGCCAGCGCGAGCCCGGCGACGCCGAAGAGCAGGTGGACGATGTTGTGCAGGATGCTGACGTCGAAGATCCCGAGCAGCTGGGCGCTCGAGTCATGCCCCGCGAACTTCAGGTCGTCGTAGTTCGTGGTGATGCCGGGGATGAAGCCCAGGATCCCCACGAGCAGGAAGACGATCCCGACGACCAGCGCGGCCGATTGAATCGGCGAACGATCTCGCATGTCTTCCCTCCCTGGGAGTAGCTGCGGTTTCGGGCTATTCGTCCTGAGTCGGAGATCGGTTCGATCTCGCCGGGCCGCTATTCCGGACCGCTCTGGATCTCGACCACGACTTGCGCCGCCGCGTTGGCCATCCTGAGCTGGATGCTCCGAACCTGCCCGATCCTTCGCGTCTCCGGAAATCGGACGAAGGTTCCCACGGGCGGCATGAAGGCGCCCTCGAGGCGCGCCACGATCTGACCCTGATCCTCGAGCAGCGTCATCGTCTTCCACTTGGGGACCTGCGGCGTTGACATCGTCTACCTCCGTTCGGCCATGGGGAGCTAGCGTAGGCATCTCGATGCCGGAGGTCTGCGGTGACGATCGCGAGCGCGGTACCCAGAACAAGCCGCCGCGGCCAAGTTTTGGCGTACCGTCGCGCTTATTCCCGGCTAAGAGCCGGCCAATGCGAACTTGCCTATCGTAATGAGGGAGGTGTCACCGCAGTACGTTGGATTGGCGGGCGGATGCTCGCGAGCATCGGCCGCGCCCAGTTGGGTCGTCGCTCGACCCCCAAGGGTAGCCGTCCGCTTTTAGCGAGTCATCTGCAGCGTCCGCCTCTTTGAGCCGCACTTCCCCTAGTGTTGGCTGGTACGAAGAGGTAGTCGTCGGCCTGAGCCGGACTTGCGCCCGTGTTTGGGGGCACACCACTGAGGTGGCGTAGGCAAGGCTGGCGCTCTCTTCGGATGCTCCGCTCCTTAGCGGCGGGGGTGGGATTTGAACCCACGGACGAGCTTGCGCCCGTCAGCGGTTTTCAAGACCGCCCCGTTCGACCGCTCCGGCACCCCGCCTCCGGGAATTGTGTCAGCGCGTCAGCCGCTGATGTGTTCCGGCGCGCCGTACTCCCGAAGTGCGTCGGGCACATCGCCCTGGAAGTTCTCCAGGATGGCGAGGACCCAGCGGTCGGTCGCCGCCGTGCCGTTCAGCGTGTGCGGCGTCTCGAGGCCGCCGTCCTCGCGGCGGTAGCGGATCCCGCTGCGCCGCGCCTGATAGTCGGTCGTGTTCGAGCAGGAGGTGATCTCGCGGTAGCGCTCCTGCGACGGGAACCACGCCTCGATGTCGTACCGCTTCGCCGCCGCGGCCGAGAGGTCTCCAGCCGCGGTGTTCACGACGCGGTACGGCAAGTCGACCGCCTGCACGAGCGACTCCTCGATCGCGAGCAGATGCTCGTGCACGTCCCACGACTCGTCGGGACGGGTGTAGACGACCATCTCGACCTTCTGGAACTGGTGCACGCGGAACATCCCGCGCGTGTCGCGGCCGGCCGCGCCCGCCTCGCGGCGGAAGCACGACGAGAACGCGCAGTAGTGGATCGGCAGGCCCTCGAGGATCTCGTCCATGTGCATCCCGATGAGCGGGACCTCCGACGTGCCGACGAGGTAGAGGCCGTCCTCCGGGACCGCGTAGTAGTCGCTCTTGTCGGACGGGAAGAAGCCGGTGCCGTACATCGCCTCTTCGCGGACGAGCACCGGAGGGATCATCGGCGTGAAGCCCTCCGATACGAGCCGGTCGAGCGCCATCCGGTAGAGCGCGAACGCGAGCAGCGCGGTGTCGCCCGCGATGAACCCGAACCGCGAGCCGGAGATCTTCGCGGCACGCTCGAGCTCGAATCGGCCGACCTCGATGTGCTCCTTCGGGCTCTCGAGCACGAGCGGCTCGCCCCAGCGCCGGATCTCGACCGCGTCGTCCTCGGTCATCCCGTCCGCGGCAGAGTCGTGCGGAGGGTTGGGCACCTTCGCGAGCGCGGCGTCGCGCGCCTCCTCGGCCGTCGCCAGCTGCTCCTCGAGCGAGCGCAGCCGCTCCTTGACCGTCTTCAGCTCCTCGATCTGCTCCGGCGTCGGCTTGCCGTCGATCTTCTGGCTTGCGCGCAGCTCGTCGACCTGCGGGACGAGCGCACGCCAGCGTTCGTCTGCCGCGAGCAGCTCGTCGAACGCCTCCGCTGCGCCGCGGCGCGCGAGCGCGGCTCGAAAGCGCTCCGGATCGGCGCGCGCAGCGCGGAGGTCGATCATGCGCGGGAGTCTAGGTAGGCCTCGATCACCTGGGCGACGCCCTCCTCGTCGACCGAGGGGCAGACGAAATCGGCGACGGCCTTCACGCGCTCGTCGGCGTTCGCGACAGCGACTGCCGTAGCCCGCCCACTCCACGAGCTCGATGTCGTTCTCGCCGTCGCCGAACGAGACCGTGCGCTCCCGAGTGAATCCGAGGTGCTCGGAGAGGAAGTCGAGCCCGGCCGCCTTCGTGACCTCGGGCGACGCGAACTCGAGGAAGTACGGCAGCGACTTGGAGATGTACAGCCGACCGTCGAAACGCGCGCGCATGTGTTCCTTGAACGTGTCGAGCACGAGCGGGTCGTCGATGACGACGAGCTTCGTCGGCGGCTCCTCCAGCCATGCGAGGAGATCGCCGACCGGATGGAGCTCGAGGTGCTGGAAGTCCGCGTACCGGCGCGCCTCGGGCGTGACCTCGGCGACGTAGAGCTCGTCGCCGACGTAGCAGTTGAGCGAGAAGCCCTCTTCCTGGATGGCGGCGATCGTCTCGCGAGCGAGCTCGAGCGGTATCGGCACGTGGCGGAGCCAGCGTCCTGTCCGTGGCTCCGCCACGACGGCGCCCTGGTAGCAGACGACGGGATCGTCGATCCCCGCCTCGAGCGCATACGGCCGCACGGACTGGAACATGCGGCCGGTGACGAGGACCACGTGGATCCCCCTCTCCCTGAGCGCCGCGATCGCCGCGCGTGTGCGCGGACGCAGCACGGCGTCCTCGCCGATCAGTGTGCGGTCGAGGTCGCAGGCGACCGCCTCGACCTCGCGCGGAAAGTCGTGCGGGAGTTTCAGCCCTGCGGCTTCGTCAGGAAGTCGACGAGGTCCTGCAGGTCTTGCCCCGGAAGCTGTGCGTACGACTTCGGCATGACGCCCTTCGGGAAGCCCGACTGGATGAACTTGTCCGGGTCGACGATCGACTCCTTCGTGAAGGCCGCCAGCGTCCTGACCCGCGTCGCTCGCAAACTGAGGCAGCTTGTCGAGGTCAGGCCCGATCTGGCCGTTCGCGTCGGGACCGGCCGGCCCGTACGTGTGACAGCCGCCGCAGCCCTGGGCGATGAAGATCGCCTTGCCGGGCGCAGCCTGCTGGACAGTCCCGACGACGGTGTTGGCGACAGGCTTGACCGTGCCTTCGCTCCCGCAACCCGCGAGCGCGAGCACCGTGAGGGCACAGGCGGCGGTCACGAGTCCGCGGCGCATCGCGCGCGAGTCTACTGACTCCCACCGCAGCAGAGCAGCGCAGCCGAGCGCACCCAGCCCGATCACGTCCACGGGGGTGTCGTTGACGAGCAGGGAAACGACGAGCGCCACGAGCATCGCGTCCACCGTCATGCATTTCCGGCCGATCGTGCCCATCAACACGAGGGCCGCCAGACACGAGAGGAAGGTGACGACGCGGTACCAGTGGTCGGTCGCCGACACCCACGACAGGTGAAGTCTGTGGCCGATGTCTCCGAGCAGCGATTCGGGGCCTGTACCGACGGCATGCGTGACATGCGACGATCCTCCGAGCGCGGCGTCGAGGCCCACGAGGGCCAAGGCGACGACGAGCACCACGGTCCCGGCGACTGCGATCCGTCTCGGCGTGAGCGCAAGGCCGCGCAGGCGCATTGCCAAGCACCGCGAGCGCGGCGCCGTAGACGAGGATCCCACCGCCGTCGGCGCCGGCCTTGCTCCAGCCGACCGTTACGAGTGCGAGCAATCCCGAGCGGAAGGAGCCAGCGCAGCCCGCCTATCACCACCGCAGCCAGGAGTGCCGGGAGCAAGATCGTCTCGACCTGGTTCCCGATGCCGTAGAAGCGTCCACCGCCGTCGGGCCGGGCTCCGAGGACTGCGAGTGAGTTCAGTTCCGGGTCGAGCGCGAGCACGGCCCCGAACCCCGCGAAGAAGGCTGTGACGACCCAGGGCACATACCGCCGGCGTAAAGCCCCGGCGAGTGCCAGGGCCGCCGTCAGCACCGCCATGGCGACGAGCACGACGGGCAGGCGCGTAGCTGCGACCCATGACAGCAACAACGACGCCGACATCGCGGCGGCGCCGCCCAACACACCGGCGCGGGGCGCGACGCCGATCAGCAGCAACACGGTTAGCACCACGACCACCGTGACCCAGCCGCGGACGTGGTGGACCTGGCTCAGCCGCGTATCGAGATCTCGCAGGGCATCGCGGGCGCGATGGTCCGGTTCGGAGCGGATCGGCGGCGAACGTCCTTCCTGCAACGCGACGAGAGTGGGGGCGATGTCGGAGATCGGAACGAGCCCGCGGAGGCGCGTCGCGTCCGAAACGAGGATGCCGGTGTAGCCGCCGCCGACGAAGGCGATCGGATAGCGCTTCGTGTTCGGGTGGCGTCCCGCCGGCGGCAACTCGACGTAGACGACAGGGCGAGGCCCCGAGGCCGGCGCCCGGCCGAAGGCGAGGTCGGCCAGGATGTCCCCGCCTGGCTTCCCGCCGAGAACGTCGTTCTCGACCCGGCCGCGGCGGAGCGAGGCGATCGCTCCCGCCCTGCTGACCTGCCCTCCGGCGCCGGCGACGTAGAGGCCGCGGGCGGCCGACTTCGTGACACAACACTCGATGGCTCCAGGCGGAACCACGTAGATCGTGGGCCTGGGAGCGGCCCCGGCCGACGCAGCCGCAGAGAGGCCGATCAGCCCCGCAGCGCCGACCGTGGCGGCTACGATTCGTCCAGTACACCTCGCCTTCAAGGAGCGGGATTCTCGATGAAACGTAAGACCTACGGGCGCGACCGCGGACTATCGCTACGGATCTTGCTGACGGGCTCGCTGCTCGGCCTTCTCTACGTCATCTTCGCCGTCGTTCTCTTCGAGGTGCTGAGCGTGGGCCTCATCCCGATGCTGGTGATCGTGATCGGGATCGCCTTCTTCCAGTACTTCACCTCCGACAAGCTCGCCCTCGCGGCCTCCGGCGCGAAGATCGTCGAGCGCGACGAGGCCCCGGAGCTGCACGACATGATCGAGCGCCTGTGCGCGATGGCGGACCTGCCGAAGCCGCGCGTGGCGATCATCGACACGGACGTCCCCAACGCGTTCGCGACGGGGCGGAGCCCGAAGCACGCCGCGGTCGCCGTAACGCGCGGGCTCTGGCAGCGGCTCGAGCCGCAGGAGATCGAGGGAGTGCTCGCCCACGAGCTCTCCCACGTGGCGAACCGCGACGTCCTGATCATGACCGTGGCGAGCTTCTTCGCGATGCTCGCCGGCATTCTCACCCGGTTCGGGCTTTACAGCGGGATGTTCGGCGGGGGACGCAGCCGCGACAACAACTCGGTGCCGGTCTGGCTGATCGTGCTGCTGGTGTCGATCATCACGTACTTCCTCAGCCAGATCCTGATCCTCGCCATCTCGCGGTACCGCGAGTTCGCGGCCGACCGCGGGTCGGCGCTGATGACCGGCGCTCCCGAGCACCTCATGAGCGCGTTGCAGAAGATCGCGAACGAGATGTTCCGGATCCCGCAGCAGGACCTGCGCGAGGTCGAGGGGATGAACGCGTTCTTCATCATCCCGACGTCCGTCAAGAGCTCCGCGAGGACGCTCTTCATGACTCACCCGCCGCTGGAGAAGCGGCTCGAGGCGCTCGCCGAGATCGCCCGTGAGATGGGCCGTCCCGTCGATCTCTAGCTGACGCCTCATGGGGTTGCGGAACGTCCTGTTCGGCAGGAAGAAGCTGTCGGACCCCGCGCGCGACCGCCTCTTCGCCCTGACGACCGCGGCAGTGACGCTCGACACGGAGCTCGGGCTCCGGTCGGCCGGCGCCGCTGGTGTGTGCTTCAAGCCGCTCTCGGCCGGTGACTTCGTCCGCGCCGAGAACGACCTCCAGGAGCTGCTGGACCGCGTCGCGGCGGAGTCCGGGTCGAAGCTCGACCGCCGGGAGGACAAGTTCGGGTACACGTGGATCGTCGTCCGCGACTCCGATCTCGAGGATCAGGTCACGGCGATTCACGCGGTCGGCTCCGGCCTCGAGGAGGCGGGGTTCGGTACCCAGCTCCTCGCCGCGGTCTTCAAGTTCGAGGGCGGTAAGCAGCCGGTGTTCTGGGTCTACAGCTACAAGCGAGGCACGTTCTGGCCGTTCGTCCCGACGGGTGAGGGCCAGGAGCGGGACAACGCGGAGGAGCTCGAGCTGAAGGCCAAGCTCGAGCCGGAGCTTCCGATCGAGCCCGATCTCAGCCGCTGGTTCGGCGTCTTCGACGCCCCGCTCGACTCGATCTTCTAGGCCGCGGCCGGAAGATAGGGGTCAGACCCCGTAAATCCCGCAAAGAGCAGGGATTTCGTCAGTATGACCTTCGATTGACACCATCAATGACTTGACTTGACATCACAGTGATGTCATATTGCCGCCCATGAACGTGGCGGCCTACGTCGAGGCACTCCAACAGGATCTGGCTGCGGTGGCAGGCGTCGGGGACGACTCGATCGCCGAAGCCGCTCGCCGGCTCAGTGCTGCCCTTGAGTCATCCCTCCGACTCCGGCTCATGGACGCCCTCGGCGAGGCCGCCGCGGAACTGACGAACCAGCTCCCCGACGGCCACGTGGAGGTCCGCCTGAGCGCCGGCGAGCCCGAGCTCGTCTACGTGCCCGACCCCGGGGCTCCGCCGCCCGCGAGCCTCGAAGACCTCACCGCACGCATCACGCTGCGGCTGCCCGAGACGCTCAAGTCGATCGTCGACACCGCCGCCCAGGAGGCGGGCGTCTCGGCGAACACCTGGCTGCTCCAGCAGATCACGCGCAGCGCTGATCCCAGCAAGCGACGACATCCCGGTGGCCGCCGAATGACCGGCTACGGCCAGAGCTGAAAGGAGCGACCATGCACGTCCTTCCACTTCCCTTCGGACTCGCACTCGCAGTGATCCCGCGACGGGAGGCCGACCGGCTCCAGCGCAGGGAGACCGTGCGACCGTTGATCCGCAACGCGGCGAGGCCGCGCGACCGGATCCTCGGCGACGTCCAGTCCCTCCAGTGGCGCAACCACATCTGATGCGCCGCGAGACCTTCTCGACGCCCGGCGAGGTTCGCCTCAACCTGGAGATCCCCGCCGGGCAGATCGAGATCGAGACGTCGAACACCGACGAGACGCACGTGGAGCTCGAGGCGCTGTCGAAGAACGACGCGATCCGCGAGCTCGTCGACCAGTCGCGCGTCGAGCTCGTCCGCAGGGGCGACCGGCACGAGGTGATCGTCGAGGTGAAGTCCCGCAGCGGCGTCTGGTTCTCGTTCAGCGGCGGCCCGGACATCCGCTTCGGCGGCCCCGACATCCAGCTTCGAGTCTCCTGCCCTCAGGGCGCGGAGCTCGACGTGAGCACGAAGTCCGCCGATGTGCAGGCCCGCGGCGAGTACGGCGCGGTGGAGGTCAAGACCGCGTCCGGCGACGTGAGCGTCGGCGACATCTCCGGAGATGCGCGCTTCAAGACCGCGAGCGGCGACGTCCACGTCGAGTCCGTCACCGGCCGGCTCGAGTCGAACTCGGCTTCCGGCGACCTGCACGTGAACACGGTGCGCGGGGACACGAACGTCCAGCTCGTCTCCGGCGACGTCTACATCGCCGAGGCGGACGACTCCGTCAGCGTCAACACGGTGTCAGGCGACCAGATCATCCGCGCGGTGATGCAGGGCCGCGTCGACCTCAAGGCGATCTCGGGCGACATCATCGTCGGAATCCGCCGCGGCTCGCGCCTCTTCGTCGACGCGAACACGGTCAGCGGCTCGACGAGCTCCGAGGTCGAGCTCGGCGATGCGCCCGGCGGCGGCGAGGTAGCCGCCGACGGCCCGACCGTCGAGGTCTACGCGAAGACGGTCTCGGGCGACGTTCGGATCGAGCGCGCGCCGGCGCCGCGGGCGCAGGAGCAGGCTGAGACCAGCGACCTGGCGTGAAGCTCTGGCCACAAGGGGGTCTGTGGCGGCATCCTGACTTTCTCAAGCTCTGGTCTGCGGAGACGGTCAGCCAGTTCGGGACGCAGTTCACGCAACTGGCCCTTCCGCTCACCGCGATCGACGTCCTCCACGCGAGCGCCTTCGAGGTCGCGGCGCTGACGACGGTCGACTTCCTCCCGTTCCTGCTCGTCAGCCTCCCGGCCGGCGTGTGGGTCGACCGTCTTCGGCGGCGCCCGATCCTCGTCATCGGGGATCTCTCGCGCGCCGCGCTGCTCGCGTCCGTGCCGATCGCGTACGCGTTCGGCGCACTGACGATGTGGCAGCTCTACGCCGTCGGCTTCACGGTCGGGATCGCCACCGTCTTCTTCGACGTCGCGTACCAGTCGTACCTCCCGTCGCTGGTCGACCGTAAAGCGCTCATCGACGGCAACTCGAAGCTGGAGATCAGCCGCTCCGCCGCGCAGCTCGGTGGCCCGGGTGTCGCCGGCGTCCTGATCGGCTTGCTCAAGGCCCCGGCCGCGATCGTCATCGACGCCGTCAGCTACCTCGGCTCGGCGCTCTTCATCTTCGCGATCCGCAGGGAGGAGTACCCGCCGAAGCACGAAGACCGCGGCCGCATGCGGACGGAGCTCCGTGAGGGACTCCGGTACGTCTTTCGTCATCCCTTCCTGAAGAACATCGCCGCCTGCACGGCGCTCTTCAACTTCTTCGGGAACGTCGGCTTCGCCGTCGTCCTCGTGTTCGCCCGCCGCGACCTCGACCTCAGCCCGGCGGTGATCGGGCTCGCGTTCACGCTGAGCAACATCGGTCCGCTCATCGCGGCGTTCAGCTCGAACCGCATCTCGAGCAGGCTCGGCGTTGGGCGGACGATAATCGTCGCGTCGGTGATCGGGGGGCCGATGTTCCTCGCCGTGCCGTTCGCGCCGCACGGCAACAAGGCCCTCCTCGTGATCGTCCCCGCCTTCGTCATCGGCGGCTTCACGAACGTCGTCTACAACATCACGCAGCTCAGTCTGCGCCAGGCGATCACGCCCGAACGGATTCAGGGGCGCATGAACTCGGTGATGCGCTTCATCGTCTGGGGGACGATCCCGATCGGGGCGCTCGTCGGCGGCATCCTCGCCAAGTCGATCGGCGTGAAGGAGGCCCTGATCGTGGGAGGCGTCGGCGCATGCCTGCCGTTCCTCGCCGTCCTGTTCTCGCCGGTTCGCGACATCCACGACATGCCCGAGCCGGCCGGGGAACCTCGGCCTGAGCCGTTCGCCGAGGCGCTCGTCGGGGTCTGATGCGCGCGCTTCTCAGCATTCGCGACGCGCGCATCTTCCTCGTCGGCTGGACGCTCTCGCAATTCGGCGACTGGGCGCTGATCATCGTGCTCGCAGTCTGGGCGAAGGCGCTGACGGACAGCAACGCGTCCGCCGGCCTCGTCTTCTTTGCACTGGCGGCGCCGTCGATCTTCGCGCCGCTCGCGGGCATGGTGGTCGACCGCGTCCGTCGGCGGCCGCTCCTGATCACGGTCTACAGCATCGAAGCCGTCGCGGTCCTGTCGTTGCTGACCGTTCACGATCGCGGCGACGTGTGGCTGCTGTACGCGATGGCCGTCTTCATCGGCGCATTCGGGACGCTTGCGGCGTCGGCTCGCTCGGCGCTGATGACGACGACGATCCCGCACGAGCTGCTCGGGGAAGGCAACGCGATCTTCCAGTCGGTGCGCGAAGGGCTACGCCTGATCGCGCCGCTCATCGGCGCCGGGATCTATGCGGCGTGGGGTGGGGGCGTCGTCGCGGTCGTCGACTCGATCAGCTTCGTCTTCGTGGTCGCGGCGCTGTTGCTGATGAACGCGCCTGAACCGCGCTTCGACCGCGTCGAGCACAACTTCGTCACCGAGGCGCTGGCGGGGGCACGCCACATCATCGACACGATCCCGCTGCGGCAGATCGTCTTCTCGACCGGTGCTGCGCTGCTCGTCGTCGGCTTCTCGGAGACCATCATCTTCGCCGTCATCGACGAGGGCCTCCACCGGGAGCCGTCATTCCTCGGGGTGCTCAGCACCTTGCAGGGAGTCGGCGCGATCGCAGGCGGCCTGACCGCGGCCTGGGGCCTTCGCAGGCTGGGGGACGTTCGCATCGCCGGTCTCGGCATGGCCGGGTTCGCCATCGGTGACTGCAGCTTCATCAGCTCCAGCCTCCCGCTCGTCGCGGTCGGGATCGTGATCGCAGGCTTCGGCGTCTCCTGGCTCATCGTCGGGCTGATGACCGCGATCCAGGTGCGAACGCCGCTCCGCCTTCAGGGACGCGTCTCGTCAGCCGCGGACGTGTTCATCAGCACCCCGCAGACCGTGTCGATCGCGGTCGGCGCCGCGCTGATCGCGGTCGTCGACTATCGCCTGCTCGTCGGAATCGAAGCGCTCGCGGTGGCGGTGTGCGC
This sequence comes from uncultured Actinomycetes bacterium, assembly GCA_963772855.1. Classification (GTDB taxonomy): domain Bacteria; phylum Actinomycetota; class Thermoleophilia; order Gaiellales; family Gaiellaceae; genus 3-1-20CM-4-69-9. The sequence continues at coordinate 74,372 of CAVYYY010000001.1, read as the reverse complement.
CGTGTACCTGCTTACGCGTCCGGCGATTGTTCCTGCTGAGAGCCCTCCAGCTGTCTCTGCGGAGCCCCTGAGCCAACCTCAGCCTTGATCTTCTCGAGCTCGTTGTCGACCTGAGTCTGCGACGCGAGCTGGGCGAGCTCTCGGTCGAGCTGCGTCTTGTCGGAGCCGACTTCCTCGAGATCGCCGCTCGTGATCAGCTCGTCCATCGCCGAGGCGCGTGCCTGCATCTGCTCGGTCTTGTCCTTCGCACGCTGGATTGCGAGGCCGGTGTTCTCCATTTCCGTGCCGATGCCTGTCGCCGCCTCACCGATCCGGACCTGGGCCTCCGCGGCCGAGTACTGGGCCTTGATGACTTCCTTCTGCGAGCGGAACTGCTCGATGCGCGCGGACAGCTGCTTCTCGTTGGCGACGAGCTTCTCCTGCTGGTCCTCGAGCTGCTTCACCTGGACGTCGAGATCCTGGAGCTGCTGCTGGATCCCGGACTTCCGCTCGAGCGCCTGCCGGGCAAGGTCCTCGCGGTTCGCCGCGACGGCCTGGCGCGCCTGGCCGTCGAGCTTGACCACGTTTTGCTCGAGCTGCTGGGTCTGGAGCTGCAGCCGCTTCTTCGCGGTCACGACGTCGGCGATGCCGCGCTTGACGTTCTGGAGGGACTCGAGCTGCTTCTCGTAGGAGTAGTCGAGCGTCTGGTTCGGGTTCTCGGCTCGATTCAGCAGGGCGTTCCACTTCGCCTTGATGATCTCGCCGGTTCTGGACAGCAGCCCCATCTCGGTTCCTCCTCGTCGCAGGTCTGACGCCGGTAGCGTACGTCCTAATGCTCGTCGAGCGGAGCATGCACCCCGAGTGGCTCTCCAATGCATACCTCGTCGCGGACGAGGAGGGCGGGAGCGCTCTCTACGTCGACTCCGGCGCGGCGGTCGAGCCGCTGCAGGCGGCTGCAGAGCGGTGGAACGTGAAGCCCGAGGTCGTCCTGCGCACGCACTCACACCACGACCACGTCGTCCACGAGGAGGAGCTCGGCCTGCCTGTCCGGATGGACGCGGTAGAGGTCGGCGGCCTACGCGTCGAGGCGATCGAGACGCCGGGGCACTCCGACGACATGATCGCGTTCGTCATCAACGGCGAGGTCGTGTTCACGGGCGACACCCTCTTCAAGGACTCCGTCGGCGGCGGGGACTTCGAGCAAGTGCGCCGCTCCGTGATGGACGTGCTGATGAAGCTCTCGCCCGAGACGCGGGTGCTGCCCGGCCACACCGACGAGACGACGATCGGGCGCGAGTGGGAGGAGAACCCGTTCGTGCGCGTCTGGCGGGGCGCCGAGCCTGAGGGGACGGAGCAGGTGAAGGTCGGCGGCGAGGACGCCACGCTGATCGTCTGGTCGCCGGATTACGACGGCGGCGGCAAGGCCTGGGTTCGGTTCGCCGACGGGCGGGACGCCATCGTCGGCGGCTCGCGCGTCGAGCGCGTCTAGGCGTCAGCCGGCGACGAATCCCTGGCGCGTATGACGGCGATCTTGCCGCGTAGCCATCGCTACCGGGTGAGTCCGGGACGCGTCTGGACGCGTGAGCGGGGGTTCGCCCTCGCCTTGTTGGCCGTCGTCGGCCCGGGAATCCTGGCCGGGCTGTCCGACGACGATCCCGCCGGGATCACGACGTACTCGATCCTGGGCGCCGACTTCGGTTACGTGCTCCTCTGGACGCTGCTGGCCTCGACGGCTGCGCTCATCCTCTTTCACAACCTGGCCGTCCGGCTCGGAATAGCGACAGGCAAGGGGCTGGTCAGCGTCATCCGACTGCGCTATGGCGCCAAGGCGGGCTTCTCGACCGCCGGGCTCCTGATTCTCGCCAACGTCGGGACGACGGCGGCCGAGATGGCTGGGATTGCCGCCGGGCTCGAGCTCGCCGGTGTCTCCCGCTACGTCAGCGTCCCTCTGGCGGCGGTGGCCGTGACGACCCTTGTCCTGGCCGGCAGCTTCCACCGTGTCGAGATCGTGTTGCTCGTCTTCTCGTCGGTCTTCATCACGTACATCGCCTCCGGCATCCTTGCCCACCCGCACTGGCGAGAGGCTGCCAGAGGGCTCGTCGTTCCTGACTTGCCACTTCAGCGCCACGCGATCCTTGTTGCCACCGCGACTCTCGGCACAACGCTTGCGCCGTGGGGGCTCGCGTTCATTCAGTCCTACGCGGTGGACAAGAGGCTGAAGCCGAGTGACTGGAAGTTCGAAAGGATCGACGTCGTGGTTGGAGCCGTTTGCACAGGAGTGATCGGCTTCTTCGTTGTCGTTGCCTGCGCCGAGACCTTGCACCGTAGCCATACACCCATCCATGACGCCTCGGACGCGGCCGTAGCCCTGACACCGCTGGCCGGGCACCTCTCCTCGACGTTGTTCGCGGTAGGCCTCGTCGGCGCCGGGCTGCTCGCCGCGGCGATCTTGCCGCTCTCGACGTCGTACTCGGTCTCGGAGGCCTTCGGCAAGGAAGGCAGGATCACAGGCAGCCTGAGAACCGAGCCGATCTTCTTCTCGACCTACATCGGGATGACTGCCCTCGCGGCAGCGATCGTCCTCTTTCCGGGGGCACCACTCATCCCGATCCTCTTCCTTACCCAGGCGGTCAACGCCATTCTGTTGCTCCCGTTGCTGGCGATCATCGCCCACCTCGCCCGCGATCGCACGCTGATGGGCGAACTCAGGATCGGCACGATCAGCGCTTGCGCCGCCTGGATGACGACCGGACTCATCACGGCCACCGTCCTCGCGCTCGGCATCGTCAGTCTCATGCCGGGTCGCTAACGCGACGTCTGACCTCGTCAGGGGGCGAGCGATTGCGCCAGCTCGAGGAGCGCGCCCGGCGCGTCGAGGCTCCCGATCCTGACATCGGCTGCCGCTCGCCGCTCGAGGTGAACCTCACCACGACGGTATTCCACGTGGGTTATGTCGTCGAGCGCAACCGCCAATTTCTTCGATTCGCTGCCCGAGAAGAGGGCGTGAAGAGGAGCAATCTCGATCTTGCCGACACGGCGCGGGCTGCCCGCCTCTTTCCACCAGATGGCATAGCTGCTGCGGCGCATGTCCAGAAGTGTGCGTCGGGCTGACCTGCGCTGCATCCGCATGAGGGCGCATCCGGTCTGCGGTAAATCCGCAGCTCTCGGACCGTTGGGTGAGGACCACGTGCTGTCCCTGATAGTCCGGTTGAAGTAAGTTCGGAGCTCGTGCACCCGTTCGACGTTACAACTGTCAGAGAACGGCTCCGGGACGCCGGCGGTGGTTATGAAGTCGTCCACGAATCCGTCGGCCTCGAGGTCGGTGTCTATGTGCTTGTCGCTCCTGAACCCGATCGCCAGCAGCCTCACGAGGACGACGAGCTCTACGTCGTGCTCGAGGGCACCGGAGTTCTCGAGGTCGAAGGGGAGGAGGTGGCCGTCCACGAGGGGTCGGCCGTTTTCGTTCAGGCCGGCGCCGACCATCGCTTCGCGGCCTACGAGCACCTCAGCGTCCTCGTCATCTTCGAGCGAAAGCCTGCGGTAAACCCCTAACGGAAAGCATGGCGCTCGCGGATGCCGACGCACCTCTCCCGCGCGACTCTTGGGGGAGCGTCAAACAGGAGGAGCTGACCATGAACCGCTTGATAATCGTCGCGCGCCTGAAGCCGGGTTCCCATGAAAGAGCCCAGGCCTTGCTCGAGGAAGGGCCGCCGTTCGATCCGGATATGGCTGGGTTGCATCGCCATGGCGTCTACCTGACTGCCGAGGAGGCGGTCTTTCTCTTCGAGGCGCAGGAGGTCGAATGGATCGTGAACGACATGCTCGACGACCCCCGCATGCAGTCGGCCTTTGCCCCGTGGGAGGATTTGCTGGAGGGCCCGCCGAGGCTTGCCCAAGAACGGTTCCATTGGCAGCGAGGGGCCGACAAGGTCGGTCTCGGGCTCGGGACCTAGTCCGACTCTTCGAGCAGTCCGTGCGAGAGCGCGTAGCGGACCAGCTCCGCCCGGGTCGAGAGCCGCAGCTTCTGCATGATGTGCGCGCGGTGTGACTCCGCAGTTCGGACGGAGATGTACAGCTGCTTCGCGATCTCCTGGTTCGTATGCCCGAGTGCGAGCAGACGCAGCACTTCGCGCTCGCGCTCGGAGAGCGGATCGGCGTCGGCGGCGGCGCGCTCCTCGGCCTCGGCAGCGACGAGCCGCGCGCCGAGAGCGGGGTGGACGTATCTCCCACCGGAGGCGATCTCGCGAATGGCCGACACGACCTCCTCGTCAGCCGCCTCCTTGAGGACGTAACCGCTGGCACCCGCGCCGAACGCCTCGCGGACATAGCTCGGGTCGTCCTGCATCGACAGGACCAGAACCTTGGCGTCGGGCGACTCCTTCAGGAGCTTGGGGAGCACCTCGACGCCGCTCTCGCCGGGCATGACGACGTCGAGCAGGATCACGTCCGGCTTCACCGCGCGCACGCGGAAGATCGCATCCTTGGCGTTGCCCGCCTCCCCGACTACCTCAATGTCGTCCTGCGCATCGAGCAGGAACCGCAACCCCGAGCGCACCACTGCGTGGTCGTCGACGAGCACAACCGAAATCACAGGGGCACCACGACCACGAGCGTCGTCCCCGAGCCGGGTGTCGACTCGATCGTCAGCCGGCCGTCGTGCAGCTCCGCGCGCTCGCGCATCCCCTCGAGGCCGAATGTCTCCCCGGCCGCCGCGAGGTCGAATCCGCGCCCGTCGTCCTCGATCACCGCGGTCGCCGCGCCGTCGCGTCGCATGAGCAGGATGCTGACGCGTGTCGCCTCGGCATGCTTGACGATGTTCGTCAGCGCCTCCTGCACGATGCGGTAGAGCGTCGTCTCGACCTCGCTCGGAAGGCGCCCCTCGCCGAGCCGTGCCTCGAGGTCGATGTGCAGTCCGCTCGTCTCCGAGAGCGTCTGGGCGAGGCGCTCGAGCGCCGCGGCGAGGCCGAAGTCGTCGAGCGCCTTCGGCCGCAGCTGGACCGCGAGCCGCCGGACGTCTTGGAGCGTCGCGACGACGAGCTCGCGGAGATCGGCGACGGCGCCCCGGGCCCCGTCGTCGAGTCCGGCCTCGTCGACTGCGCGGAGCCCGAGCAGAATCGACGTCAGCGCCTGGCCCGTCTCGTCGTGTAGCTCCCGCGCGAGCCGGCGTCTCTCCAGCTCCTGACCGGCGACCACGCGCCTCAGTGCGTCACGGGCCACACGTCGGGAGAGATCGACCGCGATGGAGGCTCGAAGGGCGAATTGCTCCGCGATGCGCAGGTCGGCGCTCGTAAACCGCTTGTCGGCCGTCAGCTTGTCATGCGCGACGAGCACGCCGATTGCGCGGTCTCTGACGACGAGGGGAACGTAGAGGCCGGTCATGACTCCGAGCCGGCGTGCAATGTCCTGGTCGACCTCGGGGTCCTCGAGCATCGAATCGACGCGCTCGCTACGGCCGCGTTCCAGTACGTGCACGGTCTTTCCTGATCCCTGCAGCAAGGCGACGCCGGCCAGGTCGTCGGCTCCTTCGCCATCTGCCGCAGCAATGCGTAGCCCGTCGCCGGCGGGCAATGCGATTGCAACGAGCCGCGCGCCGATCAGGCCCCGCAACCGGGTGGCAACGACGTCGAGAAGGGGATCGAGCTCCAATTCCCCGACGAGTGCCGCGCCGACCTGATTCAAGGACTCGAGCTGATGCGACCAGGCGGTCGCAGACTCATACAAGCGCGCATTCTCGACCGCGACCGCAGCCTGCGCCGCCAGCAGGTTGACCAGCTCCTCGTCCTCTTCGGTGAAGTCTCCGCCGTCCTCCTTCTCGGTGAGGTACAGGTTCCCGTACGCCACTCCCCGCAGCGTGATCGGTACGCCCAGGAACGTGTGCATCGGCGGATGTCCGGGCGGGAATCCGACCGAGCGCGGGTCCTGCGAGAGATCATGAAGTCGCAGCGGCCTGGCGTCCGTGATGAGGACACCGAGAATCCCGCGTCCGTGTGGCGGGTCCCCGATCTCCGTTTGCACCTGCGGCGTCATCCCGAAGGTCACGAAGCGCTCGAGCCCGCTCCCGGTTGGGTCGATCACGCCAAGAGCGGCGTACTCGGCACTGGTCACGCGGGCCGCCGCCTCGACGATTCGCTCGAGAACACCGTCCAGCGAGAGTTCCGAGCTGAGCGCGATGCCCGTCTCGACGAGGGCGCGAAGCCGGTCGGTCTCGTGGTGCGTCTCCACACACAGATCGTCGCAGACTCGAGGTGGACCAAGAGCAGCCTGCAGATCGGACTGTTCCTGGCGTTTCATAGGACACAGCGAGGGGGCACGGGCGCTCCGAACACGTCGCGCTCGGCAGCGCCCCGAGTTCGGGCCCGTGCCCCTCCTTGCCAAGAGCGCCCCACGGGACGTGAATCGCGATCTAGCTGTCCGGCGACCTCTTGCTGAAGCCCCACTTCGCCACGGACATCGTCGCGAACAAGGCGAAAAGTGCAACGAAGATCCCGGACGGGATCGTCGTGTGGTTGCCGTCGTTGCTGTATCCGACGAAGTCCGGGCCGAACAGGGACGTGAGCAGAACCGCGAGCCAGATCATGGCGATCGCCAGCGACGCCCACAGATCCCGGAGCTCGACCAAGACGGACCTTCGAACGAGCGACGAGGGCTCGTGCGGAATCGTGGTCATGTCGTCACCTCCTCTCGTCCGCTCAAGCATCACAACTGCTGAACGACGCCGCATCGGACAAAGCACCGATCGGGGTTACCGCCGACTACTGACACTTCTCCGCGAACAGGGAGCGCGGCTGGGGCGACTCAACGCCGTAGAAGTCTTGTTACTGGATCGTCGCGGCGGCGACCGCAGCCTGTCCGTAGCTGATTCCACCGTCGTTCGGCGGTACCAGCCGGTGAGACAAGACGCGAAAGCCGAGCTCCTCCAGCCGGCGACTCGCCGAGGCAAGGAGCCGGAGGTTCTGGAACGTTCCTCCGGAGAGGACGACGGTGCGTGGCTCAGCTGCTTCTGCACATGCGGCCGCTGCTGCTGCAGCTACCGTCTCGTGGAACGCGGCCGCCACTTCGTGGCGGGCTCGGCCGTTGGCGAGATCGTCGTGGGCGAGTCCCACCAGCTCGGGACCAGAGCCCAGTGCCCAGGGATAGGGCTTCGCCTCCACGTCACCGGCAAGGAGCTCCAGTTCGACCGCCGCCTGCCCCTCGTACGTGACCTCGTGCCGGACACCGAGCAGCGCCGCGATCGCGTCGAAGAGGCGCCCCATTCCCGAGGAGAGTGGTGCGTTGACTTCCAGGCTCTTCCGAACGACGCTCCACCGTTCGAAGGGCACCGACCGCCCCGTCAGCTCGAGGTGGACGGCTGCCATCCGCCATGGCTCCCGTATGGCTGCCTCGCCCCCGGGCAGCGGCACGGCATCGAGTTGCGCGACTCGGTCGAACGAGCCGAGGTCGCAGCGAAGCAGCTCGCCGCCCCAAAGTGTCCCATCCGCTCCGTAGCCCGTGCCATCGAAGACGATCGCCAGTGCGGGGCCCACCTCGCCGTGCTCCGCCAGGCAAGCGGCAGCGTGCGCATGATGATGCTGCACGCCGACGAGCTCGGCCTCCTGCTCTAGGGCCCAATTTGTGGAGACGTATCCAGGGTGGAGGTCATGGGCGATGACCTCGGGCTGGACACCGAGCATGTCCAGGTACAGTCGAACATCCGTAACAAACGCGCGGTAAGCCGCTTCGGTGTCGAGATCGCCGAGGTGCCCCGAGATGAACGCCTCGCGCGCGCGAGAGACACAAAAGGTCGCCTTGAGCTCGGGGCCGACCGCGAGGATCGGCCGGGCCGCCGCCACCGGGAGAGGCAGCGGGGTGGGCACGAACCCACGGGATCGGCGGAGCGGGAAGGCGGAGCGCACGACGGAGTCCTCGCAGCGCCGACGGATCGGTCGGTCGTGCGCGAGGAATGCATCGGCGATGCCCGCGAGCCGTTCTTCCGCCTCGCCGTCCTCGTGGGCTATCGGCTCGTCGGAGCGGTTTCCACTCGTCAGCACGAGAGCCGCGCCGAAGTCGTGGGCGAGCAAGTGATGAAGGGGCGTGTACGGAAGCATCACGCCCAGCCAGGGAGGCGCACCGGGTGCGACCGACTCGGCAACGGGCGCATCTGCCCGACGCTGGACCAGGCAAATAGGCCGTTCGCGGGACCACAGCAGCTGACGGTCGTCGGCTTGGAGGTGGGCGAGTCTCCCTGGGTCGTTCGTCATCAGCGCGAACGGCTTGTCCTCTCGATGCTTGCGACCGCGCAGTCGCGCGACGGTCTCCTCATTGTCGGCATCGCAGGCGAGGTGATAGCCGCCGAGGCCCTTCACGGCGAGGATCGCTCCGTCGCGTAGAAGTTCGATCGCCGCCTCGAGCCGCATCGACAGTCGCGGACCGCAGACGGGACAGGCGATGGGCTCGGCATGGAAGCGTCGGTCGCCGGGGTCCTCGTACTCCCGGCGGCAATCCGCGCACATGGGGAAGCCGGCCATGGTCGTGTTCGAACGGTCGTACGGCACGCGCTCCACGATCGTGAACCGCGGCCCGCATTGAGTGCAGTTCACGAACGGATAGCGGTAGCGGCGATCGTCTGGGTCGAAGAGCTCGTGCACGCAGTCGTCACACGTCGCGACGTCCGGTGGGATCAACGCGGTGCGGCCTGTGCCTGCGCTCGCCGCGATCGTGAACGTGGACTGCCCTTGCGGTGCAGTGGCGGTGTCGCTGACCTCGTTGATCCGTGCGAGCTCAGGAGCGTCGCGTACGAGTGCCGTACGAAAGTCGTCGAGAGAGCGGGGCGCCCCCTCAGCCTCGATGACGACGCCCTCGCCGTCGTTGAGCACGAATCCTCCCAGACCGTACCGTTCTGCCAGCGTGTAGACGAAGGGGCGAAAGCCGACACCCTGCACGATCCCCGTCACGCGATATCGGCGCCGCTCCACAGCAATCAAGCTAACGGCTGTAGCGCCCTGCTGGTGACATTCCGTCGCAAGTTGACAAGCCTGAACAGGCCTTGGGAGACTGCCCTCTCTTCTGGCAGATTGGGGAGTCGAAGCGACATGTGCCTCGCCATTCCCGGCTTGGTCGTGGAGATAGTGGACGAGGAGAATCGCCTTGCCAAGGTGGACGTGGCGGGAGTGCAGCGCAACGTCAACATCGGCCTGCTCGACGGGGACGGGGACGGCGCCAAACCGGGCGACTGGGTGCTCATTCACGTCGGGTTCGCGCTCTCGAGGGTGGACGAAGAGGAGGCGACCGCAACGCTTCGACTGCTTCGCGACATGGGTGAGGCCTACGAGCAGGAGCTGGAGGAGCTCAAGGCGAGCGTGATCGAGTGACCGACGGCTCCCCTGATGCTCACTGCGTCACCTGTTCGGATGAGGCCGTCGCGATGCGGGTGGTCGAAGGCGGAGCCGACGAACTCGCCGTCTGCGCAACGGAGGACGGGGTGCGGACGACTGTCATGACCGATCTCGTCGGGCCGGTCGCCGAGGGTGACGAGCTGCTGGTCCACGCCGGCGCGGCGATTGCCCGGCGGCAAGAGCGCGGCACATGAGATTCGTGGACGAGTTCCGCGACGCGGAGCTCGGACGCGTGCTGGCGGGTGAGATCGTCGGCATCGTCGAGCCCGGCCGCCACTACAAGGTGATGGAGGTCTGCGGCGGGCACACGCACACCATCTACAAGTACGGAGTAGACGACCTTCTGCCCGAGAACGTCGAGCTCGTCCACGGCCCGGGATGTCCGGTCTGCGTCATCCCGATGGGACGTGTGGACGACGCGATCACCGTCGCGAAACAGCCCCAGGTGATCTTCACGTGCTTCGGAGACATGATGCGCGTGCCGGGAGGGAGCGGAACGCTCCTCGACGCCAAGGCGCAGGGCGCCGACATCCGGATGGTTTACTCGCCACTCGACGCGCTCCGTCTTGCGCGGGAGACTCCGGAGCGCGAGGTCGTCTTCTTCGCGGTCGGGTTCGAGACGACTGCACCCTCGACGGCTCTCACGCTCATGCGCGCCAAGGCAGAGGGGATCTCGAACTTCTACTGCTTCTGTAACCACGTCACGATCGTGCCGCCGCTCCGCGCGCTGCTCGAATCTCCCGATCTGCGGCTCGACGGGTTCATCGGTCCGGGGCACGTCTCGACGGTGGTGGGTGCGCGGCCGTTCGAGTTCATCCCGGCGGACTACGGCAAGCCGATCGTCATCTCGGGCTTCGAGCCGCTCGATCTCCTTCAGTCGGTGTACATGGTCCTCCATCAGCTCGGGGAGGGCCGTTGCGAGGTCGAGAACCAGTACCGGCGCGTCGTTCCGTACGACGGAAATCCGCGTGCGCTTCAGGTGCTCGGCGAGGTCTTCGAGCTGCGTCCACACTTCGAGTGGCGCGGGCTCGGTTTCATCTCCGACAGTGCCTTGAAGCTGTCGGACCGGTACCGCGACTTCGACGCGGAGCTCCGCTACGAGATCCCGGGAATACGCGTCGCCGACCCGAAGGCATGTCAGTGCGGGGAGGTTCTCAAGGGCGTGATCAAGCCCTGGGAGTGCAAAGTCTTCGGCACTGCGTGTACGCCCGAGCGTCCGATTGGAACCTGCATGGTCTCGTCGGAGGGCGCGTGCGCGGCCTACTACAACTTCGGGCGTTTCGGCCGCGAGCGACAAGTGGTGTGAGTCGGTGATCGGCAAGCGCGAGCAGCATGCCCTCGAGCTGATCGAGCGGGTCCGGGCGCAGCCGGCGCGCTTCAAGGATGCTCGAATCACGATGGCGCACGGCGCCGGCGGCAAGGCCGCCCAGACACTCATCGAGGGTCTGTTCCTACCCGCCTTCGGATCGTCCGCGCTACGGGAGCTCGACGACGCCGGTGTCGTTGGCGAGCTGGCGTTCACGACAGACAGCTACGTCGTCAAGCCGATCCGGTTTCCCGGTGGCTCGATCGGCGAGCTCGCCGTCAACGGCACGGTGAACGACCTTGCCGTCTCGGGAGCGCGTCCCTTTGCCCTCACGCTGTCGCTCGTGCTCGAGGAAGGACTTTCCGCGGACGAGCTGTGCGCCGAGGTGGACGCGATCGCCGCCGCCGCCGACGGCGCGGGAGTCGAGGTCGTCGCCGGTGACACGAAGGTGGTCGAACGGGGACGGTGCGACTCGATGTACGTGACGACCACGGGCGTCGGGAGACTCGACGATCGCGCGAGGCTGTCGCCGTCCTCGCTGAAGGCCGGCGACCGCATCATCGTGTCCGGCCCGATCGGCGCGCACGGCACGGCGGTCATGCTGGCCCGCGGGGAGTTCGAGCTCGACGCCGAGGTCGAGTCCGACACTTGCTGCCTCTGGCCGGCGGTTGACGCACTCCTCGACTCGGTAGGGCCCGCTCTCCGCTGCATGCGCGATGCGACTCGAGGAGGAGTCGCCACGGTGCTGAACGAGCTCGCCCGGGCTTCCGGCGTCGCGGTCCTGGTGAACGAGGCCGACATTCCCGTGCCCTCCGCTGTTGCGGGCGCCTGCGAGATCCTGGGGCTCGACCCGATGTACGTGGCGAACGAAGGGAAGCTCGTCGCCTTCGTCGCGCCCGAAGCGGCGGAGAGGGCACTCGAGTCCTTGCGAACGATTCCCGGCTGTGAGGAGGCGGCCGACATCGGCGAAGTTCGGACGGACCCGCCGGGGATGGTCCTGCTAGACACGGCGTTCGGGGGTAGGCGGGTGATGGATCTGCTCGTTGGAGATCCCCTACCACGCATCTGCTGATGCACGAGCTGTCCTACGCGAGCGCGATCGTCGCGGCTGCAGCCAGGCACGCCGACGGGAACCCAGTGACGCTCGTCACCGTGCGTGCCGGACGACTGCGGCAAGTCGCTCCAGGCTCGCTCGAGTTCTACTGGGATCTCGTGACACGTGGAACCGTGTGCGACGGGGCCCGGCTCGATCTTCAGATCGTGCCCTGCGTTCTCGCCTGTGAGACCTGCTCTCACGAATGGGAGTTGGACGCGCCGCTCTTCAGGTGTCCCCGGTGTGACGGAGCCGACGTATCCGTCCACCACGGAAATGAGCTGGAGATCGAATCAATCGTGATCGAGGAGGGGGATGAAGCGTGCATCGCACCCGTGTGAAAGTGCTCGAGGACGTCCTCGACGCGAACTCGACGATCGCCGCCGCCAACCGCAGCGACTTCGATCGTGCCGGAGTCACGGTCGTCAATGTCATGAGCGCACCGGGAGCGGGGAAGACCTCCCTCATCGAGCGAGTTCTCCGACAGATGGCCGGCATCCGCGTCGGAGTGATCGAGGGCGACGTGCAGACGACGCTCGACGCCGACCGGCTGGCGAGCCTTCACGTCCCCGTGACCCAGATCAACACCGACCCTGCTTTCGGGGGTGAGTGCCACCTCGACGCGAACATGGTGCGCTCTGCGCTTCCTTCACTCGACCTGGACGCGCTCGACCTCCTCCTCGTCGAGAACGTCGGGAACCTCGTCTGTCCGGCGGAGTTCCATGTCGGAGAGGACCATCGAATCATGGTCTCCTCCGTGGCCGAAGGAGAGGACAAGCCCCTCAAGTATCCGCTGATGTTTCGCTCCTGCGAGCTCGTCATCGTGAACAAGATCGACCTTCTTCCGCACCTGGACTTCGATCTCGATCGATACCTGTACAACCTCGATGCAGTGCACCCCGGCGTCGAGCGGCTGCTCGTGAGCGCCCGGACCGGGGAAGGAACGGACGGTCTGGGCGACTGGCTGCTTCGAGCCGCCACCAGGGAGGGCTCTGCGGTTTGAGCGTGTCGGTCGATGCGCTCGCGTCGCGGGTCGAGCAGCTCGTCGAGGCGCGAACGCGCGCGAACGAGGACTACTTCGGCGAGCATTCCGCACGGCTCGCATCCGTCTGCCGGTTGATGGCCGAGCGATTCTTGCGTGGCGGACGTCTATTGGCCCTGGGCGGGTCGCCACAGGACTGGTCGGACGCGCACCACGTGGCGGTGGAGTTCGTTCATCCGGTGATCGTCGGCAAGCGGGCGCTGCCCGCTCTTGCGATGTCGCCCGACCTTCACGAGCTCTTCCGCGGGCCCGACGACATGGTCATCTCCTTCGGCCCACTGACGATCAGAGCCGGAGAGAGCTGGATCTTCGAGCCGCCGGCGACGACCCGTTCGTCGCCCAGGAGCTCGCCGAGATCTCGTATCACCTGCTCTGGGAGCTCGTCCACGTCTTCTTCGACCAACTCGGCGGCTCGGACGCCGGCGCCGGCGCCTCCGGCTTCCTCTACCCGTTCCTCGAGCAGACCGGGGCGGACGTTGCCGGCGTCGAGGAGGACGTGCGGCGTTCGGTCCTGATGAAGGCGCGCGAAGTGTCGGACCTCCGTGCGCAGACGCTCGCAGAAGGCCGTGACGTTCTGATCGGGGCGGCAACCGCCTTGCGCGAGTGCTTCGACGCGGGCGGGAAGCTGTTGGCGTTCGGCAACGGAGGCTCTGCGACCGACGCCGCAGACGTGGTCGCGGACTTCCGCAGCTCCCCGCACCACCGACAGTCACGGTCCGCACTGGACCTGGCCGAGGACTCGGCAATTCTCACGGCCCTCGCGAACGACATCGGGGCCGACGTGCTGTTTCAGCGCCAGGTCATCGCGTACGGCAACAGAGGGAGACGTCGCCCTTGCCATCTCGACGAGCGGCGGCTCGGCGAACATCATCGAGGCGCTGGCGGAGGCGCGCCGCCGCGGGCTGACGACCGTGGCGCTCGTCGGCTACGACGGCGGCCGCATAGCGGCCGAGGAGCTCGCCGACCACGTCGTCGTGAGCCGATCGCAGATGATCCCGCGCATCCAGGAAGCCCAGGCGAGCGCCTATCACGTGCTCTGCGAGCTCATCGAGCTGGTCCGTTCCTGATCGCGATTCCGGCTCGAGCGCCGGTTGCTCATGGACCGCCTTCCTCCGTCTCGCCCGAGCTAGTCGTCCCCGAGGCCGTTTCGTTGATTGCCGCTGCCGCTGTCTGTGTTCTCCGGGTCGAGGAGCGGGAAGTAGAGCTCCTCCTCCTTGCGGAAGTGAAGGGTGATCAGCGCGTGCAGCCCATAGAGAAGCTCCTGGAGCAGTGACACCTCGCGCACACTGGTTTGCTTCAATCGAGCCGTGAGCTGCCGGATCGCTTCGTGGTCGTAGACCATAGGAGCGGTCGCCCGCGGATCGCCGAGGATCCGAGCGATCCACGGATAGAGGTTCTGCTCCTCGCTCTCGGCGTGCGCGGCGAACTCGCCCTCGAGGAAGTCGAGGATCCGATGGAGAAGCTCCCTACGCTCTTCGGGCGAAAGCGACGGCAGTTCGAGCGCGGCGACCCGGATGTGCTCGACGTGATCGAGGAGGTGCTCGTGCCGCTCGTGCACTGATTGGCTCTCGGTTTCGGCAATCGGCCCTTCTCTCGTACTCATTGGAGTCTCCTTTCCAAGGCGGCGCCCGCGCCTACGGGTGCCTGGGACCGGGCCAAGGCTCTTCAGTCCGTCTTCGCGTCTCTCGCTCCTCGGACGAGGATGCGCGCGTCGGTGCCGAGGTAGTAAATGCTCTCGTGGTCGTCGTCCCAGCGGACGCGGAAGTGGACATGATCCGGCTCGCCGAGGATCTCGAGGATCTCGCCCAGCCGCTCGGACTCGCCTACGTGGTGTCCGTGAACCGCGATGACGTCGCCGACCTTGGCGCGATGCTGGCGTTGCTCTTTCATGGCGTTTCTCTCCTTCTCGGGCACAACCGATCGTGGCACGGAAGCCTGCGAGGGGTCATCGGTGCAGTTACTGATCTCCCCTCGGGGTGTCGCCCGATGCCTAGCCAGTCCGTGGTGCCTGGGCCGCGCGGGCTCGAGCAGGAGCATCGCGAGCAGAGCTGCGCGCTCCGCGATGCTCGTGATACTGACGTGCTCATCCCAGGCATGGTCTCCGTCCCCGACCGGCCCGAGGCCGTCGAGAGTGGCCGTGTAGAGGCTGGTCGTGTTCGCGTCGGAGCCTCCGCCGACCAGGCCGGCGTCCTCGAGCGTGAGCCCGAGCTCGCGCCCGAGTCGCTTCGCCGTCGCGAGTAGCAGGCGGTTGCGCGGCGTAGGCTCCATCGGCGGCCTCCCGAAGCCGCCTTCGACTTCGAGCGACGTCCCTGTAGAGACGGGTCGCAGGGTGCGGATCGCACTGTCGAGCTCCTGCATGGCCCCCTCCGTTGGCACTCGAACACCGATGCTGGCCGTAGCGCGTGGTGCCACGACATTCGGTCTCAGGCCGCCGTCGACCGTGCCGACATTGACCGTGATGCCGTGCGCCGCATCGTTGAGCGCGAAGAGGAGTTGAATCTGATGGGAGAGCTCGAAGATCGCGCTGGCGCCCCGCTCGAAGCTCGTGCCCGCGTGCGCGGGGCGACCGCGCACCGTGAGTTGGTAGCGGCCGACGCCCTTGCGGGCAACCTTCAGTCGACCGGTATCGTCCTCACCGCCTTCCAGCACGAAGGCGCGTTCTGCGCCGGCCGCCAGTAGCCGGATCAACCGGCCCGAGTCGTCGCTGCCGATCTCCTCGTCCGTGTTGACGACGACGACCGGTGTGACCGAGGGCGAAAGCGCGAATGCGGACAGCGCGCGCAGCGCGAAGACGAGCTGCACGAGCCCAGCCTTCATGTCATAGCTACCCGGGCCGAACAGCATGTCGCCGTTGTGGCGAACCGGCATCCGGGTGAGCGTGCCGACGGGCCAGACCGTGTCCATGTGGCCGACGAGGAGCTGAAACGGTGCCCGACGCCCACGGCGGCGCGGCCGTGCGTAAAGATGATCGCCCGCTTCCCAGCCTCGCACCCGCCGGATGTGGTAGTCGAGCGTCGCAAGCGCCTCGGCGAGTACCGCGAACGACTCTTGTTGGGCGGCCGGATCGAGCGACGGCGATTCAGCCGAGACGAGTCGGGTGAGCAGCGCGACCATCTCGGGCTCACGTCCGCGTAACCAGCCGAGCAGCAGCGGTCCGCGCTGCCTCATCGCTAGCGCCGGAAGTCGATCGGGAAAGGAAACGAATACGTCTCGCGGACGATTCCGAAGCGACCGGGTGCGAGATACACGAGCGGATTGAGCCGATGCAAGAGATCTGCATCGTCGACGTCGGATCCCCGGAGGGCAGCGCGCGCAACAGCGGCGGCGACGATCTCCCCGACGACGAGTCCGTTCTCGCCGAAGCCCTCGACGACCCGCTCGAGCGTGCACTCGAGGTAGAGCCAGCAGCCTTCGACGAGAACGCCGTCTACGACGTTCGCAGGAAACGTTGGGACTGCGGCCAACGACGGTTTCGACGAGTCCTCGAGCCTCGCGCCGGCCGCGAGGCTCGTCTGCAGGACCCGATCAGCCTTCGGGAAGCTGACCGTGAACTCGCGATGGGTGAGGACGTTGCGATAGGTCGCGTGCGCCGGCGTGCAGACAAATCCGAAGTAGTTCTCCCAGCCGAGCGGCATGGCCAGATGCTTGGGCGCGACGTCGTAACCGTCCTCTTCCTTCGTGCCGACGAGAACGAGTGGCGCCACAGTGAAGAAGCGCTCCCAGATCGGCGCCTCGGTCGAGACTTCGACGAGACGCGGCCCTCGCCCGGTCCGCTCCGTTGCCTGAGTCTTCACGGACTCATGTTCTGCCGTCGCGGACTCGGCGGCATCGGCCCGGTCGCTGATCGAGAGTTCGGCTAACTACCGAGGTCAAGCGACTGCTTCTGTAGTTCTCCGTGCCGGGATCGGTGTGTGGACCGATGCCCTCGAGGCGCATTCCGAGCATGCTCGTCGCGAGACCCGATGGAGAGGTGTGAAGAGACGGTCCTCCACGCGAATGCGAGGCGTTTCCCCCGCTCGCCGAAGTGGATGGTCCTTCCGCGCGGCCGAGCCGATTTTGTGCTGCAGCTCGCGATCTGGTTCGGCTTCGCGATCGCCTACGAGCTCGCGCGCGGATTCGTTAATCAAGGCTCTGCGACAGGGCTCGCCAACGGAGAGTCGCTGGTTCGCTTCGAGCGTCGGCTGGACGCCCTCTTCGAGCCGGGTTTGCAGCACGCGTTGCGTCATGTCGACGCGCTGATCGCAGCTGTCAATTGGACGTACTGGTTGTCCCAGTTCATGGTCGTCGGCCTGGGACTCCTCTGGATCTACCTACGCCGGAATGACGCGTACTTGCGCGTCCGCGACACGATCATCGTCACCAACACCGTTGGCTTGATCGCCTACGTGCTCCTGCCGAGCGCCCCTCCGCGGCTTCTCCCCATGCTTGGAATCAGCGACACGTTGGCCAACTCTGCGGCGATCAATCACGGGGACGGCATCGTCGTCCTCGCCGAGAACCCGTACGCGGCGATGCCGAGCCTGCACACGGCGGACGCCATGATCATCGGCGTGGCGCTGGGCTTGCTCGTGAGGCCACTCTCGCTGAAGGTGCTCTGGCTGCTCTGGCCGCCCTGGGTGGCGTTCGCGCTGATCGTCACGGGCAACCACTTCTGGGTCGACATTGCAGCGGCCGCCCTCCTCCTGACGATCACGGTGCCGGTCACCGGGGCGCTGGAGCGTCTTCGCCGTGGAACGACAGAGGTGCCGGAAACGGACTCTGGCGAGGAGGAGACAGAAGGTGCTTTCCCGCAACGCGCATGGGTGGATTGCCGATGACCAGCACAGCCCGTCGGCGGAGCATGTTTGTGAAGGGAGCGGATCATGAGCTCACGGAAGCGGATTCTGTTGCTGGCAGTGGCGGGACTCCTCACTGCGTCGGCTTTGCTCGCGATCGGCATCCTGCTCACGGGCCGCTTTGGCGAGACGGAAGGTCGCGTCCTCTCGACGACAGCACTCCTCGCGGGCTTCGGGCTCGTTGCTCTGCCGTCGATGATCCTGCTTGAACAGGGGCGATTCGCCCGCCAAGGGGCTGCGGGTCTCGTTCTCGCATCCTTGGGCGCCTCACTCAGTCTCGCCTCGCTTTGGACTCGTGAGCCGCCGGTTGGGCTGGGCAGGGCCGCGGGCACTGCAACGGCTCTTGCCCTCGCGTCGGCACAGATGTCCGGGCTCGCCGCTCGACGCTCGACACGCGACCCGGTCTCGGTGCGTCGGTTGTTCGCACTCTCGTGTGGACTCGCCGCCGCCGCTGCTGCGATGGTCACGGTCCAGCTCTGGGCGCAGATCGACGCTGGGGGCTACGCTCGTTTGCTGGCGTCGCTCGTCGTACTCGATCTGCTCGCGGTCGCCCTCCAGCCGATCCTCGTCCGCATCCGGCCCGTCGGCGCCCCACATGCGCTACGGATCGAGGTGGAGCCAGGGCAGACCATTCTCCTCAACATCGCGGCGCCTGATCTTGCAACTGCAGCGGCGAAGGGGATTCGCGGGCTCGAACGAGACGGCTATCGCATCCGTTCGATCGACTTCAGTGAGCAGACTGGACTAACACACGACACCCCGAGAAGTTCGAGGGGTGTCGAGCCGTCGGGTTCTCAGGCTATTTCCTCGCCGCCCGACTTCCGGCCGCGACGAGGAGCAGGAACACAAACACGAGCAACGCCCACCAGGCAACGCTGAGCGTGTCGTTCTGCCACTTGAGTACGTCCCACATCCCAATCAGCCGACCTTTCGTACCGTTGGCGACCTCGTCGTCGCCGCGTCGTTGGGTCTCGATACTGCGTCTCGCCTCCGAATGCTGGCATCCGGGCGAAGACGGAAGAGCTACGCGGATTTCCCGCAGCGGGCGCGCTGGCTGCCGCAGAAGCCTCTGCTACTCGCGAACATCTGAAACTCCGCGGGGCCGGCGGCCGCACGGCTCATCATGGGGTCATGGCCCTGTGGCTCGCGGTCTCGTTCGCCCTGGCGTTTTCGTTTACGAACGGCTTCCAGGCCGCCAACGCGATCGCGACGTTGCTGGCGACGCGGGGTGCCCGGCCAGGGCAGGCGGTTGCACTGGCCGGAGTGTTCAACATGTGCGGTGCGCTGCTGTTCGGCACTGCGGTGGCGGACACGATCGCCGGGATCGTCACGGTGACGGGCCCCGAGGCGGTCGAGGTGATCGGTTCCGGAGTCCTCGCGGCCGTTATCTGGAATCTCCTTACCTGGTGGCGCGGGTTGCCTTCAAGCTCGGCCCACGCTCTGGTAGGCGGGCTTGTCGGCTCCGCGCTCATTGCCGAGGGGGCCGGGGCGGTGAGGTGGGGCGGGCTGGACGGCTGGAGGCCGATTGGTGTCACCGGGATCCTGATCGCGCTTGCGCTGTCGCCCCCGATCGGATTCGGTATGGGCGCGCTCGTTGTTCGGCTCGGTCGGCGCCTGCTGAGGCGTGCTACCCGGCGGGTCGGCGGTCCGATCAGGTCGGGGGAGTGGGCGATGACCGCGGCACTCTCCTTCAGTTACGGCGCGAACGATGGGCAGAAGGCGATGGGCGTGATCGCGGCGCTCCTGCTCGCGTCGGGTCACGTCGATACCCTGACCGTGCCGACCTGGACGAAGCTTGCGTGCGGCGCGCTGCTGACCGTGGGCACCCTGCTCGGTGGGTGGAGGATCGTCCTCATGGTCGGCCGCGGGATCATTCGGCTCGGCGCGCTCGACGCGTTGGCCAGCCAGACAGCTTCGACAGCCGTGATCCTGCCCGCATCCTACGCAGGTGCGCCCGTGTCGACGACCCACGTGGTCGCGTCGTCGGTTGTCGGCATCGGTGCGGGGCGGCGCCGCTGGCATCACGTGCGCTGGACGGTCGTGCGCGCGATGGCCTTCGCCTGGCTGCTGACGCTTCCGGCCGCCGGCGCGCTCGGAGCGGTTAGCTTCGTCGTCTGGAGGTGGCTCGGATGAAAGAAAGGCACCGCTGGTTCCTGCCCGCTACGCCGGACGTGCTCGCGCTGCTCGATCAGCAGATCGCGATCACGGTCGAGGGGATGCAGGCGCTCGTTTCCTGGGCGAACGGCGATGCTGCGGCGGTCGAACGGCTGCGTGACTGCGAGCATCGTGCCGACGACGCCAAGCGCAAGCTCCGTGCCGCCCTGACCACGGCCTTCACGACTCCGTTGGAGCCGGAGGACATCTTCGAGCTCTCACGCGGCCTCGACCGGGTTCTCGACAACGCGAAGAACGCCGTCCGCGAGGCGGAGGTGATGCAGGCGGCACCCGACCGCCCGATCGCCGAGATGGCAGCCGAGCTCGCCGACGGCGTCGCCGATCTCGCCCACGCTTTCGCTGCTCTCGGCAATCACGATGTCGCGCTCGCCACCGAGGCGGCGACCAGGGCCGCCAAGAGCCAGAGTCGTACCGAGCACGTCTATCGGCGTGCGATGTCTGCGCTGATCTCGGTCGACGACTTGCGCGAGGTCGCGGCCAAACGCGAGCTCTACCGACGCCTTGCTCGTACGAGCGACGACCTGCGTGACGTCGCCGAGCGCGTCTGGTACTCGGTGCTGAAGCAAACCTGAACACTCGGGAGCTGCGCTTGCGTCAGTCGCGGTTGCGTCCACATTTCTTCCTGACCGGTACGCCAGCTCCACTAACTCATCCCACGTGCACCGGCGGTGGGGAGTGACTCAGCTCGCCTGGCCACGAGACTCGAGCAGGGCGAGGAACAACGCGTTCTCCTTCCAGACGTGCACGCGGATGATGGCGTCGAGCCCGTAGAGAAGCTGTTGGAAGTGCTCCGTCCTGCTGACGTCGGCGGCTGCGATCTCGGAGATCCAGTGACGGATCGCGAGGTGGTCGTAGCTCATCGACACCGCGACGAGCGGGTCGCCCAAACGCTCGGCGACAGCGGGGTAGAGCAGCCGTTCGTCGAGCTTCGTGTGGGGGTCCACCTCCTCGCGCAGATAGCGCAGATGGCTCCTCCTTCACGCTGACATCTCCCTCAATCGTCGGCGAGCCGAGGCCCTGCAACATCCGTGCGCAGCCCGATCGTGTCGCGGTTGAATACCGATCTAGGTCTCTGAAGGCGTCCGGTCGGTTGGACGGACGATGACCACCGTGCACGGGGCGTGATGCGCGCAGGCCTGGCTCACAGACCCGAGTAGCAGGCCTCCGAATCCGCCGTGACCACGCGAGCCGACGACGAGGAGCTCCGCGCTCGCGGCAGCCCTGATCAGCTCCCCCGAGGGATGGCCCTCGAGGAGCACTTGCTCGATGCGAACGTCATCGGCACGGGCCGCGATCTCGCCGACCACACCGTCCAGCCGCTCTTCGGCGAGCGTTCGGACCTTCGCTGCGTCGACTGCCGGCACCGAGACCCCAGGCTCTCCGAAAAACGGCTGCGGCGCGGCGAGCCAGGCGGGGTACTGCCAGACGTGCACTGCGCGGAGATCCGTGCCTCGCAGTCGAGCCTCGGCGACCGCCCAGCGAAGTGCTTCCTTGGACTCCGGCGAGCCGTCTACGCCGACCAGGATGGTCATCCGTCGTCCTCCTCGCGGCCCTCAGAAGTCCTGAAATGCCGAGTCCCTGCAAACCCGAAGGCCTACAGGGACTTGGCGGTCAGAACGATCTCAGAGTGGGGTACGGGCGTCAAGCCGGAACGCGGCCCCAGCCGGATCCCGAATCCACCGAAGCGCGTCTACGGCTTCCTCCCGATGCGGATGGGCCACCCGGCGAGAGGCTCGGACTCAGATGGAAAGGAGTGACAGGTGAATCAGGCGATCATCACGGTCGCGGTGTGCCTTGATCTGGCGGTTCTGGTCGGCATCGTCGGGTACGTGCTCGCGGCGGTCTTCCACATCAGCACGCCTCGTCACCACCCGGTTCATTGACGGTCTGGTCGTTTCTCGACCGCGCTGCGTTCCCGGTTCTCGGCGGCTAGGTTCCGCGAGGCCGTGAGGCAGACCGATTCCATCATCGTCGAACGACTGCTCGTGGTTCGTGGGGGCCGGACCGTCCTCGACGACCTGACAGTCGCGGTCCGCGCCGGGGTCGTCACCGGGCTCCTGGGACCGAGCGGCAGTGGAAAGACGACGTTGATGCGCTCGATCGTCGGCGTGCAGCGGATCTCGGGTGGACAAGTCCAGGTGCTCGGGCTTCCCGCGGGCGCACCACTGCTGCGGAGTCGCGTTGCCTACACGACGCAAGCGCCGTCCATCTACGCCGACCTCACGGTTCGCGAGAACCTGCGCTACTTCGCCCGGCTGCTCGGAGCGGACGAGGGCACGGTCCATCGTGCGATCGCCACGGTCGGTCTCGAGGCGGACGCGGACCACGTCGTCGCCCGCCTCTCCGGGGGGCAGCACGCACGCGCGTCGCTCGCCAGCGCGCTCCTCGGAGAGCCGGAGGTCCTCGTCCTCGACGAACCGACCGTTGGCCTGGACCCCGTGCTCCGGCGTGACCTCTGGACAACGTTCCATGAGCTCGCGGCAGGCGGGGCGACTCTGCTCGTCTCCAGCCACGTTATGGACGAAGCCGAGCGCTGCGACGAGCTCGTGCTGCTCCGTGAGGGCCGGTTGCTCGCTGCGGGGACCGTCGACGACATACGGCGTGAGAGCGGTCGCCACGACCTCGGCGACGTCTTCCTCGAGCTCGTCGAGCGGAGTGGATGATGAGCCTGCGGGCAGCTGGAGCGACCGCCTTACGCGTCCTGTCGCAGCTGCGGCGAGATCCCCGCACGGTCGTGCTCCTGCTTGGGATCCCATGCCTGCTCGTGACACTGCTCAAGTACATCTTCATCGATCGTCCGCTCGTCTTCGACAGGATCGGCGGCCCGCTGCTCGGCCTGTTTCCCTTCATCGCGATGTTCCTCGTCGCCTCGATCACGATGCTGCGCGAGCGAACGGGCGGGACGCTCGAGCGATTGATGACGCTCCCTCTGCACAAATTCGACCTGCTTGCGGGCTATGCCGCTGCATTCGCGCTGGTCGCCGCGCTCCAGGCGGTGATCGTCTCTCTGGTCGCCTTTGGCCTGCTCGATCTCCACGTTGTCGGCTCGAAATGGGTCGTCGCGGCTCTCGCCGTCGCGAATGCGATCCTCGGAATGTCGCTCGGCCTGTTTCTGAGCGCCTTCGCCCGCACCGAGTTCCAGGCCGTTCAGTTCATGCCGGCCTTCGTCTTCCCACAGCTGCTGCTGTGCGGACTCCTCGTCCCGCGCGACCAGATGGCCCGTGCGCTCGAGGTGGTCGGCTACTTCCTCCCGCTGACGTATGCCTACGACGCCCTCGATCGGGTCACGCGGCTCGGTGCTCTGGGAGCACGAGGGATCGTCGACGTCGCCGTGGTCGCCGGGGCTACCGTCGCGGCACTGGTTTTCGGTGCCGCCACGTTGCGCCGCCGCACTCCGTAGACACGCATCTCAGCGAGGCTTTGCGTCTTTCCCGAAGCGCGGTTCCGCGCGTCTGCGGATGAACGTACCGAGTCCGCGTCTCGACAATGGATGTGACTATCAGCCTTGCTGCATGGAGGAGGAGACATGGAACCCAGGGTCGCCATCAACGGTTTCGGCCGAGTCGGTCGCGCTGCATTTCGCGCGGCGTACGAGCGCGGGCTCGATCTGGAATGGGTCGGCATCAACGATCTCGCTGAGGCCGAGACGCTCGCACACCTGCTGAAGTACGACTCCGTCTACGGCCGCTTTCCTGGAGATGTCGCGGCCGGCGTCGACTCCCTCCGCGTCGACGACCTTGAGATCCCGGTGTTCCGTGAGTCCGAGCCGGCCGACCTCCCGTGGGGCGATCTCCACGCTGACGTGGTGCTCGAGGCGACGGGCCGGTTCCGTACGCGTTCGGAGGCAGCGGCGCACCTCGAGGCGGGCGCGCAGAAAGTGGTCGTGTCGGCGCCGGTCAAGGATGCTGACGCGACTGTCGTCCTCGGGGTGAACTTCGCTCAGGCATATGACCCTGACCTGCACGAGGTCGTCTCCAATGCCTCCTGCACGACGAATTGTCTTGCGCCCGTCGCGAAGCTCCTGCACGACACCGTCGGCATCCGCCATGGGCTGATGACGACCATCCACGCATACACGGCGGACCAACGCCTGATCGACATGCCTCACAAGGATCTGCGAAGGGGCCGTGCGGCCGGGTTGAATCTCGTTCCGACGTCGACCGGCGCCGCCAAGGCGATCGGCCTCGTGATCCCGGAGCTCGCGGGCAGGCTGCACGGATTCGCCGTGAGGGTGCCGATCCCGACGGGATCGATCGTCGACCTGACCATCGAGACCGAGCGCGAGACCGCTGCCGAGGAGATCAACGAGCTCTTCCGGACGCGTGCAGACCGCGGTGAGCTCGAAGGCATCCTGACGTACAGCGAGGAGCCGCTCGTCTCTTCCGACATCGTCAAGTCCCCGTACTCCGCGATCTTCGACGCGCCGCTCACGAGCGTCGTCGACGGCACCCAGGCGAAGATCGTGGCCTGGTACGACAACGAGTGGGGCTACTCGAACCGCCTCGTCGAGCTTGCGATCCGGGTCGGAGAGCGCGATCCCGCTCGCCCGGTAAACCACGATTGTTCGGCTGAGCGAGGAGGACGCCCCGTCGCGCAGAGCATCCACGCATGAGAGGCTCACGACAAGGAGGTGTGTGACAGTGGACGCGACGCGCATCGAGGTTTCGCGCGAAACGGAGGCGGCCGACTTGGAGCGCTTCGTCGCCGAGCTCGGACTGCACGCCCGCCGTGACGGAACCGTGATCGAGGTCTCCGACGGGCGAGACGCGGTCGGCGCTGCGGTGACGTCCTGGCTGGCGGAGTGGCATGAGCCGCTGGTCCCGACCGAGCTCGAAGGCGGCACCCTTGTGCTGCGGCCCCCGGCCGACTGACCGTAGGCGACAAGCACGGTGACCTCGTCGATGCACGCCATGGTCCTCGAGCAGCCGGGGAGCGCTCTGGTGTCGAGGGATCTCCCTCTCCCCGTTCCCGCGGCCGGGCAGGTTCGAGTCCGCGTCCACGCCTGCGGCGTCTGCCGAACTGATCTGCACATCGCCGACGGCGAGTTGCCGGATCCGAAGCTTCCGCTCGTCCTCGGCCATCAGATCGTCGGCGTCGTCGACGAGACCGGTGCGGATGTGGAGAGCGTATCGCGCGGCGATCTCGTGGGCATCCCGTGGCTGGGATGGACGTGTGGCGACTGCCGCTTCTGTCGCAGCGGCCGCGAGAACCTCTGCGACCGGGCGCTGTTTACCGGGTATCAACTCGACGGTGGCTTTGCGGAGTCGGCTGTCGCAGACGCTCGCTACTGCTTCCCGGTCCCGAGTGGCTATCCCGCGGCGGCCGTGGCCCCGCTGCTGTGTGCAGGGCTGATCGGGTACCGCGCGCTGACGTTGTCGGGCGATGCGGCGATTCTCGGCCTGTACGGGTTCGGCGCAGCCGCGCACATCGTCGGCCAGGTCGCACGTTGGCAGGGCCGTCGAGTCTTCGCCTTCACCCGAGAGGGCGACGAGGCGGGCCAGGAATTCGCACGATCGCTCGGCGTCGACTGGGCGGGCGCAGCCGGAGACGCTCCACCCGAGGAGCTCGATGCGGCGCTGATCTTCGCACCCGCCGGCGAACTCGTTCCCGTCGCCCTACGCGCCGTCGCAAAGGGCGGCGTCGTCGTGTGCGCAGGCATCCACATGAGCGACCTTCCATCCTTTCCCTACGAGCTGCTGTGGGGCGAGCGGACGATCCGCTCCGTTGCGAACCTCACGCGACGAGACGGTTTGGAGTTCCTCGAGCTCGCACCGCGCGTGCCGGTGAGCACGCATGTCGAGACGTTCGCGCTTCCGGAGGCCAACGAGGCGCTTCGACGTCTCCGTGCAGGAGCGATCGAGGGAGCAGCAGTCCTGTCGGTCGCCGACTAGCTGCCGTTCGGCAGATTGCTGTCCATCCGTAGTTCCCCACGAGGCGGATCGGAGGTCGAACCGATGCGCCGCGTCCGATTCGGCGGCACTATCGAGGTAACGATTCGAGAGAAGGGAGGTGAAGCCATGACCACGATGGTGAAGTGGTCGCCCCTCCAGGAGCTCGACTCGATGGAGCGTCGGCTGCGGCGGATGTTCGAGGATGTAGGGTTCGCGCCGGCAGCGCTGCCCGCGGCCGACATCTACGAGACGGAGGACGAGTTCGTGGTCGAGCTCGAGGTTCCGGGCTACGAGGAGAAGGAGCTCGGAGTCGAGGTCTTCGACCATCGGATTACGATCAAGGGCGAGCGCGCACAAGCGAAGGAGCAGGTCGACAAGGCCTTCCGCCTTCGCGAGCGACTCGAGCGCGAGTTCGAGCGCCGCTTCGAGTTGCCGGCCGAGGCCGACACCGAGCACGTTCGAGCGAAGTTCGTGAAGGGGGTCCTCGAGGTGCATGCCCCGAAGGTCGTGACCTCGAGGCCGAAGAAGATCACGATCTCGAAGTCGTGACGCGATGGACCGGGGTGGCGGGATTCCCGCCACCCCGGCTTCTTGATCGAGGAGGAGGTTCGAAATGGAGACGAGGTCAGAAGGCGGGCCGGGCGCCTTCAAGGCGCTCGAGCGCTTCAGCGTCGGAGAGGCGATGCATCCGGGTCTCGTGTCGTGCTCGCCCGACACACCGTTGCGCACGATCGCACGCATGATGGCGACGTACCGCGTCCATGCCATCCTCGTCACCAGTCACGGCGAGGAGCGTCTGGCCGGCGGTGGCCTCTGGGGCATCGTCACGGATCTCGATCTCCTCCTTGCCGCAGAAGGCGAGCATCTCGACCGGCATTCGGCGAGAGATCTCGCCGCGACCCCGGTCGTCATGATTCCGGTCGACGAGCGACTCGCGCGTGCCGCCGAGCTCATGGCGGAGCACAGGCTGTCGCACCTGATCGTCGTCGAGCCTCGGGCGATGAGGCCCATCGGGGTCGTCTCCACCCTGGACGTCGCGCGCGCTCTCGCCGGATTCCCGGAGCGGCACCCCGGGCCGCCGGCCTCCTGATCGACCGATACGTCCCAGGCTGCGGAAACCCCGCAAGCGAGATGGTGGAGATCCACAGCCAGGATCAGCATCCCGGCGGATGGAAGCGGGGGCGCGGTCGTGGATTCTTCCTCGCATGTACATGTACCGCGAGCTTGCCAAGAGAGAACGCCACGGGCTCGTCGTCAGGCTGCTCTGGGATGTCGCGAATGACGTGGTGGTCGTCATCTACTCCGACCACCGGAACGGTGAGGCCTTCGTCGCCGAGGTGCCGTCCGCCGAGGCGCTCGAGGCGTTCGAGCATCCAAACGCCTATCGCGCCTACGCTCTCCAGAGCGCCGCATAGCCATGGTTTTCGCCCTCGCCGCCGCGGCTGCGGCGCTCGCAGCGCCCGCACCCGCGTTGCATCTGCAGCCGTGCAGGCTGGAGGCAGTCCGTGACGGCACGTTGTGGGACGCTGGCCGTTTCCGAGGATCGGCGAATCCGCAACGGCCGCAAGATCAAAGTGTTCGTCGGCGTCGTCCGTGCGTACGGCCCTCGACCTCACTCCGCTCCGATCTTCTGGCTGTCCGGCGGTCCCGGGGGTGCCGCCGCAAGCGACGACGCCCGCTTCGCGACGTCGATGTTCCTCGCCGCCAATCGCAAGCGGGACATCGTCCTCGTCGACCAGCGTGGGGTCGGCAGATCCGCTCCTCTGATCTGTCCACCTCCGCCGGCTGATGTCGACACGGACGAGGAAGGGCTCGCGTACGCCCAAGGCTGTCTCCGGGACGTCGGCCGCGATCCACGCCTCTACACGACGGATGCGGCGATGGACGACCTCGATGCCGTCCGCAAGGCGCTCGGTTACGGGCGAATCGTCCTGTACGGCGGCTCGTACGGAGGGTCGGCCGGCCAGGTCTACATCGCGCGCCACGGCGCGCACGTCGCAGCGGCGGTCCTCGACGGGGCGACGTTGCTCGACGTTCCGATCTGGGAGCGGATGCCCCTCTCGACACAGAGGGCCTTCGACCGCCTGGCCGCGCGTTGCGCCGTGGACGCGGCGTGCCACCTGGCCTTCCCGGACGTCGCAGCCGACCTGCGATCGGTCTTTGCCCGGCTTCGAGCGGCGCCTCTCGAAGTGCCGTACAACGGGGCAGTCCTCTCCTTCGGCATTGCCGATGCACAGGAGACGCTGCGGACGCTCCTGCGGGTGCCCGGGAGTGCCGCTCGTGTGCCGCTGATCCTTCACCGGGCCGCGTCGGGCAACTACACGGAGCTCCTGACGCCGTGGTCGATGCTCCTCCCGTCCGGCGAGTACACGGCTCGCACCCTCATGTACTGGGCGATCCTCTGCGGCGACGGCTGGTCGCGCTACGACCCGGCCGAGGTCGTGCGGTTCGGGACCGGGACCGAGTTCCTCGAGACCTCGCTCGCCGCCGCGCGGTCACTTCCCGCCGTATGCGCACTCCTGGGCCCGTCGCTGCCGGCACCGGACAGCGGTGCCGCCGTACGGAGCCGCGTGCCTGTTCTCTTCCTCGTCGGCGGGATGGATCCCCAGGACCCGCTCGAGAACGTCGCCGACGCCCGACGCACGCTGCCCAATGCGCAGATCCTGGTTGTGCCAGGCGCGGGTCACGGCTCTTTGCAGTACGGCTGTCTCCAACGGGTGACCGCCCGCTTCTTCTCAGCGCATCGCCTCACTGCCGCCGATCGCACCTGTGCCGCCGCCGTCCATCCGCCGCCGTTTGACACGTCGTAAGCTTGCAGGGTCGGATCGCAGGGTCGCCGGGCTCGAGAGGGAGGTTGACCGATTGCCAGACGAGACGCGCATCATCGAGCCATCCGGGCTGGATCAGCTGCTCCACGCGCTCACGGACCGGGGGTTTCGCGTGCTCGGGCCAACCGTGCGCGAGGGCGCCATCGTCTACGACGATCTCGAATCCGCCGCCCAGCTGCCGATCGGCTGGACCGACGAGCAGTCCCCTGGGCGGTACCGCCTCGTGCGGCGCGACGACGACGCCCGCTTCGGCTATGCGGTCGGGCCGCACTCCTGGAAGCAATTCCTGCTTCCACCGCGAATCAGACTGTGGTCTGCCCGCAGGCGCAACGGCGGGCTCGAGGTGACGCAGGAGCCGACCGACGACACGCCGCTCGCCTTGATCGGCGTTCGTGCGTGCGAGCTCCACGGCATCGCGATCCAGGACCGCGTGCTGCTCGAGGGCCAGCACGTCGACCGGGACTATGCGGCTCGACGTAAGCGATGCGTTCGTCGTCGCCGTCAACTGCTTCGAGCCGGCCGGCACGTGCTTCTGCGTCTCGATGGGGACGGGCCCGAAGGCCGAGGCGGGATACGACCTCGCGTTGACCGAGATCCTCGACGGACCGCACCGTTTCCTCGTCGAGATCGGCACAGAGAGGGGTGCCGACGTACTGGCCGACGTCCAGAGCGCGACGGCGCACGAGCCCGACCGGCAGGCCGCCGCGGCCGCAGTTGCCGGAGCTGCGGAGAAGATGGGGACGGGAGCTCGACACGACGGATCTCCGGGGCTTGCTCGCGCGGAATCTCGAGCACGAACGCTGGGACGACGTCGCCGAACGGTGCCTGACCTGCGGGAATTGCACCATGGTCTGTCCGACGTGCTTCTGCACGAGCGTCGAGGACGTCGCCGATCTGGCGGGAGAGGACGCAGCGCGCGAGCGCATCTGGGACAGCTGCTTCTCCGTCGACCACTCGCACTTACACGGCGGCAGTGTGCGACCTTCCGGACGCTCTCGATACCGGCAGTGGTTGACGCACAAGTTCGGGACCTGGCACGACCAGTTCGACACGTCCGGTTGCATCGGTTGCGGCCGCTGCATCACCTGGTGCCCCGTCGGCATCGACGTGACCGAGGAGCTCACTGCCATTCGTGCGGGCGAGGAAGTGGCGGATGAAGTCGATTGAGGAGCTTCTGCAGGAGGTTCCGCTGCTCGAGGGCCTGAGCTCCGACGAACTGAGCCTGATCGCAGGCTGCGCGTCCAACGTTCACTTCGACGAAGGGGCGATGCTGTTCCGGGAAGGCGATCCCGCCGACGTCTTCTACGCCCTTCGTCATGGAAGCGTGGCGCTCGACCTCTTCGTCCCCGCGCGCGGCTCCGTCACGATCGAGACCCTCGAGGCCGGAGAGGTGGTCGGCTGGTCTTGGCTCTTCCCGCCGTACCGCTGGCACTTCGACGCGCGGGCGCTGACGGGTGTTCGCGCGACCGCCTTCGACGGAGCATGCCTGCGCGCGAAATGCGAGCAGGATGCGAGGCTCGGATACGACCTGATGGCGCGCTTCGCGCAGGTTCTCATCGAGCGGCTCCAATGGACGAGGCTTCGACTCCTGGACGTGTATGGGTACGCCGCTGCCGACTGAAGGAGCCGCGGTGGATGCACCCGCGCCGTTTCGAGTGCGGATGCGCCGGAGGGAGACCGCCGACACGTGGACGCTGACGCTGGAGCCTCTCTCGGGAGCGCCGTTCGGGATTCGCCCGGGACAGTTCTCCATGGTCTACGCGTTCGGGGTCGGCGAAGTTCCCGATCTCCTTCTCCGGAGACTCGCGCGGCCCGCTCGTGCACACGGTCCGCGCGGTCGGGGCGGTCACGGCCGCGATCTGCGGTGCCGGGCGGGACGCGGTGCTCGGCGTCCGCGGCCCCTTCGGAAACGAATGGCCTGTCGGAGACGCGGTCGGGGGCGACGTCGTCATCGTCGCCGGCGGGATCGGGCTGCCGCCGCTGCGTCCCGCGCTGCTCGAGGTCCTTCGGCGACGCCAGGACTACGGCGAGGTGGCCGTTCTCTACGGTGCGCGGACTCCGGCCGACCTCGTCTTTCGGCGCGACCTGGATCGCTGGGTCGCGCGTGGCGACCTTCAGGTCGACGTCACGGTCGACAGCGCCTCCGCCGACTGGCCGGGCAAGGTCGGCGTCGTGCCGAAGCTCGTCGCGAGCGCCCGTTTCGACCCTGCGACGGCGACTGCCTTTCTCGTCGGCCCGGAGATCATGATGCGCTACTCGGCCCAGGCGCTCAGGGAACGCGGTGTCCCCGCAGATCGGATCTTCATCTCGATGGAGCGGAACATGCAGTGCGGGATGGGCCACTGCGGCCACTGCCAGCTCGGGCCTACCCTGATCTGCCGAGACGGGCCCGTCTATCGCTACGACGCGCTGGAGGAGCTCATGGCGGTGAGGGAGCTGTGACCGCCGTGCGAAAGCCGAAGCTCGCCGTCTGGAAGTTCGCGTCGTGCGACGGCTGTCAGCTCTCCCTGCTCGACTGCGAGGACGAGCTGCTCGCACTTGCCGAGGAGATCGAGATCGCGCACTTTCTCGAGGCGAGCAGCGCCACGGTCAGGGGCCCGTACGACCTGTCGCTCGTCGAGGGCTCGGTGACGACACCGGAGGACGCAGCACGAATACGCGAAGTCCGGCGCGTCTCGCGCAAGCTGGTCACGATCGGCGCGTGCGCGACCGCGGGAGGCATTCAGGCGCTTCGCAACTTCGGCCGTGTCGAGGACTTCCTCTCCATCGTCTACGCCACGCCCGAGTACGTGTCCACCCTGGAGACGTCGACGCCGATCTCGGCTCACGTCAAGGTCGACTTCGAGCTGCACGGTTGTCCGATCGACAAGAGGCAGCTGCTCGAAGTCATCTCCGCCTTTGTGTACCGGCGCCGCCCGCAGATCCCGTCGACCAGCGTTTGCACCGAGTGCAAGCGGCGCGGAACCGTGTGCGTCATGGTCGCCCACGGCACTCCGTGCCTCGGGCCGGTGACGCACGCAGGGTGCGGCGCCCTCTGCCCCTCGTACAACCGCGGGTGTTACGGCTGCTTCGGGCCGATGGAGACCCCGAACACTCGCTCGTTAACGCGGGAGCTTCACGTCCTCGGCATGGACGAGCGCGGCGTCGACCGCGTCTTCCGAACGTTCAACGTCGAGGCGTTCGAGGCGGCTCGCGCAGATGACTGAGCGGACGAAGACGATCTCGACGAAGGCGCTCGCGCGGGTCGAGGGCGAGGGCGCGATGTTCGTCCGGATAGACGGCGACAGCGTGACCGACGTCAAGCTGCGGATCTACGAGCCTCCGCGGTTCTTCGAGGCGTTCCTGCGCGGGCGCTCCTTTACCGAGGCGCCGGACATCACCGCGCGGATCTGCGGCATTTGCCCCGTCGCCTACCAGATGAGCGCCGTGCACGCGATGGAGCAGATCTGCGGCGTCGAGGTGGACGGGCAGCTCCGGGCGCTGCGGCGGCTCCTCTACTGCGGAGAGTGGATCGAGAGCCACGCCCTGCACGTCTTCATGCTCCATGCCCCGGACTTCCTCGGCCTCGACAGCGCCGTCGAGCTCGCGCGGGCGCAGCCCGAGCTCGTCCAGCGCGCACTCGAGCTGAAGAAGGCCGGCAACCAGGTGATGGCGCTGGTGGGCGGGCGCGAGATCCATCCGATCAACGTCCGCGTCGGGCGGCTGGTACCGCGTGCCGACCCGGCGAGAGCTGGCGGCGCTCGTACCGGCGCTGGAGCGAGCGCGCGAAATCGCCGCTCGAGGCGGTGAGGTTCACGACGGGGCTCGACTTTCCCCCGTACGAGCAGGACTACGAGTTCGTCGCGCTCTCGGAGCCGGTGAGTATCCGATCGACCGTGGTCGCATCGTCTCGAGCGCGGGCCTCGACATCGACGTCGGCGAGTACGACCTCCACTTTCTCGAGGAGCACGTCCCGTGGTCGAACGCCCTGCATTCGCGCCTGCGGGAGCGTGGGGCATACCTCTGCGGTCCCCTGGCACGCTACGCCCTGTCCTCCGACCGCCTATCGGATGCCGCGCGGGAGGCGGCCGCCGAGGCCGGCCTCTCGCCGGCAGAACGCAACCCCTTCCGTAGCATCGTCGTGCGGTCAGTGGAAATGGTCTACGCGGCAGAGGAGGCCCTGCGGCTCGTCGAGTCGTACGAGGAGCCGGACGCGCCCGCCGTCGACGTCGAGCCACGCGCCGGCATCGGCTACGGGTGCACGGAGGCTCCTCGCGGGATCCTCTATCACCGCTACGAGCTCGACGAAGACGGGACGATCCTGGACGCGAAGATCGTGCCGCCGACGTCGCAGAACCAGCTGATGATCGAGGAGGACCTTCGCGGCGTGGTCGAGCGCTCGCTCGACCTGCCGGACGACGAGCTTTCGTCGCTCTGCGAGCAGACGATTCGCAACTACGACCCGTGCATCTCATGCGCGACGCACTTTCTGAAGCTCGAGATCGAGCGCAGCTGAGGGTCGTCGGAATCGGAAATGCCTGGCGCCGCGACGACGCCGTGGGATTGGTCGTGGCACGGATGCTGCGCCCGACCGTGCCAGACGAGGTCGAGGTGCTCGAGCGCGAAGGTGAGCCAACTGCCCTGATCGAGGCCTGGGCAGGAGCCGCGTCCCTCTGGCTGGTCGACGCCGTCTCGTCGGGAGCGGCGCCCGGGACGATCCACCGCGTCGATGCCAGCGACGGCGACCTGCCTCTCGGTCTGCGGCCCGCATCGACTCACCACATCGATCTCCGGGAGGCCCTGGAAGTCGCGCGCGCCCTCGGACGGCTTCCGGACCGCGTCATCGTGTTCGGCATCGAAGGTGAGACCTTCGAGGTGGGTGAGGGGCTGTCACCCGCCGTGGCGGCGGCGGCCGAGCGTGTGTGCGAGGCGCTCCGGTCGGAGCTCCTGGCGGCTACCGGAGCCCGGTGATCGCGCCGGTCCCTTCGACGTCGATCCTGAACGCGGCCGGCGTCGAAGGCAGCCCGGGCATCGTCTGCATCTCACCGCACAGGGCCACGACCCAGCCCGCCCCGGTGTATGGCCGGAGCTCCCGGACCGGGAACGCGTATCCGTGGGGAGCGCCGAGCGCCGTCGGGTCGTGCGAGATGGAGAGGTGCGTCTTCGCCACGCAGATGGGGAGCCCGCCCAGACCCCGTGACTCCAGTGCCTCGGCCTGCCTCGCGGCAGTCCGGGACAGCTCGACGGACGCTGCGCCGTAGGCGCTGCGCGCGATCGCTTCGATCTTCCTTTCGATCGGATCCGCCTCGTCGTAGAGGAATCGTGGGGAGCGCGGCTCCGCGGCCGCAATGACCGCCTCTGCAAGTGCTCCCGCACCGGCGCCGCCGTGGCGGAAGCCGTCGTTGATCTCCGCTGCGAGTGCGCCATGCTCCAGTGCGAGACGGCGCACCGCCTCGAGTTCGCCTCGAGTGTCGTCGGGGAAGCGATTGACGGCAACGACAGCGTCGAATCCGAGCTCCGACACGATGCGAAGGTTCGCCGCGAGATTGACGGCACCCCGTTCGAGCGCGGCAAGCCCGCCGGCGGGATCGCCACCGTGATGCTTCAGCGCCTGCGTCGTCGCGACGACGACGACCGCACTCGGGCGGAAGCCGCCGCGACGGCAGACGATGTCGACGAACTTCTCGAAGCCCATTTCGGCGCCGAAGCCGTTTTCCGTGACGACATAGTCCGCAAGCTTCAGGCCGAGGGTGTCCGCGACGATCGAGTTGTTTCCGTGCGCGATGTTGGCGAACGGGCCGCAATGGACCAGCGCGGGAGTTCCTTCGAGCGTCTGGACCAGATTCGGCTTCAGGGCGTCGACGAGGAGAGCGGCCATCGATCCCGCTGCGCCGAGATCGTCTGCCGTCACCGCTTCTCCCGCGAGGCTCTGCGCCACCGTGATCGCCCCGAGTCTGCGCCGCAGATCCTCGAGATCCTTCGACACGGCGACGATCGCCATCACCTCCGACGCCGCGGTGATGTCGAAGCCCGTCTCCCGTGGAGCGCCGTTGGCTCGGCCGCCCAGACCCGTCACGATCTTTCGCAGGGCGCGATCGTCCATGTCGAGGCAACGGCGCCACGTGATCGAGAGCGGGTCGACGCCGAGCGAGTTGCCGTGGTGGACGTGCGAGTCGAGCATGGCGGCCAGCAGGTTGTTGGCAGTGCCGATTGCGTGGAGGTCGCCCGTGAAATGAAGGTTGACCAGCTCGGGTGGCACGATCTGCGCGTGGCCTCCACCCGTGCCGCCTCCCTTGATGCCGAACACCGGGCCGAGGGAGGGCTCCCGCACGCAGAGCGCAACCCTCTGGCCTGCCCGTCCGAGGGCGTCCGCCAGTGAGATCGCCGTGGTCGTCTTTCCCTCGCCCGCCTTCGTCGGCGTTACTGCAGTGACACAGACCAGATGTCCGTCGGCCTTGGCGTCCAGGCGACGGAGTGCCGAGAGGTCGACCTTTGCCGCATGCCGACCGTGGAGCTCGAGCTCCGCGGGCTCGATCCCCAGATCTTCCGCAACGTCTGCGACGGCGCGAATCGCCGGTTTTTGGATGACGTCCACGTCCTCAGCCTTCCGAACCATAAGCCACTCGCCATCCGCCGCCGGCCCTAGAGGAGCTGCGGAAAAGCCGCAGCGGGATCGCGGGACACCCCCAAGGAGCTCCACGGGCTGACGCGGATGGCGGCGCCGGGACCGAGCGCTTGACTTCGACCTAACCCGGAAACCACCACTCAAGGAGGACGAGATGAGCACGTACACAGCAGACCGGGCAAAGACAGAGGTGACCTCGAAGAGGTCGGGCGTGCGTCTGGCCTTCGAGATCGGCGGCTTCGTCGCAGGGGCGATCCTGATCGCGTTCGGTGCCGCCGCCATCTTCATGGGCTTCGACGGCCGCTCGACGGTCAGCGACAGCCTGCAACAGGAGAAGATCGTCGGCAGCGCCGACATGACTCCTGCCCTCATCGCGAAGGAGGCCAAGGACGCAGGGCTGACGAACGTCGACCTGCCGACCGTCGCAGTCGCCGGCAAGGTGATCAATAGCGGTGACCGTGCACGGGCGTTCGCGAGCTACATGCGCATCCATGCACTCGAGGCGACAGGTGGCTCCACCTATGCCGAGATGGGGCGCTTCATGGCGAAGCCGGGAACGCCGAAGGCACAGCTGACGCCTGACGGCGCAACCAGCAACCCGCAGTACGCGCTCATCGACAAGGCGACGAAGCAGCCGGTCGCAAATGCCGCTCGCGACATCTGGGTGACCGAGACTGCCCTCGCGACCGCGTTGAACGTGTCGTACATGGCCGACAGGCTCGGGCTGTTCGGCATCGTCGTGGGCTTCGCGCTCTTGCTCAGCGGCATCGGCTTCATCGTGCTGTCCTACGCGGCACTGCATCGCAGGAAGGAGGCGGACGCTCGTCCGTCGACGTAAGACCGGATGGCGCCGGGGTGGTTTCCTTTGGGCGCCGTCCACCTTCTTGCGGAGAACCGCCCCCGCCCTAGGCGGGGGCGGTTCCGTTTGGTCCAGCGCTTGGCGTATGCCTCTAGACGGCCGACCAGGACGCGCTGTCCCGCGGATCGACCTCGACCTCGATCTCGACGGCACTTGATCTGCCGGACTGGGAGAGGTCGGGGGCGAGCCCGAGATTCGCAGCCAGGAAGGGAGCGAGGTACCGGCCGACGATCTTGGCCGGCGGCCACCAGAGCGGCTCCGTGTCCACGACGGAACGCCTGGTGCCGATCTCGGATCGCAGATAGCGCGGGACGAATCCCGTGAGGAGGAGGCCGCGAAGCACCGGGTGGAACGGCATCGGCTGCACGTTCGCGCCGACGTCCGCCGCGATCGCGGCGGCGACGGCATCGGCCTGCTGCGCGGCGAGGCCGCCCTGCTTCAGACGAAACTGGGTCGCATCGCCCGCGGCGTAGACGTCCGTCGTTCCCGGGACCCGTCCGTCGAGGTCGGTCGGAACGAAGCCGCTCCCGTCGTAGGGAAGGCCGGAGAGCGCAGGGCCGTGGAGTGCCGGAAGCGCGACGGCTGCGTCGACGTCGAGGGCCGGATGACCGGCCACAGCGAGCAGCCCGTCCTCCCACGCGGTTGCCACCGTCCTCGTCTCAACTTTCACTTCACGGATCTCCAGGAGCTCCTGAATCGCCTCGCTCGCGGTGGGGCCGAAGACTCCGAGCGGCTGCTCCTCGGGCGTCACGAGCGTGACCTCGACACCGCGCGTTCCTCGATCGCTCAGGTATGCGGCGGTGAGGAGCGCAAGCTCGTAGAGCGGAAGCGGCCACGTGGATCCGGCCGGCACGACAAACGCGATGCGGTGGATCTCGCCGGCGGTCGCCCGGTCGAGCAATGCCTCCAGCTCCGCACCGTCCTCAACGCCCCGGTAGGTGAGCGCGCCTGCGACCGCCGGGTGCGGCCGCGCACCGAGGGCCAGGACGAAGGCATCGTAGTCGAGCGTCTCGTCGTCACCGAGCCTCACGGTCTTCGCCTCGGGGTCGACGCTCTCGACCGTGGCGCTTCTGAGACTCGCGCCGGCCGCAGTGACGAGCGGGCGGAGCGGAAACGTGCGCGCCTCACCGGAGTGGAACGGCTCGGCGACGGCGAGCGCGCGGTACGTGAAGTTGCTCTCGGGCGCCACGAGCTCGACGGAGACGAGGTCCGAAGCAAGAGCCTGCAGGGCGAGGGCGGCCTCAAGGGCCGCGACACCTGCCCCGGCGATCACGACGTGGAACGGTGTGCGGTCTTGGGTCATGTGCCACCCTCCTCGCTTGGAGAAATGGTGCCACCTCGCTTCCCGTCGGCCATCGGGGCAACTACGGATTCACAGTGCCGGGCGTTGCCGATGCGCGCAGGAGACGGGCGGGTACATTCCGAGCGAAGAGGAGGTTCCGAGTGAAGAAGATCCTCGTGGCGACGGACGGATCTGAAGCGGGAACTGCTGCAGCCGACGTCGGTCTCGACCTTGCCACCGAGGAAGGGGCGGAGATCATCTTCGCCCACGTCGTCTCGGTCCTCGACTTCGCTCCGAATCTCGACGACAGGGCTTCGATCCCGCAGCGTGTACCGCGTGCCGAGTCCGACGAGGTGCTGCAGGAGGCACTCGGGCGCGCCCGAGCCCGTGGAGTGACAGCGTCCATTGAACTGCTCGTCGGTCATCCGTCAAGCCAGATCGTTCGGCTCGGCCACAACGTGCATGCGGACCTGATCGTCGTGGGATCACGCGGCCTCGGGCGCTTCAAGAGCACTGTTCTCGGCAGCACCTCACGCGAGATCCTCGCCCATGCGGACCGCCCCGTGGTCGTGGTCAGAGGCGCCCCGATCCGGGAGGATGCTCCCGCTGCGGATTGACCGCGTCCGGTAAGCGTGGATTGCTCGGTAATTCGCCGTACGCCCGTTCCGCGTCGGTCCCGATGACGTCGGTCGCGCGCGAACCGATCATCACTTCGAGGGCACAATGGAGGCGACTACCGCTGCCGAGCTGGAAAATCTCCGAGGCGATCGTGAGGGAGACGACGGCATGAAGGAAAACGCGCGCTCCGGCCGAGCCGCCTCGAAGCCGCCGCCCGCAAGGGTGCTCGACCCGGCGGTGGACCGGCGCTTCGAAGCCGTGGTCTTCGATTGGGACGGCACGGCCGTGCCGGATCGCAGCGCCGACGCGTCGGAGGCTCGCGACGCGGTCGAAGCCCTGT
The DNA here is from genome assembly GCA_963772855.1 of uncultured Actinomycetes bacterium. Taxonomy (GTDB): domain Bacteria; phylum Actinomycetota; class Thermoleophilia; order Gaiellales; family Gaiellaceae; genus 3-1-20CM-4-69-9. The sequence continues at coordinate 36,149 of CAVYYY010000001.1, read as the reverse complement.
GCGCGGTGGGAATGCAACTGGCGATCGTGACCGGCACGCACATCGGCAACGTCGATGGACAGCTTGGCGCTCGGCCTTCCGGTCCGGGCGGCCTACTTTTGTGCCTCAACCGTGGCTCAGAGGTGTACTCCGTCGACGAACGCGGCCCTGAGCTCGTGTACCGGCGCATCGCCACCGAGGCCGAGGAGGCCGCTCTCGACGTGGCCGCCGAGGCGACCGTTGCACGTCTGCGGGAGCGCGGGCTCCGCGCGGAGATCGTGTCCCAGCGACTCAACCGCCGCAAGGTCGACCTGATCCCGGAGCCCGACTGGGCCGACCCGCCCAAGGCGAAGATCGGCGAGCTCCTCGCGGCCGTCGAGGAGCGCTTGCGTGCTGCAGGGCTCGAGGGCTTGCGCGACGCGGTCCTGATCGCAGAGGAGTGTGCGCGAGACGCCGGCCTCCCCGAGCCGAAGGTGACGAGTGACGCCAAGCACGTCGAGATCGGTCTGACGGACAAGGCCGACTCGGCTCACTGGATCTTCTCGGAGCTCTGGCGTCGGGGCATCGAGCCGTCACAGGTGCTCGTCGCCGGAGACGAGTTCGGACCACTCGGCGGGCTGCCCGGCAGCGACTCCTTCCTGCTCCCGCCGGATGCCCAGGATGTTGTGGCCGTCTCGGTCGGGCGCGAGCCGACCGGCGTGCCGCGCGACGTCGTCGCGGTGGGCGGCGGGCCCGACGCCTTCCTCGGCCTGCTGCACGATCAGCTCGAGCGTCGCAACCGCGGGGATCTCCCCGAGCCCTGCTCCGACAAGGCGTGGACTGCCTTCGTCCGGGGCTTCGATCCCGAGCTGGAACGGGTCCACTCGTCGCTGCTGGCGATTGCCGACGGAGTCATCGGGACGAGGGGGAGCCCCGTCGGCTCGCACCCGTCGGCGCGTCCACGCGTGCTTGCGGCCGGGCTGTACGAAGGCGACGGCTTCGAGAGCGAGCTCGCGCCGTGCCCGGTCTGGACGCGTCTCGACGGTGCGTTGCCGGAGTCCGTCCCGTTCGAACGGCAGCTCGACCTTCACACGGGCTTGCTCCACCAGCGTCTGGGACGCGGACGCGACCTCGACAGCGTCTTGTTCTCCTCGCTCGATCGTCCGGGCACGGTCGTGCTCCGTGCTCGCGGCGACCCGAAGCTTCTCGAGACGGAGCGGCCGCTCGAGCCGGCGGAGGAACGAGCGATCGATCGCGGCTCCTCCGACGGCGTCGAGTGGATTCGGCAGCCCACGGATGCCGGGGGCGTCGTCGCGGCGGCGTCCGAACGTTGCGAGGGAGACCACCTCGAGCGCGTCGCAACGTACGTCTCGGACCCGTACGCCATGCCCGACACCGAGGAAGCTTTGCGAGGCCTGGACGGGGCGCTCGGTGCGGGTTTCGAAGGGCTGCTCGCCTCCCATCGGCGCCGCTGGGCGGAACGCTGGGAGAGCGCCGACATTCGCATCGAGGGTGACGACGAGCTGCAGCGCCTCGTGCGCTTCGCGCTCTTTCATCTGATGTCGTCCGCACGCGAGTCGGGTGAGGCGGTCGTCGGCGCGCGCGGGCTCACAGGGCCGGCGTATCGGGGTCACGTCTTCTGGGACGCCGACGTGTTCGTCCTGCCGTTCCTGGCTGCGACCAATGCGCCCGCCGCGCGCGCAATGCTGGAATACCGCGTCCGCCGTCTCGACGCGGCACGGCGGGCCGCAGCGGAGCACGGCCGAGCCGGTGCGCGCTTCCCGTGGGAGTCTGCAGCCTCGGGGAGCGACGTCACGCCCTCACACGCGTACGACCACTTCGGGCGAGTGGTCCCGATCCGGACCGGCGAGCTCGAAGAGCACATCGTCGCCGACGTCGCCTGGGCCGCCGCGACGTATGTCGACTGGTCCGGGGACAGAGTCTTCGCGCGTGGCCCCGGCCTGGAGATGCTCGTCGAGACGGCGCGATACTGGGCGTCGCGCGTCCGACTCGATCGGGACGGGCGGGCGCACATCTACGGGGTCATCGGTCCGGACGAATACCACGAGCCGGTCGATGACAACGCCTTTACGAACGTCATGGCGCGCTGGAACCTCCGTCGAGCCGCGGCAACCGCGGAGGGCGTTGTCCCGGACGAGGAGCGCCGCCGCTGGAGCGATCTGTCCGCGGCGCTGGTCGACGGCTTCGATCCTGAGACCCAGCTGTACGAGCAATTCGCGGGCTTCCACAAGCTGGAGCCTCTGGTGCTCGCGGACATCGCGCCGCACCGTCCGATCGCTGCCGATCTCCTGCTGGGGCACGAGCGCACGAGCGGCGCTCAGGTCCTGAAGCAGGCGGACGTGCTCATGTTGCACCACCTCGTACCGGATGAGGTCGCTCGGGGGTCGCTCGAGCCGAATCTCGCCTTCTACGAACCGCGGACAGCGCACGGAAGCTCGCTCTCTCCGGCGATCCACGCCGGTCTCTTCGCGCGCGCAAACCGGTTTGGCCCTGCGGTCGAGGCCCTCCGCCTTGCATGTCGCATCGACGTCGACGATCTGACGGGCACGAGCGCGGGCGGAGTCCATCTCGCGACCATGGGCGGCGTCTGGCAGGCGCTCGTGTTCGGGTTTGCGGGGATCCGGCCAGGCTCCGCGGGGCTGGCGGTGGACCCGAAGCTCCCGGACGCCTGGGACGCACTCGACATCAGCTTGCGCTACCGGGGCAGCCCGGTGCGCGTTCGAATCGAACACGACTCGCTCGAAGTCTTTGCCGACGCGGCCCTTGCCGTATCGGTCGCCGGCCGTTCCGGCCGACGCTTCGAACGCCGTCGTGGGACCTGGAAGGAGGCATCGTGATGGAGAAGGTCATTGCAGCACTCGACAACAGCCTCGCCGCCGGAGCCGTGCTGGCGACCGCAGCCAATCTTGCGCGGCTCTTCGAAGCCGACGTCGAGGCTGTCCACGTCGGCGAGGACGGTGACGCCGTCGCGCAGGCAGAGGCACGGGCGGCGGGGCGGCGCCTGCGGAAGCTGCGCGGCGAAACCGTCCCCGCGCTCGTCGAGGCGACGGAGGCCGAGGACGTCGCGGCGCTCGTCGTCGGGACGCGCAGGCTCCCCCTCGCGGGGAGACTGATCGGCTCGACCGCGCTCGAGGTGATCACGTCTGTGGCAAAACCCGTCGCCGTCGTCCCCCCGAACGCGGTGGGGTCCGGGAGCTTCAAGCGCGTTCTCGTTCCGCTCGAGGGGACGGTTTCCACCTCGGCCGCTCCACGGCAGGTAATCGAGCTCGCACACGACGCCGAGCTCGAAGTTGTGGTCCTGCACGTACACGACCTGGGCTTGCTACCCGCATTCACCGATCAGCGCCAGCACGAGACCGATGCGTGGGGGCAGGAGTTCGTCGCGCGATACTGTCCGTGGGGCGTCGGCGACGTGAGGATCGAGCTCAGGGTCGGCCGGAGCGCGGACGAGATCCTCGCCGTGGCCGCGGAAACCGGTTCGGATCTCATAGCCCTCGGCTGGTCGCAGGAGCTCGCCGCGGGGAGGGCGCTCGTCGTGCGCGAGGTGCTCGAGCGCGGTCGCATTCCCGTGCTCCTCGTACCGATCCTCCTCGAGACCGGATCCGAAGGGAGAAGGGAGGAGTCGTGGACCGGATCGCTATCGTCGCTCGCCTGAAGGACGGCGCAGAGGTGCGCGCGGCCGAGTTGATCGCGCAGGGCCCGCCATTCGATCCTGGCAAGACCGATCTCGCGAGGCATGTCGTCTATCTCTCGGCCGACGAGGTCGTGTTCGTCTTCGAGGGGACGCAGGTCGAGTGGGTCGTCGACCGGCTCGTCGACGAACCGTTCCAGTGGCTCGTCGGGGATGCGCTGGAGCGGTGGCGCCCACTGCTCGAGGGGCAGCCGCGCATCGCGCGCCCGGCGTACAGCTGGAGTCGAGAGGAGGCCGACGGGGCAGCCGTCCGCTGATCGGCAGGTCTGCGCGTTTCCACGGATCGATGTCCGTGGGGGCGCGGATGTGGGTGCTTTCTCCAAGGGCGACACTCGGGTCACATGGCCACCGTTCAGGACCCGCCGGAGTTGTTCGAGGATCTCGCCCCGCCGCTCACCTATGTGCCGGAGCGCCTCATTCCGGTCGAGGACTGGCTGCGCTCGCAGGCCCGCTTTGCTCATCTGCTACGACCCGATGCGAACGGAGTGGTGCGTGAGATCCAACGTCGGGTCGATGCCGACTGGGCGGCCCTGCGCGCGCGCTGCGAGCAGGACGCCGCCGTAGCGTAGGAGGTCACATGACGGTCGCGGTCGTCGGATATCCGCGCCAGGAGACGAATCCGCAGCTCGTGCGGGCGTGGCGTTCGGTCGGTATCGACGCGGTCGAGCTCAGCCCACCCGACGCCTTCACCAAGCTCGGACCCGGCGATGTCGCCCTCGTACGGCTCGACGTGCTGCCGACGCTCGACGGTGTCGAGCCGGGACTGTCGCTCATGAGCGCCCTCGGGCTTCACGGGGTCAAGGTCTTGAACCCTCCAGAGGTGCTTCTCCGAGTCCACGACAAGCTGGAGACCGCGCGGCTCCTGCGGGCGGCCGAGATCCCTCATCCGCGCAGTGCCATCGCAGACCTCGTCCGGGACCCGGTCGGCGTGCAGCCACCGGTGGTCGTGAAACCTCGATTCGGAAGCTGGGGACGTGACGTCTTCCTCTGCGAGACAAGCAGCGTTCTGCGCCACTGTCTCGCAGAGTTGAGGGGCCGCCCGTGGTTCCAAAAACACGGTGCACTGGTCCAGGAGCTCGTCCCGCTCTGCCGTCAGGACCTTCGTCTCGTGGTCGCCGCGGGACGCGTCGTCGGCGCCGCGCAGCGGCAGGCGGCACCGGGAGAGTGGCGCACGAACGTGTCGCTCGGCGGTGCTCTCCTCGCGGCCGACCCGAGCCCCACTGCGATCGCGCTGGCAGTCGCAGCTGCGGCCGCCGTCGGAGCGGATCTCGTCGGCGTCGATCTCCTTCCGCTCCCCGACGGAAGCCACGTCGTGCTCGAGCTCAACGGCGCAGTCGACTTCGACGGACGCTACTCCCTCGGCGGCGGCGACGCGTACCTGGACGCCGCCGCCGCGCTCGGTCTGTCGCCGGCCGCTCAGTCGGTCGAGATGTCGGCGACCTCGGCCCCCGAGAGACGCACGAGATCGTTCGTGCGCATCCGAAGCGAATGATCGTGGACTCCGGCCTCGACGATGATGTTGTCGAGCTCCGCGAGGCGTCGATCGATGATCACACGGTCGCCAGCCGGTCCTGCGAACGGCGGTACTGCGCCGAGCTCGAAGCCCGGGTATGCGGCGCCGAGCTCGTCCTCGGTCGCGAGACGGGTGTGTGACCCGCCGTCGCCGAGGGCAGCGCGTGCCTTGCGCGTGTCGAGCCGACGGGAGGCCGGCACGACGGCGCGTACGTATCCGTCATCGGTTACGAGGACGACCGTCTTTGCCACTTCCCCGGGAGGGATTCCGACGGCAGTCGCCTCATCGCGCGCCGTGACTGTTCGGCGGTGCAGGAGTAGCTCGTGGTCGAGCCCCTGACGCTCCAGCTCCTCTGCAAGGTCGGGGTTCATCACGCCTCCTTTCGGCTGTGTCCACCCTGAGCGTGCCTCTTGGACGGCTGCCCAGCATCAGCGGAAACCCGGACGTGCGGTCCGTCCGAGACCCGATGCACCAGAAACGGGGGCGACCGAAGCTGTTCTCGAGACTCGAAGGAGGTCCGTAATGGACACCGCCCAAATGACAGCGGATCCGCACGCGGCGCATGCCGTACTTCGCCGGCATGTCGACAACATCAAGCTCGCAGCGCGGGAGCTGCCGGCTGTCTCGTTGGATGAGCGCCACGAGTTGGTCGCCCGGATTCTCGACTTCCTGCGCAACACGCTCCTCGCCCACCTGGACGATGAGGAGCGAACCGTGTACCCCGCCGTCGCCGAGATCCTCGGCAACGTCGACGCGACGGCTCCCATGACCTACGACCACATCGCGATCCGGGCGCGCATCGTCGAGCTTGGCGCGACCGAGGACTTCGATGTCGACCGCTTGCAATGCCTCCTCTACGGTTTGCACGCGCTGATCGTCGTGCATCTCTGGAAGGAGGAACGTCTCTACGTGTCCTTGTTCGATAGACCTGCCTGGCGGGTCTAGGGCGCAGGGGCGGCGGCATGACGCATCCATCCGCATCGTTCAGCGCCACGCTGCGCGTGCAGCTCGAGGACAGGCCGGGCTCGTTCGCCGAGTTGGCGCGCGCCATTGCGGACGCGGGTGGGCTACTCGGTGCGATCGATCTCGTCCGGGTCGAGCGAGAGAAGAAGGTCCGTGACGTGACCGTGCTTGCCGGGGACGCCGACCAGATGGATCGCATCGTGGCAGCTGCACGGTCTGTCCCGGGCGTCGACGTCGAGTTCGTCTCCGATCGGACGTTTCTCATGCACCTCGGGGGAAAGATCGAGGTGCGAGGCAAGAGGGCCCTCGAGACGCGCGATGACCTCTCGATCGCCTATACGCCCGGCGTCGCGCGCGTTTCACAGGCAATCGCGGAGGACCCGCAACTGGTCTGGAACCTCACGGTCAAGCAGAACGCCGTCGCCGTCGTCACGGATGGGACAGCGGTTCTCGGTCTCGGCGACATCGGGCCCGAGGCCGCACTGCCGGTCATGGAAGGCAAGGCGCTGCTGTTCAAGGAGTTCGGAGGCGTCGACGCGTGGCCGATCTGCCTGGCGACGACGGACGAGGACGAGATCGTCGCCGCTGTGCGCGCTATCGCACCTGTCTTCGGCGGTATCAACCTCGAGGACATCTCGGCGCCGAGATGCTTTGCGATCGAAAGGCGTCTCCGCGACGAGCTCGACATCCCGGTCTTCCACGACGACCAGCACGGCACGGCGGTCGTGGTCCTCGCTGCGTTCCTGAACGCCTTGCGGGTGGTGGGAAAGCGTCCACAAGACGTCAAGGTCGTCATCACGGGTGTCGGGGCCGCAGGCATCGCGACGACGAAGACCCTCCTGGCCGCAGGTGTTCGAAAGGTCATCGGCGTCGACCGACACGGCGCACTCTGGCGCGGCGATCCTGCGCTCTCGAGGATGAAGGCGGACTACGCCGAGTTGACCAACCCCGAGCTCGAGCGTGGAAGCGCAGACGATGTCCTCGCCGGCGCCGACGCCTACATCGGGCTGTCCGCGCCGGGCGCTGTCACGGTGGAAGGAGTCCGGCGGATGGCGGACGACGCGATCGTCTTCGCGATGGCGAATCCGACACCGGAGGTCATGCCGGAAGAGATCGAGGGCCTGGCGGCCGTGATCGCCACGGGACGCTCCGACTATCCGAACCAGATCAACAATGTGCTCGCCTTCCCCGGCATCTTCCGCGGGGCGCTCGACGCGCGCGCCTCCGACATCACCGAAGCCATGGAGGTTGCGGCGGCACGAGCGATCTCGACAGCGATTCCGGCAGAGGAGCTCAGTCCGGACTACATCGTTCCGAGCGTCTTCAACCGCGACGTCGCGCCACTCGTCGCAGCGGCCGTCGCGGGGGCGGCGAGCGCGGTTTCCGCCGGCTCGGTTCCGTAGAAGGCCGCAGCGCTCTTGCGGGCAGTGCGGATGCCCGATTTGTTCGCCGGGCGGACACTCGAGATGTGGATCAGGAAACAGCCACCGTCTCAGACGAAAGGGGAATGCCATGAAACCCGTGATGCTCGCAACTGACGGCTCACCCACCGCCGAGGCTGCAACCGAGACGGCCATCGAGCTTGCGAAGCTCCTCGACACCGAGCTGGTCATCGTCACCGTCTGGGAAGTTTCCTACGGCGCCGTCGGCTTCGCCGCGGTCCCGCCCAACGAAGAGCTCGCGAAGCTCGGCGACGACGACGCACGCAAAGTCAACAGCGAGGCAGCCTCGCGCGCCGAGGAGGCAGGTGTCGAGACGCGCTCGCTGGTTCTCCGCGGGTTCCCCATCGAGGAGATCTGCGTCGCGGCCGAGGACGTCGACCCTCAGATGCTCGTGATCGGCTCGCATGGTTGGGGCGCGCTGAAGCGAACACTCTTCGGAAGCGTCTCGACAGGTGTGCTTCATCGTGCGACCAGCCCGGTCCTCGTCGTGCGCCGCGACTCGCACGGCGCTCGGTCCGAGCAGCGCGCCTTGGAGCACGAAGTCCCGGCGTGACGCGCGGCTGAGGGGCCGTGCCCTCCCTCGCAGACCCGAGCGCGCTCGCGGTCTTCGTCGCCGCAGCGATGACAGCGCTCGCAACGGGCTTGGGCGCCGTCCCGCTCGCATTCGCGAAGCGCCCATCGGTGCGCTGGCTCGCGGCGGGCAACGTCGTCGCGGCGGCGCTCATGCTGGCCGCCAGCATCTTGTTGCTCCTCGAGGGGAGCCGCTCGAGCATCCCGAAGACTCTCGTGGGCGTGGTCGCAGGGATCGCGGCCATCGCTCTCTCGGCCCGCCTCGTGGAACGGCGGTCCACCTGGCGATTCGAGGATCTGCGCGGTGCCTCGGCGCGCACGGCGTTGATCATCGTCGCGGTGATGACCGTGCACTCCGTTGCGGAAGGGGTCGGCGTGGGGGTCGCGTTCGGGGACGGGAAGGCGATCGGGCTCCTGACCACCCTCCTCATCGCACTGCACAACATCCCCGAAGGGCTTGCGATCAGCCTCGTGCTCGTCCCGCGCGGGGTGAGCGTTCCTCATGCGGCGGGCTGGAGCATCGTCTCGAGCTTGCCACAGCCCCTGCTTGCGGTCCCGGCGTTCCTCTTCGTCGAGGTCTTTCGAACGGCTCTTCCGATCGGCCTCGGCTTCGCCGCCGGAGCGATGGTCTGGATGGTGCTGGCCCGGATGGTCCCGGACTCGCTGCGGCTGCGTTCGGCCGGCAGAAAAGGACTAGCGTTCCATTGACGTGACGGACACTCATGTAGCACTCACGGGGAGCGATCGACTGTCCCCCGACGAGATCGCGCGCCTCGACGCCTACTGGCGCGCGGCCAACTTCCTCTCCGTGGGGCAGATCTACCTGATCGACAATCCCCTTCTCCGCCAGCCGTTGTCCGCCGATCACGTGAAGCCGCGCCTGCTCGGCCACTTCGGCACCACGCCCGGGCTCAACTTCGTCTACGTCCACCTGAATCGCGCCATCCGTCAACGCGATCTGAGCGCGCTCTACGTGACCGGGCCGGGGCACGGCGGCCCTGGTCTTGTCGCGAACGCCTATCTCGAAGGGACCTACAGCGAGGTCTACTCGCACGTTGGACGCGACGAGGCCGGGCTACGTGAGCTGTTCCGCCAGTTCTCCTTTCCGGGCGGCATCCCCAGCCACGTCGCGCCCGAGACGCCCGGCTCGATCCACGAAGGAGGGGAGCTCGGCTACGCGCTCGTGCACGCGTACGGCGCCGCATTCGACAACCCGGAGCTCCTTGTCGCCTGCGTCGTCGGCGACGGCGAGGCGGAGACCGGACCGCTTGCGACGAGCTGGCACGCGAACAAGTTCCTCAATCCGCGCACGGACGGAGCGGTGCTGCCGATCCTGCATCTGAACGGCTACAAGATCGCGAACCCAACCGTCCTGGCGCGCATTCCCGACGAGGAGCTGCGCGACTTGATGCGCGGGTACGGACATGAGCCGCTCTTCGTCTCGATCCGGCCCGACGACGATCACGCCGATGCCCATGCGCGCTTCGCCTCCGCCCTCGACGAGGCGCTCGACCAGTGCGAGGAGATTCAGCGGAGCGCTCGGGTCGACGGCGAGACTGCGAGGCCGGCGTGGCCGATGATCGTTCTGCGCTCGCCGAAGGGCTGGACCGGGCCGGCCGAGGTCGACGGCCTGCCAATGGAGGGTACGTGGCGTTCCCATCAGGTCCCGATGACCGACGTGCGAGCGAACCCCGATCACCTCCGCCTGCTCGAGGACTGGTTGCGAAGCTACGGGCCGGACGAGTTGTTCGACGAGGACGGCCGCCTACGACCCGAACTGGCTGAGCTCGCGCCGGCCGGCGATCGCAGAATGAGCGCAAACCCGCACGCAAACGGCGGCCTCTTGCTTCGCGACCTGGTTCTGCCGGACTTCCGCGACTACGGGGTGGAGGTCACCGAGCCGGGGGTGAGCGTCGCCGAGTCGACCCGCACCCTCGGGGCGTTCCTCCGCGACGTGATCTCGAGCAATCCGGACAACTTCCTCGTGTTCGGGCCGGACGAGACGGCGTCGAACAGGCTCGGTGACGTCTTCGACGTGACGTCCCGGCGCTGGCTGGCCGCGGTCGAGCCGGTGGACGAGGGTCTCTCACCCGAAGGCAGGGTGATGGAGGTCCTCTCCGAGCATCTGTGCCAGGGCTGGCTGGAGGGCTACCTCCTGACGGGCCGGCACGGGGTGTTCAACTGCTACGAGGCGTTCATCCACATTGTCGACTCGATGTTCAACCAGCACGCGAAGTGGCTGAAGACGACGCGTTCGATCCCATGGCGGAGGCCGATCGCCTCGCTGAACTATCTGCTGAGCTCGCACGTGTGGCGCCAGGACCACAACGGCTTCTCACACCAGGATCCCGGGTTCATCGACCACGTGGCGAACAAGAAGGCGGAGATCATCCGGGTGTACCTCCCGCCCGACGCGAACACATTGCTCTCGGTCGCGGATCACTGTCTGCGGAGCCGGAACTACGTGAACGTGATCGTGGCCGGCAAGCAGCCGGCGCTCCAGTACCTCACGATGGACGAGGCGGTCCTGCACTGCACCCGCGGGATCGGCATCTGGAGCTGGGCTTCGACCGACGGAGACGCGGAGCCGGACGTCGTCCTCGCGTGCTGCGGCGACATTCCGACGCTGGAGACGCTCGCTGCCGCCGCGATCCTTCGTGAGCGGCTTCCGGAGGTGCGCGTCCGCGTCGTGAACGTCGTCGATCTCATGCGCCTGCAGCCCGAGAGCGAGCATCCCCACGGTCTCTCGGAGCGCGAGTTCGACTCGCTCTTCACGACCGGCCGGCCGATCGTCTTCGCCTACCACGGCTATCCCTGGCTCATCCATCAGCTCACCTATCGCAGGACGAACCATCACAACCTGCACGTGCGCGGCTACAAAGAAGAGGGGACCACGACGACCCCCTTCGACATGGTGATGCTCAACGACCTCGACCGGTTCCACCTCGCGATGGACGTGATCGATCGTCTCCCGCAGCTGAAAGGCAAGGCGGATCACCTGAGACAGGAGCTTGTCGACACCCGCCTGCGCGCACGCGCGCACGGACGAATGCACGGGGAGGACCCGCCCGAGATCCGCGACTGGACCTGGCCCGGCTGAGACGCGCGATGGGCGCGATCCTGGTCGTCAACGCCGGCTCGACCAGCCTGAAGCTCCACGCCGTCGACGACGGCGGCCGAAGCGTCGTGCTCGAGTCGTTCGCGGAGGCTCCGCAGGACATCGAGGCGGTCGCGCACCGGATCGTGCACGGCGGAGACCGCTTCCGCGACCCGGTCGTGATCGACGCGGTCGTTCGGGAGCAGCTCCGCGAGCTGGTGTCGCTCGCACCGCTGCACAACCGGCCTGCCCTCGAGGGGCTGGAGCGCGCGGAGCGCGCGCTTCCCTGCGCAACGCACGTCGCCGTCTTCGACACGTCTTTCCACCGGACGCTCCCACAAGCTGCTTCGACCTACGCCGTTCCGGTCGACTGGCGAGAGTCGGGTGTTCGGCGCTACGGCTTCCACGGGCTCTCGGTCGAGTGGTGCGCGGAGCGCGCTCCGCAGTTGCTGAATCGTCCCTTGGCCCGTCTGGTCGTGTGCCACCTCGGCGGTGGCTCGTCCATCACCGCCGTCCTCGACGGCCGCTCGGTCGACACGACGATGGGGTTTTCTCCGCTCGAAGGCGTCCCGATGACGACGCGCTCGGGGTCGATCGATCCCGCCGCCGTCCTCCACATCGCCGGCGGGGGGCTCGATGCCGAGACGCTCGACCACTCCCTCAACTTCGAGTCCGGGCTCAAGGCACTCGCAGGGGGCTCCGGAGAAATGACCGATGTCGAGCGCCGTGTTGCAGCGGGAGAGCCCGGCGCGACCCTCGCGCTCGAGGTCTTCGTGCACCGCGTGGTGGCTGCGATCGCCGGCATGACCGCGGCAACCGGAGGCCTTGATGCGCTCGTGTTCACCGCAGGCATCGGCGAGGGCTCCCCGCTCGTGCGCCGGCTCCTCTGTGCGCGTCTCTCCTTCCTGGGCGTGGAGCTCGACTCCGACCGCAACGAGAAGGCCGTGCCCGACTGCGACGTCGCGGCCGGTGGGTCTGCTGTCTCGATCCTCGTCGTGCGGGCCCGAGAGGAAGTCGTCGCCGCGCGCGCTGCGCGTGCGCTGCTCGGCTCAGACCGCTAGAGCGCTCTCCGGCGGATTTCGGCGCGTCGCGGCGTGGGAGACGAGAACCGGGACACGCGAACCGTGAACGATGTCCGCCGAGACGCTGCCGAGCACGGCTCCCGCCGCTGCGCCCCGTCCGCGCGAGCCGACGACGATGAGGTCGGCGGCCCGCGTACGCGCCAGCTCGAGGACCGTTTCCGCGGGAGAGCCCTCGATGATCTCCGTCTCGAAGGCGACGTTCCGCTCCTCTGCGGCCAGGACGGCGGAGGCAAGCCCGGCTCGGGCCCGTGAAAGATCGGCGGACACCGCGCGTTGGTAATACGGATCGCCGAGCACGGTCGGAGGGGCGTGCGTCACCGCGACGAACGTCACCCTCGCGCCGACGAGCTTGGCGAGGCGCACGGCTTCTTCGGCGGCGGTTTCCGCGTCGAGCGAGCCGTCGACCGCCACGAGGATGTGGCGAATGCTCCGAGATGGCCTGACCTGGTCTTGGCCCATGGATAGAGCGTCGCTCTCGAAGGAGTCCATGGCATCAGCGGGGATCCGGACTCGGCCCGCGGTGAAACCGCAACGATGGCTGCGGTACGGTCCCGATGTCGACCGGGCTCCGGTCGACGACACTCGCCGGAGGCGATGAACATCTCCCTCTCCCTGGACCCACAGCACGCGGTCGCGGACGTTGTCCTTCGGGATGGGTCGACGATGCGCTTCCATCCGCCGGCGAAGGGCGACGACTCCCGCGTGCTCGCCTTTTTCCAGGGACTCTCGGGCCAGAGCCTCTATCGGCGCTTCCACGGTCATCCCACCGTCGATCTGCGGCTGGTCGATCCCGTTCTCGATCCGGACTGGGTCGAGCGCGGTGCACTCATGGGAACCAAGGGCGAGGCAGTCGTCGCCCTCGCCAGCTACGTCCGGCTGCGCGACGCCCGCACCGCAGAAGTCGCCTTCGCCGTCGCGGACGAGTTCCAGGGTCGCGGTATTGCGACGCGCCTGCTCGAGCGCCTCGCGGTGCTCGCAGGAAGCGTCGGGGTCGAGGAGTTCGTCGCGGAGGTCATGCCAGACAATTACGCGATGCTTCACGTCTTCGCCGAGGCGGGCTTCGACGAAACGCGCATGCTGGAGGCCGGTACGACTGAGGTGCGCCTCAGGCTCGCTGCCACGGAGTCCCTGCGCACCCACATCGACGAGCGCGACCACGTCGCCGTATCCGCCTCGCTCCGGCCGTTCTTCGCGCCGACGGCGATTGCCGTCATCGGGGCATCGCCCCGATCCGGCTCGATCGGCGGGGAGCTCTTCCGGAATGTCTTGAGGGCGGAGTTCCGGGGGGTCGCGTATCCCGTCAACCGCTCCGGTGACTCCGTCGCGGGCGTTCGGGCATATCGCAGCGTCGCCGAGATCGGCGACCCGGTCGACCTCGCGGTCGTCTGCCTCCCCGGTGCGGCCGTCCTCGAGGCGGTGGAGGAGGCGATCTCGGCGGGGGTCCGCGCGCTTTGTGTCATCTCCGCCGGCTTCGCCGAGGTCGGCCCGGAGGGCGAGGAGCGCCAGCAGCGCCTCCTCGAGCTCGTGCGCTCCGGCGGCGTGCGCCTGCTCGGGCCCAACTGTCTTGGCATCGCCGTGTCGGAGGCACGCCTCAACGCGACCTTCGGGCCTCGAGCGCTTCCGCCGGGAAACGTCGGGTTCTCGTCGCAGAGCGGCGCCCTGGGACTGGCTCTGCTCGAGCGCGCGGCAGCTCGCCGGCTTGGGCTCTCAGCCTTCGTCTCGGTCGGGAACAAGGCCGACGTCTCGTCGAACGACCTGCTCGAGTACTGGGAGGAAGACGCTGCAACCGACGTCGTGCTGCTCTATCTGGAGTCGTTCGGAAACCCCCGCAAGTTTGCGCGCGTCGCGCGGCGCGTCGCGCGAACGAAGCCGATCGTCGCGATGAAGGCGGGCAGGACGTCGGCCGGTGCCCGGGCCGCGTCATCGCACACCGCCGCCCTGGCCGGATCGGAGGCTGCGGTCGACGCGCTCTTCTATCAGGCGGGCGTGCTTCGAGTCGACACCCTCGAAGAGCTCCTCGATGTGACGAGCCTGCTCTCGACGCAGCCGCTTCCACGCGGACGGCGAGTCGCAGTGCTCACGAACGCTGGGGGCCTCGGGATTCTCTGCGCAGATGCGTGCGAGTCGGCGGGACTCTCGCTTGCGCCGCTCGCCGAAGAGACCGTGGCGGCTCTGCGGGACGTTCTTCCCCAGGAGGCGAGCATCGCCAATCCCGTCGACATGCTCGGCTCAGCGGTCGGCTCGACCTACGAAAGCGTGTTGCCCGCCCTGCTGCGCGATCCGGGAATCGACTCCGTGATCGCCCTGTTCGTGCCCCCGGTCGTCGCGGGCGCGGAAGAGGTCGCCGCCGCAATCGCACGGTCGGTGGAGCAAGCCGGAGTCGAAGACAAGCCGGTGCTCGCGTGCATCATCTCGTCGTCGGGGACACCGCCCGAGCTGCTCTCGAGCAGTCGGGTTGCCGCGTTCGACTACCCGGAGTCGGCCGCGCGCGCACTCGGTCGCGCCGCCGAACGGGCCGACTGGCTTCGCCGCCCACGGGGCCGCGTGCCGGAGCTCGACGGTATCGATCACGAGCGCGCACGACGCGTGGTCGAAGCAGCCGCTGATCGATGGCTCACATCCGAAGAGACACGCAACCTGCTCGACTCATACGGGATCGGGCTCGTGCCCGAGCGGGGTGCGGAGACGATTCAGGACGCGCTCGACGCCGCCGCAGAGCTGGGCTATCCGGTCGTCGTGAAGACGGCTCTGGCTGGAGTGCACAAGACGGAGCGGGGAGGCGTTGCCCTCGATCTGCGCGACGCCGCCGCCGTGACGGAGGCCGTCGAGCGCATCGGCCTGCCTGCCTTGGTGCAATCGTTCCTGCGCGGTGGGTCGGAGCTCCTCGTCGGGGCAGTTCAAGATCCCGTCTTCGGTCCGCTCGTCGCTCTCGGGCCCGGCGGGACGATGGCGGAGCTCATCGGAGCCGCCGCCTTCCGGCTTGCCCCGTTGACCGATTCAGACGCCGAGGACCTTGTTGCGAGTGGGAAAGCCGGCCGTCTCGTGCGCGGCTATCGCGGCACACCCGCGGCGGACGCCAGCTCCGTCGTGGACGTGGTGCTGCGGGTGGCGCGCCTCGCCGAGGATCTCCCGGAGCTCGCAGAGCTCGATCTCAACCCGGTGATGGCCCGGCCGGACTCCTGCATCGCGCTGGATGCAAGAGCGCGAGTCGCCCCGCCGGCAGCGTCTCCGCAGCTGAAGACCTGGTAACCGCTTCCCCTGCGGGAAAGCCGCAGGCTCGTTCAGCCGCTCCCCCGATGCGCCGCGTTCCCCTGCGGAGGACGCTGGGTTCGAAAGAGGAGGTGCGCGACGAGCACGAATACGATTGTCCTGGCCACCGACGGTTCGCCGAGCGCGACCGCCGCCGCGAACGTGGCCGTCCAGCTCGCCGAGGCGACCGGCGCCACGCTCATTGTCGTGGCCGTCTGGAGCCCTCGGTACGCCGGAATCGGGTACGCGCCTCTTCCCGCATTCGCGGACGTCGGCGACGGGGAGTCCGAACGTGCCGAGCAGGTTGCGCGCGCGGTCGCGGGGACTGCACGTACGGCGGGCGTCGACGTCGAGACAATCGTTTGTCGCGGCATTCCGGTCGAGGAGATCTGCCATCTCGCCGAAGAACGTCGAGCGCGCCTGCTCGTCGTCGGCAGCCACGGCTGGGGCCGCTTCCGTCGGATGTTGCTGGGCAGCGTCTCGGCGGCTGTCATCAAGCACGCCCCGTGCCCGGTCCTGGTCGTCCCGCGTGCAATGGGAGCCGACCTGGACCCCGAGCACGGCCGAGTTCACGCGGAGGTGTGACATGTCTACGCACAAGGATTTTCATTTTTCCGTCGAGGTGCACGGTGACGCCGCGGGCACGACCGACGCTACGACCGAGGGCGGCCTGTCCCTGACGATCGCAACGCCGCCCGAATTCCGCAACGGCATCTCGGGCTTCTGGTCTCCGGAGCACATGCTCGTTGCGGCTACTGCGTCGTGCTATGCGCTCACGCTCGAAGCCATCGCGGCTCGCCGAGCGCTCCCTCTCCGCGACCTGGCGGTAAAGGGTGCCGGGCACGTGACGCGTAGGGCGGACGGTCGGCTCGGCTTCGTCGTGATCGAGCTCGCCGTCGAGCTTTCCACCGACGCCGGTCGTGAGAGCGACGTGCGCGAGGCGGCTCGTCTCGCAGAGGCCGTATGCATCGTCGGAATCGCCCTCGCGGTCCCAGTCGAGGTCGAGCTCGACATCAGGACGGCAGTTCCCGCGCTGGCCTGAGGACTCGAATCAACCCGAAAAGGAGGAGAGATGACAGTTCGAGACATCATGACGGAGAAGGTCTTTACCGTCACAGCAGACGCGCCGCTGAAGGTCGTCGCAACTCGCATGCTCGAATACGGGGTCTCCGGACTTCCGGTCGTCGACGGTGATCGAGTGATCGGCGTCGTGTCCGAGACCGACATCCTGTACAAGGAGCGACTTGCGCCGGACCGGAAAGGAGTGGTCGACTGGCTCGTCCACTACGCAGAGGATCCGCCGCGGGCGAAGCTCGACGCAAGGACAGCCGGCGACGCGATGACGTCGCCCCCGGTGACGATTGCATCCGGTCGCTCGGTCTCTGACGCCGCCGCGATGATGCTCGATCTCGGCATCGACCGGTTGCCCGTCGTGGACAGCGGCCGCCTCGTCGGAATCGTCACGCGCGCGGACCTCGTGCGGGCGTTTACCCGCGACGACGCGGAGATCAAACGTGAGATCCGCGAAGAGGGGATCGTGCGAAGGCTCTGGATGTCAGCGTCGAATGTGCAGGTCACGGTCGAGCAGGGCGAGGTGCTGCTCGTCGGAGACGTCGACGAGGAAGACGTCGCCGATGCGATCGTCTCCTTCGCGGAGCGGACGCCGGGCGTGGTGTCGGTTCGGTCCAAGCTGACCTGGCCGCGCAAGGCGGAGCGAAAGAGAGAGCAGGCGCCGGCATGAAGACCACAACGGAGCTCGGGGACTGCAAAGGGTTCGCCGTTCACACGGCGGAGGGCAGGGTCGGCAGCCTGGCTGCCGTCCTGCCTCCCCGAGCGGCGTCTGGCGGGTCAGGAGCGCTGCTGGTGCAAGACACGCCGCTGAGCTGCGCACTGTCGACCGTCTCGGTGGAGCAGATCGAAGCCGTCGACCGGGAAGCGCGACGCATCGTCGTACGAAGCCCTCGGTAGTTCTCCTCATCGCTCTTCGGCAGCTGCCCCGATGCGGAACGGCGGCCGAGCCGGGAGGATCGAAGCAGCGATAAAGGAGGCTGCCATGACTGTCATGCGAACCACTGGTCTCGCTCCCGTTCGGCCGTGCGAGGCGAGTGTCGACAAGTCGCCGGACGAGTATGTCGTGCGCGTTCCCGTGCGCGGGTACGCGCAGGAGGAGCTCAAGGTTGAGATCGCCGGCCGTCTGGTCAAGGTGCTCGGCGACCAGGTCGAGACGGCAATCGACCAGGGCCCGTTCTGCTTGCACGAACGGCTCGAGGAGACATTCCGACTGCCTGCAGACGCCGACGCCGAGAGCGTCACCGTCTCGTACATGCGCGGAAGGCTGGAGCTGCGAGCACGGAGGACGAACGGCGCCTCGAAGACGCCGCTCGAGGTGCCCATCCGGCATCACGTCGGCGTGAACGCAGAGGCCTCCGGCGTGTGAGAGGGAGGCCATTAGGCCTGAAAGGAGGGACGATGCGCAAGGTCATCATCATGGGCGCCGGTGGACGCGACTTCCACGACTACAACGTCGTGTTCCGTAACGACCCCCACACAGAGGTCGTCGCGTTCACGGCAGCGCAGGTTCCGGGCATCGGGAATCGCGTCTATCCGACGTCGCTCGCGGGCCCGCGGTACCCGCTCGGGATTCCGATCAGGTCGGAGAGCGACCTGCCTGAGTTGATCAGACGACATCGCGTCGACGAGGTCGTCTTTGCCTACTCGGACGTTTCGCACGAGGACGTGATGCACAAGGCGTCGATCGCCCTCGCGGCGGGAGCGAGCTTCCGTCTGCTCGGTCCCCACGAGACCATGCTGACGAGCCGCAAGCCGGTCGTCGCCGTGACCGCTGTCCGAACTGGCTGCGGGAAGAGCCAGACCAGCCGTCGGATCGGCCAGATCCTGCTCGACTCTGGCTACAGCGTTGCGCTCGTGCGCCATCCCATGCCGTACGGCGACCTCGAGGCGATGCGGGTCCAGCGCTTCTCTCGACTCGAGGACATCGACCGGACCAATCCGACGATCGAGGAGCGGGAGGAGTACGAAGCGCCCGTCCGGATGGGCATGGTCATGTACGCCGGCGTCGACTACCAGCAGATCCTCTTCCGGGCGGAGGAAGAGGCGGATGTCGTCATCTGGGACGGAGGCAACAACGACTTCCCGTTCTTCGTGCCGAATATCCACGTCACCGTGGTAGACCCGCTTCGGGCCGGCCACGAGCTGCTCTTCCATCCCGGAGAGGCCAACCTCCGGATGGCGGACGTCGTCGTCGTGAACAAGGTCGACAGCGCGGAGCTGGCGGAGGTCGAAGAGGTCCTCACGCACATCGAGGCGGTGAACCCCGCTGCGCAGATCGTTCGGGCGGCATCTCCGGTCGTGCTCGAGGACGGGCCGTCCCTCGTCGGCGCGAGCGTGCTCGTCGTCGACGACGGCCCGACGCTGACCCATGGGGGCATGCCCTTCGGCGCCGGCACGGTCGCCGCCCGTCAGGGCGGTGCGCTCGAGCTCGTCGATCCCCGGCCGTTCGCGGTCGGATCGATCAGGGACGTGCTCGAGAGGTACCCCGAGGTCGACTCGCTGCCGGCTATGGGCTACTCCCCCGACCAGCTCCACGAGCTGGAGACCACGATCAACGCCGCGACCTGTGACGTCGTCGTCACCGGCACGCCGATCGACCTCGGCCGGCTGATCGACTCGAGGCATCCGATCCGCCACGCGCGGTACGAGCTCGAGGAGATCGGGAGGCCGACGCTCGAGGACGTGCTGGCGCCGCTCGGAGTCCGAGTCCCGGCATCGCCGGCACTGGTCTAGGTGGAGAGGGAGGAGGCCGGCGTGAAAGTTCCGCTCGACACGGCGCTGACGCTGATGCTGGCAGCCGGGGTGAGTTGGCTACTCGTCCTGGAGGGCCTGGCGAAGCGCCTCATTGTCTGGCGGAGGCCACGCCGGCCGCCTCGCCGACACCGAAGATGGGCGCCGCGCCGCCCGCGGCGATCGGTTTGAGCCCTTCGCGGTTGACCGCCTCCGCTGTCAATCAGCGAAAACTCGCAGTGCGAATCGGGTGGCTCACCGATGGACGCGAAGGCTCCGCGGGCCAAGGTGCAAGCGGTAACGCATATGAGCGCGGAAGGAGCGCGGACATGAGAGTCAGAGACGTCATGACCACAGATGTCGCGGTCGTCGCTCCGGAGACCGACCTCAGAGACGTCGCCGCCGTGCTCGTCCACAAGCGGATTTCGGGTGTTCCGGTCCTTCAGGACGAGCGGGTGGTGGGCGTCGTCTCCGAGCAGGACATCCTCTTCAAGGAGCGCCCAGCCGACGGCCTGCATCGCGGCATCCTCGCGCGGCTCATGGACGAGGGCGACCTGATGATGAAGGTCGACGCCCGGATCGCCGGCGACGCAATGACCTCGCCAGCTGTGACGATCGGTCCTGACCGCGGGGTTGCGGAGGCGGCCGCGCTGATGATCGAAGACGGTGTCTCGCGGTTGCCGGTCGTCGAGAGTGGGAGGCTCGTCGGGATCGTCACGCGCCATGATCTCGTGCGCGCCTTCGTTCGATCCGACGAGGAGATCTGGCAGGAGATCGAGTCGGACGCGCTGATCCGGTCCTACTGGCGGCGTTCTGGCGCCGGCGACGTCATCGTCTCGGACGGCGAGGTCACGTTGACCGGGCGGGTCGACTCGAGAGAGCACGCAAGGCTGATCGAGGCTGTCGTCGACCGCGTACCGGGGGTGATGGGCGTCAGCTCGCGACTGCGCTGGGAGGAGGGATCATGAATACACCGATTCTCGCCGCGGAGGCCGTCCGAAAGGTGTACCGCTCGGGCGCGGACTCCGTTGTTGCGTTGCACGGACTCGATCTAGCCGTTCCTCAAGGGGAGTTCCTCGCAGTCATGGGTCCATCCGGCTCCGGAAAGACGACTCTGCTGAATTGCCTCTCCGGGCTCGACGAGATCGATGGGGGACGCGTCCTCGTCGACGGCCTGAGCATCCACGAGCTCTCCGACCGCGAGCGAACCAAGCATCGCGCGAGGGAGATGGGATTCATCTTCCAGGCGTTCAACCTCATCCCGGTCTTCACGGCGACCGAGAACGTCGAGTTGCCGCTGCTGCTTGCGGGTGTGCACGAGCACGACGCACGCGCGCGGGCGCGGG
This sequence comes from uncultured Actinomycetes bacterium, assembly GCA_963772855.1. Lineage (GTDB taxonomy): Bacteria > Actinomycetota > Thermoleophilia > Gaiellales > Gaiellaceae > 3-1-20CM-4-69-9. The sequence continues at coordinate 15,416 of CAVYYY010000001.1, read as the reverse complement.
AGACGCTCGAACGTGTCGGGCTCGGCCATCGCCTCGACCGGCGGCCGATGGAGCTCTCGGGTGGTGAGCAGCAGCGTGTTGCGGTTGCGCGTGCCCTTGCCGGCACGCCGCGGATCGTCTGGGCCGACGAGCCGACGGGCAACCTCGATTCGGAGATGGCCGGCGCAGTGATCGAGCTGCTCGGGGAGCTGCACGCTGAGGGCCTGACGATCGTGCTCGTCACACACGATCCGGCGGTTGCAGCGCACGCCGATCGCTTGATCACGGTGCGCGACGGTCGGATGGTGGCCGACAGAGACGTGGCCGCCCGGCGGGAGGTGGCTCGAGAGGTGGCGCTGGTGCGATGAGCCCGATGCTCCTCCTCGCCCTCCTCACCGCCCTTCCCTTTCTCTACGTCATCGCGCGGCGGCCGATTCTGCGCCGCATGGCATTGCGCAATGCTGTCCGACGGCCCCGTGAGGCCGCGCTCGTCGTGCTCGGCTCGCTGCTCGGCGCCGCGATCATCACCGGTTCGGCGGTCGTCGGGGACACGATGGATGCATCCATCCGCCAGATCGCGCGGCAGCACCTCGGTCCCGTTGACGAGCTCGTCGTCGCGCGGAACGCGGACGAGTGGAGCTCGCTCGTCTCTCGGCTCCAGTCATTGCCAAGGTCGCAGGTCGACGGCGTGCTGCCGCTGGGCATCTTCGACGCCGCGGTCACCGCCGGACGGGGCGGGAATCTCCGAACGGCGCCCAACGGTCAGGTGGTCGGAGTCGACTTCGACGCGGCGCGGGTGTTCGGGAACCAGCCGGCGACGACAGGCATCAGTGGGCCGACGCCCGCCGCGGGCAATGCGGCAGTGACCGACGACCTTGCGCGTGTGCTCGAGATCGGCCCCGGCTCGCAGATCGACGTCTATGCGTACGGCAGGCCGCGAACGCTGACTGTCGACCGCGTTCTCCCGCGGCTCGGTGTTGCCGGTTTCTCCCTGGCCGGAGAGCAGGAGGCGCGCAACGTGCTGGTCTCGCCGTCGACGTTCGCCGCCTTCGTGCGGGCAGGCGTCCGCGGCTCGGGCGCACCCCCGTCGCTCGCCGTCGCCGTCTCGAACCGCGGAGGCGTGGAGTCGGGCTCGAAGCTCAGTCGCAGCGTGGAGGCGTCGATCCGTCGAGCCTCCGTCGGCATCGCCCCGCAGGTGACGACCATCAAGCAGGAGTTCCTCGACCTCGCGGACGAGACGGGCAAGGGCTTCACGCAGATGTTCAGGGCCATGGGCAGCTTCGGGGTGTTCGCCGGGCTGCTGCTGCTGATCAACCTCTTCGTCATGCTCGCCGCCGAGCGGAAGCCGGAGCTCGGCATGGCGCGGGCCGTCGGCATGCGCCGCAGCTCGCTCGTCGGAGCGTTCGCGACGGAGGGCTTCATCTACGCACTGCTCGCCACGCTGCTCGGCACGATCGTCGGAATCGGCCTCGGTCGGCTCCTCGTCGCTCTTTCACAGGTCGCGTTCAGCTCCGAGCACAACCGGTTCGACCTCTACTTCACTGTCAGGACGCCGAGCCTGATCCAGAGCTTCGCGGTGTCGTTCGTCGTCGCGGTCGTGACGATCGTCGTCATGAGTGTCCGCGTGAGCAGGCTCAACATCATCCGTGCGATCCGCGACATCCCAGAGCCGCCCCCGAGGCGAAAGCGGCGCTGGCTGTATCTCGGCGCTGCGGCGTCCGTTCTCGGAGCGCTGTGGACGGTCGCGGCGATCTCCTCGAGCGAGCCGTTCGGCCTCCTGCTCGGGCCGACGATCCTCGTCGTCGGCATCACTCCGGCCCTCACTCGCCACTTCGCCACGCGCACGGCGCTCTCAGCCGTCGCCGGGTTCGTCGTCGCCTGGGGCGCCGTCGTGTTCGCGATCTTCCCGGGGTCGGCCGAAGGCGCCTCGATCATGATGTACGTCGCGCAGGGGGTCGTCATGACAGCGGGTGGTGTCGCCCTCGTGACGCTTCAGCAAGACCGACTCATGGCGACGCTTCGGCGCGTGGGCGGCCGCCTGCTCTCCCTCCGCCTCGGGCTGGCGTATCCGCTCGCACGACGTGGACGGACGGGCCTCACGGTCGCGATGTACGCGCTCGTCGTCTTCATCCTCACCTTCATCACGTCGATCTCCTTCATGATCGACAGGCAGGTCGATGCGGCGAGCGCGAACGTCTCGGGCGGCGCTCAGGTGTTCGTCCGCTCGAGCGACGCCAACCCGATCTCGACCGCAGCGTTGTCGCAGATTCCCGGCGTCCTCATGTCGTCACCGCTCTCGGAGGTGAATGCGAGCTTCGCGCTCAGCGGCTCCCCGGACGAGCACTTCTGGCCGCTGACCGGCTTCGACGAGAGCCTCATCCAGATGGGAGCGCCCAAGCTCCAGGACCGTGGGTCGTACGCGTCGGATTTGCAGGCATGGAGTGCCGTCCTTGTCGACCCGAACCTCATCGTCGCCGACCCGATGTTCCTGCAGCAGGGCGGCCCGCCCGGCTTCGAGATCGGGGTCGGAGACAGGCTCACCGTCAGCAATCCGATCACGGGCGTCACGCGAGAGGTGCGCGTGGCCGCGATCGCGTCGCCCGACTACTTCATCAACAACGGAATGCTGTACGGCTTGTATGGAGCGCGCGGGCTGTTCGGCGACCGACTCGTCCCCAGCCGCCAGTTCGTCGCGCTCCTGCCGGGAACCGACCCCGACGTGTTCGCCGAGCGCCTTCAGAGCCAGTTCATCGGCAACGGCGCACAGGCCTCTTCGATCTCGGCGCTGATGGATGAAGCCTTCACGATGACGCACCAGATCTTCCAGCTGTTCCAGGGCTACCTCGCGATGGGCCTGCTCGTCGGGATCGCCGGGATCGCGGTGGTGATGATCCGCGCGGTTCGCGAGCGGCGGCGCCAGATCGGCACGCTCAGGGCGCTCGGCTTCCCGGCGCGCTCGGTCGGACGCAGCTTCGCCATCGAGGCGGCGTACGTCGCGCTACAGGGAACGCTGATCGGCGCGTCGCTCTCGCTCCTGACGCTCTACACGATCATCGCGCGATCCGACGCCATGGGCGATCTCGACTTCGCCGTGCCGTACGGGCAGCTCGCCATCCTGCTGGCCGCCACGGTGGCGGCCTCGCTCGCGGCGACCGTCGCGCCGGCGCTGTCGGCGACTCGGATCAGGCCGGCGGTCGCGCTTCGCCTGACCGACTGAGCTCAGTCGAGGACGAACTCGCGGACCCGCTCGCCTTCGGCGGCGACCTCCGCGCGCTCCGACTTCGTGAGCCGGCGGAGCTCCGTGATGTGGAGCTCTCCCTTGCGGTCGACGTTCCACGTCGCCGCGATGAAGCCGTCGACGAGAACCGTGGGGAGAACGTCGCCGTTCTTCCTGATCACGGTCGTGCGGTATTTCTCCGGAAGGATCCGCGTGCGCTCCGGCGCCGCGTAGGCGAGGATTGACGAGTCCCACTTGGGCAGGAATCGCACCGGCGCCGTGGTGTCGCCGTCCGGTAGCGGCGCGCGCGGGAGATCGAGCAGTAGGCGTCCGCGCTCGTCGCGGAAACGCCGGAGTGGAATGTTGTCGAGACCGGCACGCACGTCGCGGACACGGACGCCGGCAAAGCGGAGCAGGTCATCCTGCGTCGCCGGCCCGAACGCGGCGAGATAGCGCGTGACGAGGCGTTGGGCGCCCTCCTCGCTCGGAGGCAACTCGACGCCGAGCACGGACTCCATCGCCATTAGCTCGGCGCGGCCGTAGTGGTCCCACGAGCCGCTTGGCAGCAGGTGGACGAGCGGTGTCAGCGTCCGCGTGCGCCAGCGGAATCCACCCATCTGGTCGGACGCGAGATCGGCGATCTGCTCGTGAGTCACCGGACCCTTCGTAGCGAGCTCCTTCACTTGTCGCGAGAGGGCGTCGATCGTCTGCGTGTTGACGCCCGGTGTCGAGTCCCGTGCCGATGGTTGCCAGACCGCGGCGTAGTAGGGGTAGTCCCGGGCACTCGTCATGTGCAGCGTGATCCGGAACAGCTGCGATTTCACGACCTTCTTCTGCTCGAGCGCGCGCCGGAGGTGGTCCTTCCGGAAACCCGTCAGGCGCGTCCAGAGCGCGATGTACGGCGACTGCGGCCACTGCGCCTGCATCGCGCAGATGCGCTCGACAGCCTGCTGGACGCCGAGCTTTCGGCGCTGCAACAGCGACTGCCGCTCGAGCAGGGCCCGGTTCAGCTCCCGCAGGGTCAGGACTCGTTCGTCGCTCAGGCGGCCGACGTTACCCAGTCCGATCTGGGTGAGAGTCGGTACTACTAGGCTCATGATCGTCCCCGAGCTCACCCGCGTGCCCGAGACGCTGCTCTGGACGCTGTACCAGCGCGCGACGGAGGCCCGGCGGCCGAAGCCCGTCCTCCGGGACCCGAAGGCCGTCGAGTTGCTCGAGGCGATCGACTACCCGTTCGAGGAGCGTTTCGGCTCCGTGTCCGGCTGGGCACAGTGGCAGGCGCTGCGGGCGCTCGCATTCGATCGCGAAGTCAAGCGATTCCTTCGAGAGCACCCGGGCGGCACCGTGGTCGCTCTCGGCGAAGGGCTCGAGACGCAGTTCTGGCGCGTCGACGACGGCCGCGTGCGCTGGCTGACGGTGGACCTCAAGGAGAGCATCGACCTGCGACGGGCTCTTCTTCCTCCCGGCCCGAGGCAGCGACTGTTCGCCGGCTCCGCGATGGATCTGGCCTGGACCGAAGAAGTGGATGCGTCGTCGCCCGTCTTCGTGACCGCGCAGGGCCTCTTCATGTATCTCCAGCCCGAAGAGGTCTACGACCTCGTTGCCGGAATCGCGGATCGCCTTCCCGGCGCGGCGTTGCTCTTCGACGCCGTTCCGCGCTGGCTCAGCGAGCGCAGCCAGCGCGGCGACGTCGCGCGGGGCGCCAAGTATCAGCCGCCTCCGTGGCACTGGGGGATCGACGAAGAGGAGCGGCAGAAGCTTCGTGAGCTGCCGAAGGTCGCCGAGGTCCGCGACCTGCGGCTCCCGCGGGGGCGCGGAGCACTGTTCCGGTATCTGCTGCCCGGGTTCTCGGGTCTTCCTCCGCTGCGGAATGCGCTGCTGTCGATCGTGCGCGTTACCTTCTGAGCATGGTGACGCTGAGGCCCATCGACGACGCCAACCGCGAGGCGGTGCTGGCGCTCGAGGTTTCCCCGGAGCAGTGGCAGTTCGTCAGCGACGTCCCCGGCTCGCTCCAGGAGGCGGCCGAGGAGCCCGACGGCCGCGCTCTCTACTGGGCGATCTACGCGGAGGAGGCGCCGGTCGGGTTCGTGATGATCAGCGACGACGTTGGCGGGGCCGGCTACTTCCCGCAGTACCTGTGGAAGCTGCTCATCGACCGGCGCCATCAGGGACGCGGATACGGAACGGCGACGCTGGATCTCGTCGCCGACTACTTCCGCCGGCATCCCGGGGTCGAGGTCATGCGGACGAGCTGCGGGCAGGGCGAAGGGAGCCCACTCGGGTTCTACGAGCGGTACGGGTTCAGGCAGACGGGCGAGATCGTCTTCGACGGCGAGCTCCTGCTGGAGCTCAGGCTGCGCTAGTCAGCGCGTCACGTCGACGACGCAGAACCGGTTGCCTTCCGGGTCGGCGAGGATCACGTAGTCGGCGTCCGGCGGGCGTTTGTCCCAGTGGATCTCAGTTGCACCGAGGGCCTTGAGCCGCTCGACCTCGCCGGCCTGATCCTCGGTGTAGAGGTCGAGGTGAATGCGCGGCGGGACGTGCACCTCGGATGCAGCCGCGTCGAGTGCGAGGTTCGGCCCAGCACCATCGCTTGGCCGGAGGAGCATCCAGTCGTCGCTCGCCTCGTCCCGGCGCACGTAGCCGAGGGCCGCTTCCCAGAACTCGGTCTGCCGCTTCAGGTCGTCGACGCGGAGCACGATCGAGCCGATGCTGAGCACGATCCGACTCTAGTCAGCGCGGGGACAGGCGAACGACGAGTGCCGGCGGGAGGTATGGGAAACAGTGCGACGGCGAGACGGGCCTCGGACTGAAGTCCACGGTGACGATCGCCCGAAGGGTTCCGGGCTCGGTCGACTGTGCGAAGCTGAGCTGCTGGCGGATGAACTTCAGGTACGGCAGTTCGAGCCGCTCTCCGGGCTGCATGACTTTACGTCGTAGCGTCTTCCCTCCGGTACGAAACGTGACGGTCTCGGTGGCCGTGGCGGAGGACGTGTTGACGCCGAGGGCGAGTGCAGGAAGCCCGCGAGCTTCGCGCGCCGGGTCGCACCGCCAGGTGACCGTTCCCATTCCCGGCAGAGTCGTCAGGAGCCAGGGTCCGCGGACGGCTGTCTGAGCAGCCCCTGCGACGGACGTCGTTGCGATCGCGAACAGCGCTGCGATCAGGGCTGTTGTGGGTGTGCGCATCGTCGCCTCCTCCGTCGACGTTCGCGGCGACTCCGCAACTAGCGACGTAGACGAGACGCCGAGAGCCAGCCAGCCAAGCCCCCGAGAAGCAGTCCGGCCTCCGGGGCAAACGGAACGTCAGTCGCCACGCTGACAAGAATCCCGAGCGCCACTCCGACTGTGGCGCCCGCAAGAACGAACCACGTCCGCCGGCGTTTCGGGGAAGCGGTATCCGCCACCGGAAGATCCTCGTCCGCTTGGAGTGCGAGGTCAAGGAGGGCGGTGAGGATCTGACGCTGTAGATTCCCGCGATGGAGCAGGCCAAGTTCGAGGATCGCGGCGCCGGCCTCGCGCGTCTGAGCGAGGGGTGGTTCGTCCTCAACGTGGCCGACGCCGAGTGGTTGACGTCGGAAACGTCGGGGCCGAAGCAACCGTCAGGCGCCGAGTGTTCGTTCGAAACCCGGCACGTGTCGTTTCCGCAACTCGGCGTCAGGTTGCACGTGCTCGAGCCTGGTGAGTCGAACGGCCTCTACCACCGAGAGTCGGAGCAAGAGGACTTCCTCGTCCTTTCCGGCGAGTGTCGCCTGCTCGTCGAGGGAGAGGAGCGGCTCCTGCGGGCGTGGGACTTCGTCCACACCCCGGCGGGGACCGAGCACATCTTCGTGGGCGCGGGTGACGGGCCGTGCGTGATCTTCATGGTCGGTGGGCGATCGGAAGAGTGGAAGGTTGTCTACCCGGTCTCAGAGCTGGCGGCGCGCTACGGCGCGAGCGCGGCGAAGGAGACGCCCGATCCCGACGAGGCGTACGTCGGGTTCGAGCCGTCGCGGATCGGGCGTCCGTCGTACTGGGACCGCTTGCCCTGGGCTTGACGCCAGGCATGTCCGAAGCGGCCAGTACGGTCCGCCGGCCATGCGCCTTGTCGTCGCGCGCTGCGAGGTCTACTACACCGGCCGGCTCACCGCCGTGCTCCCGGAAGCGGTTCGGCTGCTCGTCTTCAAAGCGGATGGATCCGTGCTCATCCACGACGATGCAGGTGGGTACAAGCCGCTGAACTGGATGACGCCGCCGGCCGTCGTCGAGGAGTCGGACTCGTCGATCGTCGTTCGAAAGCGCGCCGGAAAGACCGAAGACCGGCTCGAGATCCGCCTCGCGGAAGTCCTCAGCGACGTGACCCACGACATGGGGGAGTCGGCTGCGCTGCAGAAGGACGGGGTGGAGCGCCACTTGCAGGAGGAGCTCGCCGCTCGTCCGGAGGTGCTCGGCGATGGGCTCTACCTCGTCAAGCGCGAGTGGCCGACCGACATCGGGCCCGTCGATCTCATGTGCCGGGACGAGGAGGGTGCGTGGATCGCAGTCGAGATCAAACGCGTCGTCACGATCGATGCGGTCGAGCAGCTCACCCGCTACCTCGAGCGCATCGACGGCGAATGCAGAGGAATGCTCGCCGGGCAGAGCATCAAGCCGCAGGCGCGGACGCTCGCCGAGTCGCGCGGGATCGAGTGCGTCGAGGTCGACCTCGCCGTGCTCCGCGGCGAGCGCGAGCCGGACCTCACGCTCTTCACCGCGTAGCGTTCCGCGCGTGGTGATCCGCGCCACCTACGAGCTCGAGCCGCCCGAGTCCGCGGAGACGCTCGCGCTGATCGAGTCCGTCGGCCGCGCGGACGGCCCGGAACACGTGCGGGGGCGGGTCGTCTCGGTGGAGGAAGGCCGCGGCGACGCTCGAGTTCCCCGGAGGCGAACTGGGGCCGCGACGTCACGCTGCTCGTCTCCTCGCTGCTCGCCGGCGAGTGGGCCGACAGCTCGGCCTTCGAGCGATGCCGCCTTGTCGAGGTCGAGTGGCCGACCGGCCTGCTTCCCGGGCCGGCGTTCGCCGCACCGGACGGCGTCCTCGTCGGCGCGATCGTCAAGCCGTCGCTCGGGTTGTCTCCGAATGAGGTAGCAGCGACCGCTGCGTTGCTTGCCGACGGTGGCGCGGATCTGGTCAAGGACGACGAGCTCCTCGGCAACCCCGAGTGGTGCCCGCTAGAAGAGCGTGTGCGGGCTGTGGCGGCCGTCCTTCCTTCCCGCGTCCGCTATGCGGTGAACGTGTCGGGCCCGGTCGACACGCTGCTCGCGCGGGCGGCCCGCGCTGTGGAGCTGGGCGCCGGCGCGCTGATGGTGAATGCGTTCGCGCAGGGTCTCGACTCCGTGCGTGCGCTTCGCGAAGCCGAGCTCGGCGTCCCGATCTTCGCCCACCGTGTCGGCGCGGCTCTGTGGGTGCGCGGCAGGAAGCACGGAGTCGCGCCGACCGTGATCGCGCAGGTGACGCGGCTGGCCGGGGCCGACTACGTTCAGGTCGGCTCCTTCTCGGGGAGCGTGTACGACACGCCGGCGGATGTGCGGGCGCAGATTCAGGCGTGCCACATGCCGCTCGACTCAGTGCATCGCGTCGTCGCGGTCATCGGCGGAGGAGTGGGACCGGAGAACGCCGCCGCGCAACTCGATGCGGCGGGGGGCCGATCGGGTGTGATGCTCCTGCTTGGCTCCGCAGCCTACGACGGAGGCTCGCCTGATGGGGCGGTGAGAGCGACGGTCTCGTCAGTCCGGCCGAACAGCGTCGCCGAGAACGCATAGAAGACGGCGATGACGCCGAATGCGACGAGGCTTGCGACCGAGTTGACGAACGCGAGCAGCGTCGCGAGCGCATAGATCGGAGCGCCGGGCAGATAGCTCCGCGTGATGCCGCTCACCTCTTTGGGATCGGCGTCCGGGCGCAACAGGTTGCGAGACCCGTAGAACCAGAGCGCGTTGAAGCAGAGTGCCGTCACAGTGAACGTGAGGCCGTAGAGCACCGCCGCGGCCTGGCGGTCAGCGGCGTCGCGAGCGTGCTCGGCGACCACCCGGGTCGGGAACGGCGTAAACGAGATCATCAACAGGAGCAGGATGTTCAGGAGGAGCAGCGGCCGGTCAACACGGACGAAATGGCGGAAGATCGTGTGGTGGTTCACCCACATGATCCCGATCGTGAGGAAGCTGACCGCATAGGCGATGTAGGCGGGCCAGAGGTCGAGGAGCTGCTGCTTCAGGCCGCCTTCGGCGATCGCCTGCTCGATCCCGACAGCCAGGATGAGCAGCGTGATCGCGATGGCGAAGACGCCGTCGCTGAAGGCCTCGACTCGCCCGGTTTCCACGGAGGCTCAAGCTACACTGCGGCGACCGCGGGGCTATAGCTCAGTTGGGAGAGCGCCTGGATCGCACCCAGGAGGTCGCCGGTTCGAGTCCGGCTAGCTCCACAAGAAAAGGTCCCTGGAAACGGGGACCTTTTTCGTTTCGCGATCGAAGTTGCGCACGAGCGCGGACCCCCGAAAAGGTGAGAAAAGGTGAGTCGGAGTGGCCGTCCGGTTTCCTACTCAAAAAACGGCCTCACGCGCTGCGTTCGAGTGCTTGTACTCATCGACGCCTGCGGCGATACTTTTCCCGGTTGGCTCGACGGTAGGAGGTGGTACTGCGTGAACCCAATTCTGCTTCTCAGTGCCGCCTCAAACACGAGCCGCTAGCAACAGCTTCTCGTAGCTACGAGGTGGGAGAGCAAGCGCCCTAGCCCGGCGCGCCTCTAGTCACACCTACTAGCAAGAGGAGAGACATGAAGACATTCAGTCTGTGTGTCGCTGCGCTGGTCGCGGCGGTCACGCTGACATCCGTTGCGGCGGCGCGCCCAGACGCGGCGAAACAGCGGGTGGTCGTGAACATGAAGATTTACCCACAGAAGACGTTTGTGCTGACGCCGATGCAGGCCGGACCCCTGAAGCGCGACTCAGGCACGATCAGCAGCAACTGGTTGAGCATCCCCGGACGCAAGGTGATGCGCGACGGACAGGAAGTCACCATCTACGACGCTGCAGTGACCAAACTCACCGGAAAGCGAGGGACCCTCACCATTCGCGACCGGAACGAGTGGGTCGATCTCGGGATCGACGAAAATGGCGACGGTGAGGTCGACGCCATCGGCACTACGACCTGGAAGGTCGTGCGCGGAACCGGTCAATACGCCGGGATCGTCGGGAAGGGACGAGGCGGCCACGTAGGCCTCGGAAGCCCGTGGTACGCACGCTACGAGGGCCTCCTCAGCCGTCCGTAGCCGCTGCGGGAGACATAGCGGTGCGCGCTCGCGTGCCGCTATGTCTCAGCTCGCACGGGCGACGAGCGGGATCGGCGACACCGCTCCTGCCGTGCAACCCACATCTCCAGCGTGAGGGCGGGCGAGGTCGAGGAGCCGCAGCGCGAGGCGCACGAGGTGCTGATGACGATGACGGTGATCGTCACCACGATGGGGGCGAGACCGAGGCCGATCGTGGGCGAATGCTGGGGCTGCGCTACTCACCTTTCGCTCACCACGCACAGCGCAACAGCGCATGGACACTGGTGTTGCGCTGCGATCTCCTGCTCATGCAGCAGGCGGTCGTTCGCATGCATGCGGGGTGCCACCCCGGCACCCCCCTGCGCTCGGGAGTCCCGCGATCTCCACCCCGCCGGGAGCCTCCCAAAGCCCCAGAGCGAGCACGCGGGAGGCTGGTTCACTGGTGACTGCCTTGCAGGCTTCCTGTAATCCGTTTGAGCACCGTGGTTAGATGGCTCGCATGATGGGCCGCACGTTCGCCTGGATCAAATGGCACCCGTTCTGGTCGTTGCTGATCTTCTTTGTCGCGTTCGCGCTCCTGAGCTTCCTTTTCTTCCAAGTCGGAGGTCAGGGCAGCGGGGGTATGGACACGGGCGACACGTTCACCCCGTAGAGAGACCGGGCTACTGGGAGCCTGGGCTACCGGGCGTCTAGGAAGTTGCTGCGAATCTGAGCGGCGATGGCCTGGGCCTGATCCGCCGTGATCAACTTCTCGCGGAACCGCTCGATGTCTTCCCACGGGTCCTTACCGGGATGCGGGTCGTCCGCGTACCTCGGGACGACATGCCAGTGAACGTGAGGTTCGGCGTTCCCGTAGCACGAGAAGTTCATCTTCACTGGCGCGAACGTCTTGTCGATCGCCTCCGCTGCACGCATGACCTCCCGGAAGTGTTCGCGTTGCACCTCCGGGGCGAGCGCATACGGCTCGCGAACGTGGTCTTTCAGGAGCACGAGTGCGTACCCACGGTGCCACTGATGATCAGCGACGACGAAGAACGAGTGCTCCATCTCCGCGATCAGGTACGGGTTCCCACCTTGCCGTGCGAGGACGACTCGTTCGCAGACCAAACATCCGGGCAACTTCGGGTGGACGCTAGCGAACCGCAGCGCCGTGCGCTTCGCCAATCCCTCCTAGGCGACTGCGTGCCTGCAGTACTGCATGACGCGGCGCGCCGACGTAACGAACGTGTGGCAACCCTTGGTGTGGAGCGGTTGCCTGCGGTGGAGGAACGGCCCGCTTCCGCGGGCCGTTCCTTTCGGGGTGTCGGATGCTCAGGCGGGGCCGGGGACCGTCTCGGCCCGTGCGGAGCCGGGCACTGTGGCGTCGGCCGTGACGGGCGCGGCGATGTCGAGCGCGATCAGGCCGAGGTTGGCGGCGAGGATCGCGCCGATGATCGCCGTCACCGCGCCGAAGCCGGGCGCGTGCGGGACCTGGTAGCCGAGCCAGGCGCCGACTGCGGCGCAGGCGATGGCGGTCAACGCGGCGACGCCGCGGGGCGCCGTCGACCGGAACCAGCCGGTGTAGACGGCGAGCGCGACCGGCGGGGCGATCGAGACGACCGCCAGCGTTGCGTCGGTGATCGGAACCGTGGGAAGCGCGACCAGGGCGATCAGCACGCCCAGGCACCAGCCGCCGAAGCCGAGCAGCAGCGGCGAACAGCGACCGCACGGCGACGCTCGTCTTCCGCCCGAACGTCGCGCCGCGGTGAAGCCGCCGGGCGAACCAGAGGACGGAGAGGACGAGGAGAGCGGCGAAGCCGAGGAAGACGCTGACGACGATCTCGGCGATCGTCGAGTGGGTCGGTGTGGCGGCGTGAAGTCGAGCTGGTTGGTCGTGTAGAGGGACGTGTCGACGCGGCCGCTGTCGAGGTAGGTGTCGATCAGGCGTGTCGACGCGTCGGGCTCGTAGGCCCAGAAGTCGTCGGCGTGGCCGAGCTTCGGCAGGACGACCTGGTGCCCGTTCGGGAGGTGAGGCAGGAGCTGGCGAGTCGCGTTCTCGGGCGGCGCGGCGAAGTCGAGCTGGCCGTTGATCAGCAGCGTCTGGACGTTCGAGTTGCGGACGCTGTTGTATTCCTTCTCGTCCGGGTTGGCGGGCCAGGCGTTGAGCAGTCGGCCGCCGGACCAGAGGAACTCGGTGCCGGGGTTGCCGATGACCGAGCCGCGGTCGGCGCCGCTCGCGAAGAGCCGTCTGCCGTAGGCGGCGTCGATGCGGGCGACGGAGGCGACGTCGCCCCAGACCTGTCCGTGCGGGAGCGCCACTCCGGCGAAGAGCGAGAGCAGCCACGCGCCTGCGGCCCCGTTGCCCTTGTCGATCGAGAGGAGCGTGTCGATCGTCTTCGGAGCCGCGATCGGGCCGCCGCCGGCGGCGGTCGCGTTGATGAGGCCGAAGAAGCCGGCGATGCGGACGTTGCCCTTCTTGATCGGCAGGAACAAGAAGCGGCTCGGGATCTTCGCGTAGGCGGAGTGGATCGATGCGGCGAGGTCGGGCGTCCGGCTGCGGCAGTCCTGGGCCTGAGCGCACACGGCGGCGTAGCGATGGATCTGCTCGTCGGTCGTCTTCGTGTTCCAGAGGTAGTTGCCGGGCGGGTTGGCGGCGACCATCACCGAGCGGTGGATGCTCTGCGGGTAGCGCCAGGCGTAGATCATCGCCGTGCGCGTGCCGGCGCTCTCGCTGATCGAGGTCGATTGGTCCGTAGCCGAGTCGGTGGCGTGCGAGCTCGAGGTCGTCGACGCGCTCGGGCAGCGAGTACCCGGCGAGATCGACGCCCTTGTCCTGGAGCCGCTTGGCGCAGGCACGGTAGGCGGAGGCGTTGGATGCGAGTGACGCCCTGCTGAGCAGGTCGCGCGAATGCTCGATCGACGCGACTACCTCGGGGCAGTCGAGGCGCGAGGAGCCGTCGACGCCGCGGTAGCCGACGAGCACGAAGTCGTGGCGGGCGGTGAACCGCTTGGCATCGGGGAAGTCCATGTTCGACAGTCCGGGGCCTCCCTGGAGCCGGAAGATCGGCGCGCCGGGGTGGGAGGTGTGCGCGCGGATGCGCGTGATCGGCAGTGCGATCAGGCGCGAGTGCGGGTCGTGCCGGTTCTCGGGGACGACGAGCGTGCCGCAGTCGGCCGGCTCGTTCCCGTAGGTGCAGTGCTTCAGGGTCAGCTGACCCGCGTGCGCGCCCGAAGGCACGGACACGGAGGCCGATCCGCCGGCGAAGTGGAGGTAGGCGAGTCCAAGTGTCGCCAACGCGATGAGCGCGAGTGCGACGATTCGCTTGCGAGCGACAGGGATGGGCTTGGCGGTCATGAGCGATGTCCTTTCAGGGAGGCTGTGGCCGGTTAGGCGGCGTAAGCGAAGGGGTGGTAGAAGGCATCGAGCGCGCGATCCGGCGCGACGGCGATGTCGAACTGATCTCCGACGCGCTCGTCCTCGACGGAGACGCTGAGCGTGTTCTCGCGCGGGTACCAAAGCAGCAGGACGTGAATGCCGTCGCTGTCACGCTCGGCGAGCTCGCGGGTTTGAAGTGTTGCGGGAATCATTGGTCCTCCTTCTTGTTCGGTCATGGGATCTGCACGTCGCTCACGCTCGTTGCGGTCGTGCGGTCGGCGACATACGGCGGAAGGAGGTCGAGCGCGTCTGCTGTGCTCGCCGCCTCGACCGTCCACCAGATCGCATGGCCTCCAGATCGGCACGACGCGAGCGTCGGTTGGCGGCGGAGCGGGCTCGTGTGGCCTCGAAACGAGGCGAAGACCACACCGCATTCATCCGGCTGGTGACTGTGGTGAAGCAGGTAACGGGCCATGACGCGAGCTTGGCCCGACTCGTCTGCGCCGACATCAGGGCAACACCCCGGTCTTGAGGCCTGGGCCTTTAACTTGGATGCCTCACCGCTCTATGGTGCGAAGCGGATGCCCGCACCATTTGTCGGACGCAAAGCGGAGCTGGCCACGATCGACCGGCTACTCGACGAGCTCCAAACGGGGCGGGGCGGAGCCGTGGCCCTCGTCGGAGAACCGGGCATCGGGAAAACGCGGTTGCTGGGAGAGTTGATCGGCCGCGCCGACATGCGCGGCCAGCTCGGCATTGAGTGGGACGGCGTCAGAGCTCGGCCGCGACGTGCCGTTCTGGGTGGTCGCGGACGCGCTCGAGGAATATGTGCGGGGGCTGGCGCCGACGGTTCTCGAGCCGCTGGGCGTCGACGTGGTGGCGGACCTCTCGCAGGTCTTGCCGCTGATCAACGGCACGGGCGACGGCGCGAGCGCGCCTGTGACGCACGAGCGCTACCGGAGCCATCGAGCGGTTCGCCTTCTGCTCGAGCGCCTCGCAGCGAACAGGCCGCTCGTTCTCGTCCTCGACGACATGCACTGGGCGGACTCCGGCTCCTTCGAGTTGCTACTCGCTCTCCTCCATCGGCCGCCGGTCGCGCCGGTCCTGATCGCAGTCGCATTCCGCCCGCATCTCTTGCCCGACCGCGTCGAGAGAGCTCTCGAGCGCGCAGAGCGAGCCGAGACGCTGACCCGCATCCAGCTCGAGGCGCTGCCGTTTGAAGAGGCACGCGGTCTGCTCGAGCAACGCGACGATCGGGACGCGAGCCTGCTCTACGCCGAGAGCGGCGGAAATCCCTTTTTCCTCGAGCAGCTGGCACGGTCATTCGGGCGGAGAGGGGGTGCCGCGGAGAGAACCGGCGGGGCAGGGCCTCTCGTCGACATCGAGGTGCCACCGGCAGTAGGTGAGGCGCAAGCCGTTGCCGGCCGGATGCGGGCATCTCTCGGCGCGCAGGTTACGCGCGCACGAAAAGTCCGGCTGCGCAAGCCGCAGCATCCGGCAATGCAAATGCGGTGACACGCGGCGACAGGTCTTACCGTCGCCACGCGTCCGCGCGATGCAGTTACCGCCGACTTGCTGACTTG